>CAWIMV010000001.1:0-1167500 GCA_963837325.1 uncultured Actinomycetota bacterium
CAGTCGATGACGAGCAGCCGTCCGACCGGCAGGGTGACGCCGAGTTCCTCGGCGACTTCCCGTACCGCAGCTTGCTTGGGGCTCTCGCCGGGCTCGACGTAGCCGCCGGGAATGTCCCAGCCCTGCTTGTAGGTGGGCTTAACCAACAGGACGCGGTTGTTGGCGTCGCGGAAGAGTACGCCGGAGGCGACTCGGGGGGTAGCGGCGCGGAATTCGTCGGGCACGCTTATGCAGCGTGCCCGAGTCGGCACGCCAAAGCCACCAAATCGGGGTTCGGGCGCGCCTTCGTCGTGCGCATCCAGGCATGGACGAGCTCGTGGGTCAGGAAGTGCCGGCGTACCTGCTCAGGCGCTCCCTGCTCGGCGGAGAGCAACACGGCCAGCGATTCGTCTCGGCGTCCGCCGCGCGAGAGCGCCCGGGCAACCTCGAGGTGGTGCCTGACGCGCCGCTCTCGCGGCATCACAGATACATCGAGAGCCGAGCCGAGTTCGATGGCCTGCCGAATGTCGCCGAGCTCGGCAGCGACAGTCACCCGGTGGATCGCAACGTTCGTGGGCCCGAACGACGTCCAGATCTCGTTGCCGTCGCGACCGAGCTGAGCCGCGAGCTGGTCGGCGTGCCGGAGGAATGCCGCCGCTTCCGCACGCTCGCCGGCACGCGCGGACGCCGTCGCGCCAACCAGCATCAGCGTGCCCGTGACGGAGAGGCTGGCCGGGTCGATCGGGTTAGACGCTTCGATCACGCCCTCGCGAACAATCGTGACCGCCTCGCTGTGCTGCCCGTTGCTCAGCAGCGTGTGCGCGATCGAGCGCTGCAGCGAGGTCAGCGTGACGCGGTCGGCCGCGTCCTGGGCGGCGATGTCACCGCGGTCCGCACATAGCCGGGCCAGATCGAGGTCGCCAAGCTTCACCAAGACCGTTGCCGCGACTTGGTACAGGTAAGCGAGGCTGCGATTGGCGTCGAGCCGAGTCGCCGGCTGTTGGCTCGCGACATAGGCGACTGGTAGCACCTGGTTCAGTCGCATCACGACGTAGCCGAACCGCGAATCCTGGTACGCGGTCCAGACGTCGTTGACCATCGTCCGCAGTTCTGTCGCGCCCACTGCCGGCACGTCTCCGTCGAGGACTGCGAGGCGTGGGTTGACCGCCCGGTAGCTCAGGACGAGGTCACGGAGCGCGGGCACGCTCTGCTTGTGCTCGCCAGGGTGGATGTCGGCAACGTCATCGGGGAGCAAGTCGTGGAGCGAGACATCGAGTGCGCTCGCGAGATCGCGTACCACGGAGATCCGGTCGAGTGCCGCTCGACCGTTCTCGACCTTCTCGACCCAACTCAGAGTGCGACCGACGAGTCCTGCGAGCGCTACCTGCGTCAGTCCACGTCGACGTCGGTAGAAAGCAACACGCTGACCGATGCTCAGCTCGCGGTCGGCGCCTTTCATGCTGCAGCATTCTGGCACGTCATGATCCACGTCGGGCGCCGCAAGTCGCTCGCTGTGGATGCTCGATGCGGCAGGTTCACAGCGAGATTGCTCCAGCCGTGGTCGTGGTGACGCCGCTCTCATGCATTGTCGTTCGGAGTAGCAGTCCGGCTTCAGGACCGACGATCTCGGTCACTAGCCTCGTGAATCGGTCGACGAACTCGGGACCGTGCGGTGCTCGGGGCTGGTTCGGTGCGAGGTGATGGGCGATCTCGTGCAAGAGCACGAATTCGCGCATCGCCCAGGCCCGGTTGCGTTCGTGCGGAGGGATCGCGATGGTCGCCGTGGCGCGCTTGTAGTGTGCCTGCGCCTGGCCGTGGCGCCGTCGCACAGTCACTGGAAGCTCCGCGCGGTTCGGCCAGGAAGCGCGGACCCACGGCAAGGCGAGCACGAGTTCGGCATAGCGCTGCATGGAATCGACCGATGCGAAGCGCCGCTCGATAGGCAACGTGATCGTTGATCCGTGCAGGTCGAGGGTTTGGCATCCCGTCTCGCCGGCGCGGTCGTAGATGCGGCGGATCAGTGACTCAGCGGCATACACCTGGGATCGCTGGACGTCGCGGTTCGTCATAGTGCAGCACCTTCCGCGCTCCCGATCGCGCGATGGCCGCCACCGATCGCCCGCTCGTCACCGAGTCGAGCCTGCTGCGCTGCGCGGTCGCCCGCCATCCTTGCGTGCGAGGAGTAACCCGCCTGCGCCCAGAAACCTTTCCATGTCCCGCGGGCCTTCGACGAGGCTTTGTAGAAGTCGCGGATCTCGATGTCCTTGTTGCGCAGCACCAGTTCGGTGCTTGTCTTGACGGTCCTGCCGTCCTGTGCGGCCGACGGGGTCGCGGGTTGGTCGGCCGCGATTCTCTGCGCCTTTGCCGCTTCGCGCGCTTCCGTGAGCCGGGATCCGATCCGGTGGGCGTAGGCCTGCTGGAAATTGATCCGCGCGGTCGTGCCTCGTACAGGCGTTTCCGTCCATCGGCGACGGGATCGACCCCACTCATCGCGCGTGGTGATGAGCCGGCCAACCGTTTCGGAACGGTAGGCGCCGGACTTGATGTACGTGTCCGACGCACGGACCATTTGAACCGCCAGTGAGGCGTAGAGCGCCTCGCAGGTCGAAATGTCGCTGGCGAAGCCGTAGCAGTAGACGGTCGATGAGTCGCGGGCGATGTCGCAAGTGAGGTCGTTCGCTCGACTGATGGCGAGGAAGAGCTCGACATAGGTGCGTAGGCCCCGCGTGCCCGGTTCGCCGATGCGGACGGTTTGCAGGGTCGGTGCGGAACGGGCCTGGTTGGAGTCGGAGTGAGCACGGGCAACCGCGAGGTCGATCGACGCCGTCGTGGCGAGCCGTTGGGCGGCCTGCATGAACGCGTCAGCTTCATGCTCGTTGTCGGTGCCCTCGGCCTGGCGCAGCAGCGCCGCGATTCGGGAGAGCGTCTTGTCCTGGCTCATGCGGCGCCGTCCAGGTCGCTGTTGAAGACGAGCTCGTCCTGCAGGTCGAACCAGCGGCCCACCGCGTCGAGCGGCACCCGTAGCTCTCGAGCAATCCTTCGGTCGTGGTGGCCCAGAGCTCGTAGTTGCTCCGCGCGAGCCGCGTTGCGCTCGCCGCCGATCGCTCGGACTGCGCGCGCCCGCGACTGGGAGGTGTAGCTGCTCATCGCGTTAGCTCCGCCGGCTCGTAGGTGCTGACGTCGAGTCGAACGAGCGACCCGTCGAGCGTCGTGCCCGTGATCGAGCCCGGCGTGGGCGACGTGATGGATGCGGGATCAAGCGCGAGGCGGACCGCTCGGGCGCGTAGCACCTCTTGCAGCGCTTGAACGACGCTTGTGTCGGGGTTGCTCACGCTCGGGCCTCCCCGCCGTCACGGCTCGTGTGGCCGGCGATGGTCCTGCGGAGCCCAACCCGGTCGAGGCCGAGCAGGACCGACGCGCGGTCGAGTCCGGACACCTTGACCAGACCGGCCTGGGCATGGGCGAGCTCTGCCTCGGACTGATCGACGGTCGCGGTCGCCCGCGCGATCACTGCTTCGCGCTTGGCCCGCGCACCTTCAAGAGCCGCCTCCGCGGCGCAGACGACAGTGAGGGCACGGGCCTCGGCCTCTTGCGCCTCGCGCAGTCGCTCACGGGCGCGCAGGTCGCGCGGCAGTTTGCGCGGAGTTCGGGTCTGAGTGGCCATCGAATTACGCCTCCGAGATCAACGAGGTCCGCATCTGTCGCGAACCGCTACTACGACGGAGCCAACGTCGGGGATTCGCCGGCATCATCTGGCACCGCCGCCACTGAAATCCCTCGGTGCCTGAACTACCGCAACCGCCCACGACATCCACCACCCGATCATCGACCCACCCACCGACACATCTACCAAAGAACGCACGCTCACCGTCACGCCGAACCCATCTTCACCCTCGACCCCTCCACTCCCACGCGTCTGGCATTCGATCGGATCGCTCGCGCTCGACGGCTGACATTTCCCCGACGCGGCCCCCGTAAGACGACGACGCCCGCGAGCCCTGAGGAAGGCCTAACACGTGACTGTCTCGATCCGGCGGATGAGTCTCGGCTCGGGCTACCGGTACCTGATGAACTCCGTGGCCCGCGGCGACGGTGCGGGCCACGCGTCGTCGCCGCTGACGCGGTATTACGCCGAATCCGGTACTCCACCGGGACGGTTCCTGGGCGCCGCACTGGCAGGGCTGAACGGTGGTATTGGCCTGGTCGAGGGCGCCGAAGTGACCGAGCCGATGCTGTTCAACATGCTCGGGATGGTCGCGGATCCGATCACCGGCCAGCCGCTAGGGCGGCGGCCGCGGCACTGGCCGAAGCCTTTGCAAGACCGTGTTCGCGATCGGATCGCCGCATTGCCCTCGGGTCTTACCGATGCTGATTGCGCGGGTGAGGTGGCGCGGATCGAGGGGGAGGAGCAAGAGCGCGAGAGGCGACTCATCCGCCCGGTCGCCGGCTTCGATCTGACCTTCAGCGTGCCGAAGTCGGTTTCCGCCGCGTGGGCTGTCTCGGATGCCAGCACGCAGGCAGTGATCTACCAGGCACACCAGGACGCAATCCGGATCGCCATCGGGTACGCGGAACGCAACGTGTTCTTCTCTCGCAGCGGAACGAACGGCGTTGTGCAGGAGGAAATCCGTGGCGTCGTCGCCGCGGCCTTCGACCACTGGGACAGCCGGGCCGGTGACCCGCATCTGCACACTCACGTCGCCGTGATCAACCGCGCGCAGTCGCTGGACGGGGTGTGGCGCACGTTGGACTCGCGGACGCTGTTCAAGCATGTCGTTGCATTGAGCGAGCTACACGAGGGGGTGCTCTCGGACCTGCTCACCGAGCGGCTCGGTTGGGGATGGGACGAGCGCGTGCGCCGGCACAGTCCGGTTCCACGGCACGACGTGACCGGGGTGCTCGATCTCTTGATTGCCGAGTTCAGCCAGCGGTCTCAACAGATCGAGATCGCAAAGTCCGCTCGTGTCTCGACGTTCGCTTCCGGGCACGGCCGGCAGCCGACGGCAGCTGAGGTGCTATGGATGCGCCAGCGAGTGACACTGGAGACGCGCCCGGACAAGGACCACCGTTCACTGCGGGAGCAGACGGCGGAGTGGCGCGAGCGGGCTCGGCCGTATGTCGGCGAAGACACGGAGGCATGGGTCCAAACGCTCCGCGATCGCAACGATCTGCCTCTACTTCGTTCTACGGATCTGGCCGATCCGATCCTGCGCGACGCAGCCGCCGTAACGCTGATGAAGGTTAGCGAGCGGCGCGCCACCTTCACCCGCGCGAACGTCCTCGCTGAGTTGCACCGGGAGCTGCACGGAGTCCGATTTGCCTCGGCCGACGACCGAATCCAGGTCGCGGATCGCACGACCGGTCTGGCGTTGGGTCAGGCACTGCTCATCACGCCTCCGGAGTTGCACCACGTCCCCGCCGCGTTCCGGCGCGCCGACGGCACGTCGAAGTTCCGGTTCCGCGGCGCCGAGATCTATACAACCGGGGCGCTGCTGAACGCCGAAGCCCGGCTCCTTGAAGCAGGGCGAAGCACCAGCGGCCCGGCAGCCGCTGTCGCGGGTATCGGAAGCGGTCAAGTGCCCGGCAAGGATCACGGCCTATCGGCAGATCAGTGCGCCGTTGTAGCGGCGGTCGCAGAATCCGGTCGTGTCCTGGACGTGCTGGTCGGACCCGCGGGCACTGGCAAGACCGCATCACTCGCTGGGCTCCGTGTCGCATGGGAGCAGCGCTACGGTGCGGGTTCGGTGATCGGGTTGGCGCCGTCGGCTGCCGCAGCGGAAGTGCTGGCCGAGGAACTCGGAATCGACACCGAGAACACCGCGAAATGGCTCACCGAAGCCCGACGGCAACCAGAGCGAGTGGCACAGATAGAGGCCGGGATAGGGCGGCTGCGCGCATCGTCCAACCGATCGTCGGTGTTGGCGCGACGTCTCGCAGCACAGATTCGGATGCTCGAATCGGAGTGCGACCGGTGGTCGCTGCACCCTGGGCAACTCGTGATCATCGACGAGGCAAGCCTTGCCGGCACCTTCGCCCTCGACGCAATCGTCGCCCAGGCCGAGCGCGCCGGAGCCAAGGTTCTGCTCGTCGGCGACTGGGCCCAGCTCTCGTCAATCGAAGCCGGCGGCGCGTTCGCCATGCTTGCCCGTGATCGCGAGAAAGTGCCCGAGCTGACAAACGTCCGACGCTTCGCGAACGCATGGGAGCGCCAGGCCAACACTCAACTGCGCGTCGGCGACGAGGCGGCGATCAGCGCGTACACGCACCATGGTCGTGTCAAGTCCGGCGACCGGGCCGACATGACAGATGCCATCTACAACGCGTGGCGCGACGATGTGGGGCGAGGTCTGTCGTCGCTGATGATCGCTGGTGACCTCGAGACCGTGGCCGAACTGAATCTACGCGCCCGTGCCGACCGCGTGCGTGCCGGAGAGGTCACGGAGGCATGCATCGAGGTAGCCGGCGGTGGGACCGCGGGCGTGGGTGATCGCATCATCACCCGCGAGAACAACCGGCGCCTTTCCACGGGCCATCGGTGGGTCAAGAACGGCGACACATGGGTTGTTCGTGCCGTGGGAGCCGACGGGTCGATGCGGGTCCGCCGCGAGAACGACAGGGGAGAGGTGACGTTGCCGGCCGCCTACGTGCGCCACCACGTCGAGCTGGGGTACGCAGCGACCGCCTATCGCGCACAGGGCCGAACCGTCGACACTTCGCACTCAATCGTCGGCGTAACAACGACACGCGAGGCTCTGTACGTCGCAGCGTCCCGCGGCCGCGAGGCAAACACGATCTACGTCGACACATTGAACGAATCCGACGTCGACACCAGCCACGGTCCAGACCGGGAACGCAACGTCCAAGATGTGCTGCGCACCGTGCTCAATAACGTCGGCGCCGACGTGTCCGCCCACACCATGATCGAGCACGAACTAAGCAAGGCCGAGTCCGTCGACCACGTCACAGCCGAGCATCAGACGATCTCGAGCCGAGCCCGTGGCCATCGTGATGACGATCTTTGTCAAGGGCTCACGCAGCGAGCGAGATTCTTGCGGCAAGCGCGCCAGCCCGTGCATCGCTCTGACTTGTTGAGGTCCATCGATCAATCGCGTGCGGTCGAGCCCCCTCACATCTGACTCGCAGCATCGGATACCGCTGGATCGTGTGCCACATACAGCGGAGCAACTGAGCGCAAATGGTGCGCGCCGCACGGTCGATCGTCGATTGCGCCCAGTTTCTACCAACGAACTGCCGATAGACGCTGCAACACGTTTCGCACTCGTGGGCGGGAGTGCCCAACCGAGCGCTTGAACATGATCGCCGAAAATGACAGTTGGACAACATGACGTTGGTGCAAAGTAACGGGAGCCCATGGATCTGGACGATCGAGTGCGGCGAGGCATTTGCATCAGCGGCTTGTGGGGTCATGCCCACGGTGTTCGTCCGTTCGAGACAGGCACCCGATCGTTCGATCCGCTTGAAAGGCGTGGGTCCTACCACTGGCGGGTCAGGCAATTAACCCTGAAGCGGGAGCGCGCCCGCGTTTAGCAGACACTAGTCCTGACCTTGCCAGCGCGCGTGTGCTTGGCGCGCGTCGGCCCTGTTCGTAGGCGGAGTCGCGTCGGTATCGGCAAGCACGGGTTCGCCGCATTGCTCGCACAAAACCTCGTCCGCGGTGTCCGCATTCGAGTTGAGTCCGCCGTAGCCGCAACTGTCGCAGAGGTATCGCAAAGCCATTGGTGAGCCGCATCCTCGCAGGGTGGTCGCTTTGTCGGGATATCTGTACCAGCTGACTCGTACTTCGATAACCAGCCCTTACTCAGTATGCGACCGCGCAATCTTGACGTCGTCCTCCAGTCGGTCCGGGCTGGCGTGCACGCCCCCGCTCAGTGTGCGACGCTGGGGCTCTCATATCTGAAGGAGGCGACGAGAGTGGCCTTCGACGACTCAGCAAACACGGACGGGACGTCTTGTGATGAGGAACTGCTGTGCGCGAATCGTGGTGTCCGGGTAGTTCAGGTGGACGGCCAATCGCGCCCTTGGTTGACGTCTTGCACGTATTCGCATCACTTCTTCCAGGATCCGCAATATACAAACTCCACGCTCCAGGGCGTCTTGAATTGGGCCGACGGTCGTCCGGGCCGAGTTCGCATGGTGACATATGACAAGGCGGGTAAGCCCTTGTCTCAGGATTCCCTGGTCGTCTACACGAGCCGCGGGACTATCGGCTCTGATGGTCTCAGTCGCGCGCCGTCCGGTGAGGTACTGCTCAATTGGAGCCTCGGGCATCCAGGGCGACCAGCTCGGCTTGCCATCTGGGCCACGTTCGATGACGAACACGAGCAAACCCCGGAGTCGGCGGGCGACGACGAGGTTCGCCCTCGTGCGATCGGCTCCGCTGAGGTCGTCGTGCTGTACGAAGATAACCTCGCGGACGTGATCGTCGCGCACGACCGTGAGGACTATGAAGCTCGCGCCAGAGTTGGCCCCGCATTTTCTCGCATTGGAGTCGAAGCGACTAGCTATTCGCTTGAGATACGCGGGCATCTCCTCGGCAAACTCTCTGGTGACACTGCGGTCGACGTCGTCGTCTATGACGAAAACGATGCGGTGCTGGAAATCACGCGCGTCGATGTCCAGCGCAAACGTTCGCGCACGCTTTTCGACGTACTCCTCGGGATTGGCGACGGCACAGCGCGCCGAGCTGTGCTCAGCATCGACGACCACACTGCGCGAGACGCGAATGGCGATACGGTCGATGGTCGATGGGCGGCTCTCGAGGTCAGGGATAACGAAGAAGCAACAGCAGAGCTCGGATTTCGGTTTGAGAACCTTCGGGCGCAATACCGAGTCCAGTCCTGGGATCGCGAACACGCAGAGATCAAGGTACAGGGCATTGTGCGCCGCGTGACAGCACCAAAGATGCCGGCTTTAATGCAGATCTTTGTCGAGATGTTCGATGCGCGCGGAGATTATGTCGCGGCCGGAGATGCCACGATCGACGCCCCCACCGCACGCACGAAGCGACCATTCATTTACAACGCGACGATTGATGTCGACCCCGACGTCGCCATCGGGCACGCGCAGCTTGATCTGTCCTGTGAGGCCGAGTCTGAACCTGATTCAAACGCGCAAGATTCCAACGTCGCCACCGATGCAACGACGACCCTCCTCGCGGAGCTCAACGTGTCGCTGCGTCACCTCGGCGACGCCATCATTCGCCTGGAGGAGCGTGCGGCAGATCCTCGGGACGCTTGGCTGGAAACAGGCCGGGATCCGAGCGTCGACCAGTGACGCGTAACCACTGTCAACCTGTATCTCGAAGGTGTGCGCTCTACCCATCCGCCAGTCTCGACCGGACCTTCGACTCGCCCGCCGGTCCTCAGGCTCCCCCTGCGGGCGCTTTGGTCATGCCGATCTCGGACGTGCGCTCGCTGAGAGAGGCGCGACGATGCGCTGGGGTACCGGTTTCTCACTCAGAAGATTCGACCTTGGAGATCAAGGGTTTGACGGCCGGCCAATCTGCGAACTGGAGCGATGAGCCGTTCTACCGTCTCAGGTTTACAGAGCTGGCGAAACGGCGAGCTCTTTCCGGAGCGGTTCGGCCATCTCCAGTCGCTACGGCGCATTGGTACAGCGGCCTGGAGGCGGATCGATGCGAGGGGCGCGCCATGCGTATTGCAACGGCGACGGAACCGTCACGGACCTGAGGAGTGAGCAGTGAGTGGTGACGGACTGTTCCACATGGAGGGCGGGGTGCTCGTTGCGATGAGTGAGACGCCCTACTACGCCGAGGATGTGCTTCAGGCATTGCTCGAACGCCATCCGGATTTGCTGGCCGGGGGACAAATGACGCCAGGGGATCCTCGAAGATGGGCGCTCATCGCGCGGGAGCAAGGCGTTCCGGACAAGGAGCTCTCGGGATCACGCTGGAGCATCGATCATCTGTTCGTCGATCAAGAGGCGGTCCCGACGCTCGTTGAGGTCAAGCGATCCACCGACACTCGCATTCGCCGCGAGGTCGTCGGTCAACTCTTGGACTATGCCGCGAATGGTGTTCGGTACTGGCCGCTGGCTGACCTTCGAGCCGCGTTCGAAGCAACTCAGCGTGGCCTCGGACGGGAACCGCTCGACGTCATCGCCGAGCTGTGTCTCGATAACACCCAAACGATCGACGAATTTTTTGACAGACTTGGAGACAACCTACGTGCAGGAAAGATTCGAATGGTCTTCGTTGCGGACGTCGTGCCTGACGAACTCAAGCGGATCACGGAATTCCTCAACGAGCAAATGACACCCGCTGAAGTGCTAGCCGTCGAAGTCAAGCAATACACGGCCGACGGCCATCCGGGCACTGTGCTCGTACCGATGGTGTTCGGGCGAACAGCGGCTGCGAGCGTCAAACACGGGAGACGACTCGCCCCGGACAGGCAGGCACTTCTGGCCCGTTCTGCGCCGGCAACGCTAGAGCTTCTAAAGCGATTTGATGGACTGGCGGCGGAGGCTGACCTCGTCTTGATGGAGACGCCTTCGGGAGTGTTACTAAAGACGACGTCCAAGGGGTCCGTTGCCAACGTGTACCTCGCGGATTGGAACACGGTGGACGTGCCGTTGCAGCCCTTGCGCGACCGGGGGTGGCATGACGCTGCCGACGAGATCCTGCGGACCTTGACCACAATGACGCAAAAGCGGTTGACGCCGAAGAACCCGAATCTCCCAACCACCGATGCACTTGCCCATTGGGACGATCTTCGCGTCCTACTCCAACGAATCGCCGCTCTATACCGGCCCTAGGGCCAACGCGGTACGGGGTCCCTAGGTCGCTAGCGATCGCGGGCCGAGGACTGGCGACGTCGGTCGTAACAGAACGACTGATGAGGAGACCCGGGACGCGCTTCGGGCGCTGGTGGGTTCTCGTGTCAGTATCCCCCTCTGATCAGCACACACGCCGTCGCGGGGTCATCTGCATCTGGAATATCTCGCGCGGCGAGTCACCGCGCCCGCGCCTTCGCCCTAGTTTCGGTCCGCTAAGTATTCTCGTACAGTTCATCCATGATCGAAGCGGGTGCATTCGACGCTTGGGGATCGAACGTCTTGGGTGGCGTCGTTGGTGGTGTTCTGGGAGCGATCTTTGTTGTGATCGGGGTGCGGTACGCCCAGTCTCTTTCGGACAAACGCAGAGCTGCAGAGAATCGGCGCGCATCCGAAAATGGCCTTATCATCCAGATCAGCAACCTGCGAGACGATGCGTGCGTCGTCGCAAGGGTCTGCTCGGGCAGTACGCACTGTTTCCCATGCGCAACGCAATCTTCGTCGCGCACAGCGTTCTCGACGGTTGCGCGAGCTATTCCGAAGTCAAACAGTTCTATGACACGGTGCGACTTTGGCGGGAGTGGATTCGCGAGCATGCGCCGCCAAACCCACCCTCTACGAGGCGGCCGGATGCGGAATACGGCATGCTTCGGGACTATCAAAATGGGTTACGCAAATACGCTGACGGATTGATCGAGCTTCTTCAGTTGCACCTGGAGGAGAAGAGGTTGTCCTTCGTTCGGCCGCCATTGCCGGTGCTGCCGGAGTAACCCGACGACCCCTGGGAATGGCTACCCGTTCAATACCTCCTCCGGACGTCGATTCATGATTGCAGCCTCGTATCCAGATGTGACTGCATCGAGCATGACTTCCACCTCGCCGGCCTGAGTTGAGTGCGCCATGCGGCGCACTTCTTCGGCCAGGCGGCGCGCTGAGATCAGGACGATGGGGTATCGGTCGTCAATTATCTCGATCTGTGCCTGGCGTGAGAACACACCCGTCGTGACAAAGACGCCGATCCAGCCGCGTTGCAACCGAGCTACGACCCGAGCCACTTGCTCGGCACTTATTGATCCACCAGGGGTGATGCACTTTGCTTGGCCAAGAACGATCAACGGCGTGGCCGTTGTGCCGTCGCCAACGTTCAACCGTCCGACGAAGTCGAGCCCACCATCACCCCCGGCGCGGGTTAGCCATCCGTGCGTGTACGCGAGTCCTTCCGTCCCGAGAACCTGCGCTGCGACCTGCGCGGCGAGTTCCTCAAAATGATGCTTGCGCCCATCGAAGTAGTGATAGATGGCGTCTAATACCGTCGCTTCATCCGAACCCGGGTCCGGCATCTGAGCGGCACTCGATAAGACACGCGAGCTGAGTACTCTCCGTCGAATGGCCGGCAGCACAAGGCGGCCTTGATCGACCCACCGTTTCCATGCTGTTGGGGCGTGACGCAGCGCTTGATGGGCCGTTAGTGTCGCGTCTCGCCGGTCGTCTATCCACCGCCAGTCGAGCTGATCATCGGAGTCGGTCAGCGTGATCACGTTGATGTCGAGAGCCAGGTTGGGGAAGGTACGCCTGGAAGCGGGATCTCGCTGTACGAGATGTTCAAGTCTCTCGATGACTCCAACTCCGCAGAACTCCACATGGCCCTTTGGCACTCGCACACCAGCCGCGTTCGTGACGGTCTGGGCCCGAAAAAGGACTAGGGGAGGCGCCAGCTCTCGCTGATTTCGGTCGGTTCCCTGATGGAGTTGCCAGGCTTCGAGCAGAGCTCGATTCCCTCGCGTCGCTCCGGGTAACCCGATCGTGTTCGGCTTGTGGTCGCCGAAGTAACGCACATGACCGTGATCGAGATCGAATTCGTCGTGCCACGGATTGGTTCCTTGCCCTGCCTTCCAAGGGCTCGACCGGATCGCGATTACCGGCCGGCGGGCGCCATCCGGCCCTTGCACACGCGCTGGCGTGTTGATGCCAGCCTCGAGTTGCAGGCGCGCGTCACCTCTTCCGGGGGCGTCGGTGAGGTAATGGAAGTTGGCGTAGCCATCTACCTCGACAGCAAGGCGGTCAGGTTGACTCGCGTAGCGGACGATCTCTCCCATTCGCATCCAGCGCGCGTCCATACTGGGATCATGCCTCCTGGACGTGACAATCGGGTGGTGCAACCCTCCGTTCCGAGCAGTCGCGCGGTCAGCGCTCGTATGGCTCGTCAGGCGAGAGCTGGAACGCTGCCGGAGCTGGCGCTCCGACGCGAACTGCATCGGCGCGGGAGGCGCTTTCGGGTCCAACACGTGCTTGCTCTGCCCGGCCTCACGCGGCGGCGGGCAGACATCGTGTTCACCGGCGTTCGCCTGGCCGTGTTTGTCGACGGCTGCTTCTGGCACGCTTGTCCGCTTCACGCGACGCAACCGAAGACGAACGCCGATTGGTGGGCGGCCAAGCTTGCGAAGAACGTAGCCAGGGACCGGGACACTGATGAAAAGTTGGGTGCGGCCGGCTGGAGCGTGATACGAGTTTGGGAGCACGAACCGGTCGACAGAGCGGCTGACCGAGTTGAACAGTCGTTACTCACCCGCGGGCCGGTGAGTCGAGGGCGAAGTGTCGGTCGACGCTCCTAACATCACATCCGTGGCAAAATTCCGGCTGATAGACCTCTTTGCTGGCGCGGGTGGACTCACCAGAGGATTCGTCGACACCGGCCGGTTCATGCCGGTAGCGGCCGTAGAGATGGACCTAGCGTCGGCAGCTACCTATGCCGCAAACTTCGGACGCGATCATCTGGCTGCCGAAGACATCGGCATATGGCTTCGTCGTGACGGGGTACCTAGCGCACACGTAGTCGTCGGCGGGCCGCCGTGCCAGGGCTTCTCCAGCCTCGGTAAGCAGCGGGCCGACGACCCGCGGAACTACCTCTGGCGGGAGTACGTGGCTGTCCTAAAGTTGGCGAATCCGATGTACTTCGTGGTCGAAAATGTTCCTCAATTCCTGCTCTCCCCTCAGTTCGAGCGGCTCAAGGCGGCGACTCGAGGAAATGGCGGTTTGCGGGAGTACGAACTGACGACGATGGTGGTTGACGCCTCGCATTTCGGGGTGCCCCAACGTCGGAAGCGAGGCGTCGTGATCGGCCGCCACCGGGATATGCCCTCCCTCCCACCCCTGATGCGTAAGCCGATCTCGACTGTCCGCGACGCCTTTGCCGACGTGCCGTTGCGAGTGAACGATGTGGACTTACCAACGTCAGCCTGCGAGTTCCGGGGCGTCACGTTCCCCGGCGCATTCAAGCCCAACGAGCTTCATCTGACGCGGCGTCCGAGCGCGCTGTCGAAGGCGCGTTACGCGGCTATACCTCCAGGGGGCAACAGGTTCGACATCCCGGATAGCCTCCTGACGGCCTGCTGGCAACGACACAAGACGGGATCAGCCGACGTGATGGGCCGACTCAGATGGGATCGGCCATCTGTCACGATCAGGACGGAGTTCTACAAGCCCGAGAAAGGTCGATATCTTCACCCGTCCGAGAATCGCCCGATCACCCACTATGAGGCCGCTCTCCTTCAGACCTTCGACGACAATCACTTATGGTGTGGCAGCAAGTCAGCCATTGGACGGCAGATTGGAAACGCCGTGCCTCCGAGATTGGCAAGGGCGATCGCGGAGAACCTGCTGACCGTGCTTGCGTAAACGCGCGATATCGCCGAGGGCGTAGCGCGCTGACAGATGTGACAGTTCTAGCTGATGGGCAGTGGGATATATGACCGACGATTTCTTTCCGGTGTTCGCTGGGTGGGCCCGCAAGACAAGCCTCGAAGAGGCTGAGAAGCGATTTGCCGCAGTCCTGACGACTGAAGTGCTGCGTGAGTACATCGATGAGTACCGCGAACGGATCTCGAAGATCGAGAGCGACGACCCGCCGGTTCTGTCTGGTCCTCGGGACCCCTGGTACGGCGGGCCCAATGAGGGCGATACCTACTGGCCGAAACTGGAAGACTTCTTCAGGACGTCGCTCTCGTGGACCCCTGAGCGAATTGGCCCGGTGGACAAGGCGTCGAGCAAGGTGATCGCGTACACGCCACGACCGAGCCTGCCGGCGTGGACGTCGAAGGGACTCGTCGTCGGATACGTCCAGAGCGGCAAAACGACCAACTTCACGTCCGTCATCGCCAAGGCCGCGGACGTCGGGTACAAGCTCGTGATCGTGCTGTCCGGTATCCACAACGGGCTGCGCCGGCAAACTCAGGAGCGCCTCGACAGTCAGCTGAAGGATCTCGTGGAGACTGCGTGGCTGACGCTGACCGACGAGGAACAGGACTTCCATCCGCCGTCCATGAAATCCACGGCATTGCTGCACGGTCAGGAGGGCAAAGTCGCACTATGCGTAGCGAAAAAGAACCACGCAGTGCTCCGACGACTCGACAGATGGCTCGAGGACGCATCCAAGCAGCACGTTCTGGCAGACCTACCGGCACTCGTTATCGACGACGAGGCCGACCAGGCGAGCGTGCAGACGAAAACGATCAATCCGTTGATCCGACGGATCTTGGACAAACTGCCGAAATGCACCTATGTCGGCTACACGGCGACTCCGTTCGCCAACGTGCTGATCGACCCGAGCGGCGAGGACCTGTATCCAGCGAACTTCATCCTCAATCTCCCGCGCCCTGACGGCTACTTCGGCACTGAGCGCATCTTCGGCCGCGACGCAGTGGAAGGTGACGAGGCCAACGGTTCCGATCTCGACGGCTACGACATGGTCCGACTGATCGAGGAGGACGAGGTGGAAAAGCTGAGTCCAGCCGGTCGTAAAGCGGCTGCCGACTTCGAGCCCGAGATCACCGACAGTTTGGAAAGCGCGGTCAGATGGTTCTGGCTCGCGACCGCAGCGCGTCGGGCACGCGGAGACACCGGGCACTCGACGATGTTGGTCCACACATCGGTGAAGATAGCCGTGCACGAGAGTTTCAAGTTGCCCCTGGTCGAGCTTCGGGACGAAACTCGGCGAAGGCTTGAGGCGAAGGACTCAGCATTGGACGTCGAACTGCGGGAGCTGTGGTCCACCGAGACCACACGCGTACCGGCGGGGGACTTTCCAGACGTTCGCAAGCTGTCCTTCGAAGAAGTCGCACCTGAACTCGTGGGAGTGATCGCAAATACAAAGATCATTCTGGACAACTGTCGAAGCGATGACCGACTCGACTACCGTGAACCATCACAGATAGCCATCGCTGTCGGCGGCAATACCCTCAGTCGAGGATTAACCCTCGAGGGCCTCGTCGTCAGCTACTTCGTTCGTGCGGCGCAGGCCTACGACACGCTTCTTCAAATGGCGAGATGGTTCGGTTTCCGTCCCGGTTACGAAGATCTTCCGCGTATCTGGATGACGGAGCGACTCCGCGAGTGGTTCCGGCACCTCGCGACCGTGGAGCATGAGATCCGCCTCGATATCGACAGATACGAGGAAGACGGACTCACACCGCTCGAGTTCGGTGTGCGCATTCGTACCCACCCCGTCCTGCGGATCACAGCGAAGATGGGCGCGGCACATCCAGCGTATGCCTCCTATGGGGGTCGTCGTGTCCAGACCAGATACTTCCGGGAGGATGACGGTCCGTGGTTGCGCAACAACTTCAAAGCGGTGGACGAACTGATCGCGGCGATCCGTTCCGACGGCGGGACCTCCGAACCGCTGCCTGCCGGCGGGGCCTTGTACCGCACGGTGGAAGGTGGTCGTGTGGAGCAGTTCCTCGCGTCTTACAAGGCGCACGAAGAGTCCCCTGACCTCGACGGTGATCTCATCCGCGCGTACGTCCAAAAGCAGCGTGAACAGGGCAGCCTGAATCGATGGAGCGTGGCCGTGATGGCCGCTGATACGGACCGCAACGGTTCGGTACGGCTTGGCGGCGTCACCTTCAACCGCATCGAACGATCGAAGCTGAAGGACACCGGACCGCAACGAGCGGACATCAAGACGCTTATGTCGAAGGATCACCGCGTCGTCGATCTCCAGATCGAGCCGACCGCCGCCAGGTCCATGAACGAGTCGCGCCTCATGGACGCGCGGAACTCCGATCCTGTGGCTAAGGATGAGGGTCTCCTTTTGCTGTACCCGATCGATCCCCAGTCGAAGCCGGAGAAGGCGAACGAGAAGAGCCGATCTCCGCTCAACGCTCAGTACGATGTAATGGGAATCGCGCTGGTATTCCCGGGCAACGCCGAAGCCAAGAGTTCGGTAGCGAGCACATACGTGAGCGTCGATCTGAGCGATGCCGATGTCGAACAACCCGACGACGAGATGGCCAGCCTGTTGGGAGAACACGAGCCAGCATGAAACCGGATGAATGGCTCCGTGAACTCGCGCACATTTGGCCGCTTCTAAGTGCCAGCGCGGCCACGGAAGTAACAACGCTTCCAGTTCCACTGTCCTTTGCGGGCGTGGAGGCACGGGTCGCAGTGGACGGACAGCGGATCCGCCATCTGCTGGTCCCGATCCGCGGGGAAGAAGAACCTAAGACGGACGCTAGCGACGGGTCGCTCCTTCTTCGACTCCGTACTTTCACATTCGCCCGCACTCCACACCGTTACCTGGATGTCGCCTGTACCCGGCCCGATCTATTCGACCTGTTCGATGATGTCCTTGTCGACGTTCTTTCGACGATCAGCGAACGCGCCGAGGCGCCCGCGTGCACTGCCGTGGAGGTCGTGGAACGTTGGCGATCACTGCTCGCCATCCGTCCGCCAAGGCTCTTGACGGTGACGGCACAGATGTCCTTGATGGGCGAACTTCATATCCTGGGATTGACCCAACACGGCCCACTGATTGACGTGAACTGTTGGCGCGGGCCGCTACTGGAACCGCATGACATCTTGCTTCCACACTGCGCCATCGAGGTCAAAGCGGTTGGCGCGACGTCGTCATCAGTGGAGATTCATGGCGTCCACCAATTGGAGCCTCCAGGAGTTCCGCTTGCCCTCGCTATCGTCCGGGTAACCGAAGGCGGCGAGGGCGAGCAGCTTCCGGAGGCAGTCGATCGGATTCTTGCTGTCGCGTCGGATCGTGGCGAAGCACTCAGGCGGCTGGCTTCGGTCGGTTATGCCATGGCTGATTCCGAGCGGTATGAACAACGGTTTACGGTGCATAGCGTCGAGTTCGTTGTCGTGGACGAATCGGTGCCGCGCATCATTCCCGCAACTTTCGGCAATGGCGACGTTCCGGTCGGTGTGGAAGGTGTGGCATACCACGTGCTACTCGACGCATTGGATCCGCTGTTTATACGAGGAGAAACGCTCCTTCGTGGCTGGATAAGGGAGGCCGTCCCATGACCGGCGCGACATGGTGGTCCCAGCCTGTTGCCGCCGAAGGGTCTACCGCGTCGGAAGGTATCCGACGTCAGCTCGGCAAACCCAATCTCGATCCGTTGACCGTCTTGATCAGAGAGACAGCGCAAAACAGCTGCGACGCCGCCCTCCCCGGCGACATGAGGGTCGACTTCGCCGTGCGGCTAAATCAACTGTCAGGTAATCGGTTGCAGGCGTGGCGAGACTTTCTGCTGCCTGAACCCGACGGTTCCGGACTAGGCCTCAACTCCGCTCTCACCAGCATGCCGAGGGTTTTGACGATCGCCGACCGGGGGACCACTGGTCTAGGCGGTCCATTGCGTGCTGACGAAGTACCCGTTGGCGGTGAGCGACCCGACTTCGTGAACTTCATCCGCAACGTCGGCGAGCGAAAGATGATGAGACTCGGTGGCGGTTCCTATGGATTCGGCAAGGGCATCCTTTATAACGTCAGTCGTTGCCACGTGGTCGTGGCGGACAGCGTCTGCGCGTACCAAGGCCGCCTCCAGCGGCGACTCATAGGGACTGCGTTGGGTGATGGCTATACCCACGCGGGCCGCCCTTACACCGGCCGGCACTGGTTGGGCCCGATCGAGGAGTCATTCGCGCGGCCCTTGATCGACGACGAGGCGGCGGAGATGTCGGCGCGGCTCGGGCTTCCGCGGTTTGAGGATGGCGTCACTGGGACGTCGGTGGCCATTGTCGACGTAGACCTCGGGAGACCTCAAGGGCGTGACGACGACCGGGACGCAGACGAGGCGGCCCAGTTCATCGTCTCGACCATGTTGTGGAATCTCTGGCCTCGCATGCTGAGCGATCACAAGAATCGATTGGTGTGTTCGATGCGACGCGATGGTTTCGTCACTGAGGTTCCCGATCCCGAGTCATGCATCGAGCTGAAACCGTTCATTGACGCGTATAGATCAACCGCTGACGGGGGGGAATACGAGGTTCCGCTGCGTCGTCAGCAGCCTCAGCAGATCGGTCGCTTCGCCATTAGCCGAGCAATGGCGCCCATGCGCACCGATCCGCTGTTAGCCGCGGCGGCGCCGTTCGAAGGGCGGGCGCACCACTGTGCTCGCATGCGACAGGCGGACCTGATTGTCGACTACGTCACCGGCGAGACGCCGGTAGATGAAGCCATTCAATACGGTGCAGTATTCCGAGCAAGCCGAGAGGCTGACGGCCTATTCGCCGAGGCCGAGCCACCAACTCACGACGACTGGGTTCTCACTGGCCTGCGCGGCCCGGCACGCGGTGTGGTTCAACTAGCAGGGACGTTCATCCGAGACAGGCTCAACAGTGAGACTCAATCACCAGCCGATGCCAGCGGGGCGAGCGATACGCCACTCGGCTTCCTCGCAAGCCGGTTGTCGGGTCTCATGGCGGGCGCTGACGGCGACAGCGCCACTGCATCTGGACCGGAGAACGAACGAAATCGCCCGAGCCGTTCGGCCAATGCGACTCCGCGATTTGTCGAAGGCCCTGCGCTGGTGGACGAGGACGGCAGCGCGGTCGTCAGAGCCGTAGTGCTGATGCCGACCTGGGTATCAGACCGGAGCGTGGTGGTCGACCCCATGATCGTTCTGGACAGCGGGATGGAGGCACCTGATGGGTCCCCAGGGTCGCCCATGGTGTTGGGCTGGCGAGGCCTAGAAACAGGCCAGGAGGTCTCGGGTCCGCGGCTCATCGTCGATCATTCCGCTGACAGACGCTGGGAGGTCCGAGTCAGCCCCGCGACGGACGCAGTGGTGCGCCTGAAACTGACGACCAGCGAGGTCTGCGATAGCACATGAAAGACGTCAAACCCTTCTTCGTCCCGCAGGACGCATCCGTTCGTGCAACCGGATGGCAGCGATCCGTCGACGGCGACTGGGAATCCCTCGATGACTACGTCGACGACTGGGACCAACGGACACACCTTCATCTACGGTGCGCGATTGAGTGCGACGTCGATGCCGTTCGGCACGATGCGCGTCTTTCCGACGCAAGCCCACTTGGCTGGTCGATCGGATGGCGCGCCACGGACACGGGTCTCGTAGGCGAGCCGAAGCTAGTTGATTTCGGGACGCCCCGGGTCGACGTGGACCTAACGGTGCCGCCCGAGCGAGCCGGAGCCACCATCGCGCTTACCCGGCGACTCGTCCTACGCCGAGACCGCCTCGCGGCTGCGCCAAACGAAGCTCGATTCGCGGGAAGCATTCTTTGGTCCGATGAGGTCACGTTGCGACTGGCCGGTCGCGGTGCGGCCTTTCCGAGCGAGGTGATCGACTTCGATCTCCTTAATCGAGATAGACAGACGAGCTGGTATCTCGACCTCCCGGCCTCAATGGACCTGCCCGTCATGGGTTCGATGATCTTGCTCATCAACGCGGCCGACTCGGATCTTGTCGCTGCGGTGTCGCGGAGCCGGCGCCACTCCGAGTATCAGCAGGCGTTGATCCAGGACATGGAGGAGGGGGTTGTTCAGGAACTTGTGCGCTGGGCGCTAGCAAGATGGGACGAGCTCCAGGACGCCGAAGACGAATCGGTCGGTGCCGCGGCGCGAACGCTCGCCCAGCGAGTGCTTGTCGACCCGCAGAGTTGGACGTCTCCCGACATCGACTCGATGGCCCTCAGATCAGCAATTGTCAGTGGCGCACGCGCGATCGGGTTCGGAAGGGCGCTGCGTTGAACGAGCTGTGGCCCCGCATCAGTGCGCCAGTTGCGCGCGCTGAATTCGAGCAGATCGGCATCGCTAGTGTGGACGAGCTAGCCGCGATTTCTCGCACTGGGCATGCGCATGAGACCTACGCAGCTACGGGTGGTACCCGCATCGGGCGAGAGGATATTGAAAACCTTGCGAAGGCACTGCGAGAGACGGCAACCGACTTCGGTTACCCCGATCGATCGGGCGATGCAGAGCGGATTGGCTTCGACCGAGCGGCCGCAGAGGTAGTTTTCCGGTCTATGAACGTCACGGCGGTCGAGGCATCGAATCGCGGTGTCTGGAGCTTTCTCGCCCTTGTGGCAATGCCGGACCTCACTCTGTGGCGGTTCAACCGCACGAATATTGAGCGATGGGTCGCGAGCGATTTGACCCGCCACATGTTCGCACGCCTCTGGTGGCAGGCACTGACTTTCTCGACGTCGTCGGGGGAGGACGATGACGACTTTTCACTGCTCCGGAAGCTGAGCGAGAGCGACCTCAATCAGATCATGGAACGTCGGGGCCTGGCTGGGAACGGACGCCTTGCACGGGCACTTGCTCGAGCGGTGGTTTCCAGCACAGGTGTGCGCCGAGAGGTCATCAGGGACCTCACGCCTCGGCTCCGTCGGCGGCTCGCCTTTGTCGACTTCTCCGTACTTACCGACGAGCAGCTGAACGATCATATTCGCGCGTTATTCCAGGAAGCGGTCAGGCCGCGGCTTTAGGCGTGGCTGTGTCCGCTACCGCGAGCGCACCGCCGGCAAGTGAGAATAGAGCCGCCTTAGTATCACTTACTGGTTATCTGAAGGTACCCTTGAGGCGTGGTTTCAGATGCTGGATGGCCCAGCGATCGGATGGGAGAAGCGGGCCTGGATACCGCGGATCTCGCCCGAGCTGGTCTCGGCATCGGTCCGCTGGCGGCATGCCGGGCCCTACCGCGCTGCCGTGGCTCCGCTCATCGCCGAGCTGACGCCGAGGCTGCCCACTGACGTACTCGCCGCCACCGAGGAGGCCAGCGCCGAGATCGCGCGTTTCGACGCCGAACTCGGGGCGGACGTGGCCCCATTCGCGTCCGTGCTGCTGCGCTCGGAGTCGACCTCATCGGCGATGATCGAGAACCTGAATTCGGGTGCGAAGTCGATCGCGCTGGCCGAGCTCGGCAGCACCGAGAAACGCAACGCCACCAAGATCGTCGGCAACGTCGCGGCGATGCGGGCCGCGCTGGCGCTCGCCGATCGACTCGACGGTGCGGCGACCATCGCCATGCACGCCGCGCTGCTCGGCGAGGTGGAGCCCGCCATGACGGGGCGGTGGCGCGCAGAGCAGGTGTGGATCGGCGGCACGTCCTTCGGTCCCCACGCCGCGTCGTTCGTGCCGCCACATCACGAGCACGTGCCGGCGCTAATGGACGACCTGGTCGGCTTCACGAAGCGGACCGACCTGCCGCTACTGGTCCAGTCGGCGATCGCGCACGCCCAGTTCGAGACCATCCACCCCTTTGCCGACGGCAACGGCCGCACCGGACGGGCATTGATCCACGCGATGCTGCGTGGCCACGGCCTGGCCCGCAACGTCACCGTCCCGGTCTCGGCAGGACTGCTCACCGACACGAGCGGCTACTTCGACACGCTCACCGCCTACCGCGACGGCGACCCAGCGGCGATCGTCGCGAAGCTCGCTGATGCTTCGTTCGCCGCGACCGCCAACGGACGCCAGCTGGTCGCGGAGCTGCGGGCCACTCGGGAAAGCTGGGACGAGAAGATCAAGGCCCGCCGGGATGCAAGCGCATGGCGCCTCGCCGACCTGCTCGTGCGCCAGCCCGTCATCGACGCTGCAACCGTCGCCGCCGAACTCGACCTGGTTCCCCAGAACGCGCAGCGGGCGATAACACCGCTGGTCGAAGCCGGTGTGCTCACCGAATTCACCGGCTTCAGGCGCAATCGCATGTGGCAATCCCGCGAGGTGCTCAGCGCACTCGACGACTTCGCCGCCCGCGCAGGCCGCCGCGGGCCATGACTCGACCCGACGCGAGATCGCCGACTATGCGTGTCGGTGATCTCAAACGACGCCGTGTCCGACCTGGTGTTATGTGCGGGCCGCTCTGAGTTTGCAGCTCCGGCTACGGTGAGGCGGCGACCCACAGTCCGCAGCGGGCCGACCGTACGGAAATAGCGGCACCTGTAGGCAATCCGGGCCAGCAGCCACGAAGATCAGCTGCGCCGTTCGCGTGAGGAGCTCAAATGGACGCCACCACTGACCGGACCACATTGCTGACCGCGCTCCACCTGCCGCGACGAGATGCGCTCACCAGCGTGTGCGGTGTCGCGACAAAGACGTCCTATTCCGGCCGGAGCGAGCATTCGCGGCCGTGGCACGTCTCAATCAGCACGTGCAGCAGCAACATTGCGTGTTCCAACGTCAAGGGCGAGGGCTTGCTGCATTTGGACCGCCCGAACGCGGCATTCGGACAGCACCCAGACGCGGCCGCACATTGGGCGGCGCTCCGCCTTCCGGCAGACCTTCTCGGCCCGTTGATCGGCGTGCGCGTGCACGCGCCGCAGGGCCGCCGCGTGGACGGCACGATCACCCCGACCGTGCACTCGCGCCCGGGCGAGCGCACCTCATCGTGTACCGGTGACCGCCGTGGAGCTTGATCCGCGGCCTCAGCGTCATCGTCCAGCGCGACGCCAAAACCGACTGGCAGATCCGGGAGTAGATCCGGGCCAAGCTGCGCAACTCAATCAAACGGCGGCTGCTCAAGCACGGCGACGCGCCCGACCAGGAGCTCGCCGCCAGCAAACCGATCATCAAGCAATCCGAACTCATGGCTGAGGACGAGGCGCCATGAGCGGCACAGTAAGCATCGGAACTACGCGCGAACTCAAGGTCCGGGATCAGCCCGCTCGCGGTCCGCGGTGGCATCAGCTTGATCTGGCGCGCGAGTCGTTGAACCGGCTCCCGAGTGTCCCTGGCCTGGTCCGGACCGCCACCAGGGACAGCGAAGATCAGTGGTTGGTTGCGGACATCCGCGCGTGGGTTGCACAGATGCGAAGCGATCTGATCAGCACAGGCGTCGAACCCGCGCACAGGCTGCGCGTCGCGTGGTGTGAGGAAGACCCGCACGAGTGGATCAAGCTCGCTCGGGAGGCGCCGTCCCAGTCGGGCCTTCGCGCGGGCCGTCCGCAGCGTGTGACGAAGCCCCAAGCCGCCCCTGCGGCCTGGGGTCTGTACCGGATTTGTCGCACGGCAGACGAGAGTTGGTACGTCGGCATCAGCTCCGACCTCCGAGCGCGACTCTCAACCCACGCCCGAACCGGGGTTTGGTCGCCAGGAAGTGGCGACTTCGCTGAAGGTGCTGCCGGTCCGGGAGGCGAAAGGTCGACCTGTGGTGTGGGCCGATCTGCAGCAGGCGGAACGCTGGCACATCGAGAAACTCCGCAGCAGCGGCCGGACGGTTATCAACCACACCGGCGGCGGTAACGGCCGCCCGCCGGCCTTCCGAGTGGTCCTGTCCGGGCCAGCCGCGGCGATCGAGCCCGTGCCGTACAACCCCGTCGCGCCCATGGAGCGACGCGGGCACCTGGACTTGGTTGTCACATGGCGGCGACCCGACCGCGACTGGGATATCACGTTGCGCCAAGACAATGTGCTCTGCGCCGTCCCCGGCAGTCATGGCGAGCGCCACCGACCTGGCAAGTCGCTTTCACTCGACCGGCTCAGCAAGATGTACGAGTTGCGTCATGGACGCTCGCTGCCTGAGGACCTCGCGTCGCGCGAGCGCACGGTGCCGGCCGAGGAAGATGTTCCGGTGCTGTATTGGAGTGCTGCGCCGCGCCGGCTCGCGAACGGGCGTGTCCTGCTGGACTCGGCCGATCTCTCGGAGCTAACGCGTGACGAGGTCGAGCGACGCGAAATCGGACGACCCCTGGCTAGCGCTGGCTACCGGGTCGATCCCCGAGTACAACGGCATGGCGGCCTGAACTCCGTTGTCCGCATCGAAACTGAAGGCTCAACCGGCGTCTACGCGAAGACGGAGGAGAACGAGGCCGCCAAACGCGCTGAGGTCGTCGCATCCGCGCTGCTCGTCGGCCTCCGGTGGGTCGGGATCTCCGACCGGGTCACACAGAATGTGGACGCAACGTTGCTACTCGTTCCCGAACTTGGGGCAGGAGACATCGAGGACCGGGGCACCATCAGCGAGCTCTTCGCGACTTTCGGCCGAGAGGATCCATCGACCCTGGCCTGCGACAACGCGCACTACCTCTGGCGGTTGACGCAGGAAAACCTCCGACTTCGCGTTCCCCGCGAAGCGCTGCTGCTCCTGCTGTTTGACGCGGCCATCTGCAACACCGACCGCAACGCCGGCAACCTCAAGTACGGCAGCGACCGAGGCGCCCCGATGGGCACGCCACGGGGCCGGCTGCTCCCCGTAGACCATGGACGGTGTCTGCTGAACACCGACCCCAGCGCTCCAGGCCGGAGCAATATATCGCCCATCGCAGCGCTTCGCGGCGACTCCCCGTACGGCCTCCCCAACCAGCTCATACGGCCAGCCGCGCAACTCATCAACGACAATTTCGCTGCCGCCGTTGACACCGGTACGGCCTGGCTCAGCCGCATCCGAGATCTGGCCGCAGAGATGACCTACGACTGGGAGGATTACGCACGCGACGAGATCGCCGTGATAGCCACCAACTCCGAGATCCTCCTTGCGGACCTGCCCGGAGTATTCGACCAAGTCTGCTCTTGGGTGATCGCGTGAGCTGGGCCGTCGTCACGATCCAGACCAGCCCCGGCGGCCAGGTCGAGCATTGCGTCATCGTCGACACCGCAACCGGCACCTCCGTGGTCCTCTGGACGGCCACCGGCGAGCCCGAGCCACTCCGACCCGCTTATCGCTTGCTGATTCAACAACACCGACTGACCGATCCCGTCGCGATCGCGGAAGTAGCGTTCCCGAACCCGGAGGCAGTGCCGACTCTTTGTGGTCGGGAGTTCGACTCACAGCAGCAAGCCGCGTATGCGGGCGCGCGCCTGATCGCGAAGGCCCACGACTGGAAGGAGCAGGACCCGAACGTCCCCGAGGGGCTGCGTGCGCAAATCGTGGCGCTGCCCGATGACGTCCGAGCAATCCGCGACCAGGTCATGAGAGCGTTCGAACAACTCAACAAGCAGGTCGAAGCTCTCCAGCAACAGCTCACCCGGACGATCGTCCTGCCGCCGAACAGCACACCGCCCAGCGCCACATCTGAACCGCAGGACCCACGCAATGTAATCGAGGAATACTTAACAACTAGGACGGCGGACCCCGACAAGGAAGCGACGGCCGCGAGCGACGGCGGAAAGCGGAAGACCCGATCTGCCGCGCACGGACGTGGACGGGATCTCTCAGAGTTGCGCCTAGGCCCGCGGATCGAGGCTGTGCTCCGAGAACACGGCATCCAGACAGTCAGTCAGCTGGGCAGCACCTCGAACACGATTATCCGGAACATGAAGGGTCTCGGGCCGAAGGCGCTCGAGAAAATTGCCGGCGCTATCGACCGAGCAAGTCTTCTACCGCTCGAGGCAGGAAATCATCGGGCCCAAGGGACAGTCTCGCGCGCTCCGCGTGGGCCGCGAATCGTGGGGCACGCCGAGCCGGAGCGTGGAGAGCCACGGGCGAAGCGTGAGCCCGTCATGGGGGAGCAAGCCGGGACTGTGCGCCAGTGGTATCCCGACCGTGGCTACGGGTTCATAAGCAACGACCAAGGCGACAGGTTCTTCGTCCACGCAACGGAAATCAGAACGGTGGACAAGCCGACTCTTCGTGAAGGGCAAGCCGTCGAGTTCAAGGGCGTCCCGCACCCCAAGGGACCCCGTGCCGTCGAGGTCTGGCCCGGTGACTGACACGTGCTCGGGCCAGCGTGGAGCGCGAGGGGCCTGGACGTCGCGTCCGACTGGCTGTCCGCTGACGGTCGAGCACAATGTCATGCGGGTGGTCGACCTGCTGGTCGGCGGCGTCACCACCGTGACCACGGCCTGTCCGCGCTCACCGACACGGAGGTTCTAATTGTACGAATAGATGACTCCGATCGCGCCATACGTTTCGATCTGTGCGCCGGCCGGTTCGGCCCAGGGCGCGATCACGAGGCGTACGGCACGAACGCTTGCCAGCCTCGCGGGGTTGACCTCGCGGTAGAGCCAGGGCCTTCTTCTAGCCGGTGATCCGCATACTCCGTTTCGGAACAACAAAGCTAGTATGCGCGTGGGTCCGGTGTGGCTACGTAGATACCGGGGGATTCGCGGCAAGCTACACGCGTGGCCGATGGAGCGCGGGACCAGACGGAGGACGCTGCCTCGTCCGGCCTGTCTGCGTTCATCGCAAAAGTACTCGATCAACTTAGCTTGAGTGCTTGGCTACCTGCTGCGATCTTCGCTGCCTCGGTGACCATGCTCGCAGAGTTCCGATCGCACCGGTCCCTATCGGTCGGTGACGCTCTGAACGGCATCACCGCTCGCCCTGCCCTGATCCTGATCTTGATCATCCCCGTGCTTATCTTGACGACGATGGTCACGCAGGCGTTCTCCTATGCGGCCATTCGGGCGCTCGAAGGATACTGGCGGAGAGGCGGGCCAATGTCCCTCGCCAAGAATATGATGATTTGGCGTCACCACCGTCGCCGGAACCAGTTGAAGGCCGCAAGACGGGACGCTGCAGAGCGCGCCTTCGCGCATGCTCGTCCTGTCCTGTTGGGTAAGTACCCGTACGCAGTTGTCGCAGCGTTGGAACTTCAGGCAATCGACAAGAAGGGGCCCGCGCTCGACCCGAGCGACGACGACTTGTTCAGGAAGCTATCTTGGCGATCGCACTGCACTCCGTGGCACCTCGCCAAGGTCGATCGGTACGCAGACCGCTTGAAGGACTATCCCGGCCGACCATGGCGGACGATGCCGACGACGCTCGGGAACGTACTACGTGCCACCGAGGATTCGTTGATGAACGCCGGGGACGACGTGGAGGGCTTCGCCATGCGCCGCCGAGAGTTCGCGTCCGCTCGCGTACGGCTCCACCATGATCAGTTCCGGGGTCGAATGGATATGTACTCGACTCTGGTCTTCGTGGCGCTCATATTGGCGGCATTAGCGTCTGGCTTCTTGGTTGAGCGCGTCCCCGACTGGCAGGTCGCGGTCTTCGGCGTCGCATACCTTGTGTTCGCCTGGGTCTGCTACGGGTCGGCAGTCGCCAGCGCGCGGGGGTACTGCGTCGCGTTGAGGCAGATGGATAGGAAACCGCAGCCAGCGAGCGCGTTTAGCTCTCCTTCAGGTCCATGAGGGCCTGATCGTCTTCGCAAAGCGGTTGATCTTCTGAGGAAGCCTCTTCACCGCAGATCGGGCACACCCAATCGCGCACGACAGGCATCGGATTGCCCGTAACCCGGTCGTCCACCATGGATCGGATGATCCTCGGCGTCTATGTCATCGTCAAGGTCCGGCTAACGGACTCAGAAGATAACAGCGCGGTTCTGAACCGTCCCGACATTTCCCGAGCCTCGGGACTCGCCGGGCCGGCAAGTCGAGTACCCGGTTCTTCCGGTACTAACGGGCGCGCGTCAGCTGAGGGGTTTGGTCCCGCCGAAACGTATTCGCCTATGCGCGCCGACGCAGAGCGCGACACTGCTCGAGATCGACGGCTAAGCGCACGCTTCGCGGGCACGTGCGAATGGATGGCGCATGCCCTCGGCAGTAGCCCGTTCACAGGCGAGAACGTGGAAGCCTCCGGACCGTCTCCGACGCGCCGGTCCTCAATGAAAATGAATCCCCCCAGGCGAAGGGACTCGACGACTTCGCTAATAGGCCGAACCGCGAACCCGTGTTTGCCGCTAATGTGCTGATGCGTTGATCTCTGCGATCGGCGAACCAGCGCCTATCGGTCCATCTGTGATGCGGACCCGCCGCGGATGCCGCGCGGCCGAACGACGGATCACGCGCGACTGACCCGAGGTTGGCTGAACAGCGCCGCCGATCCGTGATGCGCGTCCCGTACTGCGAGCAGTTCGCGGGCACCTCGATCACCCGCCGTAGTGCCACAACGCTCGGTCAACCGTTCGCAGGTCACGACCGACATGGCTAGCGATGGCGCGGCAACAGACCAAATACTCGCCGTATCGAGCGTTCCATAGACTCGCCGTATTGCGCTGGAAGGGCTTCCCTTCCCATGCCGCGCCCGCGGCGGCCAACGCGTTGATCGCGCGGACGTCAAGGATTGTGTACCTCTTGGGGTCCCAGAACGTCAGCAGGGCGCTGGCGGTGGGGACACCAACCCCAACGAGCGTGGTGAGGACCGTCCAGGGATGATCGTTTCGGAAGGCAGAGTTCGACTTCGACTCGATCTCTGAACTCCGGTTCATGAGCTGCCAGCCGAGTGCCCGAGGGGACTTCCAGTAACACACGGGAAGAAAGCCCGCTACCGTGTAGTGCCCGGTCGCGCGCGTCGATGGGCCTGCTGTGTCCAATAGAAAAATCTCGAGATCCCAATGGCAGTTGATGTCCTCCAAAGCGGCACGGAGCTGTTGAAGCACAGGCTTCTCTCGGAGGTGCTCTGCCAACTTGGGCCCGGGACGCCACCTCGTGTTGCGCGCTCCCCGCTCGTACGCGGCAGCGCCCAGGTCGATCCACGCCGCGGTGATGGCCCCTGTGTCCAGCATGACGCTAGCTTGGCCGATGCCGCTCCGGCGCGCACGCTGTGCGGCCCTGCGTGACCTCGATCCGCCCCAACCTGCGACCGCGTGCCCTCGGCGACGTGCGAACCTGTCGGCACTGCCGTCGAAACCATGTGCATGCGGTGGCGGCTCTTCCACCGAGGGCTGCGGGGCAGGAAGTGCAGCGAATCCTCGCGTCCAAATTGGACATTACATTTCCTCATATGCGCTCCGCTCCAGCGCACCACCGAACGCGCCTATCGAGGCCTCCGTGCGCGTTATGGAGGCTGGCCGAGCGGCCGCTTGGTGCGCGTCGCTCGGCGTGGGCACCTCTACCGAGCTGCTCTGGCAAGGTAGACGGCGACGATGTATGTCGCATGCCGATCGAGGGAGACGCGGGCACGGTCGTAGCGCATCGTCGTTCGCGGGTCGGCGTGCGAGGCGGCCCTCTTGGACATCGCGCAGCGGCACCCCGGCATCGAGGGCGGCGGTGATGAAGGCGTGGCGCAGGGTGTGCGGGCCGATGGGCTTGTCGACTCCCGCGCGGCGGGCAACACGGCGCACGATCCGGCTGGCGCAGTGGCCGTCCATCCGCTGACCGTCGGGTCGCCGGAAGATCGGGCCGTCTAGGCGTTCGCCGATCGCGAGATCGATCGCACGGGCGGTACGTGGGGCAAGTGGGATGGCCGTTGAGTGCTTCGTGCTAGCTCGTTGCAAGGCGAGTGACCGCGGCTGATGCGGCACTAGCGACATCATCGGCGTCCACGACCCACAGCTCACGCCCCGCGGCATTCCGTGACGACATGGGTGCACCGGCGGGCGCAACTAGCCAGGCCGCCGCTTCGCGCCCAAAGAATGCGGGCCTATCCCGCAAGTATCCGAGTACCTGCATCAGACCCGCACCGAGGTACTCGGCCGACCTTGTGGCCTTTAGCTCCAGCAAAATTGCTCGTGATGCACCGCCGTACTCGACCTCTATCACGATGTCCGGCCGCGATCCCGACGTAGAGATGCCGTACCAGCGCGCTGCATCAAGTTGCTCGGACGTTCCTGCATTGTTTGGCCAGCGCTGGTACCAAATCCGAATCCGTCCGCCGGACGCCAGAACGATCGTGCTGAAGGGTCCAGCTGAGGTCGTGAGATGGAGGCGTTGACGATGTCCGAGCGCCGCAACGCTCCGCTCGACACGAAGCAGAACCACGAGCTCGAAGAGTGCCCAATCCTTGGACGGCTCGAACCATCGACTGACCAAGAGCTCAGCGATGTCCTCGGGCGTCGGGTCGTCGAGATATCGCCGCAGCAGGCGCGCGAGGCGAAGGAGCGTGTGCTTGTAGAAGCGTTTCCTGCTCGCTACCAACTGTCCAAGGTCAGCGAGCGTCGGACGGTCAACGACGATCGGGCGCAGCCACGTCGTTCGGCGTGCTGAGAGAACACCCTCGCTTGCTCCTAGGAGCTCTCCCTGCCAGTCGGATGTGCTTGCTTGATACTTGGGCGCTGCGGTGGCAAGTTCCCGGGAAAGCGATGCGAGCACCCACGCAAGGATGCGGTTTTCGGGGACATCGAAAATGCGCACCGCCGGTCTAGTGACAAATACCGGTTCGAGGGGCGATCCAGTCGACCGTGCGCGGATCGTAGCGGCCCAGTCGATGCCGCCCGCGATCACTCGACTAACTTGCCGAGGACGTTGGCTACTCGTGGCCGGACTTCGAAGAGCCGCAGGTAACGCCGCCAGGAACTCCCGAGTCTCAGTCGACAGGAGTAGATGGACGGCGATGACGGGACGCAGCTCGGCCCTGTTCAGATGGAGCAAGTCCTCGACCTGCTCAAGTGGCGTAAGTCGCTCAGTCGATGAAGCCGACAGAAACGCGGGAAGCCAATGCTTCACTTCGGCGAGGTAACTGTCCCGTACCGTCTCCGCGAGCGACGTATCGACGTAGCTCATTTCAGCGCAACGGCCGCAAGTGCGATTCGCAACGCGTCCCATGCTTCGGCGTCTACTCCCGGCCAAGTCTCCGTAAGAGATGCGACCAACTTGTTGCCTTCGTTCGGCTCCGCGCCTTCGTACTGCGGCACCACAAGCAGCTTCGTCGCCACCAGGAACGCGTCTATGGGGTTCTCATAGACCGCACGTCCGCCGGCGACCGGCGAGATGCCTTTTGCGACAAACTGTGCCACGTCTGCCAATATTGCCGGCCCGATCTGCCTCGGTCCGAACGCGATCCTCAGAGCAGCACGAGCCAGTTCATTCCTCTGCGGCTCGTCGACATCGCCAAACAAGCGGGTGAGTAACGTCGAATAGTCGGTCGGGTCGGGGAGCGGTACGTCAATCACGGCAAAGCGTCGAAGAAACGCAAAGCTCAGCTGGAAGAGGCTCGCCTTGTCTGCGATATTTAGCGTGCCGATCACTCGCCAGTGGTCGGTGATCGTAAAGTCATCGCCCGACCGCCGCTCAGCCCACGTGATCGAGATCGGCTTCCCGGCACTGTCCTGGTAGGGCAGAGTGGCCCGCCGAGTGGCTTGGGTGCTTGCGCCGTTGAGCAGTGTGAAGAGTGCCCCAAAGGCCTTGTCGATATCGGCTCGGTTCATCTCGTCGATGATCAGCCAGCGGCCTCCACGCAACGCCCGGAGGACGACACCGGGGACGAAGGCCACGCCGCCTTCGGTGTTGGGCAGGTAGCCGCCGATTGTGTCGAAGGTTGTCCAGTCTGCGGTAGCCGTTGTGACCTCATAGCTGGTGCCCATGACCGCGCGTGCAACGGCCTCGGCGAGTGTCGACTTGCCAGTACCTGGCGGTCCCCCGAGGAGCAGATGCTTGCCCGCGCGAAGCGACGTTACGACCTCTCGCAGCACGTCGTCTGGCAGCGACATCCCTTCGGGTAGCTCGGCGCGGAGTGCTTCGATCGTCAGTCCTGCTAGGACTGCCACCTCATCAGCCTCGACGCTGGTGTCTTCATCGACATCGGGCGCAGGTTCCTTCGAAGCGGGAGGCTCCGCACGCCGCGCGAGTTCGTCAGCCTTGGTCACCTTCGAGGCGAGGAGCTCGTAGCGGTCGTGCCATCGGCCGAAGTCATCGACCGCCAGTGTTTCGACACTTCCATCGAGGAACGACTGCAGTTCGTTGCACGCATCCACAGCGTTCTTCGGCGTGAAATAGTCGCTCGCCGTAGCCTTGCGCGTTGCCTCAGCAAACAACTCAAGGAGCTCTTGGGGCGTGCGAGGTATCGGCGCGCCGACCTGGCGCAACGTTCCAGCGCTCGTTGCGTCGTAGACGCCAAGCAAACCGGCACCCGTTGCCAAAAAGGCTCGGTCGCCGCTGACCGGGGTACGGTCCGCCTCAGTCAAAGCGCGGTTGCCTCGTCCGCCGTGCCCGACCGGACAAGGGTGTAGCGACGAAGCGTGTCCGCCCGGTCTGCCGATCCGGCGGCGCTGATGACCGCGTCGGCGGTGCCTGGCTCCAGCTTCTGAAGATGCCGGCCTTGGGCAACGGCGGCCTTGAACTGTTGGGCCACGGCGGGCGGTATGACCCGGAGGCGCAAAAACTCCTTGGTGCTTAGCGGATAGGCGAGCGGTTCTCGGGTGACGGAGACCCGCGCCCAAGGCTGCCCTTCGTAGCGAGTGTCGTCCTCCATCAGACCGGTAACTCGGAGGACTTCGGGGGCAGCGCCGGCGCCTCCCCTGACCGTCTCTTCATAGGTTCGAAGCACGTCGTCATAGTCGACGTCGATCGCCTCGCAGTAGGCGCGTTGACCCTGATCGGTGGTGCCGTCGCCGTACGCGGGTGCCTGGGCGTATTTCGGAACGATGATGTCGCCAGGGTTCATCGAGCGGATGTCGTCAGCCTCGGCCCCTGTGGCGGGCCAAGCGAAGAACCCCTGGCCTGCCTGCGCCCAGGTGAATAGGTTCGTGGACAGAGCCCAGTCAGCCATGACCTTGATCTAAGCAGCATGCGCCGCCCATAGGGGTGTGTCGCAGCCCCAGGACCGCCTCGCGTCTCCGGTACCGTCGGGAGGTGGCTAGCAGCTCAGCAATCACGGACTGGGTTGAAGAGGCTTCTCCGAGGCCAGGCCGGCCTCTGATCACGTCCGTAGAACGACGTGGCATCGCCATTCGGACCGCACTCGAAGCCGTCAGCGGCGGGCTCGAAATCTCAGAAGAGACCTTTCTTGCACTGTGGGCGCCTCAAGCGGCTGGACTCGGATTCGTCTTGCCGGCCGATGCGCCGACCCGGGCACGTCGCGCCGCCCAGTGCCTAGTCGCCGAATGGCTTACGGGGTACGCCGTGGGCGCAATCGCACCTGATGCGAGCCTCGAGGAGGCACACGCGTGGTTCGTGGGCGGCGACTTTTCGATGCCTCTGAGATTGCCCTCGGTGTGCCTGTTTGATGAAGCGATTCCGAGCCGCGACACCGTTCGCGCCTTGTTGCCCTATCTACTAGATTTTCGCAGCCCAGCCACTAGGCGCGATGTTCTCGCGGGGCGGGCAGCTAGCTCCGCGCGGGCCGTCCGGAAGTCGCAAGGCGTGTACTTCACGCCGGGAGACGTCGCCGAGTTCATGGTGCGCGGCTTGCTGTGCGACGGAGCACCACCCGCTACCTGGCTCGATCCGGCGGTGGGTACGGGTGTATTTCTTCGCCAAGTTCTGGCGTCCGATCCGAGGGCGCAAGTGTATGGAATTGATATTGACCCTGCCGCAGCCGAAATGGCCGCCTTCGTTTTGTTGGCCGTACGCAAGTCCGGACCGTTGCCGATATCGGTATGGCATGAGCTGCGTTCACGGCTTGCCACGGGCGACGCACTGATGTGCCTGCCAAGCGACTCCACCGTGCCAATCGCTGGATCGAACCCCCGGAGGCAGCTCGATGCGGAATCTGGGTGGCGGCTTGGTGATGCCTTCCCAGACCTTGCTTCAGGCGTGGACGCGATCATCCAGAATCCGCCCTACGCACCGCCGCCGTCGGACGCCGTGCGGAACTACGTACATCGCTTCGGGTCATCGGCTAACAACATCTACCCACTGTTTGTTCGCCTTGGCTTGGAGCTTCTCGGCGAACATGGCCGGATGTCGGTGGTAACCCCTGCGAGCCTCGTTACGAGCTCCGTCCGCGCGATCATGGACACGAGGAAAGCCTTGGCCGCGAAGGCTGGCGACGTCGAGATCTTGACGTACGACCGCGCACCGGACGGCCTATTCGGCGATGACGTCAAGACGCGGTGTTCGATCGTTTTCCTTGATCGAAGGAAAGGTCCGTCTCTACGCATCGGACCGATGCAACGAATTACGAGTCGGGACCGCTCCACTCAACTCAGCCGCGGTGGAGCTGTTGCGATGGACATTGCCGAACTTGCCGTAGCGCAGCCGGCCAAGATCGCAACTGACACCGATCGCGCGTTACTTCGTGCTGTTCGTGCGTCCGCTGGAGTGGCGCTGCAACACGTCACAGGTACGTCGACGAGACCACTCGATTTGTTGCCAGCCAATGATCATGTCCTTGCGCTTGGCCCTACCGCATACAACTGGCTGAACGTCCAGTTGGCGGCCAGACCTGCACGAGAGGCCGGACATGACTCCAGTCATCCATTCCTCGTATTGGAAACGGTTGACGCGAAATCGAGGAACGCAACCTATGCCGTCTTGAGCAGCCGAGTGGCTTACTGGTGTTGGCGGGTGTTCGGCGACGGATTCCATGTCAGCCGCCTGCTAATCGGACAGGTACCGATGCCAGGGCCGAACGAGACCGAGGACACTGGGCAGCTTGCCAAGCTCGGCGAAGAGCTATGGCGGGTAGCAAGTGCTGAGCCTGTTCGCAGCCATAACGGTGGTCGGACGACCGTGGCGTTCCCGCCCAGAGGGGCGCTGGCATATGGCCTGCTCGACGAAATCGACCGCCGCCTGCTTGACTACCTGAAATTGTCGGACCTGCCTGTCAACCTCGCTGAGTGGACGCGCGGGGTCGCCGCGGTCGGGAGAGAAGAAGCGAGGACTGGGGCCGTGGCATGGAGCGCAGCAGGATGACCCTCACCGTTACCGCCGAACAAAAGGAGCTGAGCAAGCTCAGCACTGACGAATGGCGCGAGTACACCAAGACGGTCTGGCACATAGCTAACACGTCGGACCCCCTTCACCCAGCCGTATTTCCGCCAGAGATTCCCCGACGGCTGATCAAGCTATTTTCGTTTCACGGTGAGACCGTGCTTGATCCGTTCGGGGGAGTCGGCACAACCGCCCTCGTCGCTTCCGAGCTCGGACGTCGATCCGTAAGCGTTGACCAGAACCTGGAGTACGTCCGGCGAATCAGGTCAGAGAAGGCGAAGCTGAACGGCCACGGCCACCTGGTCGACGTCCGACGTGGCGATGCTCGAAAGCTGACCCACGTTGAGGACGCTTCGATCGGGCTGGCGATTACCTCGCCGCCGTACTGGAACAAGGCGGACTACGGAGATGGCAAGGGAAACCTCGGCAACATCTCGGGGTACCTGTCGTTCGTAGAGGGGATGCGGCCGGCATTCGAAGAGGTGTACCGCGTGCTAGCGCCGGGACGGAAGTTCGCGGTCGTCACCGCGAACGTCAATCAGCACACGGACCATGGTCTCCTAACCTTCCCCCTCGCGACCGACCTTTTGATCTTGCTTCGCGAGGTCGGGTTCGTGCTGATTAACGAGATCATCTGGTCCAAGGACGGGACAGGCGGGCGCTGGGGGTCAGCCAACGCGCAGCGTCCGATCTTCGGCAGCTATCCCTACCCTCCGAACCTTCTCTTCAAGAACGTCCACGAGTACGTGATCATCGTGGCGAAGCCATCCGGTAAGAAGACGACGGGTAAGACCGTCGTGCCGTACGGGGAGTGCATGGTCTAGCCATGTCTTCGGAAGTGATGCTTTCGGGGTCTGAGTACGTACTCGTTGCACAGGTACCGAAGGGCTCCGACAGATGGGAGCAAACGCACTTCAATCGCGACATCGTCGAGCAGTTCTTCCGGCTTAGTCCCGGCGATTCAAAGTCGATCACACTCGAGCGAATCGACTATCTCGGGCAGTTCGCTGGGCGCACGTCACGAACGCTTGTGTTCTCGGACGTGAACAAGAATCCAAAGATCGAACTGGACTACAGCCCGATATGCGACTATCCCGTCGCCGGGGTGCCAATTCTGCTAGTGCTTGAACTTGACCCTCGAACGTTTCGGTACCGAGCCCTCATGCCTGGCGGAAGCGGTTACGCCGAAATGCTGCAGCTAAGCAACGATCTTCCGAAGATCGGCCGTGGTCACCGGCGCGGCATCACAAACCTCGACGAGGTCGAACTTCGGTGGCCAGGCGCAGGGCTGAGATCGTAGGCGTTGCGCACTAGCCGGCGACGAAGACAGCTCGAGCGACACGATCACGCCAAGTCCCAAAAGCCAGCGCGGCGCTCCCGCGGACAGCGTTATCGCCTCCTGGGGTGGGTTGCAGCACGCGGGATTCGTGGGCGCAGAGCGGAAGTGGGATCTGATCTTGTGGTGCTGCGCCGCTGGTCGTCACGGGTTCAGCGAGCCGTCACTGGAAGGGGAGCGGCTCCTGGCAGACGGTGTGGATCCGCGTCTGGCCGTAGGGGCACGGCTGGTGCTCCTGCCACTGCGTGCAGCCGTGGTACACGCCTGCGGCCAGCACGATCAGCCCGGCGACGAGCAGGGCGTACAGCACTCCGATGATGACCTGCGCGGCGGATCGCATGCCGTCAAGAACGGTCCTGCGCCGGTAGGGCACGGCGGCGGTGCGGTACATCGCTTCGAGCGGAGGCGAGACGGTTTCGGCGAAGACGCGTTCGGCCTTCGAGCCGAACGCGCCGGCTGCGTCGTACAGCGACGACGCTCCACCGCTGACGGCCTGGAACGCTGTGGGAGCCGCGGCCAGCGTGCGCACGAGGGCCCACACGGCACTTCCACCTCCGGCCAGCCCGGTGAGCGCTGCGACGCCGAGCGCGGAGCCGCCCTGGTACACCAGGCCGACGCTGCCCAGGGCGACGCTGACGACGGCGGTCAAGCACAGCGGGAAGGCGCCGTTGCCGACCAGGGCCCAGAGCATGCCGCGCGCGACGGCGATCCCTTTTTCTGCGGCTTTGTGCCGGGCAGTCGTCCAGGCGTGGCCGAGGGTGTCGGTCTTGTTGACCCGTTCGAACAGCTTGTCCAGCGGCGCTGCGAGCTCCTCACCCCACCGGGACTGGACCCAGTCGGCGGTTTCTGCTAGCGAGGCGGCGATGACGGCCTGGAGGATCTTGGTATTTTCGACGTCGTCGGCGAAGTCCTGGTCGCCGCGCAGCAGTGCGGCGCGGTACCCGTCGCAGACGGCGGTGACGATGTCCGTTTTCGAAGGCATCGCGGCCTCCACGATGACAGCCGGTGTCGGTGCGCCCGGTGGCGACGACGGTAAAGGCATAGGGCCTCCCGCGCCAGAGGCATCGGTCGGCCGGTTGGCTGCACGGCCAGGCGGGGCGGCCGACGGTGGTGCCAACAGTGGCGGCGGGCGTGGCGCCCGCCGCAGGGCGTCTGGGGTTGCCGGTACTGGCCGTGCGGATAGGAACGAGTGTGCTGCGATGAGTGCCCCGACGAGGCCGAACGACCTGAGCGGGCCGTCGTTGCCGATGGCAGTGACTCCCGTCCCGCTGCGTCACGCTGTTCCGCGGCAACGGATGCGGCTCCGACGACAACCCAACGTCAGACTGGTTGCCGCCTTGCCGGCTACCCCGTCGTCGGCATCGACCCAGGGGACAGGCAGCAGCCGTGGCGCCAACGACCGCAGCCGCCCGCGGCGATAGCCGTCGGTGAAGCATCGAGCCACCAGGAGCGAGTCGAGAGGCGTTGAAACACTTGCCGGTTTCGTAAGCCGACGCCCCCGCTGTGTAACGGCTGTCGCGGACAGATTCAGCGACCTCGCGCTGGTCGGACCGCATGAACTCGTCCAGGCGGCGCCGCACCCAGCGGACCAGATCATCGAGTGGACGTTTCGGCTTGGGGTCGAGGCGGTCGGCAATGGTCTGCCACAGCGACGGCGAGGAGGACAGGTGTGCTCCAGTCTCGCGCGTCTCTTGGATGGTCTGACGCACCTCGCCGCCCGTCTGCTTTCACCGAACGGCGAACCCGCGCCTGAGTCTGACGAACCGCTTGGTCGGCCGCGGGTCCGGTTCCGGACGATGCGTGACACCTTGACGATGATGCCGCTCGTCGACGGCCTGGACGCTGCTGAGCGCGCCAAGACCGACGACTCGACGCGATCAGTCTTCACAATGAGTCGCCCGAGAACTGGTTCGAGAACCACGCCGTCGCGTGACGACAACGTGTCCACGAGACCGTGGTCAATACCAGGTGAGACCCCATGCGCATATCGAGGCATCCGCCCGCGACGGCTACGGACGTCCCGTCAGGTAGCCACGACGGTCGATTCATGCTGTGATCAACCCATGGCCTCAAGCGCTTACTATTATCTGGTTCTCATAGGCCAAGCGCCGAAGATCTCAAGATCTGACTAGCCGGGAGTTCGCCATGCCAAGGTCTGTTCGTGTCTGGACATGACAGGCACACTCCGCACAGCGACATCTCACGAGATGGCCACCAGGGTTTGTAAACCATGCGCCGAGTGCGCTGGCTACGAACCACCAGTCTCATGACGACCGACCTGTGGCTTGAGGACGCGGTCGGCGCTGTCGAGGAGTCGATCGAACAGCTCGTCACCGACTTTCGTCGGCATCCGTTCGAGCATCGGGTAGAGCACTCCTTCCACATTCAGTTGTGGAACCTGCTAACCGGACACCAAACGCTGAGGCGGCAGATCAAACTCGTCGACCGGCCCTATATGACCCAGCTCATCCACAAAGAGTGGCCCAGCGATCGCAAGATCAACCTCTCCGGAAAGGGCAACGAGACGAGGCAGCGCTACGACATCGCCATCCTCGATCCGGGGGTGCTCGCAGCGACCAAGATGGACGATTTCGTGAAGGGGGTTCCATCCGCTGCCATCGTAATCGAGCTGGGTTTGGACTACTCCCTCAAGCACCTCAAGCAGGACTTCGAGAAGCTCGAGTTGAACGAGGCGATGCACGCCTACGTCGTGCACTTCTCGCGGAAGCCGACCCGGCAGGCCAGCAAGGTCGAGGAGCTAATCGAGGAGAAGGCATCCGGGAAGATCAGGACAGCATATGTCCACTTGGACGTCAAGCACGACGCCTTCAAGTTCAAAACCCTCGATGGCCGGACCTTCGAGGAAGGCAAGTACGCCCTTAGTTAGGGCCTGTATGGCCAGTACGCAAGCGCCTTCCGGTACCCCAGCAAGTCTGCGCATAGTGCCCCTTCTGAAGTGGATTCGCGCCACGATGAGAGCGCCCAGATCGACGGTTCTCTCGCGTTACCGCCGACCTTCGCATCGTGTTTCCCGCCTTGATCCCCACAAACCGAAGGTCGACCTCTTTGAGGGATTAGGCGTGTTCGCAGGCGATGTGGTCCTTGTCGGCGTCGCGGGCGGTGTTGCCGCTGTAGATCCAGGTGCTGACGTAGAAGTTCGTCACGGGGGTGCCGGAGGTTGAGTCGTGGGCGCCGGGTCGGCCGACGCCGTGCGGGAATCTGGTATGCATCTGGTCGCAGTTGGCGTATTTCGGCGGGGTGGTCGGTCCGCAGACGCGGACTAGCCCGGTCAGGATGGAGAAGTGGCTCAGGGCATTGTCGCTCCAGCGGATCGAGAAGTTGGCCCGCACGCGGTAGGACGCGCAGGTCTTGGGGCTGATCGCGTGCCAGTTGGTGCTGCTGCTCGCTGACGGGTTCGGGCCGGAGTTGTTCGGCGTCTGCGTTGCTCAGCACGGCTCGGGTTGAGGTGCCGAGCGTGACCTTGTCGACCTGGACGGCGTTCACGTTGGTGCGTTTGGTGATGGAGGCGCTGCCGCGGACGTTGACGATCTCCCCGGCGGGGTCATTCGCGACCGTGACGGTGACCTTGTACGCGACCCCACCCAGGGCCGGCTCGCCGCCTCGGTACTTGTTGCCCTGCGCGACGCTGACGTTGCTCACCGAATCAGCCCACGCCGCCCCAGCGCCGGCGAACGTCACCGCCGTCACCGCGAAGATGATCGTCCCAGCCTTCAGCCTCGACATCGCTCCGCCTCCCTGTCTGACCGTTCCGGACGCGCCGAAGTAAAACAACTGTCAGTAGTCCGCCAAGGCTTACACGGGGCGCCACCAAAGAGATGCCGGCTTACGTGTCGGATTTCGGGTTGTTCTTGCTCTGGGCAGTGGTCCTCGGGTTGAACGGCGGGCAGCGGACATCCGCACAAGTATCCGTCTCGCGTGCTCGGGGTCAGCTCACTGCCAGATCGGTGTTGTCGCATTCCGCGTGGGGGTCCACCGTTGGGTGGCATGACTGATGCTGACCTGTACCTGCGCCTTTCGGTGGAGTTCGAGGGCTCCACGTCTATCGACCGCCAGGAGGCGGACTGCCGACGTTGGTGCCTTGCGCACGGCCTGGCCGTCCGGAGGGTGCATGTCGATCGCGGCGTTTCCGGCTTCGACCAGACGGCCCACCGCGGTGGGTTCGACGCGGCACTCGCCGCAGTGACCACTGGTGAGGTGGCGACGCTGGTGGTTTGGAAGTTGGATCGGCTCTCGCGCCGCGGTGTCGGCCAGGTCGGGCAGGTCCTTGACGAGTTCGAGAAGGCCGGCGGTCGGCTGGTGTCGGTGCAGGATCAACTTGACACTTCCCAGCCGCAGGCACGAATGATCATCGCCGTGCTGTCGGAGTTCGCTCGGGCCGAGAGCGAGACGATGGGTCTGCGGGTCAAGTCGGCTAAGCAGGCGCAACGTGGCGCCGGGCTCTGGTTGAGCGGCAAGCCACCCTATGGCTACGCCATCGCGCCCGACCATCGCCTCGCGCCGGTCGAGCCGGCGGCCTCGCACATGCGCGGTGTGTTCGCCATGATCCTTGCCGGGCACAGCCTGATCGCGATCTGCGGCTGGCTCAACGCGCACGGTGCGCGCAACTCCCGGGGTAACCCGTGGCGCGACAGTGCGCTGTGCTCGGCCATCACCACGCCCGCCTACGCCGGGTTCACGCCCCAGCGGCACGTCACCGCCGAGGGGCGACACGCGGCCGGAAAGCCGGAGGTCTACCGAGACCCGGATACCGGCTTGGAGGTGTCCTGCCTGACACGGGGAGCGAAACCGATCATCTCCCGCGCCGAGCAGCTGGCAGCCTTCGCCGTGCTTCAGACGCGGCTGCGCCGCTACGGTCGCGGGAGCATGCCGCGCCGCCCCGCCCACGCCCTGCTGCTGCGCGGCCTGGGCCGCTGCGCCAACTGCGGCCAGACGCTAGTCACCCACAACGGCTACCGGTGCCGCTCCTACGACCGGTTCGGAAACCTCATCTGCACGCTGCCGGCCAACTCCGGCGTCGATACCGTCGACCGCCGCGTCACCGCGGCCTGGCAGCAGCTCGTCAGCACCGATCAGCCCGACAACCAGCACCTACGTCAAGCAGTCGCACAGCGATGGGCACCCATCGCTCGTCGCCGCACCGGATGGCGGCGGCTCCAAGCCGACCTCGACGACCTGCGCGCGCGCCTGGGCGACGCCGACACCGCACACTACGTCCGCGGTGACCTCGACGCAGCCCGGCACGCAAACGTCGCCAAGAAACTCACCAACCAAATCGCGCGCCTCGAGGCCGCCCTCGCCGAAACCGAACCCCACCTTGACATCACACCGCTCGATGATCGCGCCCATATCGCCGAGCGCTGGCAGCTCGAGACCTATCACGGCCGACAGGACCTCCTGCGCCTCGCCTGGAGCAAGATTCTCCTGGCCAAAGCGTCAATCCGCGGCGCCCATTTCGACGATCGACGCCTGACATACTTCCGCGCAATGTGAGCAGGGCACATCGCGCGCGGAACGACCGCTTGGTACTCCAGCATGGTGCAGACGAGCGGCGGGCTCGGGCGGCGTCACAGACCAACCACCGCTCGCCGCGCAGGTCCAGCTGCTTGGCGCGCCGGACTCGCATTGAACGGCGAGTCCGCCAGCCCGGCCGAGATTCGATCCGCCGTGACGGAAGTTGTCCGGACCCAGTCCTATCGCGCCGTGGCTCGTGCGCTCGCCAACAGATGAAGGCCCCCGGATACCGACATGCGCACGGTCGCGTTCTGCGAAGCGCTCACTTGGATTCCGTGGAGGTCGAGGGATCGTGTGCCGGCGGCGCTGGTCAGCCTCTGGCCGCATTCGCGAGGAAGACCGCATCAGGGGTTGAGACGGGTGGCGCCGCCTTGGCGAGCGCATACGGATTGATCTGCGCATGAGATCGGCTACTGCGCGGCGCGCCTATCGAGGGTTCCAGGGGGCGAACATCGCGTCTGACTCTCGCGCCGGGAGACCGGTGATACGACCCGGACGAAAGCTCACACGTTGGCCGCGTGACCTACGGGGCCAGCCGTGTGGCGCACGGCCGGCCTTCGAAATCGCTACCATCTCCACGTGACTGTGATCGCCCATCTCCCGAGCGACTTGGCGGACGAAATGGTCCAGGAGGGGCTCGCCAAGCCGACGCTATCTGCTCGGGCAGATCCTTCAGTTTTCGCGCATTCGATGGAAATTGTCGGCTACAGCGCGAACCTCGCCACTGTGCTCGTCTCGCTCGGCGCTATTCCTGATTTGTGTCACCGCGTGGCCAACTGGTGGAAACACAAAGCGACCAGCACCGAGGCCGCGACGGTTCGGGTGCTCGTACGTGACGACAATACTGGCCGCACGGCAACGATTGAGTTGTCTGCCGTGCCCTCGGAGTCGCTGGCCTCGCTCGTCCAGGAAGCGCTCGACAGTATCGACAAACCTCAACCGACACCCTGATGGTGCTCAGCGGGGCGCACTTGGCGGCTGTCCGAAAGCTTGAGGCGATAAACGCAGATTTCCGGCGCGGCAGGCTTCGAAGCCCCAAGCAGCTAAGCGAGGCAGTAGGCCAGGTACTGACGCTCGCTCACGCCCTTGACGGACTCGCTAACGAGGCTGACGCGGTCGAGCATGCCGCGCTCGCCTATCAGCTTGCAGGGAACCTTCAGCTCTCGGGGGGCAACATCGAAGACGGCGTCGATAGCCTCGTCGAAGCGGGGGACCGCTTTGAACAGGGTGGAATAGTCAGCGAGAACCATGCCAGGTTCCTTCACGACTTCGCCGTCGTACTACACGAGCTCTCAGTTCCCGATATCCCGCTAAAGTACGCCCGACAGTCGCAGCAGATGTTCCGCCAGCTGGATCTCGCCGAGATTGACGGCGAACGACACGACATCGACGAGTTCATCGGACGGCTTGAAGCGGGCGACGAGCCCACGACAGCAGATCGAATCGACGATTCTCGTAGACGCCTAACTCAGACTAAACGAGGGAAACGCTCAGAAGCCGCCCAGGCGTTGGCGATCGACATCCTGAACTCCGGTGCGGCCTCTGACCACATTGAAGAGTTGCACGCGGCACTGAAGACTGCGTTCACCGAATGCTGGCGCGATCGAAAGCGTCGCTTGGATGACGCCGTGGTTGTCGTACGTACTATGATCGAGCTGTACTGGCAGCAGTTGCCGTTGCCAAGGTGGACTGCCCAGGCAGCGAATGACGTCGCATCGCACAGTGAGCAAATGGGCCGCGTAGATTTCGTGGCTGATGCGTTGACCGTCGCGGCCCTATGCAAGCTTGCCGCCGGTGATCGCTCGGGTGGCCTAGAGACGCTTCTCGCCTCGATCGCAACTCATGACGAGTTCTCCCTGAGTTCCGAATCGTCGATAATTCGAAGTCTGGCCGGACGAGCCAATGAATATGCAAGACAGTTTGCCTTGCACGAAGCCATTGACCTGGGCGACGTTGGTCTGGTCGCCGAGTTGATCGAATCAGCCCGCCTCCAGGTTGAACCGCTCACAGCGCAGCACATGCGCGTCGGCACGCTGAGGCGGAGCCGAATAGGCAACCTCAGGCCGGTGTCGGTTGTCGGCCATTCTCGGCTAGCTCCCCACTACCGTCGGATTCAGCCGGGGCCGTTAGTTGAACTGCTCGACGCGATCTCATCCGCAGGCGGCCCGGACGCCAGTTGGTGGGGATGCTGGACTGTGAACGAACGCGTCTATTGGGCGCTTCTACTCGATGGGCAGTGGGCATGCGGAGAGATCTCCCTGTCGGAGGGCACGCGGCTGCGTGAGCTGATGACGAAGGCGCTGAAGACGTCGCCGCAGTCGGGTCGCGGATCGCTTGACGAAATCTTGCAAGGGCCATGGTGTCGGACCGCCTTCGCTGAGGAAGACACGGCTGTTGAACTAGGCGAGGCCCTCCTTCCAGGACCGCTGAAGGAGCGGATTCGTGGGACGCCGAGGATGCATGCGCTCTCACTCGTGGTGTCAGGGAACCTGCTCGCCCTCGTTCCCGTATCGCTGCTCGGCGTGCGCGTAGATATCCTCACTTCCCGTCGACTAGTCGAAAGCGCCACACTCCGCCTCGCCCCACCGGCCACGCTCGTCGATCGTCTCGCCCAGCGGCCCGCGACAGGCTCTGAGGCATTCCCGCTGCACCTTGCCTGCGTGGACCCGCGCGGCGACTTGCGAAATAGTCGCGAGGCGCCAGCCGGAGCGCGCCAGATCCTCACCGGCGAACCCGCGAGCAATCTGCCGCCTCCGTCGCTCGCCGCTCTTACTGCAGCTTTGAACGCCCACCCGCCCGGAACGCAGGGCCTGTTCTATTACTCTGGACACACCGAATCGGTGGGAGCCGGCGGGGACGACGGCGATGCCCTGGCCCTATACGGCGGTGATGCGTTGTCAGCTGCCCAGATCTTCACTGGCGTAGCCGAGGGAAATGGACCGTACTTCCCGGAGCGTGTACTACTAAGTGCGTGCGCATCTTCTGGTGCCCAAGGAGCCGGTTCAGGCGAGTGGCTAGGCCTGACCGCGGCAGTTCTGTGGGCTGGCGCCCGTCAGGTGATCGCGACAACTTGGCCGATCTGGGATACCCACTTCACATCGCGTTTCGATCGCGATCTAGCAGCGGCGCTGCAGCGCGGGGGCGACCCGGCGATGGCACTCCGAGATCTGCAACTTGCATCCCTCGACGCATGGCGCTCAAGCGATCACGACCTCGCGGAAAGCGCACGATTCTCTGTCTTGGAGGAACTTCCGTTTCCCCTCACATGGTCCGCCTTCTTCTGCGTCGGGATCAGATCGTGACTGGGGTACTTGGTGACCGCGGTCCGTCGCGCGCGCGGATCGCTCGGTTTGTGAACAGCGCTCGATAATTGACCCCTGGCAGCAGTTGAAGATGACCCCTGTTCGGTCATTTCGGTCAGGCTTTGTCGGCGTTCGTGGCGGTGGGGACGCGGCCGAGGTCGCGGTCTTTGAACCTGCGGCTGTGGCTTTAAGTCGATGACTTCGACGTCGTGGACGAAGCGGTCGATCATCGCAGCGGCCACGACATCGTCGCCGAAGACGTCGCCCCCAGCGACCGAAGACCTTGTTGCCAGTGCCGATCACGCTCGCTCGTTCGTAGCGACTGGACGCGAGCTGGAAAGATAGGTTCGTGGCTTCGGGTTCGAATGGGATCTAGCCGCCCTCGTCGACCTATGCGGACGTCGGCTAGATCCGGTCGTGGCTGACAGATCCATATGCGCGTTCCGCCTAGGCGATCGACTTCGCGCAGATCGACGGTTACCGGTCGCATAGCGAGAGCTCTTTACGCTGGGCGCTCTACCGGAGACCGGCTACCTCGGTGGTGGGTGCACAGCACATTCGCCAGGTTGGGTCGCCAGGCCGAGTCGCGCGGTAGCGGCATTCTTCACCGTGTGCGCGAAGCCGTTCCCGGAATGCCATCCGATCGGCCCGAGTGCCCATCCGTTTACCCAGGTAGCGGTGAGGACCTCGTCATCGCGCCGGGCGTGGACCGACTCAACCGACAACGTCGAGCGAGACTCCGACTGCTGGAATACATCACGCCCGCTCGGCGTCGCATCCCACCCGACTGCCACAGCGTCCTGGAGGGGCTGTCCAGCTCGGCCTTTGCTAGCAGCCACGGTCCGTCCTTCGGCGTAGAGCGCGGCTCGCGGACTCGAGATGGCCGGGAGACGTCGCCGGATCAGGCTACTCAGGCGGCATCCGAAAGATCCATATGCGCGCGGCCACGGCCGGGTACGACCGTCCATAGCGACGGCTCTGGAACGCTGCTATGCGTGATAAGGCACTGGCCAAAGTTGATCGGTTTGAGTGTGATCGCTATGTGCCAGGCGCGTCACTGACCTGTGAATTCGCCGTCGATGAGCACGCTGGCCATGCGCCATGCGCCATGCGCCATGCGCCGTGCGTCGTGGCGGGCGTCGCATTCGGCGCCGGCGCAGAGATTTCCCCACGGGGGTACATCGGTTCGAAGCTTTGACAAGCCGGTTGCCAAAGACGCCGTTCGGGGTCCTCCGCTGCGGATTCCGTAGGTTCACTCAGGTGTCTGAACCCCTTGTTTTACGGAATTTTCGTACCGGAGCGGCCGGTCGCGAACTGGGCTTTGCGGTGCTGGCAGTGTGAGCCGAACGTCCGCGAACGTCGTGGAACGTGCACGACCGTCCGCGGTCGAGTTCGCCCATATCGGATGTGTGGTGGTCACACGATCGTGACGTCAGTACTGACAAAGGCCCTTACGGTCGGCAAGTCGCAAGCGAGGCCCGACCGATGCGCTGGCGGGATGGAATCGCAGGTCAGACGATGGCTCGGACGTCGTAGCGAGGTCCAGGTCTAAACTGTCAAGTCATTGAGCACGGCTAGCGAATTGTTCGTGCCCGTGTACGGCGGCGTGGGCGAGCGTAAGGTCACCGTCGACGATCTTGGACGGTGCAATGACCTCCCCACCCGGCGTGCTCGACGAATTCTCGGAGCCGGTGCCGTTCGCACCTTCGTCGCTCAGTACTGCTCCGGCCGCCGAGGGTGTTCATGTCGTCACTGATCCCGACGGCGACATTGTGTATGTGGGCGCGGCTGCCAACCTGCGCAGTCGATTGCGGCAGCACCTGCAGGGTGATCGTGAGTCATCAGTTCTGCACCAGCAAGTCGGAGAACTTCTCGATGAGGACTCTGGAATCGCCGACAGGGATCAAATCGCGAGCTGGCTCGGTCACTGCACGGTCCGGTGGATACGCACGGAGGATCCGAAAGGATTGAAGGCAGAGCTTGTTCGCGCGTTCTCGCCCAGATTTAACCGTGCGGTTGAGATGCCGCGCACCGGGGTCTGGTGGGTGTATCAGGGCCAGTCATATGAGGCGGAGCGGACGGCCGGGATCGTTTTCGCCGGCAGTGGCGGTGCGCAGCTCGGCCACCACCTGAACGTTGGGCGCATGTGTCTTGGCGACGTTGTGCTTCATTACCGTCGTGGCCAGGTTCTCGCGCTCGGCGAGGTCGTGGGCCAGCCGGAGACAGCAACGCGTCCCTACGATTCGGCAACTGAACGCGACGAGGGCTCGGCTACACGAATTGAGTACTTTCCGCTTACGGCTCCGATAGCTCTCAACGAACTGCCTGAGCGGACGGGTCGCGAGGGGCCGTTCACAAAGGACGGGGGCGCGAAGCAAGGTTATCTCTTCTCTGTGGACGGCGAGTATGCCGAGAAGGTCCGAACTGGCTTCAGTGATCGCTGGCCCCCGGGTTCGCCGTGGGCGAGCGGCACCCGGCGCTATTGGCTGTTTCAGGCGAATCCCAGGCACTGGGATCTGATCGCCCATCTGCCAGAGATGCCCCCCGACCACATCGAGGATTGGACGGTGTCGCGGCACCGCGCCGATATGAACCCAGGCGACGGCGTCGTGCTTTGGCAGGGTGGCGCAAGCGCCGGTGTATATGCGCTCGGCCGGCTCGTGCGGGTACCCGAGCTTCTCCCAGCTCCGGAGTTCCGGCGGAAGCTATCCGGCGATCAGGAGTACCGCGTCGATCTCGTAATCGAGCGCCATGTGCTTCCGCCGATTACGCGGGAGCAAGCGAGGGTGCATCCCGTCTTGAGTGAACTGGACGTGCTGCGTCGACCTTGGGGCGGGACGAATCTTGCAATGACGCGGGACCAGTGGATGGCTGTACGTGGCCTCGTGTCGTTCGACCCGGTTGGTGAAGGTTCGCGCTGGGACGCAATCACCCATTGGGCAAAGAGGTTCGCGGAATCGATCGACTTCGACGCGGAGGAACGCGCTTTCAAACTTGAGATTCGGGACCACGTCGTTGCCGCTCGTGACGCCATCGTCGCAGGATCGAACGAGTGGCCTCGTGTTATGCGGCGGGCTTTCGGGTCACCGAACAATCTGACTGCGTGGCAGACGCACGCGGCATTTCTGGAGTGGACTGAGGCGAATCTCGACCAATCCCGAGCTGCGCTCGTCGCACTGTGGAACGACGCAGCAAGTATCCCTGCGGCTATCGACGAGTTCGTGGCGGCCCTGCCGTCGGACTTGGTCTCCGGCAGCGGGACACGAACCAACCTCGCGTCATTCTTGCTTGCCGGCAGAGGCGTTGAAGAGCACCCGACCTACAAGGCGACCGTGTTCAGCACCGCGTACAAATTGACCGAATGGCCGCACCAGGCCGACGCGGCACCGAGCGCGCGGTACCAGACCGCATTGGCGTTCCTCGACGGGCTGGCTGAAGTGTGCAGGGCCCAAGGCTTGGCGCCGATGCGCGATCGCCTCGATGCACAGGGTGTGCTGTGGCGCGTTATTTCCGGTCCCGCTCCGGTCGGCTGGAGCGACAAAGAGGTCGCGGCGTACAAGCGCTTCATGAAAGGACTGCCAGTGGACGAGCTCGCCGAGCTTGTGGCGGAGTTTCGCGACGAGGTGGACTATCCCCTCGACGGACGTCGCGAACGAGACATCGAACGGGAGGAGCTGGCGGCGGCTTTTACGCCGGAAGCGCTCGACGAGCCAGACGTGCGCCTGTTGCGGAGACTCGCCGGCTCTGCCTACGGCAGTCCGGGTCCGCAACCTGGTTTCAATCGCCTTCTTCAGTCGGAGGATGGCGTCGCTCGGGTTACCGACACGCTTCGATTCCTTCTGTACGGACCCGGCGAGGTAGAGCAACGACTCGACGACTGCATCCGTGGTGAACACAAACTGCCGGCCGTAGGCGAGGCCATGATGGTGAAGGCGCTCACTGCTCACGACCCGTCCCGATGGATGCCTGCGTTTGTCACAAAAGGAAAGGTCGGCAAGCTGGCAACCCTCGAACTATTGGGACAAGATATCGTGAGTGGCCGGGACCCCGGTCCTGCCGCAGCCGAGGCCAATGACCGGATGCGGCAGGTCTTGGAACCGCACTTCCCCGGCGACCCCTGGGGGATGCAAGAGTTCGCGTGGTGGTTACTGCACCGAGAGCACGTGCCCGAGGAACCGCTCGCGAAGCTCGCGCAGGAGCTGTACCTGCCAGAGCCCTTCCTGGCGCGAATTCTGCGGTTGCTGGACGATAAGGGGCAGGTCGTGTTCTACGGCCCACCTGGCACGGGCAAGACCTATCTTGCGCGTCAGCTGGCTGGCTACATCGCTCGCGGTGGCGGAACCGTCGAGAAGGTGCAATTCCATCCTTCGTACTCCTATGAAGATTTCGTCGAGGGCTACCGCCCGAAGCTGGTCGACGGTCAGGTGACGTATGAAGTGGTGGACGGCCCTTTGAAGCGCATCGCTGCGACAGCCGAGGAACGCGGCGACGTGACGCACGTGCTTCTCATTGACGAACTCAATCGCGCCAACATCGCCAAGGTGCTAGGCGAGTTGCTCTTCCTCCTTGAGTACCGCCGCGAGGAAATTCGGCTGCAGTACTCCGACACGCCGTTCTCACTTCCGAACAACCTTCGCATCATCGCCACCATGAACACAGCTGACCGGTCGGTTGCGCTCGTAGACACGGCGTTGCGTCGTCGCTTTCACTTCGTACCGTTCTTCCCTGACACGCCACCGATCGACTCACTCCTGCGACGCTGGCTCGCTGACAATGCGCAGGAGTTTCTTTGGGTTGCGGACGTCGTCTCCCGGGCCAACGACATGCTTGCGGATCGCAACGTCGCTATCGGTCCGAGCCATTTCATGCGGAACCGCCTCACGGAGGATCTCGTCGAGCTGACGTGGGAGAACTCGGTGCTGCCCTTCCTGGAGGAGCATTTCTTCGCGGACCAAGATCAACTGAAGCGATTCGCCCTTGACCGGCTCCGGAGTGGAGCGGCACACGATCCCTTGGTGGACGACCTCGATGATTACGGCGATCCGAGCGAGCAGCCGTGAGCCGGTCACACGTCCTCACGGAGTACGCGCCGAGCGAGCCGATCACGCTTGCGGTGGATGAGCGTGACGCGCTGCGTCAACTCATTCCTGGTCTAACGGTGCAACCAGTGGTCGGTTCCAGAGATGCGTACGTGTTGACTGGCGGATCGTTCGTCGGCGTGGTGCGCGTTGCTGACCTCACTATTGAGCTTCGCCCGAAGGTTGGCATCACGCCTGTCCTGTTCCTGGTTTCGTACGCGCTCGACCCCAGGGTATGGAAGGTGGAGTCGGCGTACGTCGCGAAGGACGCCAATCTTGCCGAGGCGATTGTCCCGTTGTTCGCTCGCGCCGCTCAAGATGCGCTGCGACCAGGATTGCTGCACGGCTATCGCCACTACGAAGACACTGTCAGCACGATCCGCGGCCGGGTCAGAATGGCCGACCAGTTTCGCGCTCGCGCCGGCCTGCCGCTCCCCGTTGAGGTGTCGTACGACGATTTCACGCCGGATGTCCTAGAAAACCAGCTTTTGCGGACGGCAGTGGACGTGCTCGGACGGCTGCACCTGCGCCATCAACCTTCGCGCCTAGCCCTCACCCATCTACACCAGCAGCTCAGCGGGATCAGTACGGCCTTCAGAGCCGCGGATTTTGTGCCCGAACCGCATTGGACGAGGCTGAACGAACGGTACCGGCCGGCAGTCTCGCTCGCACGACTGATCATCTCGACTGGGGGCCTCGAGGCTCGAGCAGGAATCGAGGACGCGAGCGCATTCCTTGTCGACATGAATGCGGTGTTCGAAGGCTTCATCCATTCAGCGCTGCGTGAGGCTCTTCGCCTGGACTCACGCACCTTCCCGATCGGCAGTCGGCGGCACCGTCAGCACCTGGATGCCGAGCAAGGCGTTTCGCTCAAGCCGGATCTCACGTGGTGGGCCCGTGGTCGATGTGTCTTTGTGGGCGATTGCAAGTACAAGCGGGCTAACGGAACGGTGCCGAACGCGGACGTTTACCAGATGCTGGCTTATCTGACGGCGCTGCGGCTTAACGATGGTCTGCTTGTGTACGCAGCTGGTCAAGATCTGCCGCGTACCATGACGGTGAACCATGTTGGAAAGCGGATCCTCGTTCGCACGATCGATGTCTCAAGGCCGCCGATCGAGGTGCTCGCTCAAGTTCGAACCCTCGCACAGCTAGTGCGTCGGCTCGCGGACACCTCGGCGAGCGCAGTGGCCTCCTAGCTCTTGCCGACCCGCAGCCCTCCTCCTACCTTCGTTCTAAAGTGGCGGGTCGTCTCGACGCATACTGTTATGCGAGCACGCTGCCTCCTCGCTGCCCTCGCGTACGTTCGCTGACGTCGTGGATGAGCGGGAACTGTCGAGCGCGGGTCGGCATGAAGCTTCTCGACGCACACGTCTCGCCAAGAGTCGTTGGCCGCCGATCGAGACCGTGCTTGCCGGGAAGATCGTCACTGCAATCGCGCTTGCGCGTTCGTTCGGCTTGCCCCTCCGTGACCAAGCAATTTGAGTTGGAACGCCTATGGGGCTCGGCGGAGGAAGGAAAGGGAGACGAGCTGAGGCGGCAATGACACACCGCGTCAACGGGCCTGCCGTTGACGCCGTGTCGTCTGCGACTCCATCGACGGCGAGGACTTGAGCGACGAGTCGAATAGCGCGATTATGTGGGTGCGTCTGACCACGGCCAAGGCGCGTCGCCGAGCAATACGTCAGCGAGCGCGAAATTGTGCCAGCGACCCTGTAGTGACACGCCCTTTCGCATCAGTCGCACGGTGAGCAGGCGGGCCGCGTCCAAGACACCTGGCCAGCCCATCACTTCGAGATACCCATCGAACTCGTTGGTAACGATGAACCGAAGGCCAACCAGGTCGTTGCCGGTACTTTCATACCCACCCCGCTCGGGATCGATCTGGGCCTCCGGCCGGTCAAGGGAACCGTCCAGTACGTCCGGTGACACGGCGCTGGCTGCAACGTTTATCCGGCCGCCGACGTACATGTCCCCACCCAGGAAGATCGGATACAGAAATAGCGTTTCGGCCTTGCCCACCGACAGCGTTGCCAGACGGCCTCCGCCATTGGTCGACGGCATTGCAGACACAGACCAGAATCGACGTTCGGTCTCCCGGGCGTGCGGAACAGTGAGTCGGATATGTTCGGCGAGCAGGCATGCCGCTACCGCTCCGAAAGGATGGTTGACGAGCTCGTCGAAGCGTGGACGTCGTGCGGCTCGTTGCTTGGCGTCGTCAGGCCTGGCGCCTGTGCGTGTTCCATCTGATTCCTCTACGCCGGCCAGCCAGGACAGTTGGTCATCGCGTGTCACGACAGGGTCTAACACGCTCTTGCCGACGAACTCCGACGCGTACGTCCGATTGCGAAGCTGCCCTGTAGTTCCCTCGTGATGGATCATCGCGATCTCGACATCGGTCAGATCGTTCTCGTCAACTTCACCAAAGTCGACTGAATCGATGGGTCCTTGGACGTGCCGGTGCTGGGCATAGCGACGAACGACGTCGACCGCCTGACCGACGTAGCGCGTGCCGTCGGGGTAGGCGAGGACATAGACGCCACACCGATGGCCAACTGGGACTAGCGCGGAAATACTGTCCAATTGGCGCGTCGCGTAGCGCCTGAACGCTGGGATGGTTGACGCCACGTCCTTGCACCTCGCTGTCGTCATTCGATGCTCAACTGCGCTAACACGCAGTCGTCCGATCCTTGCCCGAGTCGACCGCATCGAAATGTGGTCATGGCCGTGCCTGATACATCGGATGAACTAGCCAGGACTTGAGCCGGTCCGCGGCGGAGCTCCCCGGTCATCGCCGGGGCAGCGCGCCACCGGATCGGTGGCCGCTACTGGTCGCGATCCTGCTGACGCGGGTCTGTTGCGCATTGGCCCGCCGACATTGTCGGCGGTGCGGTATCGGGATCGGAGAGCACTGGTTCGCTGCATTGCTCGCACAGCACCTCGTCCGCAGTACCCGCATTCGGATCAAATCCGCGGTAGCCGCAACTGTCGCAAAGGTATCGCACCGCCACGGGTGAGCCGCCTCCTCGTGCGAGCACCGTCTGGTCTGGCTATTTATTACCAACCAAATGCGAAAATCGTGGCCGGTTACACGTCCCGGCATGTCAACGGCTGTGCGCCGCTCCGATGTCCGGCGACGGCTTTCGTGGCCGCTAGTCCGACACAACCCACCACTCCAAACGTAGAGGGTTAATCCAAAGCACCTGCATCTCACCGTCTTCGTCGTCAACGAATGTTCGTACGAGCATGCCTGTCAGCCGTCCGGCGCCTTCCTCAGACATTTCGCGCAGTTGTTGACGAAGTGCTGACGGGTCGACGGCGTCCGGACAGCAAGAACGAACCTCCCGGGAGTTCGATCCGTGCCATGAACAGAGCGTTTCATCTTCAGGCGTTGATCGAACGCGACACACCGACACCCTAGACAACCAGGAGTCCGAGCAGCATCGTTCGGAAGTTGATCAGTACGTGGTTGCCAGGTTTCTTGCCAGGCAAGGCGTCCGCTGCGGACATCTGCGGATTCCGTAGGTCCCGTCAGGTCTCCGGGCCCGCTGTTTTGCGGGATTTTCGGGTCGCGCCGGTCCGCGATGAACTTGGTCTTGCGGTGCTGGCAGTGTGGCGTACGTCAGCGAACGAGCGCGGACGTCGATGGACGAGGGAGCCGTCGAATCACGCGCCGCACGGACGTGGGGCGCGTGGCCGTTCTGGGCACCGGACGGCGACTACTGTGCCGGCCGCACGTTGATGCCACCACCGAGCGTGACACGAACGCAGCTGTGGCCCGTAGGCGCACGGCGGTTTCCGAAGCGCACCTTGACCACCGCATGCTGACGTGCGGTCACCCTTGGTGACGCGTGACGGGATCGCCGTATAACCACTATGCGCAACCTCCGGTTGCGGCAAACTCGGCGTCTTTCTGGGCTCCTTTTGCGGCACTTTCCGACGATCATGCGAGCGGTAGGTCTTCGCATCCAAGTGAAGCCTCGCCTCGCAAGTGAGAATAGTCCGGCTTCCTAGTATCACTTATTTGTTATCTGAGCGTAGTCTCGAGGCGTGGTTTCAGATGCTGGATGGCCCGCGATCGGGTGGGAGGAGCGGGCCTGGACGCCGCGGATCTCGCCCGAGCTGGTCTCGGCCTCGGTCCGCCGGCGGCACGCGGGGCCCTACCGTGCTGCCGTGGTTCCGCTTATCGCCGAGCTGATGCCGAGGCTGCCCACCGAAGTGCTCGCCGTCACGGAGGAGGCCAGCGCCGAGATCGCGCGTTTCGACGCCGAATTTGGGGCGGAGGTGGCGCCGTTCGCGTCCGTGCTGCTGCGCTCGGAGTCGACCTCGTCCTCGATGATCGAGAACCTTAGTTCGGGCGCGAAGTCGATAGCGCTGGCCGAGCTCGGCAGTACCGAGAAACGCAACGCCACCGAGATCGTCGGCAACGTCGCGGCGATGCGGGCCGCGCTGGCGCTCGCCGATCGTCTCGACGGTGGGGCGATCATCGCCATGCACGCCGCGCTGCTCGGCGAGGTGCAGCTCGCCATGACGGGGCAGTGGCGCACGGAGCAGGTGTGGATCGGCGGCACGTCCTTCGGTCCCCACGGCGCAGCGTTCGTGCCGCCACATCACGAGCATGTGGCGGCGCTCATGGACGACCTGGTCGGCTTCACCAAGCGGACCGACCTGCCGCTGCTCGTCCAGGCGGCGATCGCGCACGCCCAGTTCGAAACCATCCACCCCTTTGCCGACGGCAACGGCCGCACCGGACGGGCGTTGATCCACGCGATGCTGCGTGGCCACGGCCTGGCCCGCAACGTCACTGTCCCGGTCTCGGCAGGACTGCTCACCGACACGAGCGGCTACTTCGACACGCTCACCGCCTACCGCGACGGCGACCCGGCCGCGATCGTCGCGAAGCTCGCTGATGCTTCGTTCGCGGCGATCGCGAACGGACGCCAGCTGGTCGCGGAGCTGCGGGCCACTCGGGCGAGCTGGGACGAGAAGATCAAGGTCCGGCGGGGTGCAAGCGCATGGCGCCTCGCCGACCTGCTCGTGCGCCAGCCCGTCATCGACGCTGCAACCGTCGCCGCCGAACTCGACCTGGTTCCCCAGAACGCGCAGCGGGCGATAACACCGCTGGTCGAAGCCGGTGTGCTCACCGAATTCACCGGCTTCAGGCGCAATCGCATGTGGCAATCCCGCGAGGTGCTCAGCGCGCTCGACGACTTTGCCGCCCGCGCAGGCCGACGCCGTCCATGACCCGACCCGACGCGAGATCGCCGATTCGGCGCGGTGGCGACGCGCAGCGCTAGCTGCGCGATATGCGTGGTGAGACTCGGTGCTTGCACCCTGTCCGTTCGATCTGGAGGGGGCAGTGGGAGCGGACCGTAGAGGTCACATGTGGTTCCGGTCAACGCTCCTGCGCGACCAGTTCCGCATCGAGCGACGTCCGGCTCGTAACTGCCCGCACTCCGATGGGCTGCGTCGCCGGCAAGCTAAGGCGGGACTGGGACAGGGGCGACACTGTCGCGACGGTGGTGAAACGGCGCGCAGTCCCCCTGGTTCGTCGGCGTTGCCGCGAGGGTGAGGTGTAGCGGTCGCCCCCCGGACGCCGGGTAGATGTCGGGGTCTTCCCCAGTTCACGCTGGCGCACTACCGCCCATTCAGAAGGGTGGGGCAGCTTCGACGGGCAATTGATGCGGACTACTCCTCGGCAGCCTCAAGGGCGTGCTCCACTAGATGTTCGAGACGATCCATTCGGGTACTCAGACTCGAAAACACGATGTTCATGCGGTACCCCAGTGACTCCGTCTCGTCGCCAAGATCAGAGACGGCGCTGATCGTCGATGTCAGCAATGCTATGTCGTTAGTAGCCACCTTTAGGGAACGCCGTAGATCACCAATCTCCCGCGAGATCGTCTGAACAAGTGCGACACCACTTTCGCGTCCTTCTAACGCTAGCCCTTTGGCTTGCATTACTTCGAACTGCATATCAGCTAGTTCCACTTGCACGCGACGCGAGGTCTCATCCGACTGGATAACACGATCGATCAGGGCACGAAGTAGGGGCTCGATCATCGTAACGTCCGGATTGGCGGCAAACTGCTGTCGCGCTTTAACCATGGCCTTGTCCATGTACGCCGCTAGTTCAGCACGGGCTTCTTGATCCGCCGGCGGTGCGCTGGCTGCGTGCCTATTAGCAGCGCGCTGAGATCGACGATTGCTGGGCAACTTGACCGCCAGTATCCCGAGCGAGATCAACACCCCCGCGACTGGCGGGATAGCAAGTAGCCAATTCACGCCTAGCTCCGATCATTTCAGCCGTTATTGGCGCCAGGACCCGTCTCGGTGTGCTCCTGCAAATTGACCGAGAACCAGACAAAGCCGATTGACGCGGCGAGACCACTTGCGACCCAGACCCACCCGACATCAACAGCCGTGTTCTGATTGTATGTCTCTCCGAGCGTGCTCCGTGTAGCAAATAGAGCCCACAAAGCGTACCCAGGCACCGCAATCATGATAAATACTACCAAACACGCGATTGCCGGCCAGAGCATCTGCTCACGCCCGCTCGCCAGTAACACACAGGCTGACGCTACAACGGCGTTGCCGGCGGCCAAGAAAAGTTCACCATGTGTGACTGCCTCGGCACCACCGGCGCCGAGGCCCACATAAAACAACACTGTAATGCCTATGGGAACAGCCACGCCGATAAGAAACGTCGCTATAAACCAGTTGATTATGAAGGCCTGCAGTCGGGTCGGCTGCCTCGTCTTTTCCTCCGCCGTCATCCCTCTACCTCCCGTCGCGGATTGGCGCGGCGGTACCAGTCAACCTCGGGACCCGAATAGGCGCGGGTGGATGCAAGTTCCCGGACGTAGAACTCGTAGCTGTCTTTCACGCGCACATAGAACCAAGTCGACGACGGACGCGCCGTAACCACGGCCAACGTCCGACCCTGGTATTGAATCGGCTCAATCGAGATGAAAGCAAGGGGCGAAGGCGTAATCATGGACCGTAAGGTATCTTGCAGCTTAAGGGTAAACGAATCCCAATCCTGCTGATCCGCTTCAATCCCGAATAGCGCCTTCAGTACATTTGAGCCAGCGTCAGACTCCGGCGCCGGAGGATAGATCGGGCATTCGGCGCGCAGTTTCTCCAATGTCGCTTGACGATCGGGAACTCGCTCGAGCTCTCGTTCGACTTCCAGGGCGCCGATCACAAGCCTGCCGCCATTGGGCGAATTCAGCAATCCGCATATCGCCTTAACGGAGCTCTCTGTTACGGCGCGATTCTCATGACGCTCACCCGTTACTAGATAGCGGTGCACGTCCAGCGAGAGCGTCGCCTTGAATTCAAGGATTTCGGACTCAGGCTGGTCGAGCAAGGTGATATGGGATGGAGTGAATTGACTCGTGGGGTGTTCACGGAAATCAAAGAAGTCCCTACTGGCAAACAGCTCGGTATATGTGCGCATCCCGTAGGTGCGCCCCAATTCGAGTTCGAGGAGCCTGAAAATCAAGTCGCGAACAAAGCTGTAAAAGTGTCCGTCGGGCGCGCGACCGAGAATGAGAAAGTCTGTCATTGGGCCCGAGCCCACGTAGAGCGATAGCTGCACATCCTCTGTAAGGTGAAGTCTAATCCGTGTCCGATTAGCGACGTCGTTGAGAATCTGAGCGATCTGGCGTGCCACCGAATCTCGCTCTGGTCTGCGAAACGGTCGCCTTGGATGATCAAATCGAAGATAGAAGCGCATGCCCCGCCGACCAAGCGGTATCGGCCGTATTAGATCTCGCGTTATGTAATCGTCGATCCAGGGCGGTGGCGGCATTCGTGGACTATCGCCATCCATATATGCAGAGAAGGTGGCCGCGTTGTACTGCGAAAGTTCGGTAACCTCCGCGTCCGTCACTCGCGCAAGGTCATCCGATGTCGGGCGTCGAGGGCTATTGGACTCGACGCCCACCGACTGCCAGATCCAATGTAGTAGTGTCGAATGAACTACCGTGTAATCGTGTGAATACAGGCTAAGGTGGCTAAGAGCGTTCTCGAATGATAGTGCAAGATCTTCGGGGCTAATGTCGCGAGGAGCCCATAATCGCAACATAACATCGTGCTCGCCTAACGTTTCATACGCTATGTAAGATCGCAGTTGGTTTTGCTCGAGCACAGTTCGGATTGCATCGAATATTGCGGTCTGGTTATAGTCAGGTACGAATGAGAATCGCCAGAACTGCAACCTGGCGCCTTCTCGCGCCTCGTGGACGGCGTCGTGCCAGCTGTACAAGTCAACCGGCGCTGCCATGTCCGGCCCCCCAAGGTCATGAGATGTGCGTCGGGTTACTGGCGCGATCGTACAAGCTGGCCCGCCCCTAGGCGGCGGGCCTGCGGTAGCGCGCCCTCTTTGTGCGACTGGTCTCCTGGCCAAGGAGGACGAAGCCGGAAGCCGGCTGTCATACTTCGAGCGGCTTTGAAGCGATCGTTGATACACGTTTATGCGCGGGGGTACGCCAGATGCGATGGGTCGCCGCTTGGCAAGAACATGTTGGCAGCCGCTCTAGACACGCTGGTGCGATGGACGTTGCGCGACGTCTGGACGGGCTCAGAGAGACTTGCGCGCGGCTCGAACAGAGTCTGCAAGAGCAGAATTGGGAGTTGCAGCAGGTCCGCGGCATGGTTCTCGCGCTTCGCGCAGACGACTCCGAGAGCCGGAGCGAATCCGAACGCGACATGGGGGATCTCCGGAGAGCCCTAGCAGCCATGGTCAGTCGCGCCGAGCAGTTTGAGCAGACGCGAATGAGTATGTCCGAGCTACTGGCCGAAGTAGAGCGGCTCAGCCTACGACTCGACTTGACTCAGTCTGTGATTGCGACTCTGACCGACCAGGAGGGATCTGTGCGTCGTCCGAGTTAGAGGGGCGGGGAGCCCGACGAGCATTTCGTCACCGCGCGCCTGGACGAAGTCCGCCGCACCATGCAAGACGAAGCATTGCATAGCCATCCCGGCACCCTCGTCGAGCCAGACGCGACCGACAGCGCCTAGCGTCATTGGGATGCTGGCCACGACAACCACGAGAACGGCCTAGTCGAACTCGACCTGGCATTCATCGACACCGCGCTCGACAACGTACCGGTCGGGGTCGCCGTGGATACCGCCTGTGACACCGGACGGCTCGCCCGCCAGCTGGCTGCCCAAGGCCATCACGTTCGCGGCTTCGACAACTCCGCCGAGATGCTCGTCGTGGCCCGGCGCAACGTGTCTGGCGCCGAGTTCGCCACCGTCGGCATGGATCAGCTGCCGATCGAGGAGGGCAAGGTAGATCTGTCACCAACGCGCTGGCACTGACACACGTGCCCGACCTGCAGCGCGTACGGAGCGAATGGGCCCGCCTATTTCGCCCTGGTGGCAGGTAATCATCTCCGACGTCGATTGTCGATGGCGGGTCGCCTGAAGCCTCGCGCGCTGCCTGGACCATCCCCTCCCTGCTCGCATGGCACCTCGAGCTCATGTGACGTCCGGGGGTGCGAGCAAACCACGCACTCCGACAGCGCCACGCAGCTAAAGCGAGCTTAAGGCGGCACTGATTGATCCATATGCGCGGTGAGACACCGTGGACAGCGTTCATATCGAGGCCTCCGTGCGCGTTGCGTCAACTGCTGAGCGGCCTGCGGTCGATGGCACGGGCACCTCTAACGGGCGGCTCCGGCGACGACGCTGTAGGTGGCGTGTCGGTCGAGGGAAACGTGCGCTCAGTCGTAGCGCATGGTGATTCGCGGGTCGGCGAGGCGGCTTCCTGGACGTCGCGCCGGTGGGAGTCGCATCGAGACCGGCCGTGATGAAAGCGTGGCCCAGTGTGTTCGGACAATGGGGTTGTCGACGCCGGCGCGGCGGGCAACCCGGCGATACGGCTGGCGCAGTGCCGGTCCATCCGTTGCCCGTACGGTCGTATCAAGATCGGGGCGCCCAGTCGTTCGTCGATAGCGAGGTCGATGGCGCGCGGTGCGCGGTGCGCGGTGCATAGCCCCGCGGGCGCCTCGCGGGCCGTGACTTCGGTGTTGCAGCCCCCCGAGCCGAACGCGCTGGGCGTGTCGGTCCAACGGTGGGTTGGGTTCTTGTCAGCATTGGCTCGTGGACGCGAAGTGGATTGGCCTCATCGGCGTTGTCGTCGGAGCTCTCGTGGCAGGTGGTGCTGCACTTCTTGCGGGCCTGTTGACCTCTAGGCGCTCCGCGGAGCAGGCACGCGCGGCGGCACGCGGCCGCGCCTACATTGACGTGATGATGGCGGCTGGCTCAGTCGCCCTTCATAGCCGAAACATTCGGGTACTCCTCGAAATCGAGTCGGGCGTCAAGTCAAGCCTCGCTTTCAGGTCGTTTCGACGCGCCTCGACGATTGAGCTACTCGACTACCTTCGCCAGCCAAGCCAGGATCTACTCGCAGCGTCGGCAGGCGTCTGGGCCTCCGGATCTCAGGCCGCGATCGATCTCGTCAACGAGCTAGTGGACTGTTCCTCCAAGCTCATGGGGATTGGGACGGATCCCGGGCTGGCCAGGAGTGCCGTGGTGACAACCTTGCGCGGGCAAGGCTGGACAGACGAGCAGGACGAGGCTCTCGGCGAGGCGATCAGCGCGATAGCAAGGCTGCGCCACCGATTCGGGCTGCTGGCCAGGAAAGAGACCGGGATGCCTGACGCCGCGCTCTTTGCGTCCGACCGAACTGAGTCCGACTCAGTACACAGTCAACCTTTCCGCTAGTAAACCTGGGGGCTTGAGGATCGAGTAGCGGTCTACAGGCGTCTCAGATTTCCACGGTCTAGGTGCAGATGGCGCGCGCGCCGCGTCGAGGCGTTGCGTCGATTCCTCGCCGCTAGTCCAGAGGGGCGCTGGACATGGGGTGCATCCTGCGGCCCGCAAGTACGGATTCATATGCGCCTCGGCTTAGCTAGCCCGGCGCCGCCCCTATCGACGGGTATCGCGCGGTGTCGGCTGGCGGAGCAGGCCTGGGCTCCGTATCGAGACGTCAAGCCGCCAATCCGGGCCTGGCTCAACGCCTTCGTCCTGCGTGCGCAGGACGAAGGCGCGCTCGATTTCATCGCGAGCGGCTGGACGGCCCACAAGTAGGCTGCCGCATGGACCGACAGAGCGTTCCTCTGGCCCCTGTCAGTGCTATGCGCGCAACGTCGGCGAGCGGGTCTTGGTAACCCGTTTGCTCGACAAATGCTCCGCGTCGTTCGGGCTCAACGGGTCACGCGGCGCAACCGAAGTTAAGGCATGTCGCAGAACGGCAAATAGAGCTAGGAGTCCGCCCGCTTTCGCCGGAGAGTTGATCAGTCCATGGTTGCCGGCTTGGTTGCCAAGAACAACGTTCGCGGCGGACATCTGCGGATTCCGTAGGTCCCGTCAGGTCTCCGGGCCCGCTGTTTTGCGGGATTTTCGGGTCGCGCCGGTCCGCGATGAACTCGGTCTTGCGGTGCTGGCAGTGTGGGGGTCAGGGGTTCGAGTCCCCTCAGCTCCACGTTCGTGGAGGTCCGCAGTCGTACGTTCCCGTTCGCTGACGTCCGCGATTCCTGGGGACGGACGACCACCACATTATCGATGTGTACAGCGGAGCGACTTTGCGTCACTGAACGTTGGATTTTGCGGCGATCTGGGTGCCGTCTCGGTAGCCGTTGCGGAACTGTGTGACTAGCTGTCGGCGGCGTCCCGAGGCCGTTGGTGGTGTCGACGCGGGATGCTTTAGGACCGGCGTCTGGGGTCGGGAAAGCCGAGGCTGGTGTAGCCCGGTGCTCGCTTGGCGAGGGATGAGGCGAGTACTCCCGTGGCGATGTCGTGGTAGTCGTGCACTTCGGCGGTTGTCTTGCCGGGGTATGGGCGCATGATCCGTCCGACGTATTGCACAAGTCGACCCTTGAACGCGATCGGTGTGGTGAGGAATACGGTGTCGAGAGCAGGGCAGTCGAAACCTTCCCCGATGTAGGAACCGGTGGCCACGATCAGCAGGGGAGATTCCGTCGCTGCGGGGTCGAGGCGTGCCAGCCCGGCGACGCGGGCTTTGGCGGCCATTCCGCCGCGCAGGACAACGGGGTCGTGACCGCGATCATGCAGCAATCTGTCCAGCTGCTCGACGTGTCCGGTGCGCTGGGTGAGGACGAGACAGTGCCGATTGCTATCCAGCGCGGTCACGACGTCATCGATGATTTGTTGATTGCGGGCCTCGTCCTGAACCAGGTCGCCGTAGATGGCGGCCATCCCGCCGGGCGCAGACGGGTCGGCGTCGCCGGAGTAGCAGAACGCCGTGGTGTGGACGTGCAGGACAGGTTCTGGCTGCGGGGCGTCTAGTGTTCGGGCGGTCAGCGTGCCCGTCCCTGCTCGAGTCATGGTGTGGCGTACCGGGCCGAGTTGCAACTCGATGAGGTCGTCGAGCTGATCGCGCCGGTACGGGGTAGCGGTGAGTCCGATCCATCGGCGCGCCGGGATCTGGCGGACGGCGTGTTCGAACGCGGCGGCGGGGACGTGGTGGCATTCGTCGACGACGACCAGCCCGTATCCGGCGGTCAGTTCGGCGACATCCTCGCGGCGAGCGAGGGTCTGCAGCGTCGCGATGTCGACGACGCCGGTGGTTTTTGCGCGCCCGCCGCCGCGTTGCCCGGCCTTTACGCCGAGCAACTCGGCGAGCCGCGCGCGCCACTGATCGGCGAGCGCCTTCCGGTCAACAATGACGAGCGTCGATACAGCTCGCGATGCGATGAGCGCACTAGCGATAACAGTCTTGCCTGCTCCCGGCGGCGCCACGAGCACACCCTGGTCATGACCCGCGATGATGTCGTGTGCCATCTGCTGGTCTGGATCGAGCACGGCACGGAAGTCGAATTCCGTCGGCTCGCCCGCCGCGCGTGCGTCGGTGACTTCGAGCCGGCTCCCGGCCTGGGTGACGAGTTCATCGATGCGGTCGCGTAGGCCACGCGGTAGGACCAGATCGCCACTGATGGTCTCGTCGAAGTTCTGAAGGAAACGCGGCGTGTCCCAGGTCGACGCGCGCCGACGCTGCCGCTCGTAGAAGATCGGGTTGGACATGGTGGCCGCATGCTTGAGTGTGGCCATCAGCGCCGGTGGCAGGTCCGCGCCATTGACGGTCACGGCGGCAGCGAACTGTGCGTGCACGACGGCCGGTGCCTGCACGCTGATTCGCGTGGAGGTTGCAGCCCGCAGCCGGTGCACACCGGAACCGACGGCGACCTGGCCGAGTCGATGCGCGAGCCGGTTGGCCTCGCGCGGCGAGATCCGGCCGACACTGGACAGGTACGCCCACTGGTCCTCGTGCGGTTCGAGGCTGGCGAGGTCGAGGAACACCGTCGTCCCGCGGCGGCGGGAGCGTCCGTGCAGTGGAGCGGCGATCAGATTGCCGAGGCCCCCGAGTTGCAGGACATCCTGCGATGGAAACAGCCGGTCGTAGCTCGATAGGCTCATTCGGCCGCGAAGTGCAATCGCTTCGCGCAGCAGCCCGGTGCCGATCTGACGGGCCAGCGAAGCCGCGATGGGCGAGGCGAAGAACAGCCAGGCGTGAGCTCCGGCGCCCGAGCGCGATACCTCCAACGCGGCGGGCGCACCTGCCGCACGGGCCGCCTTGAGGTACGCGAGCGCGTCGAGCATTGCGGCCGGACCGTCGAAGTCCGCGGCCAGCCACCAGCACCGGTCGCCGTCGAGCAGCGGGTACAGGCCGATCTCCATCTCGCCGGACAGATGGGCCGTCAGGACCTCTGCGCTCAAGGGCAGGTAGTCACGTTCGTGCGCGGGCCGCCCCTTGCGCCATCCACCGCGGACCGCCGGCACCCAGCCCGACCGTCCCGACCGCGCGTTCTCCCACCGCACCGCGTACACGTCGGCACGGGCAGCGAACATCGCGGCGTAGAACGCGACCTTGGCTGCGGCAGGCGACCCGAAGTGCACCGCTCCCGGCGCGGCATCGAACATGCCCGTCTGAACCGGACCCGGCACCCGCGCCTCGGCAGGCGTCAGCTCCAGCATCCGAAGCAGACGCGCGTTCTCGGCGCGCAACGTCGCGATCTGATCGCGCAGCCCGGCCAGCTCGGCGTCCAAAGCGGCAGACGAGGCCACCGTTGCTGGCGAAGGTGGGTCCCCGGTCACGTCACCATGCTGCCGTGCGGCCCGAGGACGCGGCTGGGTGACCTGAGCTCGGCAACACGCTGGATAGAAACGTTGCACGCAGTACACGCTCGTGTAGCATTTCTATCCATGGTCAAGTTGATGTCGCTGCCGGCGACGTTCACCACCGCGGCGGCCCTAGCCCGTGGTGTGCACCCGCGTGACCTGTACCGATGGCGCGACGGCGGCGAGATCATCGAACTATCTCGCGGCGTCTTCCGCCAGGCTGACGCGCCGCTGGCGAGCTACCCGGATCTGCTGGCGATTGCGCATCGCTCGGCGATCGCGATCGTGTGTTGCCGCACGGCGGCCGCCGTCCACGACCTGAGCGACGAGATCCCACCCGCAGTGCAGATTGCGGTGCCGAGCAGCCACCGTCCGCCGCAGATCACCTACCCGCGCACGGAAGTGTTGCGTTTCGACGCACTCAACTTCGAACTGGGACTGTCCCGGGTCGAGGCGGCGCCGGGTGAGTGGGTGCGGATCTACGATCCGGCGCGCACGGTGATCGACTTGATGCGATTGCGCGGCCGATTCGGCGAACCACTCGCACACGCGGCCCTGCAGCGATATCTGCGGCGACGTGACGCCCGTCCGGCACGGCTACTGGACATGGCGTCCAAACTCGATGTGCGCGGGCCAGTCCGGCGGGCGCTGGATGTCGCGATGGCGCAATGAGTCGTCCGACCCGTGACACGGCCGCCGGACGTGCGTACCTGGACCTACAGAACCGGGCTCGCGCCGAGGGACGGCCCACCCAGGAACTGCTGACGCTCTACGTCGTCGAACGTTGGCTCGCCAGGCTGGGCGCGTCGCCCTACGTCGATCAGTTCGTCCTCAAAGGCGGGATGCTGCTCGCCGCGTTCGACGCACGACGACCCACAGCGGACGGCGACGCCCTCGCCCGAGGCTTCGCGAACGACGAGGCCACGGTCGTAGCTCACGTCATCGAGATCGCGAACCAGCCGGTACCCGCGGACGGAGTCGATTTCCGGACCGAGACCGTCACGTCACGCGTTATCCGCGATCTGGACCTCTACTCAGGTGTCCGCATCGCGATGGAATGCGCGATCGCGACCGCTGTCGTCAAGCTGCGACTGGACGTCAACTTCGGCGACCCGATCACACCGGCCCCGCAACTGGTGGCCCTGCCGGCCCTCCGACCAGGCGAGCCACCGGTCCGCATCCTGGGATACCCCCTCGAGACCGTGCTTGCCGAGAAGATCGTCACGGCAATCGCGCTCGGCCCGGTGAACACCCGAGTACGCGACTATGCCGACGTCTACACCCTGACCGGCTCACACACCGTCGGCCACGCCGCGGCCCGCCAAGCGCTAATCGCCACCGCCGCCCACCGTGCAGTCGCGATCGTTGCGCTGTCAACCGCGATCGGCAACTTGACCGAGCTACGAGCAAACACCTATGCGGCCTACCGTTCAGGCCTCGGCCCCGACGGCCAGCATCTACCACCCGACTTCCAGACCGTCGTGCGCGGCGTCGCGGTCTTCGCCGACGGTCTCATCAACCCAGTCGGACCGGCCACGCAGTGGGACCCCACGGGCCGTAGGTGGAACGACTAACAGACCATGCCGCTCAATCGATAGAACGCACGACCTTGACATACGATAGGGATGACCTGCCCACGGTTCTCCGGACAGTTTCGGTTGGGGTGATCATGCCGCGCTCGAGGTGGCGGTGTGAAGGGTTTCGAACTCGACCGGTGAGCGGTAGTCCAGGGCGGAGTGTCGTCGGACGGGGTTGTAGAACGCTTCGAGCCATTCGAAGATCGCGTTCGCGAGCAGTGCCCGGGTGGGCCAGTTGCGGCGGTCGAGCAGTTCGATCTGCATCGAGCCGAAGAAGGACTCCATGAGCGAGTTGTCGTAGGCGCAGGCGACTTTGCCCATCGAGCCGAGCAGGCCGGCTTCGCGTAGCCGGTTGCCGAACAGCCACGACGTGTACTGGGTCCCGCGATCGGAGTGCACGATCGTGGCGTCGGGTTTGCGGCGCCAGCGGGCCATGTCCAAGGCATCGACAACCAGTTCGGTGCGCAGGTGATCAGCGATCGACCAGCCCACCACCCGACGACTGAACACGTCGAGCACGACCGCGGCATAGACCCATCCCTCACCGGTGCGGTGCTGGGTGATGTCGGTGACCCAGAGCCGGTCCGGGGCGTCGGCGAGGAAGCGGCGTTGCACCCGGTCGGGCCAGACCGCCTCGGCCCGCCGGCCGTGGCGCCAACGCCTGCGGTGAACCCCGGCCAGGCGGTGCAGGCGCATCAACTGCTGCACCCGGCGCCGCCCGACGCTTAGGTGACGGCCCAGGCGCAGTTCGGCGTGGACCCGGCGGACGCCGTAGGTGCCACGAGCCGCGGCGTGCACCTCGATGATCGTGTCCAGCAGATACGCATCAGCGACGTCGCGGGCCGAGGGTGGGCGGGAACGCCACTCATAGAACCCGGAGCGCGAGACCTTCAGCACCCGGCACGTCACCGCCGCAGGGAAACCCTGCGCGGCGAGCTCGTGGACGAGCCGGAACCCTATTTTGGGAGCACGTTCTCCCGAGCGAAATAGGCCGAGGCGCGTTTGAGGATCTCGATCTCCATCTCCAGCACCCGGTTCTTGCGGCGCAACTCAACCAGTTCCTTGCGCTCGTCGGTGCTCAGCCCGGGCTTGTGGCCCTCATCGACATCGGCCTGATCCATCCAGCGCCGCAGACACGACTCGCTGATCTGAAGATCCTTCGCTATCTGGGCGATCGGCTTCTCCCGCAGCCGCGCCAACTCCACTGCTCGACGCCGGAACTCCGGCGGTCTTGGTGCAGGCATCCAGGACTCCTCTCCGAGACGATGATCGCCTCAGAATCGGTGTCCGGGAAACCGTGGGCAGGTCAGGGACGAGTTGGTAGGCGGATTGTGCTCCTGACCGGTCTGCCTCAACCACTCGAGACGTGTAGCAATCTTGGCAGCCACTTGCCGCGTCCGGCCTCGTTCGGCTCAAATCGTTGAACTGCCGAAGCCCTTATTCCGCAAGGAGTCTGCCTATTGGCAAACAGCTTCGAAGGCCGTCTGGGATGGCTGGCAGTGTGGTGGGTTGAAGGTCGCTGACCTTCCCGGACGCGCGCTCAGGGGCACCGCCAGAGGCGGCTGAACGGCAACCCATGTCGTTGAACCTCAACGGACTCGAAATTGGCTGCCAAGAGTGGGGGTCGCGGTGATGTCACGGTCTGGAAGCAGCCAACACAATGGGCTGGCCGCCCGCGGCGTCGTGACCAGTTCGCTGGCGACGAGCGCGGCACCATTCAGCGGCTCGTCTGACTATCAGCGAGGCGCTCGATTAAGCCCGGCTCCACCCTCAGCCCATCTCATTGTCGGAGGAGTGTCGGTCATAGACGTCGGCCTCGAACTGCTCCAGCAGCGATTCGCAGTCGGCGACGTGCTGTCGCGCGGCATCGCGGCCGTCCGCCACCATCCAGTCGCGTGCTTCCACTTTTTCCAGCCAGCGCCGTAGCTTCTCGAGATCCTGGCGGATCTCCTCGGCCTCTTCGAAGGTGTAATTCTCGCGGAACCGCTCGAACTCGATCTCCTTGACGAACTTGGTCTCGCACTCCTCGATGATCTCGGCGTACTCCTTGGCCGAGTTAGCGCGGAACCCTTCGATGAAGCGTTGCTGGGCGTCCGCCTCGACGTCGCGGAGGGTCAGGAAGATGCTGGATCCGCCTAATTCGTCGATGCGTGCGCGGACCTTGTCAAGGCTCTTGCGCACGTCCTCGCGATCTGGGAGCACGCACACCATTTGCTGGACGTATAGCCCGCCAAGCCGTTTGAGGTCACGCCAGACCGCAACTCGAGCACGGGACGACTCGCTGGGCACCCGGTAGATCAGTAGCAACCACTGGTGGACGGCGGGCTTGGTCGCGGATCCGGATGATCGTTGTCGAGTGGGCACTGACACAGGCTACTAAGGCAGTCGGGCAGGACGGTCAGGATCCTCTAGTAACCCTCGTTGCATGAAGCGTCTGCTACATTATAGCGGACACTGCGGCCCAGCCGAGAGGAGAACGCCGTGACTGCGGCAACTTGGGGTCTTCTTATCGCGACGTTCGTTGCTTGCTTCGTTGAGATGGTCGAAGCGACCACCATCGTGATGGCAATGGGCTTTACGCGAAGCTGGAAGTCGGCCATGGCCGGCACCGGCGCAGCACTCGCCGCGCTTGCGGTGGTGACGGCGATTGCCGGGTACGCATTGACGAAATGGCTGCCGGAGTCGGCTATGCAGCTCGCCATCGGTGGGCTGCTGCTCATCTTCGGACTGCAGTGGCTGCGCAAGGCGATCCTTCGCTCCTCCGGTCGCAAGGCCGTGCACGACGAAGACAAGATCTACCGCGATGAGGTCGAAGCCGCGCGTGCAGCGGGCAACTCAACCGGCAGCATCGACATGTTCTCGTTCATCGTCTCGTTCAAGGGAGTGTTCCTCGAAGGCATGGAGGTGGTGTTCATCGTGATCACCTTCGGTCTCAACGCGAATGACGTGCCAGTGGCCGTGGTCGGGGCTGCCGCCGCGACGATCGTTGTGCTCGCTATCGCGGTCGCCGCCCGTAAGCCGCTGGCGATGATCCCGGAGAACCTGCTCAAGTACGGCGTCGGCCTGCTGCTCGCCTCGTTCGGTACGTACTGGGCCGTCGAGGGCATCGGCATCTTCCGCAGCGGCCGAGAGAGCCTGGAATGGCCGGGCAAGGACGTCGCCATCCTGGGACTGCTCGCCGCCTGGTTCTTGCTTACACGGGTGTTCATCGCGGTGCTGAGCACTGCGCCGACAACGTCCCCGTCCACGACCAGCACGCCCGTAGAGGAGCTCGCCAAATGAACTTCGTCAAGGCCTTCGGCCAGTTCTGGTACGACTTCATCATCGGCGACGACTGGAAGATTGCGGTTGCTGTCGTTCTCGCACTCGGCGTATTGCTCGCCGCGATGAAGGCAGATCTCTTCGGTGACCACGGACTGGCCATACTTGGTGGCATCACCGTCGTGATCTTCTTTGCGATCAGCCTCGCGATCGACGTCCGCCCCAAGGACCCCAAGAACTAGCCGACCTCGACTCGCGAGACGCCGTGGGGCGTCAGGCACCGATCACCGACTGCACCACGAAGTCCGACACCAGCAGCGCGGGTGTCACGACGCTCTCCATGAACACGAGCTCGCTGACCTCGCGGTGCGCGCCGAGTGCCGCGACACGCGCTAGCAGGTCGTCCAAGCGGACCGTGAACCGGAACTGCGGAGCCCGCGCGACCACCCTGCCGCCGTCTACCCACAGGGTGGCGTCGCGGGTCGTGCCTGTAACGAGCGACTCGCGCGCCTGGACGACGCGGACGTAGTCGACGCGCTGTACGACCAGGCCGCGTCCCAGCGCCGCCAGCAAGCCGTCGTCGTCGAGCGACCCGGCACCGACGACGAGATGGCTCGCAGCCGGCCCCGCACCGAAGCGCCAGGCCGGCGGCGTGGCGTGGCCGGTCGATGCAGTGCCGGCGCTCGCGGCTGATGCGCGGTCATGGACGACGCCGCAGAACGTGCCTGCCCTGATGAGTTGTGTGGGCAGCTTTGCCACGCCTTCCGGGTCGAAGCCGGTAGGCAGCCCGACCGGGTCCGTCGCGTCATCGACCACGTCGAGCAGCGGCGCGGCGACAAGCTGGCCGAGACGGCCCGACGTCGGAGCGTGGCCGGCGTAGTAGTCGCGGGCGCTGAAGGCGAGGTGACCGAAGGTGCCAAGCAGCGTGGCGGCCGCGGCCGGAGCGAACAGCACCGGGTAGGCGCCCGGCGCCAGGTCGACGCAGCCTTGGGGAACGAGGCCGCGTTCGACCTCGGCCGCGACGGCGTGCGGGTCGATCGCTGCCGGATCGCGCCGCACTGCCTTAACGTACGAGTTCGCGGCACCGCGCGTGCCGACGACTTGGAGCGCTGCCTTGGAACGTCGTTCGCTGCGTCGTAGCCCGGATGAGTCGGCCACCACGTGCTCGGTCACCACATGCTGGGCTGAGCCGCCGACTTCGGTTGCCGTACCGAGATCGGAGCGGACCGAATCGAACCAGCTCAGCCGCTGGGAGATACCGGCGGACAAATCCGGGTCGTGCCAGGTCACTCGCGGTGCCGGCTCGGCGCCGGTGCCGGCCCGTGCATGTTGCTTTGTCGCCGGAAGAGCGCTGATCGTCTGAGTGAGTCGGCGACGCAGCGCGGCTATGTTCGCGGGCGCAAGTGACTCAGTGCTCGCCCACGCCGCGCGCCCGTCGCGAGCCAGCCGGGCTCGCACCCGGATGCGTTCCTCCGAGTGCTGATACGTGATTCGCGAGTCACCGAAGCGGAGCAGTTCCGCTCGCTCGGCGATCACCTCGACGTGCGCGTGGTCGCCGAGGATGACGATCGCGGCTGCGACATCGCCCGGATCGACCACTCCCGCGGTCATGACCCGCTGCCGACCGTGACCTCGCGGAAGCGGCCGGGGACCGTCCCGTGGCCGATGTGTGCGACCTGCAGCGGTTCTCCCTTGTTGCAGGACGGAATGCCGTAGAGGCGATACTCATCCGTGCCGCCGAGTGCATCGCAGCCGGCCCAAAAAGTCGGCGTGACACCTGAATACGTGCAGTTCTTCAGCATCCGTCCGAGCTTGCCGCCCCGGATCTCCCATGCCGCTTCGGCGCCGAACCGGAACGACATGCGGCGGTCGTCGATCGACAATGAGCGGTTCATGTCCAGCAGCACGCCACTATCGGTGCCGGCGATCATCTCCTCGAGAGACGACTGCCCCGGTTCGATGCAGACGTTTGTCATCCGGACGAGCGGCACCCGCGCCCATCCGTCGGCCCGCGAAGCACCGCTTGGGGCGACGCCGAGTGCCGCCGCACTCTCACGCCCGGACAGATAGCCAACGAAAGTGCCGCCTCGGACGAGGTCGGTGCGCTGTGCGGGAACGCCCTCATCGTCGTAGCCGAAGCTGCCAAGCCCGCCGGGCAGAGTCGCGTCAGCCACGATGTTTACGATCTCTGTGCCGAAGCGGAACCGGCCAAGTTCCTGCGGCCCGGCATACGTCCCGCCGGACAGGCTCGCCTCGGTACCGAGAGCGCGGTCGAGTTCCATGGCGTGTCCGGCCGTCTCGTGGACGAGCTGAGCCATTTGGGTACCGGACACGATCAGCGTCGTCACCTGCTCCGGGCAGCGCGGGGCGCTGAGCAGCGCGACCGCCTCGCCCGCGACTCTCGGTGCGTGGGTTACCAGATCCACACTGGACACGTGCTCGTAGCCTGCGGTCGCGAAGTCGCCGCGCTGTCCTCGGATGGCCCGCGGCACGCTCTGAGGGTAGGACCGCCGCTGGACGTCGTCGCCGTCACTCGCCGTTGCCAGTAGACCCGCACCACTTTCGGTGATGGTCTGCTCGATGAGGGCACCCTCGGTGTTCCCGAAGACCTTCTCATCACAGAAGAAGTCCATAGACGCCTCGGCCCGCCGCAGCGCCGGACCTGCTTCCAACATTGTGCTCGAAGCGGCAAGCAGCAGCTCGAGCTTCTGCTCGACGGGCACGGTGAACGGGTCAATGTCCACTGGCGATGCCCAAACAGCTCGCGCTGTGACTGGCGCACCCAAGCGCGTCGCGGAGCCTCGGCCCCGTGCCGCACGGGCCTGGCGCATTGCTGCTACGGCCGTTGCAGTCAGCGCCGCCGGATCCAGCCGCGAAGTCGCGGCGAAGCCCCATTGACCGGCGACGAGCACCCGCACCCCGATGCCGATGGATTCCTCGTCGATGACTTCGCCGACCTCGTGGTTTTCGACGTGCAGGCATTCGTGTCGCCGATGCACGACGCGGACGTCTCCGTAGTCGACGTTGCGAGGCAGTTGCGCCAGTGTCTTTTCGACAAGGTCACGCATCAGTACGCCTTGGCGAGCACCGACGTCATCCCACCGCTGCGGCGGGACGGACCGAACTCGCCGGCACGTCGCGCTGCCGATCGCGCAACGGTATACACATCGGCTTGCCACTGAGCGGGTGTTGCGAGATCTGCGAATCGATCCCGAACACCGTTCGCAGCATGTCGCACGTGAACACCTCCTCCGGCGTTCCCTCGTCGACGATCGCGCCTTCGCTCATGACGTAGATGTGGTCGCCGTACTCGGCAGCCATATTGAAGTCGTGCAGCACCATCGCCACTGTCTTGCCCTGATCGCGATTGAGGTCGGCGAGCAGGTCGAGTACCTCGAGCTGGTACGCGACGTCCAGGAACGTGGTTGGCTCGTCGAGCAGGATCAGGTCGGTGCCCTGCGCGAGACACAGCGCAATCCACACCCGCTGGCGCTGGCCGCCGGACAGTTGGTCGACCTGCTGATCGCGCAGCTCGGCTGTGCGGGTCACCTCCATCGCCCATTCGACTGCCTCGCGGTCGGCCTCACCCGGTAGCCGCAACGACGTCCGGTGCGGGTGGCGACCGAACCAGACGAGGTCCTCGACTGTGATCGCTTCCGGGGTCACTAGGACCTGCGGCAGGATCGCGAGCCGCCGCGCGACCTCCTTGGTGGAGGTTTCTTGAATCGAGCGGCCGTCGAGGATGACGCTGCCTGCCCTGGGCGGGAGCAGCCGCGCCAGCGCGCGCAACGCCGTGCTCTTGCCTGAACCGTTGGGGCCGATGAGAACACTCACCCGTCCATCTGGAATCGAGAGTGAGAGATTCTTCGCGATCAGCCGCTCGTCGTATGCGAGGTCGACACCGTCCGCCTGCAGACGCATTGCGGTCCCCTTACTTTCCGGTCTTCGCGAGCAGATAGAGGAAGTACGGTCCACCGACTACTGCGGTCACCAGCCCGGCTGGGATCTCCAGCGGGGGGGCGATACCGCGGCCGATCGTGTCGGCGATGAGCATGAGGAGCACACCAAACAGCGCCGCGGCGGGTAACGACGACAGGTGTCGCCCGCCGAATACCCGACGCGCCATGTGGGGCGCGATGAGCCCGACGAAGCCGATCGTTCCGGCGACTGCCACCGCAGCGCTTGCGAGCGCCACCGCGGCGAGCAGCAGCAAGCGGCGGGTGCGTTCGACCGGTTCGCCAAGACCCGCGGCGAGGTCGTCGCCGAGGCCGAGGACGTCGAGGCGTCGTGCGGCAACTACCACGAAGGGCACCAGCGCCACCACCCACGGCAAAATCTCCCACACCGAGGACATACTGCGTCCGAACAGGCTGCCGGTGAGCCAAATCAGCGAGGCGTTCACATCCAGCGGGTCCTTGACGAGCAAGAACCGGATGCCGGCTTCGAAGGCCGCGCTGACCGCGATCCCGACCAGCGCGATGCGGGTCGGGCTGGCGCCCCGCTTGTAGGCGAAAACGTAGACCAGCGCGGCCGCGACGATGCCGCCAACGAATGCCGTGGGTGCAACGGCTGCGGCGGGCGCGGCCGGTATCGTGACCAGCAGAAGCATCCCGGCGAAGCCGGCGCCGCGCGTTACCCCAATGATGTCCGGCGCGGCCAGCGGATTGCGGATCACACCTTGCAATACCCCGCCGGAGACCGCAAGCGCGATGCCGACGCACCAGCACAGCAGGACGCGAGGCAGTTGGAAATCAAGGACGATCTGCGCGTTCTCGCTCGAGCTTCGCCCGACGAGAACACCGAGCGAATCGCCGAGCGGGATCCACCTCGAGCCGACGCTGAGGCTGACGAGGCTGAGCACGACGGCGGCCGCAGCGAGCGACCACATCAGTCGCGCGGGGTGCCGCTTGGCGAGTGGGGTGCGGCGACCCACCGGCCGGGCAATGACGGCGGCGACGCTCATCGCGTGGCTTTCTGGCGGCGGGCGAGGTACACGAAGATCGGCGCACCGATGATCGCGGTCACCACACCGGCGGGCTCTTCGAAGGGTTGGTTGATGTAGCGGGAAGCGATGTCGGCGTAGGTCAGCAGCACGGCCCCACCCAGTGCCGACAGCGGCAACAGCAGCACGTAGCTCGAACCGGTGATTCGCCGGATGATGTGCGGGATGATCAACCCGACGAACGCGACCGGGCCGGCCACGGAAACCGCGGCACCACAGAGCACGATGACCACGCCCGCGCCATAGATCCTGATCCGCTCGACGTTCTGTCCCAGGCCGCGAGCCATGTCGTCACCCAGTGCAAGCAGGTTGAGTGAGGGGGCCAACCAGAAGGCGCCGATCAGTCCGACGACCAGCCACGGCAGCACGGTGCGGATGTCGTGCCATGTGCCGAAGTTGATTCCGCCGACGAGCCAAAACAGCACGCTGTCGGTGGAGTTCTCATTGAAGATGATCAGCACCTGCGTGATCGAGATGAGCAGGCTGGTGGCAGTGACGCCCGCGAGCGCCAGTCGGACAGGATTCGTGCGGCCGCTTCCCGACCGGGCGAGCAGCATGACCCCGACACCGGCAGCCGCCGCGCCTACGAAAGCGAGCAGGATCGACGGGGCGCCGGCGAGGGAAGGCACGACGGTGATACCAAGGACCACGACCAGCACGGCGCCGGCGTTGACGCCCATGATCTCCGGCGCGGCCAACGGGTTGGCGGTGATTGCCTGCATAACCGCACCGGCGACCGCCAGGCACGCGCCGATCAGAATCCCCATGACCACGCGCGGCAAACGAATCGTCCGCAAGATGAGGTCAGCCGTCGTCTGAGGATCGAATACCGCGTTGGCCAGCCGGTTCAGGCCGATGTCCTGCGAGCCGATGCTCAGGCTCCAGGCGGCACCTGCGATCAGGATTGCCAGCAGCACGAGCGCGAGCACGCCCGCACGCACGCGGTTGCCCGCTTGTGCCGAGCGCTCGCGCGTGGCAGTGCTAGGCGCAGTGCCCGGCCGGCCGGACACCGTGCCCGTCGAAGTCGTCATGGCGACGTCATTTCCCGTAGAGATCCTTGACCGCCTCCTTGGCGATCAGCTCTGCCGAAACCAAACCCCTGTTCTTCGACCAGACAAAGCTGTCGACCTTGAACAGTTCGTGGTCTTTCACTGCGGGAATGTCTTTCCACAGCGAGTTCGACTGCCAGCCGTCACTCACGGTCTTCGGAGTGTTATAGGCGAGGAACATGATGTCCGGCCTCGCGGTGACCAGTGATTCTAGCGTCATGGTCGCGTAGGCGTCGCCGCTCTTCGGCTTCAGCACAGGCTGCAGACCAAGGGCCTCCAACACAGTCGGCGTGTACGCATAGGCGGTGTGGGCGTTGAAGCCCTTGTCATACGTGACGGCGAAGAGCACCTTGCGGGTCTCGTTGGTCGGCACGTCCCGCTTCATGGCCGCCATGGTCGCGGCATGCTCGTCGAGCCGGGTCTTCATCTGAGCGCACTTGTTGACCGTCTCGGCGATCAGCATGTCGCTGTCGAGGATCTGCTGATAGCTCGCCCGCAGGCTCGGGAACGCGACGGTTGGTGCGATCTTCTTCAGCTGCGCGTAGATCGCCTGATGGCGTTGCGAGTCGGCGATGATCAGGTCCGGCTTGAGCGAACTGATGACCTGCAGATTCGGTGTCGTGCGCAGACCGACCGACTTGTACGGCTGCATCTTGGCCCGGAGCTCGGGCAGCAGGAAGTTCTTCTTGTTGTCGTCGGCGACACCGACGGGGGACATGCCCATACCCACCAGCGCGTCCGCGAACGAACCTTCCAGGACCACCACGCGCTTTGGGGTGCCGGTGATCTTCGTGTGGCCGAACGCGTGGCGTATCGTGCGCGTGTCTTTGCCGCACTGATCGACGTTGAGGTTCGGGCTGAGACCCTTGGCCGCGCCGAGGTCGTCGGCGGTGCTGCCGCTCTTTGACGATGAACTGCAAGCGGCGAGCGCGACCATCGCGCTGAGCGCGATGGCGACACCACCGAGCCGCCGTAGCGCGCGATTGTGGTCAGACATGGCACCGTCCTTTGGCTGGTGATATCGATGACGGGATCAGGCGCAGTCCGCTGAACCGACGCTGCTCGTGGCGAACGCACGATGGGGGATGAGATCGGGACGCTCGTCAGCGCTCGGACCGTCGTAGACGTTCCACGACAACTGCTCGTAGTCGTTGCGGCACGGCACTCCGTTGGTGGCAAAGTATTCGCCGCTGGTCAGGTCTATCAGGCTGGAGATCACCGTGCTGTAGCGATCGAGTTGGTGGCTGCGCGGGTCGGGGTGGTTGCAGACCGAGTTCGGGAAACCGAAGTGGTCGCTCATTGTGTCCCTAACAATTTCGCGCACCTGCGAACTCGTCGCGCCTTCGACGCGGAGCCTGGCCAAGCCTGCTTCGACGCGCGGTACTCGATAGAGAGAGTCGACCGAGAACGGCTTGTAGGTCGCAGTGAGCTCCGGCGGAATGAACGCGACGTAGTGGTTCGCGTGCACCAGCAGACCGTCGGTCGGGTACATCCACCCGTGCCGCCCCGGTGTGGTCTCGACGTCGATGGCGAAACCGTCCCGGTGCGTGAGGAGCAGGTTCGTCGCGTAGGCCTGGCGCACCCTGAAGAGCGCGTTCAGTGCATCGTGCATGTCCCACGACTCGAGAATTTTGCGCCGGACATATGGCCCCGGCACGCCGAGGCCGGCGTTGAAGTTGCCGCCGAGGCCGTTGGCGTTAAGCGCGAGCCCAGCAGAGTTCGCGCCGTGCCGGCCGACCTGCCCCGCCTCGACCTGACAGACGATGGTGGGCTTTCCTGGCTGGACGATCCGCAGCAGCACCACCGTGTCGGCTACTGCCTCGCGCCAGTCCCAATTCTGCCCCGCCCATACCCGCCGTGCCGCGTTGGCCTCGGCGAGGACCGCGAACGAGGAGCATCCCTCATCGAGCTTCTCCATGACCTGCCCCGCGAACGGGTTGCCGTTGCTCAGTTCGCCGCGGCCATTGAGGGCGAGGATCTCCTCGAACCGGCTGCCGGAACCCTCGGCGATGCCGCTGACCTCATCCAGGATCCCGGGGAAGTACTCCTCGATAAGGGGGACCCACGCATGGGTCCACTCGAGTACCTCGTCCCAGGTGAGGCCCGTCGTGCGGCAGAACGACTCTGAGTAGAAGTCAACGGAGCGTCGGATGGATCCACGGGCGCTTTCGCCGTATTGCTGGCCGCGGGTCCGCGCGTCCCCGCTGTCGACCTCGACCGTCAGCAGCTGTGCCATCAAATCTCCTTCTGTGGCGCTCGTTGCATTCCGTTGTATGTACTACGAAGCGTTCGCTCGAATGTAACGAGCGCTACAGACCATGTCAACGTCGCGTTTCTGCTATGCGACAAAGGCCGTTCGGCCTCCCACGACGGTCAGCAAGATCCGAGCACGCAGCAACGACTCGGGTCCGCCGGTGACGATGTCCTCGGACACGACGGTGATGTCGGCGTCCTGCCCGACCCGCAGGCTGCCACGGCGGTGCGACTGCCGCCCCGCGATCGCGCCGCCGACGGTGTACCCATGCAGTGCCTGCGCGACGTCGATGCCTTCCTCCGCAGTCCATGGCTCGGCTACCCCCGGCGCGCGCCGCTCGACCGCGACGTACATGCCGAGCAACGGATCACACTCGCGCAAATCGTCATGCTCCGCGCCGCGCCAGTCGGAGCCCAGTGCAACCGGAACACCCGCGCGGGTAAGGGATCCCCACGGGTAGGCGAGCGTGTTTGGATCGTCGTCCGCGCGGCCGCTCAATTCTTCCGCCGTCTCGGCGAGGTCCCAGGGCTGCATCTCTGCGACGACGCCGAGCCGTGCCGCGCGCGTCACGTCTGTGCGTCGCATCGTGCGCGCGTGGACGAGACGATGCGCCAATGTGGAGGAGCCCGCAGCGTCGCCGAACGCGTCAAGTGCCTCGGCCACGTCTAGATCACCGAGCGCGTGTGCCGACACCGACTGCCCGACCTCACCTGCGCGACGGATCCACTCGACGGTCTGCTCCCGTCCGAAGTAACGGTAGGTATGACCTCCGAGGCCCGGCGCGCTTGCGTATCCGCCGACGCCGACGAACACCTTGAATCCCTGCCAGGTCAGCAATTCGGTGGGTGCGTCGAACCATTCCTTCGCCAATTCGTCGACGCGATGCAGTGACGGGCGCACGCCGACGCGGAGCAACAGTCCGTCGGCCGTGGCCAGATCGACGAGCGCGGCGACACTCGTGAAGCTGCGTTCGAGGTACACCATCGCTGCATCAGGCCTACGCGGTTCGGGTGTGGCGATGTCGTGCACCTCGGTAACGCCCTTGCTAGCCAGCATGGCAAGCGCACTGCGCAGCTCGGCGCGCAGCCGCCAACGGTCGCGCGGCGGAATGACGCCAACGGTCGCGCGCGAACTTGCGACGGCGCCCACCATCCGCCCGCTCGGCCGGCCGTGCTCGTCGCGCTCTATTGCTATCGGCGGGTGAGGTTCGGCCTCGCTAGCAAGGTTCATGAGCTTTAGCGCCAGGCTGTTGCAAGCCGCAGCGCCGCCGTCCGCGCTGCGCAGGAAGATCGGCACGTCGGGACGGAGCGCGTCCAGGTCGTCCCGGCCGGGCAGCTCGGCATCGGGGAGCCGGCCCCGGTCCCAACCGCCGCCCAGCAGCCAGGCGTTCTGGCCGACCCAGCGAGAGGCGCGGGCGACGGCGGCCAGCAAGTCGGTACGCGTCTGCGCTGTCGCTGCGTCGGCGTTCCAGAGTGCCTCGCCCGCCCACCCGAGATGGGTATGGCTGTCGATGAACCCTGCGCAGACCGTCGCCCCGCCGAGTTGGATAACCTCTCGCGCCGGCCGCGCGCGCACGTCCGGGCCGATCGCAACAATCTTTCCCGCACGGACGCCGAGGTCGGTTCGGACGCCGCGCCTGATCTCGTCAGGTGAGCCGGCGCGCAGTAACCCGTCGAGCAGCGCCAGGTCGAGTTCAGCTCCTGGTTCGTCGGCTTCGGGACGCACGGATTGTCCTCCTTGCACCAGCCGGGCAAGCTGAAGCGGCAGCGCTACGGTCGGGCCTTCCGGTACCGTAGGCTTTACTACGAACTTGGTCAAGGAGTGTCGTGCCTGCTACGGAGCGCCAACCCACGCTGCGCGAACGGGTTGCCGCGCGCGCCGACTCGCTGACGGCGACCGAGTTGGTGATCGCGCGGTACTTTGCCGAGCATCCGCAGGAAGTTGCCTTCGCCTCTGCCGAAGAACTCGGTCGGGCGACGGGGACGAGTGACGCCAGCGTCGTACGTACCGCGAAGGCGCTCGGCTTCGACGGCCTGCCTGGGCTCAAACGCCTGCTGCAGACGCATCTTGAGACGCTGCTGACGCCCGCCAACCGCCTGCACAACAGCCTTGACGCGATCAGTGCCGGCCCAGGGGACGTGCTGGCCGTGACGCTGGCTGAGCAGATCGAACTGCTCTCAGAGGCGCAGCGGACTCTCCACGGCGAATCCTTCGCGACCGCCGTCACGATGCTCTCCGGCGCGCGCGAGACGTTGGTGTGCGGCATGGCCGGGCTGGCGGGTGTGGCCGATTACTTCGCGCTGCGGCTGACCCGCGTCGGAGGACGAGCGCGTACTGGGAGCCATACTGGCTTCCGGCTGGCCGACGCGCTGCTGCCGCTCGGTCCAGAGGATGTGGTCGTGGCAGTGGCCCACAACCGGCTGATGCACGAAATCGATGTGGCGATCGAGCACGCGAACCGGATTGGCGCGGGCGTGATCCTGGTGACCGATTCACTTGGTGAGATGTTGCGCGATCGTGTCGACGTGGTGCTGTCCGCGCCAATCGGCCGCCCCGCGATGTTCAGTGGCCAGACGACGACATTGGTCCTGTTCGAGGCGCTGGTGCTCGGTGTGGCCGCGGCGGATCAAGAGCGTTCACTCGCGGCGATCACCGACATGAACCGATTGCGCGAGGAGCTCACCGGTCCGCATCTCAACGACGGCGCTGCGCCAGTGCGACGAGCCCGCCCGTCGAACGGAAAGGTCAGTCGGGCTAAGACGAAGGCCGCTCGGCGGCGCACAGAAAAGGAGCCGGCCTCCTAACGACCGGCATCGTCCGGTACAGTGAATGTAACGATCGCTTCAATCTAGCGAATGCTACTTTCCTCGCCGTCGTCAAAGTTCACCCGGGAGACCGCACAGTGTCCACCTCTGTCGAGGTCCATGACGCCGAGATCCACCACGCCCACCGCGACGTGACCGGTGGCTGGCTGCGCCCTGCCACCTTCGGAGTCATGGATGGCCTGGTGTCGAACTTCGCCCTCGTCGCTGGTGTTGTTGCCGGTGGCGCGGCGGGCCACGCGATCGTCCTCACCGGCTTGGCCGGTCTCGCCGCCGGCGCGTGTTCCATGGCATCGGGCGAATACATCTCGGTCAGCTCCCAGGCCGAGTTGATGCAGGCCGAGATTGCGATCGAGCGACGTGAACTGCTGAGCAACCCGGACGACGAACTGCGCGAGCTGACCGCCATCTTCGAGGCGAAAGGCATCCGTCCCGAGCTTGCGTCGGAGGTCGCACGCGAGTTGACCGACGATCCAGAGATCGCCTGGCGTGTGCACGTCCGCGAAGAACTCGGGGTTGATCCCGACGACCTGCCTTCGCCGTGGCTGGCTGCAGGGTCATCGTTCGTCGCGTTCGCGGTGGGTGCTCTGATCCCGCTCCTACCGTTCGTGTTGGGCGCGAGCAATCTGGCGTTTTCACTCGTGCTCAGCGTGCTCGCGCTCGGTACGGCCGGAGCGGTCGTTGCCCGAATGACATCGCGGCCACCGTGGTTCGGTGCCAGCCGGCAGCTCATGTTCGGCGCTGTCGCGGCCGCGGTCACGTATGGCATTGGGCTCATCGTCGGAGCCACGATCTGATGTCCACCGCTATCAGCCGGGCTACACCCACGGTAATCCTGGTTGATGACACGCGCTCGTTCGCCGACGGCCGAGCCTGCCGCGTCGCGCGCACCGCCGACGACGCGATCGCTCTGCTCCGCCGGTACCAGTTCAGCGTCATTGATCAGCTCTGGCTCGAGCCCGACCTCGGCTGGCTGCCCGATGCCACGCCACTCACTGCTCAGCCCGTCGTCGACGAACTCGTCTCCGCGGCGGCAGACGGCTGCGGGTATGACATCGGCGAGATCCGCATCCACGGAACCAACCCGTCGGGCGCGCGTCTCATGAAAACCGGGCTCCAACGGGCCGGTTATCGCGTGGTGCGCGACTACGACCTACGCACCCTCAGAACGGTCGCCCCAGGATCACGATTCGCAGCACCGAGTCGCTGAGCGCCGAGGACGCGATCGTCCTGTTCCTCGATACCTAGCTCAAGCTGGTGTGCGACGATTGGGTGGAACCGACGCGCGTGATCGAATCCGCGCTGGTCGGCGTTCGGTGAAGTCCCGTCGGACGAACGCGGGCTTGGCGCCGACATGGCAGCCATCCACCGTGTGCAAGAGTGTTCGGCTCGATTCGTTGACCTGCTGAAGCCCTTATTCCATAGGGCATCTACGTGGCTGCAAACGACGGAGAACACAGTTTGGGTTCGCTGGCCGTGTGGTGGTTGCCGTTCGCTGGCGTGCGCAGGCGTCCACTCTGGGAGTGTGCTGGTTGGTCACCGGACTGCAACGAACGTGGATGGATCCCTGCGGACTTCGAGAATTGGCTGCCACGAGCAATGCGGAAGGCAATGTGGTGGTCGAGTCGACGTCAGACCGATACACGCGCTGCCGTTCTGGGGCGCGGTCCTCATCCAGACAGCACATGTCGCAACGCGAGCTGGTGAAGTTGTCGGCCTGCGTGGCGAGACAGACATGTCCTTCCGGCTTGCGAATGTCCGAACAGCGCAACCTGCGTAGACCACAACGGTAGCCGGACATTTCCTGCGCTCAGCCGACGGAGGGCACGGCTGCGTTCGTGTCGTGCGATCTCCACCGAGGAACTCGGCGATCGGGGCTACGTCGTCCACGACGGGCGACGACGCCGACCAACGGCTGCCCGCCGTCGCGCGGGCCGGTCAGCTGTCGCCGACCGGCCCGAGCCGCGTGCTGCACTTAGCCGCCGGCGTTCGGTCCGGGCCTTGGGTCAGTGCCGCCCGGTGAACAGCGCCCACATCGGCACTACGCCACCGGCCGTGTCACCGGCGTGGCCGAGGTGCCCGAGTCGCCAGTTGTCCTCGATCGTGGTCAGCAGTGAGTAGTGGTTGTACGCGGTGTGATCGACGACGTGCCGTGGACCGTGAGCGGTCACCACGATGGCCGGGATGAGGCCGCCGCCGTAGGTGCCGCCCGGCCAGCTCGCCGAGACGCGCGGGTCAGCGGCCGGGACGTAGGGGGAGTCGCAGCAGCCGGCGGCGCTCTCCCAGCCTCCGGTGGTGGTGTTACCGGTGAAGTCGTTCTCGTCGGTGACGATGACGATCGCCGAGTGCGGGGTCCAGGCCTTGGAGTGCCGGATGGTGTCGACGGCACCGTGCACGAAGGTGTCGGCCTTCTGCTTCAGGGCCGCGTCGTTGGCGTCGTCCTTCGCGCTGCCGTACGGGCACGGCGTCTCGGCGTGGCCCGGCACCGCGACGAACACGCCACCGTGCATGTCGTTGCACTGGTTCGGGGAGATCCAAACGAATTGCGGCGCGTGCGGGCGGTTGAGGTCCGTGGCGAGGTGGGTGTAGTCGCGGACGTGATCCATCCGGGCCGGGTTGTTCTTGACGTCGTCGAAGAGCACGAACGGGTTGTGCTTCTTGGCGTACAGCGACACCGTCGTGCCGTCGCTCAAGGTCGGTCCGAAGCGGTCCAGTTTGTTGGCCGGCAGGGTGTCCATGTAGGCGCCCCACCGGACGTGATGGGCCTCGAGCTGATCGACCAGGTTGCGCCGGTCCAGGTTGATGACGTTCTGGTCGTTGTCGTCCTGGATCCCGAAGTTGTCACCGGCGATGGAAGCAAGGTAGTTCGGCATCGACGGGTGGGTGACGCCGTAGTAGTTGTCGGCCATCCCGTAGCTGTGCGCGAGGCTCGTCAGGTACGGAGCGTTCGGGTCGTCGATGACGCTCGACTTGGAATGGTTCTCCAGCATGATCACGAACACGCGATCCAGGGCTGGGCCCTGCCGGTGCGAGGCGGGGTGATCGGTCGGGCTCGCCGCGGCTGCGGCGGTCGCGACGACGAGCGGAACGGCGGCAGCGGTGGCGAGTGCGGTCACCAGCCAGGTACGGGGCCGAAGTTGCATCGAGGACCTTCCTTCCGAGTGAGGCCGGTGCCCACCTCCGCGGGCAGTCCGTGCAGTCAATCCGAACCGCGTCTCGCGGTCAATCAGCTTCGCTCGGGCCGCCTGGCCCGGGACGATCAGCGTTGTGCGAACGACGGTGGACACGTCAGGGCGCCCGCCGGGGTAGCTCCAGGGAGGGATGACCACGCCGCCGTCGCCGTCGGCGCGTTCGCCGTCGACGGTGACCAGCAGTAGGTGCCCTGCGGCGTCGATGCCGACGATGGTGGCTCATTGAGCCGCACCCGCTAGCTGTTCGTGGAGAGCAACAACCCGCACCTCTCCGTCGAGAGCGAAGAGCCCGACGACGCGACCGGTGAAACCGCCAACCACCTCCGAGTAGATGACCCTTGGTTGGGGGTCGCGTGCGTCCTCGGGACAGCACGTCGTGACTGCGTAGTCAGACAGTGTGGACTCCGGACTGTCGCAGCGTCAAGGCAAGCGATCAAATTCCTATCCTTGTGCGCGATGGCAGAAACCCAGAGCATGTGATCCTGATTGACATGGCCGACCAGCGAAAGCGAGACTTCGTCTGACTGCGCAGTCAGCGCGGTCGTGTGGGGGAGCGCGATACGGGAGGACGAATCGCATGACGCGCAGTGCATCCCCCGACCCGGCCCGTCGCCGCCCGGCCAGCACTGACGTGGCACGGCTGGCCGGAGTGTCCCAGAAGACCGTTTCCCGGGTGATGAATGCCGAATCTCACGTCAGCGACGACGTCCGCGCACGCGTCATGCGGGCGGCGGCGCAACTCGGCTACCGCCGCAACGGCGCCGCGCGGGCGTTGAATTCCGGACGTGCACACCGCATCGGCGTGGTCTCGCTCGGCACCGCTCTGTTCGGGCCTGCGTCGATGCTCATCGCCACCGAGCGAGCCGCCCGCCGCCACGGGTACGGGCTCAGCGTCGTGTACACCGCCGAAGACGATCCCGCGGGTATCAGCGGCGCGGTAGAGGCCCTGATCGAACAGGGCATCGACGGTCTCGTGCTCTCCGAGCCGATCGACGAGGGGCCGATCACCGTGGACGTCGACATGCCGGTGCTCACGCTCGGGCGTTACCCGGGTCTGGGGGCCAAGCGGCTCATCCATATCAGCGACGTGTCGGAGCGGGCGGGCTACCTCGCCACGCGGCACCTGCTGGACCGCGGCCACACCGAGATCCGCCATGTCAGCGGCCCCCATCAGTGGTGGGCGGCCCGAGATCGTGAGGCGGGCTGGCGCAGCGCAATGCGCGATGCCGGGCTCACGCCCGCGGAACCTGTCGAAGGTGACTGGTTGCCGGCGTCGGGGTACAAGGCCGGCCTGCTGTTGGCCGACGACCTCGCGATGACCGCCGTCTTCGTGTCCAACGACGACATGGCCATCGGCCTGATCGGCGGCCTGCATGAATCCGGACGGCGGGTTCCCGACGACGTCAGCGTGATCGGCGTCGACGACATCCCGCTGGCCAGCTACTGCCTGCCCCGGCTGAGCACCGTCGCCCAGTCGTTCAACTCGGTCGTCGAGGACGGACTGCGGCGTCTGATCCACGCGATCGAGTCACCGGCGACCGACCACAGCTTCGGCGGCCGCGAGGAACCACCGATCATCGAGCGCGAATCGGTCCTTACCCTCCGACGGAGCAGTCGGCGACGCAGCCGTGCCGCCCGGTCCTGACAAAGGAGCGTCCTTGTCCCGCCTTCCTTCGCGCGTGCTCTTCGGTGCGGCGTATTACCACGAGTACCAGCCGAGCGACCGACTGAAGGTCGATCTGGATCTGATGTCGGAGGCGTCGTTCTCCGTCATCCGGGTGGGGGAATCGGTGTGGTCGACGTGGGAGCCGGAGAACGAACGCTTCGACCTCGAGTGGCTGCGGCCCGTGCTCGACGGCGCGCACGAGCGCGGGATCGCGGTCATCCTCGGGACCCCCACCTACGCCGTCCCGCCGTGGCTGGTCAGGTTGTATCCCGAGATCGCCGGCCAACGCTCGACCGGCCAGCCCATCCCCTGGGGCGCCCGTCAGGAGGTCGACTTCACCCACGCGGCGTTCCGCTTCCACGCCGAGCGGGTTGTCCGCGCGATCCTGGCGACCTACGCCGACCATCCGGCAGTGATCGGGCTTCCAGGTGGACAACGAGCCAGGGCTGGAGCTATTGCACAACAACGGCGTCTTCCAGCGCTTCGTCGATGACCTGCGGCATCGCTACGGCGACGTCGAGACACTCAACGAACGGTGGGGGCTGGTCTACTGGTCACACCGGCTGTCGACGTGGGCTGATCTGTGGCGCCCGGACGGCAACGTGCAACCTCAGTACGACGTGGCCTGGCGCGAGTTCCAAGCCCGGCAGACCACCGAGTTCATCGCGTGGCAGGCCGGGATCGTCCGTGAGTACGCAGCCGAGCACCAGTTCGTCACGACCTGCCTCGCCTACGAACGCCCGGCCCTGGAGGAGAGCCGGATCACCGACAGCCTCGACGTCACTTCGGCGAACGCCTACTACTGGATGCAGGACGGCCTGCTGCTTCCCGATGATCGAACCTACCGGCAGAACTGGACGTCGACAGGCGTCTGGGCCCTGAACCTGAGCGCGGACCGCATGTTCGCCTCCCGCCAGTCGCCGTTCCTGGTCACTGAGACCAACGCCTCCTCCATCGGACCTGCGTGGGATAACCGGCCGGCTTACGAGGGCCAGTGGCGTCAGGCCGCTTGGGCGCTGATCGCGCGAGGCGCGCAGATGATCGAGTACTGGCACTGGCACACACTCCATTTCGGAGCAGAGACCTACTGGGGCGGCGTGCTGCCGCACGGCGGCCGCCCGGGCCGTACCTACCGCGAGCTCGCCACGCTCGGAGCGGAACTCGCCCGCGCCGGCGGGCTGGTTACCGGACTGGAGCCGGACGCCGATGTGGTCATGCTCTACTCATCGGAGAGCAAGTGGCTGATGGAGAAGTACCCCCCGTTGGCCGACGATGCCGGGTTGCCCGACGGCCGGGCGTACCACACGATCTTCGACGCGTTCTATCGTGGCGCGTTCGACGCCGACATGCAGACCCGGATCGTCCACGTACGACAACTCTTCGAGGGCCTGCGCCCGGGCGGGCAACCCGTTGCCGGCGATGACTTCGCCGCCGACCACCCGGTTCTGATTGCGGCCGGCCTGTACCTGTGCGACGACCGAACGATCGACTGGCTGCTCGACTACGCGCGGGCCGGGGGCCACCTCGTCCTCGGCCCCCGCACCGGCTACGCCGACGAACACGGCCGGGCCCGCAGCGACGTGATGCCGGCCGGTCTGCACGACGCTGCCGGGATCAGCTATGACGAGTTCAGCAACATCGCGGACCAGATCGTGGTCAGGTCGGCGGAACCGAACGTCTTGGCCCTGTCCGAGAAAAGCGCGGCCACCCGTTGGATCGACGGGCTGCAGCTCGACGGCGCGACCGCGCTGGCTACCTACGACCACCCGCACTTCGGTCGCTGGCCCGCAGTAACCACGACCGAGTTCGGGACGGGACGGATCACCTACGTCGGCACCGTGCCGGGACAGCAGCTCGCGCGCCAACTCCTGCGCTGGCTCGGCCCGAAGGTACCGCCGTGGTCGTCGCCGCCGAAGACCGTCACCGTTCGGACAGCGACCAACCACGCCGGCGAGCGGATCCACGTCGTGCACAACTGGTCCTGGGACCGGGTCAGCGCCATCGCGCCGCGGCTACTGCACGACGTCCTGTCCGACGAAACGCTCGCCCGGGACGCCACCGTGACCTTGGGACCCTGGGACGTCAGGATCTTCGTCGAACGCTTCCGCTGAGGCTTGTGGCACGTCCTGGACGTGCCTTGGCGGTCGGCGAGTTCCGGTCAGCGCGGCACCTCGTTGTCGAGCCGGCGACCCGCCCGCTCGGCCAGGATCTGGGGTCCGCGCGGAACGACCTTTCCGGCCGGCGGATCGAGCTGGGCGATCGCCTCGGCGTCGATCTCGATGCCGAGACCCGGGCTGTCACCCAAGATGAAGCAACCGTCGTCGACGGTCAGGTCAAGAGTCATACCGACTGGCGGCGTCAGGTCCTGCAGCTCGCTGACCATGTGATTCGGGACGGCCGTCGCCGCATGCAGCAACGCAATCGGCGTGGTACCGATCGGGCTGACCGGTCTGTCGTACGCGTGCGCGAACGCCGCCACGCGCAGAAAGTGAGTGATGCCCCATACGGCGGCAGTCTGGACGACGTCCAGGGCCCTCGCAGCGAGGAGCGGCCGAAACTGCTCCAGCCCGGTCAGATTCTCACCACCAGCGATCGACGCGCGGACCCGGCGACCGACCGAAACCATGCCTTCGGCGTCCCAGCGGCGCACGGGTTCTTCGACCCAGATCAGATCCAAGTGGCGCTCGAGCTCACTCACGTGACGAATCGCCTGCTTGCTGTTCCAATTCTCATTGGCGTCCAACATGAGCGCCGGGCGCACACCCGGTGCCGCCTCGGCGAGAACATCGCGAACCAGCATCAGCCGGGCCAGATCGCTCGCGACGTCCAGCCCGCCCTTGAGTTTTGCCGCCCGCACACCGCGGTCGGCGTACGCACGGTAGACGGTGGCCAGGTCGGTCTGCGAAAGCGCGATGTCAAGGCCCGAGCCGTAAGCCAGCAGGTTGCGGTCCCGTCCACCGAGCAGTCGCCACAGCGGCTGACCGGCGGCCTTGGCCTTGATGTCCCAGAGTGCCGTGTCGAGGGCTCCGATCGTGCCGAAGACCACGCCGGAATGACCAACCTTGAACGAGTACCGAAGCATCCGGTCATAGAGCGCGACCGTCGCCCGCGGGTCTTCGCCCTCGATCGCGGCAAACACGCTGTCCAGTTCGGCCACCGGACCGATGCCGATTCCGGTTATTCCTTCGTCGGTATCGACGAGAACCAACTGGACGTCAAGCACCCCGTCGGCGTGCACCCCGTTCGCGTCACCGACGAGTCGCCCCCAGTCCTGTCGGGTGCGCATCGTCCGATACTGGGTAATCCGCATGTCAGGCCCCCGTGGTTGCCGCGAGCGGCGCCGGCTGGATGTCCGGGTGAGCCGTCATTCCTTCACCGCGCCGCCGACGAGGCCGCGAACGAGGGCGCGCTGGGAGACCATGAACAGCAAGGCGATGGGGATGACCGCCACGATCGCGGCGAGCGCGAGCTCGGGACGGAAGACGTTGGTCGACTGCCCGCCACCCCCGACCGCCGGGTTGAACGACGGCGTGGAGGAGAGCAGGTCCGACAGCCCCACCTGGATCGGGTACTGCGTGGCCTTGCCCAGCACCGCATAGGGCAGGAAGAAGTTCGTCCAGTCGGCCACGAAGCTGAAGAACATGACCAGCGCGATAACCGGCTTGGCCAGCGGAACCGCAATGTACCGGAAGGTGGCGAATTCACCACACCCGTCGATGCGGGCCGCCTCCAGCATCTCTCTCGGCACGGCCGTCGAGTAGTAGATGTAGGCGACGTAGACGCCGAACGGGTAGAACGAGAACGGCAGAATCACCGACATCATCCCGCCGAGCAGGTGCAGCGCGTTCAGCTCGAGGAAGATCGGCAGCACCAGCGCCGCGGCCGGCATGACCATCACGATCAACGTGAGCGTCAGCAGTAGGCGGCGGCCGGGGAACCGGCCGGTCGCCAGCCCGTAGCCGGCCGGGATGGCCGTGACCAGCACGATCGCTGTTGCCCCCGCCGAGTAGACGAGGGAGTTCTCGATCCACTTGCGGAAGATGTGGTCGCTGAACGAGTCGAGGTGATCCCAGGCCTGCGCCAGGTGGTGGAAGCTGCCGAACGAGAACGGCCCGGACGTCACCAGGGCGCCGTCGGACTTCGTCGGTGCGAGGAGCAGCCAGATGATCGGCACGAAGAAGAACAGCGCGAAGAGCGTGAGGATGAGCAACCGCACGCTGCGCGCAAGCACTGCTCTCATTCGTCCCTCCTGAACAGCCCGCTGCGGGTCACGACGAGGACGGCAGCGACCAGGCCGATCACGAGGAGATCGACCGATATCGCGGCAGCGCCGTTGAAGTCTCCGAACCGGAACGCGACCTGGTAGGCCAGCTGGTTCGACGACCAGGTGTCCGGCACCATTCCCAGGCTGGCCTGGTTGACGAGCTGCGGCTCGACGAACAGCTGGGTTCCGGTCGCGAACGACAGGATCACCATGTAGGCGATCCACTTGCGGATGAGCGGGAGCTTGAGGCGGACCGCGATCGTGAACGGGCCGGCGCCGTCGATGCGCGCCGCGTCTTCCAGCTCAGTCGGAATCGTGTTGAGCGCGCCGTACATCACGACGACCCAGCCACCGGCGCCCGTCCAGAAGGCGATCATCGCGAAGATGAACGGCAGGTGCGCCGGCGCGATCGACTTCACGAACAGGTCGGCGCCCAGCAGGTGACGGAGCAGGAAATCGCCCGGGCTCACTGCCGGGTCGAGCATGAACAGCCACAGCAGCACTGAACTCGCCCCGGCGAGCGCACCCGGCATGTAGAACAGGAACCGGTAGGTCGACGAGACCCGGCTCGCCCGGCTGTGCAGCAGGAGCGTCAGCCCGACCACGAAGATCACCAGGCCGACGAGCCACACGCTCGTGTACACGAGGATGTGCCTGAACGCCGGCTTGAACCGGTAGTCGTCGAACGTCTTCGTGAAGTTGTGGAGGCCGACCCAGCTGCCCTTGTCATTCGTGAAGGCCAACTTCAGCGCGTATCCCATGGGGATGAGGCCGAACAGCAGCAGCAAGGGCAGGTAGGGGACGACGAACATGGCGCCCCGCACCCGCCGCGGGCCACGCACGTGCGTGGCCCGCGAACGGGTGCCGGACAGCGGGAGTGCGCTCAAGGTCAGTTCCGCGAGACCTGGTAACCCTGGGCCTGAGCGGCCTGGGCCAGCCCGTCACCGAGCGGTTTCAGCAGCGAACTCAGGGACTTACCCTCGACGAGCTTGGTGACCACGGTGTTCGACCACACCGGCTGGTCCGGGTAGGTCACCAGGCTCCAACCCTGCCAGATCTGACCGGCGGCGGCCTTCAGCGCCGGGCCCGGGTCGGCGGCGAAGAACGGGTTCTTCGCCAGGTCCTTGAGCCAAGTGTCGGCCAGCGGACCGTAGGCCGGATAGCCGCCCTTCGCTTTGAAGACCGTAGTCTCCCAGGTCACGAAGTCCCCCGCCGCCTTCATGTTCTTGGAGTGCCGCGACACGATCCAGGGACCGCCACCGACCTGGCCGGTGGTCACCGGCGTCTCGGACCCCCACTGCAGCGGCGGCGCCGCCGCGATCTCACCCGGCGGGAGGTGCAGGGTGTCGTGGAACACGCCCAACCCGTACCAGGCCGGCCCGGGCATGAGCAGCACCTTGTCGTCCTTGCCGCCGTACTTCTTCGCGAAGTCGGGGGTGAACACGGACAGCGGCGGGACGGAGTCGTTCTTGATCAGCGGATCGAGCAGGCTGGCCATGCGCGTGCAGTGGCTGTCCGACGAGTTGATCTTCACCTTGTTACCGTCGGCCTGCTGCAGCGGGCACTGGTCGCCCCACAGGTAAATCCAGTGGCTGAACGACTCCCCCATCGTGCCGACGATGTAGCCGGGGTGCTCGCTGGCCGCCTTCTGGCCGAGCGCGGCCCACTCCTGCCACGTCTTCGGAACCGTGTAGTGGAACTGGTCCATCAGCTTCTTGTTCACCCACAGCACGTCCTGGGCCAGGTTGTCCTGGACGCAGACCTGGACGCCGTCGACGGTGCACTGCGCGGTGGAGGGGGCCGGCCACTTGCTGAGCAGGTTCTCGGGCACCAGGCCCTTGATCGGCGCGGCGAAATTGAACGGCTTGCGCGCCATCCACACCGGGTCTTGGACCTGCTCGCTGAAGATCACGTCGGGCCACCCGCTGCCCGTCCGGTTCCACAACTGGATCTTGGTCTGCAATGTCGAAGCGCCGTTGCCGTCACCGTCGAAGGTGACGATGTTGAGGTGCACGTTCGGGTGGGCGGCCTTGTACGCCTTGGCCGCCGGGAGCCGCGCCGCGTCGACCCAGACCGTCAGGTTGCCCGACGCCGGGCCGGCTGGCGAGGACCCCCCTGGGGCACCGCTCGAGTTCTTCGAGCCACTCCCGCTGCTGCTACATCCCGCCAGGGCCAACGCCACCAGGGCGATAGCCGGCAGAAGACGCCGCTGCTTCATTCGCTCACTCCCTCTACGAAGCCGAACCGAAGGCGAGCCGGACTGCCCGACAGCCTGCGGCGGAAAGATATGCCGTATGACGTCTGTCGTCAATCGTCTGATGTACTTTCATCGGTATACTGACCACCGCGCAGCCCGAGCTGGAGGAACGGATGACGAACACCGAGGTCGCGGACGGCCGCACGGCGCAGCCAGAATGGGCCCGCCGTCCGCCGAACCTCGCCACCGCGCTCACCGCCGAACTCGTCGGCCGGATCGTGCGCGGGGAGTACCCGCCGGGGACCTCGCTGCCGGCCGAGCCGGCCTTGTGCGAAGCGTTTTCGGTCAGCCGCACGGTCGTGCGCGAGGCGGTCAAGTTGCTGCAGGCGAAGGGGCTGGTCCAGATCCGGCAGGGTCTGGGAACGACCGTGTCGTCGCCTCCGATGTGGCACATGCTGGACGAGGTCGTTCTCGCCGCCTCCATCGCGGAGCCCGACGGCCTGGAAGTCCTGGACGACCTGGTCGTGACCCGGCGACTGCTCGAGGCCGACATGGCGAACGTGGCGGCGCGCCAGTCGGGGCCAGAGGTGATCACCCGCCTCGCCGAGTTGGTGGACGGCATGGACGACCTCGTCGGTGACCCGGCTGCCTACGCCGGGCACGACCGGGCCTTCCACGATCTGATCATGCACACGTCCGGGAACCGGCTCGCCCGCGCAGTGGTGCGGGCGTTGGAGAGCCAGGTGGTCAACTCGGCCCGTTACATGGGAAAGACCACAAGGGATCTGTGCGCCCAGTCGAACCAAGGGCATCGCCGCGTCTACGAGCGCATCGCCGCTCACGATCCGGAGGGCGCAGCAGATGCCATGTTCGCGCACATCACCGACGCCTGGCTCGCACGCCGCGGCGGGTTCGCCGACGATGCGCGACTTCGTCGATGACATCGGGAGCCCTCGTCCGCGCGCCTCGCCGGGACCGATCAGCTCGGCAGGCCTCGAGCGTCCTACCGCAGAGTGGAGCGTGGGCGCCGCGGCCGGCCGTTCGGCATGTGGGGCGCAGGCAGTGGGTACGGCCGCATCGACAAGCAAGTGCCGTTATCACTCGCGGGGGTAATCAGTGTCGTGCGAACGACGATGGCGACTCCCGGGCGTCCGCGGCGTCAGCTAGAGCGAGGGATGACCGCGTTGGCGTCGGCACCGGCGCGTTCGCCGGTCGGGTTGGACGGGTGGTTGATGAGCTGACCGTCGCCGGCCATCGCGGTGAATCCGCCGCCGTCGAGGTTCATGGCTTCGACCGCTCCGAGACCTCGCATGAACGTCGCGTCCTCCGGCGTCGATGCCGGCGATGGTGCGGGGTTGGCGGATCTGTCCCCAGGCGAAGTTGAACGACGGGCCGGCGGGATCGATGACGCCTTCGGTGCCGCGTCGATGGCCGGGCGTCCGGCGTGCAGGAGCGTGGGTGCGGCAGAGACGATGGCGGCGGCGGCAAACACGACGCGGTCGCTGGCGCGGTCGCGGCAACGAGGCGAGGATCGGGAAAGGCGCTGCCCCATCCGCTAGGGGCACGTTGCGGACCGGTGTTCCTGCTTCAGTTGGGCACTGGTGGCATTGCTCGCACCTCCACGCCGCACTCGGGCGATGATGCTTCGGGGATGCCACGCGCCAAGGTGATCGCGGCCTCGATGTCTTCGGCCTCGAGGAGGTAGAAACCGCCGATCGCGGCGGGGGCCGTGACGAACGGGCCGGCCGATACGGACTGATGAGATTCGCCGTCGCAGCGAATGGACACGGCTTGCGCCGATGGGACCAATTCACCGCCAGTGAGGACAGCGTCGCCCGCGGAGTCGAGGAAGGCGCGATGCCGTCGTCCGTTTTCGGTGTTCCACTCCTCGCTGGCGGTACCCCATTGGTGTTCGTCGCCGTAGATCAACACCAGGAAGTGGGTCATGACGGGATTCCTTTCTGTTCGCTGTCGGTGGGCGATTCCCACGTGTGTCCGGCTGCTCTGAGAAGCACGGCGCGCGCGCCACCTCAGACACGGCCAGGCGGTTCCCTGTGCCGCGCCATTCCGCCAGGGCGAAGCGGCGTAGGTGACGGTGGTCGTGACGTGGACACGACTGCGCCCTGCCTTCTCCGGCTGGCGACGGCTGTCTCGGGCCCATGATCCATTGGGTCACGGCCGCCCATCGCGGCGGACGCCCTGGGCAGGCTGTGAGCCGCCCGGTGCGTTCAGCGCGCGCCACTCTGGTGCGAGGATCGCCCAGACCTGCTTGTCGTGGTGCACGCCGGCGACGGGCCAGGACTGACGCAGTACACCTTCCAGGGTCATGTTCAGTCGTTGAGCCACCTGCGCGCTGCGCGTGTTCTCCACTCGGCAGCGCCATTCGGCGCGGTGTAGTCCGCGGACGCCGAACGCCCAGGCCAGCAGCAGGTGGCAGGCGCGGGTGACGAGACCGCGCCCTTCGGCACGCGGTTCGAGCCAACAGCCAAGTTCGCACACGCCACTGCGCGCGTCGAAATGGGTGAACATCACCCCGCCGGACAGCTCGCCGTCCAGCCAAATCCCGTACAGCCGGGACCCGTCCGCCGCCGCGTCGGTGGCGTATCGCTGCAGCGTGCTCCGTGCCTGGTCCGCCGTCGTCGTCACGAACGCCGGTCCCACCCAGGGCCTGATGTGCTCGCGGGCGCGGTCCATGTGCGCTGCGAATTCGCCTGCCTGCCACGCCTCCAGCGGACGCAGGTGGGCGCCGGATGACAGGTCGGTCGCGAACATTGCCTAGCTCCATTCCCATAACGGGTGTTGTGTGAATACCATAGCCGACATGCCGCGACCGTTGGGAGATCACGACGCCCGTCGGCGACAGATCGCCCAGGCCGTGCTTCGTGTACTGGCATCGCACGGGTTCGTGGGCCTGACGATGCGCGCGGTCGCCGCCGAACTCGACGCGACGACCGGCGTCGTGACCCACTACTTCGCGACCAAGGACGAGCTCAGGAGGTTTGCGCTCGACGTGCTCGCGCGAAGCGTAAACGAGCGAGAACGCCCTATCGGCGCGCCGGGAATCGCGGCGCTGCGGGCCCTCGTCCTCGGCATGCTGCCGCTCAGCGCCGCATCGGCCGCGGCCAACCGCATCTGGATCTCGTCCTGGGACGTCGTGCTGGCCGCCCCGCCCCTGACCGCGGCCTTCGCCGAGACCTACGCGCACAGCCGGGCCCGGCTCGAGAGCGCGGTGCGCCTGGCCCAGGAAGTCGGCGATCTCGGGGATGGTGATGCGGCCGAGCTCGCGGCCTCGTTGCACGCGTTCACGCTCGGGTTGGCCGTGCAGGCCGTGCTGGATCCGAATGCGTTCCCGCCCGTTCGCCAGATCGCGTTGACCGATGCGTACCTGCACGGCCTGACGTGGCAGAAGGAGGTCTAGTTGTCACGGATCGTTCTGTACACGCTGATGTCGCTGGACGGGGCCGTGGACGACCCCCATCGGTACTTTCCAGAGACGGGCACGAACGGGGGTGCGCCGGTCTTCGACGCCCAGCTCGCCGACTTCGAGGCAGACATGATCGCCCGCCAGGACGCGGTGCTACTCGGTCGGGGCATGTATGACCAGTGGTCGCATTACTGGCCCACCTCACACGAGCAACCGTTCGCGGACTTCATCAACGCAGTGCACAAGTACGTCCTCACCTCCACCCCGCTGGTCGGCGACTGGCCGCACGCCGAGGCTGTCTCCGGACCGCTCGAGCAGGCCGTGGCCGAGGTGAAGGCCGCCACGAGCGGCGACATCGGCGTCCACGGCAGCATCACGCTCGCGCGGTCGCTGCTGCGCCAAGACCTGGTCGACGAGCTCTGCCTGGCCGTCGGCCGAGTCATCGACCCGCTCGGTCGTCGCCTGTTCGACAGGCTCGATCAGCGTCGGGAGATGCAACTGCAGCACGCCGCCGGCACCACGAGCGGAAGCCTCTGGCTGCGATACCGACTGCGCGACTGAGCCTGGACCACACCAGGTGGGTTGACGTGGCGCCCCCCGCACAAGGCCGTGGAACTTGACGATCGCCGCCGGGGAACGTCCGTAGCGGCCTCAAGAGGTCATCGACTGATGAGCCAGCGGCGACGGAGCAAGATGACGTGGCGGTCGACAATCGGCTCATGAGAACGCGGCGTTCGGGGCTGGCGGCGCTGCCGCTGCCGGCACGCGCTGTCGTCATCGGTGCAGCGTTCGAGCAGCCGAGTCGGTTCGAAACTGAGTTGCCGGGCAGCGGTGCGCGCACGGACCCTGACCAGGTGAGAACGGCGATCGACCGCGTCCTCGAGCACTGTGACCAGCTGGACCCGGGCGGTCTGGCTGGCATCTATGTCTATGGTTCGTCAACCACGGGAGGACTGCAGCACGACAGCGACATCGATCTCCTGCTCGTCACGCACCATTCGCTGGCTGCGCACGAGCGTCGACAACTCACCGAGCTTCTCCTGCGATACTCCGGCCGGCGGGCCAGCGTCGAAGCAGGCAGGCCGATCGAGCTGACCTCGGTGGTCTACCCGTCGCTGGTGCCGTGGGCATATCCGCCCACGTGCGACTACCAATACGGGGAATGGCTGCGGGAGGACTTCAGCGACGGCAGCGTGCCGCAGCCACACACTGACCCCGATGTGACGATCCTTCTCGCATCCGCCAGAGCGTCGAGCGAGCCTCTGCGCGGACCATGTCTGGACGAACTCATCGAGGCAGTCCCGGCAGCCGACGTCCGACGCGCGATTCACGACAGCCTCCCCGCGCTGCTCGACGACCTGAACGGCGACGTGCGCAACGTGCTGCTGACACTCGCCCGCATGATCGTCACGCTCGAATCTGATGAGATCGTGCCCAAGGACCAGGCGGTGCGGCGAATCTATGGCCGAGTCGCACCTGCTGACGCGACCGTGCTTGACCTGGCGCGGCGAAACTATCTCGGCGAGACGGTCGATGACTGGACGCTGCTCAGTGCGCAGGCCCGCGCCACAGCCGAACACCTCGCCGCCCGGGTTCGCGAGCTCTGAACGCGGTCGTGAGGATTACGCGGGCGTGTCGATCGCGAGAGCCAGGCGGGTGAGGTCTGCGCGTCGGCGGTATCCGGTCTTGTCGCGTATGCGGTCAAGGTGTGAACGGACCGTGCGCAGGCTGATGAACAGGTGTGTCGCGATCTGCTTGTCGGTCATGCCTTGGGCCACCAGAGCGATGAGTTGCCGCTCGCGTGGTGTGAGTTCGGGCTGCGCGAGGCTATCTGTGTCGGCTGATGTGACCTGGATGAGGATCGAGCGGGCGAGGTCGACCGCGGCGTCCAGGGAGAGTTGCGAACCGCGCTGCCAGGCGAGGTTTCTGGCGGCGTTGTCCAGGCCGCGGCTGGCCTGTGCGGTCGCGGCGTCAATGGCATCGTGATACGGCGGAGAGTCAACGAGATGGAGCCGCTTGCGAAGTGTTTCGGTGGCAGCGATGGCGGTTAGGGCGGGTTCTCCGATGCCTGCTTGGGCGCCAGCTTGCGCGACCGAAGTGAGCGCCTGCCAGATGATGTAGCGCTCGCCGGTGTCCATTGCAATAGTGAGGGCTCTGTGCAGGTGGGTTCGCGCCTCGGCTGCATGTTTGTGCTCGAGCAGGATCGCGCCCAGCATGGCGCTTGACCAGGCCTCCTGACTGCGGGAGTCGCGCTGGGTTGCATGGCGCAGGCTGTGGCGGGCGTAGCGGATTGCTTCATCAATTCGTCCGGTGATCTCGCAGGTCCACACGAGCAGGCTTATGAGCGGGCCGTAGTCGGCCGGGCGGACGGTGCCGCTGACGGCGTGCGCGTGGAGTGCATGGGCGTGTGCCTGCTCGTATTGGTCGCGGAAGTGTGCCGCGTATCCCAGCCCAATCGCGGCCATCGCTTGCGCGGATTGATCTTCGAGATCATCGGCCAGGGCCGCCGCGGTGGTTGCTTCCGCCTCGGCGAGCTCGAGTTGGCCGAGGTTGCGCAGCGCGGCCGAGGCACCGAGGTAAGCGTCTATCTCCGCGCGCCGGCACCCAGCGGCGGCTGCGACGGCTCGGGCGTGACGATAGGTGTCCAGGGCCGGACTCAGGTCGGCGATCGCGTACTGGGCGTGCGCCACCCATAGCAGTCCTCGCGCGTGTAGTTCGGTGCATGGGGCGCCGGACACCGACAGCGCCCTGTGGACGAGCACGCGGGTTTCGGTGAATCGGCCGCGCAGGTGCAGCCACGGTGCGAGCGCCGTCGCGAGCCGTAGCGGCATCGTTTCCTCATCGTGGCGCCATTCGATCGCGGCGAGGATGTTCTCGTACTCCGCGTCGAACCAAGCCGCTGCGGCGGCCTCCTCGTCGAGGCGTTCCAGCCTGTCGGCGGCGTGCTCTGCTTGCACTGCGTACCACTCAGTTATCGCTCGGCGTACCGTCACGGCCTCGGGGTCGCTGGCGAGTTGTGTCGTGCCGAATTCACGGATGGTCTGCAGCATCGAGAACCGGTACTGATCGTCGGTTTCCGGTCTGGCGGCCACCAGCAGCGACTTCTCGACCAGGTCGGCGGCCACGTCACGTGTGTCCGGCCCAGCCGCCGCGCATGCCGCTTCGCCGGTGAACGGTGCAGCAAACAAACTCAACCGCCGGAACACTGCTTGTTCGCGCGGTGACAGCAGCCGGTAGCTCCAAGCCGTCGTCGCGGTGATCGACGCCATCCGCTGCGGCCTGCCACGCGTGCGGCTCACCAGGAGTTCGGAACTGCTCGTCAGCCGGCTTGCCAGCTCACGGATCGGAAGACCCCCGACGCGAGCCGCGGCAAGTTCGATAGCCAGCGGCAGTCCGTCCAGGTGACGCACAATCTCACCCACCAGCGCCGCGGTGGAATCGTCGAGTTCGAAATCGCCATTCACCTGACGAGCGCGGGCCACGAACAAGTCGACGGCATCAAAGGCCCCAGCGCTTACTGGCGTTCCCGCCTGCGGGAAGGACAGCGGACCCAACGCCAGCCGCGCCTCGGCCGCCACCCGCAACGGCTCGCGACTCGTCGCGACAATCGCCACGTCGTCCGTACCGGTCAATATCGCGTCACACACCGCCGCGGCGGCCTCGACGAGGTGTTCGCAGTTGTCCAACACGACAAGCAGATGCCGGCCCGCCAGCGTCATGACCAGCGAATCCGACGCAGTCAGCCCGGCGCTCTCCCGGGCGCCGACGGCGGTGGCCACGGCTGACGCGACCCGGCCCGGATCCTCGAGCTGTCCGAGTTCCACGAGCGCCACCCCGTCGGCGAACCGCTCACCGACCCGGCGTGCCAAATCCAGCGCCAGGCTCGTCTTTCCACAACCGCCCGGCCCGGTCACCGTCACCAGCCGATTGCCCGAGAGCAATTCGGACAGCCGCTGCGCATCGGCACCCCGGCCGACAAGCGACTGCTGCCACCCGGTCACACGACGCTGCTGAGGTTTCGGGGTAGAACCCGCCACCCGGCAACACTAACCGCCGCTCGCCCCACCCGGCGCACGCCAAGAGGGGTATTCGTACCCCTGACCCACCGCACCCTCCCGGCCAGATGCTTGACATCGACAGCCACCGGCATCCAGGAGGACGAGATGTACCAGCCCACATTCACCGCAGCATTCGCCGAGCAGCGGCGCGCGGACCTGATGGCATTTGCCCAGCATGCCCGCGACTGCCGGCGTGCGAAAGCAACGCACGATCGCGTATTCCGCATCAGCTTGCGGCGTGCACTCAAGTGGCGGCCCGCGCGCGTCGCACCAGCGCTTGCCCTCCATCCGAACACGGTTTGACCAACAGACCACCCAATGCCTCACCCCGCTCACCAAGGAGCACCGCCATGACCACGTCAACACTCACCCAGCCCACCGCCTCCCATTTCTCCCTTCGAGGCATCATCGCCAGCGCGCTCGTGCTGCTAGCCGCGTTGACCGTCGTGCTCGTCCTCGTGCTCACCCACGGCACTAGCGCCGCCGGAGGCAACGGTCCCGCCAGCCGCTCCAGCACCGGCAGCCACGGCCACGACACCTCCCACTGCCGCCCGACCACCGTCGCGCACTACTGCTAAGACAGGCGCGCGCCCGCGGTCTGGCCGTACTGGTCACCCGAATCGCCGGCCATTGAGTCATCTGCCACGGGGTTCAGCGCGTGGTGCGTGACAATGAGGCCATGGCCGAGCAGCCGTTGGTTGGTGGAATGGACCCAGCTCGCGGCGTGATTCGGGTCGGCGACACGGTCCGTAGGCCGGCGATGCGAGCGCCGGTGCCGGCCTTGCTGCGGCACCTGGAGGCGGTCGGATTCACCGGCGCATCGCGTCACCTCGGCATCGATGAGCAAGGGCGGGACGTGGTGTCCTGGGTCGAGGGCGACGTGCCGGTGCCGCCGTATCCGTCGTGGGCGCTGACCGACCAGGCGCTCGTCTCACTTGGGCGACTGGTCCGTGACTATCACGAGGCTGTCGCGTCCTTCGATACGACCGGGCTGGTCGGCTGGTCCGGCCAGTGGAGCGACCCGGGCGGTGGCGCACTGGTCTGCCACAACGACCTGTTCCCGGAGAACGTGGTGTTCCGGGACGGAGTCGTGGTCGCGCTGATCGACTTCGACATGGCCGGTCCGGGGCGGCCACTGTGGGACCTTGCGATCGCGGCTGAGGAATGGGCGCCATTGCATGCGCCGGGCGCGCGGCTGTCCACTCCGGACACATTGGACGCGGTCCACCGCCTTGGCCTGCTCGCCGCCGCGTACGGGCTCGCGGCCGAGCACGCCGAAGAACTGCTCGACGTCGTGTTGGAGGTGAAGGCGCACGCAACCGCGAACGTGCGGGCCCAGGCTGCGGCTGGCGACCAAGTGTGGATGCAGCACATCGCCGAGACCGACTTCGATGCACGCGTCGACGCGGACACACGGTGGCTTGTCGACCTACGCCCCACCTTCGCCGCCTCCATCACGCGCCGTTGTCAGTAATCACCCGCCGGCGGCGGACCGAGCGTGCCACATGAGAGACACGGCGTGGCCACCATCGCAAGTTGGGCAACCCGACCCCGTAGCGCGCACTGATCGCGCCGGCGGTGACCAACTCGGCTCCACGACGTCGGGGTGCCGTAGCACCCGCAGCCAGAGGATCGTGCGGGTCATGCCGGCGTGATTGAATCCGATCCATCGGTGACCGTGCGCTCGGATGAGCGCCAGCTTTGGCGCCGATATGGCAGCCTTCCATCGGATTCGAAGGCGTTCAGCTCGAATCCGATGAACCGCCGAAGCCCTTATTTCATAAGGGATCTATGTGTCGGTACACGAAGGAGAACACGGTCTGGGTTGGCCGGCAGTGTGGTGGTGCTGCGCAACGGGCAGCGGCGGACAATGGACTGCGCTCGCCTCGTAGCGGAACTGACGTCGGGGAATGTAAAGAGGCGGCGGGCGAGGGCTGATATAGAGAGGTGTCGCAAAATGAAGGCGATCGTGGTGACGGACCAGGCTGCGGGGACGGCCGGGATGACGCTGGTGGAGCGGCCCGAGCCGCCGGCAGCGATAAACGACGTCATCGTTGAGATCCATGCGTCGGGATTCGTCCCGACTGAGATGCAGTGGCCCTCCACCTGGACCGATCGCGCCGGCCGTGACCGAACACCGTCGATTCCCGGGCACGAGCTGGCCGGAGTGGTCACCGCACTCGGCTATGGCACTACGGGACTCTCGGTGGGACAGCGGGTGTTCGGCCTGGCGGACTGGCATCGCGACGGCACCCTGGCCGAGTACGTGGCGATCGAGGCACGCAATCTCGCGCCCCTGCCGGGCGACGTCGAGTTCACCGTCGGCGCGAGCCTGCCGATCTCTGGCCTGACCGCGTGGCAGGGACTGTTCGACCACGGCCGCCTGCGGGCCGGGCAGAGCCTCCTCGCGCACGGCGCGACCGGCGCAGTCGGGACGATGGTGACGCAACTTGCTCGCGAGGCCGGCGCGTATGTCATCGGCACCGGACGCGCGGCCGACCGTCAGAAGGCGCTCGACTTCGGCGCGCAGGAATTCGTCGACCTCGACAACGACGCTCTGGAAGACGTCGGCGCCGTCGATCTGGTTTTCGATGTCATCGGGGGCGACATCCAGAAGCGGTCCGCGGGGTTGGTCCGCGCCGGAGGAACACTGGTGAGCGTCGTCGGGCCGCCCAAGGCGCGGCCCGCGGACGGCCTGGCGATCGACTTCGTCGTCGAGTCCGATCGTGGCCAACTGGGTGAGATCGTCCAGCGGGTGCGCGACGGACGACTGCGGACGAACACCGGCAACATCGCAAACCTTGACGACGCCGTGGCCGCCCTCAACCCGACCGAGCGACGCACGGGGAAAACGATCATCCGCGTTCGTCCGTCATAGACGAACGCGCGTCACCATTTCATAGCTCCGGCGGATCGAGCCGCGCCGAACCCGGGGTCGTGCGCGGGGCGGCTGCGCCAGCGGGCGCGGGGAGCGACGCGGATCGCGCCGCACGGCGGGCCAAGCAGGGCTAAGATGGACTTGCACCGCACCTATGACGTCGCACCGCTCGCGGCTTGCGACGACTTGCGTGCACGGTCGTCTCATCGCCCCTCGACTCGCGGCTCTGAGCGGCTTCAGTATCGGCCGGGCGGCCCTGGCGGTGTCGGACTCGCCGCAGGCTGGGTGGGGGTCGGCGGCTTTTGAGCAACCGTCCCGGTTTGCCCGGCGGCCAGCCGTCGCCGGACCGCGAGCATGGATGCGGCAATCTCGCTCGGCCCATCTTGCCGAGCGTCGGGAGGAGGAGTTTGTGGCTCGACCAGGCCGGCGCCGGACGGACGTGCGCCGTACCGCATCGCCGAGGAAGCCACGCGCCCGCAACTCCGAGGACGTCTTCTCGATGCTCGCCCGCGCTGTGCGTGAAGTGGAGGCGGTTGTCGAACGTCGCCGCGTGACGCCCGCGGTGCGCACGAAGTTCCAGGTCGTCGCATTGCTCGTGCGCGAGGAGCACGCTCGAGTGCAGGGGACGCCCAGCATCACCCAGGCGGACCGGGTCGAGCAGCTCAAGCGCCTGGACGGTATAGCCACGATTCTCGCGAAAACCGCCGTACGTGATCCCAAGCTCCTCGCGCTGCTCGCGGAGGATGCCGTCGTTTCCGACGCGGCCAGGTCACTCAAGAGGGACATGCTGAGATCGATGGGGATCGAAGCGGCCCCGGAGCAGACCGTAGCGACGGAGCCCGCGGCCAATGCCGCCGGCACCGAGCGCGGGGTCGTGCCTCGATCGGTCATCTCGCGACAGCTGGCCAACCCGTTCCTGCCCCCTGACTTCTCCGCCAGCCGGTCGAGATCGCGCGGTCCGCGTCGCCTGGCCGATTGGGAACTTCTCAACCCGCTGTTCAGCTCGTTCGAACGGGCCGGCGGCGGAGCCCTTGCGTGCATGGTTCTGCCGGCACCGGCGGCCCCGGTGCGCGCGCCGGGTAACCGGGAGCTGATGCCCCACCAGGCGCAGTTGGTCGCCGCCGCTGCCGCCGGGCACCGGACCTTCCTACTCGCCGACGAGCCGGGACTGGGCAAGACGGCTCAGGCGCTGCTCGCCGCGCAGGCAGCGAACGCCTACCCGCTGCTCGCGGTCGTACCGAGCGTCGTCAAGACCAACTGGGCCCGCGAGGCCGGCATGTGGACGCCGAACCGTACGACCACCGTCGTGCACGGCAATGGTGACACCGTCGACGGATTCGCCGACATCGTCGTGGTCAACTACGAGGTGCTCGACCGCCACGTGGGGTGGTTCGGCGATTTCGGGTTTCGCGGGATGGTCGTCGACGAGGCGCACTTCATCAAGAACAAGACGTCCCAACGCTCGCGGCACGTCCTGGATCTCTCGCAACGCATCCGGTCGCGCACCCCGCGCCCTTTGCTGATGGCCCTCACGGGTACGCCGCTGATCAACGACATCGAGGACTTCCGGGCGATCTGGCAGTTCCTCGGCTGGATCGACGAGACCGAGCCGCTCGCCGAGCTGATGGACTCCCTTGAGGAGACCGGCCTGACGCCTGCGGACCCAGCGTTCTATTCCGCCGCTCGCAAGTGCGTGATCGACCTCGGCATCGTCCGTCGCCGCAAAGTGGATGTGGCCGCCGACATCCCCGCCCGCCGTACCGCCGACTTGCCCGTCGAGCTCGATGAGAAGGTCGGCCGGTCGATCCGGGCGGCCGAGCGTGACCTCGCTCGCCGGCTGGTGTCGCGGTATGAGACCGCACTGGCGAGTCGCCGGTCGGGTGTACGGGAGGGCATCGACCCCGATCTCGTGCGCAAGGTGGCGGCATGGGAGCAGAAGGACGCGAGCGCGACGGCTGGCGAGAACGTGTTCAGCCTGATGCGACGCATCGGCCAGGCGAAGGCCGGCCTCGCCGCCGATTACGCGACACAGCTCGCCCGCAGCGCAGGCAAAGTCGTCTTCTTCGCCAAGCACGTCGACGTCATGGACGCCGCAGAGGATGCCTTCACCAGACAAGGGATTCGTTTTTCCTCGATCCGGGGCGGCCAGACGCCGTCGTCGCGGCAGAAGAACATCGACGCGTTCAGCAACGACCCGGACGTCGCAATCGCGGTCTGCTCCCTGACGGCGGCCGGTGTCGGTCTCAATCTTCAAGTCGCCTCCAACATCGTGCTGGCCGAGCTGTCCTGGACCGACGCGGAGCAGACCCAGGCCATCGACCGCAGCCACCGCATCGGTCAGACCGAGCCCGTCACCGCGTGGCGCATCATCGCGGCCCAGACCATCGACAGCAGGATCGCTGCGCTGATCGACCGCAAGGCCGGGCTCGCCGCCAGAGCGCTGGACGGCTCGGACGAGGAGGTCTGGTCGTCGGCCGACGTGCAGCACGAGGCGCTGGTCGCACTATTGACGGACGCGCTGTCCGCCTTGCCGCAAGAGCGCGCCATCTCACACGAGGGCCCCTGACTCAGACCCTCACGGCGAATCGTGCGCGCTGCAGCACAAAGAGCCGTGATCTCGACGCCCCCTCATCGCGCCAGCGGGGTGAACCGCATGCTCCACGTGGCCGGCGCCGCTGTGAGCGCGTATTGGGGCAGGACGCCGGGTCCGCAGGACGCGCTGCCCAGGCCCTGCTGTGCGCGGTCGAGATTGACGAACACCCGGTCGCGCTCGACCAGATCGGTCCTGTGCTGGGCACCATCGAGATCCTCGCTGGTCCAGTGGCGGACGGTGAGGTCGAAGGTTGGCAGCCCCTCGATGCGGATGCCGCCGGCGGACCCGCGCAGCTCAGCCCACCGGACCAGACAGCGGTTCCCGTTCTCCTGCGGGTAGACGTACGGCGTCTGCAGCTCGCCAACCGTGCGCCGGTAGCGGCCGACGAGCGCCGCTTGCTTGCTGTCGGCGTAGGCCTCGCCCGGCCCGCATCCGAACCATTCCACCTCGTCGCCGATGCTCGTGGGCAATGCCATGCGCAGGCCGAGGCGTGGCAACGGCCCGTTCCAGTCACCCTTCGGTTCGACGGAGACCGTGAGCAGAAGGGCGTCGCCGTCGTGTCGCCACCGATAGGTGCCCAGCATCGCGATATCGGTGGCCGCCGGGGCGATCCGCGTGCTCAAGGTGAACTCATTGTGCGACCAGGACTGCTCGATCACGCGATGCGTCAATCGATGCAGCCCGAGTGCTCGCCAGGTGGACGCGATGTTCTGGGCACCCCCGCCGCGATCGTTGTCGGTGGGCGCGCGCCACAGATCGATCCGTGGCCCTTCGACCGCTAGGTCACCGAGGCGGGTGAGCAGTCCGCTCACCGGGTCGAACAAGTCGCGGGCCGGGGCGGTGCCGCGCACGGCCGAACTCGGCGCGGCGCAGAGTTGCGCCTGTGCCGCTGCCAGCTCATGCCCCGCGGGCGCCCAAGCCGTGTCCTTGGCGAGCACGGCGCGGACGGTGAGCCAGCTTTCGCGCGTCGTGGCATCGCACGTCGGCACCGGGACGGTTCTGGCCTCTCGCGCCGCGATCGGCCCAACCGGTAGTTCTGCCGCCTGCTGGGCGATGCCTTCGACCTCGTGCGTCCAGAGAAAGCGCAGGTCTGTGGTGTCCGCGTGTTCGCGCCGATTGCTGATCGTGATCAGCCCGCCGGCGAAATTGATCGCGATCGGTGCGAAAACAGATTTGAGTTCGAGCAGGCCGGGGGACGGAGTGCGGTCGGGGAACAGGAGGCCGTCGCAGACGAAGTTGCCGTCGTGCAGCGGTTCGCCGAAGTCGCCACCGTAGGCGAAGTATTCGCGACCGTCCGGTGTCACCTGCCGGATGCCGTGATCGATCCACTCCCACACAAATCCGCCTTGGCAGCGCGGGTAGCGCTCGAACAACGCTTGATACTCGGCCAACCCGCCCGGACCGTTGCCCATCGCGTGCGCGTACTCGCAGAGGACGAACGGCAGTGACCGGCGATGCGCATCGAGTGCCGGGTCGTTCGTGGAAGGCTCGGCCTGTCGACCGATTGCGTCGACCTCGTCATGCGTGGCATACATGCGGCTGTACAGGTCCACGTAGCCGGAGTCCGGATCACCCTCGTAGTGCAGTGGACGGTGGGGGTCGCGGTTTCGGGCCCAGACGGCCATTGCCTCGAGGTTGTCGCCGCGCCCGCTCTCGTTGCCCAACGACCACATGATCACGCTCGGGTGGTTCTTGTCCCGCTCGACAGTGCGCGCCATTCGATCAAGCAGCGCCGCGCGCCAGCGCGGGTCGTCGCTGGGGTTGCCGCGCCAGCCGACGCGCTCGAAGCCGTGGGTCTCGAGATCGCACTCGTCGATCACGTACAGCCCGTACTCGTCACAGAGGTCGAGAAAGTGCGGGTGCGGCGGGTAGTGGCTGGTGCGCACTGCATTGATGTTGTGCTGCTTCATGAGCAGCACGTCGGACAGCATGTCATCGCGACTGACCGCACGGCCGAGATCGGGGTTCCACTCGTGGCGGTTGACGCCGCGGATCAAGATAGGTCGGCCGTTGACGGTCAACTGTCCGTCGGTCACCGCGATCGTGCGGAATCCGATGCAGACGCGGATCGTCGCGCCGGCGCTGCGCAATTGGGCTTCGTACCGCCGGGGGGTCTCCGCTGACCACGGTTCAACATCGGGCAGCGGATGAGTGGTGCCGTCGCAGGCCAGGGCGTGCACGCCCAGCTCAGGAATGTCGACCTCCGCGGGAACATCCGCCTCGATGCTGAGCGAACCGTGGCCGGTGCGGTGGTCGAATCCGGCGTGCACGAAGAAGTCGTCGATCGAGCCGGGAGCACGGTGGACGAGCGTGACGTCGCGGAAGATTCCAGACAGCCACCACTGGTCCTGGTCCTCCAGATAGCTGGCCGGAGACCATTGCTGCACGCGCACAGCGAGCACATTGCCGGTCGGGCGGAGCAGGCGACCGACATCGAACTCGGTGGTCAGCCGGCTGCCGGTCGACCAACCGAGCTCGGTGCCATTGAGCCACGTGGTGAAGGCCGAATCGACGCCGAGGAAGCGCAGTACGGCATCTCCGGTGGGCCAGGCCGGTGGGAGGTCGAAACGGTGGCGGTACTCCCCGGTGGGGTTCTCCTCAGGTACCCATGGTGGGTCGATCGGGAAGGGATACCGAACGTTCGTGTAGGCCGGGCTGCCGTGTCCCTGGAGCTGCCAGTGACCCGGCACTGTGATCTCGTCCCAGTCGCGATCGTCGAACTCGCGTGCTTCGAACCCGTCAACGGCAAGCTCGGAACGCGGCGCCAATCGGAATGGCCAACGACCGGATAGGTCGAGGGTGGGGGCGTCGCCATTGAAGTGCGCGCGTGGCGTTCGCCAGCCGGCGCCCGGCCCGAAATCTCCCAGCGGAGGGTGCACGGCTACCTCTCGGTGATCTCGGTGTTCGCCCTCGCATCAACTTACGTCGATCGCCGGGTGGGATCAGATCCGGTGCTGGCGGGAGGTCCCGATCTGCGCCGTCAGTGCACGATGCCGGCGCGGCGCAGCTGCCGAAGCACATCGCGGCTGGCCTCGAGGGTCGCGTCGACCTCGTCCTGCGTATGCGATCCGGAGATGTGGTTGCGTTTCAGGGCCATCGGCAGCATGAGGAACCCACGCTCGGTCATCCCTCGATGGAACGCGACATACGCGGTGTTGTCATTCCGCAGCAGATCACGATAACCACGCGCGGGGCCGTCCATGAAATAGAGGGCGAAGACGCCCCCGAAGCCGGCCACCGTGGCCGAGATGCTGAGTTCGTCGACGATGCTGCGTAGGCCCGTTCGCATCCGATCACCGAGTGCATGCGTCCGGTCGTAGAAATCGGGGTTGGCCCGAAGATGGTCGATGGTCGCGATCGCTGCCGCGCAAGCAACCGGATTGCCGTTGAATGTGCCCGCGAGAAGCACATCCCCCGTGCGGCCGTTGAAGTGCTCGAGCAGTTCCCGCCGCCCCGCGAGTCCTCCGACTGGGAAGCCGTTGGCCATGCCCTTGCCGAATGTCGTCAGGTCCGGGGTGACGCCGATGATCTGCTGGTATCCGCCGAGCGAGTGCCGAAATCCGGTAATGACCTCATCGAAGATGAGCAGCGCGCCTGTTGCGCGAGTCAGCTCGCGCAGACCCGTGACGAATTCCGGAGTCGGCACGAGGGCCCCGACGTTGTGCGGGATCGGCTCGAGGATCACGGCCGCCACCCGGTCTGGGTGGGCGTCGAAGAGCGCCTGTACCGAGGCGAGGTCGTTGAACTCGGCGATCAGCGTCGCGTCGAGGGCTGCGGGCAGGATGCCGGCCGACAACGGGTCGCCCCGGTAAGCCCGCTCGGGCGTGGAGATCACGTTGCGCGCGACCGGGTCGCTCCATCCGTGAAACCCGCCCTGGAACTTGATGAGCAAGTCCCGCCCAGTCACGGCTCGCGCGAGCCGCACCGCCTGCGCCACCGCTTCCGAACCGCTCATGGTGGCGATCATCGATTCGGCTGACGGGATTATCTCGACGACTCGTTCGGCGAGCGCGATCTCACCGGGCGTGACACCGATCCCGACGAGATCCAACTGGTCGAGTGCCGCGCGCACCGCGGCGTTGACGTCGGGGTGGTTGTGGCCGAGCAGGATCGCACCGAACGCCGCGTGGTAATCGAGGTAGCGCCGGCCGTCAGCGTCGGTGACGTACGCCCCGTTCGCAGCGGTGAACGCGTAGGGCTCGCCGACGTAGCGGGTGCCTGAGTTGACGCCGCCCGGGATGACTCTCTCGGCTGCCTCAGCGATTGCGAGACCACGAGGCGACCGGCTGGGGGCGTTGGTTGTCGACGAGATGACTGATGACATGTTGGCCTTTCGTAGCAATCAAGGACGGGACTCCGCGCTGAGCCGCTGGAGCAGCTCCAAGTTCGCGCGGAGGCGTTCGATCCGCGCATCGATGTCCAACCACTCCGGACGCAGGGCGATCTTGAGGCCGGTGTAGAGCTGCGCGCCGTCGGCGGCCCGCAGGGTGTCGACTATCTGAGCCGGCCCGAGCAACGATGCCGGCTCGGTGAGCGGTTCGATGTCGGCGAAGCGGGGGTCACCCGCGGCCGAAAGCGGTAGGTGAGCGTCGAGCCAAGGCGAGCCAAAGGCCGACGCACGGTCGGTCACGCCCGAGAACATGACACCGCCCAGCCGACCGGCGGCCCGCAGCTGAGCTACGTGCTGGACCGGTGTCGCGACCGAGCGGCCATCAATTGCCGAACGCCCCCAATTGACAGTCAGGGCGAAACGCTCGCCCGCCTTCTGCACGGCCCCCAGCTCATCCTCGAGAGTGAGGTAGCCCTTCTGATGAGGAGGGCGCCCCGAGACCGAATCGCAGTGCTCGATGGTGACCAGCGCTTCGCCCCAGTCGAATTCGGCCAGTTCGCCGAGCGAGGTGGCGAGGGACGCAGGATCCCCGTTCCCGGTCGGCGCGGAGTGGAGTTCGACGGCGATGGTGGCGGCCCGCCCGGCATGCTCGTCGATTGCGCGGCCGAGCGCGGCGAGATCTCGTGCGGCCGCGACCGCGGCGCGACGGCCGGATTCGACGGAAGAAGCAAGGCCGAAGTGCGGCTCGTTCCGGCCGCGCAGCACAGTTGCTGTGATCGCAGTAAGGACGACGTCCCACGCAGGTTCGAGGGCAGCGACCCCTGCCTGGTCGCGCCCGGCGTCGTCGAGAAACGGAAGTTCGATGCCGCCGAAGCCGGGCAGCTGCGCCGCAACGCGCAGCTGACGGGGGTCGTCGGCGATGCCGGCCGCGTAGGCGCCGACGATGAACGACATGACACGCTCCGCAAGAGGATCTTCACTTCGGCCAGGAGGAACGCTAAATCAGTACCGACGACATGGCAAGTCATTCCATGTTCGCATTCTTCACCCTTGACAGGCGGCAACTGAGCACAGAGGATGCGGGACGTGAAATTGCGTTCCGTGTCACGTGAAGGGTTGGTTAGGACGACGTGGGTTCTCCGCTCGGCGTCCTGATCGTAGGTGCCGGCTTCATCGCCGACGCGCACATGGGCGCGTTGGCGATGAGTTCGCGTGCCGCGGCCGTTGGCGTCGTCGACGCCGACGGGAGTCGGGCCGCGGCATTCGCACGTGCACACGGTGGCCTGCGGTCCGCAGTAGATCTGGGCGAAGCGCTCGGGTGGGACGGCGTCGACGCGGTAATCGTTTGTACGCCGAACGACACCCACCGCTCGATCGGCGAGCAGGTCGCCGCAGCCGGGAAACACCTACTCGTCGAGAAGCCTTTGACGACGACGGTCGCCGACGCTCGCGCGGTCCTCGACGCGTTCGCCGCGGCCCGCACGACGGTGCTGACCGCGCATACCCACCGCGCGTACGACTACGGACGGTCGGTGAAAGAGGCGATCGACGCAGCCGTTGTCGGCCGGCCGGTGCATGTCCGGCTGGCCATCCTCGGCGGCTGGATCTGGCCGGATTGGAACGCCTGGGTTCTCGACCCTGAGCGCTCCGGTGGCCATGCCCTGCACAATGGCGTCCACCTGCTGGATCTGGCGTCGTGGTGGATCGGTGACACACCGCGGTCAGTCGTGGCGCGTGGTGCCAAACAGACCTCCAGCGCGCTGGCGATCTATGACTACCTGGAAATGGTGGTCACCTATGCCGGCGGGGCGACCGCGATCTGCGAGATGAGCCGCGCGCACCGTCCGGCGTCGCTCGCCCACCGTGACGTGCTCGTTCTCGGGACCGAGGGTGTGCTCGCCCATGGCTGGGACGACGAGGGTGCCCTGCTGATCGACGAGAAGGGAACCGGAGTAGTGCCGGCGCAGGGCGCCAACGGCTTCGCGGTGCAGCTCGAGTCGTGGTTGGACGCGATCGAGGGCGGCACGCCGGTAATGGCCGCCGACGACGCACTTGTCGCCGTCGCGCTGGGTGTCGCGGTCGAACGGGCGATCGCAACCGGTCGTCCGGTCGAGCTCTCCGACGTCCTGGCCGACGAGACTCGCGACGCCGTCAAATGACCGACAAGCAGCTCGGGGTCTTGCTGGCCGGATTCGACGGCTTCGGGCGGCAGGACCATCAATGCGCCATGTATCTGCCCGCGTTCGTGGCGCACCCGAACTTCCGGCTCGTAGCTGCCGTGGATCTCGATGGCCGCGCCGGTGCCGCCGCCGTCGCCCAGGAACACGTCCTTGATCGGCCATCCGGACTGGACGCGGCACTAGCTGATTCGCGAGTGCATGTGGTGAGCATCGCCGCCCCTCCGGAGCGACGGGCGGAGTACGTTGCCGCGGTTCTCCGCGCGGGCAAGCACGTCCTCGCCGACAAGCCGCTCGCCGCCACCGCGGCACAGGCCCGCGAGCTGGCGGAACTCGCCGACGCCCAGCACGTGGTCCTGGTCCCCGCACACCACCAACGCTTGCACGGCGCGGTGCGGTCCGCGGCCAATGCGGTCCGAACCGGGCGCGTCGGTTTGCCCTGGAATCTGCAGGCCGACTTCATCGTCGCCGGTGGCGATCCCGTTCCGACCGGCGAGCTGGACAACTTGGGCCTCTATCCGGTGGACGTCGTCGTCTCGATCCTCGGGCTGCCGGTCCGGCGGGTACACGCGATCACGCAACGCTACTGGCACGCGGACGCGGACGATTTCGCAGTTCTCCTGCTCGAGCACGATCACGACGTGACCAGCACGATCACCTGCGGACGCACTGGTCCGCTAGCCGATGTCGCGCCAGGCGGACTCGCGGTGCACCGCTACCGGATCAGCGGTTCGAACGGCGTCCTGCTCGTGGACGCTCGCAAGCCACACATCACGCAGCGGACTGCGGACGGCATCGCAGCGCGCTGGACCGGCCCGAACACGACGAGCCGTTTGCTCGACGTCCTCCTCGACGGAATCCGGTCCGGCCGCCCGGCAATCACCGCCTGGGACGCCGTCCGCGCGCTGCAGGTCGTTGAGGCTGCTGCGCGAAGTGCTGCCTCGGGTCAACCAATCGACGTCAACGGCAACGGAGGAGATCCCCGATGAGGCTGATCAGCTATCGACGGACCGGCGCCGTGCGGCACGGTTACCTGACCGACGACGATCACGTCGCGGAACTCGGCGACGGTGATCTCGGCGAGCTGGTCGCGAAGGTGTTCCCGCTGGACGCCGAGACGCTGCCCGCGCCGACAGCGACTTATCCGGTCGCCGACGTACAAATCGTCGCGCCGCTCAACGCGCCCGGCAAACTGCTCGCTGCTGCCGCGAACTACCAGGACCACATCACGGAGACGGGCGGGGACCCGCTGGACCGGTCCCGGCTCACGCCGCGGCTGTTCTTGAAGCCGGCAAGTTCGATCACCGGCCCGGGCACGCCGATACGGCTGCCTGAACTGAGTGCTCAGGTCGACTGGGAGGCCGAACTCAGCGTCGTGATCGGCAAGACGGCAAAGAACATCACCGCTGACGAGGCGCTTGCTGTAGTTGCGGGTTACATGAGCTCCAACGATCTGTCGGCTCGCTCGCTCGACTTCGGTTTCGAGCGCGACACCGACGACAAGCACGTGTGGTTCTTCGACTGGCTGGCGGGGAAGTGGTTCGACGGTTTCGCGCCGCTCGGCCCTTGGCTGGTCACCGCCGACGAGATTGCCGATCCGCAGGACCTCACGGTTGATCTCGAGGTAAACGGGAACCTGCGGCAACATGGGTCGACCAAGGACATGATCTTCTCCGTCGCGGAACTGATCGCGCATGCGTCCCGGATCACCACCCTGCACCCCGGCGATGTGATCATGACCGGCACGCCCGCGGGTGTCGGCGCTGCCACCGGGACCTATCTGCGCAGCGGCGACGTCATCGCGGTAACAATCGGCCCGCTGGGCACCTTGATCAATCCGGTGGCATGAGCTGTCGCTTCCCCCCAAGTCCTCGCCGCTGACCGAACGGACCAGCGCAAACCAAGAGAGGGTCACTATGAGACGCAACCGCCTGGCAAGAGGCGCGGTCGGTACCGCCGCTCTGGCCGCGATGGTGCTCACCGCTTGCTCCGGGCCCAGTAGCAGTTCGGATTCCGGGTCGGGTTCGTCGGCGCTGAACGTGTACCTGTACCAGGAGCCGGTGGGCATCTTCGGTCCGCTGGCGCCGGCGAGCGGTCCGGACAACCAGGTGCAGTCGTTCATCAGCCAGGGTCTGCTCGGCGTTGACCCGAGCTACCACCTACAGCCGGTGCTGGCGCAGAGCTACCAGGTCTCGAGCGATGCCAAGACGTTCACATTCCACCTGCGCCCGGGGCTGAAGTGGAGCGACGGAAAGCCGTTCACCTCGAAGGACGTGCTGTTCACTTACGATGCGCTGGCCAATCCCAAGACGGGCAGTGCGGCCGCCGGCAGTTACACGGCAGTGCAAGGGGTCAGCGACTTCGTTGCCGGCAAGGCGTCGTCGATCTCTGGCTTCGCCACGCCTGACGCCAACACCTTCGTCATCAAGGCATCCAAGCCGGACTATGGCTTGCTCGCCCTGATCGGCTCATCGTTCATCATCCCGGAGCACATTCTCGGTAAGGACAGTCCTGAACAGCTGGGGAAGAGTTCGTTCTTCCGCCATCCGACAGTGAGTATCGGCCCGTACAAGTTCGTCACCTACAAGACCAATCAATACGTGCACGTCACGGCAAACAAGAACTACCGCACGCCACCCAAGATCAAGGATGTCTACCTCAAGCCGGTCACCTCGGACGTCGCGACGGCCCAGCTCGGCAACGGAGGCATCGACATCGCCTCGTACTCCCCGTCCGACATCAAGACGGTGCAGGGCTTCAACAACGTCGCCACGCAGGTCAAGCCCGGCGCCGGCTTCGTGCGGATCGCCCTTGACCAGGCCAAGCCGTACTTCGCGGACGCTCGGGTCCGCCAGGCGTTCCTGTACGCGGTCGACCGTCAGCAGATCGTCAAGTCGGTGCTCGATGGAAACGGCAGCGTGCAACTCTCGGACTTCTATGCCAAGAACGCGCCGAGCAACCTCAACCCGTATGCCTACAACCCGGCAAAAGCGAAGCAGCTGTTGAAGGCAGCGGGCTGGGACTTCCACCGGACCGTCGAGCTGGAATGGGTCCACGGGCAGCGGGACCGCGACGAGACGGCGCAGATCGTGCAGAGCCAGCTGGGCGCGGTCGGCGTCAAGGTGAAGCTCGTGAACATCGAGGCGGCCCAGATCACGGACACCTACGCCAAGAAGACCTACGACATGGTGCTTTTCGGCGGCGGTAACTACGCCGTGGACTCCTCTGCGGTGAACGTCATCACGGCGTGCGCGATGCAGTACCCCAACGGTGGCAACAACGAATACTTCTGTGACCCGAAGCTGGATGCCCTGATGGCGCAAGCCAACGGCACCACCGATGCGGCCGCGCGCACAGACCTGTACCACCAGGCGGCCGTTGAAGAAAACGCCCAGGCCGACATCATGTGGCTCTACGATCCAAGTGGGCTGTGGGGGGTGAACAAGCGGGTGAAGGGCTTCCAGGCCCCTGGATCCCAGGACGCCAACTTCTGGAATCCGGCCGGCTGGAGCCTGAGCCGCTAGCGAACCGTTCGACGGAGGAGAGGCGCCGTGCTCGCGTACCTGACCCGCCGGCTGGGGATCAACATATTCGTCTTCTTCATCATCACGATCGCGATCTTCACGCTCGTCCACAAGGCGCCTGGAGATCCGATCGCGATGCTGATCCCGCCGGAGCAGTTGAACTCGACGAGCGCGGCCTACATCGCACACAAGCGGCATGAGCTGGGACTGGACCGCCCGATGACGGTCCAGTACTGGCACTGGCTGGTGAACGCCGTGCACGGCAACCTCGGCGTCTCCTTGCTCAACGGCCGCTCGGTGACGTCTCTGCTCGCCGAGCGGCTAGGGCCGACGCTGGAACTGATGGGCGTGGGACTGGTGTTGTCGCTCCTCATCGCCTTCCCGTTAGGCATCATCGCGGCCGTGCGGCGTAACACCTCGGTCGACTACGTCGCGACGTCCATCAGCCTCGGTTCGGTGTCGATCCCGGTGTTCATCGTGTCGCTGGCCGCCATCTACCTGGTCACGCTGAGGTTCCAGCTACTGCCGTCGTCGGGGATGTCCGACCCCGTCAACCCGGGGTTGGTGGATTCGATCCGACACCTGGTCCTGCCGGCCGTGATCCTTGGATTCGGGAACTCCGGCCCGTTCATGCGCTACGTCCGCAGCAGCATGATCGGTGAACTCAACGCGGACTACATCCGGACGGCGGAGGCCAAGGGCGCGGCACCACTACGCGTTGTCGTCCGGCACGCGCTGCGCAACTCGCTGATTCCAGTGGTGACCATCATCGCCGCAAATTTGGGTCAACTGCTTGCCGGCGCGGTTGTCATCGAGCAAGTGTTCGCGTGGCCGGGAATGGGCCAGCTGGCGCTGAGCTCAGTGCGGCAGCATGACTACTCCGTCATCGTGGGCTTCGCGTTGGTCATTGCGATACTCGTGCTGATCGCCAACCTGGTTGCCGACGTGCTGTACACGATCGTCGACCCGAGGGTGCGGCTGACATGAGTCTGGCCACCGGAGACCCCGTGCTGGACGACCCGTCTGCACCCGCCGCGGCGGGCCCGTCGACCGCGCACCGCCGTTCGCCGTGGCGCACCGCACTGCGCCGCTTCGCGCGGCACCGGGCCGCCGTAGCCGGGACCGTGGTCTTGGTGATCGTGATCATCGGCGCGGTCTTCGCGCCGTGGATCGCCGGCCATTCCCCCAACGCGATCGATCTGGCCACCCACAACTCGGGCCCGTCCGGCGCGCACTGGCTCGGTACTGACTCGACCGGGCGAGACGAGCTGGCCCGGCTGCTCTACGGGGGCCGCGTCTCGCTCGGTGTCGGGCTCGCATCGGCCGGTGTGGCTGTGGTGATCGGGACACTGCTGGGCAGCCTGGCCGGCCTGCTCGGCGGCTGGTGCGACGGCTTCGTCATGCGGCTGGCCGACATCTTCATGTCGTTCCCGTCGCTGGTCGTCATCATCGTCATCGCCGGAATCATCGGACCGAGCGTCACCACGATGATCATCGGCATCGGGCTGTTCCAATGGCCAATATGCGGACGCCTGGTTCGCGGCGTCACGCTTTCGCTCCGGGAGCAGGAGTTCGTCCATGCCTCGCGGGCGACCGGGGCCGGCCCGTACTGGCTGATCACGCGACACATCATCCCCGCCGCGCTGCCGCCGGTGAGCGTCGTCGCCACGCTCGCGGTCGCCCAAGCGATCGCTCTGGAGGCGACACTGTCGTTCCTCGGACTCGGCATTCAGCCGCCGTCGGCGAGCTGGGGCAACATGTTGACCGATGCACAGAACCTCACCATCATCCGCACGCAGCCCTGGCTCTGGTTGCCGCCCGCGCTCGCCGTCGCGGTAACCGTCCTCGCGGTGAATTTCATCGGTGACGGACTGCGCGACGCCGTGGATCCGAGGCAGTCGTGACGGATGCGGTGACTTCGGCCCAGGACGGTCCTCTGCTCGAGATCGAGGGGCTCAGTGTCGACTTCGCGATCGACGACGGCGTCGTCCATGCCGTGATCGACGTCAGTCTTTCGGTCGATCCGGGCGAGATCGTGGCGGTCGTCGGGGAGTCCGGCTCGGGCAAAACGGTGACGGCAATGTCGGTGCTCGGGCTCGTCCGGGAGCCGCCGGGTCGCACGGTGGCCGGATCAGTTCGCTTTCAGGGGCAGGAGCTGCGCGGGTTGTCACCGCGCGAGTTGCGAACCGTCCGTGGGGGCCCGGTCGGAATGGTCTTCCAAGACCCGATGACGACGCTCAACCCCGTCATGACTATCGGGGCGCAGATCGTCGAGGCCATCCGCCTCCACCAGCCGGTCAGCAATGCGGTCGCCCGCAAGCGGGCGGCCGAGCTGCTCCGACAAGTCGGCGTGTCGAACGCCGACCAGCGGCTGCGGCAATTCCCGCACGAGTTCTCCGGTGGAATGCGGCAGCGGGCGATGATCGCGATGGCGATCGCCAATGACCCGTTGCTCATCATCGCCGACGAACCGACGACCGCCCTGGACGTGACGATTCAGGCCCAGGTGCTGGCGCTGATCAAGCGGGCGCAGCGGGAGACCCACGCGGCGACGATCCTCATCACGCACGACCTCGGGGTTGTTGCCGAACTGGCCGACCGTGTCCTGGTGATGTACGCGGGCCGGGTGGTCGAAGCAGCGAGCGTTCGCGACCTGTTCGCCCGGCCCCGGCATCCGTATACCGCCGGCCTCCTTGCGAGCCTGCCCCGGGTCGACGTCGAGAGCGACACCCTGCGTCCCATCGCGGGGAACCCACCCAACATGATGGCACCGCCGGACGGCTGCTCGTTCCACCCCCGCTGCCCGATCGCCCGCGAGCGATGCCGCACCGAGCGTCCGGCCCTGCTCGACATCGGGCCCGCTCGCCGCAGCGCCTGCCACTATCACGAAGAGTTGGCCGACCTGGACGGCCGATTGATCTTCGATGCCGAGAGGTCAGCGTGAGCGTCATCGAGCAGCCAGCCGAGTCGGTCCTCATGCAGGTGACCGGCTTGGCGAAGCACTTTCCGGTCCGGCGCGGCGTGCTGCGCCGACAGGTGGGGGCCGTCCCAGCCGTCGACGGCGTGGATTTCGCCCTCGAGCGCGGTAGAACGCTCGGGCTGGTAGGGGAGTCGGGCTGCGGCAAGTCCACCACCGGTCGGCTGATCACCCGCTTGCTGGAGCCGAGCGCAGGCGAGATCCGGTTCGGCGGCCGCGATCTCGCCCCGCTCTCGCAGCGCGAGCTTCGGCCGCTGCGCCGCGACATCCAGATCATGTTCCAGGACCCCTATGCCTCCCTGTCCCCACGCATGACCGTCCACGACATCGTCGCCGAGCCGTTGCGGGTGCAGGGTCGCTACCGCCGAGGCGGCGAAGCCCGGATCGGCGAACTACTCGACCTGGTCGGGCTGCTGCCCGAGCACGCGAACCGGTACGCCCACGAGTTCTCGGGCGGGCAGCGGCAGCGGATCGGCCTGGCCAGGGCGCTCGCCCTCGACCCGCAGTTGCTCGTTCTCGACGAGCCGGTGAGCGCGTTGGACGTCTCGGTGCAAGCGCAGATCGTGAACCTGCTGCGTCGGCTGCAGGAGCAGCTGGGTTTGACCTACTTGTTCATCTCGCACAATCTCTCCGTCGTCCGGCACATCTCGCACGACGTCGCCGTCATGTACCTCGGGTCGATCGTCGAGACGGGCACGCGAAAGCAGATCTTCGAGCACCCCACGCACCCGTACACCCACGCGCTCCTCTCGGCGATCCCGGTGCCCGATCCAGTCGGCCGGGAGGAGCGGGAGCGCATTACCCTGGCCGGCGACGTCGCCAGTCCGAGCGACCCGCCGTCCGGCTGCCGATTCCGCACCCGGTGTTGGAAGGCCGAGGCTATTTGCGCCCAAGAGGTACCTGCGCTGGTTGACCGGCTGGGAATCGGCCACCCGAGCGCGTGTCATTTTCCGGAACTGCGCCCAGGGCCACCCGGTTCGGGCCCTCCCTCGACCGAATCGGGTGGCCTCATGCCCACACTGAGGAGCGAAAATGACGCCTGAACCCAATAAGAGACGCCGGGTCCCGGTCGACGACAGCAAGCCGGCATCGGCGAACTACCATGCCAACGCGCTTGCCCGTGGGCTGGCCTTGCTGGAGATGGCAGCCGACAGCACAGAGCCGCTCACGCTGAACGACTTGAGCCACCAGACGAGCCTGCCCAAGAGCACTCTGGTGCGACTGCTCGCCGTGCTGGCTGAGATGGAGTATCTGGTTCGGGTCGACGATCGGCCCTCGTACCGGCTCGGGCACAAGGTCCATAGGTTGGCGACGTCGTACCTATCGGCGCTGGATCTGAGCACCGCCGCGGCGGCGTACCTGCGTCCGCTCGCGGCCGTCACCGGGCAGACGGCCAACCTCGGCGTCATCGACGGCAACCAGGTGCTGCACGTATGCGTCGCCGAGCCGGATCGCCCACTTCGCTTCCGGACCGGGATCGGGGCGCGTGATGACCTCTACTGCACCGGGCTGGGCAAACTGCTCTTGTCCGAGCTGCCCGAAGCCGAGCTTCCGCTCTGCCTGCCGGCCGAGCCGTTCCTGGCCTACACCGAGACCACCCTGACGAGCCTCGAGGCGCTGCACCGCGACCTGCGCCGCACCCGACGCCGGGGTTACGCGCTGGACGACAATGAGCGCAGCATCGGGCTGCGGTGCCTCGCGGTGGGCGTGCGGGTGGACGACGCCTGCCTGGCCGCGGTGAGTGTTTCCGGTGCTTCGGGGGAGTTCACCGCGGCGTCGCAGCAACGCTACGTCAGCGAGCTGGAGAAGGCCGCTGACCAGGTCGGACGCGACCCGGACGTCGTGGCGGCGCTGCGGATCATGCGCCGCTCGCTCGGTCCGGCCGCGTCCGGCGGTTGAGTGGTGGCGGCGCGCTCAGCCGAGGTAGGCGATTGCGTCGATCTCCACCCGCACGTCCGGATGCCCGAACGCGAGGACCACGGTCGTACGGGCTGGTGGTGCCGAGCCGACGCGCCGCGCGTAGATCTCGTTGAACGGTGGAAAGAGGGTTGCGTTCGACAGGTACGCGCCGACGCGCACGACGTCCTGCCACGATGCGCCCGCGGCCTGCAGGACCGTCGCGACGTTGTCGAGCGCGCTCTCGACTTCTTGGGTGAAGTCGCCGATGTAGACGCGGCCGTCCTCGGAGGTCGCGGTCTGGCCGGAGACGAAGACGAAGCCGCCGGCACTCGTGCCGGGCGACAGCGGGACGGTGGGGCTGGGAAAGCCGGCGGGCTGGAGCCGCTCGATCATCGTGCATCCTCTAGATGGTGGGAGACTGGGGCGTTGACATGGAATCACATTCCGTGTTTTGTCGGAAGCCGGATCTGACGAGTGGGACATGTGGCTGAGCTGTTGTTGACGGGCGGGCTGGTCGTCGACGGGACCGGCGCCTCGGCCTACGCCGCTGACGTGCGCATCGTCGACGGTCTGATCACCGAGATCGGTCCGCAGTTGCGTACGCGCGGCGAACAGCGCGACACCACCGGCTCGGTCATCGCGCCGGGGTTCGTCGACATCCACACCCATTCGGATCTGACCCTCTTGGCCAACCCGGCGGCGTCGAGCAAGATCGCACAGGGCGTCACTACCGAGGTCGTCGGCAACTGCGGGCTCGGGGTCGCGCCGCTGCCGGCCGGGGCGGACCGGGCCGCGATCCGGGCCGGGGTGAGCTACCTCGACCTCGATCCAACGGTCAGGTGGTCGTGGCACAACGTCGAGACCTATCTCGACACCGTCGCGGCAGCCGGCCCGGCGCTCAACGTGGCCACCCTGGTCGGACACCTCCCGCTGCACGCCGGAGTCGTCGGTTTCGCTGACCGCCCCGCGACCGCAGGCGAGCGGGACCGGATGGCCGGGCTGCTCGGCGAAGCACTGGACGCCGGTGCGCTCGGACTGTCGACTGGGCTCGGCTACGCGCCGCTGACCTTCGCCGACACCGACGAGCTGAGCGCGCTGGCAACGGTCGTGGCCAGCCGCGGCAGGGTTTTCACCTGGCACGTCCGCAGTTACGACGACCACCTGCTGCCGTCGGTGGCGCAGGCGATCGACATTGCGCAGCGCACCGACTGCCGGACGCAGATCTCGCACCTCGCCGCGGTGGGTCGGCGTAACTGGGGCACTGTCACGCGCGCACTCGACCTGATCGACGCCGCCAACGATGGCGGCAGCACGGTCGGCGTCGACATCTACCCCTACCTGCACGGCAGCGCGCCCTTGGTCCAGCTGCTGCCGGCCGCGGTCCAGGAGGGCGGCGTCGAGGCCATCCGGACTCGCCTCGGCTCGGCCGCGGTGCGGACGGCAGTCCGGGCGGCGTGGGCCGACCGCCCGACAACGTGGCACGAGATCACCGTCAGCTGGCTTCCTCCCGGCGGACGGGGTGAACTGGTCGGCCGCACCGTCGCCGACATCGCGGACGACAGCGGGCGCGATGCGGACGACGTCGCGATGGACCTGCTCGCGGACTTCGGCAGCTCCGTCCTCATGGTCGCGGGCGGACGCAGTGAAGACGACCTGCGTGCCGTGCTCGAGCACCCGGCCGCGGTAGTGGCTTCCGACGGTCTCGCGCTCGACCCAACAGGGGTCACGGGACGGGGCCAGCCTCATCCACGCAGCTTCGGGTGCTTCCCGCGCTACCTCGCCCGCTACGGTGGTGGCCAGGACGACTTGGCCGCAGCGGTGCGGCGGTGCACGTCTGCACCGGCTGCGATTGCCGGCCTCACGGACCGCGGCGTGCTGCGGCGCGGTGCCCCGGCTGATGCTGTGGTGTTCGATCCGGACCGTCTGGCCGACCGGGCCACCTTCAATGACCCGCAGCAGTTCCCCGACGGCATCGACCTCGTCATCGTGAATGGCGAGGTCGTCGTCGAACGCCGCGAGATCACCGGGGTTCGGCCCGGCCGGGTGCTGCGGACGTGAGCGACAACTGAGGAGCGATGGCGATGATCGACGTACACACGCACTGCCACTTGGCTGAGCATTGGGGTTGCGAGTGGCATCGGAACTGGCAACCGGTGTACGGCCACGAATACGCGGATCACGATCCGGCGTCCTACGACGCCGCGATGTCCGCGGGCGGGGTCGAGCTCGCATTCGTCTTCGGGCTGCGCGCGACGCGGGCCGGCGTGATCACCCCGAACGAATACGTCCAGGACTTCTGCGCCAAGACGACGACCGAGACGATCGGGTTTATGGCATTGGATCTTTCCGATCGGGACGTCATGGATCAGCTCGCCGACGGGATCGAGCGAGGGCTGCGCGGCGTCAAGCTCTACCCGGTGCTGGCGCACTTCGATCCGCGCGATGCCGTTCACGACCGGTTCTATGAGGCTGCGGCCGACGCCGGCCTGATCCTACTGTGGCACATGGGGACGACGCCGAGCCCGGAGGGACGGCTCGAGGTGAGTCAGCCACTCGTCGTGGACGAAGTCGCCCGGCGGCACCCGGACCTTGTGCAGATCATCGCTCATCTGGGGCACCCTTGGCAGCGCGAGTCTGTCGTCGTCTTGCGCAAGAACCGCAACGTCCTTGCCGACGTATCGGCAAGCTGGGCGCGACCGCTCGATGGCTACCTGGCCCTGGTGCGGGCGCAGGAGTGGGGCGTCGTGCCCAAGTTGCTGTTCGGCTCCGACTTCCCGATGTGGACGCCGTCCGAGGCGGTGGCCGGATTGCACGAGATCGGGGAGATGCAGGTAGCCGGCCTGCCGAAGGTGCACACCGACACGATCGATTGGCTGATCAACGGCGACCCACGCTCGGCACTCGGGCTGACACGATGACCTACGACCCGCTGCTCCGCGGCCTGCCCGTGAGCCTCGACGAGTTGCCCACTCCGATGCTCCTCGTCGACGTCGACCGTCTCGACCACAACATCCGCGATATGGCCGACCGGTTCGCCGCCGCCGGAGTGCGGCTGCGCCCACACGTGAAGACGTCGAAGTGCTGGAATGTCGCTCGGCGTCAGCTGGCAGCGGGCGCGATCGGATTTACCTGCTCGACTGCGGCAGAGGTCGCGTGGCTGCAGGACCGGGGGGTGTCCGATCTGCTTTGGGCTCACCTGCCGGTGGGACCGCGCAAGGTCGAGTTCGCAGTCGCGGCGGCGGCGCGCGGCGGACTCACGGTCGCGCTCGACTCCCTCGACGCGGCGCGCCCACTCTCCGCCGCGGCGGCGGCCGCCGGGGTCGTCGTGCCATTCGTGCTCGAGGTGAACACCGGGCATGCTCGCACTGGGGTCGAGCCCGACGCCGCCACGCAGTGCGCCGGCGCGCTGGCTGCGCTGCCCGGCTTGCGGCTTCGCGGTGTGCTGACCCACGAGGGCCACCTGTCGGCGCTGCGCGACCGCCCCGCTTTGGAGCATGCGGGCGCCGCGGCCGGGACGTTGCTCGGCGAGGTGGCCGCGCAACTTCGCGCGGCCGGGCATGAGCTTGATCTCGTATCGGTCGGCTCGACGCCGGGTGCGACGTCGGCGCCATTCGCGCCCGGCGTGACCGAGGGTCGGCCGGGCACCTACGTGTACTTCGACGCGAACCAGGTGCGCCTCGGCAGCGCCGCACTGGACTGCTGCGCGATGTCCGTCCTTACCCGGGTCGTGAGTGTGCAGCGCCGCGGACGCGCGATCGTGGACGCCGGCATCAAGGCGATGAGTTCGGATGCCATTGCGACCGCGGGTTCGGTGGGATTCGTGTGTGACCGCACGTTGCAGCCGCTTCCGGATGTCGTGTTCGCCGAGGGCAACGAGGAACACGGCTTCCTGACCGGTGATGGAGTCGCGAACCTGTCGCTCGGCGATCCACTCCGCGTCGTGCCGAATCACGCCTGCGGCACCACGAACATGTGGAGCCATGTCGTCGCGATTCGCGGCGAATCGGTCGTCGACGACTGGCCGATCAGCGCACGGTACTAATGCTGGCTCGCTTGACATGGAACGGCATTTTATGTCTGCTGGTCGCCGTATCACCGTCGCCTATCCGGAGCAGTGGTTTCTCTCGTGAAGATCATGACGATTTACGCCCACCCGGCGGACACGATCACGAACTGCGGGGGGACGATTGCCCGCCACGCGGACAACGGTGACGAGATCGTGGCCCTCATTCTGACCCACGGTGGGCGCATTCACGCCAACAGGTACGCGGAGGAATGGCGCAAGCAAAATCCCGACGCCGACATCGTGGCGTCAGGGCTGGCCGACATCGTCGCCAACAAGAAGATGGAGTTGCGGCGGGCCGCCGACATCGTCGGCATATCCGAGGTCATCACGCTCGACCTCGATGACACGCTCGCCACGCTCAAGGAAGACGTCGTCGAGCTCGTCGCAGGGCAGATCGCCGAGCAGGCCCCGGACGTGCTGATCTGCGACTATCCGCTGAACCCGGTCGTCGCGACCAACGGGCACACGATCGCCACGTCGACCGCCCTCGCCGCGCTCGGCCGGACGGGCAGCTACCTGCGCAACCTCGACGGGCGGACCGAGTTCAGCGTGAAGCAGATCTTCTTCACATCGCTGCCGGTGTTTCCCAGCGACGGGTTGAGCACCTACGGCATCCGTAACGATCTGCTCATCGACATCAGCGACCTCGTGGGGCGCAAGGTCGCCGCAATGGATTGCTTCGTCAGCCAGGGCTACCACGGACTGTTCGCCCGGAAGCTGATCGAGTCCAACAACGGCGAATTCGGTCGGGTGGCGGGGGTGAACTTCGCAGAGGCGTACTGCCGGATGTACAACGAGACGAGGACCTTGCTGCCGGTCACCGAGGCCGCGATGACGGCCGACCCGCTGACCAGGCACATCACCTACTCGAGCCATGACCTGCGGGCCAGCTTTCCGGTTTCCTGACCCAGCTAGGGCAACGACGTCTCGACCGCGTCGTGGGCCGACGATTATTGACATGGAACGCTATTCCATTTACGAATAATGAGCGTTGTCCGTTGTGCGAGCCTGGAGGCCGTTGTGCGAAGTTTGAACCGCTGCTTGCGCTATCGCTCGGCCCCAGCCGCCGTCGCCTTGATCGCAAGTGGGGCGATCCTCGTGCTCACCCCCGCATCCGCCCAGCAGCTCCCGCAACCCGTTCCGGGCCGGCCCGGCGCGCTGATCGCGAACGGTGGCTTCGACGTCGGCGACCGTTCCGGCCATCCGATCAACTGGGCGGTTGACGGCAACACCAACGGCGCAAAGATCGTCAACCTCTCGGCGTACCGATCCGAAGGCATCGCTTCCCTTCAGGTGGACAGTTCGGCCGGCGCGGTCACGATTTCGAGCGAACGAGCGGTCGCAACCGCCGGTGAGCGCTACACCGCGTCCGCCGAGGTGAAGGGCAAGAGTGGTGAACCAGCGCAGTTCTCGCTGCAGTTCACCGACTTCAACGGCACCGTGCTGGCGACGCAGACCGCATCGCCGACCTTCAGCACCGACTGGCAGAAGGTCACGGTGGCGGCGACCGCGCCGAGCCACAACGGCGCATCTCAGTCTCGCAATCACGAGCGGCAGCGCCGCCGGCGTGTCGTACTGGGACGAGGTGGCCGCGAACGGAACGCCGGTGCCGTACGACCCGAAACTCGCTACGTCGCGCGAGCTGTTCCTCGACAACTACCGAATCGCTTCCGCCAGCAATGTCGGTCGCGTCGTGCACCCGGCGGACAAGCTGCCTGGTCCGGTGCTGCGCCCGGACAAGCCGTGGGAGAACAGCACGTACACCTACGGTTCGGTCTACAAGGTCGGCGGCGTCTACCGCATGTGGTACACCTGCACGAACTCGACCGGCTACGACCTCTGCTATGCCCAGAGTACGGACGGAACGAGGTGGACGAAGCCGCTCGGTGTCGGTGACTACGGCTACGGCGATCTGCCCGCATCGAAGACCAACATCGTCCTCCCCGGCGGCGGCACCGTCGCGTACAACCCGTCTGCGCCTGCGGACCGCCGATACGCAGCACTCAACTTCCACACCGGTGTGGTCAACGAAACCCTGGGGTACTACGCCTTCTTCTCCCCGGATGGCTATCACTGGACGAGCGCGCAGAGCGCCCCCGTACTGCTCGACGGCGACGTGTCGAACGTGATCTACGACGGCGCTACGCACCGATACATCGCCACCGTCAAGAAGCGGATGTTCACCTCCCGCACCCCTGGGACGTACGAGCGCGCGGCGTTCATTGCCACGAGCTCTGACTTCATCCACTGGAGCACGCCGCAGCTTGCGGTCGAGGGTGACTACGCCGACGACGGATCCGCGGCTGCCATCAACGGGCTGGAAGGTCAGATCTACGGGATGCCGGTCATGCCGTACGAGAGCACCTACGTCGGGATCCCGTGGGTGTTCTCGATCCAGAACTTCACCGAAGGCGTCTCGAAGGGTGCCGGGGACGGGCCCGTTGTGCCGGAGATCGCGTCCTCGCGCAACCTGCTGGACTGGGACCGGCCAGTGCGAGACCCGGTGATCGCGCCTGGCCAGCCCGGTGCCTGGGACGACGGAACGATTTATACCGCGTCGGACTTCGTCGTTGCGAACAACCACGTCTACCTCTACTACGGGGGCTTCAACACACCGCACGGCGGCGCTGATCCGAGCGACCCGAATCGCGCGGTCCAAGTCGGTCAGACCGGCCTGGCGAGCTGGCGTCGCGACGGCTTCGTTTCGCTCACGAACGCCTCGGGCAGCGGTCTTGGCGATCCCGGGCAGGTCACCACCAGGCCCGTCGAGTTCACCGGCTCGGAGCTGCACCTGAATCTGGACGTCCACAGTCACGGCAGCGTGGGGGTCGAGGTGCTCGATCCGGCAACCGGAAAACCTCTGCCCGGATACAGCGCCGAGGACGTAGTGGCGATCCACGGGGACCGGCTCGACACGACCGTGCATTGGCGACACGGCAAAACGCTGGCCGGTCTCGCCGGAAAGCAGGTCGCATTCCGGTTCGACATCGTCGGCGCCGACCTCTACTCGTACTGGGTCCGCTGAGTCGCGCGCCCCAGGACCCGGTCGAACCAACCCCGTCAGGAGACCCGTGCCTCGCCATCTCAAGCTTCCGCAGCCGGCCACCGAAGCGGCCAACGCTCCGTCGGATGTGAGCGCCACCGTCGCCGAGCTGATCGCCGAAATCCGCATTCGTGGGGAGGAGGCGGTTCGGGAGTACTCGGCCCGTTTCGATGGTTGGTCGCCGGCATCATTCCGACTGAGCGACAGCGAGATCGCGGACGCGATCGCCGCCGTCCCGCAGCAGGCGATCGAGGACATTCGTACGGTTCAGCAGAACGTCCGCGCCTTCGCCGAGCACCAGCGGGCCTCGTTGCAGGACTTCGAGATCGAGACCCAACCCGGAGTTCTGTTGGGCCAGAAGAACATTCCCGTCTCGGCCGTCGGCGCGTACGTTCCCGGCGGCCGGTACCCACTGGTCGCGTCTGCGCACATGACGGTGGTGACCGCCAAGGTCGCCGGAGTCGAGCGCGTCGCCGCGTGCACCCCTCCGATTCGTGGCGCGGTACCGGCCGCGACCGTCGCCGCGCTGCACCTCGCGGGCGCCGATGAGATCTACCTGCTGGGCGGCGTCCAGGCGATCGTGGCCATGGCGCTGGGCACGAACTTGATCGCGCCGGTGGATCTCGTTGCCGGCCCCGGCAATGCCTACGTGGCCGAGGCGAAGCGGCAGCTCTTCGGCGAGGTGGGTATCGACCTGCTTGCCGGGCCGACAGAGATCCTCATCGTCGCCGACGCCTCGGCTGACCCATTCCTCGTCGCGGTCGATCTGTTGTCGCAGGCCGAGCACGGACCCGATTCCCCCGCGGTGCTTGTCACGACATCGGAGAGCCTCGGTCGCGAGGTGATCGAACAGGTTGAGCGGCTGCTGCCCACCATGCCCACTCGGGACTTCGCTGAGCCGGCGTGGCGGGACCACGGCGAGGTGGTCGTCGTCGACGGGCTCGCAGAGGCATATGCGGTCGCCGACGAGTACGCGAGCGAGCACGTCGAGATCCTCACGGAAAATCCACGCGAGGCGCTCGACCGGATGGGCACGTACGGCGCGCTCTTTCTCGGCGCCGGCACCTGCGTCTCCTACGGGGACAAGGTGATCGGTACGAACCACACGTTGCCGACGCGGCGCTCGGCGCGGTACACGGGCGGCCTCTGGGTCGGCAAGTACCTCAAGACGGTCACCTACCAAGAAGTGACGAGCGCGGCCGCCAGCGCCGAGCTCGGTGAGCTGTGCGGCCGGGCGGCACGCGTGGAGTTCTTCGAGGGCCACGCGCGCTCCGGAGACGTGCGCGCTGCGCGTTACCACAACACGACTCCGGACTGGGTGCCCTCGGCGTCGGCATCGGTATCCGGCTGACCCGCGCCGATGGCCTGAGCCATGGACCCGGCGAGTGCGGGGCCGAGCCTGGGCTCAGTGGCCGGCGAATAACGACCCGTGGACTCGCCCAAGCGGATCAGAGTCCGTCGTCGTCGCTCCAGTCGCTCTGCCACCGCCAGTCGATCGGTTCGGCGGTGCGCTGGTAGCGGATGTCGGTGGACAGCCGGATGATGCCGTCGGGATCGGCGTTGTCCAGTGACGCGTGCACGATGTACGGCGAATGCACCACGATGTCGCCGGCGGCGTAGTCGGCGACCAACCAGCGGCTGTCGTGCTGGTCGGCGAGGGCGGGCAGGTCGGCGGTGATTGATGCCGCCGGCCGCTTCAACCTGCCTTCCGTCTCGTCGCGCCGAACCCAGTGGTGACTGTGCGCGAGATACACGAGACCGCCGCGCTCGACCGGGCAGTCTCCGATCGGTATCCACACCGACAGCAGCCGGTCGGTGCCCTCGCGGATGTAGACGAGGTCGTAGTGCGCCTGGGTCGCAGTTCCGATCCCGATCTCGCCCGGTCGAACGTGGCGGATGATCTTGCGTCGGTGCAGGAACGGTTCATCACCGTAGAGCCACCCGAACCAGTCGCGCAGTGCTGCCTGGTTGCAGAACTGCGCGTATCGGGAGCCCGGCACGATCTGGCCGAACAAGCGCCGGCGGAACTCGGCCGCGTCGAACTCGTCGTGACCAGCGTCGCCGCGAACCGGGTCGCTGCCACGCGCGATCAACCCCGTGCCGGCGAGGGCGGCGAAGTAGTGCCGCCGGAAGGCGAGCACGTCGTGGGGGTCGAGCGCCTTCGGCAGAAACAGGTATCCGTCGCGGCGCAGCCTGCGCCACAGCGCCGCGCGATCCTTGCGCTCGGCGTCGGGCACCGGCTCGAGCCGACCCAGCCGCCGCGGTGCCTCGGCGAGGACATACCCGTTGGAGGTGAGCACGCTTCGAGTGTTCCTCTCGTCTCGGCGCCCAGCCGGGCTCGGTTCGCGGCCGTATCGCCGCGGGCACGAGCCCGGCTGACGCCACCGTCACGTCACCTGTACATGGATGGCCAGGTTCGCCAGCTCACCACTTGACGAGTGATGATGTTGTAGCCGAACGACAGTAGTGATCCGTTCGGCAGTTGCACGCTGCTGTTGTTGGCCTGATCGTCGGAACTGGAGTTGTAAACCGGTAGTTGGCGATAGCCGATCCACGGCCCGGCAGGCTTGGTGATCAGTGAGGCGTAGGTCGGGCGCAGCGGCTGCAGGATGTTGCCGAAGGTCACCAGGACCGACCCGTCCTTCGTAAGAAGGAGGTGATCAGACGAGGCGGGGATGTCCGTCCACTCCGGTGCCGTCCAGCTGTAGCCGCCGTCGAAGGAGCGCACGATTCGCGACTGACGTTCCGCGCCCACCGACGCGAAGTACATCCGGATGATCATCACGAGCTCACCGTTGGACAGCGCAACAATGCTCGGCTCCCGATTCGTGAACTGCGCGTTGTCGGCGGCGACCGTCAGCTGCTGGTCGGCCGGGAAGGTCTTACCTCCGTCGGTGCTGCGAGCGATCCGGGCGCCCGAACCGTAGAGCGGCTGCAGCACATCGCCGTTCTGCAGTTGGACGGCAGGTCCGTGTTCATACGTGCCGATGTTCGACTCGATCTTGGCGAACGTCGGGAACGTCTTCCCGCCGTCGGTCGAGCGGTACACGAAGGTCCCCACGTTCGCCCCGCCGCGGGTCCAGTCGGTTTCGAACGTGGTGAGCAGCAGGGTCCCGTCGCGCAACTGCGTGATCTTGGGGTCGCGGTCGTCGTACTGGTTGGCGACCACCGTGCGCGGCTTGGTCCACGTACGGCCGTCGTCCGAGGAGCTGACCAACCGGATGACCCCGTTGGCGTTGGTGTGCGCGGTTGCGTAGTGGTACACGACCACGATCCGGCCATCACGCAACCGGACGGCGTCCGGGAAACGGGGCTGCTCCGGCCCGCTCTCCTGCGAGACCACCGAGGTGCGGATCGGCGCGAACGACTGAGTGTTCATCTGGACCGAGCGACACAGGCCAGTGCGGTGGTCGGTGACGGTGACGCTGACGGGATGCAGCCCGATGTTCGGCTCCACGAGTGGCGCCCGGACGACGAGGTTGCCATGGTGACCGCGCACCTGGCCGTGCACCCAGCGGTCGCCGACGTACACCTCAGCTCGCACCGCGTGACGATCGACAGCGGGATCAGCGATCGACGCGACGTCGGACACCGGCGCACGCGTGCCGGCGGTCAGCCGGGTTACCAGGCCGGTCGATGCAATTCCCGGGTCGAGGTCGCGCGGGTCGACCTGGTCGGTCATCGCCAGCCGATCGACATACAGGTCCGTGCCTTTGGCGGCGACCCCGGCCGAGGCCACCTCGAACCCGGTGACCGCAGCTGCCGAGCCGGCGTGCACGGTGGTCCGGAAGACGAAATCGCCCATCTGCATCACCAAGGCATCCGGTGACGCGGTGAGGATCATGCGGTGGGGCGAGTCCTGGGCGGTGACATCGGGAAGCACCGCCCACGGCTGGTATTTCGTACCGTCGTAGATCGTCACCTGTGCGGCCGGGCTGGCGCCCCAGGCGTACAACGGCGCGATACCGAGCCGATAGGCAACCAGGTCGTTACCGGCGGAATCGACACCGTGCACATCGAGCTGGAACCAGAGCGGCATGTGCGGCGCGAGATCGACTCCGAATCGGCGCGCCGGTGCCGCGGACGCCGGGAAGATCACCGAGCTGTCCGAGCTGGTCGAGCTGTCCACGAGATGGACCGCCTGGGTGCCGGAAGGGGCGGCAGCCACAACTACCGTCCCGCGGGTGACAGTGTCGGCGGGTGGCGCCCCGGCTGGTTCGTCGTCGAAAGTGCGGACGGGGCCTTGTGGCGGCGCCGGACAGGCGGTACCTGTGGTCGCCCTCGGCGTGCGACTCGACGGGCTGGCAGCGGCCGTGGCGAGCCCCGGCGAGGTCAGCACGAGGCTGGTCGTTGCCGTGGCGGTGAGCACGAAGCGTGCAGTGCGATGCATTACCGATCCTCCATGGGCGGTGATGGTCAGTGACCGGCTGATTCCGGTGTCACCGAGAAGTCGTCGATCTGAAACTCGCCCCCGTACTCGGCCGGGTCGCCGGTGGTGAAGACGACCGAGTTGACGGCGGCGACCGCAGCAGCGGGGGTCGTCGTGGTGAAGGAGCTGGCGCCGACGGTCAACGTCGCGCTGGTCGGTGTGGCGTCGATGCTCAGCGGTAATTCGGTTCGCAGCTGCACGGCGCCGGGAAGCCCTCCGAGCTTGGTCCACCCGCCGCTGCCATTGTTCGCCTCGACGACGGCCGGAGTGCCTTGCCGGATGCGGAACTGCCATGGCTGCACGGAGGTGCCGTCGTTCGCCGTCCCCTTCGTGCCGATGGTGAAGCTGGTTCGGAAGTCGCCGCTGCCCCACATCATCTGCGCGTGCAGGTGATCGGAGGAGCTGGTCGGCCTGGTGATGCGGGCGTTGTCGTCGGTCCACTTGTCCCACAGGCGCAGGAAGGTCTGGCTGTGGTAGCCGCCGAAGTCGGTGTAGGCGGGGTTGTCCGGCACGTCCACCACCCAGGAGTGCTGAGCATCCGTCCAGCCCCGCGGGACGGAGAACGGCAGTTCGTTCTCGAACGTGTCCAGGCCCGCCGAATAGAGCTCGAGCTCGGTGATCGTGGCCGAGCCGGCCGGAGCGACCACCTTCACGTAGCGAGCGGTCTGCGGCGCGAAGTCGGCGTACTTCATCGACCGGTCGCTGCGGTTGGCGACGTCGATGACCGGCGCCGACCAGGTCTTGCCGTCAGCCGAAAGCAGTACCTTCGCCGATTGCGGCTCGCCGTGCCCGAGCATCAGGCCGATTCGGTTGATCGGATAGTCGCGGTCGAGCGCGAGAACCATCTGCCCGGTGCGGGAACGGCTGCTTTGCAGGCGGGTCTCGGCGCCGTAGGCGGAGCTTCCGTCGAACGCGCCGGCCGGCCGCATCTCGGGGAATCGCTTGTCAGCCTTGGCGAAGGCGCCGGTCAACGTGTCGGTGCCGTCCAGCAGCCGGCTCATCACATCGATCCGGCCCGCACCCGGAGTCACCACCCCGACCTGTTCGGCATCCACACCGAACTGTTGGTTGTACGCGCTGCAGCCGTAGACGGCGCACTGGTCGAAGAACAGCAGCGTCCGGCTCGGGCCGACGTTCTCCATCGTCGTGTTGCCGCTGCTGCCGTCGAAGCGGCCATTGCCTCCGGTGGACGGGTAGTTGGCGAACACGGTGTCCTGCACCTGCCAGCTGCGACCGGTGCCGTCCTTGCTGACCAGGACTCGGACGTCGGGACGGCCGGTGGCGAGCAGGAGCGTGCCGTTGGGTTGCAGCACCACGTCCGGGTAGATGCCTTGCACCTGCTTGCCGTCCGGACCGAGCAGCGGCACTGCGTCGGACCACGTCTTGGCGTCGTCGTCGGAGTAGCTGTACACGAGTGAGTTGGGGGTGGACGCGGTCCGCAGCACGGCGAGTAGCCGTCCGTCGGCGGTGTATGTCCAGCCGACCTCGTTCGTTCCCGTCGTACTGCTGGCGGGAAGGATCGATCGGTAACTCCACGATCGGCCGCGGTCGGTGGACTGCAGGATCGCCGAATAGCCACGTGACGAGTCGGCGAACGTGCCGTACGCGGGGACCATGAGCGTGCCGTCAGCCTGTTCGATGATGCGGCGGTGCACCCGCACACCCCCGAACGTCTTGCCGGCCGGTGCGGCGAGCGGTGCGTCGGTCAGTCGCCAGTGCTCGCCGTCGTGCGAGGTGCGCACTCGCAGGGTGATTGACGTGTGGGCCGAATTCACCGCTCCGGGGATGAAGTCGATCGCCATCAGCTGCCCGTCGTGCAGCCGCGCAAGATTGAGCGCGCTGGCCGGCGAATGGTGGACGGTGTTGAGGAAGGTCAGCCCGGAATCGGCTGAGTAGGACATGTTGTTGTCGCTCGCGGCCGAAGCGACGTCGGGGTTCGCCTGTGTGCTCACCAGGATGCGCTTGACCGTGCGGCCAGCGGCATCAACGGTGTTGTAGCTGCCGGACGCCGGAATCGCGGCGAGCTGACCCGGCCCCCAATTGAGCACATGCCACTGCGAGCCGAGCCCGTAGGCCGTCGAGTCCACCTCCGCGCCCGCACCGCTGGCCGTGGCTGGGCCGAAGAACGGCAGTGAACCCCCAGCCGATCGGGTCCCCACGGACGACGCGCTGCTCAGCACGACGGCGGCGATCGCGGCGCCGGCCAGGGCGGACAACGTGCTCGGGCCCCACCCGTGCACTGCTCTGCGTGTCTTCTTCGACATCGCCATACTGCAGGTCTCCTCGTTGGTCGGAACCGGTGGCAAACACTCGTCGGCCGAGCCTCGGGTCAATCGCGCAGGCCGCCAGGCGCACCGAGGGGCGTGACGTTGATCGCGTCGAAGCTGGCCTCCATGTTCACGGCCTTGTCGCCGTTGGTGGTGAAGGTCAGCCCGTCGAAGCCGGCGACCGGATTCGCCTGCACCGCGGTGCTCAGCGGCACGCCGTTGACAGTGAGCACCGCCTGCGAGGTCGTCGTGTCGATCGAGACCGGGAACATGACCTCGTTCGCCGGCTGCGGGATCGCGCCTGTGCTGATCAGCTGCCAGCTCGTGCCGTTCCAGGCGGACAGGTCGAACTTCTTCGTCGTGAAGTTCGGCGCCAGCAGGAACCGGTACGCCGTCGCCCGCTTGCCCGATGCGTCCTTGCCGTTGACGTCCCAGATGATGCCGGCGCCATAACCCTCGCCTGAGTAGGCAAAAAAGGCGTGCTGGGCCGAGACGTCAGGCGTCGGCAGCGTGGCAGTCGCCTCCGACTCCGGATCCATGTCCACGAGGGTCATCCGCTTCTCGGAATGCCATCCGGGGAACAGGTAGTCGGCCACCGTCGCGTAGCGGGTGTCGGTGAAGCCGCTGGGGGTCGAGTTCGGCGCGTCGTTCTCGAAGCTCCAGGTATCGGGGCTGTAGAGCTCCAACTCGGTGATGGTGGTCTGCCGGCGATCTGTCGGCGATACCCGGACGTACCTCGCGGGAGCTGCCGGGAACGGGTAGTACCGCATCGCGTAATCCACGGTGTCGCGGATCTTCACGATCGGCCGGCCCCAGTGCTTGCCGTCCGTCGACGTCTGGATGTTCACCGATTGGGGCCTGCCGTTGCCGAGCATCAGGCCGATGCGGTTGAGGTCGCGGGGCTGGTCGAGCCGGATGGTGAGATTGGTACCGGGCCTGAGAAACGCCGCAGCGTTCACGCCGGTGGAACCGTCGATGGCGCCGGCGAGCCGGGCCTCGGGGGAGTGCGGCCTGGGCGGCAGAACCTGGCCGTCGAGCTTGACCGAGCCGTTCAGGTACTTGGTCATCAGGTCGAGTTTTCCGGCGCCGCCCTTGAGTGCATCGACCCGGCGGACAAACACCTTGGTGTCCTGGCCGTACTCGCGACAGAGGTAGACGGTGTGGCAGGTGTCGCCCCAGTACAACGCGAAGTTGGTGCCGACCGCCTGGATCGTCGTGTTGCCGCTCGAGCCGTGGTAGCGGCCCGGGTCGGTGCTCATCACTGGGTTGGCGAACACCGTGTTGCCCTTGTCCCACGTGCGGCCGGTGCCGTCCCAGGACACCAGGACGGTGTTGTCGGGCCGACCGTAGGAGGCCATCAACGCCCCGTTGGGCAGCAGAATCACGTTTGGGTCGGCGCCGGCATTCGGCAGACCGTCCGGCGCCTGCAGTTCGGTCAGCTTCGTCCACGTCCGGCCGTCATCGTTGGAATAAGCCTGCAGTACCGGGTACAGCTGCAGGAGTCCCGACGGCGAACCGTTCTGGCGGAACAGCCCGATCAGCTGGCCGTCCGACGTGCGGGACATGGCCATTTCGTTGATGCCGCGCGGGCCGTGGACGATCGACCGAACGCGCCAGGTGCGGGCATCGTCAGTGCTCTGGAATACCAGGCTGACCCCCTCGCCGGTGGCCTTGATCGCGCCGTACCCGGTCATCACCAGCACACCGTCGTTGAGCTGCATCAGAGTCCGCTGCACGCGGATCCAGCCGAGCGGCGTCGACGGCTGGACCACCGTCGCGGTCCAGTCCTTCCAGGTGCGGCCGACGTCGTTGCTGGACCCCATTCGGACGGCGAGACCGGTCGGGCTGGTGACGTCCGCGGTGAACTGTGCGGTGAGGATCCGCCCGTCGCGCAAACGCGTGCTCGTCGTCAGGTCGAAGCCGTCGAACATTGCGCCGTTGAGATCGTCGGTGAACGCCAGTCCGTTCTGTTCCGACACACCGGCGCCTTCGTCCTGCGGCGCCGTCGGTTCGTCGTAGTGTCGCGACCAGGTCGAAAGAACGCGCTTGGCCGTGGTTCCGGCGCATGGCATCCGCTGCAGCGCGGTGGGCTGGCTCTTGCAGTAACCCTCGCCGAGCACCTGGTCGGTCGCGAAGCCGACGCTCCAGGTGCCGAGCTGCCCCGGTGCCGGATTCCACGGGCTCCATGTGTCGCCGAGCGAAAGTCGGTTCGTATCGGGGCTGGCACCCGTGCCCAGCGGCGGCGTGGTGGCCAGCGCAGGGGAGGGCCGACTTCCCGGATCGGCCGCGCTGAGCCCGGAGACTGTGGCGAGAACAGCGACCGCCACGGTCAGGACGGAAAGTATCCGTCGACGTTTGTCGTGTCGCCTGCGGCGGGGGGTCGTCAGCACGACGGGCGACTGCAACCGAACCCTCATCAGACGTCCGCAGGCGGTGCGTCGGGAGCTGTCGCAAGTACGACAGCGATGGCTTTAGCGCGGAAGTTCATAAACATCCTCGTTCGCCGGTTGTGGCGTAATTTCGGATCGGGCAACATGAAACGCACTTCCACGTTCCATGTCAATAGGCGTGATCCACATCCGTGGAGCGCTGCACGCTCGACCTGCGGCCTCGGGCCGCCGGGACCTAGCGGGCTTGGAACGGCCACCTTCGCTCTGGCAAGGGCGACGGATACGGACCGACCGCCGCAACCGTCTCGCCGTCCGATGCGGCGGCGAAGTCGCTTCGGTCGAGCAGGCGCGCGCGAATCGGTGGTTCGGCTCCGGTGACGACGACCGCTTGCCCTGGGTCCAGGCCGCGGAGTTCCGCCACGGTGAGCACCTCTCGGCGAGCGGTGGATGGCGGGGCTGCCTCGGTTGTCAGCGCAGTCGGCGCAACGTCGGCCGGGCCGATCAGGTCGTTGACGAGTTTGAGCGTGGGCGCGTCGCTCATGCCGCTGGTGATGACCCGGGTTCGGCAGCTCCTGACGACGGCGTCCGCGATCTGTTCGCCCAGCCCCGTACGCAGCGGCGCCAGGTCGCGCAGGCCCAGTGCGATGGCGACGCCGTGGTCGCCGCCGTGCGAGGCGAGTTCGTCCAGGTGCGGCAGCGCGGCGATGTCGACCGCGTCGTCGAAGATGAGCAGAAGGCGCTGCTCGGGCGGGACGGGCAGGCGGGTCGCAGCGTGGCCGGCAGCGCGTTGGCACCAAACCCGAGTCACCTCATCGAGGAGCGCGCGGTAGAAGGGCGCGGTCCGCGCTTGGGTCAGCGGGTCGCTCAACACGTACAGCGTCGACGTGGGGTACGCGGGGTCCAGCAGCATGGCCGGGCGAAACCGACCGCGCGTGGTTGTCGCGGCCAGCACTTGCGGGTCGTCGTAGGCGTGGATCGCCGCGTCGAGGTTCGTCATGATCCGCGACCGGGTCCGCGGGTCCTTGTTGACCAGACCGGTCAGCGCGAATGTCGCCTGCTCGACGAGAGCGTGTTCCTGCAGCATCGTGAGCGGGGTGCTGAATTCGCTCCGCTTGACCCACGCGAGGACATCACCCATGTCGGCGGACGACGTCACGGCTGCGGCGTGCAGCAGCGGCGCCAACGCCTGCGCCGCGGCCACCGTCGCGAAACCGTCGCCGGCATGTTCGGGGCCACCTGCGGTCATGGCGTCGGCCGTCCGAACGGACTCGGCCCAGCCTGCGTCCGGGCCATGTGCTTGCAGGGCGTCGCGGATCGCGTCGAGCGGACTCCAACCGAGAATGGGCAGCGTCGAATCAGTTGCCCCCGGCTGGACGAGGAACGCGTGCGGGCGACTGAATTCGGTCTCGGCCACGATGTCGGCCTTCGTGGCGACGACGACCGCGGGACCGACCCACGCGCGCACCGCGGGCGCCAGGACACCGTTCGTCTTGCCACTGCCGGCGCCGCCGATCACGAGCAACGACTCGCCGTCGCGGGTCTGCAGGTACCGGCGGTCGTCGACGCGCGCGTAGGTGATCCGGCCCGGCGTCGGCTTGGTGGCAAGTAGCCGGCGGATGTCCGCGGCCCGCGCGTAGGGATCGCGCAGGAACGTGGGTGCGGACGCGCGGGTCTGCTGCCACGGCAGGTGATCGTGCGCCTTGAGGTAGGCGTAGAGCACGTACCCGGCGAAGACCAGCAGAGCAATCGCGACGAGGGCGAAGTAATGCGGATGGTCGGTCGACGCCGTCCCGGCGAGGGTCACAGCGGGCTGCCGGCCCAGGTGAGTTGGCTGGGCGGCACCGGCGTCTGGGACATGTGTTTGTCGCTGTTCATGAGTTGCCACTCCGCGTCGGTCGGTGTGGTCCGAAGCTCGAACGGTGGACGGCTGCCGACAAGCAGCAGCATGTTTCCCGACGGCAGCGCCGGCAGGCGGGCGATCGCGCTGTTCGGCAGGGATCGGCGCTTGGCCAGCGCGTGGGCCTGGCCCGAGTCCTGGCGGAGCGCGGCCACGATCTCGGCCTCGTTGATCACGGCGGCGATGGCGGCTTCGAGGTCGGGGTCGGTGCGGGCGCCGGTGATGTTCTCGGTGTGCTGTACCGCGACCATGTGCGAGATTCCCTTGCCACGTGAGGTCTTCTCGGACGCTTCCAGGGCTCGTGCGGTACCCAGGTGTCGCAGCAGCAGGGTTGCTTCGTCGATGATGAGAATGCGCTTGCGCCCGTCTGGATGCCACCAGGCGTTGTGCACGAACGTGTTGATGATCGTCATGACGATCGGCAGCGCCCTGCTCTCGCGGGGCACTTGCGAGACGTCCCAGACGATGCCCCGGGCGGCGAGGTTTGCGTCCAGCGTGGTCGGCGCGTCGACCGTGCGGCCGATCTCGGTTCTGAGGAAGTTGTAGAGCGCGACGCCGACGGCGCGGCTGGCGTGCACGAGTTCGGTGGGTTGCATGTTGATGCGGGTAGCAGCGTCGTCGGTCGGGAACAGGATCGCTTGCGCCAGGTCCGACGCGATGGGTACGCGGGGTGGATCCGGGCGGGACGGGCCGGGATGGTCGCGTCGCCAGTCGGCGAGCGCGCGTTGGTACTCGCCGTGCACGCGGTCCAGAGCGGTGGACAGGGCATAGGTCTCGATCTGGTCGAGATTGCGGCCGAGTTCGGTGGCCAGGATGGAGACCAGCAGCGCGTGCTGGGTCAGGTCCTCGTCGTTGTCTGATCGCCGCGCGATCTGGAAGTCGAGGATGTTGAGGCGGGTGGGGCTGTGCGCTCCCCAGGGAATGACGGTCCAGCCCAGGGCCCGGCCCATGACGGCCCACTCGCCTTCACCGCCGGCGTCCTTCGGGTCGATGACACAGAGGTAGCGTCCGGCGCGCTCCTGCCGGGTGGCGTAGAGCTTGAGCGCGAAGCTTTTGCCCGAGCCCTGCACGCCGACCACGAAGAAGTTGGGGGAGAGCATCTCGGTGAGGTAGGAGTACCAGGGGTCGACGCGCACGGCCGTGCCGGAATGGATCTCGGTGCCGAGCACGGGTCCGGCGGGGGAGACAGGGGGCTCGTGCGCGTCCTGGATCAGCCCCGACGCGTCGTGGCCGGTCATGGTGTGTCCGGAGTTGAGCAGCGGTGCGGCCGCCTTCGCGCGCACAGCGGGGGTCACGCTGACGCGGGAGGCGGCGGCGCGGCGGCGAAGAGCCTGGTAGCGCTGCTCGTTCTTCGCCGCCCGCCGTCGCGCCCACGCGCCGGTCGGTGAACCGGGGGTGCCGGACTCGACGGGTGGCGTCGCGTTGATGGCGTCGATGAGTTCGTCGGCGGTCGCGTTGGGACCGAGGGTTCGACCCAGCGCGTCGAGACGGTCTCGCAGCAGCGCCTGCAGGGCTTCGTCGTTGTTGTGCGGTCTCGTGGTCACGGCTAGCGCAGCCCTTGGCCGAACGGGCATCCGACAGTGACGCCGCGCGGCATGTCCTTCCAGAGAATCTTGAGGTTGCGGCCGGTGGCGACGGCGGCCCGGCTCAACCGACGCTCGTAGTCGTGCAGGGTGTCCTCGTCGTCGGCGCTGGTGATGAGGTACTGCACGACGGTGACGCCGACGTCGCCTTGGGCGAGGGTCTGAGTGCGGCGTTGCGCGGTGGCGGTCTGCATCCGGGCCCGCGCTCCGTGGTCTTCCCCGTGCTGGTCGGCGTGCTCCTGAACCGCGGCAGCGACGACGCTGTCGCTTTCGGCGCGTTCCAGGGCCTGGTCGGTGGGGATGAGTCGCTTGATGAGGACGAACGTGCGCGGCACGTCACCCTGGCCGGTCAGCAGGCTCGCGTCGAAGCGGGCCGGCTTGGGCAGCCATGGCATTCCCACTTCCCAGACCGAGGTCAGGCAGCCGTCGGCGCGGAGATAGGCCGGATGGCTGGCGTCGCGCTGAATCGGCCAGGCGTAACGCTGGTCGAGCTGCTGCTCGCTCTGCGGAGCGAGAACCGTGACCGAGCGATCGTAGGTCGCGCGCGTCATGGAGATCAGGGCACTCAGATCGAGTTCGCCGATGATCGCGTAACCGGCGGCGATGAGAGCGGCCGACAGGGCGTCGAGCTCTTCGAGCGCGATGGCCACCAGGCCGTCGTCGCCGCCGCCCTTGCGTTTGATGGCCGCGTCGACGGTCCTCGTGTCGGGGATGACGATGCCCCACCACGACCGGAACACCGGCCGCGCGGCCAGTTCGGCCGTTTGCCGTTGGTGCGCCTCGTCGAGAATCGCCGGGGTATCGGGAGCACTGTCCAGCAGATCCCACGGATGCGGTGGACGGGTTCCGGCCGGGTCGCACGACGTCCGCTGGACGATCATGTCGGCGAATCCGCCGTTGGCGAACTCGTGGTGCACCCGGTTCAGAGCGGTGCACACCCGATCCACGGCGTCGGGTTCGCTGAGCCCGGTCGCGGGCGGTACGACCTCGACCCAGGCCAGGGTTCGTCCGGTTGATCGGTGCGTCACGACCCCGATTTCCGTGCCGTCGGTCTTCTTGTGCCGCAGCCAGTCGATGTTGCCGATCTCCGGCGGCGGCGTGGCGTACTCGCTCTGCCCGGTGGTTGCGTTGACGCCCGCGGTCGAACCGTCGGAGACATAGCGCGGGGGACGCTTGCGCCAGCGGCGCTGCAGGTCGACCCAGTCTGCGAGCTTCGGCTTTTCGGCTCCGGCAATGTTGGCCGCGCCGGTGTAGGGGATGAGATTGAGCGCGGCGCCGGCCGCGAGTAGCAGCATCGCCATGACCAGCCAGAGCGCGAGGTTGCGGCCAGCGGCGATGCGGGTCAGCGGAATACCCGCGGCAACAGCGATCAGCACGGCGTGCTGGGCTCGGGTCGTCCCCCAGATGGGCGCGAGCGGGTTGCCCGTCCACAAGCTCGGCTTCCCGCCGCGGGCGAAGTCGTGCTCGAGGGATCCGGTGACGTTCATGGGGGTGTGCTCCTCTCGAGGTGCCGCCCTAGCCTGCGGCTGCGGCCTTCCCGGTGGCCTTCGCCGACGACCCGATCTTGCGCAATGGGCCGGTGGCGGCTCTGCTGAAGCCCGAGGCGATGGCTGCGGCCTCGGCGACCGGCAGGAACGCGAAGATCCCGAACGGCACGAACACCACCAGCAGGATCAGCCCCAGTGCGGTGAGTGCGCCCTTGTCTCCGCCGTACTTGACCAGCGCGCCGGCCAGCGCGAGTACGACGGCTATCACCCACTTGGCGATGAACACCGCGCCGAGGATGTCGAAGTAGCGGTGCAACCTGGCGCGACCGGCCGGCTGCCCGAGTGGCGTACGAGCCGGATCGATCAGCCCCAGTGCGAACACCGGGTACAGCACCAGCATCGTGAGGATGATGCCGGCGCGCAGGACGAGTTCGATCCAGAGCAGGACACCTGCGACCAGGTACACGGCCGCGGTGATCATTTCGGCGACGATCCCTGAGCCCGGCCCGAACGCGCCGATGTTGTTGCTGGCAATCTTTTCGACGTGCCCGAACAGCGAGTTGAATCCGCTCCCGCCGATGTCGGTGAACGGCGTCACGGCCAGGTCGACGAGCTGATTCACCAACGCCAACGCGATGGGCACCGCGATCAGCGACGCGACGAACAAGCCGAAGCCGGGAATGGCCCAGACCTGGTTGGCGATATTGAGCCGCCAGCCGAGATTCTTCACCGCGACACCCACGCCCACCATCAGCATGAGGGCAGCGACGGACCCGTAGACCAGCAGCGTCGCCTTCTGGTCGATCTCCACCGTGGTGCTCGTACTCATCAGTTTGGCTGCCGCTGAGAAGAAGGCTGCCGCCGCTTTGGTGAGCGCGCCGACCGGGTCGCTCATGACTTCCCAGATCCCGCCGGTGAAGTTCGCGACCGCTTTGCCCGCGCCGATCGCGCCTTTGACCGCGTCGCACGCCGCGCCGACCGGGCCGAAATTGCAGGGGTTGAGCGGGTTCTGCGGAAACACCGGGCCGTTCATGGGGACGGCGGTGAGGGTCGCGGTCATCGGGTGCCCCCGTAGGTATAGGCGGTGAAGGTTGCCAGCACCCGTTGCAGCGTGGTGATGTCCGAGGTCGGGCCGTTCGCCACGCCCGAAGGCGTCGGCCCGCTCACCTCGGATTGGCCGGCCCATTTCCAGTCGTGGTGCACCCAGACCAGCTTGACCGCGATCGTGCTGTAGGTGGACTGCACCGGAAAGCGGCTGTTGGCGATGGCGATGCCGACGATCGACTCGTACCAGATCGAGATGGTCGCGGCGGCGGGACGGTAGGCGTCGACGTGGTAGGCCCAGAGCCCCAACCGCATGGTGAGCACGCCACCGTTGGTCGGTTCGCCGTTGGCGTCGAGTCCGAGCCCGGCCTTGATCTGCCGCACGCCCGGTTCGATGGCTGCGGCCAGCGCGCCGCTGGTACCCGGGTCGGCCACCGCGCTCATGATCGAGGCGCGTCGGTGGTCGTCGAGGATCTGTTTGCCTTGTAGCGCGGTGAGGTAGTTCGTGGCCGCGGCAACCGCTCCGGCGGCGTTGTCTCGATAGCCGACCGGGACGACGCCTACCATCCTGGTCGCGCCCGCGACGGGCGGTAGGACCGTCGTGTCGACCGTGCCGGCCTTGGCCGTCACCGGGCCGCTGGAAGCGGCCGGTCGACCGTGGGAGTCGAGCGTTGGTGTCTTGGCCGGCTCGCCCACGAATCCGGCTTTGACGGCTACACCGAACGCGACGCAGACGACGATCAGCGCGATCAGGACGAGGGCAAGGATCCGGCGCCCGGGATGGATGATCGCGCGCGGGCTGGGGTCTTCGGTCTGCGGCGGCCCGACTCGTTCGGTTACGCCGGCCACGGCCGGCTACTTCGCGAGTTGGTAGATGGCGATGATCGCTCCGAAGAGCAGCGGGATGCCGACCAGGATCACGATGCCGCGTTGCAATTGGTGCCGGCCTTCAATGATCGTTTCGCTGCGGCCGTGGCTCTGCCAACCTCCCTTGGCCAGGCCGATGATCAGTTCGCCCGTGCCGTACAGCAGCGCGCCGAGGGCGATGAGACCGACGATCGTGGCGGCGGGGCCGGAGAACTTGCTGAACGGTCCCCAGCCGATGGTGATGCTGTTGACCCAATCGGTGAAGGCGTCGGCCTGGGTGCGGGTTTGCGGCGCCGGCGACGCGTGGACGTAGCTGCCAAGTTGGGCTGCTGCGTCGCGCAGGGCGCCCGAGAAACCAGGTGTGGGGGTCACTGGAAGCTCCTTCCAGGCACCGGACGTCCCGGTTGACGGCCAAATGTGCCTCGTGCGAAAAAAGTAAGTACTTGTGTACGCTCTGTCAATCGTGCATTCCGGACCTCGGGCCGAATTGAGGTGGTCGGATGATCTTTGAAGATCAACGGCGTTTGTTGACTGCTAGGCATACCGCACAGTGCGCTACAGGGTCCGAGGCCCCAAGGACCGCCTAGGCCCATGAAGGGTGCCGCGATCGGGGTCGGCGGGGTGATGGCCGCAGGCGCGGCCAGCGTCGCCGCTGCGGTCGTGGGCTGCCTGGCTGGAGCCGCGATCCTGGCCGGGCTGATGACCGGTGGCGCCAACCCGTCGGCGGGCGGGAGCCTCAAATCCGGATCGGTACCGGCCCGGTACCTGCCACTGCTGGACTCAGCCGGCACGCTGTGCCCCAGCATCAGCCCGGTCCTGCTCGCCGCCCAGATCCGGCAGGAGAGTGGCTTCGATCCCACGGCGGTCAGTCCGGCCGGGGCCGAAGGGATCTCGCAGTTCCTCCCGACCACCTGGCCGCTGTGGGGTGGCGGCGGCGACCCGTTCAACCCGGCTGACGCCATTCCCGCGCAGGCCCGCTACGACTGCGCCATCGCCGAGCAGGTCAGAAACGTCCCCGGCGATCCAACCTCCCTGATGCTGGCCGGCTACAACGCCGGCCCGTTCGCCGTGCTTCAAGCGAACGGCATGCCGCAGATCGCCGAGACGAAGAACTACGTGGCCGTGATCTTGGGATACGTGCAAGAAATGACAGCTCCGTTCCCGACCTCGGGGACGGGCACGATCGGTGTCGGGGCGCTAGCCGTCGCCCGACAGTGGATCGGGCTGCCCTACGCCTGGGCCGGAGGCAACTACGACGGACCGACCGTCGGCGTCTGTAGCTCCGGCGCGGCGACGAACGACTGCCACATCGCCGGACTGGACTGCTCCGGCCTGGTCATGGCCGCGTTCAGCATCGCCTCGAACGGCGCAATCCACATGGCCCACAGCTCGGAGGTCATGTACCAGACCTATCCACCAGTCAGCCCGGTAGAGGCCCAACCGGGCGATCTCGTCTTCGCGTCCTTCGGTGAGGACGTCACCGGGCTGCCCGGTCACGTCGGCATCTACGAAGGCGCCGGCATGGTGCTGGACGCGCCGCATTCCGGTGCCTTCGTGCGCGAAGAACCGTTGTCCGCCTGGGGTGCAGTGACCTTCGCCCGTGTCTCGCTCGGAGCATCGACATGACCTACGACCAACCCCGCGACCGTCCCACTGGTCAATGGAGCGCGCCGCTGCCCCCGCCGGTGGTCATCCCGGCGGTGAGTGCTGTGTGGCTCTACGCCCCGTGGCGGCGCCGTGTGCTCGCCTTCGTGCTCGACGGACTCATCGCGCTGATTGCCGGCATCGTCTTCGAGAGCGCCTTTCGCACCGCGGGCGCCGCGCCCGTAGGCGAGCTGATCACCGTCGTCCTGCTGCAGTGGATGCAGTCCCGAACCGGCGCCACCATCGGCAAGGGTGTGCTCGGCCTTCGGCTCGTGGATCTCAGAGATGGCACTGCGCCGATGTTCGCCACGTGCATCTGCCGATGGCTCTTGCACTTCCTCGACGCGATATTCCTGCTCGGCTTCCTCGCCCCCATAGTGACACCTCGCAAACAGACGTTCGCCGACATGATCGCCCGGACGGTCGTGGTGCGCACTTAGGTTCAACGTGACGCGGCACGACCACTGCCAATGGCAACCGCGGCAAAGTGCGTCCGCAGAGGGCCTTGTGAATTGGTCGTCAGAACGGCGATCATGGCGGCCGACACCTAGTTGTCTCGTCCGGCCTGCGTGGGGGTGCTGGCTTGATCGCCGCCGAGGGTTCCGGAGCGGGTCCATCGGACATCTGGCCGATGGATCCGACTCGGTTGGCTCTGCGTGTCGGTTCCACGGGGTCGCTTCCGGAGCCGTTCTGTGTCGAGGTCGGTCGGCGCTTGCTGTTGGCCGAGCTGCAGTTCCACGCTTGGGTCCTGCGTCGAGTTGAGAAAGTGACGCTCGAACGCGATCGCAGCGTGTCGCGCACCGTCAGCGTGGAGTTCTCGATCCGGGACGACGCCCCGACTTTCGTCTCCGACAGCGGCCGTCGGCTGCGGCTCATTCCGCTGTCGATGATGCGTCGGCGCACTCTGGTCAACCTGGAGCTGCGCGACGAGCACGACGACGCGATCACCATGCCCGGACTGCGCCTGTCCCAACAGCTCGATCAGTCCATCTTGCTGGCCGCGGCCGCGGCATTTGATCCTGCCGTCGTCACGAATGAGGACCTCCGCGCGTTCGTGCGCGACGCCATCGCTGGCGAGCGCGATGAGGTCATGAGGGCTTACGACCAGTTCGACGGCAAAGCCGGTGTCGCGCCATTGACGTTGCCCGACGGGTTGCGCGATGACGCGCTGTTCACTACTGCGGTGAACCGGTTTCGGCGCAACTTCACCTTGTACGCCTTCCTCGACGACGCTGACCCGGCCGTGGGTGCGCACCGGCTGTTGCGGATGTCGTTCGACGAGCCGACTGCCTGGAATTACCAAACACCCATCCTCAAGGGCAAAGCACCTGAGCCGATCCGGTATCGGCCAGGAATCCACAGCGCATGGTCGCTGAAGGAGTCTCTTCGGCACGCTTCGGCGTCACTCGGATTCTCTGCCACGCGCGTCCGGTTTCAAGTACCCGGTGCTGAGAAGGCCGCGAGCTACCACTTCGAGATAACTGCACCGCCCGGCGTGCAAGTTGTGAACGCCACGCTGCTCGCCGGGCGCCCCAACGAAGTGAAGGGAAGGCTGTCGACGGACCGAATCGTCGGGCATTCGCCCACGGTCGGACTGCACGCCATCGAGGTGCCGGATGAGTCGTTGTGCCGCGTCCAGGTCGACCTGCGAGCTAAGGCCCGCGGGTGGCTGACGACGATGCTCGTCGCGTCACTGGCGATCCTCGCGGTGATGCTCTCGGTTGGGTACCACTGGGCGCTGCGTTATCCCGCGACCGCAGCTTCGGACAAGGCAAACACCGCTCCGGAACAGATCACCAATGCCGTCTTGATACTGGTGACCACGTCGGCGGCAATAGCGGCGTTGGTCGCCCAGCGGGACTTCGGCGACGTCGGGTCTCGCTTCGTCAGTGGGGTTCGAGCGTTCGGGACGGCCGCCATCGCGTTACCGGTGACCGCGGCAGCCTTCCTCGTCTACAGCGGCCTCAGACCCACCGGGAGCCATGTCGCGGAGCGTTGGGCGCTGGGCGTGCTGACCGTTGCCGCCGCTGTCCCGTTCGCGGTCATCTCCATCGCCTGGTGGAAGAGCGTTCGGGCCGAGCGTCACGGACTCATCGAAGAGTCGCCTTGGGACATGACCTGGGACTCGACGGAGGACGATAGCTCGGCTCCGAAGCCGAAGAGCCCACAGCCGAAGCCGGAGTCCTTCGCTGCAGCGTGCGAGGAATACGGATTCGATCGACCGGCAGTCGGCGTTCGGTCGGCCGAAGGGTGGCACGAGATCTACTGCGGGAGCGACCAAGCGCATCGGGATGCGGTAGCAGCGCTCGCCCATCCGTGGCGCGTGGGTCAGACAGGAGCCCGCGGGTGCGCAGCCTTCCGGACTGACTGCGCCACCCGCGAACGGTGTCGATCGGTCTGACTTCGTCGAGCGAGGGGAACGGCCCCGGCGGCAGATCGCAAGCTGTATCAGGCGATGCCGTCGAGCGCGTCGTCGCGTAGCCGTGGCCGGGGCAGATCGTGACCATTGCGGTCTTGCCGCCGACTAGGACGTCAGATGAGGCGGTCCTGGAGGGCGCGCATGGTCGCGGCGGCACGGTTGGCGACGCCAAGTTTGGTGTAGATGTGCTCGACGTGGTTGCCGGCGGTCTTCGGCGTGATGTTTAGCCGCCGGGCGATGCTCTTGTTCGGTAGCCCCTGGCTCAACAACCGAAGTACGTCGGTCTCACGGGCGGTGAGGGTGGCCGTCGTGCGCGGACGGGGAAGGCTCGTCGTCTGACCGGCCGCGACGAGGACGGCATCGACGGCCAGTTGGTCGAGTCGTCCGTCTCGGGCCTCGGTTCTGAGTTCGCGGGCGGCGGTGTCCTCACTCAGCGCTGGTCGATAGGGACGCGGCTGGGTCATCGCGTGATACGCATCGGCCGCGGCGAGCACCCGTGCCGGCACCGACAGCATCGGCCCGCTGAGTCCTCGGTGGTAGCCGGCGCCGTCCATCCGTTCGTGGTGCGTGGCCGCGAGAAGCCCGATCCGGTGCAGTGGCTCCGGCCGGGCGAAGATCCGCTCGACGTAGTAGACGTGGATGCGCATTCGTTCGGTTTCGCGGCTGTTGAGTGGCCCGGGTTTGTCCCATACCGCCCCCGGTACGCCGAAGCGACCGAGATCGTGCACCAGCGCGGCCCGCCGGGCGAGCTGCGCCTCCGAATCGGCAACCCGCAACTGGGTCAGAGCGCCAGCGACGAGCTCAGCGGTTCCGCGGCTGTGCCCAGCGAAGTAAGGGCAGCGCAGGTCGCAGAAGTCGCCGATGGCCTCGAGCACGGTGTCGAGGCGTGCGTCGCTCAACGGTGCTCGCTCGACCGGTTCGGCGTCGAGGATCTCACGGGCGGCGTCGTCGTCGAGACCGGCAAACAGCGCACTGGAATCACTTTGCACGGCCGCGGTGATCTGGGGATCAAAGTGCGTGCCCTGCCGCGCCCGAACCATCTCCACTGCCCCTTCGAGGCCAGTTGCGCGCTCGAAGACCTCGCAGGCCTCGGCCACGTGCGCGATCCGCGCAGAAAGCGCCAATGCGTCGCCCCCGACGCCGGTCGGCACCCCCTTGCCGTCCCATCGGGCGTAGGACTGCTCGACCCCGGCTCGAACTTCCGGGCTCAACCCCAAGCGATCAGCGAGTTCACCCGCCGCCGAGCAGTGGTTGGCCATTTGCTCGACCATCACCCGTCCACCTGTACCGATGACCGTCGCCACTTGCCGCGCCCGATTCATCGGGGACGTCCCGGCGCCGGCGCGGCGCATCAGGAAGAGCGCGGCGGGCATACCGGCCAGGTCCACTTCGATGGCCCGCGCGCGAAAGTCGATGTCGTCCCCGAACAGGGCAGCTGCTTCGTTGCCGTAGATAGGGCAACCGACATACGTCAGCAGGCTGACGTCGTACAGCGCAGCCAGCTCCTCTTGGGTCAAGCCCAGCCGCCCGCCGATCCGCATGCTGATCCGGGCCGCGCGCACCATGTGTTCCGCCGGCTGTCCCAGCCCGAGATCGGTAGCCGAGGACAGGGCTACCAGTACCTCACTCAGCCGCACCCCGGAGTCGGGCATGGTGCAGATCGTATGACGCTCACGACGCCTGGACCGTTGCGACTGGGGTGAATGCCTCATGACGAGCGAGCGCCCAGTTTCTAGGTTCCTTCTCAGGAGCCAATTCGGCGCCTCGCCACCACGAACGGAGCAACGAACATGAACAGGTACATCATCGAGCGGACGGTGCCGGGCGCCGGCGCGATGGACCAAACCGCGCTCGCCGCGATCACGAACCAGTCCAATACCGTCTTGCGTGAACTCGGACCCGACATCCAGTGGCTGCACAGCTACGTCAGCGAGGACAAGATCACGTGCGTCTACCTCGCCACCAACGAGGAGCTCATCCGCGAGCACGGACGCTGCGGCGGCTTTCCGGTCGACGCCGTGCTCAACGTCCGCGCTGTCATCGATCCGGCGACCAGCGAGGTGACCCGATGACCAAAGCAGCGATCAGCCTGACGACCGGGCTCGAGGACCCTGAGAAGGTGACGGTCGCTCTGCTCGTCGCGGTGGGCGCGGCCGAGGCCGGCCGATCCACACTGATGTTCCTCACCAAAGAGGCGGTTCGTCTTGCCACGCATGGTGTGTCCGTCGGCGTGGCGTGCGACGGCTGCCCGTCAATCGAGGACTTGATGAAGCGCTACGAAGGCGCCGGCGGCAGTCTGCTGGTCTGCCCGATCTGCTTCAACGCTCGACAGATCGATCAAGACAGCCTGATCGCGAACGCCCAGCTCGGCGGGACCGTCCCGCTGTGGGAGTGGATCGGCGACGGCGCAACCACATTCAGCTACTGACTCTGTGACTGCCAGCTCGCAAGAGGGACGCTGTGCGTCCTCGCAGCCGTGATATGCGCCATCAGAAACGGAGCGCGGGCCAACCCGGATCCGCTCGACCGAGCGACGCAACGGAAAAACGATCATTCACGTTCGTCCATGAGCGGGTAGCGAGCACGCTGGACCCTGCATCGGATCAGGCGATGCCTTCCAGTGTGTCGTCGAGCCGCTCGTAGCCGCGGCCGAGGCCCTCGGTCATGCCAGATGCGATCCACCCGTCGCGCATTTCTCGGTCGACGTAGCGCACGGTCAGCATCATCGTGGTGCGGCCGTCGCTCCGCTCGTCGAGCACGAGGGTGTTGGTGCTTGGGCCGGGGAACTCGTCGAACTGCTCAGTGGAGACGATCCGGTGTGGCCGAACGACCTCGTCGAAGGTGCCCCGGACACCCATCACGCCCGGGCCGTCTGGTTGGGTGAACACCCAGCGGTACGTTCCGCCGACGCGCACGTCCATCTCACACATTGTCAGCGGGAAGCTCGGGTCGCCGAGCCAGCGCCGGAGATGTTCCGGCTCGGTCAGAGCCCGCCAGACCTTGTCCGGCGGTGCGTCGAAGTCCCGGCGCACGACGATCGACGCGTCGTCTGGGGTGGTCACGTTGAACGTGTCGGCCCAGATCCTCATGCGTGGTCCTTCGGGTCGTCGGGCATCGTCTGGAGGTAGTCGTCGAGCCGCTCGAAGCGCTGGTCCCAGAACTGGCGGAACCCTTCCGCCCACTCCGCGACCTGTTTCATCGGCTCGGCTCTCAGGGTGGCTGGCCGGGACTGCGCCACCCGCCCGCGAGCGACCAGCCCGGCGCGCTCGAGCACGCGCAGGTGCTTGGACACCGCCGGGCCGGTCATGTCGAAGGGCTCGCCGATCTCGCTCACCGTCGCCGGCCCGCGCCGCAGCCGGGTGAGCATCGCCCGCCGGGTCGGGTCGGCGAGCGCAGCGAACACCAGACTCAGCGGATCACGGGCGCCGGCCGGGTTGGCGTCGAGAGTTAGTGTGCTCACGCGCCGGCCAGGTCCTCGTGCGGGAAGCCGCCCTCGGGCCATTGCTGCAACAGCCACGAGTTGCCGTCCGGGTCCTCGAAGCGGCAGAACAGGCAGCCGCCGAGGTCCTGGACCTCGCCGAGCTCGACACCGCGGCCGCTCAGGTCCTTGGTCGCCTGCTCCATGTCGGCGACGACCAGGTGCAGCCCCTTCTGGACGCCGACCGGCATGTCGCTGATCTCCGGGATGTTGCGGCCCAGCAGGATGGCGCAGCCGGAGCCCGGCGGGCAGATCTGCACGATCCGCATGTCGTCGAGCTGGACGTGGTCGGTGAGCAGCTGCCAGCCGCACTGCTCGACATAGAAGTCGCGGGCGTGGTCGACGTCGCTGACGGGCAGGTGGATGAGCTCGAGCCTCATCTCAGTGGTTGTCATGGCGGATCCCTTCGTTGAAAACCGATTGGTTATTTAACTAACTGGTTTTCTACCTTATCGCAGCGGGAGGCGTCAACGATCCGGAGCAGAGATTTAGACGAGCAGGCCGTCGACGACGACCTCGAGCATCGGCCCGACGGAGGTGGCGGGCAGGTTGCCCTGGTCGACGACGCTGGCGATGCCGCCGACGAGGCGGGCGAACTGGAGTGAGTCGACGCCGGGCCGCAGATCGTCTCCGAGTTGCTCGATGATCTGTGCATTGGCGGCCCGCAGCGTCTGACACTTGGTGCGCATGGGCGAGTTGTCGTCCTCCATCGCCAGCGTGATCCTGGCCGGTCCGCCCTTGTGTACCGAGATCAGCTCGACGTACTGCTCGAACCAGCGCAGCAGGAGTTCGCGAGACGAGCCGCCCTCGGCGAGGACCTTGCCGACCGCGTCGTTGACCCCCTCGGACCATGCCTGCATCACCGCGTCGACCAGGGACTCGCGCGTCGGGAAATGGCGGTACAGGGTTCCCGCCCCGACGCCGGCCGCCTTGACGATGTCGTCCAGGGGGGCGTCGTAGCCCCGCGTCCGGAACGCCACCCGAGCAGCCTCGACGATCTTGTCGCGATTGCGCGCCGCGTCCGCCCGCACCGGCTCGCCTCCTGGCTCCACAAATGAATTTGCTAAGTGGAGAGTGTCTCCGTATCGTGGCTCTGGAAGCGGAGAACCTCTCCACATCAGTCTACGTCGGCTCGCGGCCAAACGCACGCAGGCCAGAAGAGGACCACACCCAGATGACTTCAATGCTGCAAACCCGGCCCGCTCCGACGGGGCCCGCGCGCCGCAATCCGGCGATCGGGATGTGGGTCGTGCTCGTCGGTCAACTCATGCTCGTGCTGGACGCGACGATCGTGAACGTCGCGCTGCCGCACATCGCCACCGACCTGCATTTCGGCTCTGCCTCCCTGTCGTGGGTCCTCAACGCCTACAGCCTGGCGTTCGGTGGCCTATTGCTCCTCGGCGGCCGCCTCGGAGACGTCCTCGGCCGGCGCCGGGTGTTCATGACCGGCTTGAGCGTGTTCACCCTCGCCTCCTTCGCCGGCGGGTTCGCCCAGGCGCCGTGGGAACTGGTCACCTCGCGGGCGCTTCAGGGCGTCGGTGCCGCGTTGTCCGCGCCGTCCGTGCTGGCCCTGATCGCCACCAACGCACCGAACGAGGCGGCCCGCAACCGTGCCCTGGCCGCGTTCGCCGTCATCTCCTCCGGAGGGGCGGCACTCGGCTTGATTCTCGGCGGCACGCTAACCGATCTGGTCTCCTGGCGCTGGACGATGTTCGTCAACGTGCCGATCGGTCTGGCCGTTCTGCTCCTCGTACCGGGGTTGGTCACCGAGACAGCACGGCGCCACGGTCGATTCGACTTCGTCGGCGCGGCTTCCGCGACCTCCGCCGCGGTGTCCATCGTGTGGACCGTGATCAACGCACCCGAACACGGCTGGGGCAGCGCACGCACCGTCGGCGGTTTCGTCCTCGGCGCCGCGCTGCTGGTGGTGCTGTCGGTCACCGAGCGGCGCCACCCGCACCCGTTGCTGCGGCCCGCGTTGCTGCGCAGTCGGCAGCGGATCGCCGGGCTGGTCGCGATGGCCGCCGTCTACGGCGGCATGCTCGCGACCTTCTTCCTCACCGTGCAACTGCTGGCCCACCAGTTCGGCTACAGTCCGCTTCGGACCGGCGTGGCGTTCCTGCCCGCGCCACTGGGCGTGTTCGCCATGTCGCGCCTGGCCCCGCGCTTGGTCGCGCGATTCGGACCGGCTCCGCTGATCGCCGCCGGTACCGCGAGTGTGTTCGTGGCAATGGGCCTGCTGGTCGGCGTCCACGACTCCACCAGCTATGCCGCCGGTGTGTTTCCGTCCCTGCTGCTGATGGGCTTGGGCATGGGCGCGAGCTTCATGCCGATCACGGTCCTGGCCCTCAATGGCGTCGAGCCGGAGCACACCGGATCGGCCTCCGGGCTGCTGCAGACCATGCAGCAACTCGGCGGAGCGGTCGGACTCGCGGTGGTCGCCTCCGTCTTCGCCGGACGGAGCGCGCACGGCTTCGACCCAGCCCTACGGTCCGGGTACGGCGCGGCGACGGTATTGGCCGCGCTCGCTTTGGCCAGCGCGCTCACCCTGCTCCGGCGCCGAACCTTCGCCGCTACCTCGGCCTAGGGCCCTGTGACGCGTGCCAGTCGCGGCCACCGTGGCTGTCGCGCTCAGGGGCCTTCAAGGCCAGCGCTGACGAGACCGGGCGCTTCGAGTGCTCGGGTATCCGATGAGCCCGGGTCCGGCATGACCGGTGGAGAATCGCATGCTGGCGGGTAGGCGTTGGCGCCGACCCGTAAGGCGCCATGACGACCGACGTAGCGCGGATGGCGGTGTCTGGTTGTGACGGCCCACGCGGCCGCGCCACCCACGACAAGGGTTCCGGCCGCTACTGCACTCAGCTGACCGATCTGCGCCGCTACGACGAGCATGGGCAATATCCGGACAGCGGCCGCACTACCAAGTGCGCGCGCCGCGGCGCTCCACGCCAGCGCTGCCGTCACTTCACCGGTACCTGCGTTACCGGCAACGTGCGCATCCATCGCGCCTTCGAACGCCGTGAGGCTCAACCCGGCCAGGAATTGGGCGACGAGCAGGCCGGTGATGTGCCACGGTGCTATCACCCAACCGATCAGCATCCCCACCCCCCACGCGGGCCAGATGAGCTTTGCCGGCAGTTGCAAGCGGGCAACTCGGCCGACGGCCAGCGAGGAGAACAAGCAGCCAACGGTGAACGCGGCGGTAGATACGACAACGGACAACTGACCGTGTAGCTCAACCCCGAGTGCCACGGCGAGTCGCGTCGGACCAGACGCGATCAACATGATCGCTGCGCCCGCAAGCAATGGAGCGATCTGGCCGCGAAGATGCGCGGCGCGCAAACCGGCCACGGCCCGGTGGGCCACCACCCCCAACGCGGGCCTTGGTCCGCTTGCAGTCTGGCTGATCGCAGCGTGGTGATGCACCGTCCGGGTGCTCGGCACCCGCGAGCGACGGGCACACCCGAACGTCGGTAGCAGGCTGCCGGCATACACGGTGAGCACCAGCCAGAGCAGCGCATCGTGGAGGGTTCCCTGCGAGCTAGTAGGTAGCAGCGCCGCGACGCCGGCACCGAATGCTTCTATCGCGGCGATCGACATGGCGTAGTGCGTCATCGCACGCGGACTCGAGTCGGCGGCCGCGACCTCCGCACGCATGCCGGCGTAGCCCGCCCACGCCACGATGTTCATCGCGACGATGAATGCGACGATGATCGGCGCCGACCAACCCGCCAGCAGGGCCGCCAACGTAGCGACGCGCAGGACGATCTCGACGCCTGCCGTCGTCCTCAGCAGAGTCCGGCCGGGTAGGTGGCTGGCCAGCCAGCCGGTGACCGGCGCGGACAACATCACGCCGACGAACATCGCGGCGTTGTAAAGTCCCGCTGCGGCCAAGCCGCCGTTGGCAATGGCGAGCAGGGTGAAGACCGTCCACCCGAGCGCCAGCCCGAAGGAGTCGATGAGACCGGCGACCATCAGCCGAGGAAGGCTGTTCGTGGCCGCAGCCTCCATCAGGTTGCGCCTACGAACAGGGGGGTCGGCACCGGAAAACCGTTGAACGTGGACGCGTAGCTCAGCGTGTAGGCGCCCGCCGTGCCGATGTACAGGTGATCGCCGATATCGATGGTGGACGGCAGGGCGGCGCCGTAGAACATGGTGTCGGAGCTGTCGCAACTCGGTCCGGTGACCGTGAACGGCAAATGGGCAACGGAGGCGTGGTCGAGCCGGGACGTCCATAACGGGAAGCGCCACTCGTTGACGGTCTGCTGAGTCTCCATCATTCCGTTGTAGGCGCCGACGTCGAGGTAGATCCAGTTCTCGCCGGCCCGGACCTCGCGGCCGAGCACACTGGCGACCAACACACTGCTCTCGGCGACGAGGTAACGACCGGGCTCGGCGGCGAGCAGAGCCGGCCGGTAAGGCAAGAGTTCCTCGACAGCTGGCCAGATTGCATCGGCGATCTGTTCGATCGACGGGATCCGCTCGCCATACCGAGCCGGAAAGCCGCCCCCGATGTTCAGCATTTCCAGTCGAATTCCGTCGTCGTCCAGTCTGGCCATGAGCCGGCCCACGGCGGCGATGGCCTGCCGCCACGTGCTCGTGGCGGCGCACTGCGAACCCACGTGAAACGTGATCCCGTACGGTCGCAGACCGAGGCGCCGGGCTAGCGACAGCAGCGCCCGCGCTTCATGAGCTTCGGCGCCGAACTTGCGCGACAGCGGGAACATGCTGGTGCTGTCGTCGACGCGCAGTCGGATGTACACGGCGCTGCCGGGCGCGTGCTCAGCCAGCTTGCGCAGCTCACCCTCGGAGTCGAAGCTGAAACGCCACAGGCCGGCAGCCGCGGCGGACGCGATGGCGGCCGGCGGCTTGATCGGGTTGCTGAACAGCACGTCAGCTGGGTCGACGCCGATCTGCTGGAGCATCGCGAGCTCACCAACCGAGGCCACCTCGAAGCCCGAACCGAGAGCGGCCAATGTCTGCAAGACCCGCTGGGTGGAGTTGCATTTCATGGCGTAGAAGACCCGCACATCCGGAAGCGTCTCGTTGAGCCGTCGATAGCGGTCGGCGATCGTTCCCAGGTCGCACAGCAGATAGGGCGTCGGTACGTCGACCTGTGCGAGGGCGCGGGGATGAAGGGCTTGCGGCCAGAACGATGGGAGGCTCAACCGTGCTTCGTACGATTCGAGGGCTTTCGTCATGCCGGATCTCCCAGGATTGGTCGGGTCTGCAACCGCGCGCGCTGCGGGTCAGGCGTGCAGGAGCGGATCCACCGCGCCCTTGAGCGGTTTGCTGTCCACCAGCAGTTGTTCGGCGGCGGCAGCCGGCAGCGGGATCGAGAAGTAGTAGCCCTGCCCGACGTCACAGCCCATCCGGCGCAACGCCAGGAACTGGTCGTACTGCTCGAGGCCTTCGGCCACAGTGGTGACACCCAAGCCCCGGCCGAGTTGGACGATCGTGCGAGCCAGCGCCGCCTGGTCAGTGGTATCGCTGAGCCGTTCCACGAAAGAGCGGTCGATCTTCAGCGTGTCGAAGGGGAACCGATGTAGGTAGCTCAGCGAGGAATACCCGGTTCCGAAGTCGTCGATCGCCAGCCGAACCCCCATGTCCTTCAGGGACGTAAGCAAGGCCAGGATTTCCTCGGTGTCCTCCATGAGGACGCTCTCGGTCATCTCCAGGCAGAGCTGCCCGGGCGGCAGCCCAGTTTCGGCGAGCGCGGTGGCAACGATTGTGAGCAGGTCATGCTGCTCGAGCTGTCGGCCCGAGACGTTCACGCTCATCGTCAGTGCTCGCTTGTAACCGGCGCCGAACACCACCGCTTGCCGGCACGCCTCCTTCAGCACCCATTCGCCGAGGGGCCGGATCAACCCGGTGGCCTCGGCCAGCGGAATGAAATCAGCCGGATGGACAAGTCCGCGGGTCGGGTGCTGCCAACGTGCCAACGCCTCGAACCCGATGATGACCCCGGTCTCCATGTCGATGGTTGGCTGGTAATGCAGCTCGAACTCGCCGAGTTCCAGGCCGCGACGCATCTCGGCTTCGAGTTGCAAGCGCTCGACCAGCGCCGTGTGCATGTGCGGGTGGTACTCGGCGTAGCCGCCCTCCCCGGTCGCTTTGGCGCGGTACATGGCCAGATCGGCATTGCGCATGAGTTGATCGGCGTCTTCTGCGTCCCCGCCGGCATCGGCGATACCGATGCTCGCCCGTACGTGCAGTTCCTGATTGTCGATCAGGAACGGCTCCCGGATGGAGTCGAGAATCCGCGCGGCCACCGCAATCGGCTCGTGGTCGGGGTCGAGGCCGAGCGGTTGGATGAGGACGGCGAATTCGTCACCGCCGAACCGGGCGACCGTGTCGTCGGGACGGACCGATGCCCGCAGCCGCTCCGCGAGCTGAATCAGTAGTTGGTCGCCGGACGCATGGCCGAGACTGTCGTTGACTTCCTTGAATCCGTCGAGGTCGAGGAACAGGACGGTGGCCCTTTCCTCGATGCTGTGTCGGCGGAGCATGGCTTGGTCGACGCGGTCCTTGAACAGGGCCCGGTTGGCCAGGTTCGTCAGCCCGTCGTGGAACGCTTCGTGCACCAACTGGGTTTCCAACTGCTTGCGCTCACTGACGTCCCGAGTGTTGAGCACCAAGGTGCCGACATTCGCGTCGCTGAGCAGGTTGGTGATCGTCACTTCGGCCTGACACAGCCGACCCGTCCGGTGGGGGATGTCGATTTCGAGGGTCAGCGTCCCGTATGGACGATGGCTGACGCTGTCCAGCGCCTCACGCAGCCGCGCCGCCTCACGCGGGTCCAGCAGTGCCGCCAGCGACTGCCCGGTCAGCGCGGCGGCGTCGTAGCCGAACACCCGCTCGATCGATTCGCTCTGGTACACGACGATGGCATTGGCATCAACCATCGTCACCACGTCTGAGCTGTGCTGAACCAATGCCTGAAAGCGCTGCTCACTCGCCCGCAACTCCGCCGTGCGGTCGTGCACCCGGGTTTCCAGATGCCGGGTGAGCGACCGGTTCTCCATCAGCGTGAGGATCTGGCGCCCGACGATCAACAGAATCAGGGCCGAACGGTCCCAGGACACGAAGGCGTCTACCTGCCCGGACCGCAGCAGTTCCACCATGCTGGTGCCGACGGCGCCCAGCACCGCGAGATACGGGAGCAGCACAACGAGCGGGCGGTCGCCGACCGGCCCGGATTCCCGCTCCGGCATCGGCCGGGCCGGCTTGAGCGCAGCGAGCATGATCAGCAGGAAGCCCGCGAGCCAGCCCAAGTCGATTTCGTTGCCCGACGCGTAGCTGTTCGTAAGCGTCAGATAGGCGAAGCCGCTGTCGGACACGGCGAAGGTGACCAACCCGAATCCAACAAGGGCCAGTGGCATCGGGACGGTGCGGGTGCGACGCACCCGCGCCAGCATGAACAGCACGATGGTCACCACGACGACATCGCTGATTGGGTAGGCAAGACTGATAACCAGCGCGATGGGACGGTCGGCGCCGGCATCGATCAGTGGCCCCAGCACCAGGAACCAACTGATCAACAGCAACGAGCAGGCGATCATGAGTCCGTCGAGAACGCTACGAATCCGGCCAGCCCGACTCTGCGCCGTCATCGGCAGCATCAGCAGGCCGGCCGCCGTCAGGGGCGCCAATCCGAGGTAGCCGACGTCGGCCAGCGACGGGAACGGCACGGCATGTCCGAGGATCGACTCGTACCACGTCCACACCACTTGTCCGAGCCCCCACGAGAGCATCGAACATCCGATCAGCAGCCACGCCCACCGAAAGCGCCCACTGACCAACCGTGACTTTGCGATGCAGCCCGCTGCCGCGGCGAGCGCCGCGACGCTGAGCGACACATTCGACACATTCCGCGAAACCGTCGGACCGCCCAATTCGTAGCCGAACCAAACGCCCAAGATCGCCGTCGTTACCGCCGCGGCCGCGCACCAGATGGCAAATGAGCGAGTGGACGCCGACAGCGCAAGCGGGCGTGACTCCAGGAGCGGCCGGGCTGCACCGCCCTTATCGCCCATGGAAGTCACTTGCGGCCGCCTCTTGTCCTGGTCAGCCCCCGTGGCTTGCCTGCCTCATCGGTGCCGGCACCGACAACTTGAGCCAAACGGACGAGAAACTTGGCGGCACACCGGCTTCGGAGAACCGGGTCAGGCGCTATCCGACGGCTGTCCGGGGGCTTGAGCGAGCAGCGCTCAGTGCATCGCGACCGGGACGGTGCCTTGCTCAGCGGCGGTCGCGGCATCTGGTGGGGTGATCTTGCGGCGCGGCAGCAGCAGCGCGGGCACCAGGGTGATCGCAATCAGGATCAGCGCGACCGTGAAGGTGGTCGCAAAGCCGTGAGCCGTGTCCGCGAAGCCCTGGGCGAGCTGGGCCGGGGATAGCTTGTCGGCAATAGCCTTGTTGCTCCGGGACGCGATCGCCGGCAGGGCGAACGGCGAGTTCTTCTCCTGGTTCGTCAGCACGACCGACATGACCGCCGCACCGATGGAACTGGCGATCTGCTGCATGATGTTCATCAGCGTCGAGCCGCGAGCGATGGTCGGGCCTTTCAGGGTCTGCAGCGACGCGGTGAACAGCGGCATCATGGTGGCGCCCATACCCAGACCCATCACGAACAGCACGCCCAGGATCAGCCCGTAGGAAGTGTGGGCGTCGACCTGAGTCAGCACGGCCATGCCCGCGGTAATGAGCGACAGCCCGGGCACCACGATCTTGCTGATTGCGATCTTGTCGGCCAGCAGCCCGGCGATCGGCATCGTCACCATGGCCCCGATGCCTTGCGGCGCCACCAGCAGGCCCGCGTGGAGGGTGTTCTCACCGCGGACCTGCAAGAAATAGCTGGGGATGAGCAGCGCGGCACCGAAGAACGCGATCGCGAACAAGAACATGGCGATCGTCGAGATCGTCAGCTGCCGGTTCTTGAACAACCGCAGGTCGATCAGCGGGTGCTCGGGGCGGAATGCGTGCAGCACGAATCCGATGACCAGCAGCAGGCCGATCGCGCCGGGAATCAGCACCCGAGCGGCCGCGACCGTCCCCTCGGCCGGAATCGAGGAAACGCCGAACAGGAACAGGGCCAGGCCGGGGGAGAGCAGCAGCATGCCGATGAAGTCGAATGATTCGGACGGGCTCGGGGTGTCCTTCGGCAGGACCAGGAACGCGTAGATCAACGCGCACGCGCCGATCGGCACGTTGATCAGGAAGATCCAGTGCCAGCTGGCCGTGTCGATCAGCCAGCCGCCCAGGATCGGGCCCGCGATCGGCCCGAGCAGCATCGGCACGCCGAGCACGGCCATCACCCGGCCGATGCGTTCCGGCCCGGCCGCGCGGGTCATGATCGTCATGCCGACCGGCATCAGCATGCCGCCGCCCAGCCCCTGCAACACCCGGAACGTGATCAGCGAGCCGATGTTCCACGCGGTGCTGCACAACGCCGAGCCGAGCACGAACAGGATCAGCGCGGTCATGTACAGCCGCTTGGTGCCGAAGCGGTCCGCGGCCCAGCCCGACAGCGGGATGACGGTTGCCAGCGCCAGGGTGTAGCCGGTCATCGTCCAGGCCACGTTCGCGTAGCTGGTGTGGAACACGTTCTGGAACGTGGGGAGCGCGACACTGACCACGGTGATGTCCAAGATCGACATGATCGCGCCCAGCACGACCACCCCGGCGATCGACAGCACGCGGGCGTCCAGCTTGGTGTCGGCGGTGACGGTCTGCGGCCCGGCAGGAGATTCGACGCTCACGGGGTCGACGGTATCGCAACGGTATGACTGGTTTTGGGGGTCTGGAATCATCGCCCGATGTGGGGCAGAGCTGGACCGAGACCCTGTGGGCGGACGCCGTGCCGACGTACCGGGCGATCCTGCGCCATCCCTTCGTCACGGGTTTGACCGACGGAACGCTCCCGGCTGATCGGTTCGCCTACTACCTCGCCCAGGACGCGCATTACCTGCGCGACTACGCCCGCGCGCTCGCGGTGGTCGGCGCGAAGGCTCCGACCCATGCGGCGGCCGGAATGTTCGCGCGGCACGCGGCGGAGACCGTCGACGTCGAGCTCGCGCTGCACGCCACCTTGCTGCCGCAGCTCGGACTCGACCCGGCCGAGCTTGATCAGATCCCCGTGTCCCCCACGACCCTGAGCTACACCAGCTACCTGCTGGCCACGGTTTATGGCGGCAGCTTCGCCGAAGGCCTGGCCGCTGTCCTGCCCTGCTACTGGATCTACGCTCGCGTGGGAGAAGGGCTTGTCGGGCAGGGGTCGCCGGACGCGCGTTACCAACGCTGGGTGGACACCTACGCGGGCGACGAATTCGCGGCCACTGTGGCCGAAGTGCTCGCACTCGCCGACATCGTCGGCCCAGACCTCAGCGGCTCGGACGACCGTGCGGCCCGTAGCCATTTCGCGATGACGTCCCGCTACGAGTGGATGTTCTGGGACGCCGCCTGGCGCGTCGAGCAGTGGCCTGATCTGGCCGATCCCAGGGTCAGCCCCGTCCCGCCGGACCGTAGCGGGAATCGCTCAGATCCGTAGCCAGGCTGCCGATGTTCCCGGCATGCGACTTCGACCGTGGCAGGCCTATGGGGCTGCCATGACGCTCGCAGTCGGCGCATTCTTCCTGATGCCTGATTCGAGCGGGCTCGCCGTCTGCTGGCAGGTAGCGGTCGGATGGTCGGCGACCGCAGCCGTCGTTGTCGGGGTTCGGGTGAATCGTCCCCGAGCCAGGCTGGCCTGGTATCTGTTCGCCGTCGGCGTGTTCCTGAATTCCAGCGGCATCGGGCTCGAGGCCTACTTGTCCCGAGGCGGCCGCAACCTTCCGTCGCCGTCCGTGGTCGACGTCCTCTATCTCAGCCTCTATCCCGCCGTCGTCGCCGGGTTGCTCGTCTTGATCGTGTCGCGCACGGCCCGCCGGGAATCGGCCAGCCTCGTAGACGCGATGACGATCTCGACCGGTCTGGGCTTGCTCGTGTGGGTGTTCATCATCCGCCCGTCCCTCGGCGACCCGTCCTTCTCCCCGCTCGGCCAGGTCGTCGTCGTCGCTTACCCGATCGGCGACGTCGTCGTCCTCGCGATGATCCTCCGGCTGCTGATCGGCTCCGGCGCGCGGGGGGCGGCCTATCGGGTGCTCGCGTCGGCCGTGGCCACCTTCCTCGCCGGTGACATGGCTTGGGCCACGATCAGCCAGCTCGGGCTCGCGCCCGGGGTGCATTCCTCTGCCTTGCTGTCGATGATCTTCCTCGTCGGCTACTGCCTGTTCGGGGTGGCGGCCCTGCATCCATCCGTTCGCAGCCTGACCGACTCCGGCAGCGCGCGGAGGTCGCGGCTGAGCCCGACGATGCTGGTCGTCCTGGCCACCGTGTCCCTGATCGCGCCGGCCCTGCTTGTCCTCGAGGTCGTACGCCACAACGTCCAGGACGGCATCGCCATCGCCGTGGGCTCCATGAGCCTGTTCCTGCTCGTCATCACCCGGATGACCCAACTGTTCCGCGAAGTCGAGCGCCAGACCCAACAATTGAAGGACCTGACCCAGGTGGACGAGCTGACCGGGCTGCCGAACCGGCGGGCCTGGACGTTCAAGCTGCCGAGCGCAATGGAAAGCGCGCGCCGGAGTCGAGGTCGGCTCTCGATCGCCATGCTCGACCTCGACCACTTCAAGTTGTTCAACGACCAGTACGGCCACCCCGCCGGCGACCGACTGCTCAAGGCCGTCGGCGCCGCCTGGCTCGCGCAGACCCGTCAAAGCGATCTGCTCGCCCGTTTCGGTGGCGAGGAATTCATCCTGCTGCTGCCGGCAACGACGGACCGGACCGCGGTCGAGATTCTGGGCCGCCTGCGGGCCACGACACCACTCGGTCAGAGCTTCTCGGCCGGGCTGGCCACCTGGGACCACACCGAGACCGGTGACGAGCTGATCGCCCGCGCCGACCTGGCCCTCTACCAGGCGAAGGACGAGGGCCGCGACCGGACCGTGATCGCCCCGGTAGGCCCGACGGTCACACGGCCCGATCCGGATGAGCCGCGCGACCGGCGCGAAGCCACCCGTTCGTTGCTCATCCCGTAGCGCGGGATCGCTCCGGAGTGGCGCTGCGGCAGTAGCCCACCTGCACCGCGGCCCAGCGCGGGTCGGTGAGTTGTCGCCCGTCGAGCCGAAAGCCCGCCCGTTCGTATAGGCGGCGGGCCCGGGCGTTGCCGGCGAAGACCCACAGGGTGACATCGCGACCGCGCAGCTGCCCGAGCGCATGCTCGAGCAGGCGTCGGCCCAGACCGGCTCCGGCTCCGGCCGGGTGGACGTACAGCGAGGCCAGGTAACCCTCGTCGCCGTCGCTGCCGAAGCGGGCGAAGCCGACGACCTGGCCCGCGTCGTCGACGGCCACCGTTGTCGTGCCGTCAGCCGCGTTCGTACGCAGCTCGGCCAGCACCTCGGCCGGCTCCAGCGCGTCGAGGATCTCGTCCGGCACGACGCCGCGGTAGCCGGCCTGCCATGCGCCAATGAACACCGCGACCAACCCGGGCAGATCCTCGGGGGTCGCCGTCCGCAGCGTGCTCACACGATGCGCAGCCGGCGCGGTTGCACCGCCGCGGGCTCAGGCAGCCGAAGTGGCGCTCGGCCCGGCGTGATCGAGCCCAGGATCGACGCTTCCCGCGCGCCGGTGGCCGAGGCAATCGTTCCCGGTAGGCCGTGCACCGAGAGATAGCCGAGCAGCGCGAACAAGTAGGCCTCCTTGGCCTGTGCCGGCAGTCCGAACTCGTCGATCGTGCGCACGGTGACCGGCGCGCACAGCTCGGCGATGCGGCGCATGAGAGTGGGATTGCGGACCCCGCCACCGGCCACGACCAGTTCGTCGAGACGATGCGCCTGACAGGCGACGGCGACCAGCCCGGCTGTGAGCTCCGTCAGCGTCGCCAGCAGGTCGTCGGTACTCAACGCCCTGTCGCCGACGGTGGCGCGGACGTAGTCGCCGTGGAAGAGCTCCTTGCCGGTCGACTTCGGCGGCGCCAGCTCGTAGTAGGGCTCGGCCCGCAAGCGGAGCAGCGCCGCATCGTCGACCCGTCCACGCGCGGCCCGCACCCCGTCGGTGTCCATCCGCTCGGCCCCGTCGGTCGCCGCACTAACCGCGCTGTCCAACAGCGCGCTGGCCGGGCCGAGGTCGTAGGCAATCACGTCACCGGCCGGGTCGCGGACGGTGATGTTGGCGATGCCGCCCAGGTTCAGCGATCCGCGCCGCGCCGGGTCCGCCAGCACCAGCAGCGCGTCGAGCGTCGAGGCCAGGGGAGCGCCGTGACCACCGCGCGTGATGTCACGCGAGCGCAGGTCCGAGATGGTGTTCAGGCCGGTCGCGTCGGCGATCCAGGCGGCTGCCCCGAGCTGCAGCGTCCCAAGGGCGTGGGTTCCGTCGACCCAGTGGTAGACGGTCTGGCCGTGAGAGACGACGAGCTCTGCCGCGCCGCGCGCCACCTGTTCGTTGGCCGCGGCCGCGACCGAGCCGAACAACTGGCCGAGCTCGGTGTCGAGCCGGCAGATCTCCTCCATCGTCGTCGACCGCGGTGGCAACGCCGCCGCGATGCGAGCCCGCAAGGCGTCGGGGATGTCCGCGCTGTGCAGGCCGAGCGGGTGGCACCGCACCTCGTCCCCGGCCAGATCGAGTTCGGCCACGGCCGCATCGACGGCGTCGTATGACGTGCCGCTGATCATGCCGATGACGGTCAGTTTCACGCGTCGCTCCAAGCGTCGTTCAACTGGTCGGCGCCAGCCAGCGCGCGCAGCGCACCCGGCGGCGCGCTGGTTGCGTCGTCCGCGGCGCCGAGCAACTCTGTCACGACCGTCGCCAGCGGCCCCTCGCTGAGCAACGTCGGCTCCGGCACGGACTGAGGTTAATCGTTAACGTATTGTCTGTCATCTGGGTCAACGGTTACCCTCGCCGAAAACGCCGTTCGGAGGTCGGACATGGCAGCACGCACCATCCGTCGCGGGCCGGGCCGCCGCGCCGTTGCCTTGGGCATCGCCGGCACCATCGTCGCCGCCGCGCTCGTCGCTTGCTCGCCCAGTGGCTCCGGCAAGGACGACAAGAAGAGCGGCGGTGGCACGTTCGTGGTGGCCCGCACCGGTGACATCGACAAGCTCGATCCGCAAGTCGCGACGGCGTTCCAGACGGTGGAGACGCTCGACCTGGTCTATTCGCAGCTGGTCACCACCGACAGCTCGGGCAAGCTCATCGGCGACCTGGCCACCAAATGGACGACCGCGGCCGACGGCAAGTCCGTCACCTTCACCCTGCGCGACGGCGTGAAATGGCAGGACGGATCGGCGTTCACCGCCGCCGACGTCAAGGCCTCCATCGAGCGGATCCTGGACGAGAAGACCGCCGCCGTGGGCCGCTCCAACCTGCTGGCCATCAAGAGCGTCGAGACCCCGTCGGACACCAGCGTCGTGCTGCACCTGAGCGCGCCGTCGGCGGCACTGCTGTACTCGCTCTCGGCGGTGAACGCGTCGATCGAGTCGAAGAAGGACATCGCGGCCGGGACGGTGGGTAAGAAGCCCAACGGCACCGGACCGTTCGCCTGGAAGCAGTGGGCCCAGGGCCAGCAGGTGGTGCTGACTGGCAACAAGGACTACTACGGCGGCGCGCCGAAGATCGGCACACTGCAGTTCCGGGTGATCCCGGACGAGTCGTCGATCCTGTCGGGCATGAAGGCCGGCGCGTTCCAACTCGGCGTGCTGTCAGACCCGAGTGTGGCCAAGCAGGCATCCGGCGGCGCCTACAAGCTGCTCAAGCAGCCGGCGCTGTCGTATCACACGATGATGCTCAACGGCCGGCGTGGGCCGCTGCGCAATCAGCAGGTGCGCCAGGCCATCAGCTGCGCGATCGACCGCGAGCAGGTGTTGCAGACCGCGGCGTTCGGTGACGGCACCGTCACCGGGCCGATCACCAGCCCGGCGTTCAAGTTCTCACCCACCGACGGCCTGCCCTGCACACCGGGCGACACCAACAAGGCCAAGTCGATGCTGGCGGCGGCCGGCTTTGCCAAGGGCTTCAGCCTCACGACCATCGTCGAGACCGGTGAGTACGCCACGGCGGTGGGCGAGGGCCAGAACCTGCAGGCCCAGCTGAAGAAAATCGGCGTCAATCTGAAGCTCAAGCAACTGCCGACCTCGCCGTACGTCACGGCCTGGCTCGACGCCGACTTCGACGCGGCGGTGGCGCTCAACGGCGGCAGCTACGACCCGTATCTGATGTACGGCCGCTACTTCGTCACGGGTGGCAGCCTGGCCAAGCCGGCCGGCCTCGAGTCCAGCGCGCTGTCCACGGTGCTCAGCAAGGGCAACGCCAGCAGCAACGACGCCGAGCGACAGAGCATCTTCGCCGACGCCCAGAAGCAGTTGCTGGCCGAATCGCCGTGGGTCTGGCTGTTCCGCTCCGACGACTACTACCTGGTCGGCTCGAAGGTCACCGGCTTCACTCCGCGGCCGGACGAGGCCTTGACCTCGCTGGCGAAGGCGTCCTGACCGCAGGCCGGCGGCCGTGCTGAGCTGGCGCTGGTTCGCGGCCCGGATCGGGGGCGCGGTGGTCACGCTGCTCGGCGTGACCGTCGTCGTGTTCATCGTGCTGCGGGTGATCCCCGGAAACGCGATCACCGCGTCACTCGGCATCGAGTCCGGCACCCTGAGCCCGGCCCAACACGCCTCACTGGAACGGTTCTACGGCCTCGACAAACCCTGGTACGGCCAGCTCTGGACGTGGCTGACCGGTGTCGTGCGCGGTGACTTCGGCATCTCGCTGACGAGCGGCAGGAGTGTCACCAGTCTGCTGCGCACCGCGTTGCCGGTGACGGTCGAGCTGGCCGTGCTGGCGGCGGTCGTCGGGGCGGTCGCCGGGGTGTTGCTCGGGGTGCTGGCCGGGAGCCGGCCCGGTCGCGCCGGCGACACGGCGACCCAGGGGTTTGCGCTGCTCGGGCTGGCCATCCCCGAGTTCGTTCTCGGCACCGCCGTGGTGGCGATCCTGGCCCAAGCCTTTCACTACTTCCCCGACACCGGCACGTTCGTGCCGCTGACCGAATCGGTTTCCGGGAATCTCAGCCAGGTGATGTATCCCGCGCTGGTGCTCGCCGTCGCGTTCGCGGCGAACATCATGCGGACGACGCGGTCGGAGTACGTCGAGATGGCCGAGGCCGACTACGTGCGGACGGCGCGGGGCAAGGGGGTGGCCGAGCGCCGGGTGCGGGGCGTGCACATCCTGCGCAACGCGACGATCCCGATCGTGACCCTGACCGGCATTCAGTTCGGCTACCTGCTCGGTGGCACGGTGATCGTCGAGCAGATCTTCGCCCTGCCCGGCGTGGGCCGACTGCTGTTCACGTCCATCCAGAACCGGGACTATCCGGTGGTGCAGGCGACGGTGCTGGTGATCGCGGTGCTGTTCGTCCTGGTCAACCTCGTCGTCGACCTGCTGTACCGGGTGATCGACCCGAGGACGCGTCCAGCATGAGAACCGGGAGCAAGCTGCTCATTTCCAAGCGGGCCGAAGTGGTCGTTCCGGGTGCGTCGGCATGAGCATCCTCCCGGTCGTCACGGACGAGGCCGCCGCCGGCGCACCGCCGGTGCAGCGGGGCCGGCTGCTCGGCCGGATCTGGCGCGACCGCAACGGCCGCATCGGCCTGATCGTCACCGGACTGCTGGTTGTCATCGCGATCCTCGGTGCGTTCGGCGTCCTGCCCCACGACCCGATCGCGCAGCACCCGGTCGATCGGCTGCAAGGGCCGTCCGGGCGCTACTGGTTCGGCACCGACCAGTTCGGCCGCGACATCGCCGCGCGGGTGGCGGTCGGAGTCTGGACGTCGCTGCGGGTGGCGGTCGTGTCCGTGGCCATCGCCGCGGTGGTCGGCTCGATCCTCGGCATCAGTGCCGGCTTCTTCCGTGGCTGGGTCGACCAGCTCGTGGGCCGGTTCGTCGACATCCTGTTCGCGTTCCCCGCGCTGCTGCTGGCCCTGGCCCTCGTTACGGCACTCGGCACGAGCTGGCAGAACACCGCGGTCGCCATCGCCGTCGTCTACACGCCGATCTTCGCGCGGGTGTCACGCGGGCCGACGCTGGCAGTCGGCGCCTCGGAGTACGTGAAGGCTCAGCGTGTGCTGGGCATCCCGCTGTGGCGGATCCTGCTGCGGCACGTGCTGCCCAACGTGAGCGCGCCGATCGTCGTGCAGGTGACGCTCGCGCTGTCGTGGGCGATCCTCACCGAATCGGCGCTGTCGTTCCTCGGGCTCGGCACCCAGCCGCCCGACGCCAGTCTCGGGCTGATGGTCTCCGACGCCCGCAACACGGTGACGACGGCGTGGTGGACGCTGACCTTCCCGGCGCTGGGCATCGTGATCGCGGTCATCGCCTTGAACCTGCTCGGCGACGGCGTGCGCGGCGCGCTGGACCCACGGCGGGCGGGCCGATGACCCCCGCAGGCGATGAGCGCTCGCGCGAAGAGTCGCGCTCGCGCGCCGAAGGCGCGGGTGGTGCGACGGATCCACCCGAGCGCCAGCGAGCGGTGGAGACGGAGCGACACGTGAGCGCAGAGGATGCCCAACCGATCCTGCAGGTGCGCGGGCTGCACACCGCGGTGCGGACGCCGTCCGGTCCGCTGGAGATCCTGCGCGGCGTCGACCTGGCCGTCGACCGCGGTGCCACATTGGCCGTGGTGGGTGAGTCCGGCTCGGGCAAGTCGTTCACCGCGCTCAGCATCGCCGGGCTGCTGCCGTCGGCGGCGCACGTGACAGCGGGCGAAGTGCGGTTGGACGGGCGCGACCTGGTGCCACTGCCCGATCGCGACCGGCGCGCTGTGCGGGGCGCCGAGATCGCGATGATCTACCAGGATCCGATGACGGCGCTGAATCCGGTGATGCGCATCGGCGCCCAGGTGCACGAGGGGCTGGCGGCCCACGGCTGGGCCAAGGACGACGCGCGGGCCCGCACCCTCGACGTGCTCGGCGAGGTCGGCCTGCCCTCACCGCGAGCGCTCGCCCGGCTCTACCCCCATCAGCTGTCCGGCGGCATGCGGCAGCGGGTGCTGATCGCGTGTGCGATCGCTCCGCGTCCGAAGGTGCTGATCGCCGACGAGCCGACCACGGCGCTGGATGTGACGATCCAGCAGCAGATCCTCGACCTCGTGGCTCGGTTGCGTGACGAGTACGGGCTGGCCGTCGTCTGGATCACGCACGACCTCGGGGTCGTCGCCCGCATCGCGGACGAGGTCGCGGTCATGTACGCAGGTCGGGTGGTGGAACTGGCGCCGACCCGCGGGCTGTTCGCCGGCCCGGGCCATCCCTACACAGTCGGGCTGCTGCGCTCGTTGCCCACGCCGGACGATCCGCACCAGGCGCCGCTGCCGCAGATCGGCGGCGTGCCGGTGGCGCTGTCGGCGCTGCCGCCCGGGTGCAAGTTCGCGCCCCGCTGCCCGCAGCGCGAGGAGCGCTGCTTGGTCGAGGAGCCGCCCCTGCTGGACCGGGACGGCACGCTCGCTGCCTGCTGGGTCCCGCCGGAGCGCTGGACCGCGCCCACCGAGCGGGTGGTCGCCGATGTCGGCTGAGGTGGCGATCTCGGTGCGCGACGTCGTGAAGCACTACCGGACGCCGTCGCGCGGTGAGGTTCATGCGCTGGACGGGGTCAGCTTCACCGTCCCGCGCGGCGCCGTGCTCGGCGTCGTCGGCGAGAGCGGCTGCGGCAAGTCGACGCTGGCCCGGCTGCTGACCCGACTGGAGCGGCCGGACTCCGGCCGGGTCGACGTGCTCGGACAGCCCATCGACCGGGCCCGGGGCCGGACGCTGCGTGAACTGCGCCGCACCATCCAGCTGGTGTTCCAGGATCCGTACGCTTCGCTCGATCCCCGTCAGCGCGCCGGCGATGCGCTGGCCGAAGTCCTGCACGTGCACCGGCTGCCCGGCAGTCCGGGCGAGCTGCTGGAGATGGTCGGCCTGGCGGCCGGCACGGCCGAGAGCTACCCGCACCAGCTTTCCGGCGGCCAGCGTCAACGCATCGGGATCGCGCGGGCACTGGCCGTTCGGCCGCAGGTGCTGGTGCTCGACGAACCGGTCTCGGCGCTGGATGTCTCGGTGCGGGCCGAGATCGTCAACCTCCTCGTGCGGCTGCGGGCCGAACTGCAGCTCACCTACGTGTTCATTTCCCACGACCTGGGCATGGTGCGGCATCTGGCCGACGAGATCGCGGTGATGTACCTGGGCGAGATCGTCGAGCACGGACCGTGGCGCGAGGTGTCGGACGCGCCGAAACACCCGTACACGCGAGCCCTGCAAGCGGCCGTCCCGATCGGCGATCCCGAGCTCGCCGCGCCCGCTGCCCGGCACGTCGTGGCCGGTGAGGTGCCCGATGCGGCCGCGCCTCCGGCCGGGTGCCGCTTCCACCCGCGCTGCCCTCTGGTCGAAGACGTGTGCCGGCACGTCGTGCCGGAGCTGCTGCCCGTGAACGGCCGTGACCAGGTCGCCTGCCACGTCGTGCAGCGGGAAGCGCTGGCCCCGCGAGACTCCTGAAGCGTGTCAACCGCCGCGCCGTCGCCGATCTGGTCGAGCGCACCGGCTGGATTGGGAGGGACACCGAAGCCGCCAGAGCCTACGGCCGTGTCTATGCCGCCGTACGAGTGCACGGTCGCAATCCGCGTCGCCGGTGCTGGCCCGCAACGCGGCTGGCTTCGCCGGCGCCGACGACCTGATCGTCGTCGAGATTTGGCCAGGCCGTTCACCTGCGGCGTACCCGAACCCAGTTGCGGCAGGGTTCCACGGAGCCGCGACGTACACCTGCACATGGCGGGAGCCGTTGCGGAGGTTCGGGCGGCGGGAGGGTTGGCCGCGGTTCGTACCCGTTCAGGAACAGCTCACAATCGCAGCAACAGGCGCCGAGGCGGCTCAGTCGTCTGCGGAGCGCAGTAGCGCGCGGCGCCGAACTGTCTCGGAACCGCAAGGCGTGGCGATGCGTGCCGTCACAGCCGTACTCGTCGAGTTGACCCGCGACGTAGCAGCACAGACATTCGCCTTCACGTACTCGGGTCAGCTCGCTCGCCAGCTGGCGGACGAGTTCTTCGGCCTCTTCGATGACCCGTGGGACCGTCGTCATGGTCCGTTCCTAGCGCTGAGCACCGACAACTTCCGGTGCCGAGCTGCGCCGGGCGGAAGAGCCGCGCTGATCAGCTCGCTGCGCGGGTGGCGCCTGATGGGCCTGATCTGATGAACTCGACCGCGTCCCACGACGAGAGGACCTGATCGTGCCGAAGTTCGGTTGGTTGTCGCCCGTCGCTGCTCATGCGGGCAGCGATTTCCGGCCAATCGTGATGTACCAGATGGAGCACATCCTGCCCGAGGCCTTGCCCCACTTCGACTCGGTCTGGGTCGCCGACCACTTCTACGGCTTCGACGCCGAGAAGACCGAGGGCTTCCTGGAGGGCTGGACGTCCCTGACCTGGCTGGCCGCGACGTTCCCCGACGTGCTGGTGTGTCACCACGTCCTGGGCCACGGATACCGCAACCCGGCGCTGACGGCCAAGATGGCCTCGACGCTGCAGATCCTGTCGGGCGGACGGTTCATGCTCGGCATCGGAGGCGGCTGGCGCGAGGACGAGTACCGCTCGTACGGCTACGAGTTCCCCTCGACCGCGGTGCGGTTGCGACAACTGGAGGAGGTCGTCCAGATCTGCCGGCTGATGTGGACCGAGCCCCACCCGCGCTTCACCGGCCGGTACTTCCAGATCGACGACGCCGCAGCCACCCCGCGTCCGGACGTCGTCCCGCCCGTCTGCATCGGCAGTTCGGGCGAGAAGATCGGGCTGCCGATCGTCGGCCGGCAAGCCGACATGTGGAACACCAGCTTTCGCGACCGCGAGTCCTGGACCCGCAAGCGGGCGATCGTCGACGAAGCCGCGGCCGCGGTAGGCCGTGACCCGGCGTCGATCGAAAGCTGCGTCACCGTGGCCGGCGACCTGCCCGATTCCGACCAGGCGTCCGAGCAGTGGCGCGAGCGGCTGACCGAGCTCACCGGCCTCGGCATCACGTCGTTCGTGCTCGACTTCGGCCACCCGCTGCACGTCGAGCCCGCGCTTCGCTTCGCCGAGCAGGTCATCGCGCCGATGAGATCGCAGTAGCGCGTGCCCGAACTGCCCGAAGTCGAGTCGGCCCGGTCCGTCATCGAAGGAGCGGCGCTGGGGCGGCGGATCATCGACGTGGACGACGCCGACACGTGGGTGTGCCGGCCGCATCTGCCCGGGCAGATCCGCGACGCCTTGGTCGGGCGGCGGTTGACCGTGGCGCATCGCCAGGGCAAGAGCATGTGGTGCGAGACGTCGGGCGTGGACCGACAGCGCGGCCCAGGACCGACGCTGGGCATCCACCTGGGCATGTCCGGCAAGATCGTGATCGCCAATGCGACCGGCGAGGAGATCGACGGCGGAGACTACTGGGAACGCGGCCGCGCGCTCGGCGACTACCGCTTCGCCCGGTTCTCGCTGACGTTCACCGACGGCGCCCTGCTACTCGTCGATCCGCGCCGGCTGGGCCGGGTGCGCCTCGACCCGCCCGTGGAGCTGCTCGGCCCGGACGCGGCCACGATCACCCCAGCGCAGTTCCGGGCCGTCATGTCACAGGGCACCGCGCCGGTGAAGGCCCGGCTTCTCGACCAGCACGCACTGGCCGGAATCGGCAATCTGCTGGCGGACGAGATCCTGTGGCGGGCGCAGCTCAGTCCGCGCCGACCGGTCGGTGAACTCACCCGGCCGGAGCTGGACCGCCTCTTCCGGGCGCTGCGGCGCACGGTCGCGGCGTCGCTGCGCAACGGCGGGGTGCACACCCTGAGCATCATCGCGTTCCGCCAGGCCGGCGCGCTGTGCCCACGCGACGGGGCTCCCATGACCAGCGGTGTCGTGGGTGGCCGGACGACGTGGTGGTGCAGCCGCGAGCAAGCCGGCTGAGGCTCAGGCAAAGAGCAGGCGATCGCGAATCTTGTGCGGGTCGGTGTAATCCTCGGCAAACCACGGCAGCTGCGCGGCCGTGCGGGGCGACGGATGCAGCACGAGTTTCTTGCTGGCCGTCTTGGCCTTCTGCTGCAGGCCGCGGAACTCGTAGTGGTCGAACAGCCGAATCGCCTCGACGGCATAGGCGACCGCGATGCGCCGGTCCCGGATGAGCAGCAGGTTCTCCCCGTTCGACACGTCCGCCGGCGAGGAGAAGTTGTAGGAGCCGAGGTACACGCGGGCGGTGGGCTTGTCGAAATCGATCACCACGAACTTGTGGTGCATCCGGATGCCGCCACCGCCGGTGGGCTCGGCCTTGAACGGCTGGGGCACGTTCGCGCCCAGCGCGCTCGGGCTGACCGGCGCGCGGTTGCCGTCTGGCCGCTGCACCTCGATGCCGCCGACCTTGCGATCGGAGATCCCGTAGACGAAGACGTCGTCGTTCGCGGTGAGCGTGGTGATGGCGTCGCGGATCGGCCCCTTGGTCTGATAGAGAAAGGCCAGCGAGTACAACAGGGACGTCGTGGTGTGCTCGCCGATGTCAGCGGCGATGCCGGCCAGCATGGCGTTCTGAGCCGAATGCGGCGAGAACGCCACGCGCGCGTCGATGTCCTTGAGGCCGAGGTCGGCCCATTCCGCGCACGCAGACGCCCCGAACTCCGACACCTCGTCGCTGTGCCGATACGCCTCGAAAGCGGCCCGGAACGCTTTGACCGCGCCCGCACCGGTCACGAGCACCGCGTTGTTGTTCTGCACGAAGAACCCGCGCCAACTGAAGTTCGTCGAGCCGCACAACGCCTTGTGCAGGTTCGGACCGCTGACAACGACGAACTTGTTGTGCTGCAGGTCGCCCATGTGCTGGCGCTTGACGTGGGTGGCGCCGGCCGAGATCGTCAGCCGCTTGGCCGCGGCGGTCTCGGCCGAGTTCGCGTGCCCATGCGTGCCGGAATCGTCGATGATCACGCTCAGCCGCGGGCCGAGCCGCTCGAGCCGGTCGACGACTTCGGGTTCGTTGAGGTCGTACGCCACCGCGCACACTTCGGTCGTCGTGTCCCCGAGCGCCTCGTCGAGCAGCTCAAGAACGACGTTGCGGGCCTCGAACCCCATCCAGTTCAGCGCTGGCGTCGCGTCGGGGTGGGTCGGCACGAAGTCCAACCCGCCGTCAGCGCTCCTCGGCAGCAGTTTGTCGATCGCGCCGTCCTTTTGAAACCGGTCGACGAATGCTTGCGACGACACGAAGCCACGCGTGAATGCAACGTTGAGCCGCCCGGGATAGGTCTCCCGCGCCAATGTGATCTTCGCAGTCTGGGGCTCGCCGTAACTGAGCACGCCGTTGGTGTCCATGAACACCGGCGTCACCCGATAGACGAAGTTCCCGGCCAGTTCGGCATGGACCGGAAAGTGCACCCAGCGGAATTTCTGGAACGGCGACCGAAGCGACGAGCGCGCATTCGGATCGCTCACACCGTCGGGATGGTCGAACGTGAGGCGATTCGGCAGCGCGAAGAACCGACTGCCGCCTGGCTCCTGGTACTCGATCGCGAAGCCGACGAAATCGTCCGGCGGCTTCCCGATCTTCCAGTTCATGGCCAGCAGCACCATGCCCTCACCGCGGTGCAGCTTCAGGCTGAACAGCGCCGCGGCGTTCTTCGCCGTGACCTGAAAACCAGATTTCATCGCGCCGCCCCCAGGGTAAGCAGTTAGTGGGCAGTGTCGCGCCGTCACCGCTTCGGGCACAACGGCCGTGCGGACAGACTCGCGCGGTCGCCGCCGCTTTCGTCCGAGTTGGTTGGGGCTGTCGGGCAAACTAGTTCGGTGCTCGAACTAAAACTGCTAGGCTGGAGATCATGAATTCCGCCCGGCCGAGCGCAGCCCGGCTCGGGTCCGACGGTCAGCCGGCCGACCTTGCTCAGGCCGTCCGCGCGCTGGCCCGGGTCTCACGAGTACTGGAGCGGGCATCTGGCGAGCTCAGCCTGGCCCACTACCGGGTGCTGTCAGCGGTCGCGGCCGGCGATGCCCGGGCCTCGCGCGTTGCGCACCGGCTGACGTTGGGCAAGCCGGCGATCAGCGCCGCCGTGGACGCGCTGTGTGTCCGCGGGCTGCTGCGGCGCGGCGCCGACGCGTCCGACCAGCGCGCCGCCGCACTCGCCCTGACCGCGAAAGGGCGCACCGTACTGGCTCAGGCTGAGCGGGCGATGGTCGAACGGCTCGGCCAGGTGTGCGCCTGCGCGCCCGATCCGGCACAGTTGGTCGAGGCGCTGACCTGGCTCGGAGCCGCCCTCGACGAGCAGAAGCCCAACCGATGACGCAGCAACCCAAACCGGGATGGCTGCGCCGGCTGCTGGCTGTCATCCTCGACCACCGCACCGACCTCATCCTCGCCGTCGCTGCGGCCATCCTCGGCAGCGCCTGCCAGACGGTCGTTCCGCTCGTCGCGCGCGAGATCATCGACAAGGTCGTCGTCGCGCGGTCGCAGCCGCTGTGGCCGTGGCTCACGCTGCTGATCGGTCTTGGCGGCGCGATCTTCGGCTTCGCCTATGTGCGTCGCTTCCGCGGCGGTCGCGTTGCGCTGCAAGTGCAGTACGACCTGCGCAACGCGATGCACGACCATCTGCAGAAGCTGGACTTCGAGACCCTGTCGCGGTTGCCCACCGGCCAGCTCGTGGCCCGCGCGAACTCCGACGCAACGCTCGTCCAAGGACTGCTGAGCTTCCTGCCGTTCATGAGCGGCAACGTGCTGATGATGATCCTGTCGCTCGGCGTGATGCTGTACCTGTCGCCCGTGCTGGCGGTGGTTGCGTTGCTGGTCGCGCCGGCCCTGCTGGTCAGCTCGTACCAGATGCGGCGCCGGATCTTCCCCGCGACGTGGGATGCCCAGCAGCGCGAGGGCGACGTCGCGCAGATCGTCGACGAGGACGTCAACGGTGTCCGCGTGGTGAAGGCCTTCGGCCAGGAGCGCCGCGAACTCGAACGCGTCGCCGACGCCTCGAAGCGGTTGTACGGCTCGCAGCTGCGGGCGGTGCGCCTGCAGGCCCGGTTCCAGCCGTTGCTGGAGACGATCCCGTCCCTGGCCCAGGTGGCGATCCTGGCCGTCGGCGGTTGGATGGCCCTGCACCACCAGATCACGCTGGGCACGTTCCTGGCCTTCTCCACCTACGTGGCCCAGTTCGCCGCGCCGGCCCGCCAGCTCGCCGGCCTGCTCACCGTCGGCCAGCAGGCCCGGGCCGGGCTGGAACGCATCTTCCAGCTCGTCGACCTGCAGCCGTCGATCACCGACGCCGACGACGCGGTCGACCTGCCGGCCGTGCGGGGGGAGCTGAGCTTCGAGCACGTCGACTTCGGCTACGGCGACGCCGAACCGGTGCTGCGCGACTTCGACCTGCACATCCCGGCCGGCCAGCGGGTCGCGTTCGTCGGCGCGAGTGGCAGCGGCAAGTCCACCGCAACGCTGCTGGCCAGCCGGTTCTACGATCCGTCGGCCGGCGTTGTCCGCGTCGACGGGCACGATCTGCGCCACGTGACGCTGAGTTCGCTGCGCCGCCAGATCGGCGTGGTGTTCGAGGAGAGCTTCCTGTTCTCCGACAGCGTGCGGGCCAACATCGCCTACGGCCGGCCCGACGCGAGCGACGCCGAGATCGAAGCCGCGGCAAGGGCCGCGGCCGCACACGAGTTCATCACCGAACTGCCGCGCGGCTACGACTCGATCGTCGGCGAGCGCGGGCTGAGCCTGTCCGGCGGGCAACGGCAACGCATCGCGCTGGCCCGGGCGCTGCTCATCGATCCCCGGATCCTGATCCTGGATGACGCGACCAGCGCCATCGACGCGAACGTCGAGGAGTCGATCCACGCGGCGCTGCGGGTACTGATGGCCAACCGGACCACGCTGCTCGTGGCCCACCGGTTGTCGACGCTGCGGCTGGCCGAGCGGATCGTCGTGCTCGACCGCGGCCGCGTCGTCGACGACGGCTCGCACGACGAACTGGTCGAGCGCAGTGCGCTGTACCGCGAGCTGGTGTCGGGGCTGACCGACGACGACGCGACCGTGCAGCCGTTGGTCGTCGAGACGGCCGGAACAACGGCAGCCGCCTGGGCCGACAACGGTGCCGGCCGGAGGACCGGTCGCCCGGTGGCCACCGGCGCGCCGTCGCTGGGCGCCGGATTGGGCGGTGGCGGCGGCGGGTGGCGGGCCAGCCTGGCGCTCACGCCCGAACTGGAGAAGCAGGTGGCCGCGCTGGCGCCGGTGCGCGACTTCCCGGCCGTCGACCTCGACACCGAATCCCGAGCCGACCCCGGGTTCAGCCTGCGCCGGGTGCTGAACGGCTTCCGGGTGCCGTTGCTGATCGGTTTGGTCCTCGTCGTGCTCGACGCACTCGCCGCGCTGGCCGGGCCCGGGCTGGTGAAGACCGGCATCGATCAGGGCGTGACGGCCGGCTCCACGACGGTCGTGTTCGCGGCCGCGGCAGTGTTCCTCGTCGTCGTGCTGGCCGACCTCGTGGATCAGGTGGCCGAGACGTTCGTGATGGGGCGCGTGGCGCAGCGGATCATGCTCTCGCTGCGTATCCGCATCTGGGCCCAGCTGCAGCGGCTGTCGCTGGACTATTACGAGCGCGAGATGGCCGGCCGGATCATGACTCGGATGACCACGGACGTCGACCAGTTCGAATCCCTGATCGAGAACGGCCTGCTGTCGGCTCTGGTGTCGGTGGTGACGTTCGTCGGCGTCGGCGTCGCGCTCGTGGTGATCGACGTCCCGCTCGGCCTGGCCACGCTCAGCGTGATCCTTCCGCTGACCGTAGCGACGGTGATCTTCCGACGGAGGGCCGCGCGCCAGTACGACCTCTCGCGCGAACGCGTGGCGATCGTCAACGCCGACTTCCAGGAAAGTGTGTCCGGCATCCGCGAGTCGCAGGCCTTCGTCCACGAAGGCGAGACGATCAAGCGTTTCCATCGGCTCGGCACCGACTACCTCGCCTCACGACTCGCGGCCCAGCGCCTGGTCGCGACCTACTTCCCGTTCGTGCAGTTCTTGTCGGCGGCCGCGGACGCGATCGTCCTCGGCGTCGGTGCCGTGCTGATCCGCAACGGGCACCTGACCACCGGTGCCTTGATCGCCTTCCTGCTCTACGTCGACATGTTCTTCTCGCCGATCCAGCAGCTGTCACAGGTCTTCGATTCGTGGCAGCAGACCCGGGTCTCGGTGGCCCGCATCGCCGAACTGATGCACCTCGAGACGCTGACGCCCGAGGTCGATGATGCCGTCGATCCGGGTCGGCTCACCGGGGCGATCAGGCTCGAGAACGTGCGATTCACGTACCCGTCGGCAGGTGCGGTCGGGACGACAACCGAGCTCCGAGGGCCGGCCGATCCGCGGGTGCTGATCTCGGCCGATGCGCTGGCGAGCAAGCCGCCGGAGGCGCTGCGCGGCATCGACCTGCACATCCGGTCCGGCGAGACCGTCGCGCTGGTCGGGCAGACCGGGGCGGGTAAGTCCACGGTGATGAAGCTGCTGGCCCGGTTCTACGATCCGGACTCTGGCCGTGTGCTCATCGACGGGCACGACCTGCGCCAGCTCGACCTGCACGGCTACCGTCGCCAGCTCGGCTACGTGCCGCAGGAGGCGTTCCTGTTCACCGGGACGATTCGCGACAACATCGCCTACGGTCGTCCCGACGCGTCCGACGCCGACGTCGAGGCGGCTGCCCATGCTGTGGGTGCGCACGCGTTCATCGCCGAGCTCGCCGGCGGCTACCGCCATGAGCTGTCCGAACGGGGCCGGTCGCTCTCGGCCGGGCAGCGGCAGCTGATTGCGCTGGCCCGGGCCGAGCTGGTCGACCCGGCAGTGCTGCTGCTCGACGAAGCGACGTCCAACCTCGACCTTGCGACCGAAGCCCGCGTCGCGGCCGCGATTCAACACGTTGCGCGACACCGCACCACGGTCGTCATCGCGCACCGCCTGCAGACCGCGGCCGCCGCGGACCGGATCGTCGTTCTCGAGCGCGGCCAGGTCGCCGAGGTCGGCTCGCACGACGAATTGCTCTCAGCCGGGGGTCGCTACGCCGACACCTGGGCCGCCTACGAACTGGCCGGCACGGCCTAGCTCCTGGAGCGTGATTCGGAGCGGCGAAGAGCGTGGCACTGCGCCGGGTACGGTCGGTCGGTGCAGGTAGCGGTCCTCGGCGGATGCGGGGCATGGCCAGCAGCCGGACAAGCATGCAGCGGTTACCTCGTCGAGCATGATGGCTACCGACTCCTGGTCGATCCTGGGTATGCCACGTTGCCGCGCCTGCTCACCCACGTCGATGCCGCGGACATCGATGCCGTGCTGGTCACCCACGGCCACCCTGATCATTGCGCCGATCTGAACCCGCTGCTGCGGGCGCGCTGCCTGCGACCGGACCCGCCACCCCCGCTGCCCGCTTATGCGCTGCCCGGCGCACTCGACGCCGTCCTCGCTCTGGATGCCCGCATGTTTGCTCGCACCCGGCCGGTGCAGGTGCGTGACCTCGCGCCGGATGCCCGGTTCGAGATCGGGCCGTTCACTGTCGAGACCCGAATGTTGCCGCACTTCGTCCCGAACGTGGGGATCCGCCTCGCGGCCGACGCGGTGGTGCTCGCCTACACCGGAGACAGCGGCCCGGATGCCGGGATCGTCGAGTTGGCCCGAGACGCCGACCTGCTCATCGCCGAGGCGACCTACGTCGAGCAGGTGACTGATCCCGGCGACCTCGGGCTACTGAGCACTGCACGCGACGCCGGGCGTGAGGCGGCCGCCGCGGGCGCCGGTCAGCTGCTGCTGACCCATCTGTGGCCCGGCACCGATCCAAACGCTTCCTCGGCGGCAGCTCGGGAGGCCTTCGCCGGGGCGATCGACGTCGCTCGCAGCGAGCTCGTCGTCGACCTCGGGTAGCCGGTGCTAGCCCGCGCGGCCGAGGCTGTGGGTCAGCGCGGCGGCGGCCCGCGTCCCGAGCCGGATGAACATCGGCGTCTGGCTCAGGCCGGCGTGGTAACCGCTCAGGGTGACCCCGCCCCGGACGATCCGGTGCCGCAACACGTCGAACCACAGGCCGGCGGGCAGGTGCACGTCGCGGCTGGTCGCATCGGTGAGCACCGGTGCCGCCAGCAGCGAGTCGCCCAGCAGCCACTCGTCCCGGATCGAATAGGACGCCTGGTCGCGTGGGAAGTCGAAGAACAGCGGCTTCATGATCGGCTCGCCGGTCCGCACCGCCCGGGCCACCTGGGCCTGGATGTAGGGCGCGAGCTTGCCGTGCAGTTTCACGGCCGCGGTGTAGAGCGCGACGGTTTGCCGGTCATACGTGCGGCTGCCAGCCTCGTTGGTGACGCCCAGCGGAGACGTCGACGAGTACATCAGCGGCATCAGTGCGGCCGCCTGGGCCCAGCGCACCAGCACCTGCTTCGTGGGCGGCGGTTCGGACATGGAGCCGCCGATCATGTCGGTCTCGACGAAGGGGTAGCCGATCGTGCTGATCGCCATGGCCTGGGCGATGCCGGCCTGCAGTGAGCCCCAGTCGGTGCCCTTGTCGACCTCGCGGATGACGAAGCCGTACTTCTGCGATCCGGTCCACGACAGCCGCACGCCCGCGCCCTGCTGGTCGAACTCGTCGGTCACCTGGGCCCCGAGCTTGATGTAGTCAAGTGCGGTGTAGCCCGGGTACGGCGCGCACGACTCGTCGAAGAACCGGGTGTCGAACTTGAACCCGTTGACGTCGTAGGTCTTCTCGAGGTTCTGCAGCTGCCCCACGTACCAGGCTCGCGCGGCCGGGTTCGCGAGGTCGACGATGCCCGCGGTGCCGTTCCACCACTCGACGCTGCACGGCTTGCTCGGGTCGGCCGTGGACTTGAGCAGGTAGCCGTGCTGGGCGGCGTAGGCGTAGTTCGTCGCGTCGTTGTTGATCCAGAGGGTGACCCAGAGGCCGAAGTTGTAGCCCATCGCGTGGATCTGGGCCGAGAGCCCCTTCGGGTCGGGGAACTTGCTGTTGAAGTCGAAGTCGCCGTAGTGGGTCGACCAGCCGTCGTCGATCTGGATGGTGTGGCCGGGCACGCCGGCAGCGTGCAGGCCCTTCGCGTACGCCAGCACCGAGGCCTGCGAGACCGCGGTGTAGGACTGGGCCCAGGTGTTCCACAGCGGCCTGGCGTACTCGGCCGGCGTCGCATCGCTCTTGGCCGGCTTGCCCGCGATACCCACGTAATCCTGGTAGACGTCTCGTGCGGTGCGCTCGACGAACACGGTGTCGTTCATCGCCGACTGGCTGGTGACGGCATAACCGAAGACGCCCGGCTGCAGCGCATTCATCGACACGTCCATGACGTCCTTGGTGTCGACCCACAGGCCGGAGCCGCGCTGGGTGAACCAGAACGGGTCGGTCATCAGGTACTCGGCCGGCGCCATCGCGTTGTCGTGGATCGCGCCGGAGTCCAGTGGCCACGGTTGCCGGGTGTACGGGCCACCGTCGTCGGTCTGGGCCTCGCCCTGGCCGTACCAGTGTCCGGACGCCGCGACCCGATAGTGGGTGGCGACCTGGTCGGCCGGTGCGCTGCCGTGCACCGACCAGGACACCTGGTAGCGGTCGGCCGACGGTGTGATGCGGTAGGCGATCGTGTCGCCGGCCGCGCTGGTGGCCAGCGTCAGGTCGAGCCGCCCGTAGTGCCAGACCGCGCGCTGCACCTTGGTTGCGCTCGCCCAGCCCGCTGCGGTGTGGAAGTCGGCCGGCCCGGACGAGCCGGCAACGCCATCGGTCGTCTGCAGCACGGTCGTGTTCCCGCGTTGGGTCGTGATCCGGAACGGCGAGCGTTGGATGACCACGCGATAGCCGGGAGCGCCGGCCGAAGCGGGCACCTGCAACCGCAGGGTCGAACCGACGACGGCGAACGTGGGCTGATGGGAGTGCCGCCCGTGGGCCGCCGTCGGTGTCGCGCTCGCGGCGGCGGGGACGAGAGCGCCGGCCAGCAGAACCGACAGGGCTCCGGCGAGCAGCGGGCGTCGACGTCGCCGTTGCGACGCTCGGGTGCGGGAACGACGCGGCGCGATCGTCATGTGCAGGTCCCCTTCCGGCTGCCGCGGCAGCAGGCCGCGGACGTCGCGAGTCCGGCATACCCGGCCGAACAGCCCGAAGCGTATGGCGGCGCCGGAGCGAGGGTCAAGGGTTGGGCTGCGCGTTTCTGCGTGTGCTATCCGTGTTTCGAGCGAGATCGCGCACCGAGTCGTGGCCGCACGACTGCGATCGGCGCGGCTACCATGCAGGCTCGATTGATCACGGTGCGTTGGCAGGGGCGGGATATGCAGCGGCACGAGCGGCTCAGCGCCACGCTCGATCTTCTCGTCAGCACGGGCTCGCGCACCGTCGAGGAGATCGCCGAGCACTTCCGCGTGTCCGTCGCGACCGTCCGCCGCGACCTCGACGAACTCGCCCATCAGCAGCTCGTCGCCCGCACTCGGGGCGGGGCGCTCGCGCAGGCGGTGAGCTATGACCTGCCGCTGCGTTACAAGCAAGTTCGCCGGGCAGAGGAGAAGCGTCGGATCGCACTGGCTGCGGCCGGACTGGTGCCTCCCGGCGCCGTCGTGGGGATGAACGGCGGGACGACCAACACCGAGGTGGCCCGGGTACTCGCGACCCAGGCCGACGCCGCTACCTCGGGAACCGATCCGGTGACGCTGACGGTGGTGACGAACGCGCTGAACATCGCCAACGAGCTCACCGTGCGCCCGCATGTGAAGATCGTCGTGGTGGGCGGCGTGGCCCGGCCCCGGTCCTACGAACTGATCGGCCCGTTGGCCAACCAGTTCGTCGAAGGGCTGACCCTCGACGTCATGTTCCTTGCTGTCGATGCCCTCTCGGTCGAGGACGGGGCAGCCGCCGCGCATGAGGGCGAGGCTCAGATCAACGCCAGCATGGTGGCTCGGTCGCGGCGAGTGGTGGCCGTCGCGGACAGCTCGAAGTTGGGCACGCGCGCGTTCTGCCGGATCTGCGATGCCAGCCGGCTCGACGTCCTGATCACCGATTCCGGAGCGGACCCGGCCGGGCTCGCGGCGTTCACCGCGGCCGGCATCGACGTCCACACCGTCTGACCACCGTTGAGTGACGTATTCCCATGATCAGAGACGGCAAAACCGCCGTCACTCAAGGCGGAGACACGTCACTCAACGAGTTGGGCCGGCGCCTCCGCTTGACTGGTCCGATTTGCGGTGTTTTTCTCGGGGGCACCGGAGCCGGATCTCAACAGAAGGAAGAGGCTCGCATGCGTTCACGGCTGAGTGTTCGCCCTCGCAACCGCCGCCGATCCGCCAGCGTGGCGATCGGGACGCTCCTCAGTTTGACAGTTGTGCCGATTGCCGCCAGCCAGGCGAAGTCGCCGGCCCGGCCCTGGCTCGACACCCTCCAATCGCCCGAGACGAGAGCGGCCGAGCTCGTCGCGCAGATGACGCTCGACGAGAAGATCTCGCAAATGCACACGATCAGTGGCGGCGGCAATATCGCCCGGCTGGTGCCAGGTATCCCGCGGCTCGGTGTGCCCGAACTGCGCATCACGAACGGGCCGGTCGGTGTTGGCACCGGTGTCGGCCCGGGCCAGCCGAAAGCCACGCTGATGCCCGCGCCGGTATCGGCGGCCGCCACCTTCGACCCCGCGCTGGCTCGGACCTACGGCACGGTTGAGGGCAAGGAGACCGCCGACGTCGGGCACAACCTGCTCGAGGCGCCGGACGTCAACATCGACCGGGTCCCGGGGAACGGTCGCGCGTTCGAGAACTACAGCGAGGACCCGTATCTCGCCGCGCAACTCGCCGCGGCCAATGTCAAGGGCATCCAGTCCCAGGGCGTGCTCGCGGAGGTGAAGCACTACCTCGCCAACAATCAGGAGACCGATCGCAAGACCGTGCAGGAATTGATCGACGATCGCAGCCTGCACGAGATCTACATGCCCGCGTTCCAAGCCGCGGTGCAGGACGGCCACGTCGCCGTCGTCATGTGTGCCTACCCGTCGGTCAACGGCAGTTTCATGTGCGAGAACAAGCACCTGCTCACTGACGTGCTGCGTAACCAGTGGGGATTCCGGGGCTTCGTCCAGTCCGACGCGAGCGCAACCCACTCTGCGGTCGGCTCCGCCGAGGCCGGGCAGAACCTCGAACTGCGCGACAACGGCCCTTATGACGACGAACTCAGGCAAGCCGTCCTGTCCGGCGCGGTCACCATGCAGCGTCTGAACCAACTGATCATCGAACGGCTCAGCACCGAGATCCGGCACGGCTTGTTCGATCACCCCGTGACCACGACGCCCATTGATGCGAGCTCGGACGGTGCGGTGTCGCGCGCCATTTCCGAACAGGGCACCGTCCTGCTCAAGAACGACGGCGGCCAGCTGCCGTTGTCGACGAACACGCTCAAGTCGATCGCGTTGATCGGCCCGCAGGCAGTAGCCGCCAACCCTGGTGGCGGCGGCAGCGGGCACGTCGACCCGCTGTACACCGTCACGCCGCTGCAGGGCATTGCCGCGCGTGCCGGCGCGAACGTGAGTATCAGCGTCGACGACGGTTCGGACATCGCGCGGGCCGTGGCGGCCGCGAAGCAGGCGGACGTCGCGGTCGTCAAGGTCGGTGACAGTGAGACCGAAGGCAGCGATCGGCCCAACCTCTCGCTGCCGGGCAACCAGGACGCGCTCATCGCGGCGGTCGCTGCGGCGAACCCGCGCACCGTGGTCGTGCTCAACACCGGTGCGCCGGTACTGATGCCCTGGCTAGATGCCGTCCCGGCCGTCGTCGAGGCGTGGTATCCGGGCGAGGAGGACGGCAACGCGCTGGCCGCGGTGCTGTTCGGAGACGTGAACCCCTCCGGCAAGCTGCCGGTGACGTTCCCGAGGACCGAAGAGCAGGTGCCGGCTTCGACACCCGCGCAGTACCCCGGCGTCAACGGCGTCGCCACCTACTCGGAGAAGCTGCAGGTCGGCTATCGGTGGTACGACGCTCAGCACCAGGAGCCGTTGTTCCCGTTCGGCTTCGGCTTGTCGTACACGAGCTTCCGAATCAGCGACCTCAAGGTCACGCGATCGCTCTGCCGAAAGGGCGACGTGTTCGTCTCGGCGAGGGTGACCAACACCGGCGGGCGGTCTGGCACCGAGACCGCGCAGACCTATCTCACCTTCCCCAGTAAGGCCGGTGAGCCGCCGCGCCAGCTGAAGGCCTTCGCGAAGGTCACGCTCAAGCCGCACCAGAGCAAGCGCGTCGAGATGACGCTGGACAAGCGTGCATTCTCGATCTGGAACAGCGCTTCTCAGAAGTTCACAACCGTTACCGGCACCTACCAGGTCGCTGTCGGTGACTCGTCGCGCAGCCTTCCGCTGCACGCGAGCGTGTGGATGGCGGGTACGCGGTGAGCAACATCGCGCCGAAGTGAGTCTCACTCGGCGGCCTGACGACTAGGCGTGGCTCATGATCCGGCCGATCAATGCCTCGATGATCACCGCCGACATGGCCGATGCGTGTTGTGTCGCCAAGGATCTCGACCCGTAGTAGTCGAAGGCGACGGTGGGCAGCACGTCGGGGGAGAACAACCGCCCGAGTTCGACGTCGACGTTCGCATGGAATCGTTGCGCCGCGGCCTGCTTGTCCGGGTCGTAGTCGGCTGGCGCAAGCAGTCGGATGTGGCCCAAGTCGGCGATATGGATGAGGTTCACCAACGCCCGACCGAGCGCCGTGCCAGCCGTTGCGTACGCGTCTTCGGCCGACTTGCCCGCTGCGACCGCGTCGCGAATGGCGCTCGGAGTGGCTTGGGCGTCGAGGCAACCGCGTTGCTGACAGCGACACCTGGGCCCGTTCTTGCCGTAGTCGACCCGCACGTGCCCGAGTTCGCTGGCCAGGCCGTGGGATCCGCGATAGACCAGCCCGCTGAGCACAAGTGCGCTGCCAATCCCGTCGTCGAAGAGTCGAACCAAGGCGCGGTTGGGCCATGCGTGGTGGGTCTGGAGATGGTCCAGGACCATCAGAGACGTGACTTCGTTCTCGACGACCGTGGTCAGGCCCAGTTCAGCTTCCAGCTTCGGTCCCAAGTCCAGGCCGTCCCAGTCGGTGTTGACGGAACGGACCACGCGGCCCTTGTGGATCTGCCCGCCAAGTTGAATGGCGACTCCCAGCACGGTGCGGGGCCGAGCATGTGCGGTCGCGATCATGTCCTGGGCAAGGTCGGTCAGCTCGGCCACCACTGTGCTCGGGGCGTCATGTGCCAACTCGCGGGACGTCTCGATCAGAACGCCGCCATCGAGGCTCGTCTCGGTGCCGACGAGGCGGGTCGGTTGTCCGGGCCGGTCCTCGATCTGGATACCGACGACGGAGTACTTTTCGTCGTTGATCGAGAGCAGCTTCTGCTTGCGGCCGCCGCCGGGTCGACCGTCGGTCTCAATGACCAGCGGCATCGACCGGTTGACCAGATCGGTGACGGCTTTGCTGATCGTGGCCGGAGACAGATCGAGAGTCTCCGAGAGGCTGGCTCGAGTCTGGACGTTGCCGTTGGCATCGCCGCGGGCAATGCCCTGGAACACGCGCACGAGCGGCTTAACGCCGACAACGCTCGACGCGAGACGAGTGGCAATCTCGTCCATCGAGGTCATGGGCGTCCTTTCCGGGGCTGTTGTGAACTATAGACCAAGAATGGTTCGCAGCAATAGTAATTCAGAAGTCAAAGAAATTTCGCAAATAAATCTATTGACGAAATTTATCGAGGCGCTTTACGCTTGGCATCCGGCTTCACCAGCACCTGAGCCGAGAGGGGCCATCGATGTCCACCATCGAGCCGTACTTGGGAACCAGCGCCTTCAACGACCTGGCCGGTTCGCCCGCCCGCCGCGTCAGCCGCCAGGTCACGAAGTGCGTCGCGCAGATCGATGCCGGCACTCACGTGCAGTTGGCTCGTATCGACTCCACGGCCGAATTGCAGGCGGCCAAGGTCGACGCGATCGCCAGCGTCAGCCGGAAGGCCATGCAGGCCGTCGCGCTGCTCACTCAGATGGAAAGCCAGCTCGCGCAGGCTGTGCCGCACGCGTCGGGTCGGTTGGCTGCGATCGCGGATTTGACCGCGGTGGCGATGAATGAAGTGGTTGTCGACGCCTCGCGTCGCGTCAGGTGGTGAGTGGTATGACCCTCGTGTTCTGGCTGGTACTGATTGGCTATGCGGTCTTGATCTGTTGCGGATTGATTCGCGGGCGCCGCGATCGCGAGCTCGCTGTAGTGCGCGAACAGCAAGCCCGGCTGCACCTCCAACGCGAGCAGTACGCGGCCGAGCGTCGCGTGCAAGCACTGGCCCAGCACGCCTTCGACCAACTGCTCGAGGGGGCGCGAGCGGCGAACGGCGGAGTGATGCCCGAGACGGCGCCGCCTCGGGAGACCTTCGATCTGGACCTGCGCCGCGCGATGTAGCCCGCAGCGAGTCAGGCGGATTCGCGCGCCACGAGCTCGATCACGTCGGAAGACGGTTCGGGTGGCGCGGGCACACCTTGCCGCTCGGCGATGATTCCGGCGATCAACTGGTGGGCGATGAGGGCGAGGTCCATTCTGATCGTCGTCAACGGCGGTGCGGCCAACGGTGCCAGCGGGACGTCGTCGACGCCGATCACCGCCAGGTCGCGGGGTGCGCCGAGGCCGCTGTTGCGCAGCCCGGCCAAGACGGCGAACGCGACGTCGTCGTTGTAGGCGCACACCGCGGTGACGCCGCGCCGCCGCCACACCGCTACGGCGCGGGCGGCCTCGCGCCCGTCGAGGGTCAAATGCTCGACGATGGGGGGCGCGAGGCCGGCGTCGCGGCACGCCGCTCGCACGCCCTTGAGCCGCGGGGTAAGAAACGCCGCCGTCAAGCGCTCGTCGTCGAAGGCGGCGTAGCCGAGTCGGCGGTGTCCGGCGGCCGCGAGGTGCTCGACCTGCATTCGTCCCATCCGTGCCTGTGGCACGACCACCGACTGTCCCGAGCCTTGACGATCCTGATGCACGGTCGCCGCAAGCGGGATGCCGGCTTCGCGTAGCACCGCCCGGTCCGGTTCGCTGACCGCGCCCAGCGAGATCACCCCCGCTGGCGAAACGTCGTGCCAGAGCGTGGACAGTGGCTGGCGCGGCTGCATCCGGCGGATCAGCAACGACAAGCCGTGCACCGCGAGCTCGGTCGTGAGCTTCTCGACCATCTCGCTGAGTGCCGGCCCGAACGGCCAGTCGGGCAACAACAGCAGCACCGTGTCGCTGCGTCCGCGGCGTAAGGCCCGGGCATGCGACGACGGGCGATAACGCAAAGCGCGGGCGGCGTCCAGCACGCGGGCGCGGGTCGGCTGGGGGATCGACTGGTCCGGCGCGTCATTGATCACGTAGCTGACCGTCGCCTGGGAGACGCCGGCCAGCCGGGCAACATCGGCGGCGGTCGCCCGGCGTCCGGGCGAAGCACTGTCGGTCAAATCCAGACTTGACACCCAAATCGCCTCCGCTTAGCGTCGATTCACTTACTCGTATCAGTAGCGCCAACCAGGCGTACGTGTCCACTCCGGTTGAGGTCGCGATGTCTGTTCGCCGTGCCCGCAAGACGCTCCTATTGCGAGTTGCTGCCGCCGCGCTGGCGGTCATCGTCGCCCAGGGCGCCGGGGCGGCCCTCGCCCCGCCCGCCTCGTCCTCACCGGCCGGAACGGCGGCTGCTCGGCCCTGGATGGCACCCGGCCAGAGCCCGCAGCAGCGCGCGAGCGAATTGCTGGCCCGCATGACGCTGGACGAGAAGATCGTGATGGTCCACGGCGACGCCTTCCCCACCGGCGGGACGTATGCCGGGCACATCCCGGCGAACACCCGGCTGGGTATTCCGGCCGTCGTGCTCGGCGACGGTCCCAACGGGGTGGGCAATGGCAGCACCGGCGTCACCGCCTTTCCGGTCGCGGTCACTGACGCCGCGGCGTTCGATCGCTCGCTCGCGCACAAGTACGGCGCCGCCCTCGGGGCCGAGCAGGCGGGCAAGGGCCACAACGTTGCCCTGGCGCCGACCATCAACATTCTGCGCTCGCCGCTGTGGGGCCGCGAGGCCGAGACGTTCACGGAGGATCCTTACCTGAACGGTCAGACCGCGGTCGCCGAGGTCAGAGGCATCCAGAGCAATCACGTCATCGCCACCCCCAAGCACTTCGTGGCCAACAACCAGGAAACCGGGCGCTTGTCGTCGGCCACGGCCCAGTCAGTGGACGAGCGAGTCTCGCAGCGGGCGCTTCAGGAGATCTACTATCCCGGCTTCAAGGCCGCGGTGCAGCAGGGCCGGGCCGGGGCGGTGATGTGCTCCTACAACCAGATCAACGGCGCGTACGGCTGTGAGAACCCGCAAACGCTGTCCACGCTTGAGAAGAAGTGGGGCTGGCCCGGCTTCGTCATGTCGGACTGGTTCGCCACCCACAGCACCGTTGCGGCGGCGAATGCCGGGCTTGACATGGAGATGCCGACCGGCATGAACTTCGGGGCCGCACTCAAGCAGGCACTTCAGTCCGGCGCGGTCGCGATGACGACGCTGAACGAAATGGTCCGGCGCATCCTCACCTCGATGTTCGCGGTCGGCCTGTTCGACCACCGGGTCACCGGCGGCGACTCGTCGATGGTCAGCACGGCGGCCCACCAGCGCCTGGCCCAGCAGATCACCGAGCAGGGCAGTGTGCTGCTGAAGAACGCCGACAACGTGCTGCCGCTGCGCAAGAACATCACGAAGATTGCCGTGGTCGGCGCCGACGCCTCAACCGAGCCCCAGGTGAGTGAGGGCGGCTCGGGCGCCGTCCTACCGACCGGCGGAGTGGTCACCGGTCTGCAAGGCATCCGCGCCCGCGCCGGCAAGAACGTGCAGGTCACCTATTCACGCGGGACGCTCGGCACCGCGCCGCTCCCGGTGTTGGCCGGCCACGTGCTGACCCCGTCGGCGGGCACCGGGCCCGGCCTCACCGGCACGTACTACGCCTCGCCGGACTTCACCGGCCCGCCCGTTGCCACCCGCACCGATCCGTCCGTCGACGTCTCGTCGACGCCGGTCGCCGGGCTGCCCCGCGTCTGGTCGGCCCGGTGGACCGGGACGCTGACCCCACCCACCACCGGCGACTACCGCTTCTCGCTCAACGTTGCCGGGCAGGCGCGGCTGCGGATCGGCGGCACGCGGGTCATCGATGTCAAGTACGCCGACTTCGCCACGACCGCCCACGGTCTGGTGCACCTGCGGGCCGGCCAGCCCGTCCGGGTCGAGCTCGACTACACCAGCAATCGGGCCCTGATAGGCGGGGCCGTGCATCTCGGCTGGGCCCCGCCGGATCGACTGCAGCAGGACGCGGTGCAGGCAGCCCGCGCGGCCGACGTTGCTGTGGTGTTCGTCAACGACAGCACGGGCGAGGGCAGCGACCGCACCGGCCTGGGTCTGCCTGGCGACCAGGACCGGTTGATTTCAGCTGTGGCAAAGGCCAACCGCCGCACCGTAGTCGTGCTCAACACCGGCGGGCCGGTGCTGATGCGGTGGCTGTCGAAGGTCGCCGGCGTGCTCGAGTCCTGGTATCCCGGCCAGGAAGGTGGCAGCGCCGAAGCCGCATTGCTCTTCGGCGACGTCGACCCATCCGGCCGCCTGCCGATGACGTTCCCGGCGAACGAACGGCAGGGCCCCGCGTCAAGTGCGGCCGACCTGCAGATCGACACCGAACGCTATGACGAAGGTCTGCTCGTGGGGTACCGGTGGTTCGACGCGATGCACACCCGGCCACTGTTCCCATTCGGCTACGGGCTGTCCTATACCAAATTCCGGTACGGCCGGCTGGCGGTGACGCAAACGGGCGCGACGACTACTGTGCGGGTGCGGGTCACGAACACCGGATCGCGCGCCGGCTCTGACGTCGTGCAGTTGTACGTGAAGGCCCCGGCCGCCGCGCACGAGCCGCCGAAACAACTCAAGGACTACGGCAAGGTCACGCTGCGCCCAGGCGCATCGCGCACGGTCACGTTCCGGCTCGGACGCGATGCATTCGCCAGCTGGGACGGACGCTGGAAGATCCACCCGGGCCGGTACCGCATCCTCGTTGGCAGTTCCGCGCGCGACATCGCGCTGTCCAAGACCGTCGTCATCGCGCCCTGAGCGAACCCCGACGCCCAGAGCACGAAGCAGAAGGAGCATCGCCATGAACGCACGTCGTCGCATCGCCCGCGTCAGCGGGGTCGCACTCGGGCTGTTGCTGATCGCCACTGCCGCACCGGCCGCGGCCGAGGCCCACACCACTGCGCGGTCGCTGATCGTGCACACCGACAAGGGCAAGATCCGGGGCGCGCGCAGCGGCGGAGTCGACAGCTTCCTCGGCATCCCGTACGCCGCCCCGCCCGTCGGCGTGCTGCGTTGGCAACCGCCGAAACCGCACCAGCCGTGGACCGGCGTGCGGTCCGCGACGCACTACGGTCCGCGTTGCGCGGCGCTGGAGAGCACGAACGGCGCTCGCTCGAACTCCGAGAACTGCCTGTTCGTCAACGTGCAGCGCCCGACCGGTACGAGCGCGGGGCGTCAACTGCCGGTGTACGTCTTCATTCACGGCGGCGGCTTGGTGAACGGCAGCTCCAACCAGGCCGGCGGCGAGAAGATCGTCCGCGAGACGAACGCAATCGTCGTGTCGATGAACTACCGGCTCGGGGTGTTCGGCTTCCTCGGGCTGCCCGGACTGTCGCGGAACGGCGCGGGCAACTACGGGTTCCTGGACCAGCAGGCCGCGCTGCGCTGGGTCCAGCGCAACATCGGCTCGTTCGGCGGCAACCCGCGACGCGTCACGCTCGGGGGTGAGTCCGCCGGCGCGTTCTCCGTCTGCGGTCATCTCGTCGCGCGCGGGTCGCGCGGGCTGTTCGCCCGGGCGATGATGCAGAGTGGTTCCTGCACCGACCGGCCTCGGCAGGAAACCGAGGCGGCGAGCGCGACGTACGCCGGCGCCGCGGGGTGTCCCACGTCGGCGACGGCGGTGCAGTGCCTGCGCGCGAAGCCGGCGGCGGCTCTGCTGGATGCCGGCGCGGGCTTCTCGCCGTCGTTGACCAGTGGCACCGAGGTGTTCCCGGTGCCGGCCGCGACTGCTGTTGCGCACGGCCGGTTCGCCCGCGTGCCCATCGTCAACGGCGCGAACCGCGATGAGGGCCGCACCTTCTCCCAGGGCTACATCGGCTCGACCAAGAGCCAATACGTCGACTGGGTCCAGACGACGTTCGGCGCCGACGCGGTGCGCGTGCTCGGGCACTATCCCTGGCCGGCGCACGCGACGAAGTTCACCGCCGCGTACCTGATCGGCGCGATCTTCACCGATTCCGGTCAGCTGGCCGGCATCGGCGGCTGCGGTGCGCTGCATACTGACCGGGCATTCGCGAAGTACGTTCCGACGTGGGCTTACGAGTTCGACGCCCGCAACGGCCCGGGCCTGACTCCGATCCCCGGCTACGTGTGGGGCGCCGGTCACGCGGCCGAGCTGGCCTACTTGTTCCCGAGCTTCGACAACGGGACGCCGATTGCGCCGACGTTCAACGCCGGCGAGCGGCAGCTGTCCCGGGACATGATCCAGTACTGGGGCGGTTTCGTGTTCACCGGCAGCCCCAACGCGCACGGGCTGACGTACTGGCCTCGGTTCGATCTGACCGGCCGCATCCTGTCCCTGCGGGTTGCCGGTCGGAGCGCAACGATCGGTGTCCAGGCGTATGCGGCTGAGCACCAGTGCGCGTTCTGGAACTCCGTCGACGCGTAGGGCGCTCAGCCCGGCCGGGCCGGCTGGGACTTGATCGGGTGGCCGCTGGCCAAGATCGCGGTGGTCAGGGCCTCGACCGGGTCGGTCGCGGCGCGCGGGCTGGTCAGTAGCACCAGGTCGATTTCGCCGACGTCGGGCAGCCCGGAGTCGGCCGGCAGTTCGATCAAGTCGTCGGGGACCAGCGTGCGCGCAAAGATGGCCACGCCGAGCCCGGCGCGTGCGGCGGCGACGACACCGAGGACGCCGCGAACGGTGCACGTCACCCGGTAGGCGATCCCGGTCTGTTCGAGGGCCTGCACGCCCAGAGATCGGCTGATGCTTGGTGCCTGGTAGACGACGAGCGGAACTGGTCGGTCCGGTTCCAGCCGAGTGCCCGCCGCCGCGGCCCACACCAGGCGGTCGCGTCGTACCAACCGGCCGTGGCCCTCGCCGGCGCTCTGCTTGACGAAGGCGACGTCCAGGTGACCGGATTCGACGCGGCGCTGGAGGGTGCCGCTCTGCGAGACGGTCAGCTCGAGGTCGATGCGAGGGTAGAGCTGACGGAAGTCCCGCAGAATCCGCGGCACCGGGCTCAGCGCCAGATCATCGGTCACCCCGAACCGGATCCGGCCGCTCAGCCCCGAGCCGGTGAAGTACCCGACCGCCTGCTCGTGGGCGGCCAGGATGGAACGGGCGAACCCGGCCATCGCCTCGCCGTCGGCCGTCAGCGTGACGCTGCGGGTGTCGCGGACGAACAACGGGCGACCGACCGCCTGCTCCAACCGACGCACGTGCTGGCTGGCTGTCGGTTGTCCGATGCCGAGCGACTCGGCCGCTTGGGTGAAGCTCAGCGTCTGCGTGACGGCGAGGAACGTGCGCAGCAGTTCGGGGTCGTACACGGCGACTCCTCGCGATCATTTGATATCGCAATAACACTAATTCAATCAATTCACTTTGAGAATGGCCCGCGGGCGACGATCATCAGCAGTACCCACACGTAACGATGATTTGGATGCCGTGACCGCGCCCGCCACCGTCGACCGTCCCTGCCCCTCCACCGAACCGTCCACCCGCGCGAGCACCTTCAGCTCGCTGCACACCCGCAATTTCCGGCTCTTCGCGTCTGGACAGATCGTGTCCAACACCGGTTCGTGGGTGCAGCGGATCGCGCAGGACTGGCTGGTGCTCAGCATCACCGGAAGTGCCGCCGCCGTAGGCGTCACCACCGCAATGCAATTCCTGCCGACCCTCCTGTTCGGCCTTATCGGCGGTTTGATCGCCGACCGCTACCCGAAGCGCCGCGTGCTGCTGGCCACCCAGGTCGGGATGGCGACGATGGCCGCGGCGCTGGCGGTGTTGACGCTGTCGCACCAGGTCGTCGTGTGGCACGTCTACCTCATCGCGTTCGGGCTGGGCGTGGTCACGGCGGTCGACAATCCGACCCGGCAGTCGTTCGTCAACGAGATGGTCGGCCCGGCCCAGTTGCGCAACGCGATCGGCATCAACTCGGCGGTGTTCCAGCTCGGCGCGCTGATCGGACCGGCCATCAGCGGAATCCTGATCAACGCCGTCGGCTCCGGCTACGCATTCGCGGTGAACGCCGGCTCGTACGCGGCCTCGTTCCTCGCCCTGCTCCTCATGCGCGACGCCGAGCTCATCAGGTTGCCGCAAGCGCCACCTGGCGCACGGCAATTGCGCGACGGACTTCGCTACGTCACCGGCCATGCCGAAGTCCTATGGCCGACCGTGCTGGTGGGCGTATTCGGGGTCTTCACCGTCAACCTGTCAGTGACGCTCGCGGCCTACGCCAAGTCCGTGTTCAACTCCGGGCCTGGCGGATACGGGCTGCTGAGCGCAGTCGTCGCCGTCGGCTCCCTCGCCGGCGCGCTGGTCTCGACCCGGCTGCCCCGGCCGCGGCTGCGCACGCTGATCCGCCTCGGCGCCGCGTTGGCCGCGTTGTACGTGCTCGCGTCCGCTGTCCCGGGCCACGCCGCTTACTTGCTCGTCCTCGTCGGCGTCGGTGCGGCCACGTTGCTGCTGTTCACCTCGGCCAACTCGGCCGTCCAGCTGGCCGCCGGCGACGCCATCCGCGGACGGGTCATGGGCGTTTACCTGCTTGTGTTCATCGGCAGTGGCGCCGTGGGCGGCCCGATCGTCGGCAGCATCGACCAGCACCTGGGCCCACGCGTCGGCATGCTGCTCGCCGGAGTGGTTCCGGCACTGGCGATCGCGGTCATCGCCGTCAAGCTGGCCCGCGACTCCGGCTTGCGCGTGGGGCTGCACGCGGACGGGACGCTAAGGCAGCGCCTAGCCTTGGTCCAGCGCTGAGCCGTCGGCCAGCACGACCGACCGGGTGAGGTGGCGAGGCCGGTCGGGATCGAGGTGCTGAGCCTCGGCGCGACGGACCGCAAGCAGCTGGGCCCGCACGAGGTCAGCGACCGGGTCGAGATCGTCGTCGACGATGCTCGCGCCCGTGGCCGCGATGTCGCCAACGAGGCCGGGCACGGACTGCCCGAAGATCCAGACGGCCCGGCCGGGCTGGGCGATCGCGATCGGTCCGTGCCGATACTCCATTTGTGGGTAGGCCTCCGTCCACAGCTGCGCGGCCTCCCGCATCTTCAGCGCGGCCTCCTGCGCGATGCCGTAGACCCAGCCCTGGCCGAGAAGCGTGAATTGCTCGGCGCCCTCGATGTCGTCGGACCGCGCCCGGTCGTCCTTCAGCGCGGCGGCGGCTTGCTCGATCACGTGGTCGAGCGATTCGCCCAGCGAGGCGCGAAGGAGCATGAGACTGGTGGAGGCGAACACGGTCTGGACCACGGACTGTTCGTCGGCGAAGTCGAGGACGACTGAGTCGGTGGCCGCCGCGGCCACGGGCGAGTCCGGCACTGCGGTCAGCGCGACGACCGGAGACGCCGCGGCTTCGACGGCCCGCACGACTTCGGTGGTCGTCCCGGACCGCGAGATCGCCACGATGCGGTCGTAATGACGTCCGGGCGGGAACTGACTGGCAGCGAAGTAGTCGGTCTCGCCGTCGCCGCGCTGTTCGCGCAGCATCGCGTAGGCCGCAGCCATGAACCATGACGTGCCGCACCCGAGCACCGCAACCTTCTCGCCCCGCGCCGGCAACACGCCCGAGGTGTCTGGCAGTCCGGCGATCGCCGTGCGCCAGGCGTCCGGTTGGCGGCGGATCTCCCGGTCGACGTGGGATAGCGGGTGCGTCGGGTGAGCTGTCATCAGGTCGCTCCAGCGGTGGTCAGGTCATCTTTGCGGTTTGGCCGCCGGCTCTTGAACGTATCTCCCGTGCCGGTGGTGTGCACCGATGCACCCGGCGCGCGCCCTCGCGTCGACGGTCGCCACGCCGACATCCTGACTGGAAGGTATAGGTTCTGTCCACAATGAACAGCGATGATGCGCGGTCTTGCTCGGTTTGACGAGAACGTGCCATGCTCGGCCGATGACTACGGTGACCTTCGTCGGGGCTGGATCGGCCGTCTTCACCCGGCAACTGCTGCGCGACCTGCTCGACTTCGCCGACCTCGGCCCGCTGGACCTTGTCATGCACGACAACGACCCGGTTCGCCTCAACCTCGCCGAGGGCCTGGCCCGGATCGCGATCGAGCGCCATGGCCGGCCCGCCACCGTACGGGCCACGGCCGACCGCGCCGCCGCGCTCGACGGTGCCGACTTCGTGATCAACGCGGTGAACATCGGCGGCCACGCCGCCACGGTGACCGACTTCGAAATCCCGGCGCGTTACGGCCTGCGCCAGACCATCGCCGACACCTTGGGCGTTGGCGGGGTGTTCCGCGGACTGCGCACGTTCGGCTTCCTCGACGCGCTGGCGACGGACATGCGGGCGCAGTGCCCGGATGCGTGGCTGCTGAACTACACCAACCCGATGGCGATGAACGTGCAGTACCTGTCGGTGGCGCACCCGGACATCCACGTGCTGGGGCTGTGTCACTCGGTCTTCTGGACCGTCCACGGCCTCTGCGCACTCATCGACGTCCCGTTCGAGGACGTGCAGTTCCACAGTGCCGGGGTGAACCACCAAGCCTGGGTACTGCGGTGGGAACGCGACGGCCGCAGCCTCTACCCGCAACTCGACGAGCGCATCGCCCAGGATCCCGACCTGCGCCGGCGCGTGCGCGTCGACATGTATCGGCGGCTCGGGTTCTACCCGACCGAGACCAGCGAGCACTCGAGCGAGTACGTCGCGTGGTACCTGCACGACGACGCCGAGATCGAGCGGCTGCGCATTCCCGTCGGCGACTACCTGCAGATCAGCGCCGACAACGTGAAGGAGATCGAAGCGCTCATCCCGCAGGTCGCGGCCGGTCAGTACGTTGAGCCGGAGGAGGAAGCGGCCGAGTACGCCCCGCAGGTCATCCACAGCATGGTGACAGGCCAGCCGCGCACCCTGCAGATCAACGTTGCGAACGACGGACTGATCACCAATTTGCCCCAGGGCGCTGGGGTTGAGGTGCCGTGCGCGGTGGACGCCGCGGGTGCGCGTCCCGTTCCGGTCGGCGACCTGCCGCCGCAGTGCGCGGCGCTGAATCGACAGTCCCTGTCCGTTGTCGATCTCACCGTCCGGGCCGCCGTCGAGGGCCAACCGGAATTCGTCCGGCACGCACTCATGGTCGACCCGAATGCGGCCGCCACCCTGCGACTCGACGACATCTGGCGGCTGGCCGACGACATGGTGGCCGCACACTCCGAACGCCTCCCGGAAGCGCTGCGCCGGCCATTGGCGCCGTAACGCTCGATTCAGCCCGCGTCGACGACGTGGACCCGCGGGCCGAGGCGCTCCAGTTCCGCGACGTCCTTCGGGTCGGCCTGCGAGTCGGTGACGATGTCGGACGCCGTGGCGATCTCGGTGATCCGCGCGAACCCGCGCTTGCCGATCTTGCTGGAGTCGGCCACCACGATGACCCGGCCGGCCGCGCGGACGAGGGCCCGGTTGGTGTGGGCTTCGACTTCGTGATGAGTCGTGAAGCCGGCGGCCGGACTTACTCCGTCCACGCCGATGATGGCGATGTCGAGGTTGATGTTCGACAGCGTGAGTTCGGCCAGCGGGCCGACCAGTTCATAGGACTCGGCCCGGGCGCTGCCCCCACAGACGACCAGCTCGATGTTCGAGCGGACGGCGAGTTCGGAGGCGATGTTCAGCGCGTTGGTGACAACCCGCAGTCCGGACCGCGACGCCAACGCCCGGGCCACCTCGGTGGTCGTCGACCCGCCGTTCAATCCGACCGACGTGACCTCAGCCGGCACCAGGGTCGTCGCCGTCTCGGCGATGGCCCGCTTGGCGTCATGGTGCTGGCCGCCGCGGTAGCGCATCGGCAGTTCGTAGAGCACCCCCGAGGCGACCGCGCCGCCGTGCGTGCGGGTCAGCAGCTTCTGACTCTCGAGCAGGTGCAGGTCACGGCGGACCGACGCCTCGGAGACATCGAGTTGCGCGGCCAGTGCCGCGACGCCCACCGAACCGTGCTCGTTGAGTCGCTGCAGGATCGCCCCCAGCCGGTCTTCCTGACGCATGTTTGCACAATACGCGCAGGCCGATGTTCACTTGCCGCAACGACCGACGCGGCTTGTTTTCCGATTCACAACGATCGCGTGCCTTGCGTCGCCAACTCCTTGACCGGTAAGAGAAGACCGTGCAAGGCTGAGCAACCATCGCGATCGAATGTGCGCGAATGCCGGCTGGCTGAGGAGTCTCGAGATGACTGTTGCCACCAGTTCCCGACGACTTCGCGGGCTGCGAGCCAGCCGCGCGGGCGCCGCGCTCGCCGTGCTGGTCGCCGCCGGTTGCGTCGCCTGCAGCAGTGGTAATGGTTCCAGCGGCGGGTCCACCATCACGGTGGCCCACGGCTACACCGCCGTCGAGGGCAAACAGCTCACCGCGCTGGTCAAGGAGTGGAACGGCCAGCACCCCTCGACGAAGGTGAAACTCCTCTTCAACGGCGGCAACGACAGCGCGCTGCAGAAGACGGTCGCCGGGTTCACGGCCGGCAACTACCCAGACCTCGCCTACGAGTTCGGTTCCTCCGCCGCGCAGTTGGCCCGCCAGCCGAAGCTGGTCGACCTCACCGACAAGGTGAAGGACCCGGCTGTGAACTGGAACGACTTCTATCCGTCCGAGCGGCAGGCGGCGACAGTCAACGGCAAGGTCGTCGGGTTCCCGGCGCTCGTCGACAACCTGAGCCTGGTCTACAACAAGACGCTGTTCGCCAAGGCCGGTCTGGCTCCGCCCAACAACTCGTGGACCTGGCCGGACTTCCGCACCGCGGCCCGCAAGCTCAGCAACCCGAGTACCCACAACTACGGCTGGGCCTATGTGAACGACGGCAGCGAGGACACCGTGTGGCGGTTCCTGGCCCTGCTGTGGCAGGCGGGCGGCGACCTGCTCAGCCCGGACAACAGCAAGCCCGCCTTCAACTCCCCAGCCGGCCTGGCCGCGCTGCAGCAACTGCGCGACATGGCTGTCACTGACAAGTCGGTATACCTCGACACCGGCAACGCGAACTACGTCAACCTGTTCAACAGCGGCAAGATCGCGATGCTGTGGACCGGACCCTGGGACCTGTCCAGCATCAACGCCAACGTGAAATATGACGTGACCTATCTGCCCGGTTACAAGGGCAACCACGAGACGATCTCCGGGCCGGATCTGTACCTGATGTTCAACCACTCATCCGGACGGACGAGCACGGCCTGGAAGTTCGTGACCTGGCTGACCTCGGCCAAGGTGCATCTGCGCTTCGCCATCGCCACCGGCGACCTGCCGCTGCGCAAGTCGGAGACGACCCTGCCGGAGTACCAGACGTTCCTCAAGAAGTTCCCGGCCGAGAAGGTGTTCGTCAGCAACCTCGACAACGTCAAGCACGTGCGGCCCAACCTGGCCACGTATGCGCGCGTCTCTGCGGCGGTCGGTCAGATGGTGCAGTCGGTCCTGCTCGGCCAGGCTCAGCCCGCCGCGGCATTGAAGTCCGGTAGCAGTCAGGTGACGTCGGCGCTGGCTGGTTCGTGAGCGCAGCGATGCGCACCGGGACGTCGGACGGGCGCGCGCGCTCCCGCGGCACGCGTCCTCACACGATCCTGCCGCGTCCCGCACCGGTCGCGGCGACACCGCCGAGCACACGGGGCCGACGGCGGCGCCCGGTCCGGCGCCGGGGCGAAGGCCCGACGGGGTGGGCGATGATCAGCCCCAGCGTCGTGCTCATTGCGGTGTTCGGGCTCATCCCGGTTGGCTGGGCGTTTGTGCTGTCATTTCAGCGCAACGACCTGCAGACGCCGGGTCAATGGGTGGGGCTCAAGAACTACCATCAACTCGCCCACGATCCGGTCTTCCTTGACTCTGTACGGCACACCGTCGTCTACACCGTGCTGTTCGTGCCCACCACACTGGTGCTGTCGTTGCTGGCTGCCGCCGCCCTCAATCGGCGGATCCACGGGATCACGATCTATCGGGTCGCCGTTTTCATCCCGGTCGTTACCTCCACCATCGCCACCGGTGTGATCTTCACCTGGCTCATGGACCGCGACTTCGGGTTGATCAACGCGGGATTGCACAAGGTCGGGCTGCCGACTTTCCAGTTCTTCTCCTCACCGCATCAATCGCTGTATGCGGTCGTGATCATGACGGTGTGGGGATGGGTCGGTTTCGGTGCGCTGATCTTCTTGGCCGGGCTGCAGGGCATCCCGCCGGATCTCATCGAGGCGGCCAAGATCGACGGCTGCTCGCAGCGCGGGGCGTTCTGGCGCATCCAGGTGCCGCTGCTACGCCCGGTGACCGGGTTCCTGCTCGTTTGGCTGACGATCAACGCACTGCAACTGTTCGACGAGGTATATGCCACCACGAAGGGCGGCCCACTCAACTCGACGACCGTCGTCGTTTACTACCTGTACGAGCAGGCGTTCCAGTTCTTCCGTGCCGGTTACGCCACGGCGATCGCCGCCGTCTTGTTCGTCGCCATCGCGCTCATCACGGTCATCCAACTGCGGTTCGTCCGGGACCCGTCCACCCGAAGTGGTGAACGGGCATGACGACCGTCGAACGCGCGACCGGCAACCTCGCCCCACGTACAGCGCCGCGCCGCCGGACCCGGCGCCCATCGGGCTGGCACATCGTGCTGATTCCGCTGGCGCTGGTGATGGCCATGCCGTTGATCTGGATGCTGATCACCAGCCTGTCGACGCTGGCCGACACCCGGCACTTCCCGCCGCGTCTGCCGTCGAGCCTGCACTGGGCCGGCTTTTCCGATGCGTGGAACGAGTCACCATTCGCCCGGTGGTTGCTCAACAGCACGATCGTCTCGGGCACGTGCGTGATCAGCAACCTGGTGCTGTGCAGCATGGCCGGCTACGCGTTCGCGCGGTTGCGCTTTCCTGGCAGTCGATTGGCCTTCTTCGCGATTCTGGCCACGCTCATGGTGCCGTTCCAGGTCGTCATGATCCCGACGCTGATCATCGTGAAGCACCTCGGCCTGGTCGACACCCTTCCTGCGCTGATCGCTCCGAACCTGGTCACGCCGTTCGGCATCTACCTGTTGCGGCAGTTCTTCCTTTCCCTGCCGGTCGAGCTCGAAGAGGCCGCACTCATCGACGGGGCCGGTCGGCTGCGCATTCTGGGCAGCATCCTGCTGCCGTTGATGGGCCCGCCGCTGAGCACCGTCGCCGTACTGACGTTCCTGACGGTGTGGAACGACTTCCTCTGGCCGTTGGTCGTCACGTCGTCGCCGGGCTCGATGACCGTTCAGCTGGGCCTGGCCACGTTCCAGAGCGCCCACTACACCAACTGGCCCGTGCTCATGGCCGGCACGGTCATGAGCCAGCTACCGGTTCTGCTGCTGTTCATCGCCGGACAGCGGTTCTTCGTCAGTTCTATTGCGAATACGGGGATCAAATGAAAACCAGCCGAACGGCCGTTGCGGCGGCGTCGAGTGTCCTTGCTCTTGGCCTGGCGCAGGCTGGACCCGCGCAGGGTGCAGCCCCACCGAGCCAGCATGTGGTCGTCGTTTCTCCCCACGGTTCCGATCAGGCCGCGGGCACCGCTGCCCACCCGGTGCGCACGATTCAGCTTGCCGTTCGCCGAGTGGCGTCCGGCGGGGTGGTCGAGTTGCGCGGCGGCGTCTACCACCAGCGGGTGCGGCTGATCGGCGTCCGGCACGTCACCCTGCGTCCGTACCAGCATGAGCACTCGACCCTTTCCGGAGCGGGCCTCACCGTGCCTAACGACCGGAGTGCGTTGGTAGAGATCGCAAACAGCCGAGACGTGAGCGTCCTCGGTCTGGAGATCACCGCGTACCGCACGACCCGGATCGAGTCCGTGCCGGTCGGGATCTACGTGCACGGTCACGACCGAGGTGTTCGCATCGCCGGCAACCACGTGCACCACCTGGGCAACGACAACACGACCCTCGGCAGTTTCGACATCAACGCGCACGGCATCGCCGTTTATGGCGATGATCCGCACGCGTCAGTGACCGGCCTGTCGATTCGCGGCAACACCGTCGATCACCTGCACCTCGGCGCCAGTGAGACGGTCGTGGTCAACGGCAACGTCAACGGGTGGTCGATCATCGGCAACGACATCCACGACGACAACAACATCGGCATCGACGCGATCGGCTTCGAGCACACGCTCAGCGGGACGTATCGCTACACCCAGCTCAACCGGGCCCGCAACGGCATCATCGCCGGCAATGTCATCGCCCGGATCGTGTCGCGCGGCAACCCGGCCTACTGGGAAGACGGCGAGTGGTGCAACTGCGCCGACGGCATCTACGTCGACGGTGGCGCGCACATCCTGATCCAGGCCAACCGGGTGAGTGGCAGCGACATCGGCATCGAGGTCGCGGCCGAGAACGCCCGCGGTACCGCCGATCACGTCCTCACCCGCTACAACCACGTGACTGGCAGCCTGTTCACCGGCATCGCCACGGGTGGCTACTGCAACGGTGCCGACGACTGCGGCGGCGTGCAGACCGGCTCGTCGCACGACAACACGTTCGAGCACAACACGTTGCGCGGCAACAACCGACTCGACGACGGCTCACCGGAACTGCTGGTGCAGTACCACTCGTACCGGAACACGTTCACGCACAACGACATCACCGCGACCAACAGCGACCATGTCGTCTACGGCACCGTGGCTAACGCCGACACGGCCGGGCATCCAGGCACGAACCACAGTGACCACAACCGGTTCCACGCTGTCGGCGCCACCCGGGCGACTGTGCAATTCGGGTGGGCTGGGCACACGTACACGGGATTCGACGCTTACCGGCGTGCCACGGGGCAGGACTGGCACTCGGCTTTCAGTCGAGCTGCTTGAGGTGGGCTAAAAGCGAAAAGCGGCGGCGACGAGAGAGTTGGGCTGGTGGGTTGGGTTCGCGCTTTTCGGGCGCGCCGCGTTGCGAATTGCCCTACGAGATAACGGGAAAGTGCTTCCGTTCTGTCGGTTCTCTGTGCTATAATCGACCGTATGAGCGATACATTGGCGGACAAGCCGGAACGGTCGCCGTACGTGCCGTCGCTCTTGGACGCCGACCTCGTTCCCGACGATGTCGCGGCCTGGGCAGCCACGGTCACGCCCGGCTCGGCGGTGGTCAAGCCGCTCGTTCACGTGAACGTCCACCGGTTGTCCTATGCCGGTCGGGTGGATGCGTTGGCGGCGTTGGAACGGCAACGGTCCTGGATCGATGCCCAACAGCTGCGGTTGTTAGCCGTCATGGCCAACGACCCGGTCGAACCCGGTTCGATCGAGGAGATGGACAAGCAGTGGGTCAAGGAAGACGTGGCCTGCGCACTCCGATTGTCGGCGCAGACTGCGGCGGATCGGCTGGAGTTCGCCCAAGCGATGACCCGGCTGCCGGCGACGTTGGATTTGCAGGAGCGCGGGGAGATCACGGTGCAGCACTCCCGCCACCTGGCCGAGACGGTCATGACCCTCGACGACGACACGGCCACGGCGGTGGAGACGTCGGTGTTGCCGAAGGCGCCGGAGCAGGTGCTGGCCAACTTCAAGCGTTCCGTGCGCAAGGCCGTGTTGAGTGTGGCGCCGAAGCCGGCGGAGGAACGCCACGTGGAAGCGGTGAAGCAGCGGCGGGTGGTGCGCACCCCGGTCGCGGATGGCATGTCCGAGATCTGGATGCTGCTGCCCGACACCGGGGCGACGACGTTCATGACCGCCGTCGACGCCCTCGCCCGCAGCGTTGCGTGTGACGATGACCGGACCGCCGATCAACGGCGTGCCGATGCGGTGGTGCAGCTGGCCTTGAACACGCTGCACGGGTCAGTGTCGGATGAGTTGCCGCGCGAGCACGGCCTGCGCCCGAGCGTCCAAGTGACGGTCGCGCTCTCCACGCTGCTGGGTTTGGATGAGCAGCCCGGCGAGCTCGCCGGGTCCGGCCCGATCCCGGCATCGGTCGCCCGTCGGATCGCTGCCGATCAGACCGGCACCTGGCGCCGCCTGCTCACCGACGAACGCGGTCGGCTGGTCGATTACGGCCGAACGACGTACCGGCCACCGAAAGACTTGGCCGATCACGTCATCGCCCGGGACCGCACCTGCCGCTACCCGGGCTGCAACCGCCAAGCCCGACACTGCGACCTCGAACATCAGATCCCCTGGGAAGACGGCGGACAAACCAACGCCGCCAACCTCAACGCCATCTGCAGCCGGCACCATCACGCCAAACACGAGGCCGGCTGGCAACCCGAACGACAACCCGACAGCTCGATCGAATGGACCAGCCCGACCGGCCACCGCTACCGCGAACGACCCGCCACCTACCCGATCGACCACACCACCGACCCCTGACCAGAAAGCGCGGGAGGGGGCTACGGATGGCTGGATATTCGTGGGCGGCCGCGAGCCGTGCGTCGGATTCAGCGATTGTCGCGGTGGACGGCCAGGTCCCAGAGGATCACCGACAGGGCGTAGGGCGAGATCTGGTGCTGGTCGTGCGTGGCGTCCTCCAGCAGTTCCCAGTGCCCGGTGCCGATGACGTCGACGCGCTGAGCAACGACGGGGCTGTAGCTGCGGTGCCCGACGCCGTTGAAGCAGCAGGCGTCGAAGCGGTTGAGGATCTGCAGTTGGCGCCGGTTGGGGCCGACTGCACCCATGACATACAGATCGAGATAGTCGGCCGCGGCGTAAAAGCCGGCCAAGGTGTCGCGGCGCTGCTCCAGATCACCCGTGGTCGGGCCGGGACTCGGCGGGGCCGAGCGCAGGTAGAACGGGTAGGAGCCGGCCGTCGGGTAGCTGCGGGTGATCCGCGGGTCGATGGCGGGATAAACCGTCGTCGCCCATCCGCCGCCCGACAGCCCGATCATCTGCACGGATGTCGGCCGGGTGGTCGCGATCGCGTAGTTGAGGGCGACGGCGATCGGTTCGAGGAAGAACGTGAGCGTGGAGAAGCTCGGTGACTCCCAGGGTGCGAGCTCGTTGTGCGACTTGATCGGCACGAGCTTCGTCGGGTCGCTCGGATCGGCGATGGGCTGCACGTTCCAGTGGAAGAACGGCATGGCGAAAGCCAGCACGGTGTAGCCCCGGTCGAGCAAGGCTTGGATGGTTCGCAGCATCGTGTCGAACGGCTCGCCATGGCCGTTGTGGTACAGCGCCAGCCGGCGGTTCGACCGTCGCTGCGGTACCAGCAAGAACACCTTCGCCGTGACGCCGTACTTCAGGGGCACACTGAGCTGGTCGATCCGGCGCACCGACGTCAACGGATCGAACTGCGTGGCCGTGACATCGCGTTCGACGCCGGGCCATCCGCTCGGCCGGCCGGCGCCCTTCCACACGTAGTCGATGAGTGCCGTCCGCTTGGGCGCGATGTCATCGACGTGGTTGATCGTGATCAGGGCCTCGACGTCGACGCCGACGACCTGTTGGGGCATGGCCTTGTAGTCGAGGTTGAACCGGGCCGCGATCTCCTGGTTCACCGGCTCGACCGGGCGGCGCGGCACCGGAACGCAGTCGCCACGATTGGGCGCCGGGTCGGCGGTGGCTGATCCCGGCTTGACCAGGCCGCCAAGCACGGTGCCGGCCGCAGCCGCGCCCAGGCCGCCGAGCAGCCCACGCCGGCTTACGCGCGCGCTCATCGGCTCGCCACCTCGGGGGACCATCCACCGAAGACGTACCGCGGATCGCGCCATGGCGCGGCCTCGGTCGCGGTCAGTTGCCGCGAGCACGCGAGCCGTTGGCTCACGTCGACCGCATTGCCGGCCAGGTCGGTGCTGCCGTACTCCCAGAACCTGAGGTGGGGTGCCTGGCTGCAGTCGTCCGGGGTGATCTGCCATCCGACCCGCTTGATGTGGGCGTCCATCGCGGTGTCGATGAACACGACCTGGCTGTACGGGAAGCGGTTGGTCTCTATCCGGCTGAGGTAGACACTGTCGTCCGGCACGTCCGGCGCACGGGTGAGCTTGTCGTGCACGAAGACCGCGCCGTTGCGAGTGCCGTCGTTGCGGATCTGGGTGTAGTAACCCGCATGCATCGCCTTCAGTTCGGAATTCTGAACGAAGATCGTGCCGGTGCCCCAAATGAAGTCGACATCGCCCTCGATGTAGCTGTCGGTGACGAAGCCCATCCCTTGCAGGCGCAGGGTGTCCTGGAAACTCAGCAGCTTCACCCGGTCGAGGACGATGCGGTCGCCGTTCCCCCGGAACGCTTCGGCCTGTGATCCGCCATAGGGCGTGGTGTTGTGCAGCGTGATGTCGGTGAGCCTGAAGTCGGGGGCGTCGACGCCGAACAGGGCCCGCCAGCAATTGTGGATGTCCGGGGTCGGCAGCACACGGTGCGGACACAGATTCGCGTCGTCGGGCGTGTTGAGCAGATGCGCATCGCCGTTGAGCTTGTCGTTGTTGGCGTACTGGATCACCGTGCGGTCACGGCCCGCGCCGTGCACGGTGATGTGCGCCCGATCGGCCCGGACGTAGTCGATTTCGGTGTAGACGCCCGGCGCGACGTCGATGACGACCGGCCTCGTGTTGCCCTTCGGGACGTAGTCGATTGCACCCTGCACGGTGCAGAAGTCCCCGTGCCCCGACGCGGAGACGCGTAGCCGGCTGGTGCCGCGGTGCGGCGGGAAATGCTTCGTGGTGAAGCGCCAGGCGCGCGAGTCGGTGATACCGGGCGATCCCACGAACACATTCGGATCGACAGTCACGTAGTAGCGCCGGCCGTAGTCGAGTTGGCGGTGCAGATAGATCGTGGCGGTGTCACCGCTGATGATCACAGGGGAGTAGGCGAACTCATGCAGCACACCGCTGTCGGATACCGCGTCGCCGATCGTGCGCTGGTACGTCGCCGGGTCGGCCAGATCGATGGTGTCGACGACTGTTCCATCGGCGCGGTGCACCCGGATCGCCCCGGACCCACCCAACTGCGGCGGGTGGTCGAACGTGAGGCGCAACGGCGTGTCGACGCACACGCCGGCCCGGCCGTGCGCCGGAGCCGGCAGGTCGACGGAGACGGGCCGGGGAGCAGCCGTGGCGGCGGTCGGCGTGACCGCGGTCGGTCCCGCGGCGAGCCCCGTCAGCACGGCGGCGATAACGAGGGAGTTGAGCCTTCTCATGCCTGGACGACACCTCATTTCCGGCGGCAAACCGCCGCGGGGGCGACCTCTTGCGTTCGCCCCGGGTCTTGGGTGATAGTGGGAAAACGATTTCTGCCACTATCGATCGATTGGCCGCATGGTGTCAAGATGAAGGCCTTCGCGTCATATCGCTGGATCGCCCGCTTCGCCGGGCTTGTCAGAGTTTTTCAGGAGGGTTGATGAGCCGCCGAGCCACCCGTCGTCGCCGTCTGACGGTCGTCGCATTGAGCCTGTCGTTGACCGCTGGCGTTGTCGCCGGCTGGACCGCGGCCGGGCCCGCGGTCGATGCCGATGCCGACGCATCGGCCACGACCACGTGGAGTGTCAGCGCCACGCCGTTCGCGCTCACATTCCGGCAGGGCCGCCGCGTGATCGCCCAGGAGGCGGCGGGCTCGATCGACGGCCCCGGCGGCCGGCTCGCCTACCAGGTCGGAGGCTCAGCCGTCTCGCAGGACGGCGCAGCGTGGCACCGCGTCACCGACCTGGTTCGGACGCGGCGCATCGCCCGTGGTGAGGAGTACACCGTCGCCACCGACGAACCCGGGCGCACCGCCACCGTGAGCGCCGTCCGGACGCAATCGGGCGTTCGCGTGCGCTGGCAATTGTCTTCGTCGGCCGCCACGGCCGAACCGGTGACCGTCGTCGTCGACGCGCTGTCGGCGCAGCCCACGGAGCACTACCTGAGTGGCAGTTCGGCGGCCTACGTCGACCTCCGCGGACGCATTCGGGGCTGGAGTCCGGGCAAGGAAGGCCACGAAGCCGGTGCGTACTGCCAGAACCAGGAGCAGAGCGCGAGCCCGTTCTACCTCAGCTCTGGCGGGTACGGCCTCAACGTCGACACCAGCCACGTCGGCCGGTTTGCCTTCCCCGGCGCCACGCCGATCGCCGACGACCCGAGTTGTGACACCCCCGGTGTGCCGAAAGACGACCCGGTGCCCTACGCCTGCCCGGTGTCGCCGAGCGCCTACGCCGATCGCGTGCAGATCTGCCTGAAGGACAGCACCCTCGGCTACGACGTCTTCGCTGGTTCGCCGGCCCAAGTGACGACCGCGTACTACCGCACGGTGGGGCTGCCATCGCTGCCACCGCCGACCGAATTCGGCCTGACCAAATGGCGCGATGTCAGCGCCGACCAAGAGCAGGTGCTGGCGGACGTGGACCAGTTCAAGCAGCTCGGCATCCCGCTCAGCACGATCTTCATCGACAACCCGTGGGAACAGCAGCCGCCCGGCAACACGGTGCGCGCCAACGGCAGCGCGTGTAACGGCACCCTCAAGTTCGACCCGACGTTCTTTCCCGACCCGTCGGCCATGATCAACGCCATCCACCGGCAAGGCGTCAAATTCGGGTTGTGGGTTTCGCCGATCAGCTCCACCCCAAGCGCCTCGAAGGGCGGCGGCTCGTGCGCCGGGCTGAACAACGTGTGGGCCGACAACGGCTGGTTGATCCCGGGGACGAACTACATCGACTTCACGATTCCTGAGGCCCGGGCCTACTACGTCGCCGCGCTGACCAAGCTGTTCCGCCTCGGTGTCGACATGACCAAGGAGGACCGCGGCGAGGAGTACCGGCTCGAGACCGCCACCTTGCACGGCGGTTCGGGGGCGTCGCTCTACCTGAAGTATCCGGACCTCTACGAGTCCGCGGTGTCGGCCGCGCTGCGGGCGGTCAACGGCAACGACTTCGAGACGCTGGTGCGTTCGGGAGTCCCCGGCACCGCGCAGCACACGCACGGGATGTGGGGCAGCGACACCACGCAGACCTTCGCCGGCCTCCGCACGGAACTGCGCTACGGCATCACCGAATCCCTGACCGGTCACTTCGCCTGGGGCTCGGACACGGGCGGTATCGACCCACTCAAGCCAGCCGATGCCACGAACAGCCCGACGCCGACACTGTTCACCCGCTGGGCCCAGTTCAGCGCGGTGTCGCCGGTGTTCGAGGTCGGCGGTGCCGGCTTGAACGCAACCCCGTGGGCGTATCCCGCCGACACCGTCGCCCGGTTCCGGGACGCGGCGGTCTTGCATTACGAGCTGTTCCCGTACTTGTACGCGCTGGCCCACCAGGCCGCCGCCACCGGCGTGCCGATCATTCGCTCGGTCGGCTTCCAGTACCCGGACGACCAAGCGGCCTGGACCCAGGATCAGGAGTTCATGGTCGGGCCTGACCTGCTGGCCGCGCCGGTGACCGCTGACAGCGCCGAGGCCGACGGGGCAGCCGGACGATCGACGCCGGTTCAGGTGTACCTGCCGCGTGGGCGCTGGATCGACCTCTACGCGGGCACCGTCGTCGACGGCGGCCGCACGATCACCCGACCTACGTCGCTGGACGAATTCCCGCTCTACCTGCGGGCCGGCTCGACCATCGGGTTCAACGCGCGCACGCCCGATGTCTGGACGGACGGCTGGGGTACGAACGACCTGACCAAGCCCGGACTGAGCGGGTGGCTGTACGCACCAGGCAGTGGCTCGGCATCCGCCGTCGGTAATACCGGGAGCGGCCGGTTCACGGCCTCGACGGGACACGACGTCGTGTCGCTGCGACTCACCAAGCCGACGCCGCGCGAGCAGGTGCTGGTGCTGACGCACGCTCGGCCGAAGCAAGTCGTCGTCGACGGTCGCGTCCTGCCGGCAGCGGCGTCGCCGGCCGAGCTGCGTGCCGCTCGCGAGGGCTGGACGATGTCGGACGGACCGTTCGGCGGCGTCGTGCTCAAGCTGACGCCGAGACATGCCCAGTCGTCGGTCCGCGTCGAGTTCGGGACCGCACCGTGACCGGCCGCCGCCGCATCGTCGCGGTCGCGGTCGCGTTGGCCACGATCGCCATCGCGCCGCCCGCGCTCGCGGAATCCCACGGCGCACCGGCCCAGCCGACCCTGGTCGGCCCGAACGATCCGCGGCTGACCTACGAGGGGCACTGGGCGCACAGCCGCGACAGCGCCACGACCGTCAACTCCGGCTCGCGGTTGATGTTGCGCTTTACCGGCCACCGTCTGACCGGGCACTTCGACACCGCGGCGATCACCATGCCCGCGCAGATCTACGTGTCGATCGACGGCGGCGCGCCGAGGTTCTACAAGGTCGACCGCGATTCGATCGATTTCACCCCATCGGCGCTACGCGGCCCGGTCCATTCCGCCGAGATCGACGTCAAGGACGTGGACGAGTACGAGAACCGCTGGATCCCGCCGGTGCAGTCGGGCCTCGTGTTCACGGGGCTGCAACTCGACGCCGGCGGGTGGCTGGTGCCCGGGCCGCGGCCGGGCCGGCTGCACCTCGAGTTCTACGGTGATTCCATCACCGAGGGCGTCGAGGCGCTGTGCCCGACGCTCGGGGTCGACTGCGCCGACGGCACCAAGGACTACGCGTTCCTGACCGGCCGGGCCTTCCACGCCGACTTCAACCAGGTCGGCTTCGGCAAGCAGGGGATCATCCAGCCCGGGCACGGCAACGTCGGCACTGCGGCGCAGTCCTTCGGCTGGAACCTCCAGGGCTCGCCGGCCGACCCGCACTGGCGGCCCGACGCGGTCGTGGTCAACGAAGGCACGAACGACTCCCCGTACAGCAGCGCCCAATTCCGGCCGGGTTACCTCGCCTACCTGCGCGAGATCCGGGCCGCGGACCCGCACGCCTGGATCCTGGCCATGCGCCCGTTCGGCGGCTACCACGCCGACGACATCAGGTGGGCCGTGCAGCAGGCGGCGGACGACCACGTCGTCTACGTCGACACCACCGACTGGCTGTCGGTCGCCGACGGTGACTTCAGCGGCGGCGGCGCACACCCGGACGTGCAGGGCCATCGCAAGGCGGCCGCGCTGCTCACCGCCGAGATCGAGGCGCTGACGGGCTGGCGGGCCGATCAGGTGACCCGGCCGGCCGGCCCCGGCTGGATCGGGACCTGGAGCGCCGCACCGGTGCCACCGTCGACGAGCGGCACGACCGCCGCCGGTTTCACCGATCAGACCGTCCGGGACATCGTCCACACCAGCCATGCCGGGGACCTCGTGCGGATCCGGGTGTCGAACGCGTTCGGCACCGCGCCGCTCACCGTCGACGACGCCCGCATCGGCATCCGCACTGCCGGCGCCGCCGTCGACCCGGGCTCGATCCGGCGCCTCACATTTGGCCGGCGCGGCAGCACCACCATCCCCGCCGGGGCCGAGCAGTTGAGCGACCCGGTGCCGATGTGGGTCGCGGCCGAGCAGGATCTCGCGGTCAGCCTGTACTTCCGCGGGCCGACCGGTCCGGTCAGCTCGCACGGGCTGGCGTTGACGACCTCCTATCTCTCCGCGGCCGGTGACCACTCTGCCGATACCGACGCGTCGGCCTATCCCGGCACCACATCGGCCTGGTTCGTCCTCGACGGCGTGGATGTCTTCGCACCACAGGCACCGGGCGCGGTGGTGGCCTTCGGCGACTCGATCACCGACGGCGCCCAGTCGACCCCCAACACCAACCAGCGCTACCCCGACGATCTCGCCCGCCGACTGCTCGCGGCCCGGGGCGGCCGGGCCCCGTCAGTGCTCAACGAAGGCATCTCCGGCAACCGGCTGCTGACCGACGCGGGTTCGTCCGGCATCAAGGCTTCGGCACGGTATGGCCGCGACGCGCTCAGCCAGACCGGCGTCCGCGACGTCATCCTGCTCGAGGGCATCAACGACATCGGCCACAACCTGGGCGCCGAGCCGGGGACGCCGGCCACCGCCGACGCCGTGATCGACGCGCTGCGCGCGCTGGCCCAGCGGGCCCACGCCCGCGGGCTGCGGGTAATCGGGGCGACCCTCACGCCGTTCGCCGGCTCCAAGTACGACACCCCCGAGGCCCAGCAGAAGCGGGACGCGGTCAACCAGTGGATCCGCACCACCCGCACGTTCGATGCCGTCGTCGACTTCGACGCGGTGACTCGCGATCCCGCGAACCCGCTCTACTACCTGCCGGCGTACGACAGCGGCGATCACCTGCACCCGAACGACGCGGGCTACCGAGCAATGGCCGACGCCATCGACCTCGGCCAGCTGCGTTGATCAGCAGAAAGGCAGCAGCATGCCCAGAGTGACTTTCGGACGTGCCGGGATGGTGACGGCCGTCGCTGTGCTCACGGTGGCGGCGACCGTCGCCGGCGGCGCGACCGCGCAGGCGGCACCGCGGCACGGCCGCGACCATGCCCCGTCCACCCCCACCGGTCTCGTCGTCGACGACCGGACCAACCCGCTCGGCGTGCAGGGAACGCCGCAGTTCGGCTGGCTACCTCAGGACCGCGACCGCAACGAAGTACAGACGGCCTATCAGCTCGTGGTGACCCGGGCCGGCGCGGTCGTGTGGGACTCCGGCAAGGTGACGTCCTCGGCCGAGTCGTGGGTGCCCTATGGTGGCCCGGCGCTGGCGCCGGGCGCCATTTACTCGTGGGCGGTGCGCACCTGGGACCGGGCCGGGCTGGCCTCGCCGTTCGGGCGGGCGCGCTTCGACACCGGACTCGGCGACCAGGACTGGTCCGGCGCGCAGTGGATCCGCCGGACCACCACGGGCAACGACGCCCAGAACGACTACACCCTCGCTCGCAAGACGCTCGACGTCAGCAGCGGCAGCCCGGTCGTCCGCGCGCGGGCCTACGTAGCTTCGATGGGGGATTGGGCGCTGCACGTCAACGGCACGACAGTTGACCGGACGTCCTCGTACGGCTACCCCGGAGAGGGCTACTACGACGTCTCCGACATCACCGCCCAGGCCCAGGCCGGCCGACCGCTGACCGTCGGGGTGCTCTACCACTACTGGAGCTGCAAGTGCCAGGGCCGGGCCAACGGGCCGTCCGCACCCGAGGGACCGTCTGGCCTGCTGGTCAAGGTCGTCGTCGACCACGCCGACGGCACGAGCGATCTGCTCGTCTCCGACGGTTCGTGGCAGGTGCACCAGGACGCGGCCGAGTCGGTTTCGACCCTGACTTATCGCAACGGCGACGCCGGCGACCGCGTCGAATACATCGATGCGACCCGGGACCTCGCCGGGTGGGACACGCCCGGCTACGACGCGTCGGCCTGGGGCGCGCCAGTCGTGATCGGGGCCCATCCACGGCCCAATCCCGCAAGCTGCGCGTCGTACGAGGGCGGCTCGTCGCCGTGCGCGTTCACCCACCTCACCGCGCAGCAGGCGCACATCAGCACGCACGTCATCCACCCCGTCAGCGTGCTGCGACTGCCCGACGGCACGGTGTTCGCCGATATGGGCAAGGTTTACGCCGCCGTACCGTCGATCCGCCTCGATGACGGCGCGGCCGGGCGCGCGCTGACGATCACCACCAGCTATCGCGAGAACAACACGACCTCGACTGCCGCGGTGGCCCCCGGCGCGCGCGCGGTGCCGCTCGCGGCCGTGACCAACGTGCACGCCGGCGATGTCATCACCGTCGACGCACCGGCGGACGGGTACGGCGCCGGCCATCCCGAGACGCGCACCGTGTCGGCCGTCGGTCCGGCGGACGTGACGCTGGACCGACCGCTGTCCCGCGCCCACGCCGCCGGCGTCTGGGTCGAGAACTCCCGGGCGGGCACCTCTGGGCTGGACACCCAGGGCAGCAACATGCGCTTCTTCTACACCGAGAAGGACGGCCGGCAGATCGCGCAGCCGTTCACGTACTGGGGTTGGCGCTACATCGAGATCAGCAACCCGGGCGAGCATCTCGACGCCCGCGACATTTCGGCCGTCGTGCAGAACACCGACGTGCCGGCCGGGCACGCGGCCACGTTCCACAGCGACAACGCCACTCTCGACGCGGTGTTCTCGCTGATGCAGCGCTCGGCCCTGCAGTCGGAGCAGAACACGTTCCTCGACACCCCGACGCGGGAAAAGGGGCAGTTCCTCGGCGACACCGTGGACGAGTCGTTCGCGTCGATGGAATCGCTCCACGAGCGCTCGCTGACCCGCGAGGCCATCGTCGACTTCGCCAACTCGCAGGCCCGGTACTGGCCGAACGGCGCGATGAACGCCGTCTATCCCAACGGCGATGCGAAGCGCGACATCCCTGACTACACCGAGATGTTCCCCGAATGGGTGCTGCGCTACTACCAGCTCACCGGCGACCGAAGTCTCGTGGCTCAGGTGTACCCGGCCATGAAGCGGGTGGCCGACTACATCGACGCGGCGGTCCGCCAGCCACAAGGGCTGGTATATCAACTGCCCGGCGGCAGCGGCCCGTACCAGTACGGCATCATCGACTGGCCCGCCGACATGCGCTACGACACCGTCGTCGACGGCAACGGCGCCGAACTCGTGGTCAACGCCCTGGCTGTCGGCGCCAATCGGGCCGTCGCCACCGCCGCGGGTCTGCTCGGAACCTCGAGCGATGCGACGACGTACGGCCACCAGGCCGACGCGCTGAGCACAGCCGTCAACGCGCAACTGCGCAACAGCGCGACCGGCCTCTACTCCGACGGGCTGGCCGCCGACACCCTGGCTCGCATCGAGAACTACTCGGAACATGCGCAGACCTACGCGATCGACTACGGCATCGCACCGCCGTCCAGCTACGGCGGGCTCGGTGCGTACATCGCGGGGCAGGGCATGAAGCAGGGTCCGATGGACCTACGCCAGCTCGAGGGTGCATTGGGTGCCACCGGCCGCACCGATGCGCTCGTGGCCCTGCTGACCAATCCGACTGCGGACGGTCCGGCCAAGATCCTGGCCGAGGGCGGCACGTTCATGTGGGAGCAGTGGGATCCAGGTTGCAGCGTGGCGCCCTGCTCCGGCGCGGCGGTGGATCAGAAGAACAGCGAGAGCTTCTCGCACGGGTGGGGCGCGGCCGGCATCACTGGCATCCTCGAGTACCTGCTGGGAATCACGGTGACCGGCGCGGGCGCTTCCACCGTGCACATCACGCCGCCCGCCACCGGTCTGACCCGGGCCAGCGGCACGGAGTGGACCGAGCGCGGACCGGTGAGCGTCTCTTGGCGCCGTACCGGTCACCGCTACGACGTGCACGTCTCGATCCCCGATAACGTCACCGCGACCGTCGCCGTCCCAGGTCAGCGGGCCGTGCACGTGGGATCAGGGAGCAGGGATTTGCAGCTCCCCACCCGCTGAGCCGCTCAGCCCGAGGGGATGAGATCAGTTGCGGCGTGCTGGATCACGGCGTCGGTCGCGTCCAGGGTCATCGGGTTCGGCACCAGCACCAACCGGTCGACCCCGACCGCGGCATAACGCTGAGCCAGCGCGGGGGTGAGCGGTCGGTCGGGGGCGACGCTGATCTCGAACGGGCGCTGCCGGTCGACTCCGTACTGCTGGCGAAGTCCATGCAGGGTCGCGATCGCGGCCGCGGCGGCTTCGACGCTGAGCTCCCAGCCGAACCAGCCGTCACCAACCCGCGCGGCTCGGGCCAGGCCGGCGGGGGAATGCCCGCCCAGGACGATGGGCGGGAACGGCTGCTGCACCGGGGCCGGGCTCTGCAGCACGCCGTCGAACGCCACCCAGCGCCCGGCGTAGCGATCCTCTTGTCGCCACAGGGCCGTTACCGCCTCGAGGTACTCGTCGGTCATGGCGCCCCGATCGGCGAGGTCCACCCCGAACGCGGCCAGTTCGGCGGCGACGTAGCCGACGCCCACCCCGACCGTCAGCCGTCCCGCGCTCAGCACGTCGACCGTCGTCAGCTGCTTGGCCAGCAGCACCGGCTGCCGCTGCGGCAGCACGAGCACGGCGACGCCGAGCCGGATCCGGGACGTCACCGCAGCCAGGAAGGCCAGCGTGCTGATCGCCTCGAAGCGGGGCTCATCGGCGGCGTCGGGCGCGTCGTTGGGAAGGGCGATGTGGTCACCGACCCAGAGCGACTCGAAACCCGCCTGTTCGGCGGTCGCCGCGCATGCCCGGATCCGCTCCGGCTCGGCGTTCTCGCCACGGTGCAGGGCATACAGCGCGTACTTCATGAATCAGCTCCCGAAACGTTGGCGGATTCGCTCGAACGCTCTCGATCCTGTTCCGAAAACCCGCGGGACGCACGCGACTTTGCTGGTAAGCCGCTTTACCGAGGCGAATCAGCAGCAGGCAACCTCGCGGCATGACCGAGCACCGAGCCGGGTTCGATGCCGGCGATCAGCCGAACCGGTCAGTCGGCTCAACCGGCGCGCTGACCGGCCGGCCGGCTCGAATCGCGCACGACCAGCTCCGGTTCGAACACCACCTGTCTGTGCTGATGGGTATCCGGGAAGGAGACCTCGTCGATCAACAACTCGGCCGCGGCCTGGCCGAGCTGCGATCGGGGCTGACGCACCGACGTCAAGGGAACCGCCGCGGCAGCAGCGAAGTCGATGTCGTCGTAGCCGACGATCGCCAGATCGCCCGGGACATCAAGGTCGCGCCGGGTCATCTCCTGCAGGACGCCGAGGGCGACGAGATCGTTGGCACAGAACACCGCTGTGGGCCGGCTGCGCTTAGACATCCGGGCGATCTGGTCGCCGGTCTGGCGGCCGGCGGCGACGTTGAGGCCCGGCGTGCCGATGACGCTGATTGCGCTCTTCGGCAGTCTGGCCTTCCGCGCCGCCGTGCGCGCCCCCGTCAATCGCTCGGTCACCTGATTGATGCTCATCGGACCGCCTACGAACGCAATGCGCTCGTGGCCCTGCTCGACGAGGTGCGTGACAGCGAGTTCTCCACCTACCACGTCGTCGACCGACACCGAGCACTGCCGGCTCGTCGAACCACGGTCGACGTAGACGACGTGGGTGCCCCGCTTGCGCAGTTCGGCGATGCGCGCGTTGTTCGACCGGACCGGCGTGATGAGAATGCCGTACGCGCGATGCTCTTGCATCAGACTCAGGTAGTGGTCCTCGCGCGAGGTGCTGTCCGCGCTGTTGCAGAGGATGACCGAGAGCCCGGCCACTTGGGCCGCGGCCTCGACCCCGGATGCCAAATCGGTGAAGAACGGGTTGCCGACATCGAGGACGATCAGCCCGATCATCCGACTTCGGCCCGCTCGAAGTTGGCGTGCCGCTTCGTTGCGGACGAAGCCGAGATCGGCGATGGCTTGGAGCACTCGCTCGCGTGTGGCCGGCGCAACCCGCTCGGGCCGGTTCAGCACGTTCGATACGGTGCCGAGCGAAACGCCGGCGCGCTGAGCGACGTCGATGACGCTCGCCGACTCCGACACGGACACCTCCAACGCCGAGCAAACGCGTTGAATCGTATCAAGCACTCCACCGCCTCAAGTGCCAACGAACTGGGACGCTAGCTCGGGGAAGGAGCGTCAGGAGCAGGTTCGGTGGGTCGATCGCGGCTAAAACAAGGCGGTAACGAAGTCTTGACCGGCCGGTACGGCCTGATTAGGGTACGGCTTCATTAATGAAAGGTTTCACCTCGATGATGTCGTCTCGTGACTGACCAACCGGCGCCGGCGCCGGTCCTCGTCCTTGAGCACGCCACCAAGCGGTTCGGCGCGGTGCATGCCCTGGCCGACGGATCGATCACGCTCTATCCGGGAGAAGCGCACGCGCTGCTCGGTGAGAACGGTGCGGGCAAGTCCACGCTGGTCAAGGTGCTGGCCGGTGTGCATGGCGCCGACAGCGGGCGGTTGCTCATCGACGGCGAACCGGTGGTGTTCAGCGGGCCGTTGGCCTCGCGGGCGGCGGGCGTCTCGATCATCTACCAGGAGCCGACGCTGTTCCCGGACCTCACCGTGGCGGAGAACATCTTCATGAGCCGCCAACCGCTGGGCGCGGCGCGCCGTATCGACCGGGCCGCGATGAACCAGGCGGCGGAGCAGATGTTCACCCGGCTGGGCGTGGCCCTCGACCCGGCCCGCGTGGCGCGGGGGCTGTCGGTGGCCGACCAGCAGATCGTCGAGATCGCGAAGGCCCTGTCGTTCAACGCACGGGTCCTGGTGATGGACGAGCCCACCGCAGCGCTGACGACGGTCGAGGTGGAGCGGCTGTTCGAGGTGATCCGAACCCTGCGCGGCCAGGGCGCGGCCGTGCTGTTCATCTCCCACCGGCTCGAAGAGGCCTTTGCCAGTTGCCAGCGGGTCACGATCATGCGCGACGGACGGTTCGTGCGCACCGAACTCATCGAAAATGTCACCGTCGAAGACATCATTCGCGCGATGGTTGGCCGCGATCTCGAGGCGATGTTCCCCAAGACCGACGCCCCGACCGGTGAGGTCGTTCTGGACGTCGAGCGCCTCGGCCGCGAGGGCGTCTTCGAGGACATCTCGTTCCAGGTGCGGCGGGGCGAGATCGTCGCCCTGGCCGGGCTCGTGGGCGCCGGGCGCACCGAGGTTGCCCGTGCGGTCTTCGGCATCGACAAGCGCACGTCGGGCACGGTGACCGTGCGCGGCGAACGGCTGCCCAACGGGAAGCCGCTCGCCGCGATGAACGCAGGTGTGGCGTTGGTGCCCGAGGATCGACGCCAGCAGGGCCTGGTCATGGATCTCGGCATCGACCACAACATCGCGCTCGCGTCGCTGGGGCGGCTGCGCCGGTTCGGGCTGATCCGGCGCGCGGACGAGCGCAAGCTCGCCACCGCCTGGGCCGATCGGTTGCGGCTGAGGTTCGCCCGGATGCGCAACGCGGTGTCGACGCTGTCCGGCGGCAATCAGCAGAAGGTGGTGCTGGCCAAGTGGCTCGCCCGCGATCCCATCCTGCTGATCATCGACGAACCCACGCGCGGCATCGACGTCGGTACCAAGGCCGAGGTGCACCGGATTCTCAACGGGCTGGTCGCAGACGGACTGGCCGTCCTGATGATCTCGTCGGAACTGCCAGAGGTGCTGGGCATGGCCGACCGGGTGATCGTCCTGCGCGAAGGTCGGATCACGGCGGAGTTCACCAGAGCCGAGGCCGATGAGGACTCGGTGCTGCGCGCGGCGATCGGCCAGGCGCCGGTGGCGGCCGCATGACTACGGACGTCGTCACGCCGGCGCCGGGCGCCCGAGCGACGGGCCGGCTGGACTGGCTGCTGCGCGCTCGCGAGCTGGGCATCGGGCTGGCCATCGTCGTGGTCTTCGCCGTCACCACGCTGGACAACCACGCCTTCGCCCATGCCGGAAGCATCCAGCAGTTGTTGGTCGGTGCGTCGCTGATCGCGCTCCTGGGCGTGGGCGAGACGATGGTCATCGTCACCCGCAACGTCGACCTCTCCGTGGGCTCGATCGTGGGGCTGTCCGCCTACATCGTCGGCGACCTGTTCAAGCACCAGCACATTCCGGTGGTACTCGGTTTCGTCATCGCCATCGCGGTGGGGGCGGTGATCGGTGCGGTCAACGGTCTCATCACCACTGTCGCGCGCGTGCCCAGCCTGGTCGTCACGCTGGCCATGCTTTACATCATCCGGGGCATCGACGGCCTGATCGTCAACGGCAAGACGATCGACCCGGCCAGCATTCCCAAGGCGTTCACGGCGGTGGGCTACCGGACGGTGTTGGGCATCCCCTGGTTGGCGATCATTGTCGCGGTCATCGTGGGGGTAGCCGGCTACGCGATGCGGACGTTTCGCTCCAGCCGGGACCTGTACGGGATCGGGTCGAATCCGGAAGCGGCCGCCTTGGCCGGCATCCCGGCGGGCCGACGCGTGTTCACGGCCTTCCTGATCAGCGGGTCACTTGCCGGGTTGGCCGGGGCACTGTTTCTCGCGGTGCACGCCCAGATCGACGTCACCGGCGGCGCGGGCTACGAACTGAGCGTGATCGCGGCCGTGGTCGTGGGCGGTGTGGCCATCTTCGGCGGCAGCGGCACCGTGCTCGGCGCGGCGCTCGGCGCGCTGCTGCTCAACACGATCAACCAGGCGCTGGTGGCGGCCAAGGTCTCGTCGTTCTGGAACCAGGCCATCGCCGGTGCGCTGCTTCTGGGCGCGATCGCGTTCGACCGCTGGCTCAGCCTGCGGGTGGCCCGGAGCCTGCGCTCGGCGGAGGGAGCTCACCGTGAGCTCTGACATCGTGCTGCAGAAGCCCACCACGCGCAGTCCGGACGCGCCGGAGAGCCGCGGTGGGTCCTGGTGGCGATCCCTGCTGCGTTGGGAGAGCGCCCTGGTCGTCGTCCTCATCGGGACGCTGATCTTCGGCTCGGCCCAGACGTCCGGCTTCCTCAACGCGACGAACTTCTTCTACATCGGTCTCAACATGGGCGAGATCGCGATCATGGCCCTGCCGCTGATGTTCATCATCATGACCGGCGAGATCGACCTGTCGGTCGCTTCGATGCTGGGCCTGTCCGGCGCCATCGTGGGGGATCTGTTCAGCAAGGGCTGGTCGATCTGGGCGGCGATGGCCGTCGCGCTCGTCGTCGGAGCGGTCGGCGGTGCGCTCAACGGTGTGCTGGTGGCCAAGACCGGGCTGCCGTCCATCGCAGTCACCATCGGCACCCTGACCCTGTTCCGCGGCATCGCCGAGATCGTGCTCGCCCCGCGGGTCGTCACCGGCTTCCCCACTTCGCTCACCAAGATCGGCGTCGTTCCCATCCAGGGCACGCAGTTGGCCTATTCGGCGGCGATCTTCCTCGGCATGGCGGTCGTCGCCGCCGTCGTGCTGCACGCAACGCCGCTCGGCCGGGCGCTCGTGGCCATCGGCCTGCAACCGGAGGCGGCGCAGTTTGCCGGCATCCGGGTCAACCGCATCAAGGTCTGGCTGTTCGTCGTCTCCGGCATCGTCAGTGCATTCGCCGGCATCCTGCTCACCCTCAAGAACTCGTCGGTGAGTTACGACGCCGGCACCGGCCTCGAGCTGAACGTGGTCGCGATCGTGCTGTTCGGGGGGGTTTCGATCTTCGGCGGGCGCGGCACCGTGGTCGGCGTCGTGCTCTCGGTCGCGATCGTCGGGTGCCTGCAACAAGCCCTGACTCAGATGAACGTCCAGCCCGAGGTCCAGAACATCGTCATCGGCGTCCTGCTGCTGATCAGCGTGGTCATTCCCAACGGGGGTGAAGCAATCCGGCGCATCCGCGACCGAGCCCGGCGCCAGACCTGACAGCAGGCGGCGCACCGCACTGCCATGCCCAAACGCATCACTCACCCAGAAAGGCAAGACCATGCACACAGTCCGCACGGCGCGCCGAAAGGCGACACTCGCTCTGGCGGTGGCACTCGTTTCGGGATTGGTCGCCGCCTGTAGCTCGTCGACGGCGAGCAAGTCGAACCCGACGGGCGCGCCTACCGCCAGCGGCGCCAAGAAGGGGCTGACGGTTTACTTCATTCCGAAGGACACCCAGAACCCGTACGAGGTCATCGCTGACAAGGGTGGCCAGCGGGCGCTGAAGGAGCTCGGCGGCAAGGTCGTGGTCAGCAGCGGCACCCAGGACACCGCGGCCGCGCAAATCCCGTCGATCCAGGCCGCGATCCAGGCCCACGCCGACGCGATCGTGATCGCCGGCAACGACCCGTCGGCGCTGTGCCCGTCGCTGAACCAGGCGTCCCAGGCCGGCATCAAGATCGTGTCGTTCGACTCCGACATCTCCTGCGGCGACAAGCCGAGTCATCTGTTCATCAACCAGGCCAACACCGAGCAGATCGGGACGTCCGAGGTCGACCTGCTGGCCAAGCAGATCGGCAGCAAGGGCGAGATCGCGATCCTGTCGGCCGCGGCGAGCGCAACCAACCAGAACGCGTGGATCGGGTTCATGAAGAAGCAGCTGGCCAAGTACCCGAACATGAAGCTCGTCAAGACCGTCTACGGCAACGATGACCCGGCGACCTCGCTTACCGTGCTGCAAGGCCTGCTCTCGGCCTACCCGACCCTGCGAGGCATCATCTCGCCGACGACGGTGGGTATCTCGACGGCGGCCCAGTACCTCAGCACGCACAAGAGCCTGCTGAAGCACCTGACCCTGACCGGGCTCGGGCTGCCGTCACAGATGAAGTCCTACATCCACGACGGCACGGTCGAGTCGTTCGAGCTGTGGAACCCGGACAACCTCGGCTACCTGGCGGGTTACGCCGCCGCCGGCTTGGCATCGGGCAGCGCCAGCATGCAGGCCGGCTCGAAGTTCAGCGGCGGCAAGCTCGGCCAGTACACGGTGCTCGCCCCTGCTGGTGGAACCGGGCCGTCGGTCGTGCTCGGCCCACCGACGGTGTTCGACAAGTCGAACGTGGACAAGTTCAACTTCTAGATCACCGACCGGGGTGCTCGGCCGGCGGCGGAATGCTCCCGCCGGCCGAGCACCTCACCACCAGATCCGCTCGAATGAATGAGGAGCCATGAAGCGGTACTGCTTCCTGCTGCAGGTGCGGCCGGAGCTGTTCGAGGAGTACCGCGAGCGCCACGCGGCGGTGTGGCCGGAAATGCTGCGGGCGCTTGCGACCAGCGGCTGGCAGCGATATTCCCTCTTCGCCCGTCCCGACGGGCTGCTGGTCGGTTACGTCGAGGCCGACGATCTGGCCGCGGCCCAGGCGGCGATGGCTGCCACCGACGTCAATCGCCGGTGGCAGGCCGAGATGGGCAAGTACTTCCTCGACCTCGACGGCCGAGCGCCGGACGAGGGTTTCGTGCTGCTCGAGGAGATATTCGACCTGGACGACCAGCTGCAGCGAGTCTCGATGCAGCAGGGGACAGGAGACGCACCATGACCACGACCGCCTCGGCTCCGACCAGCACGGGCGCCCTGCTGCCCCACGTCCCGGTTCGTCGCACCAAGGTCGGACTGGTGTCCGGCGGCCTGGGCGCGTACTGGCCGCAGTTCCCGGACTTGCTGCCCCAGTTGCAGCGCTCGGCCGACCGCGTTGCCGAGCGCATGCGCGCGCTCGACTGCGAGATTGTCGACGTCGGCTTCATTTCCGACGCCGAAGACGGAGCGCGGGCGGCTGAGCAACTGCGGGCGGCCGGCTGCGACCTCATCGTCGGGTTCCTCACCACCTACCTGACCGCGTCGATGCTGCTGCCCGTGGCCCAACGCAGCGAGGCGCCGGTGGTGCTGATCAACCTGCAGCCGACCGAGGTCATGGACCACGCCACTTTCGACACCGGCCAGTGGCTCGCGTACTGCGGTGCCTGCCCGCTGCCCGAGATGGCCAACACGTTCCTGCGCGCGGGCATCGCGTTCCGCTCCGTGTCGGGCTATGTCGAGGACGAGCGGGCGTGGGCGAAGATCGGTCGCTGGATCAAGGCCGCGGGCGTGCGAGCCGCGCTGCGCCACGGGCGGCACGGCCTGATGGGCCACCTGTACCCGGGCATGCTCGATGTCTCGACCGATCTCACTCTCGTATCGGCGAACTTCGGCGGGCACATCGAGGTGCTGGAGTTCGACGACCTGCGGGTGCGGGTGAACGCAGTCACCGACGCGCAGGTCGCCGACCGGATGGCGCTGGCCCGCACCGTCTTCGACATCGACCCGACCGTGCAGGACGAGGACTTCGCCTGGGCGGCCAAGGTGTCGCTCGGTCTCGATCAGCTGGCCGCGGACTTCGCGCTGGACAGCCTGGCGTACTACCACCGCGGCCTCGAAGGTGAGCAGCACGAGCGCCTCGGTGCCGGGATGATCCTGGGCGCGTCGCTGCTCACCGCCCGCGGCATTCCCGCGGCCGGCGAGTACGAACTGCGCACGTCGCTCGCCATGCTCATCACCGATCGCCTCGGTGGCGGCGGGTCGTTCACCGAGTTCCAGGCATTGAACTTCCGCGATGGCGTCGTCGAGATGGGCCACGACGGCCCGGCTCATCTGGCCATCAGCGAGCGGCGCCCGCTGCTACGTGGCCTCGGCGTCTATCACGGCAAGCGGGGTTGGGGTGTCTCCACCGAACTGGCGGTCAGCCACGGCCCGGTGACCACGTTCGGCATCGCGCAGCAGCGCGACGGCCGCTACGGCTTCGTCGCGTCCCAGGGCGAGGTCGTGCCCGGACCGCTGCTGCAGATCGGCAACACCACCTCGAGGGTGGACTTCGGCTGCGACCCGGGCGAGTGGACCGACGCCTGGAGCGCGACCGGCATCTCGCACCACTGGGCCCTGGCCACCGGCCACCTCGTTCCCGAGCTGCGTGCGGCCGGCGAACTGCTCGGTATCGACCTGGTGGAGGTCGCACCATGACGTCCGCCCTGGGCCGCACTCAACGATTGGAAAGCAGGTTCAACCATGGCCGACCGTGAGGACGTCAAGGCGCTCCTCCGCACCCAGCACATCGAGCTGCCCTCGTGGGCCTTCGGAAACTCGGGCACGCGGTTCAAGGTGTTCGCCCAGGCCGGCGTGCCCCGCGATCCCTTCGAGAAGATCCAGGACGCGGCCCAGGTGCACGCGTTCACCGGTGCGGCGCCGACGATCGCGCTGCACATCCCGTGGGACAAGGTCGACGACTACCAGAAGCTGGCCACCGCGGCCACGGACGCCGGCCTCGCCCTCGGCACCGTCAACGCCAACGTGTTTCAGGACAACGACTACATGCTGGGCAGCGTCACCAACCCGGACCCGGCCATCCGCCGCAAGGCGCTGGACCACCTGTTCGAGTGCGTCGACGTCATGGACCAGACCGGCTCGCGCGATCTCAAGCTGTGGTTCTCCGATGGCACCAACTACCCGGGCCAGGACAACATCCGCGCCCGGCAGGACCGGTTGGCCGAAGCACTGGCCGCGGTGTGCGAGCGACTGACCGGCGAGCAGCGGCTGATCCTCGAGTACAAGCTGTTCGAGCCGGCCTTCTACACGATGGACGTCCCCGACTGGGGCACGTCGTTCGCGCACTGCCTGCAGCTGGGTGAGCGCGCAAAGGTCTGCGTCGACACCGGGCACCACGCCCCCGGGACGAACATCGAGTTCATCGTCGCGTTCCTGCTGCGGGCCGGAAAGCTCGGCGCATTCGACTTCAACTCGCGCTTCTACGCCGACGACGACCTGATGGTCGGCGCCGCCGATCCGTTCCAGCTCTTCCGCATCCTGTTCGAGGTGGCCGACGGCGGCGGGCTGGCCCCCGACACCGACATCGCGTTCATGCTCGACCAGTGCCACAACATCGAGCCCAAGATCCCGGGCCAGATCCGCTCGGTCATGAACGTGCAGGAGGCGACGGCCAAGGCCCTGCTCGTCGACACCGACGCGTTGTCGGCGGCGCAGGCGGCCGGTGATGTGCTCGGCGCCAACGCCGTTCTCATGGACGCCTACAACACCGACGTGCGCACCTTGCTGGGCGAGCTACGGGCCGAGCAGGGCCTTGACCCCGATCCGATGGCCGCCTACGCCCGGTCGGGCTATGCCGAGCGGATCGTGGCCGAACGCGTCGGCGGCACTCAGGCCGGCTGGGGCGCGTGAGCGCGATGACCAGCACTGAGACCAGCACCGTCGCCGAACTAGTCGCGCGATCGAACCGGCTCGGCGCCGATCCCCGCAACACCAACTACGCGGGCGGTAACACGTCGGCGAAGGGGACGGCGGTGGACCCGGTCACCTCCGAACCGGTTGAGCTGTTGTGGGTCAAGGGATCCGGCGGCGACCTCGGCACGCTCACCGCTGCCGGCCTGGCGGTGCTGCGTCTGGATCGGCTGCGCGCGCTCGTCGACGTCTACCCGGGCGTCGAGCGCGAGGACGACATGGTCGCCGCATTCGACTACTGCCTGCACGGCAAGGGCGGCGCGGCACCGTCCATCGACACGGCGATGCACGGCCTGGTCGGGGCACCCCATGTCGACCACCTGCATCCCGATTCGGGTATCGCGCTGGCCACGGCAGCCGACGGTGAGCGGCTGACCGTCGAGTGTTTCGGTGACCGCGTCGTCTGGGTCCCTTGGCGCCGGCCCGGATTCCAGCTCGGCCTCGACATTGCCGCGATCGCGGCCGCGAATCCACAGGCGACCGGCTGCATCCTCGGTGGGCACGGCATCACGACCTGGGGTGCCACGAGCGAAGAATGCGAGGCCCGGTCGCTGGAGATCATCCGTACCGCCGAGGCCTTCATCGCCGAGCGCGGCCGGGCCGAGCCGTTCGGCCCGCGCGTCGAGGGGTTCGCGCCGCTGCCGCAAGCCGAGCGGCGGGCCCGGGCTGCGGAGCTGGCTCCGATCATCCGAGGGCTGGCGTCGACCGATCGGCAGCAGGTCGGGCACTACACCGACTCCGACGTCGTTCTGGACTTTCTGGCCGCCGCCGAGCATCCGCGGCTGGCCGCGCTGGGCACGTCTTGCCCCGATCACTTCCTGCGCACGAAGGTCCGGCCGATGGTGCTGGACCTCGGGCCGGACGCCCCACTCGACGAGGCGATCGACCGGCTCAAGGCGCTGCACGAGAGCTACCGCGCCGACTACGCCGCGTACTACGAGAAGCACGCCGGCCCCGACAGTCCGCCGATGCGTGGCGCCGACCCGGCGATCGTTCTCGTGCCCGGCGTCGGCATGTTCAGCTTCGGCAAGGACGCGCAGACCGCGCGGGTGGCCGGCGAGTTCTACGTCAATGCCATCAACGTGATGCGCGGGGCCGAGGCGATCTCGACCTACGCGCCGATCGACGAGGCCGCGAAGTTCCGGATCGAGTACTGGTCGCTCGAAGAGGCCAAGCTCCAGCGCATGCCCAAGCCGAAGGCGCTGGCCACCCGGATCGCGCTGGTGACCGGTGGCGGATCGGGAATCGGCCGGGCCATCGCCCATCGCCTGGTGGCTGAGGGTGCGTGTGTCGTGGTGGCCGACCAGAACGCCGACAGCGCCGCGACGGTCGCGGCCGAGTTGGGCAGCACCGACGTGGCCGTCCCGGTCACCGTCGACGTCACCGACGAAGATGGGGTCGCCGCGGCGTTCGCGGCCGCGTCGCTCTCCTTCGGCGGTGTCGACCTCGTGGTCAACAACGCCGGCCTGTCGATCTCCAAGCCGCTGGCCGAGACCACGCTCGCTGACTGGGACCTGCAGCACGATGTGATGGCTCGGGGCTCTTTCCTGGTCTCTCGCGCGGCCGCCCGCGTGCTGCGTCAACAGGGCCTCGGCGGTGACATCGTCTACATCAGCAGTAAGAACAGTGTGTTCGCCGGGCCGAACAACGTCGCGTACGGCGCGGCGAAAGCTGACCAGGCCCATCAGGTGCGGCTGCTCGCGGCCGAACTCGGCGGGGACGGCATCCGGGTCAACGGCATCAACCCCGACGGCGTTGTGCGGGGTTCCGGGATTTTCGCCGGTGGATGGGGCGCCCAGCGAGCGGCCGTCTACGGCGTCGAGGAATCCGAGCTGGGCCAGTTCTACGCCCAACGCACCCTGCTCAAACGAGAAGTGTTGCCCGAGCACGTCGCCGACGCCGTCTTCGCGCTGACCGGGGGCGACCTGGCCCAGACAACCGGCCTGCACGTGCCGGTCGATGCGGGCGTCGCGGCGGCCTTCCTGCGATGAGTGCCGCCCGGGAGGCGGTCGTCGCGGCCGTCGACCTCGGCGCATCGAGCGGGCGGGTGGTCGCTGCGCGATGCACGGCCGATCGGCTCAGCCTGCACGAGGTGCATCGCTTCCCGAACGTCCCCGTCCGAGCCGGCGGGGTGCTGCGCTGGGACGTGCTGGCCTTGTTCCAGGGGATCCTCGACGGATTGCGCAAGGCTTCGACGCAATTCGGCCGGCTGGATTCGGTCGGCGTCGACAGCTGGGGAGTGGACTACGGGCTGCTGGACGAGGACGGCGGGCTGCTCGGCAATCCCGCGCACTACCGCGACACCCGGACCGCGTCGGCGGTGGCGGCGGTGCTCGACCGCGTGGGCGCAGCGGAGCTCTACGCGGCGACCGGGTGCCAGTTGCAGCCGTTCAACACGGTGTTTCAACTGGTCGCTGACCGCGGCTCGGCTCAGCTCGGGATCGCGGCGCACGCCCTGCTCGTGCCTGACCTGATGAGCTACTGGCTGAGTGGGTCGCTGGGTACCGAGATGACCAATGCATCCACCACTGGGCTGCTCGACGCTCGCACCCGCGCCTGGTCGACGGAGCTGGCGACCCACCTCGACGTGCCGATCGGTCTGTTCCCGCCGCTACACGGGCCGGGGGAAGTGCTCGGGCCGATGCGGTCCGAGGCCGCAGCCGATGCCGGCCTGGACCGGGCGCCGCAGGTCATCAGCGTGCCGTCGCACGACACCGCCGCCGCCGTCGCCGGTACGCCGGCCCAGGCCGATCGCTTCGCCTACGTCTGCACCGGCACGTGGGCGCTCGTCGGGCTCGAACTGCCCGAGCCGGTGATCACCGAGGCCAGCCGCCTGGCCAATTTCACCAACGAGGTCGGCGCCGACGGCTCGATCCGGTTCCTGCGCAACGTCACCGGGTTCTGGTTGCTGCAGGAATGCGTGCGGGAATGGCGTGCGGGCGGGTTGGCGGTGGACGTCGGTGAGCTCACAACTTCGGCCACGGCGTTGCCGGCGCTGCGCGCGGTGATCGATGTCCAGGACCCGGACTTCGCCGCGCCCAACGACATGCCCGGTCGGGTCGCCCGGGCGTGCCTTCGCACCAGCGGTGTCGCCGTGAGCACCCCAGTCGAGATCACCCGGTGCATCCTGGACAGCATGGCGCTGGCCGTTCGCCACGCCGTGCGCGAGGCGATGGACCTGGCCGAGCGGCCAGTTGACATGGTGCACATCGTGGGCGGCGGAGTCGCCAACCCGCTGTTCTGTCAGCTCGTCGCCGACGCGTGCCGGCTGCCCGTGCTGGCCGGGCCGGCCGAGGCTGCCAGCTGGGGAAACGTCCTGTACCAGGCCCGCGGGCTCGGCGTGCTTGAAGGCACCACTGCCCACGCCCGGGGCATGATCCGGCAGGCCGAGGAGCCGGTCGCGTACCAGCCGCGCGGTGACGAGCGGGTGTGGGAGCGGGCGGATGCGACCGTCCTCGAAGCCCGGGCCGCGCGCCGCTGACTGTCGACAGCTGCGGGGCGGCGGCGCTAGCAGAGGTCCTGGCTCAGACGCCGGAGTAGTAGGCCTCCACGGCGTCGATGTCGACCGTCGGGTCCATCGGCAGCCCGAGGGCCTGGTAGTGCTTGCGCCGGGCGTGCATGTCCGCCAGCAGGATGGCCCGCGCGTGCACCGCGACCTCGGCCGCCACCTGCTCGGGCACCACGACCGCGCCGTCGTCGTCGCAACCGATGATGTCGCCGGGACGGACCTGCGCGCCGCCGCACGCGATCGTGCCCTGCACCTCGACCACCTTGATCCGGCCCGGAATGATCGTGCGCCCGCGGTGCCGCGAGACCACTGGCGTGCGCTGCCGGGTCACCTCGGCGGTGTCGCGGCAGTAGCCGTCGGTGACGATGCCGACGGCCCCGTTCGACACGGCGGCCATCGAGTTCTCCGATCCCCAGTAGCCGACCTCGCGGCCTCCGCCGGCGTCGGTGACGATGACATGGCCCGGCGCGATCTCCGGCAGGCGCAGGTGGCCGGTCTTCTCGAACCAGATGCGGTGCGCCTCGACGATGTCCTGCGTCGACTCCAGCTTCCACATCGGCTCGTTGGACGGCACGCAGCGGATCGTCGCGGCCGGGCCCCAGAACCGCATGCCTTCCCAGATCGGACGCAGCTGCGGGTCCATCAGTCCGATGTCGAAGTAGCCGATGCCGTCCAACGCGTCGCACACGTCGACCACCCGCAGGTGCTTGTAGAGGCTGCCGAGGTCGTTCGGGTCGGCGCGGTGGGTGGCGGTGGCAGTGTCGGTGACAGACATCCGGGTGTCCTCCAGATCGGGTGCATTCGGGGCGTAACCGACGTTATAGCCTATTGTCTACAATCGTCAATGGGGCATTTAGTCGGTTCCCACAGCGGTCCGGGCATGAGCCGCCGCCAGCTCGACGTAGTGCCGCCAGGAGCCGTCGATCAGCGCCACTTCGCCCTCGGATACCGGCCGTTTCACCGCGGCCGGGGCACCGGCGACGAGCGAGTGCGCCGGCAACTCGGCGTTTTGGCGCACCACACTGCCGGCGGCCAGAATCGAGCCCCGGCCGATCCGCGCGCCGTTGAGGACCACGGCACCCATGCCGATGATGCAGTCGTCCTCGACTACGGCACCGTGCACGACCGCACCGTGCCCGACCGTCACCCGGTCGCCGATCTCGGCCGGGAACCCCGGGTCGGCATGCACGATCACGCCGTCCTGCAGGTTCGTCCCGGCACCGATGACGACTGGCGCCGCGTCGGCCCGCACGACGGCGCCGTACCAGACACTCGCCCGCGGTCCCAGAGTCACCTGACCGACCACGGTGCTGCCGACCAGCGTGACGGCGTCGGCCGCGATCGTCGGCCGGTGCTCGCCGAACGGCAGCACCAGCCCCGCGGCGGTCACAGCGCCTTGCCCGGGTTGAGAATGCCGAGCGGGTCGAAGGCCGCCTTCACGGCGCGGTGAGCACGGTAGGTCGCCTCGTCGAACTGCCCGGCCAGCCAACTTCGTTTCAGCGAGCCGATGCCGTGCTCGCCGCTGATGGTGCCGTCGAGCTGCAGCGCGAGGCGGCAGATCTCGTCGGCCGCCGCCAGCGCCGCGTCCGAGGCGACCAGGTCGCCGCGCGGCAGGATGATCGCCGGGTGCATGTTGCCGTCACCGGCGTGCCCGACGGTTGCAATCGTGAGGTCGAACTTCATGGCCACCTTCTGGATGCCGTCGAGGAGTTCGGGCAGCCGGCTGCGCGGCACCCCGACGTCCTCGGTCAGGACGCGCCCTTTCGCTTCCGCCGCTTGGTAGTGCAGGCGCCGGGCGTGCAGGAGCAACTGAGCTTCGGTCGGGTCTGAAGTGCCGAACGCGAGATCGGCTCCCGCACCCTCGCACACTGCCACCATCGCCGCGACCTGTTCGGCGGCGTCGTCGGCGTCGGCCTGTCCGATCAGCAGTGCGGCCGCGGTTCGGTCCAACCCGGACGGCTGCAGGTCTTCGACGATGTTGATGCTGACCGCGTCCATCAGTTCGAGGAGGCTGGGCGCGAGGCCGGCGCGAGTGATTGTGGCGACCGCGGCGCCGGCGGCGGCGACGGACGGGAACGTCGCGACGAAGGTGGCCGGATTTGTTGCCCGGCGCGGCCGGAGGCGCACGGTCGCTTCGGTGATGATGCCGAGGGTGCCTTCGGATCCGACGAACAGGCCGGTCAGGTCATAGCCGACGACGTTCTTGACCGTCCGCGCGCCGGTGCGGATGACCTGCCCGTCGGCGAGCACGACCTGCAGCGCCAGCACCGCGTCGCGGGTGACGCCGTACTTGAGGCAGCGGAACCCGCCTGCGTTGGTGGCCAGGTTCCCGCCGATGGTGGACGTTGCCAGGCTCGACGGATCCGGCGCGTAGAACAGCCCTTCGGCCGCAGCCGCGCGATCGAGGTCGGCATTGACCACTCCCGGCTCGACGACCGCCTGCAGGTCGTCGGCCAGGACAGCCTTGATCGCATTCATCCGCTCGAGCGAGAGCACCAGGCAGCCGTCCTCGGCCGAGGCGCCGCCGGAGAGGCCGGTACCGGCGCCGCGCGGCACCACGGCAACCCGGTGCGCCGACGCCCACTGCATCGCGATCACAACGTCGTCGACGGTTCCGGCGCGGACCACTGCGCAGGGCCGGCCCGCCGCGGCGAAGTCGGCGGCGTCGCGGCAGTAGCGGTCCATGCGATCGACGTCGGTGATCACAGCCTGCTCGCCCAAAGCGTCCTGCAGGCTGCCCAGGGTCACGAACTGCCCTCGGCGCGCGGGTGCCGGGTGAACGAGCGCTCGCCGTGCGCGGCAAGCTCGTCGACCACGGCCTGGGGATCACCCGCTTCGATGACGTCGAGCAGCACCTGGTGACGTTCCACGTGTTCGGCCAGGTCCTCGTAGTAGTGCTCCCGCACGAACAGGTTCATCGCCATGCAGATCACGAGCTGGCCGTGCAACGAGCGATAGATCTCTTCCACCCGACGCATGCCGGCCAGGCCGACGATGGCGGCGTGAAAGGCGTAGCCCCGTTCGACGAGTTCGCCGCGGTTCTGGGCCTGCGCCGACGCGCGCATCGCGGCCAGGGCGGTGCGGCACCGGTCCAAGCGCTGCGGTTCGGTGACCGGCACGCCGTGCTCGACCGCGAGCCGTTCCAGCGTCGAGCGGAGCAGGAGGATCTCCTGCACGTCTTCGGCGGCCAACGAGATGACGGCCGCGCCGCGGCGCGGCGTGCGCACCACGAGCCCGTCCTGCTGCAGGAGCAGAATTGCCTCTCGCAACGGGGGGCGACTGATGCCGAGGATCTCGGTCATCCGCTCCTCGTGCAGCCGCTCGCCGGGACGTAGTTCGCCGGAAAGGATCATGCGCCGCAGCTCGCCTGCGGCCAGCTCGACCAGGCTGGGCTGGTGGGTCAGTCGGCCGGTGCGCCTTGGCTCGACTCGGGCCACGTCGGCTGGAGGCGGGTCGGCCGGCTGGGATTGAACCTCGCTCACAACCCCTCCTATCACTGTGTCCGCGGCGAATGTGGACAACTCACCTGAAATATGGTGCAAAGTGGAGCTTGCCTCGTGATGCAGTCTGTTGTAGACAATAGTGCATTCCGTTCATCTTGCTAGGTCCGGAGGTAGCGCGTTGCCGAACGAAGCGCAGCGACGAGTCGGCATCGTCGGCCTCGGCAACCTCGGCGCGGCGATGGCTACCGCACTGTGCGACGCGGGGTGGCAGGTACGGGGCTACGACCGCGAACCGGGCCGTGCGGCGCAGGTGCACCCGGAACTGCACGCCGTCGAGAACCCGATCCAGCTCGCGGACTGCACGGTCATCGCGCTCGTGGTACCCGATGACGCGACGGTCGACGAGGTGCTGCTGGGGTCGGGCCTGCTCGACCGGGCCGCCGCCGATCCGGCTGATGAGCGACTGGTTGCCATACACAGCACAATTCTGCCGACGACCGCCGTCCGCATCGGTAAGCGCGCCGAACAGATGGGCGTCGCGCTGGTCGACGCGCCGGTCTCGGGCGGCGCCGAACGTGCGCGGGCCGGGACGCTCACCGCGTTGGTCGGCGGCACTGACAAGGCGGTACGCAACGGGGCCGACTACTTCGATGCCATCTCCTCGACGGTCGTTCACATCGGCGCGCTCGGTAGCGCGGCCGCCGCGAAACTCGGCAACCAGCTGATGATGTTCGCGGCGCTGGCCAGCACGTACGAGGCGCTCGAACTCGGTGCGGCGTACGGCGCCTCGGCCGAGAAGGTGCTCGAGGCATCGCGGACGAGCACCGGCGACTCGTGGGTCGCCCGCGAGTGGGGGTTCTTCGACCGGACGGCCGAGGACTACGACCGCAGCGCGGTGCCGCTGCGCAACCGCCCGTGGAGCAAAGATCTCTGGGACGTGGTCGCGGCTGCACGCGAGTCCGACCTGAACCTGCCGGTCGCCGGCCTGCTGGCCCAACTGCTGCCCGAGCGGGTCGAAGCGCACGCGGCCCAGGCTCGCGAGGCGCGCTCATGACCGCCGCGGCCGCGGTATCGCACCGACCGCGCCGGTCGCGCCGGGACGGGCGCGCCGCGCTGGTGTTCCTCAGCCCGTGGCTGCTGGGTCTGGCCGTCATCACGATCGGCCCGATGATCGCGTCGCTGTATCTGTCGTTCACGCAGTACGACCTGCTGACCGCACCGACGTGGACCGGGACCAAGAACTTCCGCAACCTGTTCGACGATCCGCGGTTCTGGACGTCGGTGCGGGTGACACTGCGCTATGTGTGCATCTCGGTGCCACTCGTCCTGGTGGTCTCGTTGGCGCTCGCGATGTTCCTCAACCGCGCCATCCGATTCCTGTCCCTGTACCGGGTCCTCTTCTACGTCCCGTCCCTGCTCGGCAGCAGTGTGGCGGTCGCCTACCTCTGGCGTCAGGTGTTCGGCGGCGAGGGTCTGCTGAACAAGGCGCTCGACGTGGTCGGCATCCACCACGGCAGCTGGCTCGGCGATCCGTCGACGTCGCTGTACACCCTGATCAGCCTGAATGTCTGGGCGTTCGGCAGCACAATGGTGATCTTCCTCGCCGGTCTGCGGCAGATCCCGGCCAACCTGTACGAGGCTGCGGCGGTCGACGGCGCCACGGCCTGGCGCCGGTTCTGGCACATCACCCTGCCGGGACTCTCGCCGCTGATCTTCTTCTCGCTGCTGCTGAACACCGTGCACTCCTTCCAGTCGTTCACCAGTGCGTACGTCGTCAGCGGCGGTAACGGGGGACCGGCGGACTCGACCCTGCTCTACACGCTCTACCTGTACCAAAAGGGGTTCGTCGACTTCCGCATGGGTTATGCCGCCGCGATGGCATGGCTGCTGCTCGCCGCGCTGGGCGTCTTCACCGCAATCCTCTTCGCCACCGGTCGGTTCTGGGTCCACTACGGGGACGAGGCCTGAGCATGGTCATCCACGCCGAAGCACCGGTCGAAGAGCGGCCACCGGGCCGCGGGCGCCGGACGTCGCTGCTGCCGATCCCGTCGATGATGCGGCCGACGCGCAACGTGATCGTCAAGTCGCTCGCCCGCCATTGCGTCACGATCGCGATCCTGGTCGCGATTCTCTATCCGATCGTCTGGATGGTCGCCGCCTCACTGCGGCCGAACCACGAGGTGCTCGGCCGGTTGGGCATTCTGGGCAAGGTCTCGTTGCAGAACTACCGCGACGGCTGGGAAGCAAATTCGTCGCTGCATTTCTCGACGTTCTTCATCAACTCGTTCACCGTCGCGGCGCTCGCCGTGATCGGCAACATCTTCGCCTGCACGCTGGCGGCGTACGCGTTCGCCCGGCTGGAGTTTCGATTCAAGAAGGTGCTGTTCGCGATCCTGCTGGCGACGCTGCTGCTGCCGTACCAGGTGACGCTGGTGCCGCAGTACATCCTGTTCAGCAAGCTGCACTGGGTGAACACCTACATTCCCCTTGTGCTGCCGCGGTTCCTGGGCACCGACGCGTTCTTCGTGTTCCTCAACGTGCAGTTCATCCGTTCCCTGCCGAAGGACGTCGACGAAGCGGCGCGCATCGACGGGTGCGGCCACTGGGGCATCTTCCGGCGCATCATCCTGCCGCTGTCCCTGCCGGCCATCGGTGCGACCGCGATGTTCACGTTCATCAACTCGTGGAACGACTTCCTCGGCCCACTGCTCTACCTGAGCAAGCCCGATCTCTACACCGTCCCATTGGGGCTCAACCTGTTCGTCGACTCGACCGGCCAGTCGGCGGTGGGGTCGTTGTTCGCGATGGCGTCGCTGTCCCTCGTTCCGCTCATCGCCTTCTATCTGGCCTCCCAGAAGTTGCTCGTCGAGGGAATCGCCACCACCGGAATCAAGTAGGTGTCATTACCGCGCTGACCCGAGCGGCGTCCCCCACCGAACGCGCCGCCGGCCCGATCAAGGAGAAGTGAGATGCGAACACAACGAACCACCGGTTCAGGCCGGCCCCTGCGCCGGGCGCTGGGCGCGACCGCCGTGGTGGTCACGATGTCGGTGCTCGCCGCTTGCTCCGGCAGCAGCGGTGGCACGTCGTCGGACGACGGCAAGGGCAAGGTACAAGGCAGCATCACCTACTCCTGGTGGGGCGCGACCGCCCGCAACCAGAAGACCCAAGCCGTCGTCGACCTGTTCAAGAAGGCGCACCCGGGCGTGAAGGTGCAGACCGAGACGACGGATTTCACGACCTACTTCCAGAAGCGCAACGTGGAAGCCGCGGCGAAGAACCTGCCGTGCGTACCGCAGATGCAGGCCCGCGAACTGAGCGAGTACACCTCGAGGCGCGCGCTTGCCCCGCTGGACAGCATGGTGTCCTCCGGCGCGATCGACGTCTCCGGTATCCCGAAGAACGTGCTGGACACCGGCCGCGGCACTGACGGCAAGCTCTACATGATCCCGACCGGCGCGGCCTACGACGGGATCATGTACAACGACGGCCTGGTCAAGAAGGCGAAAGTCAGCGAGCCGACTGCACGGTGGACGTGGGACGACTGGTCGAAGTGGCTCATGCAGGCGAGCAAGAACCTGCCGCACGGCATCTATGCGGCCAGCCTCGACGCCGGCGTCGCCGACGTGTTCATCTCCTACGTGCAGAGCCAGGGTCAGCAGCTGTTCGACAAGAAGGGCCAACTCGGCTTTGCGAAGCAGACGCTGATCGACTACTGGAACAGGTGGGAGGCCCTGCGCAAGGCTGGCGCCACGGTGCCCGCGTCACAGACGGCCGAACTGGGGACCACTGCGGCCCAGGACCAGACGTTCATCATGCAGGGCAAGGCGATGAGTTCCTCGACTCCGGGCAACTGGCTCGGCACCGGCCAGGCACTCGTCGACGCGCATGGCGGCGGCACGCTCAAGATGGCGACCCACCCGTGGGGCCCGAAGGGCATCGGCAACGTGCTGATCACGTCCGGGCTTTCCATCGCGGCGAACTGCGACAACGTGCCCACGGCGGCGTCGTTCATCAACTTCTTCGCCAATGACCCCACCGGCGCGAAGGCGTTCGCGTCGGACAACGGCGCTGTCACGAAGACCAGCCTGCTACAAGCTCAGGAGAACGATCCGGCAACCAGCCCGGGCGTGAAGGCGTACCTGCAGGTCTACACGGCGATCGTGAAGGCGGGCGCACCGACCATCCTGTACCCGCCCGGTTACACCAGCGTGTTCCAGGACGCGTTCTCGCGCGTCTACCAGCAGATCTCATTCGGCAAGGAGTCGGTGAAGTCCGGGGTCGATGACTTCTTCAAGCAGGCGAAGAGCGCCTTGCAGAAGTGAGCGGCCGGTATTGCCACGAAGACAGGGAGCGGGCTTGAACGACAGTGCACTGGCCGGGATGCGCGTGCTCGACCTCACCCAGGTGATGGCGGGGCCGTTCTGCACCATGGTGCTGGCCGATCTCGGGGCCGACGTGGTGAAGGTCGAACTGCCCGGCGTCGGTGACCAGACCCGCCAGTCGTGGGGTCGCCCGGCGCCGGGAGCCGACAGCCCGGCTTTCTACGCACTCAACCGCAACAAGCGCAGCGTGGCACTGGACCTGCGTTCGCCCGAGGGCAAGCGGCACTTCTTCGAGCTGGCCGAGACGTGCGACGTCGTGGTGGAGAACTTCCGCCCCGGCGTCGCCCGTCGGCTCGGCGTCGACCACGACGCCGTCGCGGCCGTGAATCCCGCGGTGATCTACGCCAGCATCTCGGGCTTCGGTCAAAACGGGCCGTACGCGCAACGCCCTGGCTACGACCTGATCGCGCAGGGCATGGCCGGCGCCATCAGCATCACCGGGGAGCCGGGAGGCGAACCGGTCAAGTGCGGGCTGCCGCTGGGAGATCTGGGCGCGGGACTGTTCGCCGCGGTCAGCATTCTGGCCGCGTACGCGCACCGGCAGCGGTCCGGGCAGGGTCAGTACGTGGAGACGAGTCTGTACGAAGCCGTGCTGGCTATGTCGGTGTGGGAGTCCACCGAGTACTGGGCCACCGGGCAGGTTCCCCAAAGGCTCGGCTCGGCCAACCGGATGTCTGCTCCCTACGAAGCGCTGCGGACCCGCGACGGCTATCTCACCGTGGGCGGGAACAACCAGGCGCTCTGGGAACGGCTGTGCGGGGCGCTGAACCGGCCCGACCTCGTCGCCGACGAGCGCTTCGCGGCGAATGCCGACCGCATGGACAACCGCCTCGAGCTCGCGGCCGAGTTGGAGAAGACGCTGGTCACGCGCGACACGAATGCGTGGGTCGACGATCTGCTGGCGGCCGGCGTCCCGTGCGGGCCGATCCTCGACTACGCCCAGATCCTCGACGCCGACCCCCATGTCGCCGCCCGGCAGATGGTGCAGACGATCGAGCACCCGACCGCGGGGCCGCTGAAAGTGCTCGGTTCGCCGATGAAGCTGAGCGGCACGCCCGCCTCGTTGCGGCTACCGCCGCCGGGGCTCGGCGAGCACACCGAGCAGGTACTGGCCGAGTGGCGCGCCCGACCCGCGACGGACGGCGACGGGTCGGCCCGCGATGGATGACCGCGTCGACCGCGTTGACCGCGTCGACCGCGGCGGCCGCGTCGACCTCAAGATCACCGGTGCGGTGGCGCGCTTGACGCTGTCGAATCCGAGCAAGCTCAATGCTCTGACCTGGCGGATGTACGACGAGCTGATCGACGGCTGCCAAGCGCTGGCCGGTGATGGCAACGTCCGCGCCGTCGTACTCCGCGGCGGCGGCGGCCGGGCGTTCGCCGCGGGCACCGACATCGCGCAGTTCACCGATTTCGACGGCGCTGAGGACGGCCTGGCCTATGAGCATCGCACCGCTGAAGTACTCGCAGCGGTGGCCGCGCTACCGATGCCCGTCGTCGCGGCAGTCGAAGGGCCGGCGGTCGGGGCCGGGCTGGCGCTGGCGCTGTGTTGCGACGTTGTGATCGCGACGCCCGATGCCACCTTCGGCGCACCGGTGGCGCGCACACTGGGCAATTGCCTGTCGCCGACCGTCGTGGGCCGGCTGTACGCGAGCATCGGCCGGGCGCGGGCATTGGCGATGCTCATGACTGCCCGGACCGTCCCGGCGGAGCAGGCCCAGCACGACGGCCTGGTGAGCGCGGTCGTCGAGCGGGCCGAATTCGGCAGTTACCTCGAGCAGCTGAGCGCCCAGCTCGCCCAGGCGGCACCGCTCACGCTGGCTGCGTTCAAGGAGACCGACCGGCGACTGCTCGCCGGGTTCGACGCCGTGGCGGCCGACGACATCTATCGCCGGTGCTACGGCAGCCGCGACTTCGGCGAGGGCGTCGCGGCATTCCTGGCCAAGCGCCCACCGCAATGGCAAGGACGATGAGGAGCACGCAAACCCGATGCTGACGATCGACGCGCACCACCATTTCTGGCGCCACGGCGAGTCGCACCAGACGTGGCGCGGGCCAGAGCACGATGCACTCGCGCGCAACTTCCTGCCGGGCGAGCTACGGCCCGGGCTGACCGAGGCCGGAGTCGATCGCACCGTGCTGATCCAGTCCGTCAACACCGCCGAGGAGAACCGTCGGCTGCTGGCCTACGCCGCAGCCGAGGACATCGTCGCCGGCGTGGTCGCGTGGTTACCTATCGAGGAGCCGGCCACCGCTGGTCCGATGCTCGAGCAGTTGCGCTCGGACCCGGCGGTGCGCGGTGTGCGGAGCCTGGTCGGGCGCGACAGTCTCGACTGGCTGCTTAGTCCGGACGTGCTCGCGCTGATGGCTGATCTCGCCGACGCCGGCTTGGCGTGGGACGTCGTGCCCGTGACGGCCGAGCAGGTCGGCGCTGTCCTGGCCCTGGCCGAACGGGTCCCGGAGCTGCGGATCGTCATCGACCATCTCGCGCGCCCACCCGTCGATACCGGCGCCTGGCAACCGTGGGCCGAGCTCGTGGCTCGGCTCGCGGCCGGCCCCGGTATCGCGATGAAGGTGTCGGTCGGGATCGACGCGCTGACGGCCTGGTCGAACTGGGCGCCCGGTGATCTGCAACGCTACGTCGGGTACGTCGTCGAAGTGTTCGGTCCCGAGCGCCTGATGCTGGCCAGCAACTGGCCGGTGATCGAGCTGCGCTGCGATTACGTGCAAGCCTGGACCGACCTGGAAGCGGCGGTGCGTTCGGCGGGGTGCGGCCCGTCCGAGCTGGCTGACGTCCGTGGTGGCACGGCGACGCGCTGGTACGGATTGCCGCCGTACGACGGCGTTCCCGTCGGCGCCGAGAAGGAAGGAACAGCGCCTTGATTCGCAGCATCTCACCGCAGCGCCCCGATGACGTCGTTGTCGAGGCGGAAGCCGTCACCCCGATGGCGGTAAGTGCAGCCGCAGAGCAGGCCCGACGCGTCGGCTCGGCCTGGCAGGCCGATGCCCTGGCCCGCTCCCGCGCCCTCACGACGGCGGCCGACGCCCTAGCCGTGCGCGCTGACGAGTTCGGCGAGCTCATCGTCCGCGAGGTGGGCAAGCCGCGCACCGAAGCAGTCGGCGAGGTGCAGCGCGCAATCGCGATCCTGCGCTACTACGCCCAGCAACCGCTCGCTGCGACCGGCGAGGTGCTGCCCGGCGCGGCGCCGGGGACGACGGTGTTCACCACCTCGCGGGCGCGCGGCGTGGCCGGCCTCATCACGCCGTGGAACTTCCCCTTGGCGATCCCGATGTGGAAGGCGGCACCGGCGCTGGCCTACGGCAACGCCGTGCTGCTCAAACCGTCGAGTGCCGCACTCGGGGTCGCGCTGCGCCTGGCCGACGTGCTGTCCGACGCGCTGCCCGAAGATGTGTTCACCGTGCTCCCCGGCGAACGCGAGACTGCGGAGGCGCTCGTCGACTCGAGCGACGTCGTGTCGTTCACCGGCTCTACGGCGGTGGGGCGTTCGGTGGTGGCCCGGGCCGGCGCCCGCGCGATCGCGTGCCAGGCGGAGATGGGCGGCACGAACGTGTCGGTGATCGGTGCGGACGCCGACCTGAAGACCGCGGCCGGGCACATCGCCGGCGCGGCCTACGCGTTCGCGGGGCAGAAGTGCACGGCGACCAGTCACGTCCTCGTCGTGGGCGATGCGTCGGAGGCCAGCGAGGCGCTGATCGCGGCTGCGTCGTCGATCCCGGTCGGCGATCCCGCCGCCCCCGAGACGGTCAGCGGGCCACTCATCGACGCCGACGCGGCCCATCGCTGTGCCGACGCGGTCACCGAAGCGGTCGAGGCGGGTGCCCGCATGCTGGCCGAGGTGGGGGAACGCGACGGCGATGCCTGGCAGCCACTGCGGTTGCTCACCGACGTCCCGGCGGGAACTCGGCTGGCCGACGAAGAGGTGTTCGGGCCGGTGATGACCGTGCGGTCGGTCGGCAGCGTCGATGAGGCCGTCTCGGTGGTGAATGCACAGCGCTACGGTCTGGTGAGCGCGATCTACACCGCGGACCTCGACGAGGCGTTGCGGTTCGGCGCGGCTGTGCGCACCGGGATGGTGAAGGTCAACGCGCCGACGACCGGCGTCGACTACTGGGCCCCGTTCGGCGGGGAGAAGGAGTCCAGCTTCGGCCCGCGCGAGCAGGGGACCGCGGCCCGCCAGCTGTACACCGTGTCGCAGACGCTGTCCGTGAGCGCAGCTCGATGACGCTCGGCTTGTGGCGCGTGCGTACCGAGGCGGGCATCGCGCTCGCCCGTGGCGACAGCGGTGCCGGACCGGCCGACCTGCTCGCCGAAAGCTTGGCCGTCGCCGATTTCCTCACCGACGACGGGTCACTGTTCGCCGCGCTGGCGCAGCTGCCGTCGTCGGGGCCGGTGCCGTCGACACACAAGGTGCTGCCTCCCGTTGACCGGCAGCCGATCTGGGCGGCGGGGGTCACGTTCGAGCGCAGCCGCGCCGCCCGCCGTGAGGAAGCTGACGACGGCGGCGACGTGTACGACCGGGTGTACGTCGCCGCGCGGCCGGAACTGTTCGTCAAGGCGACGGCCGAGTCGGTCGTCGGCCCCGGCGACGCCGTCGGGATCCGCGCCGACTCGGACTGGAATGTCCCCGAGCCGGAGCTCGCTGTGGTCGCCGGTTCCGCGGGTGAGATCCGGGCCCTGACGTTGGGCAACGACATGTCCTCGCGCAGCATCGAGGGCGAGAACCCCCTCTACCTGCCGCAGGCCAAGGTGTATGACCGCAGTTGCGCGCTCGGGCCGTGCTTGGTGCCGGCCGCCGCCGCGCCGCTCTGGAGCGAGCTCGAAGTCACCATCACGATCACTCGCGCCGGCGCCGAGGTGTACGCCGACACCGTCAGCCTGGCGACCATGCGACGAACCCCGCAGGAGCTGATGAGCTGGCTCTGCGCCGCCGCCACGTTTCCGGCCGGCGTGGTCCTGCTCACCGGCACGAGCATGGTGCCGCCGGCTGAGCTCACCCTCGCCCCCGATGACGAGACGACGATCGCGAGCACGCACCTGGGCACCCTGCGCAACCGGGTCGTCGTCGTCGGGGCCACCGTCGACTCGGCTCGCTAACCCGCTCAGTGCATCGCCGGGCGAAGCCCGCGCTCAGACGCCGAGTAGGTCGTGGGTTCGGTTGCGGCGGGGTGTTTGGGTGGGGTCGATCCAGGCTGGTGGGGTCCAGTGTGGGGTGCCGTTGGTCATGGTGCAGGTCCAGCCGAGGGTGGGGTGTTCGCGGTGGTGGTAGCCGCAGAGCAGGGTGCCGTCGTCGACGGAGGTTCGTCTGGGTTATCGAGTAGTCGGTGATGTGGTGGGCTTGGCACCAGGCTGGTCCGACGGTGCAGGCGGGGAATGAGCAGCCTTGGTCGCGGGCGATCATGGCTAGGCGTTGGCCTTCGGTGAAGATGCGGTGGGTGTCGCCGTAGGCGGTGATCTCGCGGGTTTTGGTGAGGGTGACGGGGATGAGGCGGGCGTCGCCGGCCAGGGTCAAGGCCTGCTCGACGGAGATCAGCGCCCCGTGCCCGGTCGTGACGAGCCCGGTGCGGGTTTCGGCTTGCTGGTCGGTCATGGTGAGGACGATGGTGGCGGCGACGCCGTTACACGCGGGCAGCTCACCGCTACGCAGCAGGGTCAGCAGGGCGTCTTGGAGGCCGTCGTGGCGGCGCTGCCCGGGGGTGCGGGGGTCGCGGGTGCCGTCCTGCTTCGGTGTCGCGGGCTTGGCCACCGAGTCCAGCACGGCGAGGAGGGCTTCGGCGCAGATCGCCGTCACCTCCGCCTCGACATGGGCCGAGCCGTCGCGGCGCTGCCGCACGCGTGAGGTCACGGCGACGGTGACGGTCGCGTTCCTCGGTCAATGTGCCGTCGGGGTCCAGGGTGTCGACGACGCGACGGGCGAGCTGCTTGAGCAGGGCCGGGTCCAGTTCGGCCGCCTGCTCGAGGAGGAACTGTTGCACCCACACCTCGTGCTCGGCCTGCACCGCGGCCGGCAACGCATCAACGGTCGCGGTCACGACCCGGGCATGGGCACTGGAAATCGTCCCCGCGGCTTGCGCGGCGGCGACCGGCGCGAACACCGGCGGCAGTGCCTGTCCGGTCAGCCCGCGCCGCGGACCCAGCTCCGCAGCGGCACGCACCCGGCCCGTCGCCTCCGCGGGACTGACCCGCAATAGCTGAGTCACCAGGGTGGCGGTGTTGCGGCAGGCGTGCTCGTGGGCCAAACCCCGCGAGTCGATCTCGGCGATCAGCGCGTGATCGACCGGGCCAGGCGCCGCTTCTGCACTTCGAGATCGCGCAGTACGTCGAGGACGTGATCGCCGGGCAGGGTGGTCAGGTCCAGGCTCTGCAGCTCGTCCACGACCGCGCTGAGCCGCGCGAGGACCGAGGCCGCGCCGTCGATCGTCCCGTCGATCGAACATGCGTTCAATATATCATTCGACTCCGACGGCCGCAAGCACTTTCCCCTTACTCTACAAGGCATTAAACGCGAGTTGATCATGAAAACGTGCGTGCGAGGTGACCAGGGAAAGCCACAAGCCGGCGACCCAGAGCAAGGCACCAGGCCAACTCCGTCCGTCGCCGCCGCTTTTTCCAACCCACGGCGCAAAGGCGAGCCGGCAACCCAAACCGAGGGGGCGCCAACTCCCTCCGTCGCCGCCGCTTGTCAAAGCCAGCGAAACGGGGAGCCGCCAACCAACTTCCGAGAGCAAAAATCCGCGAGACCCCCGCTCACAGCGTCGGGATCTGCCCGCCCCCGAGATCCAACTGGCCATCGCGCTGCAACCACGCCACAGCTTCGGCGACCGCCTGGAGCGACGTATACCGCGGCGCGTACCCAAGCACCCGCTGCGCCTTGGCGATGCTCGCCGACGGACTGCGCGAGATGTGTTCCCACGTCGCCTGCGCATGTTCCGGCTTGGTCACCTGCTCGTACTCGGCGAACGGCACGAACCGCAAATCCGCCGAGCGGCCGAACCAGCCGGCCACCGCCTCGGCGAAGCCGCGCAGGGTCAGCGCGCGCTCAGAGACCACGTGGAAGCTCTCGCCGACAGCCGCACTCTGCCGTTGCAGCGCGAGCTGAAACGCCTGGGCAACGTCGTCGGCGTGCACGTGGTGCACGGTCTCCAGCCCGAAGTTCGGCAGCGTCACGGTCTCGCCGGTAGCCAGCCGCGTCCACACATCGAGGTCGAGGTTGCCGGCCGGATTGATCACCGGCCAGCCCGGTCCGCTGATGTGACCGGGATGCAGGACCACTGATCGCAGTCGACCGCGGCGACTCTCGCGCAGCAGCAGCTCCTCGATCGCCGCTTTGCCGACGCCGTAGTCACCGAACGGGCGCCGAACCGCGTCTTCGGTGACCGGGACCTCCACGGCCGGGCCGTGTACCCAGATCGTGCCGCAGTGCAGCAACAGCTCAACGCGTCCGGCCGCGCCCTCGACGAGTTGTTCGGCCGACTCCGGCGTGAAGCAGACCATGTCGACGACGACGTCCGGACGAAGATCGGCAATGCGGCCGGCAAACGTCCCGGCTGCGTCCTCGGCGTCGCGATCGGCCGTGATCCTGGTGACGTCGCGCCAGGCTGGATGCTCGCGATACGGAGTGCGCTGACCGCGGCTGATGGCGATGACCTCGTGGCCGGCCGCGACCAGCCGGGGCACTAGGTAACCGCCTACGTGACCGGTGGCGCCGATGACGACAACTCGCATTCCAAAACCCTAGCGGCGCCCGTCGGCTTGCGGCCTGGCCGGTGAGTTGGCGCACTTTTGCCAGCTCTGCCCGGCTTTTCCGTCGCCACCAGGCATACCGGTGCGCGCGTTCCCGCAGTAGGTTGGTCGCGCATTCCCGCGCCGTAGGGCTGTCGGCGTGGCCGATCTAGGGGGCACAGATGGCGTTCGTGCAGATCATCGAATTCCAGACGTCCAAGTTCGACGAGATGCAGAAACTGGGCGAGCAGTGGGAAGCGGCCGCGGGACAAGACCGGACTGCGCGGCGGCGGATCCTGTGCCAGGACCGCGACCAGCCCGGCCGCTACTTCAACCTCGTCTTCTTCGACTCCTACGAGTCGGCGATGGAGAACTCCAACCAGCCGGCGACCCAGGAGTTCTCCCAGAAGATGATGGCATTGGGCGACGGGCCGCCCACGTTCTACAACCTCGACGTCCTCGACGACCGCAGCTGAGGCAACGCCCCGCAGTAGGCGCGACCAGGACCGGCGGAGCTCTCGGGCGCCGCGGGATGGGGACCGACGTCCGTGCTGGCCGACACGCCTTCCCAGGAAGTATCTGAATCCAACGACCGCATGATATTCTTGTATGGAGATAGTTACGGGGAGTAGGAAAAAGCTCGTCGGCCGGGTAAGGTCCTTGTAAGGTCGCTGACGATCCTTCCCCCTGGAACGTCGACGCGGTGACACGATCTTGCGCTCGTCACCGGCGCAGTAGCCACATTTCCCACTTCGGTCTTGGCCGCGAACCCCCACGCGGCTGACCAGCGGCCCCCTCGGGCGTCAAACCCCGAGGAGGCGGTCGGCCTGATCGGGGAGAGGCCTCGCATGACTCGCACTTCCCTTCGGCCAACCGTCGCCGGACGACTCAGGTCCACGACGCTGCCCACCCGCGTCGGGATCGCCGCGGCCGCCAGCTCGCTGGTACTCGCCGGCATTTTCGCCATACCTACCTCAGCCAGCGCCGCGATCGTGCCAACGGTCGGCCTGGGCGCTGCGGCTTCCTACTCCGTCCTCGGCGGGTCGGCGGTGACAAACGTGCCCGCACTAGGCACTGATCTGAGCGGAGATCTCGGCGTCAGCCCGGGCACGCTCATTACCGGCTTCAGCCCGACTGAGGGGCACGTCCACGGTGCGACGCGTATTCCACCACAGTCGGACGGGGCTCAGGCGGACAACAGCACGGCCTACGGCGACGCCGCCGGCCGAACCGGTGGAGCGGATGTCGGCGCGGCGATTATGGGACCGACAACCCTGATCCCGGGTGTCTACACCGCAGCCTCCGCGCTCGATGTCGGTGGCACGTTGACTTTAAACGGCCAGGGCAATCGGAACGCGGTGTTCATCTTCCAGGTCGGCTCGCAGCTCACCGTGGACCCCGGGACCCACATCAACATGATCGGCAACGCGCAGCAGTGCAATGTCTTCTGGCAGGTCGCGACTACGGCGGCGTTGGACACTGATATCCAGTTCGTGGGAACGATCATGGCGCTGGCGTCGGTCACCATTGCCCACGCGACGACCGTCGCGGGACGGGCTTTGGCAAGTGTCGGAAACGTGACCCTGGACGACAACGTCTTCACCGCACCGGGTTGTGACCTCACCGGTCCCACTACTCCGGCAGGTGGCGGCAGCACGACGAACGGCGCTCCGGCCGGCGGGCCGGCAGCCAGCAGCAGCAGCGTAGCTGCGGCGTCAGCCAGTCGAGCGGCAGCCAGCCGTGCGGCCGCCAGTAGGTCGGCCGCCAGTTCGTCGGCCGCGGCCGCCAGCGCAAGCCGCGCTCGGTTCGCCACGTCAACGCTGGCGAACACTGGTGTGTCGCCGGTGCTGAAGCCGCTGGCTCTCGTAGCGATCCTGCTACTGATCCTCGGTTGCGGGCTGCTCAGTGCCGGGTGGATCAGAACCCGGTACGGCACGCGTAACCACTGATCGAAGCGAAGCCGGGCCCGCACACCACGTGTGGGCCCGGCTTCGTCATGCGCGGGGGCGTGAGTCAGGAACGTGCTGGCGGGTCGGGAGCTTCGTCGAGGCCGAACAGCTCGGCCAGACCGCCGATGTCAAGAATGCGGAAGATGGCTGGTGGGACCGCCTGTAGCCGGACCCGCTGGCCCCGTTCCAACGCGTGGTTGCGAAGCTCGATCCAACTGCCGATGCCGGTCGAGTCGATGAAGGTGACCCCTTCGACGTTGAGGGTCAAAGTCGTGCAACTCGGGTCGCTCAGGGCGGCCAGGCCGGCCGTGTACATGCTCGGGGCCGAGGCGAGGTCGAGATCGCCGGCCAACTCGAGCGTGGTTGCCGCGGAACCGCCGTTAAGTGGACGTACGGAAAACTCGGTCACTCCCACACTGTGTCACACTGAGCGAGTTTGGGTACACCCTCACCACCGGGTCAAGGCGTGGCCCGCATTTTCTCCTCGGGAACGTGTGCCGAAAAGAGGCTCCACGTGTGCTGGGCGGCAGAACAGGACTTCGCAAACCAAGCCAAAACGCCGAGTGTGGCCCGCCAGTTCGTCAGTGCCCAACTGGACGCGTTGTTCGGTGCCAGTCCGCGCAACGGACGCTTCGAGGATGCCGAACTAGTGGTGAGCGAACTGGCGACCAATGCCGTTCGAGCCGGGGCCGCGACGGTACGGGTCGCTATGCACGTGCACCACGGAGAACTCGAGCTCGACGTCAGCGACGACGGTCCGGGATGGCCGCAGTTAATGCACGCCGGCGAACAGGATCCGCACGGGCGCGGTCTGATGCTGGTCGATGCGGTCGCCGACGCGTGGCGGACCGAAGCGCTCGACACCGGCGGTAAGCGGGTGGTCGTCACGTTGGTGGTGCCCGAAGAGTGGACGACGTCCTTCGTGTGCGAGCGGCCTCGGCAGGCCCGCGCGGCCCGGCAGGCCCAAGCGGCCCGGCAAGCCCAGCGCGAGGCCTGAGGCCGCCCGGCCGGGTTGTGCTCTGCCGACCCATTTCGCCTTGACGCCCCCGCCTCGCGGGGGACAATTAGGACATGGCGCTGTCGGATTACGAGCGTCGCGTTCTCGACGAGATCGAGGCCGCACTGCAGATTCGGACGCCCCGTCGCTGGCGATTGGGCCGCGCGGTCGGGTTGGTGGTCGCTTGTGCCCTCGTCGCTGCGGGGTTGATCGTGCTCGCCGTCCTCTCCCTGCCGCCGGCGTTCGTTGCGGTGACGGCCGGCGTCCTCGGAGCAGCCGTCGGTTGCGTCGGCGGGCTCACCTGGCGGCGACAACGCTGGCGCTGATCACCCCGGCGCGTGCAACCGCGGGATAGCCTCACCCGCGTGACCCGCCCGCTGGACGATCCGACGGATCGGCAGATCGCCGCCGCACTGGTCGCGGACGGGCATACCACGCTCAGGAGTCTCGCCGAACTCACCGGGCTGTCGGTTTCCGCGGTACAGGCCCGCGTGCGCCGCCTGGAGACCGACGGCGTGATCCGCGGCTACACAGCGATCGTCGAGCCCGAGGCGATCGGCCTGCCGCTGGCGGCGTTGGTCTCGATCACCCCGCTGGATCCGGCCCATGAATACGACATCCCGGATCGGCTCCGGGCCCTGCCGGAGATCGAGGCCTGCCACTCGGTCGCTGGAGAGGACAGCTTCGTCCTCTTCGTGCGGGTGGCTTCCCCGGGCGGGCTCGAGGAGTTGATTCGCGAGATCCGCAAGCGGGCCAACGTCTCCACCCGGACCACCGTCATCCTGCAGACGTTCTACGAGGGACGGCCGCATCCGGTCTGAGCCCGGCGGATCAGACCGAAAATATGCCGGTAAAGCAGTTATCTGACCGAAAATATTCTTGTAGAGTTGCGGCATGACGACCCTCATTCCGGCGACGGACGACATCAGCGCCGAGCAGGTGCACGAAACGATCGCCCGGCACATGCTCGCGGACGGCTTCGAATTGGTCCTCGACCTCGATGCGTCGCGTGGTTCGGAACTGGTCGACGCCCGCGACGGAACCCGCTACCTGGATCTGTTCACGTTCTTCGCCTCGTCGGCGCTGGGCATGAACCACGCCGCTCTGGCCGACGATCCCGCCTTCTTGCGTGAACTTGGCAACGTGGCCGTGAACAAGCCCAGCAACTCCGACATCTATACGGTGCCGATGGCGCGCTTCGTCGAGACGTTCGCCCGGGTGCTCGGCGATCCCGCCTTGCCGCACCTGTTCTTCATCGACGGCGGCGGGCTGGCGGTCGAGAACGCCCTGAAGATCGCGTTCGACTGGAAGAGCCGCTGGAATGCGGCGCACGGCATCGACGCCGCGCTGGGCACCAAGGTGCTGCATCTGCAGAACGCGTTCCACGGCCGGACCGGCTACACGATGTCACTCACCAACACCGATCCCAACAAGGTCGCGCGCTTCCCGAAGTTCGACTGGCCCCGCATTCCGGCGCCGTCCGTGCACGGCGCTATCGACGTCGAGCAGGATGAGCGGGCTGCCGTGGCCGCTGCCCGCGCCGCATTCGCGGCCGATCCGCACGACATCGCCTGCTTCATCATGGAGCCGATCCAGGGTGAAGGCGGCGACAACCACTTCCGGCCGCAGTTCTTGCAGGCAATGCAGGCGCTGTGCCACGAGTTCGACGCGCTGTTCGTGCTCGACGAGGTGCAGACCGGCGTGGGCCTGACCGGCACCGCCTGGGCCTATGAGCAACTCGGCGTCACGCCCGATGTCGTCGCGTTCGGCAAGAAGACGCAGGTCTGTGGCGTCATGGCCGGCGGCCGCGTAGACGAAGTCGCCGACAACGTGTTCGCTCTGTCGTCCCGGATCAACTCGACCTGGGGCGGAAACCTGACCGACATGGTGCGCGCGCGGCGCATCCTCGAGGTGATCGAGCGCGACGGGCTGATCGAACGCGCGGCCACTCTCGGGGCGCACCTGCGCGAGGGACTGCACGCGCTGGCCGCGGGACACCCCGCTGTCTCCGAGGTCAGGGGCCGCGGGCTGATGTGCGCGTTCACGCTGCCTTCGGCTCGGTTCCGCGATGCCGTGATCGCGCACCTTCGCGACGACGAGCGGGTACTGGTGCTCGGTTGTGGGACGAGCAGCATCCGATTCCGCCCGGCCCTGACCGTCTCGGTCGACGAACTCGACCGCGCCCTGGCGGCCATTGACCGCGTCCTCACTGCTCTGACCTGAGTGCTCCTGACCTCAATCGGTCAGCAGCGGGCGGACGTCCCGCCCGAGGACGTCGATGAAGGCGGCCAGGTCGGGCTCATCGGCCGGCGGCTGCAGCACGACCGAGTCGGCCCCGGCCGCGACCCACCGTTTGATCCCCTCAGCCAATTGTTCCGGGCCACCGGCGATGCCGACATCGTCGTTCTCGTCGAGCGACCACGAGTGCAGCTCGGCACTGAGGCGTTCCCGGGCGCGCGGGCCGGTCACCGCGATCAGGTAGACCGTGATGCGGTGCGGCCCGGTGACGTCGGCCGTAGCGCGGGCGGCATCCAGCGCGGCGCGGGCCCTTCGGACGGTGTCCGGCGTGGACCCGCCGGTAAGCAGCGTGCCGTCCGCGAGTTCGCCGCTGAGCGCGATCGTCCGCGGTCCGACCGCTCCGATGAGCAGGCGGGGTAGCTCCGCGGGCGGCCAGTCGAGCGCGACGTCGTCGAGGTGCAGGTAGCGGCCTTGAGTCGTGACGCGTTCGCCGGCGAGCAAGGCCCGCAAGGCAGTGGTGTACTCGCGCAGCAGAGTCATGGGCGAATCCACGCGAGCGCCGACCTGGCCCATCCACTCCTGCACGCCGTGCCCGACTGCGACCTCGACGCGGCCGGGGAACAGCCGGGCCAGTGTGGCGGTCTCCATCGCCGCGAGTGCGACATTGCGCAACGGCACCGGGAGCAGCCCGATCCCGAGGTGGATCCGCTGGGTCCAGGCGAGGGCAGCGGCTGCCGTTGAGACGCCGCCCTCGAAGAAGCAGTCCTCCCAGATCCAGAGCTCGTCCAGCCCGGCCTCGTCGGCTGCGACGGCTACTGCGCGCAACCGCTCCGGTGGCAGCTGGGGACGGAACACGACGCCCAACATGGGGCTGCTCATCGGCCCATCAGCTCCAGCGCGGCCAGCTCGATGTCGCGCTCGGCGAGCAGCACCAGGTTCGCAGCGTCCCCGAGCGGCACAAAGCTGTCGTGGCTGGCGACCCGGGCGATCCGGCCGCTGAAGCCGTGCTCGACCAGCGCGGTGATGACGCCCTCGCCGACTCCGCCGGCGTGACGGGTCTCGTCGGCGACGAGCACCCGCCCGGTTGCTGCGGCCTCGCGCAGCAGATCGTCGACCGGCAAAGGGCTGATCCAGCGCAGGTCCAAGACTCTGGCTTCGATGCCTTGCCCGGCCAGGTTTTGAGCGACGCGCAAGCTCATCCGTACCCCGTTGCCGAACGTGACGACGGTCAGGTCGGCACCGTCGCCGTGCCTGCGGGCCGACCCGATCGGAACCTGGCCGGTCAGGTCGTACGGCGCGAGCCAGCCGCGATCGCCGGGAGCATGCAGGTCGCGCTCGTGGTAGAGCGCGATCGGTTCGAGGAACACGCTGACTTGTCCGTCCGTGGCTGCGGCCGCGAGGCAGGTGCGAAGCATGGGGGCAGCATCCTCAGGCAACGACGGGACGGCCACCACCAGCCCGGGGATGTCGCGCAATACCGCAACGGCGTCGTCGTTGTGGAAGTGGCCGCCGAATCCCTTCTGATAGCCGAGCCCGGCGATGCGTACGACCATCGGGTTGGTGAATGTGCCGGCGGAGAAGAAGCGCAGGCTGGCCCCTTCGCCGCGGATCTGGTCCTCGGCGTTGTGGAGATAGGCCAGGTACTGGATCTCGGGCACCGGCAGCAACCCGCTGACGCCGAAGCCGAGTCCGAGACCGAGGATCGCCTGCTCGTCGAGCAAGGTGTCGAAGACCCGCGCCGCGCCGAAGCGCTGCTGCAGGCCACGGGTGAGCCCGTAGACACCACCTTTGCGCCCGACGTCCTCGCCGAACACCAACGTCTCGGGCCGGGCCGCCATCGCGTCGGTGAGTGCCGCGTTGATGCATTGAGCCAGCGTGAGCAAGCCGGCGTTCTCGGGCAGGCGGCCGCCGAACGCCGCCTCCCGGGCTGCGTCGTCGGCCCGCAGTTCGGCTCCAGCCGCGATGGCGGCATCATCGCGCGGGGCCAGCGGGGCCATGACCGCGGCAGTATTGGTCAACTTCGGCGCCGCGACAGCCTCGGTAGCCAGTTCCCGGACCCGGCCGGCAACGGCGTCGTAGCGCGCGGCGAGGTCGGTGCCGCGGATCGTCGCGGCCAGGGCCAGCAGCGGATCCGCGCCGAAGTCAGCGTTGATCGCGCTGGGCGTACGGTAGCCGGACTCGACGTCGCTGCCGGCGTGGGCGAGGTAGCGCACGGTGCGCAGATGCAGTAGCGCGGGCCGGCGCTCCAGCCGAGCGGTGTCGGCGGCCTCCTGGGCCGCGGCCAGTGCTTGGTCGGGATCGTCACCGCTGGCGGCGAGATAGCGAATGCCGGGACGGTGTGCCGCCTGCTCGACCCAGCCCGGTGGTGTCGGTACCGAGATGCCCAGCCCGTTGTCCTCACACACGAACACGAGCGGCAGCGGCAGGCCTTGGGTGACGCAGTAGCCGGCGGTGTTCAGCGCGCCGACCGCAGTGGAGTGGTTCAGGCTCGCGTCGCCGAAGCTGCACACCGCAACGGCGTCCGGTCCCCACCGGGTGGGCAGGCCGAGCCGCTTGGCCCGACCGATCGCGAAGGCCACGCCAACGGCGCGCGGCAGGTGAGAAGCGATGGTCGACGTCTGCGGGATGATCGCGAGGGCAGCGTCGCCGAAGACCTTGTGCCGCCCGCCGGACGCCGGATCGGCGACGGCGGCCGCCAGTCCCAGCAACACGGCGCGCAGCCCGTCGTCCAGCGATCGGCCGGCCTGCACGGCGCGGGCGAGGAAGAAGGCACCGGAGCGGTAGTGCAGCAGCGCCGGATCGCCGGGCCGCAAGGCGGCCGCGACGTAGGCATTCGACTCGTGGCCGGCCGAGCCGATCGTGTAGTAGCCCTCGCCCCGTTCGCGCATGCGCCGGGCTTCGAGGTCGAGCAGCCGGCTGCCGGCCATCGCGTCGAACAGACCCAGCAGCTCCGGAGCCGAGGGGGTGGCGTCGATGTTGCTGGCAAGGCGGGCCAGCCCGTCGCGGACGTGCCCGTCGAGCAGTTCGTGCGGAATCACCGCGCCGCTGCCGCCGGGAGTGCTCACGCCTATAGATGATGCCGTGCCCCGATCGGCACCGCCGCGAGCCCGAGTCGCATTGAGAATCTATATAACTTGCTTATACAATCGACCCATGTCCCAAGGCCTCAAGATCTCTGACGCGCGCGCCGTGGCTCACGGGCTCGACCGGCTGACGATGTGGGGACGCCGGTACGCACCGACGAAGCTCAGCGCGACCACGATCACCACCTTGACCACATTGAGCACGGACGGTCCGCAGCGCATCTCCGACCTCGCCGACCGCGAGGCGATCAGCCAGCCGGGCATGACGACGCTGGTCAATCGCCTTGAGGCTGCCGGCCAGGCCGAGCGGATCACCGACCCTGCCGACGGCCGGGTGTCGCTCGTCCGGATCACCGACGCCGGCCGGGCCGTACTGGCCGAGCGGCTCGAAGCACGGACCCAGGCGATGTTCGCCGGCCTGCAGCGCCTTGAGCCCGCAGACCGATCCGCGCTGCTCGCGGCCCTGCCCGCCATCGAGCGCCTCGTCACGGTGGCCCCGTCGCACCTGCCCGTCCGAGCCCAGGAAGCGATGTCATGAGTACAGCCGGTACCACCGCCAGCCCGTTCAAGCAGCCCAAGGCAGTGTGGGCGGTCGCATTCGCCTGCGTCATCTCTTTCATGGGCATCGGCCTGGTCGACCCGATCCTGGCGTCCTTGCGCGACAAGTTGCACGCCAGCCCGAGCCAGGTCGAGCTGTTGTTCACGAGCTATCTCGTCGTCACCGCGGTGGCGATGCTCGTCACGGGCTGGGTGTCGAGCCGGATCGGCGCCAAGCGCACGTTGATCGCCGGCCTGGTGCTGATCGTCGTCTTCGCCGCGCTGGCCGGTTCCGCCGGCAGCATCAACGGCATCGTGGGCTTTCGGGCCGGCTGGGGCCTCGGCAACGCGCTGTTCATCGCGACGTCGTTGTCCGTGATCGTCAGCTCGGCCAGTGGTGGGTTCGCCGGAGCGATCATTCTGTACGAGACCGCGCTGGGCATCGGCATTGCGATGGGACCGCTGCTCGGCGGTGAACTTGGCTCGATCAGCTGGCGTGGCCCGTTCTTCGGGGTGTCCGCACTGATGGGCATCGCGCTGGTGGCGACGGTGTTCCTGCTACCCAAGACGCCGCGACCGCAACGCCGGCAGCGCCTCAGCGAGCCGATCAAGGCGCTGCGCCACCGTGCGCTCGCCACCACCAGCGTCGTGGGTCTGTTCTACAACTGGGGGTTCTTCACGCTGCTCGGCTATTCGCCGTTCCTGATGGACATTCCCAGCCCGCAGAAGCTCGGACTCGTCTTTGCCGGTTGGGGAGTTCTAGTGGCGGTGTTCGCGGTGTTCGGCGCGCCGTGGCTCAAGGCCCGACTCGGCACGGCGCCGACGCTCTACGGCAACTTCGTCCTGATGGCGCTCGACCTGGCCTCGATCGGCGTCTGGCCGGACAAACCGGCCGTTGTGATCGTCGCGGTGATCATTGCCGGTGCGTTCATCGGCGTGAACAACACCCTGGTCACCACCGCGGTCATGAGCATCGCGCCGGTCGAGCGGCCGGTGGCGTCGGCGACCTACGGCTTCGTGCGCTTCATCGGCGGCGGACTGGCACCGTTCGTCGCCGGCAAGCTCGTCGAGCACTACAACGCCCACGTGCCGTTCCTGCTCGGCGCGGGGACGGTACTCGTCGCCGCCGCGGTGCTGAGCACCGTGCACCGGGCCCTCGCCGCCGCCGACCGGGGTGAGGTGGTGCAACCCGAGCTCGACGACCTCGACCACCTGGAGCGCGAGGACGAACTCGCGGTCGCGGCCGGTCTGGGCAACGAGGACTGATCAGGCCGGCCGCAGCTGCCGCCGGTGCATGCGCTCACGCAGCTCGGCCAGTAGAGCGACGTCGGCGGCGGACTCGGGCACGTAGACCACCATGCGGCAGCAGTGGGTGCGCGGAATGGGAAAGCCCGAGGCGCGGACCCGGACGGTGCCCAGCCCAAAGCAAGTGAACGATTTCGTCGGCGGCGGGCCGGGCTCGCGGATCGGGTGGGCCGCCCACAGTCGAGCGAACTCGGAGTTGACTTCGCAAAGCGTTTCGATCAGTTCCGTCCAGGCCGGCTCGCCGACGTGGTTGGCGTAGTTCGCACGTAGCGTTGCGACCATCGCCTCGCACACCTCGGGATCGGTGACGGGGGACTGGGCCGCTGGGCGGCCGTAGATCTGCCACATGGCATTTCGCTCGATACCGGTCGCGTTGACCAGACCAGGAAACAGCGCGGCGTAGGTCTCGTTGCACGCGAGCAGGTCGTACTTGCTGGTGTACGCGCACGCCGGTGTCGGATCGAGCGCGTCGAGCACCGGGAGCACGTCGTCGGGCAGCGTCTCGCTGGTATGCGGCATGGGCACGCCCGGCAGCTCGGCCAGGCGATAGAGGTGCCAGCGCTCGGCCGGGCCGAGTCGCAACACCCGGGCGATGGCGTCGAGGACCTGGACACTGGCATTGATCGGGCGGCCCTGCTCGAGCCAGGTGTACCAGGTGACGCCGACCCCGGCGAGCTGGGCAACTTCTTCGCGGCGCAGGCCGGGCGTGCGCCGGCGCACACCGGGTGCCAGGCCGACGTCGGTGGGCGTAACCCGTTCCCGGCGGTTGCGCAGGAACGACGCCAACTCCTCACGTCGGAGCTTGCTGTAGGTGCCGTCGATCACGCTCATCAGTCAATCCTGCGCCACCGACAACGGGTCTTCCTAGTGCTGGCAGTACCAGGATCGACGGGCTCTGCCCGCACGCTCGGCAATGCCGCGACCGTGGGTGTCATGACGCAATCGACGCCGACGCTCGCCCCGGCCGCAACCCGGACTGCGACCGGACCGGCCACCCGGCCCGGGCTGATTCTCTCGCTCCTGCTCACCGGTCAGTTCATGGCCATCCTCGACGTCTCGATCGTCAATGTGGCTGCACCGACGCTGCGTTCGGACCTGCACGCGTCCGGGGCCGGCCTGCAGATGGTGATCGCCGGCTACACGATCAGCTATGCCGTCCTGCTCATCACCGGCGCGCGCCTCGGCGACCGGTTCGGCCACGGCCGCGCGTTCCGGGCCGGACTGGCCGGCTTCACCACGGCGTCGCTGCTGTGCGGAGTGGCTCCTACTACCAGCTTGCTGGTGACGTTCCGGCTGCTGCAGGGTGTCGGCGCGGCGTTGATGATGCCGCAGGTGATGAGCCTGATTCAGCGCATGTTCGCCGGTGCCGCCCGGGCCCGCGCGCTTTCGCTGTACTCGGCCGTCATCGCCTGCGGTGCCGTCGTCGGGCAGGTGCTCGGCGGCGTGCTGGTCAGCGCCGACCTGTTCGGAGCGGGTTGGCGTCCGGTGTTCCTGGTGAACGTGCCGATCGGCATCGCCCTGCTGGTGCTCGCGCGGCGGCTGCCGGTCGATCGCGGTGAACGCTCCCGCCACCTCGACCCGGCCGGCGTGCTCACCCTGTCCGCGTCAGTGTTGCTACTGGTCGTCCCGCTCGTGCTCGGTCACGAGGAGAACTGGCCGCTGTGGGGCTGGGCCTCGCTGGGCGCAAGCGCCGCGATGTTCGGCCTCTTCGTCGGCATCGAGCGCCGGGTCGCCGAGCGCGGCGGGTCGCCACTCGTATCGGGGCGGGTGCTACGGGCACCTGGCCTCGTGGTGGGCGCGGCGGCGCTGTTCGTGGCGATGATCAACTACGGCGGGTTCCTGTTCGCCTTCGCGCTGCACCTGCAGTCCGGTCTGGGTGAGAGCCCGGCCCGTGCCGGGCTGGTATTCGCCCCAGCCGCAGTCGGGTTCGCCCTGACCGGGCTCACTTGGCGGTTCCTGCCCGCCCGTGTGCACGGTCCGATGATGCCGTTCGGGCTCACCGTCGCGGCGCTCAGCTACCTGCTGCTTGCGCCCATCCTGCACGAGGGCGGCACCGGCGGCGCCGTGGTCGAGATCGATCTGTTCGCCGTCGGGCTGGCGCTCGGGCTCGCGTTCAGCCCCATGCTCACGCTGGCGCTCACGCACGTGCCGCTGCCCGATGCGGCCGACGCCAGCGGCGTACTCGTCACCGTGTTCCAGCTCGGCCAGGTTGTCGGTGTCGCCGCGCTCGGGACGATCTACCTGTCCCTGGTGGACGCACCCGGCCCGCGCGAGTCCGCCCATGCGCTCGCGGTGACGCTGGTCGTGCTGGCGGCCTCGGCAATGGTTGCCGCTGGGTTCGCGGCGGCAGTCGTCCGCCCTCGCCCCCGCCGCCTCGGTGGGTGACGTATCGCCATGATCAGAGACGGCGTTTGCGCCGTCTCTGATCATGCGGATGCGTCACTCGACCAGGAATGCCGTTGCTAGTCTCGGTGCGGGATTCGGCAGCGGGCGTGGCTGGGGGCTGCGCGTCGAACGTGTCGGCCTGCGGGAGGTGTGGTGGCGCTGCGACGTAAAGGCAACGCCACCGGAGCGGACGCCTTTCCCGGCTTCAGCGACATCAGCGAGATCGGCACCGGCAGCCTGGCCACGGTGTACCGCGCGCGCGAGATCGGGACCGATCGGCAGGTCGCCCTCAAGCTGCTCAACGTCCGCGACGCCTCACCGCGTGCTTTGGAGTCCTTTCAGCGCGAGTCCATGGCGCTGGGTGCCCTGAGCGCCCACCCCAACATCGTCACCCTGTTTCGCACCTTCCCGGTTCCGGACGGACGGCCGGTGCTCGTGCTCGAACTGTGCACGGGTGCGGTCTCGGATCGGCTGCGGGCCGGCGCCCAGATCCCGGTCCAGGAAGCCGTGTCCATCGCGGTCAAGGTGGCCGGCGCGCTGGAGACCGCCCACCGCGCCGGAATCCTGCACCGCGACGTCAAGCCCCAGAACATCCTGGTCACCGAGTTCGGCGAACCGGCGCTGGCCGACTTCGGCGTGGCGATGTTGCAGTCGTCGACGCAGACCACGGCCGGCCTGTTCGACTTCACGACGCTGCACGCGGCACCGGAACTGCTCGAAGGCGGCGAGACCTCGGCGGCCACGGACGTCTACGAACTGGCGTCGACGCTCTACCAGCTCATCGTCGGGCAGTCGGCGTTCCGTTCGTACGACGGGGAGTCCCCGGCATCGGTGATTCTGCGGATTCTTCGTGACCCGGTACAGCCCGTCCTGCAGGCCGGCGTCCCGGTCGCGCTGTCCGACCTGCTCGTGTGGGCGATGTCGAAGGACAAGGATCACCGCCCGCCGACGGCCGCGGAGTTCGCGGTCGAGCTGTCCCAGATCGAGGTGCAGCAGGGCTGGCCGCGGACCCAATTCCTGATCCGGGACGAGTCGCTCGGCATGTCCGGGGGCAGCCCGACGATCACCCGCTTGCCCGACCGGCCGCTGATCGAAACCCGGCCGCCCGCCCTGGCGATGCCCACGACACCAGTGCCTCCGACACCGCTGTCGGCGGCGCCAGTGCCGCCGGTGCCCGTGGCTCCGGCACCCGTTCCTCGGGCGTCGGTGCCTGTGACGCCACCTTCCCGGGCGGCCACGTCGTCGGCGCCGCCCGTAACAGCGGCGGACGACTTTCCCGCGCCGCGGCTGTTCTTCGCGGCCGACTCCCGACCGAGCCCGCTCGCTCCGGAGCCCCCTCGGCCGTCGCCCGCCGAACCTGCGGCACCGGTTCGGCCACCCCGGCATCGCCACGCGGCCGCCGACGCCGAGCCGAGCGTGCTACCGGAGGCACCAGCGGAACCTGCCGATTCGCTCGAGCCCGACGTGCTCGATGACTCGCCCGAATCAGACGAGCCGAACGAGCCGGTCTCCCTGCCCGACCTGCTGGCCGCGTTGAAGGAGCGGTTGGCCGCGCTGGAGGCGGCCGACCCACCGGACCGTGTGAGCGAACCGCAACCGCCGCCGGTCCGACCTACGCCGGCCGCCGCGGCCCCGCCACCACCAACTCCGCCGCCGACAGCGGTTCCATCGCAAGCGGTTCCGTCGCCACCAGCGACGCCGACGACAGCGGTTCCTGCGACAGCGGCTCCGCCGCCAGTGGTTCCGTCGACGCCGTATCCGCTGCGCCCAGAACGAACGCCCCTGCCCGTGTCGGCCCAGCCCAGCCCGGCCACGCCACCGCCGGCCACGCCACCGCCGGCCACACCACCGTCGCCGGCGTGGCCCGGGCCGCAATGGACCGACGTCGTGCCGGCGCCGGTACCGACGGCGACCGAATCGCAGCCGCCGCCTGACCAGGTTCGATATCCCATCCCGCCCGCGGCCCACCCGAGCACTCCGGATGATAACGGCGGCTTCGCGCAGCCCGCCAGCGCACTGCGCATGCCGCGGCCGACGGCGTGGACCCCGCAATCGGTCAGCGATCTGGTCATCGACCCGATGTCGCTGCGCCGCCGTCTACGACTGCACGCCGGACTCACGGCGTTGACCGTCGACGAGCGGCGGCTCACCCTGCGCACCCGCATCAAGCGCACCCGAATCCCATGGACGGACGTCCTCGGGTTCCAGCCGAACTACGAGCCCGCCGGCTCGGAAGGCATCACCAGCGGGTCGGTCGTGGCCTTGACGACGGTCGGCCCGGTTCCTTTGCCGGCCACGCACGGATCGGTCGCCGAGGTGCGCTACGCCCAGGCGATGCTCGACGCATATCGAGTGCGGGCCCAGCTGGCTCAGCACAACTGAGCGTCGGCGAAGGACCGTCAGTGCCTGCGGTGGTTGCCGCGCCGGTTGCCCGGGGCTCCGCGGCGGCGGCTCTTCGCGGCTGGGGGCGGCGAGGCCCACGACGCCGGCCCGACAACCGGGCGGGGCGCCTTTGTCCGGTGGTAGCGCAGCCCTGCGGCCAGCCGTCCCGGCACACTGAGCTGGCGTCGGACCAGCCGGCGCAGTGACGTGTGCGCCGTCCAGGCCGCATCGGCCTCGGCCGGCCCAACCCGGGTAGCGGAGCTGTAGACGACGGCGTCGGCGGCCTGGCCGAGATAGGCCGCACGGCCGGCTGGCTCGTCGCCGAAGCGGGCGTCAGTGGCCGCGGCGATCTCGGTACTGGTGAGGTTGGCCAGGTCCGGCAGACCCGACTCGGTGAGCACGTCCAAGCTCTCTTGCCAGGCACCGAGCAGGCGGTGCCGTGGGTCGGGAGCGCGGCGCCGGCGCCGGGCCCGGATCTGTTTGCGCAGCAGTAGGGCCAGAAGCAGCAGGATGACCACGACCCCTAGGCCGATCAGCAGGGCCACGATCAGCGCTCGGTTCGAGGCCGCGGCCCGGTGCGGCACCTTGCTCTTCGGAGCAACTGCATGCCCGGCGTTCGACTGCGTGATCAGGGCGTTGCGAGTCGGCGTTGCGCTCGGCGTCTGGGACGGCTGCGCGGCCGCGCTGGGCGTGCGCTGGGCGGTGGAGAACGAAGTCGGGGCCGGGTCGGCGACGACCCAACCGCTGCCCCGGATCGGGATTTCGACCCACGTCCAGGCGTCGGCAGTGCTGACGCCGTAACTGCCGGCGGCCAGCGGCCGGCCGCCCTGGGACGAGCCAACCCGAAACCCGGTGACCAACCGCGCCGGCACGCCGAGCTGGCGGGCTACGAGGGCGAACAGGGTGGCGTACTGCTCCGGTGTCGCCGCTCGTTGCGGGCCGATGATCGAGGCCAGCACGTCGGTGAAGCTGACCCCACCCGCGTGCGGCGTGCTCGTCGGGGTCGGAGTCGGGCGCTTGCGCCCCTTGGTCGGCTTCGGGCTCGACGCCGCCGTCGGGGGCGACGTGGGCGCTCCGGACGGCGGCACACCGGCGAGTGCGTACTTGGTCTGCAGGTCCTTGCTCAGTGCCTGTAGGAACGGCACTGCCGGCGTGCTGGGTGTACCGGTCTCCTCGGTGAACGTGTTGACGACGGTGGCCAGATTCGTTCGCAACGAGCCGGGAATCTCGGTGTCGATCGGCGGCGCCGAGGTGGCCGGCAGGCCGACCGCGCTCACGTTGGGCAACGCGGTCGTGGACGCGTTGGAACGGATCGTGTAACTCTGCCCGCCGCGCAGGCCGTTCGACGGCACCACCATGCCGCTGGCCGGGTCGATGTTCACCGTGGTGCCGGTGACGCGCTGCGGCCGATACAGGAACGGCATCCACGGCGCGGAGGTCAGCGGCCCCGATGCGATCTTGTACCGCTGGGTCACCGCCGGGCGGCGGATGTTCAGCGCGGGATCGGTGTCGGCGGGCACGATGCCGCCGGACGGTCGAAAACTGCGGTTGAACGCCCATCCGTCCCCGTCGTAGTAGTCGACATTGGCAACGCCGAAATAGGCCGACGAGGTGCGGTCGACCGTGACGCGGAAGACCGGGCGGCCGGCGTCGGTCGATTTGGTCGGGCGCAGGTCGCTGATGAACGAGACCGGGCTGAGCGGCTGTGAGCGGCTGAGCGGCGGAACCCGCTGTGGCGTCGTGGTGCGGCCCGCGAACGCGGACGACTGGGCGATCACGGCCGCCACCAGCGCAACGACGAGCGCGGTGCCGGTTCCCACTACGACGCCACGCAGCGGGAGTACGCCGTCGGCCTGGGTCGACTGCGCGCCGGCGTCCTGCCGCACCCAGGACTGCGCAACGCGCAGCAACAACAGCGCGACCAGAAGGGTGCCGGCCAGCAGGGTGTCCGAGACCCGCACGTCGTGCACCGTTCCGGACGCCCCGCGCACCGATCCCGCGTAGGCCAGCCCGAACGTCACCAGCCAGGCGGCGTAGGGCAGCACGGTCGACCACTGCCGGGCCGCGCATTCGCCGCCGATCGCGCCGGCGAGCCAGCACAGCGCCACCGGCGCGACGAGCAACGTGCGGGGGCTGACGAGCGGCAGCGCGAACGTGAGCACCTGGGACGGGCCGTGGATGACACCGGCAACCAGGTCGGCGAGGGCCGTGGGCTCCCGCAGCACGACCAGCAGCGTGTAGACCACGAACGCGGCGACGTCGACAAGCGTCGTGAGCCACAGCTGCCGGACGCCGAGCCGCACGACGACGTACGGAATCAGCACGCTGAGCAAAGCCGCACCGACGAGGGGCGGCGTAATCACGTCAGCGGGAAACGGCCGGCGCCACGGCGCGCTCGCCAGGACGCTCGCGAGCAGCGCGAGTGGCAGCACCGTCCACGGCACGAGGCGGCGGATCATGTGTGCACCTGGACGTTCCAGGCCGCGCAGGCGGTGTCGGCATCGGTCGCCGTTATCACGCCGACGCCGGGGAAGCGCACGGTCGCCGCCTCGTGATCCGGGTCGATCGACACCACGACCAGCCGTTCGAACCGTCGTCGCAGCGCGGCGACGAACGGCAGGTCGGCCCGGTCGAGCACACCGGTGATGACGACGAGCGACGTCCCGCCGCGGGCCCGCCGCAGCGCGAGCAGCTGAGCTTGGAGCGAGCCGGCGGGATCCGCGGCGATGCCGGTGAGGTGGTCGATCAAGGCGGTCACGTCCCGCAACCGCGGGCCGCCGATCGCACTGCCGTCGGTGAGGCGCAACTCGACCGGTGCCTTGTTCGCCGACTCGGCCACCAGCACTGACGCGGCCACGTCGACCGCGGCCTCGAACGCCTCCGCCGTGTAGCCGCTCGGCCGCTGGTCGAGCACCACGACGCTGTAGGGCTGCGAGGTGTCGACGTTGTGCTTCACGACCAGCCGGCCGGTGCGGGCCGTCGATCGCCAGTGCACCAGGCGCAGGTCGTCGCCGACGACGTAATCGCGAAGTCGGTGGAAGGTGATGTTGCCCTGCGGGGACGTATCCGAGGACGGCCCTTCCAGATGGCGGGTCTGACCGGCCGGCAGCGCCTGGAACCCGAGTACGCGCGGATACACCCAGATGCGTTCTGGCCGACCGTGGCGGCGCGAGACGCGGAACAGGTCGAACGGGTCGCGACGGGTGACCTCGATCGGCCCCACCTCGAAGATGCCGCGATGCGACGTGGGCAGGCGGTAGGTGCGGGTGCCGCGTTCGCCGCCCCGCAGCCGGGGGATGACCGTGCGCACGTGGGCCGAGCCGAAGGGCTGGTTGGCGACAGTCGTGGGCACGGTCAGTCGGCCCCGGTTGGCGAAGGTGAGGAAGGCGATAGCCATCGAACCCTTCGGCACGCGCGGAGGCTGGATCTGCCGGTCGATGTGCAGTCGCGAGGGCCGCAGGATGGTGGCCAACCCGATGAGGACAACGGCCAACAAGCCGAGGCCGAGCAGGTCGAACGACGTCCAGCTCAGCCAAAGCCCGAGCGCGAGGGCGAGCGCACCGGCCACCAGCGCGGCCAGGCCCATCTTGGTCAAGAGCGGGCCTCCGCGGTGAGCATCGCGGCGAGCCCAGGCGAGCGAGGAGCGGAGCGCAGGGGGCCTGTGGGCGGTTTGGTCATGACGGCATGGGGCTGACGCTCAGCTCGCGGCCATCGCGCGCGGCACCGGCACCGACTGCACGGCGCGGGCGATGAGTTCGGCGCCGGTGCGGCCCTGCAGTTCGGCCTCGGGCTGCAGGATCACGCGGTGCGACAGCACCACCGGGGCGATGTTCTTGACGTCCTCGGGCACCACGAACGGACGGCCGGCCGCGGCCGCCGCGGCCCGGGCTGCACGCAGCAGGGCCAGGCTGCCGCGCGGGGAAACGCCCAGGCGCAGTTCGGACATCGACCGGGTAGCCGTCGCGATGGCCACGATGTACTGCTCCAGGGCCGGTGCCACCTCGACGTGTTTGACGGCCTCGATCATCATCAGCACGTCGTGCGCAGTCAGCACCGGCAACAGTTGGGCGACCGTCGAGCCCATCTTTTGGGTGCGCAGAATCTCCGCTTCGGCGTCCGGGGTCGGGTAGCCGACGGTCAGCTTCATCAGGAAGCGATCGAGCTGGGCCTCAGGTAGGACGTAGGTGCCCTCCATGTCGATCGGGTTCTGGGTCGCGACCACCATGAACGGCCGGGGCATCGGGTAAACCTGCCCGTCGGTGCTGAGGGTGCCTTCTTCCATCACCTCGAGCAGGGCCGACTGGGTTTTGGGAGAGGCCCGGTTGATCTCGTCGCCGAGCACGACGTTGGCGAAGATCGGTCCCGGCTTGAACTCGAACTCCGTCGTGGCCTGGTTGAAGATCGAGACGCCACTGACGTCTGACGGGAGCAGGTCGGGCGTGAACTGGATGCGGTTCCACGTGATCGACAGTGATGAAGCCAGCGCCCGCGCGAGCGACGTCTTGCCGGTGCCGGGCACGTCTTCGAGCAGCAGGTGGCCTTCAGCCAGCAGACAGATGACCGCGTTGCCGATCACTTCGGGTTTGCCCTGGATGACGCGCCCCATGTTGGCGCACAGCGTCTGCACGCTGTGGGCGACTCGGCTGATCTCGTCCGGTGGGCGGGTCATGAGGCTCCTCGTAGTTCTGGCGGTGCCGGCGCGGTTCGGTCCGGCCCGGCGCTCGTCACGGTGGGGTGCCGCCGACGAGGACGGGCCCGGCGGATTGGTCGTCGCCGGCGGTGTCGGTGTAACCGATGGTGATCGTCCAGGTGTTGGTGCGCGGCGTGCCTCCGCACGTGTCCCGGACGTAGGTCGGGTTCGCGTCCGGGGTGCCGTTGGGCACGCTGCGGCCACAGAAGCTGCCGGTCGTGTCCTTGAGGACGTAGCGCCAGTCGGTGCAGCCGGCCAGTTGGGCGGCGGTTCCGCCGAACGTCACGCCGACGGCGGGATCGGTGGCTGTCCCGGCCCAGGCCGCCGCGAAGCTGCCGGGCGGCACCGAGCAGGGCTGGTAGGTCGGGGGACCACCGCTGAGCTGGTAGGTGAACGAGTGCTCGTCGCCGCCGGCCCTGTCCTGGTAGCTGACCGTGATCGCCCACCCCGTCGTCTGCGAGCCATAGCGGTTGACGCAGGTCGGGTCGACCCCGACGTTCGTGCCTCCGTGGCTCGGCTGGTTGTTGTCCGAGCCGCAGCCCGAGCCGTTGGGGGCGTGGATTTGTTCGGTCCACCCGGTCGTGATGCGGGAGACATCCTGGTCGCTCTTGCCGCCCTGATAGCTGACCCGCACGCTCGAACCACCGTTGTGGCTGTCCCAGGCCACCGCGAAGTCGCCCTGGGAGGCGTCGAGCTTCGATGCGCTACCGAAGTTGATATGCGTGCTCGCCGCCGGCGAGGTCGTGCCCCCGAAGACGAGAGGCGGCCGGGCCGACCCGTCCTCCACCAGTGCCACGGTCACGGTGCAGTCGCCGTTGTAGGCCAGCAGCGAGACGTCCTGCTGGATCGTCTCGCTGGCGGGATCGAAGTTGTCCTTGCTGAGTTGGAATCCGGTGTTCGCGCAGCGGACGCCGCTGCTGTCGGCGAGGTCGAAGCGCTCGCCGTTCGCCGCTGCGCTGCCGAGCCCGTGGATCACGACGGTGAGGCTGCAGCTCAGCACGATCACGCCGGAATCGGGCGGACAGCTCGCGGTCACCGACAGGTCGGGCCATTCGGCGCGGGTGACGACGGTGACGGGGCCGACGGAAACGGCCGCCTCGCGGTGCCTCGGCGGGCTCACCGACGCGCTGGCGTCATAGTGGGCGCCGGCCTGCACGCCGGCGAATCTCGCGGACACCTGCGAGCTGCCGCCGCGAAACGTGATCGGACCGACCGTCTTGGTGCCCGACGGTCCGGTGAGCCGGAACGTGACCTGGGCCCCGACGCCTCCAGCAGTGCGCACCGGGTTGTTCCCCAGCGCGAGGTTGACGGTGGTGGTGGCCGTGCCGCCGAGTGACGTGGCTGCTGGCTGGGACGCGGTAAGGCTCATCGCGCTGCCCACCGGCGGGCGCCAGCTGTACGCGCAGCCGCTGCTCGACCCGGGGGAGCCGACCGTCCCCCTGGTGCCGATGCCTTCGACCTGGAAGGCCAGACCGCGGCCCAGCAGCGAGTCGTTGCCGGGGAACGTGGCCCGGAAGCTGTGCTGGGTGGGGTCGCCCGCGACCGAGATGGCAGCCGGTGCGCTGGAGAGCCCTGATCCGTCGCAGAAGTTCGGGATGACGCTCCAGGTCGCCGCCTGCACGCAGCCCTCGGTTACACCGCCGCAGGAGTTCCACGTGATCGTCCAGTTGCCGGAACCATCCGTGCTCACCTGAACGTTGGTCGGTGCTGCCGGTCCCTCGGGGCCGGTCGCGATCTCGACCGGCACCGACGGAGTACCACGGCCGTTCAGGTAGGCGGTGACGGTGATCTTGTAGCGAGTGTCCGGGAACAGCCCGGTCAGATTGATACCGTCCTGCCCCTGCACGGTGACCGCGGCGGGTGGCGCCGGCGCAGCCGAGCTGAGCAACTGGACGGAAACCGTGTACGTCGACGGCGCACAGTCGCGCGTATCGAGCAGGGGATAGCTCCAGCGCAGTTGCACCGACCGCGAACCCGGCGTCGCCTGGGTGATCGTCGGGATGTGCGGCACCTGGACCACCGTCTTGCAGCGGATCGTGTCGCTGATCGGTTGAACCGGTGCGGCTCGCGCCGTGTTCTTCGCCGGCGTCTTCGGCCCGTTCGGCTTTCGCGAGGTGTGGCCCGCGGCCAGAGACGTGGCGTCACCGCTGGCATTGAGCGACACCGCCGCGCTCTTGTCGATCGTTTCCGGCGGGCGGCTGCCGTCAGTGAACAGGGCGAGCGCCTGGACGTGGCTGGGGGAGTCGAACAGCACGCGGTCGCCGCGAGCGACGGCGTAGGCGTCCCGGAAGTCAGCGACCTCGGCCGCGTGGCCGGAGGCGGTGCGCACCACCGGGTAGCTCGCCGCCCCGGGCAGCACCCGGACGCCGCCGCCGATACCGATCTGCCACAGCCGTCCAGCGCTGCCCTGCTCCATCGCGTACAGCGCGCCGTGGCTGGCCGCGGGGGCCGACAGCGCAGCTCCGGCGTCGATGCCGGGCAGGGCGATGGGATCGACTCGGCCCGGACCCGCAGCGGGCACCGACACCAGGCTCCAGCCCGTGCTGGAGTGGTAAAGGAACGACAGCGTGTCGCGCTGGTTCGACGCGGCCAGGATCGCGTCCACGTCGGTCAGGCCCTTCACGGCGAAGCTGCGTGGCGCGGCGCTGCCGGTGAACACCTGCACGCGGGTCGGGGCGCCCACTGCGACGACGTCCCCGCCGGCGCGCCCGGTGCTGACCCCGATCGCCGAGGTGGCCGGCACCCGGCCGCGGTCGGCGCTGTGCAGGGCCACGCCGGCGTTGCTGCCGCGTGGCAGCGTCAACTGTCGGATCGTGCGCGTGGCCCCACTGCCCACGCGCAGCCACAACTCGCCGTTCGCGCTCGCGGCGCCGGCTGGGGACGTGCTGCCGGGCTCGTCCATGACCGCGTAGGCGCGGGGTTTGACCTTCGCGCCGGCGGCGATCGCGGACTGCACAGTCGACTGGCCAACGAGGTACACCGACGTGCCGGTTGCCCCGGTCTGCACGATGTAGGCCGAGCTGCCGGCCGCAATCCCGACCGCCGTGGTCGAGCCCGCCCGCTTGGGCAGGGGCACGCCGCCGTTCTTGGTCTTGATGACGAACCCGGCCGGATCGACCATGTTGAACTCGCCGCTGGCCTTGTCGAGCAGCAGCGTGCTGTTCGTCAGCGGCACCACGCTCAGATCGGTCGCCTGTTTCGCGCTCACCTGAGTGTTCGCGTCGACGAGCCGCACCGTCGGCTTGCCGTTGGCGAGGTCCACCGCGACCGGCGCGCGCTCGTCATTGAGGAAGACCGACCCGTAGAACAGGTCGAAGGCCTGCGCCTTCTTGGGCCGCACGGCGTAGGAGACGATCGCAACCGTGCCGGCGACGAGGACCAGAGCCGCGACCAGGGCAATCGCCTGCCGGCGGTTGGGCGCCGTACTGGGGCCGGCGGAAGCAGCCGGGCGGAACGCGGCCGGGTCGCGTCGACGACCGGCCACGAGCCCTCCATCTGGCCGGCCAGGCCCTGGTCGGCTCACCTTGACGATGTATGACCCGGATTCGGGATAACTCGACGAGAATAACGGACGGGCCGAGCCGCCACTGCCGCCAAGCGGACGACCGACGCGTCTCGGCGCCCTGCCCGGTGGGCGAACCGGGGCCGGGACTGACTATCCTTCGAGGTACGGCGTTTGCCCGATCGTCGTGCGCACAGACCTTGGCCAGCTCCGAGCGGGAGGCACGTTGACAACGACCGTCGAGCCCACCTCGGCACCGTCGCCGGAGCCCGTCAGCCCGCAGCCGATCGTGGCCCGGCCCTTCCCGGTGCACGAGGCCACCAAGGGTTCGATGCTGAGCCAGGTTCTGCGCACCACCGACCACAAACTGATCGGCCGGATGTACCTCGTCACGTCGCTGGCGTTCTTCGGAATCGGCGGCGTCATGGCGCTGATGATGCGCATCGAGCTGGCCCGTCCCGGCATGCAGTACCTCACGCCGGAGCAGTACAACCAGCTGTTCACGATGCACGGGACGATCATGCTGTTGCTGTTCGCGACGCCGATCGTGTTCGCATTCGCCAACCTTGTGCTGCCGTTACAGATCGGCTCGCCGGACGTCGCGTTCCCAAGGTTGAACGCCTTCTCCTACTGGCTGTTCCTGTTCGGCGGAATCACCGCGTCGTCCGGCTTCCTCGTTCCCGGCGGCGCGGCCGACGCGGGTTGGACGCTCTACGCGCCACTCAACAACGACTTGAACTCACCCGGCGCGGGCACCGACCTGTGGATCATGGGCTTGGCTCTCGCCGGGCTGGGCACGATCCTGGGCGCGGTCAACATGGTCACCACGGTGATCACGCTGCGGGCACCGGGCATGACGATGTTCCGACTGCCGATCTTCACCTGGAACATCATGGTGACGAGCCTGCTGATCCTGCTCGCCTTCCCGATCCTCACGTCGGCCCTGCTCGTGCTCTGGATAGACCGGCATATGGGCGCCCAGGTCTTCGAACCAGCGAACGGCGGCGCGATCCTCTGGCAACACCTGTTCTGGTTCTTCGGCCATCCCGAGGTCTACATCATCGCGTTGCCGTTCTTCGGCATCGTCACCGAGATCATCCCGGTCTTCAGCCGCAAACCCCTGTTCGGCTACAAGGGCATGATTCTGGCGACGCTGTCGATCGCCGCGCTGTCGCTGACCGTGTGGGCCCACCACATGTTCACGACCGGGGCGGTCTTGCTGCCGTTCTTCTCGGTGATGACGTTCCTGATCGCCGTGCCGACCGGCATCAAGTTCTTCAACTGGATCGGCACCATGTGGCGCGGTTCGGTGACGTTCGAGACACCGATGCTGTTCGCGCTCGGGTTCATGGTCACGTTCCTCTTCGGCGGCCTGACCGGCGTCCTGCTCGCCAGCCCGCCCGTCGACTTCCACGTCTCCGACACGTACTTCGTCGTCGCGCACTTCCATTACGTGCTTTTCGGCACGATCGTGTTCGCGGTCTTCGGCGGCATCTACTTCTGGTTCCCGAAGTACACCGGCCGCTACCTCGACGAGCGCCTGGGCAAGCTGCACTTCTGGCTCACGTTCTTCGGTTTCCACCTGACGTTCCTCGTGCAGCACTGGCTCGGCAACAAGGGCATGCCCCGTCGCTACGCCGACTACTTGCCGACCGACGGATTCACCACGCTGAACACCGTTTCGACGATCGGCTCGTTCGTGCTCGGGTTCTCGATGATCCCGTTCGCCTACAACATGTACAAGTCCTACCGCTTCGGCGAGATCGTCACCGCCGACGATCCCTGGGGTTTCGGCAACTCCCTGGAATGGGCGACGTCGAGCCCGCCACCGCGGCACAACTTCACGTCGATCCCGCAGATCCGCTCCGAGCGGCCCGCGTTCGAGTACCACTACCCGCACCTGCTGGATCGACTCGAAGCCGAAGCTCACTTTGGCAAGAAGCACGAGCCGGCTCAGGAAGTCGCCAGCTCAACGATCAGCGGCGACGGCGCCCGGCAAGGCCGGCGGGACCCCGACCCGGGCCAGTGACCTCGCGGCAGCGCGCTGCCAGACTGAGGTTCTTGGAGGGATTCGTTCATGCAGCCGAACTCCGTGCTGGCCACCATCACGGGACGGGACCGACCTGGCGTCACCGCAGCGTTCTTCTCGGCGCTTGCGGCCCACGACGTCGACGTGCGCGACGTCGAGCAGGTGGTCATCCGCGACCGGCTCATCCTCGCCGTGCTGTTCGACCTACGCGGCGATCCCGCTGCGCTGCGCAAGTCGGTGACCCGGGCCGCCACCGCCCTCGGGATGGAATCCGAGATCGTGATCGCCGATGATGCCAACGCCAGGCATCGTCCGCCTCGCGGCCAGCAGAGCCATGTCATCGTGCTTGGCCACCCCTTGCGACCGGGTGCGCTGAGCCACATCGCGCAGCGCATCGCCGACATCGGCGGCAACATCGAATCGGTGACGCAGCTGGCCAAGGAACCGGTGAGCAGCGTCGAGATGATCGTCCGGACCGGCGACCCGGCCCAGCTGCGCGCCGTGCTCGTGCAGGCGGCCGACGACACCGGCGTCGACATCGCCGTCGAGCAGGCCGGCTTGCGCCGCCGGGCCAAGCGGCTCGTCGTCCTGGACGTCGACTCGACGCTCATCCGCGACGAGGCGATCGACCTGCTCGCCGAACGCGCCGGAGTGAGTGAGCAGGTCCGAGCGATCACGGAACGGGCGATGGGCGGCGATCTGGACTTCAGCGAGTCGTTGCGGGCCCGGGTGGCCTTGCTCGCCGGCCTTCCGGCTGCCGAGGTCGAATCAGTGCGGGATGCACTGCGGCTCACGCCCGGCGCCCGCACGTTCGTGCACACGTTGCGCAGCCTCGGTCATCAGGTCGGCGTCGTCAGCGGTGGCTTCAGCGTGTTCACCGACCGGTTCGTGGCCGAACTCGACCTGGACTTCGCCGCGGCGAACGAGTTGGGGATCGTCGACGGCCGAGTCAGCGGCCATGTTCTCGGGCCCGTGCTGGACCGGCCCGGCAAGGCCCACGCGCTGGAGGGCTTCGCCAAGCAATTCGGCGTGCCGCTGTCTCAGACCGTGGCCGTCGGCGACGGCGCGAATGACATCGACATGCTCGCGGCGGCCGGCTTGGGCATCGCCTTCAACGCCAAATCGGCTTTGCGCGGCGTGGCCGACACCTCGGTCAACCTGCCGTTCCTGGACACGGTCTTGTTCGTGCTCGGGATCCCGCGCGAGGACATCGACGAGGCCGGCGAACTGCGCACGCCCTGAGCCGATGGAACGGGCTCAGCGACGTTCGCGAGCTGGCCCGACCAGCGCCCCGATGCCGATGACCAGAAACCCGCCGACGGCCACGTAGAAGCCGATCCGGGCGTGCTTGAGGTACTGGCTGTAGGCGGGCCCGTTGGCCAGCTTGATCGCCACGAACGTCACCGCGATCGCGGCGGCCGCGCCGAGCGCCCCGATGGCCCGGAACGCGTTTGTGAGGGGCGAGGGCAGGTTCGCCAGCAGGGCGAACACCACGACGGCCACCAGCAGCGCCCAGCCCAACCAGGAGAAGTACAGCTTCGCGGTTCCGGCTGCGGGCACGGTGTCGCGGCTGAGCACTCGATGGATAGTGCGGAAGTGCGAGTCGGGTTCGGTGCCGCGCGTCAACCAGTCCAGCACGGTGAACGAGAGCACAACCAACACGGCGCCCACCGCGGCAATCACTGTTCCCAGCACGCCGAACGCCAGGCCCGGCCCGGGGTCGAGGCGGGCCATCCGGGTCGTCTCCGGCCCCATTGCCGCCGGCTGGCCGTAGCCGGGCGGGGCCGTCGAGGGCTGCTGCTCGGGCGACGGTTGGGGTCCGGTTCCGGGGGAGGTCGGTCCAGTCATTGCGCGAACCTAGCCCACATCAGCCTGGCCGTCAGCCGCGCACTGTCGGTTCACCGACGAGGGTGACACCGGCCGCGCGCATTTCGGCCAGGGCGGCGGCGACCGTCTCGGCCGAGACGCCGGCGGTCAGGTCCAGACGCACCGTGGTGGCGAAGCCGGCCCGGGCCGCGTCCAGGGCCGTGGCCCGAACGCAATGGTCGGTGGCGATACCGACGATTTCGACGGTGTCGACGGCGTGGGCGTGCAGCCACTCGGCCAGCGCGACGCCGTCGGCCGCCGCCTCGAAGCCGGAGTAGGCGGCGGCGTACTCGCCCTTGTCGAAGACCGCCTCGACATGCCTGGTGTCCAGGTCGCGATGCAACTGCTCGCCGCCGGTGCCGACGACGCAGTGCCGGGGCCAGGTGCTGCGGAAGTCGGGCGCGGCCGAGAAGTGCGCGCCGGGATCGATGTGGTGATCGCGGGTGGCGACGGCGTGGTCGAAGCCGCCCTGCTCGAGGCGAGCGCTCACCGCCCGCGCGACGTCGGCGCCCCCGGCTACCGCGAGCGAACCGCCTTCACAGAAGTCGTTCTGGACGTCGACCACGAGCACCGCACTTGCCACCTGACCACCGTAACCAACGCGCTCGTCGCGCTTTTCCCCGCTGGTGCCCGGCCCGTTCGCGGTTTTCCCCGCTGGTGGCCGGATTCGGGGTCCCAAACCGAGCACCAGCGGGGAAAACCTGACGCAGACCGCGGCGCCGCGGGGGTCAGGTTGCGGAGACCACGCGGGTGGGGATGGCCGGTTCGCCGCGCGAGAGCTTCATGCCGTCCCACGGCAGCGTGACGACCGCGTCCTGCAAGTGCTCGCGCGACTGGGCCAGGTCCGGCACCCCGTCGACGAGACTGCCCTTGCGGATGAAGGCCCGCTGCATCAAGCGCTCACCCGGCCCCGGCTGGGGGACGGGACCGACGACCACGATCTCCTCGGTGGCGGTGCCCGTCGGTTTGTGGGCCCGCAGGGCCGTCTTCCGGCCGCCGTTGCTCTGCTTGTGCTCGGAGCGCTTGGCCACTGGGCGTCCGTCGACCTCGACCAGCTTGTAGACCAGCCCGGCCGTGGGCGCCCCGGACCCGACCACCACCGCGGTACCCGCGCCGTACGAGTCGACCGGGGTCGCGCCCAGAGCGGCGATCGAGAACTCGTCCAAGTCTCCGCTGACGACGATCCGGGTGCCCGTCGCGCCCAGGCTGTCGAGTTGCTGACGAGCCTGGCGGGCCAGCACGCCGAGGTCGCCGGAGTCGATCCGCACCCCGCCGAGTTCGGGGCCGGCGACCTCGACGGCAAGCTCGATGCCGCGGGTGATGTCGTAGGTGTCGACGAGCAGCGTGGTCGACGGCCCCATGGCCGCCACCTGGGCGGTGAAGGCGGCCCGTTCGTCGTCGTGCAACAGCGTGAAGGAGTGCGCCGCCGTCCCCGCGGTCGGGATGCCGTAGCACGCGCTGGCCGCAAGGTTGGACGTCGACGCGAAGCCGGCCAGGTAGGCCGCCCGCGCCGACGCGATTGCGGCCTGCTCGTGGGTGCGTCGCGAGCCCATCTCGATGATCGGCCGCCCGGCCGCAGCGGTCACCATGCGCGATGCCGCGGCGGCAACGGCACAGTCGTGGTTGAGCACGGACAGCGCGAGCGTCTCCAGCACCACCGCCTCGGCGAACGTGCCCGTGACGGTCAGGATCGGTGAGTACGGAAAGAACAGCTCCCCTTCCGGATAGCCGTCGACGTCGCCGCTGAACCGGTAGTCGCCCAGGTACTCCGCGGTCGTGTCGGCCACCACTCCGCAATCGCGCAACCAGGCGAGCGTCTCGGCGTCGAACCGGAACTGCGCGATCGCCTCGAGCAGTCGCCCGGTGCCCGCTACGACGCCGTAGCGCCGCCCGTCGGGCAGCCGCCGGGCGAACACCTCGAAGACGCAGCTTCGCTCGGCCGTACCGTCGCGCAGCGCCGAGTCGAGCATGGTGAGTTCGTAACGGTCAGTCAGCAGCGCCGTCGTCATAGGACGATGTTGTCAGACCACCCCAGTGCTCACGCGCCGCGCTTCGGTCCAACGGCGACGCCGACGCCGGCCATGTTCGGCAACCTGGTCGAAGCGACGGGTTGGGGTCGGGGCGCCGGCCCGTGCCACCATAGGGAGCATGCCGGGGACCCTCACGCCGCACCGCGAGGCGGCGCCGCAGCAGGACGTGCAGACAGCGGCCGACCCTGACCTGCCGTGGATCACGATCGTCTGGAATGACCCGATCAACTTGATGAGTTACGTGACGCACGTCTTCATGACCGTGTTCGGCTATCCGAAGAGCAAGGCCGAGAAGCTCATGCTCGACGTGCACCGGCGGGGCAAGGCCGTCGTGTCCTCGGGCCCGCGGGAGCGGATGGAGCTCGATGTGGCCACCCTGCACGGCTACGGGCTGTGGGCCACGTTGCAGCACGATTCGTGAAGGTACGTCGCCGCGGTGAGCTGATCCGGTTGCGGCTCGACCCGGTCGAGGTCCGGCTGCTCGCGCGGTTGTTCGACGACTTGTCCGAGTTGGTGAGCGAGGTCGGCGAGAGTGGCCCCGAGCCGGTGCAGCGCCGGCTGTTCCCGGCCGCCTATCCCGACGACGCCGAAGCCGAAGCGGAGTTCCGCTCGCTCACCGAGCTGACGCTGCGCGCGGAGCGATCCCAGCGTGTTCGCGCCTGCGCCGCCGAACTGCCGGACGGCCCGGGTGAAGTCGAGCTCACAAGTGAGAGCGGCGAGCGCTGGATCCAGGTCCTCAACGATGTGCGGCTGACGTTGGGCACCCAGCTTGATGTCAGCGAAGAGGACGGGCCGGAGATCGATCCGGACGATCCGATGGCGCAAGAACGGGCGATCTACTACTGGCTCACCGCGGTCCAGGACTCACTCGTCGTCGCCCTGATGGACTGACCGGTAATCTCGGACCTTGTGCTGAGCATCGACCGGGCGACGTGGGACGCGATCGTGGCGCATGCCCGCCGTGACCACCCGGACGAGGCGTGCGGCGTCGTGGCCGGCCCCGAGGGCAGTGACCGCCCGGCCCGGTTCATCCCGATGCTCAATGCCGCGCGGTCGCCCACGTTCTACGAGTTCGATTCGGCTGACCTGCTCCAGTTGTACAAGGAGATGGCCGCCAACGACGAAGAGCCGGTGGTCATTTACCACTCCCACACCGCCACCGAGGCCTACCCGTCGCGCACGGACATCTCCTACGCCTCCGAGCCCAACGCCCACTATGTGCTGGTGTCGACCCGGACGCCCGACACCGAGGAGTTCCGCTCCTTCCGAATCCTCGACGGCGAGGTCACCGAGGAACCCGTTCAGGTGGTCGATTCCTATGAATAGCGCGTTGATAGAGCGGGTTTTGCTGGGGCACAGAGGGGCAGACGTCCGTTACGACTGTTGGTGAGATCCGCCACCCATCGCGTGGATGGGACGATTACCGCTAACGATCTGCGTTCCCCCTAATACCTAGGTCCACTCCCGACAGGAGCAGCAATCCCATGGCCATCGAGGTCAAGATCCCGACCATCCTCCGCAGTTACACCGAGGGCGCGAAGACCGTCGACGGAAGCGGCGACACGCTCGCGGCCCTCATCGAGAACCTGGACGGCAGCCACCCCGGACTCAAAGGGCGCCTGATCACCGACGACGGTGGGCTGCACCGCTTCGTCAACGTTTACGTCAATGACGAGGATGTCCGCTTTACCGGGTCACTCGACACGGCGCTCAAGGACGGCGACGCCGTGACGATCCTGCCGGCGGTTGCCGGGGGCTGAGGGTCGTGACCCGCTACGACTCGCTGATCGACGCGACAGGGGACACCCCGCTCGTCGGTCTGCCGAACCTGTCCCCTCGGTGGGAGGGCGCGAACGCAGTCCGCCTGTGGGCCAAGCTCGAGGATCGCAATCCGACCGGGTCGATCAAGGACCGCGCCGCGCTGGCGATGGTGCGCGCGGCCGAAGCGGACGGCCGGCTGACGCCGGGCTGCACGATCCTCGAGCCGACGTCGGGCAACACCGGCATCTCGCTGGCGATGGTGGCCAAGCTGCACGGGTACGGCTTGGTGTGCGTGATGCCCGAGAACACCTCCATCGAGCGGCGCCAGCTGCTGGAGATGTTCGGCGCGCGAATCATTTCCTCGCCGGCGGCCGGCGGCTCGAACCAGGCCGTCGCCACCGCGAAACAGCTGGCCGAGCAATATCCCGACTGGGTGATGCTCTACCAGTACGGCAACCCGGCCAACGCGCTGGCGCACTACGAGGGCACCGGCCCGGAGATCCTGCGCGACCTGCCGACCATCACCCATTTCGTCGCCGGGCTCGGCACCACCGGCACGCTGATGGGTGCCGGGCGCTACCTGCGCGAGAAGGTGCCCGACGTGGCGGTTGTCGCCGCGGAACCTCGCTACGGGGAGCTGGTTTACGGCCTGCGCAACATCGACGAGGGCTTCGTCCCTGAACTCTACGACGACTCGGTGCTCACCTCGCGGTTCTCCGTGACGTCCTACGACGCGTTGCGTCGTACCCGCGACCTGATCGAACACGAGGGCATCTTCGCCGGCATTTCGACCGGCGCAATCCTGCACGCGGCGCTGTCGGTCGCCGATCGGGTAGCTGCGCTCGGCGAGCGCGCGGACATCGCCTTCGTCGTGGCCGACGGCGGCTGGAAGTACCTGTCCACGGGCGCATACTCAGGATCACTGCAGCAGGCCGCGGAGCAGCTCGAAGGCCAGCTCTGGGCGTAATGTCGGCATTCCGTGGTGACCGGGCGCGGCGCGCCGTGCGGCAATTCTTGATCGCCGGCTCTAACGGTGAACCAGTGGCCCCCCGGCGCGCGAAGATACGGATGTGACATCCAGGCTCGAGCGGCACTCCGTCGGCGCCCTGATCGGGCTCCTGTCGGCTGGGGTGGCGGTCGGGGTCGGCGAGGTGGCCGCCGCATTTCTGCGCCCGGCCGCGTCACCGGTCATCGTCATCGGCAATCGGTTCATCCTGCTGACCCCCGAGTCGCTCAAGCGGTGGGCCATCCGCAACTTCGGCACCAATGACAAGTCGGTGCTGCTCACCGGGATCTACGTCGGTATCGCCGTCTTCGCGATCGTCGTGGGCGTGCTCGCCGTCCGCCGGTTGCTGTACGGCTTGATCGGGCTTGCCGTGCTGGGCGGCGTCGGCAGCTACGCCGCATTGACCACCAACGCGCATCGGGCCTCTGACATTGTGCCGATCATCGTCGCGACGGTGGCCGCGGCGGTCGTCATGGTCGCGCTGCTGCGGGTCCGGCATCCCAGCGGGAGCGCCGCGGCCGGCGACCGGGATTCGGCCAGCAACGACGAGAACGGCCTGCACCGGCGGCGGTTCCTGCAGGGGAGTGCGGCCGCAGCTGGGCTCGCGGCGGTTGCCGGCTTCGGGGGCCGGGCCGCGCAGCATGCCCGGTTCAACGTTTCCGCGGCTCGGGCCAAGGTGCGCCTGCCCGCGCCGGTGCAGTCGGCCTCGCCGCCCGCTCCGGTGGCCAACGCGGCTAACGGTCCGGATCTGGGCAAGAGCGGCGTCCCCTGGAACACCCCGAACTCGACGTTCTACCGCATCGACACCGCGCTGGAGCCGCCGCAGGTCGACCCCAAGGACTGGGCACTGCGCATCCACGGCCTGGTCGACCACGAGATCACGCTGAGCTATGCCGATCTGCTGGCCCGTCCGCTCATCGAGCGCTGGATCACGCTGTGCTGCGTGTCCAACGAGGTCGGCGGCCAACTGATCGGCAATGCCCGCTTTCTCGGGGCCCGGCTGGCCGATGTCCTTCATGCCGCCGGCGTCCACCGTGACGCCGACCAGCTGCTCATGACGTCCGTGGACGGGATGACGATCGGCGCGCCGACGGCGGTGGTCATGGACGGCCGCGACGCGCTGATCGCAGTGGGGATGAACGGCGTGCCGCTGCCCGTCGCCCACGGGTTCCCGGCGCGGATCGTGGTGCCGGGGCTGTACGGGTACGTGTCGGCGTGCAAGTGGGTGGTCGACATCGAGGCCACCACGTTCAGCGCCCGCAAGCCGTACTGGGTGCGGGGCGGATGGGCAGCCAAAACCGATATCAAGCTGCAGTCGCGCATCGACACCCCCCACAACGGCGGTCGGGTCGACGTCGGGCGCGCGGTCGCGATCGCGGGCATCGCTTGGGACCAGCACGTCGGGGTGTCTCGGGTGGAGATTCAGGTCGACGACGGCCCGTGGTTGGCCGCGCGGCTGGCGCCGGTGCCCTCGACCGACACCTGGCGACAGTGGGTGCTGCCCTGGACGCCGGCGAAAGCCGGGTCGCACACGTTGCGGGTCCGGGCGGTCGACGCGGTGGGGACGGTGCAGCCGTCGGCCCACCGGGACGTGTATCCGTCCGGCGCCACGGGTCTGCACACCATCACCGTCCGTGCCGGATAAGGGATTACGGTGAACCGTCCAGCCGCGGTTTACGAAGGTAGAGACATGAACGTCATCGCCCGCTGGGGACTGATCGTCGTCACCGTCGTAGGTCTTGCGATCGACGCCTACGTGCATCTGAAGATCGCCCACAACTACCAGTTCAACAAGACGAGCACGATCAGCGAGGAGAGCCTCTTCCGGATCGAGGCGGTGCTGGCGATCGTGGCCGCGCTGCTCGTCATCGTCTGGCGCAGCCGCTGGGCCGCGGCGTTCGCTCTCGCCGTGGCCGGCGGCGGGCTGATCCTGCTCGTGCTGTACCGCTACGTCGACGTCGGGAAAGTCGGGCCGATCCCGAGCATGTACGAACCGACGTGGAACATCGACGACAAGAAGTTGGCCGTCGCCGGTGAGGCGATCGCAATCGTCGGTTCGCTCAGTCTGCTGGTCTACAGCTTGGTCACCCCGGGCCGCCGAGCGGTCGCGTGAGCTCCGCCTAGGCTTGGTCCGTGAGCTCACCGACGCCGCGAGGCTGGTTGCCGATCAGGCGCAGCAGTGCCGACGGGTCACGTTGGGAGCCACCGTTTCGGGCCGGCAGTTGGAGTGGCGCGCTCATCGTCATGCTCAGCGTGGCGGCCGTGCTGTGGGTCGTCGAAATCGTCAACGCGGCGAACAACTACTCGCTCGACCGCTTCGGGCTGCGCCCGCGCCGCGTCGACGGCCTGTGGGGGGTGCTCACCGAGCCCTTCCTGCACGCGAGCTACCACCACCTGTTCTCCAATACGGTGCCTTTCGTCATGGTGGGCTGGCTGCTGATGCTCTCGGGCGTGCGCACCTGGCTGACCGTCAGCGCGATCGTGCTGGTCCTCGGCGGCCTGGCCACCTGGTTGGTGGCACCAGCCGGCATCATCGTCGGCGCCAGTGGACTGGTATTCGGCTGGCTCGGTTACCTCCTGGCGCGGGCGTACTTCTCGCGCAAGCTGCGGTGGATCGTTGTTGCCGTCCTCGTCCTGTTCTTCTTCGGCACGTTCCTGTCCAACCTGCTGCCGTCCTTCAACTCCCAGGTCTCCTGGCAGTCGCACGTGTGCGGCTTCGCCGCGGGGATCGTCGCCGGCGCCGTGCTGCATCCGCGGCGCGATCGAACGCCCAAGCGGCCGCCGGGAACTACCCCGGCCGTATCCTGACGGCGTGCCCATTCGTGACGTCGACGCGCCGATCGGCATGGTCGACTCCGGGGTCGGTGGGCTGACCGTTGCCCGTGCGGTACTCGACCAGTTGCCGCACGAGTCGCTGTACTACGTCGGCGACACGGCCAACGGACCGTACGGACCGAAACCCATCGCGGCGGTGCGGGCGCATGCGCTACGGCTGATGGACCAGTTGGTCAGCGCCGGGGTGAAGGCGCTCGTCATCGCATGCAACAGCGCCAGCGCGGCTTGCCTTCGCGATGCCCGCGAGCGCTACGACCTGCCGGTCGTCGAGGTCATCCTGCCGGCCGTGCGCCGTGCGGTGGCGGCGACCCGCAACGGACGGGTCGGCGTCATCGGTACGGTCGCGACCGTGACGAGCGGGGCCTACGAGGATGCGTTTGCGGCCGCACCCGGGATCCAGGTCACCAGCGCGGCCTGCCCGCGCTTCGCCGAGTTCGTCGAACGCGGCGTCACGAGCGGACGGCAACTGCTGGGGCTGGCTGAGGCCTACCTGTCCCCGCTCAATGCCGCAGACGTCGACACCCTCGTGTTGGGCTGCACGCACTACCCGTTGCTGACCGGCCTGCTGTCGGTCGTCATGGGCGACTCGGTCACGCTGGTCTCGAGTGCAGAGGAGACCGCGAAGGACGTCTACCGCGTGCTTACCGAGGCCGACCTGCTGCGCCCGGACGATTCACCGGAGCCGCAGCACACGTTCCGGGCCACCGGTCCCGCGGAGTCCTTCGACCGCTTGCGGCACCGGTTCCTCGGGCCGGAACTTACGGCGGTGGCACCGGGCTACGGAGGTATTGCATGAAGCTCACCGTGCTCGGTTGCTCGGGTAGCGCGCCCGGGCCCGACTCCCCGGCTTCGGGATATCTCCTCGAAGCCGACGGGTACCGCATAGTGCTCGATCTCGGGCACGGGGCGTTCGGCGCACTGCAGCGCCACGTCGCACCGGCCGACGTCGATGCGATCCTCGTGTCGCACCTGCACGCCGACCACTGCATCGACCTGACCGCCTACATCGTTGCGCTCCGCTACGGCGGCGCGGGCTTTCGGGCCGGCGGTCCGGACGGCCGCATCCCGCTCATCGGGCCGGCGGGCACGCGTGACCGCATCGAGGCCGCCTACGACCCCTACGCCCGCAAGCTCGGACTCCACGAACTGTTCGGCTTCTCGACGCCGCGCAGCGGAGAACTCGGGCCGTTCGCGCTCTCGTTCGCGCCGATGAACCATCCTGTGCCGACTACCGCGGTGCGGATCACGTACGGCGATCGGAGCTTCGTCTACTCCGGTGACACGGGGGAGTCGGACGCCCTGGTCTCCTTGGCGCACGGCGCTGATGTGCTGTTGTGTGAGGCGACGATCGGCCCGGACACCGAGATGATTCCCGATCTGCATCTCACCGGGAAGCAGGCGGGACAGCATGCTGATCGGGCTGGAGTGGGGCGACTGATCGTGACCCACGTGCCCCCGTGGGGGTCGCGGGATGTGGCGGCGGCAGAGGCGGCGGCTGCCTTCAATGGGACGGTCGAGTTGGCGCAGCCCGATGCTGAGTTCTTGATCTGACGCTGCTCGGTTGAAAAGCGAAAAGCGCAGCGACGAGGGAGTTGGTGGCGGGCTGGGTTTGCGCTGCCGGCTTGCGGCTTGGTTGCGGATCGCCTTGCAGATTAAGGGGAAAGTGGTTGCGTGCTGTGTCGGTCGTTGATGCATATAATCGACCATATGAGCGAAGCCGCGAGCAGACGGTCCGGAGTCGCTCCCTACGTACCTTCGCTCCTGGACGCCGACGTTGCTCCCGATGATGTGGCGGCCTGGGCCGCGACCGTCACTCCTGGCTCCGCCGTGGTGAAGCCGCTGGTTCACGTGAACGTTCGCCGCTTGTCGTATGCCGGTCGGGTGGATGCGTTGGCGGCGTTGGAGCGGCAGCGGTCCTGGATCGATGCCCAGCAGTTGCGGTTATTGGCGGTCATGGCCAACGACCCGGTCGAACCGGGCTCGATCGCCGAGATGGACAAGCAGTGGGTCAAGGAAGACGTCGCCTGCGCACTCCGGCTGTCGGCGCAGACGGCGGCGGATCGGTTGGAGTTCGCCAAAGCGATGACCCGGCTGCCCGCGACGCTCGATTTGCAGGAGCGCGGGGAGATCACCGTGCACCACTGCCGCCACCTGGCCGAGACGGTCATGACTTGGATGACCCGACTGCGACCGCTGTGGAGTCAGCGGTGTTGGGCGAAGGCGCCGGAGCAGGTGCTGGCGAACTTCAAACGTTCCGTCCGCAAAGCCGTGTTGACGTGTCGCGCCGAAGCCGGCGGAGGAACGCCACGTCGAAGCGGTGAAGCAGCGACGCGTGGTGCGTACTCCGGTCGCGGATGGCATGAGTGAGATCTGGATGCTGCTGCCCGGATACCGGGGCGACGACGTTCATGACCGCCGTCGACGCCCTCGCCCGCCGAGTCCCCTGTGGTGACGAGCGGACCGCGGATCAGCGCCGCGCCGATGCGGTGGTGCAACTCGCGTTGAACACCCTGCACGGTTCCGTGTCGGATGAACTGCCGCGCGAACACGGCCTACGCCCCTCCGATTCAGGTCACCGTCGCGCTGTCGACCCTGGTGGGTCTGGATGAGCAGCCGGGCGAGCTCGCCGGGTGCGGCCCGATCCCGGCTGCGGTCGCCCGCCGGATCGCCGCAGACGAGACCGGCACCTGGCGCCGCCTGCTCACCGACGAACGCGGTCAGCTGATCGACTACGGCCGCAGCACCTACCGACCGCCGAAAGACCTGGCCGACCACGTCATCGCGAGGGACCGCACCTGCCGATATCCGCACTGCAACCGCCAAGCCCGACGTTGCGACCTCGAACACGCCATCCCTTGGGAAGAGGGCGGCGAGACGAACGAAGCCAATCTGAACGCGATCTGCAGCCGCCACCATCCCACCCACGCCAAACACGAAGCCGGCTGGCAACCCGACCGACAACCCGACGGCACGATCGAATGGATCAGCCCGACCGCGCATCGCTACCGGGAAGAACCCGCCACCTACCCGATCGACCACACCACCGACCCCTGACCACGGCCGATGCAGCCCATGTCCCCGCCAATGGCACGTGAAGGCGGCGGGGTAGCCGGTGCACGATCAGTTCGTGAGCGCTGACGCCGAGAGGCCGTTGCTGGTTCTCTGGGATATCGACCAAACCCTGATCGAAGCGGGTGGGGCGACCAAGCTGGCGTACGCGGCGGCGTTTCGCCGGGCAACCGGTCGGCGACTGGAGGTGCCGTGGCAGTTCAACGGCCGCACCGAACTGGCGGCCGCCACGGAGGTATTGAGCGCGCATGGGGTCAACCCGTCACGAACACTGGTCGACTCGTTCATCGCGCTGGTGATCGAGGAACTGCACGGTCGTGCTGACCAGATGCGCCGCGATGGCCGCGTGCTTCCAGGCGCCGAAGCCGCGCTGCTGGCGTGCCGCACTGTGCCGGGGGTCCACCAGTCGGTGCTCACCGGGAACGTGTATCCACTGGCCGTGCTGAAGATGACGGTGTTCGGGCTCGTCGAGCACCTGGACCTGCGAATCGGCGCCTACGGCGGTGACGGTCTGAACCGCCTCGAGCTGCCGGCCCACGCGTGGCGTCGCGCCGGGCAGCACCTCGGGCACCGTTTCGCCGGCGTCGACACGGTCGTCGTGGGGGACACGCTGCTCGACGTCGCGACCGGCAAATCTGCCGGGGCACACGTCGTCGCTGTCGCGACCGGTCCAGCGAGCCCGGTCGAGTTACGGGCGGCCGGTGCGGATGTCGTCCTCGCAGACCTGGCCGATACCGCTGAGGTCGTGGACGCGATCGTCCAGTCCCGTAACCGGAGGGGGGCAGTCCGCGAGCTACCCCGTTGACAGCACCGCCCGGCATACTCGGCGCCGTGACGTCCGTCCCCCCAGCGCGGCACCTCGTCCGAGCGAAAGACCTCGCTGACGGCCGGTACTTCGAGCCACTGACCGTGGCCGACATGGCCCGGGCTGCCGGCCTGTCCCAGGCGCACTTCAGCCGGGCGTTCCGGCGGGCGTTTGGTGAGTCCCCGCACGCGTACTTGCTGACCCGGCGGCTGGAGCGGTCGGCGTCTTTGTTACGCATGACCGACTCGTCCGTGGCCGACATCTGCATCGCCGTGGGGCTGGAGAGCGTCGGATCGTTCACCACGAGCTTCACCCGCATGTACGGGATGTCACCGACCGCGTACCGGGCGACCTTCCCGCCGGCGCAGGCCCACGCTTTGATCCCGGCCTGCGTGCTGCGCGCGTACGGGCGTCCGCAACACCGCACGTTTCGAGAAGACGCGCCCGCAGCCAGCTGAATAGCCTCATCAGCGTCAGGCACCGACTCAGGAGGACACGATGTACAAGCTCAGCACCACCCAGCTGTGGGTCCACGACCAGGACGAAGCGCTCGCCTTCTACACGCAGAAGCTCGGCATGGAAGTGCGTTCCGATGTCACCGTGCCCGAGATGGGCAACTTCCGCTGGCTCGCGGTCGGACCGGTCGGCCAGCCCGACATCGCGATCAGCTTGATGGCGATCCCCGGTGCGCCCGTCATGGACGACGCGACCGCCGAGCAGGTCCGCGAACTGATGGCCAAGGGCTTCGCCGGCACCGTCTTCCTCACCACTGACGACTGCCAGGCCGAGTACGAAGCGCTGACGGCGCGCGGCGTGGACTTCATCGAGAAGCCCGAGCAACGGCCCTACGGAATCGACTCGGCCTTCCGTGACCCGTCCGGCAACCACATCCGCCTGGGCCAAATCGACGACATGGCGGGCTAACGTCGCTTCGTGAACAAGGGTCGGCTCGAGGCATTCAGCGACGGCGTACTGGCCGTGGCCATCACGCTGCTCGTTCTCGACCTGCACTTGGACGTCAGTTCCGGTCACGAGGCCGTCGGCACCCAGCTCCGTGAGGAGTGGCCGTCGTTCGCGGCCTACCTAACCAGCTTCGTCTTCATCGGCGTCATCTGGGTCAATCACAACGCCGTGCTGTCGCTGGCGGCTCGAGTGGATCGCGTGCTGACGTTCTACAACCTGCTGTTGCTGATGTGGGTGACGACCATCCCGTTCACGACGGCGACATTCGCGGGATTCCTGCGCGAGGGCGGATCCGACGCCCGGTGGGCGGTGCTGCTCTACGGCATATCCACCGAGGGCATGGCGATCTTCTTCACGCTGATCCTGCAGCGGATGGTGAAGCACGGCCTGCTGGCCCAGCCGATCGATCCGGCCCTCGGCCGCAAGGCGGTGATCCGGTTCGGGCTGGGCGCATTGGCCTACCCGATGGCAACCGTGATCGGGCTGCTCTCGCCGCCGGTCATGCTGCTCGCCTACGCGGGGTTGGCGACGTACTACATGTTCGAGCAGACGGCGATCCTGCCGGCACCGGTCGACGCCGACGCGGCCTGAGCGAAGCCGTCAGCCGGGCAGGAAACTGAGCCGGACCGTCCGCTCGGCGTTGTCGACGTTGGTGTCCACCAGGCAGATCGACTGCCAGGTGCCCAACTGCAGCCGCCCGCCCAGCACCGGGACCGTGATCGAAGGGGCGATGAACGCGGGCAGCACGTGGTCGCGGCCATGCCCGGCGGAGCCGTGGCGATGCTGCCAGCGCCCGTCGCGGGGCAGCAATTCGTCCAGCGCGGTGAGCAGATCCGCGTCGCTGCCCGCGCCGGTCTCCATGATCGCAATGCCGGCGGTGGCATGGGGGACGAACACGCTAAGCAGCCCGTCTGCCTCGGAACTGACGAAGTCGCTGCACTCGCCGGTGAGGTCGTGGACCCGCGGCTGGCCGCCGGTCCGGATGGTGATCGTCTCGCTGCGCATGCCCCTATCCTGCCGCGTCGGCCGCGCCCGGCTTCGCGGCGTGGAAGAGTGATCCCGTGCAGGTGGGGATCCTCGGTCCACTGGAGGTACGCGACGGCAGCGGCCGGCTGATCGACGTCGCGGGCACTCGGCTGCGTGCGCTGCTGGTCCGGCTGGCCCTGGATGCTGGCCGGCCCGTCAGTGTGGCCAATCTCGTGGATGCGGTGTGGGGCGATCAGCCGCCCGCGGACGAGGCCAATGCGTTGCAGACCCTGGTGTCGCGGCTGCGCCGGGCGTTAGGCGACGCTGACTCGGTGGTCCAGTCGCCGGCGGGCTATCGACTGGTCCTCGACCGTGACGACGTCGACGCGAACCGCTTCGAACGTGCCGCCGCAGAGGGTGCGGCGGCCTTGCGCGCCGGCGACCCGGCGACGGCCTCGGCGCGGTTGGCCGAAGCGGTCGCGCTGTGGCGCGGGGCCGCCCTGGTCGAGGTCGGAGACTTCGCGGCACCGGCCCTCACCCGCCTGCATGACCTCCGGTTGGCGGTGCAACTCGACCGCATAGACGCCGAGCTGTGCCTTGGCCGCGCCGGCGCGGTGACCGCCGAACTCGACGCCCTCGCCGCCGAGCATCCGCTGCACGAACGGCTGGCGGCCCTGCTGATGCGGGCGCTGACCCGCAGCGGACGGCAGGCCGAGGCGTTGCAGGTCTACGAACGGGTGCGCACCCGCTTGGCCGACGAACTCGGGGTCGATCCGGCTCCGGAGCTGCAGGCCGTCCACCTCGCCGTGCTGCGCGGCGAGCTGGCCGACGGCGCGGACGAGCAACGCCAGCCGCCTCGCAGCAACCTCAAGGCTCAGCTGACCAGCTTCGTCGGCCGCGAGGACGAAGTGGCCCGCATCGGCAAGTTGCTGGAGGTCAACCGGCTGGTGACGATCGTCGGGCCGGGCGGCGCGGGTAAGACCCGGCTGGCCAGCGAAGCCGCCGCCCGGATCGTCGACGGCGCTCCGGACGGCGTGTGGCTGGTCGAACTCGCGCCGGTCACCGACGCGGCCGACTTGCCGCAGACCGTGCTGGGCTCGCTCGGCCTGCGAGAACTGCACGTCCTGGATCGCCGGACCGAGCTGTCGGCCCGCGATGCCACCGGGCGACTGCTCGAAGCGTTGGCCGACAAGCGGGCCGTGCTCGTCTTCGACAACTGCGAGCATCTCGTGGAGGCGAGCGCCAGGCTGGCCGACCACTTGCTGGCCCAGTGCCCGCAACTGCGCATCCTGGCCACCAGCCGCGAACCGCTCGGAATCTTCGGCGAAGCCCTGCTCGTGGTCCCCCCGCTGGGCCAGCCGGCCCCCGAAGCACCAGCTGCGAACGCCCTCGAGTACCCAGCGGTGCGGTTGTTCGCCGATCGGGCAGCGGCGGTCAGCCCGGACTTCTCGGTCGATGACCGTTCGGTGGCGGCGGTCATCGAGATCGTCCGTCGCCTCGACGGCTTGCCGCTTGCTATCGAACTGGCGGCCGCGCGGCTGCGCACGCTGCCGCTCGCGGAAATCGCCTCCCGGCTCTCCGACCGGTTCCGGCTGCTGACCGGAGGCAGTCGCACCGCATTGCCGCGGCACCGCACCTTGCGCGCGGTGGTGGAGTGGAGCTGGGACCTGCTGTCGCCGCCTGAGCGCTTGTTGGCCGAGCGCCTCGCCGTCTTCCCAGCCGGTGTCACCGAAGCCAGCGCGGCTGCCGTGTGTGCCGACGAGGCCGTCCCCGCGAAGGACGTAGGGGACCTGCTGGCCTCGCTCGTCGACAAGTCCCTGCTGCAGCCGGTCGCGGACGGCACCCGCCTGCGCATGCTCGAGACGATCCGCGAATACGGTGTCGAGCGGCTGGCCGAACGGCACGAGCTGGCCGACATCCGGCTGCGGCACGCCAACTACTTCGTTGAACTCGTCGGCGAAGCCGGCAACCACCTGCGCGACAGCGGCCAACTGCCGTGGATGCGGCTGCTGGACGCCGAACGCGACAACGTGCTCTCGGCCTTGCGGTACCTGGCCGACGAAGGTCACGCCCAACGGGCCCTGGAGATCGCGGCCGCGATGGGCGGGTACTGGATGTTCACCGGCGCGCACACCGACGCGACGACCTGGTTGCCGGTCGCGCTCGCCGCCGACGGTGACGCCGACCCGGACCTGCGCCTGCTGGTCACTTCGATGCTGGCGATGACCGCCGGCTCCGGCGTCTCAGCTGTCGACGCCGAACAGATGGAACAGGGGTTGCACCAGCTCAACCGGATGGGCGCCGATTTCGAGCGGGCCGACACCCGGCGGTACCCGATGCTGGCGCTGATGCGTCCGGTCATCGCCATCTTCTCCCAGGACAGGTCAAACCTGGACGCGGCGATGAATGCGGCGCTGGAGTCCGAAGACCGCTGGATCAGGGCGTCCGCGCTGATGTTCCGGGCGGCCATCGCCGAGAACGACGGCGATGTCGCGACCGCGCGGACCGACCTGGTCGGAGCCCGGACCCAGTTCGAGGCCATTGGGGAGCGGTGGGGGCTCGCGGCGTGTCTGCAGGCGATCGGGCTGATCCACACGACCCATGGCGAGCTCGACGCCGCGCTCGCCACTTACGAGGAGGCCCTGCGGCTCGTCGGCGAACTCGGCGCGCACGACGACGCGGCCTGGTTGCATCTGCGCATCGCCGACGTGCACGTCCGGCGCGGCGACCTGCGTCTCGCCGCGGAGGTGGCGCGCCGCGGCAGCCGGATCAGCGAGGCTTCGGGCGCGGCCCGTGAGGCGGTCATCGGCCGGGTGGTATTAGCCGACATCGCCCGCCGCACCGGCGATCTCGAGCTGTCCCGGGAACTGCGCGAGGACGCCTTGGCCCGGCTGGACACGATGCCGACGGCCCATCCGTTCCAGGGTCACGGCGTGGCGATCGCGCTGGCCGTCGCTGCTAAGCACCAGATCCTCGACGGCGAGATCGACGAGGCACGACAACGGGCACTGCGTGCGTACGAGGCTGCGCTCGGCACTCGGGACATGCCGATCGTCGCGAGCGTCGCGGTCTCGACGGCACTACTGGCCGCCCACGACGGTGAGTTCACGCTCGCGGCCGAGCGGCTGGGCGCGGCCGCGCGGCTGCGTGGTTCCGACGACGCCACCCAACCAGACATCGCCGAGCTCAGCACGCGGCTGCGCGCTGAACTCGGCGATGCGGACTTCGCGGCGGCCTACGAGCGGGGCTGGGCGCTGAGCCGCGAGGACGCGATCGAACGCGTCCGCCCCGCCTCGAGGGACTAGGCCCGCCGGCGGTAGGCGCGCAGGGCCAACGGCACGAACACCAGCAGCAAACTGGCCATCCAGCCGAGCGTCCAGGCCAGGTTCGACGCGATCTCGCCGCCCAGCGTCAGTCCGCGCACGGTACCGACCAGGTGCGATATCGGATTGACCTTGACGAACGCCTGCAGCCAGCCGGGCATGGTCGAGGTCGGCACGAACGTGTTGCTGCCGAACGAAAGGGGCAGCACCAGCAGGAACATGACACCCTGCACCGCGCCGGACGTACGAACCTTCATGCCGACCCAGACCGAGATCCAGCAGAAGCACAGCGCGAACGCGATCGACAGGCTGATCGCGGCCACCGCCGACAGCGCGTCCGTCTGGACCCGGAAGCCGATCACGTAGCCGAAACCGAGGTAGATCACGCACAGGATCAGGTAACGGAAGAAGTCGGCCAGCACCGCGCCGACCAGTGGCGCCGAACGAGCGATCGGCAACGACCGGAAGCGGTCGAAGACGCCCTTCTCGATATCGACATTCAGGTTCTGGCCAAGCGCGATGCTGCCCATCGCAATGCCCTGGCCGAGCAATCCGGGCAGCAGGAATTGCAGATAGTGGTGCCGCGATCCGCCGCTGATCGCGCCACCGAACACGTAGACGAACAGCAGCAGGAAGATCACCGGCTGGATCGTCACGTCGATCAACTGCTCGGGTGTGCGCCAGGTCTTGATCAGGTTGCGCTTGGCCAGCACGAGCGCGTGGCGCAGCGTGCGCAGGCCGGGTGGCAACGGGCTGGCGTCCTCCGAGGCGACGGGCGATGCCATTTCGGGTGGAGCGAGGGTCGTGCTCATGCCACGGTCTCCTCTTCTGGGGTAGCGGTACGGGTGCCGGTGAGGCTGAAGAACACCTCGTCCAGGCTGGGCAGGTGCAGGGAGAGCTCGGTGACCTTGATGCCGGCCGCGCTCAGCCGGGCCACGGTCGCGGGCAGCACCTCGTCGCTGTCAACGGCGACGGTCAGGGCGTGCCGGCCGTCGCGTTCGGACGCCGATCCGGCGATGTCGCCGAGCAGCGTCGTTAGGGACGCGAAGTCCGACGGATCGGCCGGGCGCACGGTCAGGCGCTGACCGCCGACGACCCGCTTCAGCCCGTCGGGCGTGTCGTGGGCGATGACCCGGCCGTGATCGATGACCGTGATCTCGTCGGCGAGCGCGTCAGCCTCCTCGAGGTACTGCGTCGTGAGCAGCACGGTGGAGCCGTCGTCGACCAGGCCCCGCACGACGTGACCCATGTCCTCGCGCTTGGCCGGGTCGAGGCCGGTGGTCGGTTCGTCCAGAAAGATCACGGCCGGACGGCCGACAAGCGATGCGGCCAGGTCGAGGCGCCGGCGCATACCGCCGGAGTAGGTCTTGGCCATGCGGTCGGCCGCGGCCGACAGGTCGAACCACTCGAGCAGTTCGACCGCGCGGCGCCGGGCCTCGGCCATGCGCAGGTCCAGCAGTTGACCGATCATCACGAGGTTCTGCATCCCGGTGAGGTCCTCGTCGACCGAGGCGTACTGGCCGGTGAGGCCGATCTTCTGCCGGACCTGCTGCGGGCTGCGGGCGACGTCGAAGCCGGCCACGGTGGCCGAGCCGGAGTCGGCGCGCAGCAGCGTCGCCAGGATGCGGACGGCGGTAGTCTTCCCGGCGCCGTTGGGGCCGAGGACACCGAGGACGGTGCCCTGGCGGGCCGCCAGGTCGATGCCGGCCAGTGCTTGGGTGTCGCCGAAGCGCTTCATGAGCCCTTCGGCTTGGATGGCGTATGTCATGACGCAGACACTGCGCCCCGCGGCTGGCAGCGGGCGCACGTCGCCCTGACACCGGCTGGCACGCGCTGGCACCGGGCGGATATCCGTGCCAGCGCCCCGCGATAACAGGGACAGCTGACAGTGGTGGCCTGGTCAGGGCTGGTCAGGGACACCACCTAAGCTCGCAAACATGTCTCGACCAGACGGCCGCGCGGCCGACCAGCTCCGGCCCGTTACGATCACCCGCGACTGGCAGAAGTACGCCGAGGGCTCCGCCCTGGTCGAGTTCGGCGAGACCAAGGTGCTGTGCGCGGCGTCGGTGGTCCAGGGCGTCCCGCGCTGGCGCAAGGGCAGCGGTCTGGGTTGGGTGACGGCCGAGTACTCGATGCTTCCGCGCGCCACCCTCACCCGCAACGACCGCGAATCGGTGAAGGGCCGAATCGGTGGACGGACTCACGAGATTTCGCGACTGATCGGCCGGTCACTGCGCGCCGCGATCGACCTGGCCGCGCTCGGTGAGAATTCCGTGTCTATCGACTGTGACGTATTGCAGGCCGACGGCGGCACCCGCACCGCGGCGATCACCGGTGCTTACGTCGCACTCGCCGACGCGGTGGCGTGGCTCGACGCGCAGAAGGCGCTCGCCCAACCCAAGCCGCTCGTCAACTCGATCTCGGCGGTGTCCGTCGGAGTCATCGACGGCGAACCGCGGCTGGATCTGATGTACGAGGAAGACGTCCGGGCCGAGACCGACATGAACGTCGTGGTCACCGGCGACGGCGAGTTCGTCGAGGTACAGGGCACGGCCGAAGGCGCCCCGTTCCGGCGCGCGGAACTCGACGCCATGCTCGATCTCGCTGTGGCCGGCTGCGCGGAACTGACGGCCCTGCAGCATGCGGCGCTGGGCGGGTGAGCCGGGACACCGGTCGCGTCCTGCTGGCTAGTCGCAACGCCAAGAAGCTGGCCGAGCTGCGCCGCATTCTCGCCCCCGTACTGCCGAACCTCACTGTCCTCGGCCTCGCCGACATCGCGCCATACGACGAGAAGCCCGAGACCGGCGCCACGTTCGCCGACAACGCTCTGCTCAAGGCCCGCGAGGGGTTCGTGCACTCCGGTGTGCCCACGATCGCCGACGACTCCGGCCTCACGGTCGACGCCCTGAACGGGATGCCCGGCGTGCTGTCCGCCCGCTGGTCCGGTCGGCACGGCGACGACGAGGCCAACCTGCGGCTGCTGCTCGCCCAACTCGCCGACACACCCGACGAACGGCTCAGGGCGAGCTTCGTGTGCGCCGCCGCCCTCGTCGGCCCGGCGGGGGAAACGGTCGTCGAGGGCCGCATGCCGGGCCGGCTGGTGCGCACTCCGCGCGGGACGAACGGCTTCGGCTACGACCCGATCTTCGTCGCGACCGGACTCGATCTCACCAATGCAGAACTCGACCCGGCCCGCAAGGACGAGATCAGCCATCGCGGGCAGGCGTTGCGCGCGTTGACCCCGCACGTGCTCGCCGCCCTGAACAGCTGACCACGCGGCCGCCGCTGAGTATGTTCGCGACCATGACTGACTTGGAACCGGTGGATGAGTCGTGGACGAGCGCCCTCGCGATCGTCGCTCACCCGGACGACCTCGAGTACGGAACCGCCGCCGCGATCGCACGATGGACAGCCAACGGCAAGCGGGTGGGCTACTGCCTGGCGACCAGCGGTGAAGCCGGTATCGACGGCCTGTCGCCGGAGAAGGCGGCGCCGCTGCGCGAGCAGGAACAGCGCGCCTCGGCGGCAATCGTCGGTGTCGACACCGTCGAGTTCCTCGGCTATCCCGACGGCGTGCTCGAGTACGGGCTGCCGCTGCGGCGCGACATCGCCCGAGCCGTGCGTCGGCACCGGCCGGACGTCGTCATCACCGGCAACTACCACGACTCGTGGGCGCCGGGTGCGCTGAATCAAGCCGACCACATCGCGCTCGGCCGGGCCGTGCTCGATGGCGTGCGCGACGCGGGTAACCGCTGGGTGTTTCGCGCGCTGCTCGATGAGGATCTGCAGCCGTGGCCGGTTCACACCGTCCTGGCCGCTCACGGCCCGCAGGTCACGCACGCCGTCGACGTGAGCGATTACTTCGCCGTCGGCGTCGCGTCGCTGCGGGCCCATGCCGCCTACCTCGCCGGCCTCGGCGACCACCCCATGGCCGACCCCGAGGAGTTCCTGGAGTCCATTGCCCGCGCCACCGGCACACGGCTCGGCACGACGTACGCAGTGGGGTTCGAGGTCGTCAACTTCTGACGCGCCGTCTCGCCGCCGCTGCGTGATTGCAGCTCCGCGCGACTTGGATGGAACCGATCTTCCGGCCGAAGACGAATGGCATGGAGTAGGCAAATTTTCTCCGTGCCGGTCGTCCGGCCGAACTGGAAGGTTCCCGTCCATGAAGAAAGCACTTGGATTGCTCGCTGCACCTGTCGCCGTTGGCGCGGCTGCGCTGCTCGCCCTGCCTGGTTCCGCTGGGGCAGCCGCGGCCAGTAGCTACCAGGCCACGCTGAACCCGCTCAACCACTCGAGCGCGTCGGGCACGCTCATGGTGCAACTTAACGGCAATCAGGCCACGGTCACCGAGCATGTCGATGGTCTGGCCGCAACGTTCAGTGGCAAGCCATACCCGCACGTGCAGCACATTCACATCGGCGCGCAGGGCACCTGCCCGACGACCGCGGCCGACAAGAACGCAGACGGCGTCGTGAGCACGACCGAGGGTGCCCCGTTCTACGGCGCGATCGGCACCACACTGTCGCTCAGCGGTGACACCAGCCCGAAGGCCGGTACGACGCTGACCGTTGCCCCAAGCGGCGCCAGCTTCGACTACAACCGCACGTTCACGCTCGACGCCGCGACGTTGGCGTCAGTCACTTCGGGTAAGGGCGTCATCGTGGTGCACGGTCTGGACCCGAAGACCCTGAGCGCCAAGGCCCAGGGCGAGAAGAGTGACCTGGTGCCGTCGTTGCCGTTGGCCGCGACCTCACCGGCGCTGTGCGGCGCGCTCGTCGCGTCGCAGATGAGCACCATGCCGGGCGGAGCGGCCAGTACCGGTGGCGGCAGCACGGCCGGCGTCGAGGACGAAGCGCTGTTGCTCGCCAGCGGTGGGCTGTTGTTGGCCGCCGGTGGTGCGCTCGCGATTCGTCGCCGCGTCGCCCGCCAGAGCTGACTGCAGTCGATCCGCTGATCAGGTCATTTCGATGCGACTGAAGTTCGACGGCCACCGCGGACGAGCACTGCTCGCCGCGGTGGCGGTCGTGTTGACGACGGTCGCGGTCGTTTTGACCGTCATCGCGGCACGCGCGCAGAAGAAGGCGCCCCAGCCGCCGGCCTCGGCGGCCGGTCCTTATGCAGCCGGCAGCGTCGGACCGGTCAGCCCGCACGTCACGGCTGGCCCCGGCACCGCGCCCAGGACGCGCGGTCCGGCGCTGCCGGCGTCGACACCGACGCAGTTGGTCATCCCGGCGATCGGGGTGAAGTCGGCCGTGCTCAAGCTCGGCCTGAACCGCGATCGCACGGTGCAGGTGCCACCGCTGGGCGCCGTCTCCGAAGCCGGCTGGTACCGCAACTCGCCCACGCCCGGCGAGCTCGGTCCGTCGATCCTGCTCGGCCACATCGATTCCGCCCGCTACGGGCCGGGCGTGTTCTTCCGGCTCGGCGCGCTGCGCAAGGGCGACACGGTGCTCGTGCAGCGGGCCGATCACCGGGTCGCGGTGTTCCGCATCGACGCGGTTGCCGAGTACGCCAAGAACCATTTCCCCACCCTCACCGTGTACGGCAACACCGACCACCCCGCACTGCGCCTGATCACCTGCGGCGGGAAGTTCGATCTTTCGACCCACAACTACGAGGACAACATCGTTGCCTTCGCCTCGCTGGTGTCCTCGCACGTTGCCTAGGCGACGTCTTCATGACCATCCGAATGGAGCTACTCAGATGACAGCCACCCGGCGGCGAGCCCGCCAGATCGGCCTGCTCTTGGCCGGCGCGATCCTGCTGGCGGGCTGCGCGAGTTCGCAGGCCTTGGCGCCTTCGAAGACAGTGCGGCCGAGCGGCGCGATGACGCCAGGGATGGTCATGCCGGACGGGTCGACGATGGGCGCCGCCGCCGCACCAGCCAAGAGCGCCGCGGCCGCCCCTTCGGCATCCGCCGCGATGGTGTGCTCGGCCGACGTCCGCAAGGACATCACGACCGTCCTGGCCAGCAGGCAAGTGCCGGCGGGCAAGTCCACGTTCGTCAACCACCTGTTCACCTGCAGCTATCGCCTGCCCATAGGCACGCTCGTGTTGCTCGTGCAGGAATCGCCCGATGCCGCGGCCACGAGCACGTACTTCGCGGCATTGCGTCAGCAACTCGGCAAGACGGCGGACCTCGCCGGCTTGGGCGAAGGGGCGTACGGAACTGACACCGGCACGGTCGTCGTGCGCAAGGACAATGACGTGCTCCGCGTGGACGCAACTGACCTGCCCGCCGAGTTCGGCGCCCAGCATGCGAAACGCGCCGACTTCGCCTACGAGATCGCTTCGGTCATCTTGGGCTGCTGGACCGGCGACTGAACTGTCCGTCGGGACGGCCCGGCTGCGACCAATGTCGATGCATCCACAACCGAGGAGAAATGAGCCATGATCAAAAGAAGCAGCGTCTCCGTCGTTCCCGCCGCGATGGCCCTCACCGCCTGCTTGCTCGCGGCCGGGTGCAGTAGCGGTAGCAGCAAGTCTCCGGCAACGTCGGCCGGCCCCTCAGCCAGCGGGTCGACCTCGTCCTCGTCATCGGCCGGCGCACCCAAGGCTGCGGCCGCGAGCATCACAATCAAGAGTTTCTCGTTCTCGGTGTCCGGCGCGGCCGTGGCGGGGTCAATGGTGACGGTAACCAACAACGACGGTGAGGCCCACACCGTCACGGCTGACTCGGACAAGGCGTTTGCCGTCACGATCCCGCCGGGCAAGACCGCTACCTTCACCGCGCCGATGAAAGCCGGCACCTACAAGTTTCACTGCACGTTCCACTCGAACATGCATGGCACCTTGACGGTCGGCGGCTGATCCCGCCCGGGGGATTGCGCGGTACTCAGGCCGTCGTCCACCGATCCGCATCGAGGTCTCCCCATACCGCCGTGATTCGACCGTTCTCGAGCCGGTAGATCGCGAACTCTGGGAACGTGATCGACCGGCCGTCCGCCCGCGTCAGCATCCTGCCAGGAACCACCCGTGGTGCGCCGACCCGATTCAGACGCCGACGAGGTCGTGCACCCGGTTGCGCTGTGGGATTTGGTCGGGGTCGACCCAGCGTGGTGGCGTCCAGTGCGGCAAGCCGTTGAGCATTCGGCAAGTCCAACCGAGGTTGGGATGTTCGCGATGGTGAAAGCCGCAGAGGAGGGTTCCGTCATCGACGGACGTTCGTCGGGTGAGGGCGAAGTCGGTGACGTGATGCGCCTGGCACCACGCCGGCCCGGTCGTGCATCCGGGGAAAGAGCACCCTTGGTCTCTCGCGATCATGGCGAGCCGTTGTCCTTCACTGAAGATGCGGTGCGTGTCGCCGTAGGCAGCGATCTCGCGGGTCTCGGTGAGCCGGACCGGCATGACGCGGGCGTCCCCAGCCAGCGTCAGCGCTTGTCCGACCGAGATCGCCGCGCCGTGTCCGGTAGTGACGAGCCCGCAGCGGTTGTCGAACTGCTCCGGTGTCATGGTGAGCACGATCGTCGCTGCCACCCCGTTGCATGCCGGCAGCTCTCCGGAGCGCAGCAGGGTGAGCAGTGCGTCCTGCAGCCCGTCGTGGCGACGTTGGCCAGCCGTGCGCGGATCAGGCGCGCCGGCTTCGGCCGCAACGGGTTTGCCAAGCGAGTCCAGCACCGACAACAGCGCTTCGGTGCAGATCGCGGACAGCTCACCCTCCACATGGCCGGAGCCATCGCGACGCTGCCGGATGGTCAGGTCGCGGCGACGCTGGCGGTCGCGTTCCTCGGTCAATGTGCCATCCGGGTCCAGGGTGTCGACGATCCGACGGGCCACCTGCCGCAACAGCGTCGGCTCCATGACCTGCGCCTGCTCGACCAGCAGCGCCTGCACCGATTGCTCGTGTTCGGCTTGAACGGCGGCCGGCAGCGCATCGATCGTGCTGGTGACGACCCGCGCATGCGCGGATGAGATCGTCCCGTCAACCTGCGCGGCGGCAACCTGCTCGAACAGCGGCGGCAATGCGTCGCCGGTCAGGCCACGCCGTGGACCAAGGTCGGCAGCAGCGTGAACGCGAGCGGCCGCCTCGGCCGGACTGACACGCAACAACTGCCCGAGCAGGTTCGCAGTACCGCGGCAGGCCTGCTCGCGGGCCAGACCCCGAGCTTCGACCTCGGCGATCAAAGCGTGATCGACCGGAGCGAGGCGACGCTTCTCGGTCTCCAGTTCGCGCAGTCCGTCCAGAAGCTCGTCGCCGGTAAGGCAGGTCAGAGACGCGGCAAGCAGTTCGTCCACGGCCGCGTGAAGGTGCCTGAGCGCCAGGACCATCTGGCCCTCAGGAACGCTGTCGAACATACGTTCATATTAGCAGCAACGATCAACAGTCGCAAGCACTTTCGCCTTATTTCAAAAGCAACTAGGCGCGAGTTGATCAACACGAGCGGGCCAGAAAAAGTGACCAAAGCGCTGACGGAGCCCGGCGAACCAAGCCGCGCAAACCAGCCAACGTCCTCCGTCGCTGCGCATTTTCAAAGGCAGCAAAAGCCAGCCGGTCGATCAAAGCCACGGACCAGCGAAACGCCCCGCAGCCCTAACCACGGTGCGCATCGTGCGCACCATGGTCGTGAGCTTCGTGCGCGCTGTGGTCGTGATCGTGCTCGGCCATGTCGTCCGGGCCGCCGCCCATCATCGCGAGCATCGCCCGGCCGCCCGTGGTCAGGAAGCGCCAGATGAGCAACGCGGCCACGATCAGGAACACGATGTTGAGCACGCTGGTGTAGTTCCAGCTGATGCCGTCCAGGCCCACTCGAGCGTGCCGCTCGCCGGTGGGGATGAGCCGCAAAACGCCGAAGAGGATCTCGACCAGGTACCCGGCCGCGACCATCGTGACGTAGAACGTGCCCGCGAGGAACAGCGCCATCCGGGTGCCGTAGTACTTACGGTAGATCAGCAGCAACGGGATGATGATCAAGTCGGCGAAGATGAAGGACACCACGCCGCCGAAGCTGATTCCGCCGTTCCACAGCACCGCGGCCAGTGGAACGTTGCCGATCGAGCACACGAACGAAGCGACGGCGACGAGCGGGCCGATGATTGGTCCCCAGATCTTCGCCAGCAGTGGGTGTCCGCTGAAGAACAGGTGCTGCCAGAAGGATTCGGGGATCCAGGCCGCGGCGGCGCCGGCAATGAGCAAGCCGATGGCCAGGTCGCGCAGGATCGCGGCCCACTCCATGACGAAGTTGTGGCTGACCGAGGTGAAGCCGGCCCGGCTGGCCAGGCGCCGCCAGAAACTCTGCTCGCCGCCCACGCTCATGTCCATCGCCGCGTGGCCTTCCATGGATCCGGCGACGGCTTGCTCGGCATGCTCGCGGGCATCATCGACCATGCGGGCGGACACGATGCGCCGGAAGATCAGTGCGAGTACGACGATCATCAACGGGCCACCGACGAACTCGGCCGCGGTGAAGCGCCAGCCCAGCAGGAGCGCCAGGATCAGGCCCAACTCGATGACCAGGTTCGTCGAGGCGAACTGGAACGCCATCGCGGACGTGAAGTTGGCGCCCTTACGGAACAGTGATCGAGCCAGCGCGACCGCGGCGTAGGAGCAGGAGGAGGACGCGGCGCCCAGAGCAGTTGCGGTGCCGAGGCTCTTGGCCCGGTCGTCCGGCAACAAGCGGGCGATCGTGGACTTGCGGACGAGGGCGGCGATGATCGCCGACAAGGTGAAGCCGAGGATCAATGACCAGGTCACCTGCCAGGTCATTGAGCCCGCCACCTCGAGCGCGTGCAGTACAGCGTGCCAGCCGTCCGATATCACTGGGTTTCCTCCATGCCCGCGCTTACCCCCTCAGGGTATTGATACTCAGGGCCCAGCCTGTCGTCAAGTACCCCACCGGGGTATAGTGACGAGGCCGACACACCTGCACGAGGAGCCGCCCATGCCCGGGTACAGCGAGAACAAGGACGCCTATCTCAAGCGACTGCGGCGCGTCGAAGGGCAGGTGCGCGGCATCGCCAAGATGGTCGACGAGGACAAGTACTGCATCGACATTCTCACCCAAGTAAGCGCGGCAACTAAGGCCTTGCAATCGGTCGCCCTCGGCCTGCTCGAAGAGCACATGGCCGGTTGCGTCGTGGATGCGGCCCGGGCCGGGGGCTCAGCGGCCGACGCGAAGGTCAAAGAGGCCGCCGACGCGATAGCTCGGCTCGTGCGTTCGTGACACGGCCCGTCGGGGTGCCCGGTTGCCGACTGCGCGCGGGATGGAGAATGTCGGCATGAGTGTCGAGGTGTTCGCGTTCGACTTCGATCCACTGCATCGACGGATATCGCGCCTGTTCGGGGTGTCCATCGGCAGCGCGGTCGTCAGCCTCACCGCCACCGAGTTCGACGCCTGCTTCGGCCCGTGGCGGGTGCGCACGCCGTACACCAACATCCGCGGCGTCGCGGTGACCGGGCCGTATCAGCTCATCAAGACCATCGGGCCGCCTCGGCTTTCGATATCCGACCGCGGCCTCACGTTTGCCACAAATTCGCGCGCCGGCGTCTGCCTGAGCTTCCGGTCGCCCGTGCCCGGCGTGGAACCCACCGGCCGCCTCCGCCATCCGAATCTCACGGTTACCGTGGCCGATCCACCCGGACTGGCCGAAGCGCTGCGGGCGAGACTGACCGCGCTCGAGGTCTAAACATGGGCCGCTGTTCGCGTCGGTGTCGAGCGCGAAGCCCCGGCCGTTCACCGCACCACGGTCTGCTACCGGTATGCCCGCAGCGCCCCGAGGCAGAGCGCGCGGTGTCCTCATCACCGCGGCCGGTCCGCAGATGCACGACGTGCTGCACGACCTGTCCTTGCCGACCTTCCAGCGCTACGCCGCCTGTTGGGACTACCAGGTGCGTGCCGCCGCCTTGCCGTCGGACGGGGCCGGTGCCGGCGTCGCCGCCCAGCGGGCGAAGTGGGCCAAGGTTGGGCTGCTACGCCGGGCGCTGAACGACTTTTCCCTGGCGGTGTGGCTGGACGCCGACGTGCTGCTGCTGCGCGACGACGAGGACATCGCCACCCACCTGCATCCCGAACACTTCCAGGCGCTCGCGCTCGAGCACGTGCCCGCCGAGCACCGCGTCAACCCCAACACCGGCGTCTGGGTGCTGCGCTCACAGCCGGCCGCCTTCGCCTTTCTCGACGCCGTCGAGGCGGCCGGACCGCAGCCCGGCCCGTGGGCCGATCAGGGCGCGGTACTGGCCGCCCTGGGCTGGCACCGCGGAGACGGGCGGTACCACTGGGCCGGCCCTGGCCGCGGCAGTCGATTCCTGGCCGGCACCAGTTGGCTGCCACCGGGCTGGAACCAGCCGTACGTCACTGGCCGGGTCGAGTCGGAGCTGTACAACGGCAGCGCGAGTTCCTATGTCGACCGCCCGCTGGTCACAGACCCACACGCGCTGCACTTCATGGGAATGACGCCGGCAGCCCGCTACCGACACATGACCGCCGTCGCCGACTCAGTCCTCGCCCCGGCGTGAGACGCGCCCGCTATTGGGCGTTCAAGCCGCCGCGTCGTACTGGTCGAAGTGGATCTTTTTCAGGGGCACGCCGCTGCCGGCCAGGTTGGTGACGGTCGTGGCGATCATCGGGTTCGGTCCCGCCACCAGCACGTCGACACCGAGCTGAGCCCAGTTGTGCAGGGTCGGCACGATGAGCTCGACCTTGCCGCGATAGCCCGCGTAGCTGGGGTCGTCGGACACGACGCCGTGCACCTGCACCTGGCGCCACTTTCCGCCGGCCTGGATGAGCTGGTTGAGCTGGCTGACCGGGTAGATGTCGTACTTGGTGCGGCCGCCGACAAAGGCGTACAGCTGCGGCGGGTCCTGCCAGCTCAGGATCGACTCGACGACAGCGGCGATCGGGGCCGCGCCGGTGCCGGATGCCACGCAGAGCAGGCCGCCAGGGACGGTGCCCGGCTCTACGACCAGGTCGTTGCCGCGCGGGGGGCCGAGGCGCAGCCGGTCGCCGGGCTTGGTGTTCGTGACCAGCGCGGCCGAGACCCCGGTCGAGCCGATCGCCCGCACCTGGATGTCGAACGTGTTGTCCGGCCGCGGGGCGCTCGCGATCGACATCTGCCGCCATTCCCGACGGTGGCTGGGCACTTCGAGGGTGAGGTACTGACCGGCCTTGTAGGGATATGGCGCGTCGGGCTGGATCCGCAGCACGGCGAAGTCGCGCAGCACCCGCTGGTGCTCGACGACCTGCGCCCCCCATGAAGCGGGTTCGTGCTGGTGGCGCATCGCTCCGTCGATCATGAGGGTGGCCATTCGGGTGTAGCTGCCGAAGACGGCCGCCTCGTGCTCGTTCGTCCACCTCGACCCGGCTAGCCCGCGCCAGGCGGCGAGCAAGGCCTGACCCGCGATCTCGTAGTGCCGAGGTTCGACGTCGAACTTGCGGTGGTCGGCGCCCAACTGGTCGAGGTGGGCCGACATCGACTCCGGGTCGTCAGCGACCACCCACTGCACCAGCGCGCGGCCGAAGTCCTCGCGTTGCTGGGTCATGTTGGACGGGAACATATTCATCGCTTCGCCGGGCAAGGCCAGGAACAGTTCCGCATAGAAGTTGCGCACAAGCTGATCGGTCCGGTCGCTGATCAGGTCCCACGCGGCGCGCACCGTCCCGCGCTCGGCCAGCAAATCCGCCGGGCTCGGGGCGGAGGCGGTGGGCATCGGCACAGCCGGCGTCGGCTCAGGTGGGGTGTAGAACGTCGGCAGCTCCAGCGGCGCGCGCCGCAGCTCGGCCGGGCCGACGACGAGGCCGCCGCCGCCGACCGCTTCCGGCCGTGCGGGGACGTCTCGAGCCTGCTGGGGCGGGATGGCCGGGCTGACACCGGGCGGGGGCGGCGGCGGCAACTGGACCGGCTGGCTGGCGCCCGGCCAAGGCTCGAATGCACCGCTCGCTCCGGTTAGCGGCGGGCGATCGGGCTCGTCTTCCTCGTCACGCGTCAACCAATTCAGAAGGGCACGGCGTAGTCCCACAGCTTGCCTCCGGTCACGGCCCTCCACCCACCAGCAGTGTCACATATAATCCTCGTGTGGGCTTAGCGTAAACACAACCCTTCGGTACCGCGCGTCACGGGCGCGACGGGTAACCGTCGGGAGTGGGAAACCGACCCCATGTTTGCTTCACCCGCAGCGGAACCACTACGAGCCGGTCGTATCGGTCCAACCGAACGGGGGAATGAGCCATGTGCAGCGCAACGCCTCGGCCGGGGTCGGCGGGCGAACACCTGCTCCAGGATCTCTACGGCACCCGCGAGCGGGCCGATGCGTTCTATCGCGACCAACTGCTGGACACCCTCACCCCACGGATGGTCGAGTTCTTGGGCCGGCAGACCCAGATGATCCTGGCGACAGCGGACCCTGACGGCCGACCGGACGCCTCGGTCCGGTTCGGGGACCCGGGGTTCGTCGCCGTCATCGACGACAGAACGCTCACCTGGCCGGAGCTGCGCGGCAACGGCGTGCTGACCAGCCTGGGCAACCTGATCAAGAACCCGTCGACGCATTTGATGTTCCTCGACGCCGAGCACCGGATCGGTCTGCACCTGCGTGGCCAGTCGAGCATCGTCGACGCCGCCGTGATGGCGCAGGAGTACCCGGAGATCGCCGCGCGCCCCAGGACCGGCCGCCCTCCCGCCCGGTGGGTCGTGCTCCGGCTCGAGACCAGCTACATCCACTGTCGCAAACACTTTCCGCGCACCGATGCGCCCGTCGACTGGGGTACCGACGATGTGCGGGCCAAAGGTGGCGACTACTTCGGCGCGCGGAGCACCCCGTCGCCCTGGGCGCCCGACCCAGACGGGTCGGGCAAATCCGCGTATTGACGGACGTGGCTGATATGACCAGAGTTTCACGTCGGCGGCGTTGCGCCGACCGGTGACCAACTCGGGGGTATCGCATGACCACACGCTCGGCGCCCGTGCTCGGCTGGTCCGTACGGGGCTGGACATCCGCGGCGGCGGTCATCGCGGTCGTCGGCGCCACCCTGATCACGGCCGGCCCGGCCGCTGCCGAGCCGGCGCGACTGGACTCGCCGCCAAGCAGCGCTGGCCGGAACCCGGTCGTGTTGTTCAGTTCCGACGGCATGCGCCCGGACCTCATGCAGCGCTATGCGCGCGCCGGCGCCATGCCGACCTACGCCAGCCTGATGCACGCCGGTGCCACCGGCGCGAACGGCCTGACCCAGGGCTTCCCGCCCAACACCGGGCAGGGCTGGTACACCCTGGCCACTGGTGCTGGCCCAGGCGTGCACGGCAGCACCAACAACACGTTCTTCGACAACCGCCAGCCGTTCACCAGTTCCACGTCGTTCTCCTTCCACGGCAACGGCGCCAGCCCGGGCAGCGACCCGACGAACGTCCTGGAGGCTCAGTCGGTCGCCTCGTCGGCCGAACTCGAGGGCAAGAAGGTCGCCCAGCTGGAATGGACCGGTGGGCTGAACGCCAACATCTCCGGGCCGACGGTCGACTACGCCAGCTTCTATTCCCAGCGCGGCCTGCTCGAGTACCCCGCCAACCCGACCAAGCAGGCCTCGGCCGCCGGTTTCGGGCTGTCCTATCAGGTCGCCGCGTTCGCCCCCGCCAGCGGCTGGACCCACGTGCCGGCCAGCCATGGCGTGCCGGCCCAGCAGAGCACGCTGACCGTCACCAGCACGTCGCCGACGCTGAACCCGACCCGCACGTTCGACCTCTACGTCTACGCCAGCGGCACTGCCGGCTACAACCGGGTGCTGATGGTCCCGACCGCCGCGGCCAAGGACGGTGCCGCGGCCGCGGCCAATCTGACGCCACGTCGGTACAGCGCGATCAAGCTGAAGGGCGCTGACGGCCTGATCGGCACGGCGGCGGGGGAGACCGCGGGCTTTTACGCCGACGTGACCACGCTTTCGCCTGACCTGTCGAAGTTCGGCCTGTACTTCACGTCGGTCACCCGCCCCAACGCGCACTGCGCCACGGCAGCCTGCGACGCGTTGCCGGCCGGCGCGCCCGGCGAGGACAAGCTGGCCAAGTACATCGCCGACAACCTGCCGCCGGCCATCTTCGGTGACTTCGCGCCGGAGGAGGCCGGGCTCATCGACGAGGACACGTGGTACGGCCAGACGGTCGGGCTGAACCAGGCCTACGACCTCGCGGTGTTCAAGTACGTCCTGGGCACGCTGCAGCCCGACACCCAGGTGCTGCTCGCCGGCACCGACCAGACCGACGAGGTGAGCCACCAGATCCTCGGGCTGTTGACGCCGATCGCGCCGGACGGCAGCGCGAACCCGTACTTCGACCGGGTGGCCGGCACCGGGCCGCGCGATCACCGACTGGCGCAGCGCGCGGCGTATCTGCGCGGTGCCTACCACTCGGCCGACCAGCGGCTGGGCTTCGTCCGCTCCGAACTCAGGCACGCCGATGTGCTCGCCAGCAGCGACCACGGCTTCGCCCCGCAGTGGTACGCGGTCGACGCGCCGCTCGTGCTCAAGCAACTGGGTCTGCAGGACGTGGAGCAGACCGGCAACTGCCGTCCGGCCGCGGCGAGCGTCGCCGGCAAGACGATCGCCAAGGCCTGCTGGGCGGGTGCGACGGCGCAGATCTACCTCGACCTGAAGGGCCGCAATCCCGACGGTGTGCTCGAGCGGGCCGACTACACCGCGACCGTGAACCGGATCGTGGCCGCCTACCGCAACCTCAAGGACCCGGCCACCGGCAAGTCGGTCGTCGAGAAGGTGCTGACGAAGGAGCAATTGGCCAACGTGGCCGGCATCGACTCGCTTAACCCGACGCGCTCCGGCGATGTCGTGGTCGTCACCAAGGTGCCGTACCAGTTCGACGGCAACACGGTGGGCACCCTCGTGGCACCGTCGCGGTTCTTCGGCCAGCACGGTTATCTCCCCGACGACGTCGACCTGGCCCACAACATCAACATGCACGCGACGTTCGTGGCCGGAGGTCCCGACATCGAGCACGTCCGCTCAGTGCGCGGTGTCCGGGCGATCGACCTCGCACCGACGCTGGCCGTTCTCGGTGGCTTCGACCCGCCGTTGCAGGCGCAGGGCCGGGTGCTGACCTCGATCCTGCGGCACGGCTGGCGCTACTCCACCGGTCAACTGCTCGGCTTCAACGACGTGCACGGCAACATCACCGGCAAGGGTCTGACCTACACCGATCCGTTTACCGGGGTGAAGGACGCTGCCGGCGGGCTGGCCACGCTCAGCACCTACCTCAAGCGAGCGCGGGCGACCGACCCGCGCGACACGGTGACGGTCGAGGCCGGCGACATGGTCGGGGCCAGCCCGCCGGAGTCCGCGCTGCTGCGCGACAAGCCGACCCTCGACGCGTTGAACAAGATGGGTGTCGACGTCGGAACGCTCGGCAACCACGAGTTCGACCGCACCGTGCCGGAGCTGCTCAAGCAGCTCTACGGGGGTAAGTCCACGATCGACCCGTCGATCAGGTTCAACAAGCTGAACTTCCCGGTGGTCGATGCCAACGTCATCAGCGACGCCACGGGCAAACCCCTGCTTGCGCCGTACGCGATCAAGTGGATCGGCGGGGTGCCGGTCGCGTTCATCGGCGCCACGACGATCACCACCCCGACGATCGTCACGACCGGTGGCACCGCTGGCGTGCATTTCGTCGACGAGGCCGGCGCAATCAACGGCGTGGTGCACAGCTTGCAGAAGAAGGGCATCCATGCCTTCGTCGGCGTCATCCACGAGGGCGGGTCGCAGTCCAACTACCCGGTGGGCACGGTCAACGACCGAATCCACGACATCGCCACTCACCTCGATCCAGCCGTGTCGGTACTGATCAGCGGCCACAGCCACACCGTCGTCGACACCCGGGTCGGCCGCACGCTCGTGATCCAGGCGTCGTCGTTCACGCGGGCGTTCGACGACGTGCACCTTTTGCTCGACCGCAGCTCACGCACGATCGCGGCATCCTGGGGCTCGGTCGTTCCGGTGTGGACCACCACCGAGCCGGCCAGCTTCGACCCGAACGCTCCGGCCGTCACTCCGGACCCGGCCGTGCAGAAGATCGTCGACGCAGCGGTGACCGCAACCAACCCGATCACGCAGCAAGTGATCAATGCCGCGGCCGCCGACGTCCCGTCCCAACGTGAAGGCGGGGCGACCCCGGCAGGCGAGTCGCCGGCGGGCGACCTGATCGCCGACTCGCAGCGCGCGTTTGCCCACACCCAGCTCGCGTTCGTCAACACCGGCAGCGTGCGGGCCGGACTCCGGGCGGGCCAGGTGACGTACGGCGATTTGTTCACCATGCAGCCGTTCCAGGACGACTACGTCGACACGTTCACCCTCACCGGGGCGCAGGTGTGGGCGCTGCTGCAGCAGCAGCTGGCCGCGGGCACCGGCGGAATCATGCAGATCTCCGGGCTGCACTTCAGCTATACCGGCAGTCAGGGCTCGGGCACGATCACGCACGTGTACCTGGGGCCGGCCGGTGACAACAGCACGTCGATACCGAACGATGCCAGCGTCACGTACACCGCAACCGCCAACTCGTTCATGGTCGGCGGCGGCGACGGTTTCACCGTGCTGGAGCAGGCCGGAAACATCGTCCAGACCGCGGACGCAGAACTCGTGCCGCTGGTCGACTACGTGCGGGGTTTGCCGAACCCGTTCAGCTACGGCGTCGACGGGCGGATCGCGATCGGCTGAACGTCGTCGTACGGGCTGGGGGGCCGGATAAGGGGCGAACGTCGCTTGGGTCAAACCGGTGAATTGCCGCGGAAAACCGGCAAAATCCCCGGTCCCGGACATCGCCGACCGCACATTGACATGCGCACGTGCGCCGTGTGAACTCAGGGCGCGGTGCCGAACCGGGTGGACCCAGACCAGCCGTGGTTTCGCGATGCGGAACAGCCGCAAATCGTCCTAACCATTATCAATATCTGACCCCATCCACCCATCTCGTGCGGATCTGGCGTACGCGTGATCACCACTGATGGTCGGTACAGCGGCGCGGCCCAGCAGATCGTGACGGCGCCCGCGACGAGTCTTTCGGTGGGAATACCCGGACGCGGGGGACCGAGTGGCAGGCAGGCACAACCAGGCAGCGCACCGGCAATTGCGCTGGGGACGTGCCGGGTTGCTTGCCGCCGTGCTGATCGCTGTTGTGGTTGCCGTCGTCGTCTTCGCACTGCCGAAGTCGCATCACCATCGCTCGGCGACGACGGCGGCCAAAGGTTGCTCGAGCGGCGTCGCGCTGACCGTCGTTGCCGATCCGAGCATCGCTCCCGCGATCAATGGCATTGCCGACGGGTGGCTGGCCGGCAAACCAGTGATCGACCACGCCTGCCCGTCCGTCGTCGTCCGCAGTGTCGCCTCGGCGAGCGAGGCGTCCATCCTGACCAAGGGAGACGTCACCCCGCCGGACGTCTGGATCCCGGCCTCGAGCTTGTGGGTCGACCGCGTCCGGTCACAGACTGCGGGGCTCGACTCCGCGGCCGACAGCCTCTGGGTGTATCCGCCGATCGCTACGTCCCCACTCGTGCTGGCGACCACCAAGACGCGCGCCGCCGCAGTGCGGGCGGCCGCCGCTGCCGGCTGGACGAAGTTGCTCAGCGGATCCACCCCGGTTGCATCAGCGAACCCGGCGTCGGACTCGGCCGGGCTCGCGACCGTGACCACCGCCCAGGTCCTGCTGAACGGCACGGCCGACACGCCTAGCCGCAAGCTGGTCAACTCCTTCGTCGCCCTCACGCCTTCAGCCGTCGCGAGCGGCTCGGCCGGCCTCGCGGCCTTGGCCGCGAACCAGAAGAAGACCGACGTAGTCGTCGCGAGCGAGCAGGCGGTTCGTGCGGCAGCAGCGAAGTCAGCTGGGTTGACTGCCGTCTATCCCACCGGGTCGGCGGTCGGCCTGGACTGGCCGGTCGCCCAATTCACGCCGCCGGGCGGCGACCCGGCTCGCCGCACCGCGACCGTCGCGTTCGTGACTCGCCTGTCAGGGCCGACGGCCCAGCGAGCGTTGCGCGCCGCGGGCCTACGCGACGCCGACGGCACCGCGCTGAGCGGAAGCCCGGCCGTCCATCCACTACCGAAGCCCACCGTGAACCAACAGACCGCGGCGACCCGCACCTGGACTGCGGCCGGGCGGACCAGCCGCACGCTTGTCGTCATCGACCTGTCCGGGTCGATGGGAGCTTCCATCGGCGGCGGGCAGACCAAGATCGAATTCGCGGCGCAGGCCGAGCTCGCGGCAATCAAGTTCTTCCCCGACACCTCGTCGCTGGGGTTGTGGGGCTTCTCGGTGAATCGAACCGGAACGACCGACTGGAGCAACCTCGTGCCGCTCGGCCCGCTGAACGGCAAGGTCGGCAACACCAGCCGCCGGGCCGCCCTTGCCACGGCGGCACGCAAGATGCCCTCGATCACGTCCGGTGATACCGGGCTGTACGCCACGACACTGGGGGCGTACGAGTCCGTGCGCAGCGGATTCGACCCAGCCAGCGTCAATTCCGTCGTGCTGGTCACCGATGGCGCGAACACTGACACCCGCGGCATCAACCTGACGAACCTGCTCAGCCGGTTGCGCAGTGAGAACGACCCGCGCCGGCCGCTGCCGATCATCACGATCGCCGTCGGTCGCGACGCCGATGTCGCGACGTTGCGCAAGATCTCGGCCACCACCGGCGGGACGACCTACACCGCCGCCGGACCTGACGACATCCGAAACGCGTTTCTCGACGCGATCATCAAGGCCGGATGACGGCGGCCATGTCCATCGAAGAGCGGGAAGTCGACCTGCCACTGCTGCGTGGACTGGTCAGTCGGCGGGCCGCGCTGGCCGGACTGGGGCTCGGCGTGACGGCGCTGCTCGCCGGCTGCGATCACAAGCCGAAGAAGAAGGCGCTTGCGCGAGATACCGATCTGTCCGACACCGAGCGGATCGTCAACTGGTCGAACTGGCCGGATTACATCGACGTCGGCGACGACGGCCTCAGCCACCCGACGCTTGCGCAGTTCACCAAACAGACCGGTATCACGGTGCATTACACCGAGGACTACTACGACAACGAAGAATTCTTCACGAAGGTCAGCCCGCAACTCGCCGCCGGACAGGACACCGGCCGGGACACCTGGTGCGCCACCGACTGGATGGTTGCTCGGCTCATCAGGCTCGGTTACCTCCAGCCGCTGGACAAGTCGAACATGCCCAACTCGCATGCTTTGTCACCGTCGCTGGTGAACGTCGAGTTCGACCGCGGCCGCAAGTACTCGATCCCGTGGCAGAGCGGCTTCACGGGGATCGGGTACAACTCGAAGGTCACCGGCCCAGCCGGCGTGAAGACCGTCAACCAGTTGTTCACCGATCCCAGGCTCAAGGGCAAGGTGACGTTGCTGACCGACATGCAGGACACGGTCGGGCTGACCATGCTCGACATGGGGATCGATCCCGTGAAGTTCACCGACGCGGACTTCGATCGGGTCATCGCGCGGTTGGCGGCGGTGAAGGCCAGCGGGCAATTGAAGGGATTCACCGGCAACGACTACACCACCGGGCTGGCCTCGGGGGAGATCGCCGCATGCCTGGCCTATACCGGCGACATAGTGCAGCTGCAGGCCGACGAGGCGCCGGTCGGCTACACGCTGCCCGAGGCCGGACACCTGCTGTGGTCGGACAACTTCGTGATCCCGAACAACGCCCGGCACAAGAAGAACGCCGAGCGGCTCATCGACTTCTACTACGCCCCGAAGACGATGGCCCTGGTCGAGGACTACGTCGACTACATCTCGCCCGTCGCCGGCTCCCGGGAGGCGTTGTTGGCGTCGGATCCGGAAACCGCGAAGAACCAACTCATCTTTCCCACGCCGGAGATTCTCGCGCGGGCTCATGTGTTCCGCGGGATGACCCAAGCCCAGGACACGCGCTACAACAAGGCGTTCCAGCAGCTGGTCAACAGCTGACGCCAATCAGCGACGGTTGTCCCGTCCCGTCCCGACCCGGTCTGCTCCAGCCAGCGTTCGAGCAGCCGTGGCAATTCCGCGCGGAGGTACTCGAAGAAGCGCTTGGTCTCCGCCAACCGTTCGCCGGCAGGAGTCGTGGCCCCGACCGCGGTCACGCCGTCGCGCGCGCTCTCGATCCACCGGACGAACTGCGCGTCGCTGGGCGAAGATTCCGTACCAGAAGTCTGTGTAGAGGCGGTAGACGTCGTGACGTCCACCCGGTTGGCGGGTGCTGGCGTCGCTGATGAGAACGGCGGCGGACGTTAAGCGGCTCGGCCGGTACTGCGGTTTGAACCGGCCGAGCCTGGCGCGTGTGCGGCCCGCGGGCGGCGCACAAACGCTTGCTGCCGAGGATGCTCGCTTTGGTGCTGCATGCAACCGGCGGCTACCGCAGCTTCATGCTCAGCTCACGTCAGAAGATCGCGAATCACCACCGTCCGCCTGATTTCGGGCGCCGGCCTGCTGGCGCTCGTGGCGACTGTCGCGGACGGCCAGGCCCAGTGCCGCCAATGTCATGGCCACCGTCACGAGCAGCGCCGCGGTGTAGGCGTCGCCGTAGTGTGCCGCCCGCGGTGGTCCCGAGGGCGGCCCGCCGCCGGCGAGTTGGCCGTAGAACACGGCGCTCAAGACTGCGGCACCAACGGCGGCGCCGACCCGTTGCGCGGTTTGCAGCATTCCGCCGGCGGTCGACCCGCCCGACACGTCGACCTGGTTCAGTGACAGCGCCTGGTTCGGAGTAATCACACTGCCGCCGCCGAGGCCGGCCACGAAAAGCGCCGGCACGAGCAACAGGGCCACGTCGGTGTTGGACACCTGACCGGCGGTGAGGTGCACGGACACGACTGCGCCGATGATGCCGACGGCGAATGTGCCCAGAGCCACGACCAGGACCTGGCGGCCGCGGCGGTTGACGAAGCGGCCGGCGACCGGTGCGCCGATCGCCAGGCCGACGGCGAAACTAGAAGCGGTCAGCCCGGCTGCCAACGCGGAGAATCCGAGGCCGTTCTGCAGGAACAGCGACAGTACGAGGGAGGTGCCGGTGAACCCGGCGAAGTACAGCAGAGCCAGCCCGAGTCCGCCGGAATAGCTGCGGATGCGGAACAGGCTGGTGTCGATCAGGGGGTGCCCACGTCGGCGCCCCGGGCCGCGCTCCCACCACACGAACACCGCGATCACCATTAGGGCCGGTGCGATGATCAGCAGCCGGCTGGCTTTCCGGTCGGCGTCGTACTCGACGACGGGGAAGAGCACGCCGGCCAGCCCGACGGCCAGCAGCGCTGCTCCAGGCAGATCGAGGCGCCGGAACCCGGCGTGCCCTTGATCGCGCAGCAGCAACCGCCAGGCCAAGACGAAGGCCAGCGTGCCGACCGGGACGTTGATCAGGAAGGTCAGGCGCCAGCCCAGCGTGGTTCCGCCGATCGCGATGATGACGCCACCGAGCACCGGCCCGAGGGCCTGGGCCAGTCCGACGTTGAGGCCGATCAGCCCGAACGCCTTGCCCCGCTCGCGCAAGGGGAACAGCTGTTGCACCAGTCCCGACACCTGCGGGTTGATCAGACCGCCGGACAGGCCCTGCAGCAGGCGCGCACCGAGCAGCACGGCCGGAGTGGGGGCCAGCCCGGCCAGCAGGCTTGTCACGACGAAGCCGGCGATGCCGACGAGCAGCATGCGGCGCCGGCCACGATCGTCGCCCAGTCGGCCGGCGATGATGGGCACTATCCCGAAAGCCAAGGCGTAGCCCGATACGACCCACTGCTGCTGGGCGGCGTTCGCATGCAGCGTCGACCCGATCGACGGCAGGGCGACGTTGATGATGGTCGCATCAAGCAAAGTCATGAACAGCGCCGTCACGCAGACGCCGAGTACCAACCAGCGCCGCGGGTCGGGGTGCGCGCCTTCGTCGGCGACCGGACTGGCCGACGGCAGCGGGCGACTCACACACTCCATCCTGCCGCGCCGGGTTGCGGCCGCCGATCAGGGGCGGTCGAGCGGGCCGCAGATCTATCGTGGGTAATTATTTCCCCGGAAGCGGTTACGGCGGCCGGCCGGGTTTAGGCCGGCGCGGATGGGGGAATGAACGAGCCCTTATTGTCAACGGAATCGGGGCACCGATCATGACTGACTACCAGAGCATGCCGGCCACATCGGAAGGCGCCGGGGCGCGGACCCGATCGAACGGACTGGCCATCGCTGGGATGGTGTGTGGCCTGGTCGGGTTGATTATCTTCGCCCCGATTCTTGGCCCGCTCGCGATCATCTTCGGAGGCGTGGGTCTGTCGCGGGCCAAGAGCGGAGCTCCGCACCGCAACATGGCCTTGGCCGGCATCATTCTGGGCGTCATCGACATCGTCTTATGGGTCGTCCTGCTCGTGGCCGTCAGCCACAACGGCGGCAGCATCTACTTCCGCGCCGGCTGAGCAATCCCCCGGCTCTGAGCGTCAAGGCTGGCCTGGCTGAATTTACTTCACTAAGGCTTGACAGGAACTATCTTCCATGGAAGACTTCGAATTGCGCCGATCGGGGGATCAAGCGCAAAGTCGGTCGGTCCGGGGGGACCTTCCGACAGCTCAGGGGGAACGGAACAGGTCGGTCGGGTTTTCAGGGGTCTCGATCGGCAGTGTCAAGCAGTGGTCGGTCGGGTCCGGGGGTCTCTATCGGCAGCGATGACAGGACAAACTCAAGGCCCGCTCGTGCAGGATGACGAGCGGGCCTGAGTCCGTCTCGGGCCCAGTGCGGTCGGTGGCTAATGCGCCGCGGCCGCCCGCTCGGCCAGTGCGTCCAGCACGGCCACCTGCGCAGCCGGAACCTCGACGTCCAGCGTCACCACCCCGTCGTGGCTGGACACGCCGAAGGTGAAGAAAGAGCAGCAATGCGATTCCTTGTCCGCGAGCGTCTGCACCGTCCGGGCGACCGAGGAGTCCCCGGGCAGTCGCAGTTGCAGGCGAGCCGGCCCGCGGCGGTCGATCGTCGTTACTGACGCGAACAATGCATCGAATTCCGCCAGCCGCGTCGGCCGTTCCACAGTTGGCAGCGTGCAGGCTCGCGGCACCCAGTCAGGCGCATTCTCGTGCGCTGAGTCGGGTCGGGGTGAGGCTGGTGTGGACACAACTCCACGGTAAGCCAATATCTCGGCACGGGCGGATGGGCGGTGAACGAACCGCCACAGCGAATTGTTGTGTAGATATAATAGTTGTATGGGCACAACTAACAGGTCGGCGGCCGAGCTGAGCCGCAACCGCCGCCTGCTGATTCTGGGCATCTGCTGCCTGAGCCTCCTACTCGTCGGCATGGACATCACGATCGTCAACGTCGCGTTGCCGTCCATCCGCGCCGACCTGCACGCCTCCGTATCGGGGCTGCAATGGACCATCGACGCGTACACCGTGGTGCTGGCCAGCCTGCTGATCCTGTCCGGCTCCACTGCAGATCGGCTCGGCCGGCGGCGAACCTTTCAAGTGGGCCTGGTGCTGTTCACGCTGGGCTCGTTGCTCTGCAGTCTTGCGCCCGGACTGGGTTGGCTCGTCGGCTTCCGGATGCTGCAGGCCGTCGGTGGCTCGATGCTCAACCCGGTGGCCATGTCGATCATCACCAACGTCTTCACCAAGCCACGCGAGCGGGCTCGAGCAATCGGGGTCTACGGCGGTGCGGTTGGCATCAGCCTCGGGGTTGGCCCGGTACTTGGCGGCACGCTGGTCGATTCGATCGGCTGGCGCTCGATTTTTTGGATCAACGTGCCGATCGGCATCACGGCCTTCGTCCTCGCCGGGATCTTCGTCCCGGAGTCCAAGGCCGAGCGGGCCAGGCGAATCGACCTGGTGGGACAGCTCCTCGTGGTCGTGGTGTTGTTGTCCTTGACGTACGCCATCATCGAGGCGCCTCGAGCAGGTAATGCGCTGGAGATCTGGGGGTTGGCCGGCCTGTGCGTCGCGGCATTGCTCGCGCTGCTGCGCTACGAATCCCGCCGCGCCGACCCGCTGATCGAACTCGGCTTCTTCCGCAGTGTCCCGTTCTCTGGCGCGACCGTGACCGCCGTCTGTGCCCTCGGTGCGTTCAGCGCCTTTCTCTTCCTGAACACCCTCTACCTGCAAGACGTCCGGGGTCTGAGCGCTTCGCGGGCCGGGCTGTTCCTGCTACCGATGGCGGCGACGGTCGCCGTGTTCGCGCCAATCTCTGGCCGGATCGTGGGCAACCGCGGCCCCCGAATCCCGCTGCTACTTGCCGGCGGGGCCATGTTCGCCGGCGTGCTCCCACTGACCGGGCTCACCGATCACCTCGGCTACGGCTGGCTGCTGACCTGCTATCTGGTGTTCGGGCTCGGCTTCGGCATGGTCAACGCTCCGATCACGAATGCCGCGGTTTCGGGAATGCCGCGCAGCCAGGCCGGCGTGGCCGCCGCGGTCGCGTCCACCAGCCGTCAGGTCGGCGCGTCCCTCGGCGTCGCAATCGTCGGCGCCGTGGTCAGCAGCGGGGCCGGAACCAACATCCGCGCCGAGTTTTCGCGGGCCAGCCATCCGGGTTGGTGGATCGTGGTCGGATACAGCGCGGCCGTGTTCGGCCTGGGATTGGTGACGACCAGTCGATGGGCGGCCCGGTCCGCGGCAAACGTGGCCAACCTGCTCGACGGCGATGGCGACGGCGACGCCAACGCCGCGCGGCCGACCGGGGGAGTTGCCATGATGACTCGATGAGCGGCGAGACGGATCCGGCCACCCTTGCCTGGCGATCGATGCGAAGCCTCGTGCTTGACCTACACGACCGCCGCGCGGCCGTGTCCGACGAAATCGGGATGACGTATCTACGGGCCAAGGCGCTCAGGCAGTTGGCGCGTGGGCCGCTGCCGATGCGCGAGCTCGGCGCTGCGCTCACCACCGATGCGCCCTATACGACTGTCATGGTCGACGATCTCGAGCGGCGCGGCCTGGTCGAACGGCAGGCCAATCCGGCTGACCGTCGCTCGAAGCTGGTCCGGATCACCGCGGCCGGTCGTGCGGTGGCGCGCAGGGCCGATCAGATCCAGTCGGCGCCGCCGGCCGCACTCGCCACGCTGAGTGCCGTTGAACTGGCAACGCTGGAACGGACCTTGCGGCGGCTGGTCGAGGCGTCGGAGGCGGCGCCGACTGACGGCGATCAACTGCGCTGACGGGCGCGCTGCTGCGGCGCTATCGGAAGAGGTGTTCCAGGTCCGGTATCGGCACGCGGGCAAGCGTAGCCGTCGCCGCCTCGCGGGCTACGGCAGCGCTGTGTTCGTGCACGTCGAGGACTGCGACGGCCTCGGCAGTGAGAAACCGGCTGGCCTTGGCGTACACCTGTCGGGCCCGGTAGCTGTTCCAGTCGGTGGGCATGCGACTGGGCGTATAGATCGTCAGGGTGTCACGCGCACGGGTGACGGCGACATAGAACAGCCGCTGTTCCTCGTCGAGCCCGTCGTCGTCGCCGAGGGCCATATCAGAGGGGAACGCGCCATCTACCCCGTGGATGAGGTGGACCGCGGTCCATTCCAGTCCCTTGGCCGAGTGCACGGTCGACAGGGTGAGATAGTCCTCGTCGCGATTCGGCGCCTGGGCGTAGTCGGCGCTGGAGGAGCCGGGGTCGAGGGTGAGCTCGGCGACGAACTCGGAGAGGTCGCGGTGGCTGGCGGCGGCGGAGCCGATGCGTTCCACGTCTTCGATGCGGGCGTGCCAGTCGGTGTAGTGGGCGCGGACCAGCGGACCGATGGCAGCGACGCAGGCGGCCGCCCGGTCGGCGGCCACATCGGTCGCCCGCGCCCGGGTCAGGTGGCCAAGCGTCGCGGCCAGCGCGGTGCGGGCCTTCTCGGGCGCCGCCGCGACGATCTCGTTGGTATCGGGTGCATCTCCGGCGAGGACGAGCGGGGTGAGGGCCCGAGCGGTGGCCTTCCCGATGCTGCGGTGCAGGCAGAGCAGCCGGTACCAGGCCAGCTCGTCGTGCGCATTCGTGCTCACCCGCAGAGCAGCGACGAGATCGCGGACATGCGCGGTGTCGAGGAAGCGGATGCCGCCGAACTTCACGTAGGGAATGTTGCGGATCGCGAGCTCGACTTCGAGGGCGTTGCTATGGCTGCCGGCGCGCATCAGCACCGCCTGCTCGCGCAGTGCCAACCCGTCCTGCTGCGCGCGCAGCACGGCGTCGGCGACGATGCGGGCCTCGGTGTCGGCATCGTCGCACCGCACCAGCACCGGCCGGTTTGGCCGCTGGACCTCGCGGTCGGCGGTCAGCTGCAGGCGGGTGTCGCCCTCGCCGGGGCGAACGATGTTGGCCAGGTCGAGCACCGGCTGCACTGAGCGGAAGTTGCGCTGCAGCCGCACCAGCGTCGTTCCGGGTAGGCGCGGCAATAGTTCTTCCAGGTGCGAACCGCTGGCGCCCCGAAACCCGTAGATCGCCTGCGCGTCGTCGCCGACCACCGTCAGGCCGGTGCCCGCGGGGCACAGTCCGGTGACGATGTCGACCTGGGCGCGGTTGACGTCCTGGTACTCATCGACCAGCACCCAGTCCCAGCGCCGGCGCAGCTTCTCACCGATGTCCGGGTCGGCCAGCAGCCGGACCCAGCACAGCAGCAGGTCGTCGAAATCCAACAATCCCTGCCGGCGCTTGCGGGTCATGAACGCCCGGAACAGGCCGAGGATCTGCTCGCTGAGGTGTACGAAGTTCGGCATCTCGGCAGCAATGACCTCGCGGGCCGGACGCTCGTTGCTGACCGTCCGGGAGAACAACTCGGCCAGCTTCTGACTGCTCGGAAACCGGGTTCCGGTGCCGGTGAGGTCGTGCTCTTCACGCAGTAGGTCCATCAGGCCCACGACGTCTTGCGGGTCCAGCAACGTCACCGCCGGCAGGCCGAGCGCGCCCGCGTATTCGCTGACCAATCGGTGCGCGACCGCGTGGAACGTTCCGCTCCACAGCCGCTGCGCCGCTCGCGGGTCGCCGCACAGGGCCGCCGCCCGTGACGTCATCGACGCGGCCGCCCGCCGGGTGAACGTCAATAGCAGCACCCGCTCGGGCTTGACCCCGGCATCGAGCAGGCGCGCGACCCGCGCCGTCAACATCCGCGTCTTACCCGTCCCGGCACCGGCTACGACCACCAGTGGACCCGACCCGTGCTCTACGGCAGCGAGCTGGGCCGCCTCCAGCCCATCGGCCCAGCCGCTATCAAACATGTGCGCGATTCTATGCCCGCCGGCGCCCGGGACGGCTGAACCGCACGGCGAGTCCAACCTGCCGCCCGCCCAGACGCAGCCGTCAGCAGCTGGCCGCCGTAGCTGTTAGGCGCTCAAACCGGTGACCACCGTGGTTGGGACCACGGTGCCGGGTTCGCCAGTGGGTCCGTGCTCGATCTCGCGGGCGACGCGGGCGACCAGCGCGTTGATGATTTCGGTTAGCGGGATGCGCATAGCGGTGAGCGGTATCGGGATCTGCCACGGCACGGGCCCGCCGACGTCGATGGTGGTGAGGGCGATGTCGGTGCCGACGGCGAGTCCCATCGACGTGGCGGCTTGGTACGCGGCGGCGGCAGCCCGGTCGGTGCCGCCCACGAGGACCGAGGGGCGCTGGTTTCGGCTGAACATCTGACGTAGGGCCGGTCCGATGTGTTCAGGCGAACCCGCGACGACTGCCGAGTCGGCCAGCCGCAGGCCATGGTGCGCCAATCTGGCTCGGACTCCGGCGAGGCGTTCGCGTATCCAGTAGCGGCTGCCCGCTTCACCCACGTATCCGAACCGCCGGTGACCTTGCTCGACGAGGTAGTCGATCAGCGGCGCGATACTGGTGAAGTTGTCGATGTCGACCCACGTTTGCGGCAGGTCGGGTGCCGTGCGCCCCATCGCTGCGAACGGCAGGCCGAGTTCGGCGAGGATGCGGGGAGGCATCTCGATGACCGAACTGTGCGACAGGACGAAACCGTCGACGGTCCGCTTGGCGGCGGTGTCGCGAAAGGCGGCCGGATCGTCTCCTGGCGAGGCGAAGACGAGCACCTCGTACCCGTGCGGGGCCGCCGCCACCACCAGCTCGCGCAGGAACGTGATGCCGATCGGGTTCCGGAAGTCCAGTTCCTCTTCGGACAGGTAGTACCCGAGGCGCATGGTTCGTCGCAGGCGCAGGTTCCGGGCAGTTGCGTTCGGCTGGTACCCCAGTTGTTCCATCGCGCTGAGCACGCGCTGCCGGGTCGCTTCGGTGTAACCGCTGCTTTGGTTGACCACGTTGGACACGGTCTGGACGGAGACGCCGGCGTGCCTGGCCACATCGGCAAGGCGAGCAGGACGAACCGGCATGACCAGTGCTCCTGCCTTCGTCGGGACGGCCGCGGCGGCACCGTCGTCTCGAGACGAGCCTTGACAGGCTTTCGCCGGCATTGTATTCGTATTGTCACACTTTAACGTTCAAGCGCCGCTTCGACGGCCCAGCCCCGGTCGCAGGTCTCGGCCCCCGCACGAGGAGCACATGATGAAACGTCCTAGCCGGTTCCTCGTCCCTGCCGTCGTTGCCCTGCTCGTTGCTTCCGGACTAATCGCCGGCTCGGCCGCGGCAGCACCGACCAGAGTCGCGCTGACCGTGACGGGCGGCAAGGTCATTGACGGTCCGGTCCGGGTCGAGGTTCTCAGTCCGCAGTTGCTGCGCTTGGAGTACGCCGCGGACGGACAGTTCGAGGACCGCCCGACCCTGAACGCCGTCGCGCGAAACGTCCGACCGCCCTGGTTCACCGCGCGGCGAGTCGGCGCCGAACTGCAGGTGCGCACGGGCAAGGTGCTGCTGCGCTACCGAGAAGGTTCGGGACCGTTCGCGCCGGCGAATACCAGCCTCGAGTTCCGCCTCGGCGGGAAGCGCACAATCGCCCATCCCGCGTTCGGGACTCCGACGCGCTCGGACGCGCTGGGCGGGTGGTACCGCGGCCTGGACTTCTATCCAACCCAGGCCGGCCCGGTCGACCAGATCAAGTTGCACGCCGGGATGCTGAACCGCGGCGGGTGGTACCTGCTGGATGACACCAACACCGCCGTGCGGACGTCGACCGGCTGGGTCGCGGCGCGGCCGAGCCGATCCTCGGCCTACCAAGACGGCTACCTGTTCGGCTACGGCGAGAACTACAAACAGGGTCTGGCCGATCTTCGGCTGCTCACCGGCCCCGACGTCATGCTCCCCAAATGGGCGTTCGGGAACTGGTTCTCCGAGTACAACGCGTTCAGCGCCGCGGACTACAAGAACTCGCTGTTGCCGGCGTTTCGGGCGAACAAGGTGCCGCTCGACGTTCTCGTCGCGGACACCGACTGGAAGGCGCCGAACCAGTGGGCCGGGTGGAACTGGAACCCGGCCCTGTTCCCCGACCCCGCCGGCTTCCTGAAGTGGGTGAAACAGCACAAGCTGCAACTCGCTCTCAACGTGCACGCGGCGATCTCCGAGGCCGACCCCAAGTACGCCCAAGCGCAAGCCACCGCTGGCGGGACGCTGGCTCCCACCACGGTCAGCTTCGCCCCGCAGCCGCACATCTTCGACTGGACCGATCCCGCACAGGCCAAAGCCTGGACCGAGTTGCACCGGCCGTTCGAAGACCAAGGTGTCCGGCAGTGGTGGCTCGACTACTGCTGCGATGCCAGCACAGCCAGCACTCCGGGAGTCACCCCGGACAGCTGGGTCAACGAGTTGTACCGCCGTCAGGGCGAAGCGCAGGGCTTGCGAGGGTTCGCGCTGTCGCGCATCGGCGACTCCTTCCCCGACTACAAGGGCATCGGCCCGTCCGGGCCGTGGGCCGAGCATCGCAGCACGGTGCACTTCACCGGCGACACCGAACCCGACTGGCCCACTCTGGCCTTCGCGGCGGCGTTCACCCCGGCCGAAGGCGCCAGCATCGGCCAGCCCTACGTCAGCCACGACATCGGCAGCTTCGCCGGCAAGCACCTGCCTGAAGACCTGTATCTGCGCTGGGTTCAGCTCGGCGCCTTCCAGCCGATCCTGCGGCTGCACTCCGACCACGGTGACCGGTTGCCGTGGCAATACTCCGGCGCGGTCCGCGGCGCAGCCGAAGAGTTCCTGCGGCTGCGGGAGTCGCTCGTGCCCTACCTGTACGACACGGGTCGGCAGGCGTACGACACCGGGTTGCCGATGGCCCGCGCGCTCTACCTCGACTGGCCGGCCCAGGACGCCGCCTACACCCACTCCACCGAGTACATGCTCGGCGATTCGATGCTCGTCGCCCCGATCACCACCCCGGGCCTCACCGCCACCACGTCGGTGTGGTTCCCACCCGGCACCTGGACCGACTTCTTCACCGGCGCGACGTTTCGCGGGCCGGCCGAACACTCCGTCGCCGCCACCCCGGACCGGATGCCGGTGTTCCTCAAAGCCGGTGCGATCGTGCCGCAGGCGCCGGCCGCGGACAACGTCGCCTCACAACCGCAGAACTCGCTGAACCTGACCGTGGCGCCGCACGCCTCGGGCGCCACTTCCGTGTACGAGGACGCCGGTGACGGCCTGGGCTACCGCACCAAGCAGTACGCCCGCACCCCGATCACCTACACCGAAGGCACTCGCTCCCGGCTGGCGATCGATCCGACCCGGGGGTCGTACCCGGGCCAAAGCGTCAATCGCAAATACACCGTCACCTTCGACGATGTCGCAAGGCCGCACCGGGTCACGATCAACGGCAGGGCCGCTAGCTACCGCTACGTCCCGGCAAACCACAGCCTGATCGTCCGAGTTCCCGGCCGCGCTATCCGCTCACGGGTCACGATCAGCCACGACGCTGCGCCGATCACGGTCACCCCGCAACCCGCTGTCGGGCTCAGCCTCGATGCCCCCAACGGCCTGACCGCCGGCCAAACCAGCACCGTCGTCGCCACGGTCCACAACGCCGGTCCGGGCGCGGTCAACAATCTCTCCGTCACGCTGCCGACGCCAACCGGCTGGGTGATCACGCCGACCAGCAACACCCGGGTGGGCCTGCTCAAAGCCGGCGACAGTTTCAGCGTCTCGTTCTCGGTCACCCCAGCCGGGACCGCCCGCGACGCCGTGCTGGTTGCCACCGCCCACTACCGCAACCCCGACGGCAGCACCCGGTCGGTGCCAGCCGAACTGACCGTTGCCCCCCGCCCGGTAGCGGTAACGTTCCGCACCCGTGCGCCAGCCGGCACACCACCGGACGCGACGCTCTACCTACCCGGCAACATCGCCCAGCTTGGTCCCTGGGATCCGGGCAAGGTCGCCATGACCAACGTTGGCGGCGGAGTGTGGGAAGCCACCGTCACCATCACCGACGGCACCGATGTCCAGTACAAGTACACCCGCGGAACCTGGGACACGGTGGAAAACTGGGGCACCATCACCGGCACGGTGAACCGCGACGTCGTTATCGACGGCGGCACGAGCGCGACCATGACCGTCGACGACACCTCCACGGCCTGGTCGAATACCTCGATACCCGACGACCACAAGGCGCCGCAGTACTGGCGAGACCCGCTCGTCGTCTCCACGACCCCTGCGGATGGCGCCACCACCGCGGCCCCGGCCGCCGTGACCGTCAATTTCCAACGCGACATCGCTCCCACCGCTGCGGACTACTCCGGCTCGGTCACCGTCGCCCGGAGCGGCACGGCCGTACCCGGTACCGTCGCCGAACCGACGCCGGGCGTACTCACCTGGACGCCGAGCACAGCACTGCCGGCCGGTCCCTACCAGGTCACCGTCAACAATGTCCAGAGCGTGATCGGGAGCGACAGCGTGCCGATCCAGAAGCCCTATACCTTCGCGTTCACCGTCAGCTGACATTGCCGCACGTCAGTGCGTCTGGCTGGACATCGCGCCACGCTCGGCGCGGAGTCAGCTCGGCGTCGTAGCGGCGGCCTGTGGCGAGTTCGGAGTCGATGCCTCTGACAGGCCGGCCAGGCGGCGCTCTGCACGCTCGGTCCAGTACTTGAGATGCGCCCGGCGATTGCGTTCGATCGCGCGGACGTATGCCTGGCGGGCGGCGTCCAAATCACCGAACGCTTCGTGTGCTCGGCCGACGCGCGCTGCGTACCTGGGCGTGGCCGGCATGTCGCAGTCCGTGCAGAAGTCCGGAGGCCCGCTGCTGCTCACCGGTGTCGTCATGACCGCTGGATCGGTCGGCTGGCTCACCCTCGGGGTCGGGGTCGCGGCGCTGTCCGTCACCCAATGGCGATGCTGCCTGCGACGGCTCGCGTCGGTTCGCCCGACGCCCGTTCCGCACGATTATGTCGGCTCCGCCGGGTGAACCGGGAAGGATGAGTTCCGTGAGAACCTCGGCGGACATCTTTGAAACTCAGGACGCGCTGCAGGCCGAAGCGAGCGCGGTCGAAGCGGATCTTGGGCTCACCGAGTTGCTGCAATCAGTCGGGCAACCGGTTCGCGTAGGCAGCTCCGCGCTGGGGCTCATGGTCTGGCGTGATCTCGACATCACCGTCATCTGCCCGACGCTCGACGCCGGGTCCGTCGCGGCTGTCGGCGCTCGCCTCGCCGTCCAGCCCCGGGTCAGGCAGGTCGTGTTCCGCAACGACACCGGATCCTGGAACACCGATCCGGACTACCCGGACGGCCTCTACCTCGGCCTCAAGTACCGGACAGGTGAGGACGTCGACTGGCAACTCGACATTTGGTTCGTTGATCAGCCAGAGCGACAGCCGGACTTGATCCACCTGCAAACCTTCCCCGCGCAATTGACTCCTGAGACCCGCCGGGCCATCTTGCTGATCAAGTCAGCATGGGCCGGGCGCTCGGAGTACGGCACCGCGGTCGGCAGTTTCGACATCTACTCGGCCGTTCTGAACGACGGCGTGCGCACGACTGCACAGTTTGACCAATGGCTGATGAAACGGCCGGCGCGATAGCCGAAGCCCGTTCGGACGGCGGCGCCGTCTCCGCGCGCCAAGAGCGTGATTCTTTACTCTGAGAAAAAGCTTTCCTGGAAGCCTTTGCGGTCTCCGCGACGTTTCAATGTTGATCAGGTTGGGAACAACCGAGGCCTCATTGCCAACTGAATCGGGGACCTGTCCATGTCTGACTACCAGGGTGCGCCGGCCGCTACGAACTCGCCAGCGGTCGCCGCGAGTAGGTCGAACGGTTTGGCGATCGCCGGGATGGTTTGCGGCCTAGTCGGACTGCTGCTGTTCGCTGTCGTCCTCGGTCCGCTGGCCATCATCTTCGGTGGCATCGGGCTGTCGCGGGCCAAGAGCGGAGCGCCGCACCGCAACATGGCGCTGGCCGGGATCATTCTCGGCGTCGTGGACATCGCGCTGTTCGTGATTCTCCTGGCCACGGCAAAACACAACGGCGGAAGCGTCTACTTCCATGTCGGTTAGGCCACCACCGGCCAGCGGTACGGCTGCGCAACTGCAGCCTCCGCCGGGCCCGGCGGCCGGTCTCCCGGAGCCGCCGCTGGACCAAGCGATGCAGCACATGCGCGCCCAGGATCCGAAGCCCTGGCCTTGGCGGGTCGCGGCGTTACCGTGCGCAGCGCTGCTCATGCTGGTCGTCGCCGGCTACGTGGCCACCAGGTTGATCCGACCACAGACCTTCGACGGCAAGCTCGCCCTCACGATCGGCGGCAACCTCGTCGTCCAAGGCCTGTTGGTGCTCGCGATCTGGTGGGCCGGACGGGACATCGCCACCCGGTACGGCGGATGGGGACCGGCGTTCGGATGGCGCCGCCCGGTTCTAGCCGACATCAAGTACGCCGCAGCTGGTCTCGGTATCGCCTTCGTCGCCCGCGCCGTCGTGGCCGGCGTCGCGAACGCATTCACCGGCGGCCACGCGGCGAAACAAGCTCAGAACGTGCACCTGCACAGCACGTCGATCGCCGTCATCGTCGTACTCATCGCCGTGACCGTTATCTGCGCACCACCCATCGAGGAACTCATGTTCCGCGGACTGCTCCTGCGCACCTTCACGACTCGCTTCGGGTTCTGGCCCGCCGCGGTGGCGTCGACCGCGATATTCGCCGCCTTCCACACCTACGAAACCCGAACCCTGGCCGGCGCACTGACGCTGGCCGGAGCCGTCGGTGCTATGGCCTTGACCAACTGCGTCCTCGTCCGGCTCACCAACCGGCTCACCCCGGGCATCCTCGTTCACGCCGCCCTCAACGCGCTCGCGGCGATCGTTCTCATCGTCCAGTCCGCCCACTGAATAGATCGGACACGACGGCACCGAACGGTTCCCGAATCGGCCCGACGGAATGTCAACCCATCGCTCGCCGCGCTGCTCGTCCGCCGTGCGCAATGGCCGGTGACCGTCGTCCGTGATGCCGTAACGAGGCGATGATCAGTAGGCCACCCACTCGCGCCCAAACCAGCGTCGTACGCGGCTTGAGCCGAATTCCGCCTTGGCCGCCGCCAGTACTTCGGAGGGGTCGTCGTACTGGCCAGAGGGGGGTCGGCCCGCCCGGAAGGTGACGTCGACGCGAGCGACCCGGTCGTTACCGAATTCGATGTAGCAAATTCCCCGGCCGTCGTACGACGACGTGGACTGAGTCCGGCGATATCGGGCGACGATCTCGTCGGCTACGACCGCCGCCTGCCGTTCGGCGAAGACGCCGGCTTTCGGCGTCCCCACGCTGGTGACGTCGCCGACGGCGTACACATTGGGGTAGGAGGTCTCGAGGGTGTGTTGGTCGACCGGGATCCACCCGTCGACGCACATCCCGGACTCCTGCACCACCTGCGGCGCGCGGTGCACCGGCACGGCGAGGAATAGGTCGAAGGGCATCTCGTCGCCGTCGGCAAGCGCCGCCACCCGGCGTTGCGGGTCGAGCGAGCGCACGACTCGCTCTGGGCACCAGGCGATGCCACGTTCGGCGAAGGCCTCGCGCAGGGCGTGCGACGCGGTTGGCGATGGTGGAATGGGCGCGCCGAGCGGCATGACCAGGGATATCTCGCTCGCTTCGCGAAGCCCGCGTGCGGCCAGGAAGTCGTGCACCAGCAGTGCCGTTTCGCTCGGGGCGGGTGGGCACTTGAATGGGGTTGAGGTCACTCCAACCACGACCCGCCCACCGGCGAATCGTTCGAGTTCGTCGGCGGCGGCGAGCGCTCCTGCCGTGGTGTAGAACTCGTGCCCGGCTTCGACGAGGCCCGGTGTCGCCGCCGGGTGCAGGTCCGCGCCGAGGGCGACCACCATCACGTCGGCATGGAACGGCCCCGCATCCGTCTCGATGCGCACCTGTTCGGGATCGATGCTGCGGATCGTGGACTGGACGAATTGCACGCCGGGCTTGACCACGTCGCGATAGGAGTGGTGTACGGCGGCCGCGGTCGTGCGCCCGAACATCACGTCAAGCTTGGAGAACCCGAACACGAAGCCGTCGGCACGGTCGATCAGCACGACCTCGGCGTCGTCACCGAGTGCCTCTGACAGGCGGGCCGTCAGTTCCAGGCCGCCGAAGCCGGCGCCCAACACCAGAATCCGCATCGAGCGACCCCGTTCCAGATCATGGTGATCCGATTCGCCCGGCCGGTGAGGGCTGACCGAGACCCGTACGAATGTAGGGCTTCGGCCGCCCGGCGGTAAGCCTCGGCGCACGCGCCGGTGGACGCACCCGGTTCGCTGGATCCGGCTAATACCACCGAAGACACCGAAACGGGGCACGACACGCTGTGGTATGGAAGTTTCCCTTGTGTCAGTAAGAGATCTGTGTGACGGTTGTTGCAGGTGAGTTTCGGGGTTGAATGCGCGAAACCGTGTCGCGCCGGCCCATGCCGCGGTATCGGCGGCCGACGGAAGGAACCCGGCAATGGCTGTTGGCGCCACAAGCGGAAGCGTGTCGTTCTTCGCCGATTGGGAACGCGACAACGCCGCGGCAGAGGGAGCACCCGCCGCGACACGATCGGGGGTCCGCCCTGGCCGACTGGTCGCGCTCGGCGCGCTGGTGATCATGACAGCCGGGGTCGGGCTGGCGGTGAGTGCCGGGAGCGCCTCAGCTGACCCGTCGGGCACATCCTGGTACCGGCTGCGAGTGTGCGAATCGAGCAACAACTACGCCATCGATACCGGCAACGACCACTACGGCGCCTATCAGTTCGACCTTCCCACCTGGCGCGGCGTGGGCGGGAAGGGATACCCGAATCGCGCCAGCAAGGCCGAACAGGATGCCCGCGCGCTCATGCTCTACCGCGAACGGGGTTGGCAACCGTGGCAGTGTGCAGCGATCCTCGGATTGCACAATGACCGCGATGCCGGCTCGGGTCGCACGAGTGACATCCACTTCCCGACCAGCACCTCCTCAGCGTCGTCGCGGATCCCGGCGTTCCCGGGTGGGTCGCATTGGTACCAGTACGGCGAGACCAGCTCGCACATCAAGGTGTTCCAGGATCGGATGCATGCTCGTGGGTTCTTCCCGGTTGGTACGGGGCAGTACGGGCCGAACACGCGGCGGATGGTCAAGCAGTTGCAGCGACTGAACGGGCTCGTGCCCAACGGCTACATCGGCCCGAACACCTGGCGGCTCGCCTGGACCGGACGGTATTCGGCGTCTGCGTCAGCGCCGACACCCAAGATCCCGGCGTTCCCGGGTGGGTCGCATTGGTACCAGTACGGCGAGACCAGCTCGCACATCAAGGTGTTCCAGGATCGGATGCATGCTCGTGGGTTCTTCCCGGTTGGTACGGGGCAGTACGGGCCGAACACGCGGCGGATGGTCAAGCAGTTGCAGCGACTGAACGGGCTCGTGCCCAACGGCTACATCGGCCCGAACACCTGGCGGCTGGCCTGGACGGGCACCTACCGCGCCCCGTAACCGCGCCGTCGGGTCCGGCCCCGCGGTTCAGGCGTCAGGCCCGCCTGCAGCGGGCCTGACGCGCAGCTGTCACCACGTACCGCTACAGTCCTCGCCGTTAGCGACGGCGTTGTAGCACGCGAACAACTGCACTCTGGACTCGTTGGCGTATGCGTAGGCGTAGTTCTCCGTGGCGAGGTACTTGGTCTTGTCGCTCGTCCACAGGACCGCGTAGACACTCACGCCGTGGCTGGCGGCGCTGAACTTGTAGTGACCGTGGTACTTGCCGTTGGCGTTCTTGTACCAGGTCTTCGCCACCACGGCAGTGCGCTTGCCGTCCGGCAGGTGCAGGGTCGTGCTGGCGTACGTCATCGGCTGTACGCCCGCTGCCGGCGAAGCTGCGCTGGCCGATGGTGCGAACGCGGTGCCGACGAGTGTGGCGCCGGCGAGCATGGCCGACGTCGCAGCCGTTGTGACCATGCGGGTCAGGGCGTTCATTGTGGTTCGTCCTTTCGATGTATCGACGCGGAGGCGCCGAATTGCGTCTCGGTTGACAGCACCGAGCCTGCGCGGCGCACGGGCCGCGGGCTAGGTCGCAGCAGCAGGTGACGCCATCCCGGGACGTCCCATCGGTGTTGGACGCGCGGTGTTACAGCGTGAGACGCCGCCAGGGACTCGAACCCCGAACCCGCAGATCAAGAGACCGCCGATACGGGTGCACTGGGAGACGCTTTCGCCCCGGCTTCACGAGAGGGTCCGTGTCCGTCCGGTCAGATCGAGTTGTTTGACGTTTCATGCCGCACGATCGTGGCGACCAGTCGCCATGCCCCGTGGGGCGTACGGACTGCGACATTGACGGCCTGGTCGCCGACGACGATGGCAGAGTCGCGCCGCACGGTAACGGTACGGGTGGTTGCCACGTACCCGAGCTTGGCCAGCTCGGCCAGTATCCGTTTGGGACCCGTGACAAGTGGCCCAGCAACAAAAACAGCTCCAGGGTCGAACAGGGACGCAACGGCCGCTTCGTCGCCCAGCAAGACCGCGTCCTCGAGCAGGGTCTCGAGCTCTTCGGGCGAGGAGGCGAACATGTCAGAACGACAACCGGTGGCGCTCCACGACCGGGAATGTGGCGGCGAAGTGGCCCCGCGGCTGCTCCTGGGCGTCCGTAGGATTGGTTCCGCACGCACAAGCCGAACGCTGAACGGGGCGGCCGCGCTTTGTCCGCCGCGTTAGATCGACGGTTCCTGCGCCTGGCGACTGCGTGAATCAGCCTTCAGGTAGGCCTGAGTCGACACACAGGATGTTTTCTTCGCTGTCTTTGAACCAGGCGGCTTTTCCCATGCCTTCGATGGACGCGACATCGTCGTTCCATTCGACTCCTGGCAGGTCGTATCGCTCGAAGGTGACGCCTTTGGCCTTGAGGTTCCGCACTTCTTCGTCCACGTCGTCTACGTGCCATTGAGCGATGGTGTGCTTGGCCAGCCCGGCGTAATCGGTCTGGTAGACGCTGAACGTCGAGCCACCGGCCGTGTTGTACAGCAACATGACGCCCTCCATCTCGGCGGATGGCGTGAGGCCCAATTTGTCGGCGTAAAAGTCGCGCGCCCTCTTGAGGTCACTGGCTGGAATGTTGGCGGTAACCGTGCCACTGGCGAGCATGACGCCTCCGAGAATTGAATCGATGCGGTGGGCACCGGGTGTCGCGGCTCGGATGCTAGACCTGGGCGACACCGACGACAAGGGATCCGGCGGCTGCGGACTCACTGTCTGCGCCGTCCAGAGCTCAATGCGTCAGCGCGCGTCAGCTGAGGCGGAACTGGTACGTCTCGCCGCGGGAGATCGCGTCCGCGTACGCCACCAGCTCCGCGTCAGACAGGCTGACGCCAATGCGCCGGAGCGCGAGGATGGCTAGTGGCTTGATGTCCTCCGCGGGTTTGCCGGTGTGCTTGTCGCGCAGTTCTGCATCGAGTTCGTTCACCCGCGAGGAGGCCTGGGCGAAGATCGACTGCCCGCCGCCGACGTTCATGTTGAACACCATCTGTCCAGCATCGCACGGTGTGGCGCCCTCGGCGTCGTGGTCGAGTGCGGGGGTTCACGACCCATCTGCTCGACAGTGCACTTACGGATTCATCTACGCGAGTCGGCGTTCCGAGGTGCGGTGCGCGAGATCGACGGCTGTACGCGGGGCCGAATGCACCATGACAACGGCATGCCGCAATCCAAGGACGTTCGCACGCGCAACGATGGCACGTACGTGCGCTGCCTACTAGCGTGCGACTGATGCTGACCCGCCTGGACCTGACGATGGACGCTGCCGATCCCGAGCGCCTGGCCGAGTTCTGGAAAACTGCGGTCGGATACGTGGACGAGCCACCGCCAGTGCCGTTCACCAGCCGCCGCGACTGGATTCGATCGTTCGGGCAGCAGATCGCCGACGATGACCCGATCGGTGCGGCCTGGTTGATCGACCCGAGCGGCATCGCGCCGCGGCTGTCAATTCTGCCCGTCCCGGAGTCGAAGACGGCGAAAAACCGGCTTCACATCGACCTGCGGGTTACCGCCGAAGCATCACCTGAGATGCGTGGCGCCGTGGTGCAGGCCGAGGTCGACCGGCTGGTCAGGGCTGGGGCCAGTGTGCTCTGGAGTGTGGACGACCATCACGTGACGCTGGCCGATCCGGAGGGCAACGAGTTCTGCGTTGCATAGCTCGTCGGACCTGCGCTATCCGGCGAACCACTTGTGAGGCCGACGCTTGCGCGCTCTTCGCGGCAAAGTCGGATGTTTGACAACTCGGGAACACTTGCCGTGTGAGAGCTGACGAGACCTACTCATCGACGATCCCATGGACAAAGATCATCTGTGATGAGTAGTCGTCAGACTGGAAACCCCCGAAATTGCGGGGCTAGAGGGTGGTGCGCCGCCAGGGACTCGAACCCCGAACCCGCTGATTAAGAGTCAGCTGCTCTGCCAGTTGAGCTAGCGGCGCGGTACAAAAGACCGGCCCACCGGGGTGGGCCGAGAACGAACTTTAGCACGCGACCGACGGCCACAATCCGGGCAACCGAGGCGCGCGGAGACGCCGCGCTAGCCGATGCTGGGTGTCTCCGGAGCGCCTTCGGACGAGCGATCGCCGGTGAAGAATGAGATCCGGCCGTTGGTCTCCAGGACGGCAACGCGGATGTCGGCGAAGCGCTCCACGCCTTGCTGGCGGGCGGCGCTCATCAGGTCGTCGAATGAAACGCGCTCGGACCGCATCACGGCCATGATCGGCTCGCCGTCGGCGACGATCACGACGGGGATGCCGTGCGTGATCGGCCGCAGCCGGCGCGATCGACTGTTGACCCAGGAGATCGCCACGGTAAGCAGCGCGAAGACGCCGACGGCCAGCACGGCGGACGTCACCGAATAGTCCTGCTGCGTCACCGACTGCTGCACCAGGTCGCCCATAGTCACGTACAGCAGCAGTTGGAACGTGCTCAGTTCGCCGAGCGTCGAGCGGCCCGTGACGCGGGTGATGAACCACAGGAACCCGAAGATGAACAGGGCTCGGAAGACGATCTCCACTACGGCACCAACCAGGTGTGGAACGACGTGCGGGCGACTTCCCGGCCGCCGACCAGTAGCCGCACTGTTGCCGACTTGCCGATCTGACTGGCCGGCTGGATGTAGGCGTCGTACTCGAGGACGAAGTCCCGTCCCGGCCGCAGTCCGGTGAAGTGCATGTAGACGTAGTCGCCGTCGTTGGTGGCACTGTCCGGGTCAGGGTAGAAACCCTGGGTCTCGAACATCCGGAAGTAGACGGAGCTGATGGCGAGCGTGATGTCGGCATTCACACCGCCAGCGCGATGTACCCGCGCCCGCCACGGGACGTCGAGGCCGGCGCGCGCGGTCCGCGGGTAGGTCACCGAGAGCGTGTACCCGTTGCTGCTGCGGGTGCTTGTCCCGCTGTGCACGCCGAACACCCCGAAGGCACCGAGGACCACGAAGATCAGCAGAATGCTCAGACCGATCCGTTGGCCCCAGTGCGGCCGAAGTGCGGATGCCGACGGGACGTCGTCGAGCGTCGACGCTGAGCTTTCTGGCACAAGTCGGTATTACCACTTGCACGACACGGAACCCGCTCGACACGACGGGCGGCCCCACGCGGGTCAGAGCCGGATCTAGACCGCGGAGCCCGTCGCTTCGCGCGGGCCATCTTGAACAAGTACGCGGGCGTAGGGGGGAATCCAGCCGAGCTGGTTGGCCATCCCGATGTCGTCACGGTTCGCCCAGTGCTCACCAACCCGACCGTCTTCGATCCGGAACCAGTGAGACTGGGTTATGGCAAACGTCTTGCCCGTCGGCGGACAGACGCTGTCCACCGTGGCGTCATCGGTGTAGAGGGCGCAGGGGTCGACGTGCCGCCCGTTCATCGTCGAGCTCACCGCGACCAGATTGTCGTCCGCGATGCCGTGGTGGATTTCGTAGTGCAGGCTGGCGAACGCGGCCTTCAACCACAGCGCGGTCGAGTAGAAGCCGGCTGGGCCGGAGACCCGTGACGACGGCGGTTGCATCCGGTTCTCGCGGTCGACCGCGTCCGGGTGGTACAGCAGATCGGACTCGGCTCGGTTGCCGTCGGCCATGGCGTGAATGGTGCGCACCGCCACGGAGATCGGGTCGGCCGACACGGCGGAGGAGAGGTTGGCGGTCACTGGCGTAGGGCTGGCCACTCGAGCGGTACGCGGACTGGCTGGCGCGCGCCATCACCAGCGCCCTATTGGGGTGAGTGACGGGACTTGAACCCGCGACATCCGCGACCACAACGCGGCGCTCTACCAGCTGAGCTACACCCACCATGTCCGGCGATCACTCGCCGAGCCGGCTCAGTCTACCTGGCCGTCCGCGGCCCCGAGAATGGCAATTGCCGCGTTGCGCGCTTCCTCGCTGGACGGGCCAGGGAGCGGTACGAACAGCGTCTGCCGGTAGAACGCCAACTCGCGGACACTCTCGCGGATGTCAGCCAGCGCGCGGTGGGCCAGTCCCTTAGCGGGCTGCGATTGGTAGACGCGGGGGTACCAGCGCTTGGCCAGCTCCTTGATAGCGGAAACGTCGATCATTCGGTAGTGCAGGTGCTCGTCCAGGACCGGCATGTCGCGGGCGAGGAAGCCGCGGTCGGTGGCGATCGAGTTGCCGCACAGCGGCGAGGACTTCGGCTCCGGGACGTGGTGCTTGATGTAGTCCAGGACCATCGTCTCGGCCTCGCCCAGCGTCACCGTCGAGGCCCGCACCTCGTCGGTCAGGCCCGAGGTGGCGTGCATGTCCCGCACGAACGGCACCATCGTGTCGAGCACGTCGTCGTGGGTGTGGATGATGACGTCCAGGCCCTCGTCGAGCAGGTTCAGGTCGGCGTCGGTGACCAATACCGCCACTTCGATCAAGGCGTCGCGGCGCAGATCAAGCCCGGTCATCTCGCAGTCGATCCATACCAACCGGTCGGTCACAACAACTGAGGCTATACGCCCTCGTTACGGTGGCCCTGAATGTCGACTGATCGGAGTGTGTGGCATGTCGCAAGAACGGCTCAGCCAGGACGAGATCGAGGCCCGGCTCGCTTCGCTGCACGCGGGGTGGGCGGGCACGCCCGAGAAGCTGGAACGCTCGATCGAGTTCGCGGATTTCCCGACCGCGGTCGAGTTCATCAACCTGCTCGCGCCGCGCTGCGAAGCGATGGATCACCACCCGGACCTCGCGCTGCACTGGCGCTGGGTCGACGCCGTCCTGTCCACGCACAGCGCGGGCGGGGTCACCGATCTTGACATCGAACTCGCCGGGGTGATTGACGAGGTGGCGGCGGGCTTGGCCCAGGCCAGCTAGCGGTCGCTGCGCCAGACGCTCATTCCGAGGGTGATCAGGCGCAACTGCCGCTCGGCCCGCTCCAGCACGACCTGCTCGTCCTCGGCGTGGCGCTTGTCGACCTCCAGCAGGTCCATGACGGCCGCGAGCATCGTGGAGACCATCAGGTCCGCGGCCATCTCCAGGTCGTCCGAACTCCAGTCCAAGCCGGCTGTCATCCGGGCCAGGTCAATAGTGAGCTCGCTGGTGAACAGCCTCAGCTCGGTGGCGATGGCCCGGCGAACAGCGGTCACGCCTCCATAGCGCTCGCGACTGAGAAACTGGAACTGCGCGGGGTGGTCGCGAACCTGCCGGCCCAGGATCTCGACCGTTCCGGTGATGATGTCGCCTTTACCCACCGCGCCCCGGCGGGCGTCTCTGATCATCTGCCGCAGCGGTCGCATGCTCTCGTCGACGAGTTCTACACCGAGGGCATCGATGGACTCGAAGTGGCGGTAGAAGGCGGTGGGCACGATCCCGGCGGCCCGGGCCACCTCGCGCAGGCTGATGCTGGCCAGGCTGCGGTGCGCGATGAGCGCGAGCGTGACGTCGAGCAGATTTTGCCGGGTGCGCTCCTTGCGTTGGGCCCGACTGGCCGTCCGGCCCACCGCCTCGCTCACAGCCAAGACAGTACGCGCGTGCACCCTGATTGCTCGGGTGCGAAGTCACCGAGGTCAGGCGGCATGGCTCTGAGAGGTGCAGCATGGCCCACGCTTCGGTGTTGAGTGTACGAAGCTGCACTGAAACACTGGCAGCCCGAGTCCACGCCTGATGGCATACCGAGACGAGGCATACCGATGGTCGGCAAGGTGGAGATCGGCAAGGACACCCTGCAGGTCCTCACCGAGTCAGCGGCTTCGCATGTCGGACGGATCGCGGCGATCATCGCCGGTGCGGTGCGTGAGGTGACCCACGAGCTGGGGGAGTGGGCCTCCGACGCGTTCGAGATGCGCGACGCGGCCGGCCGGGCTGACGGGGACGGGACGGACACAGCCGGCTGAACTCGTCGTTGGCCGCTCCAGGATCGCTGTCGTGTCCTGGCCGCTCCACGCGTCCGGTGACTGCGTTGTGGGGGACGATGCAGGCATGCTCGGATTGCCAGCCGCCGTGACCGCCGGCCTGTTCGACCTGGACGGCGTCCTCACCGACACTGCATCGGTACATCGAAAGGCGTGGGCTCAGACCTTCGACGAGTTCCTCGCACCACGTGGACAACGGCCGTTCAGCGACCAGGACTACGCCGACTACGTCGATGGCAAACCCCGTGCTGACGGCGTCCGCGACTTCCTCGCCTCACGAGGTGTCACCCTGCCGGAGGGCAGCCCGGACGACAGCGCAACCACCGAGACCGTGTTCGGCGTGGGCAATCGCAAGAATGCGCTGTTGTTGCAACGCATCCACGACGACGGCGTGGAGGTGTATCCCGGCTCCCGGCGATACCTCGAGGCCGCTCGTGACGCGGGACTACGCCGAATCGTCGTGTCGTCGAGTGCGAACACCGCGGACGTCCTGCAAGTGACCGGCCTGGCTGAGCTGGTCGAGGGCCGAGTCGACGGCGTCACCCTCGGCGAGCAGCATCTGCGCGGGAAGCCGGCACCAGACTCCTTCCTCGCCGGTGCGCGACTCGCGGGGGTAGAGCCGGCTGCCGCCGCCGTGTTCGAAGACGCGATCGCCGGGGTGCAGGCTGGGCGGGCCGGGCAGTTCGGTTACGTCGTTGGTGTGAACCGTCTCGACGAGAACCACCGACAGGCCCTGCGGGCACAGGGCGCCCACGTTGTCGTACGAGACCTGGAGGAGCTGCTGTGACCTGGTCGTCGCGCTTTCCGGTCGAGCCGTGGCATGTGCGCGAGTACGGCATCGACTTCGATCTGCTCGCCCAGTCCGAGTCGCTGTTCGCACTGTCCAATGGACACATCGGGCTGCGCGGCAACTTCGACGAGGGCGAGCCGTTCGGATTGCCGGGCACCTATCTGAACTCGTTCTTCGAGAGCCGGCCACTGCCGTACGCCGAAGCGGGTTACGGCTATCCCGAGTCCGGGCAGACGATCGTCAACGTCACCAATGGCAAGGTGATCCGGCTACTGGTCGACGACGAGCCGTTCGACATCCGTTACGGCGAGCTGCGCCATCACGAGCGGATCCTCGATCTTCGCGGCGGCCGCCTGCGCCGCGTCGTGGAATGGATCTCGCCGGCGGGTCAGCGCATCCGCCTGCGCACGACGCGGCTGGTGTCGTTCACCCAGCGTTCGATCGTGGCCATTCGCTACGAGGTCGAGGCCGTCGGGCAACCGGCGCGGGTCGTTGTGCAGTCCGAGTTGGTGGCCAATGAGGAGGTCCCGGCGCGGTCCGGTGACCCGCGGGTGGCAGCCGCGCTGGCCAGTCCGCTCGTGCCTGAGGAGCAGATGGGCGAGGGCACTCGGGCGCTGCTCATGCATCGCACCCGCTCGAGCAAGTTGCGCATGGCGGCCTGCATGCAGAACGTGATCGAGTGCGAGACCGACTACGTCGACGAACTCGACGTGCACGACGACTGGGCCCGGCTGAGTGTTGGCACCCGGCTGGAACCCGGCCAGCGGTTGACCCTCACCAAGTTCGTGGCGTATGGGTGGTCGAGTCAGCGTTCGGTGCCGGCTCTGCGCGATCAGGTCGGTGCCGCCTTGACGTCGGGCGTGCAGACGGGTTGGGACCAACTCGTCCTCGACCAGCGAAGCGCGCTCAACACGTTCTGGCAGGGCGCCGATGTGCAGATCGACGGCGACCCGGCCGTGCAGCAGGCGGTTCGGTTCGGGTTGTTCCACACCTTCCAAGCGGCGGTGCGGGCCGAGCAACGGGCGATCGCCGCGAAAGGGCTCACCGGGCCGGGCTACGACGGGCACGCGTTCTGGGACACCGAGAGCTTCGTGCTGCCGGTCCTCACGGCCACCGTCCCGCATGCGGCCGCCGATGCGTTGCGGTGGCGCTGGTCGACGCTGGACCTCGCCCGGCAACGCGCCGAGACGGTGCACGTCAAGGGTGCCGCGTTTCCGTGGCGCACCATCCGCGGCCAGGAATGCTCCAGTTACTGGCCCGCCGGTACGGCGGCGATGCACGTGAACGCCGACATCGCGGTAGCCGCCGCCCGCTACGTGAGCTGGACCGGCGATCATGACTTCGAACGTGATCACGGGCTCGCATTGCTCGTCGAGACCGCCCGGTTGTGGATCTCGCTCGGGTTCCACGGCGCGGACGGCTACTTCCACATCGACGGCATCACCGGGCCCGATGAGTACAGCGCCATCGTCGACGACAACGTCTACACGAACCTGATGGCGCGGCTGAATCTGCTCGCCGCGGCGGACGCCGTTGGGCGCTGGCCATTCGAGTCGGCCGCGCTGGGTGTCACCGACGAGGAGACCGCCGCCTGGCGCGCGGCGTCGGAGGTGGCGATTCCCTACGACGAGAACCTGCAGGTGCACAAGCAGGACACCGACTTCACCGACCACGATGTCTGGGACTTCGCGGAAAGCGCGAAGACGGGCGGCTATCCGCTGCTGCTGCACGCGCCGTACTTCGACCTCTACCGCAAACAGGTGATCAAGCAGGCGGATCTGATTCTGGCCATGCAGTGGTGCGGCGACATGTTCACCCTCGAAGAGAAGGCCCGCGCGTTCGCCTACTACGAGCCGTTGACGGTGCGGGATTCGTCGCTGTCGGCATGCACGCAGGCGGTACTCGCGGCTGAAGTCGGTCAGGTGGAGCTGGCGGCCGATTACCTCGCTGAGGCTGCGCTGGTCGACCTCCACGACCTGGCCCACAACTCGCGCGACGGGCTGCACATCGCCTCACTGGCCGGCACCTGGCTGGCCATCGTCGCCGGCTTCGGTGGCATGCGCGACAACGGTGGCCAACTGTCGTTCCACCCGCAGCCAGCCCCGGGCTGGAACGGTTTCTCATTCGGTGTCCACTGGCGTGGCACTCGGATCAGGGTCACCGTCGCGGGCGACGAGGTCACGTATGCGCTGGACGACGGCGCCGACTGCCAGGTCGAGCTGGTGCACTGCGGCGAGTCGTTCACGTTGACCACGGCCGAGCCCGTCGTGCTGTCCGTCCGGCCGGTCAAGCCGCTTACTGCGCGCCCCAGCCAGCCCCAGGGCCGCGAGCCGCTGAACGCCGCCGACCTGCGGATACCGCCCGCCTAGCGCGGAATTATCGCCTGGGCCAGTAAATCGGGCATCTGCGCAGATATGGTCTTGACCGGCTGCTCGTTTCTGCTCTAACTTGCCACATACCGATCTGGAACGGTCACTTCAGCGGGGCACTACTGAGTGACCGGTCTCGCTGCCCGGTCGGGCCCGGATGGGTCGACCGCTGCGTAAGGGGTGAGCGCAATGAGTCGTGAGCGGGTAGTCCGAGCCCCCCGCCGGCCGTCGCGTAGGCGGGTCTCCGCGTTGCGCAGGGCGGTGCCGCTGCTGGCCGGCGTGGTCGTCGTGCTCGGGATCTCGGCTCCCGCCCGGGCGCACGACGCCGCGGCGAATCCCGCGGGCGGGCCAGGGGTCACTCACTTCGCCGACCGCGGAACTTCGCTGGTCCTGACGCGGTCGGCCGCGTTCGGCGCTCCGGGCTACAGCGTTGTGATCGCGAAGAGCCCGTTCCAGGTGACAACGGTTCGTGACCACCGGACCGTACTGGCCACGACGGGCACCAGCACGACCGCCGCGGCGCTGAGGTTCGTGGCCGGTGGGACGTCCTACCGCGCCACCCATGTCAGTTCCGCACGGTGGCACGGCGGAGTGCTCACCCTCCGCCTGGCGACGACCGACCCGGGGGTCGGCGTGAGCTACAGCGTGACGCCGCAGGCCGATCGGTACCGAGTGCACTGGCGTGTGGACAACGAACGCCGCGTGGTGTCCGCGGTCGGCGGTGACTATGCGCTCACATCGGCCGGAGACTGGTACGGCGAAGGCATCGTCGAGAACGACCAGGGTGCGCCGTACGGTGACCAACCCTGGCCGCTGAGCTCTGGGCAAGTGAACGACAACGAGGTCGGCCCGTTCTCCTACTTCGTGCACAACCCGTTCTGGTTCACCCGGTCCGCGGCCGGCATCTGGGTCGACACCGACAAGGTCATGAACGTGCAGATCAACGTCGGCAACAGTGGCCGGGCCAGCCTGCTGGTGACCAACAGCACCCACTCCAACGACAGCGACGTGGGCGCTCCCACTGAGGTGGGCGAGGCCCGCACCTACGACGCCACGGTGTTCGTGGAATCGACACCGCGCGCGGTCTACCAGGACTATGTCGGCATCGCGGGCAAGCCGCGGCGCAGCGACACCACGCCGTTGCAGTACAAGACCCCGATGTGGAACAGCTGGGGCGACCTGGCGCTGGACGTGACCCAGGCCAGCTTCCTGCACTACGCCCAGAGCCTGGTCGACAACCACCTGCCCGGCCACACCGTCGAGCTCGACGACGGCTGGGCCGCCGGCTACGCCGACCACGTATTCAATCTGCCGGCGAAGTTCCCGGACCCGAAGGCGATGGTCGACCAGGTCCACAAGATGGGCTTCGACTTCGGCCTGTGGGACACGTTCTACGACAACCGCGACGGCCGCCGGGCCTCCGTCCTCTGGCCGACCCTCGATGCGAAGGGCTACCTGCTCAAGGCGGTCAGCAACCCGATCCCGTTCGGATCGAACAGCTCCTGCGCCACCACCTGGTTCGGCGGCGGCAGCAGCTCCCATCCCGGGCTGGTCGACTTCGGGAACCCGCAGGCCCGTGCGTGGCTCAAGGGTCAGATTGATGCGCTGGCGAAGAAGTACGGCATCGACGGTTGGAAGTTCGACACCCAGATCTACGACCCGAAGTGCAAGCCCTACCCCGGCCTCACCAAGATGGACTACCTGCGGATCGGGCTCGACTTCATCGACCAGTACAACCTCACTGGTCAGGGCATGATCACCACGGCCTGGACCGGCACCCAACGCTACGGCTTCGCCACCGACTCGATCGACAAGGACTCCACCTGGGACGGCCTGCAGGCGGCGGCGCACCAGGCGCTGGCCATCTCGACCATCGGCTACCCGTTCACCGAGATGGACATGATCGGCGGCTCCGACGGCTCCGACCCGCCGACCAGCCCGACCAAGCCGGTGCTGGTCCGGTGGGCGCAGGCCGAAGCGCTCACGCCGTTGATGATGGGCTCGGTCAATCCGACGCGCTACGACCAGCAGACGATCGATCTCTACCGCAACGCGATCCACCTGCACGAACGGCTGTGGCCGTACCTCATGAAGCAGGTCGCCCGCGCCGTCGCAAGCGGGGAGCCGATCATGAAGCCGATCTTCTTCAACTACCCCGGCGACCAGAAGTCATACGCGATCAACGACGAGTGGCTGTTCGGCGACTCGTTGCTCGCGGCGCCGGTGTTGGCAGACGTGACGAGCCGTAACGTTCACGTCCCGGCCGGTCAGTGGTACGACGTCCGGCACCGGTGCGTGCTCGCTGGCCCGACCGACGTGCACAACTACCACGTCACCCTCGCCGACGTGCCGATGTTCGTGAAGCTGCACACCAAGGAAACCGGCATGCTGCTCAAGGCGCTTGCGCCGGGCAAGCGGGTCGGCCCGAACACCCCGCACTGCTGAGCGCCACCGACGGTGCCGTCGCATCCTGAGCGACGGCACCGTCGCGTGCGGTCACACAGTCAGCGCGTCACACAGTCAGGGCGTCACAGGGTCACGACAGAGCGCGACAGGTGCACGGGCAGGTCGGCGTCCCGTCCAGCCGCCGCCGCCCACGCCACCGCGTGCTTCTGCACGGCGACCAGTTCGACCTGCGGGTCCAGCGAACCCTGCCGCACGGACGCACCCGTGGCTTGAATCGTTTCCGCCTGTAGCTGCGTCAGGGGAGTCAGGGCCCAAACCAGCGTCCCCGGTCCGGCGACGCTGATCGGCCCGTGCCGATACTCGCCGCTGGCGTAAGCCTCGGCCCACATGCCGGCGGATTCCCGGCACTTCAGCGCGGCCTCCTGAGCCAGCGGCTCGGCCCAGCCGGTGCCCAGGACGACCAACTGGTGCGGCGCCGGTGACAGGGCCCGCGCCTCGATGACCGTCCGGACCTGCGTGATCAGCTCCGTCAGCTCGGAGTCGCTGGCACCGAGCTGGGCGCGCAACAGGGTGAGCAACGTGGTCGGGAACCGGGTTTGCACGACGCTGCGCTCATCGGCATAGGACAGGTCGACGATGTCGGTCGCCGCCTCGCCGATCGGAGTGTCGAGCTGACCGAGGATCGCCGTCACCGGCAACCCGGCGGGAAGCGTGCTGAGCGCCTGAGTGACCTCGGTCGTGGTGCCGGACCGGCTGATGGCGATCACGCGATCGTAGTCACGCAAGACGGCCGGCACCTCCGAGGCGATCCTGGCATCGGTCATGCCGTGGCCGCCCTGCTCGCGAAGCCAGGCGTACGCGGCCGCGACGTAATAAGAGGTGCCGCAGCCGAGTGCGAGAACCCGTTCACCGGCGCCCGGCAGCCCGGCCGGCTGGGCCGCCCCGTGGTCACGAGCGCGCACCCAACAGTCGGGCTGGCTGGCGATTTCCTCGGCCGTGATGCGTCCGAGGGTGAGTTGGTTTGCTGTGTCAGGCACGAATGGTCTTCCTTCTCAGTGTTCCGGTTGTGGGCTGGGTTGGCTGACGGCACGCAGCCCGAGCAAGGCCGCGCCCAGGCAGGCCGCGTTGTCGCCGAGGGCGGATGCGACGACGGCCGGTTCGCGCTGCCACACGAGCAACTGCCGCAGCCGATGTCGCAGCGGCTCGAGCAAGACGTCGCCCGCTCCCGCCAGACCACCGCCGATGACGATCCGTTCCGGGGCGAGCAGCGAGACATAGGTTGCCAGCGCGCGGGCCAGCGCGGTCAACGCGTCGTCCCATACCTGCGCAGCGATCGGATCGCCCCGATCGAGCAGCTGCAGTACCTCGCGGGCACCGGGGAAGGCTGCTCCGCCGGCGTGGGCGTAGCGCCGGGCGATAGAGGCACCGGATGCCACCGCCTCCAGGCAGCCATGGGCGCCGCACGCGCAGTCCACGTCGAATCCGACGTCGATATGGCCGATCTCGCCGGCGTACTTGTTCTCCACCATTCGTCCGGCGATGAACATGGCGCCCGAGATTCCCGTCCCGATCGGCATGAAAAGAAAATCGTCGGCACCGCGGGCGGCCCCGAGCGCGCGCTCGGCCCGACCACCGGCGCGCACGTCATGGCCGAAACCCACCGGCAGTCCAGTGCGATCGCGGATCAGCTGCACGAAGGGAATGTCACGCCACTCGATGTTCTCGGAGTAGATTGCGACGCCGGCACTTTCGTCGACGAGGCCGGGAACCACGACGCCGACGGCCGCGGCGCTCCCGGCTCGCTCAAGGAGCTCGTCGACCGCCTTGAGCGCGGCTGCGACCACGGCGTCGGCACCCGCGTCCCGCGGCGTCGGCCAGCGGTGGTACTCAGCGGCGAGGTCTTCGCCACGTACGACCGCGCCCTTCATCGCGGTGCCGCCGACGTCCAACGCGACCACGGTCGAACCAGCGTTGTTGCGGGTCTGCCCGGTCATGGTGCGCCGGCGTTCACTTCACGCTGCCGCTGAGCAGTCCGCTGACGATGTAGCGGTTGAGGGTCACGGCAATCACTGCCGGGACGGCGAGTGCGAACACCCCCGCTGCGCTGAGCAAGGCAAACGGTACGAGGTGGCGGCCCTGCAACGCGGCAATGACCACGGTGAGCGGCTGGGTCGACAGGTCGCTGGACAGGACAAGGGGAAAGAGGAACTGCGCCCACGCGAACAGGAAAGTGATGATCGCCGTGGAGATGATGCCCGGCCGGGCAAGCGGAAGCACGATGTGCCACAGGACCTGCATGCGGCCGGCTCCGTCGACGTGGCCGGCTTCCTCGATCGAGATCGGCAGGCTGGACATGTAGCTGTGCAGGATCCAGGTCGCGAGCGGCAGGAATCCCGAGACATAGACCAGCACGATGCCGCTGTAGGTGTTGACCAAGCCGAACGTGCTCATGATGCGGTAAAGCGGAATCAACGTCGTCTGCGCGGGAAACGCCATGGTGGCCAGCACCGCGTAGAAGAGAACGTTTCGCCCGCGGAACTTCATGCGGGCAAACGCGTATGCGGCAAGGGTGGACAACAGGATCGTGATGACGGTGGCCGCGCCGCATTCGATGAAGATGTTGACGGTCGAGCGGCGAATCGAGTCCGGGATGTCGCCGTTGCCACTGAGCAGGGACCGGTAGTTGTGCACGGTCGGCGTCGGCGGCACATAGTGGGCCGGCTTCGACGAGATCTGCGCGTCGGTCTGCAGGCTGGTGTTCACTGCCCAGTACAGGGGCACCAGGGACCACAGCAGGATGAAGATGATGCCCAGGCGCCGACCCCATCGCTTGCGCGGCATCAGAAGTCCACCGGCCGGTACACAAGCTTGACCACGCCGAATGCGACGATCAGGGTCGCCACTGTGATCAGCAGCGACAGGGCGTAACCCTGGCCGAAGTCGAGGTCCTGAAAGCTGATGAAGTAGGTCTGCTCCGTCAACGATGCACCGGTCGCGGCGGCGCCGTTCAGCACGTACGGCTGGTCGAAAACGTTCAGGGTGGCGATCAACGACTGCACCATGGCGATCGCGATGCCGGGCCGGGCCAGGGGCAGTGTGATGCGCCGGAACGTCGCCCATGGCGACGACCCGTCGAGGTTCGCGGCCTCATACAGGTCGCCGGGGATGTTCTGCAGCGCCGCGAGCACCAGCAACGCCGACAGCGGCGTCATCTGCCAGACCTGCACGAGCTCGATGGCAAAGATCGTCAGCAAGCGGTGCTGGCCGAGGAAGACGTGATAGTTGTTGATGAGATGGACCGAGCTCAGTGCGCTGTTGAGCAGGCCGGTGTTGCTGTCCCAGATCCCGGTCCAGACGATGCCCTCGACCACACCGGGTAATGCCCAGGGCAGAATCATCACGGCGATGAGGATGGAGCGTCCCGGAAAGCGGTGCTGCAGCGTGACCGCCATGGCGATGCCGAGCACGGTCGAGAGCGTCACTCCGATCAGGACGTACAGCGCGGTGTTGCCGATACTCGAACGCACCGCGGTGTCGTTGAACAGGCGACGGAAGTTGTTGAACCCGTCGAACTTGTTCGGGGGATTGAGTTCCTGCACCCGGTAGAACGACTGGACGATCGTCATCGCGGCCGGCACCAGCGCCAGCGCGATGATGAAGACGGCGAGCGGCGTGACGAGCGCGTAGGGAAGCGGATCGATGCGTCGCCGGCGACGTCTAGTCGCCGGCGACGCCGATCCCCGGGTCGATCCAGTCTCTGGCGGGGTGTCGCTGCGCGTGCCCGCCGTCATCGGCGGACCCGCACCGCGCAGGTTCGCAGCCGTGGACTGAGCCGAGTCATGAACCGCTCGATAGCCTGTTCGCGGTATCCGCCATCGCCTTCAACGCGTTGGCGACACTCGTGGAACCGGTCGCGGCGGCGTGCAGGTTCGTGTAGACCGCCCGCGAGAACTCCGGGTACCAGGATGGCGCGCCCTCTGGGAACACCGGCTTGGAGCTGTTCTTGAGCAGGTCGGCCAACTGCGCGCCACCGATCAGCTTGCCCTTCTGCGTCAGCTCGGTCATGCCGGCCAGGCGGGACGGCAGGAAGTAGCCCGGCATGACCTTGTTCGGCCCGCTCGCACCCGCGAAGTCCGCCTGGTTATTCGCTGACGTGAACCAGTCGATGAACTTCGCCGCCGCGGCCGGATACTTGGCCTTCCGCGGGATTCCGATGCCGTCGGGGTTGCTCATGTTCGGGCCGGTTCCGCTGGCGCCCGGCGTCGACAGGTAGACCACCTGGTTCACGACCGAGGACGATGCCGGGACGCTGTAGAGGCTGCCGACGTTGCCCGAGTAGTCGGCGAACGTGGTCGCCACGACGCCCTTGGCCATCAAGGTCTGCTGGCCCTGGCTGTCAGCGACGTTGATGTTGCCGGGCGGCACGAGTCCCTGCTTGATGGCGTCGACCATCCATTGCGCCGCTTTGTAGCCCGGCGACCCAGAGGTGGCGAACTGCGGCTTGCCCTTACCGTTCAGGATCGTCCCACCGAACGCGGCCGTCGTTTGGTACCAGTACGTCGACAGCCCTTCAGCCGCCGCGAACGGGATGTTGAGCGGATACTTGACGACACCCTTGGCCTTGATCTGGTGCAGGTCGGCCGTGTACTCGGCGATCGTCTTCGGCATCGTGGTGATACCGGCCTGGGCGAACAGCTTCTTGTTCACCGTCGTCACGAGGAAGGACGCGTCGTAGGGAATGCCGATGACGTGATTGTTCGCGCTGAACGAGGTCAGCTGCGGCATCTGCGTCGCCAACGCCTTGGTGTCGAGGTACTTCTCCATCGGATAGAACCAGTTCAGCTTGCCGAGCTGACCCACCCGCGACCAGTCCACGTCGGTTGCGTCGGCGAAGTAGGTCTTGGCCGTGGCGGCGGCCGCGATCTTGGTCTGCAGGCTGTCCCAGTCGGTGTTCGACCACTTCACCTTGATGCCGGTGCTCTTGGTAAAGGCGTTCAGCGAAGCTTTCGGCGGGGGAGTCGTCGCCAGCGCCACCGTGATCGTCACGCCTTTGGTCTTGTTCGACCCACTGCCGCTGTTCTTCGAGCATCCAGCCACGATCATGCTCACGCACGCGAGGCCGCTGGCCAGTACCGCCGTTGTCGCGCGTCGCTTTGATGTCATGTGTTCAGGCCTTCCTCAGTGCAAAGCGGCGGCCGGACGGCCGCCGCGGTCGCCTCTCCCGTCGGGCATTCCTCGCTCGCGCAGCGGTGCGGTGTGCACGTTTGCCGTTCGAGGTAGGCAGAGATTTGCACCGACTGCGCGTTCGGTCAAGGACTCTTGAGCAAAACTGAGGAAGTGCGCAGAAATTGCGCCGTATCCTGCACGATGCGCGCACTTCTTCTCTTAAAAATGCGCGTTCATGCTCGCTGACTTGCGCGCTATGTGTTACTTTCTGCGCCGTGCAACGCAAACAGCGGCTGAACCACATGGTCTCCGCGATCGTCGAGAAGGGCAGCCTCGACGTGCCGGCGCTGGCTGCGCAGTTCTCGGTGTCGGCCGCGACGGTCAGACGCGACCTCGAATTGCTCGAGAAACAACGTCTCGTGAGCCGGACGCGCGGCGGAGCCACGACGCACGCGTCGTTCAACGATCTGCCGCTGAGTTACAAGACCGCGCAGGACACCGAGGAGAAGCGCCGCATTGCTCGGCGAGCGCTGGAATTTCTGGACGGCGCCCGGGTCATAGGCACCACCGGGGGCACGACGGTGACCGAGTTCGCCCACCTGTTGATGGACCGCGATGGGCTCACCGTCGTAACCAACGCGCTCAACCTCGCCACCCACCTTGTCGCGAACCCGCAGTTGCGCGTATTCGCGGCTGGCGGAGAGGTGCGCAACAGCAGCGAGGAGACGGTCGGGCCGAGCGCCGAGGATTTCATGGCGCAGTACAACATCGACGTAGCGGTTCTCGGGGTCGACGGCGTCGACGCTGAGGCGGGCTGCACGAACTACGACCCGGTCGGCGCCAGGGTGAACTCGGTGCTGCGCGAACGCGCCCGGACGAGTGTCGTGCTGGCCGACGCCACGAAGATCGGTCGCATCGCGCTGGCCCAGGTGTGCAAGATGTCGGAGGTCGATGTCCTGATCACCGACTCGCGAGCCTCGGAAGCTGCGTTGGATCAGATCCGCAGCCAGGGCTGTCAGGTGCTCGCCGTCTGATCTGGTGCCGCTGTAATCGGTACCGGAACGGCATGGCCGTCGGCGGGCAGCGAGATCGTGAATTCCGTTCGGCCCGGCGCGCTCCTTACGCCGACGTGCCCGCCGTGGGCCTGAACGATGGCGGCCACAATCGACAAACCGAGTCCGGCGTTCCCGGAGGCATGCGATCTGGCGCTGTCCGCGCGAACGAAGCGTTCGAAGACGTGCGGCTGCACGTCGGGCGCGATGCCGGGACCGTCGTCGCGCACCCGCAATGTCACGATGCCCTCGGTCGGGCCTTCGACCGTGACGACCACGGTCGTGTCTGCTGGCGTATGGGTCTGGGCGTTCGTCAAGAGGTTCGACAGCGCTTGATGCAGTGCGTGTAGATCACCGCGCAGGGTGACCGGTTCGGCGGGCAGATCCAGCTGCCAGTGCTGCTCGGTCGCCGTGACGCGTGCATCGCTCACCGCGTCGACGACCAAGCGAGTCAGATCGACTTCGTCACGGGCGAGCGGGCGTCCGGCATCGAGCCGCGCCAGCAAGAGCAGATCCTCGACGAGATGGCCCATCCGCCCGGACTCGGCACTGATCCGGCGCAGCGCTTGCTGTACCGGCTCCGGCAGGTCCGGTGCAGTATGCAACGCGTATTCGGCGTGACTGCCGATGACGGCCACTGGTGTGCGCAGTTCATGGCTGGCGTCTGCGACGAAGTGCCGTAGTCTGTCCTCGCTCGCATGCCGTTCGCTCAGTGCGGACTCGACGTGCTCGAGCATGTGGTTGAACGCCTCCGCGACCTGTCCCACCTCGGTGCCCGGGCCCGGGTTCGGGACGCGCTCGGACAACGCCACCTCGCCGCTGGCCAGCGGCAAATCGGAAACCCGCATTGCTGTGCTCGCCACTCGGCGCAACGGCCGCAGCGAGAGCCGGACGCATAGCGCCCCGACGCTGCCCGCCACGACCACGGCGACGCCGAAAACGAACGCCTCGATGACGGCCAGGTGACTGATCGTCTCGTCGACGCCGTGCTCGGGCAGGCCGGTGATCAACAGATCATTGTCGCGTCCCACAGTCGCCAGGACGCGGTATTCGCCAAGATGCGGCAGGTGCACCGTGCGAGGGCCACCGGGACGCAGTTGTCCCAACGCGGCGCGGTCCTCGTCCTCGATCTCCGCATCGCGGCCAACGACGCCGATCGCGGTGATCCGACCGTTAGCCGCCCGGCCCCCCAATGTACCGGCGGGCTGACCGATCACGGACGCGAACTGGCCGTTGTCGGCGTCGTGGTCGTTGGGGTGCTCAAGTGAGAGTGAGTAACGCTGCCCGGCCGCCCGCAGTTGTTCGTCGAGCCGATCGACGAGAAACCGGCGAAGGGCGAACGCACTGACAACCGCGACGACCGCGCACGTGGCAAGCAGGAGCGCCAACAGCACTGCGACCAGTCGAGTGCGCAGGCTCAGGCGCTCGAACCGGGCCGCGGCGAGCGTCCGGCGGCTCGCGAGCCAGTGGCGCGCGCGGGTCACGTCGCGGACTTCAGCGCGGGTTTGAGGACGTAGCCGACGCCCCGCACAGTGTGGATCATCGGTGCCCTGCCGTAGTCGAGCTTCTTGCGCAGGTAGCTGATGTAGAGCTCGACGACGTGGGCGCGGCCGCCGAAGTCGTAACTCCACACCTGGTCGAGGATCTGCGATTTCGACAGCACCCGACCCGGATTACGCATCAGGTAGCGCAGCAATTCGAACTCGGTCGCCGTGAGGTCGATCTGCGCACCAGCACGATGCACCTCGTGCGCGTCCTCGTGCATGCTGAGATCGCCGACCCTGAGTTGCGCACCGGCGGCTGAGGCGGCGAGACCGGCCCGCCGGACCAGCCCGTTGAGTCGGGCAAGCACCTCCTCGAGACTGAACGGCTTGGTGACGTAATCGTCGCCGCCGACCGTTATCCCGGCGATCCGGTCCTCGACGGAGTCACGTGCCGTTAGGAAGAGCACGCCGACCTCGGGGTGGTCCGCGCGCAGCCGGCGCAGCACTTCGAACCCGTCGATGTCGGGCAGCATCACGTCCAGGACCACGGCGTCGGGAGCGAACTCGCGGCCGATTCGTACCGCGGTGGCGCCATCACCGGCCGCGCGGGCGTCCCACCCTTCGTAGCGCAGCATGCTGGTGAGGACGTCGGCGAGACTGGGCTCGTCGTCGACCACCAGCGCGCGCATCGGCGTGCCGTCAGGCCGCGTCAACGGCGCGCGGTACGCCTCGGCTCGCCGGCTGCTCATTCGCCCAGCATGGCGGGTCCGGAGGTGGTTTTGCTCTGAATCTGCTCTCAATCAGCTGAGTCCTTATCACCTCACATCCCCTTGAGAGCGATTCCAGAGATTGCCCGCTCATGCTCGAAGCACCAGCTTGAGTCATGAGGAGCCAGAGTGACCGCCACGCTCAGCCCGCCCGCCCGGCGATCCAGCGTGCCCTCGCAAGCACCGTGGGCGCGGATGAGTCCTGAAGTTGCGCTTGCCGCGATCGGTCTGGGCGCACTTGCGGTGGTGGCGCTCTGGTGGCAGGACACCGTATTCATCCACGGGTTGGGCGACTGGCTCACCAGCGCGGGCCGGGTCACCGGCCTCCTCGCGGGCTACGCGGTCATCGTCTTGCTGGCCCTGATGTCTCGCGTGCCGGCGCTCGAACGCGGAGTCGGCACCGATCGGTTGGCGCGCTGGCATGCGATGGGCGGGCGCTACACCGTCAGCCTGGCCGTTGCCCACACATTGTTGATCATTTGGGGCTACGCCGTCACCGCTCACACTGGCCTCGTCGAGCAGACGACCACGCTGTTGACCACTTATCCCGACGTGCTGATGGCGACGGTATCCGTCGGCTTGCTCGTCGCGGTCGGCGTCGTGTCGGCCCGGGCCGCGCGGCGCCGGTTGAGCTACGAAACGTGGCACTTCATCCACCTCTACACCTATCTCGCTGTGGCGCTCGCGTTCAGTCACCAGTTCTCCACCGGCGCTGACTTCGTCAACAACACGAAGGCCCGCTGGCTGTGGTCGGCCATGTACATCGGCGTCGCGGTGCTGCTCGTCTGGTACCGGCTGATCGCCCCGATCCGGGCAGCAGCACGGCACCAACTGCGCGTGGTCGGTGTTCAGGATGAAGGCGCCGGAGTCGTCTCGGTCTATCTCACCGGCCGTCGACTGAGCGACCTCCGGGCCGAATCAGGTCAGTTCTTCCGCTGGCGCTTCCTGACGCGCGATCTCTGGTGGGCGGCCAATCCCTATTCGCTGTCGGCGCCGCCACGGGCCGACTTGCTGCGGATCACGGTGAAGATCACTGGCAACCACAGCGCGGCACTGTCCGGGCTGCAGCCGGGCACGCGGGTGCTCGCCGAAGGTCCGTACGGCTCGTTCACAGCGGCCCGCCGGCGCAACCGCAACGTCCTGCTCATCGCCGGCGGCGTTGGAATCACGCCGCTGCGGGCGCTATTCGAGACGCTGCCCGGTGCGCCCGGCGAGATCACCCTCGTGTACCGCGCCAACACGGCCGCCGACTTCGTGCTCCGCGGCGAACTGGACGAGATCGCCCGCGCCCGGGGTGCGTATGTGCACTACTTGATCGGCCCGCCGCGCCCGGGCAGCAAGGATCACCTGTCCCCGGAGCGCCTGCAGCGACTCGTGCCGGACCTGCGTCATCACGACGTATTCGTCTGCGGTCCCGAGGGCATGATGACCGCCGCCAAGACCGCTTTGCGGCGCAGTGGCGTTCGCCGGCGGCACATCCACAACGAATCATTCACGTTCTAGGCGGCTGAAAATGAAACGGATACTGCTTTCGATCTGTGGCACGGTGTTGGGGCTGGTCGCACTCCTCAGCTTCAAGACCCACGGCCACGCCGTGGCGAGCGGCGCGCTGCCGTCGGCCGGTCTTCCGGCGGCTCGCTCGTCCGCCTCCGCCCAAGCCGGCCCGGCCACGAGCGCGCCCCCGGACCCGTCGTCGGCGTCGTCGACGAAAACGGTCACAGGCATCGCCGTCCAGACCCAATATGGCGTCGTGCAGGTGCAAGCAAAAGTGTCCGGCACCAAGATCTTGAACGTCTCGTTCCTGCAACTGACCGCCTACGACGGACGATCGCAGCAGATCAACAGCGATGCCGCGCCCATCTTGTTGCAGGAGACCCTTTCTGCCCAGAGCGCGCAGATCGACACCGTCTCCGGGGCGAGCTACACCAGTGCAGGTTACGTCCAGTCACTGCAGAGCGCGCTGGACAAGGCCGGCATCCAATGACCATCACGACCGTTCGACACGTCGAGCACGTCATGGGCACGGTGTTTTCGTTCGACGTGCGCACGCCGGGCTTCGACGGTGGGGGATTTGCCGACGTCGTTCGCTTCCTGCACGACGTCGACGAGAAATTTTCCACGTACCGGAATGACAGCGAGATCAGCCGCCTGTCGCGCGGTGAGCTGGCAATCGGCCAGTGCGACCGACAAGTCGTCGACATTCTCGACCGGTGCAGTGAACTCGAAAGAGTGACCAACGGGTACTTCTCGGCCTACGCCGGCGGCTCGCTCGACCCGTCCGGGCTGGTGAAAGGGTGGGCGATCGAGCAGGCGAGCGACCTGCTTGTGGCAGCCGGTTCGACGAGTCATTGCGTGAACGGCGGTGGCGACGTGCAATGCGTCGGCGAGGCCGCGCCGGGTGTGCCGTGGCGGGTCGGAATCGCGAACCCGCGCCGGGTCGGCGAGCTGCTCACCGTCGTCGCAGGTAGGGACATCGCGGTAGCCACGTCAGGTACCTCCGAGCGTGGCGCGCACATCCTCGATCCCCACACGCGGCTGGCCCCGACCGGTCTGGCCAGTGTGACGATCATCGGCCCACGACTGTCCGACGTGGATCCCTACGCGACGGCCGCCTTCGCGATGGGTCCAGCCGCGCGCGCCTGGCTCGACGGTCTGGCCGGACACTCCGCGTTCGGCGTCAATGACGACGGCACGACCTGGACCAGTCGGTGCCCAGCGCCTGCGCCTGTGCTGCCGTGATCACACCGGTTTGCCGGGATCTCTCGCGGTTCGTCGGCCTTTGTCACGGGCCTATGCTCTGCCCCAACGGCGGGGGTGCTGCATGTGTGAGAACCACGAAGCCGATGAGGCGGTCGCGAAGGCCCTGCTCGGTATGGCCCCCTCTGGTGACATTACCCGGCGACACCTGTTCGGGCTTCTCGGCGGGGTTGCTGCGTTGGGGACCGGTGCCTTGGTGGCGGGTCGATCCGGGGCGAGCGCCGCTGGCGCGTCAGTCAACGGACTCACTCCGGTAAACCTCGGCATGCACGTGCATGGCCCTTGGAGCGAGGGTGATGCGTCGTGGGCGCTGCACCTGTTCCTGGCCAAGCAGTGCGGCGTCGACGTCGTGTACATGACCGACCACAATTTCCGCGCTCGCGCCACGGGATACATGACCGGTTTGAGTGGTGAATTCGTGGCGTCGACGACAGGCGCGCACTCGTCGCATGCAGCCACTCTCAACTCAGGTGCCATGCGCCTGATGATCAAGTCGTCGACCAAAGCGCCAGCCTCGCAGATCATGTCGATCGAGCCGGACGTCAACGCCTGGGATCACCTTCGGACGGGAATCGGCGGCCAAGTTCTCACGATCACCTACGGTAGCGTCGCAATTCCCAGCAAGGGACTGCACGAAGTCGTGGTCACGCTGTCAATCCATCCGGCCTTCGGCGGCCGGCCACAGGGGCGCTACTCCCTGCGGTATCGCTTCATGCCGGGAACCACCCGCAAGAGTTACGCAACGTCTGGCGGCGGTCTGGTGGGCGTCATCAACATGCCGTCGTTGTCCAGCGGCAACACCGTCGTTATCAAGCCCGAAGACGACATCGTTGCGCTATGGCCGGACATGCATCCCAAAGACAACGGCTTCTACCTGCTGGCCTTCAGTGCCACGACGGCACCCGCAGCGAACAGCACTGCCGACGTGCACATCTCCGGCGTCAAGTTCGCGCGCCCGGAGAACGATGCCGCTTCGGTGATCGCCAACCAGCGGTCCATCATCGCTGCCTACGTAGCCAGGTTCCCGGACGTCAAAGCGGTTCTCTCCGAAGAAATCAGCCTCGGGCCGCTGCTGTACCCCCACTGCAACGTCTTTGGTGCCGCACCCAAGTTCGACAGCATGGCCGATTTGACGCCGGACAACTTCCGGGACTACTACGCGGCCTACATCGCGGCCGCGCAGGCCATGACGGCCCAGCAGACCCAGGGCTTCACCACCTGGAACCATCCGTACGGGTTCAGCGCGGGAGGTGTCACCGATCCGCACCCGACCACTACTCGCAGGAATCTATTCACGACGCAGTTCAACGATCCCGTGGCCCCGTTCCTGGGCGCGCTCGGCCTGGAGGTCGGTTATGCCTGGAGGGGTGGTGTGTCTACCCAGGAGCACTTGAATCTGTGGCACACCTTCACCCGCAATGGCGTCTTCCTCACCGGCTCCGGCGCCAACGATGCGCACAACAGCGGCGCCTGGAAAGGACTGGGGAACGGGTTCATCACCGGGGTGTTTCCAACGGAGCTCAGCGACCAGGCGATCGCCGCGAGTCTTCGGGCCGGCAATGCCTTCACGGTACATCCCGGCAAATGGTCGGGCGCGCTGCTCTCCAGTCAGGTGAGTGGCGTCCCCATGGGCGGCGTCACCGTAGGCGCCCCAGCTACCCGAAGGGCCGAAATCAGCGTCGCCAATCTCCCCGCGGGCTGCCGGCTGCAACTGCTGGCCAGCCCGGTGGACTACACGGGACCGGATCCCGCACTGGCGGTGGTCGGCGAATGGACCGCGGCACAGGTGGGCGCTGGCGGCAGTGGCACGGTCACTACCGACGTCGGGCAAACGTCGTCGGCGTTCTTTTGCGCCCAAGTCGTCAACTCCAGCGGCACCCCGATCGCCACCGGCAACCCGTCCGTCTTCCTCACTGCCGAGCCGCCACGGGGCATCCCCGCAGATCGTCGAGTGAACTGACGTCGCGGCAAGAATTCGCGTCCGGGCGAGAGACCAATGACCCGCCGTCGACGGCCACACCTGACCGGCCGAGTGACCGCGAGGCGGTGACCATGCCCGCCGCACCCGCCACGAGGGCTCCGGCGATCAGCGAGGTGATGACGGGCGATACCGCGTCCGGCAACTCGACGCGGCCGAGCACGGCCGCGCCGACTGCCGGGCTGACGCAGGCGAGTAGGAGCAGGGCCCGCAGGCGCACGGCGCGCTGTGCGCCGTGCGCCTGCAGGGCGAAGCCCTCGCCGGCCGCATGCAGGACCAGCGCAACGACGACGCCGCCCGAGCCGATCAGCACCAGCGCCGCCCCTTCCAGCGCCCGGTGCACTGCAATCGCCAGTCCGGTGGTCGTCGCCGGATGCGTACCGCACGCGCACGCCCACCGAGCCGCAACTGCGGCCGCACCGAACGCGCCGACGCACGTGGCTCCGATCAGCGGCTGGGCCGATCGGACGTCGGCCACATCGCGAACGATGTCGGGTGCGAGATCGAGCGCGATCACCGCGAGCAGCGCTGCTGCGGCGAGCCGAAGGGCCGTCGGGCCCGACTGCCGGAACGCGCCGGCGAACGTCGCGCCACCGATGGTTGCCGCGGCGACGAGGGCGAGCGCCGCCCAACCCGAGCCGCCGATCATGTCGGCTCCGGGAGCGCAGGGTCGGCGGCGTACGCGACGGTGGCCCGGCCCTGGGGCTGCTCCCACGGTTCCTGCCGGCCCAGCGCGGTCAGATCGAGCAGCGGGTAGGCGGGCATCATCACCTCTACGCCGCGACCGAACGTCGCATAGGTGTGGTAGACCGCGTCGCCGTCGCGCACGAAGCAGCTGATGCCGGGCATCTCGCCGGACCAGTCACGCCAGGCGATGTCGGCTGCCTCGAGTTCGGCTTGGCTCCGATAGTTGTACTCGGCCGGCGCCACCGAAGCGTCGATCGTGACGTGGAAGTCGTAGTTGAACTCAGTTCCGAACGACGAGTACCAGGGGAAGGTCCACCCCTTCGACTCGCGCCAGCTCTGCAGCTTCGCGTACGGCGCGCGGGACACGGCGACGTAGGCGGTGTTGCGCCGGCGCAGCTGAGCCCGGATGTGCTCGCTCATGGCGTCAGCCATGGCGGTGCAGCTGGTGCACGGCTCGTCCCAGGACGGGTCGTACATGAAGTGCTGTAACAGGAGCTGCTGGCGGTCACCGAACAGGTCGAGCAGGCCCGTCTCGCCGTCCGGGCCAGTGAAGCGGTAGTCCTTGTCGATCCGCACCATCGGCAGCCGTCGACGGTCGGCATTGAGCGCGTCCCGTTCGCGGTTGAGCTCCTTCTCCCGCCGCAGTAGTTGCTTGCGGGCGGTGAGCCACTGCTCGCGCGATACCACCTCGGGCAGGTTTGCTGTGGGCATCAGTTCCTCTTCTCCTCGTTACGGGGCGCCGACCGCCCCGATGTGCAACCAGTAGTAGCACGTCAGATAGACGATGTGCAACCGTTAGTTGCACATCGCTTCCCGCTGTGCGACGATCGGTAGACCGTCACTGTTGGCGGGCCGGACAGGAAAGCGGAGATCGATGAACAACCTGACGATCGAGCGCGAGGTGCTCATCGAGGCACCCGTAGAGGTGGTATGGCGAACGGTCACCGAGCCGGACCAGATCAGCCGATGGTTTGCCGAACGGGTCGAACTCGTGGTGGAACCCGGCGCTCACGGGTACCTGCACTTCGGCGATCAGGGCGGACCGGTCGTCGTGGAGACGGTCGATCCACCCGCTCGCTTCTCGTTCCGCTGGAACCACCCAGCCGGCGAGGAGCCGGTACCCGGCAATTCGGTGCTCGTCGAGTTCACGCTGACCCCTGAAGGGGCCGCGCGGACGCGGCTGCGAGTGGTGGAAAGCGGCCACGAGCTGCGCGACTGGCCCGACGCGGACAAGCAGCGCTACGCCGATGAGCACCGCGAGGGCTGGGGCGAGTTTCTGGACCGGCTGGCCCACGTTGTCACGGAGCGCCCATCGACATGACGGCACAAGCCGACGACGAGTTGTGGTCGGCCATCGCCGATCCTTCTCGGCGTCGGGTCCTCGACCTTCTCGTCAGCAGTGGTGGCGTCAGCGCCAGCTGGTTGGCCAGCCGGGTGCCGTTCTCCCGGCAGGCCGTATCGAAACACCTGGTCGTGCTCGAAGCGGTCGGGCTGGTCAGCCGTCGCAAGCAGGGACGAGAAGTTCTCTACCAGGTGAAGGCGGACCGTCTTGACCAGGCCACCCGAGCCATGGCGGAGCTGGCCGCGCAGTGGGACCGGCGGCTCGGCGCAATCAAGCGCCTCGCCGAAGCCGCGCACGCAGAAGCCAAGAAGAAGACGACGCGCTAGCCGATCCGTTCACATGGGTGTGGGCTCAATAGGACCGTCGGGGTTGACCCGGACTCGGGACATCGACATCGACGCGCAACACCTGTCCGGTCCGGTCGGCGATGAGTTCGTCGACCTGCTCGAAGCCGCGCCAGTCTTGCCCGACGACGAACAGGGTGCGGCCGCTCGGGCCGCCTAGTGCGCACGAGAAGGCGGGACGGTCGAACTCGATGCGGTCGATGATCTGCCCGCCTTCACGCACTCGCACCGCGGCGCCGCCGGGATCGGTGTCGCGGCCGGTCCTGGAGCGCACATCAGCGGCGGCGGTCCAGATGGCGCCTTCGGCGTCGATGCAGATGCCGTCCGGTGCGATGCCTTCGGCCCAGATCCGCCGGTTGGTCAGTGAGCCGTCGGTTCCGATGTCGAAGGCGGTGAGCCGTCCGGCTAGGGACTCGGCGACGACCAGGGTCGAACTGTCCGGGGTGATGACCATGCCATTGGGGAAATGGATGTCGTCGGCGACGCGTCGGGCTGTGCCGTCGGCTGCGACGAGAGCGATGACCCCGGGTTCAGGGAACTTGCCGGCGAGGAAGTTGGCGGTGTCGGCGCCGTTGACGTAGACGTTGCCGCGACGATGATCGACGACGATTTCGTTCCAGTTGTGTCGGGCCACACCCGACAGGTCGGCGTGGGGTACGAACGAGCCGTCCGGCTCCTGCCGCAGCAGCGACTCGCCGGTGACCAAGAGGCGCCCGTCCGTCAGCCAGTCGATGGACCAACCCAGTGCTTGCCGCCCGGGCGCCATCACTTCGTGCTGTCCGTCCGGAGTCGTCGCGATGATCTCGCCGACGCTCCAGTGCGCGAACCACAGCCTGCCGTCGTGCCAGCGAGCGGACTCAACGAAGGCCATTCCGTCCAACACGACTTCGGGCGCGCGCACGCTCGAGTAAAGATCCATCGTTGGCCACCTCCATGTTCAGAACTAGACCGTACAGTACAGTTCCGGAAACTGGACTGTCCAGTATGATTTGTGGTCATGGGGGATACGGCTTCCGGCCAAGACGTCGATGAGCGCCGTTCAGACCGCAAGCGGCGTGCCGTCATCGAGGCCGCGACCGAGGCCTTTCTCGACCACGGCTACCGCGGTACGACCATGGACGCGGTGGCCGCTGTCGCTGGCGTGTCCAAGCAGACGGTGTACCAGCACTTCGGGGACAAGCAGCGGCTGTTCCGCGAGCTGATCACGGCCACCGTGCAGACGGCCAGCGATCCGGTCCATGACGAGGCGCGCCGCCTGGCCGACAGCGGGCGGGTGGAGAAGGACCTGCGCGAACTCGCCCGCCGGCTGCTCACGCTGGTGCTGCAACCGAGCATGATGCGGCTCCGGCGCCTGGTCATCGCCGAGGCCCGCCAGTTCCCCGACCTCGGCCAACTCTTCTACGACCTCGGTCCCGGGCGCACGATCATCGCGCTCGCCGCCACCTTCGCCGAGCTGACCCGACAAGGTCGACTCAACGCGGCCGACGCGACGCTGGCAGCCACCCAGTTCAACTGGCTCGTCATGTCGGCTCCGCTCAACCGGGCAATGCTGCTCGGCAACGATGGCCCGCCCACAACGCGCGAGATCAACAAGTGGGCCGACAGCGGGGTGAGCACGTTCCTTGCCGCTTACGCTCACGACCGCCCGGCAGGCCAGGCCACACCGCGGCGGTGACACCGCCTCAGTCGGTCACTGGTGGCCCACGGACTGAGCAACGACGAGATCGCCGAGCGCATGGTGCTGAGCCCGATGACCGCGAAGACCCACATAAGCCGGTCGATGACCAAGCTCGGGGCACGCGACCGGGCCCAGCTCGTGGTCTTCGCCTATCAGTCCGGGCTGGTCGCACCGCGCCCGGCTTGAGGGACGCCGACGGATTGCCTCGGATCAACGCTGGCTGGCGAGGCAGGAATGATTACGGCTTGCGAGCGAGGACGTACAGGCGCCCGGTGGTTTCGCCGCGGAAGCTGTACGGGCCACGGTGGTACCACTCGATGTCGACCAGGCCGGCTCGCTCGGCCGTGGCGACGATTTCGGCCCGGTCGTGCAGGACGAAGTCGAGGTCGACTTCGTGGCCGAACCAGTCGGTGACGGTCCGTACCTCAGCGCCGGTGTGAAAAGCAAGCACGAGCCAGCCGTCCGGGCGAAGGGGCCGCACGAGTGCGGCGATGGCGGCCGGCAGTTCCGACGCGGCGAGGTGGATCAGCGAGTACCAGGCGAGGACCGCGCCCCACCCGTCATGGTTGGTGGGACGGATCAGCTGACGCAGGTCGCCGACCTGGTAGCTGACGCCGGGGTTGCGGCGGCGGGCCTCTTGCACCATCTCCGGCGAGATGTCGAGGCCGGTCGCGTCGGCCCCGGCCCCGGCCAGGAATGCGGCCACGTGACCTGGGCCCGTGCCGACCTCGATCACCGGCGCACCGTCGGCCAGGTCGGCAACGCGGCGCAACAACCACGATTCGAACGGCAGGTCGGCGAGCTCATCGACCAGGTGCTCGGCATAGGAAGCGGCGACAGCGGCGTACGCCGCGCGCACCTTGTCATCGCGCGCCTCCGGCCCGGCATCGAGCACCGACTCGCGGTCGACGGGCGCATCGGCCGCCGTGACCGCGGGTGCGTCGACCGGGCCGAGCAGATGGATCCAGCGGTTGTCCTGTTGGCCCGGCTGGCGCGGGAGCTCGCGCACCATCGGTGGCTGGGCACTGGCCATCCGCGCCAGGGACGCCGCCACCTCGGAGCGGTCGGCGAAGCGGTGCAGCCGCTCCGTGCGCGTCTTGAGCGCGCCGGCGGGCTGCGGACCGCGAAGTAACAGCACGGTGATCAGGGCGCGTTCGTCCGGCGCGAGCCCGCGTCGCTGCGCGAACGTCTGCACGTACTTCACCACCCGGCTGCCGGTGCCCTGCCAGGTGAGGGCGACCAGATCCTTGTCCTTGAGCGCGCTCAGCGTCTTATGCAGCAGTTCCTCGTCGTATTCGACAATGGGTTCTCGACTGCTGGTTTGGTTGCATGCGGCGCGCAGCGCATTGATGCTCGTCGGGTACGACCCCGGGACCGTGATCTCCTTCTCCAGCAGACTGCCGAGGACGCGTTGTTCGGTGGCATCGAGCACCGGCAGGTCGGCCATGACGCCGAGGTTAGCGGCCGGGTAGGAGCAGCCACCATTGGCTTCGCCTGCAGTCAGGCGGGTGGCGTCCGCGCCAATCCTGCACTAGCGTCCGCGCAGCGAGTCCACGATCAAGCGGCCGGAGGTGCGAGTCATGAGAATGAACACCGCGATGAGCAGTGCGGTGATCCCGGGGCTCCTGGCCGGCGTCATCTACGTTGTCATCGCAGTCGCCACCGGCGCCTCGGCGGGCGCCGCGATCGTCATCGGGATCGTCGTTGCCGCCGTCGCTATCGCGATCGGCTTCATCTTCCGTTTCGTCGTCAGGCGCAGGACCGAGTCCCGACGTCCGTGAGTTCGCTGATCCTGGCCGGCCTGCTTCTGGGGTTGACCAGCGGACTCGATCAGCCCAGCAGCCTGCGGTATTTGGACGTGTCGAAGAACGAGCGATGTCCCGGCAGCGGCTGCCGCAATGGCACCTCGGGATAGAACGTCGCCGCCAACTGTGCCGACTCGGTGGTCGACAGGGTGTCGTCGGCGACGACGTACACGATGTGCAGGCCGTGGATTTCTCTCGTGACGGCGTTGAGCGCAGCCTCGGCCGCCATCGAGCCCGGTGTGTATCCCCAAAGGTCTTTGCTGCCGCGCTGCGGGTCTTCGACGCCGTACTGCGACCGCGTCTTCACCTGGTCTTCGTCGAGGACGGCGTGCAGTCGCAGCGCGACGACCGACATCTCGGGTACTCGACGTACGAACGCCTGCGCCTGTTGCTCGGCAAGCCACTTGGACAGGCTGTAGGCGTCCTCGGCGTAGCACGGGTGCTCTTCGTCGATCGGGAAGTAGTCGTACCGCGGCACCGGTGAGTAGAAGCCTCCGATCGCGTTCACGCTGGAGGCCAGGCACACGCGCCTGATGCCGTTGGCGTCGGCGGCTGCGAGCGCGTTGTAGCTGCTCACCACGTTTGTGTTGTGGACCGTAGGTTCTGGCGCTAGCCATGGATTGAGGTAGGCCGCGAGGTGGATCAGAGCGTCGCAGCCCCGCAGCGCCGATACGACCGCGCCGTAGTCGCAGACATCGAAGTCGTACGGCCGAACCGCCGGCGTGCGGACCGGCAACCTGCTTGCCGTCCGATCGATCGCAACGACCTCGTGTCCGTGGGCCAGCGCGTGGGGCACGACGAGTGAACCGAGCTTGCCTCCGGCTCCAGTAACGGCGATCTTCATCGGTCGACGGCCAGGCCGCTCGTGGCGAGGACGGCGAGGTCGTCGTGGTACACGCCCTCTTGCAGTCCGCGGATGTAACCGACCGCGAACAGCCGACCCAGGATCGCGTAGCCGGGGTGGTCGTTGGGTTCCTCATCGAGGGTCGGCACGTGATCCGGTCGCAGGACGCCGTCGAATCCGACCTCGCGATAGCTGCGCATGCAATCGAAGAGATCCGTCGGGCCGGCGTCGTGCCAGGTTTCGCGGAAGCTGGTGCGCTCGCCCTCCACGTCGCGGAAATGCACGAAGAAGATCTTCTTCTGCTCGCCGAATAGCCGGATCGCGGCCGGAAGATCCTTCGTCATCAAACCAAAGTTGCCTTGGCACAAGGTGATCCCATTGACCGGGCTGGGATACAGGTCGAGCAGACGCTGGTAGTTCTCGACGCTGCTCATAATGCGGGCGACCCCGCGTATCGGCGACAGCGGCGGATCATCAGGGTGCATTGCCAACCGGACGCCGGAGCGTTCGGCCACGGGAACAACCTTGTCCAGGAAGTACTCGAGCGTCTCCCAGAGGTTGGCCTCGCTGATCTCTCCCTCCTCCGTCGGCCCCGCGAGCTGCATCTGGTCATGCTCGTAGCCGCTGACGAACGACCCGCCCCGGGAGGGGATGGCCGTCGCGGTACGCAGCCAGTTCATGTCGGTCATCCACTCGTAGCACCAGGTCTTGATGCCGAGCCGGCCCATGTTCTCGAGCAACTCGGTGACCTCGGCGATCTCGTCGTCCCGGCCGTCCTGCCCGCGCTTGGCCCGGTTGAGCGGCGGCCGCGCCTCCAGCACGTCCAGCGTGAAGCCCGCCTGTTCGTACTGCCGCTTCAACCGGGTCAGCGGTGCCAGCCCCCATGGCTTCTCACCGCGGGCCAGCTCGTCCGGGCCGTAGAACGTGCCGACCGCGTGGGTGACGCCGGCCTGGGCCATGAGTCGCCACAGGCGGGCGTTGCCGGCGTGGGGCGGTAGGACCTCGGCGATCTTGATCATGACCGGGCCTCGCGCCACTGCTGGAAGTCGCCCTCGATGTGTTCGGCCCAGACGGGCACGTCGATCTCGGCGCTCGAGTACTTCTGCTCGGTCAGCCGCAGCTTGCCGAAGACATCGCGGATGGCGACGTCCTCAGCCGCGTCGGCGACCTCTTCGGCGAGATGCGCCGGGATGAACGTGACTCCTGTGGGTGTGCCGAGCACGACGTCGCCCGGGAGCACCGTTGCTCCGCCGATCTTGATCGGCACGTTGATCCCGGCCAACGTGACGTCCTGAATGGCGGTGGGATCGGCACCGCGATAGAAGAAGTTGACTCCGTCGAGCTGGACCAGTCCGGTCATGTCCCGCACGCCGCCGTCGATGACCGCGCCCACTTTGGTCCGCGCGGCGATGGCCGTGCCGAGGTTGTCGCCGATCACCGTGCCGTTCTCGATCTTGCCGAAGATGTCGGTGACCATGACGTCGCCCTCGACCAGCGTGTCGATGATCCAGGAGTTCTGGCGGTCGGCGGCCGTGTTTCCCTCGCGCGCGCCGGCCTCGACGATCGCCTGGTCGAAGTCGGGCCGGTGCGGCAGGAAGACCGAGGTCACTGCCCGTCCCACGACGACGTGTCCGGGCCGGGTCTGCAGCCAGCCGCTGGCGAACTGCCGGTGGTAGCCGTGGGCGCGCAGTACCGACCACGCCTGCTCAGTCGTCGCGGTCTGGAGTCGGTCGAGGACGGCCGTGGCGACCTTGGGACGTCCCGAACCGAATCGTTCGCCGGCCCACATCGGGGTCAGTTCGGTGATCCAGTCCGGTTGGGGGTGGACGTGCATCAGTCTCCTAGTCAGGTCGGGGTTGGGCAGTACTTCCACGCACGATCAGCCGCGGGGAGACGTCCTCGTACGACTCGGCCTCCTCGCCCTTGATCAAGTTGAGCAGCACTCGCGCCGCGTGGGCTCCGAAGGTCGGCACATCCCGCTCGAGCGCGGTGAGCGCCGGATGGACCAGGGCGTTGAGTTGGGAGTCCTCGCCGGCCACGATCGACACGTCGTCGGGAACGGTCAGGCCGATCTCGCCGGCCACGCCCACAGCGGCCACGGCCATGACGTCGTTGTCGTAGGTGATCGCCGTGGGCCGGATGCGTCTGGTCAGCAGGCTGCGGGTGGCCCGCGCCCCCTCTTCCCAGGAGTAGTCGGTCGGCACGACCTCGATCTCGGTGAGGCCGTGGTCGCGCGCGGCCTCCAGGAACGCCTCCGTACGCAGACTCGTGTGCTCGAGACCGGACAGGCCGGCCACGCGGGCGATGCGACGGTGTCCCAACGCGACGAGGTAGTCGACGACAGAATGCACCGAGGCCGTGTCGTCGACCCACACCGACGGCATCGAGACCGGACGGGCCCGGCTGCCGATCAACACCGACGGAATGCCCAGCTCCTCGAACGTCGACACCCGAGTGTCGTCCTGCCAGAGGTCGGTGACGATCGTCCCGTCGATCCGGCCTTCCGCCCACCACGTCCTGGTCGCCTCGATCGCCTGCTCGTGGTCTTCGACCAACTGCAGCAGCAACGCCGACTTGGCCGCCGACAGTTCGCCTTCCAGGCCGGCGATCAACTGCATGAAGAAGGGCTCGACACCCAGGGTGCGGGCCGGACGGGCGATGACCAGCCCGACCGCGTGCGCGCGCAGACCGGTGAGCGCCCGCGCGGCACTGCTCGGCCGCCACCCGACCTCCTGCGCGATGCCGACCACCCGCTGGCGGGTCTGGTCCGAGACTCCCGGCTGACCGTTGAGGGCGTAGGACACCGCGCTGATCGAGACACCGGCCCGCCGGGCGATGTCTGAGATGGTCGGGCGCCGCGCGCGGGCCTTGGGGGCACTCATGACACCTCCGTCTTCGCCTCGTCAGGCGGCTCGAATTCTCGCCGATTCCGGTCCGATCCGGCTGCTACTGAAATTTTAAGTAGTGCCGGCACGTACCTCGCGGCGCCGTCACTTCCGTGCCGTCGGAGCGCCACATGCTCGAGGAGACTAGCCGATTGCTTCGGCGTACCTGATGTTTCCGCCACATAACGATCGTGTAACGAGGCACGGCTGATGCGTTGACCCCAGCCGCCGGACATCCCTACCGTTCGTGCACTTCCGCTAATCAGCTGAAGCGTTACAGCTCATGACGTCGCGCTCACGACCCCGACCGACGGGGCCGTCACCCCAAGGACGATCGGAGAGGCGCATGAAGAAGGCCTGGCTGGCAACGGCTGCAGTTGGCGTCGCGGTTCTGTCGGCATGTACCGGCGGCGGCGGCAGCAGCGCCCCCAAGAGTGCGGTGGTGGTCCCGTCCAGTTCTGGGGCCGCGGCCTCGCTCTCGGGCAACATCACCTACCTGTCGCATCGCACCGACCTCGATCAGGACGGCACCTACAAGCGCTACATCGCCGCGTTCAACAAGATCTATCCCAAGGTGCACGTGACGATTCAGAGCGACACCAACTACGACAACGACACTCTCACCAAGCTCTCCAACGGCACCGTCCCCGATGTGCTGGACATCCCCAGCGAGGTCCCGAAGGCGGACCTGCCCCGCTACTTCGTTCCGTTCGGTACGGTCAGCGCGCTGGAGCCGAAGTACAACTGGGTCGCGTACGACTCGTACCAGAGCAAGGTCTATGGGCTGGCCACGTTCGGCAACGTCAGCGGCATGGTCGTGAACCTGAAGGTGTGGGCCCAGGCCGGCATCGACCTGAGCAACAAGGCCAACTGGCCGAAATCGCCCGCGCAGTTCCTCACCGATCTCAAGGCGATCAAGGCGAAGGAGCCTTCGGTCGTGCCCTACTACACGAACTACCACGACGGTTGGCCGGTCAACTGGGGCGGCGCCGTGGGCTCGATCAGCTGCTCCGCCGACGCGAACAACCAGATCGCGGAGACGAACAAGCCCTGGTCACCGCTGCCCGGCGGCAGCGACGAGTACGTGGTCAACACGTTGCTGCACGACGTGGTCAGCCAGAAGTTGGTCGAGAAGGACCCCACGACCACCAACTGGGAGAACTCGAAGACGCTGATCGCCAAGGGCACGATCGGCACGATGTTCCTCGGCTCCTGGGCGGTGCCGCAGTTCCAGCTCGCGGCGAAGACGGCGGGTACGGATCCGTCCCAGATCGGCATCGTCCCGTTCCCGCAGCAGGTCAACGGGAAGTGGTGCCCGGTCGCCGGTCCTGACACCAACATCGGGATCAGCTCGAAGTCCAAGAACGCCCAGGCCGCGGCTGCCTGGATCTACTTCCTGGTGAACCAGTCCGGCATGACCGCGTCGAACAACGGTCTGCCCACCCTGAAGTCGGGCGCATTCCCGACCGCGCTGTCGGACTTCAAGGCCGCGGACGTCGAGGTCCTCACCCTCGACCAGAGCAAGGCGACCCAGGTCACCACGATCGACAACCGCGCGAAAATCGGCGTGACGGCCCAGACCTTCCCGCAGCACATCGTCGACATCGCCCGCGGGGCCGGGGGAGGCTCACTGCAGGGGTACTTCAAGACCCTGAACAGCCAGTGGGCGGCGGCGCGGAAGGCCACGGACGACGGCACCAAGAAGTAGCGGTGACGTAGTCCGATCCGCACCAGGTCGAGTGCCGCCGGCCGTATCGTCCGGCGGCGCTCGGCCCGCAGGTCACCGAGGTCACCACGGTGGCCGCGGGCCAGCGAGTACCCACTCCAGGGTGACGGCACCACCACGCTCACCGGGAAGGTCGCTATGACAGCCGCTGCACCCCAAGGAAGCCAGATCGCCCTCGTGGACGAACAGGTCGATGCTGTGGCCGCGGAATCGGCGAGTGGCGCGCGGCGAAAGCGTGGGGCACCGCCGCACGCCGGTCGCCGGCAGAACATTGTCCCGTGGCTCTACCTGCTCGTGCCGCTGGCCCTCTTGATCACCTTTGTATACGTGCCGGTGTTAAATCTCTTCTACTACAGCGTGACCAACTGGGACGGAATCACCCCCAACCCGAACCTCGTCGGCTCCTCGAATTACAAGCAGATCTTCACCGACCCGATGTATTTCGATGTCTTCAAGGTCGCGGTGTACTACCTGGTCGCCGCCGTCATCCAGATCGGGTTGGCGCTCTACTTCGCGACGATCCTCAGTTTCAACATCAAGTTCCGTAACTTCTGGAAGGGCATGCTGTTCTTCCCGTATCTGATCAACGGCGTCGCGATCTCGTTCATCTTTCTCTACTTCTTCCAGCCCGGTGGCACGTTCGACTCGGTGCTGCGGCTGGTCGGGTACCACAACGAACAGCTGTGGCTGGGCAATCCGCACCTGGCCAACGTGTCGCTGGCCGGGGTCTCGATCTGGCGCTACATGGGCCTGAACTTCGTGCTGTTCCTCGGCGCCATCCAGTCGATCCCGAGCATGTTCTACGAGGCGTCCGAACTCGACGGCGCGAGTAAGTGGCATCAGTTCCGCTACATCATCGTGCCGGCGATCCGGCCGATCATCAGCTTGAGCGTCATCCTGGCCATCTCCGGCTCGCTGGCCGTGTTCGAGATCCCGTACATCATGACCGGCGGCGCCAACGGCACCAACACGTTCGTCATCCAGACGATCCAGACGGCCTTCCAATTCCAGCAGGTCGGGCTGGCTTCGGCGCTGGCGGTGGTGCTGCTGCTCATCGTCCTGGCCGCGACCTGGGTGCAACGGCTGCTGTCGGCCGGCGACGATGTGGAACTAGCATGACCGCCCTCATCAACCGTTCGGCGGCGGGCGAGGAGCGGCGCCAGGAACGTGGGGCTTCGTCCGGGGCCACGCGCCGCACGGTGGCAGTCACGCTGAAGTACCTGTCGCTGCTCGCCGCGACCGCGATCGTCGTCGTACCGCTGTTGGTCTTCGTGTTCATCTCGCTCAAGACACCGAAGGAGATCAGCGACACCGACCCGCTGACCCCGCCGAAGGACTGGTTCAACTTCCACAACTACCGCGTCGCCTTCAACTCGGCGCACGTCATGCTTGCGTTCGTCAATACCGCGATCATTATCGCGGTGTCCACGGTGGCGACGATCATCATCGGCTCGATGACCGCGTACGCGGTTGCCCGGTTCCACTTCCGGTTCAAGCGGATGGTCGTGGGGGCCTTTCTGGTCGCGACCCTCGTCCCGACGATCACCACCCAGGTCGCGACGTATCAGATCATCAAGACCTTCGGCCTGATCGATACTCGGTACGCGCCGATCGTGCTCTACATGGGTACCGACATCATCTCGATCTACATCTTCCTGCAGTTCATCCGGAGCATCCCCATCTCGCTCGACGAGGCGGCCCGGATCGACGGGGCCGGCCACTTCCGCATCTACCGGTCGATCATCCTGCCGCTGCTCCGGCCGGCCATGGCCACCGTGGTGATCATCAAGGCCGTCACGATCTACAACGACTTCTACACGCCCAAGCTCTACATGACCGACGCGAAGCTGAACGTCGTGTCGACGGCGCTGTATTACTTCAAGGGGCCGTTCGGCGCGCACTGGGAGGTGTTGTCGGCCGGGGCGCTGATCATCATCGTGCCGGTGCTGGTGCTCTTCCTGTTCCTGCAGAAGTTCATCTACAACGGCCTCAGAAGCGGCGGCGCCGTCAAATGAGTTCGATGGCGGTCAAGACCTCTCGGCCCACCGGTAGCGAAGGAGTGCACCCGATGCTGCGCGCGCTGCACGACAATTGGATTCTCCGCGCCGTCGGGGGCGCTGTGCCCGAGGCCGTCATGGGAGCAGTCGTGCCGGCGACCGTACCCGGGTGCGTGCACCTCGACCTGCTCGCGGCCGGGCTGATCCCCGACCCGTACCTCGATGACAACGAGGCAGAGGTGTCGTGGATCGGCTACGTCGATTGGCGATACGAGACGACCGTTCACCTGTCGCCTGACGAACTGCCGACGGGCAGCTCCCGACTCGACCTTGTCGCGGAGGGGTTGGACACACTCGCGACGATCGAAATCAACGGCGTCGAGATCGCCCGTACCTGTAACCAGCACCGCAGCTATCGCATTGACCTGCGCGGAGCGCTGCGCGAAGGCGACAACACGCTCGCGATCACGTTCGCTGCGGCCATGCCGGCGATCACCAAGATTGCCGCCACGGACGGGCGTCCCCACGTCAACAAGCACCCGTTCAATGCCATCCGCAAGATGGCGAGCAACTTCGGCTGGGACTGGGGCGCGGATCTCGTGACCGCAGGAATCTGGCGCCCGTTGACGCTGCACGGCTGGCGAACGGCGCGCATCGCCTCGGTGCGGCCGCTGGTCGGGATCCGCGACGGCGTCCCGACGCTTTCGGCGCACGTCGAGATCGACCGGGCCGATCCGGCCGCGCCCGTGTCGGTCGCGTGCGAGGTGGCCGGCGTTCGCGCCGAAGCGAGCGTGCGGGCGGGGGAGACGTCGGCGATCCTGTCTCTCGACGTGCCCGACGCGCAGCTGTGGTGGCCGCACGGCTACGGCGACCAACCTCGCTACGAGGTCGTCGTGAAACTGCTCCATGACCAGGTCGAGATCGACAACTGGTCCGCCCGCGTCGGGTTCCGTACGACGGAACTGGACACGTCGGCCGACGCGGACGGCGTCGCCTTCACGATCAGGATCAACGGCGAGCCGGTCTTCGCCAAGGGAGTCAACTGGATTCCCGGCGACAGCTTTCCCGCCCGCCTCACCGGCGACGACTACGGATCGTTGCTGCAGCAGGCCAAGCAGGCGAACGTCAACCTGCTCAGAGTGTGGGGTGGCGGAATCTACGAAGCCGAGCAGTTCTACGACATCTGCGACGAGCTCGGAATCATGGTGTGGCAGGACTTTCTGCTCGCCTGTGCTGCGTACGCCGAGGAAGAGCCGCTGCGGGCCGAGATCATCGCCGAGGCCCGGGAGAACGTCACCCGTCTGTCGAAGCATCCCAGCCTGGTGCTGTGGAACGGCGGCAACGAGAACATCTGGGGACACGAGGACTGGGGCTGGAAAGAGCCGCTGGCCGGTCGGACCTGGGGCCTGGGCTACTACGAGGAGATCTTCCCGGACATCCTGGGCGAGCTCGACCCCACGCGGCCCTACTGCCCCGGCTCGCCGTACAGCTTCAAGGACGGCATTCATCCCAACGAGCCCGACTTCGGTTGTATGCATATCTGGGACGTCTGGAACCGCGCCGACTACACCCACTATGCGGCGTACGCACCGCGGTTCGTCTCCGAGTTCGGCTTTCAGGGGCCGCCCACCTGGGCGACGCTCACGGCCGCGATCCACGACGAACCGCTGAGCAATACCTCGCCCGGGATGCTCGTCCACCAGAAGGCCGAGGACGGCGACGGCAAGCTGACGCGGGGCATGGCGCCGCACCTGCCGCGGCCTACCAACTTCGACGACTGGCACTGGGCGACGTCGTTGAACCAGGCCCGCGCGGTGCGGTTCGGTATTGAATCGTTCCGGGCCCAGGCACCGCGATGCATGGGTACCGTTATCTGGCAACTGAACGACACCTGGCCGGTGACTTCGTGGGCCGCCATCGACTGGGCCGGCCGCCCCAAACCACTGTGGTACGCGTTGAAATCCGCCTATCGGGACCGGTTGGTGACCTTCCACGCGGTCGACGGCGGCCTCGAGCTGCGGGTCATCAACGACACCGGCCAGCGGTGGACCGAGCAACTCGATGTTTCGGTGCGCGACAGCGACGGTGTGGCGTTGACCTCGACCGCCGTCCCGGTGGACGTGGCGCCCCGCGCCGTCGCCCGAGTCGCTCTCCCGAGCGCGTCGGGTTCGGACGGCGCGATCGTGGTGACGGCCGACAGCAGCGCCGGGCGGGCCACCTGGTTCTACGCCGAGGACGTGGCCGGCCGTTTGCCCGAGCCGGAGTTCGACGCGACCGTCGAGAAGGTCGCCGACGGCTACACCGTCCGGATCACAGCGCACACACTGTTGCGTGACCTCGCCCTGCTGGCCGACCGCGCCGCCCCCGACGCCGTCGCCGACGACGCCCTGATCACGCTGGGTCGGGGCGAGACGGCGACGATCACCGTGCGCACGCAGGCCGACCTGGACGCCGACCAACTCACCTCACCACTCGTCCTACGCACCGCCAACCAGCTCGTGGCCGCGGCCCGCGCCGTCGACCCGGCATCCTCGTCCTCGGAGGCGATCAGATGATCAATCGACCCGTCACCCGTCGTGCCGCCATCGGTGGGACCCTCGCCGCCGGCCTGGCGACCGCGCTGCTGCCGTCGGCCCAACCGGCCTCGGCGGCAACGCCCTCCGCACGCCGCTTCGTCCGCGTCCGCAAACAGAACTTCGAGGTCGACGGACAGCGATTCCGGTTCGGCGGCTCCAACTGCTACTACCTGCACCAGCAGTCGCACTACATGATCGACTCGGTGCTCGACGATGCCTCGGCGATGGGCCTCGCGGTCATCCGGGCCTGGGCCTTCGCCGACGGCTCGACCCCCACGCACCCATTGCAGCCGCGGCCGTTCGTCTACGACGAAGCCGCGTTCGACAGCCTCGACTACGCGGTGTGGAAGGCCGGCCAGCTCGGTATCCGGCTGGTGCTGCCGCTGGTGAACAACTGGCCGGACTACGGCGGCATGCAGCAGTACGTGCAGTGGTTCCTGGGCCTGCCCGACGACGGGTACGGCGACGCGGTGAACCACGACCGCTTCTACACCGATGCGCGGATCCGCAAGTGCTACCGGGCTTACGCCCAGCACGTCATCACCCGCCGCAACCGCTACACCGGGCTGCGCTACTGCGACGACCCGACCATCATGACGTTCGAGCTCGCCAACGAGCCGCGCAACCGCAGCGACAAGTCCGGGGCGACGGTGCTGGGCTGGGTCCGCGAGATGAGTGCCTGGATCAAGCACCTCGCGCCGCGTCAGCTCGTGGCCGTCGGGGACGAGGGCTTCTACGGCGATCCCGCGAACACCGACTACCCGTACAGCAACTACGAGGGTGACCGCTGGCTGCAGTTCCTGCGCCTGCCGCACGTCGACTACGGCACATTCCACCTGTACCCGCAGGGCTGGGGTGAGGTGGCCGACCCGGTCACCTGGGGACGGACGTGGATCGAACGCCACTTCGCCGACGCGAGGAAGATCGGCAAGCCCGCGGTGCTGGAGGAGTACGGCCTGCTGATCGACGCCAGCAAGGGCATCCCCGACGAGGCCACTCGCGTGAACGGCTACCGGGAGTGGACGAACACGGTGGAGACCGAGCAAGGGGCCGGGGACCAGTTCTGGCTGCTCACGTCGCGCGTCGACGACGGCTCCTACTACCCCGACTACGACGGCTACCGGATCGTCTGGCGCAACGATGACACCAACCCGACCAACGACGCCGCCCAGCTGTTCGCCGCCCACGCCAAGAGAATGATGGGGTAACGAAGGTCCGCTGGCTGGGCCTTCGGACGAGACTCCGACGCGCGGACCACCCTGTGTTGATCACCTGACCGTCGACGCGAGCGCATCAGACGCTCGGCTCGTTCCCTAGCTGGTGGTCGACGGCGTATCCACGCCCACGCCGTCAGCTTGCCGGTCGCAGCCACCCCTCGAGGGACACCGCAAGCGGTGTCGCGCAGGCCGCTCAACCCGCCGGGAGACCTTCGGCAAATCTGGCGACCTCCAAGACCTTGAATTCCGGGCGCGTAGGTACCAGCATACGCATGCAGTCACTCGAATGCGGGCTGGCTTCGTGGCCTCTCGCGCAGGGAGCACGCTAGACGGATTGTTGGGAATTGGCGGCTTTGGGGCTTCGCGACATAAGGGGTGCATCATGAGATCTAGAGGCTGGTCCGGGGCCTGGCGCGTCGGCACCGTCGCCGCCATCGCGGCGGTGGTGGTGGCCGGGTGTTCGAGCAGCAAGCCCAAGTCGAACCCGAGCGGCTCCGCTTCGGGAGGCGGCGTACCAAGCGGTGCGCAGTTCTGCAAAGGGATGAAGATCGTCTTCTTCCCAGGCGGCACTGCGGGCGGCGGCTTCGAGACCGTGGTTTACAACGGTGCCAAGGCCGCTGCCGCAGCGCTCGGCCCGTCAGTCACCTACCAGTGGTCGGACTGGGACCCGAACAAGATGGTCACTCAGTTCCAGCAGGCGATGGCCACCAAGCCGGATGGCATTGCGGTTATGGGCCATCCCGGCGATTCCGCCTTCGATTCGTTGATCGACCAGGCGCGCAGCCAGGGCATCTACGTGACGGTGATGAACACCGAACTGCCGAAGGCCGAGGCGAAGTACGCCGCCCAGGGCACCGGCTACGCCGGCGCCACGCTGTATGACGCGGGCGCGGCGCTGGCCAAGGAAGGCATCTCGCGCGGCAAGCTGAAGGCCGGCAGCCGCGTGTTCGTCTGGGGTCTGAAGTCGCAACCAGGCCGCGGCGAGCGGACCAAGGGCATCCTCGATACGTTGCAGAAGGCCGGTATGAAGGTCGACTACCTCGAGATCAACGACGCGACCAACTCCGACCCCTCGGCCGGTGTCCCGATCTTCACCGGCTATGCGTCGAAGCATCACGACGTCAAGGCCATCTTCATCGATCACGGCAACCTGACCTCGACGATCCCGACCTACATGAAGGCCGCCAACCTCAACCCAGGTTCGATCTTCGCGGCCGGTTTCGACATGTCGCCGGCCACCGTGCAGGGCATCCAGAAGGGCTACATCAGCCTGGTCATCGACCAGCAGGAATGGCTGCAGGGCTACTTCGGAGTCGAGCAGCTGTGCCTGTCCAAGCAGTACGGGTTCAGCGGCCTGCACATCGACACCGGTGGCGGGTTCGTCGACAAGTCGAACATCGACCAGATCGCGCCCCTCGTCAAAAAGCAGATCCGGTGACGTTCGAGAACACAGGTTCGCAGGACGCGGCGGCCGGAGAGCTTCAGGCTCTCCGGCCGTCCGACCCCAGCCAGGCCCCTATGTCGAACGAATCCGAGCGCGCGCCGGTACTCGAACTGCGGCACGTCGCCAAGTCCTTCGGCGGTGTGCGGGCCCTCGACGACATCAGCCTGCGGCTGGGCGCGGGCGAGGTGCTCGGCCTGGTTGGGGACAACGGCGCCGGCAAGTCGACCCTAATCAAGATCATCACCGGGTATCACCAGCCGGACGAGGGCGAGATCCGGCTCGGTGGCCAGCTGGTCAACGACCTGACCGTGCCCAAGGCGCGGGCAATGGGCATCGAAACCGTCTACCAGGAGCGGGCGCTGGCCGAGCAGCAGTCGCTGTGGCGCAACATCTTCATGGGCCGTCCGCTGACGCGCCCGGGAGGTTTCCTCGACGTCGGCCGGATGCGTCAGGTCACGGCCGAGCTCATGGGCGAGTCGATGGGGTTCACCTCGGCCATCTTGACCCCGGACACGCCCGTGACCGGACTGTCCGGCGGCGAACGCCAAGGGCTGGCCATCGTGCGCGCCCTGCATTTCGAGGCCGACCTGATCATCCTGGACGAGCCGACGATGGGCCTGTCCCTGAGCGAGACCGAGAAGTGCCTTGACTTCGTGCGTCGCATCCGGGCCGCCGGCAAGTCGGCCATCTTCATCGACCACAACCTGTTCCACATCTACTCGATCGCCGATCAGATCGTGATCGTCGACCGCGGCCGGATCGCCGGGGCGTTCCCCACGAAGACCTACAGCCTCGACGAACTCACCACGATCATGCGGGAGGTCGCCGCGACCGGTCGGTACACCGAGCCGCACCGCGCCACCGCCACGGAGGACGCCTCATGACCGCGACGGCTGAGCAGACCCACGGCTCGGTGCGGGTTCGCCGGCGCTGGACGCCGCGCACTTTCACGGTGAGCTGGGCCTCCCAGATCGGGATCACGACGGCGTTCCTGCTGGTCTGGCTGGTCTTCACCATCCTCGCCCCGGACACCTTCCTGCACGGCGACATCTACGTGTCCTACGCCCAGACCGTGCCCTATTTCGGGTTGATCGCCCTGCCGCTGACCATGCTGATCGTGGCCGGCGACATCGACCTGTCGTTCCCGTCGGTCTTCGCGCTCGGCATGGTCGGCTACATCGGCGTCGAGCACGCGACGCACAATGTCGCGCTGGGTGTCTTGGCCACCCTCGCCGTCGGCGCCGCGGCCGGGCTCGTCAACGGGATCTTCGTCTGCGTGGTCGGCATCCCGGCCCTGGTCGTCACCATCGGCACACAGTTCCTCTACCGCGGGCTGGCGCTCGTGCTGGTCAACGGCAAGAGCTACACGCTGCTGGAGACCAGCGACAGCATCGCCGGGCGCCTGCTTACCGGCCGCTGGTTCGGCTTGCCCATGCAGTTCGTCTGGTTCGTGATCATCGCCGCGCTGACCTGGGTGCTGCTGTACCGGCATCGGATCGGCCACAACGCGCATGTCATCGGCGACAACCGGCTGGCCGCCGGCCTCATGGGCATCCCGATCATCCGCACCCGGATGATCCTGTTCGTGCTCACCGGCATGGCCGCGGCCCTCGCCGGCGCGATGAACAGCTTCGCGATCATCAACTTCTACCCCAATCAGGGCGGCAGCACCCTGCTGCCGGCGCTGGCCGCGGTCTTCGTGGGCGGCACGTCGGTCTTCGGCGGGCGCGGCACGATTTGGGGGACGTTCATCGGGGCGTTCCTCATCGGCGGCATCGAGGCCGGCACGGTGGCCGTCGGGCTCAAGGACTTCTGGACGCAGGTCATCTACGGCGGGATCATCCTCGCCGCGGTCACCGTCCACGCGCTGCTGCAACGAGGGTTCGCGCGATGAAGGAACGGCCGGGACGGAGGTCGACTAGGCGGCGGTAATCCGACCGGTCGACGAGCGCACCACGAGTGTCGGTTGGAGCACGGCCGTCGGCTGCCCGTGCTGCCGGTCCGACGGGTCCAGCGCTGCGCGCACGGCCGCCTCGACCATCTCGGGGACTGGCATGTGGACCGTGGTCAGGGACGGCACCGCGTACTCAGCCATCGGGATGTCGTCGAAGCCAGTGACCGAGAGCTGATCCGGTACGCGGAGCCCGTGCTCGTAGGCACCGTGCAGCAGCCCGATGGCAAGGGTGTCGGTGGACGCCACGACCGCGGTCGGACGATTCGGCAGCGCGAGCAGGTGCTTTAGCGCCGTGATGGCGGAGGCCGGATCGTTGGTGCCGTGCTGGAGGTAACCCTCAGGCGGCGGCGCGCCGAATTCGTCCAGGTACTCGACGAACGCCTCCTCGCGCTCCTTGATGTCGCCGAGGCGCCGACCGCCCACAAACGCGATCCGACGGTGGCCGAGCTCCGTGAGATGCTCGAGCACGGCCCGGATGCCGGCGCGGTTGTCCACGGCCACGGACGCCACACCGGTCGGCTGCCGACCCTGCCATAACACTGCCACGGGCACGTGCGCCCCAGCCAGGTCCTCCAGCAACCGCGGCTGGTCACCCATGTCGCCGAGCAGCAGGATGGCGTCGCAGTGCCGGGCTTCGAGGACCTCCCAGAGCGCGATCGCTTCCTCGGCCCGGGCGTGAGCGTGGCCGAGCACGACGTTGTACCCGCGGTCAGCGGCCGCCTTGGTGGCCACCTCGATCGCCCCCGCGAAGAAGGGGTCGGTGATTTCCCGGACGATGACGCCGAGCAACATTGTGCTGGCCCCGCGCAGGCCGCGGGCGAGCGGGTTCGGCCGGTAACCGAGGGCCGCCGCAGTGGCAAGAACGCGCTCGCGGGTCTGCTCCGCGATCGGGACGATGGTCTGCGTTCGGTTCAGTACCCGCGAGACCGTGCTCTGTGAGAGGTTCGTCGCCCGCGCGATCTCGCGCATCGTGACGGGGCGATCACGGACGCCTTCCGTGGTAGGCCGTACGGGGGCCGGCCCGCTGCCGCGGGGGGTCTTGGCGGCCAAACGGCCCTCCCGATCACGAGTTGCGCGCATGCAGAGACTGCATACGTTCGCAGTCAATCCTATCCTCCAATGCAGGCCCGATGCAGCGGCGCATGCCCTTGGAATGTGCGCTATTGCCGGCATGCCGAGAGGGCCGCCCGGCGGCTGATCACCCGGGCGGGGCCGCCGCCCCGAGCAGCCGTGCCCCTGACCGTTCGGGGCGGATCGCTGCTCGGGCCGGCGGAGTGGAAGCTCAGTGGCCGCCGGCGGTGAACTTGTAGGTCGTCGTCGACGTGAAGGTGTGATTTGCCTTCAGCACGACCGACGGCCACCCGGCCTGCCCGATGTGGTGCGGCGTGTCCGGGAAGTGCTGCGTCTCCAACGTGAAGCCGCTGGTCTGCCGGTACGTGTGGCCGCCGGTGCCGGTCAGGTCGCCGACCAGGAAGTTGCCGGAGTAGAACTGCACCCCGGGCTGGTCGGTGTAGGTCCGCAGCGCGATGCCGTTGCGCGGTTCCTGGGCTACGGCCGCGAGGCGGTAACCGGACCCGTTGAGGATCCAGTTGTGGTCGTAGCCGTGCGCGAGCACTAGTTGCTTGAACGGGCCGTTGGTGCCATCGGGCATCGTCACGTTGGTGATGTCGCGGCCGATCGGCTTGGCCTTCCGGAAGTCGAACGGCGTGCCAGCCACGGGAACGCGGCCCGACCCGATCGGGATGGAGTCGGCGTCGATCGGGGTGTACTGGTTGGCGTTGATCGCGAGGTGCTGGTCCGACACCGGACCGGAGGCCTCACCGGCCAGGTTGAAGTACGCGTGGTTGGTGAGGTTGACCACCGTCGCCTTGCCGCCGGTTGGTTCGGTGTTGGTCGCGCCGTACTGGATGCGCACGGCGTTGTCGCGCGTGACCGTGTACGTCACCGTCGTCGTCATTGCCGCAGGGAAGCCCTCGTCACCGTTCGGACTGGAGAGCCTGAGCCGGAGCGCAACATGGCCACCCGCCGTGATCGGCATTGCCGACCAGACCTTGGTGTTCCAGCCGAGGTCGCCGCCGTGCAGCGTGTTGGTGCCATTGTTGGCGGGCAGGGTATAGGTCACGCCGTCGTTCGAGCAGCCGGTGCAGTGCATCGTGAACGAGTGGTTGGCGATCCGGTTGGCGTAGCGCCCGATCGTTGCGCCGAAGTATGTGTCTCCTGACCCACCCGCAAGCGGCCACGCCACGCCGGTGTGCTGCTGCAAGAAGTCGTTCACGTAGTCGGACAGCCGGGGGAAACCGAGCACGACGTTGACCTTGTGCCCGTGCTTGTCGGGGACCCAGAGCGACTGCACCGTGGCCCCGAAGTTCGTGATCTTGACAGTCATCCCGTTGCCGCTCTTGAGCGTGTACAGCTGCACGGGCTGACCGTTGAAGCTGCCCCAGTTCGCGCCTGAGATCGTCGGGTGACCGCGATGGCGAGCGCCCGAGCTCGGGCTCGCATTCGCCGAGCCTACGACGGTCAGGGCCGCAACGACGGTGGCGGCCGCGGCGATGGCCCCGGCGCGGGTGAGAGGTCTCCGTGGGACGTGTACTCGCTGCATGGCTGCTCCTTTGGGGGGTGACTTACCTACGTGAGCCTGCATTCGTTTGCATGGAGTTATAGCGCCAAATCCCGGCGATCGCTACGGTTTCGGCGCATTCGGGGGGCGCCCGGCTTGCGGAGCATGCCTATACCGGGTATATATACTCGGTATAGGGAAGGTGGAGCGGACATGAGCGTGCGTTACGCGGTGCTGGCCTTGCTGAGTGAGGGCCCGAAGTACGGGCTGCAGTTGCGCGACGAGTTCGAGAAGCGCACCGGTGAGGTCTGGCCGCTCAACGTCGGTCAGGTTTACACCACGCTGCAGCGCCTCGAACGCGACGGCCTGGTCGACTCGGACTCCGACGCCGATGCGGACGCGGGACTGCAGAAGGCGTACCGCCTGACCGCCGAGGGCGCCGCCGAACTGGACGACTGGTTGCGCACGCCGGCGGATCTCGCCTCCCCGCCGCGCGACGAGCTGGTGATCAAGGTGCTGGTCGCGATCCACGTGTCCGGCGTGAACGTCCACGAGGTGATCCAGGCGCACCGCCGTCGGGTAGTCGAACTCATGCAGGAGTGGACGCGGGTGAAGCGCGACGCGAGCGCGGACGACTTCAGCCTTTCGCTGGTGGTGGACGCCGAGCTGTTCCGACTCGACTCGGTGGTGCGTTGGCTCGACGCCGCCGACAGTCGCCTGAGCCGGGTTGGAACCGAACCCGCTGTGGCGGCCATCCCGACACCGATGCCGGCCAAGCAGAAGGCGGTCCGACGATGAGTTCGCTGGAGCTTCGCGGGGTCGACAAGGTCTACGGCCAGGGCGCCGCACAGGTGCATGCCCTCCGCGACGTCCACCTCGTGGTCGAGCCGGGCGAGCTCGTGGCCGTGATGGGGCCGAGTGGCTCGGGCAAGAGCACGCTGCTCACGATCGCGGGCGGCCTCGAGAGCCCGAGCAGTGGTGAGGTGCTGATCGGCGGCGCGCCCGTGGCTCGCCTGTCGCGCAACCAGCAGGCGGCGATGCGGCGACGCGCGATCGGATACGTCTTCCAGGACTTCAACCTCCTGGCCGGGCTGACCGCGGCGGAGAACGTCGCCCTACCCCTCGAGCTGGACGGTGTCAGTGCCAAGCGCGCGCGGGTTGTCGCACTCGAGGCCCTCGAGCGGCTGGGCCTGGCCGAGCGAGCCGAGCACTTCCCGGATGACCTGTCCGGTGGCGAACGCCAGCGCGCCGCGATCGCCCGCGCGGTCGTGGGGGAGCGGCACCTGTTGCTGGCCGACGAACCCTCCGGTGCACTCGACTCGGTCAACGGCGAGTCGGTGATGCGGCTCGTCCGCGCCACCTGCCAGGGAGACGTCGCCGGCGTGGTCGTCACACACGACGCGCAACTTGCCTCGTGGGCCGACCGGGTCGTGTTTCTGCGCGACGGCCGCATCGTCGACCAGACCGCACCCCCGGACGGCCCGGAGTCGTTGCTCGAGTCCGAAGCCGACGCGGCGCGATGACCGCGACGCTCACCCCACTGCCGCCGGACGTCACGTCGCGGCCGACTGGGTCACGCGTCGCCAACCGTGCGGTTGCCCGCTGGGCCCGCCGGCTGCTGCGGCGGGAGTGGCGTCAGCAGCTGCTCATCATCTGCCTGCTGACCGTGGCCGTTGCCGCGACGACCGTGGGGCTCGGGCTGGTCGTCAACGTTCAAAGCCGTGTCCAGGCCAATGCCGGAACGGCGAGTCTGCGCATCGACATCGAGAGCCCGGGCCAACTCGCGGCGATCGCCACCGCGGCCCAGCGCAGTCTCGGCACGGTGGAGTTGCTGGCCGACAGTCCGATCCCGATCCCCGGCTCGACCGCGACCATCGATCTGCGCGCGCAGCAACCGCATGGCCACTTCAGCTCGCCGATGCTCGGCCTGGCCTCGGGGCGCTACCCCGTGGGTGCGCAAGAGGTGGCGGTCACGCGGGCGGTGTTGTCCACGCTGCAGTTGCGCGTCGGTCAGACGTGGATCGTGCTGGGGCACAGCCGCCGCATCGTCGGCATCGTCGAGAACCCGCAGGACCTGTCGCAGACTTTTGCTCTCGTCGCGCCAGGTCAGATCGCACACCCGAACAGCGTGTCGATCCTCGCGGACGCGAGTGGCAGCGCGGCCGAACGCTTCCGCAGTCCGTCGGGCCGGGTCGTCGGGATCATGACGACCGGCGCGTCGGACTCGCAGCGCAAGTCACAGCAGGCGCTGGCCGTGCTGCTGCTCGCCACCATCGGGTTGACGTTCATCGGCCTGCTGTCGGTCGCCGGCTTCACGGTCATGGCCCAGCGACGGCTGCGCTCGCTCGGCATGATCGGCGCGATCGGTGCCACCGACCGGCAGGTCCGCAAGGTGATGCTCGCGAACGGAACTGCCGTCGGTTTCGTCGGAGCGGTTGCCGGCACGGTCCTCGGTCTGGCTGGATGGTTCGCGTTCCGGCCCGCGTTCGAGCGTCTCGTCGGTCACCGCATCGACCCGCTTTCGATTCCCTGGTGGGCCGTGCTGCTCGCGGCAGCCCTTGCCGTGCTGGCCTCGGTCGCGGCCTCGTGGTGGCCGGCCCGCACCGTGTCGCGCATGCCTGTCGTGGCGGCCTTGTCAGGGCGTCCACCAGTGCCCCAGCCCGCGCACCGGTTCGCGCTGCTCGGCACATTTCTCGCCGTTGCCGGCTTCGTGCTGCTGGCCCACAACAGCAGCCGGCCCTTGATCGTTCTCGGCATCCTTGCGACGACGGCGGGAATGCTCCTGCTGGCGCCACTGGGGATCCAGGCGCTCGGGCTCCTCGCCGGCCGCTCGCCCGTCGCCGTCCGGCTGGCGCTGCGAGATCTTGCCCGGTACCAGGCCCGCTCCGGTGCGGCACTGGCCGCCGCGAGCCTCGCGGTCGGGATCGCGGCGACGATCGCGATCAGTGCGGCGGCCCAGCAGGCGCACGACCGCAGTGCCACGGTGGGCAATTTGCCCAAGGACCAGTTGATCGTCTGGGTGGGCGGGAGCCCCAACTCGCCGCAAGGCAAGGCGGTGCCGGCTCCCCCTGGGCAGAACGGCTCGTCCGGACCTTCGCAGCAGCAGGTCGGCAGCGCACGATCCGCTGCGGCCTCGATCGCCCAGTCGCTCGGCGCCGGTCGCCCGCTCGAACTGGACGCTCTGCGCAAACCTGCCGCCGAGTCGTCGCGGCTCGGTCCGGAAGACGGTTATGCACAAGTCGTCGAGCCGATCTCGCACAACGGCCGCAAGGGCTTCAGATTCGTCGAGCAGCCTTACCTCGCAACCAGTGCGCTGCTGAACCTCTACGGGATCCGAGCAACTGACATTCACGCGAGGACGCACGTGCTCACCTCCCGCACGGATCTCACCGGGGCAAAGCTGTTCGACGGCGTAGCCGACGCCCTCGACGACGTACAGATCCAGGTGATCGGCAAGCTGCCGAAATACACCTCGGCTCCGGACACGCTGCTCACTGCGCAGGAGGCGACCAAGCTCGGGCTGACGCCGCAATCCAGGGGGTTCCTCGTCCAGTCGCACCGCGCGTTGACCGCGTCGCAGATTCGCGCGGCGCGAGCGACGGCGGCTTCGGCCGGCGTGAGAGTAGAGACGCGGAGTGCCCCGGACAATTCGATGCAGCGCCTTCGCGACTACGCAACGCTGGTCGGCATTCTGGTGGCACTCGGTGTCCTCGCGATGACGGTCGGCCTCATTCGCAGTGAGACCAGCGGTGACCTGCGCACCCTCACAGCGGCCGGTGCTGGCGGGTTCACCCGGCGAATGCTTACCGCGACGACAGCGGCGGCACTCGGCCTGCTCGGCGGCATAATCGGCGTCGCCGGAGCGTACCTCGCGTTGATCGCGTGGCACTGGCACCACGTCAACTACCTCGATCAGCCGCCATATCTAACGCTCTCAGCGATGGTGATCGGATTGCCGTTGGCTGCCCTGGTCGGCGGCTGGCTCTTCGGGCGAACGCCGTCCTACCTTGCGCGCGTCCGCAGCGAGTGAGCGGCGTTGAGGATTTCGCGTAGCGACTGCTAGCGCCGCAGAGACGCCGGCGGGTGACCGGGAATTTCTTGTCGAGTTCTTCGACGTTTAGCGCATCACTGCCGTGATCCAGATCCGGCCGGGTCGTATCGGGGATTGGCGCGGGTGGACCGGGGAGACCGGTCGTCGCTGATGCGGCTCCACGGGCGGCGGCTCACACCGACGCATCCTCTCGGTAGTCCGCGAGTCGATTCGAGCTTCATCGAAGTGATTGCAGTCCCCGAGCTCGCGCCTGCATCCTTCCGAACCGTGTCATCTCCGGTGCCCGCACGCAGTGCGTGGCCGGAAGACAGTCCGAAAGGGGCCGGTGAACCTCAGGAGGTGTTGCTCAGGACCAGTCGAAGCTCTATTGAATCGATCATCAGAACAATTCGAGGAGTAGTTATGAAGTTGGCCTTGCCCGCAACGTTGATGGGCGCGTTCGCGGCAACCGCCGCCGTCGCGGGGATCCTTGCCGCCCCAGCGTCCGCGGCCGCGCCCGCGTCGGCGTCGGCATTGGCGTCGAAGCCAGCGGCGGCCGCATCCATCGACGGCAGCGATCCGGCGAAGACCCACTGCGATAGCGGCGCGTACACCGCCAAGTCGGCCTACGCATACAGCGGCAGTACGAGGGTGGCTCTGGTCGAGCTGCGCTACAGCCCGCACTGCCTGACGACCTGGGCCCGCGTAACGACGATGAACGTCCCGAACTGCATCGCCAATACCAACTGGTGCGGCGACGCGACGGTCCACCGCAACAGCGACGGCAAACAGTTCAGCTGCTACACGCCGAACGGCACCCACGGCTGTTACACGCCGCAGGTATACGACAACCACGTCACCTCGTATGCGCGCGGGACTCTGGACGACGGAAACTTCCATTCCGCGACCACCGGCTCGTACTGATCAGACGTCACAGGGAGACATCATGAAATTGGCAATACTGACCAAGTTGGCGATCACCGGCGCGGCGGCAGCCGCCCTCTTCGGAGTGCTCGCTGCACCTGCGTCGGCCTCGGCGTCGGCATCGGCATCGGCCGCGACGGCCAAGCCAGCGGCGGCGGCGGCCGCTTCGATCGACGGCAGCGATCCAGCGGGTACCGGCTGCGACAGTGGTGCGTACACCGCCAAGTCGGCCTACGCCTACAAGGGCAGTACACCGCTAGCTCTAATTGAGCTGCGCTATAGCCCGCGGTGTCTGACGACCTGGGCCCGCATAACCACGATGAACGTGCCTAACTGCGTATCGGGTGTCGACTACTGCGGCCAGGCGTTCGTCCACCGCAACAGCGATGGGCGGCAGTACAGCTGCACCATTCGCAACGGCGCGCACGGCTGTTACACGCCGCAGGTGTACGACAGCCACGTCACCTCTTACGCAAGCGGGTACGTCGACTTCGGGCGTGACTACTCGGCGACCACCGGTTCGTACTGACCCCTGAGCTCGAATCGGCGTAGTGGTCCGTACCTTCCGCCGGTCAGCTTGATCAACACGCCCTGAAGCACGCAGCGCCGCGCTTCAGGGCGTGTTGATCATTGTGGAGACGGCCGGGCTGTGACCACGCAGTCGGACTGCCGCCGTTCGTACAGAGATCAGGGGATCCCTAGGGTGACAGGCCTGACATATCTGAGACCGACCCGAAGGTGGCAACCGCCGATGTACCGACTGTCTGTGGTCTACGACGAGCCGGCCGACAAAGAGGCCTTCGACCGCCGCTACACCGATGAGCACGTCCCCCTCGTCAAGGCCGTGCCCGGGCTGGGCAGCTTCCAGCTCAGTCACCCGCAGGGCGGCACGCCGTACCTCGTCGCCGAGCTGTTATGGCCCAGTGAGGACGCCTACAAGGCCTCGGTCACGACCCCCGAGATGGCCAAGCTCCGCCCGCACGCGCAGGGCTGCGGCACCACGTACACGACCTACACCGGCGACGTCGTCGAAGTCTGATCGACCGCGCTGGCCGTTCTCGGACCGGGGAAGCGCTGATCAAATGGCGCCGTGACGTGCAGCCGGGCCAATCGATCGACCCGGATACAGTTGGTTGAACATATTTCCCTGAGCGTGAGGTTCCACTATGTCCTCGAGCGCGGACCCAGCTGGGCGGCCGGACAGGACGCGAGACGCCGATCGCACCAAGGCGGAGCTCCTGCAGGCGGCTACCCGCGAGTTCGCCGACCAGGGCTTCAGCGGTGCCAGGGTCGATGCCATCGCCGAAAACACCAGCACGACGAAGCGGATGATCTATTACTACTTCGGCGACAAGGAAGGTCTGTATCTCGCGGTCCTCGAGAACGCCTACCTCCACATTCGCGCGCTCGAGCAGCAGGTCGACGTCGATCACCTCGACGCGACTGAGGCGCTGCGCCGACTGGCCGAGATCACCTTCGATCACCACGAGACGCACGAGGATTTCATCCGGCTCGTCAGCATCGAGAACGTCCATCACGCCGAACACCTTAAGAAGTCGGACGTGCGGGCCGGCCTGGCCGCACCGGCCCTCGATGTCCTGACGCGGATCCTCAAGCGCGGCAAAGCTGCGGGGACCTTTCGCAAGGACATCGACGCGCTCGATGTGCACATGATCATCAGCTCCTACTGCGTCTTCCGGACCGCTAACCGGTACACGTTCGGTGCGATTTTCGACCGTGACCTGCTCGACCCCCGTCGCCGTGCCCACATGCGGCGGATCCTGGGCGACATGGTCGTCGCGTTGGCGACAACCGCCCGAGACTGACGACCAAAGGCTGCAGCAACCACTTGACATCTCCTCACCAGATTGCGAGGTTTGACGTGCGAACTCACTAGTTAGTACATAGAATCGGCTCGAAGTCCGGAGGTGCACGGTGGGCCAGCCGCCAGCCCAGGGCTCGTCTGAAGACGGTCCCCCTCGTCGAGCTGCCTTGGCCGCGTGGATCGGGAGCGCGCTCGAGTACTACGACTTCTTCATCTACGGCACGGCAGCCGCTCTCGTCTTCGGCAAGATCTTCTTCCCCGGCTCCGACCCCGCCGCCGGAACCCTGCTGTCCCTGGCGACCTTCGGCGTCGGATACGCCGCGCGGCCGATAGGCGCGATCGCACTCGGGCATTTGGGCGATCGGATCGGCCGGCGTGCCGTGCTGTTGCTCACCGTGTCGCTGATGGGGTCGGCGACATTCCTGGTGGGGTGCCTGCCGACGTATTCGACGATCGGGGTGGCCGCGCCGGTGCTGCTGGTCGCGCTGCGCCTACTGCAGGGCTTCTCCGCGGGCGGCGAACAGGCGGGGGCGAACTCACTGTGTCTCGAGCACGCACCGCAACGCCGGCGCGCGTTCTTCACCAGTTTCACGCTCAGCGGGACGCAGGGGGGCCAGGCGATAGCGACGGCCGTCTTCCTCCCGATCGCGGCGCTGCCGGATCACGACCTGTTCACGTGGGGCTGGCGGATCCCGTTCCTGGCCAGCGCGATCGTCACCGTGGTTGGCGTCGTCATCCGTCGTACGCTCGACGAGACGCCGGTGTTCGAGGCCGAGAAGGCCGCCGACGCGGTCGAGCGCCTGCCGATCGCCGCCCTGCTCCGTGACCATTGGCGCGGCGTGCTGCGCGTCGCGTTCGCCGCGGTCATCGCCACCCCGAGCACGATCTTCACGGTGTACGCGCTGTCCTACGGCGTGGGCACGATCGGGTTGAGGAAGACGCCACTGCTCTGGGTCGGGGTCCTGGCCAACATCGTGGCGCTCGCGACGATTCCTATGTGGGCCAAGTTGTCTGATCGCGTCGGACGCAAGCCGGTGTTCCTCGCGGGATCCGTCGGTTCGGCCGTGGCGACGACTGCGTACCTGTGGGCGGTTTCGGCCGGCAACTACGCACTGGTCTTCATCGTCGGCATCCTTATGTTCGGGGTCATCTACACCGCGACGAGCGCGGTGTGGCCGGCCTTCTACGGCGAGATGTTCCCGACCAAGGTCCGGTACTCCGGAGTTGCTCTTGGGACTCAACTCGGCTTCGCGATGGCCGGCTTCACGCCGACGATCATCACTACGTTCACGTCAGGACACGATGCCTGGATCGGTGCCGCACTCATCACTGCCGCACTGTGCTTGATGAACATCGTCGCCGTCAGTACCGGTCGCGAGACCTATCGCGTGCCCACTGCCGATCTCGGTGTCCCTGACGACGCGCGTTCCAACGCGTCGAGCCGGCTTCACGACCCGGCGGTCTCCGGTCTGCTGGCACGACACCGCTCGAGTGCGTGAGCCGTGGCGGCCGCCGAACTCGAGCGCGGGCCGGCGCCGGACCGGTTCGCGGTCTACGCGGTGCGGTTCGCACAGCGGACGGGTGTACGCGGGCAACACCTGGCCGGTCATGACGAACGATCCACCGAGCCGCACGACACGTCCTACTACGTCTGGATCGCGCTGTCGTCGACGACCACGGTGCTGGTCGACGCGGGCATCGACGCGGCCACGCCCGTGTCGATCACCGGATTCCAGTTCCGGGACTGTCCCGTTGCGGTGTTGCAGAGCGTCGGCATAGACACCGGCGACGTCGACCACTTGGTGCTGACCCACCTGCACTACGACCACACCGGCTGCGCCCACCACTTCGGCGACGCCCGGTACGTGATCCAGTCTGCCGAGCTGGACTATTGGAACGGTCCCGCCGCCGACCGCAACAAGCGGGAAGCCTGGCTGTGCAACAGCGCGGACGTCGACCGCCTGCGCCGGCCGGAGATCGCCGGGCGCGTCGACGTCATCGACGGCGATCACGACGTGAGTCCGGGCATCAGTGCCCACCGGGTCGGCGGGCACACCGCTGGGCTGCAGGTGGTCCGGGTTCAGACGCCGAGCGACCCCGTCGTCGTCGCATCGGACGCCTGTCACTTCTTCGAGAACCTCAGTGAGGACCGGCCGAGCCCGATCGTCCACAGCACGCCGGACGTTTACGCGGCGTTCGACCGGGTCCGCGAACTCGCCGGCCCCGACGGAGTTGTGCTGCCCGGCCACGACCCCGCGGTGATGACCCGATTCGAAGCGGCCGGCGATCCCAGGGTGGTGCGGGTCCGATGAGCGCGGACCAGAACGGCGTCGCCGGCCGTCGGCACTGCATCGCCACGGTCTGCCTGTCCGGAACCATCGAGGACAAGCTGAAAGCCGCCGCGCACGCCGGCTTCGACGGCGTCGAGATATTCGAGAACGACCTGGTCACGTCCCGGCTGGCACCACGGGAGATCGCCCGCGTCGCCGCTGACCTGGGTCTGTCGATCGAGCTCTACCAACCTTTCCGGGACGCCGAGGGCATCCGCGAAGAACGCTTCGGCCGGGTCCTGCGCCGGTTCGAGCGCAAGCTCGATGTGATGGCCGAACTCGGCACCGGCATGATCCTCGTCTGCTCGTCGGTGGCGGCAGACACGGTGTCTGATGACGACGTCTCAGCCGGGCAATTGTGCAGCCTCGCCGACGCCGCGGTCGGGCGCGGCGCTCGCATCGCCTACGAAGCGCTCGCCTGGGGCACCCACGTCTCGACGTGGGACCACGCCTGGGACATCGTCCGGCGGGCCGCCCACCCCGCGCTCGGGCTGTGCTTGGACAGCTTCCACATCGGCTCGCTGGGTACCCGGCTCGACCGGCTCGCAGAGGTTCCCGCCGACGCGTTGTTCTTCCTCCAGTTGGCCGATGCGCCACGCCTTGCGATGGACGTCCTGCAGTGGAGCCGACACCACCGCGTGTTTCCGGGGCAGGGTTCGTTCGACCTCACCGATTTCACGACCCGGGTACTGGATGCCGGCTATCGCGGACCGTTGTCGCTCGAGGTGTTCAACGACGTCTTCCGCCAGGCGGACCCGGCTCGCACCGCGGTCGACGCCCGGCGTTCCCTGCTCGTGCTGGAGGACTCCGTCGCCCGACGCGTACGGAAGCCTGACCAGGCGCTGGCGCGACTCCCTGATGCTGCACCGGTGTCCGGATTCGGCTTCGTGGAGTTGACGGTCGACGGCGTGTCGGGCCCGCAGATGGCGGACGTGCTCACCAGCCTCGGCTTCGCCCACACCGGCCAGCACCGTTCGAAACCCGTCCAACTCTGGGAGCAGGGTGATGCGCGGATCGTGCTCAATTCCGCCGTGGTTCGCGTCGAGGAGTCGCCCGGGCTCGCCGCGGTGAACGGGATCGCCGTCGACAGCGCCGACCCCACCGTCGCGGCGCGCCGTGCCGAGGCACTGCGCGCGACACCGGCCCACCATCGCCGAGGAGCCGGTGAGGCCGACCTCGCGACGTTCCTTGCACCGGACGGTTCGGAAGTGATCTTCTGCCGGGCCGCGGGAGCGTCGGTGCCGGCCAGTTGGTCCGTCGACTTCCTGCCCACCGGGGTGGCCGGCGTCGCTGCGCCGCCCCTCCGATCCATCGACCACGTCGCCCTGAGCCAGCCGTTCGACCACTTCGAGGAAGCCGGACTGTTCTACCGGTCCACGCTCGGGCTGACCGACGACACGGTCGGCGAATTCGCGGCGCCGTTCGGCCTGGTGCGGACGCATTCCGTCGCCGACGCGAAGCGGACGGTGCGCATTGCCCTGAGCGTTGCCCTGTTGCGGCGTGGTGACTGGATGCCCGGGGTGCCCAATCCACAGCACGTCGCGTTCGCCACCGACGATCTGTTCGGTGCGCTGTCGCGGCTACGTGAGCTTGGCGCTCCGCTGCTGCAGATCCCGGACAACTACTACGCGGACCTCGATGCGCGCGTAGAACTACCGTCCGACACTCTCAACGCTCTCCGGGCGGCGAACGCGCTCTACGACCATGACGGCAACGGCGCGTTCCTGCATGCGTACACGGAGATCATCACCGGCCAGGTCTTCTTCGAGGTCGTGCAGCGCGTCGACGACTACGCAGGCTATGGCGAGGTGAACGCGCCAACGCGAATGGCTGCACACCGCGCGGCCCGCCTGTCGCGACAGCGTCAGGATGCACTCTGAGATCGGCTCTTGGTGACGATTGCCTCGAGCGCGGCGACGTATCCGCGCGCGCCCGCGCCGGTGATGTGGACGGCGGCCGAATCGGCGAAGATGTCGTTTCGCTCCTTGCCGTCGAGCGCCCAGAACGAGGAGATGTGGACGATTGCGAACGGGCGTCCGACGTCGCGCACGCTATCGAGCAGCGAATAGCCCACTGAGGTTAGTCCGGCCGGGTTGACGATGAGCCCGTCCAGGCTGTCCTGGTGCTCATGGATGAAGTCGATCAGCGCCCCTTCGTGATTGGACTGGAACTGCACGACCTCGACGCCGAGCCCAGTTGCTGCGTCTTCGATCATCGCCGAGATGTCGGCGAGCGTGTCGAGGCCATACTTGTCCGGACGGCGTTTGCCGAGCCGGTTCAGATTCGGTCCCTGAACCACCGCTATGCGCATCTGGCCTCACAGTCCTAGATAGATCGTGCGTACTCGTGGGTCATTGCTCAGTTCGGTTGATGGGCCGTCCATGACGGCCACCCCGTTCTCCATGACGACGCATCGGTCCGTCGACGCGAACGTCAGCTTCGCGTTCTGCTCGACGAGCAGAATGCTGATCGCCTCCTGTCGAAGGCGGGCGATGACCCCGGCGATCTCGTCGACGAGAATGGGCGAGAGGCCCATCGACGGTTCATCCAGCAGCATGAGCGATGGTCGCGACATGAGAGCGCGGCCGATGGCCAGCATCTGTTGCTGACCGCCGGACAGCGCCCCGGCCAATCGGCTCTTCATTTCCAGGAGCACCGGGAAGATCGCGTGCACCTGGTCGAGGCCGGACGCGATTTCGGCCTTGGACGCTGTATAGGCACCGAGCTTCAGGTTCTTCTCGACCGACAGCCCTGCGAAGACATGGCGCCCTTCCGGGACGTAGGCAATGCCGTGACGCACCCGGTTCTGCGGTGCGGTGCGTCGCAGATCCAGCGACCCGTAACGCACGGCGTCTGCCGAGCGAGCGACGTGGCCCATGATCGCCTTCAGCGTCGAGGTCTTGCCCGCACCATTGCTGCCGATGATTCCCAGCGATTCTCCGGGGCTGACCGCGAAGCTCAGGTCGGTGACGGCCCGCACGCCGCCGTAGCGCACCGAGAGGTTCTGGACCACGAGTGTGTGACCCGGCGTGTTCGTCGGGCCGGTCCCGGTGTCCGGCGTTGCTGCGGTTCTCATCCCGACGTCTCCACGGTTGCCTCGATGTCCCGCTCGGTTTCCGCGTCCACCCCGCCGAGATACGCGGTGATGACCGCAGCGTTGGTGACGACTTCCTGCGGAGTGCCGTCGGCGATCACGAGGCCGCCGGAGAGCACGGTGACCTGGTCGCACAGCGACATCATCAGTGCCATGTTGTGCTCGACGATCAGGACGGTGACGCCCGTGTCCCGAATCGCCCGCACCATCTCTCGCAGCTGATTGACCTCCTCGCCGTTGAGCCCAGCGGCCGGTTCGTCGAGGAGGAGCAGTGCGGGCGCGCACGCCATCGCGCGGCAGATCTCGACCCTGCGCTGTATTCCGTAGGGCAGGTTGTTCGGATGGCTGTTCGCGTAGTCGGACAGCCCGTATTGGGACAGCAGCCCGTCGCACCGGCGTTTCAGTTCCCGGTCGCGGCGCAATTCGCCGATCGGCCAGCCGAATACCTTCCAGATGGATGTCGACGGGGAACGGTCCGCGGCGACAAGAACATTCTCGCGGACAGTGAGCGTGGGGAACAGTCGAAGGTTCTGAAACGTCCGAGCCATCCCGTCGAGCGAGAGCTCGTTCGGCCTCCGCCGGGTGGTACGTACTCCATCGACGCGCACGCTGCCCGCCGTCGGCCGGTACAGGCCGCTGATGACGTTGAACAGGGTGGTCTTCCCGGACCCGTTCGGGCCGACCAGACCGCGGATCTGGTTCTGCGGCACGTCCAGCTCGACGTCACTGAGCGCCTTGAGCCCGCGGAATGCCATCGAGATCCCCGAGACTTCGACCGCCGATCCCACCCTTTCGGTCCCGGCGCCGCGCGGTTCGAACACGCCGAGTACCCGATGTTCGTGGGTTCCCTTGCGTCGCACGCGATCGACGAGTCGGGATAGTTGGTCCGGGACTCCGGCGAGGCCGGTCGGGGCGAATACGACCACGAGAACCACAACCACGCCGTAGCCGAGTTGGGCATAGGTGGCATGGTCGGAAAGGATCTCGCGCACCACGATTAGGGCAACGGTGCCGACCACGCACCCCAGGAGGCTCTGCCTGCCGCCGATGATCACCATGGCGAGCAGGAGGAACATCGTCGACACGCTGAACGATTCGGGGGAGACGAACTCGATGAGTGCCGCGTAGAGAACACCGGCGATTCCCGCATAGAGGCTGGCGATCATGAATGCCGCCATCCGAAGCACGGAGATGTTCGCACCGAGGCAAGCCGCGGCGAGGGCGTCGTCGCGCATCGCCCGCATGCGCCGTCCGTGTGGACCGTTGACGAGGAATTTCGCAACGGCGAACACGAACAGCCCGATGCCGGCCGCGAAGTAGAAGAACCAGTACTCGTTGCTGAGGTCGACTCCGAACAATGGCGGTTCGGGCACGCCGGAGATCCCGTTGGCCGCGCCAGTGAAGGACGTGTTCGTCACCCAGCTGGTGAACCCCAATGCGAGCCCTAGTGTGACGATGCCGAGGTAGTGCGACTGCACCCGGAGCGCGGGTATCCCGACGACGGCTCCCGCCGCGAGCGCGGTGCCCAGGGCCAGCGCGGCGCTCGACCAGAACCCGAAGCCCTCGCGGACGGTCAGGATCGCCACCATGTACGCGGACAGTCCGAAGAACGCGACCTGCGCGAGGTTGACCTGCCCGGCGACGCCGAGCGCGAGGCCTTCGCCGATGGCCATGATCGAGAAGATGATGGCCACGTTGGCGACGTGAATGCTGTAGGAATTCAGCCCGTACGGAATCGCGTACGCCACCAGGACGGCGAGCGGCCAACCGAGCAGCCGAACGCGACCGGTCATGCGCGGTTGACCGTCTGCTCGCCGAACAGGCCGGTCGGCTTGATCATCACGAGGACCGTGAAGACCAGGAACACGACGAGGTCGGAGTATCCCTGGGCATGCCCCGAGACGAACGAGTCGAGCACGCCGATACCGAGTCCGCCGAGCACCGCGCCCGGGATGTTTCCGAACCCGCCGAGGATCGCGGCGGCGAACGCCTTGATCGCCAGCGAACCGCCCATCGTGGGACTCACATAGAGCAGCGGTCCGGCCAGGCCACCGGCGAGCGCCGCCAGTCCCGCGCCGATTGCGAAGGCGAACGCATTGCTGCGGCCCACGTGGATCCCGACGCTGGTTGCCGCATCACGATCCATCGCGGCGGCCTGCATCGCGGCGCCGCGACGGGTGTGATGCAAGAACAGCACGAGCGCGATGGTCGCGACCGCGGTTACCCCGAGTACGACAAGGTCGTACGGCCGAGTGCGGATTCCGGCGATCACCCACGGCGCACCACCGAACGGGGTCGGCACGGCCCGTCCGGTCGTGCCCCAGATCAACGTCGCGACGGCCTCGAGGACGATCCCGAAGCCGATCGTGCCGATGAGCATGAGATCGACGTCTTTTCGCTCGAGCGGTCGCAGCACGCCCTCGATGAACAAGCCGAGTATCGCCGTGACGACGATGCCGAGAACGAGCGCGAACCAGAAGTTGAAATGCGTCGTCAGATAGAACGTGGAGATGACGTAGGCACCGATCATGAGAACGTCGCCGTGGGCGAAGTTCACCAGCCCCATGGTCCGGTACACGATCGAGAATCCGAGCGCGATCAGCGCGTAGATCGCGCCGAAGCTGAGTCCACCGACCAGGGTTTGAACGAACACTTGCATGTCGTCTCGTCTTCCGTTCGGTGACCGGACTGCGGATGAGTGCGAGGGATTTGTCCGCGCACCCATCCGCTTTTGATCAGGAGGCGGCGGCGACCAACTTGCCGCCGGTGATGGTGCCGATGGCCGTTGCGGTGATCCCGACGCCGTTGGCGTTGTAGTTGAAGTTGCCGAGCAGCCCGCTGTACTTGGTGGCCCTGATCGCGTCCGCGAGCTTCTGGCCCGTCGCGACCTTGCTGGTCTTCAGCGCCTGAATCAGGATCTGGGCGCCGTCGTAGGCCTTGGCGCCGTGCAGTTCCGCCGTCTCGTGGAACATGGCCTGATAGGCAGCTGCGAACTTCCTGGACGCTGCACTGCTGTCGTTGCTCAGGTACGGCGTGCTGACGATCGAGCCGTTGGCGTTCTTGACACCGGCGGTCGACACATAGACGGGCGTGCCCAGCGGGGCCGCGCCGGCGAAGACGGCGGTGATGCCGAGCCCGCGTGCCTGCTTGGCGATGAGCCCTGCTTCCACCTCCTCGGCCCCGATGAACACGATGTCGGGCTTCTTCTGCCGGATCGTTGTCAGGGCAGAGCTGAACTCCTTCTGGTCGGGATTCACGACCTGGTCAGCGACCGGCGTGACGGATCGCGCCTTCAGCGCCGCCGTGAACGCCTTGCGCTCACCCGAGCCGTAGGAGCCGTTGTTGGTGATGAGCGCGACCTTCTTGTAACCCTTTTGGTCGACCAGATACTTCGCGAGCGTCTCGTCGTAGGTCGTACTGGTCGGTCCGTTGAGAAATAGGAACTGGCTGCCCAGCTTGGTCATCGCGTCGGCCTGCCCGGACGTGATGTTCGGGATCTCCTCCTGCTTCAGGATCGGTGCCATGGCGGTTGTCACCGCGCTCTCGGCGGTTCCGATCATGGCTAGGTAGCCCTGGCTGGAGATTTTGCGCGCCAGGTTCGTCCCGGTGGTGGGGTCACCCTGGTCGTCGAACACGCCCAATTGGATCTTGCGGCCGTCGATGCCGCCGGCCTTGTTGGCCTCAGCGACGGCGAGCTTGGCACCGCTGACTTCCCAATGCCCGAGCGAACTGAGCTGTCCGCTCTGGGCATCGACGACTGCGATCTTGATCGGTCCGCTCGAGCTCCCGTTCTTCGATCCGCTGGAACCCGGACCGCCACAAGCCGTGAGGGCCAGCGCTGTTATCGCGGCGCCGGTGATGACCGCGGTGCGGAGCGTGTTCGTCATGCTCTCTCCTGTTGTCGATAGGGGTCCGCGACCTGTGTGAGTTACAGGCATTTCGCTCTCGGGGCGGCGACAATCGCCGCTGTTCGGCTAGTGATTCGCATCTGCAGTCGCCTCCGAGCTGATGATGTGCCGGAAGTCCTCGAGCATTCGCTCCGCACACGGCTCGAGCCCGGTGAACAGCCGGAATGCGTCAGCTGCCTGGAACACGACCATGCCGCCGCCCTCGAGCACGGCACAGCCGAGTTCGCGAGCCGTCCGGATCAGCTGCGTCTCGAGCGGTCGGTACACGATGTCGGCAACCCAGAGCCGTGGATGCAGCGCCTCGACGGGCAATGGGAGCCCAGGGTGAGCCGCCATGCCCACCGGCGTCGCGTGCACGAGGCCGTCCGCGCGCCGCAGCAAGGACCCGAGTTCGTCCACGCCGGCGCTGTGGACGACGCGACCGGAAAACCAAGAGGACGCCTCGTGGGTGAGCGCGGCGGCTCGGCGGGCGTCGATGTCGACGATCGTCAGCGTGCCGACGTCGAGGGACAGCAGAGCGTGCGCGACGGCAGTGCCGGCCCCGCCTGCTCCGAGCAGCACCACCCGATCGCGAGATTGGGTCGCGAGCGTGCGGCGAAACGACTCAGCAAATCCGGTGCCGTCGGTGTTGTGGCCGACGGCCCGCCGGCCCTCGAACACGACCGTGTTGACGGCACCGAGACGGGCAGCCTCGGGGGACAGCTCGTCGAGATGATCGACGACGATGCGCTTGCACGGATGGGTGAGATTCAGGCCGTCGAAACCGACACTGCCAGCGGCGCGGATGAGTTCGATCGTCGAGTAGACGTCTCGACCCATTTCATCGAGATCGAGTAGCCGATACGTGGCTGAGTGGCCGAGCGCGGCGGCCTCGTGCTCGTGCAGGGGCGGGCTGAGCGACGGACCGATGCCGATGCCGATCAGTCCCAGCAGGAAGTTGCGCGTGCCCGGTTCGAGGGACCGCGCCATCCTGCACCTCCGGCGTTTCCGCAACGCTTCCGTTATGTACTAACTAGTGAGTACGTCATACGTTGCAATGCTCGCCTCCACATGTCAAGGGTGTCCGGTGAAGTGCCCGGGTGCCCGCTCAGCAACCGGTGCGCCAGTCGGTACGGACAGCGCGCCAATCCGATATATCGAGCTCCGGACGATCAGCGGCGGAACGCGCGCACATTCACAAATGGTGGCGGCGCGTACCGGATGAATGTGGCCGAGCCGAAACCCGTGGCGCGGGCGGCTCGGTTGAGTGCGGCGGGGCCGGTGTTGCCCCAGTGCCCGGTCCGCACTCGGTGCTGCACGGCCTTCAGCCCGGCCACGAGTTCGGCTGAAGTGAAGTTGCAGTGTCCAATCGCCTTCACGTAGGCCTGACGCAGCAAGGCACTGTCGCCAGCCCGCTGCACCTGTTGGCGGTACCTGTTCTCGAAGGCGATCGGTGCGAGCTGATCGGAGATGGTGTGCAGGGTCAGTTCCGGGACGGCGAGGTGACCGGTCACGGTCGAGGTCCTGGTCAGGGTCCTCAGAGCGGCCACGTCCGGGTAGATGTCGGCGCGGGCGGTCAGCTTCTTTTCGTCCTTGCGCAGACTCAGACCGGCGCTGCGGTAGAGGGATGCCACCTGCCGGCGGAACGCGGATTTGTCGATGAGCGTGCGGTAGTCGACTCCTACGTTCCAGGAGGCGTTGCCGCCGACTGCGGCTTCGATGGAGGGACGGGCGCCGATGACGAATGCCAACTGCTGCACGAGCCAGGCCGCTTCCTGCTTCTCCTGACCGAGGTAGCCCTTGGGCGGGGTCGGGCCGCTGATCCAGTCAGGGGTGTTCAGCAAGGCTGCGGCAAGTGCGATTCGGGCTCGGCCGCGCGCCGTCGATTGTGCGGCGTTGACTGCGGTGGTGAGCGCTTGCACGGCCTTGTCAGTCTCACCGGAGTCGGCGTAGTTCACGAGTTGGATGTGCTGCCCGGGCGCGAGCAGCTCGGCGATCGCGTACTCACCGTCGAGTTGGTAGTTGTTGAGGTTCACGCCGCCGCCGAGCAGGCCGCAGGTGGTCAAGGCGCCATCGATGCGCCCGCGTGCGTCCTGAGCCTCCTGCGCGCTGATCAACCCGCCCATCGAGGTGCCGAACGCCAGCGTCTGGTCGGGCCGGCCGATCTTCTTCTTGACGGCGGCCAGTGCCGCGAACTGATCGGACTTCGCCGAGGCGAGAGCCCACAGCGACGAGCCGGAGTACGAGGAGCCGACCAGCGCATATCCGTCCGAGAGCAGGTCGGCCTGGGTCTTCGGGTCAGGCGAGTCACTCGGGTTGAGGTTGCCGAATCCGTGGCTGTACAGGACGAGGACGCCGGTCCAGTTCGACGGGACGTCGGCGATCCAGGTCGCGCCGTCAGGCAGCGCGCCGGAGTAGTGGGTGACGCTGGGAGGTGTGGCGGCGGTCGCAACGGGCATCCCGGCCAACGCTGCGCCGATGCCGAACGCGACGCAGGCCCCGGCCAGTCGGCGGCCGAGCGGTCCGTGTTTCATGCTGCGCTCCTTCTTGTTCGTTGTGCTCGGGTGCGGGATCGCCGTGGGCGGGACGACGGGCGAAGGTTGCCGAAGGCCGTTGAGGAGGCGACGGCGTCGCTCACTATTGCCTCCAAGCAGGTCGGGCGAGCGCAACGGTTGCGCCGCGCGCACAGATCCTGAGGTCAGGGACGGCTAGTCCGACACGGTGCCACACCAATTCGCGAAAGTACAGGTTTCCTGATGAGTCTCCGAGACGCAGAGATTCGCATTGGCGGTTCAGCGTCGCGGGAGCGCTTAGCGACCCGAGCCGAGTCTCGTACTACTCGCTAAGTAGTACGAGACGCGTACTATGCACATATGCATCGCGTAAACGAGAACGAACAAGAGTGCGCTTGGGCAGTGCGGACGGCGCTCGGCGCGGCCGGCCTGTTCGAGGTGCTAACTGTGCTGGAGACCCAGGACCAGGCGGTCTGGGCACTCAGTCCGTGGAGGGAAGACCCCTATCACACTGTTGTATCGGTGTCGGTGTTCGCGGTGCCGATGCTCGCGCTCGCGATCGCCCTACGGCTGTTGGCATGGCGAGCTCCCGGTGGCCCGGAGCGGGCACAGCAGACTGTGCGCGCCGCGGGCGCGATGAGCGGGTCGATCGGGCTCACCCTGGTGGTGGAATGGATGGCAGTCATTGCCGGGACACCCGTCGGGCGGTGGCGGATATGGACCTCGGTGCAGGTCGGCGGGCTGGGCGTCACTTTCGTGCTCACCGTGGCGGTGACGCTCATGCTTGTGCGATGCGGTTTGCTGCGCGGCTCGACCGGCCGTTCGAAGCATGACTGGCTCGGCGACGTCGTCTTACTCTGTCGGCGGATTCCCGTGCTGCGGCGCTGGGCCAGTCCGCAGTTCGCGGCCTGGATGCGCCGCCGCGCGATGACCGTGTTCGTGGTGCTTAGTCTGCTGGCCGCGGTGGCAATCACCGGTGCGCAGACAATTGGCGAAGGCTTGACGGATCCACTGTTCATCGCCTGGTTGCTGATTGCCGAGACGGCCGTCAATCTCGCCTTCTGCATGATCAGCAATAGCTTGGCGGGATTCATCGCCCGTCCGCCCCTTACCCAACCGCGCCGTATTGCCGAAAGATCGGTTGTCGCCGGATGCCTCGCGATCGCGGTCGCGATCGCGTTCCACAGCGCACTGTGGTCGGCCGTCGGGACGCAACCGCTGACTTCGGCAAGCATTGCGGCGCTGACGCTCGGCGCCGGTCTGGCCACCGGCTTGATGACAGCGGCCATTTTGATTGCCGGCACCGCCAGTGCTATCCGCCGGATCGTGGCGATGCCGCTTGGGCGTAACCGTTGAGCTTCCCAACTCTGATTCCGCGATATCTGCGATCAGTCGACAGGGAAGTGCGCGATGGTGACGAAGAGCGTCACTGAGGCGAAGAAGGATCGGCGGGCGAGGTGTTCGAGCCAGTGGTCGGCCGCGGTGCGATCCAAATAGTCAGCGGCGACTGCCCGTTCGGTGACCCGGTAGCACCCCAGGGTCTTGTCGGCGGTGCCAACGTCTCGGAACACGGTCGTAATCGGGACGACGCGGGAGACGGTGAAGCCGACGCGCTCGGCGAGCCCGGCGAGCTGACGGCCGATACAGGCATTGCGTACCACCCGGTCGACGATGAACCCGCGGTATGCCCTCGCGACGTCCAGATTGGGATAGTCGATGACCAGGGTGTCCCAGTCCGGCTCGGCGAAGACGGCCCGCCCACCGGGTCGCAACACGCGTCTGGCCTCGTGCAGCACGGCGAGCGGATCGGTGACGTGTTGTATGACGCGGTCAGTATGGATCCGGTCGACCGCCCGGTCCGGAAACCCAGTCGCGTGCACGTCGGCGACACGAACCTCGACGTTTGTCGACCCGGCGATCCGCTCGCGCGCTTGGTCGACCGCGTCGATGTCGATGTCGAGCCCAATGACTTTGCCGGCGGGGCCGGTTGCCATGGCAAACGCGCTCAGGTCGGCACCGGGGCCGCATCCGAGATCGAGTACAACATCGCCGGAGGTGATGCGGAGTTGGTTCGTTGTCAGCGCCTTGTATGAGCGCCCCAGATCGGACGCGGCAAGCCGCGTCAAGTAGTCCTCTGGGCGCGTCTGCTCGAACGTCACTCAGCTCACGTCATCCGGTTCTGTCTCAACGACGAGCTGTATGCAGGTCGTGTGCGGTTGCTGCCACGATCGCGACGAAGCTCATGAGGGTGATGGCGGTTGCGACTCCGGCGACACTGGGCCGGGTTTCGGCCATGGCGGCCAGGAGTTGGCAGACGGCCAGCGCGAGGCCTGACCCGATAAGGCTCAGTGCGACTCGCAGGCGCCCGACGCTCGGTGCGCTCGTATCGCCTCTCGTGCGGGCGATCAACATGCATGTGCGTGCACCGGCGAAGACGAGGATCGCCCAATAACAGCTGATCAGAATGACATGCACGACGCCGGTCGGATGGTCGACCAGCCCCGAGTTGGCTGCGACGAACATGGCGAGGAAGGCGACGACAGGCACGCCGAGCGTTCGGACGGTCACGACTGCCAGGTGAACGAGTGCAGATGGCCGCGCTCGGGGCATCGGCGTTGCCGCAATGATGCCGAGAAACACGAGGAGCAGCCATCCCGAGCTGCCGAGTTGCTGCGGCGTCGCGCCGAGGAATTGGTTGCCGGTTGCTCGTAGGAGCAGTCCGGTCAGCACGGTGATGATGAACGCGAGCGTGGCCAGGGCGCGCCGCCTGTGTTCGGTCGTGGGTTCTGGCCAAAGCGCGGGGTGCAACCACAAACTGGCCGCGCCGAGAACCGTATTGGCCCACGAGCGTGGCCCGGCCTCGATTACCTGCTGCTCGAGCTCCGCACCCCAGCGGTCGCGCACAGCCGTCGGGTGGAGCCGGACGAGCAGTCGGGCGATGGTCATGCTGGCTCAGGTCCCAACGAGCGCAGACCCACACGAGACAGCTTGGCCATCCGCTCCAATTCGCTGCGTAGCGCTACGCGTCCGTCGGAGGTGAGTCGGACTGGGTGCTGGCGTCCGTTCTCCTCGGACGCTTCGATGAGCCCGTGCGCCTCCAGTCGGGTCAGGGCACCATAGAGGCTGCCTGGTCCGAGCTTCTCACCGGTCAAGTCCTCGATCGCGGCGTTGATCGCGTAGCCATGTAACGGGCCGTCGGCCAGCACCGTGAGCACAAGCATCTGCGCGTCCTTGCTGTGCATTCACAGCATCCTTCCGTCGATCTACACTCTACTACGCGGAGATTACTACTCGACACGTAGTACGCAGTGTGTACTATGAAGTCGTGGGACAAGTGCCGACCCGCGCTGCGGAACGCCGTTGCCAGCGCCGGGTCCAGGTCGCCTCGCACGAACGCTCCCGAGATTGGACGGACGCAGCATGACGGAATCAGAGGACCCCGCGCGGAGCGGGGCCGCGATACACGTACACCAGTTGACCAAACGGTACGGCCGACAAGAGGCCGTGGCCGACGTCAGTTTTGCCGTCTACGCCGGGCAGCTCTGCGCCCTGCTGGGCCCGAACGGTGCTGGTAAGACGTCAACGATCCGCATGCTGCTCGGCCTGGCCCGACCTGACCACGGCGCGGCGAGCGTCCTGGGACAACGCGTCCATCTCGGCGCGCCAGTGTTACGGCGGGTGGGGGCGTTGATCGACGGTCCGGCGTTCGTGCCGCATCTGTCCGGCCTGCGCAACCTCAAGCTCATGTGTGCCGCGGGACGGCAGGCGTGGCCACCGCCGGCTTTGGCCAGCGCGCTCGAACTTGCCGGTCTTGGTGACGCCCTGGACCGCAAGGTCAAGGGTTACTCGATGGGCATGAAGCAACGCCTGATGCTCGCGCAGGCACTGATGCGCGGGCCTGAGCTGCTGATTTTGGATGAGCCGGCCAACGGTCTGGACCCCGCCGAAGTGCGAGCCCTCCGACAGACACTGGTCCAACGCACTGCCGCCGGTGCCGCGGTGCTGATCTCCAGCCATCAGCTCGCCGAAGTGCAGCAACTCGCCACTCACGCAGTCGTGCTCAACCGCGGCCGGCTGGTCGCCACTGGAACGATCCCGGATCTGCTCGGACAGCGCGGGCAGTACCAATTCCAGGTCGACAACCCAGCCGCTGCCGCGAACGTGCTGACCTCCCACCGCGGCGTGGTCACGGTCGCGGTGCATGACACCACGGTGAGCGTGACGGCGCCTGACGTGGCCTCCCGCGAACTCACCCACGCTCTGGTGATTGCCGGTATCGGCGTGGAATCGGCTCAGCACACCGAACGCTCGCTCGAAGACGCTTTCTTGGCCATGACCGAAGGGGACCGTCGACCATGACTCGCGTTGAGCTGCGCAGCCAACTGTTGCGCCTTCGCACGCTGATCGCTCTCGCTACCCTGACGGTGATCCCGGCGATCGCTGGGCTGGCCACCGCTTCCAATGCCGGCCGACGGAACGGCACCCAGAGCGGTCTGTTCGGCGTCAGCACCTATTCTGCCCTCAACCACGCCGCTGCGAGCCTGGAATTCATCGGCCCGCTGCTGTTGCCATTGGTCGTCGCGCTGCTGTGCACCGCGATCGGCGCATCCGACCGCGACTGGGGCACGCTGCGATACATCTACATTCAGCCGGTCAGTCCGCGGCGCCTGCTGACGGGAAAGTTCGCCGCCGTCATCATCGCCACCGCGAGCGCCACCGGATGTGTGCTCCTCGGCGGGCTGGTCACCGGCCTCGCACTGTTCGGCTGGCACCCCTTTCAAATCCTCGGCGCGCCCGCTCTCAGCATCGTTGAATCCATCACCCGATTCGTCCTCGCCAGCGGCTACACCACGCTGTGCATGCTGAGCATCGGCACTATCGCCCTCACCCTCGGACTTGCGCTGCCCCGCCCAGCCGAAGCCCTCGGCGTAAGCATCGCCTTCGTCATCATCGCCAGCATCATCAACGGGCAAGACTCGCTGCACGCGCTCGATGCGATCCTGCCCGTGCACTACTGGCAAAGCTGGACCGACCTGTTCGCCGCCGGGAACGCCCACCTCGGAGCGGGCGCCATCGTCCAACTCGCCGCCATCGCCATCGCAGTCGCGATCGCCATTCTCGTCATGCGCCGCCGAGACCCCGCAGCATGAGTAAGCAGCGCAGCCCGACGCGACACAGCTTGGCTGGCAATCAGCCCGCGCTGATCCACGATCGACAGCGTGCGGACCGTGGCAAGTTTTCGCCGCTCGTGGGTGGCTTGCTATTCACGCTACTTCGTGAGGAGCACTCCGCTCGTTTGCGCATTCCGGGTCGGCAGGTTGGCCCTGTGGAGGGTCGCCTTGGCCTTGACCGGTGAGGTCAAATCCTTGTTGAAGGCCTGCTCGACAACGCTCTTGCCGAAGGCCCGGGACACGAAGGTCATGACCGCGGGGTCGTTGTTGCCGATGTTGTCACACCACCGGAACGGGTTGTCCACGCAGCCACCGTCGGAACTCGGAATGTTGCCCTCGTAGTTGCCGACGTTCCCACCGAACATGTCGACTTCGTCCTGCGTCTTGCAGCAGTCCTGCCCAGTCAGCACGCCACTGGCCGGGATCCCCGCCAGGTTGAAGTTGAACGCATCGGTACCGACGGGTGAGAAGTACTCGTGCTTGAACCCCTGCGACGTGAAGTAGCTGGTGATCTGATTACGCGCTACCTTCGACGGCTTGTACACCTTCGTGGGGAAGGTCGTCGAGACGGTACGACCGAACAGGTCCACTCCGGCCGGGTCGAGCACCCCGATGATGTAGTTCGGGGTGGCGGTGACATCGGCGTCGAGGTCGTAGCCGATGCTGCCGAGCTCGTTCGGGGTGAGGTTGTTGACGTAGTACTCCGAGCCGAGCAGGCCGAGTTCTTCACCGCCGAACCAGATGAAGCGCAGTTTGTTGCGCGGGTGCACGTTCTTCATCTTCTGCGCGATGTCCAGGATCGTCGCCGACCCGGACGCGTTGTCCAGCATGCCGGCGCCATAGATCGCGTCCAGGTGCGCGTCGACCACCACGACGTTGTTCGGGTCACCGGTCTTCGAGTCGGCGATCACGTTGTAATCGTCGGCGTTCGGATTGACGACTCCCTTGATGTCGAGCTTCACGCGCGGGAGCGCAGTCCCGCCCTGCACCGCCTGGTTGTACGCGTCGAGCAGGCCGGTGCCCGTGGCGAACGGCACGAACGCGGCGGGGATGTTCGGCGTGACGCGGTTACCGTCGGCGTCGGACAAGGCCCCGCCGCCGGCCAGGTCGGTGCGGCCCGGGTTGCCCTCGTTGAAGATGATCACGCCCGCGGCACCCGCGGCCTGCGCGTTCTGCACCTTGACCCCGAAGTTGCAGGTACCACGCTGGATCAGCGCGATCCGGCCCGCGACGAAGCCGGTGAAGTCGGCCGCGGTGCAGCCGCTCGCCGAGCTGGGGTTCGGCGTCGGCGGCAGGACGATGCCTCCGACCGGCTGCACATCGGCGGTCACGGTGCCAATGCTGTCGAACGCGTTCCACTCGGTGCCCAAAGCGAAGTCATGTGCGGTCGGAGAGATCTCGCTGAACGCGGGTGTGCCGGCGAATGCGAAATAGAAGAACTTGTACGTCTGGATGGTGACGTCGTAGCCGGCTTGCTGCATCACCTGGGCGACGTAGTCGGCCGAGGCCTTGTAGCCAGGCTCGCCCGAGTTGCGCGACGGGTGGCCGTCCGGCCCCGGATTCGCATCCGCGATCGCCTGGAATGCCTTCATGTGATTCCACAGATCGTCCGTGCGGATACACGGCAGGAGCTTGGCCGGGGTGTTGTTCACGCGTGCGTCGCACTGAGCTGAACTGATCGCCCCGGCGCTGGTCGGCGCGAGAAGCCCGGCCGTGGTGACCAGAGCTACGACGGAGGCGCAGAGCACCACCAACCACACACGCGGCAGCCGCCGCCGCAGACCTAACGGCATGAGACCAATCCCTTCAAGGAGTTCGACACCGAGCCGTGCTGAAACCGTGGTGCATTGCCACGCGAGTACGTGCTGAAGGTAAACAAGGAATCCGCACGGACGGCCCTGCGTCCAGTGCGACGCGCCCAGCTCAGGCGGACGGCATTCGCGATCGAGCGGCTTCGCTGGCAACGGTCGGCCGCCGGCAGGGAAACCTTCGGCGACAGAGGGCTGAAGGGCGATCGCAGGCACCGCACAACGGGAATCGGCCGGTCCAGAAACTTCAGGGCCGTGTGCGTGTCACTCATATCCCCCTACTTCGAGGCGACTGACCGTTCTGCCCGTTATGCAGCTCGACTGACTATAGGTCCGACGTACGCGGAACGGCAAGCACTCCACTTCGTCGAAGTCGTTGCGCACCCGGCCATCGTGCCGAAACTCGTCAGCGCCTACGTGTGAAGACGCTCAAATGGATCCAGTCGCACACGCCGACCAGATCACCGCCGAGATGCCGGCCGACTATTACAGCGGCGTGGGCAAAGCGGTGGGAGCGACCCAGGTTGGTGTTGAGGGGGACCGGGTGACTACGTCGTCGTGTACGTCGGCGTCATAGAGCTGGTAGCCATCCTTGCCGTTGCCTTTGGCCATGTACATGGCGAAGTCGGCCCTGCGGAGTAGTTCGGCGGCATCGCCGGTTTCGGGTCGTCGAGGAGCAACGCCGATACTGACCGAGACAGCGAGGCTGGTCCCGTTGACCGTGAATGGTTCGCTCATCGCGGCAATGATGCGCTCGGCGACCTGGGCCGCGGTGAACGTGGTGTCGTCCTCGACGACGACGATCGCGAACTCGTCGCCGCCTAGGCGAGCGACCATGTCGTTGGGACGCACGCAACTGATCAGCCGGGTGGCCAGTTGCATCAGCAACGCGTCGCCGCCTTCGTGTCCCAGGGTGTCGTTGACGTCCTTGAAATCGTCGACGTCGATGAACAGCACGCTTTCCTGCCAGCGGCGCCGTTCGCTTCCCGGGCTGAACGATGCCGTCAGCCGGTCTGTCAAGCAAGCGCGGTTGGGTAGTCCGGTGAGCGAGTCGTGGGTGGCGCGCAGCGTGAGGGCCTCGTGACTGTCGTGCAGAGCGCCGGCCATCCCGTTGAACGCCTCGCTCAACTCGCCCAACTCGTCGCGGCGGATCACGGCGAGGCGATGGGTGTACTCGCCGGCCTGCACCTTCAACACGCCCTGATGCATAGAAGCCACGGGACGCATCAGGTCGGTGACCATCCGGCGGCGGAAGTAGAGGGTCACTGCCAACGCCAGCGCGAACAACGCGGCCAGTGCGGCGATGAGGATGCGTTCGACGGCGGCGCCGTGAGCCAGGCCCTGATCCATTGCGTCGAGCGAGGGCGCCTCGAGCTCGGCCAATTGTGAAGCGGTGGCGTCGCTGGAGGCGCCATACAGAGGGTTGTTCGCGCTGTGGTCGCCGTGCAGTGCCTGCACCTGATCGCCCCATAGACCGTATTTGGTGAGTCCGCCCTGCCACGAGCGCCGCGCGGAAACCAGGGTGGCTTTCATCCCGTTGGTGCTCGGGAAGACCTTGACCGCATTGTCGAACAGACCCGCAAGCTCGTGTTGCTTCCGGACGTAGTCGGCTCGGTCCACTGGTTCGTTGCTCAACAACTTGTGCCCGACCTGCTCATGGGCAACCAGCGCACTGCTCAAGGTCGCGACCGTGACCGACTCGACGTGCAGGCGGTGCGCCGTACCCCGCACCTGATCGACAACATCGCGAAGCCCGATGATCGTCGCGACCGCGGCCACCAACAGCAATCCGAGCATGATCGCGAAGGCCCGCGACCATTCCCGGCGCAGACTGCGCGTGCGTGCAGACCCATCGGCACTCGATGCTTCCGAGCTAACCATTCAGTCCCACTTCCGTTACCCGGGCGGCAGCTGTCGCTATGCCCTTCTATCGACCGACCGACCGCGAGGTTGAGCGGTACTTGTGCAGGCGCGGCACGGATTGTGCTGGGAACAGGCGATGGCCAATGAAGGACCGCGCGATTTAGGCGCTTTCGCCTTCAGCCGATTCCTGCCGCAATACACAAATCGGTCCGAAAGACGGAGACAGCAGCACCCATAGGAGGGTCAAGCTCGTCGCGTCCGACCAGATCTGAAGGTGGAAAAGAGACCCGAGTTCGGGGGCGAGTGCTGTGGAAAAACCTCGCTTTCGGAGGACAGACTATAGCCCGTGATCGGGCGGGGTCTGCTGCCACCGGGTGCGGCCAACCAGAAGCGTCTGCTCGCCGCCCTGGTGATCGACGCACTCGGGTCGGGCCTGTTCATTCCGTTCTCGCTGTTGTTCTTCGTTGCCACGACGCCGCTGTCGCTGTCCACTATTGGCTTGGCCCTGTCGGTCGCCGCGCTCGTGCGGATCCCGGCCACGTTCGCGGCGGGCGGGTTCAGCGATCGGATCGGCGCGCGCCGCGCGGTCGTGGTGTCGCAACTGGTGCAGGTCGCGGGGTTCGTGAGCTACCTGTTCGTCGGCACCGCCTGGCAGTTGGTCGTCGCTGCGCTGATGGTGCAGGTCGGCAACTCGATCTTCTGGGTCGCGTATCAGGCCCTGGTGTCCGAAGTGGCCGGGGACGGCGGCCGGGAGCAGTGGTTCGCCCTCGCTACGGCGGTACGCACCGCAGGGTGGGCGGTCGGTGGTGTGGTCGCAGGCGTGGTGGTCGCCCTGGGCGGCCGATCCGGGTACGTGTTCGTCGCGGCAGCCAACGCGGCCTCGTTCGCCGTGGCGGCGGCGTTGATGTGGCGACCGCTCGGTGGCCTAGGCGCGGAGCAGTCCGAGCGCGCGCCGGTGGGCGACGCGGGGCAGAGCGGCTGGTCGAGCGTGCTGCGCGATCGGCCGTTCCTCGGCTTCGTCGGCGCCAACCTGGGCCTGACGTTGCTGTCGCTGTCGTTCGCCGTCGGTTTGCCGGTGTTCCTGGTGCGTACGGTCGGGCTGCCCGCCTGGACGCCCGGGGCGGTGCTGGCCATCAACGCCGTGCTCGGCACCGTCGGCACGCCGCTGATCGTCCGGCGGATCACCGGCCACACCCGCCGCGGTGTCCTGCTCGGATCGCAGGCAATCGTCGCCGCAGGCTTCGCGGCCGTGCTGGCCATTGCGTTCGTGCCAACTGCGGCCGGTTTGGTGCTCGCGGTGGTCGCTGTCGTGTTGGTGACCGGGTGCGAGGTGATGCAGGGCTCGGTCGTGCCCGCCGTCGTCACGGAGGCGAGTACGCCGCGCACGCTGGGCCGGTACATGTCCGCCTACCAGCTCACTTTCGCGGTGTGCGACATCATCACCCCGACCCTGGTCACGCTGACCTTGCGGCACGGAGCGGCCGCGCTGTGGTTGCCGCTGATTGCGATCGCGTTACTCGACATGCCACTGCTCGCCGCGGTGGCACGCCGGTTGCGCCCGTTGCGCTTACCGGTCGGGAAGGTCGAGCCAGACCTCGCTCGCGAGCGCCTCGTGGAAACTGGCTCCGTCTGAGTCGACGAGCGGGATACTTGATCAACGCCGACCGCGATGCATTACTTCGCCCGTCGTCGACTGGAGCTAGCGGTGATCGCCCTGCCCCTCACGCGAGGAGCGCCGGCAATCAGGGACGACTCTGACGCCACCGCCCAAACCTCCCTGCGCGACTATGAGCACACGTATTCCGCCTGCGAGTGGGTGAGCGAAGCAGGGCACCGCGCGCATACTGAGTCCAGCCGACGTCCGCGCCGTCCATGACGCGCACGCAGTTGTTGCCGAAAGGGTCTGGCATGGAAACGGTGGTAACGGAGATTGCACCAGACATCTACCGGCTGTCGACGTTCATCTCCGACGCAAACTTCATGTTCAACCAGTTCCTGGTCGTCGATGACGAGCCGTTGCTCTTCCACACTGGCTTACGTGCACTCTTTCCGCTGGTGAGCGAAGCCGTCGAGAAGGTGATGCCAATCGCTCAGTTGAGGTGGATCACCTTCGGTCATGTCGAGGCTGACGAGTGCGGCTCGATGAACCAATGGTTGGCTGCGGCTCCGAATGCCCAGGTGGCCCACGGAACCATGGGCTGCATTGTGTCGGTCAACGATCTGGCCGACCGCGAACCGCGCTCGCTGCAGGACGGGGAGGTGATCGAGACAGGCAAGCGGCGACTGCGGCGCATCGAGACGCCGCACCTCCCGCACGGATGGGACGCCGGAGTGCTGTTCGAGGAGACGACCTCGACCCTTCTCTGCGGGGACCTGTTCACCGCGCTGGGGGAGAGCCCAGCCTCCACCGAACAGGAGATCACTGGCCCTGCGCTGGCCGCTGAAGACGTCTTCGGTGCGACCTGCCTGACACCGTCGACCGGGCCCACCATTCGATCTCTGGCTGGTCTTGCACCCCGGACGCTGGGCCTGATGCACGGACCTTCCTACACAGGTGACTGTGTGCTGGCCCTCCACGAGCTCGCTACGGCATACGACGAGCGGCTGACCATGGACGGCGTCCGATTCCGCTCGCCCGTGTCTCCCACCGAGCACCCGGTGCCCACCGATCCCTGAGGCCTCGACTTCGCCGCGCGGTCGCTTGCGCACCTGCGATTCGATTTGCTGTCAGACTGAGGGCTGGTAAGATTGGTGTTAAGTCCTGTCCAGGGCTGACACGTCACTGATGAAGCCGCGTGGGGGTCGGGTCCCTCGATTGCGTGCCACCTAGTACGTGAATCGGGCACCTCATGTCGGCATTTGGCACACGCAAGAGACGTTTCACGGCGCTGGTCGCAAGCCTGGCTGTCGTCGCCATCGGTGGCGGTCTGGCCTATGCCTATTGGACGGGAAACGGTATCGGTGCGGGTTCGGCCACGACCGGCAGTAGCACCAATTTCTCGGTCACCAGCGATTCGCCCGTCGGTGCTGCGCTCTCGCCAGGCGGCGCCAGCCAGACCGTGGCGTTCACGGTCTCGAACCCCGGCAGCGGTAGCCAGGCCCTGAGCAACGTGGTGGTCACCGTCGCCAACGCCGATGGGACGGCGTGGACGGCGAGAGCGGGCTGCTCGGCCGCGGACTACACCGTCGGCACCCCGACCGTCGCCTACGGCGACATTCCCGGTGCCGCAGGAACCGATGGCACGGTCACGGTGACGATGAACGATCTGAGCACTGACCAGGACGCCTGCCAGGGCGTCACTGCCCCGCTGTACTTCGTCGCTAGTTAGCCACCCGGCCTTGCGGGCGCTCGTACAAGCGCCGGCAAGATCGCCAGCCCTCCGCGTCGGACCCCCGGTCCGGCATCGTCGCCCTAGCTACAGAGAAGCCCTGATGTTCCCTGCACCTCGTTCAGCCTCGGCCCTTCGGCAGGTCAGCCGACGGTCCTGGCGCCGAGCCGGTGCGTCGTGAGTTGCACCGTTCTGGCCAATACGGGAGAGCCCTTTCTCGCCTTGATCGGATTCGGTGGCGTGCTATTCGTTGCCGGTGCCACGCTGATACTGCTGACCCGGGCTCACCGCGGCCGGACCGCCACGATCGTGCTACTGCTGCTGATCGGCGGTGGGGCGACAACCGGCCTGACGGGCTCGGCCCCAGCACATGCCGGCACACCGAATTGCGCGCCTGGCCCAAGTTCCAGTCCCGGGAGCCCGGGCTCAAGTCCCACCAGCGCGAATCCAGCCTTCGTTCCGACCGGTGCGGACTCTCTGACGATCGTCCAGACCTCGACGATCACCGGCCTCGCTCCCGGTGTCGCCCCCGCGGCGATTACCGGCACCGTCACGAACCGCGGCACGACCAGCACACTCGTGACGGCGGTTACGGTCAGCATCGCCGCCGTGACCGAAGCCGTTTCGGTGACGGCGGGAGTCTGCGATGCGAGCGACTACGTCCTTTCCAGTCGGGCGATGCCTGTTGGTCGAATTCTTTCCCCGGCGGAGTCGATTGACTTCGGCGGAGCCCAAATCGCCTTCAGCGAGAAGCCGATCAACCAGGACGCATGCCAACGTGCCGTCATCAGCCTGCGTTACGTCAGCTCGTAGCCGCCGCAATGATGAATACGCCGAACATGAAGCGACATGCCAGTGGCACGACCAAACCACGTGACGTTGCTCCGGCCGGTCGGCACCGGATGCCTGCTCCTGGCGTCGGGCGCCGGCTTCGGGCCTGTCTCGTCGCTGGGACCGTCGTCCTGGCCGTGACGGGTGCGGGCGGGATCGCGTTGGCGTATTGGCACGCATCCGGTAGCGGTACCGGCTCCGCAACCACTGGAGTCGCCGAGGCCGTGACCGTCGCCCCCGGGACACCAGCTCGCACCCTCTATCCCGGCGGCCAGGCTGACGTCGCCCTCATTGTGTCCAACCCGAACACCACGATCGTGACCATCGGCTCCCTCAGCCTGGACCCCACCCAAGGGACGGGCGGATTCGCGGTCGATGCAGCCGATTCGGCGTGCGACACGTCGGTGCTGAGCTTCACGACGCAGACCAACGCCGAAGCAGGGTGGCGGGTCCCCGCCAAGTCCGGCGCCGTGAACGGCGCCCTCGCGGTCAACCTGCCGAACGCGCTGGCCATGACCACCGGCGCTGCGAACGCCTGCCAAGGCGCACGATTCACCGTGTACCTGACGGCCGGCTCATGATCCGCCGCCCGCGAATCCACGCACGGTCGTTCCTCCGCGCGCCCGTGATCGCGATCAGCCTCGCGTTGATGCTCGTCGCTGGGGTCGCCTGGGCGAGCTGGAGCGCACGCTCGAGTCCAGGCGGACACGGGGCTGCCGCCGCCGCCGCCGTCGAGTCGGGTGCGCCTCCGTCCGCCGTATCCGCGGTCGACGCCGTCACCGTCACCTGGGCCGCGAGCACCTTGTCGAGCGGTGCTCCGGTCGCCGGCTACTTCATCACTCGATACGACGCCACGACCCTGATAAGCCGGACCGTCGCGACCGGTTGCGCCGGACTCATCACAGCCACGACCTGCACCGAGACCGGACTCCCCGACGGGCGCTGGGTCTACACGGTCACACCGGCAATCGGCACCCATTGGATCGGTACCGCAAGTCCGATGAGCGAACCGGTCGCGACCGACGCAACGGCGCCCAGCAATACGATCACCACGACAGTCCTCACCGGGAACGCCGTCCAGGCCGGCGCGGCGATCTTCTACCGCGGCCTCGCGTCGGGCTCGCTCACACTGACCAATGCCGTCGTCGACGCCGGCTCAGGACCGGCCTCGAGCACCACGACACCGCTAGCCGGAAACGCCGGCGGTTGGACCCACACGCCGTCGAGGGTGACCTCACCACCGGGTGGACCCTACGTCTCCGACCCGTTCAGCTGGAGCGCCGCGACCACGAGCACACCCACCGAAGTCCTGACCGGGCGCGACGCGGCCGGCAACACTGCCGCCACCACGCTTTCGTTCGTCAATGACTCCATAGCCCCGAGCGCCGGCACCGTCGACTACCTCGACGGCTACCAGCCTGACCAATCGGTCGCCGTAACACTGACGACTGGGATCGACAGTGGCTCGGGCATCGCCACCCGCCAACTGCAACGCGCCGACGCCCAACTGAGCGACGGAGTCTGCAGCACCTTCTCCAGCTTCGCCCCGATCGGGCCGGACAGCCCTGCCTCCCCCTACACCGACAACCAGGTCGCGACCGGCTTCTGCTACGCCTACCGCTATGTCGTGACCGACCAGGTCGGCAACCAGGACGTCGCCACTAGCACCAGTGTGGCCAAACTCGACCCTTCCGCCGGCGGCCCGCCACTCGGTACCGCCCGCTCCTACTCGGTCCTCGCGGGCACCGGCGTGGTCAACACCCTGGCCACGACCATCAGTGGTGACCTAGGCGTGAGCCCGAGCAACTCGATCACCGGTTTCCCACCCGGCGTCGTCGCCGGCACCACCCACGCCGGCGACCCGGCGGCGGCCGCGGCCCAGTCCGACCTGGTCCTGGCGTACAACGACGCTGCCGCACGCACCCCGTCCGCCGGATTCTCCGGCGACCAGAACGGGCAAACCTTCACCCCCGGCACCTACCACACGGCAGCGGCGTTTGCGCTGACGGGAACGCTGACACTGGACGGACTGGGCGATCCGAACGCGCTGTTCATCTTCCAGGTCGACGCCGCGCTGAACACGGCAGCGGCCAGCACCATGAACTTGATCAACGGTGCCCAGGCCTCGCACGTGTTCTGGCAGGTCAACGGCGCCGCCGGCACCGGCGCGTCCTCGGCATTCGCCGGGACGATCATGGCCGCCGGCGCCATCACCCTCGGTGCCGGAACGCAACTCATCGGCCGAGCCTTGTGTTATGGCACGGTCACTCTCGCCGACAACACGATCAGATTCACCACCGCCGTACCGCCGGTCTTGGCGATCGATGGCGGGGCGGCGGTCGAAACCAAGCAGGCTGCCCCCACCATCACCGGCACCACCAATGCGACGTCCGCCACGACCGTCACGGTCACCGTCGCGGGCCAGGTCCTCACGAGCACGGTTCAGAGCGACGGCACCTGGAGTGTTACCGCCGCGGCCCTCACGGCGGGAACTCACAATGTCACCGCCACGGTGCGGGACGCGGCCGGCAACGCCGGCACCGCGGCCCAAAGCCTCACCATCGAGATCAACCCCGACCCGGTACTGCTGCGCACGGCGGCTACGTATTCGGTGTTGGCGGGGACGAACGTGGTGGGCACCGGGACCAGCGTGCTCAGCGGCGACCTAGGAGTGAGCCCGGGCGCCTCCGTCACAGGCTTCCCGCCCGGCACGGTCGCCGGAACGATCCACGCTGGTGACGCCCAAGCGGCACAGGCCGAGGCGGATCTCGTGCTCGCCTACGACGACGCGGCCAGCCGCACACCCAGCAGCGAATTCGCCGGGGATCAGACCGGTCATACGTTCCACGAAGGCATCCACCACACCTCCGTCGCGTTCGCGCTCACCGGGACGCTCACCCTGGACGCACAAGGCGACCCGAACGCCATCTTCATCATCCAGGTCGACGCCGCCCTCAATACTGCTGCGTCCAGTCGCGTCACTCTGCTCAACGAAGCGCAAGCCTCACACGTGTTCTGGCAAGTCGCCGGTGCTGCCGGCACCGGTGCCTCGTCTTCGTTCGCCGGAACGATCATGGCGGCGGGCGCCATCACCCTCGGCGACGGCACGCAACTCACCGGCCAAGCCCTCTCCTACGGCACCGTCACGCTCGCCAACAACGTGATCACCACCAACTAGCCCGCAGCGCGCCCAATCTTTGCCGGCCGACGTGCTCGATGACCACCGACGCGTGGTGATCTCGGGCCGCGGTGGAACGCCCAGCGGCAGAATTCGACGCTGGCGATCCCTCGCCACTCGCACTCGCGCAGGGTCGCCTCCTCGGCGCGGGTGAGGACCCTAGGGTCAGTGCTGCCCACCTCGTAGTCGCCGTGGTACTTCGCGATCCACGGCTCGAGCGCGTGGTTGAAGGCCTTCTGGAAGCCTTGCGGCTGCCGGTTGAAACTCTCGTAGGTCGGCGACGTCCAGTCGAACGTGCCGGCCCGATCACGGGGCACGTCGATCTCGACCTGGCCGGCGTTCTCGCTGAGCACCGTCTTCGACCGGGAAGGCGGGTCGGCCACCCGCAACCATCTATGTGCCCTCAAGATCCTCACACGGGACGGCCTCACTGACCTAGGGAGCCGACTGCGCGGGCGATGACCAGCAGCGAGGTCATCAGCGCAGCGGTCGCTTCGAGTCCCATCAAAATCTTCGCTCGGTCAGTGAGGGGCATCGTATCGGTCGGGCTGAAGGCGCTGGAGTTCGTCAAGGACAGGTACAGGTAGTCGATGAAGGTCGGGATCCACCCGGAACTAGCACTTGCGCCGACAGCAACTTCGGCGACTGCGTCGTCGTTCTCGTCCTGAGAGAATCGCCAGTCGGCGGGCGGTAACTCGTCTCGGCGCAGCTTGCGGCGCACGACCGGCCCGCCGCGGTCCAGCTCCCAGAACACCAGGGCAAATCCGATCACGTTGGTGAGCCACACCTGCATGGCCGCCACGAGCAGCCCACCGGCGTGGGCGCCGTGTTTGGACAGGGCAGCGATCAGCAGACCCAGCGAGACCAGGTTTGCGATGATGACCACGGCCGCCAGGCCCGCGGATATGCCCCGCGACCACCGGCTCCCCCGCGTAACCCGATTACGCGTCGTGACGACCAGTGCGATCAGCAGCGCGGTCTCCACCGCAGGAATGACCAGTCTGGGTCCGAAAAGCACGGACTGCGGCAGCAACGCGTACACCGCGATCGCCGTGACGACCGCAGCTACCGGCGGCGCCAGCGCCTCGCCGTCGCCTCGGCGGCGATGGTTCAGCTCCTCGTCGAGTGGATCAGCGGCCATAGCCGAGATCTTCCTTGACAACGTTCAAGTTGTCGGTCCGCCTCGCCGCCGGTCCGGCCACAGCCTGGACCTGAGGACGACGCAAGGGGGAAGTCAGCCGCACGGACCCGCCGAGGACGTCGCGGCCGTACCCCAGGGGCGACGACACCATCATCGGGCGACCGGGCTGAAGCACGGCGCGGGCAGGTAAGCGGTCCACGGGCGGGAGTCGGCGAGGTCGTGCAGGCGGCGGACGTGCCAGCCCAGTGTGTAGTGCGGACGGGGCTCTCCTGCACGGATGATCACCACAAGCCCGACGCAGCCCGATCTCGTTCGACCATGGGCCGGCAGGCGTTGATTCCGAGATGGCACAGTTGTGGAGGCGCAACCTGCGTAGAACGCGATGGGCGGGGCGGCGGTACCCAACACGGTGCAGGGCGCCCGGATTCCCAGGCGGTGCAGTTGGGTGGCGATCCGTGCGTAGTCGACACGCGACGGTCGCTGGGCTGCGTATTGCAGGTAGCCGACGCTCAATTGCCCAGACGCGAACAGCGCACAGGCGGCGACCACCGCCCACTGCCGGCCACGAGTTGGACGCGAGCACGTACGGTGGCCGGCCAACCGCACGGCACCATCGGCGACCGGAAGTGAGGCCAGAGCGTAGGAGGGTAGAAGGAACCGGGGGGCGGCGTATCCGACCAGAGTGAGGTAGGGGAGTGCCACTAGCCCGGCGCCCGCGGTCGCGACGAGCAAGGCCCGAAACTGTGCGTGGTCGCGCGCTGTAACCACGGCCACGACCACCATGACGGGTAATGCAAACCACCACAGGTCAAGCACGGGGGGATGGGTCGCGTGCCCGCAGGGCCGGCACAGCATCGGCCCGTACAGCGCACGCGCCTGGTAGATCAGGCCGGGTTGAGGTGTCAGACCACCTTGGACGGCACTGGACTGGCGCAGGCGCGCCGCGAGGCCGCCGAAGCGCACGTCAGCCTCGATCACCCAGGGCAACAGCCCGGCGGCGAGCGCGACCAACGCCACGCCTGCGAGCACCATTCGCCGGCGACCACGGTGCAGCAGGACAAGCACCAGAGCCAGGCTGAACCACACAGCATCAGAGGGACGCAGAACGGCAGAGCTGATCAGGGTGAGACCCAAGCCGAGGTCGTCGGTCGCTCGAGCGGTGTGCGCGGCCCGCGACGCGAAGCCCGCGGCCGCAACCATGCACAACGCGAGCCAGAAGTTCGGCATGGCCTCGTTGCCGTACACCAGGCTGACCCACAACGACGCGAACAGCGCGGCCGCGAGCACAACCGGCCGCCGGCCGAGCAGCGGCACCCACACGTGGAACGCCAGGAACAGCCCTACTGCTGAGAGCACCACCAGGTAGGCCCGCAATGCACCCGGGCTCGTCGTCCAAGACGCCACCGGAGCGACCAGGATGCTGACGCCGCGGGCCCGGGGGGCGGTGAACGCCGCAGCCGGGATGCGTGAGCTCACCTGGCTGACGTAGACGGTCTCGTCCCAACCCAGACCCAGCCGTGCGAAACCCAGGATCACCTGCAACGCGCCAAAGGCCGCCGCGACCGTCGCGAGCGGGGTCGCCTGCTCGGCGCGGCGCCGCACCGGCGAGTGGGCCTCAGGAGGCATCGGTGACTCGTCTCTGATCAACGCGGGCAGCCACGATACCCACCGGGCAGCGACGCCGAACACGAACAACAACCCGGTGCTCCAGGACCGTTCAGGCCGGTCGCGACTTGCACGGGACGCAGCTTAGGAAGCGCAAGCCCCGAATTGGCCAAGAACTCTCGTCCGCGCGAACGGCACTCGACGGAAGCGGGAGTTGCGCAGTCAGGACGACACGTCGACCGGACGGGTGTTGTCGATGATCGGCGGCGGCGCGAGCGGCGCGGTGAGATGGGCCGAGATCCAGGCGAACGCGACCGGCTCCTCGGACCGCCATACCTGGAAGTTGTGCCCTCCGCGGCGCAAGGTCAGGAGCGCGACCGACAGCGGAGATCGTGCAGCCGCGGCCAGCTCGGCGGCTTCGCGCGAAGTTTCAGCATCCCTGGCACTGGATATCAGAAGCAGCGCGATATTCGGGGGCGGCAGGTGCATCGTCCGCCAGAGCGGTGTGTTCTGGTCCCGCAACCTTGCGTTGCGGCCGAAGAGTTCGCCGGTCTGGTTGTCGTGAGCGGGCCGCATGTTCCCGGCAATTGATACCGCTGCCGAGAACAGGTCCGGGTGCCGCATCGCGAGGTTGGTGGCGCAGAACCCGCCGCTCGAGTAGCCCATCACGGCCCATTCGCGACTTTGTGTACTCGCCCGGAACGCTCGGGTGACCACGTTGCGCACATCGACGGTCAGATACCGCTCGACGTTGGGTCCGTGCACGACATCGACGCATTCGGTGTCTCGACGGCCTGCGACGTCCTGACTGGGCATGACCGCGATGAACGGTGAGGAGCGTCCCGCCGCGATCTCTCGGTCGAGGATGTGAGCGACGTCCAGTGACTTGGTCCAGGTCCTGGGTGTCCCGGGCGAGCCGGCGATCAGCTCGACGACGGGGAAGATGCGGCGGGCGTACTCCGGCAGCGCGTACTGCATAGGCAGGTACACCAGCGCAGAGAACGTGCCGAAGTGAGGGCTCGTACCGGGAATCGCGACCCGGGTGATGAGCCCGTGTCCTTCTGCGCGGGCCCGGGCGAGCTTGGCTCGCAGTGCTGCGTCTTGCTTGCCGGGCTGGGCGCCGACGTCGCGAACGGTGTGCTTCTCGCCGAACAATTCGAGCCATGAGCTGTAGAAGCTTCCCGCGTCGTTGACGAGAACGGCGACCAGGGCCACCGCGGTTAGTTGCGAACCGAGTACCAGCGCACCCCGGCCGGTCCATCGTCGTACCGTCGCGGCGCGGGATGAGGAACGACCCATCCGATTCCACATATAGAGGGCAGTAGCGGGCATTGCCACGGCGAGCAGGATTGCGAGGATCAGGGTCGTGCGGCCGGTGAGGGACACGCCTCTCATTCTGCTGTGAACAGCTGACACCGCCCTGAGGCGACTACGTCACGGACGTACGGGCGAGGCGGGCGGTGCCGATCGGTCGACTTCCTCCGCTTCTTCGGTCAGTATCCCTTTGCTTCGGATCTGATCCGTCGCTGCTCGGGGCGCTATACGGGGAGCGTCCGTTCGATGTGCGCTGCAATCTCGAGCGCACTGGTCGCAGCCGGCGACGGCGCATTCAGCACGTGCACGGTGCGGCCATCCCGCTCGACCAGGAAGTCGTCGACAAGCGACCCGTCCCGCAGCACAGCCTGCGCCCGTACGCCGGCCGGTGCTGGCGTCAGGTCATCGTCGGCGATCTCGGGGACAAGAGCACGCAGGCTTTCCGCGAACCGATGCCTGGACAGCGAGCGGGCAATCTCCGCGATTCCGATCCGCGCATGTTTCGACGCCAGCCGCCAGAAGCCCGGGTAACCGAGTGTGCCGGCCAATTCGCGTACCCGGATGGTTGGCCACGAGTAACCCTCGCGAGCGAGGGCCAGCACGGCATTCGGGCCGGCATGCACACTTCCGTTGATCCCGCGAGTCAAGTGAACGCCGAGAAAGGGAAACCGCGGGTCCGGGACCGGGTAGATCAGGCCCCGGACGAGGTGACGGCGTTCCTTGCGGAGTTCGTAGTACTCGCCACGGAAAGGGATGATCCGCACCGCAGAGGGGCGTTTTCCGAACGCGGCAACGAGGTCGCTGCGCAGACCTGCGCAGTTGACGACCACATCGGCGTCGAAGTCGCCGTGGGGCGTTTCGACGGTGGTCGTGCGCGCGTAGTGGCGGAGGCCGACGACCTCTGTCGCCAACCGAAGGTCGGCAGCGCGATCTGTGAGTCGGCGGGCCAGCGCGGAACATATCTCGGTGTAGTCGATCACTCCCGTTTCAGGGACATGCAGCGCCGCGACACACGCGATGTGCGGTTCGATCTCGCGGGCGCCGCGTTCATCCAGTTCGCGGACACGCAGGCCGTTCTCCCGGCCTCGCTGGGCGAGAGCCATCAGTCCCAGCCGTTCGCCTTCGACGGTGGCGACGACAAGCTTGCCGCATCTGTCGACTGCAACGCCCTCGGCACGGGCGAATCGGATCATCGACTCCGCGCCGCTGCGACACATTCGCGCCTTCTGAGACCCTGGCCGATAGTAGAGGCCGGAATGCAGAACCCCACTGTTGCGTCCACTCTGGTGCGCGGCCCAGTGGTCGGCTTTTTCGAGCACCGTCACGCGAGTTCCCGACCGTTCCCGAACGACGCGGTCGGCCACCGCCAGCCCGAGGATGCCGCCGCCGATGACAACGCAGTGCGGCGACGTCCCCAATTTCCGGGCTCCTTGTCCGCCGCCACCTGGGTTCGTTGCGGCCTCGATGAGATCCACCTGTGGCCGAGCCGATCGATGGCCGGGTCGTGGCGCTGGCGGACCTACACTAGCCGCGCTCGGCCTGCCGGGCGCCAGCCCATCCGAGAGGAGCCTGATGCGCGGGACGATCGCACTCGGACAGCCCACTTTCGGAGACGAAGAGCTGGCGGCGATCGCGGAGGTCCTGAGGTCAGGATGGGCGGCGGGCCAAGGCCCCGCCGGTCGAACATTCGAGGAGCGGTTCGCCGCATCGTGCGACAGTGTGGCAGCACTCGTCGTCAACAACTGCACGGCTGCTTTGCACTTGGCGGTCAACTGCCTTGGTGCCGCAGCGGGCGACGAGGTCATTGTCGCCGACTACACCTTCCCCGCTACAGGTCACGCTGTGCGGTATGCGGGCGCGGAACCCATCTTCGTCGACGTGCGCGGAGATATCTGGACGATCGATCCCGATGCCGTCGAGCAAGCAATGACGCCGAGGACCGTCGGAGTCATCGCGGTCGACGCATTCGGCATGCCCGCCGACTACGACGAGCTCCGGGCGTTGACAGCGCGGCACGGGGTCTGGCTACTCGAAGACGCGGCCTGTGCCGTCGGCGCGACGTACAAGGGCCGGCCGACCGGCGGCGCCCTTGCCGACGCTGCCTGCTTCTCATTTCACGGCCGCAAGGGCATCACCTGTGGCGAGGGCGGAGCAATAGCGAGCGACGACCCCGACCTGCTCGCCCGAGCACGCAAATTGCACTTCTTCGGCATCGAGAGCGCGCTCGCACGCGAGGGTTCGGGTGACCTGCCGGTGCCGATGTTCGACGAGTTGGGCTGGAATTACAAGCTGTCCGACATCGCCGTCGCGGTCGTCTCGGCTCAGCTCGAGAAGCTGCCGATGCTGCTCGCGGCGCGGCGCCGGGTCGCCGCGGGGTACGCGGAACTGCTTGCCGACCTGGACGAGGCACAGCTGCCCGTGGAGCTGCCGGATCGCGAGACCTCGTGGCAGTCCTACGTCCTGACACTCGCCCCCGGAGTGCACCGCGGCCGAGTTGCAGCGCAAGTGCGCGCCCACGGCGTCCAATGCAATATCGGTACATACGCATCACACCTTCAGCCGGTTTACGGTGCACGCCCGGCGTGTCCAGTGTCCGCTGACATCTTCGCGCGGCACCTGGCCATACCTATGCACGCGAACCTCACGGACGAGGACGTCGAGACCGTCGCCAAAGCCGTCCGGCTGGCCCTTGTTGAGGAGACTGATCGATGATGCGACCAAAGACTGTGTTCTTCACCGGCGGCGCCGGCTTCATCGGGATGCACGTGATTCCTATGCTGCTCGAGCGGGGATACAACGTCCGGCTCTTCGACAACATGTCCCGCGGCGACCGGGACACGGTCGCCGAATTGACCGCCGACGGCCGCGTGGAGCTCATCGACCAGGACGTGCGCTATGGCGGCGCCGTGCACCGTGCGATGACTGGGTGTGAGGCGGTCATCCATTTCGCTGCCGTCAGCATCAACAAGAGCCAGGCAGACCCGTACGAGAGCATCGACATCAACATGGTGGGCAACCACAACGTGTTCGCGGCTGCCGCAGACCACGGCGTGCGCAGGCTCGTGTTCGCTTCCAGTGCCTCGGTCTACGGCGATCCGAACAAGATCCCGATGCACGAGGACGACTCACTCGACCCGCTCACGCCGTATTGCATCAGCAAGCGGGCCGGCGAGGATCTGCTCGGCTTCTATCATCGCCGCAATGCCCTGTCCTGGCTGGCGCTTCGGTTCTTCAATGTCTACGGCGAGGGCCAGCGGACCACCGCCTACTACACATCGGTGATCAACCATTTCGTCGCTCGCCTCCGCAATGGCGAGCCTCCGGTGATCGACGGCAAGGGCGAACAATCGATGGACTTCGTCCACGTCCACGACATCGCCCGGGCAACAGTCCTAGCGCTCGAGGCAGAGCGGGACAACCTCCCGATCAACGTGGGAACAGGGATCGACACGTCGATCGCCACACTCGCGAGAATCCTCATCGAGGCCGTCGGGGCGGACGTCGTGCCACAGTTCAACCCACGCGAGGTGCTCGTGAGCCGACGCGCTGCCGACACCACACGTGCTCGCGAACTCCTCGGCTTCCAGTCCAGCATCACGGTCGAGGAAGGCATGACCAATCTGGTGAAGCGGGCGATGACGTCGTGAACACCGGAGCGACGGAACACTCGCTGCCGACCAATCCGTACCACCCGCACGCCTGGATCATCGGTGATCCGCACATCGGAGCAGGGACCTGGATCGGTGCGTTCACGGTCATCGACGGGTCCGGCGGCCTGGTCATCGGCGCGGGCTGCGACGTGTCCTGCGGAGCCCAGATCTATACCCACTCGTCCGTACGCCGCTGTCTGAGCGGACGGCGCACGGAGGTCGAGCGACGATCGACCCGGATCGGCGACCACGTCTTCATCGGCGCCAACGCGGTGGTGAACATGGGCGTGGCGATCGGAGACGAAGCCGTCGTAGCGGCCGGTGCCGTAGTCACCAAAGACGTTGCGGCGCGAACCGTCGTTGCCGGCGTCCCGGCTCGGCCCGTCGCCGTCGTGAGCATTGCCGGACCTGATGTGCAATTCACAGCCCGGCCAGTGCAGGACGCAAACTGATGCGGATTCTCGTCGTCAACAACTTCTACCCGCCACGTGTTGGTGGCAGCGCGCATCTCGCCGACGGATTGGCCCGCGGATATGCGCGGGCCGGACACGAGGTGCTTGTCCTCACGGCGGCGTACCAAGACGCGCCTGCCGAGGAGTGCCCGGCGCCCCGGTTGCGGGTCGTACGGCTTCCCGCTGTCTCGATCCCGGAGACCCGCTTCTCGGTGAGCTTCGACCTGGCCTTCACCTTGCGCCCCTTCATGAGCCGACGGTTGCGCAGCGTGCTCGACGATTTCACGCCGGACGTCATCCACCAGCACGGCCAGTTCTTCGATCTCACGTGGGCGACGGCGATGTATGCACGACGACACGCGATACCGACCCTGTTGTCGGTACACACCCGGCTGGAGAATCCGAAGGCGTCCTATCACGGCGTGTTCCGATGGCTCGACGCCTTGCTGATCGCGCCGATCCTTCGCCGGTACCGGCCGCGCATCGTCGTGATGGATGTCCAGATGGACGAATACATTCAGCGCCGCTATCGCGGCTGCTATGCCGGCCTTGAGTACATTCCGGTAGGCGTCCTCCCCGCGCAGATGGTCGGCGTGGACCGCGCCGCCAGCAGGCTGGAATTGGGCTTGGGTCACGCGCCTGTCATCCTTTCGATCGGTCACGTGATTCCGCTGCGAGATCGCGTCACGCTCGTCGAAGCGCTGCCCAAACTGCTGGCCGAGGTTCCTGATGCCCGCCTCGTCGTCGTCGGCCACGTCTACTACGACGCCTTCCAGCGCCGAGCGCGCGAACTCGGCGTCGAGCACGCCGTTATGTCGGTCGGCGCCGTACCCAAGGCCGACATGCCGCGCTACCTCGCCGCAGCCGATGTCGAGGCGCATGATCTGCAAGGTTTCGGTATGGGCACGGCGACCTTGGAGACCATGGCGGCCGGGGTGCCCGTCGTTGTAGCGGTCCGCCCGGACAACTTTCCAGGCCTCGACCTGACCAGCGTGCAGAGTTGCCTGCTCACCCCAGTGGGGGATGTGACCGCTCTCGCCGACGCAGTCACCGGACTGCTCGTCGACCCTGACTTGCGGGCGCGCGTCGGCCAGGCGGGACGTGACTTGGTGCTGAAGCACTTCACGATGGAGGTCGTGCTGGACCAGCACCTGACGGTTCTCCAGTCGATGGTCGGCGACAGCAGTCAGCCGGATATGGCGGCGGCCCGACGAACCTGATCGATGACGAGATGTGCAGGCAGGATGCTCGCCCGTTCGGCCGAGGGGTCGATCGCACCGGTCGCAATATCGAGGAAGCGATCGAATTGAACGGCGAGCGGCTCGCGCACGGAGACCAGTGCCGGGATCTCAATGATCGCTTGCTGCTTGTAGCTCAATCCGTCCGGGCTGGCTTCGTTGAGGACGTGCCGATAGATCGTCACCGAGTTACGCAGCATGTCGACCTCGACGAGCCGGGCAGCTTCAGCGACAGCGAACTCGCGCACCTTGCGCTGACTGACCCGGCTCGCTGACACGTTTGCGATCATCCCGTCCGGGAAGACGAGTGACACGTCTGCAACGTCCTCCGCGCCAGGCAACGAGTCAGGGTGCAGATAGCCAAAGGCCCCTCGCACGGTGACTGGTTGCGCACCGGCCAGGCTGAGCACGATGTCGATATCGTGAATGAGCAAGTCGGACGCCACACCGGTTTGTACCCGTGCGGCGTAGGGAGAATGCCGCACCGCTCGGACGTGACGAGGCTTCTCGATGAGTGCTAGCGCCGTCATGATCGCCGGGTTGTAACGCTCCAACAGGCCACACATCAACGGAATGCCGGACGACGCAGAGGTCTCGACCAGTTCTTGCGCCTCGACAAGATCATCGGACAGTGGCTTTTCGATCAGCAGCGGCAACCCTCGATTGAGGACGTCGCGACCCAGCGTGTGATGGGCCGCAGTCGAAGCAGCAACCACGACGGCGTCAACATCGGAGCACGCGTCAAGGTCGGGTCGCCAAACTCCCCCGAACCGGCCGGCCGTTTGTTCACCGGCGTCTCGTCGAGGATCCACGACGTAGGCGAGTTCGGCGCGATCGGACTGGCTGATGACGCGGGCGTGCAGGGAGCCCATGGAACCGGCGCCGACGACGGCGACCCGCATGAGCGCTGACATGCTCAGACCTTCATCAGATCGCGGGTCGCTGCCACGATCGTGTCGATTTCCGCGAGGCTGAGCTTCGGGTGCACCGGAAGGGACACGACGCGCTTGGCCACGGATGCGGCGACCGGGGTGTCTGAGAGCTTGACTTGAGGATTGCTGCGGAAGCAGTCGTGATCGAAGACCGGTCGCGGGTAGTAGACGCCCGAGCCCACACCCCGCTCGGCGAGTTTCGCGACGAACTCATCCCGCTCGATCGGTGCCCGGCCGGTGATGAGGACGGTGAACTGGTGCCAGACATGATCCCGGCCGGGCAGTTGGCGAGGCAGGGCCAGCCCGGGAACGTCAGCGAGTGCGGCAGTCAGTCGGGCCGCGTTGGCGCGACGCCGTGCAATCGTCCGGTCGATAACCGCCAGTTGCGGAATGGCCAAGGCGGCTTGCAAGTCGGTTAGCCGGTAGTTGTGACCGGCGAGTTCGTAGCTATACCGCTCGCGCATGCCCTGATTTCTCAGGATCCGGAGGCGATCAGCGAAGATCGCGTCATCGGTCGTGATCATGCCCCCTTCCCCTGTTGTGATGTTCTTGGTGGCGTAGAACGAGAAGCAGCCGAGCCCGAACGAGCCGGCCCGCCGGCCGTCGATGGATGCGGCGTGCGCTTGCGCGGCGTCCTCGACAATGTGCAACCCGTGCTGCCCTGCGATGGATTCCACCGCGGTCATGTCAGCGCATTGACCATAGAGGTGGACCGGCATGAGAACCCTGGTCCGAGGGGTGATCGCGGCACGGAGCGCCTGGGGGTCAATGCAGAAGTCATCCGCGCTGATGTCCGCGAACACCGCCGTCGCCCCAGCCTCCAAGATCGCGTTGAGGGTCGCGACGAATGTGAACGGCGACGTCAGTACCTCGTCGCCGGGTTCGAGATCTAGCGCCTGGAGCGCAGCGATCAGTGCCGTCGTGCCGCTGTTGACCGCGACCGCATGGCGCACACCGACGAGGGCGGCGAAGTCGGCCTCGAAGCGCTTGACCATCGGCCCCTGGGCCAGCATCCCCGACTCAAGGACCCGGCCCACCAGCTCAAGAGCCTCCTCCGGAAGGTCGACGCTCGATAGGGGAATCACCAGTCCGCTCCCTCGACGTCGAATAGCACACCTGGTGTTATCGTCGCCCGCCGGCGGTGTCGCCAACTCGGGCTCAGGAGTCTCGTATGAACAAGGTTCATCCTGCTGCGGTCATCGGAGCCGACGTCGTACTCGGTCAGGGCAACGTGATCGGTCCGTACGTCGTGATTCTGGGACCCGCTCGGCTGGGCGACGGAAATTGGATCGGACCGCATGTGGTTGTCGGCACGCCCGCCGAGATCCGGGGGATCGACCATGGGGAGGCTCTCGGCGGCATCGGCGCGGGCGTCCAGATCGGCAATCGAAATGTCCTGCGCGAATTCGTCACCGTGCAGCAAGGGCACCGCGCGACCACGACAATCGGTGACGACTGCTACCTCATGACCAGGGTCTACCTGGCCCATGACGACGTTGTGGGCGACGAGGTCACCATGGCGGCCGGTGCGACGCTGGGTGGCCACGTGCACGTCGGCGCTGGAGCGAACCTCGGTATGGGTGCAATCGTGCACCAGCGACGGGTCATTGGACCGACGGCGATGATCGGGATGGGCTCGGTCGTGACCCGCGATATCAGGCCCTACGCGCTCGCCTACGGCAACCCGGCCCGGGTGCGGGGGGTGAACCAGGTCGGGATGCGGCGAGCCCGTGTCCCGGAGGCAACTATTGCCCGTCTCGAAGCCTCGTACTCGGCCGGTGGCTCTGCTGAGTTCCCCCGTGACGCGGTCCCTCGCGATGTCCAGGCGTGGTGGGAGGCTGAGACGCGGCCAAGTGCCCCATAGGCCGAATTCGGGCCTCCGCTGTTAATCTCCGACAGCCTGGACGTCAAGGTGGACCGGGCACGTTTCGGCTGAGAGAACGCTTGGGGTTCAGTAGGTGGCGGTGAACAGTGTCGGAACGCAAGCGCCTGCGCCGGCCCGTCAGCGCGCAATTATCAGCCGCCTAGTTCCCCTGGTGCGGCCGATATTCGGGTTGCTCGTCCTTAGTTCCATTGGCTACGCGATCCACTCCGAGTGGTCCGGTGTCCATTCCGCGCTGCGCACACTGGCTTGGCAGAACGTCTTCGCGTCGTTTCTGGCCGCCTGTGCCGGGACCGCCACGAGCCTCATGGCGTGGCGTGCATTACTTGCCGACGAGGGACATCACCTGAGCATCTTCGCGGCGGGGCGGGTATTCCTGGTCGGACAGCTGGGGAAGTACTTGCCGGGGAACGTGTGGTCCGTCGTTGCGCAGGTGGAACTTGGCAAACGTGTGGGCGTGCCCAGGGCAAGGTCGTTCACCGCATCGCTCGTTTGGGTCGGATTGTCGCTGTCCACAGCGCTGTGTGTCGGTCTGCTCGGTCTCCCGGTGCTCGCATCGGCCCACTCGGGCGAAGGCTGGGCACTGATCGCGAGCCTTCCGTTCGCAGTCGTGGCCTCGATGCCGAAGGTGTTGACCCGGCTGGTGAACCTCGTTCTGCGAGGGTTGCGTAAGCCGCCGCTGCCGAAGCCATTGAGTATGCGGGCGGTGCTCTCCGCGTGCGGCTGGTTGGCGTTGACGTGGATCTTCTTCGGCGTTCACCTCTGGCTGCTCGCCAACGCGCTCGGAGCTCCCGGGCTCGGCGGGATAGCTCGCTGTGTCGGGGGCTTCGCCCTCGCAATGGCGGCCGGAGTGTTGTTCGTCTTCGTTCCCTCGGGTGCCGGCGTCCGGGAGGCTTTGATTGTCACCGCGCTCCTGCCGGTGATGTCGGTCGGCGAGGCGCTCGGCATCGCTCTCGTGTCACGGGCCCTTTTCATCATCACGGACGTCGTTTCTGCGGGCGGGGCAGCGCTGGCCGCCATCCGCCAGGTCGAGAACGCCGATGTCGCTCCCACGCCTACCTAGAGTGAGCCTGAGGACCGCGGTCGCGGCATGTTGACGGCAATCGTCGCGCTGGTGCTTGCTGTCACGCCTGGCGCCATTCTCGGGTTCTGCCTCCCGCACGGACGCGCGCGGTGGGCCGGGTGGGCCGCGGCGCCGATCCTCACGCTCGGGCTCATCTCGCTGAGCATGGCGTGGCTTCCGGTCGTGAACCTGCCCAGTAGCGCGACCTGGGTCCTGGGCGCCGAATTCGTGTTCGCGGGGGCAGCGGCGGCGGTCGCGCAAATGTGTGCGCGGCGCGGTGATTCGGCTACCGATCGGCCACGACCGGCGAGCGATCCTGAGTCGGCGGCGCGTTCACCGGACGTGCGCGTTGCGACATCGGCCACCCCGCGGCCGCGACGCCGATGGCGGAGCAGAGCCCGACTCGCCGACGTCATCGCCGTCACGGTGTCATCCGTCATCTGCGTGAGCTTCGGCCGAGCCCTCGTCGGCAGATTCCCGTACCCGCCGGGCTGGGACGGCATGAATCATGCCTTGCTGACCCGCAACATCATGGAGAGCGGAAGCACCGCAGTGACCTCCGTGTGTACAACGGGCTCCACGCATACCCACGTGGCTTGCCATTTCTATCCGCTCGCGGCCGACGTCGCGTGGGCGCAGGCGGCTGTTCTGTCCGGCGGTCACCTGAGCATCGCCATGACTGCGTGGGCCGAATTGATCGGCCCGTTGGCCCTCGTCGCGGCGATCTATGCCACGGTTCGCGCGCTCGGCGGCTCGCCCATCGTTGCCGCGTGCGTCGCCGCTGTCCCAGCTGTCATCAGTCCGGTGTGGCAATCGATGCTTTCCGGCAGAGTCACCGAAGAGGTGACCCCCGGGCTCAGCGTCGCGGTGGCGTTGCTCATCGCACTTGCCATTCGCGGAAATTACCCGGTTCGACTGGCACTTCTGGGCGGCCTCGGCACCGCCGGGCTCCTGATGACGCATACGTACGACGCACTGTTCGCCGGCTGCTTGACGATCGCTTTCGTTCCGTTCCTTCGTGGTTCGTTCTCGGTGCGCGCCGCACTGCCTGCGATCGGTGCGACGGTGCTCGCAACCGTGGCCGTGGTCGCGCCGTTGGGCACGTCGATTCTCGGCGCGAAGGGCGAGCGCGTTGCGGCCGCGCCGCTCAACGCGGGACGGCTGGGCGAGTCCGTCATGTACTGGATCACCGACTTCAACCGGTATGCGCTGTTCGGGTACCACCAGCCGGGCGGTTCGACTGAGCAGCAGCATGTGCACACCGCGCACATCGCGTTATGGCTCACCATCGTCTGCCTGCTCGCGTCGCCGCTGTGTTTCGCGTTCAAGGAGCTGCGCTGGGCCCGCCCGTGGTTCGTGATGTGGGTCTTGTGGACGGTCATCGGGATATGGACGTCGTACTCCGGCTCACGCCCGGCGCATTACGTGGCCAGTCTCTGGTACAACGTTCCCCAGCGCGTTCTGGTAATGATCTTTCCTGTTTACGCCGCCCTCGCCGTTGCCGGCGCGTGCGCAATCGGCCTGTCCGTGGCAACAATCGCAGCCGAGCTCACCGCGCAGCCGATCGCCCGATCTCGCTTGAGAGCCGCTGCCGCGTCAGTCGCCGCGCTCGCTCTCGTCGTACCGTTGCTCGGACTCGGCGCGGCACCGTCGAGCAGGTCGTTGCTACGAACAGCCCTCGCGCAACGGGTTCCGCAGGGAACGCAGTACGCCCGTGTCTTCGTGTGGTTGAAGAAGCACACCCCGCCGGGCAGAGTCGTCGCCTACGACCACAACCTCGAATTCATGACCTGGAGCTACGCCAACTACGGGGTGCCGGTGCTATTCGCGATAAATCCGGTCGGTTCCGATGCGCGCTCAATTCAGGATTACAACCAACGCGTCGAGGCCTGGGACTGGCTGGTCGACAATCCAACGGGCACCCCGGCAGGCGCCTGCTCAGCGCGCAGGTACGGCGTCGAATTTGTCGTCACCGGAAGCGTACGTATCCCCGGGTGGCCAGCGACGTACAGCCGAGCGTTGCTCGCGCACAGCCCCAACGTGGATCTTGTGCATCGCGATACCGGCATCAAGGTGTACCGGGTCACCACCGCCGGTCGGACGTGCGGGGCCGCGGCGAAGTAGTTCACTCACTCGAACAGGTCAATAGAGCGCTTGCGTGTGATGAGCTACAGCGTCAGTCGCCATGAAGACGCCGCGCGCACGATCTCGTCGAGAGCATCGAACGGTGATCCGGAAAGCGGGATGGTGCGTGGGGTCGGGGAGGGCGGCGAAGGTCGAGGTGCAGCTGGCGGCGGGCAGGTCAGCCACGGCGTACGTCGCTGAGTTGGTCGACTAGGGCGTCGAGGCGACCGAAGGTCCGCGCGAGTCCGACGTGGTCGCTGTAGTCGCGAGATTCGACGATTTGCCCGTCCCGTACGCGTACGACGAAGATGCAGGGCAATCGAAACGGTTCGTCGTGGGCCGAGCCAACATAGGCGAATTCGAAGATGACAAGTTCGGGGTCCGAGGTCCGGTGAACCGTCATGTCAGCCGGTTCGAAGCGTTCGGCTCCGCCGGTCTGACTTCCCGCGCGAGCGAAGTGAGCGCGGAGCTCGCCGCGAGATCTCAGCGGCGTGTCGCCCAGAGGGGCCAGGGGATGCCTGACGTCGGTTTGCTCGGCGTACAAGGTAGCGAGTTCGTCCAGCTGCCTCTCGCGTTGATCTGGCGTGAGCTGCCCGGCGACGAGGCGACTGACACCCTGCGCAACGGCGCGCACGACGTCGGCGGGCTCCTGGGTCGATAACATTGGCCTCCTCCAAGGGAAGTGTCGACTCCGAAACCGTACCGGAGTCGACACTCCGTCACCAGGTCGTAGCTCGCGGCCGATGTTCGATGGAGGAGATGTGCGCCGCAACGCCGTTGCGAACCGCGAACGCATCCTTGTCGCGGCGGAGGCCGTCTTCGGCGCATACGGTGCGGCGGGTACGACAGAAGATGTTGCCCGACGAGCCGAAGTTGGCATCGCGACAGTCTTCCGGCATTTTCCGACCAAGGCTGCGCTTGTCGAGGCTGCCCTCGTGCGGCATTTCGACCAACTCAACGAGCAGGCAAAGCAACTGGCCGATCGTGCAGACCTGGGTTCGGCATTGCGCGAATTGATTTGGATGATGATCGCAAGCGGCTCGACCAAGCTGACCCTGGCCTCGTTGGTAAGCGACGGCACGTTCCCACCGAACGTCGCAACGGCCGCGGACGACCTCCGCACCCGGGTGCGAGACCTACTCGAACACGCTCAGCGAAGAGGAGAGGTACGCCAGGAAGTGTCAGTGGACGAGGTCTACCTACTCATCCGCGGTCTGGCTCAAGCCTCCGCGACCATGCCGACGGCATCTGAAACCCTGCAGCGCGCCGCCGCCATCGTGATCGCGGGTCTGCACGCCTAACCCTCAATGCGATGCCCGGGCAGCGATCCTCTTACGGCGACGACCTCCGCGGAAGCCCTACCGGCTGTCGCCGCGGTCGCTGTAGGGGCGGAAGCGACCCGTTGCTCGGCAACAGCCTCGATATCAGGCTGCATCGACCTGCTCGGCCAGCTCTCGCGACCACCCCATACGGTGGGAGTCGTAGGTCTCGCGCCGGGTGTCGACGGGTAGCTGGCGAAGCCGGTCTCGGCCAGACGAAGCAGAGTGCCGTCGCCGTCGGGTTCCAGCGTGAACTCGACGTAGGTGCGTCGGGGCTCGTCACCTGGGCAGTGTGGCGTTACGGTGGGCGATGATCACGAGCTGAACGCGGTCACGGGCGTTGAGCTTGGCCAACAGGTGGGCGACGTGGGTCTTCGCGGTTCCGGGTCCGATGTGTAGCCGTTGGGCGATCTCGGCGTTGGAGAGTCCCTCGGCGATCAGGGCGAGCACCTCGCGTTCGCGGTCGGTGATATTCGCGAGTTCGGGTCCGGCGGTCGTGATCGGCGGCTGGGTGGTGAACGCTGCGATCAGCTTGCGCGTGATCGCTGGCGCGAGCAGAGCGTCGCCGGCGGCGACGGTGCGGATTGCGGTGAGCAGGGCGTGGGGCGGGGTGTCTTTGAGTAGGAATCCGCTGGCTCCGCCGCGCAGTGCGCCGTAGACGTACTCGTCGAGGTCGAAGGTCGTCAGGATCAGCACCTTGGTGGTGCTTCTTGTGGTGATGAGCCGGGTCGCTTCCAGGCCGTCGAGGTCGGGCATGCGGATGTCCATCAGTACGACGTCGGTCCGGTGGGTGCGAATCAGCTCGACTGCCTCGCGCCCGGTGGCTGCGTCGCCGACGACGGTCATGTCCGGTGCGGTGTCGATGATTCCGCGCAGTCCGGCGCGGAGCAGGGGTTGATCGTCGGCGACTGCGACTTGGATGCTCATGCCGCGTGCGACGGGCACGCGGGCGTGGCATGCGCCGGAAGCGGGATCGTCGCGTGTACGAGGAATCCGCCGCCCGCGGACGGCGCGGCGTGCAGTGCACCACCGTGGGCGAGGACGCGTTCGCGCATGCCGATCAACCCATGCCCGAGGGTCCCTTCCTCCGCCACCGTCGCGCCCGCGCCGTCGTCGGCGATCTCAACGATGAGTTGGCCGTCTCGCTGGTGGATCAGCACGCGGGCGGTCGAGGTGCCGGCGTGCCTGACGACGTTGGTGAGCGCCTCTTGGACGATCCGGTAGGCGGTCAGCTGTGCGCTGGCGGGAATCGGGTAAGGCGCGGTCACGGAGAGATGTACTTGAACCCCGGCCCGCCCGGTCTGCGTGATCAACTGATCCAGGTCCGCCAGCGACGGAGACGGGGCCAGTGGGGCTGGCCCGGGCGCGTCGTGTCGGTCTGAGGTGCGGAGCACGCCGAGCAGGGTGCGTAGTTCGGAGAGCGTTTGCCGACCGGTGTTCTCGATCGCCTCCAGTGCGGAGCGGGCGGGCGCCGGTTGGGTGTCGATTACCAATGCGCCGTAGGCGGCCTGCACGGTGATGACGCTCATGCTGTGCGCGATCACATCGTGCAGTTCGCGCGCGATGCGCAGCCGCTCCTCCGTCACGTCGCGGCGGGCCCGCGCAAGTTCGGCCTGGGCCAGCGTTGCCTGGTGCCGCAACAGTTCGGCCGTGTAGCGCCGATGGATGCCCACCGCGTATCCGACGGTCCAGACCGTCAGGTACCCGAGTCCGGACGCCAGCGTCGCACCGAGATGCGCGAACGTCGGCAGGGCCGCTGCGGCTGCGCTCGCGAGCGACGTCCCGAGCGCGACGAACGCGATCTGCCGCGGCCTGGTCGCCGCGAAGTAGAGCACGCAAGCCATGGGAACGATCGTGGCGATGTAGACACGTGGCTCGACGAACAGAGTCACGGCCACTCCGGTGAGCAGCAGGGCCAATGCCGCCAGCGGCCGGTGGCGGCGCATCGCGAGTGGCCCGGCGAACGCGCCTAGGCCGCCAAGTACCGCGAGCGCCCCGAGCGGTCCGCTTGCGTACTTCACCAGCAGCGGCAACACCAGTAGCGCGTACGCGCCCGCGGCGAGGTAGTCCAACCTCACCCAGCGACCGCGGCGGATGCGATTGATCAACGGCGGAGGCGCGGTGGCGGCCATGGCATCGAGACTAGGGCCCCAGGGGGTTCGACACATCTGCCGTGCGGCCTATCCCTGCTGACATACCGACGCGATTCGCCAGCCCCGCGGGAGAGCCGAAAGATCAGCTCGGTGGCAGACGCGCGGACCTGGCATCGGACGGCAGCGTTGGGCACATGACGATCACCTGCGACCAGCTCACCAAACGGTACAGATCCACCACAGCCGTGGACCAGCTCTCCTTCGAGGTGCGGCCGGGCCGGGTCACCGGCTTCCTCGGCCCGAATGGGGCCGGCAAGTCCACGACCATGCGGATGATTCTCGGCCTGGACACGCCCTCCGGCGGACGCGCGTTGTTGCACGGACGTCCGTACCGAGCGTTGCGCCGACCGCTGCGCACCGTCGGCGCGTTGCTTGACGCCGGCGCCGTCCATCCCGGGCGCACTGCGCGCGAGCACCTGGCCTGGCTGGCGGCGACCGCCGATCTGCCCCAACGCCGCATTACCGACGTCCTCGATCTGACTGGCCTCAACGCAGTCGCCGGCAGGCGGGTGCGGGCGTTCTCCCTCGGCATGCGGCAACGCCTCGGGATCGCATCAGCGCTGCTGGGCGATCCGTCGGCGCTGCTGCTCGACGAGCCGGTAAACGGGCTCGATCCCGAGGGCATCGTGTGGATCCGAACCCTGATGCGCGCGCTGGCCGCCGACGGCCGGACGGTGCTCGTCTCCAGTCACCTGATGAGCGAGATGGCGCTCACCGCCGACCACCTGATCGTGATCGGGCGCGGCCGACTGATCGCCGACACCAGCATGGCCGAATTCATCGCCGCCAACGCCCCCGATGGCGTGCTCGTCCGCACCCGGAGCCGAGATCAACTGGCCGACCTGTTGACCCGCGCCGGCGGCACGACCAAGCCGGAAACCGACGACACCCTCGCAGTTACCGGGCTTGCGCTCGAAGCCATCAGCGAGATCGCAGCCGCGCACCGTATCGGCGTGCACGAATTGAGCCGCCGAACCTCCTCGCTCGAACAGGCGTACCTCGCCCTGACCCAGGACGCCACGGACTTCCCCAGCCGCGTCGCGGGACAGCCGTCATGAGACTCCTGACGACGGGCGCACTGCAGGCGGAGTGGATCAAGCTGCGGTCGGTCCGCTCCACGTACCTGACCGTCGGCATCGCGGTCGTGCTCGGGCTCGGCATCGGACTGCTCGACGTGGCATCGACCGTCCATCAATGGACGAGCATGACGCCGGCCGACCGCGCGTCCTTCGATCCGGTCGGCGACTCGTTCAGCGGCTTCCAGTTCGGTGAACTGGCCTTCGGCGCGCTCGGCGTGCTCGCGATCAGCACCGAGTACGGCACCGGCCTGATCCGCAGCACGTTCGTGGCGCTGCCGTCCCGAGGACAGGTGTACACGACGAAGGTCGTCGTGCTCAGCGGCTTCGCGCTCGTCGTCTGCGAAGGGTGCGCGTTCGGCTCCTTCTTCCTCGGCCAGGCCGTGCTCGACAGCCGGGACCTCGGCGTCGGGCTGGGGCAGACCCACGTACTGCGCGCCGTCGGCTTCGCCGGGCTCTACATGGCCGTCGTCACCCTGGTCGGCTTCGGTCTCGGCGCCATCCTCCGGCACACCGCCGGAGCGATGGCCGCGATGGTCGCCACCGTGTTCCTCGCCTGGCCCGCCGCCCGCGCCATGGAAGGTTTTACCTCCCTGCCCGATCGGATGCTGCTAGTCAACGCCGCCGATGCCCTCACGGCCACCCACCGTGAGACCGGTGCCCACACTGAGCGAATCCCGTCCTTCGGATTCGCCTGCCTCGACCTGGTCCTCTACCTGGGAGTCTTCCTCGGACTAGCGGCCTGGCGCTTCAGCCGTGACGCATAGAGCGGACACAGTCGGCGACTGCTGGCGGTCGTGAACGAAGGCGAGCGACCGACTGGCAGAACACGCTAACCGTCGTTCTACGCGGTGGACTGCGCAGAACGACGGTGGACACAGATCGACCCGAGTGCGCATTGGCAGGCGGCGGTTCGAGCATCGGGCCATGCGACCATCCCGATCTTCGCGGCACTGCGACGGCCGGTCTAGAGCGGGATTCGATCGCGGCGAAGTTCTACGGCAAGGCCATCTACGAATTCGGAACACGGTCCGCGTCAATCGACCGACTGATCGGTGATGCCGTGCCGGCGGCGGGTCGGACTCACGGCGAAAGATCGTGGGTGTAGCCGTCGGCTGTCTCGCAGATCATGAAGTCCCAGCTGTCGAGCATCGCCATTGCGGTGCGCTCCGCGTCGTTCCGACTCGCGTTGAATGCTTTCTTCCGCAATTCGCGTTCCGTCTCGGAAGAAAACGAGCGCAGCCACACCACCCTGTTCTCGTTCTCGACATCCAGCAGAGGGCCGAGCACCTGGATACCGTGCGCACGAAGAGCTGGGATCTGTGTCTTGAAGAACTGCACGAAGTCGGTGCGCCGGCCGGGCTTGACCCGGTAGCTGCAGACTTCAATGATCATGACTCCTCCTCGGTAACGTGCTTTCCTCACCGCGACGACCAGCCGCCTGTGCGCGATCAGCTGCGGTGGCAGGCGGTGGTCGTTTCACAGCGTGTTGCGGGTATCGACCGACCTGACCGCCACCGGCGCTGCGATGACGTGGCGGCGCCGTGCGAACATCGGGCCCGATCGTCGGAAAACGAAGCGCGCGCCGTTCAGGGTGATGTTCTTGTACGTGATCGCCTTTCGGCCGGTCAGGATGCGGTCCTTGGGTGTCTCGTCGGCGTTGAGGAACTGGACGAGTCCGCGCTTGCGTCCCAGGCTGATGCATTCGTGGATGTACCGGAACTTCAGCGGGGCTACTTCGTGTCCGGTGAGCCGGGCCACGACCGCATCAGCCGCCTTCGGGGCGGTGAACCCGCCCGTGCGGCATCCCATCGCGATTTGTTCTCCCCACGGCCCGGCCACCGCCGCCGCGTCACCGATGACGTACACGTCGGGGTGCGAGACCGAGCAGAGGTCGCTTCCGACGCTTGCGCGGCCGTCCGGGGCCACGGCAAGACCCGCCTGCTCTGCAAGGGTGGGGACCCGGAATCCGCCGGCCCACACCGCGGCATCGAATACCACGTGACGTCCATCGGCGAGCACGAACCGGCCGTCCTGCACCTCGCCGACTCGCGCGCCGCGTATCACGTCGATGTCGAGCTTCGACATGACATCCGCGAGATAGGCGCGGGCCTTGTCGGACAACCATTCGCCGGGGGGCCGCACGCCGAGCAACTGCACTGACACACCGGGGTAAGACTCGGCGATCTCCGTCGCGACCTCGATGCCGGTGAGCCCGGTGCCGCAGACAGCCACCTTTCCCTGTTGGGCGTTGATTCCGGGTAGTACCTCGCGGAGCGTGGCCGCAGCTTCGGTGCTGGTCAACGCGGCGGTGTGTTGGCGTACGCCGGGCACGCTGTCGACGTCGATGTTGCTGCCGAGCGCGTAAATCAGTATGTCGAAGGGTAGGTCACGGGTCACCTCGCTCGTCGAAGGCGAGGACACCGTGACGACGCGACTCGTCAGGTCGATGCCGGTGACCCACCCCTGCCGGAAGTGCACGGCGGTCCCGTCGAGGTACTCGCTCAAGGGAACGATGCGGATGTCCTGCCCGACCGCCAACTGATGCAGCCGCGGCCGCTCGACGAAGCTGGCGGACCCGCTGACCAGCGTCAGTTCGACCTCGTCCGACCGGACCTGACGAGCGATCCGCTTCGCCGCCAGCAATCCGGCGTACCCCGCCCCCAGCACCACGACTCGACTCTTCACCTGGTCACCGACTTTCAACTCGGACATCCGCTTTCGCTGCCAATCGCTCATTTCGCCGCGTGTCGCGCGACAACGCTCTTAGACGCATCGGGCCTTCGCTGTGTGACAACCCCGCCCGTTCGCGCTCGCGATCCCCGGCAGAGAACGAGCCCTACCGGCGACGTGGAAACGGATCGCGAGGCGGTGCCGTCCGTTCCGCCGGACTCCACGGACAGGATGCGTCCGGCCGGCCGGCCGGCACCGGCCAGGCCAGTTCTGCACCAAGCCCGGGTGCTGTTCCTCCTAGTCGGCCACGGACTGGCCGTCCACCGCGGCGCCGTTGCTGGACGCTTCGTAGGCGGCCGCGTCCGTGTTCCGCACCAGCTCTCGCGAGCCGGCCAGAGGCGCGGTTTCCTGGGTTGGTGCCTCCGGCAGGACTCGAACCTGCGGCCAATCGCTTAGAAGGCGTCCCGGACCGAGCGGTGTGCTACAGCCCAGGATCCCTGGGGCTTCGGGGCGTCCGGGGGAGCGATTCGCAAACAGTTACCTGGTCACTGACGCGTCCCCGCCAGAGGGGTCAAATCCCTCAGCGGCATTCTGCGCGACTTGTGCCACGCCTGCCAGCATCCGGCCCACCGGGAAGCACAAGCCATTTGGGTCTCCCTCTGGTCCCATCGATGCGTGCGTAGCGGCTGGGGACGAGTTGGGTGAACAGGTTCGCCGCTTCGGGTCCGATGGGGATGTAGTGGAGCCCGTCGATGAGCAGCGGGGATCGGCGAGTCGAGTGCGCGTTAGATGAACCTGATGGCTTGGGCGGCGGCCTCCGCGCGGCCGCGCACGCCGAGTTTGCGGTAGATGTGGCTGGAGTGGTGCATGACGGTCTTCGGACTGAGGTAGAGACGTTCGGCGATCTGTGCGTTTGTCAGACCGTCCGCGATGAGGGTCAGCACTTCTACCTCGCGCTCAGATAGCCGTCCGGCGTCGGGTGCTCCATCGTTGGGGGCGACGATCGCCAGCGCCCCGTCAAGCCCGGTGGCCAAGGGCGACGTCTGGGTCCGGCCCACGGCGCGTGCGCGATCAAGCGCTGCCGCGGCCGATTGATCCCAGCGTCGTGCCGCACCGTCGCGGACGGCACGGTCGAACTCAGTGGCGCCGAAGAGGCGTCGGGTCCGGGTGATCGCCTCGTCGTACTGCGCCGCCGCTGAACCGGGCAACTGTCGCCGCAAGGCCGGCAACTGGGTCAAGACGCCGCCGTGCAGGTCCGCGGCGACCTGCCATTCCCCGCGCTCAACAGCGTGGGTCACCAGGGCGGTCACGGCCAGGCCGACGCCGTGTTCGTAGCTGATCTCCTGCGCTTCGACGATGGCGGGTTCGAGCCGCTGCCCGAACGCGGCGTCATCACCTCGGGCGCCGGCAAGCACGGCGAGAACGATCTGGGTGGTGACCCTTCCGCGGCGGTCCCCCGATGCTTCGGTCAGGGCTAGCACCTGGGCCATCCGCGCTTCCAGTTTGGTGGGATCGAGGTCGCCGCTACTGAGGGCTTCGGCCTGAAGGGCGCGGGCCCGCGCTCGGTCGTTGCCGGACGAGATGGCTGCGGTGACCGCCTCCCGAGCTCGTTCCCGAGCTTGGGGCGCCTCGCCGAGCTGACCGTGCAAAAGCGACAGTCGCACCAGGTGCTCGGCGCGCCACCAACCCAGCTCGGCCGGGCAGCGCGAGAGGGCCTCGAGGGTGAGATCACGGGCGCGCTGCGCGTCGCCGTAGAGCCGCAGCGCGTAGGTCAGATGCTCGACGGCACGCAGCTCGCGACGCGGTTCGCCGAGTTCCGCGGTTGCGGCGGCCGCGTGTTCCAGCTCGGTCAGGAGCAGCGCGGCGTCCTGCGTCCGGAGAACACCGGCCCGGCGGTCCAGGGCCAGCCGAGCCGCCCATCCGCGGCACACTGCGCCAGCTTCGGCGGGCACCTGGTCCTGGTGGTCGATGGCGACGTCGAGCCAGCGCCTCCCGGCGGCGAACTGGCCGCGGTTGAGCCAATACGGGCCGAGTGCGGCGGCAGCCCGGGCCAGCTGCCCGAACTGACCCTGAGCGGCCAGCCAGTCGAACGCGGCGGCGACTTCGGAGACCTCGGGATCGATGCGGTGGTACCAGGCGGCCTCTGCCGAGCTTTCCAGTCCGGCGTCGGCCGCCAGCACAAGCTGCAGGTAGTACTCGGCGTGGCGACGCTGCACGGCAACGACCTCGCCGCAGCCGCGCAGCCGCTCCCGCGCCACCGAGCCGATAGTGTCCAGGAGCCGGAAGCGTTGGCCGCCCCCGTGTGGTTCGGGCAGCGGCTCCACCAAATGCAGATCCACCAGCGTGGTCAGGGCGTCCAGCACGAGCTGCGGCTGCAGCGGCCCGGCTGCGTCCAGGTCTGCGCCCACCGTCTCGGCCGCGTCGAGCGACCAAGTGCCCCGGAAGACACCCAGTCGGGTGAACAGCGTTTCCTCGACCGGGTTGAGCAGAGCAAGGCTCCAGTCGATCGCCTCCCGCAGCCCGCGATGTCGCGTGGCGGCACCGACCGTCGCCCGGCCGAGCACCGGCCAGTGTCCGCCGTCGGCGGCGGTCAGTCGCTCGAGCAGCTGGGCCGGGGCGAGGGCCCGGCTACGGGCCGCGGCGAGCTCGATGGCCAGCGGCACCCCGTCGAGACGTCGGCAGATCTCAGCGACCGCGATCATGCCCGCGCGATCGGGCGCGAACTGCGGGTTGACCGCGCGCGCCCGCGCGCAGAACAGGCGCCCGGCCGGCGAACCGGCCGGATCGTCGCCGGCGTCGGTGTCCAGCGGCGCGAGCGGCACCACCTGCTCACCGGCCAGATGCAGCGGACGGCGGCTGGTCACCAGCAGGCTGAGGTCCGGCGCGCACCCGACCAGGTCACCGAGCAGCGCCGCGGCCGCGATGACCTGCTCGAAATTGTCCACGACCACGAGCTGGTGTCGGCCGCGCAGGACCGCGGCGAGCCGATCGAGCGTCGCGCTGCCGGCCAGCACCGCGATGCCCAGCTGCCGACACAGCTCAGCGGCAACCGAGTCCGCGTCGACGACGGCCGACAGGTCGACCAGCACGGCACCGTGCCGGAACTGCTCGTGCGCCCGGTGCGCGACCTCGACGGCCAGCCGGGTCTTGCCCACCCCGCCCAGCCCGGTCAGCGTGACCAGCCGCCGACGCTCGACGGTCAGCAGGTCGAGTACCAGGGCGACCTCGTCCGCGCGGCCCAGCAGGTCGGTGACCGGGGCCGGAACGGTGCCGAGCCCGAGCAACCCGTCGGCAGCCTCGCTCACCGTGCCGGTGCAGCTGTCATCTCGCCCCGGACCCCCTTTATGGCGATTGTGCGCGCCGGACGTCCCCACCACCAGCCCGCGAATAGGGCGATCGCCCGATGCGACCGGGCGCAGCCCTCTCGATGATGGGCCCGGGCATCCAGCGGGTGCTCGCTGAACGCCCCGCGCAATCGATGCCGAGGTCCGGCCCTGGAGGTCACCGATGATCACATCACTGCGCCCGGGGCGCCCCGCCGCGACGTCGCACCGGACCCGGCGCGCGCTGGGTGCCGCCATCGCCGCTACGGCCTCGACTGCGGCGCTGTTCGCCGCGACGGGCGCCGCTTCGGCCGCCACCTCGTCGTGCGCACCCGACGGGACGTGCACGGTGAGCTTCGCCTACACCGGCGCGCCGGAGTCCTGGACCGTGCCCGCCAATGTCACCTCGCTCACGGTCACCATCGCCGGCGCGTCCGGCGGGAATGCAGAGAACGGCGCCGCGGGCGGTGGTCCTGGCGGTCAATTCACGACCACGATCCCGGTCCAGCCGGGCCAGGTGCTGAGCGTCGCTGTCGGCGGTCGCGGGGCCGACGGGCAAGATTTCCATACCGGTCCGAAAGGGAGTTCACCGGGCGGCGCGGGTGGCTACGGCGGCGGCGGAAACGGAGCCAGCGCGGCAACCAACAGCGTCCACATTACCGGCGGGGGTGGTGGTGGCGGGTCGTTCCTGACTGCCGTGAGCGGCGCGACCCAGACACTCCTGGCGACCGCCGGCGGCGGCGGCGCAAGCGGCGGCAGCGCTGCCGGCGGTGCCGGCGGTGCCGGCGGACCGGGTCAGGCCGGGCTCTCCCTTCTTGCGGGTGCCCCGGACGCCGGTGGCGGCGGCACCGAGACGGCGGGCGGCACTGCCGGTGGCACGATCCAGGTCACCCAGCCAGGCACCGGGCCGGCCACCAGCACCAGCGCCTTCGGCACCGGCGGATCCGGTGACGCACCCGACCCCAACGACCAACGCTTCGGGGATTACCCCAACGGGGGCGGCGGCGGGGGGTATTACGGCGGCGGCGCCGGCGGCTACGCCGTTGTCGACCAGACGGGTCGGTTCGGCAGCGGCGGCGGCGGATCCGGCTTCCTGGCCTCAGGCCTTGCGGCGACGGCGACTTCGACCAACGCCGGCGACGGGTTCATCACCCTCACCTACCAGCCCGTCCGTGCCTCGACTGGTACCACCCTGGACACTTCGGGCTCCCCGGCACTGGTTGGCGCTCCCGTCACCTACACCGCGTCCGTGTTCCCGAATCCCGCCGCCGGCACCGTCGCGTTTACCGACAGCGGCACCATCATTCCCGGCTGCGGTGCAGCGCCCGTATCCGCGGCCGGCACCGCAACCTGCATGGTGACCTATCAAAGTGCCGGGACGCACCGCATCACCGCCAGCTACAGCGGCGCCGCCGGCTACACCCCGTCCAACAGCGGCACGCTCACCGAGCAGGTGGCCTACGCACAGCAGGTGCTCTCCTACTCCGCCACCAGTGGCCGCGGCAGCGTCGTCGCGGTCGGCCTGCGACTGACCGACACCCACGGCACGAACCTCTCCGCCGCGAACGTCGTCGTGCACGCCGTATCCATCGACGGCGGCCCAGTCGGCCACGCCGTCATCAGTGGGGGTAGCAACTTCCCGTACAACCGGGCCATCCGCGGCTACGCCTTCATCGCCTGGCAAGACCCACCCGGGCTCAGCAAAGGCCAGCACGCGCTGCGGTTCACCGCCGGATCAGATCCCACCACCCACGCGATCACACTTACCGCTCGCTAGCTGACGTCCCCCGCGGTTTCCAGAGGCTTCGGTTCGTGTCAGCCGGCCTCGGCGACCGAAAATGACGTCCGCATCGCGACAGCGAAGTCGTGCGCACATGGGCGGGTAGCCGCGCTGAATATGAGCTCGAACCGTCGAATACCCCGAGGGGCGGAACGTTCAGGAGCTACCACATATGTGCCTGCATCGGTCCAGGGCTGACACCGTCGCCCACGAGGACGGACGAGTCGGGGTCTCCTGCCGGCGCAATCCGGTAGGCGCCGTAGCTCTCGGGTGTGAAGATCTCGACGATGTCGGCATCCACAAGTACCCGCAGGTGCGCCGCGTCGGACAGCGGCATTGTTTGCCCGTGCGTCCCGGGCGGTCAACCCGCATCTGGCCCGTGGACGCCGAGACCCCGAGCCAACTCGCAACCACCCTGACCGCCTCCGGTCGCATCCATCACCGACTTACTGCCACCTACGCGCACCCTCTGCGGCTACTTGTTTCATTGACCCACGGCCGGTGCCTGGCCAGGCTCGGTCGAGGTGGTCGGTAGGGATGCTCGCTTCGCGGCTGTCCACGGCTTGGCCGTGAGACTCACTCATGGCATGCAGCCTGCCGGCTGCCGTAGCGCGGAGAGGCTCAAGAGGGGTCTGCCCAGCTCGAAGTAGCGTTGCCCTCCTCGCTGACATCTGTCCGGTCAAGGCGAGGAGTTGAGCAGCATGGGACGGGTCGTCATCGGGATGGATCCGCATAAGCGGTCCGCGACGATCGAGATCATCGACAGTAACGAACGCATCGTTGGCCACGGTCGGTTCGGCACCGACCGCGAGGGTTACGCCTCGATGCTCGCCCTGGGCCGTAAGCACCCCGACCGGCAGTGGGCGGTCGAGGGCTGTAACGGCATCGGCCGACACATCGCGCAACGTCTGGTCGCCGATGGCGAGCCGGTGGTCGACGTGCCTGCCAAGCTGTCGGCGCGGGCCCGCGTGTTCTCCACTGGACAGGGCCGCAAGACCGATCCGGTCGATGCGCACTCGGTCGCGTTGGTCGGGCTGCGCAGCTCTGGTCTTCGGGTGATCGAGGCCGATGACGCGACCGTGGCGTTGCGGCTGCTGGTGGATCGTCGCGACGAACTGGGGGTCGCTCGGTCGCAGACGATCAACCGAATCCATCGGCTATTGCTGGAGTTGCTGCCCGGCGGGGCAAAGAAGTTCCTGTCCGTCGACCAGGCCAAAGCCCTGCTCGCGACCGTGCGCCCACGCGATGTCGTCGGCAAGACCCGACGCCGGCTGGCAGCCGAACTGATCACCGAGCTCGCCAGCATCGACAAGCGGATCAAGACAGCCGACCGTGAGCTCAACGACCTCATCGACGCCACCGGAAGCACCCTGCGCGACCTGCACGGCATCGGCCCATCCGGCGCGGCGCGCCTGCTCGGCGACGTCGGAGACATCACCCGATTCGCCGACAAAGGCCGCTTCGCATCCTGGAACGGCACGGCACCGCTCGACGCCTCCAGCGGTGAACAGAACCGGCATCGACTCTCACGAGCCGGCAACCGCAGAATCAACCGCGTCCTGCACATCATGGCCATCGTCGCCCTCCGCAACGACACCGAAGGGCGCCGCTACTACCGACGAAAGATCGCAGCCGGGAAGTCGAACATGATGGCATTGCGAGCCCTCAAACGCCGCCTGTCCGACATCGTCTACAACCAGATGCGCCAGGACGCCAAGCGCCTCGCGACGGGCCCGGGAGGACACCCGGGGGCGACACTTCAATCCAGCGCGGCCGACTCACACCCCGACATCGACACTTCGGATCAGTCACTTCCCGGACCCGCCAAGACCAATCCTAGAACCGACCTCATCCCCGCCTGTTGACACAGAGGGGTGCCATGAGTGCGTTCCCGTCGGTGGCCGCAGGTAGGCCGATCAGGCGGGAGTCGATGCGTCTGCGCGCCGCGAACAAGCGCGATGCCGGCGCACCATCGCCCGCCAAATTTCTCGTGCGATCAGCGCGTTCGCACCTGCCGCGAGCGCATACGATGCGAGCGTCAGGGCCCCGACAAGAGGCCCCCAGAGCCCTCCGAGCATGAACGCAAAGGCCGAAACGAACGGGCTCCACGGCAGCACGGCGAACCAGGCCGCAAAAAACAGATCGTCGCGGCCAGTCACTGCGGCTGCGAGCGCTAGACCAACGACCGAGGCCACGTAGACGAACGGCACGAGGCGACTTCTATCGACCACCCCGACCATCTCCTAACTCGTGCATGGGCCATGCGGGCCGCCACGGCCCCGTGCTCGGACCCATCGACCCGAAGTTCGGCCAGTTGAGGTATATGGCGGAGGTAAACGCGCGATCCAAACGGGGGCATACCTCAGATCAGTCACGCGAAGCGCATCATCGGCGGCATGTGCGTGCGAGGCCGTGGATAACTCGCGGGGGGCCTATGCTGCGGACCGTGCAGAGCCAGCGGAGCGTGCGCAGCAATATCGTGGGCATTGGCCTGTGCGGCATTGCCGGCGTGTTTGATGTCTGGCAAGCCGTTGCCAAGGGCGCGACCTGGGCTTGGATCTCTGCAGCCGTGATGCTAATTATCATCCTGTCCTGCGTGCAGGACCTCCGCAAAGCTCGACATTCCTAGCCGTGCATCTGGCTGACGCTCGGAGCATCTGAGCGCAGAAACTGTCGCTGCGCGGCCCGGCGGTTACGCGGCCAAGCTGTCGGTCGGCACCGACTCGCCGTACGTATACGCGCCAGTCGACATCGCCATGCAGGTCAAGCCACCGGCGGCGTGGGGCAAGGTCACCGGGACCGTCATGGATGCCGGCAGCGGTAATCCGCTAGGCGGCGCAACGGTGCGGATCTGCACCATGTACAACAAGGCAACCGGCGATTGCGGGCCAGTGACGTACAGGCTGAAGACCGACGGTGCCGGCCGCTACGTGCTGTGGTTGAACAAGGGTTACAGCCCACTTCAGATCATCGCGGCGAACGATCTCTACGCGCAGCAGACCAAGATTGCGAAGGTGACGGCGGGGAAGACGGCCACTCTCGACTTCGCCCTGCGACAGTTGAATCCGCCACTCGCAGGCCGCATCGTGGGCGATGACGTAGGCGATCTCGACGTCGATGATGTGATCTTGCGCGCGGCCGCGTGTTTGTCTTCTGCGCCACAGGCGCGCCCGAGCGTCGGATGGATCGGCGGGCACGCGCTGCAGGCGCTGCGCGGTGACCACTTGTTGACGGTGTTCGGGAGCGTCATCGCGTCAGATCCAGCTCAGATAGTCACTCAGAGCGGCTCCGTCGGATCGGAACGAGCGCCAAGGTCTCGGAAATACTGGTCGGGGTGGCGGGATTCGAACCCACCGCCTCTTCGTCCCGAACTTCGTGCACGTCCCGTGGTGGGCCGCGAACCGAACGATGGTGAACGCGATCGCTTGCTAGGCGCTTTCGCCTGCCGGTGACGTTGCTGTACTTCCGTGCTGTACTCGCAGGCCGCCGAAAGCCGAAGTACGGCGACATGCTGCAAAAACCGCCGGCTCAGCCTAGCCCCGCAGGTAGATCCGTGCGCTGACCGTCGAGGAGACTGAGGAACGACGGGCGACTTTTCGCGCGCGCGTGAAGTCGTGCGAGCTCGGTGCGCCGGATCTCGTGAGTTTCTCCTGACCACCGGTCTGCGGATCGGCGAAGCGCGCACGGCAAGTTGGTCGACAGTCGATCTGGATCGGGGCACCCTCGAGATTGCCGCGACCGTCGTGCGGGACAGCCTGACGATCCAGGAACGCCGCAAAGTCGGCGGCGCCGGCTGGCCGGTGATCGTACTGCCGACGTCGGGACCGGGGCTCCACTGTCGACGCTGCCCGACCTTGCCGAATCCGAACGACATCGCCTTTCCCGGCACGGTGTCGCCGGAGACAGGCAGACGGTCGTAGTCCCGATCCCGCGCCAGGCTCGGCCCCGCGGTGCCAGCAAACGCGGGGGCCGAGCCTGAACCGATCAGCCGTCGACGCTGCGGTGCGTCTCGGAGTAGCACTTCGTTGGTGTCGAATCGTTGGCGCCGTCGACGAGGCAAACCTTCAAACCGACGTAGTCGCCCGGCAGGACGTTTCCATAGGGCTTGAACGGATCCCACACGACGTAAGCGCGAGACGTGTAGATGCTGCCATACCCGTCGTAGGCGCCGCCCAGGTAGTACTTGTGACCGTCCCTCGTCAGCCAGGCCCAGGCCTTGACGCCGTGGTGGTCGTCGCAGGTGTCGCGAATCTCGACATAATCGTCGTTCATTCCACCGCCGGGCAGGCCCGAGCCATAGTCGACGAACGTCGCCTCGCCGCAGCTGTCGTGGTCGGAGGTGTAGATGTCGAAGTAGTCGTTGTACGAGTCGCTGGCTGATGCAGCCGGGGCGTTGAGCGCGATCGCGCCGGCGATCATCGCGGACAGCAGCACTGAGGTCGCTCGGAGCGTCATTCGGAACACTTGAAGCCTCCCAGGCTCAGCCGTCGACGCTGCGGCTCGTGAACGATTGGCAATGCGTCGGGGTCGAGTCGTCGTTGCCATCGACGAGGCACACCTTCAGACCCACATAGTCGCCGGCCTTGACGTTGCCGTATTTGAGGAATGGGTCCCAGACCACGGTGCCCTTGGCGCCGTACGGGTCGTAGGCGTCTCCGAGGTAGTGCTTGACTCCGCCGCGGGTCAGCCAGGCCCAAGCCTTGACCCCGTGGCCGTCGGGCGTCCCCGATCCGGTGGCGCACGTGTCGCGGACGAGAACGTAGTCGTCATTGCCACTGCCGGAGAGGCCCGGTCCGTAGTCCACGTATTTGACCCAGCCGCAGTAGTTCGTCGTGTAGAAGCTGAAGCTGTCGTCGTGCGTCGCCGATGCCGATGCCGATGCCGATGTCGAAACAGGTGAGCTCGAGGCGGGCGCGCAGAGCGCGACGGAACTGGCGACGATTCCCGCCGCGAGCGTCGCGACGACGCCCAGGTTTGCCCTTCGGGTGTGCATGAGGATCCTCTCTTCTTCGGTCAGATGGACGGGCCGTCGGCCCGCGTGGCCACTCTGGGGCACGGATGCCGATGGGGCGAGGCTTGGGACGCAATCTGGGTCGTTCTGGGACGCCGCGGGGTCGCGGTCCCTCCAGTCGGGGCGGCCGCTACTCGGGGCTGGACAAGCCGGGACGGCTGAGGCGCTTCATCCGCCTAAACGCGGATCATCGATTCTGAAATGCGCGGTCGTGTGCGCGGCGTCGCAGCCCACGCAAACCCTCACCCGCTCTTCGGCCGTCCGTCGAGCAGCCACTGAGCTAAACCGTTCAGCCCGACGGCGTACCGGCCGAGGTCGGTGACCTCGCCAGTGCTGGGCGACGATGCCGAGCAGCAGCCCGATCGCTTCGTCGGCGCGGCCAAGCTCGTTGAGCGTCAGCGCTTGGAAGACGCGGACCGAGACCGACTCGGGGAATTCCGTCCGCGCCCGCTCCAGCACTGCGAGCGACGACTCGTGTTCGCCGAGCCAGCGCAGCGTGCTGCCGTACTGGCACAGGCAACGGCATAGCGGATCCCCGCCGATGCCGAGCTCGAGCGCGCGCTCGTAATGGGTCTTGGCCTTGGCCTCCTCGCCGGCGGTGTCGTAGGCGCCGGCCACCTCGTAGGTGAGTACGGGATGATCAGGGTGCTGGGCGAGTAACTCTTCGAAGTAGGCGATCGTCGGGGTCATGTTGGCGCGGTCACGGAGCTCGTAGCCGAGCGCGACGGCCCGCTCAAGGTCTGGTGTCAAGGCAATCACGCGGGCGAACCTACGCGACAAACGCTGCGGCCACCGATGAATTATGGCGTTGGGTTACGCGGTTGCAGTCGCTGATAGCTTGGCAGGCGTGGTCCGGCTCGTCGAAGTGTCCGACTGACGCCGTCTGCTCTTGCCCGACGCCCGCACCGTCGCGATCTGATTTCGCCGGCGGTCTTCCGCTCGTACCATTTTCAGATTGCGAGGCATCATGTACCCGATTGACCAGTCCGACATCCGGCGCGCGCTGATCAACGTTTCGAAGAGCGAGCGTGCCGCCGTGACCTTCCACGCCGACTACGCGAGCACTCCTTGGGACCGGCTCGACTTCTACGGGTGGCGCGACCCGAAAATCCCGGCTCGCGGGTACGTCGTCCGACAGCAGGACAGCGGTCTCACCGCCGTCGCGCTGTACACGCCCGAGAACACGATGTCCGGCGCTCGCAAGGCGATGTGCGTCATCTGCCGTGCGGTCGACAACGCAAGCTCGATTGCGCTGTTCGCGGCTCGCCGCACCGGTGCGGCCGGCCGAAAGGGCGACACCGTCGGCACCTACATCTGTTCCGGACTCGACTGCTCGGCTCAGCTTCGCCTGCCGACACTCAAGGTTGGCCGCACGATGCTTAGCACCACCGCGATCGATCAAGACGTTCTCGCCGTCGACATGCTTGACCGCCTCGACAGATTTCTCGTGTCAGTGCAGTGCAGCTGACGGAGGTCCGGCGCGTTGTTAGGTCATCGACGGCGAGGTGCTCGTCGCGTTCGCGTGCTGTTCGTGGCTGCAAGTCGTACCCGACGAATCGTGACGATCACGCGGTCCGCCGAAACGGCGCGGTCGATCTCTGGGTGAGCTGCTGGCCAAGGGCCACGCTCCGCACGAACGTCAGGTGGCTCGATCAGCCAAGTCGTCTGGCCGGGGGTGCATCTTCTCTTCGACGTCGCCTCGGAGCAGCTGAGGCAGATGACTGACGGCCGTGCGGGCGCCATCTGTCGATGCGGTGTGTCTACTCATGAAGTCCCCTGTCCGGGTAGCGGGGGTCACTGGGTGCGGCCCGCTCGGCGCAGCGTGCGTCGGTCACGAATGATCCCGCCGAGCAGGACCTCGGCGACGGTGTCGGCGTGGCGCTGGGCGTCCGTGTCGGGATACGCGTCCAGGTACCCAAGCATGCTGTCCACTGCGCCCTGATAGGTGACGGCAAGCAGCCTGGGGTCCAGGGATTCGCGGAAGTGCCCCTCCTGCTGTCCACGGCGGAAGATCGCCTCTTGCGAGGCATACAGCTCGTCCATGTCCTGCTGGGTGAAACGCGGTTCGCCTTCGGCGTTACGCAGGTTGAGGATGATTTCGCGCATCGCGCGCCGCTCGGCGCTGTGAGTGCGACGCAGGGCCGCAACTGCATGGATCGCTGAACGGACCACCTCCGGCGCCGGTGCGTCGAGGTCGATGCTGGCGCCGACAGCCGCCCGCAATGTGTTCAAGGTGCGGCCGGCGGTCATCTCAAACAGCTCGGCAAGATCGGCGAAGTAGTGCCACAGCAGGCCTTTCGACACGCCTGCGCGGCGAGCGATCGCGTCAGCCGTCGCCCCGGCGTATCCGGATGTGGCGAGGACCTCGACCGTCGCCGCCATCAGTTGCTCGCGGCGCTCGTCCGAACTCAGGCGCTGTCGGCGGCCCGCTGACGCCGGCAACTATTCCACGGCCTGAGGACGGCCGGTGCGATCGCCTCGCCGACGGTTCATCGACGGGTGCGTAGGACCAGCACGGCGACCGCGGTCATCAGGACTGCGATGCCGGCCATCTCGACCCGCATCCAGATCGGGAACAGTCCCGGAATCAGCGCCTCTACGACGTTGACCACGACCAGCACGGTCGCGATGATCCCGACTGCGAGGCCTGCGCGCTCGCTTCCCTTTCGGGCAGCCCGCAAGCGCACCGGCAGCAGTACGGCGAACACTCCAACTATCACCGCGTGAACCCACGCGTCGCCCGTCGCTTGATCTGGATCGGAGCCGGACAGCACGGCGAGAGTCACGATCGTCGCGATCACGCACAGGACGTAGACCGCGATCAGCTTCGCCACGCGTTCAAGCTCATTGGGACGAACATCCTTAATCGTATTGACCATGTGGTCAACTATATTGATCGTGCGGTCAACACGCAAGCGAATAGTGGTTGCGCGCGGCACGGCGGCGTTTGTAGGGTCCCCCGAATGTCTGAAGATCACGATCACGCGGTGTCGACGTGACTGCTGCATTGCGCTTGGACGCCGTGACTAAGGAGCATCGCCGAAACGTACGCGCACTCGATGCCGTGTCACTTGAGATCGCATCCGGCACGTTCACCGCGGTCATGGGACCGTCCGGTTCGGGCAAGACAACCCTTCTGCACTGCGCTGCCGGTTTGGACACACCCACGAGCGGGTCGATTCACCTCGGCGACACTCGCCTGGACGGGTTGTCGGAGAAGAAACTGACTTTGCTTCGCCGCTCTCGCGTTGGCTTTGTCTTCCAAGCCTTCAACCTGATTCCGTCCCTGACGGTGAGCCAGAACGTCGAGTTGCCGTTGCGTCTCGCCGGGGCCGGTCGACGGGGCGCAGACGTCGATCGGATGCTGCAGCTGGTGGGCCTGGCCGGACGATCGCGGCACCGGCCGGCTGAGCTGTCGGGCGGTCAGCAGCAGCGGGTGGCCATCGCTCGGGCGCTGATCACCAAACCGGACGTCCTGTTCGGCGACGAGCCGACCGGGTCACTCGACACCCTGACTGCGAAGAGCGTGCTGTCGCTGCTACGCGGCTGCGTCGATCAGGGTGGTCAGACGGTCCTCGTGGTGACGCATGATCCGGTCGCCGCCTCGTACGCCGATCAGGTGGTCTTCCTCGCCGACGGCCGTCTCGCCGGCGGTTTGACGAGGCCGACCGCTGAAGCCGTCGCGGACCGGCTGATCCGGCTCGGGGCGTGGGCGGAATGATCCTGCGCTACTCCCTGCAATCTCTGCGGGCGCACGGGTCGCAGTTCGTCGCGATCTTCATCGCCCTCTCTTGCGCAGCCGCGGCGCTCACCGCATGCGGTGCCCTGCTCGAAACCGGATTACGCGGGTCCATCGCGACCGAGCGCTTCGCTGGCGTGCCGATCGTCGTCGCTGGTGATCAGAACGTCCACCACACGAGTGTCGAACCCGACGGTGACAAGACGAAGGTCAAGCACAAGTCCAAGCCGCTCGCGGAACGCGTCTGGCTGCCAAGCGGGACGGCCCGGACGATCGCCGCGGTGAGCGGGGTCCGCGCCGCGGCGGCCGAAGTGAGCTTCCCGGCCTACCTGATCACGGGCGGGCGCATCGTCGGCGGCCCCGACGGCTCGCCGTCGCTCGGACACGGCTGGGGCTCAGCGAACTTGACACCGTTCGGCATCGTCGCCGGACGCGCACCCGCATCGAGCCACGACGTCGTCATCGATCGTGAACTCGCCCGCCGCGCCCGTTTGCGAGTCGGCGCTCGCGTCGTCGTACAAGCGACCAGCGCGCCGACCACCTTCGTCATCACCGGAATCACGGCGCCGGCAAGCGGTGACTTTGCGCGACAGAGCTCCGTCTTCTTCTCTGACACCGAGGCGATCACGCTGTCCGGCCGCGGCGGCGAGTCCGACGCGATCGGGGTGTGGCCGCAGCCGGGCGTCACGGCCGGCGAGCTTGGCGCCCGGATCGAGCGCGCAGTGCCCGGCGCCGTCGTGCACACCGGTAGTGGGCGTGGCCCGGTCGAATTCCTCGACGCCGCCGACGTACGGTTGCGTCTCGTCTCGACCGCCGGTGCGCTGGCCGCGACGGCACTGCTGGTCGCGATCCTGGTAACCGCGAGCACGCTGGACTTGCTGGTTCAGCAGCGCGAGCGGGAGTTGGCGCTGTTGCGAGCCGTTGCCGCTACGCCCCGCCAAGCGCGCCGCCTGATCGGAGTCGAGACCGTGGTCGTCGGCCTCCTCGCCGCCGCGCTCGGGGCGGTTGTAGGTCTCCGGCTCGCCCGGTTCTTACTCCGCGGCCTGATCGCCTTGAACGCCGTCCCGCCGCACGCCCTGCATCCGATCTACAGCGTCGTACCGGCGGCTGGCGCAATCCTCATCACCGTGCTCGGTGCATGGGCGGCGGCTCGTCTCAGCGCGCGGCGGGTCACGCGGGTGCGCCCGGGTGAGGCGCTCACCGGCGCCATCCTCGGGCGGGCGGGTCTGAGCCTGCCGCGGGGTGCACTGGGCGCTGCGTGCCTCGCTGGCGGGGCAGTGCTGCTGGCACTGCTCGCGCACCTGCACGTCGATGCCGCCTCGACACCGGTCACGTACGTCACCGTCCTTCTGCTCAGCGCCGGAGTGGCGTCGCTCGGACCAGCCATCGTGCGCGGAGCCGGTGCAGCGACGCGTCCACTGCTCGGTTACCTGGCCCGCGCACACATCCGGGCGAACGCTGCGCGCGTGTCGCAAGTGGTCGCGCCATTGGTGCTGCTCGTCGCCCTCGCCGGCACGGTGCTGTTCCTGCCGACCACGCTGGGCGACGGCGCTCGGAAGCAAGCCGCTGCCGGCACCAGAGCTGACTGGATCGTGACTGCCCAGAAGCCGGGGGTACCGCCGACCGCCGAACACGCGGTGCGGTCCGTTCCCGGGGTCACCGGCACTGCCGGCATCGTGCACACCACTGTGCGGGTCGGGCTGGACAAGTTCCCGGCCCAGGGGATCGGCACGAGCGACCTGACCAAGATCTGGAACCCGGACGTGAGCCGGGGGTCCCTGGCCGGATTCGGATCGGCCGACGTCGCGCTCAGCACGGTGGCCGCCGATCAACTAGACCGGGCACCCGGCGACGCGCTGACCGTCACCCTCGGCGATCACACCCGGATACGGCTCCACGTCCGCGCGGTGTACCGGCGCGGGCTCGGCTTCGGCGACCTCACCATGGCGCAGTCGCTCGTCGCCGACCACGTCGACGACCCGCTTCCTTCGGCGATCCTGGTCAGCGGTCCCGTCCCACGCACCGCACTCCAACATGCGCTGCGCACCTTCGCCGGCGTCGCCGTCCTCGACGGCCACCGGGCCGACAAGATCGCGGCGTCGGTCGAACGGGCGAATGCCAAGGTCAGCTATCTGCTCATGGGGCTGGTCGTCGCGCTCACTGCGATCGCCGTCGTGAACACGCTCGTCATATCCGTCCTCGACCGCTTCGGCGAACTGGCCCTGCTTCGCGCCGTAGGGGCGACCCGCCGCCAGGCGCGCGGCATGCTCCTCCAGGAATCGCTGTGGATTTCCGGGCTCAGCGTCGTGCTCGGCAGCGCCGTCGCGGCCGGTGTGCTCACGGCGTTCAGCATCGGCATGACCGACTCGGCCACGCCCTCAATCGACGTGGCAGTCGCGGCATCCGTTGGCGGTCTCGCGGTGTTGCTCGCCGTGATCTCCACCGCGGCGTCCGCTCGTGCCGTGCTACGCGCTCGACGGGCCTGAGCACGTGATCTTCTCCGACATCCGCGTGTTCAGCTTGATGCAGACCGGACCACCGTACGGCTGACCCGCCTCTGTGGCCGGCCGGAGAATCCGGAAGTCACGGCCATCGAAATGGTGGGCAGCCCGCCACCAGCGAGGACCGCACCGCGCGCTCCCACCGGCCGCCTGCCCGCCGTCAGCCCGTCGCGGGCATATCCTCCGCGGGGTCACGGCTCGCCCTATTCGGTCTCTATCTCCCTCGACGCGCCTGACCGGCGAGCCGCGGGTAGGTCAGGCCGTGGATCTGGTCGAGGATCGCCGACGAAGCGATGAAGTCATGGGGGAATCCCAGTTCGGGTGCGCCGGCATCGTCCAAGCGACGCAGTTCATCGTCGGTGAACCGGATATCGAGGCAGCCGAGGTTGTCCTCGAGCTGGTCGACGTGGCGGGCGCCGATGAGCGGGATCACCGAACCGGGCTGGTGCAGCAACCAGGCCAGGGCGATCTGCGCCGGCGTGTGCCCGAGCTCGGCGGCGACGTTTCGGACGGCTTCGGCGATGGCGAGCCCGCGCTCGGTGACGCGGTTGCGGGAGCGCCCTGTTGTCAGCCGGCCGTCGGCGTTCGCGCGGTCGTTGTACTTGCCAGTCAGCAAACCGTTGGCCAGTGGTGACCAGGGCGTGATTGTCATGTCGAAGGCGCGGGCCATCGGCAACAGGTCCCGTTCGGCGTCGCGCTGGAGCAGGTTGTATTCCGGTTGCAGTCCGGCGAATGCGGTCCAGCCGCGCTCGTGGGCAATCGCGTTGGCCTGGGCGATGATCCACGCCGGTGCATCGGAGATGCCAAGGTAAAGGACCTTGCCGGCGCGGACGACATCGTCGAGGGCGCGCATGATCTCCTCGACGGGCGTGAGGAAGTCCCACGCGTGCAGCCAGTAGACGTCGACGTAATCGGTTCGCAGGCGGCGCAGGCTGGCTTCGAGATTGCGGACCAGGCTCTTGCGGTGGTTGCCCCCGCCGTTTGGATCGTCGGGGTGCAGGGTCAGGGAGTATTTCGTGCCGATCACGAATTGGTCGCGCCGGCCGGTGATGAACTCGCCAAGAAACTCCTCGCTGGCGCCGTTCATGTAGTTGTTGGCCGTGTCGACGAAGTTCCCGCCGCGCTCGACGAACCGCTCGAACACGGCGCGGCTGGTTGACTTGTCCGCGCCCCAAGCGCGCGCCTCGCCAAAGGTCATTGTGCCCAGACACAGGGCTGACACGCGCAAGCCGGTGTGTCCGAACAACCGCAACGGCATTTCTCGATCCGAATTCGACACGGCTGCTCCTTTGCTCATCGTCGCGGCCCTCCGGCGACGCCGGCTCGAAGTGTCTCCGCCGGGGAGCGCGCCGTGCTGGCGGAAATCCGTCGTCGTTCTCTCCTCCCGCATTGGCCATCCGACGCGGCGCGTTACGTCACCGAGCCGAGCCGCTCAGGCGGATACGCGACACTGCAGTCCCCGGCTTCGCTGTGCCTATCGTCGTCGACCTTGGACAGAGATGGGCGACGCCTCCACCCCCACGCCTCGGCACCGCCATCGGCACGGGGGTGGCCAGGTGGCGGTGCCGAGGAGCAGGGCTCATTCAGAAATCGTTCAGGTGTTGTTGCGAACCCATTGGTAGTCGGGATTGCAGTCGCCGACGCAGGTGTAGAGCCGGATGCCGCTGCCGTAGCCGCCGTCCGCGTTGTGGCTGGAGTCCTCATAGAAGTCTTCGTTGCAGTAACCCCAGCCGTAGGTGGTGCTGAGGCAGTCCCCGTCGCGGTAGAAGACCCACGTGCCGCTTGCGTTTTCGAGCCAGTTCTCCCAGTGGGCCTTCACGTTGTCGCCGACGGCGTTGTCGATCCAGATCACGTCACCGCTGCGCTGGAAGCAGGCATGGGCGTCGCTTGCGCTGGGGTAGGAATACGAGCTGCACCATTTCGCGTCGACGACGCTGGACGGAGGCGTGCCCGGCTTCGACTTGTGGAAGGTCGTTGCAGTCGCGGGAACAACGCCAGGCAGCGCGACAGATGGCTGTTGCTTGGTTGCGGTGGACGCCCCGAGCGCGTGCTGCTCGGCATTGCGGACGCGGTTGGCACCGATCGACCCGGACGTCGAGTGGTTGTCTGCGGAGGCAGACCCGACGCCCACGGCGGTGATGAAAACGGCGCCGGTCACGAGCGGCACGAGCAATCTCTTGGCGAGCTTGCCCTTGTTCAGCATGACTTCTCCTTCGCTTGGAATCGCGGCATCAGAGCCGATCAGCGTCGCCGCATGCCAGGCCTTTTGACCGGAAGGTCTCGTCGGTGCGCTCACCACGGATGCCAGGCGAAATAGATATCAGATGTTGACAGATACATCAAATAGCGAGAGCGTGGCTCTTCGGCAGGTCGAGCAAGCGTCGTCGAGCGGAGGGCGAGATGATCAATCGCAGGTGCGTAGGACGACGAGTCGCGGCGGCGCTCGCCGCCGTCGCATTAGCGGCTCAGCTATCGGCTTGTGGTTCGTCCACGAGCTCCAGTTCGACGTCAGGAACAATCCGGGTCGTTGCGCTGGCGTCGGGCGTGTCGGGGAGTCACAGCCCTGTGGCGATGCTCGTGCACGATTTCGAGGCCGCCCATCCGACGATCAAGGTAAAGCTGTCGACGCTGCCGTTCAACCAGTACGCGCAGGTGATCCGCGCCCAGATCAACGCAGGCTCACCGCCGGACGTCATCCAGACGACCTCGGGCTACGGGAACGCCATCGCCGTGAATGAGTTGGCGCGCGCCAACGCGCTGCTCGATCTGAGCGGTGAGCCGTGGGTAGGGGAGATCCCGAGCCAATTTCGGGGCGTGTTCGGGACGAACAACAAGATCTACAACTACGCGCCAACCAAGTCTGCGATCGGACTGATCTACGACAAGAAGGCGTTCGCGGCGAAGCACATTGACATCCCACAGACGTTCCCCACGCTGGTTGACCTCTGCCGTCGCGAGGCCGGTTCAGGAAGATCGCTCCTCGCGTTAGGTGGGCAGGCGACGGTGAACCTGTTGTTCGTCGGCTACGCGCTCGCCGCCTCGACGGCGTACTCGCAGGATCCGCAATTCGCCGCCGAGCGGCTTGCCGACAAGACGAAATTTCGCGACTCGCGGGGTTGGCTGCAGTCGCTACAGGAGTTCGATGCGATGAACAAGGCGAAGTGCTTCGGTGACTCTCCAGCCGGCTTGTCCACCGACGCGGCAACGCAACGGCTCGCGAAGGGAAGCGCCCTGGCCATGATCTCAGTCATGGAGACCCTGCCCGTCGTCCAGACCGCTGCCAAACAGGGGGAGTGGGCCGCCGCGCCGTTCCCCGGCGGGCCGGACGTGGCCGCCACACGGGTACCGGTCGGCGTAAGCGCCGGATTCGCCATCCCCAGGACCGCCAAGCAGCCGACGCTGGCCAAGCGCTTTATCTCCTTCCTGGCCACGCCGGCGAACACGGCACGCTTCGCGGCGAACTCGAAATCCATCCCGTTGTTCACCGCGGGCACGAGCGAGTCGGCCGTCCCCACCGCGGCGCAGGCGCTTGCGCCATACCTCGCGCCCGCCCGCAGCGTGACCTACCTCGACCAGTACTGGCCGAGCGCGGAAGTCGAGCAGAACTACATGAAGGATCTCCAGGCGCTGGTCACGGGACAGATCACGCCCGAGGCGATCCTGCGTGACATGGATCAGAGCTGGCAGGGTGCGTGACTCGTGCCGAACGTGCTGACGGCACCGGACCGAATGACGCCGTCCGCGTCCATGCGGACGGTCGAGCCGGCACCCCGATCGCGCAGCAGGCTTCGCGTGCCCTGGTGGTTCGTGCTCCCGGCAGCCGGGCTGTATCTCGCGCTCTTCCTGCTCCCCAGCCTGTTCGGTGCGGCCTACGCATTCACTGACTGGAACGGACTGACGCAACCGCATTGGATCGGCTTCGCGAACTTCCGCCGGCTGCTGTCCGACTCGCAGGGCTCCGCCGCGTTGCAGCACACTCTGGTGCTCGCGGGCGGGTACGTGGTCGTTGCGAATGTGGTGGGCTTGGCACTCGCGGTCGGCCTGCACCGGACCCTGAAGAGCAGGAACTTCCTGCGTGCGGTGTTCTTCGCGCCCGCCGCGGTGAGCCCGCTCGCGGTGGCTTATGTGTGGCAGTTCATTCTGCAACCGGACGGTCCCGCGAACACGCTGCTGAAGAACGTCGGGCTCGCCTCTGCGACACGTCCCTGGCTCGGAGACCCGACCACAGCGCTGTGGGCTGTGCTGCTCACGATGATCTGGCAGTTTGCCGGTTATCACATGGTCATTTACCTCGCGGGTCTGCAGACGATCTCGTCGCACCTCTACGAGGCGGCGACTCTGGACGGTGCGGGGGCCTGGCGCTCGTTCCGCTACGTCATCGCGCCGCAGCTTCTGCCTGCGTTTTCGATCAGTGTGGCCTTGTCGCTGATCGGCGGACTCAAGGTGTTCGACCAGGTCGAAGCGCTCACCGGAGGCGGCCCAGGATCGGCGACCGAAACGTTGTCGACGCAGGTGTACCAGCAGGCGTTCGTCAACAGCAGGTTCGGCTACAGCGCTGCGCTGGGACTCGTCCTCGCCGTCATCGTCGGGGTGCTCGCCGCTCTCCAACTTCGGGTCATGCGCGAGCGGCAGGGGTGACGCATGAGCGCCTACTCGATCCGGACTGCTGCCCGCGAGGCTTCGTTCTGGATCCTTGCCGCAGTTGTCCTTTTCCCGATCTACCTCTTGATCTCGTTGTCGCTCAAGACTCCCACTCAGGCATCGAAGTCACCGTTCAGCCTTCCGACCCACCCGACATTGGCGAACTTCGAACAAGCTTGGAACGGTGCCGGCACGGGAATTCCGTCGCTCGGCAGATCACTGTTCAACAGCGCGGTCACGACGCTGGTTGTCGTGGTCGTCTTGATCGCGGTGGCCGGTCCGGCCGGTTATGTGCTCGGGCGTCGCAGCGGCCGGCTGTCCACCGGTGTGTCAGCCGTGTTCGTGACCGGGCTGATTCTGCCAGCGCAACTCGGGTTCATCCCGCTGTTCGTCGCAATGTCGCGGAGCCAGCTCACCGGCACGCGGTTCGGGCTCATCCTGGTGTACTTAGGCCTGCTGATGCCGCTGGCAGTTTTCCTGTACACCGGGTTCTTCCGGAAGCTACCGCGCGAATACGAGGAAGCAGCGGCGGTCGATGGTGCCGGGCCGGTTAGAACGTTCACCCACATCGTGCTGCCGTTGATGCGCCCGATCTCGGGCACCGTCGCACTGCTGACCGGCATGCAGGTGTGGAACGACTTCTTCACCCCGCTCGTCTTCACGGGTGGCACGGACAAGGTCACCACTCCGGTCGATGTGTACTCCTTCGTTGGTCAGTACACGACACGATGGAATCTTGTCTTTGCCACCGTCGTCATCGCCCTGGGGCCGGTCGTGATCATCTACATCTTTTTCCAGAAGTACCTCATCAGGGGGTTCGAGAGCGGTGTGCGTGGCTGAGCACACACGACCGCCGTGATGCACAGATCCCTCGCGGTCGTGGCCGACGGCTTCTTCTTCCTCGAGGGCCCGCGGTGGCGAAACGGTCGACTGTATGTCTCCGACCTGATCGGCCGCACGGTGTGCAGCGTCGCCGAGGACGGCGAGAACCGCGTGTTGTGCGACGTCGCGGGGCGCCCATCGGGGCTCGGCTTCGACCGGGACGGGAACCTGATGATCGTGTCGATGCAGGACGGTCACCTGCTCCTGCTGCGCGACGGTCGACTTCACCAGCTCGCGGACCTCAGCCAGCACGCCCGCGGGCAGCCCAACGACATGGTCGTGGCCCCGTGCGGACGCGCATACATCGGAACGATCGGCGATCCGAACGGCGTTGACGCGGCCTCCGGCAGACTGCTCCGTGTCGACCCGGACGGCACGGTCGCGATCGCCGCAGACGGATTGTGCTTCCCCAACGGCGCCGTCGTGCTGGACGGTGGGCGCCGCCTCGTCGTAGCCGAGACATTCGCCCGCCGCCTTACGAGCTTCGAGATTGCTGCCGACGGCTCGCTGGGCGGGCGTTGCGTGTGGCTCGACCTGGCCGAGGCAGGGCTGCAGCCGGACGGCATCGCGGTCGATTGCGAGGGAGCGGTGTGGGTCGCTGATGCACACGGGTCGGGAGCCTTCCGCGTGGACGGCGAGGGTCGCGTCGTTGAGATGGTGCCGACCGGCGACCTGTCTGTGTACGCGGTCGCACTCGGTGGTGCGGACGGGCGGACGCTGTTCCTGTGTGCGGCACCGTCGGTGCTGGGCCATGACCCCGCTGACCAGCCGAGGGGACAGTTACTGGCGCACCGCGTCACCGCGCCTGCCGCGACCGACCGCTAGCCGGCTCAACCGCGCCGTGCACGGCCGACAGCGGAACGTCGTAAAGCAGGTCGGCGAGGGTGCGCATGAGCGGCCACAGCGCGATAAGGGTGTCGAGGTCACGCGCCACTTCGCGCAACCCATTCAGCTCCAGGCAGTCGTTGACGGCCCGTCGGATAGTGGCATCGTGCCCGTCAGCGCTCATGACGACGCTCCTTCGTCGAAGGGGGCGGACAAGTGCCAGCGCGTCAGCCCTTGAAACGCTGAGGCGAGGCGCAGCAGTAGTTGATCATCGGACCGTCGGGTGGCGATCTGCAGGCCGATCGGTAGGCCAGATGCGTCGCGACCCATCGGGATCGACAACGCGGGATTGCCGAGCGCGCTCCAGTACATGGTGTAGATGACGCTCAGGCCGTCGTCGTGCTCGCGATTGTCGAGCATTGGCGCCGATGTGCCGACGGTCGGGTGCACGACGGCGTCGACGTCGTCGAACACGGTACCGACGAGACGACGTCCCTCCGCGCGGACCCGCTGCGCCTGCAGGTAGTCAGCCGACCCGAGCATCGCGCCCGCGGCGAGCAGGCACCGGGTCGCTTCGCCGAAAAGGTCCCACTGGGTGCGTAGCCGGTCGCGGTGTTCGTTGAGCCCCTCGACCAGCATTGTCGCCATCGTCGCGGCCGTGATCGACTCGACGTGGGGGAGTTCGACGTTGGTGGTGACGGCGCCCAACGCATCGAACGTCTTGACCGCCTCCTCGAAGCGCTCGGTCACGTCCGGTTGATTCGGATTCTGGCGGAGGTGGTGGGCGCGCTCGACCCCAATACGCGTGCCCGCGATTGGTCGTGGTGCGCGCGCCGGCTTCGCGGGCGTTGAGCCCGCAAGACTGTCAAGCATCGCGGCGGCATCGTCGGCGGTCCTGGTGAGCAGCCCGACCCGATCGAGACTCCGGCTCAGCGTGAGAACGCCGTCCCTTGGCAGCCGATGGCGGGACGGGCACAAGCCGGTGACCCCGCACCACGCCGCCGGCACGCGGACGCTGCCGGCCGTGTCCGTCCCAAGGGCGCCGAGAAAGAAGCCGGCGGCAACGCCGGCGGCGCTGCCCGAGCTCGATCCCCCGGTGTCGTGCGCGGGGTTCCACGGGTTGCGAGTTCGCGGCCGGGACGGGCCAGGCGTGCCGAGGGCGAACTCGTATGTGCGGGTCTTGCCGATGACTACCGCGCCGGAAGACCGCAGCGCGGTGACGACGACGGCATCAGCCGCGGGGCCGTGGCCGAGCACGCGCCCCACGTTCGAGCCCGCCCGGGTCGGGCCTTCGCTCGTGCTGATTACGTCCTTGACCCCGATCGGGATGCCGTGCAGCGGGCCCCGGTCGATGCCCGCCCGCAGTTCGCGATCGGCGCGCTGCGCGCTGTCGAGCGCAGACTCGTCGAAGCGGCAGGCGTAGACGTCGATCAGGTGATCGAGTCGGTCCGCCCGGGCGAGCAGCGCCTCGGTCAACTCGACGCTGGTGTATGCGCCGGCGCGCAGCTCACGTCCCGCCGACACTATCGAGGGCGGGATCATGGCGCGGGAATTGGTCGGGATCGCACCCGGCCAATATCTCACTATCCGATGCGGTCATCACATACTTGACACTCGGGTAGGTGGGATGGTTGGTTCACTGGCATGAATGGTGCCGATCTGGACGAAGCGACGCTGCGCGAGGTGGCAAGCAAGCACCTGTGGATGCCGTATTCGCCGCCCGGGGCACAGGGCGCGATGTTCGCGCCGATTCGGGTGATCGAGCGTGGGTCGGGGTGTCGGTTGTGGGACGTGTCCGGAAAGGAGTACCTGGACGGCATCTCCGCGCTCGAGGCGGCAATCCTCGGCCATGGTGACGAGGAGATCATCGCCGCGATCGACGCGCAGGCGCACAAGCTTACGTTCCTGGACGTCTTTCGATTCGCTGCGCCACCACAGATCGAACTCGCCGAGCGGCTAACTGCCCTTGCCCCAGGGATGCAGTACGCGCACTTCGCCCCTGGCGGCGCGGAGGCCGATGAGGTCGCGATCAAGATGGCGCGCCAGTACCACCATCTCCGCGGTGCCCCGTACCGCAAGAAGGTCATTACCCGGCAGGGTTCCTTCCACGGCGTCACCTACGACGCGATGGGCCTGGACGGTCGCTACTTCGCCTCGGCGAACGACGTCTACCACGGCGGTCTCACGTGGGGCCGGGTCGCGCCGGTGCGGGCACCGTTCCCACCCGCGCTGGGTCGGGCCGGACGGCATGTGGCCTCGGTCGACTCGATCGACGCCACGATCCGCGCCGAGGGCCCTGAGACCGTGGCCGCTGTCGTCGTCGACCCGATGGCGACGGCGATCGCGGTGGGCATGCCGCCCGATGATTACCAGCGTGAGTTGCGCGCGGTGTGCGACGAGCACGGCGTGCTGCTGATCTGCGACGAGGTCATCACCGGGATGGGGCGTACCGGCCGCCTGTTCGCCACCGAGTTCGCGGGGATCCAGCCCGATTTCATCACGATGTCGAAGGGGCTCAGCTCGGGCTACTTCCCGATCGCGGCCTGCCTGATCGCCCCGCACGTGGCCGAGGTGTTTGCGCAGAACAAGGCGATCTTCCGGCACGGCAACACCTACGCCGGCCATCCGATCGGAGCCGCGGCGGCACTCGCCGTGCTGGACCGCGTCGAGCGCGACCGGCTCTGGGAACGATCTGCCGCGATGGGCGAGCGGCTGCTAACGGGGCTCCGCCGTCTCGCGGGGAACCCGTTGTATTGGGACGTCCGCGGCCGCGGGCTGCTCGTCGGTCTAGAAATCGTGGCCGATGCGGAGTCGGGCGCCGATTTTGAAGACCGCGTCGGGGCGGGCAACGAACTGCGTTCGCGCTGCCTCGATCTCGGTCTCATCAGCCTGATCCTCCATCCGGGCAACGTGCTGTTCCTGGCTCCCCCGCTCACGATCTCCGAGGAGGAGATCGATGAGATGGTCGCGATCGTCTCCACCGCCTTGGACGACATGGCGAAGGCTCACACGTGACTTCCCGAGCGGCCGTGGTCGTTGGCGGCGCAAGCGGAATCGGTGCCGCCGTGTGCCGGATGCTCGCCAACGACGGCGCCCCCGTGTCGATCCTCGACCGCGACGTCGATCGAGGCGCTGCCCTGGCCGCCGAACTGGGCAGCGCCACCGCGGTGGAATGCGACGTCGCCGATGCGAAGTCGGTCGACGCCGGGGTGAAGTTGGCAGCCGAGCGGATGGGATCGGTCGACGCCTTGGTGTGCTGCGCGGGCATCGTCGACCCACAGCCGTCCACGGATGTGAGCGACGAGCGCTGGGCACGGCTGCTGGACGTCAATCTGGCCGGGACGATGCGGTGTGCCCGTGCTGGATACGAGTATCTGCGCGTCTCGCCGGAACCTGCGATCGTTACCGTCAGCTCGGTCGCCGCCCGCATCGGAATGCCCGGCCGACTGTCCTACAGTGCCGCCAAGGCCGCGATCGAGGGCCTCACCCGCTGCCTTGCCGTCGAATGGGCGTCGGATGGGATCCGTGTCAACGCGGTCGCGCCCGGCTACGCGCGGACGCCGCTGATGCTGCAGGCGAGCCGAACCGCGCTCGATCAGGACGCATTGATCGCGGCGACTCCGCTGCGCCGCATGGCCGAGCCTGAAGAGATCGCCTCGGCCGTGGCATTTCTTGCTTCTCCGGCAGCCAGCTTCGTCACCGGACAGGTTCTCGTGGTCGACGGCGGCCTGAGCGTGGGCAGCAACTGGTGATGGACGAGCCGAGCGCAAATCGTTCGCACCCCGCAGACGAGACGAGGGCGGCAATGGACAGGTCAGCACCGTCGGGGTTGTCGCAGACGCCGCTCATCCGGCGCCCGATCCGGACCGGCCGAGCGGAACGGTTGGGCGTCCCCACCGACGTGCTGCTGCTGGACGCGCTGCAGCAGCGTCAGGTGGACGAGAGTCTGGAGCTGCTCGACTACCTCGTGGCCGAGGCGGGCCGGATCCACGAACTGTTCAGCACATGGCTCGCGAGCCTGCAGACCTACGCGCAGAACGCGCTACCCGACTGGCCCGAACAGCGCGTCGATCTCGAGTCGCGAATCGGCGCCGCGATCCCGATCGTCGATCACCGCACGGTTGCCATGAACGAGCAGCAGACCGTGCGCACCGCCATTGTGTCCTGCGACGTGGACGAGACGCGCCGGGCATTGACCAGGCTGCGGTCCGCGCAGATGTCCGTGCACGACGCACAGGTCGACTGGGCGTGGGGCATGCTCACGGTCCTGCAGCGGGCCCTTGGTGAGGCGCAAATGGAGGACGTCTTCCGCGTCACGCAGCGCGAGTGGTTGACGGCGCGCTACGAGCTGGTGCGCGACATGAGCTCACGCGAGCTGTTCGAACTCACCATCGAGGGGATGCGTGGGCACTACTGCGGTTCCGGCCGCAGCGGTGAGATCGACGTCGTCGAGGACGACGAGAAGTGGACGATGTCGTTTGACCCGTGCGGCACAGGCGGACGCGCGCGACGCGGCGACCCGGCGCGCGGGCAGGTACCCCGCACGGAGCCGCCGTTCGACTTCGCCGTCGTCGACGGCGCATACGACTGGACGTGGGGGCGCAAGGGCGTGTGCCTGTACTGCGCGCATTGCGCCGTCGTGAACGAAATCCTCCCGATCGAGCAGCTCGGCACGCCGATGCGAGTAACCGAATACCCGCAGGACGCCGGGCAGCCGTGCCGATGGATCGTCTACAAGTCGCCCGAGTTCGTCCCCGACCCCGTGTTCGAGCGAGTCGGCAAGCGCCGCCCCTCGCCGGCCGAAGAGAGCCAGCCGACATGAGGTCGCGGCACGAGAGGTTCGACGTCGTCGTCTGCGGAGGTGGGCTCGCCGGCCTGTCGGCAGCCGTCGCTGCTTCGCGGCATGGGGCACGTGTCTGCCTCATCCAGGACCGTTCGGTGCTGGGCGGGAACAGTTCGTCCGAGGTACGGGTGACGCCGCACGGCGCCGCGGCGTTCCACGCGTACGGACGCGAAACCGGCATCATCTCGGAACTGTTGATCGAGGAGCGAGCCCGCAACCATGAGGAGATCGTCGGCAACGGCTGGGTGAACAGTGTATGGGACCTGGTCCTCTACGACCTCGCGGTGAGGACCGAGGGCCTCACACTGCACCTGAACACGTCGGTTGTGGATGTTGACCGCGATACCGAGCGGCGCATCCGATCGGTGGCGGCGCGGGTAGCCGGGGCCGAGACGGAAATCGAGATCGAGGGAACTGTTTTCGTCGACGCGACGGGGGACGGCGTGGTCGCGGCGCTGGCCGGCTGCGAGTGGCGAATGGGGTCCGAGGCGCGAGCGGAGTTCGATGAGCCGCACGCGCCGGAGAGCGCGTCCGATGACGTCATGGGTAACTCGATCCACTTCAAGGCCCGCGACACCGGCCGGCCCATCGAGTTCACTCCGCCGGACTGGGCAGTCCGCTACGAGGACGAGGGCTTCTTCTACGAGCAGGGCCGCGTCCCCTACGACATTCGATCCGGCTACTGGTGGATCGAACTCGGCGTCCCGTGGCACACGATTTATGACAGCGAGCAGCTACGCCACGAGCTGACCCGCCACACCCTCGGCGTCTGGGACTGGATCAAGAACCGCGACCCCCGGACCAAGGATCTCGCCCGAACCTGGGCGCTGGACTGGATTGGGCAGGTCCCCGGCAAGCGAGAAACCCGCCGCGTGATCGGCCAGTACCTGATGACCGAGCACGACGCGTTGAAGCAGACGCAGTTCCCCGACGAGATCGCCTACGGGGGCTGGTTCGTCGACATCCATACCCCGGGCGGCCTGCTGGCCGGCTCGAGCGAGCAATTCACCGCCGAGGGGCTGGACGAGACGACCGAGTACGCCGCCAAGAGCTTCTGCGGTCCGTACGGCATACCGCTGGGTATGTGCGTGTCGAAGGACATTGACAACCTTATGATGGCCGGCCGTAACGTCAGTGCGACACATTCCGCGCTGGCGACCGTACGGGTCATGGGCACGACGGCCGTGATGGGCCAGGCCGTCGGCACAGCGGCGGCAGTTGCCGTCGAGCACGGTGTCTCGGTCGCCACCCTGCCGACGGCTGCGGTGAGCGAGGTTCAGCAGCGGCTGCTGCGCGACGGCTGCTTCCTGCCCAACGTCGTCAACGCCGACCCGCTCGACCTCGCCCGCCGTGCAACGGCCACTGCTAGCAGCACCGCCCTCTCGCACGGCGTCGGCCCGCACACACCAGCCGGCATCATCCCGCCGATGGCCTCGCCCGGTGGCGACGGCCTCGCGCTGCGGACCGGGCAGTGGATCGCCGTCGGGTCAAGCGCCGTGCTGGAGCGAATCGAGCTGTGCCTCACCAATCGCACCGGACAGGTGCAGCAGGTGGATGCCGTCCTGGTCGGCGTCGAGCACATCTGGGACTACCGCACCGACACCGGCCGCCGGCTCGTCGGCACGACCCTCCAGGTGCCGCCCGGCGAAAGTCGATGGATCGGTTGGGATGTCCACCTCGACGCGGCCAGCGGCCTGAGGCCAGACTCCTACGTGCGGGTCGATGTGCTGCCGACGCCACACATCACATGGGAGACTGCGGGCGCGATCGCACCAGGGCACACGGCGGCGCACGAGATCTCGCCGGGCAAGCTCCGCGGCCTCATGCTCAACAAGTCCTTCCGGGTTGTGCCGGCGCAGAACTGCTACGAGCCGGCGAACGTGACCCGCGGCGCGACTCGCCCGCACCGGGCCGCCAACCTCTGGCGCTCGGATCCAGCCGTCCCTCTCGAGCAATGGCTGCAGCTCACCTGGGACTCGCCGCAGGTCATCGCGACGATCGAGCTGACCTTCCCCGGCCACCTCTACAGCGAGTACCACCGCTACCCGCCGCAGTACCGCGACCCGCAGTGCCCGAAGGACTACGCCGTCCTCGCGCTGCTCGACGGCGGGTGGACGACTGTCGCGGAAGTCTCGGGCAACTACCAGCGGCACAACCGAATCAAGCTCGCGCCGGACGTCCGGACCGAGGCCCTGCGGGTCGCGTTCAACTCCACAAACGGTGACCCGTCGGCCGCCGTGTACGAGATCCGCTGCTACGGGAACGAGTGAGCCGATGATCGCAGACGTCCTGCACTTCTCCTTTACCGTGAGCGATCTGGACGCCGCGGTCGAGTGGTTCGAGAAGGCACTCGGCCTCGAACTCGTGCACCGCCAACGCCAGGACAACCCCTACACTCGCATCCTCGTCGGCATGGACGATGCGGTGCTCGACGTCGCGCAGCTCGCGATCCCGGGCAGTCCGCCCCGTCACTCCACCCACATGTTGGAGCTCATCCAGTACCACGCGCCGCCGGGTCGGACTCGGGCCGAACTGCCGACCAATGACGTCGGAGTCGCGCACCTCGCCCTCATGGTTACCGACATTCACGAGCGCTACGAGCGCATGAGCGCAGCCGGAACGCAGTTCGTCTCAGCGCCCGTCGCAATCACCGCCGGCGCCAACCGCGGCGGCTGGGCCTGCTACCTGCGTGGCCCGGACGGCATTACGTTCGAACTGCTCCAACCGAGCCCTGAGCGTCTCGGCGCGCTCGGGCTGTGCGAGGTGCACTGATGCTGCGCGCCGGACGGTATCTGATAACCGGGGCGGCGAGCGGCATCGGCCGTGCCTGTGCGCAAGTGGTCGCCGAGGCGGGCGGCACACCGGTCCTCGTAGACCGGAACGAGGACGGCGTGCGCGAAACAAGCGCCGAGTACGGCGGAGAATGGCATGTCGCGGACGTGTGCAGTGGCCCGGACGTCGCGCGGCTGACGGCGGCGCTCGCGGCGGGTGATGGTCCCCTTGCGGGGATCGTGAACGCCGCGGGGATCGTCCAACTCGGATCGCTCGCCGACCTGACCGAGGACGACTGGGACCGGATGCTCGATGTGAATCTGAAAGCCGTCTTTCTGATCTGCCGCGCACTCGTCCCGATGCTGGTATCGGCTGGCGGCGGGTCAGTCGTCAACCTCACGTCCGTCTCTGGTCGCACCAAGTCGATCTACAGCGCGCCCAACTACGTCGCGTCCAAGGCGGGCGTGATCGGCCTGACGATGTCGCTCGCCGCGCAGCTTGCCACCGACTGCGTGCGGGTGAATAGCGTCGCGCCTGGGCTGGTCGACACCCCCATGCTCTCCGCCTACACCGAGCAGCAGCACGAGGTGATGCGCTCGGCGATCCCGTTGGGCCGTTTCGCGCAGGCGCGGGAGGTCGCCACTGTAGTCAGGTTCCTGCTCTCGGACGATTCGTCCTACATCACCGGCCAGACGTTGAACGTCAACGGCGGACAGTTCATGCAATGAGAGGCGGCACGATGCGACTCGGCTATGCCCTGCCGATCTTCGCCAACCCAGGCATCCCAGACTTCCGCACTCCGGCCTTCGAGCGACTGTCCTGGCCGGTGCTCGCCCACTCGGTGGTGCAGGCGGAGGCGTGGGGGTACGACTCGGTGTGGGTGGCAGACCACATGTTCCTCGGGCGGGACGGGGCGATCCTGGAGGGCTGGACGACGCTGGCCGCCGTTGCCGGCATGACGAGGCGGATGCGACTCGGCACTATCCACCTCGGCAACGAGTTCCGGCATGCGCCGTTGATGGCGAAGATGGCGGCCACGCTCGACGTCATCTCCGGCGGCCGGCTCGAGTTGTTCATCGACCCCGGCTGGCGCGAGCGCGAGGTCGTCTCCTATGGGTGGGACTGGGAACCGGACCGGCGAGTGCGCGCCGAGCGGCTCGGCGAGGCGCTGGACCTCTGCCGCCGCCTGTGGTCCGGTGAGACCACCACGTTCACCGGCCGCCACTACCGTCTTGACGGCGCCATCTGCCAACCCCGCCCGTGCCAGCAACCGGGACCGCGCGTCTGGATCGGCGAGGCGTTCGACGAGGCCACTTTGGATCTCATCGCCGCGCAGGCGGACGTGTGGAATTCGATGCCGGCCGGTGTGGACGTTCTCGCCACGAAGCTCAAGCGGGTTGACGACGCTTTGCTGCGCCGCGGTCGCGACCCCGACGACCTCGCCCGCACGCTCGAGACCCAGGTGCTCATCTTCGATGACCCTGGGCAGGGGGAGCGGTGGTTCGACCGGTTCGCGGCGTTGCGCGAGCAGCACCCCGCGGGCGACGCGATGAGTGACGTCCTCGACTTCGTGGCCACGACGAATCCACACCTGGACGGGATGGCGAGCTTCGAACAGGTGCGCGACGAGTTCGTCGTCGGCACGCCGGACGAAGTCGCGGACAAGCTCGCCGCCTACCGCGACCTCGGCATCGATGAGGTGATCTGCTGGTTCATGGACTTCCCAGGCCTCGAATCGATGCAGCGCCTGCGCACCGAGATCGCACCGCGGCTGGACCGGGCGGTGTCTCGATGAGCGCGGTCGCGATCGTCACCGGCGCGGCATCCGGCGTCGGTGCGGAGGTAGCGCGGCAGTTGCGGGCCGCCGGCGACGCCGTGGTGGGTGTCGACCTGCGCTGGGAGGACGCGTTCGACCCAGCGTTGTGCGTGCAGGGCGACGTCCGTGTCGAGCGGACCTGGGACGACGCGCTCGCCTGCGCCCAGCAGCTCGGCGGCCCAGCGACCAAGCTGGTGCTCAACGCCGGCCTGCTCACGGTGGGCACGCTGCTGGAGTTGAGCCTGGCGCAGGTGCGCGAGGTTTTCGACGTGAACGTGTTTGCCGTCGCCCTCGGCCTGCAGAAGTGCCTGCCGCACATGATCGCGGCCGGCGGCGGCAGCATCGTCGCCGTCGCTAGCGTCGATGCATTGCTCGTCGAGCAAGGGCTGGCGGCGTACTGCTCGTCGAAGGGAGCGCTGCTGCAACTCGTGCGCAGCGTCGCGCTGGACTACGCGCGCAGCGGTATCCGCGCAAACTGCGTGTGTCCTGGCGCAATTGACACGCCGTTCTTCCAGCAACACGTCACCGCGGCCGCAGATCCCGCGCAATTCTTGCGCGAGAAGACCGATCGGCATCCAGCGGGACGCATCCTCGTGCCGGCCGACGTGGCGGCTGTCGTCGAGTTCCTGCTCGACGAACGCGCGGCCGGCATGACTGGGGCAACGGTCACCGTCGACGGCGGCCTCACCTCGACCTTCGACTTCCAATCCACCGCAGTCAGCACGTCGGTCTGATCGCCGTGGAGTACCTGGTCGAGATCGACATCCGCCTACCCGGCGACCTCGACAACGAAGCCCGGGCAGCACTCCTGCGCGCTGAACGGCACCGAGGTGGCGAGCTAGTGCGCGATGGGCACATCCGCGCCATCTGGCGGTTGGACGGTCCCGACATCAGGAACGCCGGGATCTGGAGGGCGGCCCACCGCGCGGAACTGGACGAGGCCGTCGCGTCACTGCCGATGTATGCGTGGATGACCGTGGCGGTCACGCCGCTGCATCCGCACCCGCTTAGCCCAAGCTTCGAGGAAATGGAGACGAGAACGTGACGCACCTAGGCGGTTCCGAGCTTCTCCAGACCAGGGCCGAACCCAGCTACCTGTCCCGGTCGCGGCGGATGCTGCTGGACATGCACATCCCGCAGTGGGACGAGCGTTTTCTGCGCGAGCACGACCCGGAGGCACTCGCCGACTGCTACGTCAGCGCCGGCGCGGACGCGGTGATGATGTATTGCAAGAGCCACCTGGGCCTGCTCTATTGGCCGTCTGACACCGGCAATCCGCACCGCGGGCTCGGCGGGCGCGACGCCGTCGGCGACCTTCTCGCCGCGCTGCGCCGGCGCGACATCGCAGTGTGCGCCTATACCAGTGTTGCCATCGACCGCGACGCCGCCGAGCAGCACCCAGAGTGGCTCATCACGCCCGTCCGTACGGTCGACGGCATCCCGGAAGTGAGCTGGTTCCGTCGGCACAGCGCGCTCTGCATGAACAAGCGCGGCTACCTCGATTACGAGAAACGCCAGATCGCCGACCTGCTCGACTCGTACCGCTTCGACGCCTTCTTTGCGGACATGATGTTCTGGGGAGCGGTCTGCGTATGCACGGACTGTGCACGCCGTTTCGAGCATGAGGACGGCGCCCACATCCCCGATGCCGTCGACTGGTCCGACCCGACATGGAACGCGTTCGTTGCCGCCCGGGAACGGTGGGCCGACGAGTTCTCCCAGGAACTCCTACGGCACGCTCGCTCGGTCAGCGACATCCCCGCATACCAGAACTTCGCCGGCAGCTTTTTCGGCTGGCAGTTCGGCAAGTCGATCGCCGGCTACCGCAACGACTCGTTTCTTGGCGGGGATCTGTATGGCGGCCCGAGTGAGCAACTGCTGGCGTGCAAGCTCATGCTGTCGCTGTCGCCGGGACGCCCGCCGGAGTACATGACCTCGCGCGCCCCCGACTTGCGGGACCACGTGTCGGTCAAGACCGAGACTCAGATGACGTTGCAGATGTTCGGCGCGACCGCGCTCTCGTGCGCCGTCCTGTTCATCGACGCGATCGACCCGTCCGGCTCAGTCAATGCCGCGGTGTACGAGCAGATCGGGCGGGTCTACGAGCGGCGCAGGCCCTACGAGGACGCGCTCGGCGGCAGACATGTGGAGGACGTCGGCGTCTACTACTCGAGCGAATCGCTGGTGCGGCTCGCCGACGACGGCCGTGCGCTGACAGATCTCCCTTTCGCAGCCGGAAGTCCCCACCTGACCGCGGCCATCGGGGCCATGCAGGCATTGCAGGAGCTGCACGTGCCAGCCGGTGCCGTGACAGCTGCGCAGCTCGACTCGTTGAGCGACTTCGCCGTGATCGTCTTGCCGGACGTGACGCGGTTGTCCGAGCGTGAGGCACGGGCGTTCGAAGAGTACGTCGCAGCCGGCGGCCGCCTGTACGCCAGCGGGCGCACCGGAATCCTGAGCACGACGGGGGCCCCGGACTCACCGCTGCTCGCCGACCTGTTCGGTGTCGACGTCGTCGGCGACGACGACGGACCGGAGATCTCACTAGCCCCGACGAGCACCCTGGTGGAGCAGGCGATTTTCCCGCAACGGCACATCTCGTGGCCGCGGCGCGACGGAGCCACCGTTCCCCCTCGGGTGCGGGCTCGGCCGGGGACCGATACGTTGGCCACACTGTGCCTGCCCTACGCGTATCCCGAGCCGGGGACGCGGATCGACCAGAATTGGTCGAGCAACTACTCGTTCCCGCCGTGGTCGACGACCGCCCACCCCGTCATCACCGAACGCGGTACCGGAAGTGGACGAGCCGTCTACAGCACATTCCCGCTCGAGACCGGCGGCCGGGCAGCCAGGTCCCTCCTCAAGGCGATCCTCAACGCCCTGATCGGCGATTCCGCTCATCTGTCGGCCGACGCCGCGGATACTGTCTGGATCGAGACGTTCGCCCAGGAGGAGCGCAGCCGGTACGTCGTCAGCGTGTTGAACTACGCGCCCGACGCCGTCGGCCTTCACACGCCGGTCACCTTCCGGCTTCGGTTGCCGGACGGAACCTCGCTCGTACGAGTAGACCAGATCGGCGCGCATAACGCGGTCACCGTGACGGAGCCCGAGCCGGGCGTCGCCGAAGTCACGTCGCCGGTTGCCACATTCGCCATGTTTGCCCTTGTGTACCAGCCACACGTCACGGATTCGTAGGCATCGACCCGGCGCGAGGGCCGCTACCCCGTGCTTCGATTAAGAGGGTGATCTATCAAGGCTTGATATTGTCGTCTTATTAGGGTCGGTCAGCTCGTCCCTCGCTTGACAAGGCAGGTGCTGCATGTCATCCACGCAGATCGACGACGACCCGGCGGCGGGCAGTACGAGCACCCCGGACGTGGCGGCGCGCCCCCGCGTGCAGTCCGCGGCTCGCGCGATCGACATCCTGCTCTCCGTCTCGCGGAGCGACATCGGGCTCACCACCCGCGAAATCAGCGAGACGGTGGGCATCAGCCGCCAGGCGACCTACCACTTGCTGCACACGCTGGTCGGCGCCGGCGTCCTCATCCGCAACAGCAGTAACCGCTACGTGCTGGGCCTTCGGGTGGGCACGCTGGTCGCCGCCTTCAACCGGCAGATGGCTCCGCCCGAACGCCTTGCCCCGATTGTTCGTGGCCTTGCGCAAGACACCGGCGAGACCGCGTACGCAGCCGGGTGGTGGTCAGGCGAGGTGACGGCGCTGACGGTCTCGCGTGGTACCAATCCGGTGCAGGCGGCCGAGGTCCCGCAGGGCTATGTCGGCGACGCACACGCGCGTGCCGCTGGGAAGCTCCTGCTCGCCAACGCCTCGGACGAGGTGCGCGAGACGTACCTCGCCTCGCACGCACTGCGGCGGCTGACGGCTAACACGATCGTGAACCGCGAAGTGCTCGACCGTGAGTTCGCGAAGGCGCGCGCGCAGGGCTACGCCGTCGACGCCGAGGAATTCGCGCAGGGCGTCTGCTGCATGGCGGTACCCCTCGACAACGGGTACTCGCCGTTCGTGCTGAGCCTGTCCGTGCCGCGTGAGCGGTTCGAGGAGTCGTTCAGCAACTACCTCGCGATTATGCAGAAGGCGGCTGCCTCGTCGCTGATCCTGGGGGCCGAACAGGCCTGACCTCGCGTCTGCGTTGCGCTGCTTCCTGACGCGGCAGACCCTCCAGCAAGTCCCACCTTTCTGCACGAGCCAGCGCGCCGGTCAGGCCGTGCCTGGCGGCTGTTACTGCCTAGGCCCCTTCGGCCGTCGAATCAACGTCTTATCGTTACTTGATAGATGTAGCAAATGCTGATAATCTTTTGAACACGCGAAGCCAAGCGTTGAGCGTCCCGAACCCCTGCCACGGCCTCGCGAAACGGTTCGCCCCACCCGTCACCGCCGCGCAGCACGCGAGACACGAAGGAACAAGGCCCCATGTCGAATCCCAGTCGCTCGCTGGCCTCCATGGACACCCCGGAGTTCGCCGCGGCGCACGGCCACGCGGCGCGCCGGGAAGACATCGGGCTCACGAGCGCGCTCCGTCAGATGTTGCTGATCCGCGAGGTCGAGGAGCGCGTTCTGGATCTACGTGCCGCGGGCGACATTGCTGGGTCCGTACATCCCTGCATCGGCCAGGAGAGCGCCCCGGCCGGCATCGCGCCGCTGCTGGACACCCGTGATCGCATCCTCGCGACGTACCGCGGTCACGGTTGGGCACTCGCATCGGGCGTCACGGCGGAAGCGCTGTTCGCCGAACTCATGGGCAAGGCCACTGGAACGAACGGCGGACGCGCTGGATCGGCCTATCTCACCGCACCCGAAACCGGGTTCCTGGGCGAGAACAGCATCGTCGGCGCCGGTCTGCCCATCGCGAACGGCGTCGCAATGGCGCTCGCGCAGCGCGGTGCCGGCGGGGTCGTCGTAGTGTCTTTCGGCGACGGCGCAACGAATCAGGGCGCCTCGCATGAAGCGATGGTGTTCGCCATTGCACGCTCCCTGCCCGTCGTCTTCGTCTGCGAGAACAACGGGTGGTCCGAAATGACGCCGATCACGTCGACCGTCCCGCAAGCACGGCTATTCCAGCGCGCAGCCGCCTACGGCATGCCCGCGCACGAGATCGACGGCAGCGACATCCGTGCGGTTTCCCACGTGGCGGCCGAAGCCATCCGGCAGACCCGGGATGGCGTCGGCCCGGTGTTCCTCGAACTGCAGGTGCCCCGCATCCGCGGGCACTACAACGGCGACATCGAGCACTACCGTTCCGCGGCGGACAAGGCCGAGCACGGCGAGCGCGATCCGATCATTTGGCTTACCACGCACCTTCTCGACGCGGGCACGATCACTCCCGAGGATCTTGCAGCCCTTCGAGCAGACGTCGCTGACGAGGTGGCCCAGGCGATTGCCAGCGCACGCTCGGCGCCCCTCCCCGACATCGCTGCCGCCCGCAATCACGTCGTCGATCCGGGTCGCGAACACACGCCGTCGCCGCTTCCCGACGCCGGTACGACGTTGACATACGGGCTGGCGGCGAACCGCGCACTGATGGCCGAACTGGACAGTCGCGACGACGTCGTGATGTTCGGTGAGGACATCGCCGTACCTGGCGGCACGTTCGGGGTCACTCGGAACCTGCGCAAGGTGCACGGAGAACGGGTCTTCGACACGCCGATCTCCGAGGCCGCAATCTTGGGAGCCGCCGTAGGGGCCAGCATCGAGGGGCTACGTCCAGTCGTCGAGATCATGTGGTCCGACTTCTTGCTCGTCGCATTCGACCAGGTGGTCAACCAGGCAGCGAACGTCCGCTATCTATCGAGGGGTGCGCAATCGGCGCCGCTCGTCATCCGCATGCAACAAGGCATCACGCCTGGTTCGTGTGCGCAGCACTCACAAAGTCTCGAGGCGCTGCTCGCGCACATCCCGGGGATCAAGGTAGGCCTCCCGGCCACACCGCACGACGCGTACGCCATGCTGCGCGCGGCGATCGCCGATCCCGACCCGGTCGTGATCATCGAGTCGCGAGCGTTGTACCAACACGAGGGCACGGTTGATCTCGATGCCCCTGTCGAGGCCGTAGGCGGGGCACGGCAACGCCGCGACGGACGCGACCTGCTCATCGTCTCCTGGGGCCGCATGGCGAATGACGCAGTGGAAGCGGCGGCGCAGCTGGCGCGTGACGGGATCGAGGCGGCTGTACTCGACCTGCGCTGGCTCGCCCCTTTGGACGAAAAGAGCATCGCGAGCGCACTCTCGCGTAGTTCCGGCAAGGTGCTGATAGTCCACGAAGCGAACCTGACTGGCGGATTCGGCAGCGAGATTGCGGCGCGTGTCGTGGAGCGGCACTTCAGCGAGCTGGATGCACCCGTGCGGCGAATCGGGCTGCCCGACGTTCGGGTGCCCGCGGCACCGACGCTGCAGGCGGCACTGTTGCCGTCGGTCGCGACCATCGCCGACGCGGCACGGGATCTGGCCCGCTACTAGTGGTCGTACCCACGACGCGATTGTCGTTTATTGACATAGTCATCGAATAGTGAATAACTTGGCTACTTTACCGGCTACGTCGATCCAGGCAGTTTCTACCGAAATAGCCAAGTACTTACCACCAGCCGCGAAGGGACAGCACATGCGACGTCAACAGATCGGGCGCGGGATCGACCCCGCCGATCGCCCTGCCCTCAGCCGGCGAGGATTTCTTCGCGCATCCGCCCTTGGCATCGGAGTGACCGCCTGTGGCGGCCTGGCGACGGCATGCGGCTCCGGTTCGTCGAGCTCCGGCAGTGGCATCAACGCGCTGTACTACTACCCGGCAGGCGGTGCCGGCGATCGAGCGTTCCGACGTGTCGCTGCGGACTATGCGGCGAAATCGGAGCGCAAGATCAGCTTTCAGCTGGCACCCGTAGCCACCTACAACTCCGCGCTGACCAGCGCCCTACGCGCGGACACACTCCCCGATCTGGTGTGGATGCAAGGTGGCACCCAGAACGCTCCCGTGTGGTCGGCCATGAAGGCGCTCACCGCGGAGACCGCCGGTGCGTCCTTCACCGACCTGACCGGATGGGAATCGGTCGAGATCTTCCCGGGCGACCCTGGACGCTACTTCGGCACCCCGATCGGAACCCAGGGCCATTTCTGGTACTACAACAAGGCGGTCTACACCAAGGCCGGGCTCGACCCGTCCAAGCCGCCGACGACGTGGACGGAACTCGCCGAGAACTGCGAGAAGATCAAGGCGGCTGGAATCGCTCCGATGGGGATGGCGGGATCGGATGGCTTTTCCGCACTGTTCCTGCTCGAGGGCCTCACTTCCCAGTACTTCACTGCCGCCGAGACGAGGGGCTTCTACACGGGCACGCGGAAGTTCACCGACCCCACCTACGGCGCACTGCTCCGGCACGGGCAGAGCACGTCCCGGTGGTGGAACACCGATTACAAGAGCAAGAACAGTTCCGACATCACCGCCGACTTTGTCGCCGGAAAGATCGGTCACGTCTCGGGGATCGTCCGGGGCATCCTCGACTGGGGCACGTTCGACACCACCAAACTCAAGGGCGGGTACGGAGTCTTCCCGACGCCGGTGATCAGTGGCGCGCCGCACGCGGGTTTGCAAGTGTCGGTTGCCGCAGATGCCGTCCTCGGCATCAACCGCAAGAGCGGAAAGCAGTCCGCCGTTCGGGACGCGATCGAGTTTCTCTCGAGCACGACTAGCCAGAAGACGCTGCTGAACATCGCTGGGCTCATGCCCAACCGCAAGGACGTGGACATCGAGGCGGCCACGACCAGCGAAGGAGCCCGCGCGATCTTCGGCTACATGAAGTCGCTGCCGCAGAGCACCGCCGCTGCCTACATCGGCGGCCCGAGTGCGGCCTTCGCCGTCGAACTCGGACAGTTGACGGACGTGTTCGCGGGCGGTGATGTCGGGAAGTTCCAGGACAAGCTCACGCAGGTCCAGGCGCACGCGACCGGTTCCTGATCTCGATGTCCCGGACCGAGACTCCTCGGCGCACCTCTGTCGACAGCGGCCCCACACCGTACGTCGGCGGCCCGCAGCCGACTACTCGCACGCCGAGCGCGACGCTCGTGCATCGGCGCCCGGCTCGGTCCGGGTCGCGACCTCGGCGTGGATGGTTGACCGGCCTGACCTTCGTTCTGCCGTCGCTTGCGCTCATCGGCTTCTTCGTCTATTCGCCCCTGACCCAGGTGGTCAGATATTCGTTCACCGACTGGAATGCGATCGACCCCGCCCGAAGTGTCGGTCTGCGCAACTACCGCTATCTACTGCACTCCGCAGACTTCCACACCATCATGATCAACCAGGTCGTGCTGCTGTTCGGGATCGTCGTGTGGATCACGGTCCCGTTCTGTGTCGCGTGTTCGTTGCACGGCATGCGCTGGTCGAACATCGTCCGCGCGATGCTGTTCGTCCCACCACTGCTGCCGCCTGTCGTTGTCGGGAGCATCTTCCGGATCATCCTCGACGACAAGGGTCCCTTGAACGCCAGCCTGCGTGCCGTCGGACTCGGTGCGATGGCACCGGAATGGCTTACCGGACGATGGACCGTGCTCGTCGCGATCATCGGGGTCATCACCTGGGCGACGATGGGGGTGGGCGTACTGCTCTACAGTGCGCGCCTGGCGACGCTGCCGCCGGAGTTGACCGACGCCGCGCTCATCGACGGCGCGGGCTGGCGCGAAGTGGTGTGGCACATCTACCGCCCGCACCTGAGACCGGTGACCAGGACGTTGATCTTGCTCATGACGATTGCGACGGGTGTCTCGTTCTTCCCGTGGATCCTGCCGCTCACTGGTGGCGGCCCCGGAGTGTCGAGCACGACGCTCGACTATCAGGTTTGGGGTGCGGGCGTGCGCGACGGTGAGGCCGGTCTTGCCTCGGCGATCGGTGTCGTCGACGTCATCCTCATCGGCCTTGTGCTCGGCGTCCAACTGTTCCTCCGGCGCATGGGCCAGCGGCGTGCGTAGGGCAGCGCTCGAGATCACAAAGTCGGATCGACGCTGGTTGCGTGCCCGGTACGTCGTGGCGGGCCTTTGCGTCGTCTCGGTGACGCTGCCCCTTCTGTATGTCCTGCGGATCGCTCTCGAACGCTTGCCCGGTGGCCGGGTCGACACGCAACTGACCGTGCCGACCCATGTCGGACCGTCTGCGGGCTTCACTCTGCAGAACTTCACTGGTGCGTGGACTTCTGGCGGCATGAGTCAGGCATTCAGCACAAGCCTGCGGGTCGTTCCGGTCGGCGCCGCGCTAGCGACCTGTCTTGCCACGCTCGCCGGGTTCGCCTTCGCCAAGCTGCCCGTGCCTGGCCGCCGAACGCTTGCGGTACTTCTGGCGTGCGGACTGGCCATACCCGCGCCGGTCATCGCCGTGCCCTTGATTTCGCAAGGCGTGCGATTCGGATACATCAACAGCACGCTCGGCCTGGCAATCTGCTACGGCGCGATCTTCTCCATATTCGGGACGTTGTACATGTCGGCCTACTTCAACGACTTTCCCGAATCGTTGCTGGAGGCGGCGGCCTTGGACGGCTGCAGCCCGTTGCAGAGTTTCGGTCGGATCGTAGCGCCGCTCGCCGTGCCAGGGATGGCCGCGGTATTCGTGCTGAACATCTTGCTGCAGTGGGCTGAGCTTCTCCTCGCGCTCGTCCTGCTTCCCAAACGGCACACGGCGTCGGTGGCCGTCGCGACCTTCCAGAATGCATACGCGACGGGTGGCCCGAGCCTCGCGGCCGCCTCGATCCTCTCCGCACTTCCGGTTGTCGTGGTTGTCCTGGCGTGTCAACGGTTCCTTCGCAGTGGAATCCACGCCGGCGCGACGAAGGAGTGAACGTGCCGGACCGCATCGGGCGACGGGGCAGGCCGTGACCGCGACCGGCGCGCCGCCGGCGGCAGCGCGGCGTGAGGCCCAGGTTGGCGGTGCCTCGCCGGCGGATGTTCGTGCGCCGGCATTCATCGGCCGCGACCGTGAGGCCGCTGCGCTCGCCGGGGCGTTGAGCGAGAAGCCGGCTGTCGTGCTGCTTGAGGGCGAAGCCGGCATCGGCAAGACCCGCCTGCTCCAGGAGTACCTCGCTTCGGCCGCCTGCGGCCGAGTCCTGGTGACCGTATGCCCGCCGTTTCGAGGGCCGTTCACGCTGGCGCCGATCGTGGATGCCTTGCGCCACGCCCGTGCGGACGTGGCCGCATTGCAGCTGAGCGCGCTGGGCGGCGCGCTGCGATCGTTGTTTCCGGAGTGGGCGTGCGATCTGCCGGCGACACTCGAGCCGGCCGAGGATGCCAGCGCGTCGCGGCACCGCCTGTTTCGCGCCTTGGCCGAACTGCTCGACGGCCTGGCCGTCGATACCCTGGTCGTGGAAGACGTGCACTGGGCGGACGACGCGACGCTGGAGTTCCTGCTCTTCTTGACCTCGCGGCGGCCGCAACCGGTGAGCCTCGTCGTGACCTACCGTCCGGAGGACGTGCCGGACCGCTCCTTGCTGTGGCGGCTCACCTCGCGTCCTCCGACCGGCAGCATTCAGCTGCGGCTCGTCCTGGAACCGCTTGGGGTGGACGAGACCGCGCACCTCGTGTCGTCCATGCTGACGAACGAGCACGTCTCGGCCGACTTCGCGAACTTCCTGCACCGGCATACCGATGGCGTGCCACTCGCCGTCGAGGAGTCGGTGCGCCTGATGCACGGCCGGGCCGACCTGACCCGGCGCGGTGGGGAATGGGTGCGCCGCCGCATCGACGAGATCGTCGTGCCGCCGACCGTGCGAGACTCGGTGCTCGAGCGCGTCGCCCGGTTGTGCCCCGATGCGCAGACGGTGCTGCGGGCCGCGGCCCTGCTGGCCGAACCGGCCACGGAGGCGACCCTCGTCCAGGTAACCGGCCTGACCGAAGAGCGCGCGTGGTCCGGCCTCAGCGTCGCTCTCGGGTCCGGACTGATCGCAGCAGACGCGCGGCACCTGCTCTCGTTTCGCCACATCCTCGCCGGTCTGGCGGTGTACGAGGCGATGCCGGCCTCAGACCGCCGGCGCATGCACGCGGTGGCCGCCCAGTCGCTGATCGACAGCACGCCCCAGCCGCTGGCACAGATTGCCCGCCACTTCCGCGAAGCCGGCGACACGGCGCAGTGGTGCCGCTACGCAGAAGAGACCGCCAACCTCGCGATCACGTCAGGCGACGAGGCGACGGCCGTCACGGTCCTGCACGATCTGCTCACCAAGGCGGTGCTGCCGGCTCCCGTCTTGGTCCGGTTGCTCAAGAAATTTCCGGTCGCGGCATTGTCCGGCCACGCCCGCTTCCACGACCTCGTCAACTGTCTCAGATCTGTTCTGGATTCGAGAACCCTGCCGAACCATGAGTCGGCCGAGATCCGTTTCTACCTCGGCCGATTGCTCCTGGTCATCGGAGAACATGAGACCGGTCGTCAGGAGTTGGAGCGGGCGATCCCGGACGCGTCCGACGACGCCGTGGCCTCGCGGGCGATGACGCTGCTGGGCTGGCCTCGTGGCAGCCCAGCGCGGGCAGCCGTGCATCGGCGGTGGCTGGAGCGCGCTGCCGAAGTGGCCGAGTCGATGGCGCCGTCGGATCGCCTGCACTTCATCGTCGACGGTGCGACCGCACTGCTGATGCTCGGGGAGCAGGCTGGCTGGACCCAGGCCGCGCAGATCCCGGACGTGGCCGCAGTACCGCAGGATTGGCCGCTGATAACCGTTGGCCACCTCAACGTCGGCGACAAGGCAATGCTGTGGGGGTGGTACTCGACGGCGGCCGCACGACTGCAGAAGGCGAAGCGCCTCGCAGAGGAGCACGGCTACCTCAATGTGCACAATGTCGTGCTCGTGACCCTCGCCCACCTGGATTGGTTCACCGGCAACTGGTCCGGACTGGCTGAGCGGGCGGCATCGCTGGCCGAGGACGCCGACGTCCTGCCGGTCGAACAGTCCGAAGCTGTGCTGGTGCGTGGCCTGCTCCATGCCGTAGCGGGCGAGGACGAGCGCGCCGACAAGGCCCTGCAGCGGGCGCAGACCCTCGATGGCGAGGCCACCGATCGAACGATGGAGCCAGCGGCTGCGCTGGCCCGATTGCGTCTGACCCATGCCCGCGTCGACGACGCACTGCAGCTAACCGACGAAGCGATCAGCGTCATCAGCGGCAAAGATATCTGGGTCTGGGCCACCGATATCGCGCCGGTCCGCGTCGACGCGCTGATCGCGGCCGGCCGCGGCGCCGATGCGGCCGACCTCGTCGTCACCTTCGGCCGCCGGCTGCGCGGCTGCGACGCTCCGGCCCCGCGCGCGGCGCTGTCGCTGTGCCGGGCAATCCTTGCCGAGCATCGTGGCGACCATGCCATCGCGGCCAGGGCATTCGCTCGTGCGGCTGCGGCGTGGAGCGCGCTCCCACGACCGTACGACGCGCTGCTCGCCCGCGAACGGCAGGCTAATTGCCTATTCGCCGCGGGAGACAACCAGCACGGAATACGCACGCTCTCCGAGGTCCTAGTCGGGTTCTCTGCCCTCGGCGTTCGGGCGGGTGCGGCGCGGGTCGAGCAACTACTGCGCGGCCAGGGTGTCCAGCCGCGGCGATCCGGTGCCGGCCGCCCGGGCTACGGTGATCAACTCTCGCCGCGCGAGCTCGATGTCGTCCGGCTGCTCGTCACCGGCCAGACGGACCGTCAGATCGCCGAGGCGCTGTTCGTGTCGCCGAGGACCGTCGCGTACCACCTCGATTCCGCCCGGCGAAAGCTCAATGTTTCCTCGCGCACAGTCCTGGCTCTGCGGGTCATCGACGCGGGTCTGGTCGGCAACGACTAGCAAAGCGACCACCGGCATTCGGAATTAACTGGTAGTTCTCCCAGTAGCTGGGGCAATTAGGCGCGGGCCAGACTCATCGCCCAACGCACCCGTCTGGAAGGCACGCCCGTGAGCCCTGATCCACAGTTCGCCGAGCCAGACCCGCGCGACGAATCTGCGGCCGATCCCGGCCGGCAGGCGGAGAACGACCCGCTCAGCATCGTCGCCGACGACCGTACCGACATAGACCCGGATGACGAGTACGAGGCGCTGTGAGTCCCGTGAGCCAGGAGGCAATCCCCATGAATCGACGTGGAGCAACGCGAGTCTCGCTGGCCGCCTGCCTGCTGGCAGTGGTGGCGGCTGTGCTGTCGTTCGGGTCCGCTGCTCGGGCCGCGGGCACCCCGCCGCTCGGATCGGGCACCGCCTCCGCACGTCCCGCACAACTCGCGCCGGTGCAGCCTGCTCAGCCGTCGTCCAGCCCGGCGAACTACACGCCGGCGCCGTGCAACGCGGCGCCGAAGAAGTCCGCAAAGCTCGCGGGCAAGGCGATCGCTCGCTGTTACGCGATGGTGCGCACGGCGCCAGATCACCAGATCACGCCCGACGCCGGCGCACCGCCGGCGGGGGCGCTCGGGCCGGCCGACATCCAGGACGCGTACAACCTGCCCGACACCGGAGACGGCCAGACGGTAGCGGTCGTCGATGCATTCGGTGCCTCGACCGCCGAGGCCGATCTGGCCACGTTCCGCTCCCACTACGGGCTGCCCGCGTGCACGACCGCGAACGGTTGCTTCCGGAAGGTGGACCAGGACGGCGGCACCGACTATCCCGGCGACGACAACGGGTGGGCCATGGAGACCGCGCTCGACCTCGATGCCGTCTCGGCCGCCTGCCCGAAGTGCCACATCCTGCTGGTCGAGGCAAATGATCCCAGCGGAGACGGCCTCGGCGTGGCCGTCGACACGGCAGTGCGCCTGGGCGCGAAATACGTCTCGAACTCCTACGGCGTGCCTGGCGAATTCGGCTCCGAACAGGACGCCGACCACTTCTACAACCATCCGGGCGTCGTGGTCACGGCGTCGACCGGTGACACCGGCAACATGACCAACTGGCCGGCCGCCAACCCGAACGTCGTCGCCGTGGCCGGTACGCGGTTGGGCCGAGACAATTCCGCCCGGGGCTGGTCGGAAACGGCATGGGCGGCCGGCGGATCGGGCTGCTCACCGTACGAGCCGAAGCCGGGCTACCAGAACACCATCTCCACCGGTTGTGATCGCCGGGCGATCGGTGACATCTCCGCCGATGCCGATCCGGCGACCGGCCTGGCCGTCTACGACACTCTCGGCTTCGACGGTTGGCTGCAGGTGGGTGGCACCAGCCTGTCGTCCCCGCTGGTCGCGGCCATGTACGCGCTGGCCGGCCCGCCGGCGTCGGGTACGAACCCGGTGACTTATCCATACGCGGCAGCGCCGGGCACCCTTTTCGATGTCACCGAAGGCACCAATGGCGACTGCGGCAATGTGCTTTGCGAGGCGGGAACAGGCTGGGATGGTCCGACTGGTCTGGGCACGCCCAACGGTGTTGCTGGCTTGACGAGTGGCCCGCACGGCGACATCACCGGTCACGTCACCGATCAGGGCACCGGCAAGCCCATTGCCGGCGCGACGGTGTCGACGAGCCCCGGTGGGTATTCGACGACGACGGCTGCGAACGGCGAGTACGATCTGACGCTTCCGCCTGGCTCCTACGTCGCCACCGCAACCGCCTTCGGCTACGGCTCGCACGCCCAGCCCGGCCTGGTCGTGGACGAAGACCAGACCGCGACCGCGAGCTTCACGCTGGCCGCCGTGCCCAGCCACACCCTGTCCGGCACGGTCACCGACGGCTCCGGACACGGCTGGCCGCTGTACGCGAAGGTCGCCATCGATGGCTACCCGGACGGCGCGGTCTACACCGACCCGTACACCGGCCACTACCGCGTCCAGTTGCCGGAGCAGACCAGCTACGCGTTGCACGTCAGCGCTGCCGCCTTGCCGGGCTACCAGACGGCAGACCGCACAGCTCACGTCGGTGCGGCCGACCAGTCGCTCGACATCGCCGTACCGGTCGACAAGGCGGCATGTACGGCGCCGGGCTACCGATTCGACGGCACCACCGAGTCGTTCAGCGGGTGGAACGGCAGTACCGCGTCGGATGGTTGGACGAGCGTCGCCAACGAACCCGACGGCGGTCGCTGGCAGTTCGACAACCCCGGCAACACAGAGTCGCCGGCTGGCGATCCCGACTTCGCTATCACCGACGCCTTCCAGTGGAGTACAGCGGATCCGCCACGGGACATGGACCTGACTTCGGCAGCGGTCGATCTGTCCGGGCAGAGTGCGCCCGAATTCGGCTTCGACACGATGTACGTCGCGTCGCAGGTGAAACAACCGGACGAGCAGACCGGAACCGTCAGCGTCAGCATCGACGGCGGCAAGACCTGGACCACCTCGTGGACGTTCTCCGAGTTCGATTTCGCCGGGCGCCTCGAACTGCCGATCGCACAGGCGGCAGGTCAGTCGGACGTACGAATTCGATTCCACTTCACGGCGCACAGCGTGTTCGACAACTACTGGGCGATCGACAATGTGTTCCTCGGCTCGCGAACCTGCCTGCCGATCGACGGTGGCCTGGTGGCCGGTGTGCTCACGGACGGCAATACCGGTGATGCGCTCAACGGCGCCACCGTCGCGAGCGTTGACCGGCCGAGCGAGTCGGGCGAGTCACGTGACACGGCTTCGCTGGCAAGCCCCAGCGGGTACTACACGGTCTTCAGTTCGCTGACCGGCACGCACCAGTTCACCGCGTCTGACGGCAGGTACACGCCGGCAACCGCATCCGTCGTCGTGACGGCGAACGACGTCACCCGTAAGGACTGGACCCTCGGTGCCGGGCATCTGTCGGTAGGTCCAGGCAGCGTCTCGGTGACCGAAAGCCTCGGGACCGCCAAGACCGCGAAAGTGACCCTGCGCAACGACGGGACTGCGCCGACACACATCACGGTCGGTGAGCAGAGCGGAGCGTTCACGCCGATGGCGGGAGCGCAGCCGTCCTATGCCGTGCACCGGGTCAAGGTCGTCGGGAAGGTGACGCCGCTGACGGCACCCGTGAAGCAGGACGGTGGCGCGCACCTGCCGGGTGCTACGCCGGCTGACCCGAGCTGGACGCCGATCGCGGACTATCCCAGCCCGATCTTCAACAACGCCGTGGCGCGCGACGACCGCGACGGCAAGGTCTACTCCGTCGGCGGCTCAACGAACGGCGGCGGTGCGTTCGTCGCCAACGGCTACGTCTATGACCCGGCGTCCCAGCGGTGGAGCGCAATCAAGAATGCGCCGAAGGCGCTCGTCGGGGCGACTGCGACGTTCATCAACGGCAAGCTGTACCTGTTCGGCGGGCTGCTCCCCAATCAGACCGTAACGGCGACCGGGTACTCCTACGACCCGGCGGGGAACAGTTGGTCGCGCCTGGCCGACATGCCGCAACCGTCGGCCCTCGCCCGGGCGGCCGTGCTCGACGGGCAGGTGTACGTCATCGGTGGCTGTGTTGACTTCGTCTGCCACTCGTCCGCGCACACCTACCGCTACAACCCGGGCAATGACAGTTGGGTCCGCCTCGCCGACTACCCGAACGTGGTGGCCGACGGTGCGTGCGCCGGCCTCGGCAAGGCGGTCGTCTGTGCTGGGGGCGGGCAGAACGGGCAGAGCCTGGACTCGACGTTGATCTATCACCCCGGCACCGACACCTGGGCCCGCGGTGCCGACATGCCCTACGACGCATACGGGATGGCCTTCAGCGGCGCGAACGGCAAGTTACAGGTGGCCGGCGGGTTCACCCTAGGCGTTGGGGTCACTGATGAGGCCGCCGAGTACAACCCCGCGACCAACAGCTGGCGCGACCTGCCGAGCACTAACACCCCGCTCTACGGGGCGGGCTCGGCGTGTGGCCTGTACCAGGTCGGCGGCTTCGATCCGCACGGCCCGGCCACCCGGGCTGATGCGGTGCTCCTCGCGGGCTACGACCAGTGCGTCGCGGGACCGTCGTGGCTGTCGACGAACACGTCCGACGTACAGCTCGGCCCCGGCAACTCGAGCACGGTCACGGTCACGCTGAACTCGGCCGGCCTCACTCAGCCGGGCAACTACGCCGGCTCGCTATGGATAGACACCGACACGCCCTACCGCTTCGCGCCGGTCGAGGTGTCACTGCACGTCACAGCGCCGTCGACTTGGGGCAAGGTCTCCGGCTCGGTGGCTGACGCGACCAGCGGCGCTGCGCTCGCCGGGGCGACCGTCGTCATCTGCACGATGTACGACAAGCGCTCGGGAGCCTGCGGGCCGGTGACCTACACGTTCAAGACCGACGAGTCCGGCAAGTACCAGCTATGGCTGAACAAGGGCTACCGCCCCCTTCAGGTCAGCGCCGCAAAGGACGGATATGACCCGTCGGCGCGGCTGGCCACGATCACCAGCGGTGCGACCACCACCGTCAACTTCACGCTCAAGAGGAGCTAGGGCAGATGCGATTTCTTCTCCGACGTTCGAGCGTGCAGGTCGCCGGCCTGGCCGCACTGGCGCTGCTGATTGGGACGGCGCCCGCCGTCGCAGCTCCCGCGGCGCCGAGCCGACCGGCGCCATCCACGGCGCCGACCACCACGGCGACGGACTACACCCCGGCGTCCTGCAACAAGCCCGGCACGAGCAAGTCCGGCGACCACATTGCGCGGTGCTTCGCGGTCGTGCGGACGGCGAAGAACGGCCGAGTCCAACCGCACACCGACGCCCCGCCTGAGGGTGCACTCGGGCCGGCGCAGCTCAAGGATGCGTATCGCCTCCCCGGCACCGGCCAGGGTCAGACGGTGGCGATCGTCGACGCGTTCGGTGACACGCATGCCGAGGCGGATCTCGCCGCCTTCCGGTCGGAGTACGGCTTGCCTGCCTGCACTACCGACAACGGGTGCTTCACCAAGGTCGACGAGCACGGTGGCACCAACTACCCGGTCGACGACAAGGGCTGGGCGGTCGAGACGTCTCTCGACCTCGATGCGGTTTCGGCGGCCTGCCCGAACTGCCACATCCTGCTCGTGCAGGGCGCCACCGCGGGAGTCGACAGCCTGGGCATTGCCGTCGACACCGCAGTGCGGCTGGGCGCCAAGTTCGTCTCGAACTCCTACGGCATCCCCAACGAGTTCCCCAGCGAGCGCGACTACGATCGCTACTACGACCACTCTGGTGTCGCGGTCGTTGCGTCCACCGGCGATGTAGGCGCCGTGCAGAGCTTCCCGTCGACCAATCCGAACGTGGTCGCGGTCGGCGGAACGACACTCACCGCCGATGCCTCGGCTCCGCGGGGCTGGCGTGAGGAAGCGTGGGCCGACGGTGGCTCCGGCTGCTCGCTTTACGAAGCGAGACCTGCCTACCAGAGCGGCATCGACACCGGCTGCCCTAACGCCCGCGCGACGGCCGACGTCTCCGCCGACGCTGACCCGGCGACCGGGCTCGCCGTTTACGACACGCTCGGCCAGGACGGCTGGCTGCAGGTCGGCGGCACCAGTCTGGCCGCGCCGTTGGTGGCGGCGATGTATGCGCTCGCCGGAACCCCGGCGGGCGGCACGTATCCGGTGAGCTACCCGTACGAGGCGCCCAGCAGCGATCTGTTCGATGTCACTGCCGGATCGAACGGGTCGTGCGGAAACGTGGTCTGCCAGTCCGGCCGCGGCTGGGACGGCCCCAGCGGCGTCGGCACACCGAACGGAGTCAAGGCGCTGGCGGCCAGCGCGCACGGCGACATCGCCGGGACGGTGACTGACTCGGGTACCGGCCGGCCCATCGAGGGCGCCACCGTGTCGACGCCCGAAGGATATTCAGCAACGACGGATGCGTTGGGCCACTACGACCTGCACGTCGCGGTGGGCAGCTACGACGTGACGGCGGAGGCATTCGGGTACACCTCGACGACGCGAACCGGTCTGGACGTAGGTGCGGGCCGGACGATCAGCGCGGACTTCGCGTTAGCCGGTCTGCCGCGGCACACCCTGTCGGGCACGGTGACGGACGGCTCCGGCCACGGCTGGCCGTTATACGGCAAGATCACCGTCGACGGCTATCACGGCGCCGTCTACACCGATCCGTTCACCGGCCACTACACCGTCGAGTTGCCGCAGCGCAGCGACTACATTCTGCACGTGTCGCCGGTGTACTCCGGATACGCGACGAGCGACGTGCCGGTTCACGTGGGCGCGGTGGACCTGAAACGCAACGTCAAGGTGCTGGTCGACGCGTCGACGTGCACGGCACCGGGGTACGCCTATCGCTACGACGGCGTCCGGACGGACTTCGAGGGATGGACCGGTTCGACGCCGAAGGACGGCTGGACGGTCACCGACGGCGCCGGCAGCGGTTACACCTGGAGATTCGACGACCCAGGCAGCCGCGGCAACCGCACCGGCGGCTCCGGCGATTTTGCCATCATCGACCCCACCCACAACGGCGTAGCCACGGCGCAGGACGCGTCCTTGGTGTCCCCGGTCCTGGACCTGACCGGTCAGGCCAGCCCGGAAATCGACTTCGCATCGCTGTACAGCGGGGCCTTCGCCGAGGACATCGCCGATGTCGACGTCAGCATTGACGGTGGCACGAGCTGGGCCAAGGTCTGGGAGGCTGCGCCGTACAACAGCGGGGGGGCCCTGCGGATCGCGATCCCGCTCGCCGCCGGTCACAACAGCGTGCGGATCCGGTTCCACTACGTCTACACGCCCGCGGATGACACGAACGCAATCTACTGGCAGGTCGATGATGTCTTCATCGGAAACCGCGCGTGCGACCCGGTGCGTGGCGGGCTGGTCACCGGCCTGGTCAGCGACGGCAACACGCACGGTCCGGTCAATGGCACGACCGTAACGAGCCCGGCCGACGCGGTAGGTGGTATCGCAGCGACGACGCCGGAAGATTCGAACCTGCCAGACGGGTTCTACTGGCTGGAGAGTTCGACGACTGGTGCACGGGGCTTCACGGCGTCCTACGGTCACTATTCGCCGGCTCAGGCCACCGTCTCCGTGGTCGCGAACCGCGTCACCCGTCAAGACTGGATACTGCGGGCCGGGCACCTCACCGTCACGCCGGGCAAGATCGCGGTCTCCGAAGCGCTCGGCGGGTCGAAGACGGCCAAGGTCACGCTGGGCAACGACGGCACGGAACCGGTGCACGTCACGCTCGGCGAGCACCGCGGCGGATTCACCCCGATGTCCGCACCGGCCCAGCGAACCGGCGCGCCCTTGCAGCGTATCGATGTGTCCGGTCAAGACGTCTTCGGTCCGATGAAGCCAACGTCCAGGACGCCGAGCACGTCGTCCGGCCCGGCCGCGCCGTCCGCCGCGCCGTGGGTGCCGGTGGCCGACTACCCGACGCCGATCGCGAACAGCGCCGTCGCATACAACTCCCTCGACGGGAAGGTCTACTCGGTTGGTGGCGTGACGAACGTGGGAGCCGTCCCGACCGGCTATGCCTACTCGGTTGCCAGCCAGCGCTGGCAGCAAATCGCATCGTTGCCCGACGCCATCTCCGCTGCCGCCGGGGCGTTCATCGACGGCACGATGTACGTGGCCGGCGGTTGGCGTGGATCGGGTGCGACGACGAAAACCGTGTACGCCTACCACCCGACGACGAACACGTGGTCCCAGGTGGCCGACCTGCCGCGAGCGTTGAGCGCGGCCAGCGTTGCCGTCCTCGCCGGGCAGATGTACGTCATCGGCGGCTGCCTCGCAGACTGCGCACCGACGTCGGCTACCGTGTACCGATACGACGCCGGCAGCGACCGCTGGAGCCAGCTGGCCGACTACCCGCAGCGGGTCGAATTTGCCGCCTGTGCGGGCCTCGCGGGCGAGGTCATCTGCGCTGGCGGGGCCGACGCCGAAACCGACACCGCGTCGACCTACCGCTACCACCCGGACACCGATACGTGGACGAAGGCGGCGGACATGCCCTACGACAACTTCGGCATGGCCTACGGCGGCGCGAACGGCAAGCTCCAGGTCGCCAGCGGAGTCACTGAGAACGCCACGGTGCTCACCAACCGGTCTGCCGAATACGACCCGGCTACTGACACCTGGTCTGCGCTGCCCAACGCGAACAACTCAGAATTCCGCGGTGGCAGCGCCTGCGGCCTCTACCAGGTCGGCGGCCTGACCGTTGACGGCGTCAACGCCACGGCGCACGACTTCGCGGAACTACTGCCCGGCTACGACCAATGCGGTGCCGCCGATGCCGACGTGCCCTGGCTCATTGCGAGCGACTCTGCGTTCGACCTCGCGCCGGGCCAGTCCGTCACGGTGACGATCGCGCTCGACTCGACGACGGTCGCGCAGCCCGGCAGTTACGCGGCCAAGCTGTCCGTCGGCACCGACTCGCCGTATGTGTACGCGCCAGTCGACGTCGCCATGCAGGTAAAGCCGCCGGCGGCGTGGGGCAAGGTCACCGGGACCGTCATCGATGCCGGCAGCGGTGCTCCGCTAAGCGGCGCGACGGTGCGGATCTGCACCATGTACAACAAGGCAACCGGCGATTGCGGGCCCGTGACGTACACGCTGAAGACCGACGGTGCCGGTCGCTACGTGCTGTGGTTGAACAAGGGTTACAGCCCACTTCAGATCATCGCGGCGAAGGATCTCTACGTGCAGCAGACCAAGATTGCGAAGGTGACGGCGGAGACGACGACCACTCTCGACTTCGCCCTGCGACAGTTGAATCCCGCCACTCGCAGGCCGCATCGTGGGCCGTGACGTAGGCGATTGATCGGGCGGAGTTCGTCGAAGATCGGCGAGCCGGACGCTGCCCGCAATGATCGGGGCTGACCTTGATCGTCGACGGTCATCCCGCCGAGGGGTCGGGGTGGACCGCGACGAATACGGAGGCCGGTATCCCGTCGGCATCATCGTCCGCGAAGGTGTCCAGCACCTCTCGCAACCGACGCATCAGTTCGGCTCGTCGTGCGTCGCTGAGCCTTACCCGCATGCGGACGGCATGCTCGAGGCGATCCTTTCCCACCTGGTCGAGCTCGGCCAGAAACGCCTCGAGCATCGCTGCGTTGGGGCGCTGCTCGTCGGCGATGTCCAGGCGCCAGGAATGGCCGTGCGAGCGATAAGGAATCTCCACACCACCGGCCGTGCGGGGTTGGGCATCCTGGGCTTCGAGCAGGCCGACGTCCAGCAGCCGCCGAACGTGGTAATGCGCGCTCGCCGGACTGATCCCGAGTCGTTCCGCGAGCTGGCGGTTGGTGAGCGGCGCGTCCAGGGTTAGCCGCAGGATGCGCAGGCGGGTGGCCGACGCCAACGCCCGGATCTCGTCTTGGCTGGCCGGCCGCCGATTCGTCGAGCGGTCACGCGGCACGCGCTGATGCTACGCAATCCGCTCTTCCGCGAATGAATCTCGATTAGTACTCTCTCAAATCGAGATGTGAACGTCTTTGCGGAGAGGCAGTGACACACGTTGACGGCAATCAAGGAGCACGGTCTGCTGGCGCGCCTGCTGGACTACTTGAGCCAGCCGAGCGTGAGCGCCACCGGTGAGGGATTCCCCGCGGCCACCGCCCGCGCCGTACACGAGATGGAGACGGCCGGCTTGACCGCGCGGGAACTTCGCACGCCGGGGCGCCCGGCGGTGTTCGGGCACCGGGCCGGCCCGGCCGGTTCGCGCACCGTGTTGTTCTATGGGCACTACGACGTGCAGCCACCCGGACCCCGCGAACTGTGGGACTCCGAACCGTTCCGACCGGTCATCCGCGACGGACGAATCTGGGGACGGGGCTCGAGCGACAACAAGGGCCAGCATTTCGCCCTGTTGCAGGCTCTGCGACTGTTGGCCGAGAACGAGGGCGGTTACCCGTGCTCGGTCAAAGTGATCCTCGACGGTGAGGAAGAAGTCGGCAGCCCGAACCTCGCCGCGCTGGTACGCGAGCATCGCGAGCTGCTCGACGCCGATCTGATCATCTGGAGCGACGGTCCCGTGCACGAGTCGGGACGCTGGTGCATTACTCACGGAGTGCGCGGCGTGCTGGGCGTGAAGCTCTCCTGTCGCGGGGCGATTCGGCCGCTGCACTCGGGCAACTGGGGAAACGTGGTCAGCAATCCCGCGTGGATGTTGGTGAGGGCACTCGCGTCGATGCGCGACCGCGACGGGGCGGTGGCGATCGACGGCTTCTACGACGACGTGACGCCGCTGCCGGCGGCCGACCGAGCTGCGTTTGACGCGCTACCGCTGGACCTGTCAGGCACACTGGCCGAGGTTGGGCTCTCGCGGATGGATCCGGGCCTCGACGGGGTGGACTTCTGGAGCCGGCTGGCCGCACTGCCCACACTGACGATCAACGGGATCGAGTCCGGCGATCTGTGCCGCACGATCATCCCGCACGAGGCAAGCGCCCGATTGGACATTCGTCTGGTCGATGGACAGGACCCCGAACGGATCTTCACCGTCATCGCTGCGCACCTGGCCGCCGTGGCGCCGGAGGTCACCGTCGAGAAGGAGCTGTCCGTGCCCCCGTCGCGAACGCCGCTGGATAACGAGTACACCCCACTGATCGCCGAAGCCGTGACTGCAGCCACCGGTGAAGCGCCGCTGCTCATCCCCGCCTACGGGGGCACGCTGCCCGATTACGTATGGACGGCCGTGTTGGGCAAGCCGAGTCTCGGTCTTCCGATAGCCAACGTCGACGAAGCCAATCACGGCCCGAACGAGAACCTGGTCGTCGATCAATACCTGACCGGCATCAAGATCTTCACAGCCGTGCTCGGCCGGCTGGCCAGCGACGCGTCCGGACCGACCGCATGAGTGGCGGCGCCAATGCGGCTTGGCGGGCCCGGATCCGGGCCGACCGTTACCTGTGCACCCGGGTAGCCAAAGCGGCGCGCGATCGCGGCTTGGTGACCGTGCAGTCGGGTGCCGAGGTCGTGTTCTGGTCCTGGGACGTAACGTCCGGGAAGCTCACTCCGACCGGCATCAGCACCGACGGTTACACCGACTCGGCCTGGCTGGCCGCCGACGGACGGGCGTTGTTCCGCCTCGCCGACCGGGGTGGGGACGAGACGGGGCATGTGCACCGGATCGAGCTCGACGAACGCGACCCGACTGCGTCGATCGACCTTACGCCGAAGCTTCCTGACTACTCGCTGCGCGGCGGCGACTGCAGCATGGACGGACGTCGCGTCGTCTTTGCCGCCGTCAACGGCGACGGGTTCCATCTGATCGCCTCTCGGGCCGACGGCGCCGCGCCGCCGCAGGTCGCCTTCCGCAGCCATAACGAGGCGTGGCAGCCGCACGTGTCCTCGGATGCCGCGCTAGCCTCGATCGACACCACCGATCACAACCCGGGAGTGCGTCGTTTCGGCGTCACCGTGATCGATCTGACCACCCACGACGTCGTCGGCACGCTCACTGATTCTGGGGGCGGCGACGTGACCGCGGTGGCCTTCGCACCGGGCGCGGGAGATCGGCGGCTGCTGCTGAACATCGCCGCCGCACCCTCGGGCCTTCACCGACCCGCGGTCTGGGACCCCGGAAGCGGCCGGATCGTCGACGTCCGCACTCCCTGGGACGACGAGGATGTGGAGATCATCGCTCTGGACTGGTCGCCGGACGGAGTCGCCCTCCTGCTTGGCGTCCAGCGTTACGCCGAACAGGAACTCGCCACGCACGACCTCGCGACCGCGCAGACCCGACGGCTCGAGCTTGCGAATGGGAGTTTCTGGCTTCCGTTCATACGCTCATCCGCCTTCGGCACAGACGGAGCGATCCTGGTCAGTGCCGAAACCTCGGCCACAAGTCTGCGCGTACTGCGGCAGGAGCCAACCGGCGCCGCCCGTAGGGTGCTCGACTCGCCACCGGCGCCGGTCGGGCGACCGGCCCACTCCGTGGCGTTTTCCGGCGCCGACGGCACTGTGGTGCAAGCCTGGCTGATCAGGCCCGAGCGACACGGGCCGCATCCGGCTGTCGTCAGCATGCACGGCGGGCCGCACTGGTTCGCCCCGGACGCGTACAACCCGGAAGGGCAGGCCTGGGTCGACCACGGGTTCGCCTACCTCGAACTCAACTACCGCGGATCCACCGGAAGGGGCACGGCCTACGCCGAACAGATCTGGGGACGGATCGGTGAACTTGAACTCGCGGACATGGCGGCCGTCCATGCGTACCTGGTCGGTGAGGGCATCTCGTCGCCGGGCCAGATCTTCCTCACCGGGACGTCCTACGGGGGATTCCTCACCCTGCACGGTCTCGGCCGCCAACCTGAACTGTGGGCCGGCGGCTTCGCGTCGGTCGCCATCGCGGACTGGCATGCGACGTACCAGCAGACCTCGCCAGCCCTCCAAGCCGCGATCGCCAATTGGTTCGGCGGGCCACCCGAGCGGCAGGCCGAGCGCTACAAGCGGAGTTCACCGATCACCTACGCCGCCAACGTGCGTGCCCCCCTGGTGATCCTGCAAGGCACCAACGACACGCGGACTCCACCAGGGCAGATGCGAGCCTACGAGACACTAATGCGAGACCTCGGAAAAGACATCACCGTGGAGTGGTTCGACTCCGGGCACGGGTTGAGTGGAACGGCCTTCATGGAGCATGTCCTGGAGCTGTACACCGCTAAGGCGGAGAGCGCTCTACGGGCCGCCGCCAAGTCGTCCTGACGCCAACGAACCCGTCCAGGCGATTGAATCGTGTAGGACCGTCCAGCGCGACGCGTGCAAACGGCCGACGCCGTCGAGATGCGTGGCTGGGGTCGTCCCGAGATCCGTCAGATTACGAGCACCAATCGCGATCACCGATCAAAACGCATATTGCCTAGGCTCCTGCACCGAGCTTCTGTATCGCGTCAGGGTGCTAGCTGCGTTCGCGGGGCCACCAATGCGGTCGGGAAGAACCCCGCGCTGCCGTTGGCGGTCAGACCGCCGTCGACGAGCAGCTCGGCTCCGGTGACGTAGCGCGCCGCGTCGGAGGCGAGGAACACGACGGTGTCAGCGACGTCCGCTGCCTCGGCGGGCCGCTCCAGCGGGATGATCGCCCGGTAGACGTCGCCGAGCGGCCCCCGGTGCGCCTCCGCCGTCGGTGGGGTGACGACGGCGCCCGGGGATACCGCGTTGACGGTGATGCCGAGCGGTCCTAGTTCCACCGCGAGGCTTCGAGTTAGTGCGAGGACGGCGCCCTTCGACGTCGCATAGGCGCTCATTCCCGCGATCGGCCGGGTCGCGGTAACCGACGCGACATTGACGATGCGTCCTCCTCGCCGTCGCATCCGACGAGCCGCGGCGCGACAGCCGTGGTAGTAGCCGCCAACGTTCGCGTCGATGACGGCCTGCCATTCGTCGGTGGGCGTCTCGAGGAAGTCGCCCGCCGTCATCCGCGCGGCGTTGTTGACCCAGACGTCGACGCGGCCCCACTCCCCCTCGACGCGATCGGCGAACGTCTCGACGTCGTCGATCGAGCCCGTCGAACCTTCGACGCTCAGGACGCGGCCGCCGTGCTCGCGCACCGCCGTCACTGTCTCACGCGCCGCCCGCTCGTCGGCGATGTCGAGCATCGCGACGTCGGCCCCGGCCTTCGCCATCGCCACCGCGATTGCTTGGCCAATCCCACTCGCCGCGCCGGTTACGACGACACGCCTGCGCATCAGAGATCCGTGTCCGGCGTGAGCCGGGCTCACCGACGCCCTACCGTGAAGCTGACCAACGTCGCCCGGGGGGCATGCGCGTTGTTGTACGCGCGGATCCAGGCGTCGTGCCGTCCGGGCCGCAGGTTCAGGGTGGCAGTCAGGCGGCCACTCGCCGGGTCGAACCTGCTCCGCACGCGCACGCCGTCGATCTCAAGCGTTACTCGGCCTGGATCGACCCCAGATAGGGCATCGCGAATCTCCGCGTGGAGCTGCACGCGGGGACCCGCAACCGTCGTGCCAGCCGACGGAGAGACGTCGGTGATGGACGGCGAAAGGGGGAGCGGAGCGCCGCTCGTGCCGCCCTTGAGCTGGATGCGCCCGACGGATGGCGGCACGTCGTTGCCGCCGGTCAGGCCGGCGTCGAACACGATCGGATAGTCGACGCCGGGCTCGACACCACCTGCCGCCGAGACGGTGAACTCGATCGATGTGCGGCCGAAGGCTGGCACCGTCACCGGCCGAGATCCGGGTGTGATCGACCAGCCGCCCCACACGTGTGGCGCCACCGTCACGGACCGGGCCTGCGGGTTGAAGTTGTAGACCTCGAGCGACATGGTGGTCGTCTTGTCCAGGCGGTAGCCCGTCGCGGCGGCCGGCTTCGCAGGAGCTTGGTTGTCGGGACCCCACTGTTGACTGAGCACGATGTGCTCAGCCGGAGAGAGATCGCGAGAACGGGCTCGCGGCCCTTGATCGTCACGCTGTTTCGGTAGCCCGCGAGCTCCCTGCGAAACCACGTAGATCGGGTTTTGGGAGAGCTTCACCTCGATCGGCCCGCCACGGGCCCCGCGGCGTTCCACCTCGTCGCCCATGATGTTGTAGACGTGCCCGTCCCGGCCGTAGACCGGCAAGCTCACCGTCTGCGGTTCGGCCGACCAGGCAACCGTGATCACGCGGTCATCGCTCCTGAACGTGTATCCGGAGACGCCCGCCGGCAAGCCTTGTTCTGTCTGCACGAAATCGGCCTTGCCGAGGATCGACGTCATTGCCGCGTGTGCGCTGTACGAAGGAAGCGGCTGAAACTCTCGGGTGAGGGCTCCGAAGTACAGTCCGCTCGCGTCCCAGTCGAAGGGCATGCCGCTGAACCAAAAGTGCTTGTCCGTGCCGGCCGCAAGATCTTGCACGGACGACCGAACGAGGTATTGCGCTTGCTCCCGTTGGCGATCGGGGCTGACGTCCTCGTCCGGCGGCGTTGGCTGCCCGGGGAGGAAGATTCCAGACTCGGTCATCCACGTTTGTGTGCTGGCATCGTAGGTGCGGCTCATCTCGCGCTGGAGGTCAGCCTGGGCCGGGAAGTCTGGATGTGCTGCGTCGAACGCGTAGCCATGGAAGTTCGACACGTCGGCGTACCGAGTCACGTCGTTTTGCATGAGGAGTTGCTGGAACTCCCAGTTCGGGCCGGCGGACTCGGGGAGCGGGAGGGTCGCATTCCCGATCCGGACGACCCGGCGAGAGCCTTCGTACATTCCGAGCATCGCAGCCTTGGTGTACGCAGCATGTTGATCGCCAGTGGTCGAGTCCGATCCGAGGTCTGGCTCTGACCAGGATTCGAGAGCGTAGCCTCCTGCCCCGCGCGATTGCTTGGCGAGTTGCTTCGCGAAGTCGTACGCATCCCGCAGATCACCCGGTAGCGGCGACGTACCCGATCGCGCCCATGTCGGCGCACCTGCGGACACCCCCGAGCCCGCGCCACCGGCAAAGCCCCAATAGGTGACGGTTCTCAGGCCTTGGCGGAGGAATGCAGCCGCGAAGTGGTTGTATTGATCGAAGTAGTGCACATCTCGCTCGGGTTCTGCGACGGGCCAGTAGAGCTGATCACGTACATAGCCCGCGCCGGCATCCTTCATCGCGGCCGCGAACGCTTCGAGCCGTGACGACGGAACCAGCTCCGCAGCCGCGGTGTTGATCCCGAACCGGCTGTCGCGAGCGGGTATGGAATTCGCCTTCGGCAGCCGCGCGAAATAGCCGACGACCTCTACCTGATGAGACGACCGCAGGCTGCCGACCACGCGGTAGTTGCCGGGCGGGAGCCCGGATAGAGCCACCGATGCCGATGTCGACCCTTCCGGGACGGTGACATTGCCCTGCGCGACGTCGTTCGCGAAGTAGTCGGTCACCCTGTAGTCGATCGTCTGCGGCTCCGGCGTGTGGGCGTTGAGCGCGAACTGCAGATCTGCGGATGGTCCGCGGTAGGTACCGACATTGGTGGCCGGATCGCCGACGTGGATGTCCTTCAATGCCACCTCGGTCGGTGTCAGAATGATGCGGTCCAGAAAGAATCGGTAAATTGCGGGGGCCTGCATCACGCGTCGTTCATCGACCATCAGGCTGATCGTGTTGCGGCCCGCTTTGAGCTCAATGTCGTCGAGGCGAAGCACATAGAGCTCCCCCCAGGCGTGGGCGTTATCAAAGCTCGCCCACGCCGGTGCCGACTTGCCGACCTGCGTGTAGGCATTCCCATTGACGGACAGGTTGAAGTACGAGCTTCCGGTCTGAGAGCGCTCAACGCCGAGCGGCGATGTCGCGACCAGCTGGATTTCATAGACCCCTGGCGAGTCGACATCCACGCCGTAGGTGGCGTACCACCCCCGCGGCCCGGGCTGCACAGAAGTCTCGAGGGCGAGATACGCACCGCCCGACGCTCTCGCATCACTGGCAGTCGGGATGTTGGTGTCAGCAGGCGATTCACCCTCGATGGTCAAGGGCTGCTGGGAGGCCGCACGGTGCTGAGCCGGCGACGTCGCAGCCGCGGTCCCGGTGGCCGAAAACACCAGTAGTGCGACCGAGGCCAAAATTGTCGCCGTGCTAACCGCGTCGCGAGTACGGCGTCGCGAAGAAACCCACATCGAAACCCCTCCGAAGGGCCGCAGCCTGCCAGGCCCGCTCTATACATCATAATATGATGAAGCCATCATATCGTGAACACACGCTACCGCCGGGCTCCGTGATCCTCAAGGGCTCTGTCGCGCGATTCCCCGCCTGAGCGGCTGACAGAGCGGCCCGCTTCGTGCTTGGTTGCCTTCGCGGCAGTGCGAACTGTCATGACCGCGTCGGCGTCGGCCGGAAGCCCTCGGCATCCCGCAGCTCGAGCACCTCGACCGGGACGGCTGTCGCCCTTTACGCAGTGGTCCGCGAACGCCCCGACGTCATCCCGGACGGCCGGGCGCTGACCGAGCCGTGGCCGAGGCTGTCGGTGTAGCGGTGGGATCTCCGGACGGCGTAGCCAGCCGCGCGGACACACCGCCGTCCACCTCCCAGACGGCGCCCGTGACGAAGCTGGCTTCGTCGGCGAGGAAGGCGGCCACGCGGCCGACCTCGTTCGCATCGCCGAGGCGTCCAAGCGGTACCCGCGCTTGCAGCGCGTGGAGCGCCCCGGCATCGCGCTGTAGTGCTTCGTTCATGTCCGTCGCGAACGTCCCCAGCATGATCGCGTTCGCGCGAACGACGGGTGCGAGTTCGACAGCGAGCGCCTTCGTCATGCCGATCAGACCGGCCTTGGACGTGGCATAGGCGACACGGTCGCGGACCCCGAGCGGGCCGATCACAGATGACAGCACCGTGATCGATCCACCGCCCGCCCGGTGCATCGCGAGGCCGGCGGTGCGGGCCACAGCGTAAGCCGATGTGCAGTTGGTGGTCATCGTCCGCGCGAACGTGTCGATGTCTGTGTCCGCCACTGCGGCGCGCAGCAACTCGGCCGCGGAGTGGACGAGGCAATGCGGCGCGCCCATCTCGTCGATCAACGCCAAAACCGAACGTTCGCAGCCGACGGGGTCGGACAGGTCCATCGCGAGGCTCTGCACGGCGGGCGCTCCGGCGGCAAGCAGCTCTCTTGTCGTCGCATCGGCCGCGGTGACGTTCTGGTGATACGTGAAGACGATCGAGTGGCCGCGGACGGCGAGGTGCTCGGCACAGGCTGCGCCCAGCCCGCGGGATCCGCCGACGACCAATGCCCAGCGGGTATCCGTCATTGCGCAGGTTCCTCTCGACTCGGTCGATCAGTTGGTCTTTCCCGTTTGCTCGCTCGGCATCGCGTCGGCGCCCCTTGACATCCTCGACGAGAACCTCCAGATTGTAAACAATCTTCTATTTTGGGAGTGCCTTTCGTGGATGTAGTCCTACCGAAGAACTCGTTGACGATGACCGAGGCTGAGCTCATCGAGTGGTATGTCGACGAAGGCGCCACGGTTGTCGCCGGTGAACCACTGTTCCTGATGGAGACCGAAAAGTCGCAGGTGGTCGTCGACGCGTCGGTGTCCGGGCGGCTGGCGAAGGTCTTGGTCGTTGCCGGGCAGTTCGCGTCGGCCGGTGATGTGATCGCCACGCTTGAGACGTCGGACGACGAGACCGCTTCGGTGCTCAGCAGCCAGCAGATGAACCGGAGTGTGGCTCCTGCCGCCGCGGACTTGGCCGAGCAGTTCGGCATCGACATCAACGCAGTACGCGGCAGCGGCTCCGGCGGGCGGGTGATCGAAGAGGACGTGTTGCGCGCGGTGGAGCGTGCGGTTCCGGCCGCCGAGGCCACGGCTGTGGCACCCGTGCAGGCAGCCGAGCCCACCACCCGCCCCGCCCAGCCGTCGCGGGCCAGAGTGGCTGGCAACCGATCGACCATATGGGCCGCCGCCGTGCCGACGTTCCAGCTGGCCGTCGAGTTGCCGCTGCCGTCGCGCCCGAGACCTGACCGGGTGACGGCCTCGGACTTGCTCATCGCCGCGGCAGCCAGTGCTGCGCGGGCGGTGCCTGTGGTCAACGCGTGCGTGCGCGACGACGACGTACTGCTGTACGAGGACGTGCGGGTCGGCCTGCTCGTCCGTGACAACGATGCGCTGCTGCCCCTCGTCTTCCAAGACCCGGACCTGATGAACCTGGCTGAACTGCACGAGCGCCGTCGCGAGCTGATGAAGCTCGTCGGCAAGGGCGCGCTGCCAGGCGATGCGACGGCTTGGCCGACTCTCGTCATCTCGAATATCGGCCGCCCCGGCGTGCGCTGGTTCAGCGCCGTCCTGTATCCGGGGACGACGGTAACGCTCGCGATCGGGAGCGTGGGCGTACACGCGCCAGACCGGGCGGAGGCGGTCCTGACCTGCGACCATCGCGCCGTCGACGGGGTCGACGCGGCGAACTATTGCGATGCCTTGTCCGATGCGCTGGCGTCACGGTGAGGGAAGGAAGGCTCAGGTGACAATAGAAACCGTTGCGGCAGCGAGCGACACGAACCTCAGCGCCGGAAAGGCAGCCGAGATGCTGCGGATCATGTTGTTGATCCGCAAGTTCGAGTCGGCGATGGTCGAGTTGTACCAGCGCAATCTGATCCCCGGCTTCATTCACCCCGCGATCGGTGAGGAAGCGGTGCACGCCGGCGTGCAAGGCAATCTGAACGCTGTCGATCACGTGGCGGCGACACACCGCGGGCATGGCCAAGCGCTCGCGAAGGGCGTGGATCCATTGCGCATGATGGCCGAGGTGCTTGGCCGGCGCGACGGCCTGCTCGGCGGCGTAGCGGGATCGCTGCACATCGGCGACTGGGAAACCAACGTGTTGCCGGCTTCGCCTTTAGTGGGCGGCAACATCGCCACGATGACCGGCGTGGGCCTGGCCCATAAGGCGACCGGCGACGGGGGCGTGGCGGTTGCGTATTTCGGCGACGGAGCAGCCAACCGCGGCTCGTTCCATGAGGCCGTCAACCTCGGTGCGATCTGGAAGTTGCCCGTCATCTACGCCGTGATCGACAACGGCTGGGCGATCTCGGTACCGCGTCCCGCCTCGACCTCCGGGGCGCTGATCGACCGCGCGGCCGGCTACGGCATCCCCGGTGACCTCGTAGACGGCAAAGATGTCGCCGCCTGTTACGCCGCAGCTGGTCGCGCAGTTTCCCGGGCCCGCGCCGGAGACGGCCCCACATTGCTGATCTTCGACTGCCCTCGTGGTTACGGGCATGAGGAGGGCGACGCCCAGGACTATCGACCAAAGGAGGACTACGCGGCCGCTACCGCACGCGACCCGCTGCGGATCGCGACGGAAGATTTCCTGGAACGCGGACTGCTCGCCCCGGGCGATGTCGATTCGATGACGGCAGACGTGGACGCCATGGTCAGACGGGCCGTCGAGTTTGGGCTCGCGAGCCCTGAGCCAGCCGCGGAGGACGCGTTCGCGCACGTGCGCCCCTCCCAGCGAGGAGCGACGCAATGAAGTTCACCGTCCGCGACGCGGTCATCGAAGCGATGGACGAGGAGATCGAACGCGACCCGACCGTCTTTTTGATGGGGCAGGACGTCGGCGCCATGGGCGGCAACTTCGCTACCACGCGCGGACTGTTCGCGAAGTACGGGCCTGGTCGAGTCAAAGACACGCCGATCTCGGAGGACGCGATGGTCGGCGCCGCTCTGGGTGCGGCGATCGCTGGGCAGCGGCCGATCGTCGAAGTGATGTTCTCCGCGTTCCTCGGGTGTTGCATGGACGAGATCGCCAACCACATGAGCCAGATCCACTACGTATCGCGGGGTGCCGCCGTCCCGCGGATGACGCTGCGCACCGTCAACGTGTTCGGTCGGTCGTCCGGATGTCACCACTCCGGACGGCCCGAGTCGTGGTTGATGCACCTGCCCGGTCTGGTCGTCCTCGCGCCGAGTTCGCCCGCCGACACCAAAGGCATGCTCAAATTCGCGATTCGCTCCGACGACCCTGTCGTTTTCATCGAGAACGCGATGTTGTACGGAGAATCGGGTCCACGCCCGCCGGCGGAGGAGTTGATTCCGTTTGGCCGTGCGTCAATCGTGCGTGCCGGCACCGACATCACCGTCCTCGCGTACTCCGGAGCCGTGCGCCGTGCCGTCGCCGCGGCGCAAGTGCTGGAACTCCGCGGCGTCAGCGTCGAGGTTGTCGATCTGCGCAGCCTGGCCCCTCTCGACACCGGGACGATCTTTACGTCCGTGGCGAAGACCGGACGGTTGATCACGCTGGGTGAGGACGTGCGCACAGCGGGGGTCGGTGCCGAACTCTGCGCCCTCGTGACCGAGAACCTGTTCGGCGACCTGCAGGCTGCTCCCGTCCGCATCTCCGCGGCGGACACGCCCGTGCCGTTCTCGCCCGTACTCGAAGAGGCGATCGCACCCACCGTCGCACAGGTCGTCTCGACAGCCCTGGCGATGACCGGCATGCACGTCGAAGAAAGCGTCGGAGCATCTCGAGCCTGATTCCAGCGAAACGGGGTGGAACCGATGTCCCAACCGAGTCCAGACTTCGTCGTGATCGGTGCCGGCGTGGCCGGTGTGGCTGTCGCCGAACGCCTTGCTGCCCGCGGCGCGTCGGTGACGGTCGTCGAGGCAACCCAGGTATGCGGGGGATCGAGCGCGCGGAACGCCGGCGGGGTCCGGCAGCAGTTCAGCCAGGAGATCAACATCCGGCTGGCTCGACGGACGGTCGCTTTGCTGGAGGGGCTTCGCGACCGCGGTACCGAACTCGGCTATCGGCAGGTCGGCTACCTATTCATGATTTCTCAGGCCGCTGCAGAGCCGTCGCTGAAGGATGCGATCCGACTCCAGAACGAGTTGGCGGTCCCGTCCAAATGGATGTCCGTCGACGAGGCAACGGACATGGTGCCCGGCGTCCGTCCCGACGGCCTCGTCGGCGCAACCTTCTGCCCCACCGACGGTTATCTCGATCCGCACACGCTCGTCTCATCGCTTGCGGCGCAAGCACGTGGGCGAGGCGTGCGCATTCGCTCGCAAACGCCCGTCATCGGATTCGAGCGGCGAGGTGAGCGCATCGATGGCGTGCGATTGACCTCGACCGAGACGATCGCGACCGGCACCGTGGTCAACTGCACGGGTGCGTGGGCGAACAAGGTCGCGACCATGTACGGGGCAAAGCTGCCGATCGTCCCGTGGCGCTCGCAGTGCTTCGAAGTCAGCGGTGTTGGGAGAATGCCGAAAGACTGCCCGGTGACCATCGACTTCGACAACGGCAAGACGTACTTCCATGCCGACGCCGAGGCGTTTGTGGCCGGAACCGACGCCGACGATGCGTGCACGCCGTCGTGGGACGTGCCTTTCGACTACGGGAAAGCCGAGTTGCTGGTACAGCGACTCATCAGTCGCTTCTCGAGCTTCGACGACGCCGTGGTTACGCACGGGTGGTCCGGCATGCTGGAACTCACACCCGACGAGAACCCGATCGCCGACTGGACGCACTTCGAGAACCTGTACACGATGGCGGGCTTCAGCGGGCACGGACTCGCGATCGCGCCCGGCCTGGCACAGGACGTGGCGGAGGTGCTGCTCGGCGGCTCGCCGGAGGTCGACCTGTCGCCCTACCGGCTGGAGCGCTTCGAATCGCTCGGCCCCCGCACCCTCTCGCGCGAGCCGGCCGAAGCGATGTCGATGAGGTGATCAGATGACCGTGCAGGAGATCGTGCTGGACGACTGGCCGTGGACCACGGACGCCTCGTATGCGCAGGCAGTGCGGGTCGGGTCGATGATCTACACGAGTGGGATCGCACCGTTCGACGAGCATGGAGCCGTCGTGGGCGTCGGTGACATCGAAGCCCAGATCAGGCAGACGGTTGCGAACCTGGACCGGGTGCTGACGGCCGGTGGGAGCGCGCTCGACCACATCGCGCGCCAGCAGGTGTTCGTGCGGCGACCGGAGGACGTCCGGGCATTCGCGAAACTTCGGGGCGAGCTCTATTCGCCCCCGTTTCCGGCCAGCGTGCTCGTCGTCGTGATCGCGCAGGCGCACCCGGACATGTTGGTCGAGATCGCATGCGAGGCCGTTGTGCCCGAACCAGCCGTTGACCAACGTAACGAATCAGGCATATCGTAAATTGTTTACAATCCGCGTAATCGATCGAATCCGATCGCAAGTAGGAAGGCTTTTTCTGTGAACGGCAAACCGCATCTCGTCTGGGTGGAGGGGACAGAAGCACGCCCCGGACTCAACGGACTGTGGACGTTTCTCGACGATTACCTCAAGGAGCAGGCAGGCGATAAATTCGACGTGTCCTACGTCGCCTTCCCGCGAGCCGCGGGCGGCGTGCGGCAACTTGCCCCGCGGTTGCTGAGCGAGACGCTTGGACTGGTGGCCGCACAGGTCGCGGCCGAGTACGAAGCCGACCTGGTGATCTTCAATGACTGGGCAATGCCCATCCATGCGGCGCGCGCGCACCTGGACATTCCGGTGACGGGTGTGGCCGAGGCGTCGGCAGTTGTAGGCAACGTCCTTGCCCAGCGACCCGCGATCGTGACCGTCGCCGAAGGCCTGCGCTGGGGCTTCGAACGCGACCTCCGCGACTTCGGGATGGCGGCGAAGATGCTGCAGCCGCCGGTGTGGTGGCTCGACCCACAATCAACCCACGAGGACGTCCAGGATGCTGTGACCGAGCCCGCGGCATTCGTCGAGCGCTTCGACGGTGTAGCCCAGCGAGCTGTCGACGCGGGCGCTGACGCCATTTTGGTCGGCTGCGGTTACCTCGGCCCGACCCTGTCGCACGCCGGCTACACCCACGTGAGTGGGCGTCCTGACGTCCCGGTGTACGACTGCACTCGGATGGCTTTCGAGTTGGGTGTGTTGCTGCACCGACTGCACCGCGACGGGGTCGGCCCCAGCCGGGTCGGCTTCCAGCAACCGCCCGAGTCCGGACGCAACGCAGTCGCCGATGTCCTTGCCCACCTGCAACTGGTCGACGGCGAAAAGAAGTCGCTGCTCACCTCGAAGCTCGGCCAATGACGGCGCCGGCGGAGCAGGACCTGCAGCAGGCGGCGATCGTCACCGGCGCTGGGAGCGGCATGGGCCGCGCAACAGCCGTCCGGCTCGCGACGTCTGGTTGGCATGTAGTCGCTGTCGACGTGCAACCGGACGGTCTCGCGGGACTGGTCGATCAGGTCAGTGCGGGGATCGTCGCGTGTCCGGTCGACATCACCGATCGCGACGCGCTCGAGTCGGCGATCGCGATGGCCATGCCGGACGAATGCTGCCTCACCGCGGTGATCAATGCCGCAGGGATCTACCCGCCGACCACCCTCGCTGACGTCACCGAAGCGACCTACCGCCGCATATTCGACGTGAACGTGCTCGGGACGCTGAACGCAATCGCAGCGGCCGTGCCGTATCTGCGAAAGCACGCCCACGGCGGGGCGATCGTGAACTTCGCCTCGATCGACGCGCTATCCGTGTCGCCGGGGCAACTGCTCTACAGCGCGTCGAAGGCGGCGATCGTGTCGATCACGCGGTCGCTGGCCATCGAACTCGCGCCGGACGGCATCGTCGTCAACGGCGTCGCGCCGGGTTGGGTCGATACACCGGGCAACCGCGCCACCGGTCGGATGGACGCGGCTCTGGCCGCCGTCCCGCTGCAGCGCGCAGCTGCACCTGACGAGATCGTCGACTGGGTGCTGTCTCTGTGCCAGCGCGGCTCGTACATGACCGGCGAGACGCTCGTCATCGCCGGCGGGATCTACATGCGTTGAGCAGTGCCCAACGCAGCCTCACGAACGGAGCTCGCAATGAAAGGACGCATTCTGGCCTGCGGTCTGTCGGCATGCCTGGTCGCGATGAGCCTCACCGCGTGCAGTTCCTCCGGCGGCTCGGCAGACGGCGGGATGAAGTTCGCCGTCATGGCTCCGCTGACCGGCGACAACGCCGCATACGGCAAGAACCTGAAGAACGGCGCCAACCTGGCCGCAGCGGCGATCAACGCCGCGGGCGGTATCAAGGGCAAGAAGATCTCGCTGAAGTTCTATGACGACAAGTGTGAACCGACCGAGGGTGCAAACGTTGCGTCCCGGATCGTCGCGGACGGCTCGTTCTTCGCCGTGATGGGCCCGGTGTGTTCCGCGGCTGCGCTCGCCGAGTTGCCGGTCCTGCAGCGCAGCAAGCTGGCTGACATCGCGGGCGACACGACGTCGCCGAAACTGACGGGCCGGTTCGACAACTTCGCGCGCACGATTCCGTCGGACAGCCAGGAAGCCACAAAGATCATCACGCTCGCCACGAAGGTGATGCGAAAGACGAGGATCGCGGTGCTTTCCGCGAGCGACGACTTCGGCCAGCCGATCCTGCAGGGGATCCAGTCCGGCACGCAGTCGACATCCGCCAAAATCGTCGATTCCGAGACGTTCACACCAGGCAGCACCAAGGACTTCACCCCGGCACTGACCAAGATCGCGTCGAAACATCCCGACGTCGTTCTCTTGGTCGGCTACTACAACGACATCGGACTCGCGGTATCACAATTCGACGGTGCCGGGTTGCAGGGAGTCCCCACGATCTCGACGGCTGGCGTCGACAACCCCGACTTCGTCAGCCTGGCCGGCAAGGCCTCCGAAGGCTCGACGGTGTTTTCGTACTACAACTCCGACAACCCGCTGGCGGCCAACAAGTCGTTCGTGGCCGCCTATCGGGCCAGATATCACGTGCTTCCCAATGAACAAGCCGCCTACGGCTACGAGCTTCCCTTCATCTACAAGAGCGCGATCGAGGCCGGAGCATCGAAATCCAACCTGATCGACAAGGTCAAGCGAGTGACCTACAACGGCCCGACGGGCACAACCAAATTCGAATCCAACGGTGACGTCGCGGGCAAGGCCGGCGTCGTTCTGACGGTGAAGGACGGCAGGTTCGTCGTCGATCAAGCTCTGACCGATGCGGTCAGTGGAAGCGGAGGCTGACGTCTTGCCCGTCATTCGACGCACGCGCAACCTGACTGTGAGGCAGGCGAATTGAGCAATGACCTACCTTGCACAGCAGCTCGTCAACGGACTGGCGGTGGGCGCGATCTACGCCCTCATCGCGGTCGGATACAACTTGGTCTACGGCATCCTCGGGTTGATCAACTTCGCGCATGGCGACGTGTACATGATGGGCACCTACGTCGTATTCGCGATGCTGACCGAAGGGGTTCCGTTCGTCTTCGCGGTGATCATCGGTCTGGCGACTGGCGCGATGCTTGGCCTTCTCGTAGAGCGGTTGGCTTATCGCCCGCTTCGAGGAGCCAACCGGATTGCTCCGACAGTGTCAGCAGTAGGTGCAGCGCTCGTGCTCGACAATGTCGCCCTCCGCATTTGGGGGCCGAGCACCAGGCGGTTCGACACCCCGATTCCTGACAAGACCTTCCACCTATTCGGCATCACCATTCGTTCGATGCATCTGATCGTTTTCGGGGTGGCCGCTGGCCTCGCCGTGCTGCTCTACCTCTTCGTCACGAAGACCCAGTGGGGACGGATGGTTCGCGCGATACGCGACGACCTGCCGACCGCCGAACTGATGGGCCTTCCGGTGAATCGCCTGGTCGCGTCCGTATACGCGTGGGGCAGCGTGCTCGGAGTAGCCGCCGGCGTCCTCTACGGCGCATATTTCCACAGCATCTTCGTCTCGATGGGATTCCAAGGCACGCTGTTCGCATTCACGGCCGCGGTGATCGGCGGGATCGGCAACGTCACCGGCTCGTTCGTCGGCGGTCTCCTGCTCGGCCTCATCCAGGCCATCGGCGTCGCGTACATCTCCTCTGGCTACACCAACGCGATCACGTTCTCGGTGCTGATCGTGATTCTGGTCGTGCGGCCGAACGGTCTGCTCGGCAAGGCCGAAGTAGTGCGAGCATGAGCATGACAGGGAAGGGTGTGGTCATCGATCCGTCGATGGCCGATCCCGTCGATGCGCCGGAGGCAACGACGGTGTCGAACGGTCTGGTCCGCATCGCGTCTGCGCTGCAGAACGTCGCGCGCGACCGTCGCTTTCGGGCGATCTCGATCGTGATCTGCTGCGTCGCGCTGCTGTTCCTCCCAATGTATCTGAAGAACCAGTTCTATCTGCGGATGGCGATCGACGCACTCATCTTCATTCCGCTCGTGGTCGGCCAGAACGTGATCACCGGTAACAGCGGGCAGGTCGCAATGGGCCACGCCGCGTTCTACGGAACCGGTGCGTATGTGACGGCGATCCTGACCGTTGACAACGGCTGGGGCACGGTGGTCACGATCCTGGCCTCCATCCTCGTTACCGCGTTCGTCGGCCTCGCGACAGGTCTGCCGGCGATCCGCATCTCCGGCGACTACCTGTTCATCGTCACGATCGGGTTGAACCTGATCTTCCTCGACGTGGTGACCCAGTGGACCGGATTCACCGGCGGCGCATCCGGAATTCCGGGTGTACCCGTTCCGTCCCCGTTCGGCATCAAGCTGCGCACCCAGGACCGGTTCTACTATCTCGCGCTCGCAGCCGCAGCGCTGAGCGTTATCGTCGCACTGCTGCTCGTGCACTCGCGATTCGGCAAGACCGTGGAGGCCGTCCGCGACGACCCGACGGCCGCGCTCGCGAGCGGGATGAGCCTGGTCCGTACGCGAATCATCGTGTTCAGCGTCGGCGCGGGCATGGCCGGCATGTCCGGCTCCATCCTCGCATTCCAGTTGGGTTTCGTCGGCCCGCAGAGCTTCCAGTTCCTGGTGTCGCTGCTCATCTTCGAGATGGCGATTATTGGTGGCCTCGGCAACGTCGTCGGCTCGATCGTGGGTGCTGCGCTGCTGGTTATCCTGCCGGAGGCCCTGCGCTCGGTGCAGGACTACCGCGTGGGCATCGGCGGGGTCGCAATACTGATCTTGATGGTGTGGCGGCCGCAGGGCTTGGTCGGCAGCGTCCGGATGACTTCGCTGGTGCGGCGATGACAACGACCGAGGATCGCACCGTAGACGCCGGAACCGATGAGCGACCGCCAGGCAGCCTCGTAGCGCGCAATATCGAGGTTCGTTACGCCAGCGTGCGGGCGCTCGACGGAGTATCCATCAACGTCGAGCCCCGCCGCATCACCGGGCTGATCGGCCCGAATGGTTCCGGCAAGACCAGCCTCATCAACGTCATCAGCGGCAACCAGCCGGCCCACGCCGGTCAGGTCGAGTTGGACGGGCGCTCGGTCGACAAGCTGGACGCGTACCACCGGTCGAGGGCCGGCATCGCCCGGACGTTCCAAGCGAATCGGCTGTTCGGCAGCCTCTCGGTCATCGATAACGCCGTCCTCGGCGCGACCAGGTTATTCCGCAGCACGTTGGTCGGGTCGGTGCTGCGTAGTCCGGCGGCCCGCCGCGAGTGGCGCGAACATCGCGACCGCGCTGTCGAGATCCTCAGTGTGTTCGGCGATCGCCTCGTTCCGCGGCTGAACGATCCGGTCGCGAGCCTGTCCTATGCGAACCGTCGCCGTGTCGAAATCACCCGCGCGCTGATGCTCCGACCGACCGTGCTGTTGCTGGACGAGCCGATGGCGGGCATGAATCCGCACGAGACGTGGGAACTTGTCGAGCAGCTACCTCGGCTCATGCAGACCTGTGGATGCTCGGTGCTATTGATCGAGCACAAGATGGACGTGATTCTCGAGCTGTGTTCGTGGGTCTACGTGCTCGATCACGGCAAGTGCCTCGCTGCCGGTCCGCCGGCGGACGTCCAAGACAGCCCAGATGTGGTGGAGGCATTCCTTGGCGTCGAGTGAACCGTTACTGGAGCTACGCAACATTTCCGTGCGCTACGGCGGAATGCGCGCACTCACCAACGTGAGCTACCGAGTGTTCCCGGGGCAGGTCGCCTGCCTGCTAGGCGGCAACGCGTCCGGCAAGTCGACCAGCATGAAAGCGATCTTCGGAGTCGTGCCGCTGTCGACCGGAGAGGTCTATTGGCGGGGCGAGCGGATCACGTCGTGGCCTACCCAGCGGCGAGTGCGCCACGGCGTCGCAGCAGTCCCGGAAGGCCGTCGGGTGTTCGAGCATCTGACGATCACCGAGAACCTTCAAATTGGGGCATATACAGCCGCCGATCGCAGCGGCGATGCCGCATTGATCGCAGAGATGTACGACTTGTTTCCGAGGCTGGGCGAGCGCCGGTCCCAGCTCGCCGGGACGTTGTCCGGCGGCGAGCAGCAGATGCTGGCAATAGCGCGGGCGATGATGAGCCGACCGAGCCTCGTCTGCATGGACGAGCCGTCGATGGGACTGTCGCCTGCGCTCGTCAAGGAAAGCTTCGCTCTCATCGGCCGCCTCCGTGAACGCGGAACCTCGATCTTCGTCGTCGAGCAGAACGCGGGTATGGCACTGAAGGTAGCCGACTGGGCGTATGTGCTGAGCTCGGGCCGCATCGCGCTCGAGGGGCCAGCCAACGAAGTTGCCGAGGACAGCGGCATGAAGGCGGCCTACCTCGGCCCGCAAGCCCGTCGCGAAGCCGCGGAGAGCTGACAGTCGTGGACGCCATCACCCATCCGCCAGTCGCTGTGAACGAGCCGGTGCGGGCGTACGAACCTGGTAGCGCGGCTGCGCGCGCAGTGCTGGGCCGGCTGGCCGAGTTCGCGGCCGCACCGACCGAGCTGACCATGACGATCGGCGGGGCCCAGCGGATGGCCAATGGTGCGCGCTTCGACGTCGTGGCTCCGCACCGGCATCAACTGGTCCTCGGTACCAGCGCGCAGGCCAGCGATGCGGACGTCCAGGATGCTGTGGACGCATCCCTGGCTGTCGCTGCCGCCTGGCGTGCGCTGCCTTTCGACGAGCGCGCGGCGATCTTTCTGCGCGCGGCAGATCTGCTGTCGACGACGTGGCGAGACACGATCAACGCGGCCACCATGCTTGGCCAGTCCAAGACCGTGCAACAGGCCGAGATCGAAGCTGCCTGCGAGTTCGCGGACTTCCTGCGGTTCAACGTGTATTTCGCGCGGCAGATCTTCGAGCAGCAGCCGTTGAGCCCGGCGTTGACCTGGAATCGCACCGACTACCGCCCGCTCGAAGGCTTCGTGCTGGCGATCACTCCGTTCAACTTCACGGCCATCGCGGGCAACCTGCCGACCGCACCGGCGTTGCTTGGCAACGTCGTGGTGTGGAAGCCCTCGCCGACGCAGCAGCTCGCTGCACATCACACGATGCGGCTGCTGGAAGTAGCCGGGTTGCCCGACGGGGTGATCAACATGGTGACGGGCGACGGCGCCGCCGTAAGCAACGTCGCCGTGCCGCACCCGGCGCTGGCCGGGATCCACTTCACCGGATCGACGGCGACGTTCCGGCACCTGTGGCGGACCGTCGGAATGAATATCGACAGTTACGGGGCGTACCCGCGGCTGGTCGGCGAGACTGGCGGCAAAGACTTCGTCCTTGCGCACGCGTCGGCTGATCCGGCCGAGCTCGTAACTGGTCTGGTGCGTGGCGCGTTCGAGTACCAGGGGCAGAAGTGCTCGGCCGCGTCGAGGGCCTATCTGCCCCGTTCCCTGTGGGAATCCGACGTGCGAGACTCGCTGGTGGCCACGACCGAGAAGCTCGAGTACGGCGATGTCAGCGACCTGGCAAACTTTGGTGGCGCGGTGATCGATCGCCACGCCTTCGACCGGCTTGCCGACGTGCAAGCCCGACTACGGGACGACAGTACGGTAACGGTTCTCGCAGGTGGGACAAGTGACGACAGCGTCGGATACTTCGTCCGGCCCACGCTGGTGGAGTCTGCTGGGATGGGGCACGAGAGCTTCCATCAGGAGTTCTTCGGTCCACTGCTTGCCCTCCACATCTACGACGATGCGCGCTGGCCCGACATACTCGACCAGTTGAGCGCGCCGTCGCCGTTCGGGCTGACCGGCGCCGTATTCGGCCACGAGCGGGCCGCTATCGCGGAAGCCACCAAGGTGCTGCGGTTTGCCGCGGGAAATCTCTACCTGAATGACAAGCCCACAGGTGCGATCGTTGGCCAGCAACCGTTCGGCGGAGCTCGCTCCTCAGGCACCAACGACAAGGCGGGCTCGGCGTTGAACCTGTTGCGCTGGCTCTCGCCACGCTCGATCAAAGAAGCCCTCGTCTCCGCGACCGAGCACCGGCACCGGCACCAGGGCTGACCCATACGGCGATCACCTTCCCGCGTCTGCGGCTGTCTCGGGTGCCTGGCCGAGGTATGCGTCGACCATCAACGGATCGGCCATAACAGTGACGGCCGGGCCTTCCAGAGCCATCGCGCCGCTAGCCAGGACATATGCGTAATCAGCGATCGCGAGCGCCGCACGGGCGTTCTGCTCGACGACGAACACGGCCGTGCCACGTGCGCTGATTCGCTCGATCATTTGGAAGCTTTGCCGAACGAGCTTCGGAGCCAGGCCCATCGACGGTTCGTCCATGCACAGCAGTTTCGGACGGCTCATGAGTGCCCGGCCGATGGCGACCATCTGCTGCTCCCCGCCGGAGAGCGTTCCGGCGGCTTGGCCGGATCGCTCTCGCAAACGCGGGAACATGTCAAAGATCTCTTCGAGGTCATCGCGGATGCCCGCGGCATCGCGGCGACCGGTGGCACCCGTACGCAAGTTCTCGGCGACGCTCATCGTCGCGAACACCCGGCGCCCCTCGGGCACTGCCGCGAGCCCGGCGCCAACACGCCGATACGTGGGCGTCCGGTCCAGCCGTCTGCCTTCCCACCACACCTCGCCTGCCGCCAGCGCAACAGTGCCGAAGATCGCCTTCATGCTCGTCGACTTGCCTGACGCATTCCCGCCGAGCAGGCACACCGCCTGCCCGGGCATGACTCGGTACGAGATGTCGCGTAGTGCCGTCATCTCGCCGTACCGCACGGTGATCGCCCGGACCTCCAGCAATGGCTCATTCGACACCGAGAAATGCCTCCCTCACCCGCGGGTCCGCACGCACGTCGTGCGAGTGGCCGTGCGCGAGTCGGACGCCGTGATCGAGGACGAACACCGATGAACACAGCGATTCGATGAATTCCAGCTTGTGCTCGACGATCAGCATGGTGCAGCCGGACCGGCGTGCGAGAGCCTGCAGATGTTCGGCCAACTCCTCCGTCTCGGCCGGGTTCATGCCTGCGGCCGGCTCGTCGAGCAGCAACAGTCGCGGTTCGGCCATGAACGCGCGGCTGATCTCGACGCGACGTCGATTGGCGTAGGACAACGTGGTGACCTGTTGATTCAATCGCGGCAGCAGTCGCGTCCCAAAGACTCCCACGAGGTCGATCGCGCGGTCGCGGTGCTGGCGGCGCTCTCTACGGGCGCGCGGCGTATGCAGGCAGGACTCGAACAATGTGTCCCGATGACGGCGGTGGGCGCCGAGGACGATGTTGTCGATGACCGACAGCGAGTCGAACAACCGAAGCGTTTGGAAGGTTCGGGCGACACCCCCCCGGGCGCGCTGATACGCACGCATGTTGTCAACGCGAGTGCCCTCGACCAGGATGTGCCCGGAATCCACCTGCTGCGCACCGGAGATCGCATTGAGCAGCGTCGTCTTGCCCGAGCCGTTCGGCCCGATCAGCCCGACCACGTCGCCGCGCGCGATATCCAGCGACACACCATCCAGCGCGAGCAGCCCGCCATAGGAAACCCGGACGGCCTGCACCGACAGCCCTGCCGGGATCTGCGCGGTGTCGGTCACGTCATTTCCTGATCAGGTTGGGGACCTTGGTCTTGCCGAACAGACCCTGCGGCCGCAGCACCATCACCAGGATCACGAGTAAGCCACCGAGTCCGACGGCGTAAGGCTGCAGGGGACGCAACAGTTCAGGTCCACCGATGAGGATGATCGCGCCGGCTACTGAGCCAGCCACGCTGCCCAGCCCACCGATGATGGCCATCTCGAAGATCACGAGCGATTGTTGGACGATGAAGTCCTGTGGCCCGACGAACCCGATGAAGTACGCCAGCAGTGCGCCAGCGAGACCGGCCAGTCCGGCGCTGATCGCGTAGACCGAGACTCGGACCGGAGTGAGCGCGATGCCCATCGCCGCCGCGGCAAGCGGATCGTCCCGAGTGGCTTCGACCACCGAGCCGAAGCGAGACCGCAGCAGCGCGACGACGACGCCGATCCCGGTAGCGGCAGCGATCAGGGTCAGGTAGTAGAAGTCCTTGAAACTGCGGATATGCAGCGGGCCGAGGTCGAGCAGCGGAATCGCGACGATGCCGGTACTGCCGCCAGTGACGGACACCCATTGATTGACGACGTCGAGGAACACCAGGTTCAGGCCGATGGTGACGATGAACAGGTAATCACCGGAGAGTCTGATAGCTGGCAGCGCGACGAGCAGTCCGACCACGCTCGTCGATACGACCGCGGTCGCGAAGACTGCTGGCCCGGACCAGCCGTGGGTTCCGCCCAAGACGCCGGCCACGTAGGCACCAAGACCGTAGATGGCCGCGTGTCCCATCGACACCTGACCGCTGTTGCCGGTGACCAGGTTCTGCCCGAGCGCCAGCAGCACGAAGATGAGGATCAGGGTCGCGATGTGCAGGCGGTACTCCGACATGAAACCCGGGGCGGCCAGCAGTAGCACGGCACCGATCACAGCGGCAGGCACCCGCACCCTCGGCTTCGACAAGAACCCAAACGCGGTGGCTCCCCATCGACGCGGGACGGCATCGGCGGACGTCGCCCTGCGCAGGAGCGTTTCAACGCCGCTAGGCACGAGATACCACCTGTTTTCCGAAGATCCCGTTCGGACGCAACAACAGGATGAGGATCAGCGCAACGAACGTGATCGAGTTTTGAAAGCCCGAGGCGATGTAGCCGACTGCTAACGATTGCAACAGGCCGAGGATCAGACCGCCGGCGAATGCCCCGCGGAGACTGCCGATCCCGCCGATGACGGCGGCAGTAAAGGCGTTAACGCTTCCGGTGAAGCCCATGCTGATGTCGATTGCGTTGTAGTACGCCGCGAACAAGAGGCCGCCGAGGACGCCGAGCATCGAGCCGACAGCATAGGTGGACGAGACGACGCGATTGACCGGGATCCCGACCAGTTCAGCGGTAGGCGGATCGTCGCGGATGGCTCGCATTCCGCGCCCCCACGCCGTGTGCTGGACCAGGAGGTACAGCGCGACGGCCATTACCGCCGCGGCCAGCAGGATCGCCACCTGGAAACCCGTGATGACCGCGTCGCCGATGTGGAAGAAGCCCTGCGGAATCCGCATCGGGAACGGTCTGGTTTGGGCACCCCAGATCAGCTGGGCGGCGTTCTCCAGCATCAACGCGGCCCCGACCGCTGTGATCGTCGGCGCGATTCGATTGGCCTGTGCCAACGGCCGAAACGTGAACCGTTCGACCATCAAGCCGAGCACCGCACCGGTGGCCAACCCGGCGAGGATTGCCAGCCAGGGCGGGGCGCCGCCGCTGATCAATGACGCCGTCGCGAACGTGGCGAACATGAACACGTCGCCGTGCGCAAAGTTGATCAGCCCGAGCACGCCGTAGACCAGCGTGTACCCGACTGCGATCAACGCGTAGATCGAGCCGGCCGCCAGGCCGTTGGCGATCAGCTGCACGAACTCAGTCACTGAGTGCCCCTGAAGTGCTCGACGCCAGCTCCGCGGCCGCTCCGGCCGAAAGCGTGTTGCACAGGTAGTCCGCCACGTCGTCGAGGGCGCGGTCGGCTGCCGGCAATTCGTTGAAGTCATCGAGGAATCCGTGCACCATGCCCGGATGGCGACGCACTACGGTCGTCACACCGTCCGCGGCCAAGCGCGCGGCGTAGCTCTCGGCTTCGTCGCGCAGGGCATCGAACTCTGCCGTCATGACGAACGTGTCTGGTGAGCCGCGCAGATCGGCAGCCCGGGCAGGCGAGGCCATCGGATCGTTGCGCTGCGCCGGATCGGCCAGGTACTGGTCACGAAACCACACCAGTTCACGGTGAGTCAGTCCATAGCCGACGCCGAACAAGCGGTGTGATTCGCTGTCCATCGCCAGGTCGAGAATCGGGTAGATCAAGCACTGGCAGCGAATCCGCGGCTCGGCGGGCGAGCGGGCGGTAAGAGCCGTCGCGGCCGCCAGATTCCCGCCCGCGCTGTCACCGACGAGGGCCAGCCGGGCAACATCGAGACCGGAGTGCTCACCGTTTGCCCCAACCCACCGCAGGGCCCGAACGCAATCCTGGACCGCGGCTGGAAAGCGGTGCTCTGGCGCAAGCCGGTAACCGACCGAAACGACAGCACAACCACTTCGCCGCGCAAGAGTCGAACACAGTGGATCGAAGTCCGCCAGTTCCCCCAATACCCACCCGCCGCCGTGAATGAACACGACGGCCGGCACCGGTTCGGTTGACTGAGGGCAATACATGCGCACGGACAGCGATGGCTGGTCCGGACAGCCCAAATCCACGTCGGTGATCGGAATCTGTTCCCGAGCCTGATGCGGTAGCCGCTGGTGAAAGATCGCGCGTGCCGCCGCGGCATCAGCGTCGGCGTAGCCCGGCTGTCGCACGTCAACCGGTCCGCATCATGTCAATCACGAGATCGGCGACCTCGTCGGGTGCGTCGTCGAGGATGAAGTGACCCGCACCGGGCACCATCGTCAACGACGATCCGGGGATGGCCCGCTGGATACGTAACCCGTTGTTCGGCGAGATCCAGCTGTCCTCTGCTCCCCAGACGATTGACGTGGGGCACGTAACGTCAGGCAGGACCGCTTCCAGCCGATCGAGGAATTCGACGTCGAGTTGCTCGAGGAATCGGTAATATGCCGGCTGGCCGGCGCCGAGCCACGGCGCAAGGTAGGCCCGCACGGTTTCTTCAGACAGTCCGCGGACCGTCGTCGTGGACAGTTGCGCGCGGACGATCAGTTCATGGATTCGCGTGGGCAGCGTGTGATAGGCCTCCGGGTAGCGCCGGGCGTGCAGCGAGTTCTCGGAGATGCTCGGATTCACGATGGCCGGGTCGAGCATCATCAGCCTGCTCAAGGCCATCCCTTCGAACAGGTGCGCCCCCAATGTCACCGCACACCCGGCGTCGTGGGCGACGACTGGTGGCGCGCTGAGCCCCCATGTCTTCGCCAGTTCGGTGAACATCCGTGCCTGATCGGCGAGCCCGACCCGCTGGTCGTCCCGCCGTGACGCCTCGCCTACGCCAAGCAAGCCGAACACGTAGACGGCATGGGACGTCGCGAGCCGCGGCACCAGGTGGCGCCACGTCACTGGGCTGCCCGGAAAGCCGTGCACCAGTACGATCGGATCGCCGCCGCCGAACACGTCCCATGCCACGTCATCGCCGTTCGCGGTCGTGAATCGCTGATTGAGAACCAATTGGTCCGCGACCGAAGACGGAATGCTCATGTCGCCACCGGTTCGACACCGGTCTTGATCCACACCAGGTGACCGTCCTCAAGCCCGGCATTGCGCACCCCGTGCGGAGTGCCGGCGGGAATGTAGGCGACGTCGTAGACGCCGATGACGATCTCGCTGCCGTCTTCGTGGACCACCGCGAGGTCACCCTTCGTCACGACGTACACCTCGTCCACCTCCGGATGGACGTGCACGCCGGGGGACGAGATTCCGGACGGAAAGACCATCAGGCCAACCGTGCAGTTGTCAGTGACCACCGCGCCGTCATCACGGTTCATGTGCTCGAATCCCGGCGGGCCGCCGACCGGGGTGACGCCCCACCGCGTGTGGCCCGGCACGCCAGAGTCTCGACTGTCCCAGTTCGGTCGAAGACTCCGCCTGCGGACGATCTGAATGCCGGGCAACGATGTCGCCTCCTACTGACGGGTCGGGCGGAGCGGCGGGGCGTGCGCTAACTGTTGAGCGCGCTTGTCATATCTGCATCGAACACGAGGTTCCCGCCCCGCACGACCAGGACTACCAACGATTTACCGATGACGTCGCCGTTGCCGTCGAAACGGCTCGTTCCGGTAGGTCCGTCATAGCTGATCGTCTTGACGTGCTTGGCAAGATCCTTCTTTGTTCCACCGGCTTCGATAGCACTCTTGTAAATGAACGGGATCTCGTAACCCCATACGGCGTAGGCGTATTGGCTTGCCGACGCAGTGGAGTGCTTGGCGGCAAAGGCGGTGCGGAATTGCGTGTTGGCCTTCGCCGGGTTGTCCATGTTGTAGTACGAGAACACGAAACTGCCCTCGGCCGCCGCGCCGGCGAGCTTCGCGTAGTCGGGCTGGTCGACCCCTGCGGACGCGATCACGGGGATTCCCTTGAGCCCGACGCGGGCCATCTGCGCGACCGCGGGACCGGCGTCGTTGTAGTACCCGTCGACTAGCAGCGCATCGACGCCGGCATTCTTGAACTTGGACAGCTGCGAGGTGAAATCCTTCGTGGTGCCCGGCGTGTAGGTCTCGGCGTCGACGATGCTGGCTCCGGTTCCTGCGAGGGCCGGCTTCTGGTAGCTCAACACCGGTTGCCCGAAGTCGTCGCTGGCATACAGCACGCCGAGCTTCGTGGCATGGAGTTTGCCGGTGGCGAGGGTGACCATCTGCTTGGCCATCTGCTCGTCGGTCGGAATATTGCGCGCGAAGTTGGCGTAGTTCTTCTGCTTGACGACGTCGGTGATCTTCGGCGAGGTCGAGTCGGGCGACATGATCGTGATGTCCCGCCGGGACAGGATCGGAATCGCGGCGAGTGTGGCAGAGGAGCAGACATCGCCGATGACCGCGAATATCGACGAATCCGAGGCGATTTTGGACGCGACGTTCGCCGCCTGGGTGGCCGTGCACTGGGTGTCGAGGTAGGTGAGTTTGATCTTGTGGCCCTTGATGCCACCAGCTGCATTGATCTGACCCGCGGCCAGTGCCACTCCCATCTTGAGGTCATCGCCGAAGGCGGCGTTCTGGCCGGAGAACGGGCCGATGACGGCGAACTCGTAGTCCTTCGAGCTAGCGCTGCCAGAGTCCGAACACGCTGCCAGTGTCAGGGCGAGAACGGCAGAGCACGCCAGCGTTCGAAGCAACCTCATGGTCGTCCCTTCATCGGCTGCGGCCGGACACCGCGGTGGCTGAAGTTGTAGTCGTTCCTCGTTGTCGGACTGCGCGAACTGAGGTCCGGCAAGTACCCAGCGAAGGCGACGGCTGCAGGATTGCTGATTGTTTACATTTATTTACTCGCGGCCCGATCGCGTGTCAAGAGCGGCATCGCAGATCGAATCCGTTAGCCGTCCAGCAGTTGCCAGAGCCAGGGCCGTTGCTCGCCGAGCGCTTCGCCGCCGGGGATGAGGGCCAGGAACTCCTCCACAGCCGTGTGCATGCGCGTCCGCCAGAGGTCGACAGCACGGTCGCCATCACGTTTGATGATCATCTCGAGCAGGTCCGCGTGGTCGGTGACGATCTGGTCGACGTCCGGATAGACGATTCCCGACGTCATCACGAACAGCATGACTTCAGAAGTGGATTCGCGGAATCGCGCGATGATCCGCGGCAGACCGCAGGCGTCGACGACCGCGGACTGGAAGGCCAGGTCGCATTCGACGGTAACGGCCTGCTGCCTGCGGTTGCTCTTCTTGCGCGCTCGTTGCTCGAGCTTGGACAGATGCGCGATCACCTTGTCGGTGACCAGACCCGCTCCGATGAGCTGCCGGATCGCAATGACTCCCAGGGCCGAGCGCAACACGTAGACCTCGAGCACGTCATCGGCGTTCAACGAACGCACTATCGCGCCACGGTTTGGGCGAAGGGTCACGAGGCCCTGCGACTCGAGCTTGCGCAGCGCCTCGCGGATCGGCCCCCGCGACACCGCGAAGCGCTCGGCGAGGTCGAGCTCGACCAGGCGGCTTGCCGGCGGGAGAGCGCCCGACACGATCGCGTCGCGCAATTGCATGACGACGTGCTCCACCGCCGTGGGGTTCGGCGCCTGGCGCAACTGATCGGGCAAACCCGGCCGGCCGGCCGCGGGTCGATTGCCTTCGGTGACTCGCGGGGTCGTTGTCACCCCGACCTCCCTCCAGGTGCGCACGCCCACAAACGGCGGCGGGTTGTCTGTGCCCGGCTGCCTATCCGAGCGGCCGTTTGGCAGCAGGGTCACGGCAGATGCTGATTGTTGACATTATGCCGTGCAGCGGTCGAAGTCGGCGGACTGACGTCTTGACACAATCTCCGCTGTGCGTGAGATTGTAGATAATCTACCGACTGGAACTCGGCATGCATGTCCACCTAACGAGCACGTTGCTGATGAAGATGCGGTACGCCCATCTTGAGTTGACGTCCGCGGGGCTGCGCGCGACATGACCGGTCGGATGAACAACAAGGTCGTCATCGTGACGGGCGGCGCCCGCGGCCAAGGTGCGGCGCACGGTCGACTGCTGGCGCGAGAAGGTGCTTGCGTCGTGCTCGCAGACATTCGCGACGACGCTGGTAACTCGACTGCCAGCCGGTTGAAAGCCGAAGGCCTGGATGTCACCTACACCCATCTCGACGTCACCAGCGACGCCGATTGGGTGCAGCTCCTCGCCGAGACTCGCCGGAACTGTGGCCGCGTCGATGTGCTCGTGAATAATGCGGGAATTGTCGGCAGCGCAGCCAGCGTGGCGGACGAATCGCTCGAGGACTGGGCGCGAGTCGTCGCGGTCAATCAGACCGGCGTGTTCCTCGGCATGAAGCATGCCGTGGCGGCCATGCGCGGAAGCGGCGGTTCGATCATCAACATCGCTTCCATCTGGGGAATTGTCGGAGCGCCAGAGCGCATCGCCTACCAGGCGACGAAGGGCGCGGTGGTGATGATGACCAGGAGCGCGGCGGTCACTTACGCACGCGAGGGAATCCGCGTCAACACCGTGGTACCAGGCTCGGTGGAAACGCAGTTCGGTCCCGACCGACCATTGCGCGTGAGAAGCAACACCGTCGAGATGACGCCGCTGGGCCGGCGTGCGGTACCTCTCGAGATCTCTTACGCCGTGCTGTACCTCGCTTCCGATGAATCGACGTTCGTCACCGGCTCCGATCTGGTCATAGACGGCGGATATCTGGCTCAATAGCGCGACGCACGGACCCAACGGGCACAAGGAGGTTACCCATGAATGCGGCTCGCGGCAGGCAGTGGAGATTCGTGCGGGTTTGGGCGGTCGCCGGGGCCGCGATGTGCGTGGCCGTGACCGCCTGCACGTCGTCGTCCTCGTCGAACTCGAAGTATGGGACCAAGAAGAATGGCGTTGTGCAGGTCGCGATCACGCCCGTGCTTCCCTACATCGGGGAAAAGGATGACGGTCTCACCGGGCTCAACGGCGAGATCTTCACCGAGATCGCGAAGCGACTGGACCTGCGCATCCAACCAGTGCTGGGTGATTTCCCGTCGTTGCTGACCAACGTCCAAACCCGCCGCGTGGATCTGGGCGTCGCCAACATCGTGTGGACGCCGCAACGTGCCAACTCCGCGCTCATGACGGATCCGGTCTACTACTCGCCCACGGTGTTGGCCGAGCGACCCGATTTGAACCTGTCGACGGTCGACTCGCTACAGGGACACAAGCTGGGCACAAGTACGGCCGCTGCGTACCTTCCCGGGCTGAAGGCGATCCCGCACTCGAGCGTCGACGTGTTCGCCACGCCGGAGGATCTGCTGTCAGCCCTATCCAGCGGACGGATCGACGTCGCGGCGATCGATCCGCTGACGCCGGCGTATGCCAAGGAGAAGAACTCCGGCCTGAACTTCCACACCGTTGCGCTGGACCCGCCGACAGCCGATCAGGTGCAGAAGGCACCGGATGTGGCGACCCTGCAGCCAGTCATGTTGTGCTACTACGTCGCCAAGAAGGACAAGGCGCTCGAGGCGGCCATCGACAAGGTGATCACCGACTTGTACTCGTCCGGCTTCCTGACCAAGGCCGTCCAGAAGTGGGGCGGTGACCCGGCGGCGATGCTCAAGCCCGACGCGGCGACCCTGGACCGCTTCGCCCAGCTTCGCGCCAAGGTCGACCGACCGGACAGCTGGCGCCCGTCGAGCTTGGAACCGTGACCATGGCCGGGCCTGCTTCGGCTGACTTGAGCGCCGGACCGTTCCGGGTGCCGTGGGGCGACTATCTCGATCCGTTGAGCTCGGCACTGGTGCAGACCCTGAAGTTCACGGCCGCGGGGTTCATCGGTGCGACCGTGCTCGGGTTGCTCGTTGCGCTGATGCGGCTGGCGCCGTTGCGACCAGTGCGCTGGCTCGCCCACGCCTACACCGATCTGTTCCGCAACCTGCCGCTGATCACCGAGGTGTACATCATCTACTTCGGGCTGGCCAGCGTCGGGCTGCTCGTCGGCAAATTCACGGCCGGCGTAGCGGCCTTGACGCTGTTCTACGGTGCGTACTTGTCGGAGATCTTCCGTGCGGGCCTGCAAGGCGTGACCGATGATCAGCGGGAGGCTGGCCAGGCGCTCGGTCTCACCAGCCTTGCGACGCTGCGTTTGGTCGTGCTCCCGCAGGCGGTACGGCTGGCACTCCCGGGCACCACGACGATGATGGTTGACCTGCTAAAGAGCACGTCGCTGCTGATCGTGATCTCCGGGGGCGAACTCATGACCGAAGCGAGCCTCATCACCTCCGACACGTTCCGTGCGATGGAGGTGTACTTGGTTATCGGTGCTGTGTACTTCGCGCTCTGCTATCCATTGAGCCAACTGGCGCTCGCCCTAGAACGCCGCCTGCGCAAGGGATTGCCCCTGTCGCCCAAACGGATCGCTCGATGGCGCATAATGCGTGAGCTTGCTGCGCAGTACGGTGCGGACGCCAAGTTCGAGGGCAGACCGTCTGCACCGGCGGCGTCATGACCGCCGTGACAGAACCGCTCATCGTCGTCGACAATCTCGAGAAGCGATTCAAGGACACCCCGGTGCTACGCGGTGTGTCGTTCGGGATCAAGGCCGGCGAATGCAACGCAATCCTCGGCCGCAGTGGCGGTGGCAAGACGACCCTGCTTCGTTGCCTAAACCTGCTGGAACAGCCATCGGGCGGGTCGATCACCATCGACGGCGAGGAGATCTTCGGCGACCACAAGAGGCTGAACGGAAAGGCGCTCGTCCGCCTTCGTCAGCGCGTCGGTCTGTTGTTCCAGAGCTTTCACCTCTTCCCGCACCTGACTGCGGCCGAGAATGTGGCTATTCCGCTGCTGCGCATCGCCGGAATGGATGACCGGGAGGCCCTAACCACCGCATTCGGACTGCTCGACCGTGTCGGTCTGGCCCACAAGGGCTTGGCCCTGCCCGCGACGCTCTCCGGTGGTCAGCAACAGCGCGTAGCAATAGCGAGGGCCTTGGCGCTACGCCCCATCACGCTGCTGTTCGACGAGCCGACATCGGCACTCGACCCGGAATCCAGTCACGACGTGAAGACGGTGATGCGAGCTCTCTGCGCCGATGGCATAACGATGGTTGTCGTCACGCATGACCTGCCATTCGCCGAGGCCGTTGCCGACCAGGTGATGTTCGTCGACGGCGGGCTGATCGTCGAGCGAGGCGCACCTGCGGCCGTGCTGCGCACGCCATCTCATTCGCGTACTCGCGAATTCATCCAACACATAGGAGCGTGACGACGTGAGTCCGACTTCGCAGGCAAGCCGGGACCGGCGATAGTGCCGGCGAACCAGCGCGGTGTCATTGTCACTGGCGCGGCAAGTGGCATGGGGCGCGCATGCGCGGTGCTCCTTGCCGAGCGCGGCTGGACCGTGGGATTAATAGACATCGCCAAGGATGCCGTTCAGGAGCTCGCCGATGGTTGCGCGGGCAGGATGATCGCGCTGAGCGCAGACGTCACCGATGCAACGGAGGTGAGCGCCGCCGTCGCCGAGTTCACCTCGCGCGCTGGTCTACCCACCGCGTGCGTGAACGCGGCCGGGGTTTATCCGCCGTCGACATTCGAGTCCGCTGACGAGGCCCTGTATCGACGGATCTTCGACATCAATGTGTGGGGAACGCTGACAGTCGCACAGGCTGCTGTCGCTGCGTTCCCGCAGGACCACGGCGGATCGATCGTGAACTTCGCGTCCGCCGACGCCTTCGTTGCCAAGCCGCAGCAGATTCTCTACGCCGCGTCCAAAGCTGCGGTTGTCCATCTCACCCGGACGATGGCTGCGTCGTTGGCCGATCGCAACGTCCGCGTCAATGCGATCGCGCCGGGGCCCGTCGATACCGAGGGCATGCGCGATACCCCGCGTATGCGCGAGGTCAGGTCCCGCGTGCCCTTGGGTCGGGTCGCCGAGGTCGCTGAAATGGCCGCGCTAGCCGGCTGGCTTCTCGACGATCCGGCCTCCGCGTTCATCACCGGTGAGACGATCGTGGCCAGCGGCGGCCTGGTCATGCGCGGATAACGACTCGCTCGAGGAGATCGCGTGCCAGTCGAAAGTACGCCCGAGGATGCGCAGCTCCCCCGGGTCCGCTGGATTCTCGGCGGTGTCATGCTGCCGGAGCGCGAAGAACTGTGGGAATTGCTGCGCGACTACTTCACCATGCTCGCTCGAGGCGAGTTCGAGGTGCATGTCCACGGCCTGCCGTACTCGCCGGGAGGCGTGCGCCAAGCCGGGACGCGACTGATCAGCGAAGCCGTCGGCCTCGCCCTGGCCACCGAGCTCGCCGACGACTCCGAGTTGATCATTTTCAACGACTGGGCGATGCCAGTCCTGCAGACCAGAAGCATGCTCGAGATTCCGGTGACGTGCGTGTCCGAAGCGTCCGTCGTCCTGGGCCGGGTTCTGGCGCGCCGGCCCGCTGTGGTCACGGTGGCCGAGGGAATGCGGGCGGGGATGGAACGCGACGTCCGGGAGTTCGCCGGAGCTGGCGCGTTGGCCGATCGACCGGTGTGGTGGCTTGACCCGCCGAGCACTCAGCAGGACGTCCTTGATGCTGTGCAGAATCCGGAACCCCTGATTGCGCGGTTCGAAGCCATCGCCGCACGGGCCGTGGACAGCGGCGCCGACGCCATCCTCACCGGATGCGGATCGTATGGGCCGATCTTCAAAGTAAACGGATATGACCGCTTGCGCGGCCGGCCGGACGTGGCGGTGTATGACTGCGCGGCACTGGCGATGGAATTGGGCCGTAGCCTTTACCAGCTCAACCAGCTGGGGCTACGCCCGAGCGAGCGCAGCTTCGCAGCACCGACCTCGTCGCACGGGACCCTCGCACACAAGGCACTCTCGCGGCTAACTTCGCCGTGATCGTTGCGGCAGTCTCCACGCCGTCGCGCATCGCTACGCGACGATTCCAAAGACAGCGTCCAACCGGCACGCCTACCTCACGCCACTCAAGACTGACCGCCGTTCTCGTGTGCGGAGATGAATGCCGCGATCGCCTTCGCCACCAGGTCGGGCACCTCGAGCGGTAGCAGGTGTCCAGCATCGACTCTGCGCACGGTGACGTCCGCGAGTTCAGCGGCGGTCGCGTCTAGTTCGCGGTTCGCGCCCGCCGCCAGCTCGCGGACCAAGGACTGGCTCGGTTCAGACAGGTGGGCGACGCTCACCTCACGGTCGCTCTTGAGGATCAGCGCCCTGCACCGCAGCCTTCGCAGCAGGTCGAAGAAGTCCAGAGCATCCAGCGCGTCGACCAACGCAGATTGGTGCGCCGACGGCGGCCGACGCAGGTAGCCGCCGTCGCCTGCAGGGGCCAGCGCCCGCAGGGTGGTCGGCTCGGCCAGGTCGGGATCAGCGCCGATGCTTTCCATAATTTCCCGGTACTGCGTGACGACCGCGGCGACCTCGTCGGCTTCGACCCGCTCGGTGGGCAGGAACGCGAAGACCTCGTCGTACATTGCCTTCCGACGCGCCTCGAGATCGACATCGTCCGCGACACCACCGCCGAAGCCATCAATGCTGATAACTCCCGAGCACTCGGAACTGTTGGCGCCGTAGTAGGTGGCCACATTCCCACCGATCGAGTGCCCGACCACATAAGGCCGCTGCAGACCGACCGCGTCGATCACGGCCTCAAGATCGGCGCGCTGTGCCGCGAAGGAGTAGTCACTGTCGGCGGGGACGTCGGACTTGCCGTGGCCGCGCAGGTCGTACGCGACCAGTCGCATCCCATTCAGACGGGCGCGCACTGGAGTCCAGTCGAGCAGCGTCCGATTGCCGCCGTGGATGAGGACGACATCAGGGCCGGGGCCTCCGTAGTCGACTGCGGCAATGTGGCCGGCCGGTCCGGACGCAATCAAGGTGGTGTGTTCAGTCACTGGATTCCCTTTTGTTTCGAATCTAGTCAGACTATGTCGCCCTCGTCCGCGCGGTGATCGTCATACGAAGCGACTTGCGTGATCACCGCTCAACGATCGCACGGCGAGGTGCTGATCTCTGTCCAACGGCACCCGGCGCCGAGCGCGCGCCGTGGCCCCTTGCACTGCGTCGGCTACCTCCCCGCGCATGGGTTGGCTGGGGCGGTCGAACTCACATGCGTGTTGCGCTCAGCAGCGAATCCGACGCGGGTGAGCGCCTCGGGATGCCGCCCTGTCGTGGTCCCGAATGGCAGTCGACCGGACGCTCAACCGAGCGACATGGACGAAGCGGGCCGCCCCTGTCAGCCGCCCAGGCGGCGAATCGCGCGACAGAGCCCTTGAGGATCACGGGGACCGGCAGTAGCGTGTGCTCACGATATGATGGATTCATCATAATATGATACAAATTTGAGCGGATCTGGCAGCAGCAACGAGATCACAGAACTGGGGATGTAAGTGAAGAAGTTCAGCCGTATCGCGGCCGCGATCATCGTTCTTGTCGGCCCGGTTTTCATAGAGGCCGGGGCCGGGCCCGCGGTCGGCGCGGCGTCCCACGAGCTGAAGCCGGCGCCCGTGGATTGGCGGTCGCACGTACTGGCCCCGACGCGCCCCGATGTCTATCCGGTCCGAATCGCGTCCACCTCAGGGTCCGTCGAGAACGCAACTGCGCTCACGAAACGGCATAGCGGTACCACGCGACTGATCAAACGCGTGGACGGCCCGGATCCGGTTGTCGTCCTGGACTACGGGCGAGCCGTCGGCGGCTTTCCCTTCTTCGACGTCGCCGCAACCGAAGAGCGCCCCGTTCTGCACGCCGCCTATTCGGAGGCTCTCGACTTCCTGACTGCCAAGGGTGATGTCGCCGTACTCACGGGCGCGTTCGGCGAGGACCTGAACCGATTCGACGACTACACCGTCGATCGGCCCGGCCGAATCACCAACCCGCGAGTGCAAGGGGCGGAGCGCTTTCAGGAGATCCGGTTGACGTCCCCTGGCGTCCTGAGCTTGGCGGCCGTCGGGATTCACTTCAGCTCGCTGCGCACCCCTTACCGCGGTCACTTCGTTTCGAGCTCGGAAATGCTCAACCGGGTGTGGTACGAGAGCGCGTACACCGTGCAGCTGGACTCGTTGCCGGCCGACTCCGAGCCCGGAGTCGTGACCCCTCCGGTCATCGTCGATGGCGCCAAGCGTGACCGGAAGGTGTGGGGCGGCGACCTGCTCACTGCGGCGCAGAACGTTTATTACTCGACTGGCGCGAGCGAGTACGTTCGCGGCAGCCTGTCCCTGCTGGCGCGTCGGCAAAGCCCGGAAGGCGAGATCAGCGCCCAGGCCACACAGAGCAAGAACGACTATTGGTCCGCGGCGTACTCGATGACCTGGGTGTCGGCGCTCGCTGAGTACTACCACTTCACCGGTGATTTGCAGTTCGTGCGGCAAGTTTGGCCCGTACTCGTGCGCGAGTTGACGTGGAACGCGGGGCAGGTCGACTCACGTGGCTTGCTGATCACGCACGGCTACACCTGGCATCCCGTTGACGGGCAGATGTTCGACGGTGCGGTCACTGTCGACAACGCCCTCTACTTCCACGTCCTGACGGCGGCAGCGGAACTCGCCGATGCGATCGGCGCGGGTCGCCTCGCGGTGGAGTACCGAGGCCGCGCCAGGCGGATCAAGGCGGCGGTCAATCACCATCTCTTCGATGCCCGCACCGGGGTTTACGACATCAGTGACACGCGTCGAGGGCCCGTCGCGCAGGACGCCAATGCCTTGGCGGTGCTCTATGGCCTCGCGCCCGCTGAACGGGTGCAGCGCATCCTCCAGGTCCTGCGTTCGCGTCTGTGGACCACGCACGGACCACTCGCGTTCACCTCCGACTCAGGTCTACTCGGCGCCTATTCGTCCACTGGACACCCGGACGCGGCGATCAGTCCGTTCGCATCGTCCCTCGAGTTGTGGGCCCGCATGAGTGCCGGAGACACCGACGGCGCAATGCACCTGCTGCGCGAACTGTGGGCTCCGATGGCCGACCCCACTTCGAATTACTACACGGGCACGACCTGGGAGATCCTCAATTCGTCCGGGGAGCCCGGCTTCGTCAGCGTGACGAGCCTGTCGCACGCCTGGTCGGCCGGGGCTGCGCCCGCTCTGTCGGAGTATGTCCTCGGCCTGCGACCGGCAACGGCCGGGTTTCGTACCTGGATCGTGGCCCCTCAGCCGGCTGCTCTGCAATGGGCCGAGGGTCAGGTGCCGACGCCTCGGGGCGCGCTCGCCGTCCGGTGGGCGGCCCGGGACGCCGCATTCACTATGGACGTATCTGCGCCGAACAACAGCGCGGGGACGATCGTCGTCCCCTGGGATCGACGGCAAGCCACCGTGCGCGTCAACGGCCATGTCGTGTGGAAGAACGGCCGGTTCAAGGCTGAAGCGGGCATCGCCCTCGCACGCAGGGATTCCCGCAACATCTATCTCACCACGTCGAAGGGCGGTGCATTCGCGGTGCGGGCGGGTCGTTAGCTGGCGTCGTGAGTCAATGGGCCGTTGGAATGAAACGGGCGTTGCCACGCTGCTCGGGGATCTGGACGTCCACCGCAGGATCATCATGCGAGTGCTCCGTCACGCCGACCTGGCCGTCACTATGGAGATCTACGCCAAGGCCAGCTCCGCATCGACTCGCGAAGCGCTTCGCAAGCTAGGGGAGGCCCTTACGTGACACCTACTACTGTACTTCGCTGCTGTACTCGCCGTCGCGGGGCCGATTCATTTTGCTGGCGGCCCCGGATTTATTGGTCGGGGTGGCGGGATTCGAACCCACGGCCTCTTCGTCCCGAACTTCGCGCACAAGATTTCGGCGGCACGTTGGCGACCGTCCTGCAAGACCTCAGTTTCGTTGCGGATCGCCGGATCGTGCTGGCGTTGCTGTACTTCACTGCGGTACAACCGACCCGAGTCAATATTCGGCTGTCCGAGCGGCCCGGTATCTTCTGTGCGCTTCGACCACGTAACGAGGCGGGGTGCGCACGGATGACATCCTCGCTCCGACTGTGTCTGGCGGCTAGCTACGCGAGCCAACGGTGCCGATCAAGCGTTCCAGACACAGTTGATGCGCAGATGCCCTGCGCGTGAGGTTGGACCATGTCTCAGGCGTCACCCGAACGCTTGCGGAGCGAGGCTTGCGTCCAAGCCCGCTGCCTGACATGCGGAATGAACGGTGGGCGTCGCACCCACGATCCGCAAAGACGTGGCCTCTGTCGGAAGCGCGGTGCACGACGCCAAGAACAGCGTCATGCTCGCCGCGTCGGTAAAGACCAATTTTTCGATATCGATGGTCATTCGGCCGGGGTGCGCTTGAAGAAGCGTCTTCGTCACGTCCGCCAGCACGGAGCAGTTGGCGAAATCGAGCTCACCGCGCACAGTCACGCGGCGTGTGGCGGAATCGAATCCAAACATGAAAGCCCGGTCGGGCACGCTCGGATCGGACGGATCCACCATCTCTCTGGCGGGCACAGCACCAAGACCTCGACTTGGCCAAGGCGAGTCAGGTGCCGCGCTGGCGCGAGTCAGAGGTGTTCACACCGCTCGAGCGGGACGTGCTGGAGTACGCCGAAGCGATGACCAACACGCCGCCGAGCGTCACCGACGAACTGTCCGCGGGCCTGCTCGACCGCCTCGGCCCCGCGGCGCTGGTCGAGCTCACCGCATTCATCGCTTTCGCCAACCTGGCGACCAGGAACAACACGGCACTTGGGATCACCTCGCAGGGCTACTCCGCCTCGTGCGAAGTTCCGCTTGCTCCGCGCGCGGACGGTCCCAGCCCAAGGTCGGATGTTTGAGCGTGGATCCGTTCATCACCCATCGCAACCTGCTGTTCACGGTCGCCTACGAGATGCTCGGGTCGGCGGCCGACGCCGAGGACGTGCTGCAAGAGTCCTGGCTGCGGTGGGCCAACGTCGACCAATCACAGGTGCGTGACCCGCGTGCGTACCTCGTCCGTGTCGTCACGCGACAATCGCTCAACCGGCTACGGACGATGTCGCGCACCCGGGAGGACTACGTGGGCGAGTGGCTGCCGGAACCGCTGGTGACCAGTCCGGATGTTGCCGAGGACGTCGAACTTGCCGAGAATGTCTCGATCGCGATGCTGACCGTGCTGGAGACACTTAGGCCCACACAGCGGGCCGTGTTCGTGCTCCGCGAGGTCTTCGACGTGCCATACGACGAGATCGCCGAGGCCATCGGCAAGTCCCCGGCATCGGTGCGGCAAATCGCACGGCGCGCTCGCGAACGGGTCACCGCTCGCCAACCCCGGGTACCGGTAAGCCGGGAGGAGCAACGCGGCGTGGTCGAGCGGTTCCTGCTCGCGCTGCGCACCGGGCAGCTGCAGGACCTCATGGATGTGCTCGCGCCCGACGTTGTGCTGATCGCCGACGGCGGGGGAGTCGCGGCCGCAGTCCTGGCTCCGATCTACGGCGCCGAGCCCGTTGCGACATTGCTCGCGCGTGCGAGCCGTACCGCGCTGGAGACCACCACCGTGTGGCTCAACGGCGCGCCGGCTGGCCGGATCAAGACCGACGGCGAGGTCGCCGCAGTGAGCCTCGTCGTGGAGAGCGGGCGAGTCTCTCGGGTCTACCTGATGCGCAATCCGCACAAGCTCACCCGACTGGCTGAACCGACGCGACTCGCCCGATGAACCTCAGTCCCGCAAGCGGATGGCCGACCAAAGTCAGAGCACGCCAGTGAGCGGAGTAGCAATGGAGCATGCGGTCGTGATCGTCGGAGGCGGCCCGACCGGGCTTATGTTGGCCGGGGAGTTGGCGTTGGCCGGTGTCGACGTCGCAGTCATCGAGCGGCGCGCCAGCCAGGAGCTGCCGGGCTCGCGCGCCGGCGGCTTGCACTCCCGCACCATCGAAGTCCTCGATCAGCGTGGAATTGCCGATCGGTTCCTCGCGCAGGGACAGACGGCGCAGGTCGGGCAGTTCGCCGGGGTCCCTATCGACATCAGCAACTTTCCCACCCGACATCCCTACTCGCTCGGGCTTTGGCAGAACCACATCGAGCGCATCCTGGCCAGCTGGATCGGTGAGCTGGCAGTGCCGATCTATCGCGAACTCAACGTGACGGGGTTCGCGCAGGATGACACCGGCGTCGACGTCGTGCTGTCCGGCGGACAGCCAGTACGGGCGGAGTACCTCATCGGGTGCGACGGAGGACGCAGCCTGATCCGTAAAGCAGCCGGCATCGAGTTTCCCGGCTGGGATCCTACGACGAGCAGCCTCATTGGCGAGGTTGAGCTCACCGAAGAACCAGAGTGGGGCACCCACCGCGACGCCAGCGGCGTTCATTCCCTCGGTCGGGTCGAGTACGAGATCCGCGACGGCGAGATCATCTACGCCGATCACGGGCCGGTACGGGTCATGGTCACCGAACAGCAGGTCCGACCCGCCAATGAGCCCAACCTCGGCGACCTCAGCGAGGCTCTCATCGCCGTCTACGGCATCGACTACGGGATCCACAGTCCGACCTGGATCTCCCGGTTCACCGACATGACCCGGCAGGCCGCTGCCTACCGCGACCGACGCGTCCTGCTCGCTGGCGACGCCGCACACGTGCATTCGCCCGACGGCGGTCAGGGGCTCCAGCTCGGGGTACAGGATGCGGTGAATCTGGGCTGGAAGTTGGCCCAAGTGGTCAAACGGATCTCACCAGAAAGCCTCCTCGACACCTATCACGCCGAACGTCACCCGGTCGCAGCCCGCGTGCTGCGCACCACCATGGCCTATGTCGCGCTTCGCCGCCCCGACGACCGCACAAACGCCCTGCGCGAGACCATCGCCGAGCTATTCACCGCAGATGAACCGTGCCGGCAGGTAGCGGCGATGTTGTTCGGTCTAGACATCCACTATGACCTCGGCAACGGACACCCGCTGCTAGGACGCCGCATGCCCGACCTCGACCTCGAGACCGCCAACGGTCCGCTGCGAGTTTTCACCCTGCTGCACAAAGCACGCCCCGTGCTGCTCAACCTCGGTGAGCCCGGCGGCCTAGACATCACCCCACGGCCTGATCAGGTCGCCCTGATCGACGCCCAATACGTCGGCCGGTGGGAACTTCCGGACCTCGGCACAGTGCCCGCCCCCAGCGCCGTGTTGATCCGTCCCGACGGATACGTGGCCTGGGTCGGCGAGAAGAGCACCCTGGGGCTCGCAGACGCCCTTGCCAGGTGGTTCGGACCGCCGAATATGACAAGGCAGGACGGTGCGCTCGCGGTGAGTCGCGCATCTTCGACTCTCGGCTGCTGACCCACCTGGCTGCACGGCATCCCGGGTGTGCCCCGACCAGATCGTCCAAGCTCGCCATCTACGACCGAAGAACCCGACGAAAAGGAGCGCGAAGTGAGCGCAAACCTCAACGCCCTGCCCCCGACGCCGATCGCTGTTGAGGAGAGTGTCTTGGCGGATCTTCGGTCACGGTTGCGCGCCACGATCTGGCCGGAGGATGCCGGGAACGAGGACGGGGCATACGGCGTCCCCAGGGCGCTGCTCCAGGAGTTGGCCGAGTACTGGGCCGAGGAGTACGACTGGCGCGCCGCCGAGCGGGCGATGAATGCCTACGAGCACTACCTGGTGGACGTGTCTGGTACGCGGGTTCACTTCATGCGCAAGCCGGGCGTCGGACCCGATCCCACCCCTCTGATCCTCAGCCACGGGTGGCCCTGGACCTTCTGGCACTGGTCGAAGGTCATCGACAGGCTCGCCGACCCGTCGGCATTCGGTGGCGACGCGGCGAACGCTTTCGAGGTGATCGTTCCGTCATTGCCGGGCTTCGGCTATTCGACACCCACCCGACCAGACATGAACTTCTGGAAGATCGCGGACCTCTGGCACGAATTGATGACCCAGACGCTCGGACATACCCGATACGCCGCCGCAGGGTGCGACGTCGGTGCGCTGGTCACTGGCCAGCTCGGTCACAAGTACGCCGACGAGCTTTACGGCATCCACATCGGATCAGCCCTCAAGCTCGATCTGTTCACCGGCGACCGGGCCTGGGACTTCTCCGGCGGCCGACCCATCCCACCCGAGCTACACGATGACCAGCGACGGCGACTGGTCGAAATAGAGCGACGGTTCGCCGTCCACCTCGCCGCACACCTGCTCGCACCAAGCACATTGGGATACGGGCTGGCCGACTCCCCAGTGGGCCTGCTGGCCTGGCTGCTCGAACGTTGGATGAAATGGTCCGACAACGGCGGAGACATCTATAGCGTGTTCACCCGCGACGACCTACTCACCCACGCGACGATCTACTGGACCGGTAACGCCATCGCCAGTTCGATCCGCACGTACGCTAACAACAATCGATACCCGTGGGCGCCCTCCCATAACCGGAAACCAGTCATCGAGTCACCGACCGGGATCACTTTCGTTGAGTACGAGAACCCCCCGGGAGTCAACAGCGCGACGGAACGTATCGAGTCGTTTCTAGCCAGCGACCGCGCCGCTTGGTACAACCACGTCAACATCGCCGCCCACCCCGACGGCGGCCACTTCATCCCGTGGGAGATCCCAGAACTCTGGACCGCGGACCTGGTCCGGACCTTCAATTCGCAGCTCGCCCCGCCACCACCAACGTGAACAGCGCCCACTCCAACGCACCGCGGACTTCGAAGTTGCCGTCACGGGAGCCTGTTGGGCACGTCTCGCGGGACCTAGCGGGCAGGATGATGAAGCGTTGGGCGCCGGGCAGGCAAGACATGACGGATTTCCGTACCACCACCGACGCAGGCCGGCCCGCGAGGCGAACGCCCTCGTCGCAGCCGACGTTGAGCACCCGCCCGGGCGTGACCCCGGTGACCTCGGCCACAAGCGCACCGTTGTTCGGACAGACCCGCTCCACACCTGCTTGCGGCGGCGTAGCGCCTGTCCTAACGCGTTGCACCGCGGGGTCTCCGAGGTACCCGAGTGCATCCGGCAGGCGGCAGGGCGTGGAAGCGGCGATGCTGCCGTCGTTCACCGGCGTACCGTGACTGATCGCGTCCCGGTCTCGCCACAGTCGGTGCAGGTCCGGCAAGCCGGTCCCAAATGCGTGGGAGGCAGGATCGGATCCCGGAAGATCGCGCACCGTCGGCGGCACGTGAAGAGGGTTGTGAGTTTCGCTTGCTGGCTTAGATCGCCCCATTCGTGATCCGAGCGGTATGGGCATTTCGAACCTGTAAGACATCGACCTGCGCAGGCCTACGAGCGCGGTGCCGCGTGCGTGCGAAAGGAAGGTCAGTGCTGGGCGCAGATGCAAATAAGGCCTGCATCGCAGTCATCGGGTGTTTGAGCGGCCGTGCGTCGAGCGACTGGTAGAGCACGTTGTGGACGACGCGGCCGGTCTCGTCGAAGCGCCAGACTTCAGCGTCGACTCGTACGCCCGGGACATCGTCACGCCGCGCATCGGCAGGTATCGGCCGTGGTAGACGACCTCGGCTGCTGAGGGGTCGAAGAAGAACGTCAGGTACGTGCCGGTGAGCAGCAGCACGATGAACGAGTAGAGCGCGATTTGGCCATCATGAAGGTCCAGTGATCCGGGAACACCTTGTTCAGGTAGGGCCGACTGGCCCAGGCGACCTTGTACCGGTCGTCGACGAATGCACCCGCACGCCCAACGCGGATCCGCGGCTCGCCCCCTCGGTGCGCAGTTGCCCGTTCCGTAGTCACCTGACCCGATTGCATACACATCTCCTGGACTGCAGTTCAGAACTCACTCTCTTGGGACGATCTACGAGCAGTCGTTGTGACATTCCGCGAGCCACGCAGGACTGCGGCGCGTTGCCCCGGTGTTCCTCGCCGGAGTGCGTGGCTGCATCGTTGGTTTTCTCCGAAGGTGTTCGGGTGAACGCCAACGAGGCGTAGGGCCCAGGGCGGCCGGAGACCGACTGCGGATCGGGGCGGAGGTCCCGGGACACGTCCAGGTGGTGGACGTTGTGCTCCCTCGAGCACGCTCTTGGCACGTCACCAGCGCACGAGCACCCGCACACGTCGCGAAGTACGTTTCCTGGATGGACGAGGGTTTCGGCTTGCCGGAACCGGTTCGGTTGTTCAGTGTGCCTTTCGGTTCTCGCCCGCCGTGTTCGCGGCGACTAACGTCAACTGCAACTCTGAGCGCACTGAAGGGGCGCCACTCAAGGTTGCCTTGGCTCCTACGACAAGCCGAATCGCCAGACTCGCCAGATGAGTCGAGGTCGACATCGGATGTCCGATCTCGACCTCGTCACCGCAACGAACTATCTGATGCGGACGGCTCAGTGCGGCTAGACGAGTCAGCCCTGCGTGCCGTGACGTGTGCGGTCTGAACACTCGACCCATGTCACAGACCGGCGGGATGAGTCGTCTCATGGCTGAGACAGTTTCTCAAGATCGGTAAGGCGATGATCATGCAGGTGTTTGTGGCAGGTGCGCCCAGCGTCCTGGGGTGGCGGTTACAAGCTCAGGCCACTGGGGCCGGTAGCGACGCCTACGCTGTCGCCCACGAGGCAAACCACGCTCGACGGACCACGGATTGACCGCAGGAGCAACCAGAGCTGCCGCACGCAACCATGCCCCAAGTCTGTCGGTTGTACGCCCACTGTGACCCGATGACCAGACCAGCATGATGGAGGACCTCGATTGCCCGTGCTATTCGACATCGGGAAGACGTTCGGCGCTCGCACGGACGAGCGACTCCACAATGAAATGACAGCGTGGCTGACATCAGTGGACCGCACTGGAACGCCGCAACCAACGCCGGTGTGGTTCCTTTGGAACACCGGCGAGTCATCGGCGCTGCTGTATAGTCCGCCGACCGCGAAGCGGCTGAGCCGGATCCAGGCTAATCCGCGCAGTTCGTTGCACGTCAACGATGACGGAGAAGGACACCGCTTCGTCGTACTCACCGGATCTCTCGAGCACGCGCTCGACACGGCACCAGCGCACGAGCACCCCGCATACGTCGAGAAGTACGGGCCCTGGATGGAAAAGGTCTTCGGCTCGCCGGAACGGTTCGGTTCGATGTTCAGTGTGCCTTTGCTTTTTCGTGCCAGCCGTGTGCGCGGCGACTAACGTCAAGTGTCAACTACAAGCGCGCTGAGGGTGGGCCGCTGAAGGTGGCCTTGGCTCATGTGAGCAAGCCGAACCGGCAGAACTCGCCAGATGATCTCGAGCTCCGACGCCGGATCCCCGATCTCGCCTCGTCGCCGCAACGAACTATCTGGTGCGGACGGCCTGGTGCGGCCAAGTGCCGTAACGAATCCAATCGCTCGAGGCCGCTCTGGCGAACGTAGGTGTCACATTCGCGGGCTACGCGGTGTCTCATGCCAGACGCCAGTGTGGCGTCGGTTCGAAGACACTAACCGGGAGCAAAGATGGGCTGGCCGCGCCGCCACTCACGTCGTGAGTTGGAACCTGTTCGCGAAACCCGGTCTCGGCCTCAACGAGCAGATCCTGCACGCTCAGGAGGTCGCCGAGGTAACCACGTTCGCACGCACCGGCAGACCCACTGCCGAGAACACCCCGAGCTGGCCGGACTTCAACCACAACTCTGGTTAGGTGTCTGGCTCCCGGGAGCGACATTCACGTCATGACAACCACACAGGTAGCTCTGGCGCAGAACTCTGCGTTGTGGAACGCGATAGCCCCAAATCTGAAATAACCAATCCGAGGCCGGCACGACCGTGGTCGCAGCAGAAAAGAAAGAGACCGCATGTTGAATCTTCCAGACGACCGCGGCCGGTGCGTGCCGCTCAGTACTAATGGGTCGACGGACGACGAGCCGGCGGTCTGGTTCGTCACTGGTGGCTCGTCGGGATTCGGTGCAGCGACGGTGCGAGCCGCGCTCGCCTGCGGGTACCGGGTCGCCGCGACCGCCCGCGACTCCCGGGTACTGCGCAGCACGGAAGGTATAAGTAGCGGGCGGTTGCTCGCCCTCGATCTTGATCTGCGCGACAACGCTTCGATTGCGACGGCGGTCGAGCGTACCTACGACGCGTTCGGGCGGATCGACGTGTTGTTCAACAACGCAGGCTCGGCTACCGTCGGGGCGGTCGAGGAGCTCACCGACGACCTGCTGCGCGATCAATTGGAAGTCAACGTCGTCGGGCCGCTGGCTGTCGTGCGCGCGGTACTGCCGCGGATGCGTCAGCGGAGACGCGGACGAATCCTGCAAATGAGCTCGATGGGCGGGCGGTGCGCGTTTCCGGGTCTCGGGGCGTATCACGCAAGCAAGTTCGCACTGGAGGGCGCTTCGATCGCGCTGGCGCAGGAGGTGGCCCCACTCGGCATCCAGGTCACGCTGATCGAGCCCGGCGATTTCCGTACCCCGGTGCTCTCGCCGGACCGGCTGACCTTCAGCGCACCGATGCCGGAGTACGACGAGACTGTCGGTCAGGCCCGCGCCGGTATCGCCGGCCTCGACGGCAAGCAACCGGGCGATCCTGATCGCCTCGCCGCGGCCGTGATCGCAGTCGCCCAGTCGGCCGACGCGCCGCTCCAGCTCGCGCTCGGACCTGACAGTTACCACCGGCTGGAAGCACAGCTCGCGGAGCAGTTCGCCGAGCTGCGCGCATGGGAACACCTGTCACTGTCCACCGACTTCCCTGACACCGACCAGCCGTCGTAGCGTCCGCGCGAACGACCACTCGCCGGCCACGAACGTCAACCGTGCCGGCCAGCATCGCCGCGACTCCCTCGATGAACCACGCGTTCAACATCGACAACCGCGGCCTGCTCCGCTGGAGCGAACTCTGGGCACATCGCCACCGTGCTCGATGTCGACAGCGCGCGATATGTCGCATCGCGACGACAACCTCAGTGATCTGCCCGGTGTACTCAGCACGGACGACGTCGAAGATCGTTACCTGTACCGCGCCGGGAGTGGCTGTTCGGCCTACGTGTCCAAGCCGGCCTGGCAGCACGACAAGCACTGCGGCATGCGCACTGTCGCTGACCCTTCTGCTGACGCCGACCCGGACACCGGCTTGGCCGTCTACGAAACGTTCCTGTCCGGCGGCGACGGCGGGTTCTTGGTCGGTGGTGGAACCAGCCAGTCCGCGCCCCTGATCGCGGCGATGATCGCCCGATCCGGGCGCGTGCTCGATGGCCCCGGCCCGCTCTACGCGCCACGCGCATCGCTGTTCGACGACGTTGGCGGCAGCAACGGTTACTGCGGCAACGACTACCTCTGCACCGCAACGCGTGGCTACGACGCCCCGACCGGCGTCGGCACACCCCGACGGCGTCACCGCGCTATAACGCCGATCATCAAGAGACAGCCATTCCGAGCGATGCGAGCTAGATTGCGACTGTGCCTCGGACTAGGTGTTTCGGCGGTTCAAGTGCATCTCGTGATCCGATCTGGCCGCGCGCTCCCCACCTTCGCCCGGCTGCGCGGCGCGGTCGGCGAACAAGTAGGCACCTATGGTGAAGACCAACATCCCGCCGAGGAGCTGCATCGTGTACGTGACGTTCATCAGCTCGCTGATCCGCCGCGACGGGTCGTGATTTTCCAGCGCGGTGAGCATCATGTAGCCGCCCCAGCACGCGAGCGCCGCGGAGCCGACAAAGGCCAGGGACAGCGGAAGGCGCAGCGGCAGGGTGCCGGCACGTGGGAACGCGACCAGCAGCAGTCCCGTCACCGTCATCACCGCGAACAAGGCGTAGGCCGCCTCGAGTGCGTAGAAATCACCCGTCCGGTCGGCGATCTTGGTGGCGGTGAGCCCGCTCGTCGAACCGGTGGCCCACAGCAGATGGGTCGTCAACGGCACGAGCATCACTGCGGAGGCGACCAGGGCCATGGTTCGCTGAACGCCTCGCGTCGGACCCTGCTGCGCCAGCTCCGAGATCCGGCCTCGCCACAGATGTCCCCAGCGCGCGCGTGCATAAAGGACGAAGAGCGCGCCCAGAGCGAGAGCCTGGACGATGAAGCCCGTATAGACGACGCTGAACACCCACTCGTCCAGGAACGGGCGCCCGGCGGGTCCGCCGGAGGGCGCCGTGGTTCCACCCAGCAACCGGGCAACGAGTTGCAGCGGGTAGCCGACCATGATCGGGCTGAGCAGACCGGTGGCGCCCCAGGCGGGAAAAATGAGGAGCCAGACGGGCGCTCGTCGACCCCATGGCTGGGTGAGCAGCAGTGCGAGCACGACCACCATCGAATCGAGCAGGGCGCTCTCGAAGCTGCCGACGATCAACGTGCTGTGGTGATCGAGCAGCGTGCTGCCAGCGGGGATGCCGGCGCGGCTGCCGGACGCCCAGGCGATCTTGAGCGCGAGATAGGGCACGCAGGCAGTGAAGGCCGCAGCGCGCAGGACCCGTTCGGCGTTGCGAGGCTTGTTGAACACCACATCGGGTTCGGCCGGTCGGGGTCGATGCGGGCCGAGGGTGGGTGTGGAGATCACAGCGATTTTCCTTTGCTGGTGGGCGCTTGCTGGTGTCCCCAGCGTGCTCGTGACGCCGCTGTAGTGCGTCGGATCGCGGGATGGTTCTCGTCCGACCGCGGGATGATCCCTACGCCGGACGGACCAGACCGTGGTCGTAGGCGAAGATCACGACGTGGACGCGATCACGCAGTCTGAGCTTGCCCAGGATGCGCCCGACATGGGTCTTCACTGTCGCCTCGGATAGATAAAGCCGCCGAGCGATCTCGGGGTTCGCATAACCTTGCGCGATCTCGCCGAGTACCTCGCGCTCACGGTCGGTGAGCACGGCAACCGCGTCGTCGTCGCGCTGGCGCGGTTCGCCGCGGCCGAGGTGGTCCAGCAGGCGCCGGGTCGTGGACGGCGCGATCACCGCGTCACCGGAGTGCACGGCGCGGATCGCCGCGATCACGTCGGCGGCCGAGGCGTCCTTGAGCAGGAAACCGCTCGCACCGGCCCGCAGGGCGGCATAGGCGTAGTCGTCCAGGTCGAAGGTCGTCAGCACGATCACCTTGGGCCCGTCGTCTCGCGCGGTGATCAACGCGGTCGCATCGACGCCGTTCATCCGCGGCATCTGGATTCTCACAAGATCACAAAACGCGGACGAAGCACGCGCCTTTTTGCGACCGCTGGCGCCGCTGTTGGGCGTCTCTTCCGCCTGGTGTCACAAACGACGGGGCTGTGTCGTCTTGAGTTTCGCAGACAGTTCTGGAGGCTCCGTCGCGAACGAAGGGGTGAAGAAATGGCTACGCGCCCAATCGGTTCAGCCCGCCACGATCGGCGACCTGCAGACCCTGCTCGACGCCTTCCTCGACACCTACAACCAGCACCGGCCACACCGATCGCTGCCCCACCACGCCACACCCGCCACGATCTACACCAGCCTGCCCAAAGCCACCCCGAACGGCGACCGCAGCAGCGACACCCACGACCGCGTCCGCCACGACAAGATCGACAAAGCCGGCAGCGTCACCCTGCGCGTCGCCGGCCGACTACGCCACATCGGCGTCGGCCGAACCTACGCCCGAACCGACGTCATCCTGCTCGTCCAGGACCTGCCACGTCCGCATCATCGACACCGCAACCGGAGAACTCCTACGCGACCTGATCATCGACCCCCGCCGCGACTACCAACCCACCGGCCGACCACCCGGCCCCGCCACCAAAAAGAAATAGCCCGAACCTGCACACCGCAGGTCCGAGCCATTCCGATGTCTCGAGACATCACATGGTACCCCCGGCAGGACTCGAACCTGCGACCAATCGCTTAGAAGGCGACTGCTCTATCCGCTGAGCTACGGGGGCGAGGCGGCTTCTATCGTGCCATCCGATCGTCCGCTCCAGCCCCGTCGCCGGGTTTTGGCGAGCTCAGTGCGCGTAGAACTGTAGAAGTTTGCGCCAGACCGGATAGTTCAGGTAGCCGGTCACGCTCAGGTGATGCCGACGCTGGAACAAGATGATGATCGCGCGGGTGGCGGGGGTGTAAACGCCGGACGCGGGGACGTGCAGCACCGTCTGGACGACGGCGAGCGGCGGACCGGCTGACGATTGTGCGCCCGAATAGTGCACCAGGGTCCGCACCGTGGCCGACGCCTTGGCCGGCGGGTTAACCACCGGGAAGCGCGCACATGCGTGCGGGTTGTAGACGTAGTAGCGCGCGGCCCAGTTCAGGTCCCGGGGCCGGCAGGGTCCATAGTCGGTGGCGTAGACCTTCTTCGCCCAGTAGGTCGTCCGGCCTTCGGCACCGTTCCAGGTGAGCGAGATGTGCACGTGGGTGCGGTGGCAGGCGTTGTCGTTGCTCACCTGCGGCAGGTGCGCGCAGTTGTTGTACGGCTGCCAGCCGCCCTCCCAGATCCGGTTATTCCAGATCAGGTACATGACGCCCAGGCGACGGGCCATCGCGAACTTCTGGCCGGCCTTGTCCGTGGCGAGCAGCCAGTTGATGAACGCGCCCGCGTCGGCGGCCTGTGCCCTGTTGCGCAGCGACGTCATCCAGTCGATGGCACGGCCCTCGTAGTGCTCGCTGACCGGCCCATCGGTTCCGCAGTTGTATAGGCCGCCCACAGGCACGCCCCGATATGTCGTGGACAGCAGTCGGACGAGCTTCGCGGTGCCGGGCTGGAAGAACGGATCGCACCCGGTCTGGGGCACGTAGGGGATGTACTGGGACTCGATGGCGCTGGGCAGCCCGGAGGGGACGGGCGGCACAACCGCGGCGGCAGGACCGGCTGCGACGATCAGCGACGAGAGCATGGCCGCGAGCGCGAGAACGACGACAGTGGGTCGGCCGGCGACCCTGGACCGGGCAATTGATCGCAGCATGGTGCACATATCGGCCGCCCGAGCCCGGACTTGAGGCCGGCGGCTGGTCGATCCGGCCTCGCCACTACGTCGCGCCCTAGCCGCGGGTTCTGACATCGGCCGCCAGCTGTCCACAGGCCCGGACTTGTCCACAGCTCGCCGATTACCGGCCCCCGAGTGTCGGCCGGACCGGGTTCAGTGGCGGCACGCCCAGGAAGGGTGCACCGGATCAGTACCGGACCGAACGAGTAGGAGCACCGCCGTGAATGACACCATCATGACGATCATCGGCAATGTGGTCGACACCCCGCGCATGCGGCTCACCAAGAGCGGCCACGCCGTCACCAATCTCCGCGTCGCCTCGACGTCGCGTCGCTACGACCGCGAACAGCAGCGCTGGATCGACAACGCCACGCTGTTCGTCAACGTCACGTGCTGGCGGGCGATGGCCGAGAACGTCGCCCTTTCCGTGCACAAGGGCCAGCCGGTCGTCGTCTCCGGCCGCTACTACTCCCGCGAGTACGAAGTCAACGAGACAATGCGGGTCAGCTACGAGCTCGAGGCGAACGCCATCGGGCACGATCTGTCTCGGGGCACGTCGGAGTTCCGCAAGGCGGTTCGGCCGAACGTCACCGCCACCGTTGAAGTCGACGACGAGGGCATCCCGGCCGATCGCAGCGACGCCTGGCTCGATCTGGCGGAGGATGGCGTGCCGGCGGGATCTGCACCTGCTGACAGCCGCGAGCTCGCTTCGGTGGGCTGATCGGGCCGTTCGCCCGTCCGCTACCCCCGCGGGGGTAGCGGACCGGGCGGTTCGACAGGGCTGGGACACTGGAGCCTTGGGCCGGAATGCAATCGCCGGCCGTCGCGTTACTGAACAGGATCAAGGACGGATAGTGGCTCAGTTCATTTACACGATGTACAAGGTGCGCAAGGCGCACGGCGACAAGGTAATTCTCGACGACGTCACCCTGTCCTTCTTGCCCGGCGCGAAGATCGGCGTCGTCGGCCCCAACGGTGCTGGGAAGTCCAGCGTCCTGAAGATCATGGCCGGGCTAGATCAGGCGTCCAACGGCGATGCGAACCTGGCCGCCGGTGCGTCCGTGGGGCTCTTGCAGCAGGAACCGCCCCTGGACGAGACCAAGACGGTGCGCGAGAACGTCGAGGCCGCCGTGGCCGAGGTCCGCGGTTGGCTGGCGCGCTTCGAGCAAGTGTCCGAAGCGATGAGCGAGCCCGATGCCGATTTCGACAGCTTGCTGGCTGAGCAGGGCGAGTTGATGGAGAAGATCGACCACGCCGAAGGCTGGGAGCTCGACAGCCGGATCGAGCAGGCGATGGATGCCCTTCGGTGCCCGCCCGGTGACGAGCCGGTCACCCATCTCTCCGGTGGTGAGCGGCGGCGGGTTGCGCTCTGCAAGCTCCTGCTCGAGGCGCCGGATCTCCTGCTGCTCGACGAGCCGACGAACCACCTCGACGCCGAGAGCGTGCAGTGGCTCGAGCAGCACCTGGCCAAGTACCCAGGCACGATTCTGGCCGTTACCCACGACCGCTACTTCCTCGACAACGTGGCGCAGTGGATCCTCGAACTCGACCGCGGTCGGGCCTACCCCTACGAGGGCAACTACTCCGTCTATCTGGAGAAGAAGGCCGAGCGGTTGAAAGTCCAGGGCAAGAAGGACCAAAAGCTGGAGAAGCGGCTGCGCGACGAACTCGACTGGGTCCGCCAGAACGCCAAGGGCCGCCAGACCAAGAGCAAGGCCCGGTTGCAGCGCTACGAAGAGATGGCATCGGAGGCCGAGAAAACTCGCAAGCTGGACTTCGAGGAGATCCAGATCCCACCGGGCCCGCGCTTGGGCAACGTCGTGGTCGACACCAGCCACCTCGACAAGGGGTTCGACGGCCGGATGCTGATCAAGGACCTTTCCTTCAGCCTGCCTCGGGGCGGCATCGTCGGGGTCATCGGACCGAACGGCGTCGGCAAGACGACGTTGTTCAAGATGATCATCGGGCAGGAGCATCCCGATTCCGGCGAGGTGCGGGTCGGCGAGACGGTCAAGGTCAGTTACGTCGACCAGAACCGAGGCGGTATCGACCCGAAGAAGAACGTGTGGCAGGTCGTCTCCGACGGCTTGGACTACATCAACGTCGGCCACGTCGAGATGCCGTCGCGTGCCTACGTCTCGGCCTTCGGGTTCAAGGGCCCGGACCAGCAGAAGCCGGCCGGCGTGCTCTCCGGCGGCGAGCGCAACCGCCTGAACCTCGCCCTGACCCTCAAGGAGGGCGGCAACCTCCTCCTGCTAGACGAACCGACCAATGACCTCGACGTCGAGACTCTCGGCTCACTCGAGAACGCCCTGCTGGAGTTCCCCGGTTGCGCGGTGGTCATCAGCCACGATCGCTGGTTCCTTGATCGGGTGACCACGCACATCCTGGCTTGGGAAGGGACCGACGAGAATCCGGCGAACTGGTTCTGGTTCGAAGGTAACTTCGAGTCCTACGAGAAGAACAAGGTCGAGCGACTCGGCGCCGACGCGGCCCGCCCGCACGCTGTCACTTATCGCAAGCTCACCCGCGACTGAGCAGCGGCGCAGCCCATGGCTCGGTTCGTCCACGAAGTGCATATGCGGTGGTCGGACATGGACGCGTACCGGCACATCAACAACACGGCCTACCTTGCCTACCTCGAGCAGGCGCGGGTAGCCATGTTCTTCGACCGGGCCAGAGACATCGAGAACGGCTTCTCCAGCGGGACGGTGATCTCGCGGCACGAGATTGACTACCGGCGCCCGGTCGTCTATCACCCCGAGCCGCTGCGCCTCGAACTGTGGATCGGCCAGGTGCGCGGAGCGTCGTTCACCGTGCACTACGAAGTCTTCGACGGTGAGGCGTTGGCGGCGGTGGCGGCCACCAGCGTGGTCACCTTCGACTTCAGTACTGACCGGCCGCGGCGACTCACCGACGCCGAGCGCGACATCCTGGCCGGCTTCGCCGACGACCCGGCGTGAGCCTGCTCGGCAGGATCACCCGCGGCGAACTCGCCGAGCTGGCACCCGTGCTGCGACGTGCGGTCACGCTCGATCCGGCTGGGCTCGCCCGGCTGCGGGCGTCGACCGATCAGCTCTCGGTGCTGGTGCGCTTGCCATTCGGCGTCCTGGTGGCCCGCACCATTGCTGTGGGACGGCGCGAAGTGCCGCTCGACGCCACCGTCCGGGCCGACGAGCTGCTGGGCTGGCTCGACGACGACCAGGCGCCGGAGCCGGACCGGCACGATTCGGCCTGGCGTGCCGGACTGCCACCGCCGCGTGGCTGGCGGCGCATCGACACCGTGCCCGACCACGTCGTCCGGGAGCTTGTCCGCAGTGGCGCCCGGGCACTCAAGGACGCGGCAGCGCGCGAGGGCGTCCCTGGAGCCCAGCCGCGCGCAGAGGTGGCCGACGCGCTGCTCGATTCGGTGGTCCTAACAGTCTCGGTCGATGGCGGCGGACCGGGCACGCCGATCACGCTGCGGGTGTTGAGCGCGCTGACCCGTATGGGGTTCGTGCCCGGCGGTTCGCACGTCGCCGTCGACGTTGCCGGCCGCTGGACCCGGGTCGCGGCCGAGTACGGCTCGGTCTACGCCGAGCGCCCAGGCCTCGGCCTCCAGCTGCTCTGACGCCCCCGCCTCGACCTCGACCTAGGGCCCCGACCCACCCCGACCCACCGGTTGAGTGACGTATCGCCATGATCAGAGACGGCAAATTCGCCGTCTCTGATCATGGAAATACGTCACTCAACGCACGGGCAGGGTAGGGCAGTCGGCTAGGACGCGGCCGGTCCGCGCACCCACGCCGCGGCGTTGGCCGGCACGGTGTCGCCGTCGAGACTGGCCGAGGCCAGCACGAGCTCACCCGCAGGCAGGGGCACCGTGGTACTGCCGGCGTTGAGCAGGACCACCAGCCGGCCGCGCCGGAAGGCCACGCAGTCCTCGGGCGCGTCCAGCCATTCGAACGGTCCAGCGTGCAGGTCAACATCGGAGCGCCGCAGCGCGAGTGCTCGCCGGTACAGCCGCAGCGTGGAGTCCGGGTCGTCCTCCTGCGCGGCCACCGTGCTGTGCGCCCACTCCGGAGGCATCGGCAGCCAACTCGTCGCCGCCGATGTGAAGCCGAACGGCGGCTGTGAGCCTGACCAAGGCAGCGGCACCCGCTCGCCGTCGCGCCCGCGCTCGGTGTGTCCGCTGCGCTCCCACGTCGGATCCTGCAGCGCCGAGTCCGGCAGCTCGACATTGGCCAGCCCGAGCTCGTCGCCGTTGTACACGTAGGCCGCACCCGGCAGCGACAACTGCAGCAGGGCCGCAGCCCGGCCGCGCGCGGCCCCGATCGAGCCGCCGCCGTAGCGGGTGGCCGCTCGGACCACATCGTGGTTGTCCAGCACCCAGGTGCACGGCGCGCCGACTCCGGACATCGCCTTCATCGAGCGCTCGATCGCCTCTCGGAACGTCTTCGCGCCCCAAGCGGCCTCGACGAGTTCGAAGTTGAAGGCGAGGTTGAGCTCGTCCGGACGGACGTAGCGCGCCAACCGCTCGGAGTCCGGCACCCAGGCCTCGCCGACGGCCATCCGGTCGCCGGGGTAGGAATCCAGCACCCGCCGGAACATCCGGTGCACGTCGTGGACGCCGTCGCGATCCCATCGGATGTCGTCCAGCGACGGCATGGTCGCCCCCTCTTCCCGGGAGGGGATGACGGACAGGTCGACGTCGGGCAACCCGGCCGGCTTGGCCATCCCGTGGGCGACGTCGACGCGAAAGCCGTCGGCGCCCCGGTCGAGCCAGAAGCGCAGGATCCGCTCGAACTCGGCCGGTACCTCGGGATTCGTCCAGTCCAGGTCGGGCTGTTCGGGCGCGAACAGGTGCAGATACCACTCGCCATCGGGTACCCGCGTCCAGGCCGAACCGCCGAACACTGACGGCCAGTTGTTGGGCGGCAGCTCACCGTGCTCGCCCCGCCCCGGTCGAAAGATGAACCGGGCCCGTTCGGCGCTGCCCGGCCCGGCCGCGAGTGCGGCGACGAACCACGGATGCTGGTCGGAGAAGTGATTGGGGACGAGATCGACCGTGACCTTGATCCCTCGCGAGTGGGCCTCGGTGACCAGCGCGTCGAAGTCGGCCAGTGTGCCGAACAGCGGGTCGACGTCGCATGGATCGGCGACGTCGTAGCCTCCGTCGGCCATGGGGGAGCGGTAGAACGGCGAGAGCCAGATCGCGTCGATCCCGAGTTCCTGCAGGTACCCGAGGCGGGAGCACAGCCCGATCAAGTCCCCCGTGCCATCGCCGTTGCCGTCGGCGAAACTGCGCGGGTAGATCTGGTAGAAGGCCGCAGTGGCCCACCAGGGCAGGCTGGAAGCGCTTTTAGTCACGGCTCCCTATGGTGCCAGACTGCTCATCCGGGCACGTTGCGCATCGACTCGGCGGCTTTGACCAGGTAATCCCACAGGGTCCGGTCGTAGTCCTCGGGCAGGTCGATCGAGTCCAGCGCGGCCCGCATGTTGCGCAGCCAGGCATCGCGCTGGGCCGATCCGATGGCGAATGGCGCGTGCCGCATCCGGAGCCGGGGGTGCCCGCGCTGCTCGGAGTAGGTGGTGGGGCCGCCCCAGTACTGGATCAAGAACATCCGCAACCGGTCGGCCGCGGCCTCGAGTTCGTCGTCGGGATACAGCGGCCGCAGCACCGGATCGGCCGCCACGCCGGTGTAGAAGTGCTCGACCAGGCGGCGGAAGGTGTCCTCTCCGCCCACGGCGGCGAAGAACGTGTCGGCGCTGGTGTAGGTCGGATCGGAGTTCGGCGATGACGGCACGTAAGCCATTGTTCTCACACCTGGTGGGCGGCGCATCGTACGGTCTTGGCATGGCTGACACAGACTTCGACCTGATCGTTCTCGGCCTCGGACCAGGTGGGGAGGAGGTGGCCGAGCGGGTTGCGGAAACCGGCTGGTCCGTGCTCGGCGTCGATCCTGCCCTCGTGGGCGGCGAGTGCCCGTACTACGGGTGCATCCCGTCCAAGATGATGTTGCGCAGCGCCGGTCTGCTGGCCGAGGCCCGCCGAGTCGACGGGATGGCCGGGCACGCCACCGTCCAACCCGACTTCGCGCCGGTGGCCAATCGGATTCGCGACGAGGCGACCGACGATTGGGACGACCGGGCCGCCGTCGCACGCCTCGAAGGGCTCGGCGGCACCTTCGTCCGTGCGCCTGGACGCCTCGCCGGCCGCGACGCCGACGGCCGGCTGCTGGTGCAGGCCGGCGGGCAGACCTACCGCGGGCGGCATGTGGTCGTGGCGACCGGAACCGCCCCCGCCCTCCCGCCGATCGACGGGCTGGCCGACTTGCGGGCCAGCGCTGAGGCGGCGGAAAACGCAGATGGCCTGATCTGGACCAACCGCGAGGCGGTCAAAGCCACGACCGCGCCGGTTTCGCTGATCGTCCTGGGCGGAGGCGCGGTCGGTTGCGAATTGGGTCAGGCCTTCGCGCGGTTCGGCACCAAGGTCACCATCATCGAGGGCGGCCCGCGCATCCTGGGCCCGGAGGAACCCGAAGCGTCAGCCGTCGTCACCGACGTGTTTCGGCGCGAGGGCATGGACGTTCACCTCGGCGGCGATAACCAGCGGAACGGGGCCGCGCACGTCGCCGCAGGTGGGGACGGCGTTCAGGTGACCTTGGCCGACGGCACCATGCTCACGGCCGAGAAACTGCTCGTCGCCGCGGGCCGCCGTCCGAACCTGCCCGACATCGGGCTCGACACGGTCGATCTCGACCCGCGAGCCCGGACCCTCTCGATCGACGAACACATGCGGGTGGTGCACGACGATGCTCCACTTGACGGGCTCTACGCGGTCGGTGACATCACCGGCCACGGCGCGTTCACCCACGTGGCGGTGTGGCAGGCGCGGGTGCTGATCGCGCGGCTGCTCGGACGCGACGAACCGTACGGCGGCTACCACGGCCTGGCCTGGGTGACGTTCACCGAGCCCGAGGTCGGGCGGGTCGGCCTCACGGAGCAGCAGGCGCGCGACAAGGGCATTCGGGTGCGCACCGGCGGTGAGCCGATTTCGTCGTCGAGCCGTGGCTGGATCCACGGCCCGGGCAACGACGGCCTGGTCAAGATCGTCGAGGACGCCGACCGTGGCGTGCTGGTCGGCGCGACCGTCGTCAGCCCCTACGGCGGCGAGCTGCTCGGCCTGCTGACGTTGGCCGTGCACGCCGAGGTGCCGGTCACCAAGCTGGCGTCGATGCATTACGCATTCCCGACGCTGCACCGCGCGGTCCTCGACGCCGTCCGCTCCCTCTCCTGATCCCGATTGTGCAACTTCTGCCTCGCTGAGACGGTCGAGAGTTGGACAAGCGGGGCGGCGCGTCAGGGGGAGTCGAGGCGCTCGCGGATACGGCGGCGCAGCTCACGTGCGACGCGCCACTGATCCACCGGGCGCACCCGGGCGACGAGTCGGATGACGGTCTCCTCGCGGGTCATCCGCTCGACGCCCTGTACCTCCGGCTCGGCCATGAAGGCGTCGGTCCAGCCCTCCTCGGCCTTCAGGTGCTGCGCGACCTCGAGCATCGCCGAGGATGCCGCGTCGATGTCGGCGGCCGCCTCGATCGGCACGTCGAGAACCACTTGGGCGTAACCCTGGCTCTTGTTGCCGACCCGGACGACCTCCCCATTGCGCACGTACCAGACGGTGCCGTTGACATCGCGCAGTTGCGTCGTGCGCAGGCCGACCGCCTCGACTGTGCCGACCGCCTTCTCGAAGTCGATGACGTCGCCGACGCCGTACTGGTCCTCGAGCATCATGAACATCCCGGACAAGAAGTCCTTGACGATGTTCTGCGCGCCGAACCCGAGCGCGACGCCCACGATCGACGTGCCGGCGATGAACGGGGCCAGGTCGATGCCGAGCTCGCTCAGCACCAGCATGAAGACGATCACCAGGATGGTGAACGAGACGCCTGACCTCAGCACCGAACCGATCGTCGCCGCCCGCTGGCTGCGGCGCTCCGACAGCAGCCCGGTCGACTCGAGCAGGGCACTGGTGCCGACCCGTTCCTTGAACGGCCGCAGGATCCGTGGCATCTCGCCGGTGCGCAGCGGCCGGACGGCTCGGTTGATCATCCGGTGCAGGATCGCCCGAATTGTCAGGGCCACGACGATGATCGCGACGATCCGGATGGGGACCTCGATGAGCACCCGGCTGTGCTCGTGGACGTACTTCGGCAGGCCCAGCAGGACGTGGCGACGCTCGGAACTCACGGTCGCCAACCTTGCCATGCGGTCAAGAAACGTGCGCAAGCGCTCGCGGTCAGGTTCACTGGTACCGGTCGGAGGTGTAGCCAGGTGTCAGGGGCGTTGGTTCTCAATGCGACGTACGAGCCCCTGTGCGTCGTGCCGCTGCGGCGCGCCGTCGTCCTGGTGCTGGCGGAGAAGGCGGTCATTGTCGAGGCCGGCGCCGCGGTCATGCGCTCGGAGCGCACCTCGATCCAGGTACCGACGGTGGTGCGACTGTCCCACTATGTCCGCGTGCCGTACCGCCGCGAGGTGCCGCTGACCCGGCGAGCTGTGCTCGACCGCGACGCCCACGAGTGTGCCTACTGCGGGGCCCGGGCCGACACCATCGACCACGTCCGGCCGCGATCGCGAGGGGGTGCGCACATCTGGACGAACGTCGTGTCCGCCTGCGCGCGCTGCAACCATCGCAAGGGTGACCGGCTGCTCTCGGAGCTTGGCTGGCACCTCGCGGCAGTACCCGTACAGCCACCGGCGACGGTGGCTGTCGTCATGGGTTGGGCCAAACGTGACCCGGCCTGGCAGCGGTATCTGACCGGCCACGGTGTCTCCGTCGAGGTCGCGCCTGCCGTCTAGGGTCCTGGGCATGGCCGAACTTCACGACCTGTCCGCGCTCGATGCCGCCGCTGCAGTTCGGCGCCGCGAGGTGAGCCCGGTCGAACTGGTCGAACATGCCCTTGACCGCATCGCCCGGCTCGACTCGCAGGTCGGCGCATTCGTCACCGTCACTGCCGACCGGGCGCTCGAACAGGCCAAGTCGGCCGAGCGGGCCGTCCACGATGCCGACGACCCGGCCGCACTGCCGCGGTTGTTCGGCGTCCCGACCGCGATCAAGGACCTCAACCTCACTGCGGGCGTCCCGACCAAACTGGGCTCGCGCGTGTTCGCCGACTGGATCCCCGGCCTCGACGACAACGTGGTCAGCCTGCTGCGGGCCGCGGGGACGATCAGCCTGGGCAAGACGGCTACGCCGGAGTTCGGCCTGCCCTGCTACACCGAGACCGACATCGGACCGCCCGCCCGTACGCCGTGGGACACCAGCCGGCTGGCCGGTGGCTCGAGCGGCGGCGCGGCCGCGGCGGTTGCCAGCGGGTTCATCCCGATCGCCCAGGGCAGCGACGGCGGTGGCTCGATCCGCATCCCGGCCAGCGTCTGCGGGCTGGTCGGCCTGAAGACCTCGCGCGGCCGGGTGTCGCGTGGGCCACTGGACTACGACGCCGCCAGCCTCGGCGTCGTCGGCCCACTGGCGACGACGGTTCGTGACGCGGCGGCCTTCCTCGACGCCGTGGCCGGCGCACAGCCCGGCGACCCGGACCCGCTGCCTAATCTCCCCGCGGGCGAGACATTCCTCGGCTGGTGCGAGCGTGATCCCGGCCCGCTGCGCATCGGCCGCTACGTCGATTCGCCAATCGAGTCGGATGTCGAACCCGAGGTGCAGGCGGCGTGGGAAGACTGCGCGAAGTTACTGACCGAGCTCGGCCACGAGGTCATCGACATCACCGCCCCGCTGCCGCCGGAGGCGATCCCCGCCTTCGAGACGGTGTGGTCGGTGTCGGCGGCGACGATCCCGGTCGATCCGGCTCGAACCGGCGAGCTGCGGGCTCTCACCCGACACCTGCGCGGGCGCGGCGAGGCGATCAGTGCGCCCGCGTACGCGTCCGCACTCGGCCAGCTGAATGTCTACGCCCGGCAAGCGCTGGCCGCGACCGCCCACCTCGACGCGGTGCTCACCCCGACCGTGGCGATGCTGCCCCGTCCGGTCGGTTGGTTCATCGGTAATGACGACGACCCGGCCGCCGACTTCGAGCGGCAGAAGCGGTTCACGCCCTACACAGCGATGTACAACACGACCGGGCAGCCGGCGATCTCGCTGCCGATGTATCAGAGTCGCGAAGGCCTGCCGATCGGCATGATGTTCGTCGGGCGGCGTGACGCCGACGCGCCGCTTCTTTCGCTGGCCGCCCAGCTCGAGACCGCGCGGCCCTGGGCTGCCCGCCGCCCGCCCATCTGGACCGCCTGAACGGTAGGTGCCTCCTGCTGGACGCGTACGGCGATTCGCTACCGTCACTGCATGAGAACCGGAGTAAACGCTCACCTCCGTGCGGGCCGACATGGCGCTCGCCTGGTGTCCGCATGAGCATCGTCCAGACCGTGCTGGTGTTCGTCGGCATCCCGGCCGGGATCATCACCGTCATCGCGTTCGGCGTGTACGGCAAGGCGTTGGTGCACCAGCCGAACCGATACCGCCCGGGCCAGCCCTGGCCGTACCAGGCCGCATGGTTCGTGCCGCATCCCGACGCCGTGGTACGCCCGGAAAACACTGGCCGGCAGCTCGAGTCCGGATCGGCATCGCCGACGACGGCGGTCGGAGGTGCCAGCGGTGAGTGGTGAGGTAGCGAAGGCCGAACAGAACTTCCTGCAGTACGGGCCGATCGGGCACGACGTCGACGTGCGCGGGTTCACCGCGCGGCAGTTGAGCCGGCTCGACGAGGCGCTCACCCTCTCCAGCCGTGAATCCGGGCTGATGTTCTCCCTCTACGTCGGCGAGCTCAAGGCGCCCTCGCGCGCACACGCCGAGGCCCTGTTCGAGAAGCTCAGCGACGACGCCGTGCTGCTGGCGGTATCTCCGGGCCAGCGCACGGTGCATGTCGTGACCGGTCCGGAATCGTCCAAGCGGCTGCCCAACCGGGCGTGCGCGCTGGCCGCGCTGGCCATGCGCGCGGCCTTCAGCAACGGCGATCTCACCGGCGGCTTGGTCACCGGGCTGCGGATGCTCTCCGACTCGGCCGGCCGCGTCTAGCTCAGATACAGATCCCGAGGACGTTAAGTACACACGTCGTGGTGCCGGTCGGCGTCGGTGTCGGCTTCGGCTTCGGCTTCGGGAGCGTCGGCAGGGGCAGGATCGGCGTGGTCGTCGTGCCGCCGCCGGAGCCGCCGCCACCGCCACCGCCGCCACCCCCAGCGCCACCACCGCCGGCCGCCGCGCTCGAGGAATGTCCGCCGCCGGCTGGGGCAGTGGCCTGGCCGGACGCCGGTGGCGACTTCTTCTTGGCGGCCGCAGCGTGCGCGGCCGCGGCCTGCTTGGCAGCGGCCTTGCTCTTGGCGGTCTGGCTCACCGCGGTGGGCGGTCCCGGATTGACCGGCGGCAGGTAGCCGGGGTTGTGCACCGGCGGCAGCCCGCCGGTCGTGTTGCCGACCGGGACGCCGCGGACCGGCACGCCCGTGCGGTAAGCCGCGGCCAACGCCAGGACCTGGGCCAGATACTCGTCGGAGTGGTTGTAGGCCAGCACGGCGGCAACTTGGCCGGCGTGGGTGCGCAGGTTTCCGCCGGCGGCGCACAGGTAGCGGGCCGAAGCGAGAGCGGCGTCGTTGATGTTGAAGACGTCGGCCTTGCCGTCGCCGTTGGCGTCCGAGCCGTAGGCGGCCCAGGTGGAGGGAATGAATTGCATCGGCCCGACGGCGCGGTCGTAGCCGGTATCGCCGTCCAACCGGCCGTCGTCGGTGTCGCTGATGAGGGCGGTGCCTTTGCCGTTGAGCGGGATGCCGACGATTGGCGGGGTCGACGTGCCATCGGCGTTCAACCGGGCGCCGGCAAAGCGGCCGTGGTCGGACTCCTCGCGGCCGATGCCGGCCAGCAGCGCCCAGTCGATACCGCAGCTCGGCTGCACGTTCGCCATCCGGGCCGCCGCGACCCGATAGGCGTTCAATGCCACCCTCGGGATCCCGTTGGCCGCCAACCCGGAGATGACCGTGCGGGTGGCCGGCGCCGGCTTCTTCACGTGCTTGGGTTGGCTCGCAAGGACGCTCTGGTTGCCGGCGCCGGATGAATCGCTCGGCCACAGCTGCGGAAGGTGGTGGGTGGTGGGTCGGGCTGCTGCCTTCTTGTGACCGGAGTCGGCCCCGGCTGGCAACACGTAGGTGGCGACCAGGAACAGCAGCAGTCCCGCCACCATCGTTCCGATTGCGGCTTGGCGCACCCGTTCTGGGTTGCGGCGCAGCAAGGCGGCCAGTCCGGGCGCGTTGATCGGGTCCTCGTCGTCGGCTGGAACGGGCATGGTGCGCTCCGGGGGCGTCGTCGAGCTATAGCGAAATACGAGAGCCAACCGCGTTGGATGCGCGTTAGTCGCCGCCATGGTGCCCCGCGGAGGACGGGCTGTAAACAATCAATTGCGGCCGCGCCGGCAGCGCCGGCAGCGCCGGCCCGCTACGCCGCGGCGGCGTCGGTGTCGCGGGCTCGCAATGCCCGCAGTACGTCGGCCCGTCCCTCGCCGACCAGCCGCCGCAATGCAGCCGGAAGGTCCTCGCGGGCAAGGAACTCGTCAGCGATCGCGACAGTGTCCGGCGAGATCGCGACCGTCCAGGTGGGGAACAGGCCGATTACGACATTTTGCGCAAGCTCGCTGGCCCGGCGCTGCCAAACGTCCTCGACGTCGGCGAAGTAACGGGCGATGTACGGCGTGATCAGCTCAGCCTGGGTGGCGTGCGCGAAGCCGCGGATGACCGCCTCCTGCACCGCGTTCGGGACGGTGTCGTCCTCGACCGCCAGCCGCCAGGCCTCGGCCTTGGCCTCGGGCGTGGGCTGCAAGGCGCGGGCGGTCGCCGCGTGCCGTTGTCCGGCGGCCGACGGGTCGCGCTCGACCTCGGCTTCGATCGCATCGGCATCGACCGCGCCGAGCGCAGCTAGCGACTGGACCATGCTCCAGCGCAGTTCCTCATCGACGGCCAGTCCCTCGATGACCTGAGAGCCGTCGAGCAGGCCGCGAATGAGGTCGATGTGTTCGCGGCTTCGGGCCGCGCCCAGCAGGGCGTGGATCCAGGCGAGTTGATGGTCTGAGCCAGGTGCCGCGGCCCGTAGCTCGGCCAGCGCCGTCTCGGCCAAGGCGGCGTAGCCCTCCTGAGCCCACAGCGGGTCGGCGTAGATGTCCAGGGCGCGCAGCGCCTGACGGGTCAACGACTGCATGACACCGATGTCGGTCTCTTGAGCGGCGCCGGCGAGCACCAGGGCGAGGTAGTCGCGGGTGGCCAACTCTCCGTCGCGGGTCATGTCCCAGGCCGCTGACCAGGCCAGGGCGCGGGGCATCGAGTCGTCGAGTTTGGCGATGCCGCCGTTGCGCAGGAACGCCAGGCTGTGCTCGTCCAGGCGCAACTTGCAATACGTCAGGTCGTCGTCGTTGAGCAACAGGACGTCCGGTCGCTTGTGGCCGATCAGCTGGTCGACCGGTGTGCGTTCGGCCGTGACGTCAAGTTCGATGCGGTCGGTGCGTACCAGTCGGCCGTCCTGCTCGGTGTAGGCGCCCACGGCCAGGCGGTGCGGACGGATCGTGTTGGTGGCGGCAACGTCGTTCGGCGCGGACTGGACGATCTCGAAGCTGGTGTAGCGCTCGTCGGCGTCGAGTGTGAACGCCGGACGGATGGTGTTGATCCCGGTCGTCTCCAACCACAGCTTCGACCAGTCGCCCAGGTTTCGACCTGACGACTTCTCGAGTGCGCTGAGCAGGTCGGCCAAGGTCGTGTTGGCGTAGGCGTAGGCCTTGAAGTAGTCCCGCAGTCCGGCGAGGAATGCGTCGACACCGACATACGCACCGAGCTGTTTGAGAACGCTCGCCCCCTTTGCGTAGGTGATGCCGTCGAAGTTGACCTCGGCGGTCTGCACGTCGGGCGCGTCGGTGGCAATCGGGTGCGTCGAGGGCAGCTGATCCTGCCGGTAGGCCCACGTCTTCTCGGCGTTGGCGAAGGTCGTCCAGGCGTCCGTCCAGCGCGTGGCGCGTGTCTGGCAGAGCACCGAGGCGTAAGTGGCGAACGACTCGTTGAGCCAAAGGTCGTCCCACCATCGCATCGTGACGAGGTCGCCGAACCACATGTGCGCCATCTCGTGCAGCAGCGTTTCGCCGCGGCGCTCGTAGCGGGCGTCGGTGACTTTACTGCGGAAGATGTAGTCCTCGCGAAAGGTCACGCAGCCGGCGTTCTCCATCGCGCCGGCATTGAACTCCGGTACGAACAACTGGTCGTACTTGTCGAACGCGTAGCGAATGCCGAAGTTGGCGTGGTACCAGTCGAACCCTTGCGCGGTAACGGTGAACAACTCGTCGGCGTCGAGGTGCCGGGCCAGCGTCCGGCGGCAGTACAGCCCGAGATCGATGCCGTCGTGCTGGGAGCGGACGACGTGGTACGGGCCGGCCACGAGCGCGGTGATGTACGGACTGATTCGCGGGGTCGTGGCGAAGCGGACGAGCTTGCCCGCGCGCAGTTGCTCCGCCGCGATTTCGCGACCATTGGATGAGACCTCCCAAGATTCCGGGACGATTGCGCTGATCGTGAATTCGGCCTTGAGGTCGGGCTGGTCGAAGCAGGCGTACATGCGCTTGGCGTCGGCCGTCTCGAACTGGGAGTACAGGTAGGTCTCGCCGTCGAGCGGATCGACGAAGCGGTGCAGGCCTTCGCCGGTGTTGGTGTAAAGCAAGTCGGCATCGACGAGCAGCGTGTTGTCAGCTTCCAGGTCCGTCAGTGCGATGCCGTGCTCTGGGTCGTAACCGGAGACATCGAGGTCGCGACCATTGAGGACGACCGCATGCAGTTTGTCGGCGATGACATCGACGAACGTCGATTCGCCGGCCCGCGCAGCTCGGAAGCGGATCGTGGTCGTCGAACGGAAGGTGCGGTCCGACGGCTTGCCGCCGCCATCGGTGAGGTCGAGCGCGATCTCGTAGGACTCGACGTACAGCAACTCTGCTCGAGCCCGCGCATCGCCGCGGGTCAGGTTGGGTACGGCCACGTGGTCGTTCACTCCTTAATGCAGGTTGCTTCGGACGAGTCTGTCACGCCACGGGGCATTTCGGCCGTCGGGTTACCGTTGTCCGATGCGCATCGGCGACAAGGTTCCCGACTTCGAGCTTCCAGATCAGGACGGCACGCGCCGCCGGCTTTCGGGTCTGCTGGCGGACGGACCAATTGTGTTGTTTTTCTACCCCGCCGCCATGACAGCGGGATGCACGAAGCAGGCCTGTCACTTCCGCGATCTCGCGTCGGAATACGCGGCTGCTGGCGTCCAGCGCGTCGGTATCAGCCGCGACGCGGTCGCCAAGCAGAAGACGTTCGCGGACCGGTATTCCTTCGACTACCCGCTGCTCTCTGACGAGTCGGGTGCGGTGGCCGAGCTGTTTGGGGTCGGCCGGGGTCGACTCAGCCGCCGTCTTGGTGCGCCGGTGAAGCGGTCGACGTTCGCGATCGGGACGGACCGCACGGTGGTTGCGGCCATCCACAGCGAGGTCGACATGCAGGTACACGCCGATGAGGCCCTCGTCACACTCACGGGGCGGGGCCCGGTTGTTTAGTACTCAACTAGGTGCGGGTATTCTTCTGGTATGACGAATAAGCGACCCATTGTCGGCTTCTGGTTCGATCCGCTTTGCCCGTTCGCCTGGATCACCTCGCGGTGGATCCTCGAGGTGGAGAAGCAGCGCGACATCGACCTGACGTTTCGGGTCATGTCCCTGTCGGTGCTCAACGAGGACCGGGAGGGTTTGTCGGATTCCTACCGAGAATCGCTCGATCGCGCCTGGGGCCCGGTACGGGTGTGCATCGCGGCCGAAGCCGAGCATGGCGTCGAGGTGTTGCGACCGCTCTACACCGCGCTCGGTCGGCGCCGGCACGACGAGGGCCGGGCGTTCGACCGGCAGGTCATTCTCGAGGCGTTGGAGGAAGCCGGCTTGCCGGTCTCGTTGGCCGACGCGGCCGACTCCGACGAGTTCGACGAGCAGTTGCGCAAGTCTCACCACGAGGGCATGGACCCCGTCGGCATGGAGGTCGGTACGCCGACCATCCACGTCGACGGCGTTGCCTCCTTCGGCCCCGTCCTGACTCGCATTCCCCGCGGTGAAGACGCGGTCAAGATCTGGGACGGCGCGCTCGCTCTGGCCAGCTACCCGTACTTCTTCGAGCTCAAGCGCACGCGCACCGAGTCGCCCCAGTTCGACTGAGCCCGCGGCGCCCCGCAGACGACCGGCGCTCACACGCCGAGTAGGTCGTGGGTTCGGTTGCGTCGGGGTGTTTGGGTGGGGTCGATCCAGGGTGGTGGGGTCCAGTGTGGGGTGCCGTTGGTCATGGTGCAGGTCCAGCCGAGGGTGGGGTGTTCGCGGTGGTGGTAGCCGCAGAGCAGGGTGCCGTCGTCGACGGATGTTCGTTGGGTTATCGAGTAGTCGGTGATGTGGTGGGCTTGGCACCAGGCTGGTCCGACCGAACATCCTGGGAAGGAGCAGCCTTGGTCGCGGGCGATCATGGCTAGGCGTTGGCCTTCGGTGAAGATGCGGTGGGTGTCGCCGTAGGCGGTGATCTCGCGGGTCTTGGTCAGGGCGACGGGGATGACGCGGGCGTCGCCGGCCAGGGTCAAGGCCTGCTCGACGGAGATCAGCGCGCCGTGCCCGGTCGTGACGAGCCCAGTCTTCGTTTCGGCTTGCTGGTCGGTCATGGTGAGGACGATGGTGGCGGCGACGCCCTTACAGGCCGGGAGTTCACCGGAGCGCAGCAGGGCCAACAGGGCGTCCTGCAGGCCGTCGTGTCGACGTTGCCCGGGGGTGCGGGGATCGCGGGTCCCGTCCTCGGAGGCCGCGGGTTTGGCCACCGAGTCCAGGACCGCGAGGAGGGCTTCGGCGCAGATCGTCGTCACCTCGGCCTCGAGGTGGGCGGAGCCGTCGCGGCGCTGCCGCACGCTCAGGTCACGGCGACGAGCCCGGTCACGTTCCTCGGTCAATGTGCCGTCGGGATCCAGGGTGTCGACGACCCGCCGCGCGACCTGCTTGAGCAGGCTCGGGTCGAGTTCGGCCGCCTGCTCGAGGAGGAACTGTTGCACCCACACCTCGTGCTCGGCCTGCACCGCGTCCGGCAACGCATCAACGGTCGCGGTCACGACCCGGGCATGGGTCGAGGAAATCGTCCCGGCGGCTTGGGCGGCGGCGACCGGCGCGAACACCGGCGGCAGGACTTGTCCGGTCAGCCCGCGCCGCGGCCCCAGATCCGCCGCGGCACCCACCCGCGCGGTCGCGTCCGACGGGCTGACCCGCACCAGTTGCGTCAGCAAGGTCGCGGTGTTGCGGCAGGCGTGCTCGTGGGCCAGGCCGCGGGACGCGATCTCGGCGATCAGCGCGTGATCGACCGGGGCCAGGCGCCGCTTCTGCACTTCGAGATCGCGCAGTAGGTCGAGGACGTGATCCCCGGGCAGGGTGGTCAGGTCCAGGCTCTGCAGCTCGTCCACGACGGCGCTGAGCCGCGCGACAACCGAGGAAGGGCTGTCTTCGGAAGTGATCTCGAACATGCGTTCAATATATCATTCGACTCCGACGGCCGCAAGCACTTTCCCCTTACTCTACAAGGCATTAAACGCGCGTTGATCATGAAAACATGGGTGCCGGGCGACCCACGGAAACCGCAAGCCGGCGGCCCAGACCAAGGCACCACGCCAACCCCGTCCGTCGCCGCCGCTTTTCCAACCCACAGCGCAACGCGGCCCGGCAACGAGACGAAGCCCGCGAAGATAACCCCGCAGGAAGCAGAAAGAGCGCCGCTCGCAGTTGAGTGCACTGCTCACCACACTGTGCAACCCTAGTAGGCATGACCCAGTCCACTGCATCATCCGTCCGCGCCATCGCCCGTGCGGAGATGACCGAGCGGATCAAGCAGGTCGCCCGCCGCCACCTGGCCGAGAACGGCCCGAACCTCTCGTTGAGAGCAGTAGCCCGAGATCTGGGCGTCGTGTCCTCCGCGGTGTACCGCTACTTCGCCAGCCGCGACGAACTGCTGACAGCCTTGATCATCGAGGCCTACGACTCCTTGGGGGAGGCGGCCGAACAGGCAGAGGCGGCCGTTGCCCGCCGCGACCTCGCGGGTAGGTGGCTTGCGCTCGGGCGAGGGATCCGGGGTTGGGCGCTCACGCATCCGCACGAGTACGCACTGCTCTACGGCAGTCCGGTACCGGGTTACGCCGCTCCGCAGGACACGATCGGCCCGGCCAGCCGACCAGTCGTCGTCATCTTTGCCGTCCTCCGTGATGCCGGCGGCCCGGGCGCGGTCGCACCCCGTGGAGGCCCGCGCCTGCCGCCGTCGCTGCGGGCGTCTTTGGATCGGCTGCACGGCCACCCGCAATTCGGCGGGGTGCCCTCCGCGTTGCTGGCCCGCGGTCTCACGGCATGGGCTCAACTGTTCGGCACGTTGAGCTTCGAATTGTTTGGCCGCCTTACAAATACGGTGGACGACTACGACGCCTACTTCGACTACCAACTCAGGGCGATGGCCGCCTATCTGGGACTGTGACCGCGATGGAGCCGCTGTTTCACATCGTCGACCGGCAACAGTGGCGGGCCGCCGTCGCGGTCGGCGAGTATCGCGCGCCGTCGCTGGAGGGAGAGGGCTTCATCCACTGCTCGTTCACCGATCAGGTTGCTGCCGTGGCGAACGCGCGCTACCGCGACGCGACCGATCTCTGCGTGGTGGAGTTCGACCCGGCGAAGTTGGCCGCGCCGGTCCGGGTGGAGGACAGTTACGGCAGCGGTGAAGAGTTCCCGCACGTCTACGGCTCGATTCCAGTGGCCGCGGCAACCGCCGTGCACGACCTGCCCCGCGACCCGAAGGGTCACTACCGGTTCAGCGCTCGCGGCGCAGCCGGTTCTGCATAGCCGGATCAGTGAGCCACCAGGGTGCGTCGGCCGGGATAGCGCCCTCACCCGTCTTGTCCAGACCGGATCGCGCGATCCGTTCGGCGTCGAGCACGGCGTCGATGACAGCCGCGTCGCGCGCGTCAGCCCGAAGCCAACGGCGGTAGACGATGAGCAGGAACGGCAGGTCGATGAGCTCCGACACGCACCACAGGATCGCGCCGGCGACGCGTTGATCGGACAACGCGTTCGGCGACCACGACCGCACCGCGCGCTGGTCGAAGTACGACGTGACGAGCGAAGTATGCAGCCGCAGGGCGATCCCGGGGATCGCGTCGAGAACGAGCTCGAACGATCCGATTGCCAGCGTGAGCCCGACGGCCAGTGAACTCGGTTCGTCGTCCAGCCCGATCAGCGGCAGGAGGATGAGGCCGCCGACCGCGACGAGCACCACGTGCAGAACCCAACCGAACGCCGGGGTTGCGATCGCCCATGCCGGAATCGGCCCGAAGAAGAGCGCGCACGACAACAGCGGGACAAGGGCTGGTCCGACCAGCGGGTTGCCGAGGACACGGCCCAGCCGGGAGCGAAGGAACCGATCGACCGGCCCGCTGCGACCGAGGTGATGCCGGGCCAACTGAATCGGTTGTCCGGCCAGGATGATGAACGGCACGATCAAGAACAGCGCCAGCGTCTGTGTTGTCCAGGCCCAGTACAACGACGAGGCGTAGGCCTGCAAGAAGCCGCACGTCGTCCACACGAGCAGGGCCACCCCGGCAGCGAACAGCACCGACCGGTGCACCGGCCAACGGCCACCCGCGCGCAGCAACCGCCGCACCGAGCGGGCGTACCAGGCCCCGAGCGCAGTGGCGACCACGATCCCCAGTGGTTGCACGGCCCACTGCGTGGCCAACCCGCTGAACGCGGGGGACGGCAGGGCCTGCATCACCGCTCAAGTGTCCCAGGTCCAGACCCGGCCGCAGCCTGCCATGATGGCGAGCATGCGCGTCTTCCTCGGCAGTGACCACGCCGGCTTCGAGCTGAAAGCCCGGCTCATCGAGCACCTCACCGAGCAGGGCCACGAGGCCGTCGACTGCGGCGCGACGAGCTTCGATCCCGACGACGACTACCCGCCGCCCTGCTTCGCTGCGGCTGAGCGCACCGTCGCCGAGCCCGGCAGCCTGGGCGTCGTTATCGGCGGCTCAGGCAACGGCGAACAGATCGCGGCCAACAAAGTGCGCGGTGTCCGGGCCGCGTTGGCGTGGAGCGACGACACCGCGCGGCTCGCGCGCCAGCACAACGACGCGAACGTGGTTAGCATCGGAGCCCGCGAGCACGCCGAGGCCGACGCGCTGCGCTTCGTCGACATCTTCCTCGCGACGCCGTTCTCACAAGACCCGCGGCACATCCGCCGCATCGGGCTGGTGTCCGAGTACGAGAACAGGCCGCACTGAACCCACGCAGCAACCGCGATTGTGCAACTCTCGGCGGTCCTGGGTCGCCAAGAGTTGCACAATCGGGGGTGAATCCGGATTCAGCTTTCGCCGACAACCTCGTAGACATCGGCCGAGCGGAGGGTCACCGGGGCTTCCGCGGGGATCGACGCGTCGGCCGCCATCTGCCGCGCGGCGTCCTCGGACTCCAAAAGAAGCACGCTGATCCCTCGGCGCCCATCGTTCATCCACGTCCCGCGCACGAAACCGGGCACAGCCTTGGATGATGCGATGACCTCATCGAGTTCCGGCCCGGGCCCGGCGACGCGCCCTTCCTTCACGTCCACCTGAAACACAACGGCGTGCATGTCGACCTCCTTCTAGCGTCCTGATGCTGAGAACGCTAGGTCGATGCACGGCTCGGCGACATGGTGCCAACCTGCGACTTGCCGGTGATGCTGGCACCCCGCCAACGGGGCTGGTCAGGAAGTCGGTTTCCAGTTGCGGCGCACGATCTGCAGGTCTCGTTCCGCCTCGGCCAGGTCGTCGTCGGACGGACGGTTCACATCGCGCCCGCGCAGGGCCCCGCTCACTCCGAGCTGCGACCGGCCGCCGCCGACAAGATCGTGCAGGCCGCCGTCGCCGGCGTCGCGGGGCGCTCGCCGGGCCCGGCGTTGTTTCGGCGCGGGCTTCTCGTCCGCGGCCGACGGCCCGACGAGATCGGGCGACGCGCTGGTCGCACGCGATGCCGCCGCCATCGGCTTGACCGGTTCGGTCGCGGTTGGTGGCTCGGTCGGCCGGGCTAGTGGCGGCCCCTGGCGTGAGGACGCTCGGCGTCGCCGCCGGGCCGGACGCCCGCCCTCGGCTTCGGTCATGAGGCGATCCTGCCGCACCTCGACGGCGGTTGTCGTGCTTCGAGTGGCGGGATGGCCGACGGCCAGCCATTGTGTCCGGGGAATCCGTCACTCGTCGGGGGTTGCGATGGACCGATCGTCACGGACGCTGACGCGTCACAGCGCCGCCGTCGCCGCGGCGCTCGCAGCGGTGGTGGCTCTGAGCCCTGCGATCGGACCTCGGTCCGCGGGCGCGACCGCCTCCGTCTCGACCGCGTACCGGGCCAACGACTACGCCGACGGCCAGGCGATGAGCATCCTGCCGCCGGGCGAGAACGGCCTGGTCAACGCAGTCGATGCGCTCAACTTCGAGCTGCTCGGTCAGCGTCCACCCAACAGCCAGGATCAGCTGGCCAAGTACCAGAACCTGCTCTACGGCGCCTCGTCGGTCACCGACAGCACGCTGGGCAACTACTTCAACGACGAGTCGTTCGGGGTGCCACCGGGCGATGTCGTGCGCACCGAGAAGCCCGGCCCTGGCGTGACGATCTACCGCGACAAGCTCGACGTCCCCCACGTGTACGGCGACACCAACCAGACGCTCTCGTTCGGGGCCGGGTACGCCCAAGCCGAGGACCGCCTGTTCCTGATGGACGTGCTGCGCCACTACGGCGAGGGCCGGCTGGCGTCGTTCCTCGGCGGCTCCTGCGAGTTCGAACAGATGGACCACGACCAGTTGTTGCTCGCGGCCTACACGCCCGCCCAGGCGCAGGCCCAGGTCGATGCCCTGCCGAGCGAGTACGGCGCCCAGGGCGCGCTGGCGAAGTCCATGATCGACAACTACGTCGCGGGGGTCAACGCCTACGTCGACGCGACGGTGACCAACCCGCTGCTGCTGCCCGCCGACTACGTGGCCGCCGCGCCGGAGCTGCTGCCGCAACACTGGACCGACGGCGACGTCGTTGCCATCGCCGGCCTCATCGGGGGGATCTTCGGCCGCGGCGGTGGCGGCGAGATTGCGAACGCCGCCCTGCTGAAGTATCTGCAGAACCAGCTCGGTCCGGCCAACGGCAAGCTGGCCTATCAGCAGTTCAAGATGTCGGACGACCCGCTTGCGCCCACCACGGTGGTCGACAAATCCTTCCCCTACGAGAAGCCCGGCACGATCGATCCATCGACCACGGCGATACCGGACGACCCAACCACGCCCTTGTCCGGAGGGCCAGTCGCGACCGACCCGAACTGCGACTTGCAGCATCCCAACGTCGAAGCGCTGAAGATCATCGCGGCGCTGGCCGACTTGCCCAAGCACATGAGCAACGCCCTCGTCGTGAACGGCGATCACAGCACGGGCGGGCACCCGGTCGCGGTCTTCGGGCCGCAGGTGTCCTACTTCGCGCCGCAGATCCTGTCCCAACTCGACCTGCACTCGCCCACGTACGACGCCGAGGGTGCCTCGTTCCCCGGCACCGGACTCGTGGAACTCGGCCGAGGCGAGGACTTCGCCTGGTCGGCCACCTCGGCCGGCAGCGACCTCATCGACCAGCGAGTCGAACTTATCTGCAACCCGAACGGCGGTGCGCCTGACTCGCACGGCGCGTACTACCAGTTCAACGGCCGATGCCTTCCGATGGTCAAGGAGGCCTTCAACGAGATCGCGATTCCGAAGCCGGGGGGTGTCGGCGCACCGGCCGTGCTCAACCACGACATCTACCTGACTCGGCACGGCATCGTGCAGGGCTGGACGACCGTCGGCGGCAAGCCGGTGGCGGTCGTGAACCAGCGTTCGACCTACAACCACGATGTGGATTCCGTCGTTGGCTTCCTCGGCTGGGGCCAGCCGGCGCTGACTCACGACGTCACGTCGTGGATGCAGAGCACGGCCAAGATCGGGTTCACGTTCAACTGGTTCTACGTCGACGACAAGGACACCGGCTACTTCGTCAGCGGCAAGGATCCGATCCGCCCGGCGAACGTCGACCCGACGCTGCCAGCCTGGGGTACCGGCCGATCGGAATGGCAGGGTTACCTGCCGGCGAGCCAGCACGTCCAGGAAACGAATCCGGCCCAGGGCTTCTTCGTCAGCTGGAACAACAAGCCCGCGCCCGGCTTCTCGGCCGCCGACGACCAGTACGGCTACGGCCAGGTGTTCCGCTCGATCCTGCTGGTGAACCAGCTCGAGGCGCAGTTCGCCGCCCACGGCAACCGGGTCACCCGCGCCAACGTCGTGCAGGCGATGGAGACGGCGGCCAGCCAAGATCTCGATGGCGTCACCGTCGTGCCGCTGCTACTGCGTTACCTCGCCGGGCGCAGCGAACCGGCCGGCGTCACCACGATGTTGACGCGATTGGATGTGTGGGCCGCCTCCGGCGCGCATCGCCGCAAGGCTGCCCCGGGCGACGCCCAGTACGCCGACGCCGCGGCCGTCGCGATCGCCGACGAGCTGATACCCAACCTGATCCGCGCTCTCTACGACCCGATACTCGCCCCCGGCGGAATCGGCGCCGGCGGATCCACCGGAGGCTCGAGCGCGCCGGCCTACAACATCCTGCCGATGCAATTCGTGAACACCCCGAACTCCGGTGGCGCCCACCTCGGCAGTGCCTACGACGGAGGCTACGAGGGTTACCTCACGGCGACGCTGCAGCAACTACTCGGCCAGCATCCGGCTGACGGCTTCGGGACCGAGATCACCAGTCGCGAGTGCGGCGGCGGCCCGACGACGTGTCCCGCCACTATCGACGCCGCCCTGCGGTCGACCTTCTCCGCGCTCACCACCGCCAACGGCTCGTCCGACCCGGCGAGCTGGACGGTGTCTTCCGCGGCCAAGGCGGCCGGCCAGACGATGCCGGTGTTCGACGCGATCCAGTTCAAGGCGCTGGGGATCGTGGGTCAGCCCGCGATCGACTGGCAGAACCGGCCGACGTTCCAGCAGGTGATCCAGTTCGCGCGGCACCGTCCGCGCGGGTAGCGGGTCAGCTCAGGGCCAAGATCTCGATCAGGGTGCGGGCCGCCTGCCCGCCGTCCTCCAACGCGATGTCGAGGGCACGGGGGACGTCGAGGTCGGCGAGCAGCGCGGCGGGCAGGGCGGCAACGCCCACGTCGCCACCCGGCTTCGCGGCGGCGGCGTACAGCTCGTCGAGCAGTGCGCCCGCCGCCTCGAGGGAATCCGGCGTGTAGGACCACGGCTGGGCCCACGGCCGGTTGAGGCACAACAGCCGGATGGCGGCTCCGGAGTGCTCACGCAGCAGGTCGTCGACGAGCACCAGATTGCCGGTGGACTTGGCCATCTTCACGCCGTCGATCGCAACGGTGCCGGCCCGCAGCCAGGCGCGCGAGAACGGGATGACACCCGTTGCGGACTGGGCCAGCACCGTCTCGCAGGCGTGATGCGGATAGGCCAGGTCGGCGCCGCCGCAGTGCAGATCGATGCTGGGTCCGAACAGCGCCAGCACCATCGCGGCGCATTCGGCGTGCCAGCCCGGCCGGCCTTCGCCCCACGGACTGGGCCAGCTGACCTCCTGGTCGGCGGTCTCCTGCCACACCGCGACGTCGAGCGGATGATCCTTGGCCGGGTCGTCGGGATGGTCGTGGAACTCACTCGACAGGGTGAGCGCCCGCGCGTTGTCGATCCCGGCGAGATCAGCCGCTCGGGACGTGCGGGCGAAGATCGTGCCGCCCCGCAAGTACGCGGCGTCGCGGGCGAGGAGGGCCGCGGCGAGCTGGACGACGTGTCCGACGGCCTGCGCGGCCGTGGGTGCGTGATCGGGATTGCGGACCCGCAGGGCGGCCATCGTCCCCTCGAACGACGCCCGCTGCAGGGTGGCCAGCATCGCGGCGGACTCGCCGCGCCGGCGCGCCTCGGCGAACAGCACGTCGTCGACGTCGGTCACGTTTCGGGCCAGCGTCACCGTGTGGCCATGCCAGCGCAGCACCCGATCGGCCGCGTCGGCCCAGATGTAGGTGGCGGCGTGGCCGAGGTGGGTTACGTCGTACGGGGTGATCCCGCAGACGTACATGCGGACGCGACCGACCATTGGCAGGACCGCACCGCCCAGGCGGAGCGGCATCGGCGGCCCGGTGAGCCGGGAAGAGTCCACGCCAGCAGTCTGCCAGCTACTCCGCCGCGGGGGGAGCCACCCGGTTGCTGACGGCCGCGCCCGGTCAGGGCATTCTGAACCGTATGAGGGTCGCGCTGTTCACCACCTGCCTGGTGGACGGCTTGGTGCCCGACGTCGGCAAGGCCACGGTCGCGTTGCTGCGGCGTCTCGGCGTCGCCGTCGAGGTCCCGCCGTGGCAGAGCTGCTGCGGACAGATGCACATCAACACCGGGTACCCGCGCGAGGCCCAGCCGTTGGTGCGCAACCACGTGACCACATTCGCCGACTACGACGCGGTCGTCGTGGCGAGCGGGTCGTGCACCGGCTCGATCCGGCATCAGCATGCCGAGTTGGCCCGCCAGTTCGGCGACGAGGACCTTGCCGCCGCGGCAGAATCCGTCGCCGCCCACACTTATGAGCTCTCGGAATTCTTGGTCGATGTGCTCGGCGTGGAAGACGTCGGTGGCTACTTTCCGCACCGCGTCACCTATCACCCGACCTGTCACTCGTTGCGCGTGCTGCGGGTGGGCGAGCGGCCGTTGCAGTTGCTGCGCAAGGTCGACGGCATCGACTTGGTCGAACTGCCGCGCGCGCAGGAGTGCTGCGGCTTCGGCGGAACGTTCGCGCTGAAGAATTCCGCGGTGTCGGCGGCGATGCTGGCCGACAAGGCGGACGCCGTGGTGAGCACCGGAGCGTCGGTGTGCGCGGCGGGGGACTCGTCGTGCCTGCTGCACATCGGCGGTGGCCTGTCGCGCCTCGGTGCCGGCACCCGCACGGCGCATCTGGCCCAGATCCTGGCCTCGACGCGAGAGAAGGCATGGGCATGACGTTCCTGGGGATGCCCGGCGCATCGAGTGGGGTGGGACAGTTGCGGGGGGCGCTGTCGTTCCCGGAAGCGGCGCAGATCGCACTGGGCGATACCCAGTTGCGTCGCAACCTGGCTCACGCCACTGGCACCATTCGCAGCAAGCGGGCCAATGCGGTGGCCGAACTCGACGACTGGGCCCAGTTGCGCGCAGCCGGGGCGGCAATCAAGGATGACGTGCTGGCCAACCTCGACAGCTACCTGTGCCGGCTCGAGGAACAGGTCACCGCGCACGGCGGCACGGTGCACTGGGCTCGCGACGCGGCCGAGGCGAACCGGATCGTCACCGACCTCGTCCGGGCCACGGGTGAGCGCGAGGTCGTGAAGGTGAAGTCGATGGCCACCCAGGAGATCGGCTTGAACGAGGCGCTCGAGCAGGCCGGCATCGCTGCCACCGAGACCGATCTGGCCGAGTTGATCGTGCAGCTCGGTCACGACCATCCGAGTCACATTCTGGTGCCGGCGATCCACCGCAACCGCAGCGAGATCCGGGAGATCTTCCTGCGCGAGATGCCCGACGTGGACCGCGCGCTCACCGACGACCCGCCCGCCCTGGCCGAGGCCGCCCGCCGTCACCTGCGCCGCAAGTTCCTCAGCGCACAGGTGGCGGTTTCCGGTGCGAACTTCGCCATCGCCGAGACCGGCACGCTGATGGTCGTCGAGTCCGAAGGGAACGGCCGCATGTGCCTGACCCTGCCGCGGACGTTGATCACGGTCATGGGTATCGAGAAGCTGTTGCCGACCTGGCGCGACCTCGAGGTGTTTCTGCAGCTACTGCCGCGCTCCTCGACGGCCGAGCGGATGAATCCGTACACCTCGATGTGGACGGGCGCCGTCGAGGGTCAGGACTTCCATCTCGTGCTGCTCGACAACGGCCGGTGCGCCACGCTGGCCGACCCGCAGGGGCGTTCTGCCCTGCGCTGCATTCGCTGTTCGGCCTGCCTGAACGTCTGCCCGGTCTATGAGCGCACCGGCGGGCACGCCTACGGCTCGGTGTATCCGGGACCGATCGGCGCGGTGCTCTCGCCGCAGCTCACCGGCGTGACCGACAACCCGAGCCTGCCGTTCGCGTCCACGCTGTGTGGGGCGTGCTACGACGTCTGCCCGGTCGCCATCGACATCCCGTCCATGCTGGTGCACCTTCGGGCGCGCGTCGTCGACGACAAGTCAACCGAGCACCGGCTGCCGACGCCGGAACGTGCGGCGATGAAGGCAATGGCCTGGGCGATGCGCAATCCGCGGCGGTGGACGCTCGCGCTGCGCGGGGCGCGGCTCGGGCGACTGCTCGGCCGCCGGCACGACCGGATCCGGCGCCTCCCGCCGCCGATGTCGGCCTGGACGAGGGCTCGGGACGCGCCGCGTCCGCCCAAGCAGTCGTTCCGGGACTGGTGGAGTGAAGGCGGCGAACTGTGAGCGCACGCGTCGAGATCCTGGACCGGATCCGCCGCGCCCTGACGCAGCGGCCGACGGCGCCGGCGATCATCCGCGATTATCGCGGGCCAGGAGGGCTGGTCGTGGCCGACCGCGTCGCGCTGCTCAGCGAGCGACTGGTCGACTACCGCGCCGGCGTTCGGCGCTGCCCGGCCAACGGCGTGGCTGCGGCCGTTTCCCAACTGCTGACCGAACGGGGCATTACCAGTCTGGTTGTCCCCGACGGGTTCCCCGTTGGGTGGCTCGAACTGAACGGGCTCGAGGTTCATGGCGACGATCCACCGCTCACGCCCGTCGACCTCGACGGCATCGACGGCGTGCTGACGACCTGCGCGCTGGCCGTCGCACTCACCGGCACGATCGTGCTCGACGCCGGGGCGGGCCAGGGTCGCCGGGCGCTGACGCTGGTGCCGGACTACCACCTCGTCGTATTGCGCACCGATCAGATCGTGGTCGGAGTTCCGGACGCCGTGGCTGCCCTCGAACCCACGCGGCCGCTCACTTGGATCAGCGGGCCGAGCGCAACGAGCGATATCGAGTTGCAGCGCGTCGAAGGCGTGCACGGGCCGCGCACGCTCGACGTGCTCATCGTCGACGATCCGAGTTGAGCCGCCGCCCGGCTGCCGAGCTCGGCCTCAGAGTCCGGCGTGGGAGAACGGGCCGGGCGAGCCGATGGACTGGATCGAACCGGGATGGCGCGGCGTCTTCGCGCCGAGGATCTGCTCGAACAGGGCGAGGTAGCCGGCCGCCACCATCCGATCGGAGAGCCGGGCCTCGCCCACTCGGGCGTCGAGGCGCTTGTCCTCGTAACCCGTCGGGATCCTGCCTGCGAGCCAGGCCGCCGCCTTCGAATCCGCGGTCGGGAACAGCGTGACGTCGTGGCCGGCAGCGACGAAACCATCGGTCAGCGCCGCCGTCACCATGTCCCAGGGTGCGTAGCTACTCGGTGGCAACCGATGCGCATCGACTCGATGACGCCAATCTTCATGTGGTCCCTCGATTTGCGGCTCGACGGCGGCCGGAAAGACATCGTCAACAGACGAGAGCTGGCATCGGTACGGCGACCATACCGGTTGGGCGTAATGTGAAGCTGTCCCGGTTTCACCTGAGCATTCGCTTCAGCGTCCGATGCCGAACTGGGAGCACACTCTCCGCGCCTCCAACCGGGCGAAGTCAGGTCGCATATCCGTGAGCATTTCTCCAGCGGTCGTCACCTCGTCGACCGACTCGGCGGTACCAGCCCTACGCCTGAAAATGGCATCGCGGCTCGTGCACGCGAACAGCGTCGACGGAGCGTGGTGGCCCCGCTCGACGGATCTCAGCACCGAACTCCCGCCACTTCTGCAAGCCCTTGCCCCTCGCCTCGGCCGAATTCGCGGCGTGCTGCTGAACCAGGGCGAGTGGGCGCCGACGCCCGTTGACTGGACACCGTCCGGCAACCATCGGGTCCGCATCGGTTGGTACGGACACCAGGACGCACACATGGCGGTGATCATCGGGGACAGCGTCAAACGCGTCGACCTGCTGGTCATCCCGCCGGATTCCGACTCGACGAGTGCCTGTGCCGCGATGGCACTGGTGTCGTCAACGAGCAACGCGCTCAATGGGCCGGAAGCACTACGTGCAGCAGGCCTACCGGCCGCGGCACCAACCAATGGTTCAGGAGCAAACAATGTCTCCCTCCGCTGATGCTCTCGTTGTCGATGCCGAGCAAGTAGCGATCGAGCTGCCGATCTGCGGGATGTGCCTACACCCGCTCGAGTGCCATGACGCCATCGCGACCCGCTACTGCGAAGCGACATCCAGCAGTGCGCTGGCCCGAGGTTGTGTGTGCCGGCAGCCGGCCGCGACCGACGTTCAGACGTAGCGCCGGATTAACCCGGCAGGGCATTACGGTCCGCTGGTATCCGAACTGCTCGACTGGCGGGCGTCGCGGGCGTCGCGGGCGTCGTCGGCGCGCGCGGTCTGCGCGTCGTCGAGCTTGCGGGTATCGCGCAATTCCATGAAGGGTTCTACGTCGGCAGGCATGCCGCCTTCGATGGCTTGCTGGCGTTGGATCTCCGAATTGAACTCGGCCCCGAGCAGGATCGCGATGTTGGTGATCCATAGCCAGACCAGAAAGATGATCACCGTCGCGACAGTCCCGTAGGTCTTGTTGTACGACCCGGAGAAGGCCACGTAAACGGCGAAGAGGCCGGAGGCGATCATCCATACGACCACGGCCAGAACGCCTCCGGGGGTGATCCACCGGAACCCGGGCTGCTTGACGTTCGGGCAGGCCCAGTACAGCAGCGAGAACATCAGGCTGACGACCACGAGCAACACCGGCCACTTCGCGACGTTCCACACCGTTACCGCGGTGTCGCCGATACCGATGGCATGACCCACCTGGCTGGCGACCGGACCGGTCACGATCACCATTACGGCACTGGCCACCAACATGACGACCAGTAGCAACGTGACGCCGATGCGCACCGGTGCGGTCTTCCAGATCGGCCGGCCCTCGTCGACCTCGTAGATCGCGTTGGACGCCCGCATGAACGCAGCGACGTAACCCGATGCCGACCACAACGCCAGCACGAGCCCGACGATCGCACCGATGCTCGCTGCGCCGGAGCGTCCCTGCACCTGTTCGATCACCGTCCGCAGAAAGCTGTTCACCCCGCCTGGCGCCACTTGACCGAGGTTGTCCAGGACCTTCTGTGTGGCTGATTTCCCGAGTAGACCAAGGATCGAGATGAGGACGAGAACCGCCGGGAAGATGGCGAGCACGCCGTAATACGTCAGGGCCGCGGCGCGGTCGGTGACATCGTCGTGCTTGAACTGCTTGACCGATCGAACCAGGATGGTGCGCCACGCCGGCCCCGGTATGGCGGTCGGCGATTCGGGTTCGGTCCGTTCGGTTTCGGCTCGCTCACTGGACGCCACGGGCTCTCCTCTCGTCTGCGGTCCCTAGGCGATCGGCACACTATTGCTGCAGCGGTTCCTTGACGTCAGCAGCGGCCGACTTGGCCTGGTCGGCCGTCTGCGTGGCCGCGTCCGTCGCAGTGTCCTTCACCTGGGCGATGGACTGCTGCAACGGTTCCTGAAGGTTGCCAGCCATCTCCTGCGCCTTCTCCTTCAGCGGCTCCGCGAGCTCGCCGGCCTTGTCCTGGGCCATCCTGGCCACATCCTGCTCCCGCTCGGTCGCGGGCGGCAGCGACGACAGCAGCCAGCCGACCCCGAAGGCGATGAGCCCGGCGGCGAGCGGGTTGCCCTGAGCCTGGCGCCGCACCGCCTGTGGTGCGGCCGCGGCGGAGTCACTGACGCTGGACATCGCGTCACCGACGGTGGAAGCCGCCGAGCCGACGGCGTCCTTGGCCGACGACGCCCCGGAACTCGCGGCGCCGCCCGCACGGGGCCGCCCGCTGCTGTCATCGGCCGAGCCCATGAGCCGTTCCTTGACCGACGTGGCGGTGCCCTTGAAGCGATCGACGCGCCGGCCGACCACCTTCGTCGGCGAAACCTTCTCGTTGAGCCGGTCGACGTCGGCGCTCAGCGACGCCCGCGTCTGCTCGATATTGCGCTGAATCTCTTCTGGACTGCTCATGATGTCTCCTTACCGGCCTTTGAGGGCATCGGGAACCTGCTGGATCGTGTCGACGGTTCGTTCGGGCTTCGGGTTGACCGCGCGCAGTTGACCGCGCCCAGTGGCGAACAGGATGCCGCCGATGACGGCCCAGAGGAGGGCGACAATGAGCGCGGCCCAGCCCTGGTCCATGGCGTTGGCCAGTCCCCACCAGAGGGCGAAGGACAGGAACAGCAGCACCATGTAACCGGCGAAGCCGGCGCCGCCGAGCATGCCGGCCGCCTTACCTGCCTTCGAGACCTCGGTCTTGATCTCGACCTTGGCTAATTCGAGTTCCTGACGCATCAACGTCGACAGATCACGGCTCACCTCAGAGATGAGCTGTCCGACCGACGCCGAGCCGACGTCGGCTCGACCGTCGGGGCCTGGTGCACTCACCGTCAGATCCCCCCGCCGTGCGAACCGGACTGGGAGAACCCGTCTCCATCGTCGGCTTGACCGCTGCTGTACTGGCTGCCGTATTGCGACGCGGGCTGCGTGCCGTACTGCGGCGCTGACTGGGCGCCGTAGCCGCTGGATGCTTCTGTACCCCGCGCCGAGTAACCGATGACCTCGGTCTCGTAGTCAGTCGCCGGTGCGAACTCCGTCGTGGTGGCGGTAGCCAGCTGGGGAGCCGAATCGCTCGGCGTGGCCGCCGACGGCGAGGAGTCGCTGGACTCATCCGAGCGCGCTGCCACCACGCCACGCGTGAGCCGTCCAGCCACGACACCTGCGAGCGCGGCCCCGAGCAGGAAGGTGCCCGGGCGGCGCCGCGCGAAGGTCCGCACCTCGTCGAGTACCTCGCCCGGCTCGCGTCCGTCCAACCAGTTGGCCGCCCCCTTCACACGCTCGCCGGCCTGGCCGACCAGCTGGGTCGCCACGCCGCCCTGCTCGTTCGCGCTAGTCATTGCGCTCAGCTCGTCGGCGAGAGAGCGGAGGTTGTCCACCAGTGCGCGGTGCTGGTCGCCGGCCTGCTGCTTGACCTGTCCGCGGGCCTCGCCGAGGAGGTCGCGGGCCTGCTTGGTGGTCTCCTGGGCGACGTCTTTGGCCTTTTCCGCCGCGGTCTGCGCAACGTCGGTTCCGGCGTGCTTGGCCGCCTGAGAGGCTTCGCTCGCCCGGTCCTTAACGGATGTGCCACCTCCGTCGTCGGGTGCGGCGGACTGCGCCGCGGGGGTCGGTGAGTATTCGGTCATGGTTCCTCCGGGGTTGGGAACGGCGGCAGCGTGGTGCTGCTGAACGGGCGGAATGGAATGACGCTGCCTGCATGTTCGGGGCGCACGGCTCACACCGCGAGACGGGTGACCGCCACGTGGTTGCGGGCTAATGCTTCGAGCGGCCGCCTATGGCCAGCCGCAGTCGTTTCGTTGGGTTGTCGTCGAGCCACCAGCTTGACTCGCGGTGATGCCCCGCCTAGATACCCCGGCTGCTACCGCTTTTAACACCGAACAACATCCCCGTTCGGCCCGACAACCTCCGGAAGCAACTGTGCAACTTCTCGCAGCCTGGGGCCGCAAGAAGTTGCACAGTTGGGAATCCGTCGTGGTTGCTCAGGGGCGGATCTCGATGACACGGTTCACGGGCGTGTCGAGCACGCGGCGGAACCGACTGAAGCCGCCCTGGTCGGCGATCGAACGCAACTGCGCCTCGCTGGCCTGGGCGCCGAGGGCCCAGCCGCCCGGTTGCGAGCGGGCTGACGGCGTGCAGACCAATGTCGACGCCGAGTAGAACAACCGCCCGATCGGATTGAGATTGTCGGTGACCGTCTCGCCGGCGGCCGGTTCGACCAGCAGCCAGGTCCCGTCGTCGGCAAGGGCGCTGCGGATGTGGCTGGCCGCGCCGACCGGATCGCCCATGTCGTGCAGGGCGTCGAAGATGCACACCAGCGCGTAGTCGGCGCCGGGGAAGTTCTGCGCGGACGCGACCTCGAAGTCCACCCGATCCGCGAGGCCAGCCTCGACGGCGGCCTTGCGGGCAGCAGCGATCGACGGTTCGTGGTTGTCGAAACCGACGACCCGCGCCGACGGGTAGGCCTGAGCCAACAGGATGGTGGACGCACCGTGGCCACAACCCACGTCTGCGATTCGAGCGCCGTCGCGCAACCGGGATTCCACACCGTCGAGGGCCGGAATCCAGGTTGACGTCAGGTTCGCGACGTAGCCGGGCCGGAAGAATCGCTCGACACCGACGAACAGGTCATGGTGGTGGGCCCCCCACGCGACACCGACGCCACTGCGGATCGCGTCGGTCAATGTTTCCTCGTCCTTGAACAGCGCGGCGGCCAGCAGCATCCCGGCGGCAAGGAACGTGGGGGAACTCTGGTCGGCCAGGCAGGCGGCCTGCGCCGGCGTCAAGTGGTACCGCTGCGTGTCCTCGTCGTACTCGCAGTACCCCGACGCGGCCTGGGCGTTGAGCCACTCCCGTACGTAGCGTTCGTCGCAGGCAGCCTCGGCGGCGGTTTCCGCCGCCGTGGCCGGCCCGACGTCGGCCAGGGCACGATAGAGGCCGAGCCGGTCACCGATGACGACGGTGACCGCGTGATGGGTGGCGCCGAGGTCGGTGAGGAACCGGCCGGCGAACTCGTGCAGATCGTTCTCGTCGACTGTGGTCATCAAACGGTCCTTTCTTCTACTCCGGCTCTTTGAGCTCAGGAGTGCGCGGGCTGCGCGGTGACCCGCCGCCCGAACAGACGGCGGGAGCGTGGGATTCGGATGGCGGAGACGTTCGGCTGATTTGTCCGGGTCAGCCGGTATTCGGCGGAACTGGCGCGCATCTCGCGCTGACGATCTGCCGCGATTTGGGCGGTGAACTCGCTGTGCATGGCGTCCCCTTGCTGGTGCTGGTGTTGTGCATTGAGCCTGTTCTGGCCGGGACGCCGGGACATCCGGGCGAGCTACGTGTCCGCCACCGAACCGCCACGGATCCGCTACCGAACGCGCCGGTCGAACCTGTCGGGTCCGCTGTGCAGCGGGCAGGATGTGCACGTGACGACGCAGCCGACGGCCAAGGTGTCGGAGCGGGAGGCAGAGGTGCTGGCAGCTCTCGGCGAGCACCTTTCCAACGCGCAGATCGCGTCCCGGCTGCATCTGTCGGTGCGCACGGTCGAGACGCATGTGTCGTCGCTGCTGCGCAAGCTCGGGGCGGACGACCGCCGCGGCCTGGCCGAGCTGGCGCCGAGCCTGACCGGGGAATCTGCGGTGGCCGGTGCCGGGGGGGTCCGCGGTCTGCCGGCGTCCTGGACGCCATTCATCGGAAGAACCCGCGAACGCGACCACCTGCTGCAGTCGTTGCACGAGTCGCGCCTCGTCACCCTGCTGGGCCCGGGGGGAGTCGGCAAGACCCGGCTGGCGGCAGTGGTGGCCAAGGACGTCGGGACCGTGCTGCCGCTCGGTGCCTCGTTCGTCGAACTGGTCAGTGTCCGTCCTGGCTTCCTCGTCCAGGCGGTGGCCGCGGTGCTGGGCGTCACCGAACAACCCGGCCGGCCGCTACCCGTCGGCGTCCTTGATCGATTGCGCCACGGCCGGGCCCTGCTCGTGCTGGACAACTGCGAGCACCTGATCGACGACACCGCCGAGTTCGTCACGGCGCTGCTCGGCGCGACCGACGAGCTGACCGTGCTGACCACCAGCCGCGAGCGGATCGGGGTGGCCGGCGAACGGGTGATCCCGCTGCCTGGGCTGTCACTGGTTGCGGAGTCGTCCGGTGGCGCGGTCGGGTCCGAAGCCGTCTCGATGTTTTTCGATCGCGCGCGGGCGGTCGATCCGCAGTTCGACGCGAATCCGGCGGAGGTCGGAGAGCTGTGCAGTGAACTGGACGGCATGCCGCTGGCGATCGAGTTGGCGACCGCGCGCACCTCGACACTTGGCGTCGCCGGGCTGCGGGCCGGCCTCGATGATCGGCTACGGCTGCTGACGGGCGGGCGTGACGCCGACCGGAGGCACCGCTCGTTACGGGCGGTCATCGACTGGAGCCACGACTTGCTCGACGACGAGGAGCGGATGGCCTTTCGCCGGCTGGGCCGCTTCGTCGGTGACTTCGACCTGTCGGCGGCGGCGGCCGTGACAGACATTCCGCTCACCACGCTCACTGATCTCGTCGGCCGCCTGGCGGACAAGAGCCTGCTGGTGCATCGACGTTCGTCCGTCGCTGCTTGGGGGCTGCTCGAAACCGTGCGCGCCTATTCGGTTGAGAAGATGACCGAAGCCGGCGAACGCGACCAGATCCTGGAGCGCCATCTGCGGTGGGCGCTTGACCGCGCGACCGACTTGGAGCAGCGACTGGGGCCGACCGACGATTGGCGCGCTGAGTTCGACCTGGTGGTCAGCGATCTGCGCTCGGCGTTGCTGACCGCCGCCGACGATGCGATGGCTCATCGACTGGCGCGCGCACTTGGGCACCTGACGTACGCCCGCCGGTTCCTCGCCGAGTCGCGCGAGCACTACCAGACCGCCGCCCGGCGCGCACCCAACGACGCCGACGCAGCACAGGACGTGTGGACCGCGGCCCGGGTCGCGCATACCGAGAGCCGCGGCGAGCTGCGTTTCGAGCTCAGTGTGCAGGCGGCCGATCGTGCGGCGGCGGCGGGCGACCGGGCGACCCAGGCGTCGGTGCTGGCCGAAGCGGTTTCCATCGGCACTCGTTTCCCGGCGATCTTCGAGACCGAGGTTACGCAGTCGCGGCTGCTGGAACTGCTTTCGCTGGCCGATCGCGTCGCACCGGTCGGCGATCCCGCGGTCGGGGCGCAACTCGCCTTGGCCCACGCGTGGCACGGGACGCGAGCGGTGGACCTGCCGGACATCGGGGCGTTCGAGCGTGCACTGGAGATCGCTCGTCGCGCCGACGACCCAGTGCTCATCAGTGCGGCCTTGGACGCGCTGTGCAGTGCGGCCATCATGAGCGGGCGGCTACGAGAGGACTACGAACTCAGTGAGCAGCGGCTTGCCTTGTTGGACCGCTTGCCCGGGCATCAACCGTACGCCGGTTCGGAGGCTCTCGACGTGCTGCACATGGCCGTTGAGAACGCCTTCACTGCCGGTGAGTTGCCGGCAGCGGTCGAGTCCTCCCGCGTATTCAGCCAGGGCGACATGACCGCGGCCACACCGCACATGGTCACGAGCAAGCCGATCATGGCGTTGACGCTGATGGGCCGCTTTGACGAGGCCCTCGATTACGCCAGCCGCACCAGAGCGATTTGGGAGCGAGCCGGCTGCCCGTCGGCTCGCTGGATGGCCCCACCGATCTATGCCGCGGCAATGTGCCACGGGCTACGCGGTCAAGCCGCCGGGTTCGAAACTTGGCGGACCCTGGCGCTCGACCGGGTCGCCGGCGTCCAGACCCGCACGATGCACTTTCAATTGCGGTGGTTCGGCGCTTTCGCCGACGCCCGCGTCGCTCTGCAGGTCGGCAACGTGGATGAAGCCGTGCGCGCCACCGCCGAGCTTCCTACCGACGAGGGAGCTTGGTGGACCACCCGGCACTGGCCCTACGACGCGTACTACTGGGCCATCGCGGCCGAGGTCGCGGTTGCGGCCGACCTGCCCGATGCCGACCGTCGATTGGCCGTTGCCCAGCCAGCGGGTGAGCAGAATCGGTGGGCGGCCGCCTGCCTCGCGCGCGCTCGCGGACGTCGCAGCGGCGACCCGGCGGAGTTCGCCGAGTCGCTCGCCGGCTGGCAGCGAATCGAAGCGCGATTCGAGCGCGCCGTGACCCTCGTCCTCATGCCCGGCCGTGCCGCCGAAGGTCGGGCCGAGCTCGCCGAGATGGGCTGCGCGGGCTAGGCAACCCACGCGATTGCATCGGCCAGCGCGGCCCGCGCTCAGACGCCGAGTAGGTCGTGGGTTCGGTTGCGTCGGGGTGTTTGGGTGGGGTCGATCCAGGGTGGTGGGGTCCAGTGTGGGGTGCCGTTGGTCATGGTGCAGGTCCAGCCGAGGTTGGGGTGTTCGCGGTGGTGGTAGCCGCAGAGCAGGGTGCCGTCGTCGACGGAGGTGCGTCTGGTTATCGAGTAGTCGGTGATGTGGTGGGCTTGGCACCAGGCTGGCCCGACCGAACATCCTGGGAAGGAGCAGCCTTGGTCGCGGGCGATCATGGCTAGGCGTTGGCCTTCGGTGAAGATGCGGTGGGTGTCGCCGTAGGCGGTGATCTCGCGGGTCTTGGTCAGGGCGACGGGGATGACGCGGGCGTCGCCGGCCAGGGTCAAGGCCTGCTCGACGGAGATCAGCGCGCCGTGCCCGGTCGTGACGAGCCCAGTCTTCGTTTCGGCTTGCTGGTCGGTCATGGTGAGGACGATGGTGGCGGCGACACCGTTGCAAGCCGGGAGTTCACCGGAGCGCAGCAGGGCCAACAGGGCGTCCTGCAGCCCGTCGTGGCGGCGCTGGCCGGGGGTGCGGGGATCGCGGGTCCCGTCCTCGGAGGCCGCGGGCTTGGCCACCGAGTCCAGCACGGACGAGGAGGGCTTCGGCGCAGATCGTCGTCACCTCGGCCTCGACACGGGCGGAGCCGTCGCGGCGCTGCCGCACGCTCAGGTCACGGCGACGAGCCCGGTCACGTTCCTCGGTCAACGTGCCGTCGGGGTCCAGGGTGTCGACGACGCGACGGGCGACCTGCTTGAGCAGGGCCGGGTCGAGTTCGGCCGCCTGCTCGAGGAGGAACTGTTGCACCCAAACCTCGTGCTCGGCCTGCACCGCCGCCGGCAACGCATCAACGGTCGCGGTCACGACCCGGGCATGCGCACCGGAAATCGTCCCCGCGGCTTGCGCGGCGGCGACCGGCGCGAACACCGGCGGCAGTGCCTGTCCGGTCAGCCCGCGCCGCGGCCCCAGCTCCGCCGCGGCACGCACCCGGCCTGTCGCCTCGGATGGGGCGATCCGCAACAACTGGGTCAACAACCCCGCCGTGTTGCGGCAGGCATGTTCGTGCGCCAAACCCCGCGAGTCGATCTCTGCGATCAGCGCGTGATCGACCGGGGCCAGGCGCCGCTTCTGCACTTCGAGATCGCGCAGTAGGTCGAGGGCCTGATCGCCGGGCAGGGTGGTCAGGTCCAGGTTCTGCAGCTCGTCCACGACCGCGCTGAGCCGCGCGAGGACCGAGGCCGCGCCGCGATCGTCCCGTCGATCGAACATGCGTTCAATATATCATCCGACGCTAACAGCCGCAAGGACTTTCCCCTTATCCGACAAGGCATCTAACGCGCGTTGATCATGAAAACGTGCGTGCCAGGGCGACCCCCGGAGAGCCGCCAGCCGGCGCCCCAAGCCGACCGACCCACGGCAAGCCGCCAGCCGGCAACCCAAGCAGGGCACCACGGCAACTCCCTCCGTCGCCGCCGCTTTTGAAAGACATCGCAACAGCAAGCCGCCAAACCATGGCCAGGGACCACCCCAGCACCGCGGAGAAAGCCCCGCGCTAGTCCCGGTCCTGCCACGTACACACACAGACCTCGTTGCCTTCGGCGTCGGCCAGGATCCAGAAAGCCCGGGCCGCGCTGTCGCTGACCAACGTCCCGCCCGCCGCCAGCGCCGCCTGCACCCGAGCCTCGGCCTCGTCGTGCGGCACGGTGATATCGAAGTGGATGCGATTGCGTTGGGTGCGCGGCTCGTCCATCTGCTGGAACCACAGCGCCGGGCCCTGTCCGACTGGATCAACGACCGCGTCCTGCGGCCCGTCGCCGGCACCCGGCTCGTCGCCGTAGGCGAACACGGCCCGCCAGAACGGCAGGACGCGCGGGATGTCCATCGCGTCGATCGCCAGCTCGAGCCGCTGCATCGAGCGAGCGTCGTCGCGACTCGTGGCCCCACCGGTCGTGGCGCCGAGCTCGGCGACCGCGGCGCTGATCCGGCGCGCGAGTTCGACGTCGATGTCGGTGAGCGCCCCAGTCAATGCGGTCTGCAGACTCAGCGCGGCCCGGTCGGCCCGCACGTCTATCCGTACATGGGCGTCGGCATCGGCACCGCACGCCGCTACCGCGCACGAGCTGACCCGCAGAGCGTGCTCGAGCGAGGACACCGCGACGCTCGTCTCCAGCGTGTGCAACAGGTATCGCCAGCCGAGTTGCTCAACGGCGGCGGAGGCTGCGGCCCTGGTCATCGTGTTTGTTGCCATGTGGCCACAGTGGCAACGAGCACTGACAACGTCGCGCTCGGGGGTGCCACGAACCCGCCATATGCGGACACAGTGCCCGTCGTCGACTGTCGACCCCTTGCACCGCCGGAATTCGGCCCATCGTCGTCCTTGCCGCGTCCGACATCCGGATCAAGTTTTCAGCGCCGCCGCCGATAGCAGTGACAGAGGCGGTAGCAGCACAGCCGCAGTTCTCGCCCAAGCAGATAAGCGCGCAGTTCCGAGGGAAGGACTCACATGGCCGGCAAACTCGCCCCGGCACGGCGGTTGCGCTTTGACCGATTCAGCGTGCGTCTGGTCGCCGCCATGCTGGCGGTGTCGTTGCCGCTGATGGTGGTGTTGGCGGTGCTGCTGACCACGCAAGCTTCAGCAAGTCTGAAGGCGGCCGGTGAGCACCAGGGCGTCACCGTCGCCCGGGCGGTCGCCCTGCGGCTCGAGGACTGGCTGTCCGAGCGCACGCACAATGTGTCGATCGTCGCCCTGCGGGCAGCCGCCCAGAAAGACGACGCAGGCATCTCGACGGTATTGGCGCAGACCAACCAGACCTATCCCGACTACGCGCTTCTCGAGACCACCGATCTGTCGGGCCGGGTGCTCAGTTCCAGCCGACCGGGCGTCACGCTGCCGGTGCGGGACGCGGCCTGGTTCCGGACGGTTGCGAACGGCAAGTCTGTCCTTACGTCACCGGTGAAACGTGGCGAACACATCGACTGGATCATCGCGAAGCCCATTCTGGGCTCAGACGGCAAACCCCGCGGGGTGATCGTGGCCGATCTCGACCCGACCGTTCTGGTCAACTTGCTCAATCCTGAACTCGATGGCGGCACTCAGGTAGTCGCCGTTGACGGCCAGGGCCGGCTGATCTACGACACGATTCAGGGCGCCCTAACCAGCGACGCCGACATGCTCGCCGCGGGCACGCTGCGCACGGCCGTAGACAACCCGGCGACGCGGCAGGCCAAGAACAACTCGAAACCGGACACGGCGCGATTCAACGACCTTCAAGGGCACAAAGTGATCGGCGGATACGACGTCGTGAACGAGCTGAAGTGGGTGATCCTCGCCGAGGATGACGCCAGTGCGGTGCTCGCCCCCGTGAACAGCCAGCGACACCGGGCGATTCTCATCGTTGCGCTCGGCGGCGTCGCCGCGATCGCCGCGGCAATCGGACTTGCCTGGGGCACCACCCGGCCGCTCCGTCGACTCACCGATGTCTCTCACCGCGCAGCCGAGGGAGATCTCGCCGCGCGCGTCAAGCCGGAAGGCTCCCGCGAACTGGTGACCCTCGGCGAAGCGTTCAACGCGATGCTCGACACGTCCGCGCGGCTGATCGGGCGCACGACGTCAGCGGGGCTGGAAGTGAACTCGGCCGCGGCGCAGCTGTCGGCCTCGTCGGACGAGCTGGCGGCCACCACGACGCAGCAGAGCGCTGCCGTGAGCCAGGCGACCGCGACGACCGAGGAACTGGCCCGCGCATCGGTCGCGATCGCCGACACCGTCGACGACGTGGCCCGGCAGACGGCCGAGACGCGCGACAACCTTGAGCAGGCCGAGGCGGACGTGACTCAGTCCAGCGAACGCACGCTCGCATTGGCCGACCGAATCCATGACATCGACGCGCTGCGCGTGCTCATCAACGACATCGCCGATCAGACCAATCTGCTCGCACTCAATGCGGCGATCGAAGCGGCCCGGGCGGGGGAGCACGGACTCGGCTTCGCCGTCGTCGCCGATGAGGTTCGTCGCCTCGCCGAGCGGTCGAAGTCATCGGCCGGTGACATCGCGTCGATCGTGACCGCCGTGCAGGCCGAGACGGCCGCCACGGTGATGGCGATGGAGAAGGGCGCGAAGCAGATGCAGCAGAGTCTGAGCTTGCTGGAGCGGGTGACCGACGCTGCGGGGCAGGTCCGGTTGACCACCCAGCAGCAGCGCACCGCGAACGCCCAGGTCGTGGAGACGATGGGCCAACTCACCGACGCCAGCCGCCAGGTATCGGCCACGGCTCAGCAGATTGCCGGGTCGGCCAGCAACCTTGCGCAGTTGGCCGGCGAGCTCAAGGCCGCCGGCTCGACCGCGGCGAACACTAACGGCGCAGCGGCCGCCCCCTCGGTCACCAGTAACGGGCACCGGTGACGGAGCTACCGGTCATCGTTCTGCCCGTCGGGGCCGACCTGTACGCCGTGCCGATCGGCTGGGTGCGAGAGGTGGTCGCAGCGCCACGGACCACCGCGCTGGCCACCTCGCCTCCGCTCGTGCTCGGCCTGATCAACCTGCGGGGAGAGATCGTCCCGCTTCTCGACACCGCGGTGTTGCTCGGGCTGGGCACTATCGCCGGCGCAGCCTTCGCTGCCGTCCTCGACACCGGGAACGGGCCGGTCGGGCTGGCCGCTACCGGCGTGCCCCAGCGTGCAGCGTTGGGTGCACCGACCGGACCGTCGGAACTGCCGGGCACGGCCGGCACCTACCAGCTCGCCCGATCCGTGGCCGTGCTGCTTGACCCGGCCGCGCTGCTTTCGCCCGCTCGTCTTGGCGGCGGAGGGCTGCCGTCCCAGCCGAACCCAACTGAAGCGCTGCCCGCCGGCGGGCGCGGATGACCACTCTCAGCCCGAAGCGGGTGCGCGAACTGTTTGCCCAGGAAGCGGAAGTGCGACTGGCCGACCTCGGACGCTTGCTGCTCGAGCTCGAACAGACCGGCGGCGCGCAGGTGGGAGACGGGGAGCCGCTGATCCGGACCATCTACCGCGAGATCCACACGTTGAAGGGCTCGTCCGCGGTTGCCGGGCTCGGCGAGGTCAGCCAGTGCGCTCACCGGCTGGAGGAGGTGGTCGATGACCTCGCCGGAAACCGACGCGCGGTGACGCCAGAAGTCATCGACGTCCTCCTGGCCGGGGCCGACCAACTCGCCGCGCTCGTCATGGGCACCTCACTGGAGGACGGACCGGACGGCGCTCCACCGACCGTTGCGGAGCAAGCGCGGCCACAACCCGGCACACTCGTTCCGCCCACGCCCACGCCCACGCCCACGCCTTCGCCCGCGCCCACGCCTTCGCGCGAGCCGACCGAGCAACCCGCCGCAGCGCCAACCGTTGTCCTCCCGGCGAGCGGACCGCCCGCCTCGAGCCCACGTTCAGAAAACCAGGGCGTCGGTCCGGTCATCATGGTGCCGGCCGAGCGCCTCGAGGAGCTGACCCGCCTGGTCGGCGAGGCGGCTGCGGCCCACCTTCGCGTCGGCCGAATGCTCAAGGACCGCTTTCAGGTGGACCCCGCTTCGTGCAGCGAGTTCAATGAGCTCGACCGATCGCTGCACGAAGTGCAGGACCGGGCGATGCGGACCCAGCTGGTCCCGGTCGCGACGATCACCGACCAACTGCAGCGAGCGGTGCGGGACCTGTCCCGTGCTCAGGGCAAGGACATCCGGTGGGACGCCCGCGGCACCGACACCGAGATGGATCGCGCCGTACTGCACCGGCTGTCCGACTCGCTGCTCCACCTGATCCGCAACGCCGTCGACCACGGCATCGAACCACCGGCCGAACGCCTGGCCCTCGGCAAGACGGCGTTCGGCACGATCCGGCTGCACGCGATGCAACTCGGTTCCGAGGTCATCATCACCGTGACCGACGACGGGCGCGGCATCGACGTCGATGCGGTCACCGAGCAAGCCGGCGAGCGCGGAATCGTTACGGCCGGATTGGGCGAACAGGAGCGGTTGGGTCTGGCCTTCCGGGCGGGGCTGTCGACCGCCGCCACGGTCACGGACGTGTCGGGGCGGGGCGTGGGCCTTGATGTCGTGCGCAGCAAGGTCGAAGGGGCGCGCGGCCGGGTCGAGGTCCGCTCCACCCGCGGATCGGGCGCGGAATTCCGCATCATCGTGCCCATCACTCAAGCGGTGCTGCGCTGCCTGCTGATCGAGGCCGGCGGCCAGAGCTTCGCGCTTCCGTTCCACCGCGTCGTCCTGTCCCAGATCTACGACGCGGCGGCGATCGGCCATGCCGAGGGCCGCCCGGTGGTGTGGGTGGAAGGCACCGCGCTCCCACTCTCGGTCTTGGCCGAGACGCTGGGTATCGACCCCGGTGCGGAGGCAGGAGGGCCGATCGTCGTGCTCGCCGACACGTCGCGACGGCACGCGTTCCGCGTCGACCGCCTCCTGGGCCAGCGCGACGTCGTGTTCAAGGCACTCAGCCCGCTACTGCCTCGACTGCCGGCTGTCGCCGGCGCCAGCGTCGAGCCGGACGGCTCAGTGCTCGTCGTCCTGGATCCGCCCAGCCTGATCGAACGGGCCCGGCGAGCCGTGCGCGCCGACGAACTGCCGGCGCCGGCTGAACACTCGCGGGCAGCGCGCCGGAGCGTTCTCGTCGTCGACGACGCGCTCACGGTGCGCGAATTGCAACGCAGCATCCTCGAGCGGGCCGGCTTCGACGTGCGGGTGGCGTCCGACGGCAGCCAGGCGATGGCACTGCTGGCCGAGGAGCCGAGCGAGCTGGTGCTGACCGACGTCGAGATGCCCGTCATGGATGGCTTCGCGCTGACGGAGGCCATCCGGGCCCACCCCGCCCTCGCCAACATTCCGATTCTGATCCTCAGCTCTCGGTCGACTGATGCCGATCGCCAGCGCGGGCTCGAGGCCGGCGCCGACGGCTACATCGTCAAGAGCGGCTTCGACGAAGCCAGCCTGCTCGGTGCGGTCGAGCGACTCCTTGGGGCCGCTCCGTGACCGCGCCGCGCACCGCTATCCGGGTGGTCGTCCTGGCCGACGACTCGCCCGATCGCGGCCAGCTGATGCAGGTGATGCGACGCGACGGCGACATCGCGGTCGTCGGGCAGTCCGACACCGCCGGACGGGCCATCGTCCTCATCAACGAAACCCGGCCCGACGCGGTCGTCGTGGATCTGCAACTCGACGACGGCAGCAGTCTGCATGCCATCGAACAGATCATGGCTCATACGCCGACGTCGATCCTGGTGCTGTCGGCCCCTGGCCTGGACCGAAGCTCGCCATCCGTCGCCAAGGCAATCGTTGCCGGAGCCGTCGACTCGCTGGCCCGCCGCGCCGCGTGGTCGGCCGAACTGGGCGTCGAGTTGCGCCACGCGGTGCGACAGGTGAGCAAGGTCGGTGTGATCACGCATCCGCGCGGGCGGCTCAGCCCGGTCACGCGCACCGACGACCGGCAGCTCTCGGCGCCGGGGCCGATCGTTGCAGTGGCCGCCTCCAGCGGCGGACCCGCGGCCCTGGCCGTCGTACTGTCGGGCCTGGCGGGACTGGCCGCACCGGTTCTCGTCGTTCAGCATCTGCATCCGGACTTCACCGACGGCTTGGTCGAGTGGATGGCACGCGCCGGTGCCCTGCCCGTGGAGCTGGCTCGGCACGGCGAGTTGCCGCGGGCGGGCCGCGTCTATATCGCGCCGGGTGGGCTGCACCTGCATCTCGGCGTCAACCGGCACCTGGCCCTGAGCCCGACCCCGGCGAGCACGCACCGACCGTCCGCCGACGAGCTGTTTTCCTCCGTCGCCGAGCATGCAGGCGCCGCAGGCATCGGCGTGGTGCTGACCGGTATGGGCGATGACGGCGCGAGGGGTCTGCTGGCGATGCGGCACGCGGGCGCCCGCACGCTCGGCCAGGACGAAGCCACGTGCGCGGTATTCGGAATGCCCAACGCCGCCCAGCGCATCGGCGCCGTGACCGAACTGCTGCCGCTGGAACGGCTGGCGCCCCGGATCCAACAGGCCGTGCGATTGGTCGCTCGATGAGTGCCGGCGACGCGCCTGATGCGACCATGAGCCGGCTGATCGAGGTGCTGCACCAGCAGATCGGCCTGCGGCCCGACCCAAGCCTGTTGGGCCGGCTGCGCCGATGTATTCGTGACGACGCGGCTGAGCACGGCCAGGACGTCGCGACGTACCTCGAAACCGTGCGTGGCCACCGCGACGCGTTACAGGGACTGGTGGATCGGGTGACCGTCCAGGAGAGTTCGTTCTTCCGCCATCGCGAGCACTTCGACGCACTCAGACATCACGTGCTACCTAAGTTGAGCGGCCCGGTGCGGATCTGGAGCGCGGCGTGCGCGAATGGGCAGGAAGCGTTCAGCCTGGCCATGCTCCTCGAGGAACAGGGCGTCCCCGGATCGGTAGTGGCGACGGACGTCTCCCAAGCGGCGTTGGCTCGCACGGCCGAGGCCCGCTACAGCAAACGTGAACTGACCGGGCTGTCGCCCGAGCGAATCGCGCGGCACCTGACCCGCGATGGCGATCAGTGGCAGTTCAACCGGCCGATCCGCGATCGGGTCACGGTGCAGACGTTCAACCTGCTTGACATCATCCCGGACGGCCTCGCCGCCGCCCAGGTGGTGTTCTGCTGCAACGTCTTGATCTACTTCACGCCAGAGCACGCCCGCGCCTTTCTCGACCGGGCGGCCGACCGATTGCCCAATGCGACGTTCTTCCTGGGCTCGGCCGAGGCGATCTGGCCGTTGACGGATCGGTTCGACACCGTCGCGGCCGACGGCACCTTCTTCTACCGGCCCCGTACCGACGCGCCGGTTCCGGTCGGGCGCCCGCCGCGCCCGCCGCGACCGCGCCGCCCATCGGCCGACGCCATTCGCGGGACCGCGGTCGCGGCCGTCGGTAGACCGGATGACCGGCAACGCCAGCCATCCGAGTCGGCCGACGACGGTGCCGCCGCGCGGCTGTCGCGTACCGGGCAGGAAGCCACCGCGGCCGGGGCGCACGACTCGGCGGTCGTCGCATTCCGCAAGTCTGCCTATCTCACGCCCGGCGACCCGATGACCCACTTGCACCTCGGGCTGGCACTCGACGCCACAGGAGACCGGCTCTCGGCTCTGCGCGCCTATGCGGCCGCCCGCCACGCACTGCTCGACAGCGATCCGGCCGACGTCGAACGCGGCACTGAGGGTTACACGAGGGGCGACCTCGTCCGGCTCTTGGACATCAAGCTGGAGATTCCGACGCCATGACGATGATGGTGTGCTTCCAATCAGCCGGCGCGGCCTATTGCTTGCCCGTCGGGGCCGCGCGTGCGGTGCGACCGGCCACGGGACTGGTCAGCCTGCCTGCGCCTTCCGCCGATGTCATCGGGATCATGCCCGGTGACCCGCCGCTGACGGTGCTCGCACCGCTCGGTCGTGGCGGCGCGCACATTCTCGTCGTCGAATCCGGGGAACGGACTTTCGGCCTGCTGGTCGACGCGGTCACCGGGTTGCGGCGGATCGCCGACGGCGACATCCACGCTGCGCCGGGCGGTCAGGACCGCCCACTGGTCTGCGGGACGGTGGACGGCGACGGCGAGCTGCTCCTGCTCACCGATGCGGCTGCGCTGGCGGGTCGGCTGTGAGCGCCGCGACCGTTTTGATCGCCGACGACTCGTTGGTCATCCGGGCCGTCGTACGAGCCGGGCTGGAGAGCGAGGGTTATCGCGTCGTGGAAGCGGTGGACGGCGCTTCCGCCCTGGAAAGCTGTCGGCAGCAGCCGCCGGATGTCGTCCTGCTCGACATCGAAATGCCCGGCCTTGACGGCTATCAGGTTTTGGCCCAGCTCAAGGCCGACGACGAGCTCAAGGACATCCCGGTCGTGTTCCTCACCAGCCGCACCGGCATGGACGACGTCGTCACCGGGTTACGGGCCGGCGCCCACGACTACCTCAAGAAGCCGTTCGAACCGCCCGAGCTGCTGGCTCGGGTGGGTTCGGCCGTGCACGTCAAGAAGCTTCAGGACCAATTGCGCGAACGCAACGTCCAGCTCGACGAGATGAGCCGAACTGACGCCCTCACCGGGCTGTACAACCGGCGCCACCTCGACGACGAGCTTGCGCGCCGGCACAGTGACGCCCGCCGGCACGGCGAAGCCCTCTCGGTGCTGATCCTCGATATCGACCACTTCAAAAACGTCAACGACACTTACGGACATCCCGCCGGCGATGTCGTGCTCCGAGAGTTCGCCGTCCGCCTGACCGCCCAGTTGCGAACCGCGGATATCGCGGGCCGGTGGGGCGGCGAGGAGTTCCTCGTCATCTTTCCCCGGACCGCGCTGCCCGGCGCCGGCCACGTCGCCGACCGGATCCGCGCCGCCATCGCGGCGGCGCCATTCCTCGTCGGGGACATGCAGATCCGCGTCACGGTCAGCGGCGGGTGCGCTACCGGGCCGATCGACTCGTTGGACGGCCTGGTGAGCCTGGCCGACGCCTGCCTGTACGAGGCCAAGGAGGGCGGACGGGACCAGATCGTTGGGAAGGACGGTAAACGCCGGGCAGAGGCTGCCCACCTCGCGAACGGGCATCCGGCCCCGATCACCCCAGGCGATGGAGCGGGCGACGGGAATCGAACCCGCACAATCAGTTTGGAAGACTGAGACTCTGCCATTGAGCTACGCCCGCGTGCGTGGGTCGGCGGATTCGCCGAGCGCGCGCACCCAGGTTACCGGCTCCGGCGCGGACCGGCGCGCAACGCCCGTACACTGGTGCCCCGTCAGCGCCCGGGGTGTGGCGCAGTTTGGTAGCGCACTCGCTTTGGGAGCGAGGGGCCGTGGGTTCGAATCCCGCCACCCCGACCGAGCCGGCCCCCACCGCGCCCGTTCCGACCGTCGTACGAGGAGCAGCAGCACTGTGAAGAGCACCGTCGAATCCTTGAGCCCGACCAGAGTCCGGCTCGCCATCGAGGTGCCGTTCGAGGAGCTGAAGCCCAGCCTGGACGCGGCATACAAGAAGATCGGCTCGCAGGTGCGGGTCCCCGGTTTCCGCCCGGGCAAGGTGCCCGCACGCGTCATCGACCAACGCGTGGGGCGGGGCGCGGTCCTCGAAGAGGCCATCAACGAGGCGCTGCCACGGGTCTACAGCGAAGCCGCGCGCGACGCCGCGATCCAGCCGCTCGGCCAGCCCGAGATCGACGTCACGAATCTAGAAGACGGTCAGACGCTCAGCTTCACGGCTGAGGTGGATGTGCGTCCGGAGATCACCCTGCCCGACCTGGACGGCGTCGCCGTCACGGTCGATGACGTCACGATCAGCGATGCCGAGGTGGACGAACAACTCGACGGCCTGCGTGACCGGTTCGGCACGCTCAACGGCGTCGAGCGTCCCGTCCAAGCAGGGGACTACGTTTCGCTGGACCTGCTGGCGATGGCCGACGGCGTCGAGGTCGAGGGCGGATCGGCCAAGGGGTTGTCCTACGAGGTCGGCAGCGGCGACCTGATCGAAGGCCTCGACGACGCCATCATCGGCAAGTCGGCCGGTGAGAGTGCGACGTTCGAGACCACCTTGCGGCAGGGTGACGGCGCCGGTTCGGCCGCGCAGATCACCGCCACCGTCAACTCGGTCAAGGAGAAGGAGCTACCCGAAGTCGACGACGGCTTCGCTCAGCTCGCCAGCGAATTCGACACCGTCGGCGAACTGCGCGACGACCTGCGTGAACGGCTCAGCCGCACCAAGGCGCTCGAGCAGGGCGCCCAGGCCCGCGACAAGGTGCTGGCCACGCTGCTCGACAGCGTCGAGTTCGACCTGCCCGAGTCGGTCGTCCAGGCCGAGGTCGACTACCGCGAGCACGAGATCGTCCACTCACTGGGACACGACGACGCGATGCTCGACCGCTACCTGTCGATGCAGGGTAAGACGCGCGAGGAGTTCGACGCTGAACTGCGCGAGGGCGCCGAGAAGTCGGTCCGGGCCCAGTTCGTCCTCGATGCCGTGGCTGACAAGACCGAGGTCCAGATCGGCGACAGCGAGCTGACCGAATACCTGGTTCGCGAGGCCGCCCGCTACGAGATGCCGCCGCAGGAATTCGCCAACCAGATCGTCCAGTCCGGCAAACTTCCCGACCTGATCGCCGGCGTGCGCCGCAACAAGGCGCTGGCGACGGTGCTCGAAAGCGCCGTCATCACCGACGAATCGGGCAATACCGTCGACCTATCGGCCCTCTCACCTGCGGCGATGGCCGATCTGGTCAACGCAGAGGAGGGTGGGGCGGAGGGCCAGGGCGGCGAGGGGTTCGAGGACGACGACCAGGTCCGGTAGCCGTCAAGCCCTGAGCGAACGCGACCCGGATCGGGAGTGTTCGCCCGGTGCCCTTCGTTAGGGTCGATGTCACCACTTGATGAAAGAAAGGTCCCGCTGAAGTGAGTCGCTTCGATCCTGATCCCGTGCGCGTCGCAGAAATGCGCAGCGCCGGCGCCGGCATGACGCTCAATGACTCTGTCTACGACCGACTGCTGCGCGAGCGGATCATCTTCCTCGGGCAACAGGTCGACGACACGATCGCCAACCAGATCTGCGCCCAGCTGCTGCTGCTTTCGGCCGAGGACAGCAGCCGCGACATCAACCTCTACATCAACTCACCCGGCGGATCCGTGACGGCCGGCATGGCCATCTTCGACACCATGCAGTTCGTCGACTGCGACATCGCCACCTGGTCGCTCGGACTGGCGGCCTCGATGGGCCAGTTCCTGCTCTCGGCCGGGACACGAGGTAAGCGCTACGCACTGCCGCACGCCCGGATCCTGATGCACCAGCCGTCCGGCGGGTTCGGTGGTACGGCGTCTGATATCCAGATCCAGGCCGAGCAGTTGAAACTCACCAAGGTCGAGATGGCCGAGCTGATCGCGGAGCACACCGGTCAGACGGTGGAGCAGGTAAGAGCCGATTCCGAGCGCGACCGCTGGTTCACCGCCAAGGAAGCGCTGGACTACGGCTTCGTCGATCACGTGGTCAGCCGGGTGGCGCAGGTCGCCAACGGTTCCGGCCCGGCCCCGGCCTGAGAGGGATACCGATGAGCGAGCTATTCACCCCGCCCGGCGCGCCGGGCCTGGAACTTCCGCAGTCGCGCTACGTACTGCCGTCCTTCGTCGAGCGGACGAACTACGGGATCAAGGAGTCCAACCCGTACAACAAGCTCTTCGAGGAGCGCATCATTTTCCTCGGCGCACCGATCGACGACGTGGTGGCCAACGATGTCATCGCCCAGCTGATCGTGCTGGAGTCCAGCGACCCCGACCGCGACATCCTGATCTACATCAACTCGCCGGGCGGTTCGTTCACCGCGCTGACAGCGATCTACGACACGCTGCAGTTCGTGCGGCCCGAGATCCAGACGTACTGCATGGGTCAGGCCGCCTCCGCCGCCGCGGTCCTGCTCGCCGCTGGTACCAAGGGCAAGCGGTACGCGCTGCAGAACGCGCGGGTGCTGATCCACCAGCCCTCCGGCGAGGCGCAGGGTCAGGCCACCGACCTTGAGATCCAGGCCAACGAGATCCAGCGGATGCGCGCGCTGCTCGAGTCGATCCTGGCTTCGCATACCGGTCAGACCCAGGAAAAGGTGCGGGCGGATATCGAACGCGACACCATCCTCACCGCCGAGCAGGCCAAGGAGTACGGCATCGTCGACGAGGTCATCTCCAACCGGAAGCTCGTAGACAGCTAGCGGCGCGCCGGGCAGGCTGATTACACAGGACTTGGCTGCCTTTTCCGGGTACCGTTCGCAATCTAGGGTCTTCTTCGAGAGGAACGAGTCGCTCGTGGCGCGTGTCGGCGAGACCGGTGACCTGCTCAAGTGCTCTTTCTGCGGAAAGAGCCAGAAGCAGGTCAAAAAGCTGATCGCCGGCCCGGGCGTCTACATCTGCGACGAATGCATCGACCTCTGCAACGAGATCATCGAAGAAGAACTGGCCGAGACCAGCGAGTTCACGTTCGACGAACTGCCCAAACCGAGCGAGATCTGCGACTTCCTCAACGGGTACGTGATCGGCCAGGACCACACCAAAAAGACCCTCGCCGTAGCCGTCTACAACCACTACAAGCGCGTGCAGGCCGGCACCGACACCAAGCCGCGCAACGCTGACACCGCAGTCGAGTTGGCCAAGTCCAACATCTTGCTGCTGGGGCCGACCGGTTCGGGCAAGACACTGCTGGCCCAGACGTTGGCGCGGATGCTCAACGTCCCGTTCGCGATCGCCGACGCCACCGCGCTCACCGAGGCCGGCTACGTCGGCGAGGACGTCGAGAACATCCTGCTCAAGCTCATCCAAGCCGCCGACTACGACGTCAAGCGGGCCGAGACCGGCATCATCTACATCGACGAGGTCGACAAGATCGCCCGCAAGGCCGAAAACCCGTCGATCACCCGCGACGTGTCCGGCGAAGGCGTGCAGCAGGCCCTGCTGAAGATCCTCGAAGGCACGACGGCCTCGGTGCCTCCCCAGGGCGGGCGCAAGCATCCGCACCAGGAGTTCATCCAGATCGACACCACCAACGTGCTGTTCATCGTCGGCGGCGCATTCGCCGGCCTGGACTCGATCATCGAGGCCCGGGTCGGAAAGAAGGGCCTCGGCTTCGGCGCCGAGCTCTACACCAAGTTCGACAAGGAGACGCGCGACGTCTTCGGCGACGTGATGCCCGAGGATTTGATCAAGTTCGGGCTGATCCCCGAGTTCATCGGCCGCCTGCCGGTCATCACGTCCGTGCGTCCGCTCGACCGGCACGCGCTCGTGCAGATCCTCACCGAACCCCGCAACGCGCTGGTCAAGCAGTACGCCAAGCTCTTCGAACTCGACAACGTGGAGCTGGAGTTCGATCAGTCCGCGCTCGAGGCCATCGCCGACCAGGCCGTGCTGCGCGGCACCGGCGCGCGTGGGCTGCGCGCGATCATGGAAGAAGTCCTGCTCTCGGTGATGTACGAGGTGCCCTCTCGCGAGGACGTCGCCCGGGTCGTCATCACCAGCGAGACCGTGCTCGACCACGTCTACCCGACGCTGGTCCCGCGCGAGACGCCCAAGCGCCAGCCCCGCGAGAAGTCGGCCTGACCCGTCTTGGCCCCGTAGCCGGACGACACGACGCGGGCGCACCGGCTCAGGGGCCGATCCGAAACGGGCAGCGCACTCAGCCGTACCCGACGTGGGCGCGATCCTCGACCGGGTAGTAGCCCATGCGCTGGTAGATCTTGTTCGAGGTCGGGTTGGCCAGATCGGTGTACAGCACGGGGATCGCACCCGCATCGAGGACGTCGCGGGTCGCCGCGGCCGTGACCGCCGACCCGTAACCGTGTCCCCGCACCTCGACCGGCGTGTACACCGGGCCGACGCGGGAGACGCCGAACGAGACCGCGCGGCGCCACGCCATCGAGACAGGTGTGCCGCCCGGCTCGGTCCAGAGCCACATCCGCGACGTGCGCAGCGCGCGCTCGACGATCGCAGCGGCGTCGAATGACGGAGGCAACCGTCCGAACGCCTCCAGCGTGAAGGCTTCGGCCCACCTGGCGAGACGCGTCAGGTCGTCCCCAGTGGCCGGCCGGGGAACACCCGCCACCCCAACCGGCACGATCAGTTCGTCCAGCCGGAACAGCCGCTCGGCGATCCGTGACGTCGCCGACAATCCGCGGGTGGCAAGCGCCGCCGCGAGCTGTTCCACCGCCGAGACCGGACCGTCGATCGCCGTCAGCGAGCCCAGCGCGAACACGGCGTCGGCGAGTGCGGTGACGTCGTCCCAGCCTGGGGTCACGACAACAGGGGTGTGCGCCTGCGATCGCACGGCGAGCACCCCAGGATTATCGGACCGATAGGCGCACCAGCCGTCCGCATCCGGCGCTTGCAACCCGGCAACCACGCTGCTCAGTACGGTATTGCGCACCGGGTCAGCCGCGAGCAGCGGCGTCAGCAGGGCGACGATCATCGTCGGGTCGCGCCTCACCTCTAGTGGCATGGCAGCGATCATGCGCGCGCTCGCGGGCCGGCCGCCAGGCATTAATGCCAAGGGGCCGCTCACTAGGCTGAACCGATGAGTGCACCAGCCGAGCTGACACCGCTGCGCCTGCCCGCTGACGCCGACGCCTGGGCGCCGTTCGTCAGCGAGCGGGCCGACCGCGACCTGGCCCGAGCACGCGAGCTGTTGGACACGCTCAAGAACGGCACGGCCCGGACCGCCGCTGACACCCTGGCCCTGTGGAACGACGCCGACATCTGCGTGCGCAACGCCGGCGCGCTGGTCGGCGTGCTCGCCCAGGTCCATCCCGACGAGCAGGTGCGCACCCTCGCCGAAGACCGCGAGCAGCAGATATCCCGCTTCGAGACCGACCGCGGCCTCGACCGGGAGCTGTATGCCGTCCTGGCGGCTGTCGATCCCGCTGGCCTCGACGACACGGCGGCCCGTCTGCTCCAGCTCACGCTGCGCGACTTCCGCCGCAGCGGGGTCGACCGGGCCGACGACATCCGCGATCGGCTGCGGGAACTGGCCGAGCAGGCGACCGTCGTCGGCCAGGAGTTCTCGCGCAACATTCGCGACGACGTGCGGACCGTCCGGGTCACGCCCGAACGGCTGGCCGGCCTACCCCCGGACTTCCTCGACAGACATCCCGCCGAGGCCGACGGCCTGGTCACACTGAGCACCGACTATCCCGACGTCATCCCGTTCCGCACGTTCGCCCACGATGCCGCAGCCCGGCGCGAGCTCGTCACCGAATTCCTCAACCGGGCCTGGCCGCAGAACGACGCGCTGCTCAAGACCCTGCTCGACCTGCGGGCCGAACAGGCGCAGCTACTCGGGTACGAGAGCTGGCCGGATTTCGACGCCGAAGTGAAGATGATCCGCACCGGGTCAGCGATCGCAGAGTTCATCGAGCGCATCACCGCGCTGGCCGAACCGGCCGCCCGGCGCGACGCCGACGTCCTGCTGCGGCGCCGCCAGGTCGATGAGCCGGGTGCGACCGGTCTGGACGCCAGCAACAACACCTACTACGCCGAACTCGTGCGCCGTGAGCAGTTCGACGTCGACGCCCAGGAAGTGCGGCAGTACTTCGACTTCGCGCGGGTCCGGGCCGGCCTGCTCGATGTGACCGGCCGGCTGTTCGACATCGACTACGTGCCGGTCGATGATGCCAAGGTCTGGCACCCGGACGTCGCCGGCTACGACGTGTACGTGAGCGGTGAGCTGCGCGGACGGATCTACCTCGACCTGCATCCGCGATCCGGCAAGTTCAAGCACGCGGCTCAATTCGACCTCGCTCCGGGTATCGCCGGACAGCAACTGCCCGAAGGCGTGCTCGTGTGCAATCTCCCGCGCGGGTTGATGGAGCACTTCGACGTCGTCACCCTGTTCCACGAGTTCGGCCATCTCGTTCACCACGTGCTCGGCGGCGGGCAGCGCTGGGCCCGGTTCTCCGGCGTGGCCACCGAGTGGGACTTCGTCGAGGCTCCCTCGCAGATGCTGGAGGAATGGGCCTGGGACCCCAAGATCCTCAGCTCGTTCGCCCTCGACGGCGACGGCAACCCGATTCCGGCCGACCTCGTGGAGCGGATGCGCGCGGCGAAGGAATTCGGCAAGGGCTACCAGGCCCGCACCCAGATGTTCTACGCCGCACTGTCCTATCGGCTGCATCTCGAGCGACCGCAGGACATCACGGCTGCCGTCCGCGAGTTGCAGGCGAAATACGACGCGTTCGACTACATCGAAGACACCCACTTCCACGCGTCGTTCGGCCACCTCGAGGGCTACACGTCGGCGTACTACACGTATATGTGGAGCCTGGTGATCGCCAAAGACCTGTTTGCGCAGTTCGACCCTGACAACCTGTTCGACCCCGCCGTGGCGCGCCGGTACCGCGACGAGGTCCTGGCGCGGGGCGGCGCTGCTGACGCCGCCGACCTGGTGGCCGGCTTCCTGGGGCGGCCGTACTCCTTCGAGGCGTTCGGCCAATGGCTGGCCACAGCGCCCGAGCCGGCCGCCGCTCCATAGAATGCCCAAGTGACCGAGACGCCGCGCCGCGCCGAGCTGCCGACCGAGTACGTCCCGGCCGACGTCGAAGGGCCGCTCTACGAGCGCTGGATCGAGCGCGGCTACTTCACCGCCGACGTCGACAGCGACCGGGCGCCGTACTCGATCGTCATCCCGCCCCCGAACGTCACCAGCAGCCTGCACGTCGGACACGCTCTCGAACACTCGATGATGGACGCGCTGACGCGGCGGGCCCGGATGCGCGGCCTCGACGCGCTGTGGCTGCCCGGCATGGATCACGCCAGCATCGCGGTGCAGAACCTGGTCGAGCGGCACCTGGCCGAGACCGAGGGCAAGGGCCGCTTCGACTACACCCGCGAGGCGTTCATCGAGAAGGCCTGGCAGTGGAAGGCCGAGTACGGCGGCAAGATCCTCGGCCAGATGCGCCGCCTGGGTGACTCCGTCGACTGGTCCCGCGAACGGTTCACCATGGATGAAGGCCTCTCGCGGGCCGTCCAAACGATCTTCAAGATGCTCTACGACCAGGACCTCATCTACCGGGCCGAGCGGATCATCAACTGGTGCCCGCGCGACCTCACCGCCCTGAGCGACATCGAGGTCGACCACGCCGACGAGCCCGGCGAACTGATCTCGATCCGGTACGGCGGTTCCGACAGCAGTGACGACGACTCGATCGTCGTGGCTACCACCCGGCCCGAGACGATGCTGGGCGACACTGCTGTCGCCGTGCACCCCGACGACGAGCGCTACCGGCACCTCGTCGGCAAGCAGGTGTCACTGCCCTTGACCAACCGCACCATTCCCGTGGTGGCCGACGACCACGTCGACCCGAGCTTCGGCACCGGCGCGGTCAAGGTGACACCGGCCCACGACCCGAACGACTTCGACATCGGCCGGCGGCACAACCTGCCGATGCTGACGATCATGGACGAACGCGCCGTGATCACCGCGCCCGGCCCGTACGCCGGGCTGGACCGGCTGGAAGCGCGCTGGGCCATCATCGCCGCGCTGCGCGAGGACGGGCGCATCGTCGCCGAGAAGCGGCCCTACCTGCATTCGGTCGGGCACTGCTCGCGCTGCGACACGGTGGTCGAGCCGCGGCTGTCGCTGCAGTGGTGGGTGCGGGTCGCGCCGCTGGCGAAGGCGGCCGGGGACGCGGTGCGCGACGGCCGGGTGGTCATCGAGCCGGTGTCGCTCGCCCCGCGCTACTTCGCGTGGGTCGACAACATGCGCGACTGGTGCATCAGCCGCCAGCTGTGGTGGGGTCACCGCATCCCCGTCTGGTACTCACCGGACGGCGACGACGTGTGCTTCGGTCCCGACGAGACGCCGCCGCGAGGTTGGACGCAGGACCCGGATGTGCTCGACACCTGGTTCTCGTCCGCGCTATGGCCCTTCTCGACGTTGGGCTGGCCCGCCGACACCGCGGACCTGCGCAAGTATTACCCGACGACCGTGCTCGTCACCGGGTACGACATCCTCTTCTTCTGGGTCGTCCGGATGATGATGTTCGGTCTCTACGCCATGGATGGTGCGCCGCCGTTCCAGACAGTCGTGTTGCACGGTTTGGTGCGCGACGCGTCGGGCAAGAAGATGTCCAAGTCGCGCGGCAATGTGGTCGATCCGCTGCTCTGGATCGACTCCTACGGCGCTGACGCCGTGCGCTTCTCACTACTGCAGGGCGCGAACCCCGGCGCCGACCAGGCCATCAACGAGCAGTGGGTCGTCGGTGCGCGCAACTTCGGCAACAAGCTCTGGAACGCGACTCGGTTCGCGTTGCTGAACGGCGCCACGGTTTCCGGTGCGGTGCCGACCAGGTTGAGCGGTGCCGACGCCTGGATCCTGTCTCGGCTCAACGCGGTGATCGCAGAGGTCGACGCGCTCTACGAACGGTTCGAGTTCGCCAAGATCGCCGATGTGCTCTACCACTTCGCGTGGGATGAGGTGTGCGACTGGTACGTCGAGATGGCCAAGGTCACGCTTGCCGGGCCGTCCGGCGACGACGCCCGGCGGGTGCTCGGCGAGGTGCTCGACGCCCTGCTGCGGCTGTTGCACCCGATGGTGCCGTTCGTGACCGAGGCCCTGTGGACGGTGCTCACGGGCCGAGATTCCGTCGTGGTGGCCGAGTGGCCGGTCGCCGATCCGGACCGGGCCGATGTCGAGGCCGAACGCGAGATCGGTGCCGTCCAGGCCGTCGTCACCGAGGTCCGACGGTTCCGGTCGGACCAGGGCGTCAAGCCGTCGGTGCGGGTGCCGGCGCGCATGACCGGCGTGGGCGGGGCAGAAACCGCAATCCGGTGGCTGGTGCGCTTGGATGAGCCGGCTGCCGACTTCGCTCCGACAGCGTCACTGACGACGGCCGGCGGAGTCGTGGTCGAGTTCGACCTTTCCGGCGCGGTCGATGTCGCGGCCGAGCGGGCCCGGCTGACCAAGGACCTGGCCGCCGCACACAAGGAGCGCGACGGCAACTCGGCCAAGCTGGGCAACGCCGCCTTCACCGCCAAGGCGCCCGCGGCCGTCATCGACAAGGTGCGCGACCGGTTGGCAACAGCGGAGGCCGACATCGAGCGAATCCACGCCGCCCTGGACGCCCTCCCGACCGCCTGAGTGACGCATCGACCCGTTGAGTGACGTATTCGAGCATTGGGAGACGCCGAATTCGCCGGTCTCTGATCTTGGAGATACGTCACTCGACGACGGAACCGGCGGGCGCAACCCTCCGCGGCGAGGAGCCGTAGACTGGCGCGTCGTGGTCACTGAGGCAGAGAAGTACGCAAGCCTGCTGCGTCAGGTCGAGGCCGACGTCACCAGCCGGTGGGGCGAGGGCCGCCTCGAGCCGACGAAGGAGCGCATTGCCGCCCTGCTCGACCTGCTCGGCCAGCCCCAGCGCAACTATCGAGCCATCCAGCTCACCGGTACGAACGGCAAGACCTCGACCGCACGCATGATCGACGAGCTGTTGCGGGCGTTCGGTCTGCGCACCGGCCGGTTCACCAGCCCGCACCTGTCCCAGATCACCGAGCGCATCGTGATCGACGGCGAGCCGATCTCGGCCCGGACGTTCGTCGAGGGCTACCGCGAGCTCGCGCCCTACCTCGACCTGGTCGACGGGCAGTTCGACATCAAGCTGTCCTTCTTCGAGGTGATGGTGGCACTGGCCTACGCGGTGTTCGCGGATGCGCCGATCGACGTGGCGATCGTCGAGGTCGGGCTCGGCGGGGAATGGGACGCGACCAACACGATCGACGGCGAGGTCGCCGTTGTCACCCCGATCGATCTCGACCACACCCAGTATCTCGGCGACACCGTCGGGCAGATCGCCGCCGAGAAGGCCGGCATCATCAAGGCCGGCGCCACGGCGATCCTCGCTGCGCAGCCCCCCGACGCGGCTGCCGAGTTGCTGCGGCGGGCGGTCGCAGTCGAGGCGGCGGTAGCGCGCGAGGGCCTGGAGTTCGGTGTGCTCGAGCGGCGGGTCGCGGTCGGCGGCCAGGTTGTGACGTTCCAGGGCCTTGGCGGCACCTACGACGAGATCTTCCTGCCGCTGCACGGTGCGCATCAGGCCCAGAACGCGGCCTGCACGCTCGCCGCCGTCGAGGCCTTCTTCGGCGTCGGTGCGGGTTCCGGGCCGATGGATGCCGAGCTGGTGCGGGCCGCGTTCGCCGCCGTGCGCTCACCCGGGCGGCTTGAGGCGGTGCGCTCGGCCCCGACCATCCTCCTCGACGCCGCCCACAACCCCCACGGGATGGCGGCCTCGGTCGCGGCGATCGGTGAGGCGTTCGACTTCCGCCGGCTGATCGCCGTGGTCGGCGTGCTCGTCGACAAGGACGTGACCGGCATGCTCGAGGCGCTGGAACCGGCCGTCGACGAGGTCGTCGTGACGGAGAACTCGTCCATGCGCGCGATGAACGCCGACGAGTTGGCCGCGCGCGCCGTCGCCGTTTTCGGTCCGGACCGGGTTGCGGTCGAGGCCCGCCTCGACGACGCGCTCGAGACCGCTGTGCGATTGGCGGAGGACACTGACGACGGAGTTCTGTCGGGCGTGGGTGTCCTCGTCACCGGGTCGGTCGTGACCGCAGGCGAGGCCCGAGTGCTGCTCGGCGCGAAGGGATGAGCGAACCACCCCCGGAGCCGACGGCCGAGGAACGTGCCGACCGAGCGGTGCGGGCGGACCGGGCGACCCGCGGCGCCCTGGCCGCGATCCTGGCGTTCGAAGCCCTGGTCGTCCTGCTCGTGCCGCGGGCCATCGCCTATACAGAGACCGGCCTCGGCGGTACCCGGGCTGTGTTGCTTATTGCCTTGGCCGTGCTGATGATCGGCGCCGCCGGGACGCTGCGCCGGCCCTGGGGCATCGGCACCGGCTCGGCCCTGCAGGTGGGATTTGCCCTGACCGGCGTGTGGCTGGTGGCAATGTTCGTCATTGCTGCGATCTTCATCGCGATCTGGCTTTATCTGCTCAACCTGCGTCACGAACTCGTCGGCACGCCCGGGGGGCTGCGCATGCTGTCGTCCTGATCGCGCCCGCATTCGGCCGACATGGTTGATGATGTCGGGGTGGACGGTCGCAACGACATCGGGTCGGGCGGGGTCGAGTGGCTCGACCTCGGACCGCCAGAACGTTCGGCCGACACTGGGCCGCCGGACCGGCGCCGGCGGCGTTGGTACGTGCTCGCCGTCGCCGTGGCCGCCGCGGTGATCCTGGTCGTGGCCCTGCAGCATCGTCGCGACACCCACGCGACGGCGGCACCGCGCCATTCCCCGAGCCATTCCCCGAGCACGACGGCCGCGCCCGTTCCGCTCCGGCCGCCGGCGAGCGCGGCGCCGCCAAGCCGAACGACAGTCGTCACGGATCTCAAACACGGCCTGCTCCACGTGCCCACGAGTTGGGAGCTGTTCGGTCGTGGGGCGCGCGGCGTTGTCCGGGTCCAACTAGCGATCGGTCGCGTCAGCATGACGCCCGTGCCCCCTCTCAACAGCAGCGGCGGCACGTCGTTCGTCGTGGGACGGGACCGGGCAATCATCCGACCCTGGGACAACGTCGCTGGCTACGTGGTGCGCGACACCGAACCGGCCGCACCGTTGACGGGCGCGCTCGCCGGCGAAGGGCCGAGCCTGCCCGGCCCGGATCCCGATCACGTCTGGGTGCCGTCCGACGACGACAAGCGCATGAATCTCGTCGGGCTGGACGGACGCCCGACTGGCGCGTCACTGGCGATGCCCGGCGGTACCGGGTCGGTGAACCCTGACGGGGCCGGCTATGCGCTGTTCTTCGGCACCGGCGGTGTGTATGACGTGCACCCGGGGCGCGTCACCCGCATCACCACTGGCGAACTCCTGGCCGACGGGCCCACTCGCTGGCTGACCCGCGAATGCGACGCCTCGTACCGATGCGTGATTACCGTCATCGATCGAGCGAGCGGTACCAAGCGGACCCTGGGGCGCTCGTTCGACGACTCCGGCGTCGTGGGTTCAATTGCTCCGGACGGCTCGTTCGCCGCGGTGTTCACCGTCGACCAGACCGGTCAGCCCAGCCTGGGCTTGCTCGACCTGACGACCGGCGTTACCCGCCCGCTCGACATCCCGTTCGACCCGCAGTACTCGTTCAGCACCGGCGTGTGTGTCTGGTCGCCGGACAGCCGCTGGCTCTTTGCCTCGGGTGCAGAGGGACGGCTCAAGGTGCTCGACCGGCACACCATGCGACTGCGGGACCTCGGCGTCAGCTATCCGGTCACCCAGGTGGCGTTCCGCCGAAGGGATTGACCGCCCGCGCGACGCTCGTCAGGTTGGCCCAGTGCCCCCCGTTACGCTGCAACGCGTGACTGAGACTCCGGCCGAGCGCACGCTGATCCTGGTCAAGCCCGACGGCGTGGCCCGGGGACTGACCGGCGAAGTACTCCGGCGGGTCGAGGCGAAGGGCTACCGGTTGGTCGCGCTAGAGATGCGCACCGCCACGCCGCAGTTGCTGGCTGAGCACTACGCCGAGCATCACGGCAAGCCGTTCTATCAGCCCCTCGTGGATTTCATGCTGTCCGGGCCGGTCGTCGCGGCCGTCGCCGAAGGGCAGCAAGTCATCGAGGGGTTCCGGGCCTTGGCCGGTGCCACCGACCCCACCGCGGCGTTGCCCGGGACGGTGCGCGGCGATCTCGGGCGCGCCTGGGGTGCGGCCGTGCAGCAGAACATCGTGCACGGGTCGGACTCGCCGCAGTCCGCGGCCCGCGAGATCGCGCTGTGGTTCCCCGACCGCTGAGCCAACGTCGCCTCATCAGTCACATCCGTCCCGTCTATCCCGCGAGTCGCAACCGGGTTTGACCGGCGCCGAACCATACGATCGGGCGGACTGCTCCGATTTTGAAGGGTTTGGGCCGTGACGTTCACCCCGCTCGCACGGCTCTCGCTCGTGTCCCAGCTGGGTGGCGACCTGCTCGGAGGCGACCTCGCCGTCGACCTCGGCACCGCGAACACCCTGGTTTACGCCCGCGGTCGCGGGATCATGCTCAACGAGCCCTCGGCAGTTGCCCTCGACACGTCCACGAACTGCGTGGTCGCGGTCGGAGCGGAGGCCAAACGGATGATCGGTCGCACCCCTGGCCACATCAGAGCCGTGCGCCCGCTGCAGGACGGGGTCATCGCCGACTACGAGATCACGGCCGAGATGCTGCGCTACTTCGTCCGAAAGGTGCTGCGCCGGCGAGGGATGTTCACCGGTCCGCGCGTCGTCGTGTGCGTGCCCAGCGGAATCACCGGCGTCGAGCAGCGGGCGGTCAGTGAAGCCGTCTACGCCGCGGGCGCCCGCCGCGTACACATCATCTCCGAGCCGATGGCGGCCGCGATTGGCGCCGGTCTGCCGGTGAACCAGCCGTCGGGATCGATGGTGGTCGACATCGGTGGCGGCACGACCGAGGTCGCGATCCTGGCCCTCGGCGGGATCGTCGCGTCGACGAGCCTGCGGGTCGCCGGCAATGCCCTTGATGCCGCCATCGTCGACTACATCCGCGCGGAGTTCGCGCTGCTCATCGGCGAGCGCACCGCAGAAGAGCTCAAGATTTCGGTTGGGTCGGCCTTTCCCGTTGCCGGGCCGAAGAACGCCGACATCCGCGGCCGCGACGTGTCGACGGGGTTGCCACGCAATGTGACGGTCTCCGGCGACGAGTTGCGCAAGGCGATGGATGCGCCGCTGGCCCGCATCGTGGCCGCGGTGCGCGCGACGCTGGACCGGTGCCCGCCCGAACTGTCCGGTGATCTGGTCTCCCGCGGCATCGTCCTGTGCGGCGGCGGTGCGCTGCTGCGCGGCCTGGACGCCCGCTTGCAGCACGTGCTGGGCGTACCGGTTCTGGTCGCCGACCGGCCGTTGGACTCCGTCGTGCTCGGTACCGGCACCGTTGTCGAACACTTCGACCAACTGCAGAAGGTCGTCATCGACGGCCATCGCCGTTAGCCAATCGGAATGCGGCGGCTCACTCGGCGGCAGCGACTGGCCGCAATCGTCCTGGCCGCGCTGGCCTTCGGCTTCATCACGCTCGACCTGAGCGGCAACGGCCTGAGGTCAGCCCACGACGGCGTGCGGGGCGCTCTTGGCTCGCTCTACCGCGGCACCGACGCCGCGCTCGGCCCGGCCCGGCGCTTCGTCCAGGGCGTGCCGTCGGCCGCGACGAACCGGTCGCGCATCGCGGCCTTGCAACGCGAGAACGCCGCACTGCGGGGTCGGCTCGCGGGAGTACAGACCGATCGGGCGACCCGCGCCCAACTCGCCCGGCTTCAACTCGCGGCCGACACTGGCGGGTACCGCATCGTGGCCGCTCGCGTGATAGCCGTCGCGCCGGGCGAGGGTTTCGACTGGACGGCGACGCTCGACGCGGGCACGAAGAGCGGGATCCGGATCGGACAGACGGTGACCGACGGAGCCGGCCTCGTCGGGCGGGTGTTGCACGTCGGCGCTGCCACGTGCGTGATCCTGCTTGCCGCCGACCCGGGGTCCGGCGTTGGCGCCCGCGATCTGCGCACCGGGCAGGTGGGCATTGCCACCGGCCGCGGCTCGGACGGGTTCCGGTTCGTGCCGTTCGACCCGACCGCTGTGATCCACGTCGGCGACAAACTCGTCACCGGGCCGGCCGGCTCGACCCGGTTCGTGTCGGGTCTGGCCGTCGGGACGGTGAGTTCGGTGCGGGCGTCGGCAGACGGCGCGACGCGGGCAACGGTGCGCCTGGCCGTCTCGGCAACCACCCTCGACCTCGTCGGCGTGGTCCTCGTCGGCGGCCAACCACCGACGCCACGCCCGCCGCTCGTCCCGACCAACCAGGCGCAACGATGACCAGGGCGCGGGTGTTTGCCGGTGCGGCCGCACTGCTGACGGCGTTGCTGCTGCAGGCGACGCTGGTCGGCCCGCTGACCACGTTGGTACCGGTGAGTTTGCCCGCCATCCTGGTTGCGGCGGTCGCGCTCGGCAACGGCCCGGCCACCGGGATCTCGTTCGGCTTCACCGTGGGCCTCATGGCCGATCTCGCCTCCAATCACCCAGCCGGCGTGCTGGCGCTGACCTGGCTCGGACTGGGGCTCGTCTGCGGCTTGGCCGCCGACCGGCGCACCGTGATCGGAGACGCGGCGGTAGTAGCGGCGGCGAGCACGGTGGCGGCGTTCTTCGCCACGGTGGTGTTGACCGTCGTGCACGCCGGCGGGGCAACGGTCTGGCTGGCCGTGCGCACCGCGGTCCCGGCCGGGCTCGGCAACGCGTTGCTCGCCCTCGCCGTGGTCCCGGTCGTCCGGGCCGCATTGCGCACCGACCGATTGCGCCCGCCTCGGGTCCTGGCCGGCCAACTCGGCGCTGGGTCGGCACGTGGCTGAGCGCCGCCGGCCCGACCTCGGCGCCCGCCGGCTCATGGTCGTCATCGTGCTGGTCTGCTCGATGGTGCTGACCTTGACCGTTCGGCTGTACTACGTGCAGGTCCTCGACCCGAACAAGCCGGTACAGACGGCCGGTCGCCTGCACGACGCCACCATCGTCGTGCCCGCTCCGCGCGGCCAGATCCTGGACTCACGCGGGCGCATTCTCGTCGGCACCGCTGCCACCCAAGTGGTCACCGTGAATCGCCAGACCCTGCAGGAGCTTCCGGACCGCGGAACAGCTGTTCTGGAGCGACTGTCCGGCTTGCTGAAGATCACGCCGGCCCGGCTGGCGCGCGAGATCACCCCCTGTTCGCCGCGGTTCAGCGCGCCGTGCTGGACCGGGCCGCCCTATCAGCCGGTCCCGGTCGCGATGGACGCCTCCACCGGCCTGGCCCTGGCAGTCGGCGAGCACCGGGAGCAGTTCCCGGGTGTGGCGCTGCAGACGGTCACTCAACCCGACTACCCCGAGGGCACGCTGGCCGCCCACGTACTCGGCTTCACCGGCGAAGTCGCGCCGGCCGACAAGAAAGCCAGACCCGCGCTGACCGACGCCGACACGGTCGGGCGCAGCGGTTTACAGGCGCAGTACGACGCGGTGCTGCGCGGCGTCGACGGCAAGCAGACCGTTCGCCTCAATCCGCAGGGCACGGTGACGGCCGACGGCACCGACGTGGCCGCCGTACCCGGCGACACCCTCATCACCAGTATCGACGCCAACGTGCAGCGGCTCGCCGAGCGGTCGTTGGCCCGCCAGATCTCCGACTCCCGCGCGAAGGGCAAGCCGGCGACGTCCGGCGCCGTGATCGTCATGGACCCCGACACCGGCCGGGTGATCGCCGCGGCCAGCTATCCGACCTACGATCCCCAGCAGTTCGTCGGCGGCATCTCACCGGCCGACTACGCAGCGTTGACCGCCCCGTCGGCGAATGACCCGCTGCTCGCCCGAGCGACGGCCGGCCAGTACGCGCCCGGTTCGACGTTCAAACTGATCACCACGTCGTCGTTGCTGTCGCACCATGAGATCGCGCTCGACGGCAGCTACCCGTGCCCCGGCTCATTGACGATCGACGGCCGGGTCAAGACCAACTACGACTCCGAGGCGTTCGGCTATCCCATCACCCTGCGCGACGCACTCGGCTACTCCTGCGACACGTTCTTCTACGCCCCGGCCGCGGCGGAGTTCTACGCCGATCAGGCCCGCGTCGCCGCCGGACAGCGACCGACGGAATACCTGCAAGAGACCGCGGCCCAGTTCGGCGTGGGCCGGCGCCCGCACATCGACCTGCCCACCGCCGAGCAGGCGTCCGGCAGCTACGCCGACCGCGAGACCCGGCTGCAGCGATGGCGAGCGAACCGCACCCAGGACTGCCAGGACGCCCGCACCGGTTTCCCGCACGAGCTCGACCCGGCCCAACGGGCCTACCAAACCGCGCTCGCGGCAGAGAACTGCACGGACGGGTGGCGCTATCGCGCGGGTGACAACGCCGACCTGGCCATCGGCCAGGGCGAGACGACGGTTTCACCGTTGCAGTTGGCGGTCGCGTACTCGGCCTTGGTCAACGGCGGGCGAATCTGGGAGCCCACGCTCGGCTGGGTCGTCGTCGACCCCGCCGGTCACGTCGTCAAGACGATCAAGCCGAAGGTGCACAACCGGGTGCCGGTGAGTGCGAGCGTGTTGAACTACATCGCCAACTCCTTGTCCTTCGGACGGGGCTGGGCGGTCTCCGGTGCCTTCGCCTATCTGCAGTCCCCGTACCGAACAGAGATCGGCGGCAAGACCGGGACCGCCGAGGTGTTCGGCCACCAGGACACGTCGTGGCTGTCGACCTGGGGGCCGGTCAGCACCCGCAACGGCAGCGTCCGGGGCCGGTTCGTCGTCGTGGGCATGGTGGAACAGGCCGGCACCGGCGCGACCGCCGCCGGTCCCATGCTCAAGCGGATCTGGGACGGCCTGCTCGGCGCGACCGGTCCAGCGGTCATACCCGGTTCCCGGCCGGCCAGCAGGCTGCCGCGGATCGCTCTTCAGTCGCGCGTCTCCGTGCCGGTGAACGGAGTGCGACGGTGACCCTGCTCGCGCGCGATCCCCGAGCGCCGTTCGTGCTCACGCCGGCTGTGCTCCCGCTCGAGCGCCCAACCCGGAGGTACGACTGGCTCCTTGTCGCGGTCAGCCTTGCCCTTGCCCTCGCCGGTGCCCTGCTCGTCTGGGCGGCAACCCGCGATGCCGCGCGGGCCCAGGGCACGAATCCCCAAGGCGCGCTGTACCGGCACCTGGTCAATGTCGGCGTCGCCGGGGTGCTGATGGTGCTGGCCTCGCGACTGGACGCCCGGCTGCTGCGGCTGTTCGGTCCGCTCGTCTACCTAGCCAGCCTGTTGGGGCTGGTCGCGGTGTTCATAGTCGGTACGACGGTGAACGGGGCACATGCGTGGATCCGGGTCGGCGGGGCGTTGCAGCTGCAGCCGTCGGAGTTCATGAAGCTCGGCCTGGTGGTCGGGATGGCCGTGCTCTTCGCACAGCGCGGCGCCCACCGCGAGGACGAGCCGCCCACCGCCGGCGACGTGCTGCTCGGGTTCGTCCTCATCGCCGTGCCCCTCGTGCTGGTGATGCTCCAGCCGGACCTAGGTTCGGCGATGGTGCTGGCGGCGGCCGCGTTCGGCGTGCTCATCGCGGCCGGGGTAAGGGCCCGTTGGACGATCGGGCTGCTGGTGGTGGCCGTGGTCGTCGCGGTCTTCGCGGTGAAGGGTGGCCTGCTCGCCGACTACCAGCTCGCGCGATTCACGTCCTTCACCCATCCCGGTCAGGACCCGCAGGGTGCCGCCTACAACGTGACGCAGGCGCACATTGCCATTGCCAACGGCGGCCTGTTCGGCACCGGCCTGTTCCACGGTCCGCAGACCAACGGCGGTTTCGTGCCGGAGCAGCAGACCGATTTCGTGTTCTCGGTCGTGGGCGAGGAGTTCGGGCTCGTCGGCGGCGCCGCCGTCATCGGGCTGTTCGCGCTGCTGTGCTGGCGCGGCCTGCGGATTGCCGCGCAGGCCGACCGGGCCGGCCGGCTGGTCGCGGTCGGCACCGTGTGCTGGATCGCGTTCCAGGCCTTCCAGAACATCGGGATGAACCTCGGCCTGATGCCGGTCACCGGGCTGCCGTTGCCGTTCGTCTCCTACGGCGGGTCGTCGATGTTCGCGCAGGGCCTCGCGATCGGTCTGCTGCAGGCTGTCCGCCGTCGCTCGTCAGACTGAGGGCTGCGGGTCCTTGCCGGCGCTGCCGACCGATCCGGGGCCGGTGATCGTCGTACCCACGCTGGCCGTCACCACCATCACAAGCGCAACCAGCAGCACGCCGGTGAGGTGCTGACTCAACACCAGGACGCCGGCCAACGCGGCGAGGGCCGGCTCCAGGCTCATCAGCAGGCCGAATGTCGACGCCGACAGCCGCCGCAGGGCAACGATCTCCAGCGAGTAGGGGATGAGCGAGGAGAGCAGCCCGACCAGCAGGCCGCCGGCGAGCACGCTCGGGCGCCCGAGCGCCGAGCCGCCCTCGACGACACCGGCCGGGATGACAAGCAGCGTCCCGACGACGAAAGCGATGCCCAGGCCGTCCAGCCCGGCGAAGCGTGACCCGACGCGCTTGGACAGCAGGATGTAGGAGGCCCAGCATCCCCCGGCGCACAGTGCGAGCAGTACTCCGAACGCGTCGACCTCGCCGGTCTCACCCCGCGTCGCGAGCAGCACGACGCCACCACCGGCCAGCACGACCCAGATGACGTCAAGCGCCCGGCGCGACCCGGCGACGGCAACCGAGAGCGGTCCCACGAACTCGATCGTGACCGCGACGCCGAGTGGCAGCCGGTTGAGGGCCTCGTAGAAGCTCCAGTTCATCGCACCGAGGACGACGCCGAAGGCAACGGCCGCAGTGAGATCGACCCGGCTGCGCCGCCGCAGCCCGGCCAGTGAGGGCCGGCTGATCGCCAGCAGCACGACCGTGGACATCGCCAGCCGCAGGAGCACCACGCCACCGGGGCCGGCCTGGCTGAACAGCTTGTTGGCTACTGCCGACCCGAACTGCACCGAAGCGATGCTGCCCAGCAGCAACAACTGCGGGGGTGGCGTACGCACACGTCCGATCTTCGCAGAGGCCGTAGGATGGATTTCCGTGCCTATCGAGTCGCTGTTTCCCAGGCTGGAGCCGCTGCTGCCGCGGGTCAGCAAGCCGATCCAGTATGTGGGCGGCGAACTCAACGCGCAGGTCAAGGACTGGGACGCGGCCGCGGTGCGTTGGGCCTTGATGTATCCCGACGCGTACGAGGTCGGGCTCCCGAACCAGGGCGTTCAGATCCTCTACGAGGTCATCAACGAACGCGCCGACGCGCTTGCCGAACGCACCTACTCCGTATGGCCCGATCTCGAGGCCCTGATGCGCGAGCACGGCATCGGCCAGTTCACCGTCGACGCCCATCGCCCGGTGGCCGCCTTCGACCTGTTCGGCATCTCGTTCTCGACCGAACTCGGTTACACGAACATGCTGACGGCGCTGGACCTCGCCGGCATCGCGCTGCACGCCGACGAGCGCACCGACGCCGATCCGATCGTCGTGGCCGGCGGACACGCCGCGTTCAACCCCGAACCGATCGCCGACTTCATCGACGCCGCCGTCCTTGGCGACGGCGAACAGATCGTCGGCGCGATCACCGACATCGTCCGCGACTGGAAGGCGGCCGGACGCCCGGGCGGGCGCGACGGGCTGCTCGAACGCCTGGCCCGCAGCGGCGGGGTCTACGTCCCGCGCTTCTACGACGTCGGCTACCGGGCTGACGGCCAGCTCGCGGCGATCACCCCGAACCGGGCGGGTGTGCCGGAGCGCGTCAGCAAGCACACCGTGATGGATCTGGACGCCTGGCCCTACCCGAAGGCGCCGCTCGTCCCGCTGGCCGAGACCGTGCACGAGCGCATGTCGGTCGAGATTTTCCGCGGCTGCACGCGGGGCTGCCGGTTCTGCCAGGCCGGCATGATCACCCGTCCGGTCCGCGAGCGCAGTATCACCGGCATCGGCGAGATGGTGGCGAACGGCCTGGCCGCCACCGGCTTCGAGGAGGTTGGCCTGCTCTCGCTGTCCAGCGCCGACCATTCCGAGATCGGCGAGATCGCCAAGGGCCTGGCCGACCGCTACGAGGGCGAGCAGGTGTCGCTGTCGCTGCCGTCCACCCGGGTCGACGCGTTCAACATCGATTTGGCCAACGAGTTCTCCCGCAACGGCCGCCGCTCCGGTCTGACGTTCGCGCCCGAGGGCGGCTCGGAGCGGCTGCGGCGCGTCATCAACAAGATGGTCAGCAAGGATGACCTGATCCGTACCACGGCGACCGCGTACGCGCAGGGTTGGCGCCAGGTCAAGCTCTACTTCATGTGCGGCCTGCCGACCGAAACCGACGAGGACGTCCTCGAGATCGCCGAGATGGCCCACGACGTCATCCGGGCTGGGCGGGAAGCCGCCGGGCACAAGGACATCCGCTGCACGGTCTCGATCGGCGGGTTCGTCCCCAAGCCGCACACGCCATTCCAGTGGGCGGCGCAGGCCGATCCCGAGACCGTCGACAACCGGCTGCGCAAGCTGCGAGCGGCCATCAACGCCAACAAGTCGCTCGGACGTGCGGTCGGGATGCGCTACCACGACGGCGAGCCCTCGTTGGTCGAAGGGCTGCTTTCACGGGGTGACCGCCGGGTCGGAGCCGTCATCGAGCGGGTCTGGCGAGAGGGCGGCCGGTTCGACGGCTGGTCAGAGCATTTCTCCTTCGCCCGCTGGGTCGCCGCGGCTGACGCCGAATTGCACGGCGTCGACCTGGCCTGGTTCACCACCCGCGAGCGCGACGGCGACGAGATACTGCCCTGGGACCACCTCGACTCCGGGCTGGACAAGCAGTGGCTCTGGGACGACTGGCAGGACGCGCTGGCCGAGTTCGAGCAGGACGACTGCCGGTGGACGCCGTGCTTCGACTGCGGCGTGTGCTCCAACCTGGGCACGGACATCCAGGTCGGCCCCACCGGTCGGCAACTCCTTCCGCTCACGACGAAGTAGATGGCGCGCCGCGTCCCGGACGGGCCACCCCCGCCGCCGGTCGTGCAGCGGGTGCGCATCCGCTACGCCAAGCGCGGCCGGCTGCGCTTCACCTCGCACCGGGACTTCGCCCGCGCCTTCGAACGGGCCCTGCGCCGGGCGGAGGTGCCCATGGGTTACTCGGCCGGGTTCAGCCCGCACCCCAAGATCTCCTACGTCGGCGCCGCCCCGACCGGGGTGGCCAGCGAGGCGGAGTACGTGGAGATCGGGCTGGCCCGCGAGGTCGACGTCGCAGCCCTGAGGGCACGCCTCGACGCGGCCCTGCCCGACGGACTGGACATCGTCGAGGCGGTACCAGCCGGTCCTGGATCGTTGCCGGAGCGGATCCAGGCCTCGGCCTGGCGGATCGAGCTCCCGGGGGTGGGCGCGGCGGAGGCGGCCGACGCGCTGGCCGCCTTCCTGGCGCAGGCTGAGGTGAATATCGAACGCGTGACCAAGGACGGCCATCGGACCGTCGACGCGCGCTCAGCCGTGCTCTCGGCGACCGTGTCGGACGGCTGCGACGAGCCCGATCGGGCTGCGCGTGCGATACTGGACCTGGTTGTCCGGCAGGCAACGCCAGCCGTGCGACCCGACGACGTTCTTGCTGCATTGCGTGCCGTCGCCGGTCTCGCCCTTGAGTCGCCGCCAGTTGCGGTGCGCTTGGCGCAGGGACCGCTCGACGGCTCCGGTGCGGTCGGTGACCCTCTGGCTGCCGACCGGATCACGGCTGAAACGGCGTCGACGTAGTCAGCAGACTTCGCGAGAACCCACCGGGAACTCGCCATAACCGCCCTCGCGCGGTCGCGGTTGCACTTGACGGTGCGCCGCGCCCGGGGGCATAGAAATGGAAGTGATCGAGCAGATGCTCGAACCCGACAACCCAAGTTCCAGTACCGATTCTCCGGCCGATCAGCCGGTTCCGGCCAAGGCCGCCCCGCGCAAGCGAGCGGCAAAGAAGGCAGTTCCGGCAACCGACACCGGCGCCGCCGATCCAACACCAGCGCCCCGCAAGCGGGCGGCCAAGAAGGCGGCGGCTGTTCCGCCTACCACCGACCCGGCCGACAGCGCAGCTGCGGCCCCCGCTCGCAAGAGCACCCGCCGAGCGCCCGCGAAGGCAGCCGTCGGAGACGAGGCCGCGACTGACGGCGTCAGCCCGAACGCCGGCCCGGTCCGCTCCCCGCGCAAGCGCGCGGCGAAGAAGGCCGGTGCTGCCCCAACCGACGGCGCGGCCATCGGCACTGGCCCCGTTCCCGACGCTCCGGTCGACGCCGCCGCCGGTACCGACTCCAGCGCGCCCGCACTGGCCGCCCGGTCGGTGCTGTTCGTGCCGCCGAGCGAGGCCGCCGTACCCAGCCGGCCGCGCCGGGCCGCCAAGGCGGCCGCGGGCCCGCCGCCGACCGACGAGGCGCTCGAGCCCGCCCCGGCCGGCGCGGACATCACTGTTGCCGAAGCGGCCGAGGACCAGACCGCCGAACCCGACGACGTCCGAGAGGCCGCCGTCGAGGAGGCCACCGGAGCCCGCCGCCGCCGCCGGCGCGGGCGTCGGGGCCGGGGCGGCGCCGTTGCCCGCGATACGGAGGGCAGTCAGGACACCGACGACACTCCCGCCGAACCGGGCGCGGAGGGCGAGGCCGAGAGTGTGGCCGCAACCGAGGGCGTCGACCCAGTCGAGGGCACCGACGACGGCGGCGCGTCCGCCACCGGGACCCGTCGTCGCCGCCGCCGCCGTTCGGGCGGGGGAGCGGGGAGTGACGGCGCCGAAGACGACCCGCCGAACACGGTCGTGCACGTCCGGCCGCCACGGACGAAGGCCGACAAGGCCGACAAGGCCGACAGGACCGACAAGGCCGACAGGACCGACAAGGCGGAAAAGGGCAACGACAGCGACGACGGCGTGCGCGGCGTCAAGGGCTCGACCCGCCTGGAAGCCAAGCGCCAGCGCCGTCGCGACGGTCGCGACACCGGCCGCCGGCGGCCACCGATCCTCACCGAGTCGGAGTTCCTGGCCCGCCGCGAGTCGGTCGACCGCGTCATGGCCGTGCGCCAGCAGGGCGACCGCACCCAGATCGCGGTGCTCGAGGACGACATCCTCGTCGAGCACTACGTCACCCGCGCCAGTGCCACGTCCTACGTCGGCAACGTCTACCTCGGCCGGGTCCAGAACGTGCTGCCCAGCATGGAGGCCGCGTTCGTCGACATCGGCAAGGGCCGCAACGGCGTGCTCTACGCCGGCGAGGTCAACTGGGACGCCGCCGGGTTGGAGGGCAAGTCCCGCGCCATCGAGCACGCGCTGAAGTCCGGCGATGTCGTCCTCGTTCAGGTCACGAAGGACCCGATCGGGCACAAGGGCGCGCGCCTGACCAGCCAGGTCTCGCTGCCCGGCCGCTTCCTGGTCTACGTGCCGGGCGGGGGCATGACCGGCATCAGTCGCAAGCTGCCCGACACCGAGCGGCACCGGCTCAAGTCGATCATGAAGAAGATCGTCCCCGAGGATGCCGGCGTGATCATCCGCACCGCGGCCGAAGGCGCCAGCGAAGAGGACCTCACCCACGACGTCGAACGCCTCAAGGCCCAGTGGGAGAAGATCTCGAAGAAGGCGGCAAAGACCTCGGCCGCGCCCAGCCTGGTGCACGGCGAGCCCGACCTCGCGATCCGCGTTGTCCGCGACGTCTTCAACGAGGACTTCAAGAAGCTGATCGTGCAGGGCGAGGACGCCTGGCGGACCGTCTCGGAGTACATCGAGGATGTCGCGCCGGACCTGACCGAACGGGCGTCGCGGCACACCGCTGAGACCGACCTGTTCCACGACCTGCGGGTCGACGAGCAGCTCATGAAGGCCCTCGACCGCAAGGTCTACCTGCCGTCCGGCGGCTCACTCGTCATCGACCGCACCGAGGCGATGACCGTGATCGACGTCAACACCGGCAAGTTCGTCGGCGCGGGCGGCAACCTGGAGCAGACCGTCACCCGCAACAACCTCGAGGCCGCAGAAGAGATCGTTCGGCAGTTGCGGCTGCGCGACGTCGGCGGCATGGTCGTCATCGACTTCATCGACATGGTGCTCGAGAGCAACCGCGAGCTCGTCCTGCGCCGGCTCACCGAGTGCCTGGGCCGCGACCGCACCAAGCATCAGGTTGCCGAAGTGACCTCCCTCGGCCTGGTTCAGATGACCCGCAAGCGGGTCGGCGAAGGCCTGCTCGAGGCGTTCAGCGAGCCGTGCCCGACCTGCGGCGGGCGGGGCGTGCTGCTGCACTCCGAGCCGGTCGACAAGGCCGCGCCGGCCGACGACGGCGCGGACGAGGAGCGGGGCCGGGCCAAGCGCAAGCGCGGCGGCAAGAAGGCAAGCGAGCCGGTCGAGTTCGAGCCCGAGGAGCACAAGGAGCAGCGGCTGGCCGCTATCGCCGCGATCCACCGGGCCGCGCATCCCGACGACGACGCCGAGGACGGCAGCTCTGCCGTCGCCGGCAAGCTTGCGGTGCTCGACGCCGAAGGGGTGGACGCCGAGGCGGTCGATGCCGAGATCGTCGACGCGGATGTGGTCGACGCGGATGTGGTCGACGCCGAAGTCGCGGGCGCCGATGTTGTGGACGCCCAGGTCGTCGAGACCGACGTTTTCGACGACGAGCCCGAGGATGACACTGTCGAGGTGTTCGGCGTCACCGACGCCGAGCCCGTGGACGACGAGCCGGATCAGGCGCCCGAAGCCCAGCCCGACGAACCCACGATGGCCCAGCCGCTCACGATGGCCTCGACCGAGGCCGCCGAGGCGGCGGACGACGAGCCGGTCGAGCGCCGTCCGGCCCCGCGGCGACGCCGGGCCGCCAGCCGCCCTGCGGGCCCTCCGGTCGCGGTCCGGTGACCGGCCGAGGTGCGTTTTGCCTCGCTGGCTGGCGGTGCCGTAATCTGGACGACGGCCCATCTTCGGTGGGCCGCCTTCACGTCGCCCCCAGCGCCGCCTGGCGCTCGGTGACCAGCACGGCCTGGCTGTAGTCAACCAAGGAATGGAACCTGCGATGTATGCCATCGTCAAGACCGGCGGCAAGCAGTACAAGGTCGCCGTAGGCGATGTGGTCGAGGTCGAGAAACTCGACGCCGCGCCGGGTGCCGAGGTTGCGCTGCCCGCCGTCCTGGTGGTCGACGGCGCGGCCGTCACCCACGACGCCGCCAAGCTGGCCAAGGTCGCGGTCACTGCTGAGGTGGTGGCGCAGACCAAGGGCCCGAAGATCCACATTCACAAATACAAGAACAAGACCGGCTATCACAAGCGCATGGGGCACCGTCAGCGGCTGACCCAGGTGAAGGTGACCGGGATCGACGCGAAGAAGAAGTAGGGGCGTTCAGACATGGCACACAAGAAGGGTGCGTCCAGCTCCCGCAATGGTCGCGACTCGAACCCGCAGTTCCTCGGGGTGAAGCGATTCGGCGGCCAGACCGTCAAGTCCGGAGAGATCCTGGTCCGCCAGCGCGGCACCAAGTTCCACCCCGGCACCGGCGTCGGCCGTGGCGACGACGACACGCTGTTCGCCCTCGTGGCCGGCAACGTCCAGTTCGGCCTCTCCCGCGGTCGCAAGACCGTCAACATCGTCCCGACCGACCTCGTCGAGGCCTGAGCCGCCCGCCGAACCGCTTCGCGCGCCCGATGTGCAACTTCTGACCGCGTGACGAGGGTCAAAGTTGCACAATCGCTAGCGAGACGGAGGCACAGCTGGCATGGCGAGCTTCATTGACCGCGTCGCGCTGCACCTGTCCGCCGGCAACGGCGGGCACGGCGTCGCCTCCATTCACCGAGAGAAGTTCAAACCACTCGGCGGCCCGGACGGCGGCAACGGCGGCCGTGGTGGCGACGTAATCCTGGTCGTCGACTCCAACGCCCACACCCTGCTCGACTTCCACCATCACCCGCACCAGCGCGCCGGTAACGGCAAGCAGGGCGCCGGCAGCCACCGCAACGGCGCCGAAGGCGGGGACCTGGAACTGCGCGTTCCCAACGGCACGGTCGTGCTCGACGAGTCCGGCGAGGTGCTGGCCGACCTGACCGGTGTGGGCACCCGCTTCGTCGCTGCTCACGGCGGCCGCGGCGGTCTCGGCAACTCGGCCCTCGCGTCGCCGCGCCGCAAGGCGCCCGGTTTCGCTCTGCTCGGCGAGCCGGGTGAGACACGCGAGGTCGTGCTCGAACTCAAGAGCGTCGCCGACGTCGGGCTGGTCGGCTATCCCAGCGCCGGCAAGTCCTCGCTGATCGCCGCGCTGTCAGCGGCCCGGCCGAAGATCGCTGACTACCCGTTCACCACGCTGGTGCCGAACCTGGGCGTGGTCGATGCGGGGGAGACGACGTTCACCGTCGCCGACGTGCCCGGCCTGATCCCGGGTGCCGCGCAGGGCAAGGGCCTGGGCCTGGACTTCTTACGCCACATCGAGCGTTGCTCGGTCCTTCTGCACGTCCTCGACTGCGCGACCCTCGAGCCCGGCCGGGACCCGATCAGCGACCTCGACGCGCTCGAGGCTGAGCTCGCGCAGTACGAGGGCACGTTCGGCGACCTGCTGTCCCGGCCCCGCCTGGTCGCCCTGAACAAGGTCGACATCCCCGAAGGCGCCGAGCTGGCTCAGTTCGTCCGCCCGGAGCTCGAAGTGCGCGGGCTGCCGGTGTTCGAGATCTCGGCGGTCAGCCACGCTGGGCTGCGGGCCCTCACGTTCGCCCTCGCCGAAGCCGTCGAGGCCGATCGGGCGGCCCGCCCCGCTCCCGAAGCCACCCGCGTGGTGCTCACCCCCAAGGCCGTCGACGATGCGGGCTTCAGCATCAGCCCGGATCCGGCCGAGCTCGGCGGCTTCATCGTGCGAGGCGACAAGCCCGAGCGCTGGGTCCGCCAGACGAGCTTCGACAACGACGAGGCCGTCGGCTATCTCGCCGACCGGTTGGCTCGCCTCGGGGTCGAGGCCGAGCTTGCCAAACTGGGGGCCGAACCGGGCGCCGCAGTGACGATCGGCGGGGTCACCTTCGACTTCGAGCCCACCGGCGGCGTCGACGAAGCGCAGTACACCCCCACCCGCCGGGGCTTCGACGAGCGGCTGGAGAACGTCACCCGCCCGAATCCGAGCCAGCGCCTGGCGGCCAAGAAGGCGCGCCGCGTGCGCGACGACGACGTCGATGCGGATTGGTCCGACGTACCAGCCTCGGACCGGGCCGAGGAGAGATGACTCGCGAGCTCGTGGCTGCGGCCCACCGGACGGTGGTCAAGGTCGGTTCGGCGTCGCTCACCTCGCAGGGCCAGCTCGATCCCGCACGGCTGGATGCCATTGTCGACGCCTTGGCGGCCCGGCATTCGCACGGCCAGCAGATCGTTCTCGTGTCCTCGGGCGCGATTGCGGCCGGCATCGGGCCGCTGGGTCTGCGGGCGCGCCCGCGAGACCTCGCCACGCAGCAGGCCGCGGCGAGCGTCGGGCAACTGCTGCTCATCGAGCGGTATGCCGCCTCATTCGCGCGGTACGGGCTGCGCGTCGGGCAGGTGCTGCTCACCGCTGACGATCTGCATCGCCGCGGGCACTACCGCAACGCCGACCGCACGCTAGAGCGCTTGCTCGCGTTGGGCGTGATCCCCATCGTCAACGAGAACGACACCGTGGCCACCCACGAGATCCGCTTCGGCGACAACGACCGGCTGGCTGCACTGGTGGCCCACCTCGTGCACGCCGATGCGCTCGTGCTGCTCACCGACGTCGACGGCCTCTACACCGGCAAGCCGGGCCGTCCGGATTCCGTGTTCATCCCCGACGTGCAATCGATGACCGAGCTCGACGGAGTGAAGGTCAGCGGCACCGGCAGTCACGTCGGTTCGGGTGGGATGGTCACCAAGATCGACGCGGCCGCGATCGCGACGAGTGAGGGCATCCCGGTGCTGCTCGCGTCGGCCCAGCGCATCGGCGACGCGCTGCGGGGCGACGCGGGCACGATGTTCCACGCAGCGGGGGACCGCACAGCGTCGCGGCTGTTCTGGTTGCGGCATGCCAGCACCCCGCGCGGCCGGCTCATGCTTGACGCCGGTGCGGTCAGCGCTGTCGTCGAGCGGCGCACGTCGCTGCTGCCCGCCGGCATCACTGCCGTCGACGGTGACTTCGGTTCCGGCGACGCGGTCGAGCTGGTCGGCCCGGACGGCGCGGTGGTCGGGCGCGGATTGGTCGGCTACGACGCCGCCGACCTGCCGCCCCTGCTCGGCCGCAAGACCCGCGATTTGCCCGCGGAGTTCCGGCGCGAGATCGTCCACCGCGACGACCTCGTCCTGCTCTGACCCACCGCCATTTCCCCGCTGGTGGCCGGGGGACCCTCGCACTTTCCCCGCTGGTGGCCGGGGGGCTCGCGCTTTTCCCCGCTGGTGCTCGATTTCGGGGCGCGCAAGCGGTCACCAGCGGGGAAAACCGGGGCCCCGGCGCCTGCCGCGGCCGTACGCTGGACGCGTGAGTGAGTCCACCGCCACCGAACATGACATCCACGACGTTGCCACCCGCGCCCGGGAAGCAGCGGCCGAGCTGGCCACGCTCAGGCGGGCCGACAAGGACGCCGCCCTCCACGCCATGGCCCAGGCGCTCGGCGACGCGACCGAGGAGATCCTGGCCGCCAATGGCCGCGATGTCACCGCCGGACGTGAGGCTGGGACGGCTGACGGGCTGATCGACCGGCTGACCCTGACCGGCGAGCGCGTCGCCACGATGGCCCAGGGGCTTCGCGATGTGGCCGCGCTGCCTGACCCGGTCGGGGAGGTACTGCGCGGCTACACCCAGCCGAACGGGCTTGAGATCCGCCAGATCCGGGTGCCGTTCGGTGTCGTGGCCATGGTCTACGAAGCCCGCCCGAACGTGACCGTCGACGCGGCCGGGCTCGCGCTCAAGAGCGGCAACGCGGCCCTGTTACGCGGTTCGGCGTCGGCTTACCAGTCCAACCTTGCCCTCGTCGACGTTCTCGCCGGCGCCGCGGAGAAGGCCGGGCTGCCGGCCGATGCCGTTCAGCTGGTGCCGGGCACCGACCGGGCCGGCGTGGGGCATTTGCTTCGCGCCCGCGGCCTGGTCGACCTGGTCATACCACGCGGCGGGGCCGGGCTGATCAACTATGTGGTCGAGAACGCCACCGTGCCGGTCATCGAGACCGGGGTTGGCAATGTGCACGTGTACGTCGACGCCGCGGCCGACCTCGACATGGCCGAACGGATTGTGCTCAACTCCAAGACGTCGCGGGTCAGCGTCTGCAACTCGGCCGAGACGCTGCTGGTACATCAGGCGGTGGCCGACGAATTCCTCCCACGCATCACCTCCGCGCTGCAGAGCGCCGGTGTGGTCGTGCACGGCGACGAGCGGTTCGCGGGTCAGAACGGCGTGCAGCCGGCCGATGACGACGACTGGGCGCGCGAGTACCTCTCGCTGGATTTGGCCGCTCGGGTGGTGGCCGACGTCGACGATGCGATCGCGCACATCCGGCGCTGGTCGTCCGGCCACACCGAAGCCATCGTGACCAATGACCTCGCGACCGCCCGGCGCTTCGTCGCCCGGGTGGATTCCGCCGCCGTCATGGTCAATGCCTCCACCCGGTTCACCGACGGCGCTGAATTCGGGATGGGCGCCGAGATCGGCATCTCGACGCAGAAGATGCATGCCCGCGGTCCGATGGGGCTGCCCGAACTGACGTCCACCAAGTGGGTCGTTACGGGCGACGGCCAGGTGCGCTGAGCCAGCTGCCGGCTAGTCCGGGGTTTGGTGCGACGCCCGCTTGGTCTCCTCGGGGTGCTCAGTCCGCGCGTCGGAGTCCTCGAGAATGATCTCGGCCTGGCGGCGGGCGTCGTCGCTGCCGGCGGCGGCCTCTTCCGGCGTCAAATGGGCGGCGCGGCTCTCGATCCGCTCGACATCGGGATGCTCGGTCATACCGGAACCGTACCCACTGGTGGTCAGCCGCGAGTGCGCACCGGCCATCAAGGATGGTCGGTGCGCACTCGCGCGGTCGGGTGGATTCAGTGCCCGAGCGTGATGCGAAGCGTCACCGGGGTGGTGTTGGGGGCAGTCACCGTGATCGTCACATGGTGGCTGCCGCCGTGGTGGTAGGTGTGCTGGCCGCGGATGGCGTACAGGCCGTTGACCGAGGAGCTGGTCGCGGCCCGGCCGCTGAGCACACCTGGGCTGGTGGTGCCATCACCCCAGTCGATCGTCGCCGTGAGTTCGCTCGTCGCGAAGCCCGGGGCGGACAGCGTCGCCAGTGTCGCGCTTACCCGCCCGTGCTGGTCGGCATGCGGGCGTGCGGCGGTGAGGTCGAGGCGCCAGGGCACCTCAGGGGTCGGATAGAAGTTCACCCCACCGGCGAGGAACCGGGGCCCCTGGGCCGCGAGCCGGGTCAGGAAGTCGTGGTAGGCCGGGCTGGTCGCCGTCCGCGTCACCTTCGGCGACCAACCGAGCTCGGCCAGCGCGGGCAGCCGCGGGAACGCCAGGTAGTCGATCTCGTTCAGGTTGCGCAGGGTCTCGGCCCAAATCGCGCCCTCAACTCCGATCACGTTGGCGTCGGTGACCCCGGTGACGTAGCTGGCCGGATCCCAGTTGTAGAACTGGTCGACGTCACAGCCGTTGTTGCAGGCCCAGGTCAGTCCGAGGTTCGGCGGCACGGTCTTCGTGTACTTCTGGTCGAGATAGGCGTGGTTGGCCGGCGCCATCACGATCTTCATGTGCTTGGCCACGGCCTCGGTTGCGCTGGCCGTGTCCGGACTCGAGCCCGAGGCCGGGTTCCAGTACTCGGCGACCGAACCGGGCGGCAGGTTGGTGCCGGCGCCGGCAATCTCGGCCCAGCCCATCACCGTCTTGCCCCGGCTGGTCACGATGCCGGCTTCCTTGTTGACGAGGGCGGCGTAACGCGCCTGGCTCAGCACGGTGTTGGGCACTTCGTCGCCGCCGAGGTTGTAGTACCGGCTGCTCGACATTGCCGTGAGCTGGTCGATGATCGCGGTGAGGATCGACCACGTGTTGTCGCTCTCGGGGCACAGCGCGCTGTAGCCGACGTCGCCGGTGTAGTTCCAGACCGGCGGGTTCTTGACGCTGCAATTGATGTCGTGCGGGTGGCCGTTCAACCGCGGGTTGGCCGTGTCGTTGTACTCGGACATGATGATCGCGTTGGTGTGCCCTGGCGTGTCCACCTCAGGCACGACGGTCATGAAGTGCGCGGCGGCGTACGCGACGACGTCCTTGTACTGCGCCTGGGTCCAGAAGCCGCCCGGATCCATGGTGCGGCCGTCGGTGCCGACCGAGCCCCGCCCGCCGATCGCGGTCAGGTTGGGGAAACCCTTGATGGCGATGCGGAACCCCTGGTCGTCGCTGAGGTGCAGGTGGAAGGTGTTGACCTTGTAGGCCGACGCCTGGTCGATCAGCTTCTTCACCGCGGACGGGGATTCATAGTGCCGGGCGATGTCGAGCATCAGGCCGCGGTAGCCGTAGCGAGGGTAATCGGTGATGTGCACGGCCGGCATGGTCCACGGCCCGGAGCGCTCGGTGCGGCTGGCGACCCACGGTGGCAGCAACTGGCGGATCGTCTGCACGCCGTTGAACAGGCCGTGCGCGGTCTTCGCCGTCAGCGTCACCTGCTCGGTGGTGACATCGAGCTGGTAGCCCTCGGGCAGGCGCTTGGCGCCGAGCGTGCCTGGGTTGCCGAGACGCAGGGCAATGTCGCCGTGGTGCGCGCGGCCCGAGACCACGGGCAGGCGGAAACCAGTGGCCGGCTGCAAGTACCCGACGAGTTCGTGGGCGACCGCGGCGGCGCCACCGGTCGCAACGACCCGGGTGTGCTCGGTCAGGCTGAACTGGCCGTGGCCCACGGTGGTCGACACCGGCTTGGGCACGATCTGCGGTGCTGACGCCATGTTCTGCGGAGCCTTCTTCCCGGACGCCGGCGCGCCGACCGCGACCGAGAGGGCGAGTGCGATTCCGAGGGCGCCGGCGAGGCGAGCCCCGGACCTGGGTGCGTTGCGGATTGCCGACATGGTGGTCTCTTTCCGGTCGCGCCGTTATGGTCTATACCAACAGTTATGGTCTACACCAATTGAACAAACCCGGCAAGAGTCGGTTATTCCCCCGGGGATTGTCGCAGTCGAGGCACGGCCGGTTCGGTTCGATCGGCATCGGCGCAGCCGGCGATCAGCGCGTCGGCCCAGGCCGTCAGGCCCCCGACGTCGACGCCGTGCGGCGGCGCGACCAGGTAGGCGGCAATACGCTCGCGTCCGCGCCGAAGCAGCGCGACCGCGCCGGAGTCGTTGCCGCGCAGCGCGTGCGTCAGTCCGACGGCGAGCTGGGCCAAGCCCTGCCACAGCTGCCGTTCGGCCTGGGGTGCTGCCTTCCAGCTGGCCTCGAGAACCTCGTGGGCGTGGAAGGGCAGGCCGTCGTCGAGGAGACGCTGTGCTTCGGCCAGCGCCGCCTCCGGCGGGAGAGCGATGCCGTCGGGCACCCGTTCGACCCCGGTCGAGCCACGGGGGAGCGGGCGGCCGAGACCGTCCCGCGGGCGCGCGTTGAGTGGCCGTCCGAGACTGTCGCGCTCCCGCTCGGCCATGCTCAGAATGCCCTCACGTCGAAGATCGCGGCCAGCGCGACACCGACGATCATCGCCGTGCCGGCGTTGCGGGTGTGGAGGAACGTCCAGGCCGCGTACCAGAGCGGCCAGACCGGAAACCCCTTCGGCTTCGTCGTCGGCGGCGGCTTCGAGAGGGCTCGCCAGGTCGCCCGGGCGGCCGAGACTCCGGCGAACCCGAGCAGCGCGGGCCAGGGCAACGCCCGCACGGCCACCGCAGCGACGAGCAGCACGTAGAAGCCGGCGATCAACAACTTGGTGACGACCAACGCCCGGTCGCGGCCGAGCAGGACTGGCACCGTCATGATCCGCAACGGAGCGTCGAAGGGGATCTTGTCGATGTGCTTGCCCATCAACACCGCCGCGCACAGCAGCGCGTACGGCAAGCTGGCCACCAGCACCTGGCCCGGCAACTGCCCCGTCGCGGCGAAGTACGTGCCGCCTACCATCAGCGGCCCCCAGGTCACCAGGACGTCCAACTCGCCGAGGCCGCGCTTCTTCAGGCGCAGGGGAGGAGCCGTGTAGGCAGCGCTGAGCAGGAAACCGCCGAGCGCGAACGCGAGCACCCACGGTCCACGGGCCACGACCAGCGCGATCATGATCGCCAGGTCGGCGAGGTTGAACCCGACTGCGACGGCCGCGAGTTGGCGTCGGCTGGTGAGTCCAGACAGGATCGGGTGGGGCGCGTATTGGGCGCGCGGATAGTCGGCGGTGTCCTGGCCGACGTCGGTGTCGAAGAGGTCGTTCATCAAGTTGTTGGCGACATGGGCGGCGAGCACCCCGGCCAGCGCGAGGCCGAAGTACAACCACGAGAACCCGGGCGCCCGCACCGCCAGCAGTCCGGCGAGCAAACCGGCGACCAGCGTCATGGGCAGCACGGCCGCCCGGGTGAGCACGATCCACTTGGTGAGGACGTCGACGTGCCCGCGCGGCGGGTTGGTCGTCACCGCCGCGTAGAGCCAGCCGTTGGATCGCTGCCGAAGCGTTGGGTGGTCCGGGACGAAGGCGACCAGCGCTTCGCCTGCGGCGCGATCGGGTTTGGGGCGATGGCCGGCGTGCTCGCGGTCCGGCGCCTTCGTCACCCAGCGAGCGTATGCCCCGAATCGGTGAGCGGGTCCGGGCTCGGCGCCAGGTCAGTGGCACGCACGGGCGTGACGTGTCAGGGTGGACCCATGTGCCGCAACATCAAGGTCCTCAACAACTTCGAGCCGCCCGCCACCTCCGACGAGGTTCGCGCCGCCGCCCTGCAGTACGTGCGCAAGGTCAGTGGGACGGCCAAGCCGTCGGCCGCGAACGAGGCCGCTTTCTCAGCGGCCGTCGACGAGATCGCCCATATCACCGCACACCTCCTCGACGCGCTGGTGACCAACGCCCCCAAACGCGACCGGGCAGTGGAGGCGGCCAAGGCCCGGGAGCGCGCGGCCAAGCGCTACGCGTCGGTCTGAGTGCCAGCTGGTCGGACCGCGCCGAAGTCTCAAGTCTTCCGCCAGCCCGCCGATAGTCCGAATGAGCACCTGTCGCACCTTGCAGGCAGTGGTTTGCGCGTTCTTGGGACCGCTGACCGTTCGGATCGGAGGCGGTGTCAGCGTGGACAGGGCCCAGCTTGTGCCAGTTGCGCCGTCACCGCCGCTGCGTCGCACTGATCGCTCACAGCACGACCGTCGCATCGATGTCGCCGTGTGGGCCGGTTACGGACTGTTGGGCGGCCTCTTTGCGGCATATGTACTCGCCCTGTTCGCACAGGGCCAGGTCGAGTCGTGGCCGGTGTTCAACGACTGGGCCGTCGCCGCCTTCGAGATCGCGGGCGGCGGCCTCTGCATCGCCAGGGGCTGCACCCGGCGGCCAGGTCGCACCGTTGCACTGACGCTGGGCGTCGGCCTGATGATGTGGGCGCTCGGTGATCTGGTGATGACGATCGAGTCGCAAGGCGGCGCCGAGCCGTCGACCCCGTCATTGGCCGACGCCTTCCTGCTGGGGTTCTTTCCGTTCACGTACGTCGCGGTTGTGATCTTCATGCGCGGCGAGCTCAGGAGGATCGCGACATTCAGCTGGCTCGACGGCGCTGTGGCCGGGGTCGGGGCCGCCGCGGTGTGCGCTGCCTTCGTTTTCAACAGCGTTCGCGGTCTCGCCGGCGGGACCGCGATCGAAACCGCCACGAACATGGCCTATCCCATCGGCGACGTGCTCCTGCTCAGCTTGGTTGTGGGCGGGTCGACCTTGATGACGGGTCGGCGCAAGGCGCCGTGGATCCTCATTGCGGTGGGCAACGCCGTCAATGTGGTTGGCGACACCGCGAACCTCTTCAGCGCTACATGGGGACGCGTCGGTTTCGTACTCGATGCCGTCGCCTGGCCGGCGTCGATCCTCCTACTGTCCATGTCGGTCTGGCTGCGTCCTCGGCCAGCTGATCCGTTTGCGGCGCAGAAGGCGGGCACCTTCGTCGTGCCCGGCGTCAGCGCTGCCTGCGCCCTCGTCATCCTCGTTGTCGGGAGTCTGCACTCGACCAGCCGGGTCGCCGTCGGCCTGGCCGCGGCGACGCTGCTGCTGGTAGGTCTCAGGTTGATCGTGTCGGTGCGGGCGATGCGGTTGCTCAGCCAGGAGCGCCAGCGTCAGTCGGTGACCGATGAACTGACCGGCCTCGGCAACCGGCGGTCGCTGTTCAGCGTGCTCGACACGTTCTTCGCCGACAACGACGCATCGAGCGTGCGGCCGCGCAGTCTGGCCTTCCTGTTCATGGATCTCGACCGGTTCAAGGAAATCAACGACACGTTCGGCCATCCAGCGGGCGACGAGCTGCTCAAGCAACTGGGTCCGCGCTTGGCCGGCTGTCTGCGCGACGACGACATGCTGATCAGGTTGGGCGGCGACGAGTTTGTCGCGCTGCTCGTCGACGGTGACACCGAGTACGCCACCGCGGTCGCTGAGAGATTGACCGAAGGACTGGTGCAGCCGTTCCTGCTCGGGGCCGTGAGCGCGAGCGTCACCGCCAGCATCGGCATTGCCCTCGCCCCCACCGACGCCGTCGACAGCGCCAGCTTGTTGTGGTGCGCGGATATTGCGATGTACCGGGCCAAGCTGGCCGGCGTGCCGTTCGAGACTTACCAACCGGACGTCGACCACATCGGCAACCGGGTCCAACTGTTGTCGGACCTGCGGACCGCCATCGACGAGCATCAACTTACCCTGTACTACCAGCCTCAGCTCGACCTGCGGAGCGGCAAGATCACGGCCGTCGAGGCCCTGTTGCGCTGGGTACATCCGCGGCTGGGGGTCATCCCGCCGCTGGAGTTTCTCCCGTTCGCCGAAGAGGCCGGACTCATGGGCTCGATCACCAAACTCGTGCTCACCGACGCCATTGCGCAATGCGCCGCCTGGCGCAAGACCGGCCATGCGCTCGGAGTCTCGGTCAACGTGTCGACGACGAACCTCCTCGACCCGGCGTTCATCGCGCTCGTCACTGACCTGCTGAGCAGCCACGGTGTGCCGCCTGAGGCGCTCGTCGTGGAGATCACCGAGACTACTGTGATCTCCGACTTCGCCCGCGCGCAGGTGGTGATCCAGGAACTCTGGGACCGAGGGATCGTGGTCTCGATCGACGACTTCGGCGCCGGTTTCACTTCGCTGGCGCACCTGAGCAGCCTGGCGGTGAAGGAACTCAAGCTCGACCGGACATTCATTTCCGGACTGGGCGTCGGGAAGGCCGGCCGCGACCTCGACCTGGTTCGGGCAACCATCGACCTTGGGCACGCTCTCGGTCTGCGAATCGTCGCCGAAGGGATCGAGGACGTCGCCACGCTGGAGTTGCTCACCAAGCTCGGTTGCGATATCGGGCAGGGCTACCTGATCAGCATTCCGAAGCCGGCAAATCATCTGGCGCTGCCGCAGGGCGACCGGCTGCCCGTAACTGCTGGGGGCTGACGCGCTAGCTCATGGCGTGCAGAGCCGCGGCCGTCGCGTCGTCAGCGGGGTAGAAGGATTCGATGGCCAGCTCGTCGACCGTGACGTCGGTCGCCGTGCCGACCACGGCCGCGACGCTGAAGAACGACAACTCGTGATCTCGGTAGCGGTAGCGCAGCGGCAGCACCACGTCGGTCGCGGCGGGTGAGCCGGCCGTGTCGCCCGGGTAGCCGAGTAGCTCGTCGTGCAATTGGTGCAGCCGCGGATCACCCATCGCCTCGGCCCGACGACGCAGTTGCGCCAGCAGGTGGGCCCGCCACTGCGCCAGATTCACGATTCGCGGCGCCATTCCTTCGGGGTGCAGCGACAGGCGGAGCACGTTCACCGGCGGCTCGAGCAACCACGGCGCGGCATCCGCGGTGAACGTGGCGATGCTCGCATTGGCGTCGACTAGCTCCCACCAGCGGTTGACGACGACGGCCGGATAGGGCTGGTGTCCGACGAGCACCTGCCGCAGCGCGGCGCGCACCTGCGCCAGCTCAGGCTCGTCGAACCCGTGCTGGGCGTAGGCAGGCGCGTATCCACCCGCCAGCAACAGCGCATTGCGTTCTCGCAGCGGTACGTCGAGATGTTCGGTCAGCCGCAGGATCATTTCGCTCGTCGGCCGGGAGCGACCGGTCTCGACGAAGCTGAGGTGCCGAGTCGAAATGTCGGCCTGGATCGACAGATCGAGCTGGCTGAGCCGGCGCCGTTCCCGCCATTCGCGCAACAGTTCGCCGACGGGTCGGCTCGGGGCAGTTCGGGTTCCAAGTGCGGTCACGGCGGCGACGCTATCGAGGTGCTCGGGGCGTCGCCATTACCTCTCGCGTAATCGACAGGCCTATCGGTGCTCGTCAGGATCGTCCGCGTCGACATCCCAAGACAGCGGATCAATTAGGAGACCTTGATGACCACCACCTACGCCCGCAAGCCGGCACCGGTCCGGCCGGCCGTGGCCGACGACCGATTCGGCTGGGCCACCCTGCTCGTCGTGCTTGCGGGCACGTTCATGACGTTCCTCGACTTCTTCATCGTCAACGTGGCGCTGCCGTCGGTGCAGTCCGAGCTGCATGCCGGTTCGGCGACGGTCCAGCTTGTCGTCGCTGGCTACGGCATCGCGTTCGCGGTCGGCATGATCAGCGGCGGCCGGCTCGGTGACCTGTACGGCCGGCGCCGCATCTTCACGCTCGGGCTGGCCTTGTTCACGCTGACGTCGCTGGCTTGCGGCCTCGCCCCGAACGCCGGCTCGCTCGTCGTGGCCCGGGTGTTGCAAGGCGCTTCCGGAGCCCTGCTGACGCCTCAGGTGCTGGCAATCCTCGGCACGGTCTACACCGGCCAACGGCGTGCTCGGGCGTTCGCGGCCTACGGGCTGGCAATGGGATTCGCGGGTGTGCTCGGTCAGCTGATCGGCGGCGGACTTATCCAGCTCGACGTCGCCGGCTCTGGTTGGCGAGGCGTCTTCCTGATCAACGTCCCGGTCGGGATTGCCGCGTTGGCTCTGGTGGGCCGGACGGTTCCCGAATCGCACGGCAACCGGGCTCCGCTCGATCTGGTCGGCACCGGCCTGGTCACCGCCGGCCTGGTGGCGATCGTGCTCCCGCTGGTGGAAGGGCGAGAACACGGCTGGCCCGAGTGGACGTGGCTGAGCCTCGCGGCCGCGCCGGTGCTGCTGGGCAGTTTCCTCGCCCACCAGCGGGCCCGCGCGGCGAACGGGCGCGCCCCGCTGGTTGAGCTGGGCATCTTCGCCAACCGCACGTTCAGCGTCGGCTCACTGACCGGATTCACGTTCGCGCTCGTCCCGCCGTCGTTCTTCCTCGTTCTCGCGCTGTACCTGCAGCAGGGCCGTGGCTTCTCGCCGCTGTTCTCGGGCATCGTGTTCGCGGCGGTGGGCGTCGGTTTCTTCGCCGCGATGCTCACCGCGGAAGCCATGACCGCCCGTCTAGGGCGCCAGATTCTGGCGCTCGGCGCCCTGGTGGTCGGCGTTGGTTGTGCCGGGCTGGCGCTGGAGGCCTCGGCAGCGTCGTCGCTCGACCTGCTGCCGGGTTTGTCCATCGTCGGCTTCGGGATCGGGATGGTGCTGGTGCCGGTCACCGCGACGGCGCTCGGTGATGTGGACCCGCGGCACGCGGGTGCCGCGTCCGGAGTGCTGACCACGGCCCAGCAGGTCGGGGGAGCGCTCGGAGTGGCGGTCATCGGTGTCGTGTTCTTCAACGCGCTCGGGGTGGGAGCTTTCGTGCACGCGTTCACGGTGAGTCTGTGGGTGCTGGCCGGCCTGACCGCGGCGACCGCGCTGCTGGTGCAACTGCTGCCCCGGCGGGCCTAGCTCGGCGGGGTTGGCGGCTCGCGTTTGCCTTTGTTTGAAAAGCGGCGGCGACGGAGGGAGTTGCGTGGCCCCTCGGCTTGGGGCGCCGCCTGACGGCTCTCCGGGGGCACCTGGCACTCACGATTTCATGATCAACTCGCGTTAGATGCCTTGTGGAGTAAGGGAAAAGGGCTTGCGGCCGTCGGAGTCGAATGATATATTGAACGTATGTTCGATCGACGGGACGATCGCGGCGCGGCCTCGGTCCTCGCGCGGCTCAGCGCGGTCGTGGACGAGCTGCAGAACCTGGACCTGACCACCCTGCCCGGCGATCAGGCCCTCGACCTACTGCGCGATCTCGAAGTGCAGAAGCGGCGCCTGGCCCCGGTCGATCACGCGCTGATCGCCGAGATCGACTCGCGGGGTTTGGCCCACGAGCACGCCTGCCGCAACACCGCCACCCTGGTGACTCAGCTATTGCGGGTCAGTCCTGCGGAGGCGACGGGCCGGGTGCGTGCCGCTGCGGAGCTGGGGCCGCGGCGCGGGCTGACCGGACAGGCACTGCCGCCGGTGTTCGCGCCGGTCGCCGCCGCGCAAGCCGCGGGGACGATCTCCTCGACCCATGCCCGGATCGTGACCGCGACCGTTGATGCTTTGCCGGCGGCGGTGCAGGCCGAGCACGAGGAGTGGGTGCAACAGTTCCTCCTCGAGCAAGCCGCCCAACTCGACCCGGCCCTGCTCAAGCAGGTCGCCCGTCGCGTCGTCGACACCCTGGACCCCGACGGCACGTTGACCGAGGAACGCGACCGCCACCGTCGCCGCGACCTCACCATCCGGCAGCGCCGCGACGGCTCCGCCCGTGTCGAGGCGGAGGTGACCGCGATCTGCGCCGAAGCCCTCCTCGCCGTGCTCGACTCGGTCGCCAAACCGACACCGAAGCAGGACGGCACCCGCGACCCCCGCACCCCCGGGCAGCGCCGCCACGACGGGCTGCAGGACGCCCTGTTGGCCCTGCTGCGCTCCGGTGAACTCCCGGCTTGCAACGGTGTCGCCGCCACCATCGTCCTCACCATGACCGACCAACAAGCCGAAACCCGCACCGGGCTCGTCACGACCGGGCACGGCGCGTTGATCTCCGTCGAGCAGGCCTTGAGCCTGACCGGCGACGCCCGCCTCATCCCCGTCGCCCTGACCAAGACCCGCGAGATCACCGCCTACGGCGACACCCACCGCATCTTCACCGAAGGCCAACGCCTAGCCATGATCGCCCGCGACCAAGGCTGCTCATTCCCAGGATGTTCGGTCGGGCCAGCCTGGTGCCAAGCCCACCACATCACCGACTACTCGATAACCAGACGCACCTCCGTCGACGACGGCACCCTGCTCTGCGGCTACCACCACCGCGAACACCCCACCCTCGGCTGGACCTGCACCATGACCAACGGCACCCCACACTGGACCCCACCACCCTGGATCGACCCCACCCAAACCCCCCGCCGCAACCGAACCCACGACCTGCTCGGTGTATGACAGAGCGCAGCCAGCGAGTAGAAGGCGAGCAGCGCCCAGTGGCCGATGAGGTAGTCCCATTTCGCCTCGACGTACCGCCGGCGCAATTGGCGGATCTTTGCGAACGGCTGCGACGCACGAGATGGCCTGAGCGCGAAACCGTCGACGATTGGTCACAGGGCGTCCCGCTCAGCTACGTACAAGACCTGTGCCGCTACTGGGCCGAGCGGTACGACTGGCGCGCGACTGAGGCCCGATTGAACGCGCTGCCCCAGTTCCGTACCAGCATCGACGGCCTGGACATCCACTTCCTGCACGTCCGGTCCCCTCACCCGGAGGCACTCCCGCTGATCATGTCGCACGGCTGGCCAGGGTCGATCATCGAGTTCCTGAAGGTCATCGATCCACTCGTGAACCCAACCGAGCATGGTGGTGAAGTCGGCGACGCGTTCCACGTCGTCTGCCCGTCGCTACCTGGCTATGGGTTGAGCGCGAAGCCCACCCGCGCCGGGTGGACGGTGCAAGGGATCGCCACGGCTTGGATGCAACTGATGGCCCGGCTCGGCTACGACCGGTACGGCGCAGAGGGCCATGACTGGGGCAGCAGCATCACGACGAGCATCGGCCAACAAGATCCGGACCATCTCGTAGGGATTCACCTCATCCCCCCGATCGCGGCACCCGATCCGTCGACCTGCCCGGCACTGCGGCCTCGTCAGCCCGGCTCTACTGGGAAAGCTTCGCTCAAGTGTCGGAGTGGTTCACCGAGGCCACGACCGACTCGGTCGACGTGCCGACCGGATGCTCGATCTTCCCGCGCGAAAATCCACGGCCGTCGCGCCGTTGGGCCGCGAAGCGCTATACCGACATCCGGCACTGGAATGAATTACCGAGAGGCGGCCACTTCGCCGCTCGAACAACCCGACAGCTTCGTCAACGAGGTACGGATGTTCTTCAGGCTGGTGCGGTAAACGCTCGGGCGAGGACCTCACGATTCCAAATAGCGCAACACGGCCAACACCCGCCGGTTCTCGCCTTCGGACGGCGGCAGCCCGAGCTTCATGAAGATGTTGGCGACGTGCTTTTCGACCGCTCTGTCGGAGACGACCAGGGCGGCCGCAATACCGGAATTCGACCGGCCTTCGGCCATCTTCTCGAGCACGTCGCGCTCGCGCGGCGTGAGACATTCGAGCACGTCGGTGCGGCGACTGGCGCCGAGCAGCTGCGCCACCACCTCCGGATCGAGGGCCGTACCGCCCTCAGCCACGCGGGTGAGCGCGTCAACAAATTCCCGCACGTCGGCGACGCGATCCTTGAGCAGATAGCCCACGCCCCCGATCGAGCCGGCAAGCAGCTCGGCCGCGTAACGAGTCTCGACGTACTGCGAGAAGACGAGCACCCCGACGCCGGGATGATCGCGGCGCACGGCAATCGCTGCCCGCAGACCTTCGTCGGTGAACGTCGGCGGCATCCTGATGTCGACGATGCAGACATCCGGAACGTGGGTTGCCACCGCCGCACGCAACGCGTCGCCGTCGGGCACGGCCGCGACGACTTCGTGACCCCGGTCAACGAGCAGATGGGCCAGTCCGTCGCGCAGGATGACGCTGTCCTCGGCTATGACGATCCGCATCCGCTATCCCGCACTCTGCAAGGGCAGTTCAACGGTGACCACGGTCGGGCCACCGTCCGGACTCTGCACCGAAAGTCGCCCGTCGACAGTGCGGACCCGTTCGGACAGACCGCTGAGCCCGCTGCCGGCGCCGACCCGTGCCCCGCCGCGGCCGTTGTCGCTCACCTGCAGTCGTAGCCGGCTGTCGGTGGTGCGGGCATCGAGCCCCGCGTGGCGGGCTCCGCTGTGCTTGGCCACGTTGGTGAGCAACTCGGCCGCGCAGAAATAGGCGATGGTCTCGATGGCCGGCGACGGCCGCGCTGCGATGGCCGTGCGCAGGTCGACCGGCACCGCACTGTGTGCCGCCAGCGTCGCCAGTGCGCTGTCGAGCCCGGCATCGAGAACGGGCGGGTGGATGCCACGAGCCAGGTCGCGCAGCTCGACAATCGCTTCCTTGGCCGTGGTGTGAGCCTTGTCGAGCAACCGCTGGGTTTCCAGCGGGTCGCGGCCTTCCGCTAGCTTCTCCTTCGCCAGGCCCACATTCATTGCCAACGCGACGAGCCGCGCCTGGGTTCCGTCGTGCAGATCACGCTCGATGCGGCGCAACGTCGACGCCGAATCATCCACGGCTTGGGCCCGGGTCTGCTCGAGTTCCCGGACGCGTTGCGAGGAGCTGGTCGGACCGAGCAGCCAGCGCACGAGCAACCGGTCGACCGTGAGCACCGCTCGGAGCACCCACGGCGCGAGCACCAGCAGGATCGCGCCGGCGATCGTTGCCAACGCGACGCGGAACGGGGTGTCGAGGAAATAGTTGTTGGTGACTTCGATGCCGCGATGACAGACGCCGTCCGGATCGTCGTCGCAGGGCAGGAACGGTTGCCAGATCGAGTAGGTCAGTCCGCCGATGCCGTAGCTGAAGAATATGGCGGCGGTGACGAAGTTGAGGATGCCGACGGGCAGCTTCAGGACGAGGTACAGCCGGGCCCGCCACGCTGCGCCGTCCTGCAGGCACGCGCTGATCCAGCCGAGCAAGCCGGGATGCGAACGAAAGGGCGGCGGAGCGGGAACAGCGGCTCCGACCAGCGAGTTGGCCAGCACCCGCATCCCGTAGCCGAACCAGCGCGCACCCAGACCGGTGATCGCGAGCAGCGGCAGTCCGACGAACGTCACCAGGAGCCCGGCACTGAAGGACAAGGTCGTGACCGTATAGGTGAAGCCGGCTACCCCGATAGGCAGACCGACGAGCGCAAACAGCAGCTCGGCCCAAGTCCGGCGGGTGAGCAGCGCGCCGAAGAAGGTACGGACGCTCATCAGGCGTTCAGCCTGCCAGAACCGGTCCGCAGAACGGCCCCGTTGTCGGCGCGCCGCGCGACCGAGTCCTGCCGAGCCACGATCATCGCGCTCAGGAACGGCTCCACCACGCCCCGCATCAGCCAGGCCGCCGGATCGACGAGCAGCCCACCCGGGGCCGCGCGCGACCGGCCGACGAGCGGCAGCGTCGTGAAGGTCATGGCCCAATCCTCACCGGCCACGGCCCGGGCCACGATGGCGTCAACACTGCACTGTGTGGTGCGGTTAACCCCACCTTCAGCTCCGGCGGGCGGCCGTTCAGGTACGTCGTACGCTCGAAGCAGCCAGCAAAGGGAGGCCAGCGATGACCACCGCCACACCCGCTCTCGGCAAGCGTCCGCACCGCGGGCCGTTCGCCTGGGTCGGTGCATTCACGGGTTTCTATCCTGCGCAAGCCGAGGAGTTCGGTCATCTCGATCCGCTCACCCGGTTCCTGTACGCCTCGCGCAGCGTCATCCTCGTGATTTCGGCCCAATCGGCGGTGATCGCCGGCCTGCTCGCGGCCACCGACCGCCGCTTCGAGGTGCTGCCGTTCGTGCTGGTGTTCGTCGGCTATGTCGTGCTGCACGCGATCAGCAACCTTTCCAACGACTACTTCGGTTACCGGCGCGGGCACGACACGGAAGACTCGCCCCGGCGCCGCTACACCCTGCATCCCATCGCCAGTGGGGCCGTCACCCCCCGCCTGCTCGCAAGCGGGCTCGTCGTTCTGGGCGGGATCGCACTCGCCATCGCGGTGTACTTCGTCGCCCTGCGCGGTTGGGGCGCGGTGATCCTGGCGCTCGTCGGGGCCGTGCTGCTCTACGCCTACGACGCCGCCCCCCGCGCGCTGAAGGAACTCGGCCTGGGTGAGCTCGCTGCGTTCGCCGTCTGGGGACCGCTGATGATCGGCGGCGGCTACTACGTCATCACCGGTACGTGGTCCGGCGAAGCCTTCCTCGTGTCCGTGCCGATCGGGCTCGGTGTCGCATCGATCCTGGTCGGCAAGCACATCGACCAGCGCATGTTCGACACGTCGCAGCACCAACGCACCCTGCCGGTGCTGCTCGGCGAACGCGGCGCCCGGTTACTCAATCAGATCTCGGTCGCGGCGATGTACCTCGTGACCGCAGTCGCGCTGGCGGTGGGCTCGCTCACGGCGTTCGCCCTTGTCGTCGTTCTGGCCGCCCCACGGGCGCTGCGCGCGCTGCGGGTGATGTCTCGCCCGGCGCCGGACGAGGCGCCGGCCGGCTACATCGGCTGGCCGCTGTGGTACCACCGGGTCTGCCTGGTGCACCACCGCGCCTTCGGCTGGCTGTTCATCCTGGGCCTGGCCGCCGGCGCGGTCTTCCCGGACGTCCGCATCGGCTGAGCCCGCCTGGTTCCGCGTGAGCTGGGGGTCGGCCGCCTCACCCCGGGTGGAATTCCGGTGCTGACTGCACGACACTGCCAGTGACGATCGCCCACCCGGGCGTGCTGGGAGACGACATGGCGTACTTCGTGACGGGCGCGACCGGCTTCATCGGTCGGTTCCTGATGGCCGAACTGCTCCAGCGCGAGGGCACGATCTATGTGCTGTGCCGGGCCAGCTCGCTGGACAGGCTCGACGAACTACGGGCCCGCCTGGGGACCGACGACCAGCGCGTCGTGGCCGTCATCGGCGAGCTGTCCAAGCCTCGGCTCGGCGTGGACCCGGACGAGATCGAACGGCTTGACGGTCAGATCGAGCACTTCTTCCACCTGGCCGCGATCTATGACATCACCGCCGATGCCGATACCCAGCGCGTGGCCAACGTCGAAGGCACCCGCCACGCCGTGCAACTGGCTGAGGCGGTTCAGGCCGGGCACTTCCACCAGGTCAGCTCGATCGCCGCTGCCGGGCTCTACCGGGGAGTGTTCACCGAGGACATGTTCGACGAGGCCACCGACGTCGACAACAACCCGTATTACCGGACGAAGCACGAGGCCGAGGCCGTCGTGCGCAAGGAGTGCACGGTCCCGTGGCGGGTGTACCGCCCAGCGGCAGTCGTCGGGCACTCCGAAACCGGCGAGATCGACAAGATCGACGGTCCGTACTACTTCTTCCGCACGATCCAACGCGTACGGGGACTCGCGCCGTCCTGGCTGCGCGGCATCGGCATCGAAGGTGGGCCGATCAACGTCGTCCCGGTCGACTTCGTGGCCAAGGCAATGGACTACCTGGCCCACCAGCCCGGGCTTGACGGTCGCGCCTTCCACCTCACCGATCCCGAGCCGCTGACGGTCGGAGGTATGGCCAACGTGTTCGCGAAGGCCGCGCACGCGCCGTCTTTCGCGGTCAACGTCGACACGAAGTTCCTCGACGCGATCCCTGGCTCGATTCTCGGTGGGCTGAGCCGGCTGCCGGTGGCCAAGCAGGCCACCGACCTCGTTCTGGCCGAGCTCGGCATCCCGCGGGAGGTGCTGCACTACATCAACTACCCGACCCGGTTCGACTCGACCACGACCGAGGAGGCGTTGGCCGGTTCGGGTATCACGGTGCCGCCGCTGGCCAGTTACGCCTCGGTGCTCTGGGAGTACTGGGAGCGCACCTACAGCCCGGACCGTCGCAAGGACCGCGCCCTGGCCCGGGCGATCAAGGGCAAGACGGTGTTGATCACCGGCGCGTCCTCCGGCATCGGCCGGGCCACCGCGCTGCGCGTCGGCGCCGCCGGCGGCACCGTGATCCTCGTGGCCCGCACCGCCGAAAAGCTCGAGGAGACCAAGCGCGACATCGAAGACCTCGGCGGCGTGGCGTTCGTTCACCGTTGCGACCTCTCGGATATGGCCGACATCGAGCGCATGGCCAAAGAGGTGCTCGACCAGCACGGCCGCGTCGACGTCCTGGTCAACAACGCCGGGCGTTCCATCCGCCGTTCGATCGCGCTCTCGTATGACCGCTTCCACGACTTCGAGCGGACGATGCAGCTGAACTACTTCGGTGCCGTGCGGCTGATCCTGAGCCTGCTGCCGGTGATGCGCACGCCCAGCGACGGCCGCAAGGGCGGGCACATCATCAACGTCAGCTCAATCGGCGTGCAGACGAACACCCCGCGGTTCTCTGCGTATGTCGCGTCCAAAGCCGCGTTGGATGCGTTCTCGCGGTGCATCGCTTCGGAGGTGATCGACGACGGCGTCTACCTCACGACCATTCACATGCCCCTGGTGCGCACGCCGATGATCGCCCCGACCAAGATGTATGACCGGTTCCCGACGATCACGCCGACCGAAGCCGCCGACATGATCTGCAAGGCGATGATCCGCCGACCCAAGAAGGTCGGGACGGCGCTGGGCAACGCGGGGGAGTTGGCGTACCAGATCGCACCCCGCGGAGTGGACGTCATCCTCAACGCGGGCTACAAGATCTTCCCGGACTCGCATGCCGCGCGCGGCGGTGACCGCGCTGCGAGCCGGTCCGACGAGCCGTCGAGCGAGAGCGTGGCCTTCGCACACATCCTGCGCGGCGTGCACTGGTAGCCGGGGAAATCGGAAGGGTCAACCGATAGCGGCGAGCTGGCTGGTGAGGGCGCGGGTCGTGCGGGCCCGGTCACCGGTCGCCAGTAGGTCGAGCAACGCCCCACGCAGCAGGGCCAGCACGGCCGTGCGCTCGCCCCGACCGGCCGCGGTGTTGCGGACCTTCGCCGGCTGGGCCCGGGCCAGCACGGCCAGCCAGTCGGCCACCGTCGACCGGGCGAAGTCAGCCCACGGCCCGGCGTCGTCAAGCAGCGACGACGCGTAGCACTCCACCCATAGCACCAGCAACGGTCGGTGCTCGGGATCGCTGAGCCACGACCACAGCTGGGCGCCGACGCCGGCCAGGTCGAGTTCGATCTCGGCTCCGACCCGGTCCAACATCGCCAGCTCGTCCTGGCGCGCCCGCTCGAGGATGGCCTTGACCAGACCGTCTTTCGAGCTGAACAGGAAACGCAGCACACCGGTGCTTGAGCCGACTGCTTCGGCTACCGGCCGCAGCGAGGCGCCGGCCAGCCCGTGCTCGAGAACGTATTGATACGCGGCGTCGACGATCTCGGTTCGGCGCTGGGACGGCCCGGACGGCATGAGTCCCATTGTGCCCTACTGATACAGTCGTGTCAGTAGAAGGGAGACAGCATGATCACTGCGGATACGCTCCGCATTCGTCGCCTCGGCCGGCCCGGCGACCTCGGCTGGGTGGTGCAGGCGCACGGTGAGTTGTATGCGCGCGAGTTCGGCTGGGACGCCAGCTTCGAGGCACTCGTGGCCCGGATCGTGGCCGACTACGCCGCGAGTCACGATGACGGGCGCGAAGCGGCCTGGATTGCCGAACTCGACGGCCGTCGCGTCGGCTGCGTCTTCTGCGTTCTCGAGGATGCCGACACCGCCCGGTTGCGCATCCTGCTCGTCGACGAGGCTGCACGAGGCCGGCGCCTCGGTGCCCGGCTGGTCCAGACCTGCATCGAGTTCGCGCGGGAGGCCGGCTACCGCCGCATGGTGCTCTGGACCAACGATCCACTCGTCGCCGCGCGCGCCATCTACCTCAAGGCCGGATTTGAGCTGACGTCCGAACAGCCCCACCACAGCTACGGCGTAGACCTGATCGGCCAGACCTACGAGGTGGACCTGACCGCCGGCTAAGCCCGCAACCGTAGGATCGCGACCATGGCGCGGCGGGTCGGGATCATGGGCGGCACGTTCGACCCCATCCACCACGGCCACCTGGTGGCGGCGTCGGAGGTGTCCGCGCTCTTCGAGCTCGACGAGGTCATCTTCGTCCCGACCGGCGAACCGTGGCAGAAGACGGCCCGCCGGGTCAGCCCGGCCGAACACCGCTACCTGATGACGGTCATCGCGACCGCATCGAACCCGCGGTTCTGGGTCAGCCGGGTCGACATCGACCGAGCCGGGCCTACCTACACGGCCGACACCATCCGCGACATCGCGGCCCAGCGTCCGGGCGTCGAGCTGTACTTCATCACCGGCGCCGACGCGCTGGGCCAGATCCTGTCGTGGGAGCGGGCCGAGGAGGCGTTGAAACTGGCGCGGTTCATCGGAGTCACCCGGCCCGGGTACGAGCTGACCGACGCCCACCTGCCCACGGACTCGGTGACGCTGCTCGACGTCCCGGCAATGGCGATCTCGTCGAGTGACTGCCGCGAACGGGTCCAGCAGGGCCATCCGGTCTGGTACCTCGTCCCCGACGGCGTGGTGCAGTACATCAACAAGCACCGGCTGTACCTCGACGCACCGTAGGCTGGCTTCTCGTGACCGCCACCGACACCGCCCGGGACCTCGCCGTCGTCGCGGCCCGCGCGGCCAGCGACAAGCTCGCCCTGGATGTCGTGCTCATCGACGTCAGCGACCGCCTGGCCATCACCGACGTCTTCGTCATCGCCACCGGCACCAACGAACGCCAGGTCGAGGCGATCGTCGACGAGGTCGAGGCCAAACTGCGCGACGCCGGCGTCAAGCCGTTGCGCCGGGAGGGTCGCCGCGACGGCCGGTGGGTGCTGCTCGACTACGCCGACATCGTCGTGCACGTCCAGCACGCCGAGGAACGGGTCTTCTACGCCCTCGAGCGCCTCTGGAAAGACTGCCCCTTCATCCCCTTCGACGACGGCAACCCGAGGAATAGCGCCGCTCCAGCTACCGTCACTCCAGCAGACGATCACGACACCGCGAGCTAAGTGACCACCAGGCGATGAGCGCTCGCGCGAAGAGCTGCGCTCACAAGGCGAAGCCTTGTGTGGCGCGAAGGCTGTACCCGAGCGCCAGCGAGGGTGCATACGGAGCGACACTTTGAGCGCGGAATAAAAATTTGCGAGTCATTCTCCTTCGCCACGGCCGGACGGCCTGGAACGCCGAACGACGGTTCCAGGGGCAGTCCGATCCACCGCTCGACGACGTCGGGCGGGCGCAGGCCTACGAGGTCGCGGCGTTGATCGCCGCCCTCGCCCCCGACGTCCTCGTCAGTTCCGACGCAACCCGCGCCCTGCAGACCGCCCAGCCGATCGCTGAGCTCACCGGCCTCGACGTGACGGTCGACGCCCGGCTGCGGGAGCGGTCGCTCGGGCACTGGGAAGGGCTGACCCGCGACGAGGTGGCGCAGCGTTACCCCGACGAGTTCGCCGACTGGGCCGCCGGCCACGATGTCAGCCGGCGCGGCGGGGAGAGTCGTGTGGAAGTGGCCACGAGGGCGCTGGCCGCGTTAGCCGAGTTGCCAACTGTCGGGATTGCCGTATTGGTGACCCACAGTGCCACCGCGTTGGGGCTTACCTCGATCCTGCTGGGGTTGCGCCAAGAGGTCCACGTTCTCGGTGCGCTGGCCAATTGCCACTGGTCGGAACTCGCGGCGGACGAACATTCGGACGGGCCCCGGCTGTGGCGGCTGCGGGCCCACAATATCGGGGCTCCTGGCACGGTCGCCCCGTTGCCGGTGCGCCAAGTGGGCGTCAGTGAGGATGCACCGGACGCCGAGGCCTGATTCCGATGGGTGGCGCCACAGCGCGGCGCCACGGCTTGGCCTCACGCCGGACCTACAGTGGCTATGGTGCCCCCGCGTTCGGCGGCGACGGACGGCGGGCGCGGGGCGAGCACCGTTTCCCCCGGGAATTGGGTGGGCCGAGGGCGCAACGGTAAGCTACGGGCATGAGCACTGGACGTCTGCTCCTTCCCGGGCCGCGCGGCTGACGAGCGCCGTCGCCAGCGCGGCTGAGCCTCTGCGATCGCGCAGGGGCTCTTCTGTTTGTCGGGGACGAAGACTTTTTCACAGCAGCAATGACCGAGGGGCAGCACATAGATGAGCACCACCGACGACGCACCAGCGGTCGCCGACGCCGATCCGACCGAATCGGGCGCCGAGCACAGCGCCGACGCGGCCGAACCCGTCGTTGACGATGCAGCCGCACCGGCCGCTGACGACACAGCTGGACCGGCCGCACCGGTGACCGACGACGCGCCGCCGCACCGGTACACGGCCGCGGTGGCCGACGCCATCGAGACGTCCTGGCAGGACCGCTGGGAACGCGAGGGAACGTTCAACGCCCCGAACCCGATCGGCGAACTGGCCGACGGCTTCGACCGCGTCGCCATCCGCTCGCACGCGTACGTCATGGACATGTTCCCCTATCCGTCCGGGGCCGGGCTGCATGTCGGCCACCCGCTGGGCTACATCGGCACCGACGTCTACGCCCGCTACCTGCGCATGCGCGGCGAGAATGTCCTGCACACGATGGGCTTCGACGCGTTCGGGCTGCCGGCCGAGCAGTTCGCCGTGCAGACGGGGCAGCACCCCGCGACGACCACTTACGCCAACATCGACATCTACAAGCGCCAGCTGCGCCGGCTGGGCCTGGGCCACGACCAACGGCGGGCCATCGCCACGACCGATCCCGAGTTCTACCGGTGGACGCAGTGGATCTTCCTGCAGATCTACAACTCCTGGTACGACACGACCACCGACCGGGCGCGCCCGGTCGAGGAACTGGCTGCGGAACTGTCCGACGGCGCCCGGGAGCCGGCCGAAGGCACGAACCCGTTCGGGCGGCCGTGGCGCGAGCTGAGCGAGATCGAGCAGCGCCAGGTGATCGACTACCACCGGTTGGCCTACCGGGCCGAGTCGACGGTCAACTGGTGTCCCGGGCTCGGGACGGTGTTGGCCAACGAGGAAGTCACCGCCGACGGCCGCAGCGAGCGCGGAAACTTCCCGGTGTTCCGCAAGCCGCTGCTGCAGTGGATGCTGCGCATCACCGCCTACGCCGACCGGTTGATCGACGACCTGGACCTGATCGACTGGCCCGACAAGGTCCGCACGATGCAGCGCAACTGGATCGGCCGCTCGACCGGCGCGCACATCTACTTCCCCGTCCGCGGGGCAACGGCCGCCGACGACGGCGAGCCGGCTCGCATCGAGGTGTTCACCACCCGCCCCGACACGCTGTTCGGCGCGACCTACATGGTGCTCGCCCCGGAGCATCCACTGGTCGATTCGATGCTGCCGCAGGCGTGGCCCGAGGGGACGAGCGAATCCTGGACGGGTGGGCATGCGACGCCGGCCGAGGCGGTCGCGGCCTACCGCGAGTTCGCCGCCCGCAAGTCCGAAGTCGACCGCCAGGCCGAAGGCAAGGCCAAGACGGGCGTCTTCGTCGGGGCTTTCGCCACCAACCCCGCCACCGGCGCCGACCTGCCGGTTTTCGTCGCCGACTACGTCCTGATGGGCTACGGCACAGGGGCGATCATGGCCGTGCCCGGGCAGGACGAACGCGACTGGGAGTTCGCCGAACGCTTCGAACTACCGATCGTGCGCACGGTGCAATCACCCGAAGGCTTCGAGCAGAACGGCGGCCGGGCCTACACCGGCGAAGGGCCGGCCATCAACTCCTCCGCCGAAGGCCTGAGCTTGAACGGGCTGAGCGTCGCTGACGCCAAGGCGCGGACCATCGAGTGGCTGGAGGCGAACAACGCCGGCCGCGGCGCCACCACGTACCGGCTGCGCGATTGGCTGTTCAGCCGGCAGCGCTACTGGGGCGAACCGTTCCCGATCGTCTACGACGAGGACGGTCTGCCACGCGGGCTGCCGGACTCCATGCTGCCCCTGCGGCTGCCCGACACCGACGACTTCTCCCCGAAGTCCTACGAACCGGACGACGTCGATTCCGAGCCGGCCCCGCCGCTGGGGCGGCTGACCGATTGGGTCAAGGTCGAACTGGATCTGGGCGACGGAGTCAAGACCTACCGGCGCGAGACGAACACGATGCCCAACTGGGCCGGCTCCTGCTGGTACGAACTGCGTTACCTGGATCCGAGAAACGACGAGCGCTTCGTCGATCCGCTGATCGAGCACTACTGGATGGGCCCGACCGCCGACCGTCCGCTGGGCGGGGTGGAGTTGTACATCGGCGGCGTCGAGCACGCGGTCCTGCACCTGCTCTACGCCCGGTTCTGGCACAAGGTGCTGTTCGACCTGGGCCACGTCAGCAGCTCGGAGCCGTTCCACCGGCTGGTAAACCAGGGCATGCTGCAACTGCCGGCATACGCGAACAAGGACGGTTTCTACGTCGAGGCCACCGAGGTGGTCGAACGGGACGGGAAGTTCTTCTACGGCGACGAAGAGGTCACCCGAGAGTTCGGCAAGATCGGCAAGAGCCTGAAGAACGTCGTCACTCCGGACGACTTCATCGCCGAGTTCGGGGCCGACACGTTCCGACTGTTCGAGATGTTCAGCGGACCGTTGGAGCAGTCGCGGCCGTGGGAGGCCAAGGCGATCGTCGGGCCGTTCCGGCTGCTGCAGCGTATCTGGCGCACGGTGGTCGACGAGGAGTCCGGCGCCGTCCACGTCTCCGACGACGACGTCCCCGACGAACTGAACCGGCTGATGCACAAGACGATCGCAGCGGTGCGCGACGGCATGGAGACGCTGCGTTTCAACACGTCGATCGCGCGCATCACTGAGCTCAACAACGCGATCACGCAGGCCTACCCGCACGGCGGAGCGCCGCGGCAGGTGGCCGAGACGCTGACGCTGCTGTTGGCGCCACTGGCCCCACATGCCGCTGAAGAGCTGTGGTCGCGGCTGGGGCACGAGACGTCACTGGCCTGGACCCAGTTCCCGGTTGCCGATGAGGCCATGTTGCTCGACGCCATGGTTGACGTGCCGGTGCAGGTCAACGGCAAGGTCCGGGCTGTGATCACGGTGGCGGCCGACAGCGACGGCGACGTCATGCAGAGCGCCGCGCGTGAGGACCCCCGGGTGGCAGCCGCTCTGGAAGGACGCGACGTCCGGCGCGTCGTCACCGTGCCCGGCCGGCTCGTCAACTTCGTGGCCTAGCGCGGTGGCCGACGTTCCGCGCAAATCGACCGGCGAGAACGTCGCGGTGGTCACCGATTCCACGGCCTACCTGCCCAACGGCGTCGCCGAGCGGCTGGGCGTGCGGCTGGTTCCGCTGCAGGTCTCCATCGGTGCCCGAACCGGCACCGATGGCGTGGACGTGTCGGCGGTCGAGGTGACCCAGGCGCTGCGGGACAAGGTGTCGGTGACGACGTCCCGTCCGGCGCCGGCGGAATTCGCGGCCGTGTTCCGTGACTGTCTCGACGCGGGGGCGACCCGCGTCGTGTCCGTCCACCTCGCCGCTGCCTTGTCGGGGACCTGGGAGTCCGCGGCGTTGGCCGCGCAGGACTTCGACCATGGCGTGATACGCGTCGTCGACTCGCGTTCCACGGCGATGGCCCTGGGCTTCGCCGTCATGGCCGCGGCCGAGCGGGCGGCCGACGGTGCGTCCGCGGCCGAGGTGCAGGGCGCAGCAACGCAGACGATCGACCGTACCCGGACGCTGTTCTACGTCGACACCGTCGAGTACCTACGCCGGGGCGGCCGCATCGGCACCGCGGCGGCCATGCTGGCGACCTCGCTCGCGGTCAAACCGTTGCTCCAGATGGTCGAGGGCCGGATCGTCCCACTCGAGAAGGTGCGCACGGCGGCCAAGGCGATCGCACGCCTCGTCCAGCTGACCGCCCAGGCGGCCGGCGACGGCCCGGTCGACGTGGCGGTGCACCATCTCGCGGCCGAAGCGCGCGCCGATCAGGTGGCAGCGGCGCTACGAGCAGCGATCGGGCACCTGGGTGAGCTCTACATCACCGAACTCGGCCCCGTCGTCGGCGCGCACCTTGGGCCGGGCGCCATCGGCACCGTCGTCGTGCGGCGCTGACCCGGGGGACTTGCTCAGCGACTGGCCTGTTCGGCCCTGCGGCGCGGGGCCGCACCCGAGGAGAGCAAGCCGGCGATCGGCAGCGTCGCTGCGCCGAGAGCAACAGCGTCCTTGCCGAGTTCGGCCTTGACGATGTCGACATGACTGAACGGCAATCGCAGCGCCTCACGTGACGCGGCGTCGATGATGCGGGGCAGCAAGGCGTCGCTCAGGGCCTGACCCAGCCAGCCGCCCACGACGACGCGCTCGGGGTTGAACAGGTTGACCAGATCGGCGATGCCGGCACCCAGGTAAGCGACAGTCTCGTCCAGCACCCGGGCTGCGGCCCGGTCGCTCGAACTCGCCGCGAGAATCTCGCCGACCCGTTCCTCGAGCTCGTTGGGATTGACCGGTGCGTCGCGGCCCTGGAGTTCGTCGTAGCGGGCGACGATGGCCGCGGCGCCGACGTAGGCCTCGAGGCAACCGGCCGCCCCGCACCGGCAGGTGCGCCCGCCGACCATCACAGTCGTGTGGCCCCACTCGCCGGCACTGCTCGTGGCCCCGCGATAGAGCTCGCGGTTGCTGATGATGCTCGTGCCGACACCGATGCCGAGCAGCACGATGACGGAATTCTCGGTGCCTCGAGCGGCGCCGAACCAGGTCTCGGCCTGGCCCAACGTCTTGGCCCCGTTGTCGATCAGCAGCGGCAATCGCGTGCCCGGGCGCAGCATCCGCTCGAACGGCACCGCGTCCCAGCCGACGCTCTGACCGTGCACGATCGCGTCGGCGCCGTGCTCGACGACGCCGGGCACGCCCACGCCCACACCGATGACGTCGGATTCCGCAATTCCGGATTGGGCGAGGACGGCCGCGATGCCTTCGAGGACATGCGTCGCCGCATCCTCGGGATCGAGCCGGGTCAGATCGGTCGTCGACACGTGCCGGGCCCGCGCCTGCATCCCGAGATCGAACAGCTCCACCAGGAACGCCGTCTCGCCCACGTCGACGCCGATGACGAAGCCGTACTCGGGATTCACCTGGAACAGTCCGCGCGGGCGTCCGCCGTTGGATTCCTCCAGACCCACCTCCACGATGACGCCCTGCTCGATCAGGTCGCCGACGAGATTGCTCACCGTGGCCAGACTGACGCCGGCGGCATAGCCCACGGCCTGGCGGGTCAACGGGCCGTGCATGTAGAGCTCCCACAGCGCGCGCGACCGGTTGCTGTTCCTCAGATCTCGGACGGTGACGGCGCTGGCCCTGGGCATGGACGGTTCCTGCTTCTCGGTACGGAGCTGATGGTTGCCGGTGACCATACTTCACGACGTGCGGAAAGTGGTCGCTCCGCGGCCGCGTACCCCGGAAGACCCGTCGTCGCTTTGGTAACGAATCGGAAACGAAACCCGGCCCGGCTGTTGACGCATCCCGGTCCTGCCCAGATTATTCACGCCTTAGAGGAAGTCATGGAAGACGTGGCGCACCGATCGAATCCCGTCTCGCCCGGGCCGGGATCGAGCGACTACCGGGGAAGGACCCATCGTGCGATTGAAGAGGCTCGTGGCAGGGGCCGTGGCCGCCATCGGCGTCGCCCCGGCACTCGTAGCGTGCAGCAGCAGCGGAAGCGGCGGCAGTTCCGGGCCGACCACGTTGACATATTGGGCGAGCAACCAGGGCACCAGCCTGGCCAACGACAAGCAGGTACTCAGTCCCGAGCTGGCCAAGTTCGCCAAGCAGACCGGCATCAAGGTCAAGGTCGAAGTCGTGCCGTGGTCGGACCTGCTCAACCGCATTCTCGCCGCGACCACGTCGGGCAAGGGCCCGGACGTGCTCAACATCGGCAACACCTGGTCGGCCTCGCTGCAGGCCACCGGCGCCTTCCAGCCGTTCGACGACGGCACCATCAACCAGGTCGGCGGCAAGTCTCGCTTCCTCGCCGGCAGCCTGTCGGCCACGGGCGCCGCGGGCAAGCCGCCCACCGCCGTCCCGCTGTACAGCCTGGCTTACGGCTTGTACTACAACAAGAAGATGTTCGCGGCGGCCGGCATCGCCAACCCACCCTCCACGTGGGCGGAGATGATCGCCGACGGCAAGAAGCTCTCCGCTGGCGGCAAGTGGGGCCTGTCCCTCGAGGGTGGCAGTGTCAGCGAGAACGTCCACGCCGCGTTCACGCTCAGCCAGCAAGAGGGCGGCTCGTTCTTCGACTCGTCGGGCAAGCCGACCTTCGACACCCCGCAGAACGTCGCTGCGATCAAGCGCTATCTCGACCTGATCCAGACCGACAAGATCACCAATCCGAGCGACGCCGAGTACTCCAACGGGACCGAGGCGCTCAGCGACTACGCCACCGGCAAGACGGCGATGGTCATTTGGCAGGCAGCGGCCGGTTCACTGGCCCAGTTGGGCATGAAGTCGGCCGACATCGGCGTGGTGCCGGTCCCGGTGCCCGCGGGCGGTAAGAAGATCACCAGCATGGTGGCCGGCATCAACCTCGCCGTCTTCAAGAACACCAAACACAAGGACGCGGCGTTGAAGTTCGTCAAGTTCATGACGAGCACTCCGGAGCAGGAGATCCTGAACAAGACCTACGGCTCGTTGCCGACCGTGGCCGACGCCTATAGCAATCCGGCGTTCCAGACGCCGGCGGTCAAGACGTTCAAGGGCATCCTGGCAACGAGCGCGGCACCGATGCCGGCGGTGGCCCAGGAGAGCCAGTTCGAAACGCTGATCGGCACGGCGATGAAGAACATGTTCGCCGACGCGGCCACGGGCAAGACGGTCAGCGCTGACGAGATCTCCAGCCAACTCAAGGCGGCCCAGCAACAGCTCGGCGGATAAGCACGTCAACAACCCAGCGACGTCGACGAGGACGACAGGGCCGGCGAGCGCACCCCGCGTTCGCCGGCCGGAGAGGAGACGCCGGGGTGGTTGACACCGCAGAGCTGGAGCGCGCCGCCGGCGTCTCACCGCCCGAGCCGTCGGCCAAGCGTCGGCGGCCCCGGCGCGAGGCGCTGCCGTATCTCCTGCTCCTCCCGGCGGTTCTGCTCGAACTGCTCATCCACATCATCCCGATGCTGTTCGGCGTCGCGATCAGCTTCCTCAGGCTGACCCAGTTCTATCTGAGCAACTGGCGCCAGGCGCCCGCGGCCGGGTTCGGCAACTACCGCCTGGCGTTGAACTTCGACCTCGCCGAAGGCAAGGCGCTGCTGCATTCGTTCATCGTGACGCTTGCGTTCACGCTGATCGTCATCGCATTGTCGTGGCTGTTCGGCCTGGCCGCCGCCGTCTTCACCCAACGCATGTTCCGTGGGCGGGGCGTAATACGCACGATCTTCCTGATCCCGTACGGGCTTCCGGTATTCGCGTCGGTGATCACGTGGGGCTTCATGTTCCAGCGCGACACCGGCGTGGTGAACCACGTGCTCGTCGACCAGCTACATCTGGCGAACGACCGGCCGTTCTGGCTCATCGGCCAGAACAGTTTTGTCTCGCTGGTAATCGTCGCGTTGTGGCGCACCTGGCCGTTCGCGTTCCTGTGCCTGACCGCCGGGATGCAGAGCATCCCCGGCGAGCTCTACGAAGCTGCTGCACTCGACGGCGCGGGAGTGATGGCCCAGATCCGCGGGGTGACCTTGCCGTTGCTACGGCCGGTGAACCGAGTGCTCGTACTGGTGATGTTCCTCTGGACGTTCAACGACTTCACCACGCCATACACGCTGTTCGGCAAGTCCGCCCCGCGCCAGGCCGACCTGATCTCGATGCACATTTACCAGAACTCATTCGTCACCTGGAACTTCGGCACCGGTTCGGCGATGTCGGTACTGCTGCTGATCTTCCTGCTGCTGATGACGGGCGGCTATCTGTCGATCGTGCGACGGGGGGAAGACCATGCGTGAGCCGACGTGGTTCAAGTGGGCGCGCGTCGTCGGCCTGACCTTCTTGACCCTCTTCGCATTGCTTCCGGTCTACATCATGTTGAGCTCGGCGCTGAAGCCGTTGCGCGACGTCCAGGGCACGTTCCACTGGGTGCCGCAGCACCTGACTGTCCAGCCGTTCATCGACATGTGGCACACGATCCCGCTCGGGACGTATTTCGTGAACAGCCTCGTGGTGTCGGCGATTGCATCGGTGGCTTCGGTGGTGGTGGCCCTGTTCGCGGCGTACGCCATCAGTCGGTACCGGTTCCGCGGCCGCCAGGTCTTCTCGATCTCGGTGCTGGCGACGCAGATGTTCCCGGGCATCCTGTTCTTGCTGCCGTTGTTCGTCATCTTCGTCAACATCAACCGGGTCACCGGCGTCAACCTCTACGGCAGCCGCACGGGCTTGATCATCACCTACATGACGTTCACGCTGCCATTCGCGATCTGGATGTTGGTCGGCTACCTCGATTCGATCCCGCGCGAACTGGACGAGGCGGCCAAGGTGGACGGCACCGGCCCGATCGGGGCCTTGGTGCGGGTGGTCATTCCAGCGGCGGTGCCCGGCATCGTCGCCGTGTTGATCTACGCATTCATGACGGCGTGGGGAGAGGTCCTGTTCGCCTCCGTGCTGACCGACGACTCGACCCGAACGCTCGCGGTCGGTCTACAGGGTTACGCGACGCAGAACAACGTGTACTGGAACCAGATCATGGCCGCGTCTCTGACTGTCAGCGTTCCGATCGTCGTCGGCTTCCTGTTGCTACAGCGATTCCTGGTCAGTGGCATGACCGCCGGTGCGGTCAAGTAACGCGCCATGCCGGAACCTCTCACCTCATCCCACTGCCGGAGAAATGAATGACCAACCGCTCAGCCCTGCCCGCTGACTTCGTCTGGGGCGTCGCGACATCGGCCTACCAGATCGAAGGGGCCGTAGCGGCCGACGGTCGGCTGCCCTCGATCTGGGACGATTTCTGCCGGGTTCCCGAGGCCATCGACGGCGGCGACACCGGAGAGGTTGCGTGCGACTCCTACCGGCGCGTCGACGAGGACGTGGCCCTGCTCCGGCAGCTTGGGTTGAACTCCTATCGGTTCTCCATTGCCTGGCCACGCGTGCAGCCGACGGGCCGCGGCCAGGTCAACCAGGCTGGGCTCGACCACTATGACCGGCTGGTTGACACGCTGCTGGCGGCCGGCATCCGTCCGTTCATCACGCTCTATCACTGGGATCTGCCGTCGGCGCTGCAGGAGGACGGCGGCTGGGTGGCTCGCGAGACTGCGCTGCGCTTCGCCGATTTTGCGACCGTCGTGGCCGAGCGCCTCGGGGATCGGGTGCGCGACTGGGTGACGGTGAACGAGCCGCTGTGCTCGGCCTGGATCGGGCACCTGGAAGGCCGGATGGCCCCCGGAGTGCGCGACCTGCGCCTGGCGGTGCGCGCGTCCTATCACCTGCTTCTGGCGCATGGCCTCGGGGTGCAGGCCATCCGGGCCGGCGCAATTGCCGCCCCGTCCGTCGGCATCGTCAACAACCTGAGCCCCTGCGAACCCGTCAGTGCCAGCGGGGAGGACCTGCTGGCGGCCGAACGTGCTGACGGCCACACGAACCGGTGGTGGCTCGATCCCATCCACGGCAAGGGCTTCCCGGCCGACATGCTCGAGCTCTATGGCCAGGCGCTGCCAGAGCGGGCCGGCGATGCCGACGTCATCGCCGAGCCGTCGGACTTCCTCGGCGTGAACTATTACTTCCCGATGCGGATCAAGGCCGATCCCACCGTTGCCACGCTCGGGTTCCGCGCCGTGCCCGCAGACGGCGCTCCGCAAACCGCGATGGGATGGGAGGTCCATCCCCAGGGTCTGCACGACCTCATCATGCGGGTGACGAAGGACTACGACCCGCCGGCGGTCTACGTCACCGAGAGCGGCTCGGCCTGGCTCGACGAACCGGACGAGAACGGCTACGTCGTCGACGAGGAACGGGCCGAATACTTGTGCGACCACGTCGACGCGGTCGCCGACGCGGCGGCCCTCGGCGCGCCGGTGAAGGGCTTCTTCGCCTGGTCGCTGCTCGACAACTTCGAATGGTCATACGGGTATTGGCCCCGCTTCGGGCTGGCCTACGTGGACTACCAGACCCAGCGGCGGACGCTGAAGCGCAGCGGCGAGATCTACGCCGACCTCGTGGCCGAGCATTCCCGGTCGGCTGGCGGCGACGACTCGGTGAGCTGACCCGCTCGGCGCGTTAGCACAGCCGGCTGACAATCTTTCGCCCGTCGTCCACACCCGCGGGGGCTGTCCACAGATCCTCGCGGGGCCTGGGTTGCCCGGCGCTCGCTTCCTACCGTCGTGGGCGTGCGAGACGGGAGGGGACGCATCCGGGGTGAGCGGGCGCGGGTCGCGGAGCGGGTCCGGGCCTTGCTGGCCGACGACCCGGCCACCGGTCGTGGCCGAGCCGACCGACCGGCAGCTGGTTCCGGCCGGGCCGACGCCGCCGCCGCGAGCGACGGCCCATGGCGCGCACGGGCGCCGGAGCCGTGGCTGCCGGACGACGACTTCGGCGTCGCGGCGCCGCCACTTGCGCCTCGCCCGGCCGCGGTGGCCGGACCGGAGTTGGCACCACCAGAGTCGGCGAGCCCTACTTCCTCGTCGCGACTGCTCGACCGGTTGGCGGCTCGACTGCCCACCCGCATCGACCCAGGGCGGCGGGGCGCGATCGCGGTCGCGATGACCGCCGTCGTCGCCGCAGCCGTCACCGGGGCCTGGGTGTTCTCGTCCCGTCCACACTCGGTGGGCGTCACGGCCTCGAGCACCGGAGGTGCCGCGGTGCCGGCTGTGCATTCGCCGCCGGCTTCGGGGCCGCCGCCGGCTGGTTCGACGTCGGCGCCGCCGTCGGTCGGGCCGGCCGCTTCGGCCGTCGTGCTCGTCATCGACGTCGCCGGCAAGGTGCGTCATCCCGGGCTGTACCGGCTGCCGGCTGGGTCACGCATCGACGATGCCGTCCAGGCTGCCGGCGGCCCGCTGCCGGGCGTAGATCTCACCTCCTTGAATCTCGCCGCCAAGATCACCGACGGCCAGCAGATCGCGGTCGGCGCGCCGGCTGCCGCCGCGCCCGGCGGTGCCGGTCCGGGTGCGGGCTCAGCCGGGCCACCGTCGACGTCAGCGCCGGTCGACCTGAACTCGGCCACGCTGGAACAGCTCGAGACGCTGCCCGGCGTCGGCCCGGTGCTCGGCCAACACATCCTCGATTGGCGTGCGGCACACGGCCCGTTCGTGACGATCGACCAGTTGCGCGAAGTCTCCGGCATCGGCGACGTGAAATTCGCCGGATTGCGGACCCGGGTGACGGTATGAGGCCCGCCGCTCGATCGCCGATCGCGGCGGCGCGCACCAGCGCTCTGGACCTGCGGCTCGCGATTGGCGCCGGCGCAGCCTGGTTGGCCACCTTCGTGGCGCTGGGGCATTCACCCACCGCGGTGCTCGTTGCGGCGCTCGGGTCGGCGGCGGTGGGGCTGGGCGCGCTTGGGTTGGCGGCGCGGGCAGTCGACGCAATGGCGACGGGTGCGCTGGTCGGGTTCTGTCTCGCGCTGGTCTTGGTCCCGCTGGCCGGACGGTTGGCGCAATACCGTCGGTTGCCGGTCGTGCACCTCGCGCACAACCGCGCCGCGGTCACCGCGGAGCTGACCGTAACCGCCGATCCGAGGCCGCTCGCCGCGAAGGGAATCGCCGGTTCACCCCGCGTCGCCGTCGAAACCGCCGCCGTGGCGGTCTCGGTAGGGGGACACCGCGTCCGAACCGGCGGCGACGTGCTCGTGCTCGGAGCGGCGCAGCCGTGGGCCGGCGTCCTGCCGGGCCAGCGGGTACGGCTGGACGGCGCGCTCTCGCCGCCGACGGACCGGCGTGCGCTGTCGGTCACGCTCTTCGCCCGCGCCGGCCCGGAGCTGATCGGCTCGCCGCCGTGGTGGCAGCGGGCTGCGGGCACGATCCGCGCGTCGTTGCGCCAGGCTGCGTCCGGGCTGCCGGCCGACACTCGTGGCCTGCTGCCCGGTCTGGTCGACGGCGACACCAGCGAACTCGACCCAGTGCTGGCAGAGCACTTTCGCCTCGCCGGCCTGACCCACCTGGTTGCGGTCAGCGGCACCAACTGCTCGATCCTGATCGGTTCGGTGCTGTTGGTGCTGCGCCGGTTCGGCGTCCGGCCCTGGCTGAGTGGCTTGGCCGGGGCGCTCGTGCTCGTCGTTTTCGTCGCCGTGGCCCGACCGTCGCCTAGTGTGCTGCGGGCCGCGCTCATGGCGGTGATCGCGATGGCAGCTCTTGCCAGCGGGCGGCCGCGCGACGCCCTGCCGGCCCTCGCGGCAACCGTGCTGGCACTCCTGCTTTGGGATCCGGAGCTCGCGGCGAATCCCGGCTTCGCCATGTCGGTGCTGGCCACGGCTGCGCTGCTCGTGCTCGCGCCGGGCTGGGCCCAGGCGCTGCGGCGGCGGGTCCCGGCCGGGATCGCCGAGTTGGTGGCGGTGGCCGCCGCGGCCACCGTCGTGACCGCCCCGATCATCGCGGCGATAGCCGGGCGGGTCAGCCTGGTCGCGATTCCGGCTAATGTGCTGGCCGAGCCCGTGGTGGCGATCGCGACCGTCTTCGGCTTCGCCGCGGCGGTCGTGGCGCCGCTGTGGTTGGCGCCGGCCCAACTGCTCGCCTGGCTTGCGGGCTGGCCGTGTCGCTGGCTGGTCTGGGTGGCGAACTTCTTCGGCTCCCTGCACGGCGCGACCCTGCCCTGGCCCGGCGGGCTCGGCGGCGGGTTGGCGCTGCTGCTGCTCGTCGCGGGGGTACTGGTAGCGGCGGCCCGGGCCGGGCCGCGGCGTTGCCTGGCGGCCGCCACAGTTACCGCGATCATCATCTTGATCCCGGTTCGGTCGGTCACATCCGGCTGGCCGCCGCCGCACTGGACGTTCGTCGCGTGCGACGTCGGCCAGGGCGACGCTCTCCTGCTCGCCGCCGCGCCGCACGCGGCGATCGAAATCGATGCCGGGCCGGACCCCGTGGCCATCGACCGCTGCCTGCACGACCTCGGCATCACTGAGGTCCCGCTGTTGATCTTCACGCACTATCACCTCGACCATGTCGGCGGCGTCTCCGGCGTCTTCGCCGGCCGGCGCGTCGCCGCCGTCCTGGCCGGCCCGCTGGCCGAACCAGCGTCCGGCGTCCACCTCGTGCAGGCCGCGCTGCAACGGCGCGGGCTGCGAGTGAGCACGCCTGCAGTAGGTCAGCAGTTCGACGCCGGCCGCGTCCACCTCGAGGTGTTGGCCCCTGCTGTCGCGTTCCATAACACCCGGTCCGACCCGAACAACTCGTCGCTCGTCCTGCGGGCGACGGTCGACGGCGAGCACATCCTGCTGCCCGGCGACGCCGAGATCGATGCCCAACAGTCGCTGCTCGCATCCGGTGCCGACGTTCGATCCGACGTGCTCAAGGTTCCGCACCACGGTTCGGCCTACTCCGACCCCGGCTTCCTCGCCGCGGTCCGGGCCCAGGTCGCGGTCATCAGCGTGGGGCGGAACAACGACTACGGGCACCCGTCGCCGATGTTGCTGGCCGAGTTGGCCCGGCTCGGCGTGCCGGTGCGACGTACCGACCGCGATGGCGACGTCGCCGTCGTCGCCGACCGGGGTTCGGTTTCGACCGTGGTGCGGGGAAAGCGGTGGAGCACGGTCGGCGCGGGCGGTCAGGCCGGGGCGGTACCGGAGTCGCCGAGGGACGGACGCATAGTTGCCGACCGCAGCCCGCCCGCGGTGTCCGCCGTCAGTGCCAGGATGGAGCAATGCCTGCCCGACCCGTCAGCCTGGCCGACCTACCCTCCGACGTCCCCAGCGTCGTCCTGTTGGTCGGCGACGAGGAACTGCTCGTCGGCCGGGCCATCAGCGCGCTCTCCGCCTCATCGCGGCGCCGCGACCCGACGCTGGTCGAGATCGAGCGGACAGGTGCCGAGATCGAGGGTCCCGAGCTGCCCGAACTGGTGGGACCTTCGCTGTTCGGCGACGCCCGATTCGTCGTCATCCGCAACGCGCAGGATGTCAAGGTGGCGGCGCTTGCCGTCCTACGGCCGTACGTGGAAACGCCGACCGAAGGCACCACGATGGTGCTGCACCATGTCGGGGGAGCGAAGGGCAAGGCGCTGCTCGATGCCGCCCGCAAGGCCGGCGCCCTCGAGGTCGCCTGCGGCAAGCTCACCCGCGTGGATGACCGGATCGACTTCGTTCGCTCGGAGGTGCGGCGCGCGGGCGGCACGATCGGGCCCGACGCGGTCGCGGCCCTCGTCGAGGCGGTCGGCAGCGACCTGCGCGAACTCGCCGCGGTGTCCGGGCAGTTGGTCAGCGACTCCGGGGGCAGCATCGACGTCGATTTGGTCCGGGCCTACCACCGCGGACGGGCCGAGGTCACCGGCTTCGCGATCTCGGATCTCGCCGTCGTGGGCAATTCCGGCGGAGCGCTCGAGGCGCTGCGCTACGCCTTGTCGGTCGGCGTGCCGCACGTGGTCATCGCCGACGCGCTTGCCGATGGCATCCGCACGATAGCCCGCGTCGCTACCGCCGGACGGGGGGATCCGTACTCGCTCGCCCCGAAACTGGGGATGCCGCCGTGGAAGGTCAAACGGGCCCAGGCGCAGTCGCGGGGCTGGAGTGAGCCTGGCGTGCGCCGAGCCCTCGGCGTGGTCGCCACCCTGAACGCCGATGTGAAGGGCGAAGCGGCCGACCCGTCCTATGCGCTCGAACGTGCGGTGCGCCGCCTCGCCGACGCTCGCGCGCAGCGTTGACCCGCGTCGGCTTCGCCGGGGAGCGCGACCAACGCAATCGCGCGGGCTGGCCGCGGCAGCAAGAAGCCCGCTTGCCGATCAGGGGATCGTCGAGCGGGCTTCAGCGCGGGCTGGATCAGTCCGGGGGTGGTCCGCTCAGAGCGAGTTGACGCGCTGGGCCATCGCCGACTTCTTGTTGGCGGCCTGGTTCGGATGAATGACGCCCTTGCTGGCCGCCTTGTCGAGCTGGCGCGAGGCTGAGGTCAGCGCGGCGACGGTCGCCTCGCGATCACCAGAGTCAGCGGTCTCGCGGAAGTTGCGGACTGCGGTCTTGAGCGCCGACTTCACGCTCTTGTTGCGCAGGCGCGCGGCCTCGTTGGTGCGGATGCGCTTGATCTGGGACTTGATATTCGCCACGAAGAACCCTCGACGTTCGCAATATTGATCGGATGGACGCCCGCCGGGCGCCGGCCAGGCCGGCGAGCAGACAACCACCTGAGGTTACCAGCGCCCGCCGGGCGTCCCAAATCTCCGCAAGACCGGGTTGCCGCTACTCAGCTGGGCACGGCCCGCACGGTCACCAGCTCGAATTTTGTGTACAGGTATGTGCGGACGCCATCCTCGCTGCTGATGACGTCGGTCACGTCCTGGTCGGCACCGTTGTCGACGGCGTACATCATGGCCAGCCCGTCAGCGAAGTACACCCCGGAGTCGACCGGCGCGATATCGGTGAGTTGTACGGCGACGTAGCGCCCGCCCAGCGACTCGACCAGTGCCCGTACCTCGTCGGATTTGGCCTGGCCGGGCTTGGTGTACACGCCGAGGACCTGTTGCCAGTCGTCCTCGCCCGGCGAGGTGTTGACGAGATCACCAGGTCGCAGCGCAGTGGCGGGAATGCGGTATTCGGCGGATGCACGCGGGTCGGTCATCCCCACATCCTTGCCGATCGGGTCGAAGCCGCGCTCATGGGACCATAGGGAGACCGCAAAGAGAGTGAGCCAGTGACCGCCCAGCAGATCCCCGCAGGCCACACGGACCCTGCCCGTATCCGCAACTTCTGCATCATCGCCCACATCGACCACGGCAAGTCCACCCTCGCCGACCGGATGCTGCAGGCCACCGGCGTGGTCGACGGCCGGCAGATGCGGGCGCAGTACCTCGACCGGATGGACATCGAGCGTGAGCGGGGAATCACGATCAAGTCCCAGAACGTGCGGATGCCCTGGCGCTCCCGCGAGACCGGCGTCGAGCACGTCCTCCACATGATCGACACGCCCGGCCACGTCGACTTCACCTACGAAGTCAGCCGCAGTCTGGCCGCCTGCGAAGGCGCGGTCCTGCTGGTCGACGCGGCCCAGGGCATTGAGGCCCAGACCCTGGCGAACCTGTACCTGGCGCTGGAGAACGACCTGCAGATCATCCCGGTACTGAACAAGATCGACCTGCCGGCCGCCCAGCCCGATCTCTACGCCGCGGAATTGGCGCACATCATCGGCTGTGAGCCGGACGACGTGCTGCGGGTCAGCGCCAAGACCGGTCAGGGCGTCGAGGATCTACTCGACGTCATTTGCCGCGACATCCCCGCGCCGGTGGGCGAGGCGGACGCTCCGCCGCGCGCAATGATCTTCGATTCGGTCTACGACATCTACCGCGGCGTCATCACCTACATCCGGGTCATCGACGGGCACTTCACCCCGCGCGAGCGGATCAAGATGATGTCGACAGGCGCGACGCACGAGTTGATGGAGATCGGCGTCATCTCGCCGGAGCCAAAGCCGACCGAGGGCCTGGGAGTCGGCGAGGTCGGCTACCTCATCACCGGCGTCAAGGACGTCCGGCAGTCCCGGGTCGGCGACACCGTCACCGACGCGGCCAAGCCGGCCACCGAGTCGCTCGGCGGCTACCGCGACCCGCGTCCGATGGTCTACTCCGGGCTGTATCCGCTCGACGGCTCGGAGTACCCGCTGCTGCGCGACGCCCTCGACCGGCTGCGGCTCAACGACGCGGCACTGGTCTATGAGCCGGAAACGAGCGCGGCGCTCGGGTTCGGGTTCCGCTGCGGCTTCCTCGGCCTGCTGCATTTGGAGATCACCCGCGACCGGCTCGAGCGGGAGTTCAACCTCGACCTGATCAGCACCGCGCCCAACGTCGTCTACCGGGTCGTGCTCGAGGACGGGGCCGAGCACATCGTCACCAACCCGTCCGACTGGCCGAGCGGGATGAAGATCGCCGAGACCTACGAGCCGGTCGTGAAGGCCATGATCATCGCGCCGAGTGAGTACATCGGCGCGATCATGGAGCTGTGCCAGGAGCGGCGCGGCGCTCTGGGCGGCATGGACTACCTCTCGCCGACCCGCGTCGAGCTGCGATACACGCTGCCCCTCGGCGAGATCATCTTCGACTTCTTCGACCAGCTGAAGTCGCGCACCCGCGGCTACGCGAGCCTGGACTACGAGCAGGCTGGCGAGCAGGCCGCCGACCTGGTCAAGGTCGACATCCTGCTGCAGGGCGAGCCGGTCGACGCCTTCTCGGCCATCGTGCACAAGGACAAGGCCTACGGCTACGGCACGTCGATGACAGCCAAGTTGCGCAAGCTGATCCCGCGCCAGCAGTTCGAGGTGCCGATTCAGGCCGCCATCGGCTCGCGGGTCATCGCCCGCGAGAACATCAGCGCGATCCGCAAGGACGTGCTCGCGAAATGCTACGGCGGCGACATCACCCGCAAGCGCAAACTGCTGGAGAAGCAGAAGGAAGGCAAGAAGCGGATGAAGATGGTCGGCCGGGTCGAGGTGCCGCAGGAGGCGTTCATCGCCGCGCTGGCGACCGGTGACTCAGCCGAGCCGGCCAAACGCTAGTCACCAACTCAGGCCGTCGCCCGCGCGATCACCGAATACGTCGGTACTTCGACCACGTCCCCGTGCACGAACTCGGCGAATCGGTCCGCGATGAGGGCGCGAGCCTGGCCTTGCTGTTCGCTGTCCAGCGCCGCGAACACGCGTCCGAACGGCGTGCCCGACAAGCCGGCGACGAGGCTTTCGACGCCCGGCCAGCGGGTGAGGAGTTCAACGTCTCGCGACTCGATGTCGGTGAACCCGGCGCCACTCAACAGTTCCGCCGTCTCCGATGCGCTCAGCACGTAGCCGGATTCTTCGTACGCGTCCGGGAACGGTGCTTCGGCCCCGACGTCGCGCAGCGTGCGGTTGAGCCGCCCGAACGGCAGGACGTCGTGGCCGGGGCTGAAGACGGCGATGCCCACGAGTCCACCCGGGCGCAACACCCGGCGCATCTCCCGCACAGCTCCGGTCCGATCAGAGATGAACGGCATCCCCTGCTGGCACAACACAACGTCGAACTCGTCGTGGGCAAAGGCGAGTTCGGTCGCCGGTGCGATGGCGGTCTCGATCGGGGCGGCGCCCGGCTCGGGCGGATGGTCGGCCAGGAACTCGATCATCGCCGGGCTGATGTCGGTGGCGACGACTCGGCCGTCCGCACCGGTGCGCTGCGCGGCGGCACGGGTTACCACCCCGGTGCCCGCTGCGACGTCGAGAACGGCGGCACCCGGGGCAAGGGCGACGGCGTCGAGCAACACCTCAGCCCATGGCTGGAACAGATACGGCGCGAGATGCCGCTCGTAGTTCACCGGTACGGAAGCGGCCGTGAACGCCCCGGCCCGGTCAGCCTCTGTGGTCATGCCTGCACGATAGGGCGTGCCCCACTCCGGGATGACTGTCCGCGTCGACGGCTACCGAGGGCGATTCCGGCCGAGTGGCCTGTGGGCAACATCGCCGCGGCCACCGACCAGCGGCGGCCAGCCCGCCCGGAGCAGGGCATCGGCCACGTCGCGCTGCAGCGCAGCGAGCGCCGGCGCAGGTCCCGGCCCCAGCCACACCACACCGGCGCGGCCGAAGCGGCCGACGGCACTGAGCGCGACAGCGATCGGCTCATGCGCCGCCGCCACCTCCGCCGCCATCGCGAGCACCGCGGGCAAGCCGGCCTGCCGATCCACCCGGGCCGCGGCCAGGCTGAAGTGCGGCCGGTGCGGCGGTCGCGGGGGCAGGGCAATGCCCGCGGCGCGAACGAGTTCCCGGGCGGCGAGAATCTCCTCGTCGGTCGCCGGGTCGAACGCGGCGCACACCACGGCCGTCACCAAACCCGAGCCGACCTGCTCAACCGCTGCGCCCCGAGGTCACTCCGGCGCTTGGCAGACCGCCTCGACGTTGTTGCCGTCGGGGTCGCGGACGAACGCTCCGTAGTAGTCGGGGTGGTACTCCGGCCAGACCCGCGGCTCGTACAGCACTTCGGCTCCGGTGCTCACGGCAGCGGCGAAGAAGGCGCGCACCGCGTCGCGGCTGGGTGCCGTGAACGCCAGGTGCGATTCGCGGAATCCCTCGCCGGTGTTCTGCCGGCCGATCCAGAACTCCGGACGGTCGCGCCCGTAGCCGATGACGTTGCCGAGGTCGACGACCTCGTGGCCGCCGAGCGTGGCGAGCACCGTGTCGTAGAACGTCGTGCTGGCCTCGAGATCGGCACACTGAATTGCCACGTGATCGAGCATCAGCCGATTATGCGCGGTACCGGCCGCGAGTGGTCACTTAACCGCCGAGTGGTCACTTGTAGCTGACCACTCGGTGCGCAAGTGACCACTCGCGGGGGCGGCCGGCGTCAGACCTCCAGGACGACCTTGCCGACCACATCGCCCGCGGCGATAGCGGCCAGCCCGTCGGCGGCGGCGTCCAACGGCAGCACCCGGTCGATGTGCGGGCGCAGGCCCGTCGCCCGCAGGAACCCGATCAGTTCGCCCAGTTCGGTCTTCGTGCCCATCGTCGAACCGACGACTTGCAGCTGCAGGAAGAAGATCCGGGACAGGTCGGCCGGCGGGTTCGGCCCCGAGGTCGCTCCCGAGATCACGATCCGACCGCCCGGCCGTAACGACTTCATCGAGTGCGACCAGGTCGCCTCGCCGACGGTCTCCAACACGGCGTCGACCCGTTCCGGCAGCCGGGCACCCGACGTGAACGCCTCGTGTGCGCCGAGTTCGAGCGCCACCGCCTGCTTGGCTTCGGTGCGCGCGGTGGCGTACACGCGCAGCCCGGCCGCCCGCGCCATGGCGATGCACGCGGTGGCGACCCCGCCCGTCGCGCCCTGCACGAGCACCGTCTGGCCGGGACGCAGGCCGGAGTGCACGAACAGCATCCGGTAGGCGGTCAACCAGGCCGTCGACAGGCAGGCGGCCTCGGCCCACGAGAGCTCGGCCGGTTTGGGCACGACGTTGTGGGCAGGGACGACCACGTACTGGGCCAGCGAGCCCTGGTGCTGCTCCGACAGCAGCGACCGCTTCGGGTCGAGCGTTTCGTCGCCGCTCCAACCCGGTGCGTTGATGACCGCGTGCACGACCACCTCTTCGCCGGTGGACTCGTCGATCCCGGCGGCATCGCAGCCCAGGATCATGGGCAGCTGGTCGGCCTTGATGCCCACGCCCCGCAGCGTCCACAGATCGTGGTGGTTGAGGCTCGCGGCCTTGACCGCGACGCGGGTCCACCCGTCCGGCGGGCCGGGCTCCGGCCGCTCACCGACCACCAGGCCGCTGAGCGGATCGTCCGGATTGATCGACTGGGCGTAGACGGCGCGCATGGGCCGACCCTATCGACGCATCGCCTGGGCTCAGGCGGTGAGTTCGGCCGGCGCTGCGGCGAGCGCGGCCTGAATCGCGCTCACCAGGTCGCGGGCCGACGCCGCGGTGAGTTCCAGCGCCACCCGGGCGGACGGCCCGCGGGACGGGTCCGCGACGTCGATGTTCAGCGTGTGCTCGGCCATCGCGTGCACGGGGTGGTCGAAGTAGACGGTGGCGGCGGTGACGTGGAACCAGCTGCCGTTCGGGCCCTTCGCGCTGCCTTCGATGCCGGCCCGCTCAGTGGTGTACGTGCACATGATCAGCTCCCCAGCTTCGCCGCGAGGAATGCCGCAATCTTCTCCCAGCCGTCGTTCGCCGCTGCCACTCGGTAAGACGGTCGGTCGACGGCGAAGAAGCCGTGCCCGGCGTCGACGTAGGTGTGGAACTCGAAGTCCTTGCCGTTCGCGGCCAGGATCTCGCCGAGCCGCACCACGTGATCCGGCGACGGGCGCGAGTCATCGGCGCCGAACAGCCCGAGCAGCGGTGCCCGCAGCCCCGGCAGCTGGTCCTCGAGATTGGTGATCGCCAGCGGATAGTTCTCTGGCGGCGTGCCGGTGACGAATGCGCCGTAGCAGTCGACGGCGGCGTCCAGATCCAGGTTGCACGCGGCCAGCACGGCTTGCCGGCCGCCCGAGCAGTGCCCGATCACGCCGACCTTGCCGTTCGAGGTGGGCTGCGCGCGCAAATGGGCAGCGGCCCCGCCGACGTCGCCGATGAGCCGCTCGTCGGGCACGCCGCCGTTCGCCCGCGCCGTCGCGGCGGCGTCGTCCGGCGCGGCGCCCGGCGCCTCGCGGGAGTACAGGTTCGGGCAGATCGCGTCGTAGCCGAGCTCGGCGAAGCGCCGGGTGATCTCCTTGGTCGCCCGGTCGTAGCCGGGCATGTGGTGGATCACGACGACGCCTCCGCGCGGGCCGTCGCCGCCGGGGCGGGCGAGATAGGCCTCGATCTCGTCACCGTTGTGCCCGACGATGCTGGTCGTCTCTGCGCTCAGGAAGTCGCTCATTGCTCGATCGAATCATGCCGACCTGTGCCCCTCTTCTAGAGTCACGCCGTGCCTCGAATTCGGCGTCCCTTGTTAGCGCTGCTCGTGCTCGTCCTGGCACTGGTCATCGGGTACGGCATCCGCGCAGCCCGTTCGGACGGCGCGCCGCCGCGGTCGACGTCCACCCCCTCGTCTGCACCTCCGGCGCGGGCGCTGCCGACAGGCGTCCGTGACCAGGCCTGAGGCGGTCCGGCGCGGCGGTGGCCTGGTGCGCCACCGCGACTTCCTGCTGCTGTGGACCGGGCAGTCGGTCAGCGATCTCGGTACCGCCGTCAGCACGGTCGTTTTCCCGCTGATCGCGGTCGTGTACCTGCACGCGTCCGCATTCCAGGTGGGCGTGCTCGCGGGCGTGGAGTGGATCCCGTGGTTGCTGATCGGGCTGCCGGCCGGAGTCTGGGTCGATCGCTCGCGGTGCCGTCCGCTGATGCTTGGCTGCGACGTCCTGCGGGCGGCACTGATCGCCAGCGTGCCCATCGCCGCCGCCATGGGACACCTCGGCCTGGCCCAACTGTTCGTCGTCGCGATGCTGACCGGAGTCGCCACGGTCGTGTTCCAGGTCGCCTACCTGTCCTACATCCCCGCGCTGCTCGGCCGCGACGACCTCGTCGAGGCCAACGCCAAACTGCAGGGCAGCAGCGCGGTGGCGCAGGTGGTCGGCCCCGGCTTGGGCGGGCTGCTGGTGCAGGCATTCCGTGCGCCGTTCGCCCTGATCGTGGACGCCGCGAGTTACGTCGTGTCGGCTTTGGCCCTGGTGTCGATCAGGCAGCGCGAGCCGTACCGCACGAGCACCGGACAACGCAGTCTGCGCCGCGAGATCGCGGACGGGATGCGCTACGTCGCCGCCGATCCACTGCTGCGCGTCCTGACGATCGCGCCGGCCATGGGGAACTTCTTCTTCATCGGCTACGAGTCGATCAACGTCCTCTTCCTCGTCCGGGCGGTGGGACTGGCGCCGGCATCGGTCGGATTGCTGGTCGGCCTGGTGAGTCTCGGCGCCGTTGTGGGCGCCGCGATTGCCCGCACGGTCGGGCGGTGGATCGGGACCTCGCGTGCGCTATGGCTGACGATGCTCGTGAGCGCGCCGTTCGGACTGCTCATCCCGCTGACGTCCCGGCATGCCGGGCTGGGTTTCTTCATCGTCGGCAACGTCGTGGTGTTCGTCGGCATCCTGATCTACAACGTGACGATCAGCAGCTTCCGGCAGGCGTACTGCCCACCGGCCATTCTCGGCCGGGTCGTGGCGACGATGCGGTTCGTGCTGTTCGGCACGATGCCGCTCGGTGCTCTCGTGGGCGGCGCGCTCGGCAGTCTGCTCGGTAGCCGGGACGCGCTCTGGGTCCTGCTGGCCGGCAACGTGTTGCCCAGCCTGGTCCTGGTGATGTCACCGCTGCGGGGCATCCGGGATCTACCCGACCGGCCGCCGGAATTGCCCGATCCGGTCGCCGCAATGCCGCACAATTGAATGGTGCCCCCCGCCCTGCCCCACGGCGATCCCGCGCCCGCGAACGGGCGGTTGAGCCGCACCAACCTCGAGGCGGCGCGGGACAAGCCGTTCGGGTTCTACGTCCATATCCCGTTCTGCCAGACCCGGTGCGGGTACTGCGACTTCAACACCTACACCGCGGTCGAGCTCGGACCAGGGGTGAGCCGCGGCTCGTACGCCGACACGGTGCTGCAGGAGATCCGCCTGGCCAGTGACGTCCTGTTCGACGGCGACGCGATCGGCGACCGGATCCCGCCGGTGTCGACAGTGTTCTTCGGCGGTGGCACCCCGACGCTGCTTCCGGCCGAGCATCTCGGGCTCATCATCCGCGAGATCCGCGAGCAGTTCGGGTTGAGCGCGGACGTCGAGATCACGACCGAGGCGAACCCGGAGACGGTGACGCCGACGTACTTCGCTCGGCTGCGTGAGGCCGGCTTCACCCGCGTGTCGATCGGGATGCAGTCCGCGGTGCCGCACGTGCTGGAGGTACTCGACCGGCGGCATCGGCCCGGGCGCCCGGAGGCGGCGGTCGCCGAAGCACGCGCGGCCGGGTTCGAGCACGTCAACCTCGACCTGATCTACGGCGCGCCCTACGAGACCGACGCCGACTGGCAGAGCTCACTCGACGCCGCGATCAGCGCCGGTCCCGATCACATCAGCGCCTACGCCCTTGTCGTCGAGGAGGGGACGGCCTTGGCCCGTCAGGTGGCGCAGGGCGTGGTACCGGCACCGGACGACGACGTGCTCGCCGACCGCTACGTGCAGGCCGACGAGACGTTGCAGGCCGCCGGCTTCGATTGGTACGAGGTGTCCAACTGGGCCACCGGCCCGACGGCTCGCTGCCGTCACAACGAGCTGTACTGGAGCGACGCGACCTGGTGGGGCGCCGGGCCGGGCGCGCACAGTCACGTCGGCGGGGTGCGCTGGTGGAACGTCAAGCACCCGGTGCGCTACACCGCAATGCTTGAGCGCGGCCACAGTCCGGCGGCCGCGCGGGAGTCGCTCGACGAGCGGGCTCGGTTCACCGAGCGGGTCATGCTCGGGGTCCGGATGCGGGCCGGGTTGGCGCTCGCCGAGTTGCCGCCGGCGTCACAGCGGGTCGTCCCGCAGCTGGCGACCTGGGGGCTGCTGGAGCATGATGCCGCCGCCATGGATCGCGTCGTGCTCACCCAGCGCGGACGGCTGCTGGCCGACGCGGTCGTGCGGGAACTACTCGCCTGACGGCGGGGGAGGCGCCGACGGTGGCGTGCGCTTTGCCGGCGCCTGGGTCTTGGCCGGCGAGGGCCGCAGGGCGTCCAGATCGAGCACGCGCACGTGCAGGGTGCGCCGGTTCTGCAGGGCCGCCCGCAGCGCCCGGTGCAATCCGTCCTCGAGGTAGATCTCGCCGTGCCAGAGCACGGCGTGCGGGAACAGGTCGCCGTAGAACGTCGAGTCCTCGTCGAGCAGATGGTCGAGGGCGAGTTCGCGCTTGGTAGCGGTCAGTTCGGCCAGCCGGACCGACCGCGGGGCAATCGTGGCCCAGTCTCGGGAGGAGAATCCGTGGTCGGGGTAGGGACGACCGTCCCGTACCGCCTTGAAGATCACCACGCACCCCTGGATTCCGGCCGAATTCCCTAGCAAACCCTAGCGTGCGGCGGCAGGTCGGCCGGTTGTCGGCTGCGCAGACCCGACGCGCCCCTAAACTGGAGCTCAGCAACGGCGAAGGGTGTGAGCGAGGGAAAATGAGCGTCGAGGAGCGCAAGCTCGAGGTGCTGCGGGCGATCGTCGAGGACTTCATCGCGACCAACGAACCTGTCGGCAGCAAAGCCCTCGGCGACCGGCACAACCTCGGCGTGTCTCCCGCGACGATCCGCAACGACATGGCCTCCCTCGAAGAGGAAGGCCTGATCGCCCAGCCGCACACCAGCGCCGGGCGAATCCCCACCGACGCCGGCTATCGCCTCTTCGTCGACCGCCTCACGGAGGTCAAGCCGCTGTCGATCGCCGAGAAGCGCGCCATCCAGGCGTTTCTCGACGACGCCGTCGACCTTGACGACGTCCTGCACCGGGCCGTGCGCACCCTGGCCCAGCTCACCCACAACGTGGCGGTCGTGCAGTACCCGTCGCTGTCGCGCAGCAAGGTGCGCCACCTCGAACTGGTCTCGCTGTCGGCGTCGCGGCTGATGCTCGTGCTCATCACCGATACCGGGCGGGTGGAGCAGCGGGTCGTCGAATTACCGGCGCCGGTGAGCGACGAGGCCGTCGCCGATCTGCGCACGATGCTCAACGGCCGCCTGCGCGACCGTCCGCTCGCCGAGGCTCCGCAAGCGATCACGGAACTGCCGGTGCAGGTGGCGCCGGAACTGCAAGGGCTGTTGTCGACGCTGACCTCGGTGCTGCTCGAGACGCTGTTCGAGCAGCAGAGCGACCGCATCGTGCTGGGAGGCACCGCCAATCTCACCGAGCACAGCCAGGATTTCCCGGCCATCCGGCCGGTGCTGGAGGCGCTCGAGGAGCAAGTGGTGTTGCTGCGTCTGCTCGACCGGTCCGAGGCCACCAGCCAGATCGTGGTGCGGATCGGCAACGAAAACGGCCATCAGGGGTTGCTGGCGACGTCGGTGGTCACCAGCGGATACGGCGCCCGAGGCGCCGCCTTGGGTGCCGTGGGCGTGCTCGGGCCACGTCGCATGGACTACGGGCACACGATGGCGCGCGTGGCGGCCGTGGCGGGTTACGTCGGTGACCTGCTCGCCGAGCGGTGACGTGTTGCTCACCGTGCGGTGAGCGGCGCACTGTCGGGGCGCGACCGTACACTTGCTTGGCACTCCTGACTGCTGAGTGCCAGACGATTTCGAGGACGGGACCGGTTCGTGGCTGAGGCTCCACGCGACTACTACGGCATGCTCGGGGTGCGCAGGGACGCAACGCCGGAAGAGATCAAGCGCGCCTATCGCAAGCTGGCGCGCGAGTTGCATCCCGACGTCAACCCCAACCCGGCGGAGCAGGACCGGTTCAAGGCCGTGACGACCGCTTACGAGGTGCTGACCGACCCGGAGAAGCGCCGCATCGTCGATCTCGGCGGCGACCCGTTGGCCCAGGGCGCGGGCACGGCCGGAAATCCGTTCTCCGGCTTCGGCGGCGGCTTCGGTGACGTGTTCGAGGCGTTCTTCGGTGGTGCGGGCACGATGGGCGGCGGACGGGGCCGCCGCAGTCGGGTGCGTCCGGGCGGCGACGCGCTGTTGCAGATCTCGCTGACCCTCGACGAGGCCGCCTTCGGTGTGCGGCGTGAGATCACGGTCGAGACCGCCGTCGTCTGCGACAAGTGTCAAGGCAGTGGCTGCGCGCCCGGCACCTCGCCCCGCACCTGCCAGACCTGTGGCGGTGCCGGCGAGATCCAGTCCGTCCAACGCTCCTTCCTCGGTCAGGTCATGACGACGCGGCCGTGTGTCGCCTGCGCCGGCACCGGTGAACAGATCCCCTCGCCGTGCCCGACCTGCGGCACCGAGGGACGGGTCCGAGCCCGCCGCACGATCACCGTCGACGTCCCGGCCGGCATCGAGGACGGCATGCGCATCCGGCTGTCCGGGCAGGGCGAGGTCGGTCCCGGCGGCGGGCCGGCCGGCGACCTGTACGTCGAGGTTTCCGAGCAGCCGCACGACACGTTCACCCGCGAGGGCGCCGACCTGCACTGCACGATCACCCTGCCGATGACGTCGGCCGCGCTCGGCACCGATCTCGTCCTCACCACGCTCGACGGCGAGGAGAAGCTCGACATCCGCGCCGGCACCCAGAGCGGCAGCGTGTTGACGTTGCGGGGCAAGGGCGTGCCGCGGCTGCGCAGCTCCGCGCGCGGTGATCTGCATGTGCACGTCGAGGTCCGCACTCCGACCCGGCTGGACGACGCGCAGGAACGCCTGCTGCGCGAGTTCGCGGCCCAGCGAAACGAGGAGGTCGCGGTCGGCTCGAAAGGCGGCAGCCTGTTCGGCAAGGTCCGCGACGCGTTCGGCGGCCGCTGACCGCGGCTGCAGGCCATGACGCTGCCTCTGTTCCTGCTCGATTCGCTGCCCGATGCCGATGCCTTCGTGCTGGGCGGTGACGAGGGGCGCCATGCGGCTCGGGTGCGTCGGCTGGGGGTCGGCGAGTTGCTGCGCGTGAGTGACGGCCGCGGCTCGGTGCTGGACTGCCGGGTGAGCGAGGTACTTCCGGACGGACTGCGGCTGGATGTGCTGGCCCGGCGCACCGAGCCGGAGCCGCAACCCCGGGTTGTCGTGGTGCAGGCGCTGCCGAAGGGCGACCGCGGCGAGTTGGCGGTGGCTATGCTGACTGAGCTGGGGGTCGACGAGATCGTGCCCTGGTCCGCCGGCCGGTCGATCGCGCAGTGGCGCGACGCGCGGGGGGTCAAGGCGCTCGAGAAATGGCGGCGCGCAGCCAGCGAGGCCGCGAAGCAGAGCCGCCGCGTCCGGGTGCCCGCCGTCACGGAGTTGGCGACCACGCCGCGGGTGGCTGACCGGCTGAGGGCGGCCGCCGGGCTGGTGCTGCACGAACAGGCGGCCGCGCCGCTTGCGAGCGTGCGGTTGCCTTCGAGCGGGGAACTCGTGGTGGTCGTCGGACCCGAAGGCGGGCTCACCGACGACGAGTTGGCCACGTTCGCCGAGGCCGGCGCGCGAGCGGTCCGGCTCGGCGAACCGGTGCTGCGTACGTCGACGGCCGGGGTCGCCGCGCTGGCCGCCCTGTCCCCGCTGCTCGGCCGCTGGTGACCTCCGTTGAGTGACGTATCGCCATGATCAGAGACGGCAAAATCGCCGTCTCTGATCATGGCGATACGTCACTCAACCGGGGTGCGGGCGTCACTCAACCGGGGTGCGGGCGTCACTCAACGGGGGTGGGGGCTAGCCAGTAACCTGCCGGCATGGCTGCTGACTGCCTCTTCTGCTCGATCGTGGCCGGCGACGTCCCGGCCGACACGGTGTACGAGGACGACGACACGCTCGCGTTCAACGACGTCAACCCGCAGGCTCCAGTGCACGTCCTGGTGATCCCCAAGCAGCACATCGCCAACATTGCCGACCTGGGGGCCGACGCCAAGGCCAGCGCCGCCCTGTTGGCGGGAATTCGTGCCGTCGCCGACAGGCAGGGCCTCGGGGACTTCCGCACGGTGTTCAACACCGGCCCGGAGGTCGGGCAGAGCGTCTTCCACGTCCACGCCCACGTGCTTTCCGGCCGCCGGATGAGCTGGCCGCCCGGCTGATCCCGTCCCGAACCCTGATTGTGCAACTTCTGGTGCCCTCAGGGCCGCCAGAAGTTGCACAATCGGGAGGCGGCCCTGGATTGGCAGTCGCCGGTACAGTGGGGTGGTCCACATTTCCGGCCAGAAAGCACCTCTTGTCCGATCCCACACGTAGCCCGGATCGCGTTTCCACTGTGATGGTCGTTCCCGGCGAGCAGGCGATGGTCGCCCTGCTTGGCTCGCGCGACGAACTGCTCCGCGTGATCGAGCGCAGTCTCGACAGCGACATCCACGTACGCGGCAATGAAATCACGATCACCGGGGCGCCGGCGGACAACGCGGTCGCGGTCCGCCTCTTCGAAGAACTCCTCGAATTGGTCAAGGCCGGGCAGAACCTCACGCCGGACGCCGTCAGCCGGGCACTCGGCATCCTGACCGCCGACTCCGGAGAGCGGCCGGCCGAGGTACTGAGCCTCAACATCCTTTCTCGCCGCGGCAAGAACATCCGTCCGAAGACCCTCAACCAGAAGCGCTACGTCGATGCCATCGACAAACACACCGTGGTCTTCGGGATCGGTCCGGCCGGCACCGGCAAGACCTACCTGGCCGTCGCCAAGGCGGTGCAGGCGCTGCAGGCCAAGCAGGTCACCCGCATCATCCTGACCCGGCCCGCGGTCGAGGCCGGCGAGCGGCTCGGCTTCCTGCCCGGCACGCTCTACGACAAGATCGACCCCTACCTGCGGCCTCTGCTCGATGCACTGCACGACATGGTCGACCCGGACTCGATTCCCCGCCTCACCCAGGCCGGCACGATCGAGGTCGCACCGCTGGCCTACATGCGCGGGCGCACCCTCAACGACGCGTTCATCATTCTCGACGAGGCGCAGAACACCACCGCCGAGCAGATGAAGATGTTCCTCACCCGCCTCGGCTTCGGCTCCAAGATGGTCGTCACCGGCGACATCACGCAGATCGACCTACCCGGCGACACCCGTAGCGGCCTCAAGATCGTCCGCGACATTCTCGGCGATCTCGACGACGTCCATTTCGCCAACCTCACCAGCACCGACGTCGTGCGGCACCGCCTGGTCGGCGACATCGTCGAGGCGTACGAACGCTGGGACGCCACCGAAGCCGCCCAGGACACCTCGCACGGCCCCGGCCCGCGCCAACAACACCGCGCCAAGCCTCGGCGATAAGCCGGCTGAAGGGACCACGCGCGCGATGAGTAACCAGGAAGTGCCGGCGTGAGCGGCTTGAGTGGTGGCCAAGGACGCGATGAGCGCTCGCGCGAAGAGCGCCTCGCCGAGCCGCAGGCTCGTGTGGCGCGAGAGATCCACCCGAGCGCCAGCGAGCGGTGGAGATCGAGGGACACCCCCGAGGCAGAATCAAATTGAGTACCGAGATCAACAACGAGTCGGGCGCGGCCGTCGACGAGGTCGGGCTGGCCCAGCTCAGCCGGTTCGTGCTCGACGCGATAGGGATCAATCCGCTGGCCGAGCTGTCGATCGTGCTGCTCGATCCCGATGCCATGGCCGCGCTGCACATGCAGTGGATGGAGCTGCCCGGCCCCACCGACGTGATGGCCTTTCCTATGGACGGGTCCGACGGTCCGATCGAGCGCATCGACCCGTCCGCACCGCCGAGCACTGACGATGGCCTGGCCGCGGCCATGCTGGGCGATGTCGTGCTCTGCCCCGCCGTCGCGGCGGAGCAGGCTGTCGCCGCAGGTCATTCGGCCGAGGCCGAACTGCACCTGCTGTGCACCCACGGCATCTTGCACCTGCTCGGCTTCGACCACGGTGACGCCGACGAGGAGCGCGAGATGTTCCAGCTGCAGGCCCGGCTGCTGGCCGAGTGGCAGACCGCAAGCGGGCGGGGTCCGATCCGGGCGCCACTGCCGGGAACCGGCGGGGCGGTCCGCGACGCTGCGGGCGGCCGCCGTGGCTGATCCCGCCGATCGTGCAACTTCCGGCGCCCTCAGGCCGCCAGAAGTTGCACAATCGGGGACGCTGAAGGGCTCACGATGACCGGCGACGACGCGATCGCGCTCATCCTCGCAATCTGCCTGGTGCCGCTGGGCGGCCTGCTTGCCTGCGTCGACTCGGCGCTGGGCCGGGTCTCGGTGGCCCGGGTCGAGGAGTTCCTTCGCGAGGACCGACCCGGCGCGCGCTCCCTCAGCGTCGTGGTCGCGGACCGAGCCCGCTACACGAACCTGCTGTTGATGCTGCGGATGACGTGCGAACTTACGGCCACCGTGCTCGTCTTCATCGTCGCCCGGTCGGAGTTCGGCACGCGCTGGTGGGTGCCGTTGTGCACGGTCGCCCTCATGGTGGTCGTCTGCTACGCCGTGATCGGCGTCGGCCCGCGCACGCTGGGCCGTCAGCACCCCAACCGGGTCGCCCTGGCCGGTGCCGGGGGAGTGCGAATGCTCGGCCGGGTGTTCGGCCCGCTGGCCTCCCTGCTGACCTTGCTCGGAAACGCCCTGACGCCGGGACGCGGGTTCCGCGATGGGCCGTTCTCGTCAGAGGTCGAGCTACGCGAGCTCGTCGACATGGCTGAGCAGCGGGGGGTGGTCGAGCACGGCGAGCGGGAGATGATCCAGTCCGTCTTCGAGCTCGGCGACACCATCGCCCGCGAGGTGATGGTGCCGCGCACCGAGGTCGTGTGGATCGAGCGCACCAAGAGCGTGCCTCAGGCGCTGGCTCTTGCCCTCCGCAGCGGCTTCTCGCGGATCCCGGTTGTCGGCGAGAACGCCGATGACGTCGTGGGCGTGGCTTACCTCAAGGATCTCGCCCGCCGGGCCCAGGACTCCGAACACGCCCGCGGCACTCGCGTCGACGAGGTCATGCGCCCGGCGACGTGCGTGCCGGAATCCAAACCGGTGGACGAGTTGCTGCGTGAGATGCAGGCCCACCGAACCCATATCGCGATCGTGATCGACGAATACGGCGGGACCGCCGGCCTGGTCACGATCGAGGACATCCTCGAGGAGATCGTCGGCGAGATCACCGACGAGTACGACGTCGAGCGCCCGCCGATCGAGCGTATCGACGCCGACACCGTGCGTGTGACCGCACGGCTGGCGGTCGAGGACCTGTCCGACCTGTTCGGAGTCACGGTCCCGGATCGTGACGACGTCGAAACCGTCGGCGGCCTGCTGGCCGAATCGCTCGGCCGGGTGCCCATCCCCGGCGCGCGCACGTCGGCGTACGGCCTGGAACTCGTGGCCGAAAGTGCCGGCGGTCGGCGCAATCGCATCGACACCGTGCTCGTGCGCAGGCTGCCCGATCAGGACGTCGACGCCGATGCCCGGGCCGCCCGCACCGCCCGGGCCGAAGAGGCCGAGCACGCGTGAGCACGCTGGACCCGGAAGACACCAAGCTGGTCACGCTCGCTCGTTCGGCCCGGGCCCGCACGGGGGCCAACCAGGGCGCCGCCGTGCGCGACGGCGACGGCCGGACCTACGTCGCGACCAGCGTGGCGCTGCCGTCGCTCGCCCTGTCGGCGCTGCAGGTGGCGGTGGCAATGGCCGTGTCGTCCGGCGCGCCTGGGCTCGAGGCGGCGGTCGTGCTCGCCGACCAGCCGACCGACGCCGCGGGAGTTGCCGCGGTCCGGGACGTCGCCCCGGATGCGCCGGTCTACGGGGCCGATCCCGCCGGCACGATCGTGGCGCGGCTGTAGCCGTCTGCCGGATGCTCGACCGGCCCGGAACGAGGCACCGGGCCGGATGCCGCGCAGCAGCACCCGGCCCGGTTGCCCACAACCGCTAGCCGACCAGCGCCAAGGCCGGCACCAGGGCGTTTGCCTTGGGGCTACCGAGACCCGTGGCCGCGTCCCACCCCGGCGTGGCCGCGAAGCCCGGCACCGTCACGTCACCGTGGTAGGTGTTGTCACCGACCGTGATGTCGTGGAACAGCGCGCCGTAAATCTTCGACGACAGCGTGATCGTGTACAGCGCGGGGTTGATGAAGCCCACCCGGCCGTGGCGCAGTTGGTCGGCCAGTGCGATCAAGCCGGCCCATTGCGGCGAACCGGCACTGGTCCCGCCGAAGATGAACACGGCACCCGGGCCGGCGCCGGCGCTGCTGAACACAGCCAGCACGCCGCCGTCGATTGCCGCGTTGTACGCGACATCGGGCACGCCACGCGTGGGCAGGTGCCGGGACCTCTGGTAGGCGGGGGTGCCGAACTTGACGGAGAATCCGCCGCCGCCGGCTGAGGCGAAGTCCGGCTCGTTCCACACGGTCTCGCCGTGGTAGGCGCCGGTCAGGCCATCGGCGTCGAGGATCGTTCCGCCCACGCCGGTGACGTTCGGGTCGGACGCCGGCGTGCTCGCCGCCTGGAAGAACGACGAGCCGTCGCACGTGGGCTGCGCCGCGCCCTGGTCACCGGATGAGGCGAGCAGCGTGATGTGCTTCTTCACCGCCTGGGCGAACAGCGCGGTCTGCTGCTTGAAGATGGCCGGGTCCATGCACTGCTCGGCTTCGCCGAAGCTCTGCGAGATCACGTCAGCGGCGTTGTGGTCCACGACGTACTTCGTGGCCGACAGGATGTCGGCATCGTTGTTGCTCTTGGCGAGCACGAGCAGGATCTTCGCACCTGGGGCGATCGCGTGAGCCCATTCGATGTCGAGGGAGATCTCGCCCGCCCAGCCGACCTGGTTGTCGTCGTTCGGGTCGAACGGCGTCAGGCCGTCCGGCGCGACGATATGCATATTCGGGGCCGGCAGTTCGAACGTGCTGCTGAACAGCGCCAGGTCGTCGGCTGCCGTGGGGCTCTGGAACGCGTCGACGATGGCGATCGTCTGACCCGCGCCGTTGAGGTGGGTGAGCTTGTCGACGCCGTACGCCGCCCTGATCTGCGCCGGTGCGTAGCAGTGCAGTCCGCCGGGCGTCGGCTGTTGGCAGCTGAAGGTTGGCGGCGTCTGCGACTTCACGTGTCCTGCGAGGGTGTAGTGCGGGTGGGCACCGATCGCCGGGGTCAGGTGTCCGGCGGCGCGGGCGCGGGCAGTGGGTGTGCCGACGAGTGCTGTTGCGACCAGCGCCAGCACGGCGACCAGCGCGGCGATCAGCCGCGATCTGCGGTCGGTGAGTGAACGGACCATTCTGTTGGTTCCCCCGTCTCGGGCTCTTCGCGCGGCGGATCGCCGTGCGGGTCCGCCGGTCATCACCCGCCGGGCCGACGGCAGAATACTGAAACTTGTGCTTAACGAGAGTTAAGTCCCGGTTATCGCCCACCGTCGGGCTTGCGAGGGTTAGGAGGTCTGCGACGTGTGGTGACTGCCCTCGTGCGGTCAGCGGCTGCGCATGCGCGGCAACGCATCGATCACGGCGCGCCAGGGAGCTGCGGCCGGGTCGATTGATGTGAAGTGATCTCCCTTGGTCTCACGCAACGTCGCGGTGCCGCCGGCCTCATTCGCGGCGGCGACGTAGGCAGCGCTCTGGGCGAACGGCACGTCGCGATCGGCCCGCGAGTGCACGCACAACACCGGCGCGGCCAGCGGTACTTGCTGGATCGGGTCGGCTGCGGCGTAGCGCTGGGGTACCTGGTCCGGTGCGCCGCCGAGGAGGTCCAGCACCGCCGTGCCGCCCACGCCGGTGGCCGCGGCAGTGCGCAGGTCGAGCACGCCGGCCTGCGCGACCGCCGCGTGAACCTGCACGACCGGGGCGGCGCCGGGCGCCTTGGCCGGCAGCGTCGAGCGGCCCGCGGCCCAGACGGCGAGGTGCCCGCCCGCGGAGTGGCCGATCGCCGTCACGTGGCTGGTGTCCACGTCGAGCGTGGCGAGATGGTCGATGCCCGCGGCCACATCGGCCAGCGTGGCCGGCCAGCCGCCGCCGTTGCCGACCCGCCGGTACTCCAGGTTCCAGGCGTGGTAACCGCGTCGAGCCAGGTCGGCGGCGAGCGGGGCGCCGAGGCTCAGGTCGTAGGCGGCGCGCCAGAACCCGCCGTGAATGACCACCACCGTCCCGCTCTGGCCGGCGCTGGTCGGGCAGTACAAATCGCCGAACTGCACCGCCGTCGAACCGTAGGCATGGCGGACGGCACCGGAAGGGGTCACTGCTGCAGTGTGGCAAAGCCGTGTGACTGGGGTGCGAGGATGGATGAGTGGTCTTTCGCTCCGGCTTTGCCTGCCTCGTGGGCCGCCCCAATGCCGGGAAGTCGACGCTGACCAACGCGCTCGTCGGATCCAAGATCGTGATCACCAGCGCCAAGCCACAGACGACCCGGCATGCGGTGCGCGGCATCATCACTCGCAAGGACGCCCAGCTGATCCTGGTCGACACGCCGGGATTGCACCGGCCGCGGACGCTGCTCGGTGAGCGGCTCAACGACGTCGTGCACAGCACGCTCGCCGAGGTGGACGTGGTCGGGTTCTGCGTGCCGGCCGATCAGAAGATCGGTCCCGGCGACCGGTTCATCGCCGCGGAGCTCGCGGAACTGCGGGCTCCGGTGATCGCGATCGTCACCAAGACCGACGCGGCCACCCGCCAACAGGTCACGGCCCAACTCGTGGCCCTGAACGAGCTCGACCAGTTCGACGACATCGTGCCGGTCTCGGCCGTTTCGGGCGACCAGGTGGACCTCCTCGCGGATCTGCTCATCCGGCACCTGCCCGAGGGCCCGTTGCTCTATCCCGACGACGTCATGACCGACAACGACACCGAGACGCGCATTGCCGAGCTGATTCGCGAGGCTGCGCTCGAGGGCGTGCGGGACGAACTGCCACACTCGATCGCGGTCACCGTCGATGAGATGCGCCCGCGCGCAAGCCGTCCGGACCTCACCGAGATCTTCGCGACGATCCACCTCGAACGCGACAGCCAGAAGGGCATCGTGATCGGGCACCAAGGCAGTCGGCTCAAGTACATCGGGACGACGGCTCGCGCCGGGATCGAGGGCCTGCTCGGCCGCAAGGTGCATCTCGGTCTGCACGTCGCCGTGGAATCCGACTGGCAGCGCGACCCGAAGAAGCTGGATCGGTTGGGCTTCTAGGTTGTTCGCGACGTACCGCGCGGTCTTCCGCGCGCCCGGATCGGCGGCGTTCTGCGCGGCCGGCTTCATCATGCGGTTCTCGATCGCGGTCTACCCGATCGGGCTGGTACTGCTGATCTCGACGCGGACCGGACACTACACATTCGCCGGCCTGCTCAGCGGGGTCTATGTGCTGGCCAACGGTGTGGGCAATCCGGTGCTGGCCCGGCTCGTCGACCGCTTCGGACAGAGCCGCATGCTGCTGCCGTGCTCGGCCGTGCACGTTGCCGGCGCAGTGACGATCATCGGGCTGGCGGTGGCACACGCGCCCGACTGGGCGCTCATCCCGCCGACGGCAGTGTGCGGGTTCGCGTATCTAGCCGTCGGTTCACTGGTGCGCGCGCGGTGGTCGTTCGTGCTGGCCGGCCGGCCCGAGTTGGGCACCGCGTACTCGCTCGAATCGACGTTGGACGAGGTCATCTTCACGGCCGGTCCGTTGCTCGCGACCGTCGTCGCGACCCAGCTCGATCCCGTCGTCGTGTTCGTGATCGCGGCGGGACTGGTGGCGATCGGGACGGTGTGGCTGCAGCGTCAACCGGCCACCGATCCGCCTGCACACGAGGCCGGCACCCCGCGGCACGGTTCGGCCTTGCGCTATCGGGGCATGCTGCTCCTGACCCTGGCTGCGATAGGTATGGGCGGCGTGTTTGCCAGTGCCGAGGTGGCGATGGTGGCGTTCTGTGGCCAGCATGGCAGGACCGGGCTGGCCGGGGTGGTGCTGGCCTGTCTTGCATTCGGCAGCGGAGTATCCGGTTTCGTGTACGGCTCGCGGGCCCCCTCGGGTGCGGTGCTGGACCGCTTCCGGCGGCAGTCGTTGGTGTTCGCGGTGCTGCCGCTGTTGTTTCTCAGCGCGGTGAACATCCCGGTGCTGGCGGTGCTCGGGATCGTCGTGGGGTTGGGCATCGCCCCGACCCTGATCACGTCGTTCGGTCTGATCGAGCAGATCGTGCCCAACGCGGCGCTGACCGAGGCGCTGGCCTGGCTGACCACCGGCCTGTCGATCGGCTACGGGATCGCCTCGGCCATCGTCGGTCGGGTCGCCGACGGCTACGGCGCTCGGGTCGGGTTCTCGGTCACGATCGGGTCGGGTTTGTTCGTCGGCGTGCTGGCGCTCGCCCTGTACTCCCGGCTGCGCACGCCAGTGCCCGAGTCGCACGCGGTCGTCGTCGGATAACAGTGGGATCATGGGCCGATGCCCCTCTACCGTGACGAGGCGGTCGTCCTCCGGGTGCAGAAGCTCGGCGAGGCCGACCGAATCGTCACCCTGCTCACCCGCCGACACGGCCGGGTGCGGGCGGTCGGCAAGGGCGTGCGGCGCACCACGTCCAAGTTCGGGGCCCGTCTCGAACCGGGCAGCCACATCGACGTGCAGCTGCACAGCCGGCTGCCCGAAGGCCAGCAGGCGCCCGGCGGGCAGCGTGGACTGGACCTGGTCACCCAGACCGAGTCGCTCGGTGCCTACGGCGCGCAACTGGCCAACGACTACGCCCGGTGGACGGCGGTGTCGGCGATCTGCGAGACGGCCGAACGGCTCACCGAAGAGGGCGAGCCGGCCCTGCGCCTCTACCTGCTGATCGTCGGCGCCTTGCGGGCGCTGGTCGAGCGCGTCCACCCGTCCGGGCTGATCCTCGACGCGTTCCTGATCCGGGCCATGGCCAACGCCGGTTGGGAGCCGGCCCTGACCGAGTGCGCCAAGTGCTCGGCCCCCGGCCCGCATACCGCGTTCAACGTGGCCGCCGGCGGCGCCATGTGCGAGAACTGCCGCCCGACCGGCTCGGCCCGCCCGCAGCGCGAGTCGCTCGAGCTGATGGTGGCCCTCCTCGGCGGCGACTGGACCTCGGCCGACGCCAGCGAAGAGCCGGCTCGCCGCGAGACCAGCGGCCTGGTCGCGGCCCATCTGCAGTGGCACCTCGAGCGCGGCCTGCGCTCGCTGCCCCTCGTCGACCGGGCCTGATCCAGCCAGCATCCACGATTGTGCAAGTTCTGGCCGGCCGAGGCGGCCAGGAGTTGCACGATCGGGGCGCAAAGCGGACGCCGGTACCGTGGCCGAATGACCTCGCCGGCCGCCACCCCCAGCCGGGGACGCGCGCGCGGCGCCCGGCCGGTTAGCTGGCCCGATCCGCCGCCCCATCCGTCCGGCGCCCAGCCCCCAGCCATCCCGGCTGAGCTCGTGCCGCAACACGTCGCGATAGTCATGGACGGCAACGGTCGATGGGCGCACGCCCGCAACCTGTCCCGCACCGAGGGCCACCGCGCCGGCGAGGCCGCGCTGATGGACGTGCTGCACGGTGCCATCGAGCTCGGCGTGTCGACGGTCTCGGCCTATGCGTTCTCGACCGAGAACTGGCGCCGCTCGCCCGAAGAGGTCCGGTTCCTCATGGGCTTCAACAAGGACGTGATCCGCCGGCGGCGCGACGAGCTCGCGGCGCTGGGCGTGCGCATCCGCTGGGCCGGACGCCGGCCCCGCCTCTGGCGCAGCGTCATCGACCAACTCGAGGACGCCGAGCAGTTCACCCGCGCGAACGACCGGCTGACCCTGCAGTTCTGCGTCAACTACGGCGGGCGGGCCGAACTCGTCGACGCCACGCGGGCGATCGCACGCGCCGTCGCAGCGGGCACCATCAACCCGGCGAAGATCGACGAACGCACGATCGCCGCGCACCTGGACGAGCCCGGGCTGCCCGACGTCGACCTGTTCATCCGCACGTCGGGCGAACAGCGCACGTCGAACTTCCTGCTGTGGCAGTCCGCCTACGCCGAGCTGGTCTTCGTCGATACCCCCTGGCCGGATTTCGACCGTCGCCATCTGTGGGCGGCGTGTCTGACCTATGCCCGGCGCGATCGCCGTTTCGGCGCCGCCGGCCCGATCGACGCGCCGCCGCTGCCATGACGCGCGGGCGGGGGGACGCTCGCGGGGCCGGGCCGGCATGATCTCCGTGACGCATTTCGCCGCGCGCGACGCAGACTTCGCCGAGCGCGCAGGGCGGGCGCTCGAGGCGCTGTCGGCCTGTGCCGGCTACCTGCGCGGCAGTGTGGCCCGTTCCACCGACGACACCGAACACTGGGTGCTCATCACGGAGTGGGAGAACGTCGGGTCCTACCGGCGGGCGCTGGGTGGCTACCAGGTGAAGGTGCGGGCGACGCCGTTGCTCGCCGAGGCACTCGATTGGCCGAGCGCGTTCGAGGTTCTGGTCGACATTGCGCCGGGAGGTGCGGTGGTGCGCGGGACGAGCGACCGTGCCTGAGCCCACGTTGGTGGCCGAAAACCCGCCGGGAGCGGCGCCGCCGATTCGGGGTCGCCTGGCGCGTTGGGTGCGGCGGCGCGGCGCGATGCCGCCCTGGCTGGCCCGGCGCTGGGTCACTCCGGCCTGGGTCACGCCCGGCCTGCTGACCTGGACCCGCTGGCTCTGCCTGGGCGGGTGGGCCGTCGCCTTCGGCCGGGAGTGCGCGGTCTTCGGGATTCCCTACTTCCGCAGCGATCTGCTGCTGTGGCTGGCCATCGGGCTGGCGGCGGCCAGCATCGGCAAGCGGGCCATGTGGACAGTCGCAGTCGACTTCGTGCCGTTCGCGGCCGTCCTGGTTGGCTACGACTACTTGCGGGGCATTTCGGACACGCTGGGCATGCCCACGTGGTGGTATCCGCAGATCGACGTGGACAAGTTCCTGTTCGCGGGCGCGGAGCCCACCGTCTGGCTGCAGGAGCATTTGAAGTACCCGACGGCGCAATGGTGGGACGTCGTCGTCGGGCTCACCTACGTCTCCTTCTTCTTCCTGCCGTATGTCACTGCTGCCGTGCTCTGGCTGCGCAGCCGGGCCGAGTTCCGCCGTTGGGCGACGCGCTTCGTCACCCTTTCCTTCCTCGGATTCGGTTTGTTCGCGTTGATCCCAGCCGCACCGCCATGGGCGGCGGCAAAATGCTCGGCCGCCGATGTCGACGGCCATCCCGTCGATCCGACCTGCATGGGGTATTCCGCGCGTTTCACCGATGGCGGCATCCTCGGCAAGGTCACCGACCAGCAGCACGGCGCCCATGCGTGGACCGAACGGCTCTCCGGCCGCGGCTTCGACGTGCTGCACCTGCGCTTCGCCGGAGCGGTGATCGACGCCGGGCAGAGCGGCGTTGACCTGGTCGCGGCAGTGCCGTCCCTGCACGCGGGCGGCACGATGCTGTTCGTCCTGTTCTTCTGGCGCCGCGCCCGCCGGTCGGGGCGGGTGGTGCTCGCCGCGTACGCCGTGCTGATGGGATTCGCGCTCGTTTACTCCGCAGAGCACTACGTGGCCGACATCCTCGCTGGTTGGCTCTGCGCCGCCGCCGTGGCCTTCGGCTTTGACGCATTCGAGCGCAGGCGAAGCCGAACGACACCGGTGGATACGCTGGAGGCACCGCCGCAGCCCCCTGAACCGACCGCAAGCCGGATGGAGAAACCGTGCCCACCGACCGCAACGACGCCGTCGTCAACCTGAGCAAGCGCCGCGGCTTCGTCTTTCCCTCGAGCGAGATCTACGGCGGCTCGCGGTCGGCGTGGGACTACGGCCCGCTGGGTGTCGAGCTGAAGGAGAACATCCGAAGGCAGTGGTGGAAGGCGCTGGTGACCAGCCGCGACGACATCGTCGGCCTGGACTCGGCCGTGATCCTCGCTCCCCAGGTCTGGGAGGCCTCGGGCCACGTCGCGACGTTCTCCGACCCCTTGGTCGAATGCACCAACTGCCACCACCGCTACCGGGCCGACCACCTCGAGGAGGACTTCGAAGCCCGCAAGGGCCGCGCGCCCGAACCCGGCCTCGCCGACGTTCCCTGCCCGAACTGCGGCACCCGGGGCGCCTGGACCGAGCCGAAGATGTTCTCCGGGATGCTCAGGACCTACCTCGGCCCAGTCGAGGACGAGTCAGGCCTGCACTACTTGCGGCCCGAGACCGCGCAGGGCATCTTCATCAACTTCCTGAACGTGATGACGACGGCTCGCAAGAAGCCGCCGTTCGGCATCGCCCAGACCGGCAAGAGCTTCCGCAACGAGATCACGCCCGGCAACTTCATCTTCCGGACTCGGGAGTTCGAGCAGATGGAGATGGAGTACTTCGTCCAGCCCGGCACCGACGACGAGTGGTTCGACTACTGGCTGCAACAGCGCTGGGACTGGCACGTCGGGCTGGGCCTCAATCCCGAGAATCTGCGGTTCTACGAGCATCCCAAGGACAAGCTGTCGCACTACTCCAAGCGCACGATCGACATCGAGTACCGCTTCGGCTTCGGTGGCTCCGAATTCGCCGAATTGGAGGGAGTCGCCAACCGAACGGACTTCGACCTGACGACCCATTCGAAGCACTCCGGGGTGGATCTCAGCTATTTCGACCAGGAGCGCAACGAGCGCTGGACGCCGTACGTCATCGAGCCGGCACTCGGTCTGACCCGCTCGTTGCTCGCCTTCCTGCTCGATGCCTACACCGAGGACGAGGCGCCGAACGCCAAGGGGGTTCTGGAGAAGCGCACGGTGCTGCGGCTGGACAAGCGGCTCGCCCCGGTCAAGGCCGCCGTCCTGCCGCTTTCCCGCAACCCCGACCTGTCGCCGAAGGCGCGTGATCTCGCGGCCACGCTTCGCAAGAACTGGAACGTCGAGTTCGACGACGCCCAGGCGATCGGGCGTCGCTACCGTCGCCAGGACGAGATCGGCACGCCGTTCTGCGTGACGGTGGACTTCGACACGCTCACCGATGATGCTGTCACGGTCCGTGAGCGTGATTCGATGACCCAGGAACGGGTAGGCCTCGGGCAGGTCGAGGCCTACTTGGCTGCTCGGCTTGTCGGCGCATGACTGCGGCCAGGGCGCGGGCGCGGCTATCCGAGGAGGAACACTGATGAGCTACCCCGGCGGTCCCGGTTCACCCGAAGATCCGCCCGACCGCGACGGCGACCCGGCCCAGCCGCCTTCGGGTGGCCAGCCGGGTTACGGTCAGCCGGGTGCCGGACAGCCCGGCTACGGGCAGCCCGGTCAGCCGCCTCCGCCGCCGTCCGAGCAGACGACCCCGATGCCGCCGGTGCCGCCGCAGTATGGCCAGTCGCCGCCGGATGCGACAGCAGTCATGCCTCCTGTGCCGCCGTCGTACGGCCAGCCCGGTTACGGCCAGCCGGCGTACGGGCAACCGGCGTACGGGCAACCGGGTTACGGGCAACCGGTTTACGGCCAGCCGGGTTACGGCCAGCCACCCGGGCCGCCGGTACCACCCGGCTACGGCACGCCTTACGGGCCGCAGCCGCCGAAACCGGGCAGCAACAAGGCTCCCCTGATCGCCGGGATCATCGTCGTGTTACTGGTTGCCGCCGGGGTCACGACGTTCTTTCTGGTGAACGACGACGGCAAGTCCAAGCACGACGCCAAGGCCAGCCCGACGGCGACGTCGAGCCAGGTTTCCTCGCCGTCGTTCCCCTCGACGTCGTCGGTCCCCTCGGAGTCCTCCGCCCCCACTTCAGAGACGAGCGGGCCGTCCGGCAGCATCGACGAGTCGGACGCTCGGCTGGTTGTCGACGAATACCTCGACGACATCAACCAGCAGGACCGCAGCGACGCCCAGACCCTGATCTGCACCCCGCTGGTCACCAGTTGGCGCGAGAAGATCGACAAACCCGGCGGCGACTTCACGGTCACGATCACCGACAAGTCGTTCGAGACCTCGACCCCGGGCACGGACAGTCTGAACCTGAAGTACAGCCTGTCGGTCAAGGACATCAAGACGTCTCAGACGGCGACCAGCCATGTCACGTTCAAGGTGATCGAGGAGAGTGGTCTGAAGATCTGCGGGGAGCAGTGAACTGACCATCGACCTGCCGCCGCGGACGCCGACGACCAAGGGTCCGTACCGTTGACCGCATGACCCGAACGCCGGCGACCGCAGCGCCGCTGCGGCTGTCCGAGCGAGTCTGCGCGGATCCGCCGGTCGTGCTCGCCCCGATGGCCGGCATCACCAACACGGCGTTCCGTCGGCTCTGCCGCGAGGCGATGCGAACGGCGTTGGGCCCCGGCCGGGGCGGTGGCCTGTTCGTCAGCGAGATGATCACGTCGCGGGCGCTGGTCGAGCGCAACCCGAAGACGCTGCGGCTGATCCGGTTCGAGCCCGACGAAGCGCCGCGCAGCATCCAGCTGTACGGCGTCGATCCCGACGTGGTCGGTGCCGCGGTGCGGATGATCGTGGCCGAGGATCTGGCCGACCACGTCGACCTCAACTTCGGCTGCCCGGTGCCGAAGGTCACCCGCAAGGGCGGGGGAGCGGCGCTGCCCTGGCGGGGCGTGCTGTTCGGCGACATCGTGACGGCGGCCGTAGGTGCGGCGGCCGGAGCGGTGCCGGTCACCGTCAAGATGCGCGTCGGCATCGATCGTTCCCACCACACCTACCGCGAAGCCGCGCTGCGCGCGCAGGACGCCGGCGTCGCGCACGTCGCTCTGCACGGCCGCACGGCGGCCGACTTCTACGGCGGTAGCGCCGACTGGGCGCCGATCGCCGAACTCGCCGAGCTCCTTGACATCCCGGTGCTCGGCAACGGTGACATCTGGGAGGCGGACGACGCAGTGCGGATGATGCGTCAAACCGGCTGCGCGGGGGTGGTGGTCGGACGGGGCTGTCTCGGGCGGCCGTGGCTGTTCGCCGATCTCGCCGCCGCCTTCGACGGCCGCAGCGAACGGATCCGGCCCGACCTGCGCTCGGTGGCGACCACGATGCGACGGCACGCCGAGCTGCTGGCCGAGTGGATCGGTGAGCAGCGCGGCGTCGTCGACTTCCGCAAGCACGTCGCCTGGTACCTGAAGGGATTCGCAGTCGGCAGCGAGTTGCGGGGCGCCCTCGCCCGCGCCTCAACCCTGGCCGAACTCGACGCTCAGCTGGACAACCTGGACCTCGACCAGCCGTTCCCGGCGGCGGTGCTCGGCCAGCCGCGCGGACGCACGAGCGGCGCGCGCCACGTGGCCTTGCCCGAGGGTTGGCTGGCCAGCAGCGAGTCGCGAGCCATTCCGGCCGACGCCGAACTGGCGCACAGCGGCGGCTGACTGCCGCGCCGAACCCGTTACGGGAAGGCCGGTACCCGCTCTTTCGACTCCCGCAACTGCCGCAGTTCCGCTTCGGACCGGATGTACCCGCCCGGCTTGGGACGGGCCTTGCCCCCCGGAAAGGCCAGCCGCAGGATCGTGCGCTGGACCGTGCCCCACTGCTTGCGGAACGGGCCGGTGTTGTAGGGCAGCCCGTACTTCTCGCAGACCTCTTTGACGCGAGGCGCGATCTGCTTGTAGCGCGAGCTGGGTAGGTCCGGGTACAGGTGATGCTCGACCTGGAAGGACAGGTTGCCGCTCATGAAGTGGAAGAAGTCGCTGCCGTCGATGTTGGCGGCGCCGATCAGCTGCCGCACGAACCAGGCGCCGCGCGACTCGTCGGCCACCTCGTCCTCTGTGAACATGTACGTCTGGTCCGGGAAGTGCCCGCAGAAGATGATGGCGTGCGACCACAGGTTGCGCACGATGTTCGCGGTGACGTCGGCCCACAGCGTCTGCTTCCAGCCCTTGCCCGACAGCGCGGGGTAGGTGACGTAGTCCTTCAGGATCTGCCGCCGCGCCTTCACGCCGATCGCCTTGAGCTCATCGCGGACCTGGCTCATGGGCTTCTCGCCCTTGCGGATCTTCTCGAAGTCGAGGTCGTGCACGGCCACGCCCCACTCGAACAGTGCCATCAACAGCACGTTGTACAGCGGCTGCAGCACGTAGACCGGCTTCCAGGGCTGGCGCGGGTCGATGCGCATGATCTCGTAGCCGACGTCGTTGTCCTTGCCGATCACGTTGGTGTACGTGTGGTGGACGAAGTTGTGCGAGTGCTTCCACGCCGCTGCCGGTGACGCGGTGTCCCAGTCCCAGGTGGAGGAATGGATGTTCGGGTCGTTCATCCAGTCCCACTGACCGTGCAGCACGTTGTGGCCGATCTCCATGTTTTCGACGATCTTGGCCACCGACAAGCCGGCCGTGCCGAGCACCCAGGCCACCTTGTTGCGCGAACCGACCACCAGGATCGCGCGCGACATCGCGGCCAGCCGGCGATGGAACTGGATGATGCTGCGGATGTAGCGAGCGTCGGAGTCGCCGAGGTCCAGCCGAACACTCTGGCCGATGTCCTCGAACTCCTTGCCGAGGTTTTCCAGTTGCTCCTCGGTCAAGCGGTGCAGCGGATTGGTATCGGTGTCTGGCACGGGTATGGCTCCTTCGGTGGGTGGTTCACAGGTCGACTTCCACGTGCCCTTCCGGGGCGTTGACGCAGATGCGCACCATCTGTCCGTCGGCTTGGGTGAGCTCGTCGTTGCGCAGATCGCGGATGGTGCCCTCGCGCAGCCGCCCGACGCAGGTGTGACAGACGCCCATGCGGCAGCCGAACATCAGCTTGGCGCCGGCCTGTTCCCCGCCGAACAGGATGGATTGGCCGGGCGCGCACTCGGCGTCGCAGTCGCTCACCCGAAGGTGCACGGTGCCGCCGGTGCCCTCGCCACCGCCGGTGCCGATGACCGGTTGGAACCGCTCGCTGTGCAGCTGGTCGGCCAGCCCTGCGTCGGCGAAGCACTCCTGGGTGGCGTCGATCATCTCCCGCGGCCCGGACAGGAACGTCTCGCGCTCGCGCCAGTCCGGGCACAGCTCGTCCAGGCGATCCGGGCTGAAGCGCGGTTGCTCGCTCGTGTGGATCTCGCACAGCCGGTAGCCGTCACGCCGCTCGGCCAACCGCCGGAGCATGCGGCCGAAGATCATGTCGTCCGCGGAGCGCGCACTGTGCACGTGCACGGCGTCGCCCAGGGCGTCCCGCCGGTCGAGTTCGCGCAGCATGCTCATGATCGGCGTGATCCCGCTACCCGCCGACAGCCACAGTGTCTTCGGACGGCACGGCTCCGGAATGCCGAACTCACCCTCGACCTCACCGAGGAAGACGACCTGGCCGGGCTGCACCTGTTGGACGAAGACCGGCGACATCCGACCGCCCTCGGTCAGCTTGACCGTGATGGACAGCACGCCCTCGGGATGGTTCGGATCGGACGTGATCGAGTACGCCCGCCAGCGCCGGATCCCGTTGATCTCCATGCCGATGCGCACGTACTGCCCGCTGACATGGCCGGGCCAGGGAAAGTCGGGCTTGATGACCACCGTGGTGGCGTCGGCGGTTTCGCGCCGTACCCGGACGATGGTCCCCGTCAGTTCACGCGTGGACCACTTCTGATTGATCAGGGCCAGGTAGTCGTCAGGCAGCAGCGGCGTCGTGAGCGCCTTGGCCGCCCGCAGGATCCGTCGTCGCACCGGCGATATCTGGGGTACTGCCCCAGCTTCAACCATGTGGCACCCGAGCTTCCCGTCTCCGCGCGATTCATTACCGGTCTCTTTGCACCGAATCAAATGAGTGCACAACTGTCAACTGAAAGTGTTCCAGCCCGCACGCCGGTGCGGGTCGCCGGCCGCGGTCATAGGCTGACCGGCACGCCAACACGGTTTCGAGCTGACGCGGAGCGAGCCATGCCCAAGTACGTCTACGACTTCGACGAAGGCAACAAGGACCTCAAGGACCTGCTCGGAGGCAAGGGGGCAAACCTCGCAGAGATGACCAATCTCGGCCTGCCGGTGCCACCCGGCTTCACCATCACGACCGAGGCCTGCCAGGCGTATCTGCGCAGCGGCCGCCAGCCCGACGAGTTGGAGGCAGAGGTCTCCGAACATCTGGCTGGCCTCGAGAAGGCGATGGGCAAGAAGCTCGGGCAGTCCGACGACCCGCTGCTGGTGTCGGTGCGGTCCGGCGCCAAGTTCTCGATGCCGGGAATGATGGAGACGGTCCTCAACGTCGGTCTCAACGACCAGTCCGTGCGCGGTCTGGCCGCGCAGTCGGGCAATGAGCGCTTCGCGTTCGACTCCTATCGCCGCCTGATCCAGATGTTCGGCAAGACCGTCCTCGGCATCGCCGGAGAGCACTTCGACGACGCGCTGGATTCGGCCAAGCACGCAAAAGACACCACCGATGACCTCGACCTCGACGCCGACGACCTGCGCCAGCTCGTCGAGACGTACAAGGAGGTCGTGATCAAGCAGGCCGGCCGCGAGTTCCCGCAGGAGCCGCGGGAGCAGATGGACCTCGCCGTCCGGGCGGTGTTCGACTCGTGGAACACCGAGCGAGCCGTCATCTACCGGCGCCAGGAACGCATTCCCGGCGACCTCGGCACGGCCGTCAGCGTGGTGGCGATGGTATTCGGCAACCTGGACATGGACTCCGGCACCGGTGTTGCATTCACCCGCGACCCGGCCTCTGGCGCCCAGGGAATCTACGGCGACTACCTGCAGAACGCGCAGGGCGAGGACGTTGTCGCGGGCATCCGCAACACCGTCCCGCTGCGGGACCTGGAAGAGCTGGACAAGAAGTCCTACGACGAGCTGTTGTCGAACATGCAGACGCTCGAGGAGCACTACCGCGACCTCTGCGACATCGAGTTCACGATCGAGCGCGGCAAGCTGTGGATGCTGCAGACCCGGGTGGGCAAGCGCACCGCGGCCGCGGCGTTCCGCATCGCGACCCAGCTCGTCGACCAGGGCTTGATCGAGATGGACGAGGCCGTCTCGAGGGTCACCGGTGCCCAGCTCGCGCAGCTGATGTTCCCGCGCTTCGACGAGAAGGCGGCCGGCAAGAAGCGCATCGCGCAGGGCATGGGCGCCTCACCCGGCGCCGCCGTCGGCAAGGTCGTCTTCGACTCCTACACGGCGATCAAGTGGTCGCGCTCGGGCGAGGACGTCATCCTCGTCCGCCGCGAGACGAACCCCGACGACCTCGAAGGCATGATCGCCGCGCGAGGGATCCTCACGTCCCGGGGTGGCAAGACCTCACACGCGGCGGTCGTCGCGCGCGGCATGGGCAAGACCTGCGTCTGCGGCGCCGAGTCGGTCAACGTCGACACCAAGCAGCGGGTGCTGAAGGCTCCGCACGGCGTCGAGGTGCACGAGGGCGACGTCATCTCGATCGACGGCACCAGCGGTGACGTGTTCGTCGGAGAGGTGCCGGTAGTCAGTTCGCCGATCGTCCAGTACTTCGAAGGCGAGCTGGACCCGGACGACGAGCAGGCCGACGATCTGGTCAAGGCGGTCGATCGGGTGATGCGGCACGCCGACGGCGCTCGGCGGATGGCAGTGCGGGCCAACGCCGACACTCCCGAGGACGCGGCCCGGGCCCGCCGCTTCGGCGCCCAAGGCATCGGGCTGTGCCGCACCGAGCACATGTTCCTGGGCGAGCGCCGGCACCTGGTCGAGCAGCTCATCCTGGCCGACACCGACGAGGAGCAGCAGCGCGAACTGACCGAACTGCTGCCGCTGCAACGCGAAGACTTCATCGGCATCCTCGAAGCGATGGATGGTCTGCCGGTGACGATTCGGCTGCTCGACCCGCCGCTGCACGAGTTCCTGCCCGACATCACCGAGCTCTCGGTGCGGGTGGCCGTGGCCGAATCTCGAGGTGAGAAGCGGGAGAACGACCTGCGCATGCTGCAGGCGGTGCACAAGCTGCACGAGCAGAACCCGATGCTGGGTCTGCGCGGTGTGCGTCTCGGCGTCGTCATCCCCGGCCTGTTCGAGATGCAGTCGCGGGCCATTCTCGAGGCGGCGGCCGACCGCATCCGAGCCGGCGGCGTGCCCCGCGTCGAGATCATGGTCCCGCTCGTAGCGAACGTGCAGGAGTTCGAGACCGTCAAGCAGCAGATCATCCAGGTCGCCCGCGACGTGCGGGCCGAGACCGGCGTGCACCTGGAGTTCCTCGTCGGCACGATGATCGAACTGCCGCGGGCCGCGCTCACCGCCAACCAGATCGCGGAAGCGGCCGAATTCTTCTCCTTCGGCACCAACGACCTCACCCAGACCACCTGGGGCTTCTCCCGCGACGACGTCGAGGCGGCGTTCTTCTCCGCGTACCTGGAGAAGGGCATCTTCGGCGTCAGCCCCTTCGAGTCGATCGATCGCGAGGGCGTCGGCGAGCTCATCCGCATCGCCGCCGAACGCGGCCGGGCCGAACGCCCCAGCCTCAAGCTCGGCATCTGCGGCGAACACGGCGGCGACCCCGATTCCGTCCACTTCTTCGAGGAAGTCGGCCTGGACTACGTCTCCTGCTCGCCCTTCCGAGTCCCAGTAGCCCGCCTAGAAGCCGGCCGCTCGGTCGCCGAAGACTGAGTTCCGGAGTGACGGACCGACGTTTTGAGTGACGTATTCCCATGATCAGAGACGGCAAATACACCGTCTCTGATCATCGAGATACGTCACTCAACGGGGCTGGCCCTCGGCGGTAAGGTCGGACCGTGCGTTGGCGCCGTTCTCGGGAGGCTATCCGCGACTCCCTGGGCTCGCGGCAGCGTGATCCCGACGGCGGCACGGCGATCGGGCCCAGCGTGGCCGTCGTGCAGCAGATCCTCGACGAGTTCGGGCTCAAGCACGCCATCGACGACGACGGCGACCTCACGGTGCACTGGGAGAAGTGCAGCGTGTTCTTCTTCTTCTACGGCGAGCGGCACGAGGTACTGCAGGCCCGGCTCTACCTGAACCGGCGCTTCTCGGTCGACAACCGCGGTGCGCTCGCCCTGCTGCTCGACGAATGGAACCGCACCAAGCTGTTCCCCAAGGCCTACACCGTCCTGCCCGACGACGGCATGGTCGGCATCTGCGCCGAGCAGTGCTACGACTTCGAGGCCGGGGTGACCCGCACCCAGCTGAAGTACGCGATCGGCATGTGGGTCGACACGCTGCTGCGCTTCGCCGACTGGATCGACGAGCAGGTATAGCGGCAGTGCCCGACTACAACGCGGCCGATCGGGAACGCCGGGTCGGCGAACCGGCCAAGCGTGCGGGCGCGGCCTTCGGCGCCGCCGCGCGCGGTGAGTTCGAGCGGGACCGGGCTCGGGTGCTGCATTCGTACGCCTTCCGGCGGCTGGCGGACAAGACCCAGGTCGTCGTACCGGGGGAGGACGACTTCCCCCGCACCCGGTTGACGCATTCACTCGAGGTCGCCCAGATCGGCCGAGAGATCGGGTCCGCGCTCGGTTGCGATCCCGACGTCGTCGACGCGGCCGGGCTGGCCCACGACATCGGGCACCCCCCGTTCGGACACAACGGGGAGGACGCGCTGGACTCGGTGGCCGGAGCGTGCGGCGGCTTCGAGGGCAATGCGCAGACGCTGCGCATCCTGACCCGACTCGAGGCCAAAGTATTGCTGCCGTCGGGGGCGCCGGGCGGGCTGAACCTGACCCGGGCCGTGCTCGATGCGGCCTGCAAGTATCCGTGGCCGCGGCGCGACGGCACTCGCAAGTTCGGGGTGTACGACAGCGACCTGGCCGCGTTCGAATGGCTGCGGGCCGACGCGCCCGATGGGCGGCGCTGCCTGGAGGCCCAGGTCATGGACTGGGCCGACGACGTCGCCTATTCGGTTCACGACGTCGAGGACGGCGTGCACGCTGGGCTCATCCGGCTCAGCCACGTCCAGGACAGCACCCGCGAGACGCTGTGCACCGTGGCGAGCAGCCTGTATTCCGCACACTCACCAGCCGAACTCGCGCCGGTGCTCGACGAACTGCTCGACCTGCCCACGCTGCGCGACCTGGCCGGGTACGACGGTTCGTACCTGGCCCAGACGGCGGCCAAGCGGGCCACCAGCGAGCTGACCGGACGCTTCGCGGGTGCGGCGATCGAGGCCACCCGCGCCGGGTACGGCGACGGTCAGCTCACTCGCTACGTCGCCGAACTCGTGGTGCCGCAGGCGATTGCCGCCGAGTGCGCCCTGCTCAAGGCGCTGGCCGCGCATTTCGTCATGCAGCGCCCGGGTTCGGTCGAGCGACAGGCCCGGCAGCGGGGTTTGCTGGTCGAACTGGTCGAGCTGATCGCCGCCGACGCGCCCGCCACGCTCGACCGCGGGCTCGCCCCGGCATGGGAGACGGCGGCCGACGACGCCGGTCGGCTGCGCGTCGTCATCGACCAGGTGGCCCAGCTGACCGATTCCTCGGCCGTGGCCTGGCACGAGCGTCTGGCGCGTTCGGGCTGACGCCGCTTAGCTGGTCGAGGCGGCGCGCAGACGCGCGGAGCGTCAGTGGCTTGTCGAAGGAGGATTCATGGACGTCAAGTTCATCGCCAGCGTCGCGGTGGTGGCACCGGACCCGGTCGCGAGCCGGAAGCTCTACGTCGAGGCGCTGGGACTGCCGTTGCAACAGCTCGACGGCGAGTACTACGCCAGCGAGCATGTCGGCGGCAGCAAGCATTTCGGCGTCTGGCCGCTGACGCAGGCGGCGCAGGCCTGCTTCGGCACCGCGGAATGGCCGGCCGAGCACCCGGTGCCGCAGGTCAGCATCGAGTTCGAGCTCGAGACGGTCGATTCGGTCGCGGCCGGGGCCGCAGAACTGGAGGAACAGGGCTACGGGTTGCTGCACGGCGCGCGCACCGAGCCGTGGGGCCAGACGGTCGCCCGGCTGCTCTCGCCCGAAGGCGCCATTGTCGGCCTGTCCTACGCGCCGTCGTACCACGACGCCACGACCTGAGCTGGTGGGTCGGATTGGGTGGCGGCGGCGTCGCCGCGTCAGCCCGCGCGCTTAGACTCACGGCGTGGCCGGGCGCATTCGAGACGAGGACATCGCCCTCGTCCGGGAGAAGACGCCGATCGCCGACATCATCGGCGAGCACGTCCAGCTCCGTAATGCCGGCGGCGGCAATCTCAAGGGCATCTGCCCGTTCCACGACGAGAAGTCGCCGTCGCTGTCAGTGTCGCCGTCACGCGGCTTGTATCACTGCTTCGGCTGCTCGGCGGGCGGCGACGTCATCCGCTTCGTCCAGACGATCGAGAACCTCGACTTCGCCGAGGCGGTCGAGCGGCTGGCCGCTCGGGCCGGCGTGCAACTGCGGTACGTCGAGGGTGGCTCGCGACCGACGGGCGCGCACGGGCAGCGGGCCCGGCTGGTCGAGGCGCATGCCGTGGCGGCCGCGTTCTACGCCGAGCAGCTGCGCACCCCGGACGCCCGCCCGGCTCGCGAGTTCCTGGCCTCGCGAGGTTTCGACGAACAGGCCGCCGAGCACTTCGGTTGCGGCTACGCCCCGGCCGGGTGGGAGGAGCTGACCAAGCACCTGCTGGCCAAGGGCTTCACCGCGGCCGAGCTCACCCTCGGCGGCCTCGCGCGCGAGTCCGGCCGCGGCTCGCTCATCGACCGGTTCCACCGCCGGCTGCTGTGGCCGATCCGCGACGTCACCGGTGACGTGGTCGGGTTCGGGGCCCGGCGCCTCTACGACGACGACAAGATCGAGGCCAAGTACCTCAACACGCCCGAGACGCCGATCTACAAGAAGAGCCACCTGCTCTACGGCGTCGACCTGGCCAAGCGCGAGATCGCCCGTCAGCACCGCGCGGTGATCGTCGAGGGCTACACCGACGTGATGGCCTGCCACTTGGCCGGCGTGACCACCGCGGTGGCGACGTGCGGCACCGCCTTCGGCTCCGATCACGTCTCGGTGGTGCGCCGCCTCCTGATGGATTCCGATGCCTTCAGCGGCGAGGTGATCTTCACCTTCGACGGTGACGCCGCGGGCATGAAGGCGGCCGAGCGGGCGTTCGGCGATGACCAGAAGTTCATGTCGCAGACGTTCGTTGCCGTCGAGCCGACCGGTCTGGATCCCTGCGACCTGCGGATGAAGTCGGGGGACACCGCGGTACTGGACCTCGTGGCCCGCCGCATCCCGCTCGTGGAGTTCGTGCTGCGGGCCACGGTCGGCCGCTTCGACCTCGACACCGCCGAAGGCCGGGTCAACGCGCTCGAGCGCGGCGTCCCGCTGGTGGCTCAGATCAAGGATCGTTCGCTGCGGGACGAGTACGCCCGGCGCGTGGCCGGGCTGGTCGGCGTGGGCGATCCCCTCGACGTCGTGGCGCGGGTGCGCGGACTGGTGCGCTCGACGGAGCAACGATCCGGCGCCCGGCCTTCCTCGCCGGCTGATGTCGGGCCGACCAAGGTCGACGAGGCCGTGGTTTCGGTCGAGCGCGAGGTGCTCAAGGTCGCGCTGCAGGTGCCCGGCATTGCCGGGCCGCAGTTCGACGCGTTGTCAGAGGACGCGTTCCTGCTACCGGCCCACCGCAAGCTACGGGGGGCGATCGCGGCCGCGGGCGGTACCGCAGCCGCGGTCACCGGCCCGGCCTGGACGTCGTCGGTCGAGGCCAATCTGAGTGACGAGGCCCTGCGCAGCGGCGTGCATGCGCTGGCGGTCGAGCCCCTGCGGGCCGGAGCCGAAGCCCAGGACCGCTACGCCGACGCGGTGCTGGCCCGCATGCACGAGATCGTCGCCGCCCGCCAGGTCGCCGCGCTCAAGTCGAAGCTGCAGCGGATGAATCCGCAGGAGCAGGAAGAGGAGCACAAGCGGCTGTTCGGTGAACTGATCTCGCTGGAGACCTATCGGCGCAGTCTGCGCGAGCGGGCGATCGGCGGACAGTGATGGCGCTGTTCCATCGGCGGCAGGTGCCGCCCGCTGACGTGGTGTCCCGGTTGCCCAGGGACGAACGGGTGCTCTCGTGGGCCGATGCGGCGTCGGGCGGCGCCGTGGTGGCGACGCCGGCCGGGTTGTGGTGGCCGGAGCCCGACGGGCCGAGGCTGATCGGTTGGCAGTACATCGACAAGGCCGTCTGGCGCGACGACGAGCTCACGGTGATCGAGGCCGAGGTCGTCGACGACCTGCTGCTCGTCGACCGGCCGCCGGTGACAGCCGCGCTGTCGGAGCCGCGTGACCTGCCCGCCGTAGTGCGCAAGCGGGTCGAGGCGAACGTGGTGCGCTCGGAGCTGCGCAGCGTCGATGGCGGCGTGGCGAGGTTCGTGGCGCGGCGCATCCCAGGTCGCGACGGCGTGGTCTGGTTGGTGCGATTGGAGGGCGTCGCGGATTCCCCCGAACTGCGGGCGCAGCTCGAGGCCGAGCGGGTCACCCTGCGATCGGAATGGCGTGACGACCGGGACTAGGTCTGCGGTGGTGGCGTTAGCCGCGGTGGCCGTTCGTCCCGTCGCTGCTCTGCCGGACGGCGCCCCCGCCGCGCAGCTTGGCCGTCACCGACTGCAGCGCCTGGCCCTTGGCGGTGTCGACCTGGGCCCTCAGCACGCCTGCGGTCGACTGGACCGTCTGGCTGCCCGCGACCTTGCGGCCGAACGCGATGATGGTCTCGTACCGTTCCCGGCCGGCGCGGGCGCCCAGGACGTAGCCGATGGCGCCGCCGACGAGGAACGAGAGCTTCATCGTGAACTCCTCCAGAAGTAGGTCGGCCCACTCTAACCCTGGCGCGGGGCCCCCGGACCGTGGGATAAGCTGGCCCGGCTGCGACGCCTGGCAGGCGGCGCGAACGGCGATCCCCCGTAGCTCAATTGGCAGAGCATTCGACTGTTAATCGAAGGGTTACTGGTTCGAGTCCAGTCGGGGGAGCCACGGTTCCCGCATCCTGGGACCTTCGTCATTTCCTGATCATGGATTCGCCCCACTGCGGGCATTCGTCGACGAAGCCGGTCATCCGATCGTGCACGGTGATGCGATCGTCGACTTCCTCGTCCACCGGCTGAGATCGGCGAACTGGATCTGTCCCGCGCGGCGTTCTTCGTTCGTCGTCCCGGTGAGAACTCTCGTGCCCGAAACAATGAAGGATTCCAATGCGCCTGTACGTGCTCGACGGAGGATTGATCGACATCCTGGATTGGTCGGTGTTCGACCCGACGGCTCCACCGGGCACGCACCGGCTGCTGTCCGCACCGTCCTACCTCGTGGACCACCCGGCCGGACTGCTGCTCTGGGACACCGGTCTCGGCGATGCGCTGCTCGACGTCGTCGACGGTGTCGAGATCGAGGGGGTCGCTCGGTTCTACGTGAAGGTGGGTCTGCGCGATCAACTGGCCGAGCTCGGTGTCGTGCCGGAACAGATCCGCTATCTCGGGCTGTCGCACTTCCATCCGGACCACGTTGGCAACGCGAACCTGTTCTCTGCTGCGGAACTGCTCGTCCAGGACGACGAGTACGAGGCTGCGTTCGGCCCGGATCCGGCAACGTTCGGGTTCGACGCCGACCGCTACGCGGCGCTGCGGAGCAGCCGGGTGACCCGGCTCCACGGCGACCATGACGTGTTCGGCGACGGGACGGTCGTGATCAAGCGCTATCCCGGTCACACGCCGGGCAGCCAGGCTTTGCTGCTCGCGCTGCGCGAGACCGGGTCCGTCCTGCTCTCCGGCGATGTCACGCACTCGCCGCACAACTGGAGCCACGACATCGTGCCCAGCCTGAACCACGATCGGGACGCCACGCTCGCGTCCTTCGACGCGGCGCGCAAGGACCTCGCCGAGTCCGGTGGGCAGTTGTGGATCCAGCACGAGTACGAGCAGTGGATGACGCTCCGTCATGCGCCCGCGTTCTACGAGTGATCTTGTGGCCCTGGTGGCCGAACTCGAGCGCACGCAGCGCGCTGAGGACGTCGACGGTTTCGTCGCGCTGTTCGACGCCGACGCTGTCTGGGTGACGGCCGGCGGTAAACGTCTGGTCGGTCGCGACGAGATTGCTGCGTTCACACGGAAGGTGCTGCCGGGCGCCTTCGCTGACGGGACGGTGCGTTACGACGTACAGCACATCCGATTCATCACGGCGGACGTTGCCGTGACCGCCGTGACCTCGGAATACCTCACGTCCGACGGCGAACCGTTGGCACCGCGGCAACGCGGCCTTCCCACCTACGTGTGGCATCGCCGTGGTGGACAGTGGCGAATCGCGGTGGGCCAGAACACCGTCGCTCTGGAGCAAGAATGATTCTTCACGTCGGCGCCGGTGCCGTCCGAACCCGCTTGGGCGCCGGCTGCCCCGATGAGCAGTAGATGCACCACGGTGGGGATGCGACCCGGCTCGCGCCCCGAGCGGGTCGCGGAGTTGCCTGGATCACGTCGGCTTGCCAGCGTTTCTGCGTCACGACTATAACTCGTGATATGTCAGCGTCGATGACCTCACTGGACCGTGTTCGCGACTTCCTCCGCAGCCTCCGAGCGGCCGAGCTGCCACATCCGGGCGGCACGCTGCTCGAACACCTCGATCGTGTTCAACGGGTGCTCGCTGATTGGGGGGCGGGCGGGGAGTTGCAGCTCGCGGGCTTATGTCACGCGGTCTACGGCACCGCGGGCTTCGACAGCAGCCTCCTGCCTGCTACCGAGCGGGCCAGCCTGGCCGAGATCGTCGGAGTACAGACAGAGGCTCTTGTTTACCTCTACGCGAGCTGTGACCGCGACGTCGTCTATCCGCGGCTCGAGACTGACCGTCCGCCACGGTTCCGCGACCGGTTCACCGGTGGCGAACGGTTGCTGGCCCAGGCGGACGCGCGAGCGTTGATGGAGATCACCGCGGCGAACGAATTCGACGTGGTGAATCACAGTGCGGAACTCGCGGCGCGGCACGGGGCGGCTCTCCGAAGGTTCTTCGAGCGGGCGGCCGACCTGCTCTCGCCTGCGGCGCGACGGGCCTGGGCCCTCGAAACCGAAGCACCGCACCCGCTGGGCGCGGTCACGATCACGGGTATCGATCACCTGGTCCTGACGGTCTCCGACGTCGAGCGCTCCATCGAGTTCTACGCACGCGTGCTCGGAATGCGACCGATCGAATTCGGCGACGGGCGACGCGCGCTCACCTTCGGCCACAGCAAGATCAACCTCCATCGAGCGGGCGCGGAGCACCCGCCGCATGCCGCGATCCTGACGGCAATCTCCTCGAGATCAGTACCTACGACATACCTCGGGCATGACGTTGGCGGAAGTCCGAACTGACGATCGCCGGCTGGTAGGTGTTCTATCGGTTCTCCGACGCGACCCGCTGCCGGTAGCTCGCCGCCCGCACCCTGCCACCGCATGCCTCGCTCGAGCACCAACGCCGCTTGCCGGGTCGGCTCGTATCCACGAACAGCAGTCCACACTGCTCGCTCTCGCACTCGCGCAGACGCCCTGGATCGACGCTCGCGAACATGTCGATGGCGTCGCGGGCCACGGTGCTCAACGCCGCCGGCTCAGCACCTCTCGGCGGCGGGACGAGCATCACCGAACCCGACCGGAGGACGGGAACGAGGCTCGGACGCGCCGCCGCCGCGTTGACGATGGCCTCGTCCGCTCTGGACCAGTTCCCGCCTCCGATCACGCGCCGCGCCTGGCCGTAGATCGCCTCCCGCACCTCACGCGCGGCCCGAAGCCCGGCGCTCGTGACGGGAATCTCGACGTCGATCAGCCCGGCCGCGCGGTACCAACGCGAGAGGTCGGCCGGCTGCCGCAGGCGTTCGTACCTTCCGCGCCAGCGCTCCCCGACAGTCGCCACGAACGCCAGGCACAACCGTCCGGAGCGGAAGTTAAACGCGAGCTCCTCCGGAGGCACCATCTCGGAGGTCGTCACATAACGACTATAGAGCGTGATGGAGGTGTCCGTGGGTCGTCGCCGAGGTGTGCCACTTGGCGGGACATGCCGAAGGCGGTGTTCTCCGGCGCCCTACGATCGACGGCGTGACCGGGCCGGAACCCACTGCGCATTGGGCGGGCGGTGTGGAGCGCTGGAACCGGACGCACGGCTGGGCGAGTGGGGTGCTGCTTGCGCTGGCCCTACTTGCGGTGTTGGGCGCGCTGTCGGTCAGCGGTGCGCAGGGGCTGCACTGGCAACGCGGCTGGCAAATTGTGCTGGTCGCCGCCTTCGGGGTGCTGCATGTGACGGTCGCATTCCGGCAGCACGCGCCCGAGGTGGCCTACCTGGTGGCGAGCGCCGTGCTGTTGGTGATCGCGCTGGCCCCGGACGCGCGGGTGTTGCATCCGGTGTCGGGCGGGCCGACTCGGGTGCCGGCATCGTTCCTGCCGTCGAGTCTGGTGTTCTTGGTCCTCCTGTACAGCGTGGCCGCGCGGACGAACACGGCGCGCAGCCGCGCCGCCCTGGTCATCGCGCTGGCCGGTGTCGGCATCACGACCGGCACGACCGCCCATACGCTCCGCCAGGTCGCGAACGGCAGCTGGCTGGTCGTGTTCTATGTCGGTGTCGGGTTGGCGCTCATCGTGGTGCTGACCTGGAGTCTGGGCCGGTTCGCCCTGGTGCGCAGCCAGCGGGTGGTCACCGATCGGGCCGAGGCTGCCCGGTTCGCCGCGCTGGAGGAGCGGGCGCGTATCGCCCGGGAGATGCACGACATCGTGGCGCACGCGTTGGCCGTAGTCGTCCGGCAAGCCGAGGGGGGTGCGTTCGTGGCCGAGCAGGATCCGCGCGGCGCCGAGCGGGCCTTGCGGACGATCGCGGACACCGGCCGGTCCGCGCTCCGCGACATGCGCGGGTTGCTCGGCGTGCTGCGTGAGCCGGGGACGGAGCACGCAGCCGCGGCTGTGGAGGTGGCGGCCGCGCCGCAGCCCACGCTGGCGGATCTGCCGCGACTGGTCGCCGGCGTGCGGGAGGGCGGCGTGGATGCCGCTTTGACCGAGTCGGGCGCGCGCTTCGCGGTCGGGCCGGCGACCGAGCTGGCCGTCTACCGGCTCGCGCAGGAGGGACTGACCAACGCTATCAAGCATGCCGGGCCGAGCGCGCAAATCGGGGTCGCGCTGTGCTGGGCGCCGGACGGGCTGACGGTCGAGGTCGTCGATGACGGCGGTGGTGCCGCTCCGGGGCGGCACGACCGGTCGGTCGAGCGTGCGGTGCCGGGGGCTGGTGCGGGTCTTGCGGGCTTGCGGGAGCGGATCGTCGCCGTCGGCGGCACGTTCAGCGCGGCGCCACGCGAGCGCGGCTTCCGGGTGCATGCCCGCTTCCCCCGAACGGTGGAGTCGGCGTGACGATCCGGGTGGCGCTCGTCGACGATCAGGAGCTGGTCCGCACCGGGCTGGCCATGGTGATCGACGCGTGTGAGGACATGCGGGTGGTTGCCCAGGCCAGCGATGGCGCGCAGGCGCTGTCGGTGCTGACGGCGACACTGGCGGACGTGGTGTTGATGGACGTGCAGATGCCGAGGATGAACGGCGTCGACGCGACCGCGGCGCTGTGCGCCCGCGACGACGCGCCGCAGGTCATCGTGCTGACCACCTTCGATCTCGACGACTACGCCTACGCGGCACTGCGGGCCGGCGCAAGCGGCTTCCTGCTCAAGGACGCCTCGGCCGCTGAGGTGATCGCGGCGATCCGCAGCGTGCACTCCGGCGACGCGGTGATCGCGCCGTCGACGACGCGACGGATGCTCGATCACCTGTCGCGCGGCCAGCCGCGGTCACCGGACCAGGCCGCGGTGGCAGCATTGACCGAACGCGAGCGCGAGGTTCTGGTCGAGATCGCGCACGGCTACGCCAATCCGGAGATTGCCCGGCGCCTGTACCTGTCCGAGGCCACGGTCAAGACCCATGTCGGTCGCATCCTGGCCAAGCTGGGGCTGCGTGACCGCGTGCACATCGTGATCTTCGCCTACGACCACGGTCTGATCCGGCCCGCCTGACGATCATCCCGCGGTCGGATCCGAACCAGCCGATGCTCCGACGCGATCGGTCTCCGTTCCGGACAGGCTGTCAGCCATGACCACGTCGCTCGTTCGCACGCCCCGCGTCCGCCTAGTCCGGTCCAGGCGACGGCTTTCCAGTCGCGCGTTGGGCAGCCTGGGCTTCACCTGGGCGCTGGGATACCTCCCGATCCACATCTACTGGGCCCTCGGCGGGCTCAGCACCCCGATCGGCATCACCGGTCACCAGTCGGGGTTCCGGACGGCCAACTGGGGAGCATGCGTCGTCATCGCCGGGGCGGGCCTGACCTGCCTGGCGCTGACCCGGCGTTGGGGCGCCGCGCTGCCGCCTGCTGTGCGCCGCGGCACGGCCTGGACTGGTGCCGTGATCGCCCTGGCGCACTGGGGGCTCTACAGCACGTTCTGCGGCCTTCGCCTCGCCGGCGCGGTCGGCTACCCGACCGACGGCCGGGTGACCGCGCGTCAGCTGCGCCACTTCGACTGGGCCAATCTCGGCTACTTCGAGCTCTGGTTCGCCGTCATGGGTGTGCTGCTGATCGCCTGCGCGAGGCAGGACAAGGCGCTGCAGGTGGTGCGCGGCACCACCGGCCGCGCCCGCCCCTCGATTGCCGTCCGGGTCGGCACGGCACTCAACCTGGCCGGGATCGCCACCGTCATCTGGGGCGTGTTCACGTTCGCGCCGTGGATCTTCGCCGTATGCGGTCCCGCCGTGCTGGCCACCGGCCTAGCCATCCTGACCGTCACCACCCCGAAACGGAGCCCCCGATGAAGCACCGCACCGCCGCGTATCTGGCCGCCGCCTGGGCGATCGTGTTCGCCGCACCACACACCTACTGGGCCACCGGACGCAAGGACGGGCTGGGCACCGCGCTCAGCGACCGGGTCGTGCGCGACGCCGGCAGCGGCATGGCGATCTCGTGCGCCGGCATCGCCCTGTTCTGCCTGTGCGGCGCGGCCGTGGCCATGGCCACCGTCCAGGACTGGCCGGAAGCACGCCAAACCCTGGTCCGGCGCACGCTGATCGTGCTGACCTGGTTCGGCGCCGTGCTACTCATCGCGCGCAGCGTCGACATCTACGTCGAGTTCAACCTCGTGCTCACCGGACTGGAGCACATACCGGCTGACCAGCACGCGAACTTCCTGCACCTATCGCGCTGGTTCACGTTCTGCTACGGGCCATGGTTCGCCCTCGGTGCCATCGCCTGGACCCGGCTGGCATGGCGATACACGCGCCTTCACCACGTACTACCAGCCCCACAGCCCGCGGACGATGCACGACTCCAGCGGCTGGCGGCCTGACTGCACCAGCCTGCGCCGATTCGCGTTGACGCTCAGGATCGGCAAGACCCGACCGAACCCACGAGATCTAGTCTGACCATTGTGTCTGCCTCGACGAGCGTTGTGATCTACACCGACGGCGCATGCAAAGGCAACCCTGGTCCAGGGGGTTGGGGTGCTTGGCTTCGCAGCGGTCCCAACGAACGCGACCTCATCGGTGGTGCGGCGGTGACTACGAACAACCGCATGGAGCTGACTGCTGTGATTGAGGCGCTCGCGGCACTGAAGCGGCCGTGCGAAGTCGCCCTCTACACCGACAGCCAGTACGTCAGGCAAGGCATTACGCAATGGATACACAGGTGGAAGATCCGGGGCTGGGTCACGACCGACAAGAGGCCGGTCAAGAACGCGGATCTGTGGCGGGCGCTCGACGAGCAGGTCGCGCGGCACACAGTCCATTGGCAATGGGTCAAAGGCCACTCCGGTGATGAGGGCAACGAGCGGGCCGACGCACTCGCCAACGCCGGCGCCGCGCGCTACGCCGGTTGAGGCGTCGCGGGTGGGCGCTTGCTCGGGCGGGCGTTGCGGGACAGGGTCTTCACGAAAGCGCAGATTGGTCAACGGCGGCTCGAGACCGGCTAGCCCGCTCGTCAAACCAAAGGCGCTGCGCCAGCACGCCGGGTCCGGCGATGTCAATATGGTCACGTGCTTCCCGAAAGTCCGGCCCTGACGCTCACCGACGGCCTGGTCACCCTGCGGCCTTGGTCGAGCGGTGACGCTCGGTTCATGGCGGGGGCAAGCGCCGACTCTGCGATCCGGCGTTACAACGGCACCCACGACCGACAAGGACATCCGACTCCGCCGCTCTCGACGACGGACGCTGAGGCCATCATCGACCAATTCGCATTGAACTGGCGTGCGTTCGCCGCGACTGGGACACCCGCTGGCGTTGCGTTCGCAGTCCTGGACGCAAGATCCGACGAACTGGTCGGCTGCTGTGGCGTCGACAGCTGGTCAAAAGAGGACGTAGCGCAGTTCGGTTACTGGATCGCACCAAATGCGAGAGGGCGCGGTTATGCGACTCAAGCGGTAATCCTGATGACGCGCTGGTTGTTCGACGTGGGAGCAGCTCGCGTCTTCCTGACGATCGTCGCGGGCAACGAGGGTTCAGTCGCGGTGGCTCGGCGAGCGGGGTTTGTGTATGAGGGAACGATGCGCGCACACGGCGTTTGGCAGGGCAAACGCTGCGACGTGATGTGGTTCGCTGCGCTGCCGCATGAGTGGGCAATGCGTCGCCCGGATGAGGAATCGCAACGCACGTAGGGCATCGTCCCTGCGCGGACATGACCGTGCGTGGCGATCGCGATGCGCACGTAGCCGTCTGATAGGCACGGCTTACCGAGGTCGACGCGGCCGTGACCCGCCTACTCTTGGCGCCGTGGACGCCGACGCCTTGCCGCTCACGGGGACGTGCGACCTGAGCACCATTGGACGCCGAAGCGGCCGAAGCCGCCGCGTCGAGATCTGGTACGTGATCATCGACGGGCAGATCGTGGTAACAGGAACACCGGGCGCACGAAACTGGTTGGCAAACCTGCGCGGCCACCCCGACGCGATTCTGCATCTGCGCGAGCCGGCCCGTGACCTCCGAGTCGTCGCCAAAGAGGTCGCGGATCAGATGAAGCGTCGCCATTTCGCCGAGGAAGCACACCGCATCCGGCCGTGGTACGCCGACCAGCCGTATTCAATCGAGGACTGGGTTGCCCGCTCTCCGATGGTTGTGCTCATGCCTGCTTCCAGTTCGAGCTGAGGCGCCAGCCTGCAACCTTTGCGCGCGCGGCCCGCCACTCAACCATCGCCATCCTTAGCCGTAGCGAGCGTGACCAACTAACTGCCTCGCGCGGGCGGTGGGTGTTCGTTCTTGATGTTGAAATACGAACCCCGGATCGTGCCGGCCAGCTTGGACTTCTGTCTGGCGAATTTGAACTTCGATGCGAGTTCTTCCGGCACGTCCATCCCGTCGGAGAGTTTGAAACCGACTGCACGCTTACCCGTCTGGTCGAGCGCATAAAGGACGTTGATGGCAAGGCCGCTCTCGTAGAAGACGTACGGCCACCGGATGTTGTCGACCTCGATATCAGCCACTTCCAATGGCCGCGACGATATGACGATGTCGCGTTCCTCTTTGAGGATTCGACCTACCCACTCGATGATCGCCTGGGTCTCCCCGGCAGGTTGCACCGTGAACACGTGGTCGTACTTGTTCTTGAAGTAGCGCGCCTCGTTCGCCCGCAAGCCGGCGAGGCTGGCCGCGACCGGCGAAGACTCCAAACCGACGGGCGAGACCTCGTGAAAATTCACCTCGTAGGACATGCCGCCTCCGACCAAGTCGTGCCGAGTGCGTTCGATCGTAAGCCACCGCCGCTAGGGGCGCCCGAACGCGACGGCCGTGTAACGGGAAGCCCTGGGCCGGCCCGGCGTCCATGCGAGTCGCAGTCCGGCACCGCTAGTACCTCACGGACCGCGCGAGCCTAGCGTCGATTGGGCGAACGGCGCCGAACTGCCATGCGCGCCGACGGATCATTAGGGGCGCGGGTCCACCCGCACTCTCGTGGCCGTGGGTCAATGAAACAAGTAGCCGCCGAGAGTGCTACCGACGATGTCCGTGCTACTTCGAGTTCGGCAAGGCGGCAGTCAGATCGATCTCAATCAGTTGGCCCTCGTAGCCGAGTTGAGCAACGCCCAGCAGCGTGCTTGCGGCGGTGAACGCGGGGGCGAGGGCCGAAGACGTCAGCCGCCGCCACGCAGCGCCCAGGACGGCCGACTCGGCGCTGACCACGTAGATGACGGAGCGCACAACGTACTCCGGTGGCGCGCTGATGGCGTTCAACGCGGTCAGGGCGTTGGTCACGACCTGGTCGATCTGTGCGTCGAGGTCGCCGTGACCGGTCAGAGTGCCATCGGGATCGAGGGGGCACTGGCCCGCGAGGTATGCGGTGCGGCTAGCTTCCACGACGGTGATGTGGTGATAGCCGGCCGTGGCGTGGATCTGCTCGGGATTGATACGGGTGATCTTCGCGTTCATGGCGTCCAGTGTCGCGGACACTCGCGACGGCATTTACCGCAAACAATGCGCGGGCCGGACGTCCGCAAGCCGCGATCCACGCTCGGCACCGATGTCCGGAATTGCCGATGAGCGCGTCACTGCCTAAACGGTCTCTCTGCCCCAGCGACTGAGCGCAATAATCGCCTCGCGCAATGCAAGCCCGCGCTCGGTCAGCGCATAGGCGCGCGTGTTGTGCCGGAAGGGCAGACGAACTATCACGCCGGCGGCCTCGAGCTCGCGCAGGCGGGTCGCGAGAATGTTCGTCGGCACTCCGAGGTCGCGCTGCAGGTCCCCGTATCGCTGCGGACCGTCGAGCAGCCGCTCTACGACAAGTAGGGACCACCGTGCTCCAACGATGTTGAGGGCCGCGGCGAGGTCGCTCACGCGTTCGGATCGGCGTCCGGCTTCATCCAGAACGGCGAGTAGTGGTAGCCGTCGGGGTCGTCGAACTGGCGTTGATACATGAAGGGATAGTCGTCGGTGTCGCCGACCCTCCCACCGGCGGCGCCGGCGCGTTCGACAAGCTCGTCAACCGCATCGCGGCTGTCGAGGTCGAACGAGACGGTGACCTTCGAGGGGGTGTCGGGTCCGCCGACGAGATCCTCGGCACCGCCGACGCTCGCGTACATCTCGTGGCTGCCGAGCATGACGTACTGGGCGGGCGCGATTGCGAAGCAAGACACGTTGTGATCGGACATCTCGGCGTTGAGGGTCCAACCGAGGGCTTCGTAGAACGCGGTCGCGCGCTCTACGTCCTTGACCGGGCATGTGACGAAGAGGCTCATGCGAGCAACACTTGCAAAATACAAGTGGAAGGTCAAGGGCTTGGCCGTGCGCTCCAGCTGGGTCGGGTCCAAAGGTGGGTTCCACCTCAGCTGACGCGCGCTGACGCATTCAGCCCTGGCCGTCCCGAAGGGCTGACGGGCAGTCAGGGTCGGTGCAGGGTGAGCATGTTCCACGACAACGGGGGCAGCACAACGCTGTGCGTCCCGCCGTCGGCGGCTGCGCTGTCCATGCGCCGAGGCGTGACCCGGTCCGGCTGCTGCGCCGAGTTCACCGCGTCGGGGTCATCGTCGAACAGCGCCACGTGGTCGACCACAAGTTCGCCCCCGAGCGCGCGGACGTCGAGGTCCACGGTCGTTGGCTCGCTCTGCGACCGGTTCACCGCAAAGACGACGACGGTGTCGGCCTCGCCGTGGTGGACGGCGACCAGGTCGAGCAGTGGCACCTCGCCCAGCCACTTCGTCTCATGCGATGCGCTGCGTACCGGTGTGTGCAGGACCGTCCCCCGACCGTTGGCCGACGTGAGCGCGAACGGGTGGTAGGTGGTCTGCCGCCAGGACGGACCATTCGGCTCCGACCGGATCGGCGCGATCACGTTGACCAGTTGCGCCAGACAGCCGATCTTCACGCGGTCGGCGTGCTTCAGCAGCGAGATCATCAGGTCACCGACCACGACCGCGTCGACGACCGAGTAAGTGTCCTCGATCAAACGCGGCGCCGTCTCCCACTCCGAGGAGTCCCGGATCTGAGCGAAGCGGGACTGGTACCAGACGTTCCACTCGTCCACGGACAAGGTGATCAGCTTCTGGTGGCGGCCCCGCGCGCGGACGGCGTCGCAGGTCGCGACGGCTTCGTCGATGAACCGGTCGAGCTCGACAGCGCTAGCCAGGAAACTGTCGCGGTCGCCGTGGCGCTCCTCGTAGTAGCTGTGCAGCGAGAGGTGATCCACGACGTCGTAGCACTCTTCGAGCACGGTGGTCTCCCATTGCCCGAACGTAGGCATCCGCCGGTTCGAGCTGCCCACGGCGACCAGCTCGATGGACGGGTCGACCCACCGCATGACCTTGCCGGCCTCACGCGCGATGCGCCCGTATTCGTAGGCGGTCTTCGAGCCGATCTGCCATGGCCCGTCCAGCTCGTTGCCGAGGCACCAGACCTTGACGCCGAACGGGTTGGCCGAACCGTTCTTGCGGCGCAGATCCGACAGCTCCGTGCCCCCTGGATGGTTGCAGTACTCGACCAGGCGGCGGGCGTCGTCGATGCCCCGTGAACCGAGGTTCACCGCCATCATCACTTCGCTGCCGATGCGGTTGGCCCACGCAGCGAACTCGTGCACGCCTACCTGGTTCGTCTCGATCGAGCGCCAAGCGAGGTCCAGACGGGTGGGGCGCTCCTCCCGGGGCCCGATGCCGTCCTCCCATTGGTAGCCGGACACGAAGTTGCCGCCGGGGTACCGGATGATCGGGACATCGAGCGCGGTGACGAGGTCCGCCACGTCGGTACGGAAGCCCGACTCGTCCGCGGAGTCGTGCGTCGGCTCGTAGATGCCGGTGTAGACACATCGGCCCATGTGCTCGACAAATGATCCGAACATCCGGGGATCGACCTCGGCCACCGGCAGGGCGGGATCGATCGTGACGGTCGAGCGTTGCACGTGTTCTCCTTCGGGATGGGAAGTGATGCGGAGCGTCGGACCCCGCGAACAGTCGCGGGTCCGACGGCGTCCAGGTCCTCGCGCCGCGGGCGACCCGGAGCGATCGATGTGGTTAGCCCTTCAGACCGGTGCCGGCCACCCCCTCGACGATCTGGCGCTGGAAGAACAGGAATAACGCGATGAGGGGAAGCGCCCCGAGCAGCGCCGCGGCCATAGTGTCGGCGTACCGAATACCGAAGTTGCCCTGGACCGTGGCCAGGCCGACTGGGATGGTCATCAGCTTCGGATTGCTCAAGACGAGCAACGGCCACAGCAGGTTGTTCCACGACCAGATGAACGTGAAGATCGACACCGCGGCGATGGCCGGCCGCGTCAGCGGCATGGCCAGGCCACGGTAGACCCACCAGATGCTGGCGCCGTCGACCCGCGCCGCCTCCTCAAGCTCCTTCGGCAGGCCGTCGAAGAACTGCTTGAACACGAAGACGGCGATCGCCGTCGGCACCTGCGGAAGGATGACCGACCAGTACGTGTTCAGCAGGCCCAGCGCGCTGATTTCGCGGAACAGCGGAACGAACAACACCTGGATCGGAATGAGGATGCCGGCGAGGATGAAACCGAGCGTCGCGCCGCGGTAGCGGAAGTTCAGGCGCGACAACGCGAATGCGGCCATGCTGGCAGTTATCACGGTCAGGACGACCGTGACCGCCGAGGTGATGAAGCTCGACGCATACCAGTACCAGATGTCGCCCTGCTTGAGGATCGACTTGAACGACGCGAGCGTCGGGTGCTTGATCCACCACGTCACCGGCAGATCCGCCGTCTCGCCGTTCGGCTTGAAGGCCGTGTCTGCGGCCCAGAGCAGCGGGATCAACCAGATGATCGAAAAGGCGATCATGACACCGACGCAGAGGCGGTTGAACAGGGTGGATCCGGCCGCCGTGCGCGACGTCGCACGGGTCCGCGGCGCAGCGGCGGTCTCCTGTTCGGTCAGGGTTGTGGTGGCCATGGCGTCACACCTTCTTCTCGGAACGACGGGTCTGGGCGAACCACACCGCAGACACGAGCAGCAGGAGGATGAAGTACAGCGTCGACGCGGCCGCACTGTAACCGACTCGGTAGTCGGTGAAGCCGATGTCGTAGATGTACTCCAACGCCGGACGGGTGCTGAAGTTCGGGCCGCCCGAGGTCATGATGTACATCTGGTCGAACACTTTCATTGAGGCGATGACCTGAAGCACGATCACCAGGGTGGTGGTGCGCGTCAGCAGCGGGATCGTGATCCGTCGGATCTGCTGCCATTGGGACGCGCCGTCGAGTGCCGAGGACTCGTAGAGTTCCCGCGGCACTTCCTGTAGGCCCGCCAGGTACAGGACGAAGTTGAACCCGAGCGTCCACCAGACGGTTGCGATCGCGATCGAGATCAGCGCCCAATTCGGGTCACCGAGCCAGCCGGGCGCCGTAGCGCCGAACTTGTGCACGGTCGCCGATGCGAATCCCAGGCCGGGGGTGTACAGCCAGATCCAGATCAGCGCCAAGGTGGCCGATGGCAGGATGTACGGCGCGAAAAACGCCAGCCGGAAGAACCACCTGCCCCGCGTGGCCCGCTCGGCCAGCAACGCGAAGATGAACGACAGGATCACCAGCGGCGGTGTCGTCAGCAGGGTGAACAGCACCGTGTGCCACATCGCCTTCCAGAAGTCGGAACTCTTGAACGCTTCGACGTAGTTGTCGAATCCCGCGAAGCGGCCGAGTCCCGACTTCACCAGGCTGGTGTCGAAGAAGCTGATCACGACGCCGTACAAGGCCGGCCCCATGACGAACAGCACGTAGAGGATGACGAAGGGCGCAAGGAACGCTGCTGCCGGGCGTCCGTCGCCGCGACGACGCCGGTAGGGGCGCACCTCGGCTGCAGGCGCATCGGCGGCCCGCGGGGTATAGGTGGTGGTCGTCACGATGGCCTCCGGTTTCGATGGGATGCGGAAGGGAACGCGGTCACGTGGGGGGCTGCGTCTTCGCGAGGACAGAGAGCTTGGACTTGATCTGCGACAGTCCGGCCTTCGGTGACGACAGGCCACCCATTACCGCGCCGATGGTGCCCCCGCAGATGATCTCGAAGTCCGATCCCGAGCCGGAGTACCACGCGTCGGGGTCGTACACCGCGACATCGGCCGCCGCGGCATACCTCGACTGCGGCGTCAGCTTCGCGTACGCGCTGCTGTTGCGGTAAGGCAGCCAGGCCGGAACGTGACCGCCCGCCGCCCAGGTGTCGCTCTGGTCCAGCATCGAGCGGACGAACGTCAGGGATTGATCCAGTTCCGCTTGGGTCCGTGCCGGCCGCTTTGGCAGCACCAGGGTGTGCGAGTCCGCCTGCACCGCGTAGTGGTCGCTGCCCCCGTAGACGTTGGGGAATTTGGCCATGCTGAACGGCGTCTTGGCCGTCTGGAACGTGGAGATCTCCCATTCGCCCTGGAAGAAGAACCCGGCTCGTCCCGCGCTGAACAGGGCGATCGAGCCTTGGTAGTCGAGCTGGCCGGGCATGATCCGTTTGGCGTTCAGGCTGCTCAGGAAGTTCAGCACCTTGAGCGCCTTCTCGTCGTCGATGACGATCCGGGTGCCGGCGTCGGCAAGTACCGATCCGCCCAGTTGGCTGTAGAGGCTCTGGAAGATCCGCCACGGCGTGGACGTCTCGTTCACCACGGCGATGGTGGCGCCGTACTGGCCGGTGACGTGTTTGGCTTTGGTGAGGGCCTCGACGAACGCGTCCTCCCCCTCGATGGGCTTCAACACGCCAGAGCTGTCGAGGAGGCCGGCCTTCTTGCACACTTCGGTGTTGTAGAAGCAGACGAACGGGTGGGTGTCCAGGGGGATCGCATACACCTTGCCGTCGACGAGCCCGGCCTTCCAGGCCCTCTCGTTGAACTTGTCGGGCGACATGCCGTGCCGGGCCAGGTCGCCAGGTTTCAGTTCCTGCAACAGCCCCGCCGCCTGCAGCGTCTTCATGCGGGTGAGGTGCGCGACAGCGACGTCCGGTGGCTTCTTGCCGATCGTGGCCAGTGACAGCTTGGTGTAGTACGGGTTGCCCCAGGCCAGCGTCACGGACGAGAGGCCGATCTTCGGGTTCGCCTTCTGGAACCCGGCTTCCATGGCCTGCATGCGGGTGCCGTCGCCGCCGCCGAAGAGATTCCAGTACGCGACCGTGCCGGGGTCGATATTCGAGCCGGCGAGTCCGCTGTAGACAGGTGACGAGCAACCGGCGAGGCCGAGACTTCCGGCGCCGAGGCCGAGGGCGAGCGCTCCGCCGAGGAAGCCCCTCCTGCTGAGCCCCGCCGATTCGGGCGAGAACGCGTGATCATTCATGGGACGGCTCCTTCGCGCCGTGAGGGGGCGGGACTGCGGTGGCGGAGCGGGAACGTCGGGCCCGGGCCGCAGCTCGACGCGCCGGTGCTCGCGGCTGCGGCGCTCCGGGCACACGCGGCGGCGGTCGGGTCGAGTCGCGCTCCACCAGCTGCACCGGCAGCAGCTCGCGGCGCGCGACGGCCTTGCCGACGATCAGATCGAGCAGCGTCGCCGCGGCGCGGGCGCCGGTATCCGCGAAGGGGACCTGGATGGTGGTGAGGGACGGGATCAGAAAGCGGGACATGGGCAGGTCGTCACAGCCGATCACCGAGACCTCGAGCGGGAAGCTGCGCTCCCGGTCGGCCAGCAGGCGCAGCACACCCATCGCCATCTCGTCGTTCTGCGCGAAGATCGCCGTAAGCGTCGGATCGCGGTCGAGAATCCGCGCGGCGGCCGAATAGCCGCCGTCGGCCGTCCAGTCAGCGTTCTCGACCCGGCCCTCTGGCAGGTCCAGGCCGGCCTGGGCCAACTCGCGGCAAAAGCCGTCGTGGCGGATGCGGACCACCTGACGGCGTGGCGGGCCGGTGATCGTCGCGATGTTGCGGTGTCCGAGGGCGATCAGGTGTTCGGCCGCGATGGCGCCCGTGGCCCGGTGGTCGGACCCCAGCAGCACCGCCGACGTCCCGGGCAGGTGGTGCAGGCTGACGAGCGGCAGCCCTTCGCGCAGCGCGCCGCTGAAGGAGGTGTCGGCCTCGAGACTGGGTGCCACCACCAGCAGTCCGTGGACGCGGTGCTCGAGCAACTTGTGCAGCGACTCGCTCGCGTCGATGTCCGAGCTCGCCGCGACCAACAAGGTGCGGTGCCCTCGAGCGGCCAGGGCCGCTTGGGCGCCGGCTACGAACCGGGACAGCGCCGCGTCGGCGAAGTCGTCGGTCAGGATTCCTACGGTGATCGCGTCGCGACGCACCAGCCCGCGGGCCAACGCGTTGGGTACGTAGTCGAGTTCCCGCGCGGCCGCGCGAATGCGCTCGACGGTGGCCGGCGATGCGGCGCCGCGCCGGCCGTTGAGCACCTTGCTCGCCGTCTGGAAGCTGACGCCCGCCCGGGAGGCAACGTCCTTCAGCGAGACGTACACGCCGACCTCCACGACGGATCTGCGGACGCTCGTGGTCGAGCGGGATGGCTACGCGAACGTTCGCCTACGCGAACGTTCGCGTAGATTACTTCGTGGCGTTCGCCCGCACAAGTGCCGGTTTGACCCGACGTTTTCGCGGCCACGAGCGGTGGAGGAGTGTGCGCGTCGCGGCGCCCGTCTCGCGTGTCACGGCCGCCTAGGGTCGGTGCGTACGGTTAGCACGTGAACGCCGCTGCGATCACGAGGCACTTCGAACTCCTCGGCGTCGACAACCTGTCTGCGTCGGAGATCTACACGGAGGACGCGATCCTCGAGTACGTCCAGAGCGGCGAACGCATTCGCGGACGGGACAACATCACTGCCTCCCGCCAGGCCTATCCCGGTCGACCGACGCGTTTCTTCGTACACCGATGCGCGATGCTGGGCTCGACGGCGGCCGTAGAAATGGTGATGAGTATCGAGGGCGACGAACCGCATCCCGTCGTCGCAATCCTCGATTTGCGTGGCGACGCAATCTCTCACGAGCGCATCTACATCGCTGAACCTTGGCCGGCGCCCGCCTATCGAGCCGCGTGGGCCGAACCACTAACCGATCCAGATTGAGCAGCGGCCCGGAAGGTCGTTCACTCGATAGCCGTCGGCATGCGTGCGGCCCAGGCAGCTTGCGCAGACGATGAATACTCGACCTCAAGACATCCGCTCATGGCTCGATGTCCGGGCGATTTGGTTCGCCTTCTCGATACAGGTAGACGATCATCGGCATGTGCCCCTGACAACGCGTCAGACGACCTGTGGCATCAGCCGAGCATGGGCGTCGGATTGGTCACCGCATACGGCGAGACCTTTCGTCGGACCACCCCCGCGTAACCGTCGCGAGACACGATCACGGGCGTCCATAGCGAGCACCACGCCACACTGACTTGACGCCTCAGATCAATTGGTACGTGCTCGGAAGTGAGCGCTAGCTCAGGACTGTTGCAGGTCGCCGAGGCCGGAGGCTCGCGCAATTCGCACCGCGTCAGCTCTGTCTTCCGCGTTCAGTTTGCTGAGGATGATCGATACTGCGTTGCGGGCAGTTTTCGGTGAGATCGACAGACGGCCCGCGATTGCGGCGTTGCCGAAGCCGGATGCGATGAGGTCGAGGATTTGGTGTTCGCGAGCGCTGAGCTCGGGAAATTGATGCGCTTGTTGGGTGCGACCACTGACATGGTCGAGGAGACGGTGGGCTACGCCTGCGCCGAACAATGCTTCGCCTCGGCTGACCGCTCGGATGGCGTCGGTGACTTCGTTTTCACTGACGCCTTTGAGCAGGTAGCCGACGGCTCCGGCGCGTAAGGCTGCGAACATCGATTGGTCGTCGTCAGACATGGTAAGGACGAGGACACGGGTACTCGGGTCGAAAGCGAGGATTCGTTTGGTGGCCTCGACGCCGGAGAGACCCGGCATGCGCAGATCCATGAGAACCACATCAGGGCTGTTGTCTCGCGCTTGAGCAATCGCCTCGGTCCCGCCGGTGGCTTCACCGACAAGTTCGAGGTCGTCGGCCGCGGTGATAGCGCTGCGTAGGCCACTGCGAAACACAGGGTGATCATCGACGATGAGCACACGTACCGTCATTGCGCACCCGACGGCAGCTCGGCGTGCACTGATGCTCCCCGGGCATCAGAACTGATTGTCAGTGTTCCTCCGAGTTCGGCCGCTCGTTCGCGCATGGAGTGCAGGCCGACACCATTCCGGTAGTGGGTGGGCATGCCTTTCCCGTCGTCGCCGACGTCGACTGTGAGGGTGTCCGGGTTGGTGGACCAGCTGAGGGAGACGTGCGAGGAAGCCGCGCCTGCGTGCTTGACGCAGTTCGTGAGCGCCTCGGTGACGATCCGGTACGCGGCGACCTCGACTGCGGCGGGCAGCGGTGGCAGTTCTACCGGCGCGGTGACGCTGACATGGAGGGCTTCGGACAGGCTCGCAGCGTAATGCCTGACCGCGTCGGCAAGACCGAGTTCGTCGAGCACCGGCGGTCGCATTCCATGTACGAGGCGGCGCACATCCTGAATCGCATCGCCGACCTCTTTGCGGATTGTGCCGGCCAGTTCTTGCAGTTGCGGCTGGTCCTTGGTTAGGCGCCCGAGCGCATCGAGTTGCAGAGAGACACCGCCAAGTACCGGTCCGAGGTGATCGTGCAGATCTCGACGAATGCGGCGCCGGTCCTCTTCCAACGCTCGCACCAGCCTTTCCCGGGATTGTTGGGCCTCAATTGAGAGGCGTACCGCAGCGACAGCGGCGGACACGTGGTCAACGACCTGCGCCAACAGTTGATCATCAAGGGAAGAGAACCGCTCGCCCGGAGATCGCGCCGCGAGCTGAAGGTGCCCGACGAGCACGCCGTGATGACGTAGCTCCAAGTCTCGTGCAACGGGTTGAGATACGCCGTGTGTTGCCTTGACTGCTGCCGTGCCTGGCGCTTGCTGGAGCACGATGCCGACGTAAGGCACCTGCAGCCCGTCGGCAATCGTCTTGGTCAGCGCGGGAAGAACTCCGGCAGCAGATGTGGTGCGACTTAGTCGCTGGTCGAGCTCAAGCAACACCCCGTACGGGTCACCGCGGCGCCCGTAGAGCACACGGTCGACCTGGCGCTGAATCCGCTCGCGCAACGGGCTCAGTCCCGCCGCGGCCAGGGCCAGGACGACCAACGAGACCGACAATCGATCGCTGACCCGGAAGGTCCGACCGAGCAACACCACCGTCAGGACATAAACCCCGGCCACGAGCACCGACACAACGAAATATGTCAACGTGCGCCGCAGGACCAATTCGATGTCGAACAGCTGCGCACGAAGGATCGCCATACCCGTCGCCGCCGGCAACGCCATCAATGCCGCCGCTTCGAATAGCCCGGTGTAACGACGAGGACCGTCGCCGGCCAACGCCGCCAACAGCACCGACGAAACGACCGTGAGAGCGATGACGCCCACCGCCACAGCGAGGTAGGCAAGCGCACGGCGGTCATCCGGACTCCCCCGCCGCCATACCAGCGCGAGAGAGCCGGCACACAGGACGCACATCAACACCACGCCGATTGCACCGGCATACTGCAGCGCCGAAGCGACGCCCGGCGCGGATGACAAACCGATCGGATTGTCCTGGGCAAGACCGTCCAATCTTCCCGGCGCAACGGCAACGCCTGCCAGCAACACCGTCCCCGCGAGCAGAGAGCACCGCAGCAGGACCCGCCGCCGACCCCGCGGCAGCCGTCCACTGGGATACAGCAGCGGCAACACAGTAATCAATGCAAGCTGCGGAGCCAGGAACAGAGGACCGCTCAACCAGCCCACCGCAGCGACCGCATGACCAGGCCAGGCATCGCGCTGCATCGCCAACGCCAACGCGTCGAGTAAAGCGGCGGCCTGAACCGACAGCGTGATAGCCACAAACAGTCGACCCATCCAGTGCCTTGGAATGCGATGCAGGATTAGGCCGCCAACCACGCCGTAACTAAGCCACGCCGCCAACCACACTGCGTTCGGCCAGCCGGCTTGCAGATCCGTGGACGCGACGCGGTGCTGGTAGGACACCAGTCCGGTGAGCAGGAAGAGAGCGGGGCCGACAGTCGCGGCGAGTACTGCGAATGGCGGCCAGAAACGGTCGAATTGCGGTGCTCGCCGGGCGCGGATCGAATTGGTGGCCAACCGCCGTCTCCGATCGCTGTCGTACCGCAGTCTAATGGCTAATGGCCTCGACGACCCGATACGCCAGCATGGCCACGGTGCCCAGCATTGCCAGCGCACCGAGCACAACGCTGCTGTTGTTCAGCCGGCCCCTGCCGCCGGCCGCGACACCATCGCGGCCAAGCAATACCGCGCCCGCGCCGAAGACAAACGGGATAGGTGTGTACCAAGCGACCCCAAAGAGCACGACACCGACGGCACCGAGCACGAGCGCCGTCTGCCCTATCGTCTTCGTCGAATGCCCACGACGCACCCGCAGCAATCCAAGCCCGAACGCTACCGCGTAGCCGATCGCCCCACTGATCACGTAGTAGGGCAATTCCCGCCAACCGCTTGATGAATGCGGGGCGTAGTGATGGTGCACCTGGCTCGTGATCGTGACCAGTGCAATCCCGACGATCAACGCGATCAAACCGTTGCCGTACGTAGCCTGCCGCTTCACCGTTCCACCTGCGGTCTTCGCTGTCGTGTTCACCATGTGCTACGACCTCCTCAACGATCCCCGCCCGTATGGCTGGAGAATCGCGACGCTAGATCGAAACAAGTCCCATCCGCACGGGGCAGATGACCCGGAGCGTCCCGGCACTTGAACTCCAACCACGACGCCGGGACATCGGGCGGGACCAGCGTGACGGTCGCTATTGCTGGCCTCATACATCGCCAAGCGGCGCGGACCTACTGCCGCACATTGTGTGTAGCGGGCCCTATGGGACTGTCCTGAAACGGTGTTCCCGGCCCGACGCGCCGAGCCTGACGGGCTGGCGGGAAAGGTGCCGTGCGATGACCGGCTGGCTTAAGGAGCAGGGTCTGTCGTTGACCGGCCCGGACGGGCTGCTGACCAAGACGGTGCTCGAGACCGCGTTGAACGAGGAGATGACCGAGCACCTGGGGTATGAGAAGCACGACCCGCCCGGTGCCGGGACCGGCAACATCCGCAACGGCTCGCGGGCAAGACGGTGCTCAGCGAGAACACCGGCCAGGTCGAGATCGACGTGCCCCGTGATCGGGCCGGCACGTTCTCACCGCAGATCGTGAAGAAGCGGCAGCGCCGGTTGACCGGTGTCGATGAGGTGGTGCTCTCGCTTTATGCCAAGGGCTTGACCACTGGTGAGATCTCCGCGCACTTCGCTGAGATCTACGGCGCCTCGGTCAGCAAGGGACCATCTCGCGGATCACCGACAAGGTGATCGAGGAGATGCAGGACTGGTCGGTGCGCCCGCTCGATGAATGTCAGCACGACCATGCCGGACAGGCGAGCGAATTCGCTCTTGGCTCGGGCTGCCTCGAGAAGCGTCAGCAGAGTCCGTCCCGCGTACACAGCGACGAGCCCGATGCCGACGAGGCAGGCAATCCATATCCACGTCTTCGTCCCCTGGCCCACGCGGGCTCCGGTGACGATCACGAGGATGCCGACCAGCGAGCCGAACGAGGCGGTCAGGGTAAGAAACGCGGCGATGAGTAGGCCCACCGCATTCCCCGACGGGTTCCTTTCCGAAGCAGGGCGCGGCTCGTTCCCAGCTGCGTCCGTCGTGCCCGCGAATGCGGCGTAGGCAATAGGAGCGAATGTCGCGACCAGGGCGAGCATGCCGATGCCCACTGAGAAGGCAAGTACCGATTGTTGGTCGACCGTGTCGGGAAATTTGTCGGAAACAGCGGCGGCCACAACCCCGATCGCTGCGATCAGGGCGGTGAGGTCGGTGGCCCAGCTGTCTTTGGTGCTGAACGTCGCGCCGGCTGGCAGCTTCGTCCCGACCAGCGGCTCGAGGCGGATCGCCCGGCCGCTCTTGGATCTCGATGTCGCGTCGGCCGCTGACTGGCGCAACCAAGATCCGCGGGCGAGCACGACGACGACAACAACAACGAGAAGTGCGGTCCCCGCGCCAACGGCGAATTCCCACCCGATCGGATGCGAGACCGTCGGGCAGTCCGGCAACGGCGGCACGCGCGACGGTTGCGGAGTGTCCGGGGTTCCCCAGCGGGTGGCACGCCATTCGGGCTCCTCCTCGTCGGCAGAAGGCATTGTGCTCTGGCAGTGTCGCGGTTCGAGACGAACCGCGGAAGATCGGATCGGCGCTAATTCCACTGGCGCCCGGCCCGCAATTACATGTCACTCGGCGATACCCGGCGCGCCCACGGCGGTGAACACTGGGGCGGACCAGTCTGGGAGGCCACGATGACCATTGACGACGTCGGGGTGGTGATCCCATCGGTCCCGGGCGGGCGGCGCAGCAGTTCCGCCGTCGGCCGGGCGGTGGTTGCGGACTCGCTGCGCAGCGTCGATCCGGTCGGAGCGATGGGCGTGGAGCGGGAGTCCAACTGGCGCAGTGGCTATCCCGTGCATTTCCGCCGGGCGCTAGAGGCCGGCCTGTCGTCCCAGTCGGCCGCCGTGACTGTCGCGGCCGACGGATTGCGCGCGCTGCATCGACGCATGCAATACCGACAACCGGACGGCCGGGAGGAACCGCTCGAGGCAAGGAACTACGACCCATCGCTGAACGCGTTGTCGACCGTGGAGGTCAGCGGCACGGCTGAGCGCGAACCCGAATTCAGCCTGCCCCTTCGGGGTGAGCGCTTGTCCGGGGCTGCATTGGCGCGCCAGCTCGACAAGTGGAGCGAGGCCGGCGTGCTGGAGCCGTCGGCCGCCGATCGGGTCCGGACCGTGCTGGCGCACCCCGAGTGGCTCCGGCTGGATGGGCGAACCGTGGTCGTTCTCGGCGCCGGCGCGGAGATGGGGCCGCTGCCGGCCCTGCTGCGTTGGGGCGCTCGAGTGGCAGCCATCGACGTGCCCCGTCCGGACATGTGGCGGCGCGTGCTGGCCAGCGGTCGCGACCGGGCCGGCACGCTGCTCGTCCCAGTCGGTGCGGAGACGGCTGGGGGCGACGAGACAACGGTCGATCGGGCCGGGATCGATCTTCTGACGCAGCCCGGTGCCGCGGCAGACTGGATCCGCCGGCTCGACGGTGTGCTCGTCCTCGGCAACTACGTCTACGCCGACGGAGCAACCAACCTGCGGGTGTCGGCCGCGGTCGATGCGCTCACGGTACTGCTCCAAGAGAGCGTCCCGGATCTCGCTCTGGCCTTCCTGGCGACGCCCACCGACGTCTTCGCCGTACCGCCGGAGGCCGTCGCGCATTCGCAACATGCCTACGAGAGCCGGTCAATGAAGGCCAAGATTCTCGGCCGCCCGCTGCGCGCCGTCTCGGCCGGCCGGCTGCTGCGGCGCCAGTACGTGGCCGGTGTCCAACCGGGCATCCACGACGCCATCGTGTCGCAGCAGGGACCGAATTACGCTCTGGCGAAACGGCTGCAGCGCTGGCGGGCGGCGGTCACGCGCGACGCCGGCAGCGTCGTGTCGATGAACATCGCCCCGCCCACGCGGACCCGTTCGGTGCTGAAGAATCGGGCACTCGCCGCCGCTTACGCCGGCGCCGGTCGCTTCGGCGTCGAGGTCTTCGAACCGGCAACCGCGAACACGCTGATGGCGGCGCTGCTCGTTGCCGACCTCAGCACTGGGGGCGGTCCCGTGCACGAGCACCCATGGCAATATGAGGCATATGCGGCTGTCCACGGCGGACTATGGCGCGCTCCGTACCAGCCGCGCAGTGCATTGGGACTCGCCGCCGTCCTTGGCTACGGCGCTGCCCGCAGCTGATCCGCATCCGGGTGCGGCGGCGAGCCTCACGTTTCACGCGGTTGAGCCGATGAGGAGTTGTGGCTCCGTGGCGGTCCGTCCTGGCAGCATGCGTGCTGCTCGCCGTCCCGACTGCCCTCGCGCCCGACAGCGGATTCGCCGGGACGACGTACCTGGCCGGCTTGGCCATCATCGTCGCTGCGCTGTGGTGGGGCACGCTGCACCGGCCCGCCGCCGGACGCACTCCGTGGCTTTTTTTCGCGTTGGCCGCCAGTTGCTGGCTGACCGGTGACAGCCTGGAGCGATTGATGTTGGTAATCGGCCATCCTTACGTCGACGTCGGGGTGCCGGACCTGTTTTGGCTGGCCTCCTACCCGCTTGAGATAGCGGCGGTGGCCGGCATGATCAGGGCCCGCGGGCTGCCTGCTGGAATGCTCCGCGGTATCCGTCTTGACGTGTTCGTGGTCGGCGCCGCGGCCGCGGTCGCAACCTGGCACCTGCTGATCGTCCCGAGTATCGATGACGGCGGTTCCGCGCTGGACACGATCGTCGGCGCCCTCTATCCCCTCGGCGACGTAGCCATATTCGCCCTCGCGATCACCCTTGTGTTGGCGCCTGGACGTCGGGGGGCAGCCAGCGCACTGCTGATTTCCTGCCTCGGGCTCACGTTGCCACTCGACTTCCTTTCGACGACCCTCTCTGACTCCGGCGGCCGTCTTGATGCCGCGCTGCTCGTCGTCAACGGTCTACTCGGCGCCGCGGCCGTGCACGCCGGCCGCGGCGAACTGACCGCGAGCGCGTCGATGGACGGCCCGCACTCGATGCACCGCTGGCGCGTCCTCCTGCTCGGGACATCGCTATGCACGGTCTCGGTCATCAGTGCGATCCCGAGCAGCGGCACATCGAATGTGGCGCCCTCTCTCGTGGCTAGCATCGCCATCTCGATCACCGTCGTCGTCCGGTTCTATCGCGTTGTCCGCGAGCGTGATGCGGCCGAGGTCGCATTGACATACCAGGCGAACCACGACCAGTTGACCGGTGCGGCAAATCGCCTGCTGCTGATGGATCGGCTGTCGGCGACCGTGCGCCGGCAGGGCAGTCATGACGAAGGCCTCGTCCTCGTCTTCATCGACCTCGACGGATTCAAGAAGGTCAACGACACGTGGGGTCATCCCGCGGGTGACGAGGTTCTTCGCGCCGTGGCCCAGCGCCTGGCGGAACTCGTCCGACCGACGGACACCGTGGCCCGGGTGGGCGGCGACGAATTCGTGCTGCTGTGCCACGGCGTGGGCAGCGAACATGGCGAAGCTCTGGGGAACCGGATTCAGGCGGCCGTCCGGCACCCCATCGACGTGGGTTCGGCTGAGATCTGCGTCGGCGCGAGCGTCGGCGTCCTCACCGCGACGGCGACGTCCCTCGCCCCAGCTCGTGACAGCCTCCTTGCCGCCGACGATCTGCTGCGGCGGGCCGACTGGGCCATGTACGAGGCCAAGCGCGGTGGCGGCGGCGTGCGGACGGCCGAGCCGGAGCAGATCGCGGTCTAGTCCGGGCGGCACACGGTCACCGCCGCGGTCCGTCGGGAAGCCACGGCCGGAAACCCCGAAGTGAGCCCGAAATCTTTCGAGGCCCCGGTTTGGCGTTCGCCCCGGCAACGCCGGGCGCCCGAAGCCCGGTGAGCCTGAGTGGACGCCACCGCACGGCCCATCAGCTCTTGACCGGTCTCCGAACTGAGCCCTACCGTCAGGACGTACCCGACAATACGGTCCGAAAAGGTTTCGAAGTGCGGCAACTCGACGGAGGAGCAGCCACCATGAACAAAAGAGCATCGACCCTTGGACTGATTGCCGCGGGCGTCCTGACGGCGGCCGCGATGGTTGCCACGCCATTGAGCGGCACCTCGGCGGGCAACCCGGCCATACCGAGAACGGGATCCCACTGGGTGGACACCTGGGTGTCGATGCCGCAACTGACCGAACCGGGCAACATGCCGCCAACGCCATTCACCCAGGACAACCTGGTCTTCGCCGACAGCACTGTCCGGCAGACGATTCACGTCTCCGTCGGCGGAGAGCACATCCGGCTGCGCTTCTCCAACGCGTTCGGCGGCACCGACTTGCCGATCACGTCCGCTTCGGTTGCCCTTCCGCTGAACGGTCAGGCCGGGGTCAGCGCGATCAAGCCAGGGACCTCGCGGCCGGTCACGTTCGACGGGCGCTCCGCGGTGGACATTCCGGTCGGTGCGCAGGCGGTTTCTGATCCGCTGAGCTTTCGGCTGCTACCGGAATCCAACCTCTCGGTGACGATTTACCTGGCTACCGGTCAGGCCTCCAACAACATCACCTCCCACCCCGGCTCGCGAACGACGTCCTACTTCGTGAACGGCAATCACGTCACGGATCCGGACCTGCCGGCCGCGACGCACGTCGACCACTGGTACTTCCTCAGCGGGCTCGAGACCTGGTCAGGCAGCAACACCGCGGGCGTCGCGGTTCTCGGCGATTCACTGACCGATGGGCGCGGTTCCACGACCAACATGAACGACCGCTGGCCGGATCAATTGCTGCGCCGGTTGCAGGCCCATCGGCAGACGACGGACGTCGCCGTGTTGAACGAGGCCGCCGGCGGGAACCGCGTGCTGCATGACGGATTGGGCCCGAACGCGCTTGCCCGCTTGGACCGCGACGTGCTGGCGCAGAGCGGGATCGTGTGGCTGATCGTCTTCGAGGGCGTCAACGACATCGGGACGGCCGACGCGACCGAAGCGGCTCAGAAGCAGGTCGCCGCGGATCTTCTCGCCGCCTACGACCAGATCGTCGCCCGAGCACACGCGAAGGGCATCCGGGTCTACGGCGCCACCATCACACCGTTCGGCGGCAACACCGACTACGACGATCCGCAGGGACTGCGCGAGGCGGCGCGGCAGACGGTGAACGACTGGATCCGCACCAGCCATCGGTTCGACGCGGTCATCGATTTCGATCGTGTCGCCCGCGATCCTCAGAGTCAACGCCAGCTCCTGCCGGCGTTCGACGTCGGTGACCATCTGCACTTGAATCCGGCGGGCTACCGCGCACTCGCCGATGCCGTTCCGAGCGGCTTGTTCGAGCATCGACCGTTCCCGCCCGGGTTCAGCTTCAACTAGGCGAAGGTCCACGCTTGGATGTATTGTCTAGTAGACACATAGACAAACATCCGAAGGGTGGGAGATGGGCCAGAATGATGTCACCGACGAGGCCGGTTACCTCGCGGCCCGGACGGCGGACTGGGCGGAAGTGCAGGCGCGGCGGGTCGGGCGCACCCGCCGTGAGGTGTTGGGACTGGTCGCGGCGGCGGTTCCGGCGCTGACAGCCGCGGCGATGGTAGCCCCGGCCCGGGCGGGCGCACGCCCTGCGGCACCGGCTCGGCGACCGCGACCAGCACCGGCTGCCGACGGGACGTCGCCGATCGTCAAACCGCTGCCGCCGGAATGGTTCATCGACTACGGAACCAATGCGGAAATGCGCTGGGACCACGTCGACTTCGGCTATCTGACCCCCGCCGAACGGTTCTTCGTGCGCGACCATACGGCCACGCCGCTGATCGACAAGACATCCTGGCGACTGCGATTGTTCGGCACCGGCCTTAAGGGCGCGCCCAGCCTGGACCAGGCGTGGTCGATCGACTACCGCCAGTTGTTGCGATTGCCGCACCGCACCATCACCACGGCAATCGAGTGTGCGGGCAACGGGCGCAGCTTCTTCGGTTCGCAGCAAGGCACCGCGGTCGCCGGGACGCAATGGACTCTCGGTGCGATCGGTGTGGCCGAGTGGACCGGCGTCCCGTTGTCGTTGTTGCTCGAGCGCGCTGGGATCACGCGACACGCGGTCGACGTAATGCCGAGCGGCCTGGACGCCAGGGTGGTCACGAACGGGGTTGACAGCGGGCATGTGCGCCGCCCGTTTCCCGTCGCGAAGGCATTCGACGACGTCCTCGTCGCTTACGCAATGAACGGCCGTCCGCTCCTGCCCGACCACGGCGCCCCGGCGCGCATCGTCGTACCGGGCTGGGTGGGCGTGGCCAACATCAAGTGGGTCGGCCAGATCGAGGTGGCCGATCAACCGTTGTACTCCGCCTGGAACACCACGCAGTACCGCATGATCGGCCCGGACTATTCGCCCGACGCCCCGCCGTTGGCGAACCAGGCCGTCAAGAGCGCGTTCGAGTTGCCGTGGGGCGCGCAGTTGCGCGCCGGCCGGCAGACCCTGTTGCGCGGGCGTTCGTGGTCGGGCAAAGGCGCCATCGCTCGCGTCGACATCAGTTGGGACGGCGGGCGGCACTGGGGCCGCGCCCGGCTGCACGGCCCGAACCTTCCGGACGCCTGGGCGCGGTGGGAGCTGCCGTGGAGGCCGACGAGATCCGGGCCGTACGAGCTGATGGCTCGCGCCACTGACACGGCCGGACGCCAGCAACCGGCAACCGTGCCCTACAACTCCGGGGGCTACCTGTTCGGAGCGATCGTCAAGCATCCGGTCACCGTGCTCGAACGCTGAGTCCGTCGCCCGGTGTCCCTTTTTTACCACCGTTATTAACCAAAATAGACAATAGGGCGATAACCCTCCGCTACATATGGATAAGTGCCGGTGATTCCGGCTTTTCGGATATTCGAATCTGATAACGTCCCGGCCAGATATTGCCCCGGACCGCCATTTCGGCGATGAACTTCGCGAATGGCGTCGACGCGTGGCAGTCGCTTGATCGGGGGAATCATGCGTCCAAACACGTCTTGGCGCCGAATGGCAGCGGCGGCGGCTGCGCTGTGCCTGCCGATGCTCCTCGTCGTTCCGACGTCAGCGTCGGCGAGCAACGGACCGGACACCGTCGACGAGATCCACGCCAGCTTCGGCGACGATGCCGCGACGTCGATGTGGGTCGGCTGGCGCGGCGCCGCGTCGGTGCTCAATTTCGGAACGGACGACGGCTACGGCCAGACGGCTACGCCGGTCGTCAATCCGGTCACGCCCGTCGATATCGCCGGGCCGTTCCAACACGTGTTGCTGACCGGCCTGGCGCCGGACACGGTCTACCACTATCAGATCGATGCCGGCGTCGACCATCAGTTCAAGACGGCGCCGAGCGGTGACGTGACCTGGGACGACATCGGCGACACGGGCACGACCTACAACTCGTTCAATGCGGCCACTGGTACCGGGTGCAGTGCCAGTTGGATGGCTTCGGTCTGGCAGCAGCTGGCCGACGAGCAGCCTGATTTCGTCTCTCACGGTGGCGACATCACCTACGCCAATGAGTGCGGGCAAGGCGCGGTCCACCAGTTCTACGAGGACATTGCGCCCATTGCGACGATGCGAGCGTGGGAGCAGTCGTGGGGCAACCACGAGTACGGTTCGCCGACCAGCCAGTCGCCTCCCGGCACACCGCGCGACTCCATGGCCAATTACAAGGGCCGGCTGTATCTCGCGAATCCGCGCACGGCTCCGAATGACACCACCGGGCAAGTATCGAACCCGGGCTGCCCGTCACCCACGAACCCGGCGGTGAACGGTTGCCTGGGCAGCGACTGGGGCTACTACACCGTGGGTCATGTCCTGATCATCGAATACCCGGAAACCTGGCCGAATGCCCAAACCGTCTGGGGCACGGCCGCCGACACCCTGATGGCGCAGGCCCAGGCCGACCCCGACATCTCGTTCATCGTCACCACTGGGCACCGCCCCGCGTACACGTCTCTGGCCAGTGCGGTCGACACCACCTTGAAGACTGCGATCAACAAGCTCGGTGACAAGTACAGCCCGGCCGCGCAGGCCGGCGGCAAGTATGTGCTGAACATCGCGCACCACGTGCACGGCGGCGAGGTGTTCTCCGCGCAACATGGCGTTGTCCAGATCACCAACGGTGGCGGCGGCACTGAGGAAGCCAATCTGCTGAGCCCCGCAACAGGTTCGCTGTTCCGGACGAGCCACTTCGAGCACCTGCGCCTCACCGCGACCGATTCGTCGATGAAGATCGACATGATCTGTGGGCCGGTCTGGCCGCCGCAGCCCACTCGCGAGGCTTGCACCCAGGGCAGCGTCGTCTACTCCACGACCCTTACGGCGGGCTCGACACCTCCGCCGCCACCTCCGCCGCCGCCACCGACCGTGAAGCAGTGGATCACCAACCCGGGCCTCGACGGCGGTAACAAGACCGGCTGGACCGGCGTCTACAACAGCAGTTCGCGAGTGAGCGTGACCAAAGACGCTGCCGGCAATTGGCGCGTGCAGCTCAACACGACATCGACGACGGCCAAGATCGCCGGTGTCAACAATCCCAGCCCGTTCTGGGTGAACAACGCGTCGACCGCGGGCACGACCTATACGGCCACTGCTCAGGCGATGCCGAGCGTGACGGGCGAGAAGGTGTACATCCTCTTGCGCGAGACGACTCCGAGCGGAACGGTGGTCGGTAACGCGCAGTCAACCACGGTCACCCTGACCAATGTCACCACGCTGACCCAGCTGCCTGAGGTGAAGTACAAGGCGGCCCGGTCAGGCGACAGCATCCGCTACAGCCTCATCGTGACGAATCTGTCCAAGTCCCAGGCGCTATACGGCGACAACTTCAGCCTGACGTCGCCGCAATGAGTCGCGAAGGATCAGGTGGCTAAGGGCACGACTCGCTGGCCTTGACCACGCCGAGGTCGATGCGGCCGTTCGCTGGGACGCGTTTGCCCGGCGCAATGTTCTGAGTGCAGACCTGCCAATCCCGGTCCATGATCTGGGACCGGTGGCCCCGCAGATCGTGCGAATGCGAGACGAAAACCGGATTGCCCGACACACGCTGGATGTCGTCCTGGGCGTCCTGCAAGATCTGCCCGACTTCATTCGGCATCGGGAATGCGCCGTCCGTGCCACCGTCGGTGGCGTTGTCCGTAGCCGGGGAACTCGTCCCGGATCCGGTCTGGCCGGAGGATCCCGAGGTGGACGGCGCCGTCGCCGTGGTCGTCGACGAGCCGGACGGAGGCGCGGTGGGCCCACCCTTCTTGCCCCCCGAGGAGTCGCAGCCGGACATGATCAGCGCTGCGGCGCCGAACCCCAGCACCAGGACTACCCACCTGCGTTTGCGCAGTCCCCGAGGGCCATCGTCGCTCGCCATGGGCGCTCCTTGCCTACGTGCGTTGCGGAGGCGCGTCGCGCCGGTGACTAGGGACAGTCTGGCATCCGATCGAAATCGACATCGAACCTGTTCAGCCCGTTCGGGTTGCCGGTGATACTGGATCAGACCCGACATGCTGGCCTGACAACGACCTCGACGGGGAGGGCTGCTCCGATGACGAGTGCGGATGCGCCGGCGGCCAAGCGGCGATGGCTCGAGATGCAGTGGGAAGCCCTGCGGCCCGAGCTGCCGTCAGCGCCGGCGCGGGTGATCGAGTTGGGCTGTGGTCCCTACGGCGGCTTCGTCCCGGCGCTTCAACAGGCCGGTTACGAAGCGCTCGGCGTCGACCCTGAGGCGCCTGCCGGCACCGCCTACTGTCAACAGGAGTTCGAACGCTTCCAACCGCCGTGGCCCGCCGATGGCGTCATCGCCTGCACGTCGTTGCACCACACCGCCGACCTGCCACGGGCGCTCGATTGCATCGCGGCGGTGCTGCGCCCCATGGGCGTGCTTGCCGTCATCGAGTGGGACTGGCAACGATTCGACGAACGCACCGCCCGTTGGTGCTTCGATCGCCTCAGCCCGACCGACGAAACGGGCTGGCTGCATCACGGCCGCGATCGGTGGCTGGAATCCGGACAATCGTGGTCGGACTTCATCACGGGCTGGGCGAAAGAGGAGAAGTTGCATACCGGCGATGCGCTGATTGCCGCGCTGACCGGGCGGTTCCAGACGCGCGTGCTGACCCGTGGCCCGTACTTCTTCCCTGACCTCGAGATGTCACCGGCCATGGAAAGCGCTGCTATCGACGCCGGGGAGTTGCAGGCCAGCGGGATCTACTACCTGGCCAGCAAGCCTTGACGCCCGCGACGGACTGACGGTCAGGCGGTGACGCGGGCGGCGATGAGCCGGGCGCAGTCGAGCGCGGGGGAGTCGGTGGTGTCGACCTCCAGGTCGTAGGCCACGCCGACGTGCACGGCCTGGGCCTGCGAGCGGGCCATCCCGGCGATCCGACCGGGGCGAACGGCCTCCCGGGCGGCCGCGACATCGGGGTCGCAGCGCACGCCGACCCAGAGCACCCGCAAACTGGCGAACGCAGACCGCAACCGCGCCTGGGACGCGGCGCCGGACAGGAACACATCGTCGACGATGACGCGGGTGCCGGCCGCGGCCATTGCGGCCACCCCTCGGTTCCAGGCCGCCTCCACGGCCCGGAACGCCTCGCCGATGACCACGCTGCCGTCGGCGGCGAACTCGATCGCCGGCTGGCTGGGGGACGGCTGCGTCGCCGGTGGCATTGCATCGATCAGGTCGTCCACACCCAACGTCAGCCAGGTCTGGGGCAGCAGCAACAGTTGCAGCTGGCGGGCGATCGTCGACTTGCCGCTGCTCGACCCGCCGTTCAGGACCACAAGGTCGACAGGCGACGTCGTCATCGGCCAGCGGCCCCGAGCCGGGTCACGCGCGCGGCAATTCCGTCCAACACCGTCTCCAGACCGAACCGGAACTCCTCCTCGGCGAAGTCGCCCTCGTCCTGCAGCGAACCGGAGATCATCGCCGCGTGCACGCCGGGAAAGGTCTCCGGGTCGATGACCCGGGCCAGGTGCCGGATGTATCGCGCGTCGGCCTCGCGGCTGGTCATGGTCTCTCGCCCGAGGGCGTCGCCGAGTTGCGTACTCAGCAAGACCTGGCCCCGCACGTACACCTCGACCAAGAGCAGCGCGGAAAGCTTCTGCTGTTCGGTCAGCGGCGTGGCGGCGAAAGCTGAGACACCGCGCTCCATCCACGCGAGCTGGTTGGGAGCCAGCGGCGGTGCGACCACCGGGATGTGCACGATCCAGGGGTGCTTGACCAGCGCCGCCCGGTTGGCTGAGGCCCACGCGTCGAGCTGCTTGCGCCATCCGCCGGTCGGCTTGCGGCGCGGCGGCGACCCGTAGGCCGCGTCGACCATCGCGATGAACAGATCGGTCTTGGAATCGACGTAGCGGTAGAGCGCCATCGCCGTGAGTCCCACTGCTTCGGCGACGGTGCTCATGGACAGACCGGCCAGGCCCCGCTCGTCGGCCACCCGCACCGCGGCTTGCGCAATGTCGGCGATCGTGCGGCCGGGCTTCGGACCGCGCCGCGGCTCCTCGAGTCCCCAGAGCAGCTGCAGTACACGCGGCAGTTCCTCGTCGGCCATCGACCTCTCCACGACCCGTCGTAATTGCTTGCGACGCACGCAATTAGCTGTTACTTTCTGCGTAGAGCTTATACTGTCTATGCTGTACACAGCTAGGAGCGCCTCATGACCGCTAATGCCGCCCCCGTCCAGACCGTAGACCGGCCTGGCGCACTGTCCGAACCGGAGCAGCGCGCCGGACGCAAGGAGTGGATCGCGCTCGCGGTCCTGGCTTTGCCCTTGTTGCTCGTCTCGATGGACGTTTCCGTGCTCTACTTCGCCGTCCCGTTCATCAGCCGCGATCTATCCGCCAGTGCGTCCCAACAGTTGTGGATCTTCGACATCTACGGCTTCGTGCTCGCCGGCCTGCTCATCACGATGGGCTCGCTCGGGGACCGCGTCGGCCGGCGCCGGCTGCTGATGTGCGGCGCCCTGGCCTTCGGCGCCGCGTCCGTGGCCGCCGCGTACGCCCAGAACCCGGCCGAATTGATCGTCGCCCGCGCCGTCCTGGGCGTAGGCGGCGCCACCTTGATGCCGTCCACCCTGGCGCTGATCCGCAATCTTTTCCATGACGCCGGTCAGCGGGCGAAGGCGATCGCGGTGTGGAGCGCCGTGATGATGGGCGGCATTTCGCTCGGGCCGGTGTTGGCCGGTCTGCTGTTGGAGCACTTCTGGTGGGGATCGGTCTTCCTCATCAACCTGCCGGCCATGACCCTGCTGCTCGTGCTCGCCCCAGTGCTGCTGCCGGAGTTCAAGAATCGCTCCGGGCACCGCTTCGACCTGTTCAGTTCGGTGCTCTCGCTCGCGGCCGTCCTGCCCGTCATCTACGGCATAAAGCGCGCGGCCACCAACGGCGTCGGACCCGTCCCCGCCGGCTGCGTCCTCGTGGGGCTGCTGGTCGGAGCGGCGTTTGTCGTCCGGCAGCGGCGAGCGCAGGATCCGATGATCGAACTTCCGTTGTTGCGCGACCGCAGGTTCGGCGGGTCGCTGTTGGCCAACACGATCGCGATGTTCGCCCTCGTGGGCAATGCGGTGTTCATGACCCAGTACCTGCAGCTCACGCTCGGTATGGCGCCGCTGCGGGCGGCGGTGTGGAGCCTGATCCCGTCGATCGCCGTCGCCGGCGCGGCGCCGCTTGCCACCGTCCTCGGGCAACGCTATTCGCGCGGCAACGTCATGACCGGCGGCTTCGTCGTTGGCGCCTGCGGTTTCGCGGTGCTGACCCAGTTGCGGACGAACTCCCCGCTGGCCCTGGTGATCGTAGGCGCCGGCGTGCTTGCGTTTGGCCTGGTCATCGTCCTGACGCTGGTGAGCGACCTGGTGATGGCCACGGTCACTCCGCAGCGAGCTGGCTCCGCCTCCGCGTTGGTGGAGACCACCAGCGAGTTCGGTGGTGCATTGGGCATCGCCGTGCTCGGCAGCATCAGCGCAGCGGTGTACACGAGCCGGTTGCGGGCCCAGCTGCCCACTGCGCTGTCCGACGGGCAGGCGCACACCGCCCGGCAAGGACTCTCCGGGGCGGTGTCCACCAGCGCGGCGCTGCCCGACTCGCTGGCCGGCCAATTGCTCACCCTCGCCCGGCACGCCGCCACCGACGGGCTGAATGTGGCGGTCGGCATCGGCGCAGCATTGCTGTTGCTGGCGGCCGCGGCGACGTTCGTCCTGCTACGGGAACCCAGTCCGGCAGCGACCCGCGGCCCGCTCTGACATCCTGAACGCCGAGTCGTTCCGGCCGAGTGTCCCGAGGTGAGCGTGGTGACGCAGTTGCGCGATGCCCTCAGTGCCGATCGCGTCATGGCGATCGTCCGGTATCGCGGCGGTGGGGACGTGCTGGGCGCCATTGACGGCCTGCACCGGGGCGGCGTCCGGATCCTCGAGGTCACGGTCGACACGCCCGGCTGCTGGGACGCCATCGCAGCCGCAGCCAGTCGGCCCGATCTGGTGGTCGGCGCGGGCACGGTCACGACCGCCGACCAGGCACGGCGGGTCGCCGACCTCGGCGCCCGGTTCGTGGTAAGTCCCGGTCTCGACGTGGAGGTGCTGGCCGCTGCGCGCGAGCGCGGGCTGGCAACCCTGCCGGGCGTCGCTACCGGCACCGAGGTGCTCGCAGCCCAGCGCGCGGGAGCGGACGTGCTGAAGTTCTTCCCGGCCGGCGCGCTCGGCCCGCGTTACCTCGCCGAGCTGCGGGGCCCGTTCGGCGGCGTCGACTTCGTCCCGACGGGTGGCATCCGCGTCGACGAGGTCGGTGTGTGGTTGCAGGCCGGCGCGCTCGCGGTCGCGCTCGGCAGCGACCTGGCCGGACGCCAGGCGCCGGCGTCTGCCGCGGACGTGGATGCAATCGCCACGCGCGCCGAGCTCGCGCTGCGGTTCGCGCGGGACGAGTCCGCACCGTGACTCGCGTCCTGACCATGGGCGAGACCATGGGCCTGGCCGTCACCGGCCCCGGCGAGCCGCTGCAGACGGCTGCTTCGGCCCGGTTGCACGTTGCCGGAGCCGAGTCGACGGTCGCCATCGGCCTGCGCCGCCTCGGCGTGGACAGTTGCTGGCTGGGCGTCGTCGGTGCCGACGAGTTCGGCGCCCGGATCCGTCGAGAACTCGCCGCGGAGGGTGTCGACGTCGGATACGTACGGGTCGATGCCACCGCGCCAACCGGGTTCATGCTGCGAGAGTTGCGGACAGCAGAGCTCACCCGGGTGACCTACTACCGCCGCGACAGCGCGGGCTCCCAGCTGACCGCGGAGGATGTCGACGCGGCATTCGCGGGCTTCGCACCCGAGCTGGTGCACGTCACCGGCATCACTGCCGCGCTGTCGGCGGACGCGGCCGCGGCGGTTCACCACGCGGTGCAACTCGCCGGCCGCGTGGGCGTGGATGTGTCCCTCGACGTCAATCACCGCCCGAGCCTGCCGGGGAGTGCCGGCGCGACCGCCCTCATCCGGCAGCTTGTTGCCGACGCCGCCGTCCTATTCGTCGGCGATGACGAACTGCACGTCGTCACCGGGGAACGCGACCCCGGTCGAGCCGCGGCCCAGCTCGGCCGGCTCGGGCCGCGCGAGGTGGTCGTCAAGCGCGGCCCCGCCGGCGCGCTTGCGTACTCGGATGGAGCGCTGCACGAGGTGGACGCGCTGCCGGTCGCCGTCGTCGACGTGGTCGGCGCCGGCGACAGCTTCGTCGCCGGATACCTGGCCGCGCGGGCGAGCGGGCTGCCGGTGGACGAGCGACTGCGCTGGGGGACGGTCTGCGCCGCGTTCACCGTGGGCACGCACGGGGACTGGGAAGGACTGCCCCGGCGGGCCGAACTCGACGGTTTCGAAGCTCGCGGCGGCACCGTACGCTGAGGCCTCATGCGCGCCGACCAGCTCACCGAGCCAGTTGCTCACCACGGTGAGGGGCCGGTCTGGCTGGCGGGCACGCGCTGGCCACCGGGTCTCTATTGGATCGACATGCTTGTCGGCGACGTGCTGCATCTCGGTGCGGATGGGACTGTCGAGCGTCGACACGTCGGCACGACGATTGCGGTGGTCCGTCCCCGCGTCGACGGCGGGTTGGTGTACGCCGTCGAGCGCGGCTTCGCACTCGACGACGGCCCGGGCACCGCGTTGCGCTACTTGCCCGAGCTGTGGGACGACCCCGGCATCCGGATGAACGAGGGCGGCTGCGACCCGGCCGGGCGGCTGTACTGCGGTTCGATGAGCTATACGCAGCAACCGGAAGCCGGCTCGCTGTATCTGCTGCACCCGGATGGCGCCGTCGATACCGTGGCGCGCGGCTTCACGATTCCGAACGGGCTGGAGTGGACCCCCGACGGCACGCAGGCCTATCACGTCGACACCCCTACGGGGCGGATCGACATCCTCGACTGGAACGCCGACGAAGGTCTGCACAACCGGCGGCCGTTCGCGAATGTCGACGGCGGCGGCAAACCCGACGGGCTCACCGTCGACGCCGATGGGGGTGTGTGGGTGGCCGTCTGGGGCGGTGGGGCCGTCCATGGCTACGGGGCCGACGGATCGCTGTCGGCGGTGGTCGAGGTGCCGGCCGCCCAGGTCAGCGCCTGCACGTTCGGCGGCCCGGACCTCGACGAACTGTTCATCACGACGTCGCGCGAGAACCTCGACGACCCCGAGCCGGCGGCCGGCGCCGTGTTCTCGGTACGCCCGGGCGTCCGAGGCAGGCCGGTCCGGGCCTTCGCCGGCTGAGCGGGCGGCGCGCCGGAGTGGCCGAGCGGGTGAGTCGGCCTGGCTGGGCGGTTGAGGGGAGCGCCGGCCCGGCTGGGGGCTGGGCGCCTGAGCGGCTGATGTTTTCCCCGCTGGTGCTCGGTTTCGGCCGGTCCTGGTCATGTTTTCCCCGCTGGTGGTCGGTTTCGGGGCGCCAAAGCGGTCACCAGCGGGGAAAACCGGGTGCGCAGCGGTCACCAGCGGGGAAAGCCGGTTCCGCACCAGCGGCTGGCGCCGTTCTCGGATCGCCGGGGCGTCCGGTGCAAGCCCGTCCGAGCCTTCGCCAGCTGAACGGGCGGCGCCGCACGGACTGACCGAACGGCGCCTGACCGGTTGAGGGGTGCCGCCGGAGCGGCTGATGTTCTCCCCGCTGGTGCTCGGTGTGGGCGCCGTCCTGGTCATGTTCTCCCCGCTGGTGCTCGGGGTGGGCCGGTCCTGGTCATGCTTTCCCCGCGGGTGGTCGGTTTCGGGGCGCCAAAGCGGTCACCAGCGGGGAAAACCGGCCGGGCAGCGGTCACCAGCGGGGAAAACCGGTCCCGCACCGGCGGCAGGCGCCCCCCGCACCGGTGGTCCGGCGCCCCCGCGGCGGCCCCCCGCGGCGGCCCCCCGCGGCAGGCCCCCCGCGGCCGGCCCCCGCGGCAGGCCCCCGCGGCAGGCCCCCCGCGGCAGGCCCCCCGCGGCAGGCCCCGCGGCGGGCCCCCGCGGCAGGCCCCGCGGCAGGTTAGGCGGATTCGCGGATGACCAGGCCGGGTGCGATCACGGTGCTCCGCGGCGGGGTGCGGCCCTCGATCGCGGTGAGCAGGTGCTCGGCGGCGAACCGTCCGATCTCGTCGATGTGCATGTCCACCGACGTCAGCGGCGGCCGCGCGCCGGCGACCATGGCGTCCCAGTTGTCGTAGCCGACGACCGCCACATCGTCGGGGATCCGCCGGCCGTGTTCGTGCAAGGCCTCCACGACGCCGCGCGCAATCTGGTCGCTGCCGGCGAAGACCGCGTCCACGTCCGGGTTCGCGTCGAGTACGTCGGCCAGCGCCCCGCGGCCCCACTCCTCGCTCCACATCCCGAACCGGGCCCGGCCCCGGATCGCCAGACCGTGTTCGTGCAACTGCGCCGAGCTAGCGGTGGCCCGGACCTGAGCCGAGCGGTGCCGCCGCGGCCCGGTGATGTGTGCGATCCGCCGGCGGCCCTGCCCGACGAGGTGCTCGATAGCCAGCACCGCGCCCGCCGCCTCGTCGGGCACCACCGAACAGTCGGCCGGGTCGGCGGATGCGGCGAACGCGTAGACGACGGGGATGCCTTCTGTGTCGGTGAGCGGCGACCGGGGCTCGGTGCGCCGGCCGTTCACGATGATGCCGTCGACGTGGCGACTGAGCAGCGTGCGCACCTGCCGGGCCTCGCGATCCGGGTCGTCCCTGGTGTCGCAGAAGACGACGCTCACCTCATCAAAGGACAGCGCGTCCTCGGCCCCGAGCAACAGCGGAATGCTGAAGCGGCCGAAGCTGTCTGTAGTCAGCAGGCCGACCGAAAAACTGCGGCCGGTCGGCAGTGAGCGGGCGAGTTGGTTGGGCCGAAAGCCCAGCTCCTCGGCCGCGGCGACGACCCGTTCGCGCGTCGCTTCGCTGACGTCGCTGCGCCCGTTGAGGGCCTTGGAAACGGTCGCCACGGAAACGCCGGCCTGCAGGGCCACGTCACCGATGCGCACCGCAACCCGCCGCCCGGACGGCTGACCAGCTCGCGACACGACCGCCTCCTCCGACCGGATGGTGTCCATCAAATTGTGCACGAATTACCCGGAACACCTTGACTTGCGGCGAGCAGCGCTCGTAGCGTCGCGGCTCGAAACCGTTTTCGCGAAACCGTTTGAGAGCTTAGCGCCGTTTGCTGCCGAGGAGGACCCGTGACCGGCCCAGCCGCAAGTCCAGGATCGGCTCAGCCGTCAGCGTCGTCGCGGCGCCGGGCGCCCGGCCCGGTGCAGCCGTCCCCGACAGCCCACGTCGCGTTGCATCCGATCCCGGTGTCCGACAGCCGGATCGTCGGCGGGTTCTGGGGGGAGCGACAACGAACGAACCGCGAGGTGAGCGTGCCCGTCGGCAGCAGCCGGTTGCGAGAGGCGGGCAACTTGAGCGACCTGGAACTCGCCGCCCAGCAGCTCGCCGAGCCGGAGTCGCCGCTCGACGCCACGGCGTACAGAGGGCCGTGGTTCATGGACTCCGACGTCTACAAGTGGCTCGAGGCCGTGGCATGGGAGATCGCCCGGGAGCCGTCGAGCGATCTGCTCGCCGAGATCGAGACGTTCAGCAAGGCAATCGCGTCCGCGCAGGCCGAGGACGGCTACGTCAACAGCTACGTCCAGGTCAAGCGCGGTGGTCAGGACCGCTACGCCGACCTCGCCATGGGCCACGAGCTGTACTGCTTCGGGCACCTCATCCAAGCCGGCGTCGCCGCCCACCGCGCCATTGGTGACTGCCAGCTCTGGGACATCACCCTCCGAGCCGCCAACCATCTTGTCGAGACGTTCGGGCCGAACGGCAATCTCGGCCTCGACGGGCATCCAGTGGTCGAGATGGCATTGGTCGAGCTCTATCGCGAAAGCGGCGAGCAGCGCTACCTGGACCTGGCCGAACACTTCGTCAACGCGCGTGGGCACGGAACTATTCGCGGTCGCGGACGCGAGCCGATCTACTACTCCGACCGCGTGCCGGTTCGAGAGGCGCGCGTCCCCGAAGGTCACGCGGTGCGGGCGGTATACCTCGCGGCCGGAGCCAGCGACGTCGCGGCCGAGGGCCGCGACCCCGACGGGACTCTGAACGCCGCGCTCGAACGGCAGTGGCGGGCGATGCGCGGCACCAAGCAGTACATCACCGGCGGACTCGGCTCGCGGTGGGACGGCGAGGCATTCGGCGATCCGTACGAACTGCCTCCGGACGTCGCCTACGCCGAGACCTGCGCGACGATCGGCGCGGTGCAATGGGCCTGGCGGCGGCTCCTGGCGACCGGCGACGTGGCCTACGCCGACAGCATCGAGCGCATGCTCTTCAACGGGTTCATCAGCGGGATATCCCTGTCGGGCAACGAGTTCTTCTACGTCAATGCGCTGCAGGTCCGCGCTGACGCCGTACCCGACGATCACCGCCAACCGGTGAACGGCCGCCAGCAGTGGTTCCAGACTGCGTGTTGTCCACCGAACATCATGCGCACGGTTGCCCAACTGGGTGGCTACCTCGCGACCACGACCGACGACGGCATCCAGTTGCAGCAGTACGCCGCCGCCACGGTGTCCGATGGCGGACGCAGCCTGTCGGTCCAGACGGAATACCCCTGGGACGGCCGGGTCGAGGTCACGGTCACGGCCACCGACGACCAGCCGTGGACGCTGTCGCTGCGGGTACCCGAGTGGTGCACGGATGGGCAGCTCACGGATCCGGACGGAGCCACCTCGCCCGTCGAGCCGGGCTACGCGACGATCTCGCGCCGGTGGCGAAACGGCGAGCGCGTCGTCCTCGAACTGCCGATGCCGGTGCGGTTGAGCGCCGCCGCGCCGAGGGTCGACGCGGTGCGCGGTTGCCGAGCGATCGAACGCGGACCGCTGGTCTACGCCGTCGAGCAGACCGACCAACCGACCGGCCTCGCCGTGGACGATCTGCATCTCATCGACGCAGATCCGAGCCGCCTCAAGGTGGAAGCGCGCCCCGATCTGCTCGGCGGCTGCGTGATCGTCCGCGGGCCAGCCATTGGAGCCGACGGCGTCACCCGCGAGTTCAGCGCCATCCCGTACTCCCTCTGGAGCAACCGCGAGACCGGTCCGATGCGGGTCTGGCTCCCGATCGCCGAGCGGGCGGAGACGGTGGCATGAGGCGCTCCGCCACCCACCCGCTCGCGCCGCTGCTCGCTGTCCTGACGCTGGTCCTCACGGGCTGTGCCGGTGCCGGCATCCTGCCCTCGCCCGACATCACCGGCGCGGGCTTCGGCGCCCACGCCAACGGCACCGTGCGGCTCTGGGTCCGAGCGGCGACCCAGGCCGCGTCGGTGCCGATCGTCGAGAGCTTCAACAAGACGCATCCAGGCTTGAAGGTCGAGTTGACCGCGATCCCTGACACCCAGTACGTGACCAAGCTGGCGACGGCGATCCGGGGGCGTTCGGTCCCCGACGTCGTCGACATCGACGACATCAACTCGACCCTGCTCGCGTACCACGACGCACTCACCGACATCACGTCGCTGGCCAAGAAGCTTCCCTACCTCGACAAGTTGAGCCCGGCGCACCTGAACCTCGCGACCTACCGGGGCCGGATCTACGCCGTCCCGTTCGCAGCTGACATCAGCGCCCTCTACTACAACAAGAACCTGTTCAAGCGGGCCGGCCTGGATCCGGCCAAGCCGCCGAGAAGCCTGGACGAGGTGCTCACCGACGCCCGGGCGATCACCAAACTCGGGCACGGCGTCAAAGGCTTCAGCTTCGGCGGCGACTCGCCGGGCATCATGGGCTTCACCGGCCTGCCGTCGATGTGGGCCAGCAAGAACTATCTGTTCCACGGCGACCTCGGCAGTCAGACCGCCCACATCAGCGACAACCCCGCGCTGCGCAAGTTGCTGCAGTTCTACCGCGACGCGTGGGCGCAAGGTTTGTCGCAGCCGAACAGCAAGACCGAGACCGGCGCCACGTGGGGCAAGGACTTCCTGGCCGGGACGGTCGGCATCTGGCCCGGCAACGAGGGCGTCTTGATCGCCGGCCTGACGCCGAAGTTCGCCAAGGATGTCGGCGTGGTCGCGCTGCCCGGCGCGTTGCGAGGCAGCAGCGTCTTCGCCGGGGGCGACAACATCGCCATCCCACGCGGCGCGAAGAACGCGAGCGGCGCGTGGGAGTACATCAAGTACACCCAGCAGATCGCGCAGCAGGCGACGATGCCGAAGTCAGGGTTCACACCCGTACGGATTGACATCGCCACGCCGTCGTTCGCCAAGAAGTATCCACGGACTGCGGTGATCCTCGACGCGCTGCGCACGGGCTATGCCGAAAAGACGCTTGCGTACAACACGGCGGTCAACCAGGTGAGCGGTCCGTGGTTCTCGATGTTCACCTCCGCCGTCTTCGGCGGTGATGTCGCCGGCGCGATCCGCAAGGGCCAGTCGGGATTCGCGCGAGCCCTGATTCAGGCCCAGCAATGAACGTCCCGGCATCCGAACGCTCTTGGCGAGGTGAGACCACGTGACCACGCAGATTGCTACTGCCACCGGCGGTGCCGCGGCCAGCGCTCGCGAACGGGAAGGGCGAATGACACGGCGGCGCCGGCGCGGAACGCTGAGCCATCCCAGCCGCACCGGCATGCTGTTGGTGGCGCCGGCATTCCTGTTCGTCGTGGTGCTGGTGGTCGTGCCGTTGATCTTCGCGATCTACATCTCGCTGACCAACTGGCCACTGATCGGCAAGTACAAGTACATCGGGCTGGAGAACTATCGCAACATCGGGCAGGACACCACGTTCTGGCATGCGACCGTCTACACCCTCGTCTACACCGCAATCGTCACCGGACCGATTTTCGTCCTCGGTTATGCCTTCGCCGTACTGGTGCGCAGCAATCGACGTGGTTCAGTGCTGTTCCGGACCGCCGTGTTCCTGCCCTATGTGATCGGTCTCAGCACGCTGAGCTTCATGACGTTGCTCGAGGTGCAACCGAAGACCGGCGCGGTCAACGTCCTGCTGGAGAAGCTGCACATCACAAACGGAACGACGGCTTGGCTGGTGACGAAGGTCCCGGCTACCGCGATCATCTGCCTGCTCGTCATCTGGTTCGCGTCCGGACTGACGATGATGCTCTTGATGGCCGCGATGCAGGGGATCCCGCACGTGGTCTACGAATCGGCCGACCTCGATGGTGCGTCGTGGTGGGACAAGGAACTGCGTATCACGATGCCGATGCTCCGCCGGGCCATCGCGCTGAGTCTGATCCTTTCGGTGATCGGGTCGTTCCTCGCGTTCAATCAGTTCTTCATCCTGACTCAAGGCGGGCCGGGTACGAGCACGACGACGGTGGTCATGTGGATCTACGAGCGGGCGTTCGTCGAACTGCACCTGGGTGCGGCAACCACGCTCTCACTCGTCCTCGTGGTGGTCGTCGGTGTGATCAGCGCGTTGCAGTTCTTCCTGCTCCGCGGGGAGGACTGAAGATGTTCCGCCGCTGCAGAGAGGCCACGTCATGAGCGCCGCCACCACCACGCAGCGATCAGCCCGCGCCCGCCGTGTGCCCACCTCGAAGCCGGAGCGATCTCGCGGCCGCAAAGGCACGGCGCTGTACTGGACGGCCGGCATACTGGCTCTCCTAATATTTCTGGTTCCCCTGCTGTGGGCCGTGTTCCGCTCCTTCGAGCCGGCGAGCCGGATCACGGCCACGCCGCACTGGAGCGACTTCACCCACCTGACCGTCAGCAATTACACGGACCTCTTCTCCGGGCAGATCCACCTGTGGCGTTACGTCGCCAACAGCCTCATCGTGTCGATCGGCACCGCGCTGCTCGTCGCCGTGCTGGCCACGCTGGCCGGCTACGGGTTCGCCAAGTTCCGGTTCCACGGCTCCGGCCTGGTCTTCGCCCTGATCCTGCTCACGTTGATGGTCCCGTTCCAGGCCGTGCTGACGCCGCTGTTCCTCGAACTCAACGCCATGCACCTGACCGACAGCCGGCTCGGCCTCATCCTCTTCTACACGACGTTCAACCTGCCCTTCGGCGTGTTCGTCATGCGCAACACGTTCGCCGCCGTGCCGTCAGAACTCGAGGATTCGGCCTTCATCGACGGCTGCGGACCCATGCGCTCGCTGGTCCTGGTCATGCGTCCGTTGGTCCTGCCGGGCATCGCCACGACCATCCTGTATTCGTTCTTGGCGTCCTGGACCGAGTTCCTCGGCGCGCTGACCTTCCTGACCCGAACCGACCTGTTCACGCTCCCGGTCGCCCTGCTCAACATTCAGAGCGGTACGTACGGCGCGCTCAACTACGGCTACCTCATCGCGGGCGCTGTCATCGCGATGGTGCCGTGTGTGATTCTCTATACCTCCCTGCAGCGCTTCTACATCCAGGGCATGGCCAGTGGAGCCGTGAAGGGCTGACCGGCGAAACAGAGGAGGCAGCATGACGCGCGTCGTGGCAGTCACCGGCGGCAGTGGCAAGCTCGGACGCGCAGTGGTCACCGAAATGCTCGAGCACGGCTGGGAGGTGATCAACCTCGACCAGGCTCCTCCGCCGCACGACCAGGGCTGCCCGTTCGTGCGCATCGACCTGCGCGACTTCGGCCAGACGGTCGAAGGGCTCACCGGCATCCAGGATCGACACGACGGCGTCGACGCAGTCGTGCACCTGGCCGCGATTCCGGCGCCGGGGTTGACCGCGAACGCCGCGACGTTCGCCAACAACGCCCCGTCGACGTACAACGTCTTCTCGGCGGCAAAGCTGGCCGGCATCCGCAATGTGGTCTGGGCCTCGAGCGAGACCGTGCTCGGACTGCCGTTCGACACCCCGCCGCCTTACATCCCGGTCGACGAGGCGTACCCGCCTCGGCCGGAGAGCACCTATTCGCTGGTCAAGACGCTCGAGGAGGAGATGGCCCGGCAGTTCTGCCGCTGGGATCCGGAGTTGAAGATGATCGGGCTGCGGTTCTCCAACGTGATGTACGTCGAGGACTACGCCGAGTTCCCGTCCTTCGACGCGGACTCCCACCTGCGCAAGTGGAATCTCTGGGGTTACATCGACGCCCGTGATGGTGCCCAGGCCGTGCGCCGGGCACTGGATCACCAGAGCACGGGTACCGACGTGTTCATCATCGCCAACGCCGACACGGTGATGAGCCGGTCATCGGCCTCCCTGGCGGCCGAGGTCTACCCCGACGTCGAGATCCGCAAGGAACTCGGCGAGCACGAAACGATGCTGAGCATCGACAAGGCCCGCCGGGTGCTCGGCTACGAGCCCCAGCACAGCTGGCGCGACGATGTCTGAGGCGGCCACCCGTCCCCGGTCTCGGCCCTTGAGGCCGGTGCTGGTCACCGTCTAGCTGAGCTCGCGCAGGGGACAGTGCGCCCGAAATCCCCAATTGACAGACTCGTTGTGAGCGTTAACAATCTGGTCACGCCACGCCGTCGCACGCCCGGTGCGGCCAGCAAGGCGCGCCTTCACGGGAGTGTTCATGCCGCCTGCGAACGACGCAGCAGAGGTCTGGTTCCTCACTGGCAGTCAGCACCTTTACGGCCCCGACATCTTGGCGCAGGTGGCTGAGCAGTCGCAGCTGGTGGCGCGTCAGCTCGGCGCGTCTGACGACTTGTCGGCCAACATCGTATGGAAGCCGGTGCTGACCGACTCAGCGGCGATCCGCGAGACCATGCAGCAGGCCAACGCCAACCCCAATTGCATCGGCGTGATCACCTGGATGCATACCTTCTCGCCGGCCAAAATGTGGATCAGCGGCCTCGACGCGTTGCGTAAACCTATGCTGCATCTGCACACCCAACTCAACGAGTCGTTGCCGTGGCAGTCCATCGACATGGACTTCATGAACCTCAACCAGTCCGCGCACGGCGACCGCGAGTTCGGCTTCATCCAGACTCGGCTGGGGGTGGCCCGCAAGACCGTGGCCGGCCACGCCTCGGACCCCCAGGTCATCGCTCGCATCGATTGCTGGGCCCGCGCGGCCGCCGGCGTTGCCCACTTGCGCACGTTGCGGCTCGCTCGTTTCGGCGACAACATGCGCGACGTCGCCGTGACCGAGGGGGACAAGGTCGAAGCCGAGTTGCGCTTCGGCGTGTCCGTGAACACCTACGGTGTCAACGACCTGGTGGAAATGGTCGACGGTGTTGGCGAGCCGGCGGTCGGCGATGTGGTCGAGGAGTACCTGTCGAGTTATCGCGTCGAGGCGGCCCTGCAGCCGGACGGCGACCGGCACGAGTCGCTGCGCTACGCCGCCCGCATCGACGCCGGGCTGAGTGAGTTCCTGACGGCTGGTGGGTTCGGTGCGTTCACGACGAACTTCGAGGACCTCGGCGGGTTGCGTCAACTGCCCGGCTCGGCCGTGCAACGGCTGATGGCGCGTGGAGTGGGCTTCGGCGCGGAAGGCGACTGGAAGACGTCGACGCTGCTCGCGGCCGTGAAACGGATGGGCCGTGGCCAGCCGCTGGGCACGTCGTTCATGGAGGACTACACCTACCACTTCGGGCCGGGCACCCCAAAGATCCTGGGCGCCCACATGCTCGAGGTCTGCCCGTCGATCGCAGCGGAACAGCCGTCCTGCGAGATACACCCGCTTTCGATCGGTGGGCGGGACGATCCGGTCAGGCTGGTCTTCGACGCCGCGCCCGGACCCGCGGTCGTCATCGGACTGGCCGATCTGGGCGACCGGTTCCGCCTGGTCGCCAACGTGGTCACCGTCGTCGCCCCGGACGAGCCGCTGGCGCGCCTACCGGTGGCCCGGGCGGTGTGGGAACCCGAGCCGGATCTCCCAACTTCCGCGGAATCGTGGTTGACGGCAGGAGGGCCGCACCACACCGTGCTCACCCAAGGCGTCAGCCTGGAGACCCTCCGCGACTTCGCCGCCATGCTCCACACCGAACTCGTCGTCATCGACAGCAGTACGGAACGCTCGGATTTCGCCGACCGGCTGCGCTGGAACCAGGCCTACTACCGGCTGGCGGAAGGACTCCCGCGCCGGCCCTGATCGTCGTCCTCGGCCGGCTCATCCGCCGGCGGCTCGTCGTCCGAGAGTGGACGCCACAGCACCCAGGCCAAGAACGCGGCGGCGAAGGCCAACATGGCCAGACCGGTCCAGAGGTTCACGTTGATGTTGCCGCTGCGCCTTCGGTCGGCCGGGCCGTCGAACGCGAGTCCCCAGACCAGGCACACCGCACCGTAGACCGCGAAGAGGAACGCGATGGTGGTGCGGATGTCGAAGAGCATCTCGATTCGCTTCTTGTCCGGCATCGGATTCCCCTCACACGCTCATCAAGACGTAAAAGCCGGCAGTCAACGCGAGAATCCCGCCGCCGAGTATCACCGGCGACCGGTACCAGCCCGGATCCCGTGGGACGGTGCGCTTTTCTTTGGATGTGGCCGCGCGAGCCAGGCCCTCCAGTTCGGCGTCGGTCTTCGGCGTGGTCCAGTGGGACACCGCTACAGCGGTGATGGCGGCCAGCACGAAGCCGACGCCACCGCCGAGGAAGCTCGAACCCTGCCCGGACAGAGTGACCACGCCGACCCGGTTGAGGATGAACACCACCACCGCACCGGTCGTGCCGGCGAGCAGCGACGACCAACCGGCCGTGCCGGTCATTCGCTTCCAGAACAGCCCGATGATGAACACGGCGAAGAGCGGGACGTTGAAGAACGAGAACAGTGTCTGGATGTAGTCCATGATGTTGCTGAAGCCGGCGGCGATGAACGCGGTACCGACCGCAAGCACGGTGCCGCCGATCGTGACGACTCGACCGGCCCACAGGTAGTGGGCGTCGTCCTGGTCGGGGTGCAGCCAGTCTTGCCAGAGGTCGTACACCACGACGGTATTCAGCGAGCTGACGTTGGCCGCCATCCCGGCCATGAACGACGCGAGCAGCCCGGCGATCGCGACCCCGAGGAACCCGTTGGGCAGCAACTCGCGCAGCAGCACGGGCACCACGTCGTTGTACTGAAAGCTGGACTTGTGCCCGGCCTTCAGTGCGGCGATGCCCGGCACCAGCACGGCGGCGATCATGCCGGGAATGACGATGACGAAGGCGATCAACGTCTTCGGGATCGCGGCGATCAGCGGCGTCCGCTGCCCGGCGGCCGCGCTGCGGGCCGAGAAGGCCCGCTGCACCTCGGTGAAGTTGGTCGTCCAGTACCCGAAGGAAGTGACGAAGCCGAGCCCGAGCACCACACCGAGCACCGAGCCGAAGGTGCTTCCGATGCCGGTCAGCTCGTGCGCCGGGAAGGGGTGCAACCCGCTCTTGCCGGCCGCCGACTGCGAGAGCGAATGGGTCAGCCCGTGCCAGCCGCCCACGCGATGCAGGCCGACGAGGGTTATCGGCACCATCGTCGCGACGATCACGAACAGTTGCAGTACCTCGTTGTAGATCGCGGCCGACAAGCCGCCGAGGAACGTGTACAGCAGCACCACGACCGCGGCGCCGAGGATTGCCAGCCACGTCGGCCAACCCAGCAGCGCGTTGACGACGATCGCCATGGCGTAGAGGTTGACCCCGGCCAGCAACACCGACGCGACCGCGAAGAGCACGGCCTGGAAGCGCTGGGTTGTGCTGTTGAACCGCCGGCCGAGGTATTCCGGCACGCTGCGCACGCCGGAGCCGTAGTAGAACGGCATCATCACCAGGCCCAGGAAGACCATGGCCGGCACCGCGCCGATCCAGTAGTAGTGGAACGTCTGTTCGCCGTACTGCGCACCGTTCGCGGTCTGGCCGAGCAGTTCGGTGGCACCGAGGTTGGCCGACATGAAGGCGAGCCCGGTTACCCAGGCGGGCAGGCTGCGTCCCGACAGCAGGAAGTCGACGCTGTCCGAGATGCCGCGGCGCGCGATCAGCCCGATGCCGAGCACGACCGCGAAGTAGAAGACGACCAGGACGTAGTCAACGGGCTGAGCGTTGAGCGGCAACGGCGTGGCCAGCCCGGTCAAGGCGTTCACGGTGGGGGTCATCCGCGGGATTGTTAGCGTTAACAGACGATGTGTCAACAATCAGCGAGAAACGTGGGCTTTCGGGGTCGTCCGTCGCCGTCGGCTCACCCGGCCGGTGCTGGCGCGTTCGACCACCGTCGGCTTGATCAGCGATACCTGGCGGCGCCGGGCTTTTGGCGTCTCCATCAACTTGAGCAGCAGGCCAAGGCCCTTTCGTCCGACCGCGTCGAAGTCCTGCCGCACTGTGGTCAGCCCGGGCTGGAAGAACTCGGCCTCGGGGATGTCGTCGAACCCGACCACGCTGCGCTGTGCGGGCACGGCGATGCCCCGCTCGTGAAAGGCGCGTAGGACGCCCAGCGCCATCTGGTCATTGCCGGCGAAGACCGCCGTGACGTCGGCCCGGGCGGCCAGCTCGAGGCCGACGCGGTAGCCGGACTGCGGTGACCAGTCCCCGCGAAGCAGCGGCGGCGTCCGCACGCCGGCGGCGACAAGGGCGTCGCGCCAACCGTCGACGCGCTGCTCTGCTTCGCGCCAGTCGGCGGGCCCGGCGATGTGCCACACCGTGTCGTGCCCGAGGTCGAGCAGATGTCGGGTGGCCTGCTCCGCGCCATAGCGCTGGTCGACTGCAACCACAGAACGATCTGAGCGGTACTCGGCTTCCAAGGCGACGACGGGAAGCGAACGGGGCAGTGTTCCGACGGCCTCCACGGCCCCGCGGTGCGGGGCGATGACGATGACGCCGTCGACCTGTTGGGCATCGAGGGCGAAGACGGCCGCGGCGCCGTCGGACTCGGCCAGCCCCATCATGCTCACCAGGGTCACACCGTAGCCGCGTTCCTGGGCGGCGCGTTCGATGGCCACCAGCGTGGAGGCCGGGCCGAAGTAGCGGACGTCGAAGCTGATCACACCGATGCGTTGGGTCCGGCTGGTGACCAGGCTCCGGGCCAGGCTGTTCGGGCGGTATTCCAACTGCGACATGGCCTTCTGGACCCGCTCGCGGGTGGCGGCGCTGACGTTGGGGTGGTGGTTGAGGACTCGAGAGACCGTCTGGTGCGACACCCCGGCTAACCGGGCCACGTCGTGCATCACGGGGCGGCGCGCCGGCTGCGTTACTTCGCTGGCCACGATCGGATTCTATCCGGGCAGTTGCCGCATTTCTTGACACGTTTGCAGTTGCCGCCGAGACTCGAAAAGGGAGGCCTGACCGAGGTCCTCCGCGTCAAATCCACGCCCGCCCACTGGCGATTTCCGGAAAGTGTGAACGTTAACCATGGCCGAGCAGTACACGATCGGAGTCGACTTCGGGACGCTGTCCGGCCGAGCGGTGCTGGTGCGGGTCTCCGACGGTGCCGAGATTGCCAGTGCCGAACACGAGTACCCGTCGGGTGTCATCGACTCGACTTTGAACGGGACGTCGCTTCCTCCCGACTGGGCGCTGCAGGACCCGGACGACTGGATCGAGGTGCTGCAAAACGCGGTGCCCGCCGTGCTGAAAGCGTCCGGCATCGACCCGGCCGAGGTCGTGGGCATCGGCACCGACACGACGGCCTGCACCGTACTGCCGACGCGTGCCGACGGCACGCCACTGTGCCGAGTGCCGGAGTTCCGGGACCGCCCGCACGCTTGGCCCAAGCTATGGCGCCACCATGCGGCGCAAGGGCAGGCCGACCGCATCAACAAGCTGGCCGAGGAACGCGGCGAGACCTGGCTGCCCCGCTACGGTGGCCGCCTCTCGTCGGAGTGGGAATTGGCCAAGGGCCTGCAGCTGTTCGAGGAGGATCGCGACACCTACGCCGCGACCGAGTTGTGGGTGGAGTTCGCCGACTGGATCACGTGGCAGTTGTGTGGCGAATACACCAGGAACCGCTGCACCGCCGGCTACAAGGGCGCCTACCAGGACGAGAACTACCCGAGCAGTGAATTCTTCGGGGCCTTGGATCCCGACTTCGCCGACTTCGCGGCCTCGCGGCTGGAACATCCGATCGCCGAGCTCGGCGATCAGGCCGGGACGCTCACGGCAGAGGCGGCGAGCTGGACCGGTCTGCCCGAGGGCATCGCCGTGGCTGTCGGCAACGTCGACGCGCACGTCACCGTGCCAGCCGCACAGGCAATAGCGCCGGGGACGATGGTGGCCGTGATGGGCACTTCGACCTGCCACGTCATGAACGGCGATGCCCTGGCCGAGGTGCCGGGCATGTGCGGTGTCGTCAACGGGGGCATCACGTCCGGGCTGCTCGGCTATGAAGCCGGGCAAAGCGGCGTGGGCGACATCTTTGCCTGGTGGGTGCGCACCGGTTTTCCGGCCGACTACGCCAAGGAGGCCGAGAGCAAGGGCGAGTCCCCTCACCAGCTGTTGACCCGGCTGGCCCGCAAGCAACGGGTGGGCCAGCACGGACTTGTCGCGCTGGACTGGATGAGCGGCAACCGCTCGGTGCTCGTCGATCACGAGCTGTCCGGAGTGATCCTTGGGCTGACCCTGGACACCCGCCCGGAGGACGTCTACCGGGCGCTCGTCGAGGCGACCGCATTCGGAACCCGCCGCATCATCGAGGCTTTCCGCGAGTCAGGCGTGCCGGTGCGGGAGCTCGTCGCGGCGGGGGGACTGGTCAAGAACGACTTCGTGATGCAGATCTACGCCGACGTGAGCGGCTTCGACGTCGGCGCGATCGGCTCTGACCAGGGCCCGGCGCTCGGGTCGGCCATTCATGCCGCCGTCGCGGCGGGCTGCTACCCGGATGTCGGTGCGGCGGCCAAGGCCATGGGCAAGCTGCGTGAGCACGCGTTCCACCCCGACCCCGAGCGCAGCGCGGCCTACGACAAGCTCTACGCCGAATACGTCCGGGTGCACGACTACTTCGGGCGGCGAGTCAGCGAGGACGCCGACGTGCTGCACCGCCTGCGCCGGATCCGCAACGACGCGCGGCGGCAGCAATGAGCGCCAATCCGAACGCCGAGGAACTCGGACGGATCAGGTCGGAGGTCGCGGCCCTGCACGCGGAGCTCGTGCGGTACGGCCTGGTCGTGTGGACGGCCGGCAATGTTTCGGCCCGGGTGCCCGGCGCCGACCTGTTCGTGATCAAGCCCAGTGGCGTCTCCTACGACGAGCTGAGCCCCGAGGCCATGATCGTGTGCGACCTCGACGGCAACAAGCTCGACGGCGAGTTCTCACCGTCGAGCGACACCGCCGCCCACGCCTACGTCTACCGCCACCGGCCCGACGTCGGCGGCGTGGTGCACACCCATTCGACCTATGCCTCGGCGTGGGCCGCTCGCGGCGAGGCGATCCCGTGCGTGCTGACGGCCATGGCCGATGAGTTCGGCGGTGAGATCCCGATCGGACCGTTCGCCCTCATCGGTGACGACTCCATCGGCGAGGGCATCGTCAAGACGCTCGAGAACCACCGCTCACGGGCGGTCCTCATGAGCAGTCACGGCGTCTTCACTGTGGGCCGCGATGCGCGCGACGCGGTCAAGGCCGCGGTGATGTGCGAAGACGTCGCTCGCACCGTGCACATCTCCCGCCAACTGGGCGAGCCGTTGCCGATCGACCCGTCGGACATCGACGCACTCTGGGACCGCTACCAGAACGTCTACGGCCAGCGCTGACCCGACGCTTTTCCCCGCTGGTGACCGGTCCGCGGCCGCTTTTCCCCGCTGGTGACCGATTTTGCGCTCAAAATCGACCAGCAGCGGGGAAAAGTGCGGCCCAACCGCGCCGCCGCCGCCCGGTACCAGCTGGCCGCCCCGGTACTGAGGACACGTAGACGACCGGCCACGGTTTGGGCTCGCGGTCATCCGGCGGGTCGAAGCGCGGCGTCGGCACGGTCTCGAGCATCCGGCAGCCCCGCTCGGCCAGGCAGTCGCGGACGTGGGCCAGCGTCTTGAGCTCCGCGCGCACCGTGCCCACGTCCTCGGGCGAGACCAAGACCAGCTGAGTGTGCGACTCTCGTGAGCACAACCCGGCGTCGGCGCAGTTGTGCGCGTCGATCAGCGCCCCGAAGTCTTCCACGCGCCCAGTCTGCTCTGGCGCGGGTTTGATATTGCGCCGAGCCGGGTAGGCGCAATCTCAGCGCCCGAAATCGCCCGACGAGCGAGGAGTGAGGTCGATGTCGTCGCCGACCGGTGAGCGGCTCAACGCCCTGGACGAACTCGATAGCAACGTGCCGACGCGGTTCTACTGGTCGCTGACCTTGTTGGCCACACTGGGCGGCTTCCTCTTCGGCTACGACACGTCCAACATCGGCGCGGCCCTGAACTTCATCCCCTATGACCTCAACAGCTTCGGCACCGGTTACCTCGTCGCCGGCGCTTCGCTCGGCGCAGCAGCCGGGGCGCTGCTCGCCGGCCCGCTCACCGACCGACTCGGCCGCAAGTCCTTGCTCATCGCCGACGCCTTGATCTACGCGGTCGGTGCGCTGTTGTCGGCGTTCACCTGGCACGTGGCTGTGCTCTTCACCGCCCGCACTCTGATCGGCCTGGCGATCGGCGCCGACTCGGCCATCGCCACCGCCTACATCGCCGAGTACGCCCCACGTAACCGGCGAGGCTCGCTGAGCATGTTGCAACAATGGATGATCACGGTCGGCATCCTCGCCTCATACCTCGTGGCCCTGGTCATCCTGAAACTCTGGCCCGGCAGTTCCGACGTCGACTGGCGCTGGTTCTTCGGACTCGGTGCGGTGCCGGCGCTAATTGGGCTGGCCATGCGCTTCCAGATGCCGGAGTCGCCGCGGTGGTTGATCCGAAAGGGCCGCTACGAGGACGCGTTGCACACGTTCCAGACGCTGGGCGTGCAGGTGAGCCTCGAGGACATCGAACACACGGCCCACGAACTCGAGCAGGACGATGCCCGGGCCGAACGGGAGCAGTCGCGCGGCTGGACGAAGGGCGTGCGCCGGGCGCTGTTCGTCGTCTGCGGCTTCTTCGTGTTCCAGCAGATCACCGGCATCAACGTGCCGCTGTACTACGGGCCTCAGCTGCTCGCCAAGTACTTCCAGAACGGTGAGTCAACGGTTGCGTCCACCACCGCCGGCGTGGCGGTCACGTCGATCATGACAGCTGTCAACGTCATCGCCACCTACTTCGCATTCCGCTACATCGATCGCATCGGCCGGCGCAAACTCGCCATTGGCGGTTTCGCCGGCATGGCCGTCATGGCCGTCGTCGCTGCATTCGGCCTGGGCGTGCTGTCCGGGACGCCGCGAATCGTCGTGGGCATGATCGGGCTGAGCCTGTTCATCGCGTCGTTCGCCATCGGCGTCGGCGGGACCGGATGGCTGATCCAGGGCGAGATGTTCCCGACCGCGGTCCGCGGGCAGGCTGCCTCTATCGCGGCCACCGTCGACTGGCTGGCGAACTACGCCCTCATCGAGGGGTTCCCGGCCTCGCAGCGGGCGATCGGCATCAGCTGGGTCTTGGTCTGCTTCGCCGGATTGTGCGTGCTCGCCATTGCGTTCGTCGGCCGCTTCCTACCGGAAACCAAGAACTTGTCGGTCGAGGAGATCACCGCGGTGTTCGAGAAAGAGGCAGCCGGCACACCGGCCGGTTGACCCGGCGTCGCCCGCGATCGACATTCACAGCCCGCTTTCAGCTCACTCGCAGCGCCGATCCACCTTCATGCCGTCTGCTGCCTACCAGCGCGAGCCGGCCCACCCGGGCGGAGCCGCGATGGCTTAGGGAGTGCGATGAAGGTCGTTGTATCGCGGGTCAAGGCCCATCCGTGGATTGCCTCGACCCTCGCCCTCGTCGTGCTGTGCGCCGGCGGGCTCGGCACCTACTTCGCGACGAAGGACGACAAAGCGGCCGCGAGCACGGCCAGCACGAGCGTGGAAGCGGTCAGCACCGGCACGCTCAAGCAGAGCGTCTCAGCCACCGGCACCCTCGCCCCACTGCATGACGAGCAGCTGAACTTCGCGGTGGCCGGACGGGTCACTTCGGTCGCGGTACAAGCCGGCCAGCACGTCAAGAAGGGGCAGGCGCTCGCCCGGATCGACTCGGCCGCGTTGGCGGCCGACGTGGCCCAAGCCCGGGCGACGGTGGCCGATGCGCAGGCGCAGGTCGACGACGACGCCAGCAACGACGCAAGCGACACCCAGGTCGCCGCCGACAACGCCGCGCTGACCGCCGCGCAAAACCAACTCGCGTCGGCCACCAACCAGCTGGATGAGGCGACCCTGACCGCACCCATCGCCGGCGTGGTGGCTGCGCTCAATTTGACGGCCGGGCAGTCGGTGGCCGGCAGCGGCTCCACCGGAAATGGTGGGGCGAACTCCGACAGCAGCTCATCCGCATCCGACAGCAATTCCTCAGCGGCGTCGAGCGCCCAGGTCGAGATCATCAGCACTGATTCGTGGCTGGTCAACGCGACCGTCGACGCGACGTCAGTGGGTCTGATCAAGACCGGCAACCAGGCCCAGCTGACGGCCGACGGTGCGTCGGACACCGTCTACGGGACGATCAGCTCGGTCGGGCTGATTGCGTCGTCCGCATCGGGGACCGCGGCGTTTCCGGTGGTGGTCAAGGTGACCGGGCACCCCGACGACCTCCATGACGGCGCGAGTGTCACCGCCGCATTGATCTACCGGCAGGTCAACGGCGTGATCATTGCCAGGACGGCGCTGCATCGCACCTCGTCCGGCGCGACCTACGTCGAGCAGAAGAAGAACGGCAAGACGGTCCACACGCCGGTGCAGGTGGGCATCCAATCGGGCGGTCAGGTGCAGATCCGCTCCGGCCTGGCCGCCGGCGACAAGATCGTGGTGCCCGAGATCCAGTTGCCCGGCGGCTCGGGCGGGAAGAGCGGCAACGGCAGGCTGCGCGGGAATTTCCCGAGCGGAGTCGTCCAGCTTCCGGGTGGCGGGAAGTTCCCGCCCGGCGGGCAGGGCGGCAAGCTCCCGGTCGGAGGCAACGGTGGCTAGCGCGAGCGTTGCTGCGCCAGCCGCTGCGCGCCCCGGCGGCGCCCACGAGCAGGTGCTCGAACTCGACGACGTGAGCAAGGTCTACCGAAGCGGGCCGATCGAGGTCGAGGCGCTGAGTGCGGTGTCGCTGTCCATCCGGCACGGCGAGTACGTCGCGATCATGGGACCATCCGGCTCCGGCAAGTCGACGTTGATGCACATTCTCGGCTGCCTGGACGTGGTCTCGTCGGGCCGTTACCTGCTGGCCGGCGAGGACGTCAGCGCGATGGACGAGATCGAACTGGCGGAGGTGCGCAACCGCCGCATCGGCTTCGTCTTCCAGCATTTCAACCTGCTCCCGTCGATGACCGCCCTGCGCAACGTCGAATTGCCGCTCGCGTACGCCGGGATGGCGCGCGCCGCCCGCCGAGAGCGAGCGCAGGCCGCGCTGGAACGGGTCGGGCTGGCCGACCGGATGGAGCACCGGCCGGGCGAGCTGTCGGGTGGTCAGCAACAGCGGGTCGCGGTGGCCCGGGCGCTGGTGGGTGACCCGGCCGTGCTCCTCGCCGACGAACCGACCGGCAACCTGGACTCGGTGGCCACCGCCGACGTGCTGCAACTGTTCGACGAGTTGAGCCGGCAGGGCCGCACCGTCGTCCTCATCACGCACGAGACGGAGCTGGCCGCGCGCGCCTCACGCACGATCCGGCTGCACGACGGCCGGGTCGCGGCCGACGAACTCACCGGCCGCGATCGCGGCGCGAGGGCCACCCGATGAGGTGGTCCGATGTCCTCGGCAACAGCTGGGATGCCATCAGGACGCACAAGCTGCGCTCGACGTTGACGTCGCTGGGCATCCTCATCGGAATCGCAGCGGTCGTGCTCACGGTCGGACTAGGTCAGGGCGCGCAACAACAGGTCGCCAAACAGCTGGCCGCGCTCGGCGGCAACCTGCTGATCGTCTCACCTGGCAGCTCGACGAGCAGCGGCGTGCGCGGCGGGTTCGGGTCGGCGTCGACCCTCACGACCGGCGATGCGGCCGCCCTTGGGTCCAAAGTCGCGGCGCCCGACATTGCCGGGGTGGCGCCGATCCTGCAGAGCAGTGGCGAGTCGTTGGTGAACGGGTCGACGAACTGGACGACGACCGTGGTCGGAACGACGCCGAGCTGGCTGTCGGTGCGCGGGCGCGCGCTTGCTTCGGGCCGGTTCATCACTGCAGCGGACGAGTCGAACGCCGCGGCCGTCACCGTGCTCGCGGCCGACACCGCCACGGAACTGTTCGGCCCGCTCGACCCGGTCGGCCAGTCGGTGACGGTGAACGGGGTGCCGTACGAGGTGATCGGCTTGCTCACCTCGGCCGGGTCGGATTCCACGACGAACCTCGATGACCAGGCCATCGTCCCGATGAGCACCGCGTCGCAGCGCATCGTCGGCGGTTCCGACCGGACGTCGGTGCAGACCATCTACATCAAGGCGAGCGCGCCGTCGCGGCTCACGGCCGCGTACCAGGAGGCCGACACGATCCTGCAGGGCCGACACGCCATTTCCGCGTCCTCGACATCGGACTTCTCCATCGCCACCCAGCAGTCGGTGCTCTCGACGACATCGTCGGTGGACAGCACGCTGACAACGTTGCTGATGGGGGTCGCGGCGCTCTCACTCGTCGTGGGCGGCATCGGCGTCATGAACATCATGCTGGTGTCGGTGAAAGAGCGCACCCGCGAGATCGGCCTACGCAAAGCGCTTGGCGGCACTCCCGCGCTCATCAGACGGCAGTTCCTGTCCGAGGCGTCGATGCTCGGGCTCACCGGTGGCCTGCTCGGCGTCGGCGCTGGCGTCGGCGCCGCGCTGGTGCTGCCGCACTTCATCACCAATCCGATAACGGTCTCGGTGCCGTGGATCTTGATCGCGATCGCCGTGGCGATCGTGATCGGGGTCGGCTTCGGGGTCTACCCGGCCGGGCGCGCGGCGAAGCTGTCCCCGATCGACGCGTTGCGCAGCGAATGACCGCTCGTCGCCCCCAGGAAAGGCTGGCAATGTTCATCCACTTCACATCCCTCAGCGCCGGGCGGGCCGGCCGGGCGGTCGTTGCCGCCAGCGGGATAGCGCTCGCGGTCGCCGCAGTGGGCGGGTGCAGCGGCGGCGGTGCTGACGCCAAAGGCTCCTCGAGTCCGGACGCTGCCACCTCCGTGGCGAGCGGGGCCCCGTCGCGGTCCGGGAACGGGCTTGGCGGCCCGGCCGCATCCGGCGAGATCGCCGACATCACCGGTTCGACGATGCAGGTCCAGAATCCGCAGAGCGGCCAGGTCGCAGTGTCGTGGAGCGCGGGGACGAAGTTCAGTCACACCGTGGCCACGACTCTGGCCGCGGTCAAGGCCGGGTCATGCGTCACGGCCATGGCGCCCTCGGGGACGTCGGCGACGGCGAAGGCGTTCACGACGACCTCGCTCATCGTGAGCCGGGCGAACGCGGGCGGTTGCACCGGTGGCCTCCAACCCGGCCGCAACCGCCCGTCGGGAGTCCCGACGGACGCGCTGCCACCTTCGGGCGCGCGGCCGAGCGGCGCCGGGCCGAGCGGGGTCCGGCGTCCGAACGCCGGCGCGTTGGCCAGCGGAAAGGTCGTCTCGGTGAGCGGTTCGCGGCTTGTCATCGCCGCGCGCAGCTTCGGTGCCGGCAACATTGCGACCACGCAGAAGACGGTGACGGTCGGTGCGGCGACCAAGATCACGACGGAAGCGGCCACGACGTCGGCGTCGCTCAAGGTGGGTAGGTGCGTCACCGCCGAAGGAAAGGCCGACACGAGCGGGACGGTCGCCGCGACCACCGTCCGGATCACCGACGCGACGAGCGGGCGATGCGCGATCACCTTCGGCGGGCGGCCCGGCAATGGCTGACACATCTCGAGCGCGCCGCCGCCGTATCCGTCGCCGGCGCGTCGTCGCGATAGCTTCCGGCGCGCTGGTGCTGGCCGGCGGCGGCGCGGTCGCCATCGCGGCCACGGGCGACGACGGGCCGCGGTTGCAGTTGGCCAGGGTTGGGCGCGGTTCCGTCACCCAGACCGTGGAGTCATCCGGCACGGTCACGTCCAGGCAGAAGGTCACGCCCGGCTTCGCCGGCTCGGGCACGGTGCAATCGGTCGCGGTCACGGTCGGCTCCCACGTCAGCAAAGGCGAGGTTCTGGCCCGGCTGGAGACCACCGCGCTGCAGGCCGACGTCGACTCGGCCGAAGCGGCGCTGGCCAGCGCCAGGCAACGGCTGGAAGACGATCGCACCGGGCAGCTCAGCTCGTCGACGAGCGCTACGCCGTCCGCAGCATCGAACAAGGCCTCGTCCGGCGACGCGTCGTCCGGCGGCGCGTCGTCCGGCCAATTGACGACGTCGAACCTGAGCACCTCGGCAGTGAGCGAATCCGCTCTGGTCACGGCGGCCAAACCGGGCGGCCCCACGCCGGCCCCCGGGGACAACCTCGCCCAGTTCTCGGCCAAGGTGAAGCAGGCCCAGAGCGTGCTGCTTGCCGCTCAGCACGCCGTCGATACGACTGAGACCGAAATCGACGCCGCACAACAGACCGTCAACACTGCCGCAGCCCAGAACGTCACGTTGCGGGACGCACAGCGCAGCGCGTGCGCAACCGGCAGCGCGGGTTCGAAGTCGATCTCGACCGCCTGCGCGAGCGCCATGGCGGACTACGAGCGCTCGGCCGACACCCTGTCCAGCGCCGTCGCCGCGCTGGATGCGAAGGTCCGGGACCAGGACGCCCAGCTGAAGACGGTCGACCGCGCGATCGCCACGCTCGACGACCTGGTGCACCAGTTGCTGAGCGCTGCCGCGTCGAGCCAGTCGAGCGGATCCAGTCGCAGCACCCCGCCGACCGCATCGCCGAAGACCAAGGCACCGACCCGCACCGAGACCCCGTCGAGCGGCGACGCCAATCCGTCCGCTGCCGCGGCGCAGCCCGCCAGCGCCACCCGGTTGGCCGCCGATCAGGCCGCGATCGACGCCGCCACCGCGCAGCTCGCATCGGCGAAGCAGAATCTCTCGGCGGCGACGCTGACCAGCCCGGTGACCGGGACGGTGGCTGCCGTGGACCTGACCGCGGGCGCCAGCTCGAGCGGCAAGACGATCACCGTCATCGCCACCGGCGTGCAGGGGATCGAGACGTCGGTACCGCTCGCCCAAGTGGACTCGGTGAAGGTCGGCCAGTCCGTCACGATCGCGGCCGACGGTGTGCAGCCCGAACTACGCGGCCGGGTCAGCAGCATCGGCCTGCTGAGCAGTACCTCTGGCTCGGTCACCACGTTCCCCGTGTTCGTCACGCTCGTCGCCGGCAGCCGGCACCTGTTCGACGGTGCGGGCGCCGACGTCGTCATCATTACTGGATCGGCCGCCGACGTGCTCACGGTGCCCAACTCGGCCGTCCACGCCGGCGCGCGCGGTGCCCACACCGTGTCGGTGCTTACCGGAGGCAAGACGACGACCAGGCTGGTGACGCTAGGGGTCGTCGGACCGGATGTCTCGCAGGTGAAGTACGGGCTGACGGCCGGCGAGCGCGTCGTGCTGGCGGATTTGTCGAAGTCGTTGCCGAGCAGCAGCACCAGCAACAGCGGGCGCGGCTTCCGCTTCGGCCCGGGCGGTGCCAATGTGGTCCCGAAGTTCGTGACCGGGGGAGCGGGCGGCAAGTAGCCGTCCCTCAACCCCGGGGCGATTCCTAGGTCGCAAACCCTTGACATTCGGGGGCGGCCCGGCTTTGCTGTGCGTTATTGTGATCGATCACGTTGGAACTTGTGTAAGACCTTCGTCCGTTGCGGGCACCCGCCAACTAGGAGACTCCGATGCCTGACCTGTCCGACTCCGCGCCGTCCGTTTCCGGCGTCTCACGCCGCACCGCATTGAAGGTCCTGGCCGGCGCGGGCGGCCTGGCCGCGGCTCCGGGCGTGCTGGCCGCGTGCAGCAGCAGTAAGAAAAAGGCATCGGGCCAGACCACGGCGCCGGCCAAGGGCGGCGGCAGCATCACGTTCGGATCCAACTACTCCGATCCAGCGACCAAGACCGCGTTCGCCGCGCTCGTCAAGGCGGCCACCGCCAGCACGAAGACGAAAATCACCATCAACACGAGTGACCACAACACCTTCCAAAACAACATCAGCAACTACCTGCAAGGCACGCCGGACGACCTGGCCACCTGGTTCGCCGGATACCGGATGCAGTTCTTCGCCGCTCAGAAACTGCTCGAACCGCTCGATGACGTCTGGGACAAGATCGGCGGCAACTTCAACGAGGCGACAAAGAACCTGTCGAAGGGTGTCGACGGCCACTACTACTTCGTGCCGATCTACAACTACCCGTGGGTCATCTTCTACAACAAGAGCACGTTCAACAGTAAGGGCTACTCGGTCCCGACCAACTGGGATGAACTCATGGCGCTGGCCACGCAGATGAAGAAGGACAACCTGATCCCGTTCGCGTTCGCCGACAAGGACGGGTGGCCGGCACTCGGCACGTTCGACATCATCAACTTGCGGGTCAACGGCTACGACTACCACATCAAGTTGATGAAGCATGAAGTGCCGTGGACCGACAAGGGCGTCACCGCGGTGTTCAAGCAGTGGGCCGAGATGCTCCCGCACTGCCAGAAGGGCGCCACCGGGCGGATTTGGCAGGACGCCGCGAAGGCACTCGAGAACAAGCAGGCCGGGATGATGTTCCAGGGCTCCAACCAGGTCGCGGCCAACTACGCGCCGGCCAACCTCGCGGACCTGGACTTCTTCCCGTTCCCGGAGATCAACCCGTCGTTCGGCACCGACTTCATGGACGCACCCACCGACGGGTTCATGCTGCCGAAGAAGGGCAAGAACGCGACCGCGGCCAAGGCGGTGCTCGAGTACATCGGCACGCCCGGCGCCGAGGCGACGTTCCTCAAGACCGACAAGTGGGATGTCGGCCTGGCCAACGGGCTGGTCGCTCCCACCTACAACGCGATCCAGAAGAAGGCCGTGGCCGAGATCGCGAAGTGCAAGAACGTCGCGCAGTTCATGGACCGCGATACCGTCCCCGATATGGCTAACGCGATGATCAAGCTCATCCAGAAGTTCATCGACAACCCCAGCACCTCGAACATCTCCTCCATCCAGAAGAGCGCCGAGGCGCAGGCCAAGACGATCTTCCAGTGAGCTGATGGTCTCGACTGCCGAGGTCAAGAGTCCGCCGGCGGCGAGCAAGCCTCGCCGCCGGCGTCGTGTGCGGACCCTCTCCGGCCGCGACCGCCTGGTCGTTGCCCTACTGCTCGGGATCCCGCTGCTGTTGGACCTGGCTTTCGTCTGGGTCCCGGCGCTCGGCACGGTGCTGCTGTCGTTCACCAAGTGGAGCGGCGTCGGCAGCGTCCACCTCAAGTCGTGCAGCTCGGCCGGGACGCTGCCGGGCATCCCCCAGCCCGGGTGCGTCTTCGGGGTGCAGAACTATCACCAGGCGTTCACGGTCTACCCCGACTTCTGGCCCGCGGTTCGACACAACGCCATCTGGCTGATCGTCTTCATTCTCATCGCGACCCCGCTCGGGATGCTCTTCGCCGTGATTCTCGACCGCGGCATCCGGGGCAGCCGCATCTACCAGAGCCTGTTGTTCCTGCCGGTGATGTTGTCGCTGGCCCTCATCGGCATCATCTGGGAGCTGATCTACGCGCCGAACCTCGGCCTGATCAACACCGTCATCGGCCGCAACGGCAATGACAACCTGATCAACTGGCTGGGCAACCCGCACCTGAACCTCTGGTCGATCCTCGTGGAGGCCACCTGGCGCCAGGCCGGCTACGTGATGGTGCTCTATCTCGCCGGGCTGAAGGCGGTCGATCCGGCGCTGCGCGAGGCCGCGGTCGTCGACGGCGCGACCGCGTGGCAGACGTTTTGGCGGGTCGTGTTCCCCACCCTGCGGCCGATCAACATCGTCATCCTGGTCGTCACGGTCATCGAGTCGCTGCGGGCCTTCGACCTCGTCTACATCACCGGCAAGGGCAATCCGGTGCAGGGCCTGGAGCTGCTGTCGATATCGGTCACGCAGAACATCGTCGGTGAGACCCAGCGGATCGGTTTCGGTTCCACGCTCGGCGTCGTGCTGTTGGTCATCTCGCTCGTGCCCATCACGGCCTTCCTCGTCCAGGCCTTCCGCAGGGAGGAGCGCTAGTGGCGATCAGCACGGCGACGCTCATCGAGAACACGACGCACCCGGTCGTTCGGACCCGGCGTCGAGCCAGCCTGGGCAGCGTTGCCGCGCAGGTCTTCATGATCGCGGTCTGCCTGCTGTGGATCACTCCGATCGTTTTCGCGCTCTACGTCTCCATGCGCCCGTACAGCGAGACAAGTCGGCTCGGCTACGTGTCGCTGCCGCACCACCTCACGTTCTCGAACTTCAGCCAGGCCTGGACCCAGTCGGACATGTGGCGGTTCTTCCTCAACTCCGCGCGGGTGACGATCCCGGCAGTGCTGATCACCCTGCTGTTGGCGTCGGCCGCCGCGTTCGTGGTCTCCCGCCTGAGCTCCCGGTTCAACATCGCCCTGCTGATCCTGTTCACGGCCGGCAACCTGCTGCCGCAGCAGGTCCTGATCACTCCGCTGTACCGCATCTACCTGGCGATCCACCTGCCGCACGTGCTCAGTTCCAGCGGATTGCTCTATAACTCCTACGCCGGCCTGATCGTCATCAACGTCTCCTTCCAGCTCGGGTTCTGCGTCTTCGTGCTCAGCAACTACATGAAGACGATTCCCGGCGATATCGACGAGGCCGCGATCGTCGACGGCGCGACGGTGTGGACGAGGTACTGGCGGCTGACCCTGCCGTTGTGCCGGCCGGCGATGGCGGCGCTGGCGACGTTGCTGACGACTTGGATCTACAACGACTTCTTCTGGGCCATCACGTTGATCTCCACCGGCAACAAGCGCCCGATCACCTCCGCTCTGGCCAACCTGCAGGGCCAGTTCGTCACCAACCAGAACATGATTTCGGCCGCGGCGTTGATGGCGGCGATTCCGACCTTGCTCGTCTACGTGGCGTTGCAGAAGCAATTCATCTCCGGGCTGACGCTCGGCTCGTCGAAGGGATGACCGCGGGGGACCCAGGGCGGCGTTGGCTCGCGCTGCGCCGGGCCGGGGTGCTGGTCGGGCTCGATGTGGGCGGACCGCACCTGCCGCGCGTCGTGCACTGGGGCGCGGACCTCGGCGAGCTCACCGACGCCGACTTCGCCGCGCTGCCGGACGGCGGTTACCAGCCGCCGACGCCGGAAACACGCGATGCCGACGTGCCGTTGACGCTGTCGCCGAGCCGGGCACACGGCTGGGCCGGCTGGCCCGGGCTGACGGGCCATCGCGACGGGCAGGCCAGTCAGCCGTTGTTCACACTGGCAGCCTGGTCAACGACGTCCAGCGAATTGGGCGACCGGTTCTCTTACCGCGGCGTAGATACCGCGGCCGAGTTGCAGCTCGACGGTGAACTGTGGTTGACCGTCGACGGGGTCGTGCGACACCGCCAGACGCTGACGAGCCTCGCGACCGCAGGTGCTGCGCCCTACGTGGTGGACGACCTCATCGGGCTGCTGCCGGTGTCCGAGCACGCGCGCGACGTGCTCGACTACTGCGGACGCTGGTCGAACGAGGCCCAGCCGCAGCGCGGACAGCTGGGCCAAGGTAGCTGGGTGCGCGAACAGCGGCGTGGCCGCACCGGCCCGGACTCGCCGTTGTTGCTGACTCTCGGCTCGGCCGGCTTCGACCATCGCTCGGGCGAGGTGTGGGGGGTTCACCTCGGCTGGTCCGGCGATCAGCGCTACCTGGCCCAGCGGCTCAACACCGGCTCCACCGTGCTGGGCGCCGGTGAGATGTTCGGCGCTGGAGAGATCATCCTCGGAGCGGGGGAGTCGCTGACGACGCCGTGGCTCTACGGCGTCTGGTCCGACCGCGGCCTCGACGGTGCCTCCGCCCGCCTGCACCAGATGTTGCGGCGGCGGCCCGAGCATCCGAAACATCCCCGGCCGATCGTGCTCAACACGTGGGAGGCGGTCTACTTCGAGCACTCCTTCGAACGGCTCGCGGCCCTGGCCGACGTGGCGGCCGACGTCGGTGTCGAGCGGTTCGTCATCGACGATGGCTGGTTCGGCTCGCGCCGCAACGATCGGTCCGCGCTGGGCGACTGGTACGTCTCCAGCGAGGTATGGCCAGATGGGCTCGGCCCGATCGCAGCGCACGTGCGGGCCCGCGGAATGGATTTCGGCCTGTGGTTCGAGCCGGAGATGGTCAATCCCGACTCGGACCTCGCCCGCGAGCATCCGGACTGGGTGCTGGGCACACCGGGGCGCATGCCGCCGCCGATGCGCAGCCAGCAGGTCCTCGACCTCGGCCACCCAGACGCATTCGACCATCTGCTGCAGCGGATCTCGGCGCTCGTCGCCGAGTACGAGATCGCCTACATCAAGTGGGACCACAACCGCGACACGTGGGATCCGGTACATCGCGGCGGCCCGAAAGCGGGCCGCCCGGCGCTGCACGACCAGATCCTGGCCGGCTACCGGCTCATGGCCGAGCTCAAGCGCCGGCACCCCGGATTGGAGATCGAGTCCTGTTCGTCGGGAGGCGCCCGCATCGACTACGGCGTGCTCGAACATACCGATCGGGTCTGGGCCAGCGACTGCAGTGACCCGATCGAACGGGTGGCCATCGTCGGCGGCGTATCGACGCTGTTGCCGTTCGAGCTGATCGGCGCGCACGTGGCCTCGGCCCGGTCGCACACCACCGGCCGGGTGCACGACCTCGGCTTGCGCCTCGCAATTGCGGTGTTCGGTCACAGCGGCATCGAGTGGGACATCACCGACACCTCGGCCCAGGAGCGCGCGCACCTGCGGCGGTGGGCGAGCTTGGTCAAGTCCGTCCGCGCGCTGCTCCACACCGGCGAGCTGGTCCGCGTCGACCGCCCCGCGGACCCCGGCACGGCCCTGTACGGTGTCGTGGCCCCCGACAAGAGCGGAGCGTTGTTCGGTTTCGTGCGGCTCAACACCGCCCCCCGGTACGGCAGTGCACCGGTCGTGTTCGCCGGTCTCGACCCGGACAGGCGCTATCGGGTCGCGCGGTTGCGCATGGCCGAGGACAGCCAGCCGGAAGCGGTGGTGGCGAAAGGTTCGGTGCTGATGCGGGCCGGACTACCCGGGCCCGCCCTACCGCCGGCGCAGGCGGTGCTCTATCAACTGGACGCCGCGGGCTGAGCCGAGTCGGTCACCCGCTGCGCGCCGCCGCTGGGCCGGACGGTGAAGGTGCCTGGCTCGGTGAACTCGTGCTGCCGATACGCGACCTGGACCGCGGTTGTCGCCGCCTCTACCTGGTCGGATTCGAGTAGGGCGATGACGCTGCCGCCGAAACCGCCACCAGTCATGCGGGCGCCGAGCGCACCAGCCGAGCGCAGGGCCTCGACGGCAACGTCGAGTTCGGCGATGCTCACCCGGTAGTCGTCGCGCAGTGACTTGTGTGACGCGTTGAGCAATGGCCCGATGCGCCGCAATTGGCCACCGTGCAGCAACTGGACCGTCTGCAGCACGCGGTCGTTCTCGGTGACGACGTGGCGAGTGCAGCGCCGCAATTCCTCGTTCGGCAACTCGTCCAGGGCCGCGGCCAACCCGTCGACGTCGATGTCACGCAGCGCTCTCACGCCGAGCAACTCGGCGGCTCGCTCGCAGGCCTCGCGCCGGGCCCGGTACTCGCCGGTCGCGTGCTTGTGCTGGGCCTTGGTTTCCACAACCAGGATGGCCAGACCTTCCGCCTCGATCGGCAGCGGGACCTGCTCACCGACGAGCGTGCGCATGTCGCAGAACAGCGCATTCCCCGCGGTGCAGTTCAGCGCCGCGAGCTGGTCCATGCCCCCAGTGGGAGCGCCGACGAAGTCGTTCTCGACCCGGCGGGTGAGTTCGAGCAGCTTCGCCGGGCTGAGACCCACATCCAGCAGGTCGTCCAGCGCTGCGCTCACCGAGCAGACCAGCGCCGCCGATGACGACAGTCCCGAGCCGGTGGGCACGGTGCTGTCGATATGGATCTTCAGACCCGGGACGGCTACACCCATGTCGCGCAGCACCCAGGCGGCGCCGGCTGCATAGCCGGCCCAACCACCGGCGCCGGGGTTGAGGTCCCCTTGTTCCAGGCGGGCTTCGTCGCTGCGTTGGGCGGAGCTGACCGTGATGATCGGCTCGGAGCGCGGCGTGACCGTAGCCGTGCAGCCGGCCTCGATCGCGAAGGGCAGTGCGAAGCCGTCGTTGTAGTCGGTGTGCTCGCCGATGAGGTTGACCCGACCGGGTGCGCGCCAGACCGCGGACCGCTCACTCGACATGGTCTAGGGCTCCCGGGCTGGCGACTCTTGACTGGTTCTGTTATATCATGTTTGACTTCGTCGAACTCGCCACGTTCGCTCGCCGAAGGGGACCCTGCCGTGCTCGCCCAGCAGCGCCAGGTTCGCATCCTGACCGAGCTGCGTCGCGCGGGAGCGGTACGCGTCGCGGACCTTACCGAACTTCTCGACGTCTCGGACATGACGATCCGGCGCGACCTCGAGCAGCTGGCCGCGGAAGGGGTTGCCCGCAAGGTGCACGGCGGTGCGGTTCTGGCCGGGCAGGCCGGGTTCGAGCCGGGGTTCGCGGTCAAGAGTCAGCTCGCCCAGCCGGCCAAGCAGTCCATCGGTGAGCGGGCCGCGGGCCTGATCCGCCCCGGCGCGGCGATTGCGATGTCCGCGGGGACCACCACGTGGGCCATGGCCCGCCATGTCGCATCGATGCCCGGCATCACCGTGGTCACCAACTCCACGACCGTTGCCGATGTGATCACCACGATCGACACGGGCAACCAGGTGGGTGTCATCCTCACCGGCGGCGTACGCACGCCGAGCAGCGCACTGGTTGGGCCGGTGGCCGACCGCACGATCGCCAGCATGCACGTCGACCAACTGTTCCTCGGCGTGCACGGCATGGATGCCCAGGCCGGTTTCACCACCCCGAACCTCGCCGAGGCGACGACGAACCGGGCGTTCGTGGCCAGCGCGCGCGAGGTGATCGTGCTGGCCGATTCCTCCAAGTGGGGCGTGGTCGGGCTGGCCGACATCGGTCCGCTCGGGCTGGCCAAGACGGTGATCACCGACGATGCGCTGCCGCCCGACGCCCTGCGCTCGCTCAACGAAGCCGTCGAGTCGGTGCTCATTGTCGAGGTACCGCAGTGAACCAACTGCGCAGCAGCACGCCGCTCCGCAGTGGTCGCGTCGATGGACGGGGGCGCGGAGTGAGCGGGAGATGACCGCCCGCCAATACACCAAACTTGCCGACGGACGCGACCTGTTCTACTACGACGAGCAGCCGGGTCAGGACCGCTCCGGCGCCGATCGGCGCCCTGACCTGCCCGCGGTGTCCACCACCTCTGAAGTGCGGTGGAACCCGCTGTTTCGCGACTACGCCGTGATCGCCGGGCACCGTCAGAGCCGGACCTACCGCCCGCCTGCTGATCTGTGTCCGCTCGACCCGTCGCGGGACGGGAAGCTGACCGAGATCCCGGCGAGTGACTACGAGGTGGCGGTGTTCGAGAACCGCTTCCCGTCGCTGGCGCTCGACTCGGCCGGAAGTGTGCCCCTCGTCGACCTGCCGCCGTTCCAGTCCGGCCCGGGCGACGGGCGCTGCGAGGTGGTGTGCTTCAGCAGCAAGCACGATGACTCGTTCGCACAGTTGTCGCCGGCCCGCGTTCGTACCGTCATCGACGCGTGGGCTGATCGCACCGAGGACCTGAGCGCATTCGACTCGATCGATTACGTCTTCTGCTTCGAGAACCGCGGCGAAGAGATCGGGGTGACGCTCTCGCACCCGCACGGACAGATCTACGGGTACCCGTTCGTGCCGCCGCGGTTCTTCCGGGCGGCGGTCGCGGCCCGGCGCTACCAGGAGCGCACCGGGAACTGCCTGCAGTGTTGGTTGCTCAAAGCCGAACTCGACGCCGGAGTTCGCGTCGTGACCGAATCGGACTGCTGGGTGGCGTACGTGCCCTTCGCGGCGCGCTGGCCGTACGAAATGCGAATCGTTCCGCGCGAACACGTGCCCGATCTGCCGGCCTTGGACGACGCGACGCGGCAGGATCTCGCGGCGGTGTATCTGGACGTGCTGCAGCGCTTCGATCGGCTCTTCGACACGCCCGCGCCGTATATAGCCGGGTGGCAGCAGGCTCCGGTACGACAGGACCGCGATGTGTGGCATGTCGCCGCGGAGGTCTTCACCATCCGGCGGGCCCCGGGCAAGTTGAAGCACCTCGCCGGCTCGGAGTCGGGTGCGGGCGTCTGGATCAACGACGTCACGCCGGAGACCGCCGCGGCGCGGTTGCGTGGAGAAGCGGCGTCCTAAGCGAAGTCCTGTTCGATGTCGGGTGGATCTGTCGCATTGCCCGGCTGTGGTCGGCGCCGCTACCGGTCTCGATCACTTGGGCTGAACCGCTCGCGTTAATCGCGGACCGTCACGGATCTGCCGCATAACAGGACCAACGTCCCGGAAATGGGGTTCGTTGGCCCCGGGGCACGGCGGCGCGGACGGACGACAGTGGGGAATGTCAGCAGCCTGGTTGCCATCTGCGGGGAACGCCGGACTCGCTGCCCGACAAACCGTCGGTTGGTCGTTGCCCTTGGGGTCGCGGACAGCTAGGGGTCCAGAGCATCAGGCAGGTGGCAGAGATGACCTCGGTGATCAATCCGCAGCTGACGAAGGCGTTGCGCAGAGCGGCGGTGCGCGCTACCCGGGCGCCGTCCGTCCACAACACCCAACCGTGGCGCGTCGTACTCGACGGTGATTCGATGCAGATCCACGTGGATCCCAGCCGAGAGCTCCAGGTCCTCGACCCGCGCGGCTCCCGCGCCATGGTCAGTTGCGGGTCGGCCCTATTCAATGCCCGGGTCGCATTGGCGGCGTCCGGTTACCGAGTGAGCGTCGAACGCCTTCCCGACCCCAGCTGCCCGGGCCTGGTGGCCCGTGTCGTCATCGACGAATCCGCCGGTCCGGGCGAAGCGGCTCTCACGCAGTTGGACCCGATGATCGACGTGCGCCAAATGAATCCTCGCCGATTCTCCGACGAGCTCGTACCGAGCCAGGTCGTGGACGCATTGGTCGATGCGGGGAATATCGAGGGCGGCGAGGTCAGCCCAATCGTGCGGCCCGACGACCGGCTCGCGACGACCCGGCTCACTCGTCTGGCCGACCGGATCGAGAACACCGATCCCGCCTACCGGGCCGAACTGCGGGCTTGGACGAGCGACGACTCGGGCCGGTGGGATGGCGTTCCGGCCTACGCGGTACCGGCGTACGCCGCGCCATACCTGAACCGGCGGGCGGGCGACGACAGTGCGGAGGGCTTCCCCGGAGCCGACGGAGCGAGCGAGCTGTCCGGCCGCACGGAGTGCCTCTTGCTCGTCGGGAGCATCGACGACACGCCCCTCGGCTGGCTGCGCACGGGTGAGGCATTGGAACGCATGCTGTTGGAGATCACCCGCAGGGGTTACGCGGCGAGCACGCCCAGCCAAGTGATCGAGGTTGCGAGCACTAACGAGCGGCTGCGGCAGGAACTGCGGCTGGAGATGCACCCACATGCCTTGCTTCGCGTCGGGCGCGCGCCCGCGACCCCGCCGGCCCGGCGGCGCGAGTTCGTTGACGTGCTGATCGAGGCGATATGACCCGGGCTGCGGTCCGCACCGAGTGTGCGCCCTACCTGCGCCCGGCCGACGACGCCGATCTGCGTTCCCTACTCGCGCCCAGGTCGATCGCGGTTGTCGGCGCGAGCACCCGCCCCGACGCGGTCGGTCACCAAGTGCTGGCCAACATCGTCGAGGGGGAGTTCACCGGGACGGTCTACGCGGTCAATCCCAAGCACACCTCGATACTCGGCGTGCCGTGTGTTCCCTCTGCCGTCGACCTACCCGAAGCGCCCGATCTCGCGATCATCGCCGTGCCGGCCGCGCACGTGCCAGAGGTGGTACGGGCCTGCGGAGCGCGCGGTGTGCAGACGATCGTCCTGCTCAGTGCCGCATTCGGTGAAGCGGGTGCGGCCGGGAGGGCCCTGCAGGACGAGGTGCTCGACATCGTGCGGGCCTACGACATGCGCATGGTCGGGCCGAACTGCATTGGCGTCGTCAACACCGATCCGGCCGTCCGCCTCGACGCGACATTTGCCGTCCTCCCGATGCGACCGGGCGCGCTCGGCGTGGCCGCGCAGTCCGGTGCGTTCGGGGTCGCCTTTCTGGTCGCCGCTGCCCGCAGTGGGCTGGGCGTCGCCCAATTCGTATCCATCGGCAACAAGGCCGACGTCAGTGGCAACGACCTGCTGGTCGCGTGGGAGCACGATTCACACGTCCGGGTCATTGCGATGTATCTCGAGTCGATCGGTGACGCGCGCGGCTTCGTGCGCATCGCCCGACGGGTTGGACGCACCAAGCCCATCCTCGCCATCAAGTCCGGACGCAGTTCAGCTGGACAACGCGCCGGGACATCACACACCGCCGCCGCGGCGTCCTCCGACGTCGCCGTCGACGCGCTGTTCGCCGAAGCCGGGGTGCTGCGAGTGGCGACAATGCAGGAACTGCTCGATGCCACGCGAGTCTTCACCACCCAGCCCCTGCTGGCCGGCGGCCGGGTCGCCATCATCGGCAACTCCGGCGGTCCTGGCATTTTGGCCGCCGATGCGGCTGAGGCGGCGGGGCTGGAAGTCGTCCCACTCGACCCGGCCACTCAGGAGTTGGTGCGGCGAGCCGTCCCGACTGTGGCCTCCAGCCAGAACCCGGTCGATCTCGGCGCCAACGCGCAAGCGAGCGACGTCGGCGCCGCGGTGCGCGTCCTGCTCGACGCGGTCGAGGTCGACGCCGTGCTGACCGTGTTCACCGAGATTGCGGTCGCCGACTCCGACGAGATCATGGCGGCTGTGGTCAGCGCTGCTGCGAGCTCGGCCAAGCCGCTCGTGGCGACCCAGGTGGGCTGCCCCGAGCACACCGAGCGGACCCAGCCGAACGACGGAGTCACCCGTGAGGTGCCGGTGTTCACGTTCCCGGAGCCGGCCGCGGCCGCCCTCGGACTTGCGCATCGCTACGCCCAAATAGCCGCCGCGGCACCATCCGTAGCGCGACGACCGACCGGCATCGACAGTGCGGCCGTGCGGGATCTCGTCGAGGACCTGCGCGCGGCGGGCACCGACTGGCTCGGCCCCGATGACGTCTCGCGACTGCTCGGCCACTACGGCATACCGATGTGCCCGCAGCGCGTGGCGCACGGGGCCGACGAGGCCGCCGCCGCCGCGGCCGCGCTCGGATATCCCGTTGTGCTGAAGGTCGTCGGCGACGTCGTCCACAAAACCGACGTCGGCGGGGTTCGCCTCGACATTCGCGACGAGGCCCAGTTGCGCAGCGTGGTCACCGAACTGGTGGCCATCACCCCCGGGTCGCAGGATGTCCTCGTTCAGCCGATGGTGCCAGGCGGCGTCGAGGTCATCGTCGGGGCCGTGCGCGAGCCCTCGCTCGATCCGTTGGTGATGCTCGGCGCCGGTGGCGTGCTCGCCGACCTCGTCGACGACCGGACGTTCCGGCTGGCGCCCCTGACCAGCGAGACCGCCGATCAGATGATCAGCGAGCTTCGGCTGGCTCGCATCCTGGACGGGTACCGCGGCCGGCCGGCCGCCTCGCGACCGGCGCTGCGCGACGTGCTGGTTCGGGTGGCCGCACTGGCTGACGACGTGCCCGAGGTTCTCGAGCTGGATCTGAACCCGCTGATCTGCGGCGGCGACGGCGCGCTGGTCGTCGATGCCCGCATCCGCATGGCCTTCGCCCGGCACCCGCGCTCGATCGATTCGCCCGGCCTACCCTGACTACCGGTGCCAGTGCTCAGAGCAGCCCGCGCCGGCGCATCGTGGCCAGCGCGATCCAGCCCGGTATCGCCAGCAGCCACACCGACACCAGCCGCGAGAGCAAGCTCGCGGCGGCCGCCACCGGCAGCGCGACGCCGGTCGCGGTCAGTCCGGCGATGAGTGCCGCTTCGACTGCTCCGACACCGCCGGGCGTCGGAATCAGCGAGCCGGCGCTGGCCGCAGCCAGGTAGACGAGGGTCAGTGACAGCACGGATGCATGCCCACCCACGGCGGAGAGGCAGAGCGCGAACGCCAACACGTGGGTCATAGTGAGGGCGGTGGCTCCGGCCAGCCCGGCGGCGACCATGGCCGGACGCCGGCGGGCGTGGCGCCCGAGTGTTCCCATGCTGCGGCGCCCGGCGACCAGTCCGGCCCGGAGCCGGTCGCTCCAGCGCGCCGCCGCCCAGCCGATCGCGACGATCGCGCCAACGGCAGCGACGCCGATCACGATGGTGCGGACCGCGGCAACTCCGCCGAAGCTCGCCGCGCCGGACCACACTCCCAGTGCACCCACCAGCCCGGTCGTCACCACCAGTTGGGCGGACTGGGCGACCGCGACCGTAGCCACGGCATCGGACGCGCTCGCGCCGGAACACTTGAGGTAGCGCGCGGCGATGGCTGGAGTGCTCACCGCGGACGGCGCGATCACCCGCAGGCCGCTGACGGCGAGCTGCGCGCCGACCGTCGGGACCAGGCGCAGCCGCAGCGGACTGAAGCCGAGCAGGTTATAGGCCGCCGCGACCAGCGACAGGCCCATCAGGCCGACGGCGGCGGCCAGGTATTCGACACGCACGTGCTGCCAGACGGCGCCGAGGTTTGCGTTACGCAGTTGCAGGAACAACAGCACAGCGCTGACCAGGACCCCGACCCCACCCAGGACGTTGACGACACGGGACGAGCGAACCCGGCCCGCCTTGGACGGCGTCGCGACCGTCGGCACTGGACGTGAGACACCGGCGGCTCGCCGATCGAACAGTTTGACCGGCGGCGGCGAAGAATCCAGAACCATGACCATGACAGCAATGCTCGGCTGTCGTCCGGCCGATGTCTGTCGGGGTGTCCCCCCAAATCCCGGGCCAGATTGGGGGGGTTAACACCCCCAAGCCAGCCCTACTGCTCCGGTTCCGCCGGCCCGGCGGCCGGCGCGACCGCGATCTTGCGATCGACCACGATGTCGATCACGGCAATGACCAGGGCCACGGCCACGAAGGCGGTGGCGACCTCGACGCCACGTTCGAACGCCGGGGCGAAGTTGCCTCTCGTAGCGGCCAGGCGGGCGAAGAAGACCGAGCCCACGGCGGCGATACCGACGGCCGAGCCGATGCGCTGGCCCGTTTGCAGGAGGCCGCCGGCGGTCCCGGCTCGCTGCACCGGCACTTGCGACAAGGTCAGCGTCTGGTTCGGTGAGATCACCAGGCCGCTGCCCAGGCCGGCCACCAAAAGTGGGACGACGGTGGCCCAGCCGGTGCCGTGTTCCGGGGCAAGATGCACCGCCACGATCGCGCCGATGAAGCCGACGATGACGAGGCACAGCCCGACCGCGACGAGGCTGCGCCCGAAACGGTGCACGATCCGGCCGCCAACACCGGCAGTGGTTCCGGACGCAACGGCGAACGGGGTGACGGCCAGCCCGGCAATCAAGGCGCTGTAGGCAAGCCCGTTCTGGAAGTACAGCGTCAGTGCGAAGAAGATTGGGGTGAAGCCGGCGAAGTACAAACTGATCATGGCCAGACCGAACGAGAACGACCGCTGCCGGAACAAGGCCAGATCCACAACGGGCTCGCGGCCTCGGCCGTAGTTGCGTTCCCAGACGACGAACGCCGTCAGGACGACAGCGGCGAGCGGGATGAGCAGCCACTTGCCCGACCCGTGCCACTGCTGTTCCTGGACCAGCGGCAGCAGGAGCAGCACGACCCCGGAGCCGAGTAACACCACGCCCACCGGGTCGAAGTCGTGCCGCGTCCGAGTGCTCTTGTCCGGAGCGGGCAACAGCCGCCAGGCCAGCGGCATGGCGGCCAAACCGATCGGCAGATTGACGAAGAAGACGTAGCGCCAACCGTCGTGCGCGCCGAACGCCGCGATGAGCAGGCCGCCGAGCAACGGCCCGACTGCGGTCGAGACCCCGACCATCGTGCCAAACAGGCCGAACGCCTTGCCGCGCTCGCGCCCGGTGAACATCTGCTGGATCACCGCACTGATCTGCGGTGTCAGGAGACCGCCCGCCAGGCCCTGGACCAGCCGGGCGATCACCAGCCACAGGCTTGTCGGTGCGGCGCCGCAGCCTGCGCTCGCGGCGGTGAACAGGCCCAACCCGGCCACGAACATGGTGCGGCGCCCGATCACGTCGCCGAGTCGGCCGGCCGGCACGAGAAGCAACCCGAATGTCAGCGCGTAGCCCGACAGCACCCATTGCAAGTCGCTGCTGGAGGCGTGCAGCCCGGACTTGATCGACGGCAGCGCGACGTTGACGATCGAGACATCCAGCAACACCATGAATCCGCCGACCAAGCAGACCGCGAGGGCCCGCCAACGTCGCGGATCGGCGCTGGGCTCGTTGCGAGTCTGCGGACTGGGGGCGGACGCACGGCTGGATGTCGAAGGCACGCCGGGATCGTTCCCACGCCGAGCCATTCTCTGACTAGCTCGCCCCAGCGGTGGTCGAACGCGGCCCGCGTCGCCCGATGTCCTCGCGTGCCGCCGAGCCGTCCCAACGCAGGTAGAGCATGCTCGCGTCGTCGCGCAGCCGGGTGCCGGCGTGGCTCATGGTGGATCGCACCAGCCGCCGCACGACCTCCTGAGGCCGGCCGCCGGCGAGATGTTCGCGGGCCAGCAGGTCGCGCAGCCGCTCCTCGCCGAACGCTTCGCCGTCCGCGCTACGGGCCTCGATCACGCCGTCGGTGTAGAGCAACACGCCGTCGCCAGGTTCAAGATCGACTGAGCCGATCTCGCCGGTGACGTCGGCCAAGTAGCCGAGTCCGAGCGGCAGGGCGGGCCCGATCTTGTTTTCGTCCAGGGTGCTACCCCGCCGGACGATGATCGGCGCGGGATGACCGCACGACAGCCAGCTCAGCCGGCCGCTGGGCACGTCGAAGCGGGCGAGCAGTGCGGTCGCGAACGTGGCCGGGCCGGAGACCTCGCGCACCGCACGGTCGATGCTGCGGGCGAGCTCATGCAGATCCTCGCCGTTACGCCGGCCGTGCCGATAAGCACCCATGAGCAACGAAGCCAGCACCGCGCTGGCCAGCCCGTGCCCGACGGCGTCGAAGACCGCAAGGTCGATGACCCGCTCGTTGAGCGCGTAGTCGAAGCTGTCGCCGCCGACCTCGTAAGCCGGTTCGAGCAGACCCGCGACGGTCGTGTTTTCGGTCGTGAAAGCGATCGGCGGCAGCAACGACCATTGCATCTCGGCGGCGAGATCCATGTCCTTGCGCCGACGCAATAGATGCGGCAGATCCGTGTAGTGCGCGCTGGTGACGACCAGGTGGGCGGCGGCGGTCCCGAGTTCGGTGCAATAGGCCGCGATCTCGTCATCCCACTCGGGCAGTGTCATCGACAGCACGCCGAGCTGGTTGGCCCGCTCGGTGACCGGAATCCAGGCCTGCCAGCCGTCTGAGCGCTCGATGGCCAGCGGCTCGCCGGACATGAATGCCCGACCCGCCATCGATCCGTCGATCGTCGCGCGCTCGGGCTTGTCGCCGTGCGGCAATCGGTCTGGATGGGGCATCAGCACGACGCGCTCGTAGTCCATGAGGTACAGGACGAGATCCGAGCCGGCGATGACGGCCACCGCCAGAGAGAGGGTCTCGACGAGAGCGTCCGGGTCGGCGAACTGGCTCAACCGCAACAGGCGGCCGATCGGCCGGTCGGTCGCGCGCATGGATTTCACCATCTCGTGGTCCTCGTCGTGTGCCGGCAGGGCCGCTGAAAGCAACAGGCTAGTCGGTAACTGGCGGCGCCGGGCCTGCGACCTGCGCGTCCGCATCGGGCACGATGAGACCGTGGCCGGACGCGATCTATCCGAATACCGACGGCGGCGCGACGCCAGCCGGACGTCTGAGCCGGTGCCGCCGGCGGTCCGGAGCAAGGGCAAGGCCAAGTCGAAGGCCGGCCGCCGATTCGTCGTACAGGAGCATCACGCCACCGCCCTGCACTGGGACTTTCGCCTCGAGCGCGACGGCGTGCTCGTGTCCTGGGCCGTGCCCAAGGGACTGCCACCCGATCCGAAGGTCAATCACCTGGCGGTGCAGACCGAGGACCACCCACTCGAATACGCCACCTATGAGGGCACGATTCCCGCGGGCGAATACGGCGGGGGACAGGTGACGATCTGGGACCGCGGTGAATACGACGTCGAGAAGTGGACCGACCGCGAAGTCAAGGTCTTCCTGCACGGCGAGCGGGTCGAAGGCCGATTCGTGCTGTTCAAGACCGGCCAGAACTGGATGATGCATCGCATGGACGCACCGGCCCGGCCCGGATGGCAGCGGTTACCCGACTTGATCAAGCCGATGCTCGCCGTCCCCGGGGAGCTCCCGCCGGCGGCCGACGAGGCCGACTGGGCCTACGAAATGAAGTGGGACGGTGTGCGGGCGGTGGTGTACGTCGACGGCGGCCGGGCCCGGGCGGCGTCGCGCAACGACCGCGACATCACCGTCAGCTACCCGGAACTGCGGGCGTTGGGGGCCGCACTCGGCACCACCCAGGTGGTCCTCGACGGTGAGCTCGTCGCGTTTGACCAGCACGGCCGGCCGGACTTCGGCACGCTGCAGCAGCGCATGCACGTGGCCGACGCCGCGGCGGCGCGGCGGCTGTCGGGCACCGTGCCCGTCGTCTACGTGATCTTCGACCTGCTGCATCTCGATGGGCGTTCGCTGTTGCGCGAGCCCTACGACGCCCGCCGCGAACTGCTGGACTCCCTCGACCTCGGTGGCCCGTCGTGGCAGGTCTCGCCGGTGTTCTCCGGCCCGGGCCAGGACGTGCTGGCCGCCAGTCGGACCCAAGGCATGGAGGGAGTCATCGCCAAGCGACACGCGTCGACCTATGAGCCGGGCAAGCGCAGCCAGGCCTGGCGCAAGGTCAAGCATGTCCGGACCCAAGAGGTGATCATCGGCGGCTGGCGGCCGGGCAACGGCCGGCGCGCGGGCCGGATCGGCTCGCTCATGCTGGCGATTCCCGACAACGCCGGCCTTCGTTACGTCGGTCAGGTCGGTACCGGCTTCACCGAGGCGTTGCTCGCAGACCTCGGCGCTCGCCTGGCCCGGCTGGAGCGCAAGTCCTCGCCCTTCGCGGCGGCACTACCCAGTGCGGTCCGTCGCGACGCCCGGTGGGTAACCCCAAAGCTCGTGGGTGAGGTCGCATTCACCGAGTGGACCAGCGACGGCCTGCTGCGCCATCCCTCGTGGCGCGGCCTTCGACCGGACAAGTCGCCGGACGAGGTACGCCCGGAGTGACGTCGTCCGGCACGATGGGACGATGCCTGGCGACAACACGCTCAATTCCGCGGTCGATGAGCTGTACGCCATCGAGCCCGACGGCTTCACCAAGCGTCGGGATGCCTTGGCCGCGCAGGCTCGGCGCGACGGTGACGCGGTGGCGGCAAAGGCCATCGCCGCGTTGCGCCGGCCGACCAAGGCCGCATGGATCGTCAACCGGCTGGCGCGGGAGGATCCCGACACAGCGCACGGTCTGGCCGAGCTCGGCAAGGACCTGCACAAAGCCCAGCGCGCCCTCGATGGCGCGCGGTTGCGCGAACTGACCCAGCAGCGGCGCAAGTTGATCGACGCGGCGGCCCGCAAGGCGTTCGCGCTGAGCGGCGAGCGCGACCCGAGCGCGGCGTTGCGCAACGAGGTCGCCTCGACGCTGGAGGCGGCTCTGGCCGATGCCGATACCGCCGAGCAGTTCACGGCCGGCACCCTGGTGCGCTCTGCCGAGTGGAGCGGCTTCGGCGACGCGGCACCCAACCTGACGTCAGTGCCGTCCCCGCCGGCCAATCGCAGCGCCACCAAGAAGGTCGCGACCAGCGGTGCGGCGAAGCAGGCGGACCGAAAGGCGGCGGAACGCGAACGGGAGGAACGGGAGGAACAGCGGCGCCAGGAGCGGCGGAGCGGCGCCCAGGACGCGCTCGACGAGGCCACCGCGGAGCTACGGGCGACCGAGGATGCCGAACGGGCGCAGCAGGAAGCGGTCGACCTGCTTACCGAGCAACTGGCCGACGCCCGGCGCCGCCTGGACGAGGCGAGGCTGGATGCCCGGCACGCGAAAGGCCGCCAGCGCGACGCCCAACGCCGGGTCGAACGCCTCCAGAGCTGACGGCAGCGCTACGGACCCGCCGGTGAGCTACTCGTCGGGACCGAGGGTGAAGTCGGTGGTGTGCTCGGGGCCGAACTCGCCGACGAGCTGGTGGTGGCGGTGCTGGGAGCCGAATTCGGATTCGACGCAGAGTTGCGTCCTGTGGGCGGCCGTGAAGGGCCGTGGGATCCGCGGGCATGAGAGGCGCCGCCCGGGCTGTTGCTGGCGCTGGACCCGGACTGCCCGCCGATCTCGTTGGCCGGTACCACCTGCCCGCTGGAGCTACCGGTCGAGTGTGACCCGGCCGGCTGGTGCGTCGCCGGCGCTCCTGGCCCGCTGTCGGCCGGCCCGCGGTGGTGAGACGTGGGATGCATCAGGGCGAACGCCGCGACCGCCAGGACGGCAACGGCGGCCGCTGCCGCCGCCAGCAGCCAACCGGTACGCCGGTGCCGAGGCGGCTCGTCGTCGGCGTCGGTCCAGATGTCCTGCGGCGGGGCCATGGTTGCAGCGGCGCCCGGCGCCGCCGCGACCTCGGCCGAGTCGAGCGCCCCCAGGCCCACTGTCGGTGCGTCCGCGACTTCGGCCGGATCCATCAAGATCGGTGCAGCCACCGCCGCTTCCGCCCGCCCGCGAAGGGTGTCGGTCACCTGCGCCGCATTCGGGCGCCCGTCCGGGTCGAGCGCGGTCATGGCGGCCAGCAAGGACGGCCACGGCGCCGGCAGGTTGCCGGGCAGTTCCGGGCCGTGGGCCAGCCGGGCCATGACGGCCTCGAGCGGTGGCCCGTCATACGAGCGCACGCCACTCAGCGCCTCGATCAGCACCAGTCCTAGGGCGTAGATATCGGCGGTCGGCCCGACGTCTGCGCCCCTCGCCTGTTCGGGCGCCACATAGGAAGCGGTGCCGAGGGTGAACTCGGCGCTGGTGAGCCGTTCGCTGCCGATCAGCCGCACGATTCCGAAGTCCGACAGCCGGGCCCGCATCGTTGCATCGACCGTGGCCCGGTCACCTCCGAGCAGGATGTTTCCGGGTTTGACGTCGCGGTGGATCATGCCCTCGGCGTGTACATAGGCGAGCGCATCGGCGATCTGAGCGCCGAGCTCCCGCACCTGCGGCTCCGGCAACGGGCCTTCGGCGATCCGCGCCGCCAGGCTCGGGCCGTTGATCAACTCCATGACAAGAAAGGCCGGCCCGTCACTCGCCGCGATCGAACCGTCGTAAAGGGTGATGAGATTTGGGTGATTGAGCCGCGCGAGCGCCTGCAACTCGAGCTGTTGGCGCTGCGTGCCGGAGGTGCTGTCCGCCGGGCCGAGATGGGTGCGGAACACCTTGACCGCGACATCGCGGGCCAGCAGTTCGTCATGAGCGCGAAAGACCTCGGCCATTCCGCCGGTGCCGATCAGTTCCAGGACCTGATAACGGCCGCCGAGCAGCCAGCCGGACCTCGCGGGGGCCGGAGCAGGCATGCCTTCGGTCGGCGGACCTAGGGCTTCGGTGTCGTTGGAGATACGTCCTCCCGCAGTTGCGCGAATCGGTCTGCTCAGCGTCTTTCCCGTTCTCGTACTGCCATCAAACCGACCCGATTGCCGATCCAGCCCACGGTTGCGCGAACGGCCGGGACGCGGCGTCGCCGTCCGGTCTCGTGCTGAGCAACTGCAAGGCCTTCCGGTGCACACGTGGATCGCTTCGACTTCTTCGTGGTCCAGTCAACCTGATGCCCGGAATGAGTGCACTTTGGGGGTCAGGTTCGGCGTCGGCCGGCCGATAAGACGGTTACGAGGGGCCCGGAATGGGTCATCTCCTGGATTTGTGGCGGGTTGGGCGATGGGCGCACACACGGACCGCGCGAGCGAGGTCAGCCAGCAACGCGCTGACGGCGAGCCCGAGCCCGCGCTGTTGGATGCTCAGGCGGCCATTCTCGACGCACAGGCCATCAGTTCCAAGCGCCGCCTGCGGATGTGGCGCACCGTTGCTGTGCTCGTGCTGGTCGCCGGCATGGCCGCGTCGGTCTTCGGTGCCACGGCGGTGGCCAGGAACGAGGTAGACCGCTCACACCGGGCGTTTGCCACATCCTCGGCAGAGATTGCGTCGACGTTGCAGCTCGCCATCCAGCACGAACAAGACCTGACGGTCAGCATCGGCGGCTTCATCGCCGGCAAGCCGAACGCGACCAACGCCGAGTTCCTGCGCTGGTCGACGACGGTGAAGGCGCTCGAGCGCTACCCCGAACTTCAAGGCATCGGCTATTCGGTCATGATCACCGCCGCCGAACTCCCCGCGTTCGCCGCGCACGAAGTCGCTGCCGCCCCAACGCACTCGCCGCACGGCTTTCAGGTCGTTCCGCCGGGCAAGCGGGCGTTCTACTGCTTTGCAACCCTCGGACAGGTTCGCAGCTCGCTGCTGACCTTCCCGCGCGGTTTCGACTTCTGCGCCGCGAGCAGCACCGTGGCCTCGAGAGACACCGGGCAGGGTGACTACACCCCGTTGAAGTTCGGGCCGCTCTCGCTGCTCGCGGTCGAGACTCCGATCTTCCGCAATGGCGTGATTCCTACGACGCTCGCCGCCCGGCGAACCCAGTTCATGGGTTGGGTCGGGATGGTGCTCTCGCCCGACGAAGTGGTGTCCCGCGCCTTGGTCGGTCATCCCAACACCGCCGTCACCTTTGCCTATCACTCGACCGTCTCGGATGCGAGCTTCCAAAGCGGCACGGCCCCGCACCGCACTCAGCGCGACGTCATCGATCTGCACAACGGGTGGACGGTCACCACGACCGGGCCGGTGGCCCGCGGCGGGATCTTCACCGCCGGCGTCGCCCTGGAACTGCTCATCGCCGGAATCGCGTTGAGCTCGGTATTTGCCGCGCTGATCTACGTATTGGCGACCGGGCGGGCGCGGGCGGTCGCGATGGTGAAGCAGAAGACCGGAGAGCTGCAGCACCAGGCGCTGCACGATGTGCTCACCGGCCTGCCGAACCGGGCCCTGATCTCCGATCGCATCGAACAGCTGTTGGCGCGCAACCGCCGTGACGGCACGTCCGCGGCGGCCTTGTTCGTGGATCTGGACGGCTTCAAGAATGTCAACGACACACTTGGGCACGGCGTCGGCGACCAACTGCTGCAGGCCGTCGCCGCCCGAATCAGTGCGACGCTTCGCGAGGTCGACACCATCGGCCGAATGGGTGGCGACGAGTTCGTCATCCTGATCGACGGCGCGTCGGAACGGGGCGCGCCGGAACTGGTCGCCGAACGCCTGCTGGAGGTCATGCGGCAGCCGTTCGAACTCGACTCAGCTCCTGCGCCGATGATCGTGACGGCCAGCATTGGCGTGGCCGTCGGCGACCGGGATACCCCCGGCGAGCTGCTACGCGATGCCGATGTCGCGCTCTATCAGGCAAAAGCCGCCGGTCGTGACTGTTACGAGGTCTTCCACCAAGCGATGGAATCGCACGCTCAGCATCGCTACGAACTCGAGTTCGACCTCCGCGCGGCCCTGCGGAGTGAGCAGTTCCGGCTCGTCTACCAGCCGATCTACAACCTGGACGACCTCAGCATCGTCGGCGTCGAAGCTCTGCTCCGGTGGCAGCACCCGACGCTGGGTGAGATCCAACCGGACGACTTCATCCCGCTGTTGGAATCAAGTGGGCAAATCGTCGACGTTGGGCGCTGGGTGTTGATCGAAGCCTGCACGCAGATGAGCACGTGGCGCGAACGGGGCAGCGAACTGATGGTGTCGGTCAACGTGTCGGGCCGTCAGCTCGATCGCAACTCGGTGATCGAGCACGTACGTGAGGCACTCGAGATCAGTGCGCTCGATCCCAGCGCCCTGACCTTGGAAGTGACAGAGACCGCGTTGATGCGCAACGTCGAAGCCACCGCCGAGCGCCTGCGCGAACTGAAGACTCTCGGCGTTCAGATTGCGATCGACGACTTCGGCACCGGGTATTCGAGTTTGGCGTACCTGCAGCGCTTCCCGGTCGACTGCATCAAGATCGACCGGAGTTTCACCGATGCCGTGTCCCGGTCCCCTGAAGCCAACACGCTGATCCACACCCTCGTCCAACTAGGCAAGGACCTCGGCCTGCGGACGCTCGCCGAGGGGGTCGAGACGACGGGTCAGATCGACAAACTGCGCGACGAGGGCGTGCACGAGGTGCAGGGTTTCCTGCTCGCCCGGCCGAGCACTCCCGAGCGGTTCGAGGAAGAATTGCTGGTTACCGAGCGCCCGACCGAGCCGGTTGGCAACGTCGCGCCCGGCTCTGACTAGCGCCGCCCGGGGCCCGCTCGTCCAGACCACCAAGCTGGTCGACTCCGTCAGCAGCAGGCGACCGCGTCGGAGTCCAGAGCCGCCGCTGGGGTGCTGCACTGCGGGCCATCGCTCGGTCCGCACCCGAAGGTCTGCGCGTCGGCGAGGACGGTGTAGACCTCCCATCGTTCACCGTTCGGGGCCCCCTGGACCCAGAACTTGTCCTGCTGTGCGTAACAACAGATCGTGTCGCGCTCGTCGGTCGAAGTGAGGCCGGCTTCGGTCAGTCGGGTCTGTTCGGCGTTGACCGTGGCGGTGTCGGGGACCTCGACGCCGAGGTGATTCAGGGTGCCTCCGTGGCCCGGGTTCTCCAGCAGGACTAGCTTGAGCGGCGGCTCGGCGATGGCGAAGTTGGCATACCCCGGCCGGCGCTTGGCCGGCTCCATGCCGAAGAGCTTGCTGTAGAAGCCGACCGCCTCATCGACGTCGTCGACGTTGAGGGCGAGTTGCACACGCGACATGAGGACCTCCTGGCTAAGACATCGACTGGTGTCTATGTCTTGCGCAGCTTGCCACCACACATTGATGGCTGTCAATATATGGCCATGCCGAATTCGCTGCTCAACCTGACCCCGGTGCAGACCGTGGCGTGCTGTGCTCCGCTGGCCCGCGCGCCGATCTCGCCAGCCCAGGCCGAGCAGATCGCGCCCCTGCTCAAAGCGCTGGCCGACCCGGTCCGGCTGCGGCTCATGTCGCTCGTTGCTTCGCATGAGGGCGGCGAGGCGTGCGTGTGCGACCTCAACGATGCGTTCGACCTGTCGCAACCGACGATCAGCCACCACCTCAAGGTGCTGCACGACGCCGGTCTGCTTGAGCGCACGAAGCGGGGTGTGTGGGTGTATTACCGCGCCCACGGCGATGCGCTCGCCGGGCTCGCGGCGCTTATCGGCAATTCGGAGTGACGCTGCGTCGTCGGGTCGCGGCCGAGTTCCTCGGCACTGCGTTCCTGGTCGCAGCCGTGATCGGCTCGGGCATCGCGGCGACCCGGCTGTCGCCGCACGACGCCGGACTGCAACTGCTGGAGAACGGCGTCGTCACCGGTGCCGCGCTCGTCGCCCTGATTCTGGCTCTGCAGCCGGTGTCGGCTGCCTTCAACCCCGTAGTCACTCTGGTCGAACGAGCCCTGGGTGCGGTGACGTGGCGTGAGACGGTCGGGCTCGTGGCGGCGCAGTTCGCAGGTGGGGCGGCGGGTGCGGTCTTCGCCAACCTGATGTACAGCGAGCCAGCACTCAGCATCTCGACGCAGCACCGTTCCGGAGGTGGTCGGTGGCTGGGTGAAGTGATCGCGACTCTCGGTTTGCTGCTCGTAATATTCGGCACGGCTCGCGGCGGACGCCCGGACCGGGTCGCGTACGCGGTCGGTGGATACCTGCTCGCCGCCTACTGGTTCACCAGTTCGACCAGTTTCGCAAATCCGGCCGTCACTGTTGCCCGGATGCTCTCCGACACCTTCGCCGGCATCGCGCCGGCTACCGTGCCCGTGTTCGTGCTCATGCAGCTGGCCGGCGGGACCTTTGGTTACGCGGCGATTCGGTTGCTCTACCCAGACGCTTCCGCCCTGGCCGCGGATGTGGCCGGCGAGCACCGCCACGCTGCAACGCCCTCCCGGACGCGAGGAGGCCAGGATGTCGGGTAGCCCGATCGTCTTGTTCGTCTGCGTGCACAACGCCGGCAGATCGCAAATGGCGGCCGGTTGGCTCACCCACCTGGCCGCCGATCAGGTCGATGTTCGCTCGGCTGGCTCCGAGCCGGCAACGAGCATCAATTCGGTCGCCGTGCAGGCGATGGCGGAAGTCGGCATCGACATTGCCGGCCGGCAGCCGAAGCTGCTCACCGCCGACGTCGCGGCCGACGCCGAGTTCGTGATCACGATGGGCTGCGGTGACACCTGTCCGGTGTTTCCGGGCCAGCGTCACGAGGACTGGGACGTCGAGGATCCGGCCGGGCGCGATATCGACGCCGTCCGGCGGATTCGCGACGAGCTCCGGCTTCGGGTAGAGGGCCTGTTGAACCGGCTCGGGTGAGCGGGTGGAACCCTGCTCACCCGAACCGGTTGGCGGCGGGGTCAGGCGGCCGCCGCGCCAGCCACCACGGTGGAGGACTCCAGCGCCGCGACCAGCACCTCGCGCACGTCACTGACCAGATTGATGGCGAGCGCATCGCGAACCGTTGCCGGCACATCGTCCAGGTCGGGCTCGTTGCGGGCGGGGATCAGCACCGTCGTGATGCCGGCGCGGTGTGCGGCGAGCAACTTCTGCTTCACCCCACCGATCGGCAGCACCCGCCCGGTGAGCGACACCTCGCCGGTCATGGCAACGTCGGAACGGACCGGGCGCCCGGACAGCAGGGAGGCCAGCGCGGTTGTCATCGTGACGCCCGCGCTCGGACCGTCCTTGGGCACCGCGCCTGCGGGCACGTGGATGTGGATGCCGCGCTCGCGCAGGTCAGAGACCGGCAGTTCCAGTTCTGCGCCGTGTGCGCGCAGGTAGGCCAGCGCGATCTGGGCCGACTCCTTCATCACTTCGCCGAGTTGGCCGGTGAGGGTGACGCCGGTTGGCCCGGTCTCCGGGTCGGCCAGAGACGCTTCGACGAACAACACGTCGCCGCCGGCACCGGTGACGGCCAACCCGGTCGCGACGCCGGGCAGCGCGGTGCGTTCGGCTGACTCCGGCGTGTGCCGCGGGCGGCCGAGGTACTGCACGAGATTGTCGGCGTCTACGGTGACGTGATCGTTGGTACCGTCCAGCGCCGCTTTCGCCGTGATCTTGCGCAGCACTCGGGCGATGAGCCGTTCGAGATCGCGGACGCCGGCTTCATGGCTGTATTCGGCCGCCATCGCGCGCAGGGCCTCGTCCGCGATGCTCACCTCGTCGGCGCTGAGCCCGGCGCGCTCCAACTGGCGCGGCAGCAGGTGGTCACGGCCGATCGTGAGCTTCTCGTCCTCGGTATACCCGTCCAGACGGACCAGTTCCATGCGGTCGAGCAACGGCGCCGGGATGGACTCCAAGACGTTGGCCGTGGCCAGGAACAGCACATCGGACAGGTCGAGCTCGATTTCGAGATAGTGATCGCGGAAGGTGTGGTTCTGGGCCGGATCCAATACCTCGAGCAGTGCGGCGGTCGGGTCGCCGCGGTAGTCCGAACCGAGCTTGTCCACTTCGTCGAGCAGCACGACCGGGTTCATCGAGCCGGCTTCCTTGATCGCGCGAACGATACGACCGGGCAGGGCGCCGACGTAGGTGCGTCGGTGGCCACGAATCTCGGCCTCGTCGCGGACACCGCCAAGCGCGACTCGGACGAAGTTGCGGCCCATCGCGCGGGCCACGGACTCTCCGAGCGAGGTCTTGCCGACGCCGGGCGGCCCGACCAGCGCCAGCACCGCACCGCTGCGGCGGCCGCCCACCACGCCCAGCCCTCGATCGGCGCGACGGCGCCGCACGGCCAGGTATTCGATGACTCGTTCCTTGACGTCGTCCAGCCCCGCGTGGTCCTCGTCGAGAATCGCCCGCGCCGCCGCAATGTCGTACGAGTCGTCGGTGCGCTCGGTCCACGGCAGGTCCAGTACGGTGTCGAGCCACGTCCGGATCCAGCCGACCTCGGGGGACTGCGCGGACGTGCGTTCCAGCTTGTCGACCTCGGCCAGTGCGGCCTCGCGCACCTTCTCCGGCAGATCCGCCGCCTCGACCCGGGCCCGGTAGTCGTCCTCTTCGCTGTCGGTCTTGCCGCTCAGCTCCGAGAGTTCCTTGCGCACGGCGGCCAATTGCTGGCGCAGCAGGAATTCGCGCTGCTGCTTGTCCATGCCCTCCTGGACGTCCTTGCGGATCGTCTCGGCGACATCGAGTTCGGCCAGGTGCTCGCGGCTCCACGTCACCAGCCGGCGGAGGCGCTCGGTGACGTCGGCGGTCTCCAACAGCCACACCTTCTGGTCGTTGGTCAGATACGGTGCGTAACCGGCCAAGTCCGCCAGTGCGGCCGGGTCGGAGATGCCTTGCACCGAGTCGATGAACTGCCAGCCGCCACGCTGCTGCAGGATCGTGGTGGCCAGCGACTTGTACTCACGGGCCAGTTCCTGGCCGGTCTCGCCGACCTCGGGCTGATCCTGCGTGGTGGCCTCCACCCACAGTTCCGCGCCGGGGCCGGACGCGCCGGTCCCGATGCGCACACGCTCGGTGCCGCGGACCACGGCCGCTTGGGCGCCGCCCGGCAACCGCCCGATCTGCTCAACCACGGCCATCGTCCCGACCGACGCATAGCGGCCGTTCAATCGCGGTACCAAGAGCAGCCGCGCGGGTTCGCCGGCTGATCGGTCGGTGGCCGCCTGGGCCGCTTCCACGGCAGCCCGAATTTCCAATTCGTCCAATTGGACGGGAACGACCATGCCTGGGAGGATCACGAGGTCGTCAAGCGGCAAAAGCGGGAGAGTCACTGTTTCAGTCATGTCCTGGCCTCTGGTGAAGTTGAGTCTGATGAACGCAACCGCGCTGCGGACGAGGATGTTCCTTGAAACTTTCGCTGTGAGCGAGCAACCGGCTGCCCGTGAGCGGGGAGTTGCTGTACGTCACCGGAGCTCCTAGGAATCTCACAAAGACCGCGCAAAGGCGTACCGTCTTGATCGAGCGGGTGGGGCCGCTCGACACCGAACGGGGAAATGGAAATGACGGACCTGACCGCCGAGGGCGAACAACGCCCGAGTCGTCCAAACAAGACAGTGTCCACAGCAGGTTCGCCCGACGATCAGGTCGACGGTGACTTGCGCGCGAGTCTGGCGTCGTTGTCGCAGTTGGCCATGGGCCAGTTGGATCTCCGCGACATTCTCACCAGGGTTGCCGAGTTCGCGGTGTCCGCCATTCCCCGGGCGGACGGCGCCGGGCTGACCCTGCTCGAGGCCGGCCACGCCGACACGATCGTGGCCAGCGCCGCCTTCGTGGCCGAGGTCGACGCCATCCAGTACTCGATGGAGGAAGGGCCGTGCATCAGCGCCGCCCTCGAAGCCCGGACCGTTCGGTCCGGCCGGCTCGACACCGACGACCAGTGGCCCCGGTTCGGGCCACGCGTTGGCGGGCTGGGTGTGCACAGCGTGCTGTCACTGCCGCTGGTCACTCCCGCCGGCGTGGTCGGGGCCATGAACGTCTATGCCCACGAGCCGAACGCCTTCGACGAACACGCGGCCCAAATCGGCGAGCTGTTCGCGGTGCCCGCCGCGATCGCGGTGCAGAACGCCCAGGTACTCGCGCAGACCAAACGCTTGGCTCAGCAATTACAGGCGGCGCTGACGAGCCGGGCCGTGATCGATCAAGCGCTGGGCATCCTGATGAGCCGGGTGGGCAGCACGGCCGAAGAAGCGTTCGACCGCCTGCGGGAACGCAGCCAGGCCGACAACGTCAAACTGCGCGACGTAGCGCAGCGGGTCGTTGACGAAGCGGTACGCCGGGCCCGGGCCCGCCACGCGAAGGCCTGAAGCCTGCCCGCGGATCAGTCCGACCGCGGAGGCGGCTTGGGCAGGTCGTCCAGGATGCGCTGCGCGCTGACCGGGAGCGCCACGTTGTCGTTCTCGGCCTGAGCTCGCAGTTCCGCCTTTGCCGATTCGGGGGTGCGGCCGCCCTCGATCAGCGCACCCATTGCGCGATTGACGATGGCGTGTTCTCGCAGCCCGCTCAATACGTCCGATGGCGTGGGCACCGCAAGATTCGCGTCGAGCACCACAGCCGACGAGTCCAGGCCGAGCGCCCAGGTCAGGTCGGCACCGAGGTCGACGAACGCTCCCCGTGCCGCCGCATACAGCACCAGCGAACTGCCCGGCTCGCTGCCGGCCACATCCGGCAGCGGAATGGCCACGGACGTTTCGGCGAAGCCGGCCTGCTCGGTCAGCGAAAAACTGATCTCGTGCCCGTCCAATGCGATGGTTACGGTGAGCCCCAGGTAGGAACCAACTGCGTCCTTGAGGTCGTCGGCCAAGAGCTGCAGCCGCACGGCCAGACCGCCGTCGGGTTCCTGGAGCGCGCCGGAAAGGTTCGCCAGCTCCGCGGCCAACGCGGAGGAGAGAATCATGCGAATCGCTCCGGGAACGTCCCGATCGCTGATCTGCTTCGTGCCGGACCAACGGCTGCATGTCGCGGCCGCTGGCGCCCGAGCCTGAGGCGGGTCGGGTCCCGGATCATCGGCGTCAGAACGCCAACCCTACGCGCCATCGCCGAATCGGACGATTCTCGCTGATTCCGGGGCGTCGCTTACCGAAACGGCGCCGGCCACATGCAGATTCATCAGCAGTGGTTGGGTACGTTTACGCCGTTGGACCAGCAGCCGGCCCGGAACCGCGTCGCCCGTAGGCGGCCCGGGGGAGCGACCGCTCGCCGCCGGGGGACCTCGGTGGTCTCCTGTAAGGATCACCATGAGCACAACACGTGCGGTCGCTTCGGCCGGGTTGCGTTACGACTCGCGGCGCGAGCTGGTCTACTCCAAACCGGTGTGGCGGGGCTGGATGCACCTGATCGGCTTCGAGGTGTCCCTCGTGGCCGGGACGCTGCTCGTCGCCCACGCGCGCGCCGCAGGCGCGACCCATATCGTGGCCGCCTCGATCTACGCCGCCACTGTCAGCGGCTTGCTGGGCACCAGCGCGCTGTACCACCGAGGCAATTGGGCCGTAGCGGCCCATGCTCGGCTGCAGCGGCTGGACCACGTGATGATCTTCCTGCTCATCGCGGGCAGCGCGACGCCCGTCTTTCTGCTCGTGACTCCAGGTGCCGCGGGTCAAGGGCTGCTCGCGCTCATGTGGGCGCTGACGGCGGTAGCGATGGTGATCCATTTGGCCTGGATGGACGCGCCGGAGGTGCTCGTCGGGGCGACATTCATCGGGCTAGGCTGCGTCGGTGGCGCGGCCCTACCGTTCGTGTGGATGCACGCCGGGGTCGCCGCCTTCATACTGATCGCGTCGGGAGGCTTGCTGTACATCGCCGGCGCGGTGCTCTATCACCGACGTTGGCCCGACCCGCTGCCGACGGTGTTCGGCTTCCACGAGGTGTTCCACGCCTTTGTCAGCGCGGCGGCCTGCATCCAGTACGTGGCGATCGCAATACTTATCATTTGACCGGCGCAACAGCGATGCCAGTCGCAACGAGAGGACGAGCAATGGGCAGCAAGAGCAAGCTCCGCGGCACGGTACCGACTGCGGACGACGCCCGCGATTTCGCGGAAGCCGCAGTGGAGACGGTGCGTGGGCACGCCTCGGCGGCCGGCGAGAGCGTCGGCGGTGCCTTCACCGCTGCCCTCGACGACGCGGCCGCACGAGGTCGACGGGCCCGGAAGAAGGCTCGCAAGAAGGCCCGCAAGCAGACGAAGGCGGCCCGTTCGACCGCGCAGAACACCGTCGACACCGCACGTCGGCAGTCGGCGCGCCAGTTGCGCAAAGCGGCCGCGCAGGCCGAGAAGCGGGCCGCCCAGCTGGACCGCCCGAAGCGCAAGCGCGGCCGGGTCTTCGTGGTCCTCGTTGCGATCTCGGCTATCGGCGCGGCGGCGGCGAAGGCGCGCTCGGCCAAAGCCGGCAGCAGCGACGAACCGACGCAACCGCCGCACTGAGTCGTCTTGCGCGTGACCTGCTGCGCGCGGCGGCGAAGCTCGAACGCCGGTTGGTGTCGCGGTCGGTGCGCCCGGCGGTCGGTGCTGCCGCAGTCCTGGCCGCTGCGTTCGTCGGCGTTCTCGCCGTCAGCTATGCCCGGACATCCGGGCCCGGGCGCTTCGACCGCTCGGCCGACCGCTGGCTGATCGCGCATTTCGGGGCTCATGTGCGCATCGTGCGAGCCGTGGCTGACCTCGGTGGTCCGGCCCCGGTCGTGGTGATGACGGTACTGCTCGCCGCGGCGGCGTTGTGGCTTCGGCGCGGCCGCGGCGTCTTGCTCGCCATCACGGCGCCAACCGTCGCCACCGTGCTCACCGAGATCGTCCTCAAACCGCTGCTCGGCCGAACCGATGCGGGGGGAGCGTCGTTCCCCAGCGGCCACGCCACCGGCTCCTCCTCGGTCGTGTTCGTGCTGCTGGTCCTGGCCCTGGACCAGCGGCCGCCGCGGCTGGCGCGGTGGCTACAGGCCGTGGTCGGCCTGGCCGCCGTGGTGCTCGTCGGGTGCGTCTGCGCGGCGTTGGTGGCCGCGCGGTACCACTACTTCGCAGACACACTTGGTGGCGTCGGCGTGGCCCTGGTCAGCGTATTGACGCTGGCCCTGATCATCGACAGCTGTGCTGACCGCCGAGTGGACCCCGCCGGGTGACTGCCGATCCGGAGGTAAAGAACACTGTCGCTCAGCCCAACGCGGCCGCGATCGTCGGCAGCGCCCGCGGGTCGGCCTGGATGAGCAACGTGGTGATCACGGTCTGCTCCCAGAGTTGCAACTCCTCGCGAATCTTGGCAACCGGTCCGATCAAGGCGATGTCCTCGATCAACGCCGTGGGCACGGCGGCAATCGCGTCCCGCTTGTTTCCGTCGAGGAACAGGCGCTGGATCACTTCGACCTCGCGCGCGTAGCCCATGCGGCGGAAGGTGTCGGCATGGAAGTTCATGGCCTTGGCCCCCATGCCGCCGATGTACAGAGCAATCGCGGGCCGGACTCGGTCAGCAGCGGCTTCGAGGTCGTCGTCGGGCACGACCGGCAGGAACGCCGGGACTTCAAACGTGTCGAGGGTTCGCCGCGCTCCGGCGCGGGAGAAGCCTTCGGCCAGCGCCGCTCGGTAGAACCCGTCGGCCTTGGGGGAGAAGAACATGGGCAGCCAGCCGTCGGCGATCTCAGCGGCCAGCGCGACGTTCTTCGGCCCTTCGGCGCCGAGAAAGATCGGGACGTCCGTGCGCAGCGGATGAACGGTGGACTTGAGCGGCTTTCCGAGGCCCGTGCCGCCGGGGTAGGGCAGCGGATAGAACTCTCCGTCATGTGACACTGGGACGTCGCGAGCCAGAATGGCCCGGATGACCTGGACACACTCGCGGGTGCGGGCGAGCGGCTTCGGGTAGGGCTGGCCGTACCAGCCCTCGACCACCTGCGGCCCTGACGCGCCGAGGCCGAGAATGAAGCGTCCCCCGCTGAGGTGGTCAAGGGTCATGGCCGCCATCGCAGTGGCCGCCGGCGTCCGCGCCGAGATCTGCAGAACGTTGGTGCCCAGCCGCACGCTCGTCGTCGCCGCGCCCCACCACGCCAGCGGCGTCAGACAGTCCGAGCCGTAGGCCTCGGCCGTCCAGATCGAATCGAAGTCCAGCTTTTCGGCCAGTTGGATCGCCTCGGCCACGCCGACCGGTGGACCAGCTGACCAGTACCCGGTGTGATAGCCCAGCTTCATGTCGCCGTTCTCCGTCCGGTTTGTCCGGGTCAGCCCCACTGACGAATGGTCCTGTGTGAAAACTGTGCTAAGCGACACGCCGATAAACCGAGCTATTCGTGAGATATTAGGGGCAAGCAAATTCGTGCCCTCCTACGGAGGTTTGGTGTCCGACAGTCCGGCCCGCCTTGAACCCATCCCACCGGGTGGGGTCGCGTGGCTTGACGTCTCCGTGGAGGATTCCAACGGCGCCCTGGGACGGATCCGCACCGGACCGCTCGGCCTGCAGATCACGCCGCTCGGGCAATCGCGGGCGCCCTATTTCTTCAAGGGCGCTCGCCTGCGCGGGACTCGGTGCACATGGTCGGCCTCGACCGTGAGCGGTGCGGAGTTGTACCGCGGCCCGCGAGCGGCCCTGGGGTTGCCAACCGACGGTTACGTGCACCTGCTGGCGCGCGCCGATTGCCCCGGCCCGGTGTTCGACCCGATGGGAACGGCCCAGCACGGTGCACTGCGCGTGATCGACCCGAGTGACGAGATCGTCGAACAGTTCGTCGCCAACACGCATCTCTACACGCTCAACGTTCCGCAGGCCGCGATCGGCGTCGAACCGGCGAGCCTCGCGGACATGTACAACCGCACATTCGAGCTGACCCCGTTCCAGACCCAGCTGCTACGTTCGGCCGTCGGCCTGTTGCTTGTCGGCGCAGAGGAGTTGAGCAGTTCCGCCAGCCTGGTCGGAGTCGACCGGTATCTCGCTTCGCTCGCCGGCCTACTGCTGCGTACCGCGGTGAGCAAGCCGACCGCCGAGCTCGAGCAGATCGCGTCGATGCGGGCTCGAACCGACGCGATCATCTATGAGCAGGCGGCCGACCCCATGCTCACTCCGGCAACGATCGCCGCGCAACTGAACATCTCGCTGCGTCAGCTCTACCGCGCGTTCAACGGCACCGACAGCCCGGCTGCGCGGATCCGAAGCCGCCGGTTGGAGCGAGCAGCCGAATTGCTGTCGGCCCGAACTCCGCAGCCGCACGTCGAGCGGGTCGCACAGGAATGTGGGTTCGTATCGGCGGAGTACTTCTCGCGGGCGTTTCGCCGGGAGTTCGGACTGAGCCCGCGCGCGTACCGGGCCGCACACAAGGACCGTCCGACCAGCCCCGTGTCGTAATCCGGCGACGCCGGCTGGCGGGCACGGCAGGATGTCGGCATGGCTAACCGCATCACCTCCTGGTGTATCGACTGCACTGATCCGGAACTGCTCGCTTCGTTCTGGTGCGCCGTGCTCGATTGGCAGATCACCGAGCGCGACACCGAGGGCATCCGGATCCAGGGCCGTCCCGACGAAGCCGCGATCGACCTGATCATCGTTCCCGACGGGCCCAAGCGCGCGAAGAACCGGATCCACCTCGACGTGAACGCAACCGACCGCGACCAGGCGGCTGAGCTGGAGCGGCTGCTCGCGCTCGGCGCGCGGCCGGTCGATGTGGGCCAGGGCGACGTGACGTGGCACGTGCTGGCTGATCCAGAAGGCAACGAGTTCTGCCTCTTGCGCGGTCGGGTGGGGCCGCGCTAGCGCAGCTTGTCGATCACCGTGCGACGCGCGATCTCGGCTCGGCGCTGTTCGAGTGCGTACAGCAATCCGTAGGTGAAGCCGTTCTCACCAGGCGTCGTGCCGGCCTTGATGCCCAGGCGTAGCAGCGTGTCGTGCGCGACCACGCTGTCCTGAAACTCGCCGAGGGTGTCCTGCAGGGTCTTGAGCTCCTTGACCCGACGCTTGGCCTCCTTGCCCGGCAGAGCCGGCGCCGCGAGCTCGACGGCGTACCTCGCCCGTTTGGCCGCCTTGCGGGCGCTGTGCACACCTTCCGGATCGTCGTCGTGGGCGGCCACGCCCGCGAGACGCTTGTCGAGCTTGCGCTGGGCGTGATCGGCGAGCTTGGCCGCGTTGGTGGCAGGCTTGCCGGCCAGCGCACTGAACGGCGGGTGGGCGAGCCATCGGTCGATGAGGTCGAGCAGGGCGAAATAGCGGCGGCCGTTCAACACCCGTATCAGCGCGGCGTGGTGCCGCTCGCGTTCGCCCAGCAGTTCCTGCTCCACACGACTGGCCACGGGCCCGAGCACGACCTGTTCCGGCAATTCGTGGATGACACTTTGCAGATGCTGACGCAGGACGTCCGCGTCGCGCACCGCGCCGAGCACGCCGGCGTACCAACGCAGCTCGGATTCCAGCTCGGCCGCCCGGGGACCGTCGTCGTAGACGCGGCCGAAGGTGCGCAACGTGCTACGGAACCGGCGCGACGCGACCCGCGTGTGGTGGATGGCGTCGGACCCGCTCCGCAGCTCGACATCACCGTCGAGCAGGGCCTGTCGCTGTTCGCGCAGGTAGGCCTGCACGAGGTCGCCGACGGTCGACTGCGCCGGCTTTCCGCTCGGCCCGGCGCCACCCTCGCCTGGCGCACCCACGGCCCGGCCGAGCTTGGATGAGCTGACCGCGGGGCGAGCGCCCGCGCGCACGAGCCGCTTCTCGATGCGCCGCTGGAATGCGCGATCGCCGCCGCCGAGTTCCACTTCGACCTCGCGCCAGGCGCTGACGACGGCCTGGCCGTCCAGCGTCGTCGTGTGCACGCGATCGTCCGCGATCTCGGCGAGCACCGCGCCGCTGACGTCGAGGATGCGATGGGCGGTGCGCTCGACCCTGACGTTCGCCAGCTTGCGTAACGGCCGGCCGCGGCGCAGCCCCGCGGTCAGGTCCCGCAGCTCCTTCGGGACGGCTGACCCTGACGACGGGGGCAGCCGCACTTCGGTACGAGCGTCGCCGGTCGGCAGCTTGAGCTGCCAGCCGGTGTCATCCGCGCCGCCGTTGCGACGGCGCAGCGTGACCCGAGCCGCCAGCAGATCCCGCTCTGCCGAGTCGAAATAGAGGCTGTGCAGGTTGAGCACGACGGTGTCCAGCCTGCCGCCTGGCGGCACGAGATCGCCCAAGTCGGGCAGCGCGTACGCCTCGTCGACGTCGAGCTTCACTTCGCGTTCCACGTATCGGTCGGCGGCCATCGTGCCATTCTGTCGAGCAAAACGGATGCCATGCCACCCACTGCAAATCGGTCGCGAGCCCGTCAGCGGCGCCGGAACCTCGTGGCCAACGCCGCCAGGGCTCCCGCGGCTCCGGTCGCGAACAGTCCGTGATGCTGCGATGCCCACAACTGGGGGTCGCGGGCGTGGGATCGGTCGTCGAAAACGCCATGCGCGCCGTAGTCAGCGCCTTCGGGGCCGTCGACCGGCTTCCAGAGATTGACCGGGGCGTCCGGGTCACGGCGCTGCGGCGTCTGCTGTCCCTTGAATCCGGTTCGGGCCAGGTAGCGGTCGAGCAGGCCTGGTGCGACGGCATTGGCGGCAAGCGTGCCCACCGTGCTCGAGGCGACCCAGTATTCGCGCCGCTTCGGATGATCGGCCGCGAACACGACGGCTCGGGCGGCGAGTTCGGGCTGATAGATCGGCGCCACCGGCTGGGCATGACGGGGCAGGCGGCTCAGCACCCACGAGAACTGGGGCGTGTTGACGGCCGGCAGCTGCACCATCGTCACGTGCACGCCGCTCTTGTCATGCAACAGCTCGCACCGCAAGGCTTCGTTGAAACCCTGGATCGCGTGCTTGGCCCCGCAGTAGGCGCTCTGCAGCGGTATGCCGCGGTAGGCCAGGGCCGAACCGACCTGCACGATCGCACCACGATCGCGCGACTTCATGTGACCCAACGCGGCCATCGTGCCGTACACGTAACCGAGGTAGCTGACCTCGGTGACGCGGCGGAACTCCTCGGGCTTGATCTGGTCAAAGGGTGCGAATACCGACGTGAATGCCACATTGACCCAAACGTCGATCGCACCGACGTTGTTCTCGACCTGGTCCGCGGCGGCCTGCACGGCATCGGCGTCGGCGACGTCGGTGGGCAGCACAACCGCTCGGCCGCCCCGCGTCTCCACGTCCCGCGCCGCGGCCTCGAGTCCTTTCTCACCCCGGGCGAGCAGGGCGACGGTGGCGCCACGGGCGGCGAACCGGCGAGCGACGGCGCGGCCGACGCCGCCGCTCGCTCCGGTGACCACCACGATCTGGGCCGGTGACTGGGTACTCATCTGCAGTGCCTTCCTGAGGTCGGGTCGGGTCACGTCGCAGGTCTCGACTTCTCATCTGGCTTGCCCGCTCGCGACCGGGAATTCACCGCGAAGCCCTACTGTGACGGAATGTCTGAGCGCTGGTACAAGGAAGCGGTCGTCTACTGCCTTGAGGTCGAGAGCTTCCAGGACTCCAATTCCGACGGTTACGGCGACCTGCGGGGCCTGACAAGTCGGCTGGATTACTTGTCGCGGCTGGGCGTCACCTGCCTGTGGCTGAATCCGATCCATCCCACGCCGCACCGCGACGCCGGCTACGACGTCGCCGACTACTACGGTGTCGACCCCGCGTTGGGCAGCCTCGGCGACTTCGCCGAACTGACGGCGCAGGCCGAACAGCGCGGGATCCGCATCCTGCTCGATCTGGTGGTCAACCACACGTCGAACGAGCATCCTTGGTTCCGCTCGGCCCGCAGCGATCCGGCATCGCCGTACCGCGACTGGTACGTGTGGAGCGACTCCGAGCCGGCTGACCGCCGCCAAGGCATCGTCTTCCCCGGCGAGCAGCACGAAACCTGGACGTTCGACGACGAGGCCGGCGCCTGGTACTTCCACCGGTTCTATGACTTCCAGCCCGATCTGAACTGGTCCAACCCGGAGGTCCGGGCCGAGATCAAGAAGGTGATGGCGTTCTGGATTCAGTTGGGCGTCGCAGGGTTCCGCGTTGACGCGGCGCCGTTCGTGCTCGAACAGGTCAAGCCCGGAGTCGACCCCGGTCCGCTGGACTTCTCGATCCTCGACGACTGGCGTCAGGACCTGCAGTGGCGCCGCGGCGACGCCGTACTCCTCTGCGAAGCCAATGTGGCGCCCGATCAGCTCTGTGCTTACTTCGGCGCCCGGGCCGATGGTCCGAACGACCGCGCCCACCTGCTGTTCTCCTTCCAGGTCAACACCAAACTGTGGTTGGCCCTCGCCCGCGAGGATGCCGAACCGCTGGTAGAGGGCCTGCACGGATTACCCCGCATCCCGGCCATGGCGCAGTGGGCAACGTTCCTGCGCAACCACGACGAGTTGGACCTGAGCCGGCTCACCGACGAACAGCGTGGCGACGTCTTCGCCGCGTTCGCCCCGCGCCCGGACATGCGCATTTACGGCCGAGGTATCAGGCGGCGGTTGGCACCTATGTTTCGCGGGAACCGGCGGCACATGGAACTGGCGTACGCGCTGCAATTCACGATGCCGGGCACGCCGGTGCTGCGCTACGGCGAGGAAATCGGCATGGGCGAGGACCTTGCGCTGGCCGGCCGCGATTCGATCCGCACGCCGATGCAGTGGGACGACGGACCCGCGGCCGGATTCACGTCGGCACCGGTCGAGGCCCTGCCGCGACCCGTCGTGACCCGCGGGCCGTTCGGAGCACGCCGGACGAATGTGCGGGCGCAGCAGCGCGAAGCGGATTCGTTGCTGCGTTGGTTCCAGGAGCTCATCCGGGCCCTGCGGGAGTGCCCCGAGATCGGTGTCGGCGAATGCAGCGTTCTGGACGTCGCGCTGCCGCGCGCGGTGCTCGCCCACCGCTTCGACGCGCCGGAGGGCTCGATCCTGCTGCTGCACAATCTGGCCGACAAGGCCGTCACGATCGATATCGGCAAGCAGGACGGCGCTGCCGGCCGACCCTACGAAGCGTTCGCCGACGGTCCGTACCCGCCGCCGACCGTCCGACTCACCGGCCTGGAACTGCGGGGCTGGGGCTACCGCTGGATCCGCCTGCGCCGCAGCGATGGCTGATCGTCGGCCTCAGTCCGGTCGCAGCGAGACCATCAAGTCGGCACGAGAACGGGTCGCATTGACGGCCCGCGCGTTCTGCTCATCGGAGCCGGTCGTGGCCCGTTCGCGCGCGACCTCGGGCGCCAGGCCGAAGCGCATGTGTCGCTCGATCAGGCGTTCCCGGCGGATGTCGTCGGCGAGATCGAGGAACCAGACTTCGTCGAGCTTGGTGCGCACTGGCGACCAGTCCGGCGCGTCCAGCAGCAGGTAGTTGCCCTCGGTGATCACCAATGGCACTTCCCGCGCGACCGGCACGCTGCTGCCCACGGGTTCCTCGATGTCACGGTGGAACAGCGGCGCGTATACGACCGGGTCGACGTTGTCCCGCAGCCGGCCCAGCAAGGCCACATATCCCGACGCGTCGAACGTATCCGGTGCGCCTTTGCGCATCCGTCGGCCCAGGCGGTCAAGTTCGGCCTGGGCGAGGTGAAAGCCGTCCATTCCGACTGAGGCTGCGGTGTCGCCGAGACCGGCCTGCAGCGCCGCGACGAGGGTGGACTTCCCGGCCCCCGGTGCGCCGGTGACACCGAGAAGGGTCCGCTGGCCGGGGCGGACGAGCTCGCGGCACCGATCCACGAGTTCGGTGACGCTGGCCTCGACGACCGCACTGGGTGCTGGGTGCTGCGATCTAAACGTGCTCATCCGGCCAGTTTGCCGCGCGCCCGAGCCATCCGGGCCGTGCGGACCCGGCACTGATGACCTTCGTCCCTACCAGTAGGGCAGGTGTGGCCCGCACAGTTGAGGCAACCGACCACGCAGCATCTATCAGGTGAGCCATATGACTTCTGTTGCTTCGCCCGTGACCAACAGCCTTCGCCGGGCTGCTGTTCGGGCGACCCGGGCACCATCGGTGCACAACACCCAGCCCTGGCGGTTTGTGGTCCGCGGCGACACGCTCGACATCCACGCCGATTTCGCCCGACAACTGCGGGTCCTCGACCCCGGGGGACGACAGCTGATGATCAGCTGCGGATGCGCGCTGTTCAATGCCCGAGTCGCGCTGGCCGCGTTGGACTGCCCGGTCGACATCGCCCGGTTCCCGGATCCGGCCGACCCCACCCTGGTCGCCCGCCTGACTGCGCAGTCGCCGGCTGCCACGCTCGAGTCCGAGCTGGTCGGGCTGGATGCGGTCATCGACGAGCGCCGCACGAACCGACGGCAGTTTTCGGCCGAGGAGGTCCCGGCCGCATTCGGCGACCACCTGGTCGCGGCCGCCTTGCAGCAAGGCGCCGAAATCGTCTCGATCAAGCGCCTTGAGCACCGGCTGGCCACGGCGCGGCTGAGCCAACTGGCCGACCGCATCGAGAACGCTGATCCGGCCTACCGGGCCGAGCTGCGGGCCTGGACCACCGATGACCCGACTCGCGTGGACGGTGTGCCGGCGTTCGCCGTGCCCCATGTCGACGGCGGGGCCGAAGACGACCTGCCGATCCGAGACTTCGACACGGCGGGCACGGGTGAGTTGCCGACTCGTACCCGATCCAGCATGCACCAGTGCCTGCTGCTGCTCGGATCGATGGCCGACAACCCGCCGGCCTGGCTGCGCACCGGCGAGGCGCTCGAACACGTCCTGCTCGAGATCGCCCGGCATGGCTACGCCGCCAGCCCGCTGACCCAGGTGGTCGAGGTGGCCCGGACCAACGAAGCGCTGCGGCAGGAGCTCGGGCTGACGATGCGTCCGCATGTGCTGCTACGCGTCGGGCGGGCCCCCGCGGCGGCGCCCACTCGCCGCCGCAGGCTGGTGGACACGCTCGAACAGGGCGAGTGACGATCCCGTTGTCAGCCGAAATGCGCCTGTCGGGGCAGTACGGTGCTCTTATGTCGCCAGAGAATTCCGGCGCACCACCGAGCGATACAACTGAACTGGGGTTCGCGGAGGTCCCGCGTCTGGAGCTCGACCAACTGCTCACCCAGCTCATCGACCGCGCCCAGGATGTCGTCGCGGCGCAAGGGCGGTTGCGGGGACTGTTGGCCGCCAACCGGATGATCATCGGCGACCTCGAGCTGCACGTCGTGCTGCGCCGGATCGTCGAGGCGGCTTGCCAGCTGGTGAACGCGCGCTACGCGGCGCTCGGCACGCTGGCGCCTGAGGGCGGGCTGGAGACATTCATCTATGTCGGGATCGACGCCGAGACCGCCGCTCGCATCGGACCGCTTCCTTCCGGCAAGGGTTTGCTGGGCGCGCTGTTCGACGATGCGCAGCCGATCCGGCTACAAGCGATGTCCGATGATGTCCGCTCGGTGGGTTTCCCGACGAACCATCCACCGATGAACGGGTTCCTGGGCGTGCCGATCCGGGTTCGCGACGCGGTGTTCGGGAATTTGTACCTGACCGAACCTGCCAGCGGTAGCTTCACCGCCGAGGACGAGGAATTGGTCACCGCTCTCGCCGCGACCGCCGGAATCGCGATCGAGAACGCGCGCTTGTTCGAGCAAGCCGAGCGACGGCAGCGGTGGCTGCAGGCCTCCACTCAAATCACTCGGCAACTGCTCTCACTCGAGGGTGAAGAACCCCTGGCTCTGATCGCGCGGCAGGCCCGCGATATCGCCGGTGCGGACATCGTGTCGGTCGTACTGCCGACCGCGAACGGGCAGCGGTTGATGGTCGAGGTTGCGTCCGGCCAGCGCGCGGACGAGTTGACCGGCTACAGCTACCCGATCGAGAACAGTTTCGCCGGCCTGGCGTTCAGCAGCGGCGAGCCGATCTTGATCAGCGACGCCGCTGACGAAGCGACGTTCCACCTGCATCAGTCAGAGGTGCTCCCGGTCGGTCCGGTCATGGTGCTGCCGCTCGTCGGTTCACAGGGCATCCGCGGTGCCCTGTTCATCGGCCGCTTGCACGGCAAGCACCACTTCGACGACGCCGACTTGGACATGGCCAAGACGTTCGCCAATCACGCTGCGGTCGCGCTCGAATTGGCGGACTCCCGCATCCAGGAGCAGCGAGCGGTGCTGTTGGAGGACCGCGACCGCATTGCGCGCGACCTGCACGACCACGTCATCCAGCGGCTGTTCGCGGCTGGGCTGAGCGTCCAGAGCGTCGCAGCGGGCCTCGCCGGCGATGACCGGGCGAGCCGGCTGGACCGGGTCGTGTCCGATGTGGACGACACCATCCGCCAGATCCGGACCTCGATCTTCCAGCTCCGGGGCCAGCTCGGACCCCAGACCGGTTCGGTCCGCACGCGGCTCATTGAGGAGATCGCCGGCGTGGCCACGCTGCTCGAGTTCGAACCTAGGCTCGCGTTCAGTGGACCGATCGACTCGGTCGTCCCGGAGGCGATGGTCGACGACGTCGTGGCCGTCGCGCGCGAAGCGCTCACCAATGTCGCCCGGCACGCCGAGGCGACGTCGGCTGATGTCACGCTGACGGCAAGTGTGCGGGAGCTGGTTCTGGAGGTCGTCGACGACGGCATTGGCATCGGTACGGTCGAACGCCGAAGCGGCTTGGCCAACCTGCGTCAGCGAGCGGAACTGCACGGCGGCTCGTTGGTTCTGACCGATGCCGGCCCAGCGGATCCATCCACGACACGACGGGGGACACGCCTGCGATGGACGATTCCGATCACCTGACCACGAGCACCGCCGACGTCATCCGGGTGTTCCTGCTCGATGACCACGAAATCGTGCGCCGCGGGCTCGCCGATCTCTTGGAGACCGAAGCGGACCTCGTCGTCGTCGGCGAAGCGGGCACCGCGGCCGAAGCGCTGAATCGCATCCCTGCGGCCCGGCCCCACGTCGCGGTGCTCGACGCGCGGCTGCCCGACGGGAGCGGTGTCGACGTCTGTCGTGACATCAGGTCGTCCATGCCTGACGTGCGTTGCCTGATCTTGACGTCCTACGACGACAACGACGCCGTCTTCGCGGCGGTGATGGCCGGTGCGTCTGGTTACCTGCTCAAAGAGATCCGGGGGTCGAGTCTCGTCGACGCGATCCGGCAGGTGGCCGCGGGGCGGTCGTTGCTCGACCCGAGCGTCACGGAACGGCTGCTGACCCGGCTTCGTGACGGCGAGCCCGAAGACAAGAAGCTGGCATCGTTGTCCGAACGCGAACGGGAAATTCTCGGCCTCATCACTGAGGGATTGACGAACCGGCAGATCGGGGAGCGGCTCTTCCTGGCCGAGAAGACGGTCAAGAACTACGTGTCCGGGTTGCTGGCCAAGCTTGGTATGGAGCGGCGCACGCAGGCTGCCGTCTTCGGAGCCGAGCACCGGCAGCCCTGAGACCGGCTGAATCAAGCCCCGGAGGCAACGTAGTGACGCGACGACTTGCACCCTCTGAGGCGAGCGACAGGGCACCGGGCGACAGGCTGCGGGCCGACTGCTCCCAATGCTCCGGGTTGTGCTGCGTAGGTCCGGCGTACGCCGTTTCGGTCGACTTCGCCATCGATAAGCCGGCTGGCTGCGCCTGCCCGAACCTGCAACCGGACTTCACGTGCGGCATCCACGCCCAGCTCCGGCAACGCGGCTTTCGGGGCTGCACTGTGTACGACTGCTTCGGCGCCGGCCAGCAGGTGTGCCAGACCACGTTTCGTGGGATCGACTGGCGCAGCGCTCCCGATACCAAACCGCAGATGCTCGGCGTGTTCGCTGTCATGCGGCACCTGCACGAACTGCTCTGGTACCTGCGTGAAGCGTTGAGTTGGCCGTCGTCCGGTCGGTTGCACCGCGAGCTGGGCCGCGCATGGGACGTGACCACTCAGCTGACCGGTCAGCCGGGCGACGTCCTGCTCGACTTCGACATCGCCGCACACCGACAGGACGTAGCCGCGCTACTGCGCCGCGCGAGCGCACTCGTACGAGCCGAGGTGTCGGGCCGGCCGCGGGAGCACGCTGGCTCGGACCTGGTCGGAGCCGACCTGTCCGGCGCCGACCTCCGCGGCGCCGACCTGCGCAGTGCCAGCCTGATCCGCGCGAATCTGAGCAACGCCGACCTGGCCCGCGCCGACCTCATTGGCGCCGACCTCCGAGACGCCGACTTGCGGGGCGCCGATCTCTCCAGCGCGCTGTTCCTCACCCAGTCCCAGGTCGACGCGGCGCGGGGCGACGGCGGCACGGTGCTGCCGCCATCGCTGATTCGCCCCGCCCACTGGCCAGCCGACTGCATCGATCACCAGAATGCGAGGAGTGAACATGGCTAACGAGCAAGAGCCGATCGTCGTCGGGGTGGATGGCTCGCCTGGTGCCGATGAGGCCGTGGCCTGGGCCGTCGAGGAGGCTCGTTCGCGCAAGGTCGCGCTGCGATTGGTGTACGGCTACGGCCGGGACCTCACGTTCGGCGCTGTGGCGGTGTACGGCAACCTGCCGGTTCCGGAGTTGAGCCACGTCCGCGCGGTCGCCGAAAAGATCCTCTCCGAAGCGAGGGCGCGGGCCGGCGACCTGGCCCCCGACGTCGAGGTCAGCACCCAGGACGTGGATGACGACGCCGGACCGGCGCTGGTGGACGAATCGGCCCGGGCGTCGATGGTCGTACTGGGATCGCGACACCTCGGCCGACTGGGCTCGGCACTACTCGGCTCAGTTGGGGGCCACGTCGCGGCGCGGGCGAGCTGTCCGGTGGTCGTAGTTCGTGGACCGGCTGGTTTGTCGGCCGAACATCCCGCTGTCGTCGTCGGCGTCGACGGCCGCGAGGATTCCGGCGGCGTGCTCGAGTTCGGGCTCGCCTACGCCAGCCGTCGCTCCCTGCCGGTGCACGCTGTCTTGTGCTGGCACCCCGATATCGCCGCGGAGATGATGTGGCGTCCTCGGGCGCCCGCGCCCGAGCGCGCGGACGCTTGGCTGTCCGAGGCCCTGGCCGGCTGGCGCGAGCGGTATCCGGACGTCGACGTGCACGGAGCGGTAGTGCGCGAGCATCCCGTCGGCGGACTGGTCGAAGCCGCGACCGCTCAGCATCTGCTGGTGGTCGGCCGGGGCGGGCACCGCGGATTGCCGGGGGCCGTCCTCGGCTCGGTGAGCCAAGGCGTGCTGCACCACGCCACCTGTCCGGTAGCAGTCGTCCCGCGCTGAGCGGCAATCGCCCAGACGGGCCCTTCACGGGACCTCCAGCGGGCCGCTTCGGGACCTAAGACTCGGTTGTGGTGCCTCGCGACGCGCGAATCTAGATGTGCACGCGATGTCGGACCACCCGGCGTCCGGACGGTCTAGGAGATCACCATGAAACGCAGAAGCTTCGACACACTCGTCGGCACCGTTGGCCTCTTCCTGGCGGCCGTGTTGGTCGTCGCCGGCTCGCTGCTCACGTGGGCCCACAACTTCGTCGGCCACGAGGTGCGCACGCAGCTCGGTGCTCAGAAGATCTTCTTCCCGCCCAAGGGCAGTGACGCCATCGCCGGTCCGGAGTTCAAGCAGGTGCGGCAGTACGCCGGCCAGCAGCTGACCACCGGCGCGCAGGCCCAGACCTACGCCGACCACTTCATCGCCGTGCATTTGAAGGAAGCTGGCGGCGGTCTGACCTACGCCCAGCTCAGCGCCAAGGCCCAGGCCAACCCGAACGACGACAAGCTCGCCGGTCAGGTGGCCACCATGTTCAAGGGTGAGACGCTGCGCGGCCTGCTGTTGAACGCCTACGCCTTCGGCACGATGGGCATGATCGCCGGTATCGCCGCGATCGCCGCGTTCGCCGCCGCTGGCGTGCTGGCCCTCCTGTCGATCCTCGGTTTGTGGCACGCACGCCGGGTCTCGCCGGAGCAGGAAGTGCTGACCGGCCACCACGCTCCGCTGCAGGAACCGGTCGCCGTCAGCTAGGCACCAGCCACGTCGAGTGGTCAGTCACAACGTCGAGTGGTCGCCAACAGGTGACCACTCGACGTGTTTGTGCCCACTCGCGCCGGGCCTTGGTGGGGCGGGTGGGACTTGAACCCACGCGTGGCGGATTATGAGTCCGCTGCTCTAACCAGCTGAGCTACCGCCCCGCCGCACATCGTGTCACGCGTGCGCCAGAAGGAGAGACCGGTGTCCGACTTCTTCCCGTCCGAAGCCCGCTGCCCAGGCTGGGTCCACTGCGGCCCGTCGCTGGGTCCGGAGTGATCCTCGCGGTCTGCCTCAATCCGGCGTTGGACATCACGTACCGCACCGATGCGCTCCGCCACGGCACATCGCATCGGGTTGAGTTGGCCGGTGAGCGCGCCGGCGGCAAAGGGATCAACGTGGCCCGGGTGCTGCACCAGTTCGGCCTACCGACGACCGTCACCGGCTTGCTCGGCGGCACCCGCGGGGAGGTGCTGCAAGCGGAGTTGGACGACGCGGGGGTGCGGCACGCGTTCAGCCCGGTCGCCGGCGCGAGTCGACGCTCGATCACACTGGTCGACACCGACGACGCAACCGTGTTCAACGAGCCCGGCCCGGTGGTTTCAACGGGGGAGTGGCACCGGTTCCTGGATGCCTATCGCGAGCTGCTCGGCGGCGCGCTGGCTGTGACGCTGTCGGGTAGCACCCCACCGGGGCTCGACGCCGCGGCGTACGCGACGCTGGTTGAGCTGGCCGCTTCGGCTTCCGTGCCGGTGGTGCTGGACGCCGCCGGACCGGCCATGACACTGGCACTCGCGCAGCGCCCCGCCGTCGTAGCACCGAACCGGGCCGAGGTCGTCGAAACTCTGGGCGGCGCGATCAACGGGACAGCCGAGCTCGCCGCCGCCGCGGCCGAGCTGCGGGCCAGAGGCGCCGGGAGCGCCGTCGTCTCGAACGGGGCGTACGGGCTGGTGTGCTCGACGAGCGGGCAAGCTTGGCTGGCCCGGCCGCGGCGGCGAATCGCTGGTAATCCGACCGGTGCCGGCGACGCATTGACCGCGGCGTTAGCGGCTGGCCTGGCGCGCGGCGACGGGTGGCCGGGGATGCTGCGCGCCGGCATCGGCTGGGCGGCTGGCGCGGTTGCGGCCGACGTCGCCGGAGAAATCAACGAACATGTCGCGGCCGAAGCCGCGGATGAGATGACCCTGGAGGAATTGCGGTGACCCTCGTGAGCACGGGAACCCTTGTGCAACGGGCGATCGATCGCTCGTCGGCCGTGGCGGCCTTCAATGTGATCACCGTCGAGCACGCCGAGGCGATCTTGGCCGGCGCGGAAGGAGCGCAGCATGGGGTGATCCTGCAGATCAGCCAGAACGCGGTGCGCTTTCACCGCGACCAACTCCGGCCGATCGCGGCTGCGGCCGCGGCCGTGGCGAACCTTGCCGGGGTGGACGTGTCGCTGCACCTTGACCACGTCACCGACCCCGAGCTGCTACGGCAGGCGGCCGACGCCGGGTTCTCGTCGGTCATGTTCGACGCCGGGGCGGCGAGCTACCCGGACAACGTCGCGGCCACCACGGCTGCCGCGGAATGGGCCCACTCGGCCGGCCTCTGGGTCGAGGCGGAACTGGGCTACGTCGGCGGCAAGCCGGACGCCCCCGCCGGCGCACATTCCGCCGGCGTGCGCACCGACCCGGACGAAGCGGCGGCGTACGTGAGCGCCACGGGCGTGGATGCCCTGGCGGTTGCGGTCGGCAGCTCGCACGCCATGACCAGCCGGACGGCCCGCCTCGACCACGACCTGATCCGGGCGATCGCGGCGCAGGTGTCGGTGCCGCTCGTCCTGCACGGCTCGTCCGGCGTGTCGCCCGAGGATCTGAGCGCGGCCGCCGCGGCCGGGCTCCGCAAGATCAACGTCGGCACGGCCCTGAACGTGTCGTTCACCGGTGCCGTCCGCGACTACCTCGAGCAGGACGCCGAGGTGACCGACCCGCGCAAGTACCTCGCGGCCGGCCGCGATGCGATGGCCGTGACCGTCACCGACCTGATCCGGGCGATCACGGCCTGATTCGCAGGGCCGGGCCGTGCCGGGCCGTCGGCCGAGCGATCCCGGTGTCGTCAGGTGGCCGAGAACGCCTCGATCGCGGCAGCGTTGAACGCGTCGAGGTCGTCCGGGTTGCGGCTGGTGACGAGCGTGAACCCTTCCTTCGGACAGGTGACGGCCTGCGCGTCGCGCCATTCACCGCCGGCATTGCGGATGTCGGTGCGAAGACTGGGCCAGCTGGTCAATGTCTTGCCGCGCACGACGTCGGCTTCGACGAGCGTCCACGGACCGTGGCAGATCGAGGCGATCGGCTTGCCCGCCGCAACAAATGCGCCGGCGAACGCCACCGCGCCGGAATCCATTCGCAACTTGTCCGGGTTGGCGACACCGCCCGGCAGCACCAACGCGTCGAAGTCATCGGCGGACGCGTCGCCGACCGCCAGATCGGGGTCGAACGTGTCACCCTTCTCGATGTCGCCGTTGACAGCCTGCACGGTTTCCTTTTCGGGCGCGACCAGCACCGGCTCGCCGCCGGCGTCCTTGACCGCTTGCCACGGGCTGGTCAACTCCACCTCTTCGACGCCTTGGTTCGCGACCAGGAACGCGATGCGCTTGCCCTGAAGTTCGTTCGGCATTTTGCCTCCTCACTCGAGCTCATCGATTTCGGTGTGTTCAGGATTCGGTGCGCCCGCTCAACTGCCGACGGGATTGGTGCGCAGCCCGCGAGGCTCGTCACTGCGCCGGACCTGCACCCGTCCACTGACGACCTGGACGTCGAGCGCGGGTTGTGGTCGGGTCGCCGGCCCGGACGCGATCGCGCCGTCGGCGAGGGCGAAGCTGCTCTGGTGCCACGGGCAGATGACGCAGCCGTTGCGGATTTCGCCCTCGTGCAGCGGTCCGCCCCGGTGGGTGCAGCGATCGGCGAGCGCCAGCAGTCGGCCTTCGTGCCGAATGAGGAGGAGGGGGACGCCGTCGACATCGACCGCTGTGGGCACCTCGGCCTGAACCTCGCTCTCGGCGCAGGCGTCGGTCCAGTCGGTCGGCAACTGCTGGAAGGCGGTGGTGTCGACGCCGACACCAAGGGCGTAGGACAGGTGACCACCGAGCCAACCGGAGGCGCTGAGGACGCCGGCGCCGACCAGCGCGAGCGCGGCCCCCTTGACCCGCTGGCCCTTGCGCCGGGCCAGCCAACTGCCCGTGTACAACCCCAGCGCGGTGAAGTTCAGCAGGGCGTGGGTGAGACCCACCCGGCGTTCGCCCTCCGTGGTGGTGAGCCAGTCGTTGGCCCCGGTGAGCGCCGTCGGCACGGACGCGAGGTTGCCGAAGCCGATGAGTCGCTGGGCGGCCTTGGCGTCGCCAGCGGTGAAGTCGAGGTAGCTCGCCGCCACCCACGATCCGATCGGTACGGCGATCAGCAGGGGGTGCAACGGATGGCCGATCGGGGTTCCGCTTGCCGCGTCGCCCACCGGACCTTCGGGGATCAACTTTCGCACGACGCTGGCCAACACATCGCTGGGCTTGTCCAGCACCGATGCGCGTTCGAGTCGATCAGCGATGCTGTCCAGGGTGGTCGAGAGCACGGCCGCATCCCATCCGATAGTTCCGGCGATTGAGGGTGTCCTGGCGCGAGATCTACCCAACGTCACGACGGCTGAAACGCCGGTCTGGCCAGCTCAGCGCTCGCGGTAGTCCTCGTCGTCGTCGCCGGCATCGAGGATCTGTTCGGCAACGTCAGCGGGGTCGGCTTCGAGCGGTACCGGTCGGTGGGTGTCATCGGCGTGGTTGTCCGCCCCCGCGGGCGTCGCCTGCTCGGCCAGGTCGGCCGGGTCGGCCTCAAGGTGCACCACGTCGTCGAAATCGGTCACGTCGACACCTCCTCCGAACCGGACCCTCCTACCGTAGCGCGGGCGCTAGCGGGCAGATTCGGCGATGGCGGCGAGCATCGGGACGGCGAGGTCGGGCGCACAGATCAGCAGATCGGGCAGGTAGGGATGCGCGCTGTTGTAACGCAGCGGGGTGCCGTCGATACGCGATGCGTGCAGACCGGCGGCCAGGGCCACCCCCACCGGCGCGGCCGAGTCCCATTCCCACTGTCCGCCCGAATGCAGGTAGGCGGCCGCATCGCCCCGCAGCACGGCCATCGCCTTGGCTCCGGCCGAACCCATCGGTTCCACGTCGGCGCCGACTGCGGCGGCGACTTCACCCGCGAAGGCGGGCGGCCGAGTGTCGCTCACGAGGATTACCCGTCGCCGCGGCTCCGGTGCCGCAACGCCGTCGTCGGTGGCGTACACCGCGTCGAGTGCCGGCTGAGCCACCGCGGCGTCGGTGATTCCCAGCCCGGCCTGCCAGACCGCCACGTGCACGGCCCAGTCCGTCCGCCCGGGCAGGCCGTACTCGCGCGAGCCGTCAAGCGGATCGATGATCCACACCCGATCAGTGCGAAGGCGGACGGGATCGTCGGTTGATTCCTCGGACAGCACCGCGTCGTCGGGACGGTGCTGCGCGAGCTCGCGCAGCAGCAGCTCGTTGGAGGCGCGGTCGCCGGCGTCGCTCAACTGTTTGCCCGTGAGCCCGCCGGTTCGCAAGTCGAGCAGCAACTCGCCCGCCTGCCGCGCGAGATCTGCGGCCAGTCGAGCGTCGGTTCGAACCGCCGTCATACGTCGCGTCGTTCGAGTAGCGCGAGTATCGCTGCCGCCTGTGCGGTTGGCTCGCCGTCCTCCGGGCGCAACAGGAGGTCCGGCGCGGAGGGTGCCTCGTACGGATCGTCGACGCCGGTGAAGCCCGTGATCTCGCCGGCCCGGGCCTTGGCGTACATGCCCTTCGGGTCGCGAGCCTCGCAGATCGCCAGCGGGGTGTCGACGAAGACCTCGACGAACGGCAGGCCGGCCTCATCGTGCGCCGCGCGGACGAGGTCGCGATCGGCCCGGTATGGGCTCACGAGCGAGACAACCGCCACGAGCCCCGCATCAGCCATCAGCTTGGCGACCTCGCCGACGCGCCGGACGTTCTCGGCCCGATCCGCCGCGCTGAAACTGAGGTCGGCGTTGAGACCGTGCCTCAGGTTGTCGCCGTCGAGCAGGTAGGCCGGTCGTCCCGATGCGACCAGGCGGCGCTCGAGTTCGACGGCGACGCTCGACTTCCCGGACCCGGACAGGCCGGTCAGCCACACCGTCAGGCCGCGGCTGGCCCGGTCTTCGCGGCTGACGGAGCCTTGATGCCAGACGACGTTCGCGTCCTGCTGACTGGCCCGGTTGATCATGCCCGCGGCCACCGTGCTGTTCGTCGCGTCGTCGATCAGGATGAAGCTGCCGGTGTCGCGGTTGCGCTGGTACGGATCGAAATGCAGCGGCGACTGGGTGTGCAACCGCACGCGCCCGATCTCGTTCAGCGACAACGACTCGGCCGTCTCGTCGCGGTGCAGCGTGTTGACGTCGAGGCGGTAATCCAACTGCCGGACCATCGCCTTGGTGGCCGTCGTCGTGTGCTGGATCGTGTAACGAGCGCCGGGCGTGAGCGTGGACGCCGCGGTCAGCCAGCACACCATCGCGTCGACGTCTTGGCCGGAGTGCGGCCGGTTGTGCGGCCGGCAGATCAAGTCACCGCGGGCGATGTCGATGTGGTCGGTGAGTTGCATCGTGACGGCCTGGCCCACGAACGCCTCGTCGACCGGTGCGCCACCGGGCCCCCAGATCGCCTGCACCGACGTCGCGAAGCCCGCGGGCAACACCGTCACATCGTCGCCGGGCCGGAAGACCCCGCCGGCAATCGTGCCGGCGTAGCCCCGGAAGTCGTGCAGCCGTTCGTCAGCCGACTGGGGCCGGATCACGTACTGCACCGGGAACCGGGCGTCGATGAGGTTGCGGTCGGACGCGACGTAGAGCTCTTCCAGATGGTGCAGCAGGGCAGTGCCCTCGTACCACGGCATCGCGTCGCTGCGCTGCACGACGTTGTCGCCGAGCAACGCCGACACTGGCACGAACGTGACGTCGGAAATCTCCAGCCGCATCGCGAACCGGCGGAAGTCGTTGCGGATCTCCTCGAACCGCTCGGCCGAGTAGTCGACCAGGTCCATCTTGTTGATGCATACGACGATGTGCCGGATGCCCAGCAAGCTGGCCAGGAACGCGTGCCGGCGGGACTGTTCCAGTACGCCGTGGCGGGCGTCGATCAGGATCAGGGCGACGTCGGCGGTCGAGGCTCCGGTGACCATGTTGCGGGTGTACTGAATGTGGCCGGGAGTGTCGGCGATGATGAATTTTCGCCGAGGGGTGGCGAAGTAGCGGTAGGCGACATCGATCGTGATGCCCTGCTCGCGCTCGGCCCGCAGGCCGTCGGTAAGGAGTGCGAGGTTGGGCTGCTCGTCGCCCCTGGCCCGGCTGGTGGCCTCGACTGCCGACAGTTGGTCCTCGAAGATCGCCTTGGAGTCGTACAGCAGCCGCCCGATCAGCGTCGACTTGCCGTCATCAACACTTCCCGCGGTCGCAATGCGCAGCAACTGCGCCATCAGAAGTAGCCCTCTTTCTTGCGGTCTTCCATCCCGGCCTCGGAGATCCGGTCGTCGGCGCGGGTCGCGCCGCGCTCGGTGATCCGGGCGGCGGCCACCTCGACGACCACGGCTTCGGCCGTGTCGGCCGTCGACTCGACGCAACCGGTGCACGTGGCGTCGCCAACCGTGCGGAAACGAACCGTGGCCTCGAACGGAGTGTCGCCGTCAAGGAGGGTGAGGAACCGGGTGTTCGCCAGCAGCATGCCGTCACGCTCGACGACCTCGCGGCGATGCGCGTAGTACAGCGGCGGCAGGTCGATCCGTTCGTCGCGGATGTAGGACCAGATGTCGAGCTCGGTCCAGTTCGACAGCGGGAAGACCCGGATGTGCTCGCCCTTGCGATGGCGGGGGTTGTACTGGCTCCACAACTCTGGGCGCTGGTTGCGCGGGTCCCACTGCCCGAACTCGTCGCGGAAACTGAATACCCGCTCCTTGGCCCGGGCCTTCTCCTCGTCGCGACGTGCCCCGCCGAAGACCGCGCCGAAGCCGTTCTCGGTGATCACGCGCAACAGGGCGGTGGTCTGCAGCCGGTTGCGGCTGGCCCGCGGGCCGGTCTCCTCCACCGAGCGACCGGCGTCGATGTCGTCTTGCACGCTGCTGACGACCAGGGTGAGACCGAGCCGCTCGACCGTGCGGTCACGAAACTCGATCACCTCGTCGAAGTTCTCGCCGGTGTCGATATGCACGACCGGGAATGGCACCGGGGCCGGCCAGAACGCCTTGGCCGCGACGTGGAGCATGACGACGGAGTCCTTGCCGCCTGAGAACAGCAGCGCGGGCCGCTCACACGTGGCGGCGACCTCGCGGAAGATGTGGACGGCCTCGGCCTCAAGCAGGTCCAAGTGGGACAGCTCGTAGGTAGCGGTCATTTCGTGCCCTCTCCCTCGGTACGCTGGCCGCCCACCGCTGCGGTGATGTCGTCAGCCACTGCCACTGCCACCAACGCGCCTACCCGCCGCGCTATTTCGGTCGTTCTTCCGGTCGGTGGCAGCCGCGCCCACGTCCAAGTTGAGGACGTGCCCCTGACGGCACTCGTCATCATAGTTTGGCTGCGCCGCCTGGCTGACCAGGTGCCGACGCTACCTGCGGCATCGACGCAAGACTAGAACACGTTCTAGCGTGTCGGACCGGGCTGGAATGGTCCCCGGCTCATGTGGTCAGGGTCGGTGGTGTGGTCGATCGGGTAGGTCGCGGGTTCTTCGCGGTAACGATGCCCGGTGGGTGAGGTCCATTCGAGGGAGCCGTCGGGTTGTCGGTCGGGTTGCCAGCCGGCTTCGTGTTTGGCGTGGGTGGTGGTGGCGGCTGCAGATGGCGTTGAAGTTGGCCTCGTTGGTCTCGCCGCCCTCTTCCCAGGGGATGGCGTGTTCGAGGTCGCAAAGTCGGGCTTGGCGGTTGCAGTTTGGGTAGCGGCAGGTGCGGTCGCGGGCGATCACATGGTCGGCCAGGTCTTTGGGCGGACGGTAGGTGGTGCGGCCGTAGTCGATCAGGTGGCCGCGTTCGTCGGTGACCAGCCGGCGCCAGGTGCCGGTCTGGTCGGCGGCGATCCGCCGGGCGACCGAGGCCGGGATCGGTCCGGAGCCGGCGAGCTCGCCGGGCTGCTCGTCCAACCCCAGCAGTGTCGACAAGCGCGACGGTGACCTGAACCGACGGGCGTAGGCCGTGCTCGCGCGGCAATTCATCCGACACGGAACCGTGCAAGGTGTTCAACGCGAGTTGCACCACCGCATCGGCGCGGCGCTGGTCAGCGGTCCGGTCATCGTCACCACAGGGGACGCGGCGGGCGAGGGCGTCCACGGCGGTCATGAACGTCGTCGCCCCGGTGTCCGGGAGCAGCATCCAAATCTCACTCATGCCATCCGCGACCGGGGTACGCACCACCCGGCGCTGTTTCACGGCTTCGACGTGGCGTTCCTCCGCCGGCTTCGGCGCGACGGTGAGCACGGCTTTGCGGACGGAACGTTTGAAGTTCGCGAGCACCTGCTCCGGCGCCTTGCCCAACACCGCTGACTCCACAGCGGTCGTGGTCGGGTCGTCGAGGGTCATGACCGTCTCAGCCAGGTGGCGGGAGTGGTGCACGGTGATCTCTCCGCGCTCCTGCAAATCCAACGTCGCCGGCAGCCGGGTCATCGCTTTGGCGAACTCCAACCGGTCCGCCGCCGTCTGCGCCGACAGCCGCAGTGCGCAGGCCACGTCTTCCTTGACCCACTGCTTGTCCATTTACCTCGATCGAGCCCGCCTCGACCGGGTCGTTGGCCATCACCGCCAACAACCGCAACTGTTGAGCGTCGATCCAGGACCGCTGCCACTCCAAAGCGGCCAAGGCGTCCACCCGACCGGCGTAGGACAACCGGCGAACGTTCACATGAACGAGCGGCTTGACCACGGCGGAGCCGGGCGTGACGGTCGCGGCCCAGGCCGCGACATCATCGGGAGCAACGTCGGCGTCCAGGAGCGAAGGGACGTAGGGGAGCGACTCCGGACCCTCTCTCCCGACTTCGCTCATACGGTCGATTATAGCACAGCAGACCACCGCAGCGGAAGCACTTTCCCCTTAGTCTAAAAGGATATTCGCAAGACAGTACGCAGGCCGCCGCGACCCGAAAACCCAACCCTACCGACCACCCCACTCCCTCGTCGCCGCCGCTTTTCGCTTTTCAAACGAGCGCAAAAACCTCAACCGCCAAGGTCCACAACAACGGCATAGTGATCCGAAGACGGCACCCCACCCACCGCCTCCTTGACCACAGCGGCCCGTCGAACCCGCACCGGGCGTCCCGAGGAGCCCGGCCGCGCCAACACATAGTCGATCCGCCGGTCGATCTGCTCCCGCGCGGCCAGCGGCGCGAGTGGATTGGCCGAGCTCAGCGTGATCCCGTCATCGGCTGCGCCGCTCGCCACCCACGTGTCGACCAGTACATCGGTCAGGACGGCAACCGGCGCAGTGCCAGGCCCCGCGTTGAGATCCGCGCCCAGGATGACCGGCAGCGGTCCGTCCAGCGCCGGGTCACACAGCAGGGCTGCGAGCGCCCGCGTCTGGGCCAGTTGGTCGTCGGCGAATTCCGGCTCCCACTCCACGCACGACGCGACCACAAATAGCGGGCCAGCTGGGTGGTCGAGCGTCGCCACGAGCGCGACCGGTTCGAAGGCTCGGTGCTGCGACGGCAACCGCAGCCGCTGGATCCGCCGGATCGCCCACCGGCTCAGTACTGCGACGCCGATCTCGATGCCGACCTGATCCGGGGACTCGGGCGTCTCCGGCGGCGGAGGTAGAGACGGCGCCGCGAACGCCGAATGCAGGCCCAACCTCCGGCCGAGGACGTCGGCCTGGTTGGTGCCGTCACCGCCCCACACCTCCTGCAGCATGACGACGTCGGGTTGCAACCGGTCGAGCGTCGCGACGATGCCGTCCTCACGCTTGCGCCAGTTTCCGCCGTCGCGCCACAAGACGTTCCAGGTCACCACTCGCACCAGCCGACGGTATCGGCGCGGCCCGTCGCCGCGTTTGGTCGATCCGCAATCGGGGCACATCCACAGCACCGGAAAGCGAAGGGGACACCGATGTTCAAGGGACTTGCGCGTGGCGCGGCCGCCGGAGCGGCCGGGACGACCGCGCTCAACGCCGTCACCTATCTCGATATGGCCGTACGGGCTCGGCCGGCCAGTGATACCCCTCAGCGCGCAGTGCAGAAGCTCGCCGAACAGGCCGGCGTCGAGGTGCCGGGCGAGGGCGAGGAGAAGGACAACCGCATCGAAGGCCTCGGCCCGCTGGCCGGTATCGCCACCGGGGTCGGCATCGGGATTGCGGCCGGATTTCTGCGCCCCGTCATCGGACGGCTGCCGACCGTGATCGGCGCTCCGCTGCTCGGCGCGGCGGCGATGGCCGGGACGGATCTGCCGATGACCCGGATGGGCCTCACCGATCCCTCGAAGTGGTCAACCGCCGACTGGCTCAGTGACGCCGTCCCGCATCTGGCCTACGGCGCCGTGACGTTCGCCTTGCTCAAACGTCGCTAACCAGGCGCAGGTCGGCCACGAGCCCGGCGTACATCTCGTCGCGGTTCGCTCCGGCCCGCAACACCGCGGACGGATGAATCGTCGCGACCGCAGCTTTCACCGAAGCCGCCGCGGCATTGTCGGCCGGCCAGTCGAGCAGCTCGCCCCGGTGCTGCGTCAGCCGGAACGAGGGGCCGAAGAGCGATTGCGCCGCCACCGCACCGAGGGCAACGACGACGGCGGGCCGGACCGCGGCCAGCTCGGCGTCCAGCCAGGGGTGACACGCGTTGATGTGCGCTGCGCCCGGCTTCTCGTGGATGCGGCGCTTGTTGCTGGCCGTGGCCTTCCAACGGAAGTGTTTGACGGCATTCGTGACGTAAAGCTCGTTGCGCGGCAGGCCGGCTTCGTCGAACGCGCGGTCGAGCACCTTGCCGGCCGGGCCGACGAACGGCTTGCCGCGCCGATCCTCGACGTCACCGGGCTGTTCACCGACGAGCAGCACCCGCGCCCGGGTCGGCCCGGCTCCGAAGACGGTCTGGGTGGCCCGCTCGTAGAGCTCGCAGCCGCGGCAGTGCTGGGCCGCCGACGCCAGCTCACGCAGGCTCGCGTGTTCGGGGACGACCGCCACCATGTCGGTTGTGGTTCCCCCTCACCGCCTCGGGCAAACCGGCAGCCCGTGTCGGCGAGCCAGCCCGGTAAGGCATGGTGGAGCGGTGCCGGAAGAATCGTCGACCCAGCAGTCCGAAGGGACCTTCACCGTCCTGCTCGCGCTCGGCGCGAACGTCGGAGTCGCCCTGCTCAAGCTCGCCGCGGGCCTGCTCACCGGATCGGGCGCGTTGCTGTCCGAGGCGGCCCACTCGTTCGGTGACAGCACGACGGAGATCTTGCTGCTGGTTGCCTTGCGCCGCTCGGACAAGCCGGCCGACCGGGCCCACCCGTTCGGCTACGGCAAGGAACGCTACTTCTGGTCGCTGCTCGCCGCGGTGGCCATCTTCGTGTCCGGCGCCGCGTTCTCCGTCTTCGAAGGTCTGCACACCATCCTCGGGCCGGAGGAGGAGAGCAAGGCGCTCTGGGTCAACTATCCGGTGCTGGCCCTGGCTCTGGTCCTCGAAGGTGCTTCGTTCCGCAACGCGGCGCGGCGGGTGCGGGCCGAATCGGCGGTGCGGCACCAGAGCGTCGGCGAATACGTCCTCAAGCCCAATGATCCGACGGTCAACAGCGTGGCGCTCGAGGACACCACCGCGATCGTGGGGCTGTTCATCGCCGCGGCCGGTGTCGGCCTGCACCAGATCACCGGCGCTCGGGTGTGGGACGGCGTGGCATCCCTGGCCATCGGTGGATTGCTCCTGGTCGCGGCGTTTCTCCTGGCGCGCGCCTGCGAGGGTCTGCTGATCGGCCGGCAGGCCGATGTCCAGCTGGTGCGCACGATCGAGGCCCGAATCGAAGCGCACGACGAGGTCGTCGACGTCGTTGACCTGCTCACGATGCTCGTCGGCACCGGCCGGATCCTGGTGTGCGCCCGGGTCGACTTCGTCGACACCACCTCGGCCGGCGATCTGGAACGGGCCTGCGTGCGCATCGACGCGCAATTGCGGGCCGAGTTCGCCGAGCTCGACGAGATCTTCATCCAACCCGCGCCGCGCGGTGATCCCAAGGTGCGCGAGCGGGTCCGAGCTCGCTACGGCCGGGCGCTGGCCGAGGAATAACAGCCGACGCGTGGGCTGAGTTGCACCAGCGAGGCACCATGGTCTGGTGCTCGACGCGGGCGTACACGACACCGACCTGACCGAGCTGCGCCGGCTGGTCGACGGCGGTGACGTCGTGGTGCTCTCCGGCGCGGGGCTTTCGACCGAATCCGGGATCCCCGACTATCGCGGGCCGTCAGGAGCACTGCGGCGCCACGCTCCGATGAACTTTCACGCCTTCGTGCACGACCCCGTAGCCCGGCACCGCTACTGGGCCCGCAGCTACCTCGGCTGGGCCCAGATCGCCGGGGCCCAGCCCAACGACGGGCACCGCGCCGTCGCCGCGTTGCAGGCGGCGGGGGCGATCAGCGGCGTGATCACCCAGAACGTCGACGGCCTGCATCAGGCTGCCGGCACCAGCGACGTCATCGAGCTGCACGGTGGGCTGGACCGGACGGTGTGCCTCGGTTGCGGTGAGCGCAGTTCCCGACGCGTACTCGACGAGCGGCTGCGGGCGGCGAACCCCGGCTTCGGCGCCGCGGTGGACGAGGTCAATCCTGATGGTGACGTTGAGCTGTCCGACGCCGAACTGGTCGGGTTCCGCATGGTCGAGTGCGAGCCTTGCGGCGGCGGGCCGTTGAAGCCCGATGTCGTCTTCTTCGGCGAGAACGTGCCGCGCGAGCGCGTGGAGCGCTGCTTTCGACTGGTCGAGCGCGCGCAGGCCGTATTGGTGCTCGGTTCGTCGCTCACCGTGCTTTCGGGGTTCCGGTTCGTGCGGCATGCCGCCCGCAACGGCGTTCGCGTCGCAATCGTCAACCAGGGTCCGACGCGCGGCGACCCACTCGCCGACGTCCGCGTCGACGGCCCACTCGGCACTGTCCTGCCCGGTCTGCTCGGTCTGCTCGGCTGAGGCGCGGCCTCAGAACTGGGGCAGGTGCTGCCGGTTCGCCTCCAGCAGGGCGTCCAGCAACGGCACCGCGATATCCCACTGCCGAACGAGCGGGTTGGCGACCAGCGCGCGAAGCGCGACCCGCCGATTGCCGGTCCGAGCCGCCTCGATCGTCAGCACCTCGTACGCCGTGACGACCTGCACCAGCCCGAGGAACTCCGGAGCGAGTGGGGCCACCGGCACAGGGTGCGCGCCGGCCAGGTCGACCATCGCCGGCACCTCGACCACGGCCTCGTCGGGCAGCCCGGCGATCGTGCCGTTGTTGCGCAGGTCCACATAGTGATGTCCGCCGTCGCCGGTGAGCAACGACGTGACCAGCGCGGCCGCCGCCTCGCTGTAGTACGCCCCGCCGCGCTGTTCGAGCAGTTCCGGCTTGCGGTCCAGCGCCGGGTCGGCGTACATCTCCAGCAGTTGGTTCTCGATCTCGAGCACGGCCTCGGCCCGCTGCGGGCCGGTGGCCTGGGCCTGCACCGCTCGGTCGGTGCAGTAGAAGTAGTGCAGGTAGTACGAAGGGATCGCGCCGAGTGTGCGCAGCAGATCGACCGGCAGGTCCACTTCGGCGGCAATCGCCTCGACCCGGCCGGGCTCGAGCAGTTCGGGCAGCCGGTCGACGCCGTCCACCAGCACTTGCCGGATCCAGGACAGGTGGTTCAGCCCCGCGTGGTCGAGGCGAACGCGGTCGGGGGCGACGCCGAACTGCCCGGCCAGCCGCCGTTGGAAACCGATTGCGACGTTGCACAGGCCCAGCGCCCGATGACCCTCGTCGAGCAGCGCACGGGTGACGATGCCGACCGGGTTGGTGAAGTCCACGATCCACGCGTCCGGCAGCGCGCGCTTGGCCACGACCTCGGCGATGCCGAGCACCACCGGCACGGTGCGCAGCGCCTTGGCGAAGCCGCCGGGACCGGTGGTCTCCTGCCCGAGCAGCCCGAACTTGCCGGGTAGGGTCTCGTCGACGAGCCGGGCGCGCTGTCCGCCGACGCGCAGTTGGATCAGCACGGCGGAGGCGCCGTCGACCGCGTCGTCGAGTGACGTTGTGGTCACCAGCTGACCGCGGTAGCCCTGCCTGGCCAGAATCCGCTGCGCGAGGCTGCCGACCACCTCGAGCCGGTCGGGGTTGATGTCGTGCAGCACCAATTCGTCGACGGCGAGCACGTCGGCCCGGCGGGCGAACCCCTCGATCAGCTCGGGCGTGTACGTGCTCCCGCCGCCGACTACCGCGATCTTCATGACAGCTCCGATTCCGCGACGTGACACGCGGCAGTGTGGGCCGGGGCGAGCAGGCGACCGGGTGGGGTGACCGTGGCGCACACGTCGATGGCCAGCGGGCACCGCCAACGGAACCGGCAACCCGGCGTCGGGTTGATGACACGCGGTGGTTCACCGGTGTCGGACTCCGCTCCTACGGCGAGCGGCGCCCGCGGATCGGGAACGGCGGAAAGCAGTAGCTGGGTGTAGGGGTGCTTCGGGTTGGCCAGGACAGCTTCGGTCGGGCCGGCTTCGACGATGTGCCCGGCGTACATCACCAGCAGTCGGTCGGAGACGTAGCGGGCACTGGCGATGTCGTGGGTGATGTAGAGGAACGAGACGTCCTCGTCCTGACGCAGCTTGGCCATCAGGTTGAGCAGCCCGATCCGGATCGAGACGTCGAGCATCGACACCGGCTCGTCGGCGAGAATCAGCGTCGGCCGGTACGCCAGGGCCTGGGCGAAGCCGATGCGCTGGCGTTGGCCGCCGCTGAGCTCGTAGGGATATCGGTCGAGGACGTCGGCCGCCGGGGTCAGCCCCACCGCTTCGACCACCCGCTCCGCCTCGGCCAAGCGCTGGGCTCGGTCGAGGTCGGGTCGGTGCAGCTTCAGCGCCCGCATGATCCCGTGTGAGACGCGGTACGCGGGGTTCAACGAGCTGAACGGGTCCTGGAACACCATGGGCACGTCGCTGCGGTAGGCCATGCTCTGGCGGCGCCTGCGCATGCTCGCCAGCGTGCGGCCCTGGTAGCGGATCTCCCCGCTGGTCGGCGTGTACACGCGCGCCAGCAGTCGGGCGATAGTGCTCTTCCCGCTGCCGCTCTCGCCGACCAGCGCAACGATCTCCTTGCGATTGATGACGAGATCGGCGTCATCAACGGCGTGCAGCGTCTTGCGGGACAGGCTGCCGCCGACCTTGAAATGCTTGGTCAGCCCGTGGGTCTCGAGCAGGGGGGTTGTCACGAACCGACCTCCTCCGCGGCTGGTTGCAGGACGTGCAGCAGGCAGCGCGAGCGGGCCGCGCCGACCTGGTACAGCTCTGGACTGACGGTCGAGCACTCGGCCTGCACGACCGGACACCGCGGATGGAAGCGGCAGCCGCTGGGCGGATTGGCCAGGTCGGGCGGGTTACCGGGAATGCCGGTGAGCTCTACCCGCGGACCGCGGATCGACGGGAACGCGTCGAGCAGCCCGCGGCTGTAGGGGTTCGCCGGCCGGTCGAACACGGTGCGGGTCGGGCCCTCCTCGACCACGAGGCCGGCGTACATCACCAGCAACTGGTCGGAGAAGTGACTGACCAGGGACATGTCGTGAGTCACGAACACGACGGCGAATCCGAGGCGTTGCTGCAACTGCTTGATCTGCACCATCAGCGAGCGCTGGGCCACCACGTCCAGCGCCGATGTCGGCTCGTCCATGATCACGAGATCGGGCGTGAACAGCAGTGCCATCGCAATCATCGCCCGCTGGCGCATGCCGCCGCTGAGCTGGTGCGGGTAGCTCTTCAGGTGGACCGGGTCGATGCCGACAAGCTTCATCACCTCGGCCGAGCGCTCTACCGTCTCGCGGTTCGAGGACTTCGCGTGCGTCTCGAGGGCGTCCTTGAACTGGGCGCCGATCGTCAGCACGGGATTCAGCGCGTTCATCGCGCTCTGCATGACCACGGACAGATCCCGCCAGCGCAGCACGTTGAGCTGCTTGTCCGTCATGGTGACCAGGTTCTGGCCCTTGAACTCGACGCTGCCGGCGGTGATCTCAGCCGGCGGGCTCAGCAGCCGGGCGATGGCGAAGAGCATCGTGGACTTGCCGCAGCCGGACTCGCCGACGACGCCGACGAACTCACCCTGGCCGACCGTGAAGTCGACGCCGTCGACGGCGGCCACCAGGCCACGGTCGGTGGCGTACTCGACCTTGAGGCCGCGAACCTCAAGCACCGGCGCGCTGGGCATGCCGCCTCCTCACTGGTCGCAGAGCGGGGTTGCTGATCTCGTCGAAGGCGTAGTTGATGAGCGCGAAGGAGACGCCCAACAGGGCGACGCACAACCCGGGCGCGATCGACCACAGCGGCATGCCGGTCTGCAGCGCCTGCTGGCTCTGCGACCAGTAGAGCATCGTGCCCCAGCTGATCGAGTTGGGATCGCCCAGGCCGAGGAACTGCAGGCCGGCCGCGGTCAACACCGAATACAACGCAGCGCCGAGGAAGTTCGCCACGATCAGCGAGGTCATCGTGGGCAGCACCTCGGCCACGATGACGTAGGACCGACGCTCGCCGCGGACTCGAGCGGATTCAAGAAAGTCCCGGTTGCGCAACGACAAGGTCTGCGCCCGCAACTGGTTGGCCCCGTACGACCAGCCGGTGACGACGAGCACGATGAGGATCACCAGCAACGTGCCTTTGCCGGCGTAGGTAGCGAAGATGATGATCAAGGGGAACGTCGGTATCACCAGGAAGATGCCGGTGACCATGGACAACACCTCGTCAGCGATCCCGCCGAGGTAACCCGCCGAGACGCCGATGAGCACGGACAGCACGGTGGCGAACAGACCGGCGACGAGCGCGATGACCAGCGACTGCCGCGTTCCGTAGACGAGCTGGGCCCAGATGTCCTGGCCCAGCGAGGTGGTGCCGAGCCAATGGTGGGCCGACGGCTGGAGCCCGGGCGCGAAGGCGAGGTCGTTGGGATGGCGCACGGAGGTGAACAGCCCTGGCGCCACGGCCAGCACGCAGAAGATCAGGAACAGCACCAGCCCGACCATGGCCTTGCGGTTGCTGCGGACCGCGGTGATCAGCCCGGCCCCGCGCCGGCGCACCCGCGTGGTGGCGTCGCCCGCGGCCGCGGTGGTGTCGACCAGTAGTGCCGTCATCGCCGTCAGCCCTTCGCCCGGGCCCGCGGGTCGAGCCAGGCGATCGCGAAGTCACAGATCAACAAGGCCAGCAAGACGGCGACCGTGAACAACATGAACAGCGCCTGCATGAGCGGGTAGTCGCTGTTCTGCACGGCGTTGTAGAGCAGGTAGCCCAGGCCGGGGTAGTTGAACACGTACTCGACCAGGATCGCGCCGGAGATGACGAAGCCCAGCGACATCGCGAAGCCCGAGAGGTTGGGCAGGAACGCGTTGCGGGCGGCATAGGTGGACATGATGCGCCGGTTCGACAGCCCTTTGGCCCGACCCATGCGCACGTAGTCCTCTGACAGCGTCGTGATCATGTTGTTGCGCATGGTCAGGATCCAGCCGCCGATCGAGGTGATCAGGATCGTGGCGGCCGGGAGGATCGCATGCTTGAGGACGTTCTCGATGAAGCCGAGTGAGAACTCCGGCTGCAGATCGGTGTCGTAGTTGAAGTCGCTGGGCAGCAGCCCGTTCGTCCAGACCGAGAAGACCAGGATGAGCAGCAGGCCGACCCAGAAGTACGGCAGCGCAGACGTGACGACGAACACCGGCGGCACCACCGAGTCGAGCTTGCCACCCCGTTTCCAGCCGGCGACGATGCCGATGAGCGAGCCCAGCAGGAACGCGAGAATCGTGGCCACGCCGACCAGCCCGAGCGTCCACGGCAGCGCCTGCTTGACGATCGTGCTCACCGGCTCGCCCAGCGTGGCCCCGATGGAGACGCCCCACCGGCCGGTCACCATGTTGCGGAGATATTCCAGGTACTGCATCACCACGTTCTGATGCGGCTTGAAGCCGAACGACGTCAGCATCTGCTCGAGCGCGGCCGGTGATAGCCGGTGGTGGGTGCGATCGCGCAGCGCCTGCAGCGGGCTGCCGGGCATGAAGCGCGGGATGAAGAAGTTCAGGGTCAATGCCGCCCAGAGGGTGAGCACGAAGAAGCCGAGGCGCCGCAGTACGTATCTCATGTCTGCCCGCCCTTCGTACTCACACTCGTGTCCGGCTCTAGCGTGCTACTGCGCCGACTTGGAGTACACGTGCAGCAGCACCTGCTCCACGTCCGGGACGGCGAACGCCGACGGCTGGGCGTACGCGTCCTTCTCGGTCGGCCAGCCGGCGATGTCGCTGGTGTTGTACTGGAACCAGTCGACCGACTCCGTCGTCGGAATGATCGGGATGTCCTTCAGCATGGCCGCTTCCACCTTCTTGATGATCGACACCTGGCCGGCGTCGTCGGCCGAGGGGTACTGGTTGAACAACGCGTCGACGGTCGGGTTGTTGTACCGCTCGTAGTTGCTGTTGGCCTGCTTGCCGATCGGCGCGGAGTTCTTCGAGTGCAGGATCTCCCGCAGCTCGTAGTACGGGGTCGGGCCGCCCGGCTGGCTGTAGTAGGCCAGGTCGAAGTCACCGGTGAACAACCGGTTGTCGAAAGTCTGCGCGGCGAGGTCCTCCACGGTCAGGTCGATGCCGATGGGCTTGAGCTGCTGCTTGACGACGGCCAGCGAGGCGTCCCAGTCGGTGTAGCCGGTGACCGTGATGACGCTGAGCTTCAGCCGGTGGGACGTGGAGTACCCCGCGGTGCCCAGCGCCTGCTTTGCCTTGGTCAGATCCTGCTTGTCGAATCCCGCGGCGGAGACGGCGCCGGCGTCGTAGTACTTGTTGAACGTGGGCACGACGATGCCGCCCTGGTTGGCCGGCGGCTGCTGCCCGCCTTCGCCGATGGCCGAGATCTGCTGGCGATCGAGGGCGTAGGCGATGGCCTGGCGCACTCCGAGCTTGCTCGTGGCCGGGTGCGACGCGTCGAGGTTCGGATAGAGGGCGACCATCTGTACCGGCGGCGACCAGGTGTGGTTGTCCGGCGACTTCGACAGGTAGAAGCGCTTGATGTTCGGGATGAATTGGCTGCCCCACTGCGCCTTGCCGTTGGCCAGGTCGAGGTTGGCCGGGCCGTTGTCCAGGTAGGCCGGGTATTCGAGCTTCTGGATGTAGGGCTTGCCCGGTTGCCAGTACGACTTGTTCGCGACAAACTGGATGTTGTTGGCCTTGCACGGGCTGACCTTGAACGGGCCGGTACCGACCGGGTTCTTATCGGGCCAGGTATCAGGATGAGCGGCTGCGGCACCGCTGCCGAAGATGTGCTGCGGCACGATGCCGACCTGGTTGGCGAAGTTGAAGAAGTACGGCTGGGCCGGCTTGTCGAAGGTCATCGTGACCTGCTTGCCGTTCGCGGTCACACTCTGCAACCCGGCCGCCGTCCACAGGGCATACAGGTCGGTCGAGGGCACCCGCTTCATGAGGTTGAAGGTGAACGCGACATCGGCCGCGCTGAACGGTTGCCCGTCGTTCCATTTGATGCCGTCGCGGACCGTGAACACGATCGATTTCTTGCCGGCGCCCCATCGGTAGGACGACGCCAACATCGGCGTTTCGGCCTGGTTTTTCAGCAGGTTCACGAAGACCAGCGGCTCGTAGACGAAGCCGATCGAGTAGCTGTTCACCGCCGGGTTTAACGGGTTGAACTGGCAGGTCCAGGTCTGGCCCTGCTCATTGGAGATGGTGAGCGTCCCGCCCTGCTTGTGATTGGCTTTGCCGACGCTGCTGCCTTCGGGCGCGCTCGACCCGCTGGGATTGGCGCTCGACTTCTTCTTCGCACTGGTGCACGCCGAGACGAGCAGTACCGTGGCGGCGACGACGGTGAATGCCTTGGTCGCCTTGCTGGTGCGCCTCATCGTGACGCTCCTTTCGTGGTGGTGCGGAATCGAGCGATCTGGTTGACGGTCATGCGGACGCCGCCGAGCTCAAGATCTCGCGGGCCGCTGCGGTACTGAGCGCAAGAGCGCCCATCAGGGGTGCATCGAACGGGAACTCGGCCGGGACGATCTCGGGAGGGAACGGCACGGCGGCGTCGAGCGCTCGGCGCAAGCCGCCGCGCAGCCTCGGCCAGGAGCGCACCAGTCCTCCGCCGACGACGATGCGGGCCGGATCGATCGCGATCGTCAGGTTCACGAGGTGGAAGCCGAGTTCGGCGATGAAGTCGGTGAGCATGGCGCCGGCGCGGGGATCGTCGTCGGCCCGCGCGAAGACGTCGGCTGCGTCGCGACCGGCGGGCACGAGTTCCAAGGCCGCCTGCACGAGGGCCTTGCCACTGACCGCATCTTCCAGTGGTGTGCGCTGCTCCGCGTCCCGGCCGACGTCGGCCACCTGCCGGAGGTTGTAACCGATTTCGCCGGCTGCCCCGCGGTGGCCCGTGAGGACGCGACCGTTGGCGACGATCGCCACGGCCAGTCCGGTGCCGAGGTTGAGGTAGATCCCGGGGTCGCAGTCGACGAGCGCGCCCCACTGCGCCTCGGCCTGGGCCGCGGCCTTCACGTCGGTGGCCAGCACGACTTCGGCACCGTCGAAGGCGCGGCGCAGCTCGCGGCCGAACCTGACCTCGCTCCATCCGGGAATCGTCGGGGCCAACTGCACGCCGTCATCGGTGGGGATGCCGAACGTGCAGGCGCCGACGGCGATCACCGGCCGACCGGGAGCCGCGTCATGAAGCAGGGCGTGCGCGGCGGCGATGCCGCGCTCGAGAGTGGCTTGCGCGCCGTCGGCGGGCCGGTTGTGGATCGTGACCGTGCCCAGCCGCGTACCGGCGGGATCGCAGACGGCGGCGGCGATCTTCGAGCCACCGAAATCCATCCCGAGCACGACCGGTTCGAGCACGCGCGGCTCCTCATTGGTGATGGACCTTTGGTAGTTAGGAAAGTAGACTGACAATCAAAGCAGCACAAGACCCTCGCTACATTGGTCGAACTAGCGCAACGACGGGAGGCCAGTGACAGGGCTGGCGGGGCAGGGTTCGCCTGCAGGTCCGCAATTGATCAGGGCGATGAACGAGCAGTTGCTGCTCCAGTTGATCCGGACTGGTGGCGAGCTCTCGAGGGCCGACCTGGCTCGACTGTCCCGGCTGTCCAAGCCCACCGTGTCACTGGCATTGAGCAACCTCGAACGCACCGGCCTGGTGCGCAACTCCGGCGTGCGCACCGGCGTTCCCGGTCCGGCCGCAGTCCTCTACCAGGTTCGCCCGGAGGCCGGCTTCGTCCTGGCCCTCGACGTGGGCAGCGAGTACCTGCGCGGTGCGATCGGTGATCTCGCCGGCGGGATCCGGGCCCGGTCGACCCTGAAAGTGACGGCCGCGACCGGCCACGGGCTCGTCGCCGAGCTCGTCCAGTTGGCGGAGATGCTCTACGCGGAGGTCGGTGTCAGTGCCGACGAGGTGACCCAAACGGTGTTGGGCAGCCCCGGCGTCTACGACCCGCGCCGTGACGCTCTCGCGCTGGCCGGCGCCCTGCCGGGGTGGGACCAACCGGTCGTGCTGGCCGAGCTGCGCGAAGCCTTCACCGGTTCGCTGATGATCGAGAACGACGTCGACGCGGCCGCGCTGGCCGAACGCGCGCACGGCCACGGTCGCGACGTCGAAAGCTTCGCGTTCGTCTCGGTGGGTACCGGCATCGGGATGGGTCTGGTGCTCGGCGGTCGGCTGCATCGCGGCGCGCACGGCGCGGCCGGCGAGATCGGCTACCTGCCGCTCGGAGTCGGCGCGGGAACCGACGCGCGGGACGCCCGCAAGCGCGGCAGCCTCGAGGCGGCGGCGTCGGCGGCCGGCATCGTCCGGGCCGCGCGCCGGGCCGGAATCAGTCGGCCCGGCTCGGCCCGCCAGGTTTTCGCCGCCGCCGCTGAGGGTGATGAGCGGGCGGCTCGAGTCGTGGGCGAGGAAGCCGTGCTCGTCGCCCAGGCCATCTGCGCAGTCGTCGCCGTCACCGATCCCGAACTGATCGTGCTCGGCGGTGGCATCGGGCAGGCCGACGGCTTCCTCGCGGTCGTGCACCGCGAGCTGCGCGGGCTCGCCCCGGTGCAACCGGAACTGCGCGTCAGTGCGCTCGGAGCCGATGCTGTCGTCGACGGTTGCCTGGCTGCGGGCATCGAGCGCGCTTGGGAGATCGCCACCGCTGGACTGCGGCCCAGCGAAGCGCTCGACGCGTCGAGCGCCCGGTGAGTGCGCTCGGCGATCCGGGGCCGGAGCCGGGGCCGGGTTCGGCGCGGTTGGTCGTCGCGGCCGACGGTGGCAACTCCAAGACCGACCTGGTCCTGGCCACCGAGCTCGGCGAGGTACTGGCCCACGTGCAGTCGGGCGGCACCCATCCGCACATCGTCGGCATGGCGGCAACGATGGAGGCGCTGGCCGACCTAGCTCGACAGGCGGTCAAGAAGGCCGGGCTCGGCCCGGGCACCCCGATCGCCGCGGGCACGTTCTACCTCGCCAACGTCGATGTGCCCGACGAGGAGGCCGCCGCGCTGGCCGAACTACAGCGCCTGCGCGTGGCCGCCGACGTGCAGGTGCGCAATGACGTCTTCGCGGTTCTGCGGGCCGGCAGCACACGGGGCTGGGGGGTCGCCGTCGTCTCCGGAGCGGGCATCAACGCAGCCGGTGTGCATCCCGACGGCCGCGAAGGGCGCTTCCTGGCCATCGGTGATGTGAGCGGCGACTGGGGCGGGGGTCTGTCCGTCGGCATGGCCGGCCTCGGCGCCGCGGTCCGGTTCGAGGACGGCCGCGGGCCGGCCACGGCGTTGCACGAGATGGTCACCGCACATTTCGGTGAGTCGAGCGCCCAGGCCGTCGCGCTGCGGGTCCATCGCGAGTCGGATGCGGCCGTGCTTCCGCTGGCGCCGGTCGTGTTCCGGGCTGCGACGGACGGCGACGAGGTCGCGCGACACATCGTCGAGCGCCTGGCCGACGAGGTGGTGACGATGGCGCTGACGCTGCTGCGGCGCCTGGACCTGCTGACGGCGGACGCCGATGTGGTGCTCGGCGGCGGCACCTTGCAGTCGGGCAACCCGATCCTGCTCGACCGCATCGGGTCGCAGTTGTCACGCGGCGCTCCGGGCGCCGTGCTGCGGGTGCTCGACGTCCCTCCGGTGGCCGGCGCGCTCGCGGGCGCGCTCGATCTCGTGCACGCGTCCGCGGCCGCCCAGACGCGGGCGCGAGCGGCAGTGGCTCGACCGTCCTAGCTACGGTTGCGGGTGCTCGGAACGCCGGGCGTCGGCGCTGCGCTGGTCGTTGTACTCCTGCAGCAGTCCGGGGTAATGGGACGCGGTACCGGCGGCCGGCAGCGGGCTGGTCGACGTTGTCGATGCCGGTCGGGCACTGTGGTGCGCGACTGGCCGGGCCGCGCCGTAGCCGGCCAGCGCGGCAACGGCGACGGCTGCGAACGTCCAACGAGCACCGCGCGGTACCCGCTGCAGCCGACGAGCGGGCCGATCCAGCCAGCGATGGCCGTTGCCGCGCGGGCCGATGTCGAGCACGTCGTCGTCGGCCGGGTCGCCGGCGGCCGGGTCGCCGGCGGGCGGGCCGGTACCGCCGTCGTCACTCACCCGATCAGCCTGCTCCGCGCCCGGCCGAACCGCCAGTTGTCGGCCACCGAGGCATCCAGCATGATCGGCCAATGACAACCGGACGCAAGCTACACACCCCGTGCGGCCCAAGATGATTGTTGCGACGGGCTCGGCATGACCAACGAAGTGCGTGGGGTCCTCAGCGTGGCCAAGGGTGAACCGGTCCGGGTGGAAACCGTGGTCGTCCCCGATCCGGGCCCGAACGAGGCGCTCGTGCAGGTACAGGCGTGCGGGGTCTGCCACACCGACCTGCACTACCGAGAGGGCGGGATCAACGACGACTTCCCGTTCCTGCTCGGGCATGAGGCCGCCGGGATCGTCGAGGCCGTGGGAGAGGGCGTCACCGACGTCGGGCCGGGCGACTTCGTCATCCTCAACTGGCGGGCGGTGTGCGGTCAGTGCCGAGCCTGCCTTCGCGGTCGGCCCTGGTACTGCTTCAACACCCACAACGCGACGCAGCGAATGACCCGCGCCGACGGCACGCCGCTCTCGCCCGCGCTAGGCATCGGCGCGTTCGCCGAGAAGACGCTGGTGCATGCAGGGCAGTGCACCAAAGTCGACGCGGCCGTACCGCCTGAGGTCGCCGGGCTGCTGGGCTGCGGCGTGATGGCCGGGCTCGGCGCCGCGATCAACACCGCGCCCGTGGGCCGCGGCGACTCCGTGGCCGTCATCGGCTGCGGCGGCGTGGGCTGCGCGGCGCTCGTCGGTGCCCGGCTCGCGGGCGCGGCCCGGATCGTCGCCGTCGACATCGACGACCGCAAGCTGGCGACCGCGCGCGAACTCGGCGCCACCGCCACGGTGAACTCGCGCAACGAGGACCCGGTCGAGGCGATCCGGGCGCTGACCGGCGGCAATGGCGCGGACGTGGTCATCGATGCGGTGGGCCGGCCCGAGACCTACCGGCAGGCATTCCAGGCCCGCGACCTCGCCGGCACCGTGGTGCTCGTCGGCGTGCCCACGCCGGAGATGCGGCTGGAAATGCCGCTGCTCGATTTCTTCTCGCACGGCGGTGCGCTCAAGTCGTCGTGGTACGGCGACTGCCTGCCGTCCCGGGACTTTCCGATGCTCGTCGACCTGCATCTGCAGGGTCGGCTGCCGCTGGACAAGTTCGTGAGCGAGACGATTGGCCTGGACGACATCGAGGACGCCTTCGCGGCTATGGGGCGTGGTGAGGTGCTGCGTTCGGTCGTCCGGTTCTGACAATTCACCCAGAACCCCCACCCGACTGGCGTAACAGTGGGCTCATGGGCCACAATGGCCCCAGCACATACCGAACACACCTCGAACCTCGACCGGACCGCTGGGGAAGGCGTCGCCGTCGAGTCAGGGAGGTGTGCGATGTCCAACACCCGCACCAGCGGTCGGGCCACTGACCGCGTCATGCCGACGACGCGTGGCGTGGTCTACCTGCATTGCTGCCCGTCGGCGATCGCCCCACACGTCGAGTGGGCGCTGGCCGGCATCCTCGGTCGGCCCGCCCGCCTGGACTGGACCAGCCAACCGGTAGCACCGACCCATTTGCGGGCCGAAGCGGCCTGGACCGGCGCAATCGGCACCGGCGCGCGCCTGGCCGCCTCGATCCGGGCTTGGCCGATGCTGGTCTTCGAAGTGACCGAGGACGCCACCTGGGCCAGCGACGGCGAGCGACTGGCTTACGTGCCCGGCCGCGGCTTTCACCGCAGCATGGTGTCAGCCAACGGCGATGTGGTCGTGGGTGAGGAGCGGTTGCGCGGCCTGCTCAGCCGCGCCCGCACGGCCGAGGACTACGAGCACGGCCTGTCCGACCTGCTCGGCACGGCGTGGGACGCTGAACTCGAGCCCTATCGACTGGGCGGGGACGGCGCGCCGGTGACGCTGCTGCACCAGGTCGTCTAACGTCGGCTGCTCGTCGCCTTGCGCCTTTCGGCGCCGCAAACTCCGTCGATTTTGCGGCGCTCAACGGCGCAAGGCGGCGGGCGGAACGGGTTAGAGCGGGATATTGCCGTGGGCGCCGCGGGCTGCCGGTGCGGCCGCGAGTGCCTCGGCGATAGCAGCCCGGGTACGCGGCGGGTCAATCATTTCGTCGACCACGCCGAGTTCCATCGCCCGGGCGACGCCGCCGGCAATGCGGGCGTGCTCCTCGGCGAGTTGGGCGTGCAGCGCCTCGCGCTCGCCCGGCTGGGCCGCGGCCAGCTTCTTGCGGTGCAGGATGCCCACGGCCGCCGATGCGCCCATGACCGCCACTTCGGCCCCGGGCCAGGCGAACACCCGATTGGCGCCGAGGGCGCGCGAGTTCATGGCGATATAGGCACCGCCGTAGGTCTTTCGCGTCACCAGCGTCACCCTGGGCACCACGGCTTCACCGAAGGCATGCAGCAGCTTGGCGCCGCGGCGCACGATGCCGTCCCATTCCTGGCCGACTCCAGGCAGGTAACCCGGCACGTCGACCAGCACCACCAATGGAATCCCGAACGCGTCGCACATCCGCACGAACCGCGCGGCCTTCTCTGCGCTGGGCGAATCCAGGCAGCCACCGAGCCGCAGCGGATTGTTGGCGATCACGCCGACGGTGCGGCCGGTCAGCCGGCCGAGGCCGGTGACGATGTTCGGCGCCCACTTGGCGTGCAGTTCGAAGAACGTGTCTTCGTCGAGGATGCCGGCCACGAGCGGGTGCACGTCGTAGGCGCGCTTGACGCTTTCGGGCAGCAGCGCGGACAGGTCGCGGTCGGGCCCGACCAGGCTGAGGTCGAACGAGCCCTGTTGCGCGAAGAGGACGGTGGCCTCGCGTGCGGCTTCGAACGCCTCCTCGTCGGAACCGGTCGTGACGTGCACGACGCCGCTGCGCCGTCCGTGGGTGTCAGCGCCGCCGAGGGATTCCATGTCCACGTTCTCGCCCGTGACCGACCGCACGACGTCAGGACCGGTGACGAACACCCGTCCGGTCGTGGACATGATCACCAGGTCGGTCAACGCCGGACCGTAGGCGGCGCCGCCGGCCGCCGGACCGAGCACCACCGAGATCTGCGGCACTCGCCCGGACGCGCGGATCATCGCCTGGAAGACCAGCCCGACCTCGTGGAGGGCCAGTACTCCTTCGGCCAGCCGGGCGCCGCCGGAATGCCACACGCCGAGAACCGGGATGTGTTCGCGGACTGCCGTGTCGATCGCGTCGACGATATGCCGGCACCCCTCGGCGCCCATCGCGCCGCCCATGATCGTGGCATCGCTGCAGAACGCCGTTACCGGCGCTCCGGCGATGGTGCCCCGTGCCGCGAAAACACCACTGTCGTCGCGCGGGCGTATCGGCCGCAGCGACCCGGCGTCGAAGAGTCGCTCGAGGCGCAGTTCGGGATCACGCGGGTCGCGGGCCTCGAGTTGGGCGTCCGCGGGTGGATCGGCGATAAGCGTCATGTCGCTCTCCTTTCACGCCTTGCGGAACAGCAGCGCAGCGTTGTGTCCGCCGAATCCGAACGAGTCGTTCAGCGCGGCGGGGACCGTCATCTTGCGGGCTTCCCGGGGGACGTCGACCCGGACATCGTCGTCCGGGTCGTCGAGATTGATCGTCGGAGGCACGATGTCGTCGCGGACGCTCAGTACGGTCGCGATCGCCTCGATGGCACCGGCCGCGCCAAGCAGGTGTCCGGTCATCGACTTCGTGGACGTGACGACCGTCTGCTCGCCCAGTAGATCCGCGATCCAGCGAGCTTCGGCCGTGTCGCCCGCGGGCGTGGAAGTCGCGTGCGCGTTCACGTGCACGACGTCGGCCGCCTGGACCCCGGCCCGCGACATCGCCAAGCTCGCCGCGCGGCGCTGGCCGTTGCCCTCGGGGTCGGGCGCCACAAGATCGTAGGAATCCGCGGTAACCGCCGCGCCGCCGAGCACGGCGTACGGGGTCGCGCCCCTGGCCTCGGCTGAGGTGCGGCGTTCGAGGACGAGCACGCCGGCGCCCTCACCGAGCACGAACCCGTTGCGGGCCTTGTCGAACGGCCGTGACGCCCGTTGCGGTTCGTCGTTGCGCGTGCTCATCGCCTGCATCTGCGCGAAGCCCGACATGGTGAGCCCGTGGATGCACGCCTCGGTGCCGCCCACGACCACGACGTCGGCCCGATCGAGCGCCATCAGGTCGAGGCCGTATGCGACCGCCTCCGCACCGGACGCGCACGCGCTGACCGGAGTGAACACACCGGACCGGGCGCCGATCATCAGGCCGACGTGCGCGGCCGGGCCGTTGGGCATGTCCATCGGAATGAGCAGGGGCGAGACCCGGCCCGGGCCCTTCTCGAGCATGACGTCGTGCTGGTAGATCAGGCTGGTGACGCCGCCGATACCGGTGCCGATGACAACTGCGACCCGCTCGGGTTCGAGTCCGTTCTCCTCGGAAAGACCGGTGAAACCGGCGTCGGTCCAGGCCTCTTGGGCGGCGACGAGCGCGGCCTGCTGGGCCCGGTCGAGGCGACGGGCCCGCACCCGCGACAGGATCTCGGCCGGATCCACCGCCATCGGCGCGGCGATGCGCACCTTCAGGTCGGCGGCCCAGTCGTCGGTCAGTGCGACGACGCCGGACCGGCCTTCGAGCAGGCCGGCCCAGAATGTCGCCACGTCGCCGCCGACGGGCGTGGTGGCGCCCAAGCCGGTGACGACGATGTCTTCCATTCGCGGTAGCGAAGAGCCGACATCAGCTTGTGCAGTCATGACAATCCTTCGATCGGTTCAGGCGTTGCTCTGGATGTAGTTGACGGCGTCGCCGACCGTCTTGAGCTTCGGCAGCTCGTCGTCGGGGATCTTGACGCCGAACTTCTCCTCGGCCGCCATGGCCACCTCGACCATCGACAACGAGTCGACGTCGAGATCGTCGGTGAAGTTCTTGTCGTCAGAGACGTCGTCGGCCTTCACATCGGCGACCTCTTCGAGGATGGAGGCGAGTCCTGCGCGGATCTCGTCGGCACTGGCCACAGGGATTTCCTTTCGGTTGGTACTCACCGGCCACCACGGCCGGCGAGCTGGTGCGGTTACGGAGAGAGGACAACCTGGCCGGCATAGGCCAGGCCGGAGCCGAAGCCGAGCAGCAGCACCGGCGCGCCGGACGGGATCTCGCCGCGCTCGACCATGCGGGACAGCGCGAGCGGGATCGTGGCGGCCGAAGTATTGCCGGAGGTGACGATGTCGCGTGCGACGACGGCATTGGGGGCGGCGAGCTTCTTGGCCAGCGCGTCGATGATGCGCAGGTTGGCCTGGTGCGGGATGAACGCGGCCAGCTCCTCGGGTCCGACTCCGGCGCGACGGCAGGCCTCGAGCGCGATCGGCGGCATCTGCGATGTGGCCCACCGGTAGACAGCCTGCCCTTCCTGCCGGAACGTGTGGGTCCGTTCGTCGATCGCCACCGTGTCGAACTGCGCGCCGTCGCTGCCCCAGACCACCGGACCGAGTCCGGGCTCGTCCGACGGCCCGACGACGGCGGCGCCAGCCCCGTCGCCCAGGATGATGCAGGTGGTGCGGTCAGCGAAGTCCAGCCAGCCGGAAAAGCGCTCGGCCGCGACGACGAGCACGTTTTGGGCCTGACCGCTGTGGACCGCGGCCGATGCGGCGTTGATGGCGTAGACGAAGCCCGAACAGCCGGAGTTGACGTCGAATGCACCCGGCGCACCGATGCCCAGCCGGGCGGCCAACTGCGGTGCGGCGGCCGGTACGGGGGTGGGCATGGTGCACGACGCCACGAGGACCAGGTCCACGTCTCCGGCAACGATGCCGCTGGCTGCGAGCGCCTTGCTGGCTGCCGCCTCGGCCATGTCGACGACGGTTTCGCCCGGATCGGCGAAGCGACGCTCGGTGATACCGACCCGGGTCTTGATCCACTCGTCGTCAGTCTCCACGCCGCGAGCGATGAGGTCGTGGTTGGTAACGACGTTGGCCGGGCGGTAGTGGCCGACGCCGAGAATTCGGGTGGCCGGCGGGCCGGTGCTGGTTGCGAGTGGCATTCAGGACTCCGATCCGTTGTGGATGCGGGCGACCGGCAAGCCGGCCGGCACGATGTCGCCGTCGGAACGCAGCCACTCGGCGAGGACGCCGGCGAGTGGGGCGACGATGACATGCTCGTCGCGGTTGGTTCGTACCGTGCCGAGGCGGTCGCCCCGCGCGACGTCGGCGCCTTCGTCGACGCCCTCAGCCCGGGTGAAGACTCCCTTGGCCGGGGTGACGACGATCCGGAAGTCGACCGTGTGCTCGCCCTGGCCGTGGTGCGGGCGGCTCTCGATCAGGCTGCGGGCCTGTTCCAAGTCGGCGGGGGACTTGATGGCGAGCAGTTCTGCGCCGGGCAGCTCACGCTTGGCGATGCCGGTGAGCGTCCCCGCTGGTGCGAGTTCGAGCGCAGCGCTGACGCCGAGGTCGGCGCACGTGCGCAGGCACAGGTCCCAGCGCACCGGAAGGGTCACCTGGCGCACAAGCCGCTCGATCAGTTCCGGCCCGGTGCTTACGGCTGAGCCGTCGGCGTTCGAGAGCAGTATCGGTCGGGGATCGCGCAGCGTAAGACGGTTGGCGTAGCCGGCCAGCGCCTGAGCCGCGGGTGCCATGTAGTCGGTGTGGAAGGCGCCAGCCACCGGCAGTGGGCGGACCCGGGCCCCCGTGGGCGGGTCGGCCGCGAGCTTGTCCAGGGCGTCCAGCGAGCCGGCGGCCACGATCTGGCCGGCGCCGTTGCGGTTGGCCGGTGTGAGACCGGCGGCCTCGATGCCGGCGGCGACCTCGTCCGGCGCGCCACCGAGCAGCGCCGACATCCCGGTTGGTTCGAGCGCGCAGGCGGCGGCCATCTCGGTGCCGCGCCGAGCGGCGAACGCCACCGCATCGGCCGGCGCCAACGCGCCGGACACCGCTGCGGCGGTGAGCTCGCCGACGCTGTGGCCGGCGATGACCCGGTCGTCGGCGGTGTCGAGGTCGAGTTGCGCTGCGACGACCACGCCGAGCGCGACGATGAGCGGCTGGGTGACCGCGGTGTCCTTGATCTCCTCGGCGTCGGCGGTGGTGCCGAGGCGGACCAGATCGAGCCCGGTCGCAGTGCTGAACCCGTCGAGTTGCTCAGCGACACCGGGCAGCTCGAGCCACGGGTTGAACATCCCGGGCGACTGGGCGCCCTGTCCGGGTGCGAATACGGCGATCACCTGGCCCACGATGCCCTCTGCACCCCGATTTGGGCGAGGACGACACCGACAGCCTTTCCGGAGCCAGGGTTGTAGGTATCCGACAGTTGCGAAGCCCGGATTCGTGTGTATCGGCCCTACGCATTGTCGGAAAGGCTCAATTCTCCAACCGGCCTAGGGCCAGCGCCACCCGCAGGGTGAACGCGCCGCGCGGATCGTTGGGGGTCTGGCCGCACACCTCTGCCACTCGCCGCAATCGGTACCGGACCGTGTTGGCGTGTACGAACAACGCCCGGGCCGTTGTCTCCAGCGCACCGCCGGCGTCGAGAAACGTCGTGACGGTCTCGATCAGCACGTCACCGGACTTCACCAGCGGCTGGTAGATGCTGTTGATCAACTCGTCGCGGGCCTCGCTGTCACCGGCGAGCGCGCGTTCGGGCAGCAGCGCCTCAGCGCTCACCGGCCGCGGCGCGCCGGGCCAGGCGGGTGCGGCCCGCAGCCCGCTCAGGGCGGCCCGCGTGACCGCGCTGGCGTGGGCGATGTCAGCCACCGGCCCGAGCACCACCGGACCGTCGCCGAACACCGAGACCAGAGTGCGGGCGGCCGCCGCCGGGTCGGCCGCGCCCCCGAACACGATGACCAGGCGGGCGCCGTGCACACCGGCCATGGCGTCGAGGCCGAGCCGCCTGGTGACCGCGTGCGCCTCGGCGAGCGTTTCCGCCGCCGGCTTGTCGGGGGCGGCGCCGACGACAGTTGCGACCGAGCCGGTCGCGCTCCAGCCGAGTGCGGCGAGTTGGCTGGGCAGTGGGTCGCCGATGCCGGACCCGCGGACCAGGCCGTCGATGACCAGCGCCTCCAGGCGGTCGTCCCACGACCCGCGCGCCTCGGCCGCGCGGGCGTAGACCCCCGCCGCGGCGAACGCGATCTCGCGGCTGAACCGCAGCAGTTCTTCGTGCACGACGGCGGCGTCCTCGGGGCCGGCAAGCAGCGGCAGGTTCTGCTCGGCCACCTCGATCGTCTGGCGCACGAGTTCGACGGTCTGCTGAAGGGTCACCGAGCGCGCCATCGCCTGGGGCGCCGCGGCGAAGACCTCGCCGGTCAGCCGGAGCACGTCGTCGGGCGAGCGCAGCCAATCGACGTAGGACTGCACGCCGGCCTGCGCGACCAGGGTCACCCACGAGCGTTGGTCAGCGGGCAGCTCCCGGAACCATGCCAGCTGCTCGTCCATGCGGGCCACGCTCTGCGTCGCCAGCCGCCCCGTCGCCTGTTCGATGCGGCGGATCGTGTCGTCGTGCAGCGCCGGCCTCACGCGCGTCAGCCTGCCATGTACCCGGTCGCTACGGTGAGACCGTGGCGGCGTCACGCGATCCAGTGGCCGATTTGCGGCGCATTGCGTTCCTGCTGGAGCGTGCGGCCGAGCCGACGTACCGGGTGCGGGCCTTCCGCACGGCCGCCGCGGCCGTTGCTTCCCTGCCCGGAACAGAAGTCGCGGCCCGCGCCGATGCGGGGACGCTCACCGAACTGGCCGGCGTCGGCGACGTCACGGCGCGCTGCGTCACTGAGTCACTCGCCGGCGGGGTGCCGGCTTACCTGAGCCGGCTCGAGACCGCTGAGGACGCACCGCTCGACCCGGCCCCGGCAGCGCTGCGCGCGGCGCTGCGCGGCGACTGCCACACGCACTCGGACTGGTCGGACGGCGGTTCGCCGATCGACGAGATGGCGGCGGCGGCCCGCGACATCGGGCATGAGTACGTCGTGCTCACCGACCACTCACCGCGGCTGACGGTGGCGCACGGACTGACGGCAGAGCGGCTTGAGCAACAGCTCGATGTCGTTGCCGCACTCAACCGCGAACTCGCGCCGTTCCGGGTCCTCACCGGCATCGAGGTCGACATTCTCGAGGACGGCACGCTGGACCAGAAACCGTCGCTGCTCGCGCGGCTCGACGTGGTGGTCGCGAGCGTGCACAGCAAGCTGCGGATGCCGGCGAAGGACATGACGCCGCGCATGATCGCCGCAGTAAGCAATCCGCATACCGACATCCTCGGGCACTGCACCGGCCGGCTGATCACGGGCGGACGGGGCACCCGCCCACAATCGGAGTTCGACGCCGAGCTCGTATTCGCCGCGTGCGAGCAGTTCGGCGTGGCCGTCGAGATCAACTCGCGTCCCGAACGGCTCGACCCGCCGAAGAAGTTGCTGCAGCTGGCCGTCGAGACCGGCTGCCTGGTGTCGATCGATACCGACGCGCACGCGCCCGGCCAGCTCGACTGGCAGCGCAACGGCTGCGAGCGGGCGGTGGCCTGCGACGTGCCGGTCCCGTCGATCGTCAACACCTGGGCGGCCGACGATCTGCTGGCCTGGGCGAACGACCACTCGATCCGGCCGTGATCGACGTTCGGCGGTCGGCCGACCGGTTCGAGACGGTCCAGCCGGGCATCGTCACGCGGCACTGCTTTTCCTCCGGTGCGCACTACGATCCCGCCAACGTCGCTTTCGGCGCCTTGCTCGCCGTCGATGAGCACGTCCTGGCCCCGAGCGCCGGATTCAGCCGGCACGCGCACCGCGGCATCGACATCGTCAGCTGGGTCTTGGCCGGCACGCTGCGGCACGAGGGGCCGTCACCCCACCCCCTGCTGGTGACGCCGGGCCCGGTGCTGCACCAGGCGGCCGGGTCCGGGATCGAACACAGCGAGGCCAACGCATCGGCAGCGGAGCCGCTGCGCTTCGTCCAGCTGTGGCTGCTCGGCGACGTCGGCACGCCCGGGTGCGGGGTCACCGAGCCGCCGTTGTCTGTGGCGTCGGGCTCCGTGGCTGTCATCGCACCGTCCGCACCGACGGAGCTGGCCGCGGCGGAGTATGTGCACCTGTTCGTCGCGCGCGGATCGGTCGCCGCCGCCGGACAGCGGTTGCACGCCGGCGACAGCGTCCGCATCCGCGACGAGCGGCTCGTCGTCGAGGGTGCCGGCGAGGCCCTGGTGTGGCGTTCCGGGCCGGGCGAACGGGTCACAGCAACCTGAGCCCGGCGATGGGCTGGATCCCGATGGGAGTAAGCATTGGGAATGGTGCCGCTTGCTGCCAGCCTCGGAATCCACCACCTGGCCGGCGCCGAGCCGGCCCAACTGCTGCCGGCCCGCGAGCAGATGGCGTTCACGCTCGGCTTCCACATCATCCTAGTGCCGTTCGGCGTGGCGTTCACCGCGATCACGATGATCGCCAACTATCGCGGCATCCGCCGCGGCGACGAACAGGCGCTGCTGCTGGCTCGACGGTGGTCGAAGGTTGCGGCCGTGCTCTTCGCCGTCGGCGCCGTGTCGGGCACGGTGCTCTCATTCGAGCTCGGCCTGCTCTGGCCGAGGCTCATGGGCCGCTTCGGGGCCGCGTACGGAATCCCGTTCGCGATCGAAGGAATCTTCTTCTTCCTGGAAGCCATCTTCGTTGCGATCTACATCTACGGGTGGAACCGCCTGAGCCCGTGGGCCCATTTCTGGACCGGGCTGCCGGTCGTGGTCTCGGGCATTGGCGGCACGCTCTCGGTCGTGGCTGCCAACTCGTGGATGAACCAGCCCGGCGGGGTCACGCTGCGCGGCGGCCGCGTTGTCGACGTCGATCCGTGGGCCGTCGTCTTCAACCGCGCCTTCTGGTTCGAGTCGATCCACATGTTGATCGCGGCGTACATCGTCGCCGGGTTCTGCGTCGCCGGCGTCTACGCGATCGGGATGCTCAGAGGCCGGCGCGACCGCTACCACCGCGTCGGGTTCCTCATCCCGTTCACCGTCGCCGCGGTGGCCATGCCGGTCCAGATCTTCTTCGGCGACGTGGTCGCCCGCGAGGTGTTCCACAAGGAGCCGGCGAAGTTCGCCGCGATCGAGGCGCTGCCGGACACCCGCGACCACGTCGCCGAGAATCTCGGTGGCGTGCTGATCGACGGCCGACTGCGGTACAGCATCCCGATCCCGGACGGTGCCTCGATCCTGTCGGGCTTCAAGCCTTCGACTCGCATCGCCGGGCTCGACGCCATTCCCGCGACCGTGCGCCCGCCTGATCGCCTCGTCAGCATCGTCCATCTGTCGTTCGACGTGATGGTCGGCACCGCGTTCCTGCTGCTCGGGCTGGCCTGCTGGTTCGCCATCGCGTGGTGGCGGCGCCGCGACCTGCCGCGCAGCCGGTGGTTCCTGCGGGCATCGGCCGCGAGCGGCCTGGTCGCGGTCGTTTCGCTCGAAAGCGGCTGGGTCGTCACGGAGGTCGGCCGCCAGCCGTGGACCATCGTCGGACTGTTGCTCACCCGCGACGCCGTGGCGACCTCGGGCAACCTCTGGCTGTTCTTCGCCGGCGCGCTGGTCATCTATGCCGGTGTCACCGTCGGTGCGGTGGTCGTGCTGCGGGCCATGCACCGAAGTTGGCGCGCCGGCGACGACGTCAGCGTGCCGTACGGGCCCGAGGAAGTCCCGGCCGGGAGCGGCGCATGAGCACCTTGGTCGCGCTGTTGCTGTTCGCCGGCGTCGTCATGTACGCCGTTTTCGGCGGAGCCGACTTCGGTGCCGGCTTCTGGGATCTCACGGCTGGCGGTGCGGACCGCGGTCGGGCGCCCCGTCACCTGATCGATGCCAGCCTCGGTCCGGTGTGGGAGGCGAACCACACTTGGCTCATCTACTGCCTGGTGCTGTTGTGGACGGGCTTTCCCAGTGCGTTCGCGGCGATCATGACGACGTTGTACCTCCCGCTCGGGCTCGCGGCGCTGGGCATCGTGCTTCGCGGGGCGGGATTCGCGTTCCGCAAGGTCTCCATGCGCACCGTCGAGCAGCGGGTGAACGGCGCCGCTTTCGCGTTCTCGTCGATCATCACCCCGTTCTGCTTCGGCGCGGTCGCCGGTGGTATCGCGTCGGGCCGGGTCCCGGCCGATGGCAACGGTGACGCCGTGTCGAGCTGGCTCAATCCGACATCGATCACCGGTGGCGTCCTCGCCGTCACCGTCTGCGCGTACCTGGCCGCGGTGTTTCTCACCGAGGACGCCCGGCTCCGCGGTCAGGACGACCTCGTGCCGTGGGCCCGGCGCCGCGCCCTCGGTGCGGCAGCTTTCGCCGGAGTGGTATCGATCGGGGGCCTGTTCGTCCTGCGCAGCGACGCCCACCGGCTCTTCACCCACCTCCTGCACGCCGGCCTGGTCTTCGTGGTCATCTCGGTGCTGGCCGGGCTGGGCGCCCTCTTCCTGCTGCGCTGGGGCCAGCCTCGAGCGGTACGGGTGCTGGGTGTCGTCGCGGTGGGCGCGGTGCTCATCGGGTGGGGCGCGGCCCAATACCCGTACCTGCTCGGTGACCACCTTTCCATCGCGGCCGCCGCCGCACCCGGTGCGACCCTGGGCGCGCTCGTCGTCGTCGCCGCCGCGGCGGTCGTGCTGGTCGTACCGTCGGTCGCGCTGCTGTTCATGCTGCAGCAACGTGGCCGGCTCGAATAGGCACCGGCGGCGCTGGCCTAGGCTCGACGGATGACGATTTCGACGGTGGACCTGGGCGGCTTGACCGTGGCCGGGCAAGGCCTCGGCTGCATGGGGATGAGCGAGTTCTACGGCCGCGCCGACTGGGACGAGTCCATTGCCACCATCCACCGGGCGATCGACCTGGGCGTCACGTTCATCGACACTGCCGACATCTATGGCGCCGGCCACAACGAGGTGCTCGTCGGCCGAGCCATCCACGATCGCCGCGATCGGGTGCAGCTGGCCACGAAGTTCGGCATCGACCGTTCCGACGGCGACGACAGCCGCCGGGTGCGGGGCAAGGCGGCCTACGTCAAGCGGGCCTGCGACGCGTCGCTGCTGCGCCTCGGCGTCGACGTCATCGACCTGTACTACCTGCATCGTCCGCCGCAGGACGCCGAGATCGAGGAGACCGTCGGCGCGATGGGTGAACTGGTCGCCGCGGGCAAGGTCCGGCACCTCGGACTGTCCGAGGTCGACAGTGCGCTCCTGCGTCGGGCCTACGCCGTGCATCCGATCGCGGCGGTGCAGAGCGAGTACTCACTGTGGACACGGGACCCGGAGACCACGGTGCTCGACGCGCTGCGGGAATTGGGCGTGGGCCTGGTGCCGTACAGCCCGCTGGGCCGCGGCTTTCTCACCGGCACCCTGGACCGCACGTCGCTGGGTGCGGCCGATTTCCGGGGCCGCAACCCGCGGTTCGCCGGCGAGGCGGGCGAAGCCAACCAGGCCATCGCCGACGCGGTCGCGGATGTGGCGGCCCGGAAGGGTGTTTCGCCGGCCCAGGTCGCGCTCGCGTGGGTGCACGGCCAGAGCAGCCGGCTGGGCATCGCGGTGGTACCCATCCCGGGCACCAAGCGGGTCAGGTGGTTGGAAGAGAACGTCGCTGCGCTCGACGTCACCATGACCGACGAGGACCTGACCGACCTCGACCCGCTCGGCGCCCAAGTCGCCGGCGCCCGCTACTGACCGACTACCAGCTGGTGCCCGCAGCGTGCGCAGCGTTTCCCCGCTGGTGACCGCCCGTGCGCAGCTTTTCCCCGCTGGTGACCGCCCGCCGCCGCTTTTCCCCGCTGGTGATCGCCCGTGCGCCGCTTTCCCCGCTGGTGACCGCCCGTCCGCCGCTTTTCCCCGCTGGTGACCGAATCTGAGCCCAATATCGGTCACGAGCGGGGAAAAGAGCGGGCAGACCGACCACCAGCGGGGAAAAGAGCGGGCAGACCGACCACCAGCGGGGAAAAGAGCGGGCAGACCGATCACGAGCGGGGAAAACAGCGGGCGCACCGATCACCAGCGGGGAAAGGCTCGGCCCGCCCGGTCACCAGCGGGGAAAGAACGGGCAGAGCGGCCACCAGCGGGGAAAGGCTCGGCCCGACCGAAGCCGGCTTAGGAGTCGCCGCCGATCGTGCCGGTGCCGGCCGCGGCGATGTCGTGCAGTTCGTAACGCGCCACCGCCTCGCGCGGCACCTCGGGCTTGACCTCGCCGCGGCGGGCCAACTGCTCCAGCACCGCGACGACGATCGACTGGGCGTCCACGTGGAAGAACCGCCGAGCCGCACCGCGGGTGTCGGCGAAGCCAAAGCCGTCGGTGCCCAGGGACGTGTAGTCGCCGGGTACCCACCGCGAGATCTGGTCCGGCACCGCCCGCATGTAGTCCGACACGGCCACGAACGGGCCGGCCGCGTCGGCCAGCTTCGCGGTCACGTACGGCTCCCGCGGTGACTCCGCCGGGTTGAGAAGCGCCTGCTGCTCGCAGTCGACCGCGTCACGCCGCAGTTCGTTCCACGACGTCACCGACCACACATCAGCGTCGACGTTCCAGTCGTCGCCCAGCAACCGCTGGGCATCGAGCGCCCACGGGACGGCGACGCCCGACGCGAGCAGTTGCGCCCGTGGCCGCCCAGCCGTACCCAGTGCGGGGGAGTACCGGTAGATGCCGCGCACCAGGCCGTCGACGTCGAGGTCGTCGGGCTCCTTCGGCTGGTTGATGGGCTCGTTGTAGATCGTCAGGTAGTAGAAGACGTCCCGGTCCGATTGCGGGGCACTGTAGGTTCCGACGCCGTACATCCGCTCCAAACCGGCCCGCACGATGTGGGCGATCTCGAACGCATAGGCCGGGTCGTAGGTGACGCAGGCCGGGTTCGTCGACGCCAGCAGCGGCGAGTGGCCGTCGGCGTGCTGCAGCCCTTCGCCGGTGAGCGTGGTACGGCCCGCCGTCGCGCCGAGGACGAAGCCACGGCCGAGTTGGTCGGCCAGCTGCCAGAACTGGTCGCCGGTGCGCTGGAACCCGAACATCGAGTAGAAGATGTAGAACGGGATCATCGGCACGCCGTGGGTCGCGTACGCAGTGGCCGCCGCCGTCAGCGACGCGGTCGAGCCGGCTTCGCTGATCCCTTCGTGCAGGATCTGCCCGGTCGTCGACTCCTTGTACGACAGCAGCATGTCCCGGTCGACGGCCTCGTACTCCTGCCCGTGCGGCGAGTAGATCTTGGCCGTCGGGAAGATCGCGTCCAGGCCGAACGTGCGCGCTTCGTCCGGAATGATCGGCACGAACCGCTTGCCGATCTCCTTGTCCTTCATCAGGTCCTTGAACAGCCGCACCGTAGCCATGGTGGTGGCGACCTGCTGCTTGCCCGAACCGCCGCGCATCTCCGCGTAGGCCGCCTCGCCCGGCAGCGTCAACGGCTTGGCCCGCACGATCCGTTTGGGCACGGCACCGCCGAGCGCGGCCCGGCGCTCCTTCATGTACTGGATCTCGTCGGACTTCTCGCCCGGGTGGTAGTACGGCGGCAGGTCGGCGGCCAGGGCCTCGTCGGAGATCGGCAGGTACAACCGGTCCCGGAACGCCTTGAGGTCGGCACTGGTGAGCTTCTTCATCTGGTGAGTGGCGTTACGGCCCTCGAAGCTCTCCAGCGTCCAGCCCTTGATCGTGTGCGCCAGGATCACAGTCGGCTGCCCGACGTGCTCACGCGCGGACTGGAACGCCGCGTACACCTTGCGGTAGTCGTGCCCACCCCGCGAGAGCTTGCGCAGGTCGTCGTCGCTCATGTCCTCGACCATCTTGCGCAGGCGCGGGTCCCCGCCGAAGAAGTGCTCGCGGATGTAGGCACCGGATTCGACGGTGTACGTCTGGAACTGCCCGTCGGGGGTGCTGTTCATCTGGTTGACCAGCACGCCGTTGGCGTCGCGGGCGAGCAGCGGGTCCCAGTCGCGTCCCCAGATGACCTTGATGACGTTCCAGCCGGCCCCGCGGAAGTACGACTCCAGCTCCTGGATGATCTTGCCGTTGCCGCGTACCGGCCCGTCGAGGCGCTGGAGGTTGCAGTTGATCACGAAGGTCAGGTTGTCGAGCTCCTCGCGGGACGCGACGCCGATCGCGCCGAGCGACTCGATCTCGTCCATCTCGCCGTCGCCGAGGAAGGCCCATACGTGGGAGTTGGACGTGTCGGCCAGGCCGCGGGCGTGCAGGTAGCGGTTGAACCGGGCCTGGTAGATCGCGTTGATCGGGCCCAGGCCCATCGAGACGGTGGGGAACTCCCAGAACTCCGGCATCAGCCGCGGATGTGGGTAGGACGACAGGCCGTGGGGGGCGCGGGACTTCTCCTGGCGGAAGCCGTCGAGGTGCTCCTCGGTCAGGCGCCCCTCGAGGTAGGCCCGTGCATAGATGCCGGGCGCGGCGTGGCCTTGGAAGTAGATCTGGTCGCCGGTGCCGCTGGCGAGGTCCTTGCCCCTGAAGAAGTGGTTGTAGCCGACTTCGTAAAGCGACGCGGCGCTGGCGTAGGTGGCGATGTGGCCGCCGACGCCGACCGTCTTGTTGGCTCGGGACACCATGATCGCCGCGTTCCAGCGGATGTAGGCCCGGATGCGGCGCTCGATGTCCTCGTCGCCGGGGAACCAGGGCTCCCGCTCCGGCGGGATGGTGTTGATGTAGTCGGTGCTGCGCAGGGCCGGAACCCCGACCTGCCGCTCGCGGGCGCGCTCGAGGAGCTTGAGGATGAGGAACCGGGCGCGTTGGCGCCCGTCGGAGTCGACCGCGGCGTCGAACGACTCGATCCACTCACGGGTCTCTTCGGGGTCGATGTCGGGCAGCTGGCTGGGCAGGCCGTCGGTAATGATGCTGAATCGGTCTCGGGTCACGTCCTCCAGTGTCCCCCAAGCTGAGCCGCTAGGGTCAGGTGGAGAGTTACCGCGTGGTAATGCAGGATCTATCCGAACCGCTCGAACCTCAGGAGGATGTCGCCGTGAGCACGAGCTCACCACCCGGCAGTGGGCCGGGTGTGGCCGAACGGATGGGCCTCAAGCCCGGCATGATCGTGATGGAAATCGGCTACGACGATGACGTTGACGACGATCTTCGTGGCCTGATCGAAGATTGCACGGGCGAGGAGATCGTCGGTGAGGAGTCCGACGAAGTGGTCGACGTGGTCCTGCTCTGGTACCGCGACGGCGACGGTGATCTCGGCGACTTGCTCATGGACGCCATCGGACCTTTAGCCGACGACGGATTCATCTGGGTGCTGACGCCCAAGCGGGGGCGGGCCGAGTACGTCGAACCGTCCGACATCGCCGAAGCGGCTGCGGTGGCCGGGCTCTCGCAGACGTCCATCACGACTGCCGGTACTGAGTGGTCGGCCGCCCGGCTGACCTCTCGCAAGTCAAGCGGCGCCAAACGGTGATCGGGGTCGGCGACAAGGCGCCGGACTTCACCCTGCGGGACCAGAACAACGAGCGGGTATCCCTTTCGGAATTCGGCGGATCGCGGGCCGTGCTGCTGGTCTTCTATCCGGCGGCATTCACGGCCACCTGCACTGGTGAACTCAGCGAGGTCCGCGACCAGCTTGACGCATTCCAGAACGACGAGGTGCAGACCGTGTCGATCAGCGTCGACTCGGTGTACGCCAACAAGATCTTCAGCGAGCGCGAGGGGTTCAAGTTCCCGCTGCTGTCCGACTTCTGGCCGCACGGCGCGGTGGCCGAGAGCTACGGGGTGTTCAACTCCGAGCGCGGGATTGCCAATCGCGGCACGTTCCTGGTCGACCGCGACGGCATCGTCCGCTTTGCCGAGATGAACGGTCCCGGCCAGGGGCGCGATGCCCAGGTCTGGCTGGACGCCATCGCGGCGCTGTAGCGCCGCTCGGGTTCAGCGCTGCGAGACCCGGCCGTAACGGTCGGCCAGTTTGGCCGCGCGTTCCTGTTCCGGCGTCGGCGACTCGAGCGCCGGCGCGAGCCGTTCGTCGAAGTCACGTCGGTCGACATGGCGGGTTTCGGCCCGCACCATGGCGATCGGTGCTGCCAACGCGAGCAGCGCGAACAGATACCACTGGATGATGTAGGCGACGTGTTGCGGTTCGACGGCTCCGCCTGCCGGGTTGGACAGGTCGGGTTTCGGAATTGCCGTGAGCCCCGCGCCGCCGGGCTGTCCGGGCAGCAGCTCGGCGTAGCCGTCGAACATGCGGTCGCCCAGCCGGCTCGCCTGCTCGGCGGGATTGACCGAATCCAGTTGCCGCTCGCCCAGCCGCTTCGCCTCGTCGGCCTTGGACTCGGCCGGTTCGACTCGACCCCGGACCGTGACCGACCCGCTCGGAGGGGCCGGGACCCGCGGCGCGCTGATCGCGCCGTTGCCGTCGGAGACGAAACCGCGCACGACGAGCAACGTGCCGCCGCTGGTGCGCAGCGGAGTGAGCACCAGGTAGCCCGTGTCGTCGTTCACCGTGCGCTGCCGCACCAACCCCTGGTGCGCCGGGTCGTAGCTTCCGGTGGCCTGCACCGTTCGGAACTGGATGTGGTGTACGGACGGAGGTGCGTCGGATGTGCCGAGCAAGGGCAGCACGTGGGCCACCGGCACGGCGGCCGCGTGGGCGTTGTGCCGCAGTTCGGCGTTGGCGCCGACCTTGCCGTGCAGCCGGGCGATCTGCCACGTGCCGGCCAGGACGCACACGCCGGCTACCACGAGCATGAGCAATGACAGCGCCGCATAGCGCGGTTGGCGCAGCATTCTCAGCACCAGCCAACGGTACGGCGGTGCGGCCCGGCCGTGGCCAGTACCCTGAGCCTGGCCGCGGCGGCGAGCCACGGGGGCGCTTAGCTCAGCGGGAGAGCACTCGGTTTACACCCGAGCGGTCACTGGTTCGATCCCAGTAGCGCCCACTGCCCCGATCGGTAAGTCGACTCACGCGAACCAACGCAGCAGCCCTAGCCGGCCCGGCGACGGTTGGCCGACCGTTCGCAGGCATGCCTGGACGTCACCCACGGAAAAGGGCCGCGAAACGCTCCAAGTACAGCGGCCAGCCCTGATCGGTATCCACGCTGCCGGCTACCGCTTCCCACCCTGGGCCGTGCCGGTCGATGTGACGGTGTTCCAGTTCGACGCGAGTCCGCTCGGCGGACTCTTCGACGAACCGGACCTCGACCTCGCTCGCGTTTGCTGGATCGGTTTCTAGCTGCCAGGTGGGCCCGATGTCCCAGCTGAACACGACACGTGTCGGTGGTTCGAACACAAGGACACGGGCCCAGCGACACTCGGTGCCATCGGTCGCGCGGTCGTAGATATGGCCGCCGACTCGGCCTTCGAACACGGTCTCGGCGATAGGTGACCCGAGGAGATTGTGCTCGGCGGGCTTGATCTCACCGAAGCGTTGTGTGAACGCAGAGAATGCTGCCTCGACGGAGACGTCGACGACAATCTGCTTGTGGACGATGGCCTCGCTGGCGTGGGTCATGTTGGCTCCTGGTCTGGTGGGGACTGATCTGGCTGGCGTGGCGGGGGCTGCTCGAGCACGTCAGTGAAGTTGGCGAGGGCGCGATTCCAGAATGTGTCGAGTTGGTCACGAAGTGCGGCGACTGCGGCTGGCTCCAGCCGGTAGATGCGTCGAGTGCCCGAGGCGCGTTCGCTGACCAATCCGGCGTCCTTGAGAACCTTCAGCGCTTGCGAGACCGCTGGTCGGCTCACCGGGAGTCCCGCTGCGAGCTCGCTGACCGCAGCTGGGCCGCTTGCCAGTGCAGCCACTATGGCGTACCGCGTGGGATCGCCGAGCGCGACCCACGCGTCCGGCCCTTCGTAAGTGCTCACGAACGGTAAGTATTTGCTTACGGGTGCGGTGTGTCAAGTTCCCCAAATTTGCTGGGCGGTGTTTCGTCCCCTGTGGCCAGGTCCGTTGCCGTCTGGCGGGTTTTTCGATGGGTTAGCGTGCGGACGTGGAGACGCCTTACGGGGAGATCCCCGATCGTTTCGTCAAGGACATGCGGCCACAAGAGATGCACGATTTCCTGGCCCGCCGCTACAGCCGCCGGTCGATGTTCAAGGGCGTCGCGCTCGGTGCCGCGGCGCTCAGTCCGATGCTGTGGCGTCAGACCAGCGCCATGGCGGCCGCGGCCCCGCTCGGCCCGCGGTGGATCGGCTTCGGTGCTGACCCGACCTCACAGCTGTTCGTGTCGTGGGCATCCGGCACCGCCAGCGGTTCGACGCCGGCACCATCGGCCCCGATGGTCCGGTGGGGTCTGGACACGACCTACGGCAGCAAGCTCCCGGCCGATCAGTGCTCTCGCGTGCCGGTGCCGGCCAACGTCAGTGGCGAACCTCCGGAGCGGGCGTTCTACAGCAACAGCTTGCTCAAGGACCTGACCCCGAACACCAGATACCACTATTCGGTCAGTAACGACGGCGTGACCTGGAGCCCGGACGCCACCTTCATGACGGGGGCGACCGGCACGCCCGACTTCCGGTTCACGGCATTCGGGGATCAGGCCACGAGCTCGGCGACGGCCACGCCGATGGCCAAGCTGGTGGCCTCCCTGAAGCCGGCCTTTCACCTGATCGCCGGCGACCTGGCCTACGCCAACACCACCGGCGGATCCACCTGGCCCAAGACGTCTGCGTTCAAGCCGTCTCAGTGGGATGCCTACCTCAACTCCTCAGCGGCCAATGCGGCGTACACGATTCCGTGGCATCCGACGGTCGGGGCGCACGAGACCGAGCCGCTCGACAACTTCGGCTATGCCGGTTTCCTGACGCGGTTCCCACAGGCCTATGACCTGAGCTCCGGCTCGCCGGTCGCGCGCACCTTCACCTACGGCAACGTCGCGTTCGTCCTCGTCGACGGCAACGACGTGTCCGCCCAGGAGACAGCCAACACCGGGTACTCCGGTGGCGCGCAGACCGACTGGCTGGCCCTGACGCTGGCTGCGCACCGCACCGCCGGGTCGGGCATCGACTTCATCGTCGTCGTGTGCAACTGCTGCTGTTACTCCACCAACACCAATCACGGCTCGGACGGCGGCCTGCGCGACGCGTGGGGACCGCTGTTCGACCAGTACGCGGTCGACCTCGTCATCAGCGGCCACGTCCACGCCTACGAGCGGACCAACCCCATCCGCAACGGGCAGCCCACCCGCCCGGTGCCCCCCGGTGGCACGGTCAACCCCGACACCGACGGCACCACCTACATCTGCGCCGGGGGAGGCGGCAACGGGCTGTACAAGTCCTGGTACGGGCCCACCGGCAAGGGCGACGCCGGCAGTTCGACCGGCCCGAAGATCTGGCGCTGGAGCGGTGGCGCGACGCCAGCCGGCGGGACGGGCAAGCCGCAGAACCTCACGGACACCGCGACCCACTATTCGGCGTTCCGCCGCGCCGTCTACAGCTGCGTCGTCGTCGACGTGAGCGCGCCGAGCGGGCCGGGCCAGCCGACCAGCCTGAGCGTGCGCACCCTGATGCCCACGCAGAGCGGGTCCAAGGTGACCAGCATCAGCCAACCGGCCACCATGGACTCCGTCACCCTGGTTCGGACCTCACAGCCCGTGCCCAGTCCGCTCGTCGTGCCGCAGTAGCGCTCAGCGCAGCGCCGGGCCCGGGTGCGCGGCCGGCGCCTTGACGTGCAGGGCCATGCTCCGGGCCTTGTTCAGCGCCGTGACCGCCTCGTCGAGGTGGCCGATGGCCAGGCTGTGCTCGGCGTTGGCGGTGAGGGCCGCCGTGGCGCTCATCGCCGCGGAGCCGTGCGCCACGATGGCAGCCTGAGCCAGGTCACGGGCGACGGACGCGAGCAGGTCCTGCTGCGCGAACGAATACCGTGAACTCGGCAGCACGGAGGCAACGCTGCTGAGTCCGCGCGCCACCTGCTCGGCGTTGCGCACCGATCCGTCGGCGTTCCAGTTGCGGTGAGCCAGCAGCGCGTTCAGCAGGCGCACCGCCGACCGAGCGCCGGAGGTCGACTCGAGGCCGTCGCGCACGGACTGGAGCCGGGCGCGGGCGCTGTCGGTGCGAAGGCCCCACCCGAACGGGTAGAGCGGGTCATAGGTCTTGTCGCCGACGTTGATCGGCAACTGGCTCTCGGCCTTGGCCCACGTCTCGGGCAGCCGCCCGGTGAACGGCTTGGCGCCGAACAGCACGTCGGCCACGCCTTCACCCTCGGTACCCGGTAACCAGGACGCGACCACACCCTCGGCCTCGGGCACGACGCCGGTGATGTCCAGCGGCCGGCCGGACACGTCCAGCACCACGCAACGCATCGCCGCACACACGCGATCCATGGCGTCGCGGTCAGCCACCGACAGCTGCATGGTGTGGCCGTTGCCGACGTCACCGACACCTTCGGCGTACGGGGTCTCGCCGACCACCACCACGCCGACGTCGTAGCCGGAGGTGCTGGCCGAAGCGTCCTTGGAGTACGTGATCGTGGCGTGCGGCGCGACCTGCTTCATGCCGGCCAGGATCGACGTGCCGCCCGGGATCGCGCCGGACTGTCCTTGCCACGTCAACGTCCACCCGCCGGTCTGGTTTCCGACGTCGTCGGCGTTGGAGCCCGCGACATAGACGTTGGCGCTCTTGGCGATGGGCAGCACGTGCTTGGCGTTCTTCAGCAGCACCTGCGACTCGGCCGCGGCTTGGCGGGCGACGGCCCGGTGCGCGGCCGAGCCGATCGTGCCCATGTTCGTGCGGTCGGCGAACGGGTGGTCGAACAGCCCGAGTGCGAACTTCTGCCGCAGGATGCGGGTGACGGCGTCGTTGACGCGTGCGGTCGTGACGTCGCCGCTGCCGACCAGCGCGGTCAGGTCGGCCGTGAACTCCTGGTACTTGGTCGGCACCATGATCATGTCGATGCCGGCGTTGACGCCGACCTTGACGTCGTTCTTGTAGTCCGGGCTGATCTGGTCGATGCCGGCCCAGTCGCTGATCACGAACCCGGAGAAGCCGAGCTGGTTCTTGAGCACGCCGGTGATCTGGTCACCGCGCGCGTGCATCTTGATCGGCGCGGCGTCCTGACCGAGGATCTGCAGGCTCGAGTACGACGGCATGACCGAGCCCACGCCCTTGGCCACCGCCGTCTTGTACGGCGAGAGGAACAGCGCGTCGAGCTGCTGCGGGGTGGCGTAGGTGACGCCCTGGTCGGTGGTGTACGTGCCGTTCGTGGACGAGCCGTACTTCGTGCCACCGTCGCCGAGGAAGTGCTTCGCCGTGGCCAGCACGCTGGTCCGCTTGGCCAGGTGCCCGTCGCCCTGTAAGCCGTCGATGATCGTCTCGAGCTGGCGGACGAGCGCTGGATCCTCGCTGAATGACTCGTACGAGCGGCCCCAGCGTTCGTCGCGCGTGACGCATACGCACGGTGCGAACACCCACGGCACACCCGTCGCGCGGGTCTCCGTGGCGGTGATGACACCCTCCCGCTCCACCAGCGCCGGGTCGCGCGTAGCGCCCATACCGATGTTGTGGGGGAACACGGTGGCTCCGGCGAGGTTGTTGTCGCCGTGCACGGAGTCCTCGCCGTAGATCAGCGGGATCTGCAACGGCGTCGCCATTGCCTGGGTCTGGAACGCGTCGACCATGTCGGCCCAGCCGCTCGGCGTATTCGGGGTGGGCGTCGAGCCGCCGCCGGAGAGCAACGAGCCGAGACGGTACTTGGCGATATCGGTACCGTCGCCGACCGCGCCGCGCTCAGCCTGGGTCATCTGCCCGACCTTGTCGGCCAGACTCATCCGGCCGAGGAGGTCGGCGACGCGTTGCGCGATCGGCAGGCTCGCGTTGAGGTACGGCAGGCCGTGCGCGTTGATCACGACGACGGGCGACGGCCCGCTCAGCGTCGCGCCGGTCGGGGTCAGGGTGACCGGAATCGTCTTGGCTGTAGCAGCCGGCGTACCCGCGGTCGTGTGCACTGCGATCGTCTGGGTGGTACCCGACGGTGTGCCGGCGGCGAACGTCAGCGTTCCCGAGCTGGGCGTGAAGTCGGTGCCGGCGACCGCGGTGCCGCCGCCGAGGTTGTCGGCCACGCTCACCGGATCACCGAGTGGGCTCCCGTCGGGGGTGGTCACGGTGACGGCGACGGGCACGGTCTGGCCGGCCGAGGCAAGGTAGGTCGTCTTGGCTGCGCCGACCCGCGGCGTGGCCTTGCCGTACACCGCGACGTCGTCGAACTGCAGGTGCCCGCTCGCGGACGGGAGGTTGATCGCGAAGCCCCACATCGACGTGAGGTTCAGGACGCCGTCGGAGGGCGCACCCGGTGGCTGGTAGTCCCCCCGCTTGACCAGACTCGCGAACGGCGCCTGGATGTGTTGCCAGCCGGCTACCGAGTCGGTGAAGAACGCCTGCCACAGCTCGGCGTGCTCGCCGTCCGAGCCGCCGTCCTTGACCTCGTACTCCACCTTCTGACCGGAGCCGGTGCCCTTGACCCAGAAGCTGAACCCGGCGTAACCGCTCCAGTTCTGCGCCGAACTCGAATTGTCGCTGAAGCCGCCGTAGCCGCTGACGGTGTAGGGGACATCCAGTGCGTGGTTGTCCGCCGGCGCGCCCGGGCGGTCGGCCGCGGCCACGACGGTGAGTTTCGGTGTGCTGGCTGCGTCGTTGCCGAACGGGAAGATGCCCGGGGTGCCCGTCGTGATCGGGACCGTCCCTTCGAAATCTTCGATGAGTGGCAGCGGGCCGGGTGCGGCCGAGGCGGGTGGCAAATCCACGATCGCCGCCAACGAGGCGATCAAGCACGCGGTGAGGAAGGCGGCGGCAGGGCGGCGCCGGACCGACGGTATGCGCATCAGCGTGGGCCTCTCGGGCGAAGCGGACAAAGGGGCGAGAATGTCGGCGACGCTAGTTCCGATTATTTTGTTCTGTCAAGGCTCAGAAGAAGCACATGATTCGCCAGTCGAGGCTGGTGTTTCGCTCTGAACCAGTCAAAATTGCGTGGACGGAGCGGTTGAAAGCGACGAACGCCGCTAGTCTGGTGCCGTGGCTGATCCAAATGCCCGCCCCCCCGACGCGCTTCGTGCCTTCAACCGAACCCGGCTGCTCGAGGCGCTGCGCGGCGGCGCGGCCAGCCGGGCGCAGCTGTGTGCGCAGACCGGCTTGGCCCGCAGTACGGTCACCGGCCTGGTGAGCGAACTGATCGCCGACCAACTGGTCGTCGAGGCATTCGACGGGCCCGCGCTCGAGCGACGGGTGGGCCGCCCGGCCCGCCTGCTTCAGTTGGCGCCACGCCAGGACCTGGTGGTCGCCATTGATTTGGGCCACAGTCACTGCCGGGTCGGGGTGCTCGACAGCTCCGCCCGGATCGTCGTGGATGACCACAGTGCGATGGACGTCGACTCCTCCGCCGACGGCGCGCTCGGCCACGCCAGCACGGTCATCGCACAAATGCTGGCCGGCCTCGGACCGGACCGGGACCGCGTAGTGGGCGGCGCAGTCGGCCTGCCCGCTCCGGTCAACACCGTGACGGGCACGGTGGGACCCGGAAACGTCTTGCCCAAATGGGTCGACCGCCACCCCGCCGAGGAACTGCAGCAGGTCCTCGGGTTCCCGTTCGCCGTCGACAACGACGCCAATCTCGGTGCCCTCGCCGAGATCGGGTTCGGCGCGGCGCGCGGCCTGTCCGACGTCATCTATGTCAAGGCATCCACGGGCATCGGCGCGGGCCTGGTGTTGCGGGGCCAGCTCTACCGCGGCTCCACCGGCCGCGCGGGCGAACTCGGGCATGTTCCCGTCGACTCCGCTGGCCCGCTGTGCCGCTGCGGCAACCGGGGTTGTCTGGAGACGGTCGCCTCGGTGACGCAGGTGCTGGCGATGATGCAGCCACCGCACGAGCGGCCGATGACCATGGCCCGGCTGGCCGAGCTGGTCACCGAGGGCGACGCCGGCGCCAACCGCGTGCTGGGCGACGCCGGTCGCGTGCTGGGCCGGGTGCTCGCCGACATGGTCAACAACCTGAACCCGGAGATGGTGGTGCTCGGGGGCGAGTTGTCCCTCGCCGGCGCACCCCTGCTCGCGGGCGTCCGGGAATCGATCGACCGGTACGCCCAGCCCGGTATCGCGCGTGACCTGCGGATCGAGCTCGGTGCGCTCGGTGCCGATGCCCAGTTGCTCGGCGCCGGCGCGCTGGCGCTGGCACGACCGGCCGTTGCTGGTTGACCCTCGCGCCACCTAGGCTCTGGTCAACAGAGATCATGCGGAGGTCGCATGAGCATGAGTGCGTTCGAGCGGCAGGCCTGGGCCTTCGGCCTGAAGGCCCTCGGGGCGCTCTGTGTCGCGGCCACCGTGTGGCTGGTGTTCACGTGGCCGTGGTTGCTCGCGACGAGAAGCGCCGCCGACCACGGCCATCCCAAAGGTAGTGCCGACTACAACGCGGCCGGCTGGACGGCGGAGTTGCTGTATCTGGTCGGCCTGGCCGTACTCGCCGCCTTCGGCACGATGGGGGCCAAGTCTTACCGGCGCCACGTACTGGTGCGACCGGGCTGGCGGCACGCGCCCACCGACCCGTTCGGAATGCAACGCTGGTGGGACGGGTCATTCTGGACCGAACGGACGCAATGGGACTTCGAGGTCGCGCGCTACGACAGCCAGTACTTCAGCCACCGCGGCTGCACGCTGCGGCATCGGACCCGCCGCGCGGCCGCGCTGCACAAGTCCTATCTACGCGAACGCTGACGCCCGCCGATCCAGGCAACCTGCGGCTCGCGGGCGGCTCCGCTCGTCATACTTGACGCATCGAAACCGAACCGCACGACGACGAGGCCGCCGGGCTGCCGGCTGCACAGCAGCAGCTGCCATTCGACCTGCCACCGGGTGGGGGCGGCCCGCCGGCCCGGGCGCGGCTGTCGGAGTGGACGAAGCAGCGGCTGAGCACGACCGTCGACGTGGCCAACCACCATCCCGCTCGCGCGTTGCGCAACGTCGCGCTGTTCCTCGTCCGCTGGGCCTTCCGGATCGCGGTTCCGGCTGCCGGTGCCGCGATCATGCTGCACCTGTTCCCGTACCGCGCGACGGCAGGCGGCGCCCATTTCCGCATTCAGGGCACGCTGCTGGCTCGGCCCGGGCTGAGCGCGGACACCACCTTCGGTAACTGGGAGTTCAAGCGAGTCACCGGCCTGCCGATCGGTGCGCACATCAGCCCGGAGAACGTCGACGTCGTCCGCATCGCGGCGGCGGCGACCCAGAACGGCCAGGACTACGTCGACGACCTGCGCGGGGATTTGGCCGATCAGATCCCATGGATCATCGCCTGGCTGGTGGGCGAGGCGTTGCTCGGCCTGCTGATCGGGCTCGCGGTGGTGGCCGCGGTCGATCTCGCGATCCGCTATCTGCGCAAGCAGCCGCGCCGGCACCGCGAACTGATGCTGCGCAGCCGCCAGCTCGCCGCCGCCTTCGGTGTCGTCGTAGTTCTCGGCGGCTACGGCTTCGCCACGTATAACCCGCACTGGGTCAAGGACTCGAGGGTGACCGGCACGTTGGCCGCGCTGCAGCTGTTTCCCGGCCAGCTCTCGCAGTACTACCACCGGCAGTCCAAGGTTTTCGACGTCATCAACGCGATCGCGGGTATCCAGTCGCAGTTGCAGCAGAACATCGAGCGCACGGCCAGTCCTTCGACGGCGTTCAACATCATGTTCATCTCGGACATGCATCTGGCCAGCACCTACCCGCTCGTCCGGCAGTACGCGGCGAACTTCAAGGTCAAACTGATCGTCAACACCGGCGACGAGTCGGAGTTCGGGACAGCGGCGGAGATGACGCCGACCTATCTGGACGAGCTGCGCGCCGTCACGGAGAAGACACCGATGATCTGGCTCGCCGGCAACCACGACTCGCCGGCGACGATCGCCGTAATGCGATCGATCCCGGGTGTGACGGTGCTCGGGGCGAAGCGGGCGCAGCCCGACGGTTCGTTCGCCGTCGGCGCCGAGCAGCTGACCGACTTCGGGCTGACCATTGCCGCGCTGCCCGATCCGCGTGTGTACGGCGGTCATGGCGACGCCGGTTCCAACGACAGGGGCGTCGTGCACCGCCTCGAGCGCAAAGCCGTGGACGCTGCGGTGCACGGAGTAGGCCCAGAGGCCCGGTTCGACATCTTCGCCAGCCATGAGCCGGTCGCCGTCGACCAGCTTCGCCACGACCTGCCCGGCCAGATTCGGCAGACCAACGCCGGCCACGAGCACGAGCAGAACGCCGACGCCGACCTACAACGTGACGGCGCCGCGATCAATCTCGTCGAGGGTTCCACCGGCGCCGGCGGCCTGGACAACATCAACCGCGGCGTGCCGGCGCCGCCGATCGAGTTCACCATCGAATCAGTGGCGCCGGACTGTCAGTTCACCAAGGTGGTGCGCTTCCAACTCCAAGGCCCACCGCCGTCGACGAGCGACACGACGACCTCGAGCGGTCAGCAGGTCGTCGCATCGACGCTCTATCTGGACCGCCAGAACATCGGGTCGGGGCGCAGTTGCGACGTGGCTCAGGGCCGAACGCCCGTTCAGGACCTCGCCGGAGCGACCGGTGGATGACGTCGTCCCGTTCGGGTTCGCGGTCGCTCTGGTCGCACTCGCCGCCGTACTCGCAGTCCAGTCGAATCGGCTCAGTGAGCGCCTGCAGGTACCCGCCCCTGCCTTCTTCCTGATCGTCGCCGCCATTGCGTCGGACATCTTCCCGACCCTTCGCGACCTGCCGATCCGGGTCGACCAAAGGTTGGTGACCGTCGCGCTGCTGGTCATCCTCTTCGACGGAGGAATGCACATCGGCTGGTCGCGGTTCCGCGCTTCCGCCGGTGCCATCGTGTGGCTGGGCGTGGCCGGTACCGCGGTAACCGCCGTCGGCATGGCTGTGCTGGCCCACCTGCTGTTGGGGTTGGGGTGGCTTTCGGCTTTCCTGCTCGGCACGGCGCTGTCACCCACCGACCCGGCGGTCGTGTTCTCGGTACTGGGCCGCCGGGAGATCAGGGGACGGACCGGGACGATCATCGAAGGCGAGTCGGGCACGAACGACCCGGTCGCCATCGCGTTGATGGTCAGCCTGCTCGGCGCCACCGGTGGCGGCGTCGCGGCCGTCGCCCACGGAGTAGGCGAATTCGCGCTGCAGATGGTGGTGGGCGCGGCGGTCGGCGCCCTGGGGGGCTACCTGCTGCTCCAGCTGATGCGCCGGGTGCCACTGCCCAACGCCGCGCTCTATCCCGTCCAGACCGTCGCCTTCGGCTGCTTGATCTACGGCGCGGCGGCCGTCGCCCACGGCTCGGGCTTTCTCGCGGTGTTCCTGGCCGGAATCATCGTCGGCGACGCCCGGGCGCCCTACAAGCGCGAGATCGAGCACTTCACATCCGGGCTGGCGACCGTCGCCGAGATCGTCGTCTTCACCGTGCTGGGCCTGACGATCTCGTTGCGGCACGTGCTGCACGGGGGTGACGTCTGGCAGAGCGTGGCCCTGGCCGCGCTGCTGATCCTGGTGGTTCGACCGGTGCTTGTCGCGCTCGTGCTGGTGCCGATCCGACTGCGCCTGGGAGAGCGGGCTTTCGTGCTGTGGGCCGGGCTCAAGGGCGCGGTCCCGATCGTGCTCGGCACGTTCGTGCTCACCGGCGACGTTGCCGACGCGTCGCGCATCTACGACGTCATCTTCGTCGTCGTGCTGATCTCGGTGGTGGTGCAAGGGGGACTGGTCCCGACATTTGCTCGGCTGCTCAACGTCCCGATGCGGGTGGTCGAGCCCGAGCCCTGGGCGCTGGGCATGCGGTTTCGCGACGAGCCTGAGGGCCTCCGGCGCTACTACGTCCGGGCCGGCTCACCCGCCGACGGCTGTTCGATCAGCGACCTCGACGTCGGCGAGACGGCCTGGATCAGCATGGTCAGCCGCAACGGCCAACTCCTGCAGGTACGCGGCCGAACCCACCTTCAGGCCGGCGACGAGGTGCTGCTGCTGGCCGACCACGGGGCTGAGCTGGGCCCGGTTTTCGGTTCGCCGACCTAGGGCTCCTCGAGCGGGCGTTCTGGCTCATCCTTCGTGCGTGGACCGGGCTGGTCCTCCTGCGCCTCCCGGGCGCGACGGCGCTGTTCCTCGGCCCGGGTGCGCAGAGACGCGAGGAATTCCTCGTCGTCGTCCGGATTGCCGGTGCCCGTGCGCCCTCGCGGCGAAGCCGGGGCCCTGGTCAGCGGCGCCCGCGCCGCGCCATCCCAGTTCCGGCCCGCGACCAGCCAGGCGATGGAGCCGATGTCCATCAGCAAGATCACGATCAGCAACCAGGCGATCTTGGGCAGGTTGCGGCATTGGCTCTCCGGTGTCGTGATCACGTCGATGATGCAGAAGATCCACAACCCGAGGAAGACCAAGCCGAGCAGGCCGTCGAAAAACAGCATGTGCGAAACCGCCTCCAGCGTCCGTCCGGCCACCATTGTCACGCATCCGAGCCCTCAGGTGGTCCATCGGGCGCGGTAGGTTCGCGGTCGTGCCGCGGCTCGCTGACCTTATCTCCACTTTGGACGGCTGGTTCGACCCGTGTTGGGCCGAGCCCTGGGATGCGGTCGGTCTCGTGTGCGGCGACCCGGACGAGCCGGTCGAGCGCGTGCTCCTGGCCGTCGATCCCGTGCCGGCCACCGTCGCCGAAGCCCTTCAAACCGGCTCCGGGCTGTTGCTCACGCACCACCCGCTGCTGCTCACCGGGGTGCACGGTGTGCCGGCCGACGATCCCAAGGGCGCGCTCGTGCACCGACTCATTCGCGGCGGCGTCGCGCATTTCGTCGCCCACACCAATGCCGACATCGCCGATCCCGGCGTTTCCGACGCCCTGGCCGAGCGGATCGGCCTGACGGGCGTGGGCCCCCTCGCGCCCCAGCCGGACGAGCCGCTCGGCAAGCTCGTCGCGTACGTGCCGGCGCCGGACGCGCAGCGCCTCATCGACGCATTGGCCGACGCGGGGGCCGGAGCGGTCGGAGACTATGACCGCTGCGCCTGGACGAGCGAAGGGACCGGCACCTTCCGCCCACTCGGCGGTGCGCATCCGGCGCTCGGGCAGATCGGCGAGATCGAGCAGGTGGCCGAGACCCGGATCGAGATGGTGGTGCCGGCTAAACGTCGCCGCGCCGTCGTCGCGGCCCTTCGCGCCACCCATCCCTACGAGGAGCCGGCCTTCGATCTACTGGCCGGGTTGCCGATCCCGGGCCGGCGGGGGTCAGGACGCGTCGGCGAGCTGGCCGAGGCAGTGCCGCTGCGCGATTTCCTCGCGCAGGCCGCCGCCGCCCTTCCCGCCACGCAATGGGGCATGCGGGCGGCCGGCGAGCCCGCTCGCCTGGTTCGAACCGTGGCCGTCTGCGGCGGCTCCGGAGCCGCGTACATCGAGGACGCTCGCCGGGCCGGCGCCGACGTCTTCCTCACGGCCGATCTCAAGCACCACGCCGCCGTCGAGGCCGTCGCCGAACGCGGCGCCGACGCCATGGCTCTGGTCGACGCCGCCCACTGGGCGACCGAGGCGCCCTGGCTGGACGCCGTGGCCGCCCGCTTGCGTGCCGCGTTCGGCACTACGGTGGAGGTGCGAGTCTCGCGCCGCGTCACCGATCCGTGGACGCTGCACGCCCCGTCACCTGAAACGAGTGCGATCACTTCGTGAACTCCAACGCGTTGAGCTCGGCCGTCCAGCTGCGCCTGCTGGACCTGCAGGCCGCGGATACCTTCCTCGCCCAGCAAGCCCATCGCCGCCAGGCGCTGCCCGAGCTGGCCGCGATCGCCGAGCGCGAAGAGCGCGACCGCGCGTTGCACACCGACGTGGTCGACGCCGAGACGCGCCTGGGCGATATCGCGCGCGAGCAGCGCCGGCTCGAGAACGAGGTCGAAACCGTACGGGGTCGCGCCAGTCGCGACGAGCAACGACTGCGCTCGGGCGGCCTGCCGGGCCGGGAGCTCGAGGGACTGCAGCACGAGCTGACGACGTTGGCCCGGCGCCAGTCCACGCTCGAGGACGAGCTTCTCGAGGTCATGGAGCAACGGGAAGAGGGCGAGGGCGCGCTGGCGGGACTGAATTCGCAGCGAGTTGTGCTCGAGGGCGAGTTGGCGGAGTTGCGGGTCGCCCGCGACGCTCTGCTGTCCGAGATCGACGCGGCATCGGCCGAGCGCGCAGCCGAACGCGCCGCCATCGCCGCCGAACTGCCCCCGGACCTGCTCGCGGTCTACGAACGGGCGCGCGAGCACGGCGGCGGCGTGGGGGCGGCCGTGCTCCGGCAGCGTCGGTGCGAGGGATGCCGCATCGAGTTGTCGGGCAGTGAGCTGGCGGCGGTGCGCCGAGCCGAGCCGGACGCCGTGGTCCGTTGTGACAACTGCCGTCGCATCCTGGTCCGCACAGCCGAATCCGGATTGTGACCGCGATGGTCGACGCTGTCGTCGTCGAGGCCGACGGTGGCTCGCGCGGCAACCCCGGCCCGGCCGGTTACGGCGCGGTCGTGTTTGACGCGGCCACCGGGGAAGTCCTGGCCGAGCGCATGGAATCGCTGGGCGTGGTCTCGAACAACGTCGCCGAATACCGCGGGTTGATCGCCGGTCTCAGCGCGGCTGCCGAGCTGGGCGCGCGCCGGGTGGCCGTGCGCATGGACTCGAAACTCGTCGTCGAGCAGATGTCCGGAAGGTGGCGGATCAAGCACGAGTCGATGAAGCCGCTGGCCCGCGAAGCCGTGGCCTTGCGGTCGCGCTTCGACGAGGTGACGTTCCAATGGATTCCACGCGAGCAGAACTCGCACGCCGACCGGCTGGCGAACGAGGCGATGGACCGAGCTCTCGGCACGGCCCCGCGCGTCGCGCCGAGGCCGGTGCCGACGCCTACGCAGCAGACCATGTGGACGTTGCCAACCGAACCGCCGACGCGCCTGGTCCTGGTGCGGCACGGCTCCACCGAGCACTCCGCGGCCAAGCGATTCTCCGGCCGTAACGAACTTGCGCTCAACGAAGTCGGGCAACGGCAGGTAGACGCACTGGCCAAACGCGCTCCTGCCTTCGGCGACGTGGCGGCTGTCGTCAGCTCACCCTTGCGGCGAGCCCAGCAGAGCGCTGACGCGATCGCGACCGCGCTCTCGCTCAGCGTCGAGGTGAACGACGACTTGGCCGAGGTCGACTTCGGCGGGTGGGAAGGGCAGACCTTCGACGAGGTGCAGCGGGACTTTCCGGCCGAACTGTCGGCCTGGCTGACCTCGCCCGACGCGGCGCCACCAGAGGGGGAGTCGTTCGCGTCGGCCGCACGCCGCGTGCGCCGGGGTCGCGATGCGGTCATTGCGTCACATCCCGGTCGCACGGTCGTGGTCGTCACCCACGTCACTCCGATCAAGACGCTCATCCGGCTGGCGCTGGACGCGCCGCCGGTGAGTCTGTTCCGGATCCACCTCGACACCGCCTCGGTGTCAATGCTCGACTACTACGCCGACGGCAACTGCTCGGTCCGTCTGGTCAACGACACCAGCCACTTGGTCTGATCCGAACGCGCTCACGGCCCGACGACGCGCAGCCCGGCCCACAGCGCCAGCGTCGTCAGCGCCAGGATCGGTGCGACCGTCAGGGCGCCGAGCGCGTGGAACTCCAGCGCGCGGGGCCGGTCGCGGGCTGGCAGCAGTCGCCGCCACAGCAAGGTCGCCAGCGATCCGGGGTAGGTCGCGTTGGGTCCGATGTTGACGCCGAGAAGCACGGCCAGCACCGCCGCGGGATTGCCGGCGACGAGGGGCACCAGCGCCAACGTCGCCGGCAGGTTGTTCACCAGGTTCGCGAGGACGGCCGCGACCAGGGCGAGCAGAAGCAGCGCCGGCAGCGCATCTCCCGACGGCACGAGGTGACCCAGAGCCTGACCCAGGCCGTGGCGGGTCACCGCATCGACGACCACCGCGAGTGCCAGCACGAACAGGCAGAACCCCGGACTGGCTTCGGCCACCAGCCGCAGCGGACGAAGGTCGAGCCGGTACGCCCTGGGCACGAGCAGCGCGAAACAGCCGGCGAGTGCGGCCCAAGCGGGTGCGACGTGCAGGGTCGAGGTGAGCACGAAACCGGCAACCGTCAGGCCGAGGACGACCAGGGCGAATCGCGGCGCCTCGGGTCGGTCGGCGGCGGGGCGCCCCGCGAGCGCAAGGTCACGGCGGAAGAACACCCGCAGGCCGAGCCACTCCGCCACGCCCGCCGCCAGCCAGGGCGCCAGCATCAACGCCGCGAAGCGCCCGAACGACAACCCCGACGCGCCGAACGCCAGCAGGTTCGTCAGGTTGGAAACAGGCAGCAGCAACGAGCCGCTGTTGGCCAGATGCGCGCAGGCGTACGCAGCCGGCCGCGCGGGGATCTCGAGTCGTGCGGCCGTCGTCAGCACGACCGGGGTCAGCAACACGACAGTGGCGTCCAGGGTGAGTACGGCCGTGACGCCCGCCGCGATCACGACAACCAGCGCGAGCAGGCGGGTCGTGCTGCCGCCGCTGGCCCGAGCCGCGACCGAGCCGAGGTAGTCGAAGACACCGGCCTCCGCGCATAGGTGGCCGAACACGAGGATCGCGGCGAGGAACCCCACCGTGGGACCGATTTCGCGGAGTCGTTGGTTCGCGGCGGCCAGCGGCACGGCACCCGTGGCGACGAGCACCCCGGCGGCCGGCACCGCAACCACAGCCTCGCTGAGCCCGCGCGGGCGCGCGACGGCGGCGAAAAGCGTGAGGACGAGCAGCGCGATCGCCAGAGCCTCCGCGCCCGCCCCATGCACTTCGGCAGGCTATCTGCCTCAGTCCGGCAGCAACTGCGATCCTTCGAACCGGCCGAGCTGCTCGTGGTAAAGCTCGAGTCCTAACCCATTGGGATCGCGGAAGTACAGGCTGTCGTCCGCACCGCGGTCCGGCCCCAGGTATTCGACGCCGGCTTCGTCGAGCTTCGCCTTGGCCGCCCGGAACTGCTCGCCGGACACGGAGATCGCCATGTGCTGCAGCGCACCGATCGTCTCGCTGAACGGCGGGTGATCGTGGCCGGGGAAGTCGAAGAATCCGAGCAGGTTGCGGTTGCCGATGTCGAAGAAGAAGTGGCTCGAGCCGATGTAGTCGCGGTTCTCGACCAGTTCGACGAGTGGGAAGCCGAGGAACTCCTGGTAGAACCGGATCGTCTCCTCAACGTCCTTGCAGATGAACGCGGCGTGGTGCACGCCGCGGGCCGTGCTCGGCGGCCGCTGGGCCAGCGGACGCAGGTACTTGCTACGCAGCGCCTCGCGGCGCGCATGGACCGCGGTCAGCTCGGCACCGGTGGGTTCGGGCATGGGGGGACCTCCGATTGGTCGCTTCGCCGTCGAGGGTAGGACCTCGGTCCGCGTAGCATGGCCGTGCGGCGGACGAGCCGACCGGACGGCCGCGTCGGGATCTTCGGATCTCGCCGAGGAAAGTCCGGACTCCACAGGGCAGGGTGGTTGCTAACGGCAACCCGGGGCGACCCGCGGGACAGTGCCACAGAAAACAGACCGCCAGCGCGCGAGCGCTGGTAAGGGTGAAACGGCGGTGTAAGAGACCACCAGCGGTGCGGGTGACCGGACCGGCTAGGTAAACCCCACCCGGAGCAAGATCGAGAAGAATCGCCTCGGCAACGAGGTGATTCGCGCAGGCGATTGAGGGTGGCCCGCCCGAGCCTGCGGGTAGATCGCTAGAGCCTGTCGGCAACGGCAGGCCGAGATGGATGGCCGTCACCCGACGTGCGAACGTCGGGACAGGATCCGGCTTAGAGGTCGACTCGTCCGTCGCCCGGATCCTGGCTCCCGGACGTGCTCGGGTTCACGATCGCGGCGCGCCGACGACACGCGCCCCCGTCGGCCGCATTGACGGTCCAGCGTCGCCACCGCCGTCGCTTCGACGCCTTCCCGACTTCTTTACAGCGGCGTCGCCGCCGCATACCGTCACAAATCATCACCAGAGCGATCTCGTCGTGAGCCCCGAGGAGCCGTTGTGTCCCGGACCTGTCGCCGCCTGGTCGCGGCCATCGCCGCGGCCACGTTGACCTGCCTCGTCGCCAGTCCGGCGGTGGCCGGCCCGACCTCGAGCCGACGGGCGTTGGCCGCAGGCACGCGCTTCTACGTGGATCCGAACAACGGAGCAGCGCGTCAGGCGATCACCTACCTCCGCGCCCACCGGGTCGCCGACGCGATAACCATGGCCAAGCTCGCCACCTGGCCCGAGGCGGCCTGGTTCACTAAGGGAACGCCGGCCGAAGTCCATCAGCAGGTCGCGGACCTTACGCGCCGGGCCACCCGGCACCACACCGTCGCGGTGCTCGTCGCCTACAACATCCCATTGCGGGACTGCTCGCAGTACTCCGCCGGCGGTGCCCAGTCCGACGCCGCATATCGGGAATGGATCGCCGCGTTCGCCGACGCGCTCGGTGCGAACAAGGCGGTGGTGATTCTCGAGCCGGACGCCCTTGCGAACCTGCCGTCGGACTGCAGCGCAACCAGCGATCCCACGGGAGCGATCACCGCCGCACGGATCGCCGACATCAGATATGCCGTCAGCGTGCTCGAGGCGCAACCGCGCACGTCGGTCTACCTCGACGCGGGCCACAGTCAGTGGCACTCGGTCGGCGACATGGCCCAGCGCCTGATCGAGGCCGACGTCGCCAACGCCCAGGGCTTCTTCCTCAACGTCTCAAACTTCCAACCGACCGACCAGGTCGACGAATACGGCACCTGGCTGTCCAAGTGCATCTGGTACGCGACGGCGGCGGCGGCAGACACCTCGTCGTGCGCGAGCCAGTACTACCCGGCAACAGCGAGCGACCCGACGACCTGGCACCTCACCGACGAGTGGTACGCCGAGCACGTGGACACGTTGGCTCCGCCTGCCTCGGCCCTCAAGCACTTCGTGGTCGACACCAGCCGCAACGGCCGGGGCGCATGGAACCCGCCCGCCGCCGCGTACCCCGATCCGCAGAACTGGTGCAACCCACCGGACCGGGGCATCGGTCCGCGGCCGACAGCCAGTACCGGTGTGCCGCTGGCCGACGCCTACCTGTTCGTCAAGACGATCGGTGAGTCCGACGGCCAATGCACGCGGGGAACGGCCGGTCCCGGCGATCCCGTGTACGGCAACACAGTTGACCCCGCTGCTGGAGCCTGGTGGCCGGCTCAGGCGCTGACGTTGGCCCACAACGCCAACCCGAAGCTCACGGTCAATCTGCATCTGTTCGGCTGAGCGCCCGCGCGAATCGGGCCACCGCGGTCGCAATGTTCACATCGTCAGGATTCCTGATTGTCAGCGAATTCTGCTGACGAGTCGCGTGTCCGCATTCTGCGCATTCGCACTTCGCGCGATATGTGCGTTCGGCATGCGCTACCCGACGAGCTGAGGACGCCGACGTCGATGAAGCGCGACCGCGACACTGCATTGCGACGCGTCCGCGACACGAAACCGGCAGAAAGTTTTTTCGCGGCTCCGCATGCACTTGTGCACGTAGATCGACTTTACGGGACGAGATAAGCCTTATGCGATAGGCACTTCAGTGAAGATCAGCCGCAGACCTCGGGGCTTCGTCGCAATTCGGCGCGCGTTGCTCGCGCACAAAGAACCGGCGTGGCGTGTTGACGTGCGCATGCATTGCATCGTCCACTTGATGTCGACGAATGAGAATTCGTTGACACCTGCCGAGGAGGCAAACGCATGACTGCACCTAGGAAGGCTGCGACCAAGAGGTCCGCGGCGAAGAAAGCTCCAGCACGGAAGACCGCGGCAAAGCGGTCGCCTGCGAAGAAGGCAGTGAAGTCTGCTGTCAAGAAGGCAGCAGCGAAGCGGTCGCCTGCGAAGAAGGCAACGAAGTCGGCGGTCAGGAAAGCAACCAAGAAGGCGCCAGCCAAGAAGGCTTCCGCCCGCAAGTCAGCCGCCAAGAAGGCTCCGGCCAAGCGGACGGTTGCAGCCCGGAAGTCGCCGGCCAAGAAGACCGCGGCGAAGAAGGCTCCGGCCCGCAAGACCGCTGCCAAGAAGGCGACGAAGCGCACCTCGCGCTAGCGATCGCCGAGCGGACTGACGCCGACTGCGGTCAGCCGTTCCTGGTTCGCATCGGGCCGCCGGTGCACCTCTCGACCAGCCGCATCACGCGACCGGCTTGAGGTGCCCGGCGGTTCGTCACGTTGCGGCCACGCCGATGGCATCCGGCCGTTAGGGCAGAGCGCCCCGCCGGATGTGGCTCAGTGGTATTCGTGTTCCGGGGCCGGGTAGCTGCCGGCGCGGACCTCGTCGCCGAAGCGGGTGGCGGCGTCGGTCAGCACGGCGGCTACGTCGGCGAACTCCTTGACGAACTTGGCCGGCTTGTCGGTGCCGCGCAGCCCAGCCATGTCCTGCCAGACCAGCACCTGCGCGTCGCACGACGGGCCGGCCCCGATGCCGATCGTCGGGATGTTCAGTGCTGCGGTGATCTGTGCGGCTACGTCGGACGGTACGACTTCGAGCACGACCGCGAATGCGCCGGCGTGCTGCAAAGCCTTGGCGTCCTGCAGCATGCGGTGCGCGGCCTCGTCGCCGCGACCCTGCACCCGGTAGCCGCCCAATGCATTCACCGATTGCGGGGTCAGGCCGATGTGGGCCATGACCGGTATGCCAGCTGCCACGAGCGCCTCGACCTGCGCGGTGACCCGCTGACCACCTTCGAGTTTGACCGCCTGGGCGCCGCCGTCCTTCATGAACCGGGTGGCCGTCTCGAGCGCCTGCTGCGGTGAGGCCTGGTAACTGCCGAACGGCAGGTCGGCGACGACGAGTGCGCGCTTGGTGCCGCGCACGACGCCGCGCACCAGTGGCAGCAATTCATCGACGCTGACCGGCACCGTGGTGTCGTAGCCGTAGACGACGTTGGCCGCGGAATCGCCGACGAGGAGCACCGGCACGCCGGCCGCGTCGAAAACCCGGGCGGTCGAGTAGTCGTAGGCGGTCAGCATCGGCCACCGCTCGCCGGACGTCTTGGCGCTCTGCAGATCTCGGATGGTGATCCGCCGGTTTTGCACGCCGCCGTACAGGGAGGTCTGGCTCATGGCTGTGCCTCACTTCTCTCCTCGAGGCCGGCTTGCCGGTCCCCGGGCACGTAATGTGGACGCCTCAATCCTGCCTCCGATACGACGATCTGTCTGTAGTGGGCTGCTGAGACGACGCTCACGTGCCCGGCGCGGCGCCAACTGCCGATGAGGGCTCGAACTCCCGCCAGCGATTCGTGATGGGCAGCCGGCGATCCCGGCCGAATGATTTGAAACTGATCTTGGACCCAGGCGGGTACTGGCGCCGTTTCCATTCCGCCGCGTCGACGAGGGAAACCACCCTTCGAACCAGCTCGGGCTCGTAGCCCGCAGCGACGATGTGCTCCACGCTGGCGTCGGCGTCGATGTACAGCTCGAGAATGGCGTCGAGTACGGCGTAGTCCGGCAGCGAGTCGGTGTCGAGCTGACCCGGCCGCAGTTCGGCCGACGGCGGCTTGCTGATGGAGTTCGGCGGGATCGGCGCGACCTCGCCACGGTCTTGGGCGACCGCGTTGCGCCAGCGAGCGAGCGACCACACCAGTGACTTCGGTACATCCTTCAGTGGTGCGAACCCGCCGACCGCGTCGCCGTAGATGGTGGAGTAGCCGACGGCGAGTTCGCTCTTGTTGCCCGTGGCCAGCACAAGGTGGCCTTCGGCGTTCGAGATCGCCATCAGCGTCGTACCGCGAACGCGGGCTTGCACGTTCTCTTCGGCCAAGCCGCTGAGCCCGAGCGAGGAGACGAACGCGTCGACCATCGGCGCGACCGGCACAACCCGGTAGTTGGCGCCGAGCCGCTGGGCGAGGTCAGCGGCGTCGGAGCGCGAATGCTCGGATGAGTACGCGCTGGGCATGGAGACGCCGAAGACGTTCGCACCGCCGATTGCCTCGGCGGCGACCGCGCCGACGACGGCCGAGTCGATGCCACCGGAAACGCCTAGTACGACCGAGGAGAACGCGTTCTTGCGCACGTAGTCGCGCAGGCCGGTGACCAGCGCACCCCACACCTCGGCTTCGTCGCTCATCCGCTCGGCCAGGACCACCGGTGCGGCCACGCCGCGTGATGCGATGGCCGGCACGCCGGTGTCGACTCGTTCGACGGTCATGGCCGCGCAGGTGACCACCGGGGGAGCCGGCGACGCATCGGCCACGGTCAGGTCGAGGTAGTACATGCCTTCCACGTACTGCGGCGCGCGCATGAGCACCGCGCCATCAGCGGTGACGACCATGGAGTCGCCGTCGAAGACGAGCTCGTCCTGCCCGCCGACCGTATTGACGTAGAGCACCGGCGCACCGGCCTCGGCGGCGCGTCGCTGCAGAAGGCGCAGCCGGATGTCGTCCTTGTTGCGCTCGTACGGCGAGCCGTTGATGTTCAGCACCAGACCCACACCAGCGGCTCCAGCGACGGTGAACGGGCCGCCGTCCTGCCACAGGTCTTCGCAGACGGTCAACGCGATGTCGACGCCGCGGTAGCGCACGACGACAAGGTTCGTGCCCGGTACGAAGTAGCGCCGTTCGTCGAAAACGCCGTAGTTGGGCAGGTGATGCTTGTAGTAACGGGCGACGACCCGGCCGCCGAGCAGGAAGGCCGCCGCGTTGCGAGGTCCGCGGTCGCTGTCGACATAACCCACCATGACCGCGATGTCGCCGCAGCCGGCGGTGCCCAGATCGGCAGCCAAGCGGTCCAGCGTCGCGCACGACGCAGCCCGGAACGATTCGCGCAGCACCAGGTCCTCGGGCGGATAGCCCGTGATTGCCAGCTCCGGGAAGGCCACCAGGTCGGCTCCGGCCGCAGCGGCCGCACGAGTCCCGGCGAGCACCGCGGCGGCATTGCCGGAGAGATCGCCAACCGTGCAGTTCACTTGGGCAAGCGCGAGCCGGAGCGTGGGCACGATTCCATTGTTCCGCACTGCACCGCGACGCACTCGTCGGCGCCGCCCACGTCACACCTGGCAGCGGGACCCGGCACCTGCGGCATAATTGTGTCGATTCGGTCACGGACGCAACCTGAGCGCGTGACCGAGCGTCTACAGACTGTAAGCCGATCGTGTCCGGCAGGTCCCGGCTGCGCGGCGGACGTGAGCGACAATGTGAGGCGGCACGTGCTGTGCCGTCATGACCGCCGGGGGGCGATGTGGTTTCGGAGGCCGGAATGTCCGACGTGGTGCCCAGCGGGCCAATACCCGCGTCGACTGGTCCGCGGCGTGCGGCCGGGTCGCGCCGTCGGCTCGTAGTCGGCGCCGCGGCCGCCACGCTCGTGGTCGTGAGCGCGCTGTCGGCCTGCACGTCCAAGGACAAGAGCGGTGGCAGCCCCGCCCCGGCCCGCGGCAGCAAGGCGACTTCGGCTTCGCACGCGGCCAGCAGCACCGCCGCCGCGGCACCGGCCCTGATCAAAACTGCGCCCGCTGTCGGGACCGGGCTGAGCCCGGCCAAGCCGGTTACCGTCACCGTGGCCGCCGGCAAGCTGACCTCGGTCAACATGGTGAATCCCGACGGCAAGAGCGTCAGAGGCAAGCTCGCCGCCGACGGCACGTCCTGGCAGAACACCGAGGATCTCGGCTACAGCCGGACCTACACGTTGACGGCGGTCGCCGTGAACGCCGACGGCAAGCAGACCACCAAGAAGTCCAAGTTCACGACCGTGACGCCCGCGAACATGACGATGCCCTACTTGCAACGTCCGGGCGCCTACACGTTGGACAACGGCGCGACCTACGGCGTCGGCATCGTTCCGGTGGTGCACTTCGACGAAGAGATCACCGACAAGAAGGCGGCCGAGCAGGCTCTGATCGTCACCACGAAGCCGAAGGTCAACGGATCGTGGAACTGGGTCGACAACCAGAACGTGCACTGGCGTCCGCAGCACTTCCTGGCGCCGGGCACCAACGTCCGCGTGACCGCCAAGGTCTACGGCGTGCAGGTCGGGCAGGGTCTCTACGGCCAGGCCGACAAGACAGTGGCATTCAAGATCGGCGCCCAGCACATTGCCGTCGCCAACGCTCAGACGCACCAGGTCAAGGTGTACTTCAACAACAAGCTCATGCGCACGATGCCTACGTCGATGGGGCAGGGCGGCTACGTGCAGGGCAAGAACGGCTCGATCGCCCTCTGGACGATGCCCGGCACCTACACGGTGATCGCCCACGAGAACCCGGCCGTGATGTCTTCAGACAGCTATGGCCTGCCGGCGAACTCGCCGCTGGGCTACGCACCCGAGAACGTCTACTGGGCCACCAAGATCAGCGTTGACGGCATCTACCTGCACGAACTGGACACCACGGTGTGGGCCCAGGGCCACAGCAACGTGTCGCACGGTTGCCTGAACCTCAACCTCGACAACGCCCGCTGGTACTACCAGACCGCCCTTACCGGCGATGTCGTAGAGGTCGTGCAGTCGGGCGGTCCGAAGCTGCAGGTCTGGCAGAACGGCGACTGGAGCGTGCCGTGGTCGACCTGGGTCAAGGGCAGCGCGCTGCACTGAGTCGACCGGTCCGAGTATCCCCGGGCCATCGCGTAACCTCGCGGTAACAAGACCAGGCCACTCTGGGGAGCCGTGGACCGCCAACAGGAATTTGTGCTGCGCACGCTCGAGGATCGTCAGATTCGCTTCGTGCGGCTGTGGTTCACCGATGTCCTCGGCACGTTGAAATCCGTGGCCGTCGCCCCCGCCGAGCTTGACGGCGCGTTCGAGGAAGGCATCGGCTTCGACGGCTCGGCCATCGAGGGCTTCGCGCGCGCGAGCGAGAGCGACATGATCGCTCGCCCCGACCCGGCGACCTTCCAGATCCTGCCCGAGCCCGACGGCTCGCCCGCGGACTCGGCCCGGATGTTCTGCGACATCCAGATGCCCGACGGCTCGCCTTCGTGGGCCGACCCGAGATACGTACTGCGTCGCACGCTGTCCAAAGCGGCAGAGCGGGGTTTCACGTTCTACACCCATCCAGAGATCGAGTTCTTCCTGCTGAAGAACCGCCCGATCGACGGTTCCGAGCCGGAGCCGATCGACAACGGCGGCTATTTCGACATGACCAGCCACGACAGTGCGCACGACTTCCGCCGTGCTGCCGTGGCGACGCTCGAGGGGTTGGGCATCTCGGTCGAGTTCAGCCACCACGAGGTCGCACCCGGCCAGCAGGAGATCGATCTGCGCTACGCCGATGCGCTGTCGATGGCCGACAACATCATGACGTTCCGGCACGTGATGAAAGAGGTCGCACGGGCCCACGGTGCGCACGCCACGTTCATGCCCAAGCCGTTCCAGCACCAGCCCGGCAGTGGCATGCACACGCACCTGTCGTTGTTCGAAGGTGACCGTAACGCGTTCCACGACCCGTCCGACGAGTTGAACCTGTCCAAGACGGCGCGGGCGTTCATCGCCGGCATCCTGACCCACGCACGCGAGATCACGGCCGTCACCAACCAGTGGGTGAACTCCTACAAGCGGCTGTTCGGTTACGCCGCGCGCGGTCAACTGGTCGAGGCGCCCACGTTCGTGTGCTGGGGGCACGCCAACCGCTCGGCCCTGGTGCGGGTGCCGATGTACAAGCCGGGCAAGGCCAACTCCACCCGCGTCGAGATGCGCAGTCCCGACTCGGCCTGCAATCCCTACCTCGCGTTCTCGGTGCTGCTCGCCGCGGGCATGAAGGGCATCGAGGAGAACTACGAACTGCCGCCCGGTGCCGAGGACGACGTCTGGGCCCTGTCCGACACCGAACGGCGCGCGCTGGGTTACGACGAGTTGCCGCACAATCTCGCCGACGCCCTGCGCGTGATGGAATCGTCTGAACTGGTCGCCGAGACGCTGGGCGAGCACGTCTTCGATTTCTTCCTGCGGAACAAGCGCCAGGAGTGGATCGAGTACCGCGCCGAGGTCAGCCCCTACGAGCTGCGCCGCTACCTGCCTGCCCTCTAACCCCGATTGTGCAACTTGCGCTGCCCTCAGGCAGCCAGCAGTTGCACAATCGGGCGCTCACTACCATCGAGATATGGCCGCGCGGGTTCTTGTTGTCCAGAACGGCGCCGATGGTCCCATCGGCCCGTTGGGTGATTGGCTCACGGCCGCCGGCGTGGAGCTGGACGTGGTGCCGGCCTACGACGGGACGCCGTTGCCGGGCGACCTCACCGACCACGACGGCCTGCTGGTTCTCGGCGGCGGGATGGGTGCGGCCGACGACGACATCGCCCCGTGGCTGCCTCACGTCCGCGCGCTGCTGCGTGCGGCCGTCGCCATCGAACTGCCGACGTTGGGCATCTGCCTCGGCGGCCAATTGCTGGCATTGGCCAACGGTGGCCGGGTCGAGCGCAACCCCGGCGGGCCGGAGTTCGGCGCCCAGCTGATCGCCAAGCGCGGGGCGAGCGCGAACGATCCGCTTTTCGGGCCGTTGCCGATCACTCCGGACGTCATTCAGTGGCATTTCGACGCGATCACGATCCTGCCGCCCGGAGCGGTGCAGCTCGCGGCCTCACCGGGCGCCGAGATCCAGGCTTTCCGGCTCGGCCGGCTGGCGTGGGGCACCCAGTTCCACATCGAGACGACGCCGGAGCTGGTGCGCGTCTGGGCCGCGGCCGACGCTGAGGCACTCGACGGCTACGACGTGCCGCGATTGCTCAGTCGCTCGGATGCGGCGCACGCCGACGTGGCCGAGGTCTGGGCCCCATTCGCCGCGTCGTTCGCCGAGGTGGTGCACAATCCTGGGCTGGTTGCTCCCGCTCGGGGCGTGCCGACCTCCACCGCGGAGCCGATCACCGACCCGGCCGCGATCCGCGCCGCGCTCGCTGCCGAGGCGACCGCGGCACACGGCCCGGTGCCGCTACCAACACCGGCGGTGGGGCAGCGGCGGCAGCCGGGACATGACTGAGCTTTCCAGTGGGGGCCGGCTGGCCCTGCGGCTGGCGCGGTTGGCGTTCGTCGACGGGGCAGCGGCGGCCGAGCTGCTGTCGAAAAAGCCGCTGTTGTGGTGGGACGCCGAGGCCAACGCTCCGGCCGACGACCCGGCCGCCGCGATCGTCGCCGCGATCGGCCGGACCGCCGACCCCGACGCCGTACTTCGGGCGCTGGCCGAAATGATCGGCGGCCCGGGCGGCGCCGAGCTGCGCACCACGCTCGGTCAGAGCAAGCAGTTGCGGGCCCGGTTGCTCAGCCTGCTGGGCGTCTCGTCCGCGCTGGCCGAGCACCTGGTCGCCGTGCCCGGCGATTGGCGCGCGCTGGTCGGGGAGTACGACCCCGAGGGCGTGGCGGCCCGCTTGGCCGACTCGGTCGGGGCCGACCCGGCCGATCCCGTCGCCGGAACGATGGGACAGCCGGCCCGCCTCGTCGGGCCCGAAGCAGTGACGGCGCTGCGCGCTGCCTACCGACGCGAGCTGGTCGCAATCGCCGGCCGGGATCTGGCCGGTGACCTCGACCTGCGTCAGGTGACCGAGGCGCTGGCCGACCTGGCCGGGCACACGCTGCAGGCTGGGTTGGCGGTTGCTGCGGCCGGGCGGCCTGACACTGCTGAGCCCTGCCGGCTCGCCATCATCGCCATGGGCAAGGCCGGCGGCCGCGAATTGAACTACGTGTCCGACGTCGACGTCGTGTTCGTTGCCGCGCCCGGTACGGCCGGCGGTGTGGACGTCGACGACGAACGGGCGCTGGCCACGGCGACCGCCCTCGCCGCCGATACGATGCGCATCTGTCACGCCGTCGCCTGGGAGGTCGACGCCGGACTGCGACCCGAGGGCAAGGACGGCCCGCTGGTACGCACGCTCGCCAGTCACCAGACGTACTACCGCCGCTGGGCCAGCACCTGGGAGTTCCAGGCATTGCTGAAGGCCCGCCCGGTGGCCGGGGACCGTGAGCTGGGCGAGCTCTATCAGCAGGCGATGGCTCCGCTCGTTTGGACGGCAGCCGAACGGCCCGGCTTCGTCGCGGACGTCCAGGCCATGCGCCGCAGGGTGATCGCCAACCTGCCGAGGGCCGTAGCCGAGCGGGAGATCAAGCTCGGCCGGGGCGGGCTGCGTGACGTGGAGTTCGCCGTCCAGCTACTGCAGTTGGTGCACGGCCGGGGCGATGAGGCCCTGCGCGTGAGCGCCACGCTGGCGGGCCTGGACGCGCTGCGCGACGGCGGGTACGTGGGCCGCGACGACGCGGTCAGTTTGATTGACGCCTACCGCTTCCTTCGCGAGACCGAGCACCGGCTGCAACTGCGCCGATTACGCCGCACGCACGTCGTGCCCGACGATCCCGCCGTCCTGTCGTGGCTGGGCCGGGCGATGGGTTACCGGCCCGACGCTCGCGGCGACGCCCGGGCAGTGTGGGAGGCGGAGTGGGCCCTGCACGCCCGCGAGGTGCGCCGACTGCACGAGAAGCTGTTCTACCGTCCACTGCTGCAGGCCGTGGCTCGCGTCCCGGCGGACGGGCTGCGCCTCACGCCAACCGAAGCCGGCCGTCGACTCGCAGCCCTCGGCTTTGCCGACCCGGCTGCGGCGCTGCGGCACATCGAGTCGCTCACGGCCGGGCTTTCGCGCCGCGCTGCCCTGCAGAAGGCCCTGCTTCCTGTCCTGCTGTCAGAGTTCGCGGACGCGCCCGACCCGGACCGCGGACTGCTCGCCTACCGCCGGGTGTCCGACGAATTGGGCTCGACGCCGTGGTACCTGCGGCTATTGCGCGACGAAGGCGCGGTGGCGTCGCGGTTGGCGCACTTGCTCGGTACCAGTCGCTATGTTGCCCGGATGCTCGGCCGCGCGCCCGAGGCACTACAGATGCTGGCCAGCGACAGTGAGCTGGTACCGCGAGATCCAGCCGACACCTTGGCCGCGATGTCCGACTCGGCCGGGCGTCAGGACGACCCGGCGGCCGCGGTCGCGGTCGTGCGGGGCTTGCGCCGCCAGGAGTTGCTGCGCACCGCGTTCGCGGACCTGCTCGGGCGGCTCGACGTGGCTGAGGTCTGTAGGGCGATCAGCGCGACGACGGAGGCCACTCTCGATGTCGCGCTGCAAATTGCGATCCGGGCCGTCGCCGCCGACCTGCAGGTGAGCGAACTGCCGATCCGATTCGCCATCATCGCAATGGGCCGGCTCGGCGGCGCGGAGACCAGCTACGGCTCGGACGCCGACGTGATGTTCTGCTACGAACCGCGGACGACGGGCACCTCTGACGAGAAGGCGGCGCGGATCGCCCAGGATGTCGCCGGCAGACTGCGCGCCTCGCTCGCCGCGCCGTCGTCGAACGATCCGCCGCTCGGCGTTGACGCCGACCTGCGGCCTGAGGGCCGTAACGGCCCGTTGGCGCGCTCGTTGGCGTCGTACGCGTCCTACTACGCCCGGTGGTCCTCGCCGTGGGAAGCCCAGGCGTTGCTCCGGGCCCGCTTTGCCGCCGGGGACGCCGAGCTGGGCGCCCGTTTCATCGCCATGGTCGATCCGGTGCGCTACCCGGTCGGTGGAGTCTCGCCGGCTGATCTGGTCGAGATTCGGCGACTCAAGGGCCGGGTGGACAGCGAACGGCTGCCGCGCGGAGCCGACCCGGCGACCCATACCAAGCTCGGGCGGGGCGGTTTGGCCGACATCGAATGGACGGTTCAGCTGCTGCAGCTGTCCCATGGCCATCAGGTCGCCGGTCTGCGTACCACCCGAACGCTCGACGCGCTGCGAACCGCCGACGAGGCCGGGCTGCTCACCCCGACGCAGGCCGACCTGCTCGCGGAGGCCTGGCGGCTGGCGACCCGGGTCCGCAACGCGCTGATGCTCGTGCGCGACAAGGCCGAGGATCAGTTGCCGCACCAGGGAATCGCGCTCAGTGCGGTGGGACGGGCACTGGGCTACCCGCCCGGCCAGGATCCCGGGCAGGTCGTCGACGACTACCGGCGGGTCGCGCGGCGCGCGCGCCGGGTGGTCGAGGACGTCTTCTACGCCCCGAGCGGTCCCGGCCGGTGAGTCAGCGCGCGTTGGCGCCGTGCGACCAGGTCGGCAGCGGCGGGTCAGGCAGCCCGAAGTCGGGCGCGTCGAACGGCGGCGTGTATGCCCCCCGGCCGGACAGCAACCACTGCGTTGCGAAACCGAGGCCGACGATGGCGGCACCACCGACGGCATCGATCACGAAGTGATTGGCCGTGCCGACGATGACGAGCAGCGTGAGCACGGGGTACAGCACGCCGAGCGACCCGGACCCACATCCAGTGCGCGCAGCGCAGCAGGGCGATGCCGCACCACAGCGCCCAGGCGATGTGCAGACTGGGCATGGCGGCGAACTGGTTGGAGTGCGCGGCGATCGACGGGTCGGCCAGCGATCCCCAGGTGTGGAACTTCAGCAGGGTGTCGACGTAGTCGTACTGGGGCAGCAGGCGGGGCGGGGCGAGCGGGTAGAGGTAGAACCCGAGCAGACCGAACAGGCTGGTCGCGAACATCACTGTGCGGGCGCCGCGGTAGACATGCGGGCGACGGACGAACAGCCAGACCATGACGCCGATCGTCACGACGAAATGCAGCGTCGCGTAGTAATAGTCCATGACCTGGGCGAGCCACTCGTGGGCGGCCACGTAGTGATTCAGCGACAGTTCGAAGTTCAGGTGCAGGGCGTCCTGCAAATTCTGCACACCCTGGGCGTGTCGCCGGGCGATTGATTCCTGCTGGGGGACGGCATTGCGCCCCATCGAGTACAGCAGGTAGCCGATCAGCACGATGGCGACTTCCTGCCACCAGATCGGCCGCCGCCAGCGCAGCAGCCCAGTGGGCAGCAGGCCGTTGAACCGACGGCTCATTGGTGTCCTGGTAGCAGGCTGCTGCGTCTGCACTGACACCATGCCAATAAGTGTCCCACTGTCCACCGACATATTTGGCTGCGTCATGGAATCCGCTCAGTTGCCACTCACGTGCCGCAGGCCGCGAGCAGCGCGGTGACCGCCGACTCGACGCAGCGGAGGGTCTCGCCGAAGGCCGCGTCGCGTCCGTATTCCCGCAGCAAGGCCACCGTCGGCACGTCGGGTTCGACCCCGGCGGCAACGTCGCCGACCACCATGGCCACCGGTGTGCCGACCTCGGACCCGATCCGGACTATCGCGCCGGGCGCCTTGCCCAGGGCGCTGGTCTCGTCGAGCAGACCCTCGCCGGTGATCACCAGATCGACCGCACCGATGCGCGATCGCAGATCCAGCTCGTCGGCAACCAACTCGGTGCCGGGTCGGATGCTCGCGCCGAGCGCGGCCAAGCCACCGGCCAGGCCACCGGCCGCGCCGCTGCCGGCAAGTGCGGTGACGTCGACGCCGAATTCAGCGTGGTAGGCCTCCGCGAGTGACCGCAACCGGCCGGTGAGCTCCGCCACCTGACCGGTGTCGGCGCCCTTCTGCGGCGCGAACAGCCGCGCGGCGTCGACGAACGTGGTGCTGACATCGACCGCGACGACGACTTGATAGCCGCCGCTACCGTCGAGGCGGCCATGACGACGCAGGACGTCCACGGCGCCCCGGCCGCCGTCCGTGCTCGCCGACCCGCCGGCACCCACGATGATCTGCTTCGCTCCGCCGTCCATCGCGGCAGCAATGAGCAGGCCGGTACCGGCAGTGTCTGCCGCCAACGGATCGTTGCGGTCTGCAACGAGCGAAAGGCCGGACGCCGCCGCCATCTCGATCACTGCCCGTTTCCCGTCCAACCGCCAGGCCGCCGCAACGGGGAGGCCGAGCGGTCCGCTGACCTCAGTGGTGCGGTTCGGCCCCCCGAAGCAGTCGAGCAGGCCCTCGCCGCCGTCAGACATCGGGAGTGCCTCGGCGGTCCAGCCGGCCGCGGTGGCGGCTCGGATGATGGCCTGAGCGATCTCGGCGGCGCTGGCCGTACCCCGAAACTTGTCGGGTACGGCCAGCAGGCGACGCTCGGCGCTCACCTCGGAGAACTTAGCGGGCGCTGTCGGGCGACGTCGGCGCGTCCGGTACTCGTGGTGTAACGCTGGGTAGAACGGCGGTCATGACCAGATTCGGCTACACGTTGATGTGCGAACAGTCCGGCCCCCGCGAACTGGTGCGTGACGCCGTCCGCGCCGAGCAGGCCGGCTTCGATTTTGCCGTGATCAGCGATCACTACTTCCCATGGTTGGACAGCCAGGGCCACGCGCCCAACGCCTGGGCCACGCTCGGCGCCGTCGCCCATGCCACCGAGCGGCTGGACCTGATGAGCTACGTCACCTGCCCGACCATGCGTTATCACCCGGCCGTGGTCGCTCAGCAGGCCGCCACAGTCGACGTCTTGAGCGGCGGGCGGTTCACCCTCGGACTGGGGGCCGGCGAGAACCTGAACGAGCACGTCGTCGGCCGCGGCTGGCCGGCGGCCAACGTGCGGCAGGAGATGCTCGACGAAGCGGTGCAGATTATCCGGGCGCTGTTCGACGGCGGGTACGTGAACTTTTCCGGCCAGCACTTCCGGGTCGACTCGGCCAAGCTGTGGGACCTCGAATCCAATGGCCCGCGAATCGGCATGGCGGTGTCGGGTGCCCAGTCCGTCGCGCTGGCCGGAGCCCACGCCGACGTGATGATCGCCGTCGAGCCCGACCAGGAGCTGACCGAACGCTTCGACGCGGCCGGCGGTGCCGGCAAGCCCCGGGTTGGTCAGGTCCCGATCTGCTGGGATCCGTCGGCGGACAAGGCGGCCGAGCGCGCGCACGACCAGTTCCGGTGGTTCGGCGGCGGCTGGAAGGTCAACGCCGAATTGCCCAGCACGGCCGGTTTCGCGGCCGCAACCCAGTTCGTGCGCCCTGAAGATGTCGCCAAGGCCATTCCCTGTGGGCCGGACGTGGACGCGCACATCGAGGCCGTGCAGTCCTTCGTCTCGGCCGGCTTCACCGACGTGGCGGTCGTCCAGATCGGCGGCGACACCCAACCGGCATTCTTGGACTGGGCCGACAAGGAGCTGCTGCCCGCTCTGCGCAGCAGCTAATTCCCGGCCTGCTCGGAGCTGCCGACGGCGGTCACGATCGCCGCGGCCACGTCGCGCAGCTTGGTGTTGCGTCCCTGGGACGCCTTGCGCAGGAGTTGGAACGCGGCTTCGGCGTCGCACCGCTGCTCGGCCATGAGGATGCCGATGGCTTGGTCGATCGTGCTCCGCGACGACAGGGCCACCCGCAAGTTGTGGATCATCTCCCCACGCTCGGCGATCCGCAGGGCCAGCGCCAGCGCACCGGCGGCATGCTCGGCGATCTGCGCGGCCCGGGCTTGCATGGCACTGCCGGATGCGGACGGCTCGAAGGCGTAGAGATTGAGCGCACCGATGGCCACCTCCCCGCTGAGCATCGGGTAGGACATCGACGAGCAGGCCCCGACTCCGACCGCGTGTTGCGGGTAGCGGCCCCACCGCGTCTCCAGGGCCATGTCCGTGACGAAGACCGGCACGCCGGTGCTGAGCGCCTCTAGACAAGGGCCGGCTCCCTCCGCGTATTGCATTTCGTCCAATTTGCGGGTCAGCTCGTCGCTGCTGGCCGCCGTGAACGGTTCACCCCGTTCCGAGCGCACGGTGATGCCACACCGATGGCTGGTTTCACGGGCCGTGCGCACCGCCAGTTCACCCAGAAAGTCATCGAGCGTGTCCGTGCGCAGCAGCATCTCCTGCAGGGCGCCGGCATCCATCGTCCCTGCGTCGTGAATCTCGGATTGGTCCACACGGCACGGCCTGTCCCGGATCACTTTTCATCCGGTAATCGGAATCCGTAGGACGGCGCATTTCTGATCGTCAATACGCGCGAGAAACCCTGCGACCCCTCACTGTGCGCGCCATATGCCTGGGATGCAAACGCCTGTTTGCCATTACCGATGCACCGCCGTACGGTTCGATCGGTTGGAAAAACAGCCTGGCCCGCATGCCGCGGCCGCTGGCGGTTGCCTTCATGACCGCCGGAACCCCGATATCTCGGGTGGCACCACATGACAGCTTCCCATCGCGGCGAGTCGACCATTTCGAACTCCGAACCCGCGGTCGCTGCGCGCATAAAGCCGGCAATCGACGGGCAGGACTCCAGGCCACCCCAGGCCGGGCCGCAGGAAATCTTCGCCGCACTCATCGCCCAGTGCGTCCCGGCGTGCTGTGACGACGTCAAGTTCGAGCTCGCAGCCGTGGAATCCGACAACACCGCCGCGGCGCCAGGTTCGGCAGCACGCGGCGAGTTGGACGCGGAGCTGACCACCGCACCGGGGTGCGCGGCGGTTGCCGTCCGCAGCGAACCGGTTGTGGGAGAGCCCCGGATCCTCGGGACGGTCACCTGCACCTGGAAGGATCCAGCTCGACCGAACGACCGGGATGTGACGGTCGTCCGATTCATCGCCGGGCAGGCGGTGGCCACGATGCGTATTGCTGGTCTGGCCGAGCTCGTGGAGGTGCACCGGGTCCGGACTGCCAACCTGGAACAGGCCCTGGCAACCAACCGCGAGATCGGACAGGCGATCGGCATCCTGATGGCGACCGACCAGATCACCGCCGACCAGGCATTCGATCGGCTGCGCTCGGCCAGCCAGCACCTGCACCGCAAGCTGCGCGGGATTGCCGCCGACGTCGTCCAAACCGGGATACTCCCGGCAACGGTCATTCCGGAAGCGGTGTGATCACCGAACGGAGCCGCTAGCCCTGCAGCTCGGTGAGCACGAGCGGGATCTCATCGAGCAACTCGCGGGCCAGAAAGCCCAGGCGGCCCACCCGGGCGGCCAGCCGGTCGCCGGCCGCCGCGTGCAGATAAGTGCCCCAGCACGCTGCTCGTACCGGGTCCACGCCGCGGGCGAGCAGCCCGACCACGATCCCCGCCAGCACATCACCGCTACCGGACGTGCCCAGTCCAGCGTGGCCGGTCGAAACGACGCGATCCGGCGCGCCGAGGCCGGCCACCGCTCCGTGATAGCTGACCGCGGCCTGCCATCGGTCGGCCAGCCGCCTGGCCACACCGGACGGGTCGTCGCTTTCGGCTACTTCGGTCCCGAGCAGATAGCCGGCCTCGGTAGCGTTCGGAGTCAGCACGAACCGCCCGGCCAGCTTCCCGGCCGGTCCGGTCAGCTCGGGCAGCACGCCGAGCGCGTAGGCGTCGAGTGCAACCGGGATGTCCGCGGCCAGACCGTCGGCCACCGCCGCCACGAGTACCTTCGCCTCCTCGGCCCCGCTCAATCCGGGTCCGACGAGCACCGCGCTCGCCTGACCGAGCAGCCGGTCGAGTTCGGCGCGATCTCCGTCGCCTTGGAGTCGGCCCATCGGGTCGGGTAAGGCGATGACGGCCGACTCCGGGACCGAAATCGCGAGCGGCACGGCAACCGGTGCGGGCACGGCCATCGCCAACACGCCGGCACCGACGCGAAGGGCGGCGAGGCCGGCCAGGAGCACGGCGCCGGGTGTGGAAACGGCGCCCCCGATGACCACGACGTGGCCACGGCTGTGCTTTGACTCGCCCGGCTCGGGTAACGACCACTCCCGCAGCAGCGCGGGCGTGATCTGTTCAGCCGCGCCGCTCATCGCCCGGTACCCCATGCGGCAGCGTCTCGTCGTCGGAACCGTGAACGGTCCGCAGATCGGCCCCCGCGTGGGCCGGCTCGAGATGGTCGGAGCGGTTGAAGTCGGTGACCCGCCAGGCCGTGTCATCGTGAACGAGCCGAGTCAGGCCGGTATTCACGATGGCTGTCGAGCGGGCGAGCTCCAGGACCCCGTGCTCGTCCAGTCGTTCGCAGATGTAGCGCAAGAGCATGACGACGGCGTCATGGGCCACGATCAACACTCGCTGACCGGACTCCTCGCGGTCGATGTCGCTGAGCACCGAACGCAACCGCAACGCCATGTCGGCCCAGGACTCCCCACCGGGAGCTCGGTAGTAGAACTTGCCCAGCCAGCGCCGCCGCTCGGCTTCCAGCGGGAAGCGAGTCCGCACCCCGTAGCTGGTCAGCGCGTCAAGAATGCCGAGTTCCTTGTCGCGCAGCCGCTCGTCGACGCGGATCGGCAGTTCCCGCTCGTCGGCCGCGAGGGCCGCCTCAGCAGTCTGGCGAGCACGGACGTACGGCGAGCACCAAACGGAGTCGGGTCGGGCCGCATTCGACACCTGGGCCAACCACCGTCCGAGCGCCTCGGCCTGTCGTACGCCCAACTCCGACAAGGGCACGTCTGCATCCCGCGCTTGCACCGCGATCACTTCCGCGCCGGCGGACTCCGCGTCTTCCCGGGCCACATTGGCCGTGCTCTCGCCGTGACGTACGACGATCAGTTCGCGCACACTCATGGCGTCGCACCGGTGCGGCCGAGGTGAATGGGCGGGTCGTTCGGGCGCACGGAATCTCCTGTCGGACGGCGGTGCACACAGTGTTGCTGATCTACCCACCTGCCTGGGGCGGCAATCGACGAAGTGGGTCGCGCGGTCAGCGAACGGGGCGCGACCGGCCCCGGCGTTGTTGCTCGCGCGCCAGTTTCGGAAGGTCCAAGGCCCCGGTCTCGGTGACCTTGGTGGCGATGTCGGCGAGCTTCGTGTGGGTGTGCTGGCTGGCGATGCGTAACAAATCGAAGGCGTGCTCTTCGGTGAGCTTGTGATTGGCCATGAGAATGCCCATCGCCATCCCGATCGTGCGGCTGGTCTTGAGTGCCCGTTCCAAGTTGCCGGTCTTGTCGCGCAGCCGAGCCGCGGTGAGGGCCAGCGCCCCATGAGTCGCCAGCAACATCGCGATCGTCTGGGCCGACTCGTCGAAGGCGTTGACCTTACCGGCGTAGATGTTGAGCCCGGCAATGATGTCCTCGTTTTCGAGAAAGAACCGCACCGACAGCACGCTGTGGATGCCTTCCTGCTCGACCGCCCGCCGGCCGAACTCAGCCCAGCGCTGCTCCCGCGAGACATCGCCGGTGCGGTACACCGTGTTGTCCAGGATGGCGTCCACGCACGGTCCGCTGCGCAAGTCGTACTGCAGCTGGTCCACGCGGGAGGTACGCGCGTCGGTCGGTGCCACCGTCTCGAACCGGCCTCGATACGAGCGGGTGATGCCGGCCAGCTCCGCGCCGGGCACGGCGGTGACACTGCGCTGGGTGAGCCGGTTGAGCACGTCGTCGAGGCTCTCTTGGGCCGAGAGATCGCGACCGAGGTCGGTGAACAGCTGGGCGAGCTGATCGGGATGGCTGGTTGCTACATCGTGGGATGGACGTGACAAGTGTTGCCTCGCGAGCGCTGGGCGTCGTCACTCGGGGAGTCGGCGACTGGTCTCGCGGTGGTTGCGCGATAGGTGACAGCTTATGTGACAGCGGCAGGAAGCGACGCGGGTCCCCGGCTACGCGCCGAGCTGCCGGTGATAGAGCCGGTCCAGGTGGGTAGCTCAGCGGCACTAGCAGTGAACTGGAACGGGGTCCGGATGTGCCGGCAGGTGACGCAGGCTTACGCGTGCGAGGTCTGGTCTCCCAACCTGGCCCGGCGCTTCTGCACCGATCAGCTGGCCGCGACGCTCGTCGCCAGCGCCGAACTGGATGCCGTCACCGAGGACACCGTGATCATCGCCAGCGAGCTGGTGACAAATTCTGTCAACGCCGGCTGCGCGCGGATCCGCATGACCCTCGCGATCCACCATGGGTTCCTGTGGCTGGGGGTAGGTGATGACGCCCCGGGCGAACCGGAACTGCGCCGAGCCGAGCCCGATGATTCGCAGGGAAGGGGACTGGCGATCACCGCCGTGCTGGCTCGGGCGTGGGGGGTCGAGTCTGTCGGCGAGGGCGGCAAGCAGGTATGGGCTGAACTCCCGCTGTCCGCCGGCCTGACCCACGGCCTGGACTGCCGAGTTGGCGATGGTGCGCGGTGGTGATTTCGGGCGGGCGCGCTTATGCTCAACTCACCGACTGAACTCACAGCACGGTGCGCAGGCTTCGTAGGCGCACACCTTTCGAGGTAGTCCGACGAAGCAGCCTCGGAATGGGATCAGCCGATGACTGTTTACTTCGTCGATACCGCTGTCTACGACGACCGTTGCGACTTGATCGTGAGCGGGCAGATCGATTTGTCCTCCGCCGACGAAGTTGCGGCGCTGGGCTATCTCGGACTGACCGAACCGCAGGTCCGGACCTTGGTGGTCCGTCTCAAAGGCGTCACCTTTATCGATTCGACCGGCATTGGCGCATTGGTCCGGCTACGCAATATCGCATTCGAATTCGACAAGCGGCTGATCCTCAGTCAACCGGCCGAGCGGGTAATGCGGCTTCTCGAGATCACCGGTCTCGACAAGGTGTTCACGATCGACCAGTCGCCCAACCAACCGTCCAGCGATGACGCGGCGGCCAGCTACCCGGTGTTCGCCCGGCCTGTCGGGGGGATCGGCGCCCAGCCCACGGCCGACGCAGCGGTTGCTGGAGACACGGCTCCTTCGGTTTAACCGCGATCGCAGGAGAAGTCCGTTGTTCCGGTATTGACGGAATCCGGGTAGCGGCGATACTGGGGAAGTCAACGTCCAGGCAGCAGTGGGTCGCCGCATCGGGGAGTCCAGGACAGCCCGTCCCGTCCTCGAGGCCGAACAACGACGCCGGTTCACCATTCGCGGCTTGGTCCAGGGCGTGGGGTTCCGGCCCTTTGTGCATCGCCTGGCCACCGAGCTCGGGCTGCGGGGTTTCGTCGGCAACGACTCGCTCGCGGTCTTCGCCGAGGTGCAGGGCAGCGCCGGTGCGCTGGCCGAATTCGCCCGCCGGTTGCCGCTCGAAACGCCGCCGCTGGCCGTGATCACTGGGATCGACGCAAGCCCGGTGGCGCCGGCGGATTCGATCGAGCCGGGCTTCACGATCGTGGCCAGCCGTATCGAAGCCGGCGCCCGCACGCTGGTTTCGCCGGACGTGGCCACCTGCCGGGCCTGTTTGGCCGAGTTGTTCGAACCGACCGACCGCCGGTACCGGCACCCGTTCATCACCTGCACGGACTGTGGCCCCCGGCTGACGATCATCCAGGACCTGCCCTATGACCGGCCGGCGACGACGATGGCCGGCTTCCCGATGTGCCCGGCCTGCGCCGCCGAGTACGCCGACCCGGCGGACCGGCGCTTTCACGCCCAGCCCGTCGCCTGTTTGGACTGCGGCCCGGTGCTGTGGTTCGAGCACAAAGCCAGCCGGGTGACCGGGAGCGATGCCGCACTGGCCGCCGCTCAGCGCGCACTGCGCGACGGGCAGATCGTCGCCGTCAAGGGGATGGGTGGCTATCACCTCGCCGCCCGGGCCGACGACGCCGCGGTGATCGCGCGGCTGCGGCAGCGCAAGGCCCGCGATCAGAAGCCGTTCGCGCTGATGGCTCGAGACGTGGCGGCGGCGGCCCGGTTGGTGCGCATGAGCGCCGACGAGCAGCGGGTGCTCACCAGCCCGGCCCGCCCGATCGTGCTCATGCCTCGCCGCGACGACGCGCCGGTCGCCGAGTCTGTGGCGCCGGGCAACCCTCTGCTCGGCGTGATGCTGGCCAACACACCCTTGCACCACCTGCTCTTCGCACCGGTACCCGGAGCCGATGTCGAGCCGCCCGACCTCCTCGTGCTGACCAGCGCCAACATCAGCGACGAACCGCTCTGTTTCGACGACGCCGACGCCGCGGCCCGGCTGCCGAAGCTGACCGACGCGGTGCTGACCCACGACCGCCCCATCCACGTGCCGTGCGACGACTCGGTGGTGCGCGTGCTCGAGGGCCGGCCGTTGCCCATTCGCCGATCCCGCGGTTACGCCCCGCTGCCGATCGGGCTCGGGCCGGGCCTCCCACCGACACTCGCGGTTGGCGGCGAGTTGAAGAACGCCTGCTGTCTCATCGACGGTGACAACGCCTTCTGCTCCGCGCACATCGGTGACATGGGCAGCCTGGACACCACCCGAGCTTTTGAACGTGTGGTGGCCCAGCTCAGCTCGCTGCATCAGCGCACGCCACGGGTGCTGGCGGCCGATGCGCATCCGGCCTACCTGACCCGGGCCTGGGCCGAACGGCATTCCGGCGGTCCCGGGGAGCCGGAACTGCAGCTGGTGCAGCATCATCACGCCCACGTCGTGTCACTCCTGGCCGAGCACGGCCGAATCGGTCAGCCAATCATCGGCGTGGCGTTCGACGGCACCGGGTACGGCGACGACGGCACGATCTGGGGCGGGGAGTTCCTCCTGCTCAAAACAGATTCGGCTCGCCACCGCCGTGCCGGACACCTTTCGGCCGTCGAGCTGCCCGGTGGCGACGCCGCCGTCCGCAATCCGTGCCGGATGGCGCTGGCCTATCTGGCGGCAGCCGGCGTGCCGTGGCTCGACGGCCTCCCGCCGGTCGATGCCTGCGCCCCGGAGGAGCGCTCCGCGGTCCGTGCGCAGCTGGCATCCGGTGCCGGCACGGTCGCCTGCACGAGCGTGGGCCGGCTGTTCGACGCCGTGGCGTCGCTGCTCGGCGTCCGGCACCGGATCGGGTACGAGGCGCAGGCCGCCATCGAACTGGAGCTGCTGGCCGAGCGGGGGCAGCGCGACGGCGCGCGATTGCCGGGCCTGCGTTTCGCGCTGGGCTGCGACGGCGTGCTCGACTACCGGCCGGTCATCCGCGCGCTGGCCGACGGGGTGCGGGCCGGTGTGGCCCCCGCGGTCCTGGCCCACGCGTTCCACCTCGCCGTCGCCGAAGCCGTGACCGAGTGCGCGGTTCAGCTTGCGGACGACGCCGGCGTGCACGTGGTCGGACTGACTGGAGGCGTCTTCCAGAACGTCTTGCTGGTGCGGGAGTGCCGGCTCCGGCTGGAAGCGGCCGGGCTCGAGGTTCTCGTGCACCGATTGGTCCCACCGAACGACGGCGGGCTCGCGCTCGGCCAAGCGGTCGTTGCCGCGCTTCGGGCCAAGACCGACGGCCGACCGACCGATGAAGGGATTGGGCATGCAGGCAATGGTTGACGCGACGAACGGTGCAAGCGCTCCGGAGGGTGCGGCCGGGATCCCTCCGGACATGCTCGACCGTGGCCTGGCCCGCGACCTGGCCGACGCGTCACTCGCGCTGGCGCGCCGGTTCCAGGCCGGGGCGACGATGTGGTGTGTCGCGCCGCAATGGGAGCCGCATGCGCATCACATGGCGGTCGAGTTCGTCCATCCGGTGATCATGGGCAAGCGCGCCCTTCCTGCCTTCGCCCTGACGGACCGCGACGTCGTCGCGCAGGCCCGCAGTTCCGTTCGTCCGGGCGACATCGTCATCGCGGTGGCGGCGGCCGACGACGCGGCCGTGCGGGCGCTGATGCGGCGCACTCCGGCGTGGGGGGCGTTGAGCTTGTGGATCGGTTCGGGTGGTCGGCCCGCGGGCGGCGCGGCCGACCACGTGTTGTGGATCGAGGATCGCAATCCGCTGGCGCCGGCCACGGGGCGGTTCGTCATCATGTATCACCTCCTGTGGGAACTGACCCACGTCTGCTTCGAGCACCCGGGCCTGCTCGTCGAGCCGGCCGCCGAGTGCACCGACGAGGTCTGCGTGACCTGCAGTGACGAGGGTCGCCTGGCCGAAGTACTGGTGGCGCCGAGCACTGCGTACGGCGACGCGCTGGTCCGCACGGCGGCCGGTGAGGAGCGCATCGACGTGACACTCGCCGGGCCGGTGTCGCCCGGCGACCTGGTGCTCGTTCACGCGGGCACCGCACTCACCCGCCTCGAGTCGGAGCTGTCGCGATGACGACCCCCAACGCGGCCGACACCGAGAGCACCGGTTTCCTCTACCCGTTCATCGAGGCCGAAGGACATGACCCCGAGTCACTGCTTCGCGACCTCGCCGCGTCCGCCCAGACCAAGGCGCGCGAGAGCTCAGCCCTGCAGCGCTCGACCCTCGCCGAGTGCGGCAAGCTGATCGCGACGGCCGGCCGGCAGATGGCCGAGCGGTTCGCCGACGGCGGCCGGTTGTACGCATTCGGCAACGGCGGCAGTTCGACCGATGCGGCGACGTTCGCGGCCCTGTTCGCCCAGCCGATCACCGGGCGTCCGTTGCCGGCGATGAACCTAGCCGCTGACCAGGCGGTGGTCACGGCGCTGGGCAACGACGTCGGTTTCGAGCTGGTGTTCTCGCGCCAGATCATCGCCCATTCCAGCAGCCGCGACATCGCGGTCGCCATGTCGACGAGCGGCAATTCGGCCGACCTCATGACCGCGCTGGCCGAGGCATCCCGGCGTGGGCTGCTGACCATCGGCTTCGCCGGCTACGACGGGGGCCAGATGGCCACGGCCGAGGAGGTGGCGCATTGCTTCGTCGTCCGCTCGCAGAGCATTCACCGCATCCAGGAGAGCCAGGCGCTGCTCGGCTACGAGCTGTGGGCGACCGTGCAACAGCAGCTGACCCGGGCGGACGAGGAGGCATCACATGACCAGTGACACCGGCACCCGACCGGCCACGGCCGAGGAGCGCGAGGATCGGGTCCTGCAGCGCATCACCGCGTTCCGCAAGCGCCGCCCCCGACTGATCGACGACGTCATCACGCTCGCGCACGGGGCCGGCGGGAAGTCGTCGGCCGCGCTCGTCGACGCCGTCTTCGTCGAGGCGTTCCGGAACCCGGAGCTCGAGCAGCTCGGCGATGGCGCCGTGCTGGCGCTGCCGTCGGGCGAGCGGCTGGCATTCAGCACCGACTCGTTCGTCGTGTCGCCATTGCGGTTCCCGGGCGGCTCGATCGGGCACCTCGCGGTTCACGGGACGATCAACGACCTGGCCGTCAGCGGCGCCAAGCCGCAGTGGCTGTCGGCCGCGTTCGTCATCGCCGAGGGCTTCGAAATCGCTCGCCTCCGCGAGATCGTCGCCGACATGGCTACGGCGGCCCAAGAGGCGGGAGTAGCGCTGGTCACCGGTGACACCAAGGTGGTGCCCAAGGGTGCGGCCGACGGCTTGTACATCACCACGTCCGGTGTCGGCGTGATCGCCCAGGGTCGGCACTTGTCGGCCCAGCACGTGCGGCCGGGCGACCGGCTGGTGCTGTCCGGCACGCTCGGCGATCACGGCATGGCCGTCATGATGGCCCGTGGCGACATGGCCATCGACGCCGACATCCATTCCGACACCGCGCCGGTGCACGAGTTGGTCGACCTCGTGCTCGGTGCCGCGCCGTCGACGAGGTGGATGCGTGATCCCACCCGCGGCGGGCTGGGGACGATCTGCAACGAACTGGCCCAGGACAGTGGGTTGGCGGTGATCCTCGACGAAGCGTCGCTGCCGGTACTGCCCATGGTGCAGGGCGCCTGCGACCTGCTCGGCATCGACCCGCTGTACGTGGCAAACGAGGGCAAGTTCGTCGCCGTCGTCCCGCCGGACGAGGCCGACGCCGCTGTCGCGGCGCTGCGCAGCCACCCGCTCGGCGCGAACGCCGTCCTCATCGGGGAGGTCGTCGAACAGCCGGAGGGCGTCGTCGCACTACGTACCGCGTTCGGTGGCAGCCGCATCGTCGACATGCTCGTCGGCGACCCGCTGCCGCGGATCTGCTGAGCACCCACCTACCGCGAGAGGAACCGCCATGTGTCTCGGGATACCGGGCCAGGTCGTCGAGGTCACCGACGCCGCAAATCGCCTGGCCAAGGTCGACGTCAACGGCGTCCAACGCACCATCAGCATCCGCCTGCTCGACGGACAGCCGCTTGCCCCCGGTGACTGGGTGCTCGTGCACGTCGGGTTCGCGATGGCCCGCATCGACCAGCACGAAGCCGACCTCACGCTGGCCGCGGTCAAGCAGATGGGCCAGTCGTACTACGACGAGGTCGACGCCTTCAACTCCACCGCGATCGTCTAGGAGACGTGATGAAATTCGTTGACGAGTTTCGTGACCCGGCAGCCGCTCGGGCGCTCGTGGCCTCGATCCGGGACCTGGCCGGAGCCGACGCCGAGGCGGGCGAGTTCAAGTTCATGGAGGTGTGCGGCGGGCACACCCACACGATCTACCGGCACGGCATCGAGCATCTGCTGCCGCCGTCGGTCGAACTGGTGCACGGCCCGGGCTGTCCGGTGTGCGTGATCCCGATGGGACGCGTCGACGACGCGATGTGGCTGGCCGAGAAGCCCGACACCATCTTCACCTCGTTCGGCGACATGATGCGGGTGCCCGGCAGCCGGGGCAGCCTGCTCGAGGCCAAGGCCCGCGGTGCCGACGTCCGCTTCGTGTACTCACCGCTGGATTCACTGCGCATCGCGGTCGACAACCCGGACAAGCACGTGGTCTTCTTCGCGGTCGGCTTCGAGACGACAGCGCCGTCGACCGCGGTGACGCTCGTGCGGGCCAAGGAACTCGGCGTCAGCAACTTCAGCGTGTTCTGCAATCACGTCACGATCGTGCCGCCGATCAAGGCCATCCTCGATTCGCCGGACCTGCGCCTGTCCGGCTTCCTCGGCCCCGGCCACGTCTCCACGGTGGTCGGCAACCGGCCGTACCGGTTCGTACCCGAGGTGTACGGCAAGCCGATCGTGGTGGCCGGCTTCGAGCCGCTGGACATCCTGGCCTCGGTGCACATGCTGCTGGCCCAGATCCGCGAGGGCCGGTGCGAGGTCGAGAACCAGTACAGCCGCGTCGTGCCCGAGGACGGCAACCCGCAGGCGCTGGCGTTGCTCGGTGAGGTGTTCGAGTTGCGGCCGCACTTCGAATGGCGCGGGCTCGGCTTCATCAGCCAGAGCGCGCTGAAGCTCAACGCGGCGTACGCGGACTTCGACGCCGAGTTGCGCTTCGACATGCCCGGTGTCCGAGTCGCCGATCCCAAAGCCTGCCAGTGTGGCGAGGTTCTCAAGGGCGTCATCAAGCCCTGGGAGTGCAAGGTGTTCGGTACCGCGTGCACGCCCGAGACGCCGATCGGCACCTGCATGGTCTCGCCCGAGGGTGCCTGCGCCGCGTACTACAACTTCGGCCGCCTGCATCGCGAGACCGCGCTGTTGGTCGGTAACACGAGCCGCTGACGCCGTCCGCGTCAGATGAACGCGGAAAGCAGCATGACGAAGCCGAAGCCCACCACCGATACGAGGGTCTCCATCACCGACCAGGTCTTGAACGTCTGACCGACGGTCAGTCCGAACAGCTCCTTGACCAGCCAGAACCCGGCGTCATTCACGTGGGACAGGAACAGCGAGCCGGCCCCGATGGCGAGCGCCAGCAACGCTGTATGGGTGGGGGACAGGCTGCCGGCCAATGGCGCGACGATCCCGGCGGCGGCGATCGTGGCCACCGTGGCCGAGCCGGTGGCCAACCGCAATGCAACTGCGACGAGATAACCCAGCACAAGTACCGACAGGTGCGACCCGTTGGCGACCTTGGCCACCGAGTCACCGACGCCGGCACCGATCAGGGACTGCTTGAACCCGCCGCCCGCCCCGACGATGAGCAGCACTGCGGCGATGGGTCCGACGCTCGCACTGAGCTTGGACGAGATGCTGTTCCCGGTGAACCCGACGGCGTAGCCGAAGGTGATCATCGCCAGCAGGACGGCGAGGGTGAACGCGACGAGCGGTTCGCCGATGAAGTCCAGGAACGACTGGGCCAAGGGCGGATGCTTCGTGTCGGTCCAGATGATGTCGGCCAGCGCCTTTCCGAGCATCAGCACGACCGGGAACAGGATGGTCAACACGGTGACCAGGAAGGACGGCGGCCGCTTGACGTCCGCGCTGCGGGCGGTCGCGGTGGTGTCCACACCACCGGCCTGCGCCGGAGCCCCGACCGGGACCCACTTCGCGGCGAGAATCGAGAACAGCGGGCCGCAGATGATCACCGTCGGAATCGCGACGACGATGCCGAGAGCCAGGGTGGTCCCGAGCTTGGCGTGCACGGAGGAGATCGCGATGAGCGGGCCCGGGTGCGGCGGAACCAGCCCGTGCAGCACCGAGAGTCCGGCCAGGGCCGGAATGGCCACCCGCATGAGCCGCAATTCGGAGCGCTGGGTCACGAGCACGATGACCGGCAGCAGCAACACCAGTCCGATCTCGAAGAACATCGGCAGGCCGATGATGATTGCGACCAGCGCCATCGCCCAGGGGATCCGGGCCGGCGATGCTTTGGCCACCAGCGTGTCGATGACTCGGTCGGCGCCCCCCGAGTCGGCGAGCAGCTTGCCCAGCATGGCGCCGAGCGCAATGAGGAGGCCAACTTCCTTGAGCACGCTCCCCACGCCGTCCTCGAAGTTGGCGATGACGTCACCGAGCCCGACGCCGGCGACGAGGCCGACGAAGGCCGAGCCGAGGATGAGCGACAGGAACGGGTGCAGCTTGGCCACGACGATGAGCAGCACGATGACGGCGATGGCGCCAACGGTGGCGGCCATCAGGCGGGTGTCGTGGGCGTGCCACTGCACGGCCAGGATCTGAGTGTGCACCGCTACTCCTTCGGTACGGCCAGGTGAAGCCGCCGGATGATCTCTTCGGACTCCTCGTACGGCGATTCACCGAGATCGACGGTGATGGCGTTCTCGTCGCTCTCGGGTGGTTCCAGCGTCGCGAGTTGCGAGGCCAACATTCCCGCCGGCATGAAGTGCCCGTGCCGCGCGGCCAATCGCGTGGCAATCTGGTCGTGGCTGCCGGCGAGATACACGAACACCACGTGCTCATCCCGCAAGACGTCGCGGTAACGGCGTTTCAGCGCCGAGCAGGTGATGATGCCGGGCCGGCCGGCCGCGGTGTGGTCCTGTATCCAGGCGGCGATCGTGGCCAGCCACGGCGCGCGGTCCTCGTCGTCGAGCGGGTGCCCGGCTGCCATCTTCGCGACGTTGGCCGGCGGGTGCATGTCGTCGCCCTCGGCCAGATCCCAGCCGAGCCGCCCTGCGAGCAGGCCGCCCACCGTCGACTTGCCGGAGCCGGAAACTCCCATGATCACCAGGACCGGCCGCACGCCCTCGACCGCTTCGGTCATCCGAGTTCCCGCCCGCCCGGCCGGGACGCCACCATCGTCCCGTCCGGCGCCAGCACCGGCCCGCTCTCGCTGAGCGCTGCCAGCAGCGGGGATCGGGCCAACATCGCCACTCCTGCGCCGATCGCCACGCCGCCGACGGTGGCCGGCAGCAGCCACGGGCCCGTGCGGGTCATCTCGTTGTAGACGAGCACGCCCCACAAGATCGAGACCAGCGGGTCCATCAACGTGAAACCGGGCTGGGCCGCAAGCAGCGGGCCGGTGTGCAATGCCCACTGCATGAGCACCACACCCAGGACGCCGAACCCGATCGCGATGTAGGTCTGCCAGGTGGTGACCACACCGAGCACGCCGCGCTCGGACAACTGCGTGACGACCTCCTTCACCAGGGTGGCGGTCAGCCCGAAGCTCGTCCCGGCAGAGGCGCCGAGCAGAGCGGTGCGCCAGAACGGGCGACCGCGACGCGACCCCGCGACGAGCAACGCGATCGCACCCGCCGTACCGCCGCCGGCGAGCACGTAGGTCACGTGGGCGACGTGCGTCTCGTCGCCGGGCTGAGGATTCAGGCTGGCGATCAGCCCGATCATGCCTGCCGTCATGACCAGAATGCTGGTCCACTCGGGCCGCCCGATCTGTCCGCCGAAGACCCGCGACGCGACGAGCACCGTCAGCGGCACCTCGAGGGTGATGATCGGCTCGACCGCGGACAGCTCGCCAAGTCCGAGCGCGACGGCTTGGAGCACGAACGAGCCGACCAGGCAGCTGAACCCGAGCATCCACACCGGCCGACGCGTCAGATCGCGCAGGAACGCCAGGCCGAACGGGCGGTCGCCTGGTTCGTCCAGGCTGGCCTTGCGCTGCATGACGTTGCCCACAGCGTTGCCCGCCGCCGCGAGCGCCGCGCACAGGAAGCTGAGCAGCTGGGCCGCGTGGATCATCGGCGGTGGCTCCACCGCACCGGCCGGGCCGCGCGGAAGCCGGGTCTAGCGCTCATACGTGGACGGTAACGGCTGTGGTCGACCGCGGGCTATTTCGTTCGTGCTTGCTTGATGAGTGTCTTGCCGAAGTCCCAAACCAGGCCGGAGCCGCTGTGCGCCTCTTCCATCACGTCGACGAACGCCGCCACGAACTGGTCGACCTCGGCCTCGCCGATGATGAGCGGCGGGATCAGCTTGATCACCTCGAGGTGGTCGCCGGAAACCTGGGTCAGGATGTGGTGGCGGTGGAACAAGGCGTGCACGATCGTCTGGGCGAACAGGCCCTTGCGTGCGGCCTGCAGCGCGGTCCACGAAGCCCGCAGCTTCCAGGATGACGGCCGGCCGAATTCGATCCCGATCATGAGACCGCGGCCGCGCACCTCCTGCACCAGCTCGTACCGGTCGACGAGGTCGGCCAGCCGGGACTGCAGCAGGTCGCCGGTCTTGCGGGCATTCTCCATGATCGCGTCGCTCGCCATGACGTGCAGCGTGGCCAGTCCGGCGGCCATGGCCTGGGCGTTCGACCCGAAGGTCGAGTCGTGCACCAGCACGCGGTCCATCGACGAGTAGACCTTCTGGAAGACCCAGTCGGGGCCGACGGTCGCGCCCACGGGGATGTAGCCGCCCGACAGCGCCTTGGCCGTCACGACGAGGTCGGGCTGGACGCCGTCGTGCTCATAGGCGAAGAAGTCGCCGGTGCGGCCGACCCCGCACTGCACTTCGTCGGTGATGAGCAGGGCCTTGTGGCGGCGGAGCAGGTCGTGGGCGGCGGCCAGGAAGCCTTCGGGCGCGACCGCGACGCCCTTGCCCTGGATCGGCTCGACCACGAGGGCCGCGACACCGCCGCGGCGCAACTCCCGCTCGAGCGCGGCGAGGTCTCCGAACGGGATCGCGGTGTCGGGCAGCAGAGGCCCGAAGCCGTCGCGGAACTCGGCCGCGCCGTTGACCGACAGCGAACCGGTGGTCAGGCCGTGAAACGCGTGGTCGGCATAGAGGATGCGGGTCCGGCCGGTGGCGAAGCGGGCGAATTTCAGCGCCGCTTCGACGGCCTCGGTTCCGCTGTTCGAGAAGTAGACCCGGTCGAGGTGGGGGACCCGTTCGAGCAGCGCCTCGGCGAGCAGTCCGGCGAGTGGGGGCGCGTCGAACTGGGTCAGATCGGCCAGGTCGGCGTCGAGGACGTCGTGGATGGCCGCCCGGACGGCCGGATGGTGGCGACCCAGGGCGAACACCCCGAAACCGGCGAGCATGTCCAGGTACTGCTGGCCCTCGTCGTCGTACAGGTAGGCGCCGTCGGCCCGGGTGTAGGTCTTGTCGAAACCGATGGCGTGCAGCATCCGGGGCAGCTGCGGGTTCAGCAAGCGCCGATGCAGGTCGTACCGCTCGCCGCCACGCCGGGCGAGCAGGTCCCGCAGGTCGAACGCGCTGTTGGGCTCCATGCGAATTCCGGACCTTTCCCGCACGCAGGACCAGCGCGCGTCACCGCCGTCTGTGCTGCAGATTAGTCGAAACCGGCTTGCCGTTCGGCAAACGGCTGGCATCGTCAGTAAGGTCTACCCTGATGCAACTGAGCCGAGAAGGTTAGCTAGGCAAACGTATTATCCGTGGTGCCTGTCGGGGTGGGTGGCCGGAACATGAGCGAGCTCGACGCGGGGCGCGATGGCGCAGCGCTCGTGCTGGCCCGCGTCGCCGAACTGGCCCGCCCGCAGATGGCGGCGGAAAACTTCCCGGTCGCGCTGCGGCTTGTGCCGCGCGGGCCCCGCGATCAGCTGACCCGCGTCTACGTCTTTGCTCGGTTCGTCGACGATGTCGGCGACGAGGCCCCCGGCGATCGCAAGCTGCTGCTGGACGCTGTTGACGCCGACGTGCGGGCGCTGCCGGCGGGCCAAGCGCAACTGGGCCCGGTTGCCGGGCTGCGTTCGGTCCTGCAGCAGCATGCTGCCCCGCTCGATCCGCTACTCGATCTGATCGAGGCGAATCGGGTCGACCAGGGGACTCGGCGCTACGAGAGCTTCGATGACCTGCTCGACTACTGCCGGCTGTCGGCGGCACCGATCGGCCGGCTGGTGCTGTACATCGCCGAGGCCGGCACCGAGCAGAACGTGCAGGATTCCGACGCGGTGTGTGCCGCGCTCCAGGTGCTCGAACACTGCCAGGATGTCGGTGAGGACGCCCGCGCCGGCCGGATCTACCTGCCCCTCGCCGATCTCCGCGCCGCCGGGGTCGCCGAGACCGAGCTGACCGGCGTCACCACGAGCCCGCAGCTGCGCGAGGTGGTGGCGGCCCAGGTCGAACGCTCGCTGGGCCTGTTGCAGGGGGGACCCGCGCTCGTGCGTCGGCTGTCGGGGTGGGCGCGCGTCGCCGTGGCCGGCTACGTGGCCGGCGGGTTGGCCACTGCCTCGGCGCTGCGCCGCGCCGACTACGACGTGCTCGCCCGGTCGGTCCGGCCCGGCAAAGCGGTAACCGCAGCGCACGCGATCCGCCTGGTGGCGGGACGGTGACGGTGGCCAGCTCAGCGACCATCCTCGAGGCCTACGAAGAGTGCGAGCGGATCACTCGCGAACAGGCTCGCAACTTCTCGTGGGGCATCCGGCTGCTGCCCAAATCCAAGCGGGGTGCCCTCTCGGCCGTCTATGCCGTGGCTCGCCGGGTCGACGACATCGGCGACGGCGTGCTACCCGCCGACGAGAAGCTGAGGCTGCTGGCCGAGGCCCGGGCCGGCGCCACCGCGCCGAACGAGCACCACGACGACCCGGTGCTGCTCGCCCTCGACGATGCGGCTCAGCGGCTGCCGATCCCACTGAGCGCCTTCGGCGAACTGGTCGACGGCTGCGAAATGGACGTCGTAGGGCGCAGCTACGACGACCTCGACGATCTGATCGAGTACTGCCGGTGCGTCGCCGGCTCCATCGGCCGGCTGTCGCTGGGCGTGTTCAACCCCGCGCTCTCGGCGGCCGAATCCGCTCGAGCGTCGGAATTGGCCGACTCCCTCGGAGTTGCTCTGCAGCTGACCAATATCCTGCGCGACGTGCGTGAAGATCTCGGCAACGGTCGGGTTTACCTGCCCAGCAAGGACCTCGCGTCCTTCGGCTGCGAACTCGCCGTGCGGGCGGACGGCAGTCTCGACCCCCAGGATGGCGCGCTCGCTGAGGTGATCCGCTTCGAAGCGGCGCGGGCTTGGGGGTGGTACGACCGCGGTCTGCAGTTGCTCGACCTGCTCGACCGGCGCAGTGCGGCGTGCTGCGCTGCCATGGCTGGGATCTACCGCGAACTGCTGCAACGCATCGCGTCCGATCCGAGCCTGGTGATGAACGGACGGGCGGCGTTGCCCGGCCGCGACAAGCTGCGGGTCGCGCTGCGTTCGCTCGCCGGCAGCGGTGGCAGCCATGCCTGAGTCCGAAGTCATCGTGGTGGGCGGCGGGCTGGCCGGGATCTCGGCCGCCCTCCGGCTCGCCGACGGCGGCCGAGCCGTAACCCTCATCGAGGGCCGCCCCCGGCTCGGCGGAGCCGCGTTCTCGTTCCGCCGCGGCGCCCTCACCATCGACAACGGCCAGCACGTGTTCCTGCGGTGTTGCGAGGCCTACCGCTGGCTGCTCGACCGGCTCGGTGTCGCCGAGCAGGTCGTGCTGCAATCCCGGCTCGACATCCCGGTGCTACGGGCCGATGGCCGCTCGGCCCGACTGCGGCGCCTACCGGGCGTGCCCGCACCCCTGCACCTGTCCGCCGCGCTCGCGGGATACGGGCTGCTCAGCCCGGCCGACCGCCTGCGGGCGGTCCGCGGCGCATTGGCGCTGCGGACGCTCAATCCGGCCGACCCGGCGCTGGATCGCCAAACCCTCGGCGGCTTTCTGCGCCGCCATGGCCAGAACGATGCGACGATCGCCCGGCTCTGGGGCATCATTGCCACCGCCACTCTGAACATCGATCCCGACCACGCGTCGCTGGCGCTGGCGGCCAAGGTCTTTCGTACCGGTCTGCTCGACCATGCCCCGGCCGCGGACGTCGGCTACGCCGGCGTCCCGCTCGGGGAACTGCATTCGGACGCGGCCCAGCGGGCACTCGCGGCCAGCGGGGTCGAGGTGCTCCTCGGCGACCGGGTCGAATCGGTTGAGCCCGGGTGGGTCGTGCGGGTGGGCGGCCCGGCCGGCACGCAGAACTGGCAGGCTGACTCGGTCGTGCTGGCGACGCCCCATCGCGAGGCCTTGGCCACCGTGCCCGCCCTGGCCGACACCCCGGTTGCGGCGGCGGAGGGGCTGGACGCCGCGCCGATCGTCAACGTGCACGTCATGTACGACCGCCGCGTCACCGACCTGCCCTTCGCCGCCTGCGTCGACTCGCCGGTGCAGTGGTTCTTCGACCGCACCGACACGTCGGGCTTCGGCCGGGAGCGCCCCGGCGGCCAGTACCTCGCCGTCACCGTCTCCGCCGCCGACGACGTCATCGACGAGCCGAGCCGCCCACTTAGAGAGCGTTTTGTGGCCGAACTTGCCCGGCTGCTCCCGCCCGCCCGCAACGCAGAGGTGCTCGACGCGTTCGTCACCCGCGAGCGCCGTGCCACGTTCCGGCAGGCGACGGGCAGCGCGGCCCTGCGCCCCACCAGCGATTCCGGCCTCGCCGGCCTCTGGCTGGCCGGGGCGTGGACGGCGACCGGCTGGCCGGACACGATGGAAAGCGCGGTGCGAAGCGGCGTGACCGCGGCCGAGTCGCTCCTGCAGGTCCAGCCCGACAACGCATTGGGATTTGCCGCATGACCGACCGTGCCGCCGAAGCCATCGCGCGCGTCCGCGCGCTGGTGCTGCCCGCTCTCCGGGCGGCAGTCGAGGACATCGCCGACCCGCACATGCGGCTGGTGGCCAGTTACCAGATGGGCTGGTGCACGGCCGGCGGCCAGCCGGTGGACGGCGGTGGCGGCAAGGCGATTCGACCGACGCTGGCCGTTCTTGCCGCCGAGGCCGCGGGCGGAGCGGCCGCCGACGCGCTCGCTCCGGCCGTCGCCGTCGAGTTGGTGCACAACTTCTCCTTGTTGCACGACGACGTGATGGACCGCGACACCGAACGCCGGCACCGCCCGACCGGCTGGGTGATCTTCGGCGAGGGTCAGGCGATCCTGGCCGGGAACGCCATGCTCACCGCAGCCGTCGAGGTGCTGGTGCGGGCTGGTGAACCGGGCCGGCGCAGCCTGCCGGAGCTGCTGAGCTCCACTCAGCGCCTCATCAGTGGCCAGTCCGAGGACCTCCTCCTCGAGGATCGCCCCGGCGCCACCCTCGCCGAGGTGCTGCACATGGAGGCCGGCAAGACCGCCGCCCTGTTGGCGTGCTGCACGGCCATGGGCTCGCTCGCGGTCGGCGCACCGGCCGCGGTCGTCGACGCGCTGGCAGCCTTCGGCCACGAGCTCGGGATGGCCTTTCAGTTGGTCGACGACATCCTCGGCGTCACCGGCGATCCGGCTGTCACCGGCAAATCGTCGTCGTCCGACGTGCGTGCGGGTAAGCGAAGCGCGCCGATCGTGGCCGCGCTGTCAAGCGGCAGCGACGCATCCCGGCAGCTGGCCGCGTTGCTCGCCACCGGGCCGCTCACGGCCCAGGACGACGTCACCCAGGCGACCAAACTGATCGACGAGGCCGGTGGCCTGGCCTGGGCCGCACGCGAGGCCGACAGCCGACTGGCCCGGGCGCTCGCCCATTTGGACGGCCTCGGTTCCCCGAACCCGGGCGCGGTCGCCGATCTCGCCGCGTTGGCTCGCTACGTGGTGGACCGCGACCGATGACCAGCCGGAGGTCCGGGTGACCACCCTGAGCCAGACCAACCTCGCCGACGACGTCTGCGCGGCGGTCGAACGCGCCCAGGCGCATCTCGTGGCCCGGCAGGCGCCGGCCGGTTGGTGGAAGGGCGAGCTGCGCACCAACGTGACGATGGACGCCGAAGATCTACTCCTTCGCCAGTTCCTGGGGATTCTGTCGAGCGACGATCTCGGGCCGGCCGCGCGTTGGATCCGCTCGCAACAGCGCACCGACGGAACCTGGGCGAATTTCGAAGGCGGCCCGGCCGATCTGTCCACGACGATCGAGGCCTACGCCGCCCTTCGGCTGGCTGGCGATTCTCCCGACCAGGCGCACATGCGGGCGGCTCGTGAGTTCGTCCTCGCTCACGGTGGCATCGAGGCGAGCCGGGTGTTCACCCGGATCTGGCTGGCGCTGTTCGGCGAATGGTCCTGGGACGATCTGCCGGCTATGCCGCCCGAGTTGGTGCTGTTGCCCAAGTGGGCTCCGCTCAACGTCTACGACTGGGCCTGTTGGGCCCGACAGACCGTCGTGCCGATCACCATCGTCGCGACGCTGCGTCCGGCGCGGCCATTGCCGTTCAGCCTGGCCGAGTTGCGCACCGGGCAGCACCCGCCGACGGCCAACAAGGGCCTCGTCGCCAGGGCGTTCAACCTGCTCGACCGCGCCCTCAAGGCCTACGACCGGCTGCCGCTGCACCCGGGCCGGACCACCGCGTTCCGACGTTCGGCCGAGTGGATCATCGCTCGGCAAGAGGCCGACGGCGGGTGGGGCGGCATCCAGCCGCCGTGGGTGTACTCCATCCTCGCCCTGAACCTGCTGGGCTACTCCCTCGAGCATCCCGTGCTGGTCGCCGCGATAAATGGGCTGGACGGCTTCCTGATCCACGAGCAGACTCCCGACGGTGTTGTCCGTCGCCTCGAGGCCTGCCAATCCCCGGTGTGGGACGCCTGCCTCGCTGTGACCGCACTGCTCGACTCCGGAATGGCGCCCGACGACCCTGCGGTCGTGCGGGCCGCCGAGTGGCTGCTGGCTGAGGAGATCAGGGTCACGGGCGACTGGGCCGTCAAACGCCCGCACCTCGAGCCGGCCGGCTGGGCTTTCGAATTCGCCAACGATCTGTATCCCGACATCGACGACACGGCCGAGGTGGTGCTGGCGCTGCGTCGAGTCGGGGACCGGATCGTGCCGGGCGTCTCGGCTGCGGTCGAGCGTGGGATCCGGTGGACGGTCGGGATGCAGTCGCGCGACGGCGGCTGGGGCGCGTTCGACGCGGACAACACCCGTCGGATGATCGAGAAGCTCCCGTTCTGTGACTTCGGCGCGGTTATCGATCCGCCGTCGGCCGACGTGACCGCGCACGTCGTCGAGATGATCGGGCACTGCGACCTGGCCGACAGCGAACCCGGCCGGCGCGGAGTGCAGTGGCTGCTCGACTCCCAGGAGCCGGACGGCTCGTGGTTCGGTCGCTGGGGCGCGAACTACGTCTACGGCACCGGCGCGGCCGTGCCGGCCCTGGTCGCCGCCGGCCTGGCGCCCGAGTCGGGCCCACTGCGGCGAGCCGTCGCCTGGCTGGAAGCGCACCAGAACGCCGACGGCGGCTGGGGAGAGGATCTGCGCTCCTACGCAGACGACGGCTGGCGTGCCCGCGGCACGTCGACGGCGTCGCAGACCGCTTGGGCGTTGCTGGCGCTGCTCGCGGTCGACCCGACCACCGACGCCGTCGCTCGCGGGGTCGCCTGGCTGGTGGGAACCCAGCGCATCGACGGCGGCTGGGATGAAGATCTCTACACCGGTACTGGCTTCCCCGGCGATTTCTACATCAACTACGAGATGTACCGTGTGGTGTTTCCGCTCAGCGCGCTGGGGCGGTATCTGTCAGCGGTCGGGGAAGGTCCGTCATGAGCGGCCTGGTCGTCGTCACCGCGTTGCGAAGTGAGTACGCGGCCCTGCGCCAGACGCCTGGCGCCACCGTCGTGCGGTGCGGGATGGGGCCGGACCGGGTGCGCGCCTGGCTGCCCCAACTCACCGCGCTTCAGCCCGACGCCGTGGTCATCGCGGGTCTGGCCGGCGGCTTGGATCCGTCGCTGCGCCCGGGTGATGTGTTCATCGCCAGCGAGGTTCGCGACGAGCACGGCCGCACGCTGCTGCGCGCGGCCGCCCCACTGGTGGCCGAACTGCGCCGCTCGGGCCTGCGGGTGCGAACGGGCCCGATGGTCAGTTGCGACCACGTGGTGCAAGGCGTCAGGGAACGCGAACGGCTCGCCGCCACCGGCGCCTTGGCCGTCGACATGGAGTCGGCCGCCATCGTCCGGGCACTCGGACGCGACGCCGACCGGGTCCCGGTGGCGGTCGTGCGCGTCATCGTCGACACCGCGCACAGTCCCGTCGCACGACTGGCCACCATTCCGGCCGGCGCTCGCGCGCTGCGCAACCTGCGCCGCACTGCCCCCGCGCTCCGGCGCTGGGCGGCGCTGGCCGGTCCACGCAAGGTCCTGCTCGCCGGACCGCGCTCGTTCTGCGCCGGCGTCGAGCGGGCGATCGACATTGTCGAACTGGCTTTGCAGCGCTACCCCCGGCCGGTCTACGTGCGGCGCCAGATCGTGCACAACGCTCACGTAGTCGATGACCTGCAGCGTCAAGGTGCCGTGTTCGTCGACGAACTCGACGAGGTGCCCGACGGCACCACTGTGGTGTTCTCCGCACACGGCGTCGCACCCGCGGTCCGGGCCGAAGCGGCCCGGCGTGAGTTGAACGTCATCGACGCCACGTGCCCGCTGGTGGCCAAGGTGCACACCGAGGCCCGCCGCTTCGCGGCCCGGGGCCACACCGTGCTGCTGGTCGGCCACGCCGGGCACGACGAGACCGAGGGCACGCTGGGTGAGGTACCAGGCCGGATCAAGCTGGTGCAGGACGCGGCTGAAGCCGAGCAGATCCAGCCCGACGATCCCGAACGGGTCGCGGTGTTGCTGCAGACGACGCTCGCCGTCGACGAAGCCGCGCAGACCGTCGACGTGCTGCGGCGCCGCTTCCCGATGATCGAATCGTCGGCGACCGACGACATCTGTTACGCGACCACGAACCGCCAGCAGGCGGTGCGGGCGATCGCCTCCGAATCCGACCTGGTCATCGTGCTCGGGTCGACGAACTCGTCCAACTCCCTGCGGTTGGCCGAGGTGGCCCAGCGCTGTGGGGTCCGGGCCCACCTCGTCGACGACGCGAGTGAAATCCTGCCCGAGTGGCTCGACGGCGCGGCCACCATCGGGATCACGGCGGGTGCATCGGCCCCGCCCCATCTCGTCGACGAGGTCATCGGCACCCTGCGGGCTCTCGGCCCGGTCGAGGTCACCGAACGAGCCGTCGCTCATGAAGACATCCGATTCACCCTTCCCAAGGGAGTTGCTGGCTGATGGCCGTTCCACTTCGTCAAGGTGCCCGTATCGGCTGGTACCTGTTCTCACAAAAGCTGCGGCGGCGCGAGAAGTTCCCGCTGATCGTCGAGCTCGAGCCGTTGTTCGCTTGCAACCTCAAGTGCAACGGCTGCGGAAAGATCCAGCAACCGCACGACCTGCTGCGGCAGCGGATGCCGGTCGAGCGGGCCGTCTCGGCCATCTTGGAGAGCGGTGCGCCGATGGTGTCGATCGCCGGTGGCGAGCCGCTGATGCACCCGCAGATCGACGAGATGGTCAACGAACTGGTCAAGCGCAAGAAGTACGTCTACCTCTGCACCAACGCCGAGCTCGTCCGCAAGCGCTGGGACAAGTTCAACTTCAAGCCGTCGTCGTACTTCTCGTTCGCGATCCATGTCGACGGCCTGCGTGAGCGCCACGACGAGTCGGTCGCGAAAGAGGGCGTCTTCGACGAGGCGATCGCCGCGATCAAGTTTCTGAAGGAGAAGGGTTTCCGGGTCACCACAAACTCCACCTTCTTCAACACCGACACGCCGCAGACGATCATCGACGTGATGAACTTCCTCAACGACGAGGTCGAGGTCGACAGCATGATGCTCTCGCCGGCCTACGCCTACGAGAAGGCCCCGGATCAGGACCACTTCCTGGGCGTCACCGAGACCCGGGAACTGTTCTCCAAGGCCTTCGCCGGTGGCAACCGCAAGCGCTGGCGGCTCAACCACTCACCGTTGTTCCTCGACTTCCTCGAGGGCAAGAAGGACTTCCAGTGCACGGCGTGGGGGATCCCGTCCTACTCGCTCCTGGGTTGGCAGCGGCCCTGCTATCTAATGGCCGACGGCTACACCAAGACCTACAAGGAGCTCATCGAGACGACGGACTGGGACAAGTACGGCCGGGGCCGCGACGAGCGCTGCAACAACTGCATGGCGCACTGCGGCTACGAACCGACCGCGGTCCTCGCGACGATGGGCTCGCTCAAAGAGAGTCTGCGGGCGTTGCGGGAGCAGGGTTGATCGGTTCGCACGCGCCGGCCAGGTTGGGCGAGCGACCGATCAGGGCCACGCCCGTCACCATGGCGACGACGCAGATCGATTCGACCAGCAGGCCGACCACGCTGACGGACACGACGTCACCGAGCAGGCTGACTCCCAGGGCAATCCCGGCGATCGGCTCGGCCGCGGCGATGGGCGGCAGAGAGTAGTCCAGGCGGGCGGCCTTGAATGCGCTCTGGGAGAGCAGGATGCCCAGGACCGCGGCCCCGATGACGATGTAGACCCACGGGTTGACGAACACGGTCGCGATGCCATGCTCGTCGGTAACGACAAGTGCGGCCCGCGTCCCGGTGTCCTGCAGCCCGTACAACAAGCCGGCCCCGGTAGCGAGCAGCACTGACTCCCCGACCAGGCCGCGCCGTTTGCCGACGGTGACCAGGAGCAGGACCACGCCCACGACCGTGCACACGGCGACCGTGATGACCGCGGGATTGGGGTCGGGCGTGGGGGAGCTGCGCGGGTTGCCCACCTCGATGAACACGCCGAGGGCGGCCGACAGCACGACGGCGCCGACAACCTCCTGCCAGCGGATGCGCTTGCGCAACAGTGCGGCGGAGAACGCCAGCGCGAACAGCAGGCTCGTGGACAGCAGCGGTTCGACCAGGGCGACCGTCGCAAGCTGGAGCGCCAAACCAGCCAGCAGCTCACCCGCGATCATGGCGCCGATGCCGGCCCACCACATCGGCTTGTGCATGAGGTCCAGCAGCATTCGGAACCGCAACAGCGAGGACAACGGCTCGGTCGCGGCGACCCGTTGTTGCAGGACGTAGCCGATACCGAGGCTGAGGGCCGCGATGACACCGACGAGGAATACCACCGGTTATGCCCGATGCGCCGGACGAGCAGGGCCCATGTGGAGATTATGTCGCCGGCTGGCCGACGGATCGCAAAATCCCCGGAATCCGTTCGCCAGTTCTCAGGCGGCGACGCCGATGCGGTCGTGCTTGCGGGGACGGCCGCGGGGCCGCTTGTGCGCGATGATGACGCCGCGCTCAATGATCTGGCCGCCCCAAACGCCCCACTGCTCGCCCCTCGAGAGAGCGCCGGCCAGGCATGCTCGCATCGCCGGGCAGTCTTGGCAGAGAGCCTTCGCACGCTCCATATCCGCGGGCCGGTCGGCGAACCAGAGGTCCGGGTCGTGCACCCGGCAGGGCAGGTCGTCCGGGCAATCCTTGGACAGCGGGTCCAAGAGTTCGGCGGTGGCCGCTGGGGCGAGATGGGCGTTCACGATGTCCTCCGGATTCTTGCTGACCCGGCTGACTCTCGTCCTAAGGTGCGACAACGACATCGGGACTTTTCCTAGGTACCGGCCCGCCGGCGCACGCCCCGCGGCCTAGGGATCACTAGCCTTCCGGCACCAGGCCGAACTCTCGGAGCGAATAAAGTGAAATCGACGTTAAGTTTGGGTAGTAGACTGGTTCGGGGCCAGGCTCGCGAGAGCCCGGCCCCGACAAAGGCACACCCGTCGCAAGGCGGGGCCGCAAAGCCACGGGACCCATGGGTCAGCCGGGCCGCCAATGGACGGAACGTGACCGATGAGTCTCACCCCCTGGGTCCGCGCGACCGTCGCCGCACTCCGCGGGGGCCTGGGTCGGCCCGAAGGCATCATGGCCGGCACGCGGTGGTTGTTCGCCGGATTGCCCCTGGCCGCCCTGATCATCACTCTGCCGGTGGCGTTCGCCGGCTCGCACGGTGACGTCTGGCGGCTGACGCTGCTGTTCCTCGCCGTGACTGTGCTCGCCGGTTCCTGCGTTGCGACGTACCTGCGCGAGCGGGTGCTGCTCGGAATGGATCTGCTGGACGCGGCCGCAATCACCGGCGTGGCCCTCGCGTGCCCGGACCCTTCCGCCGTGTTCGGGATCGCCTTCGCCGGCCTGTGGTACCGCGCCTTCTACGGCACGATGCGCCAATCGCTGACCCGCTCGGTGTACTACGCCGTCGCGATCACGGCCGCAGTGCCGCTGTGGACGCTCGTCCCCGGGCACCCGCCCACACCGGCTGTCGGGCCATTGCTCGGCACGTTTCCGATCATGTTCCTCATGGTGATCGTGGCCCGTCAGTTCGGCGGCAGCCTGCGGGCCCGCGAACGGGGCCTGCGCCGGAACGCGGCATTGGCCGCCGCCGGTACCCAGCTACTGGAGTTCACCGATGCCGGTTCGATCTGGGCGATGGCCTGGACGACGTTGGACGAGATCTGCGCCGCGACAGCGGGTATGCGGATCCTGAAGGTCGTACGCGAGGCCGATCTGTTGCAGGTCGAGGCAACGGCCGGAGAGTTCGCGTCGGTTCCGCCCAGCGTCCCCGGCGACGTCATCGCCGCGCCCGCAGGGGCAGACGGCCTCGTCAGCGATCCGGCGCCGTTCGACGCGGCAGTCGGAGCGGCCGTCGAATGGGTCTGCATCGGCCTCAGTGAGCAGGCAGCCGAAGGGTGGATGGTCGTCGGTGTCCAGAAGAAGACGCCGGCCGAGGCCCTGCTGGCCGTTCGTAGTCTGGTCAACCAGGTGACGCTGGCGCTGCGCAACAGCGACGTCCACCAGGAGTTGACGATGCAGGCGCGGGTCGACGCGCTCACCGGCTTGGCTAACCGCGCCGCGTTCACGGGCGAACTCGCGACCAACCTGGCCAACGGCGGTCGGAAGTGGAGCGGCCATGTGCTGTTCCTCGACCTCGACGACTTCAAGGACGTCAACGATGTCCTCGGCCACCGGGCCGGTGACGACGTGCTGATCGAAGTGGGTGATCGGCTGCGCCGGTGCACCCGCCCGGACGACATGTGTGCCCGACTCGGCGGCGACGAATTCGCGGTCGTGCTGCGCGGTACGACCGAGGAAGAGGCTGTGGCCGTTGCCCAGCGGATGGTCGCGGCCATCGCTGAGCCCATTGACGTCAACGGGCAGATGGCTCACGTCGGGGCCAGCATCGGTGTTGCGGCCGGCACACCGCTGATGCAGATGGAGGAGCTGGTTCATCAGGCCGATGTCGCAATGTATGCGGCCAAGGGCTACGGCAAGGGGCGGATCCAGGTGTTCAACTCCGGCCTGCTCCAGGCCGATACCTACCGGGCGTCGTTCGAGTCCCAGCTGGCCCGGGCGACCGACGCGGGCGAACTCGTCGTGCACTACCAACCGATCCTCGCGGTGGCCGACTTCCGGTGCATTGCCGTCGAGGCCTTGGTCCGCTGGCAGCATCCGCAGCAAGGCCTGCTCGAGCCGGAAAAGTTCATCGAGATCGCCGAGCGCACTGGCGCCATCGGCGCGATCGGGGCGTTCGTACTGGAGCAGGCGTGTGCTGAGGCGGCCAGCTGGCACCGCGCGGATTCAGCCTCGCCGGTCGTGATGCACGTCAATGTCTCGGCCAATCAGCTCGACGACGACCGCTTCGTCGACCTGGTCGAGCGGTGCCTCGAGGAACACGCCGTCCCGCCGGAGCAGCTCGTCCTCGAGCTGACCGAAACGGTCGGGCTCAATTCGCCCGCGGCGATCCAGCGCCTGAAGAGCCTTGCCGGCTTGGGCGTCGGGATCGCCATCGACGACTTCGGCACCGGCTATTCGTCCCTCACCACGCTGCGCGCCTTGCCCGTCAGCGTCATTAAGCTGGACCGCAGCTTCATCGCCGGGGCACTGGACAACGCGTTCGACCGGACGGTTATCGAAGCAATCGTGCGGATGAGCTCGCAATTGGGCCTGCTCACCATCGCCGAAGGGATCGAGCGACTCGACCAGCAGCATTTCCTGGAGGAGATCGGCTGCCAAGCCGTGCAGGGCTACCTGTACCTGCGAGCCGTGCCCACGCCCCTGATCGGGGCCTGGCTACGCAACAACCTGAGCAATCTCGGTACCCGGGCACCAGCAGAAAGCTCACTGGCGGGGGTTGCCGCGTTTGAGCAGTAAGCTGGCGCTGCTGAGATTCCAGCCGGTCCAGAAGCGAACCATAAGGGGCGCTGCGAGTAATCGCTCACGCTGGGCACATCCGGTGATCCACGGTCAGGATCACCATGACCTTGCTCTCGCAGGCCCGCGGTATCGGATACGGCTCGATACCGCGTTGGACGCTGCTTTCCGCGTTCTTGGCTCCCGCTTCTCTGGTGGCGTGCTGGATTGTCGCCGGAATGGTCCAGCGCGGCGGCTACAACGCGGCTCAGCAAACGATGAGCGTGCTGGCAGGGGACACCGCGTCTCATCCGTGGATCATGACCGCGGGGCTGTATTCGGTCGGAACGTTCCAGATCGTGACGGCGTTCGGCCTGTCGATCGGGCGGCCGAAGGCCCGCATGCTGCTCGCGATCGGCGGGCTGACCGGACTGGGCGTGGCCAGCTTTCCCCAAACGCAGCACGGCGGTGCGACTGCGATCCATCTGGCATTCGCCACCGCGAGTGTCAGCCTGCTGGCGGTGTGGCCGGCGACAATCGGTTCCCGCGGCCACTCGCGCCCCCTGGTCCTGAGCGTCCGGGGTTCGCTGCTGGCGACGCTGGTGTTTGTCGGTTTGCTGGCCTGGCTCTTCGCGGCAGCGCACGGCGGCGGCGCGCTGGGCGTGGCGGAACGGGTGGACACCGCCATCGAGAACTCGTGGCCGCTCGTCGTCGTCCTTGCGGTGCGCCGGGCGTCAGGTGCGCAGCGGCGCGAGGTTTCCGGCTTCCTCGATGCCGCGACGGATTGGCACCCGTACCAGCAGCAGGAAGCCGACCACAAAGAAAACCACCAATGAGATCAGGGCGGTGCGGTAGCTGCCGGTGTTCTGGTACGCGAGACCGAACAGCAGCGGGCCGAGCCAGCTGGTTCCCGCGTCGCTGATCTCGTAGAAACCGAAGTAGCGTGCCTCAGATCCGGACGGGATCAGCCGGGAGAACACCGAGCGCGACAGCGCCTGGCTGCCGCCGAGAACGAGGGCGATCAGCGTCGCCAGCGCAAAGAACTGCAACGGCATGCGCGCTTGGATGAGGTAGCCGAAGCCGATTGCCACCAGCCAGACGAGCAGCGATCCCAGGATGACGCGCTTGGCCCCCCATCGCCCGGCCAGCCGGCCGAGCCACACGGCACCGACGTAGGCGATGAACTGCACCAGCAGGATCCCCAGCAGGAGCGTCGTATCTGACAGCTTGAGCTCCTTGTCGCCGTACTGAGCCGACACGGTCGTGACCGTCTGGATGCCGTCGTTGTAGACCAGGAATGCAATGAGGAAGGCCAGCGTCACCGGATAGCGCCGCAGCTCGCGAAGGGTCCCGGCTGCCTGTCTGAAGCCGGCCGCGAGTACCGAGCCGCCCGCGGGCGGCTCGATAACCGTGCTGTGCTTGTCAAGCAGCCGCAGGGGCACGATCGAGAAGGCCGCCCACCAGATTCCCGACGCGCACAGGGCCAGGCGGGCCAGCAGAGCGGTGTCGTGCAGAACAGTGCTGACGAGGAATGCGACCGCCAGCAAGAGGCCGCCGCCGAGGTAGGCCACCCCCCAGCCCACCGACGAGACATGATCACGCTCGTCATGCGTGGACAGGTCCGGCAGCATCGAGTAGAAGACGACCACCGAGCAGCTGTAGGCGATGAAGGCGAGCGCGTACAGCCCGGCGCCGAGCTGCCAGGCCGTGCGCGTGACCCCGAGCATCGCGACACAAGCGGCTGCGCCGGTCCAGCCGAAGCCGAGCATCATGTCGCGCTTGCGTCCGCTGCGATCGGCAATGGCGCCGACGACGGGCATGATCACGATGAGCAGGACGGTGCAGGCGCTGACGTCGAAGACGAACAGGCTGCCGGGCGCTATGGGGACGCCGAGCACGTGCACGCGGCCGTGCTTGCCGACCGAGTTCTCGGCCACCTTGGTCAGGTAGCGGGACATGAAGACGGTGGTGACCAACGTCGGGAACACGTGATTGGCCCAGCCGTAGGCGTACCAGCCCTTGCGCTGCGGATCCACATGGACGTTGTACCAGCGTTATAGCCGCCGCCGGTGTATTGGTAGGGCGATCCGTAGCCCGCGTACGCTGGGATGGGAGGCGATTGTGGACGGTCTGTGGCGGGGACTGGCTGATGTCGTAGTGGCCCTGCACTACGGCTACATGGCCTTTCTGGTGGGCGGCGGCTTCGTCGCCTGGCGTTGGCCCAAGGCGATCTGGGCTCACGTTGTCGTCGTCGCGTGGGCGGTCTTGATCGTCACGACCCACATCCCCTGCCCATTGACCGCGCTGCAGAACCACCTGCGCGAATCCGCGGGGCAGGAGCCCCTGTCGAACAGCTTCATCAACCTCTACATCCGCGGGACGTTCTACCCGGCCGGCCAGCAAGCCTTGGCGCAGGCGGCAATCGGGCTCGTCGTCATCGCGTCCTGGATCGGATTCGCCCGGCTGCGTCGCGGCCGGCCGCCCACCCGGCTGGGCTCCGAGCAGGCGGGCTCGCTCAGCGCCTGACTACCCGAACGTGATCGAGAACTCTCCAAAACCTGGTTTGCGTGCCGCCGATTCGTGCCTATTGTCGAAGTGACGGTTAAACAGCAGCCGAACCTTCAGCAGCGGGTGAACCGCGCGCCTGCCGGGGGCTCGACATGTTCGCATCGACGGGTGTGGAGCTGCACGCTCGCCCGGCTGCGCTGGTGCCGTCGACCCGAGCTGTTGTCCGGCGAGGTAATTCCTCATGACCTCCATCAGAGCCTCCAACCTGATCCGGGTCCCGCTCGTGATCGTGTCGGCGCTGCCGGCACGGACCACGACCGACGCTCGGGCCAGCCGGGTGCCCGGGTGGGCCCTGGTGTCAGCTGCGTTGGCTCCGATCGTGCTGACGTCCTGTTGGCTGATCGCCGACACACTGCAACCACCCCGCTACAGCCCGATGCGACAAACGGTCAGCGTCCTCGCGGGGTATGCCGGCACCGACCGCTGGCTGATGACCGGCGGGCTTGTGGTCGTCGGTCTTTGCTACTTCGTCACGACCGCCGGCCTTCGCGACATCCCGGTAGCGGCACGAATCGTCTTGCTCGTCACCGGTGCCGCTGCCATCGGGGTGGCGGGCTGCCCCCAGCCCGTCCACGGCTCCACGGTCCAGCACATGATCTGCACCGGGGTGGGCGAGTTGGCCCTGGCCGCCCTGCCTGCGATCATCGGCCTGCACCGGCTGGACCACCGGTTGCTGAGTGCCCAGGCTTCGGCCCAGGTGGCCGGTCTCTTCGGTGCATTCTTCATCTGGCTCGTCGTCGAGCTGCAGGATGGGGCACATCTCGGCCTGGCCGAGCGCCTGACCTCGTCGGTGCAGACCTGCTGGCCGTTCGTCATCGCACTCGCATTGCGGCACTCGAGCCGAGTGCCCGACGAGATCCTCGAGACCGCCGTGAGCGTCCGTCCAACAGCCTGACCTCGTCGGTAAGAACGCGGCGCGAAACACTGTTCGAGCGGCCATTTTTCGGGGGAGTGCCCCGATCCGCCGCTTCGCAGCAGAGATGCCGATTCGTGACCTTGCGCTTGCAACAGCGTGCGAGCCACCCGCGTCAGTTCAGTAGCAACTCCGCTACCTGAAACGGATCCCGCCATGCGCATGACCACCGTTCTTCTTGCCGGATCGATGCTGGTTGCGGTGAGCGCATGCACGTCGGCCAAAGCCGCCCACCACTCCACACCGCCCACACCGCAGCCGAAGTCCGCCGCCGCAAGTACGTCCGGCACATCCAGCCCATCGGCCGTCGCTTCGAGCGGCCCGCCGTTGACGGCCGTGTCGCAGTCGCCACCGACGCACCAGCTCCCGGTTTTGAGCACGAGACAGATCACGTTGCGGCCGGTGACCCCCGGTGGGCAGCCGACGGCGGGGTATCGGATGACGACGGAGACGTGGTCGCCGTTCCTCTGCACGGACGGCGCATCACCCAGCGCGGTCAGTCCCAACATTCGGTACTGCGGGTACTCAGCCACGCACACCAGTGCCTGCTGGAAGTCGACGGTCCCGTCGACCGTGCTGTGCCTGCGCGATCCATTCGGCCGGACTCTGGTGCGCATCAAGTATTCCGGAACGTTCGCGCCTGTCGCCGCGCCGGCGAAACCCGCGCCACACGGCCTCGTCCTCGCGAACGGCTTGCATTGTCAGATTCGCAACGGCGGCGCTTGGTCGCGCATCGCGAAACGTCCGGACTGGGTTGGGTTCTACGAGTGCGCCAACGGTGTCGACGTTTACGGTCCCAAGGGCGGCGACGGCGTTGATCGATCGGCACCGATGTGGACCGTCCAAACGGTGAACGCGACCACTGGGGCCTCGGGGCCGATCTCGGAGCAGGACGTCACCGTTGCCTACTTCGACGGCACGGCGTGACGGCACCCAAGAAGTCCCGCGCGCGTCGGTCGAGATGCCGACTCGGCCGGGAGCCGTTACGTTGGCGTCGAGTCGCCAAAGATGATCAGTGGAAGAGCGTGCGAGGGAGCACGGATGCCGACTGACCCGAGTGCACCGAAGCGAAGGCTCGCAGTAGTGATGATGCGCAGCGCAGCTGTGCTTGGTCGTGCGCTCGGCGTCGGGTGCGACCCTCTGGTACAGCCACACCAATGGCCATTCCGGTGCGTACCTGTGGCTCCAGCAGGACCGTAACCTGGTGATCTAACCAGTCCGGGGCGCTCTGGCAGACCCACACGGCCGTCTGACCCGGGGTAGTTTTCCTTGAGTTGATCACTCGGCCCGCGGGAACCCGGATATTGGGTTGGCCGGTGCAGACCGGTTCTCTAGCCTCGACGGGTGCCCGCACGCGCGACGCCGTTGCTCTGGCTCTTCGGTCCTTCCGGGGTCGGGAAGTCCACTGTCGGCTGGGAGGTCTTCACCCGGCTGTACCGACGCGGCACGAGGACGGGCTACATCGACCTCGACCAGATGGGCCTGTGCTACCCGCAGCCCGTCGACGATCCCGATAACCATCGCATCAAAGCGGCCAACCTCGGCGCGGTATGGGCGACCTACCGGGACGCCGGCGCGCGGTGCCTGATCGGCTGCGGCGGGGCCGAGCGCGCGGAGTTGGTTCCGCTCTACCTCGATACCGTGCCCGACACCGCGCCGACTCTGGTCCGGCTGCGGGCCGGCTCCGCGGTGCTGCGGGAGCGGATCTTCCGACGCGGGCGCGGGGAGGGCCCGCTGCTGCCCGGAAATTCGGTCAATCTCTCGGACGACGCCCTCGAGCGGATGGCGAGTGAGGCCGCTGCGGAAGGCCGCGCACTCGATGAGCATGACTTCGCCGACGCCTGCATCGACACTGAGCAAGGAAGCGTTGCCGAACTGGCCGACCTGGTGCTTGCGCACTGGCCGTTGGGCGACCAGTGACGGCGGGTCCAGCGGAGCGCGGGAACTGAGCCGGCCGCGGTGTTGGTTCCCGCGGCGAAATGGGTAGCTTCGCACTGACCGCACCCGAGGGGCCAGTGCTCATGGCTAAGTACAAGATCAACAAGCCGGCGATCGACAAGGCGCGCAGACTCATCGACGCCGGCAAATACGACGACGAGACCGAGTGGTCAGACGCGGCACCGTCGGCGGACCAGGAAAACGACGAGATCGACAGTCATGGCTATGACGGCTACGGCGAGTGGCACCTGGCCATCGACACTGACGCGTCACAGGACACGAAATCGCGCTACGGCTTTCCCTACGGCGACTTCGCCAAGGTCAATCGGGCCGCGTTGATCCACGCCAAGCAGCGGGCGTCGCAGAACGGCCATGACGAGATCGCTGATGCTGCCGGCAAACTGCTCGACCGGCTGGACGGCAAACGGTCCTGAGCTTCGGTCTGACCTGCTCGGGGTGCGCGGGGGCTGGTCAGGTGCTCTTGGATTGACTCGACTGGGTGACGCTGTGCTTGACGGAGTCGAGGATGGCCACGCCTTGACCGACCAGGGACGAGACGATCTCGTTCATTCCTTCCGACCCGTTGAGGACAGTGAGGTGTGCCCCGGCCAGACCCTGGGCCGCCTTCTCGACGATGAGGGGGAGTTGCGCGATGAGCTGTTGATCGAGGGCGACACGATTGTGCGACTGCGCCGCCTCGGCCAGGATCTTGGTCTGCTCCGCGTCGGCTGCGGCCAAGATCTTGACCCGCTCGGCTTCGGCCTCGGCGGGGCGGACGACTGTTGATACCAGCGTCTGGCGGGCCAGCTCAGCCTGCTGCTGCGCCAGAGCGGTTTGGGCGTCGATGACCTGCTGTTGGGCGACGGCGTGGGCCAGCGGCCCCGCTTGGTCGGCCTTGGCCTGAGCCGCCTGCATCTCGGCCGCGTACTTGGCCTTCGCGACGGCGGTTTGCCGGGCGAAGTCGGCCTGGTTGCGGTCGGATTCCTGCTGAGCCTCGGCTGCGACCTGGGCCGCCTTGGACCGGGTAACCGCGGTCTGGGCCTCGTAGTCGGCTTGATTGCGGGCTGACTCTTGAGCCGCGGCCGCCGCAGTTGCGGCCGCGGCGGACTTGGCCGCCTCGACATCGGCCGCGTACTGGGCCTGCACCACTTCGGTCTGGCGGCCGTACTCGGCTTGAGCCCGCAACGACGCCTGTTCAGCTTCGGCTGCGGCCTGGTCGGCCTGCGATGCGGCGACTTTGGCGGCTCGCTGAATCGCCGCGTTGTGCGGTGCGGCCATCGCTGCGACGTACCCCAACCCCATGTCGTCGATGGATTGGATCTGCAGGGCATCGACGGTCAAGCCGATCTTGGCCATCTCCTCCTTCGACCCATCGAGCACCTCCGACGCCAACTTCTGCCGCTCGGTGACGATTTCCTCGACGGTCATCGAGCCGATGATGGAGCGGAGGTGCCCGGAAAAGATGCGGCCGGTCAGCACCGACATCTGTGACTGGTCGGAGAGGAAGCGCTGTGATGCATTGACGATGGACTCGGTGTCGTTGCCGACCTTGAACGCGATTACCGCCTTGACCTTCAGCGCAATGCCTTGCTTGGTCACACAGTTCTCTTCGACCTCGGCTTCGGACATCGACAGGGTGATGAACCGCACCTTGCGAAACATCGGCGCGACGAACGCGCCGCGGCCGGTCACGACCCGAAACGGGGCGTCGGAACCTCTCGCCTTGCCTCCGGAGATCAGCATCGCTTCGTCGGGAGCGGGAACGTGGTAACCAAGCATGACGGCTGGTCTCCTCAGCGAGAATCGGTCATAGTTCGAGCAGGGAATCGATCGGGTCTGCCCACGGCGACACGATCACCGTGCGTGGGCCCAGGGTCTGCACGACGATGACCGCCTGGCCTTTGGCCAGCGGTTCGGCCGAACGGGCGATGAAGGTTTCTGTTCCGCCCCGGATGCGCACCTCGACCTCGCCGGGACCAGCCGCGCCGCGCGTCGCCGTCGTGATTCGCCCGGCCAGACCGAGTGGCGACATGTCCGGCGCCGTCATGTGCCGCGCAACGGCGTCGGGCGGTCCATGATCCTCACGGCCGGATGCTACTCCGGGAGGACAACCACCAGATCGCGGGCGCACTCGCCAGTCCGATGACCGCACAGACTCGAAGCCACCGTCCAGACGAGGCTCGCCTGGGTCTGAAACCCTCGGAGATTGAGTGCGTCCTGTAACTCGATTGCGACGCGGTCCCGGCGTCGACAGGCTTTCCAGGTCATGGTTATCACGACGAATCGCCCGGCAGTCGTGCATCCGCGAGCTGCGGTGCCACTCATGTGGTGGTCGCTCGGGTACGCCTGCTATCGGGCCTACTACGCGGTCGGCGGCCAGTTCGGCATGATCGGCCACCCGGTATCGGATTCACGGTGGCGCGCGATCAACGCCGTCGGTGCGGTCGTGATCGCGCTCGTCGCAATCCTGGCGCTCGTCGCGCCGCGAGTGGATGCGCTGCGGCGTGCACTTCCGGCGCTCGGCTGGGCCGGCGCGGTCGGCTGCTGCATGCACGCGCTGACCGACATCGTCTTGCGGCTGCTCAGCCTTGCCGGCGCCCACCCGACCCACCTCCCGGCAAGCGTGTGGGTCTCCTTCGACCGACGCGCCGCGGACATGCAGGATCTGCTGCTCAACGAGCCGTGGTTCTTCGTCGAAGGTCTGCTCTGGGCCGCACTTGGCGCGGTCTTCGTGAATCGTCGGTACCGCCGCGCCTGGTGGATCTCGGGCGCTCTCGCCTGCGGGGGGCTGACGATCGTCGGCGTACTCAGCGGGCTCGGCACGATCGGCGCGGTACGCCTGAGCTGACGTCGCACTCCGGAGGACCGTGCTTGCCGCCGATCCGTACCCTCGGTCAACCGCGTCCGGGCGGGACGCGACCTGGACGCGCGACCATCGATGGCGCTGCGCCCGCACTGCGGCTTCCGCCGAGCAGGGTGCGGGTCATGGCATTGCGGGTGTGCAGCAACTCGCCCAACGCCGCCTCGAGATCGTCGGCCGAGACGTGCAGCGGTGCCTCGTCGTCGCGGCCGGCCAGCTCGTCCGGTTGTTCACGTTCGGCTGCGAACACGGCGGCCCGACGGAGCAGTTCCTTGAGAAACGAGGCGGTGACCCCGTCGGTTCGAGCCAGGATGTCCGCGATTCGGCTGGTGTCGATATCGAGGCCGCCGCGGTACAGGTCGAATAGGGCCCGGCGCCCGGCCGCATCGGGCAGCGCGAGCTCGACCGCCTGGTCCACTCGGCCGGGGCGGGCCGCCAGCGCCGGTTCGAGCAGGTCGGCGCGATTGGTCGTGAGCACGAAGACGACGTCGGCATCCTCGGCCAGGCCGTCCATCTCGTTGAGCAGTTGAAACAACATCGGGTGCTCGCCGGGGTAGCTGCCCCGGTCCTCGGCGATCAGATCGACGTCTTCGACCACCAGCATCGACGGCGCGAGCGCGCGGGCCACCGAGCATGCTTCACCGATGAGGTGTAGGGCGTTGCCGGTGAGCTGAATGACCGTGGTGTCGGTAAGGCTGGCGGTCAGGTAACGCACGGTGTGGGTCTTGCCCACCCCGGGCGGCCCGTAGAGGAGCAGGCCGCGCTTGAGGTGCTGGCCGGCGGTGAGCAATCGCTGCTTGTGCCGGGCGACCTGCACGACCTGACGCTGTACGGCCGCGAGGATGTCGTCAGGCAGGATGAGCTCGTCGGCGGTCATGGCCGGCCGGTGATGGAAGCGCAGCAGCGAATGGCCCTCGCCGAACACTTCGCCACCGAACGACAACACCTGTCCGCGGAACACGTTGTGCTCGAGTGCCAGCATCCGCACCTGCGCGGCAACGTCCGTGGCATGACTCGCGTCGGTGCTGACGATCTGGAGGCTCACGCCCTCGTGCGGTGAGTGTTGTTCCGCACCGCGCAGCAGCAGCGCGGTATGACGGGCACCGTCGGTGACCAGGTACAGCCCACATCGCACGCACGCCTCGACCGCGCCGTCCGGCCCCGAGGGGAGGTTCACCCGGGCCACGTTTCCCGGCCGCAGGCCGCCCATGCCCAGATGGCCGCCACCGTCGTCGCCGAGCAATTCCGCCAGGCCGAAGTCACGGTGCTGGAAGCCGATCACGCCGACAAGTTCGTGCGAGCGACCGTCGGCCTGCAGCCAGGCGTCCAAGCCCGCCTGCACATTGACGTGCTCATAAGCCGGCCAGCCTTCAGCGACGACCGACAGTTCGTCGCTGCCCGCACCCAAGTGCGTGCGTAGGAGACTGGCCAGAGTCGCGCCCTCGCCGGCGCGAGCGGCCCGGACAACTCCCCGCAGCGCGCGCCGCGCAAGCCGACCGACGTCGGCCAGCTCGACCCCGCCGACATCGTGAGTCGCCGTCGAATCCCATTGCCCCGCGGCCACGTGGGACTCACTGATGCCGTAGGACACCCAGCCGTGCTCGCCGTGCGCCATGCCTGGTCCCCTCATCGCGAACTAGGCGATCATGCCGCAGGCCAGCAGCAGCGGCGATACGGGCTTGAACGTACTGCGGTTACGGCCGCGCTGAGTTACGGCTCAGACGTCGTAATACAACTCGAACTCGTGCGGGTGCGGGCGCAGCCGGATCGGGTCGATCTCGTTGGTCCGCTTGTAGTCGATCCAAGCGCCGATGATGTCCTCGGTGAAGACGCCGCCCTCTTGCAGGTACTCGTTGTCGGTCTCGAGCGAGTCCAGCACCTGGGCCAACGTGCCGGGCACCTGCGCGATCGAGGCGGCTTCGTCGGGCGGCAGTTCGTAGAGGTCCTTGTCGATCGGGGCCGGCGGCTCGATCTTGTTCTTGATGCCGTCGACGCCGGCCAGCAGCATCGCCGAGAACGCCAGGTAGGGGTTGCACGACGGGTCGGGAATGCGGAACTCGATGCGCTTGGCCTTGGGGTTGCTGCCGGTGATCGGCACCCGGATGCAGGCCGAGCGGTTCCCGGAGCTGTAGACCAGATTGACCGGAGCCTCGAACCCGGGCACCAGGCGGTGGTAGGAGTTGACCGTCGGGTTGGTGAATGCCAGCAGCGACGGCGCGTGGTGCAGCAGCCCGCCGATGTAGTACCGGGCGGTGTCCGAGAGGCCGGCATAGCCGAGCTCGTCGTAGAACAGCGGGGATCCGTCCTTCCACAACGACTGGTGGCAGTGCATGCCCGAGCCGTTGTCGCCGAACAGTGGCTTGGGCATGAACGTTGCCGTCTTGCCGTTGACCCAGGCCACGTTCTTGACGATGTACTTGAATTTCTGGATGTCATCGGCGGCATGGGTCAGCGAGTTGAACTTGTAGTTGATCTCGGCCTGTCCTGCGGTGCCGACCTCGTGGTGCGCCCGCTCGAGTTCGAGGCCGGCGTTGATCAACGCCGTGCTCATCTGGTCGCGCAGGTCGGCGTAGTGGTCGACCGGCGGCACCGGGAAGTACCCACCCTTGTACCGGGTCTTGTAGCCGCGGTTGCCGCCGTCCTCGATGCGGCCGGTGTTCCACGCGCCCTCGATCGAGTCGATGTGGTAGAACCCCTCGTTCTGGCTGGTCTGGAAGCGCACGTCGTCGAAGACGTAGAACTCCGCTTCGGGCCCGAAGTAGACGGTGTCGGCAATGCCCGTTGAGCGCAGGTACTCCTCGGCCTTGCTGGCCACCTGGCGCGGGTCGCGGCCGTAGGGCTCGCCCGTGCGGGGTTCGACGATGGAGAAGCTCAGGTTCAGGGTCTTGGCCGCGCGGAACGGATCGACGAACGCTGTCGCCGGGTCTGGGATGAGCTTCATGTCGGACTTGTGAATGGCGGCGAAGCCACGAATCGAGGAGCCGTCGAACATCACACCGTCGGTGAAGAAGTCCTCGCTCACGCCGGCTGCGGGCACGTTGAAATGTTGCTGCTGACCGGGCAGATCGGTGAAGCGCACATCGACGAACTCGACACCCTCGTCCTTGATGTAGCTCAGGACCTCGCTGGAGCTGGTGAACATCCGTCCTCCGGTAGCAGTTGATGGTGTGCCGAACTTACGAATCCGTGGTTGCCTGTCGGTGTCCCGCACGTTTCGGCGATGTTTCGCAGGGCGATTCCGGGCGCGGGTATCGGCTCATCCACGCACCACGGCCGTGTCGGTGAACCGGTCGTGCAGGCCGCGCCCATCACGGTCCCAGATGACTGCGGGCAGCAACAACAGCAGCAGCCCGGTGCGGACGAGCGCCCGCAGCGGATCGACGGCGGCACCGCGGTCGATGCGCACCAGTCGCAACCCGAAGAGGTACATGCCCAACGTGCGGCCGGCCACGAGCGTCCCGACGACGTAGTCGATCGCGAACGGGATCAGGCTCCACGATCCGGGAAGGTGCCCGGCGGCACCACCGCCGGCCGTGGCCTGCACGAACAGGCCGGCCACCAGTCCCGAGGCCAAGGCGTCGACAACGAACGCGCCGAGCCGCTGGCCGGTGGTCGCCAGCGACCCCGGCCCCTGCTCCGGCAGCCCCAGTTGTTGGCCTCGGAAGGCCTGCGGCGACCGCACCGCGGTCATGACTTGCGGCGCACGGTTCGCTGCATGTTGCGCATCTTGGCACCGGGCGGCAGCGGTCCCTGGGGCAGTGGGCTGCGGGCGCCGCCGAGTGCGGCCAGTCGCTTGTCCAGGGCGCTGACCTCCTGCTTGGACAGGTTGGTCGGCAATTTGAGCAGGTACCGGCTGAGCTTGGCCAACCGCAGTTCGCCCTCGCCGGTGCCGACGATGACGTCATAGATCGGGGTGTCGCCGCTGATCCGCGAGACCTTCTTCTTCTCCTGCGCCATCAGCCCGCGAACCCGATGCTGGGCGCCTTCGCCGACGAGCACGATCCCGGGCCGGCCCACCAGGCGATGGACGGCGTCGAGCTGGGTCGTCCCTGCGACGGCTTGGGTCAGCCGCCAGTCGCCTTTCAGCTGCTGCTGCAACATCCAGCCGGCCGCGCCGGGCTGGCCTTCGGCCTGAGTGAACATCGAACGCTGGGCCCGGCGGCTGAAGACGAACATTGCCGTGATCACCGCCGCCAGGACGGCGAACGGGATCGGCAGGATCGCCGAGCCCATCACGAAGAACACCGCGAGATACAGCACGGCGGCGGCGAGGACCGAGTACAGGATGAGATACGGCAGGAATCTGGGGTCGTTCTGCCGGGTCAGGTTGAACGCCTGACCCATGTTGCGCCAGGTCTCCCGGCGGGACTGCCGCTTGAGCGCCCGCGCGTTTTTCTTGTCGGCCCGACTCATTTTTGCGGGCGCAGCGGGCCCCCCGGATTTCGCCATGCAACCAGCCTAGTTGGCCGTACCAGCGCCGCCGCGGCGCGTGATGGTCGGCGGACCGGGCCACGCCGATTAGGCGATCGGGCGTTGGATGCGCATACTCAGGTACCGACGTTAAATTGCCGTTAAGAGGATCTCTATGGGTTTGCCCCGATCGCGCCGCGGACTGCCACCGGCCTTGCTGCTCATCTCCGCGGCGGTGACCGTGGCCTTGTTGCCCGCAGTGTCGGCGTCGGCCGCAACCCGTCCGGTCGGGCACATGGATCCGTCCCGCCAAGCGGCGAACGGCATCATCTCGGTGCAGGGCTGGGCTTACGACCCGGGCCGTTCCGCGCTCGTGTCTCGCGTCGACGTCTACGTCGACGACCACTTCGTCGGGCGCCCGACGGCCAACCGGCCCCGCGCCGGCGTCAATCGCAAGTACCACATCAAGGGCAATCACGGGCTCTCGTGGACCATCGGCTCGACGCACCGCGCGCACGTGGTCAAGGTCTGGGCCCGACCATTGGTTCACGGCGAAGTGCGGGTCCTCATCGGCACGCTGTATCTGAACGGATATCGGCCGCCCGCACCGGCCGGTGCGCGGATCATCGCCGAGGCCCGCAAGTTCGTCGGCCACGACCCGTACGTCTACGGCGGCACGTCACCGACGAAGGGCTTCGACTGCTCTGGCTATACGCAGTACGTGTACCGCGTGACCAAGGCGGCCAGCCTGCCCCGCACGGCCGAGCAACAGCGCCATGCCGTGCACATCGTCGCCCGGGCCCAGGCTCGCGCCGGTGATCTGGTCTTCTACCTCAGCGGCGGTAGCGCGTTCCACATCGCCATCTATGCCGGCAACGGCATGCAGTATGCCGCGGCCAACTCACGCGACGGGATCATCTACGAGCGGGTGTGGTCCTCGGCGGTCCAGTACGGGACGACCTGGCACTGAGCGCTGGTCAAGCCCGGGCGGCGGTGGCCTGTTCGTAGAGCCGCCCGGCCCGGTAGGACGAACGCACCAGCGGTCCGCTCATCACCCCGGCGAAGCCGATCTGCTCGGCTTCGTCCCGAAGTTCGACGAACTCCTCCGGCTTGACCCACCGCGAGACCGGGTGGTGTCGCGGCGACGGCCGCAGATATTGCGTGATCGTGATCAGCTCGCAGCCGGCGCTGTGCAGGTCGCGCAGGGCCGCCGTGACTTCGTGGCGCTGCTCACCCATGCCCAGGATGAGGTTGGACTTGGTGATCAGGCCGTCCGCCCGCGCCATCCGGATCACGTCGAGCGAGCGCGCGTAGCGAAAGCCCGGCCGGATGGACTTGAAGATCCGCGGCACGGTCTCGACGTTGTGCGCGAAGACCTCGGGCCGGCTGGCGAACACTTCGGCCAGCAATTCGGGCACGGCGTTGAAGTCGGGCGCGAGCAGCTCGACGCGGGTGCCCGGGTTGAGCTGATGGATCTGGCGCACCGTCTCGGCGTACAGCCAGGCGCCGCCGTCGGGCAGATCGTCGCGGGCGACCCCGGTGATCGTCGCGTAGCGCAGACCCATCGCCTGGACGCTTTCGGCGACCCGGCGCGGCTCGTCGCGATCCAGCGCCTCCGGTCGGCCGGTGTCGATCTGACAGAAGTCACAGCGGCGGGTGCACTGGTCGCCACCGATGAGGAACGTCGCTTCGCGGTCTTCCCAGCATTCGTAGATGTTGGGGCAACCGGCTTCCTGACAGACGGTGTGCAGCCCTTCGCGCTTCACCAGGGCCTGCAACTCGGTGTATTCGGGCCCCATCTTCGCCCGGGTCTTGATCCACTCCGGCTTGCGCTCGATCGGCGTAGCCGAATTGCGGGCCTCGATACGAAGCAGGCGCCGGCCGTCGGCCGGCGCTGGGGTGTCGGGTCGAACAGCAGTCACCGGTCGAGCCTACGCCGCGGCGCGCGGGTGCTCCGGCGTCGCTCAGGCGGTGTCGAGCAGAGCGTGGGCGGCCAGGTACCAGGCGGCGAGGACGACGACACCGAGCGCCCCCAAACCGACGACGCGCCTGGATTCCCGGTCGTGGGTGAGCACCGTGGCCGTGGTGACGGTCGCGATCACACCCAGCACGATCAGTCCGCCGATGGCCGTCCCGGCCGGCCGGCAGGCCAGCCCGCGCGCGCTGGCGCTGCAGCCGGTGTAGCGCGCGCCCACGCTGAGCAAGGCGAAGAACCCGGCACCGAGACCACCGAGCCAGACGAGCGTCAGCGTGGCGAGCCGGGCCAGCCGCGAGCGGCCGCGGACCGCCTTGGCATGTCTACCCACGGACGGATCAGACCGCCGCCGCGGCGCGCAGCAGAGCCGGCAGGCGTCGCTCGACGATCGGGAGCACTTCGTCGACGGGGACGTTGCGGCCGAGTTCTCGGGCCAAGGACGTGACACCCGCGTCGGCAATGCCGCAGGGAACGATGCGATCGAACCAGGTGAGGTCCGGATTGCAGTTGAGGGCGAAGCCGTGCAGGGTGACGCCGCGCACGACCCGGATCCCGATGGCGGCGATCTTTCGTTCCGGTCGCGACCCATCGGCGGGCAGCCACACCCCGCTGCGACCGTCGACCTGTCCGGCCGCCACGTCGAGGTCGCGGCAGACGTCGATGAGCACGGCTTCCAGGCGCCGGACGTAGGCGACGACGTCGACCGGGTCCGGCAGCCGGACGATTGGGTAGCCGACCAACTGCCCGGGCCCGTGCCAGGTGATCTTGCCGCCGCGATCGACGTCGATGACGGGCGTGCCGTCGAAGGGACGCTCGGACGCCTCGGTGCGTCGCCCCGCCGTGTAGACGGACGGATGTTCGAGCAGCAGCGCGGTGTCGGGCGCGGTGCCGGCGACGACCGCGGCATGCAACTCCCGCTGGCGCTGCCAGGCCTGCTCGTAAGGCACCAGGCCGGCTCGGATCATCCGAAACTCATCCACGAGTCCTGAGATTACGCGACGGACCTGTGTCGGGTTCCCGACAATGCTTGCGTCGGGCTGAGCGTCCCCGGAAACGTGCGTGCTCTATGTCGGCACAGCCCGCTACGGTGGCTCGCGCCGACCGGAGCAAAGGGAGTGACACGTGAGTCGCATCGACCAGACCACCGACGACACGCAGGTTGTGCCGCCCAAGGCGCCTCGGCGTTCGCGGGGTGTCTACATCGTCGCTGCGCTGGCGGCGTTCTGGTTCCTTTTCGGGGCGGCCGGAGGCTCCTATCAGGGCAAGCTGGGCCAGGTTCAGAAGAACGACCAGGCCGCCTACCTGCCCAACTCCGCCGAATCGACGAAGGTCAACGACGAGGCGCAAAAGTTCCAGCCGGTGCAGACGATCCCGGGCTTCATCGTGTACGAGCGCGCCGGTGGGCTCACGGCGGCCGACAAGGCCAAGATCGGAGCCGACGCGCAGGCGTTCCGCGGTATCAGGGGCGTCGCGGGGGACCAGGTGCGCCCACCGGCTTACTCCGACAGCGGCGAGGTCGCCAACGTCGCGGTGCCGTTGATCGGCAAACGCGGCGACGTGAGCGTCGATGGCGACGATCTCGTCAAGGTCGAGAAGAACGTCCTGAAGACGGCGCGAAAGGACGCGCCGGACGGGATCGTCATCCACAGCGCGGGCGCCGGTGGCCTGCTTGTCGCCTTCATCGATGCGTTCAGCGGTATCGACGGCGCCCTTCTCCTCGCCGCAGGCATTGTCGTGATCCTCATTTTGCTCGTGGTCTATCGCAGCCCGGTGCTGTGGTTCTTCCCGCTGTTCAGCGCGACGCTGGCTTTGGGCGCGGCTGCATTGATCATCTACCCCCTTGCCAAGCACAACGTGTTGACCTTGAACGGACAGAGTCAGGGCATCCTGTCCGTGCTCGTCATCGGGGCGGGCACCGACTATGCCCTGTTGCTGGTCAGCCGCTATCGCGAGGAGCTGCATAACTACGAAAGCCGCGTCGCGGCCATGACCAGGGCGTGGCGCGGGGCGGCACCGCCGATCGCGGCGTCGGCCACGACGGTGATCATCGGCTTGCTCTGCCTTACTCTCGGCGAACTGAACTCCGACCGCAGCCTGGGGCCGGTTTGCGCGATCGGCATCGCCTGCACGCTCGCGGTGATGCTGACGTTCCTGCCCGTGTTCCTGGTCCTGTTCGGCCGTTGGGTGTTCTGGCCCCGAGTCCCACACGTCGACCACCAGGCCGACGTCGCCACTCACGGGGCGTGGGGTCGCTTCGCGGCCGCACTGGGCCGTCACCCGCGGCGCCGCTGGGTCGCGGGGACGATCGTCCTGCTGGCCTGTCTGGCCGGGATCGCTACCCTCAAGACCGCCGGGCTCACCGTCACCGACAGCTTCACGACCAATCCCGATGCGGTGCAGGGCCAGAAGGTGTTCGACCGCAACTTCAGCCAGGGCAACGGTGCGCCCGCGAACATCACGGCCGCCGCGGACAAGGTCGACGCCGTGCTCGCCGCGGTGGCGAAGGTCCCTGGCGTCGACGACTCGCCGGGGTCGGTCTGTGTCGCGCCGGACTATACGAAGATCGCGCAGGCGGTGAAATCCGGCCAGGTGCCGAACCTGACCGGGTGCGCGCCCTCGTCCCTGCAGGTGCAACCGGTCGACAGCCGCATCCTGGTCGACGCCAACCTCAAGGACCGCTACGACACCCGGCAGGCCACCGACACCGTCAAGCGGATCCGGTCGGCCGTGCACGCCATACCGGACGCGAAGGCGCTGGTGGGCGGCTCGACGGCGGTGAACTACGACACGCTGCAGGCGTCCCGGCACGACCGCAACCTCATCATCCCGATCGTCCTGCTGGTGATCCTGCTGGTGCTCGGGTTGGTGCTACGGGCGATCCTCGCGCCGCTGTTGCTGATCGCGTCCGTGGTGTTGTCCTTCTGCGCCACGCTCGGGGTGAGCGCGCTCGTGTTCAACCACATCTTCCACTTCGCGAACGCCGACCCGGCGTTCCCGCTGTTCGCATTCGTGTTCCTGGTTGCGCTGGGCATCGACTACAACATTTTCCTCATGACCCGGGTCAGAGAGGAGACGCTGCGCTTCGGCACGCGCGACGGGATCGTGCGCGGGCTGGCCGTCACCGGCGGCGTCATCACGTCGGCCGGCGTGGTCCTGGCGGCCACGTTCGTCGTGCTGGGCGTGCTGCCGATCGTGTTCCTGGCCGAACTGGGCTTCGCCGTCGCATTCGGCGTGCTGCTCGACACCATCCTGGTGCGCTCGATCGTCGTGCCCGCACTCAGCCACGACATCGGCCGCCGCATCTGGTGGCCGTCGAAACTGGCGAGCGGCACCGAGTAGGAGCGGCTACAGCCGGCGCGGGTCCAGGCGCGTCTCGACCGCTCGTCCGTCCGCGGCACGCTCGACGAGGTACGCGCCCTTACCGTCGAGCTCGGCCACGGCCTCGACCAGCTCGGTACCGCGATAGTGCACGCCCACGCCGTCATCGGTCGCGAGACCCGCGGGCAGCGAGCCGTCGGCGATCAGCCGATTGAACAGCGGCCGGCGCTGATCCTCCGAGTCGTAGTGCACGCTGTTGGAGTAGGGCACCAGGCCCAACCCGTTGGTGACCGGTCGCAGTTGCGGGCCGAAGGAGTCGGTCGTCCCGCCCGCGTGCCAACAGATCGAACCTGCCGACACGCCGGTGAGCACGACCCCGGCCTGCCACGCCTCGCGCATGGCCGCGCCGACCGCGTGCAATTCCCACATCGCCAGCAGCCCGGCGACACTGCCTCCCGAGACCCAAATCACGTCCTGCTCGAGCAGGTACGCCCGGATGTCGTCGACGTTGGGCATCGGGAACAGCACGAGATGGGAACCGGCCAGCCCGCGCAGCTGAGCGGCCTCGGCAAAGCAGTTGAGGGTGAACGGATTGTCGCCGACGGCCGTGGCCAGGAAGCCCACCCGCGGAGCCCGGCCGGTCACCCCGGCCAGCTCGATCGCGTATTCCGTCAGCGGGCCGAGCTCCCACCGAATCCGGTGACCGGGGACCATCCCGCCGGACGTCGCGAGAATCGTAGGAGCGTCGGCAGTCATCATCAACAAACTAGCGTCACCGACAGTCGCTGCGTCGCAACCGGGGCTGTGGACAACTCGAACCCGACGGTTCGGCTCGCCTAGGGTGGGCAGCCATGAGCGGCTGGAGGGTGCCGGGCTACGTCGTCGAGGACTTCCTCGGTTTCGGCGCGTCATCGCAGGTATGGCGAGGCCGAGTCGGTTCGACCGGTGAACCGGTGGCGCTCAAGCGCCTCACGGTCGGCGAAGGCGCCCGGGTGCGCGCAGCCCAGACCGAGGCGGCCGTGTTGATGACACTCGACCACCCGCACCTCGTTCGGGTGCACGAGGTGGTACCGACTTCCGACGCCGTTGTCCTTGTCCTCGATCTCGCCGACGGCGGCACACTCGCCGAACTTGTCGCGGCCCGCGGGCGGATCACACCGGGCGAAGTGATCACTGCGCTGTCGCCCATAGGGGCGGCGCTGGCCTACGCCCACACGGCGGGAGTGGTGCACGGCGACGTGACGCCGTCGAACGTGCTTTTCACCGCTGCCGGCATGCCGCTGCTGGCTGATCTCGGGGTTGCCCGCCTGCTCGGTGACGACGACGCACCAACGCACTGCACGCCGGCGTTCATCGACCCGGGAACCGCGATCGGCCATCTCCCCGGCCCGCAGAGCGACGTGTTCATGCTCGGTGCGGTGACCCTGCACGCCCTGACCGGTCAGCCGTTGTGGCCGGGGGACACACCGGCGGCTGCGCTGGCGGCTGCCGCCGCCGCTGACGGCGACGAGATAGCTGCGAAGCTCGCCGATCTCGATGTTCCGGACGGGGTCCGCGCGGTGCTGTCCCGGGCCCTGGCGGTGCTGCCGGCGCAGCGCGGCACGGCGGCCGAGTTCGCACTCGACTTGCGGCACGCGGGCACCCCGGTGGCGGTCGAACTGGCGGCGGGGCGATCGCGAGTCGGCGAGCCGACTCCCGACGCCGGCGGCGCGGGGGCCGAGCCCGACGGTCACGACACCGCCGCCGCGACAGCACCCGAGGTGCCGTCGTCCGATGCGTTCGAGACCGATGCCGCCCGGCCTCCGTTCGATCGCCCGCGCACCCCTGCGGCGAGCAGCGCGCAGTCGCTGCTGACCCATGCCGCGCGCCCGCGCCCACGGCCGACGCCCAACCGCAGGGGCGCCCGCCGCGCTCGCCGAAACGGTGTGCGTGCACTGCAGGCCCGCTGGGTTGCTGCCGCCGTCGTGACCGCGGGCGTGGCGCTCGCGGTGGTGACCTGGGTTGCGCTCGCCAACCAGGGAGCGAGCCGGGCGGCGCCAGCAGCGTCGTCGGCACCGTCAGGGCCGGTCAGCGCCGCCGTACCGCCTCCGCCGGCCACCACGGCGACGGCCGCGTCACCGAGCGCCAGGCCGACCGGCGGTGTGGACGCGGCCGACGTCGCCACCGTGCTGACCCACCTGGACAAGCGCCGCGAGCAGGCCTTCGCCCACCGTGACGTTGCGTTGCTGAAGGGTGTCTATCTACCCGGCCCGTTGCTCGACGAGGACACCAAGCTGCTGCTGCACATCGTCCCGCAAGGTTGCGAGCTGATCGGCGTGCACACGAACTACGACGGTATTCAGGTCCGCGCGGGCGGGACCGATGCGGTCAGCGTTTCGGCTCGGGCGACGTTGAGCGACTCGCTGTTGTCCTGCGGCGGCAGGCCGACCGGTCGAGCGCCCGGCTCGGGTCCGGCAACGTTGCAGATCGCGCTCACTCGACACGGGTCGGGCTATCTGATCTCGGCCATCGAGCGCTGACCGGGGTCAGTGCGCAAGGGCCCACCGCAGAGCGGACTCGAGGTCGGAATGCTGATGACGGAAGCCGGCGTCGAGCAGCTTGCCCGGCACCGCTCGCTGCCCGGTGAGCACCTCCGGCGCGAACTCGCCGAGCGCGAGGCGTATGGCGAAGGCGGGGGTCGGCACGAGCGCGGGTCGGTGTAGCAGCCGGGCCAGCGTGGCGACGAATTCCGCGTTGCGGGCTGGGACCGGCCCGGTGAGGTTCACCGGCCCGCGGAGGTCGTGTTCCAGCACGAAGCGGATAGCGGCGACCTCGTCGGCCAGCGAGATCCAGGGCATGAACTGCCGCCCGCTGCCCAGGCGACCCGCCGCACCGAGCTGGACGATCGGCTTGAGCCGTTTCAGCAGACCGCCGGCACCGGACAGGACGAGGCCCGTGCGCACGTTCGCGACCCGGATCCCGGCACCTTCGGCCGGCAGCGTCGCCGCCTCCCACTGCTCGCACAGCTCGGCCAGGAACCCGGTGCCGCGCGGACCGGTCTCGTCGACCTCGCGGTCGCCGGTGTCGCCGTAGTAGCCGACCGCGGACGCAGACACGAGCACGCGCGGACCGTCGTCGAGCGCGGCCATCGCGGTCGCGATCGTCCACACGCTGTCGAGCCGGCTCTGCCGCAGGACCGCCTTGTAGGAGTCGGTCCAGCGGTGCTCGCCGACGCCCGCGCCGGACAGGCACACCACCGCGTCCGCACCCGCCAGCACCGAGTCGTCCAATTCGCGGCGTTCCGGCGCCCACTGCGCCTCGCCCTCGCCCGGCGGGCGCCGCACCAGCACGGTGACCTCGTGCGCGTCAGCGCGCAGCGCGTCCCGTAGCGCCTGACCGATCAATCCGGAGGCGCCGGCCAGGAAGACGCGCATCAGCCCAACCCGAGCGCCCGTTCGAAGACGCCGGCTTCGAGGCGGTGCTTCATCGTGGTGAGGAAGCGCGCGGCGTCGGCGCCGTCGACGATGCGGTGGTCGTAGGACAGCGCAAGGTAGACCATCGAGCGGACGGCGATGGTCTCGCCGAGGTCCTCGTCGGCGACCACGACCGGGCGCTTGACCACCGCGCCGGTGCCGAGGATCGCGACCTGAGGCTGGTTGATGATCGGGGTGTCGAACAGGGCGCCCCGGCTGCCGGTGTTGGTGATCGTGAACGTCCCGCCGCCGAGTTCGTCCGGGCTGACCTTGTTGGCCCGCATCCGGTCGGCCAGATCGGCGATCTTGCGGGCCAGCCCGCCCAGGTTCAGGTCACCGGCATTGTGGATCACTGGCACGGCCAGGCCGCGCTCGGTGTCGACCGCGATACCCAGGTGCTCCGCGTCGTGGTAAGTGATCGTCTTGGCCTCGACATCGATGGAGGCGTTCACGACCGGATGGGCCTTGAGCGCCTCGATGGCTGCTACGGCGAAGAATGGCAGGAAGCTCAGCTTGACCCCCTCGCGGGCCGCGAAGTCCTCCTTCGTCTGCTCACGCAGCCGGGCGATCCGGGTGACGTCCACCTCGACCACTGTGGTGAGTTGGGCCGAGACCTGCAGCGACTCGACCATGCGGCTGGCGATCACCTGGCGCATCCGCGACATCGGCTCGACCCGGCCGCGCTGTGCGGCCGGCGCCCCGGACGGGGCCGAAGCGGCGGCCGGTGCCTTGGCCGCAGCGGGGGCCGCAGCCGGCCGGGCGGCCGGAGCCGGTGCCGGGGTCGGTGCCGGCGCGGCGTGGGCCGGAGCACTCGTCGGAGCGGGCGCCGTGCCTGCTGTCTGGGCGTCCTGCCGGTCGGACCCGGCCGCGGCCAAGACGTCGGACTTGCGGATCCGGCCGCCCACGCCGGTGCCCCTGATGCTGCTCAGGTCGACACCGTGCTCGCTGGCCAGTCGGCGCACGAGCGGAGTGACGTACGTGCCAGCGACGTCGTCCTCGTCGTCGTCGGCCTTGGCCGGGGCGCGCTGCTCGGCCGGGGACGGTTCCTGCTGCTGCTCTCCCGATGCCGGCTCGCGGTCGGGCTCGGCCTCAGGTTCAGGTTGAGGCTCCGGTTCCGGTTCAGGTTCGGGCGAAACGGCCTCTGCGGCCTTCTGCGGCTCATCCGCCTGGCCCTCGGCCGGCTGCTGCTCGGGCTGGCCAGCGTTGGATTCGTCGTCCTGCTCGGTTTGGCGGGGTTGCTCCGCCGCTTCGGTACTCGCCGCGTCGTCCTGATCCGTGTCGTCCTGCCCCGCGTCGGTGTCACCGGAATCGGAGTCGTCACCGCCGCCGTCGTCGTCGCCCCCTGCAGCCTCGTCGGAGTCGCCGATCACGGCGAGCTCAACGCCGATCTCGACCGTCTCGTCCTCTTGGACCTTGATCGAGAGCACGGTGCCCGCGGCCGGTGACGGGACCTCGGTGTCGACCTTGTCGGTGGAGACCTCGAGTAGCGGCTCGTCGGCGTCGACGTGGTCGCCCTCGTTCTTCAGCCAGCGGGTAACGGTGCCTTCGGTGACGCTCTCACCGAGGCGGGGCATTGTTACGGAGACCGGCATGGTCGAACGACTCCTTCAGGATGGGGTGTGCGGCGTCAGTCGTGTACGTGCAGGGGCTTGCCGGCCATCAGCAGGTGCGCCTCGCCGATTGCCTCGGACTGGGTCGGGTGCGGGTGGATCAGCTGCGCGACCTCGCTCGGCAGCGCCTCCCAGTTGTAGATCAACTGGGCCTCGGCGATGAGCTCGCCGACCCGCTCACCGACGATGTGCACGCCCAGCACCGGGCCGTCCACCTGGGCGACGAGCTTGACCGCGCCCTTGGCGTTGAGAATCGCGCTGCGGCCGTTGCCGGACAGGTCGTAGGTGACGGTCTTGATGTTGTCAGCGCCGACCTTCTCGGCCGCCTGGGCTTCGGTCAGTCCGACCGAGGCGACCTCGGGTGCGGAGTAGGTGATGCGGGGGACCCCGGCGTAGTCGATGGGCACGACCGGCAACCCGGCAATGTGCTCGGCGACCATGATGCCTTCGGCGAAACCGACATGCGCGAGTTGCAGCGTGGGGATGAGATCGCCCACCGCGTAGACGCCGTCGACCCCGGTGCGGCAGTACTCGTCGACGACGACGAAGCCGCGGTCGAGCTTGATGCCCTGTTCCTCGTAGCCGAGATCAGAGGTGGTCGGCCCGCGCCCGACCGCGACCAGCAGCAGCTCGGCCTCGAGGGTATCGCCACCTTCCAGGTGTACGCGCACGCCGTCGTCGGTGGGCTCGACGCGCTCGAAGCGGGCATTGAGCTTGAAGTTGATGCCGCGCCGCCGGAAGGCCCGTTCCAGCAGCTTGGAGTTGGCCTCGTCCTCGAGCGGGACGAGATGCGGCAGCGCCTCGACGATCGTCACGTCCGCCCCGAACGAGCGCCAGGCGCTCGCGAACTCGACCCCGATGACGCCGCCGCCGAGGACGACAGCAGAGGCCGGCACGTGGTCGAGTTGCAGCGCGTGCTCGCTGGCGATCACCCGCCGGCCGTCGAGATCGAGACCGGGCAGGGTGCGCGAGTACGAGCCGGTCGCCAGAATCACGTTCTCGCCGGTGTAGGTGTCGCCGTTCACCGACACCGTCTTCGGCCCGGTGAGGCGGCCCTCGCCCTCGACGATCTGGATGCCGCGGCTCTTGATCAGGCCGACCAGGCCCTTGTGGTTCTTGCTCACGACGCCGTCCTTGTACTTGTGGACGCCGGCCATGTCGATGCCTTCGAAGGTGGCGTTGACGCCGAACTGCGAGCTCTCGCGGGCCTGATCGGCGATCTCGCCGGCGTGCAGCAGCGCCTTGGTCGGGATGCAACCGCGATGCAGGCAGGTGCCGCCTACCTTGTCACGCTCGACCAGCACCACGGACTTGCCGAGTTCGGCCGCCCGTAGCGCCGCGGCGTACCCCCCGCTGCCGCCACCGAGGATGACGAGATCGGACTGGTTGTCGGCCACTGCTGCTCCTGCTTCGTTGATGGGACGCGCATCATCCATCTTGGCACCAACCTCTCGGGAAGGTCACAGGGGGCGATGTGGCCGATCCCCGGTGGATACCGCCCTCGCGGTGGGATCATGGGCTCAGATCGTGATGCCGGGGTACGCCTCGACGAGCGCTGGAGAGTCCGGTGGGTTGGTTACCTCGCAGGAACAAGCACCGTGCCGGTACCTTGCGCACCGCAACGTCGGACGATCTGGATCATTTGTCGGATTTCGTCAGGTCGCGCACGGGGGTCGAGGCCTACATCGAGCCGCGCACGGCAGTCACCGAGACCACGGTGGTCCTCGTCGCCGCCACTGGCGAGTGGACCCGGCGCCGCGTCGGCGGGGCCGATGCAGCCCGGTCGTTCAGCAAGAAGCACGCCATCCCGCTCTACGACGTCGGCGTGGTCGGGTACCCGAAGCGGATGCGAGAGTGGACGGCCCACCGCAAGCTGAGCGGTGAGACCGGCCCGCCCGGGACGACCGGACCGTCGCTGTGACAACCGCCAACGGCACCGGTGGCGGCGAGCCGCCCGACGACGCCACCTCACCCGAGAGGGGACCGCGAACCGGGTCGGAACTTCCCGCCGGCTCGCCCGTCGACTCGCTCGCGGCCGCGCTCGGGGTGGTGCCCAAGCAGCTCACCCTTCCACTGCCGCGATGGCTGGGCCCGCTGGCGGTGTGCTGCGCGGTGGGCATCATCCCGTGGATCGTCTACCTGGCGATGACCCTGCCTGATCGCACTCGCGCCGACGACTATGACATCGCCTGGGTCGGCTACGACGCGGCGATGTGTGCGGTGCTGACCGCGCTCGCGTATTGCGCCCTGCGCCGCAAGACGGCCACGGGAGCGATCGCCGCGGTGGCTGCGACCATGCTCGTCGTCGACGCCTGGTTCGACATCGTCACCACCGACAAGGGCGACCAGTTGATGGCCGCCATCATCTCTGCGGCCTTCGCCGAGATTCCCCTCGCGATCGTGTGCGCCTGGGTGGCGATCAACTCCGAGCGGGTGCGGGCCCGCGCCTACCGAAGCCTGCGGATGCGGTGGGAGCGGGCGCTGGAGGTCGCGCGCACCGGCACGCCCGAGGCCGGGGCGCCGGTCAGCGATCAGCCAGTTCCGCCACCGCCGCGATGAGCGTGCGCACGACCGCGCCGGTGCCGCCCTTGGGCGTGTAGCCGTATGCGCCGCCGTCGTTCCACGACGGGCCGGCGATGTCCAGATGGACCCACGGCAACCCGTCCCGGACGAAGTCGGCGAGGAAGTGGCCTCCGACGAGCATGCCGCCGGCCCGATCGCCGGTGACGTTGCCGAGGTCGGCTACGGGGGAGTCCAGGCCGCCGCGCAGGTCCTCGGGCAGCGGCATCGCCCACACGGTTTCGCCGGCCCCGTTGCCTGCGGCACTGACCCGGTCGCGCAGCGCCGGCTCGCCCCAATGACGCGGGAACCCAGCGCGACCAGCTGCGCACCGGTGAGCGTCGAGGTCTCGATCAGGTAGTCCGGCTCGTCCTCGACGGCGCGCGAGATCGCGTCGGCCAGGATGAGACGGCCTTCGGCGTCGGTGTTGCCGACCTCGACAGTGTGGCCGCTGCGCATCCGCAGGACATCCGACGGCCGGCACGCCGATCCGGATGCATGTTCTCCGCCATCGGCACGGTCGCGATGACCTCGACCGGCAGCTTGAGGGCGGCAATCGCGACCACGCTGGCGACCACCGCCGCCGCGCCGCCCATGTCGCCCTTCATCGAGAACATGTTCGCCGTCTTGATGTTCAGGCCACCGGAGTCGAACGTGATGCCCTTGCCCACCAGCGCGACCCTTCGGCAATCGCGTCCACCGCGGCGTCGATGGCGATATGGACGTGTTTGTGACTGGTCAGGGCGCGGAGCGCGGCGCCGACTCCACGGCGGACCTGTTCGGCGGCACTGGTGCTTGGGCCCAGACCGGTGGCGACAACCAGCGGAAACGGCGCCAGTCCGAGCGTCGGGATCTTCGTGACTTCGTCGGCCTTGCCGACTGCGCCGGTCGTCTTCAACGCCGCGGCGAGTCGCTTGCCCAGCGCCGCGTCGACCGGTTTGGCGCCGGGTGCGAGGCGTGGGCCGTCCGGGCCGGCAACGACGCCGACGACGACGGCGTCGGCGGAGATCGGCCCGGAGGGATCAGAAATCGAGACGGAGACCATGAGCGCGATCGTATTGGGCGCTCCCAGACGGTTTCCGGGCCGCGCTTGTCGATACGGTGCGGTTATGAGTCTGCTGCGATCACCGTTGTACGAACGGCACGTCGGGCTGAAGGCCAAGCTTGCCGATTTCGGTGGCTGGGAGATGCCGATCGAGTACGCAGCCAGCGGCGGCGGCGTGCTGAAGGAACACGCGGCGGTGCGCGAGAGCGTCGGCGTCTTCGACGTCTCGCACCTCGGCAAGGCCACGGTGCGCGGGCCGGGTGCGCGCGCGTTCGTGAACGCCTGCCTGTCCAACGACCTCGGCCGGATCGAGCCCGGTCAGGCGCAATACACGCTGTGTTGTGACGAGTCCGGCGGTGTCGTCGACGACCTCATCGCCTACCTGGTCAGCGACGACGAAGTGTTCCTGGTGCCCAACGCCGCGAACACGGCTGAGGTCGTGCGCCGGCTCAGTGCAGCCGCTCCGGACGGCGTCGAGGTCACCGGGCAGCACGAGCGCTTCGGTGTCCTGGCGGTGCAGGGGCCGCGGTCGGCCGATGTTCTCGCTCGGCTGGGGCTGCCGGCCGACCAGGCCTACATGGCCTACGCCGACAGCGCCTTCGACGGCCGCCCGGTGCGAATTTGCCGCACCGGCTATACCGGGGAGCACGGTTACGAGCTCATCCCGGCCTGGGGCGACACGGTGACGCTGTGGGATGCGCTCGTCGAGGTGGTCGCCGAACTCGACGGGAGGCCGGCCGCGCTCGGCGCCCGTGACACGCTGCGGACCGAAATGGGCTACCCGTTGCACGGCCAGGACCTGTCGCTCGAGATATCGCCGCTGCAGGCCCGTTCGGGCTGGGCGGTGGGCTGGAAGAAGGACGCCTTCTGGGGTCGCGACGCTCTCGTGGCGGAGAAGGCGGCGGGGCCGGCCCGGTTGCTGTGGGGGATCGAGGGTCTCGGGCGCGGGATCCCGCGCGCGCACATGCCGGTGCTGGACCACTCCGGGACCGAGATTGGCGAGGTGACCAGCGGGACGTTCTCGCCGACGCGGAAGGTCGGCATCGGCCTGGCCCTGATCTCGACGGCGTCCGGCGTGGGTGAGGGTGACGAGGTTTCGGTCGACGTGCGCGGCCGACCGTCGGCAGTGCGCGTGGTCAAACCACCGTTCGTCGCTTCCCACGTCCGGTAGGACCCCGATTGTGCAACTCTTGGTGGCCTGAGGCAGCCAAGAGTTCTACATCGGTTGGATCAGGCTTCGTGCTCCTCGGCCGCCGGATCGATGGGCTCCTTGGCCAGGCCGGTGTTCTCGGCGACGGGGAAGCCGGTTTCGCCCTCGGGTCCGGCCGGGGTGGCGCGCAGCGCGTGCACGGTCGTATTGAGGAAGGCGACGAGCGGCACCGCCATCAACGCGCCGGGGATGCCGCCGAGCTTCGTGCCGGTGATCACCGCGAGGGCGATCGCGAGCGGGTGGACCTCGACGCTGCGGCTCATGATCACCGGCTGCAGCAGGTGCGCTTCGAGCTGGACGAGCACGATGATCGACGCCCCGACGACGATCGCCGCCGTCGGCCCGTGTTCGAGCAGCGTGATCGCCACACAGAGGGCACCGGTGACAGTCAGGCCGACGAGCGGGACGAACGAGCCCAGGAAGATCAGCACCGCGAGCGCGGCGGCGAGGGGGACCCGTAACACCAGCAGCAGCAGGAAGATCGAGATGCCGTGGAACAGGGCGATCAACAGCTGGCCGCGCATGTATCCGCCGAGAGTGCCCCAGCCGGCCCGTCCGGCGTGATCCATCCGCGGTTGGGCGCGAGCGGGGAACAGCCGCAGCACCCAGTTCCATACCGCTTCGCCGTCGCGCAGCAGGAAGAACGTCGACAGCAGAATGAGCAGCAGCGCGGCCAAGCCCTCGGCCGCCGTGCGCAGTGTCGCGATGGCGCCGCTGATCAGCTGACCCTGGTGATCCTTGATCGTCTGGGTGATGTTGGCGCTGAGCTTGTCCAGATCACCGGATTTCACGTGCAGGGGGCCGGTGCGCAGCCAGTTCTTCGCCTTGTCGACGAAACTGGTGACCTGATCGCCGAGCTCGCCGGAGTGCGTCGTGATCTGCCACGTGACGAACCAACCGACGCCGATCAGGGCAGCGACGCCGATGAGCAGCGAGAGCGCGGCCGGCAAGGACTTGGGCCCCGGCAGCACGGCCCGCAGCCGCTGCTCGAGCGGGTGCAGCACGGCGGTGAAGAACATCGCGAGGATGAACGAGAACGCGACCAGTTCGACTCGGGCGAAGATTTTGACGAACAGGTACAGCCCGGCCGCGATCACGATCAGCCGCCAGCTCCACGCCGCGGCGACGCGAACCTGCCAAGTAACGGCCTCGACCGCGTCGTGCCGGGTGTCCGACAGCGGCGGGGTCGTGGGCTCGGGCGGGACTTCGAGCGAACTCACAGGTACGTCCAGTCGGTCGAGGGAGCGTGGTTACGACGATAACGGTCGGGTCGTCTGGATCCGGCGCGTGCGAGCTTATGCGGGAGGCGCGTCGTCGCGATCCGCTTCGGCCGACGCGCTGTCGGCGTCGGTCGGTGCCACCGGGACGGCGGCAACCAGTCGCCCGAGCACGCTCACGGCGGCGCGAAGCACCGGCACGGCGAGCAACCCGGCGGTGCCATCGCCGAGGCCGGTGCCGAGGTCGAGCACGGCGCGCTGGCCGAGCTTGGTCAGCGCGAGTTCGTGGGCCGGTTCGGCTGACACATCGGCACATTTCCACCACCGCACTGCCCGTGGCTGCGCTTCGTACGCGACGAGTGCCGCGGTCACAGCCGGCAGACCGTCAAGCAGGACCGGAGTGCGGCGCGCGGCGCAGCGCAGCACGAACCCGGCGGCGGCGGCGAGGTCCGGGCCGCCGGTCACGTCGAGCAACGCGGCCGGCTCGCTGCGATGCGGCATGGCCAGCCGGCGAGCATCGCGTACCGCCACCGCCTGCCGCATCCATTCCTCGGGAGCAAGGCGGGTACCACGCGGCAGTACCTTCACCGGCTCGGTGTTGGTGAGGACCGAGACGAGGGCGAGCGAACGCGTGCCGGCATCGGGGCCTTGCACGGCGACGACGACCAGATCCGCGCCGGCGTCGACCTCTGCGTCGGCCAACTCGGCACCGGCCTGAATGGCTTGCTCGACCGGCTGTTCCGAACCGGCGACGGTGCGAATGCCGGCATCGACCAGTTCCGCGATCGCCTCGGGCGAGCGGGACGGGTCCGGCGCGGTCGGTGGTGACCCGAACACCACCGCCCGGACGCGGACGAAATCCCGCGGCGGGTAGCAGCCCTGCACGCCGGCGAGCCATTCGGCCAGCTCACCCAGTCGGCCGCAGTCGACAGGCGCCGACGCCAGTGCGGCCCGGGCCGCCGAAGCCGCGTCGTTGTCGGGCCAGTCCACGTCCGCGGCAATAGACAGCATGTCGCTCATTGGGACCGACGGTACCGGTGCCGGGCTCCCGCGGTCGCCGGTGTGCCGGCGTCGGTCAGTAAGGTCCAACGTCACAACGGCCGGGAGGACAGCGGGGAGACGTCGATGACGTGGACATGGCGGCTGGAGTCGGTCGATGGCACCGCCCTGAAGGATCCAGCCTCGCCCATGCACGGCAGCCAATCCGACGCCGAGAGCTGGCTCGGCGAGCACTGGCGCGAACTGGCCGATGCCGGCGTCGCGCAGGCCACCCTGCTCGACGCCGGCACCGTCGTCTACGGGCCGATGTCCCTCGCCGAGGACTAGCTGCCCACCAGCGCCGGCTCAGCCGGCGCGGCGGCGGCCACCTTCCGGGTCGGCCCGGGCGCCCGGCCCGGCCACCAGTTGGCCCGGCCGAGCAGTGTCATCAGCGACGGCAGCACGATGACCCGAACGACCAGCGCGTCGATCAGAACGGCCGCGGCCAGGCCGACACCGAGTTCCTTCATCTCGACCATGTGCAGCGACGCGAAGATCGCGAACACCGACACCATGACCAGCGCGGCGCTGGTGACCGTGCCGGCCGAGCGGGTGATCCCGGCCTGCACGGCCGCGCGGGTCGACAGGCCACTGGCGGCCGCCTCGCGGATCTGACTGAGCACGAACACGTGGTAATCCATGGAGAGCCCGAACAAGACCGCGAAGGTGAAGAGCGGGATCCAGTTCACGACCGTGCCGGTGGAGTGGAACCCGAGCAACTTCTCGGCCCAGGTGTTCTGGAATGTGAGCACCAGGACACCGAAGGCGGCGCCGGCCGAAAGCAGGTTCACCGCCGCTGTGGTCAGGGCGACCACGACCGACCGGAAGACCCAACCCATCATCAACATCGTCAACGCGACGACGAAGCCGATGACCCACGGCATCGCGTCGGAGAGTCCCCGATCGGCGTCCAGGTTGGTCGCGGTTTCGCCGCTGACGGCCCATTTGGCACCGTCGAGACCACGCAGGGCTTGTGCCACCAGGCCGCCCCGTAGCTCGTGCACGCCTTGTCGTGCGGCTGTCGATTCCGGGTCGTGCGGAGCCTGGACCTCCAGGACATGCACGGTCCGATCCGCGGATGCCCGGACCGGCTGGTTGGCGGTGCCGTCCGCGAACAGCGGCCCGTCGTCGAGGCGCCGGGCCAGTGCCGTCAATCGTGCCGTCACCTCTGGACCGTCGGCGGCCCGAGCCTGGACGACGATCAGGTCGGTGGACTGCTGACTCGGGAACGCCGCCGACAGCCGGTCGAGCGAGTGCGTGGCCGGGATCGAACGGGGCAGTGACGCGGCGCTGCTGGACTGCATCTTCAGGCTGAGCGTCGGCAGCGCGAGCAGCGCCAGCGCGAACACCGAGACCGTCAGCGTGCGGCCCGGATGGGTCATTGCCGGCCGCAACAACGCCGGCCACATCCGCGGCTCGCGGGTCGCGGTGGACAGCCGCCAGAGCACCGGCACGCGGGGGCGATCGATACGCCGTCCCAATTTGACCAGGACGGCGGGCAGCACGGTCAGCGAGCCCAGGACCGCCACTGCCACCACGATGATGGAGCCGGTGGCCAGCGATGCGAAAACGGCGTTGTGGGCCAGGAAGAGTCCGAGCATCGACACGATCACCGCGACACCCGACACGATCACCGAGTGTCCGGCGGTCTCGGCCGCGATCTCGATCGCGTCCAGGTGGCTGCGGCCTCGTTGCCGCTCGGCCCGGGCCCGCTTGACGTAGAACAACGAATAGTCGACGCCGACGGCCATGCCCATCAGCAGGATCATGCTGGACGTCGTGCCCGAATCCGGCACGAAGTGGGAGGCGAGCGCGGCCAGTCCGGTGGCCGAGCCGACCGCCGAGAGTGCGAGCAGCACCGGCACGCCCGCGGCCACGATCGCGCCGAACGCGACGAGCAGGATCAGCAACGTGACCGGCAGGCTGAAGTCGGCCGCGGCGCCGAGGTCCTTGCTCACCTGGTCGTCGACGGCGTTGTTCAGCGACGCGCCGCCGACCTGCTCGACCCGCAGGGCCGGAAACTGCTTCTGCACGCCATCGGTCGCATGTTGCAGAGCGCCGACTCGGTCTGAGGCCGTCTCGGGGTCCCCGCTGATCGTGGCCTCCACCATGAGGGCGTGGCCGTTCTTGGCCAGAAGCGGCGCATCGACCTTCGTCACCTCTGCCAGCTTCGTGAGCTGCGACGTGACGGCGGCGGCCGCCTGTCGGGCCGAGGCCGAGTCGAACCGCCCGGTCCGGGCCGTGATCAGGACGTCCTCGGTCGCGGGATCGGACAGGTGGGCGTCGTGCATCACGTGCGCGGCCCGGCCGGACTGGCCGGTTGCGGTGTCGAGGTCGGTCATCGTCTTCAGGCCCGACGCCTGCCCGATTGCGATGCAGCCGGCGACGAACACCAGCCACATCGCAATCGCGCGCCACGGGTGCGTGGCACTCCAGCGAGCGACCCGGACCGTAACCGGACGGCGGACAACGGCGTGCTTCTCGGACACGGTGGTGCCTTTCTGACCAGGATGTCGATGACGCCGTCAACGCTGTCGCGACGGCCCGGAAAGCACACGGGTCCTGACACCCGGACCGTGGTGGACCTAGCTCCACTAACAACAGCGGTCGAGTGCGTCAGGATGGACGCACACCGGTGAGAGGAGGTCCACATGGTGCTGGCCGGATTCGCGATGCGGCTACGCCTGTGGTTGTGGGCCGTCGTCGCGACCGTTCTCGCCGTGACGTCGCTCGTCCTGTTCATCGTGATGGTCGCCGGCGCCGCCACCGTCGTCGTCTGGGTCGGCTTGCCGGTGCTCTACGTCGCCATCCGGGCGGTGCGGCCGATCGCTGCCCTGCACCGCCGCTACGTGGGCGCGTTGCTGGGGACGCCGATCGAGTCGCCCTACGTCCCACGGCCCGACGGCAATCTGCTCGTCCGGCTGCGGGCATTGGCCACGGACCCGGCCACCCGGCGCGACACCATGTGGCTGGTCGCGAACGGCACCGTGGGCGTGGTGCTCACGCTCGTCGCGGTCGTGGAAGGGCTGGTCGACCTGATTTTCTGGTGGCTGCCCAAAGGGGTGTTCGTGCACCTGCACGCGCACCTGGCCCGCGCGCTGCTCGCACCGAACGAGAAAACGCGGCTGGCGCAGCGGGTCCAAGAGCTCACCGCGTCGCGGGCGGAGACGGTCGACACCTCGGCGGCGGAGTTGCGGAGGATCGAACGCGACCTGCACGACGGGGCGCAGGCCCGACTCGTCTCGCTCGGGATGAGCCTCGGGCTGGCGGACGAACTGCTCGCGGCCGACCCGGCGACCGCGCGAGCGCTGCTGGCTGAGGCGCGCGCATCGAGCAGCGAAGCCCTCGCGGAACTGCGCGATCTCGTCCGGGGCATCCATCCTCCGGTCCTCGCCGACCGGGGACTCGTTGGCGCGGTCGAGGCGCTCGCCTTGGCCTCGTCGTTGCCGGTGGACATCACGGCCGAGGTACCCGGTCGGCTCTCGGCGCCAGTTGAATCAGCCGCCTACTTCGCCGTGGCCGAGGCGCTGGCCAATGCCATCAAGCACAGTGGCGCAACCCGCGTCGACATCACCATGCTGCACAGCGGCGAGTCGCTCGACATCTCCGTGCGTGATGACGGGACCGGCGGCGCCGCACCCGAGGCTGGCACCGGTCTGCGCGGCATCGAGCGCCGCCTGGCCGCCTTCGACGGCACGCTGACGGTCGAAAGTCCGCCCGGGGGACCGACGATTGTGGCTATGGTGCTGCCGTGCGCGTCGTCCTCGCCGAAGATCTCGCCCTCCTCCGAGACGGCCTGATCCGGCTGCTCGAGGCGCACGACTTCGAGGTCGTCGAGGCCGTCGACAACGGGCCGTCGCTGCTTCGGGCGCTGACCACGCATCGACCGGACATCGCGGTCGTCGACGTGCGGTTGCCACCGACGTTTACCGACGAAGGGCTGCGGGCGGCGATCGAGGCCCGCGGTCAGATTCCGGGGCTGCCGGTGCTCGTGCTTTCGCAGTACGTAGAGCAGCTGTACGCCCGTGAGCTGCTGGCCGATCGGACGGGCGGAGTCGGGTACCTGCTCAAGGACCGGGTCTTCGACGTCAAGCAGTTCATCGACGCGGTGCGGCACGTTGCCGGCGGTGGGACGGCGATGGATCCCGAGGTGGTTGCCCAGCTGCTGAGCCGGCGCAGCGGGCACAAGCCGCTCGCTTCGCTGACGCCGCGGGAGCGGGAGGTGCTCGGGCACATGGCGGAGGGTCGGTCGAACGCGGCGATCGCTGCCAAGATGTTCATCACCGAGAAGGCGGTGAGCAAGCACACCAATAGCATCTTTGCGCGGTTGTCGCTGCCGCCTTCTGAGGATGACAACCGGCGGGTGTTGGCGGTGTTGGCTTACTTGAATGGGTGAAAGGCAAAAAGCTCAGCGACGAAGGAGTTAGGTGGTGGGCTGGGTCTCGCTGCCGGCTTGCGGTTCCCGACTAAACGCCTTGCGGAATAAGGTGAAAGTGCTTCCGTTGCGTCGGTCTTCTGTGCTATAATCGACCGTATGAGCGAAGATGAGATAGACGGTTCGGAGCCGTACGTTCCTTCGCTCCTGGACGCCGACCTCGCCCCCGATGATGTCGCGGCCTGGGCCGCGACCGTCACCCCGGGCTCGGCGGTCGTGAAGCCGCTCGTTCACGTGAACGTCCACCGGTTGTCCTATGCCGGTCGGGTCGATGCCCTTGCGGCGTTGGAGCGGCAGCGGTCCTGGATCGACGCTCAACAGTTGCGGTTGTTGGCGGTCATGGCCAACGAGCCGGTCGAACCCGGTTCGATCGAGGAGATGGATAAGCAGTGGGTCAAAGAAGACGTCGCCTGCGCACTACGCCTCTCAGCTCAGACCGCGGCCGATCGCCTCGAGTTCGCCAAAGCCATGACCCGCCTGCCCGCCACCCTTGATCTGCAGGAGCGTGGTGAGATCACGGTGCATCACTCCCGCCACCTGGCCGAGACGGTCATGACCCTCGACGACGACACGACCACCGCGATCGAGACGTCGGTGTTGCCGAAGGCGCCGGAGCAAGTGCTGGCGAACTTCAAACGCTCGGTCCGCAAAGCCGTGTTGAGCGTCGCTCCGAAGGCGGCGGAGGAACGCCACGTCGAAGCGGTGAAACAGCGGCGGGTCGTGCGCACGCCAGTGGCCGACGGGATGAGTGAGATTTGGATGCTGCTGCCCGACACCGGGGCGAGCACGTTCATGACCGCCGTCGATGCCCTGGCCCGCCGCGTGCCCTGCGACGATGACCGGACCGCCGATCAACGGCGCGCTGATGCGGTGGTGCAGCTGGCGTTGAACACCCTGCACGGGTCCGATGTCGGACGAGTTGCCGCGCGAGCACGGCCTACGCCCCTCGATCCAGGTCACGGTCGCGCTGTCGACCCTGCTCGGCCTGGACGAGCAGCCCGGCGAGTTGGCCGGTTCCGGTCCGATCCCCGCCGCGGTCGCCCGCCGGATCGCCGCCGACCAGACCGGGACCTGGCGCCGGCTGCTCACCGACGAACGAGGTCGCCTGCTCGACTACGGCCGCAGCACCTACCGGCCACCGAAAGACCTGGCCGACCATGTGATCGCGAGGGACCGCAGCTGCCGCTACCCGCACTGCAACCGTCAAGCCCGGCTTTGCGATCTCGAACATCAGATCCCGTGGGAGGACGGCGGCGAAACCAACGCCGACAACCTGAACGCGATCTGCAGCCGCCACCACCACGCCAAACACGAAGCCGGCTGGCAACCAGAACGACAACCCGACGGCACCATCGAATGGACCAGCCCAACCGGCCACCGGTACCGCGAAGAACCTGCCACCTACCCGATCGACCGCACGGTCGAGCTGAGCCGACCTGACGAGCCGAGTACTGGCTAGAGCGGATCACCGATCGACTTCGTCGGCGCGGGCAAGCGCCAACGGCGAGGCAGGTAGGCCCGGCTGCCGGCGTAGAAGCCGATCGACAACGCGCTGCCTTCGGCTTTGCCGTTGCGCTCGATAGCGATCTTGCGCAGCCGCTGGCCGGTGAACACCCACTCCAAAATTAGGGCGAGGAACACGAAGATGACCAGGAACTGCACGTACGGCAGCAGGTAACTGACGATCATCAGCGGGAAAAGCAAGAGGAGGTAGTTGCTGAACATGCGGTGCGAGTCGACGTAATCGCGAGCCAGTTTGCGGGTCGCGCCCTGGTCCCGGCGCGGAAGAAAGGCCGGGTCGCCTTTACGGAGCGCCTCGCGCCGCTGTTGCGGGGTCATCTTCGCCGCGGGGGTATTGCGGGCCGTTTTGGCCGCCTTCGACTGTTGCTTCTGCCGGGCGTAAGCCTCCTTGCGGGTCTTCGGCGCACTGACCGGCCCGCGCTGCACGGTGGACTCACGACGCTTGGGGGTGGGTCGACCCTTCCCGCCGGTGGGCGTTGGTTCGACGACATCGGTGACGACGTCGCCGGCGGGCTCGACATTGCGGCGGGGCAGCAGCTTCACATCGATGAGAGTAAGCGAAACCTGGCCCGAATACCGCGACGGGTTGGCGACTCAGGCGGTGGCAGCAAATCTTGACGCAACGCTGATGAAGGGCAGCCGTGGCGCTGACGTAGTCCCAATACACAGAATGGCGTGCTGCAATGTGACGTCATAGCAGAGCGGAAGGAAGGCGATGACCGACCAGTGGCGGGCCCGCTCGCAACAGATCGGCTGGGTGCTCCTTCCGCTGCGGGCGTTCCTCGCGTTCGTCTACATCTACGGCGGGCTGTCCAAAATCGCTGACCGGCGTTTCCTCGACGCGTCGTCGCCGCTGTCGATGCACTCGTCGGTCGCAGCCGTGCGCTCGTCCAGCCCGATCGGAGGCCTGCTCGGCCCGGTGGAGGCGCACAGTTTCGCCTTCGGCCTCCTGATGGCGGTCGCGGAACTGGCCGTAGGGCTTGGCGTGCTGCTCGGCCTGCTCACTCGGGTCGCCGCTGCCGGCGGGATGCTGCTCGGGCTATCCCTGTGGCTGACGGTGAGCTGGAACGCCGAGCCGTGGTTCACCAGTGCTGACCTGGTCTACCTGTTCGCGTTCACGCCAATGGTGATCGCCGGCGCGGGCGGCGTCCTCGCTCTGGACGCGTGGCTCGACCACGCCCGGGCCACCCATCCCGGTACCGGCGAGGACCGCACGCGGCGTTCGTTGCTGGTCGGGGCGACCGCCGTCCTTGGCGCCGTACTGCTGGGCGGTTCGGCGATGTTCCGCCGGCCAGCACATAGTCCGGCTGCCGGTTCGGCGCGGCCCGACGACACCACGCCGTCCACTTCCGGATCCACCAGCTCGGCGTCGTCCGGCGGGGGAAGCTCAGGCCCCGTGCTCACGGCCGCCGCGAAGGTGCCGGTCGGGGGAGCGCGCAAGGTCACCGACAGCGCGACGGCGGAAACCGTGTGGGTGCTGCAGTTGCAACCGGGGAAATTCACCGCCTACAACGCCAGTTGTCCGCATCAGGGCTGCCCAGTGAGCTTCGTCTCGCCGTCCGGCGGCTTCGCCTGCCCATGCCATGGCTCCCGCTTCGACGCCCAGGGTCACGTCGTGAATGGCCCGGCCCAGCGGGGGTTGAGCCCCATCCCGGTGGTCGTCGACGGCGCAAATATCCGAGCCACGTAGGTGCCCAAGGCGCGGCGCGCCCTGGGCTGGCTGTACTTGCGCTGATCGCTGCGTACGATGGGAATAGCCAGCGGGCGGCAGCCGGTTGGCCTCAAATGAGCCATTGTTTCCAGACCTTGCCCCAGGGAGCCTCATGACTGCCATCGAGACCTCATCGGTCGAGCTGACCACCGCGCCGGCCGAAGCGCCCGCCACGACCGTCACGCTCACCGACGCGGCCGCGCTCAAGGTCCGGGCCCTGCTCGACCAAGAGGGTCGCGACGACCTGCGGCTGCGGATCGCCGTGCAGCCCGGTGGTTGCTCCGGCCTGCAGTACCAGCTCTTCTTCGACGAGCGCACTCTCGACGGCGACCTCGAGATCGACCAGAGCGGCGTGCCGCTGGTCGTCGACCGGATGAGCGCCCCGTACCTCGGCGGCGCCACCGTGGACTTCACCGACACGATCGAGCAGCAGGGCTTCACGATCGACAACCCGAACGCCTCGAACGGCTGCGCCTGCGGCAACTCCTTCTGCGGCTGAGCCGGCGGACTACGCCCGTAACGCTTTCGAAGCAAACCAGTCAGGTACGGTTCGGCCATGCCCGTCCTTGTCGCAGGATCGATCGCTACCGACCACCTGATGCATTTCCCCGGCAAGTTCGGCGACCAACTGCTCGCTGACCACTTGCACAAGGTGTCGCTGTCCTTTCTCGTCGACGACCTGGTGGTTCGTCGCGGTGGCGTGGCCGCGAACATCGCGTTCGGGATGGGTCAACTCGGCGAGGCGCCCGTGCTGATGGGCGCCGTCGGGGCCGACTTCGGGGAGTACCGGTCCTGGCTCGAGCGCAACGGCGTCAACTGCGACTTCGTCCACGTTTCCCCGATCCATCACACCGCCCGCTTCGTCTGCACCACCGACGAAGAGATGTGCCAAATCGCTTCGTTCTACGCCGGCGCCATGAGCGAGGCCCGCAACATCGAACTGGAACCGGCCTGGACCGGAACAAACGCCGACCTCGTCATCATCAGCGCCGACGACCCCGCGGCGATGGTGCGGCACAGCACCGAGTGCCGCGAGCGCGGCTTCCGCTTCGCGGCCGACCCGTCGCAGCAGATCGCCCGGATGAGCGGCGAGGAATTGCTGCAGCTGATCGACGGGGCCGAACTGCTGTTCACCAACGACTACGAGAAGAGCCTGCTCGAGTCGAAGACCGGCCTGTCCGAGGCCGAGGTACTGGCTCGCGTGGGCGTCCGGGTGACCACCCTCGGGTCCAAGGGCGTCGAGATCATCGGCCGCGACACCGAGCGAGTGCACGTTCCGGTCGCCCGCGAATACTCGAAGGTCGACCCGACGGGGGTCGGCGACGGCTTCCGCGCCGGCTTCCTCACCGCCCGGCAGTGGGGCCTGTCGTGGCAACGCGCGGCCGAGGTCGGCAGCTTGCTCGCCACCCTCGTGCTCGAGACGGTCGGCACTCAGGAGTACGAGGTCAAGAAACCGAACTTCGGCGAGCGCCTGGCCGAGTCCTACGGCGACGACTGCGCGGCCGACGTACTGCCGCACCTGGGCTGAACGCGGTCAGAGCCGCACCGGGTAGACCGGCTCGGGGACATCGGGCCGGATGCGGTGCTCGACGAAGATGCCGTGCCAGACCATGAAGACGAGCAGGGTCCAGATCTTGCGGGAGTAGTCGTGCCGGCCGGCTCGGTGCTCGTCGAGCAGTCGCAGCGCAGCGCTTCGGTCGATGAGGTGGTCGGTCTGTGACTCGGTGATGATCGCCCGGGCCCAGTCGTACATGACGTCCTTGAGCCAGTGTCGAATCGGCACCGGGAACCCCAGCTTCGGCCGTTCCAGCACATGTGCGGGCACGATGTCGGCCAATGCGCGGCGCAACGCGTACTTGGTCGTTTCCTTGGTGATCTTCTGATCGGTCGGGATGGACGAGGCGACGCCGAAGACCTCCACATCGAGGAACGGCACGCGCAGTTCGAGGGAGTTGGCCATCGTCATCTTGTCGGCCTTCACCAGGATGTCGCCGCGCAACCACGTGAACAGGTCGACGTACTGCATACGGGTCGACCCGTCGAGGTGGCCGGTCGCGTCGTACAGCGGTTTGGTGACGTCCATGTAGGACACGGCCGGGTCGTAGCCGCGGAACAGGCCCATCTCGTCCGGGCGGAAGATGCGCGCGTTGCCGTAGTAGCGCTCGTCGATGGCGATGGAACCCCGGCGCAGCAGGTCCTTGCCCCGAGTGCCCTCGGGGATCCGCGTCGACAATTTGCCGAGCCCGCGCCGTAACCCGGCCGGCATCCGCTCGAAAGCCCGCAAGGAAATCGGTTCGCGGTAGATCGTGTAGCCGCCGAACAGCTCGTCGGCGCCTTCGCCGGACAGCACGACCTTGACGTGCTTGCGGGCCTCACGGGCGATGAAATACAGCGGTACGAGGGCCGGGTCGGCGACGGGGTCGTCGAGGTACCAGACGATCAACGGCAGGGACTGCATCATCTCCTCGGCCGAGACGACCTTGGTGATGTGTTCGACACCGATCGCGGCCGCAGACTCGGCGGCCACGTCGATCTCGCTGAATCCCGCGCGCTCGAAACCGGTCGTGAACGTGAGCAGGTTCGGGTTGTGCCGCTTGGCCAGCGCCGCGATCGCGGTCGAGTCGATGCCTCCGGACAGAAACGCACCGACGGTGACGTCGGCGCGCATGTGCTTCTCGACCGAGTCCTCAAGCGCCTCCGCGATCTCGCGATAGAGCTTCTCCGGCTCGGGGACCGCCTTGATCGCGAAGTCAGGATGGAAGTAGCGGCGGGCGTTGACCGGCTCGCCCGGGCGCATCGTGAAGTAGGAGCCGGACTCGATTCGCCGGATCCTGGTGTGCATCGAAGCCGGCTCGGGGACGTACTGCAGGGTCAGGTAGTGCTGCAGCGCGGTGCTGTCGACGTCGTCGGACGTCCCCGGTGCCGCCACGTCCAAGAGCGCCTTCTTCTCGCTGGCGAAGAACGCGCCCCGCTCGTCAGCGTAGGTGTACAGCGGCTTGATCCCGAACCAGTCCCGCGCCCCGAACAGGACGCGCTCCTGGGCGTCCCAGATGAGAAAGACGAACATGCCGCGCAGTTCCCGGACCACGTTCTCACCGAGGTAGTGATAGCCGGCGACGATCGCCTCGCTGTCACCGTCGGTCTCGAACGTGGCGCCGAAGTCACGAGCCAACCGCTCGCGCAGTTCGAGGTAGTTGTAGATCTCGCCGTTGAAGATCAGGTGATAGCGCCCGTCGAGCCAGGGGAGGGGCTGGTGCGAGTGGTCGATGTCGATGATGGACAGCCGGCGGAAGCCGATGGCCGCGTCGTCGTCGGACCACACGCCGCCCTCGTCCGGGCCGCGATGGCGCATGTCAGGGAGCGAGGCCTCGATGTCGGCCGCAACTGCAGCGCCGGCAGCGTTGGCTGAGAGGAATCCGATCAGTCCGCACACTCGTCCAGTATCCCGGTCGCTGCGCGGCGGCCTGAGCACGGTCGGCCCGGGCCGAGCCGGCCCCGAACGGCCCTACCCGTCAAGGAGCCGAGGCACCCCGTCCAGTAGGCTCCGAAACGTCCCAGGACGAGTCCGGAAGGCGGTTGCAGGTGCGTCGTAGACGATGCTGGCGCGGCATTCGGCTGACGTTGCTGGCCGCCCCGCTCGCCCTGGTGCTGACCGGCTGCACGGCCCACGATGCCGAGCGGAAGATGCGCTTCGGCTGGCCCACCGGCGTCACCAAGCAGGCCGAAGAGATGCGCGTGCTTTGGACCTGGTCCAGCGTCACCGCGCTCATCGTGGGCGTGCTCGTCTGGGGCCTGATCTTCTGGTCCTGCATCGCCTACCGCAAGCGTAATGACGACCTGCCCCGGCAGACCAAGTACAACCTGCCGCTGGAGATCGCGTACTCGGTATTCCCGTTCCTGATCATCGCCGGGCTGTTCCTGCGCACCGTGATCGTCGAGAACAACGTCGACGAGCTGACCAAGAACCCCAACGTCCGGGTCCAGGTCGACGCGTTCAAGTGGAACTGGCAGTTCGAGTACCACTCGTACCGCAACACCTCTGGCGCGACCACGGCGGCGGTGTATGCCGGGCTCAAGGATGTCGCCGACGCCGATGGCAGCACGAAGGACAAGCGCAAGGGTGCGGCCGGCCAATCGGGCTGCGACGAGGCCTCGAGCAACGTGTCCTACTCCTGCGGTGCGTCGGGCCAGGACGACAACGCCGCCGGCGGTCCGCTGTACCTGTCCACCGGCGGTAGCGACAACGAGATCCCGGTGCTGGTACTGCCGGTGCACCAGACCGTGCGCATCGTCGAGCATTCCGAGGACGTCATCCACTCGTTCTGGGTCCCGGAGTTCCTGTTCAAGCGCGACGTGATCCCGTACGGGACGCCGTCGACCGGTCGGGACAACCAGTTCGAGTTCACCCCCACCTCGACCGGCAGCTTCGTCGGCCGGTGCGCCGAACTCTGCGGTACCTATCACTCGCAGATGAACTTCGAGGTCCGGATCGTCACCGCGAATCAGTTCCAGCAGTACCTGACCGCCCTGGCCAAGTACCCGCCGGGGACCAAGGGCTATCCGACCCGCCAGTCGCTGGCCCTGCGGGCCGCCGGACTGGCTCCCTTCGCCACGACGACCCACCCATTCGACACCGACCGCAGCACCCGGTCCGCAACCCAGCGCCAGGGAGGCTGACGTGCGAATCGAAGCCCGGCTCTTCTTGGGCCTGGCCGGCTTCTGCTGGCTGGCCTCCATCGGGTACGGCATCTGGACCCGACAGGAGCAAGGCCATGTCGAGGTCGCCGGCCTGGCCGCGCTGATCCTGTCCGGCGGACTGCTCGGCATCTCGGGCTCGTTCTTCTGGTTCGTCTCCCGGCGCATCGACGCCCGCCCCGAGGATCGGCTCGACGCCGAGGTTGCCGAGGCCGCCGGTGAGCTCGGCTTCTTCAGCCCCGGCAGCTACTGGCCGCTGGGCATCGCGGGGGCGGCGGCGGTCACCGGCATGGGCTTCGCGTTCTTTCAGATCTGGCTCGCGCTCGTCGGGGTGCTGGGCATCCTGTTCACCGTCGGCGGGTTGCTGTTCGAGTACTACATCGGCGGTCGGCGGCCCGCCGCCTGATCTGCCGCTGGCGCCCGGCGTGACCTGCCGGCGGCCCGCCGCCATACCTGCCGCCGGCGCCCGGTGTAACTGCCGGCCGGCCCCCGGGCCTGACCGGCTGCCAACGCGCAGCACGGTCGGGCCCATACGTCAGTCGGTGAGCTGGTGCTGCCGATCGTGCTGGTCGGCCTCGTTCGCCTCGAGCTCGTCCAGTGCAGCCTGGATCTCCGGCTTCTCCTTCACCGGGTAGAAGAACCCCCGGATGTGCCGGAACGGCGTGCCGGCGCCGAGTTGGTTCATCCGCTTCGGCACCGGGAAGGCGGCGTAGGTCAGCCGCCCGTGGCCATGCTCGTCCACCGGGCCGAGCGGCTGGTGCACCTCGATGAACTCGCCATTGGGCAGCATCTTGATGATGCCGGTCTCCACGCCGTGCTCAAGCACTTCGCGGTCGTGACGCTCCAGGCCGAGGCAGATCCGGTAGGTGATGATGTAGAAGAGCGGCGGCAGCACCAGGAGCAAGATGCGCCCGCCCCAGGTCATCGCGTTGAGCGAAATGTCGAACGCCTTCGCAATGATGTCGTTGCCGCCGGAGAGGAACAGCACCAGGTAGAACGTCAGCGCCATCACGCCGAGTGACGTGCGCACCGGCGCGTCGCGCGGCCGCTGCAACAGGTTGTGCGCCTGCGTGTCCTTGGTCATCTTCGCTTCGACGAACGGGTACGCGACCGCCATCGTCAGCAGGATCCCGGGCAGCACAACCGTCGGCCAGAACAGCGGGGGCACGGTGTGGCCCCACAGTCGGATCTCCCAGGACGGGAACAGCCGGGTGGAACCGTCGAGGAACATCATGTACCAGTCCGGCTGGGAACCCGAGGACACCTGCGCGGGGTTGTACGGGCCGAACAACCAGACCGGGTTGATCTGGGCCAACCCCCCGAGCGCGGCCAGCACCCCGAACACGATGAAGAAGAAGCCGCCGGCCTTGGCCGCGTAGGTGGGGAAGATTCGCTCGCCGCTGACCGTGTGCTCGGTGCGGCCCGGAGCCGGGTATTCGGTGTGCTTCTGCCGCACGATCAGAGCGAGGTGCAGCGCGATCAGCGCAACCAGGATCGCCGGGATCAGCAGCACGTGCGCGATGTAGAACCGTCCGATGATGACGTCACCGGGGAACGGGCCGCCGAAGATCAGGAACGACACCCAGGTGCCGACGACCGGTATCGACAGCATGATCGCGTCGGCGATGCGGAGGCCAGTGCCCGACAGCAGGTCGTCGGGCAGCGTGTAGCCGGCGAACCCTTCCACGATGCCGAGCACGATGAGCGTCAGGCCGATGAGCCAGTTGAGTTCACGCGGCTTGCGGAATGCGCCGGTGAAGAAAACCCGGAACATGTGGATCAACATCGCGCCGACGAACATCAGCGCAGCCCAGTGGTGGATCTGGCGGATGACCAGCCCGCCGCGTACGTCGAAGGTGATGTCCAGCGTCGTCTTGTACGCCTGCGACATCCGGATGCCGTCCATCGGCGTGTAGCGACCGTGGTAGATCACCTCGGCCTGCGACGGGTCGAAGAAGAACGTCAAATAGGTGCCGGTGAGCAGCAGGACGATGAACGAGTACAGCGCGATCTCGCCCATCATGAACGACCAATGGTCCGGGAAGACCTTGTTCAACTGCTTGCGGGTCGGGCCGGCGATGTTGAGCCGGTCGTCGAAGAATTTCGCGACCTTGCCTTGTGGGGTCCGGGGGGCAGTGCCGCGGCGGGCGGTGGTGCTCATGAGCGCTCCCAGAAGGCGGGGCCGATCGGTTCATGGTAATCCGAGCGGGCCACGAAATACTGCCGCCCGTCGCTGCCGACTTCGACGTCCAGGGGCAGCTTGGGCAGGCTGCGGGTCGCCGGTCCGAAGATGGGCTTGGCGTCCTTCAGAACCTCGAACTGCGACTGGTGGCAGGGGCACAGCAGGCGGGTCGTCTGCTGTTCGTACAGCGACGCAGGACAGCCCGCGTGCGTGCAGATCTTGGAGAAGGCCAGGTACTCAGGCGCGTCGGCCGGCCATCCATAACCAGCCTGACCCTTGCGGGCCTCGACCTTCTGACCCGGCCGCAACCGGATGATCAAGGTTGGTGAACTCGCGGACGAGACGCCGTCCTTGCCGTCCGGGCCGAGCTCGCGAACGCCCGGGAAAACCGTCACCAGGCCACCGGGCAGCAGGTCGTCGGGGCTGACCCGACGCCAGTCGGAGTACACCAGCGGGACCCGCCCCGACGGCGGGAACAGCTTCTTGTTGGGGACGAACAGGGTGTGGTCGAGTTGCTTGCCGGGCTTCTTGAGCATGCCGCCGACCAGCGCGACCAGCGGCACGGTCGCGATTGCGCCACCGGCAAGTCCGAGCGAGCGCAGCAGCAGCGAACGACGGGGCAGGCCGGTGTCTTCCAGGCCGACGGTCAGCGTCGCCTGGGTCATCAACTTGTCCTGCTCGGTGGACGGTTCGTCGTGGCGGTCCTGGACCACTTCCTCCTCGGGCATGAGCCACTTGGCCCACAGCACCAGTCCGACGCCCATGAACAACAGCATCGCCGCGAGCAGCGCACCGAGGGCCGGCGTGTAGAAGCGGAACGTCTGCGGCGTGCCGGGCAGATGCCAGTGGTAGGGCAGCGCGAGGAATGCGACGATGAATCCCACGCCGGCCAGGGCGGACACGGTGAACGCGAGCGCAATGGCGCGTTCGGCCCGCTTCTCGGCCTTCGTGCCACGGATCGGGAATCGATCCCGGCGATGCACGATGTGAACGCCGTCGGCCTCGGCTCCGGCCAGCATCGCCTCTTCGGGCGTCATCTCCCGGAGCTCTTCGGTGGACACGCTTGCCGGCGGGTGGGCACTGCTCATTCGGACTTCGCTCCGATCCACAGGATGGCGATCATCACGGCGCCGACGCCGGCGACGAAGAACACGAGCGCCTCTGACACCGGGCCGATGCGGTCGATACCGTGGCCGCCCGGATCCTTGGAGGCCTTCAACGTCTGGATGTAATTGACGATCTCTTGCTTTTGTGTCGGGGTCAGGGAGTTGTCGCTGAAGATGGGCATGCTCTCGGGACCGGTCAACATCGCCGCATAGATCTGGGCGTCGCTCGCCTGGTAGAGCGACGGCGCCGTCTTTCCGGCCGAGAGCGGTGCGCCCCTGAAGGTGCGCCCGTGGCACGACGCGCAGTTGACACCGAACAGATCGCCGCCGGCCGCGAGGTCTCCGCCGCGCAGCTTGCTCGGCAGCAGCGGACCACCGGCGATCGACTGGACGTAGGCGGCCAGTTGCCTGGTCTGTTGCTGGTTGAACTTCGCGGCCTTGCGCTTGATGTCCGGACCCTGCCCGGTGGCGGGCATGCGGCCGGTGCTGACCTGGAAGTACACCGACGCCCCACCGACGCCGTACAGCGACGGGGCCCGACCGGTGACGCCCTGCAGGTTCGCGCCGTGGCACGCGATACAGCTGGTCTGGTACAACTGCCGACCGGCTGCGACATCAGCCGCGCTGTTGGACGCGTCCGGCGCGTTCGAGGCGGCGAAGGCTGCGTACGTGCCGCCCATACAGACCAGGGCGGCGATGAGGACGGCGCCGGCGCCAAGGCGTCGGCGGAAGCTGCGACGACCCGAGCCGAGTTTCGGCGCCTTCGGCTTCGGGCTCGACTCCTCGGCGCCGGTGGCCGAGACGGCCGGCGCAAACCCCAGCTCGTCGGCGCCGTCGCCTTCGACGTCGAAGTCCTCGGTCACGAAAGTCCCTTCCTCATGGACGGAGCGTCGAAGCCGCATGGCCCGCTCATCGGATGATGTAGATCATCGCGAAGAGACCGATCCAGACCACGTCGACGAAGTGCCAGTAGTAGGACACCACGATCGCAGCAGTTGCCTGCGCCGGCGTGAACTTGCCCAGCGTGGTGCGGATCAAGAACAAGATGAAGGCCACCAGCCCGCCGATGACGTGCAGACCGTGGAAGCCGGTTGTGAGGTAGAAGACCGACCCGTAGCCGGTCGCCGAGATCGTGTTGCCGTCGGACACCTGCTGCCGGAATTCGTTGGCCTGGCCGAGTACGAACACCAGGCCCATCAGGAACGTGATCGTGAACCAGCGGCGCAGCTTGAAGACGTCGCCCTTCTCGGCGGCGAAGACCCCCCACTGGCAGGTGAAGCTGGAGGACACCAGGACGACGGTGAACGGTGTGGCGTAGGCGAGGCTGAGCTTGATGTCCGCACCGTCGGGCAGTGTCATCGGCCAGTCACCGGCATGCACCGAACGCACCGTGAAGTACATCGCGAACAGACCGGCGAAGAACATCAGCTCGCTGGACAGCCAGACGATGGTGCCGACACTGACGATGTTGGGACGCGTCAGGGAGTGCACCCTGCTGGAGTCGAAGCCCGGTGCCGTGGCGGTCGAGGTCACCTTCGCATTATGTCCTGCCGGGGAGGGGGAATCGGGGTCGGGGTCGAGGCCCGGCGGGACGGCTGATAACACCACTACGACTGGCCGGATCGGGCGCGGTTACGATTCGCGACATGAGCCAGCCCAGCGACGAGGTCACGGTCATCGTGTACAGCAACTCAGCCGATGTCCGGGCCCAGGTGCGCACCGCCGTGGGCCGTCGGCCGACTCCCGATTCGCCTCGGATCGACTGGGTCGCGTGCGCCACCTACGCCGAGGTCGTGGCCCAGCTCGACGAAGGCGGCGTCGACCTGGCCATCCTCGACGGAGAGGCTCAGCCGACCGGCGGGGCGGGGCTGGCCCGCCAGTTCAAGTACGAGATCGACGACTGCCCGCCGATCGTGGTCCTGATCGCCCGCAACGACGACGCCTGGATGGCCAGCTGGTCGCTCGCCGACGCGGTGATCCGCCAGCCTCTCGACCCGCTCGACGCTGCCACCGTCGTGGCCGAGCAGTTGCGCCGCCGCCGTAGCGGTATCCCGGTCGTTCGCTGAGTGCCGCAGTGAGCGACGCGACGGCCGCGCGCAGCTGGCCGGTCTTGCTCAGCGCCCTCACCCAGGGCGAGGGGTTGTCGGCCGATGACACCGGCTGGGCCATGGACGAGATCATGAGCGGTGCGGCGTCACCGTCGCAGCTCGCCGCGTTCGCCGTCCTGCTGCGGGCCAAGGGTGAGACGCCGGATGAGATCGCCGGCCTGGTCCAGACCATGCTCGCCCGGTCTCTGCCGGTCGGGGTCGCCGGCCAAGCGGTCGATGTGGTTGGTACGGGCGCCGACCGGGCCCATACCGTGAACCTGTCGACCATGGCCGCGCTGGTTGTGGCCGGTTCGGGGCGCCGCGTCGTCAAGCACGGCAACCGGGCCGCGTCGTCGGCGTGCGGCACCGCCGACGTGCTCGAGGAGCTAGGGGTGGTCATCGATCTGCCCGGCCCGGGTGTCGCCGCCACCGTCGCGGAAGTCGGCATCGGCTTCTGCTTCGCGCCGGTCTTCCACTCCGGCATGCGCCACGCCGCCGTCACACGCCGCGAGCTCGGGGTGCCGACCGTTTTCAACTTCCTCGGTCCGCTGACCAATCCGGCCCGGGTCCGCGCGGCGGCCATCGGCTGTGCGGATTCCAGGATGGCGCCGGTGATGGCCGAAGTACTGGCCCGACGCGGTGACTGCGCGCTGGTGTTCCGCGGCGACGACGGGCTGGACGAGTTGACGACCACGACGACCTCGAGTGTTTGGGTGGCAGCCGACGGTGCCGTGACCGCGACCACCTTGGATCCGAGGGCGTTCGGTATCTCGCCCGTGCCCCCCGAGGCGCTGCGCGGCGCGGACCGGGTCTACAACGCCGGGGTCGTACGGGACGTGCTCGCGGGCGGCGGCGGCCCAGTCCGCGACGCGGTCCTGCTCAATGCGGCTGCTGGCATCGCAGTGCACGACGGACTTGGCCCTGACACCCTCGACAGTGCGCTCGCCGGCGGGCTCACGGCCGCGGCCGAGGCGATCGACAGCGGCAACGCGGCCGCCGTGCTGGGCCGATGGGTCGAGTCCAGTCAGCGAGCCCGCGCCTGAGCCTGTCCCGCGCGCGGGACAATGGGAGCATGTCCGTCCCTGTCGCCAGTCGCGCAGTGCCCCGGCTGGCCGTGGCGGCGTGGGTCGTGGCGAGTGCGGTGGTTATTGCGCTGGCCGTTGCCGTTGCCCGCTACTTGAATAACTCGCCGAGCGGCGAGCAAGGCGCGCAAGGTGCCATGCCTGGCATGTCGGGAATGGCCGAGGCCCACCGGCACACCGGTGCGGCGCTGTACCGCGCCGGCAGCGACCCGCTACGCCCGTTGTTCGGCCGGGCCCTCTTCTCGGCCTGGCAACTCGACGCCGTCGCGCTGGCCCTGCTGGTGCTGGTGGGCGCGTGGTACTTGACCGGCGTTGCTCTGGTGCCGCTGCGGCATCCGGGCGCCCGCTGGCCGGCCGGCCGCACGATCTCGTTCCTGGCCGGGCTGCTCGTTTGCGCCCTCGCCACAAACGGCAGCATCGCGGTCTACGACCAGGTGCTGTTCACCGCGCACATGCTCGGCCATCTCTCACTGCTGATGCTCGCGCCGGCGCTGCTGATCTTCGGGCGGCCGTTGACGCTGGCCCTGAGCGTGAGCACCGAGCCTCGGCGGGCCCGCATCGAACGCACGGCACGGGGACGCGTCGTCTCGCTGCTGACTGCGCCGCCGGTCGCGCTGGCGAGCTACACGGCCGCCATCGTCGGCAGCCACCTGACCGGTCTGATGGACACCATCATGCGCACGACCTGGGTCGGTCAGCTGGAACATCTGGTCTACGTCGTGGTTGGTTGTCAGTTCTTCGCCCTCATCGTCGGCGACGAGCCGATCCGGTGGCGGTTGTCGTCGCCCGCGCGATGGCTGCTGCTCGCCGTGGCGATGGCTGTCGACACGTTCACAGGCGTGGTGCTGATGCAGGGCACCCGGGCCGTGAGCATGCTGCCGGCGCCGGCGCTGCACGTCAGCGCGCTGTCCGACACCCGGACGGGCGGCGCAATCATGTGGTTCGGCGGAGACGCGATCATGGCTGCCGTCATGATCGCTCTGGTCATCGGCTGGCTGCGGCGCGTCGATCCGGGCGAGGAGAAGGGGTGGCTGGAACAGGCGCGCCGGGCCGCCTTCGCCCAACACACCGGTGCGTCCACCGATGACGGGGCGGCCGGGGGCATCGACGACGAGGCCGCGCGTCGCTCCTACAACGAATGGCTGGCCCAATTGGAGAACCGTCGCTGAATCGCAGCGCTACTCCAGACCGATCGAGAACGTCGCGTCCAAATCGTGGCGCGAATACGCCCGGAAAGCGATGTGAGTGTCGGTATGCACCACACCGTCGACCTTCGAGAGGCGACCGGCGATCACGTCGGCAATGTCGTCGAACTCGCGCACCCGGACGATCGCAATGAGATCAGTGTCGCCCGCGACCGAGTAGACCTCGCTGACACCGTCCAGGTCGGCAATTGCCTGGGCGACTTCGGGAATCTTGTCGGCCTCCACGAACACCATCACGATCGCAGTGAGCATCGCGCCATCGTAGGCGACGCCAGACCGCTCGCTGATCCCGAAATTTTTGCGATGTCGCTCGCCGGGATCGGCATTTCACCCACCTCTGTGCCCCGCATGGCGCTACGGTGACGTCGTGACGAGTGTTGAAGCAATCAGCGATGAGGATCTCCTGACCAGTTGGGAACTCGTCACCCGTGCCATAAATCGCACTCAGGAGCGCGTGCTCTCGCGGATCGAAGACGGCGGGATGCCGCCCCAGTGGTTCACCGCGCTACACCTGCTGCTGCGCAGCAAGGACCACCGGCTACCGATGAGCCGACTGGCTCGCGATCTGTCGATGACATCGGGCGGTTTCACCAAGCTCGCAGACCGCATGGGTCAAGAGGGGCTCATCGACCGGCGCGCGTCCGCTGGCGACCGCCGCGTCGTCTACGCGACGTTGACCGAGGCGGGACTGCGCCAAGCTCGCCGCAGCGAGCGGCAGTACAAGGCCGCGCTGCGCGAACACGTACTCGACGTCCTGTCCGAGCCAACGCTCGTGATGTTGGCCAACACCGTTCGCACCCTTGACGAGGCGTTTGTCGACGCCGGTGACGACGTGCCCGCCGGTGACGCGCTCGCGCCACGCCGCAAGATGCCTGAGGGTCGGGAGCGCCGCGCTCGAGCACGCGGCTGATCGCGCCAGCGATTTCACCGAACGTCCCGCGAATTCTGCTGTGGCTTACCAGGTCCAGTTGTTCATCAGGTCGACCTCTCTGTGATTTTCCTCGGCTGGGACGCGGCTTACCAGGTCCAGTTATTCATTTTTCGCCCTCATCTCGGGATATTTGTGGCGCGCTCTAGGCACGACGGATCGGATTCGCCAGCGCGCCGTTGACGGATGATCATGACTGCGGCACAAAGGCTCTCGCGGCCTGGCCTCCCCCGAGACCCTGGGCACTGTCCAAGCGCCGTCAGCACCGGTATGCAGATGGCTGGACAAGTGGGCGCCTCAGTCTAACGGCCAGTGCGCCAGCCGCGGGGCGGCATTTTCATGATCTTTTCTCGTTGTTTCAATCGCCGCCGACGGCAGGAAAATAGTTTCGACCGATCACTGGTGTTATTGAAATTCGGTCGCGCTTTCTTTCGCGGCCCGACGGAATTCTCTCGATTTCCCACAAGCCCGTTCTGCGCCAAATATCGGCGTACATTTGGGGCACGACCAAAGCAGGCGAGAGGTCCGGGGTGATGACGATAATCGACCGGCGCCTGCACACGCCACAAGCCTGGCGCCCTGGGCGCCCGCGCGGGGTCCCGGGTCGGCTGCTCGTCATCCTCGTGATCGTCGAGGCCGCGGCGATCACGCTGTTCGTCGCCGCGATGCTCACAACCAGCACGACCAACAGCGACTGGCGGCAGTTTGCGATCCTGCTGGGCCTGAGCATCCTGTTCGAAGAAGTCTCGCGCCAGGTGGGCAAGCTCCGTCTGGTCATCAACAGCGATCCGCACGCGGACATGACCTCGGTCTGGACCTTCGGTGCCGCTCTCGTCCTCCCTGCCGGCGCCGCGGCGCTACTGGCTATGAGCATCGCGGCGCACGTCTGGATCCGCGAGCAACGCGAGGCCGGAAAGCGGGCCTATCGCAAGGCCTACTCTGCCGCGACCGTCGTACTCGCCTGCCTCGCCGCCAACGCGGTGGCCGGCAATCCCGGCAGCCACCTGTCGAACGCCAGCTTCTCCGCCGCCGGCCTGGTCCTGCTCGCTCTCGTCGTTTACACCGCCGTGAACCGTTTCCTCATTTCGGCTGCCGTGCTGCTCTCCGACGGTCCGCGCACGCTCGCGGTCCTGCTCGGTCGATGGGACGACAACGCGCTGGAGTCGGCCACGTTGTGCATCGGCTATCTGGTCGCCATCGTGCTCGTGAATCAACCGCTGCTCTGCGCGGTTGCGCTGTTACCGATGCTCCTGTTGCAACGCGGTGCTCTGGTCAGGCAGCTCGAACAGACCGCGACGTTCGACACCAAGACGAAGTTGCTCAATCTGTCGGCGTGGCGACAGCTCGCCCAGCGCGAACTTGCACTCACGCAGACCTCGGTCGCCGCGGTGCTGGTGATCGACCTGGACAACTTCAAGGCGGTCAACGACGTCCACGGGCATCTCATCGGCGATGCCGCCTTGTTCCAGGTCGGCAAGGCGCTCATGTTCGAACTCCGCAAGGCCGATCTCGTCGGACGGTTCGGGGGCGAGGAATTCGTGGTGATGTTGCCTGACCTGGACGTCGACGCCGCCTTCGTCATCGCAGAGCGGCTGCGGCTGCGCATCGCCGCGATCCGGTTGGTCGAGCTCAACGCGCGGCACGTCGACAGCAGCTTCTGCAACCACGTACTGGCCGCATCGGTCGGCGTCGCTGTCTACCCGAGGCACGCCGGCGAGCTGGGTGGGCTGATCGAGGCCGCCGATCGCGCGTTGTACGTGGCCAAGCGAGGCGGCCGAAACCGAGTTGCGTTCGCGGACGAGACGATCGACGAGGCGGACCTGCCCGACGCCGGCGAACGGACCGTCCCGCTGGCCGGCTAGCCCTCACCCGGCCGCGCGGGCCGGGCGAGCCACCACGGGCAGCCGACGGCGGTCGGCGAACGGGTCAGCCGCGGCCCGCACGGCATCCGAACCCAGGAACGCCCGTAGGCCGCCGGCGCCGAACGCGGGCATGGCCCAGGGCTCGCTGGTGCGTACCAATCGCGTGCCGGGCTGCTCGAGCCAGCGCAAGATGCATTCGGTCTCCTCGGTCAGGGCCAGCGCGCCCGGGACGACCGCGTCAGCCGTGGCGAGCAGGGATTCGATGACCGGCCACGGCGGCACCCCGCGGGGGGCAACGCCGGCCGCGGTCAGATGGCCGCGGTGCACCACCGCGAGCTCCCATCCGGCATCCCCGTCGGGTCGGGCCGCCACCATTACGGCTACCGACCGCAGTGCGGCGAGGCGCTGCATGCGCGCGCAGGCCCGGACGACGGTCGCGATCCGGTCGCGGACCACGCCCGCCTGTTCGAACCGCTGCTGGTCGGACAGCCGGGCCAGCTTGGCTTGCAGCGGTGCCACCAGTGGACGCACGTCGCCCACCCACGCAGCGGCGACCAGTTCGGCCAGCGCGCCGTATTCCATGGGCGTCGTGCCGCCTTCGCACGGCGCCGAGCACCGACCGATGCCGGCGAGCGCACAGGCGGCGCGCACCGCCCGGCGTACCGACAAGCGGTCGCTGCACTGCCGCAGTGGCACGGCGTCGTGAATTGCATCGCGCACCGTTTCGGCCTGCCGCTGCGAGCGTAGAGGGCCCAGGTAGGCCGCACCGTCGGCACGGACCTCGCGGACGACGGACAGGCGAGGGAACGCCTCGACCGTGAGCTTGAGCCACATCGACCGTTCCGGATACTTCGAGCGACGGTTGTAGCGCGGCTTGTGCGTGGCGATCAGTCGCAGTTCCCGAACCTGAGCCTCCAGCGCGTGTGCGCACTCGATCGCATCGACGCGTTCGGCCAGGCCGACCATCTCGCCCATGCGGCTGCGGGTCTCGCTGGCGACGAAGTACTGGCGCACCCGCGCGCGAAGGCTGCGGCTGGTGCCGACGTAGAGCGCCGTGCCCTGGCCGTCGCGGAAGATGTAGACGCCGGGGCCTGCCGGCAGGCCGTCGGCCAGGTGCCGCTTGCGGCGCTGAGCGTCGGAGACCTGCGCGGTGAACGCCCGCAATTCCGGCAGCGACTGCACGCCGAGATTGCCGAGTCGTGCGATCAGGGCGTGCAGAACGTCGACCGTGGCACGGGCGTCCTCGAGCGCGCGGTGATTTGGGGTGGTGGCGGCGCTGAAGTAGCCCGCGAGCGTGGCCAGCTTGCAGTTGGGCACTTCGTCGCGGGACAGGATCCGCCGGGCCAGGATTGCGGTGTCCACGACGGCGAAGGCGGGCCAGGCGATTGCTTGGGCGCCGCTCGCGGCGCGCAGGAAACCGACGTCGAACGGGGCGTTGTGGGCGACCAGCACGCTGCCGCGGGCAAATTCGAGGAAGGAGGGCAGCACAGAGCCGATCGACGGCGCGGTGGCGACCATCGAATCGGTGATGCCGGTGAGCACGCTGACGAACGGCGAAATGGGCATGTTGGGCCGCACAAGCGTCTGGAACTCGCCGAGGACCTCGCCGCCGCGTACCTGCACCGCGCCGATCTCGGTTATCGCGTCGGCTGCCGCGGATCCACCGGTCGTCTCCAGGTCGACGACCGTGAAGGTCGTGGCGCGCAGAGGCTCGGCCAGCTCGTCGAGACTGGTCTGCACGTAGAGCGGCGACGCCATGCCCGGACGGTAAGCCGGTGGTCCGACGAAAACGGCGACGACGCGCCCGAGAATCCCGCCCGCCGTACCCTTGGTGGACATGAGTACCGCCGCGGCACAACCGGTCGACCCGGTCTCGGTCGTGCTCAACGAGCCTGCGCGGCAGCAGGTGGTCCTGATCGCTGCGGACGTCGTCGGCCGGCTGCCCGTCGACGAGGTTCCGCCTGCCCTGCGCACGATCGCACGGTTCACTCCGGCCAAGCGCGCGCGGTTGGGCGGCCCGGCGCTGTCGGCTGCCCTCGACGCCGACGAGGAATTCCGCGCCAAGGTGGCCGAAGTGGTCACCGAGGCGTCTCCGCAGTTGACCGCCGCAATCCTCGAAAGGACAGCGACCACTGCGTCCGATCCCGTCGACACGGCGGTCGTGGCCTACCTGGTCCGGCCGGAGGGCTGGCCCGACCTCGTCGCCCGGGCCAATGCTCAATGGGAGCAGGAGCAGGGTCGCAATGAGGCCGCCAGCGAACAGCTGGCCGCGCTGCGAGAAGAGCTGGCCGAACTGCGCGGCAAGGCTAAGGCCGAGCCGGCCCGGCTGCGGCGCGCCGTAGAGCAGGCCGAGGCCGCCACATCGGCCGAGCTCGCCGACCTGCGGCGGCAACTGCGAACTCGCACGGCCGAGGCGCGTGCGGCCACCCGGGTGGCCGAGGAGGCGAAGGCCGCGCTCACCGAAGCGCAGCGCGCGCTCGAGGCAGCGGCATCTACCCACGAGGCCGAACTGCGCCGCGCGCGGTCGCGGATCGCCGAGCTGGAACGCGCGGCGGAATCGGCCCGGCGCGGGGCCCGTACCGAACGTGACGTCGACGACGCTCGCCTCTGGCTGCTGATCGGCACCCTCACCGAGGCTGCGGCCGGGATCCGTCGGGAGCTCTCGCTGCCCGCGCCTTCCGTGCGTCCCGGCGACACGGTCGCCTCTGGCCGCGCCGGCGCCCCGGCGCGGCGGGCCGACGATCCGGCCGCGCTCGACGGCCTGCTGGCGTTGCCCAACGTGCACCTGATTCTCGACGGCTACAACGTCACCAAGACCGGCTACGGGGAGCTGTCGTTGTCAGATCAACGCCGGCGGCTGGTCGGCGCGATGGCGACGCTGGCCGGCCGCACCGGCGCGGAGGTGACGATCGCGTTCGACGGGGGCGAGCGCCCGCCGGCCCAGCCAGCCGTGCCGCGCGGCATCCGCGTGCTGTTCAGCGCCCCCGACGAGATTGCCGACGACCTCATCAGGCGGTTGGTCGCCGCCGAGCCGCCCGGACGCCCCGTTGTCGTCGTCACCTCCGACCAACAGGTCGTCACCGACGTGCAGCGGGCCGGCGCCTGGACGGTGCCGTCCGCCGTCCTACTCGCGCGCCTCGGGTGAGCCACGACCGGAACCCGCCGGAAACTGTCAGGGGTCCGACCTAGCTTTCTCACGTCCCCACCGGGCGAATCACTCGAGGAGGTTGATCGTGCTCATTGACTGCGATATCTGCGACGTACGGGGCCAGGCCTGCCGGGACTGCGTCGTCACCGTGATCCTGAACATTTCGGCCGCTCCCGTCGAGCTGGACGAGGCTGAGTGCACCGCAGTCGACAGCCTCGCCGCCGCGGGCTTGGTGCCGCCGCTGCGGCTTTTGCCCCAATCGCCGGAAAAAGACCGTGGAGTCGCATGACATCTGTCACGATTTTCTCCGATGTTTTTGCCTCGCAGTGTTTGCGTTCCGGGAGCATCGGTCGTAACCTTTCCGAGACCTTCCGGTCCCATTGGCACCCATACCGGGCGTCACCGGGGGTCACCGCCGAATCGCACGGCGTCGGGGATGCCTGCCCAGCAGGCTTTCCGGACGGCGAACCGGGGACCCACGTGTTCCTTGGGGTGAATCGGTACGGAGTGGCTCAGCAACGAGCGACTCGGTGCCGTAGGGCTACTTCCGGCCCGAACCCGTCAGCTAACTCGGTAGGCGGCTAGGGAGAAACGGAGTTCCGCCGACAGTGGCGATTCGACTCACACGTCGTTTGAATCTTGTCGTGGCTGGCGTGACATCCGCCGCTGCCGCTGTCCTGTTGGTCCCGACTCTCGCTTCGGCCACGCCGGACGCGACACCGAGCGTCACGGCCGTCCAGCAACAGCTGGGCGCTCTCGCCTTGCGCAACACCCAGCTCGTCGAGAAGTACAACCAGGCCCAGGTCGACGTCGCCGCCAAGCAAAAGGCGGCCGCCGCCGGCGCCCGCCAGGCGGCCAAGCTGCACGCGGATTTCGAGCAGGCGCGTCTGCAACTCAGCCAGACCGTCGCGGCTCAGTACGAAGGCGGTGCCTTCAGCGCAACCGGCGCGTTGCTGTCCAGTTCGAACGGCCAGAGCTATCTCGACCAGCTCAACACGATGAGCATCGTGTCGTCGCACACCGCGCAGATCCTCAGCCGCTTGAACAGGGCCCACACGGTGGCTTCGTCAGCGCAGCACCGCGCGGCGTCGTTGCTCGCCACTGCAAAGTCCAAGCGTGACGCGCTGGCCAAGCAGAAGACCGCCGTCCAGCGGCAGATCGACAAGTACACGACGCTGTTGGCCACCCTGAACTCGGCCCAGCGCTACGCATTCCAGCGGTCCATGAACCCGGCCGTGACGCCGACGCCAACGCTGACGAAGGTTCCGCCGGGCGTGTCCGGTAAGGCGAAGGTCGCGGTGCAGTTTGCACTGGCGCAGGTCGGCAAGCCCTACTCGTTCGGAGCGGCGGGGCCGGGCAGCTATGACTGCTCTGGGCTGACGATGGCGTCCTGGGCCGCGGCCGGTGTCTCGCTGCCGCACTCGGCCGCCGATCAATACAACTACGGCACCCACGTGTCGCCGACCACGGCAACACTGGCACCAGGCGACCTGGTCTTCTTCTACAGCCCAATCGGACACGTCACCATCTACATCGGTAACGGGATGATGGTGTCGGCCCCGCAAGAGGGCGAGAACGTGTCGGTCGTCCCCCTGTCGGCGTTCAACGGCAGCATCACGGGAGCGACTCGATTGTCCTGAGCTTTAATCCGCAAGAACCCCCCCGGCGGCGGCCGCGCACTCTGTGCGCGGCTGTCGTCGTCTGCGGGTCGGTCGTCGTCTGCGGGTCGGTGCTGGCTTCGTGTGGGGGCGCGGTCGACGACACGGGGAAGGCCGGACCACACGTCGGATCCGGTGCCGGCGCGCCCACGCTGGGACAAGTGGGCGCTGTGCTGAACCGGCATGCCGACGCGGTAGTGCGCCACTCGACCCGGACCTTCCTGGCCGACGTCGACCCGTCGACGGCAGCGGCCGGGTTCCGTAGCCGCCAGCGGGCTCAGATCGCCGGCCTCGCCACCGTGCCGCTCAGGAGCTGGCGCTACGACATCGACTCGCCGGTCACCGATCGAGCCGCGCTCGGGGCCAGTGCGAAACGCCTCGGGGCGCCGGTACTGATCGTGCACGTGTCGCTGTCCTATGCCTTGACGTTCGTGGATGGCCGGCCGAGCGCCCATGACCTCTGGTGGACGTTCGTGCGGCGGCACGGCCGGGTGCTCATCGCCGCCGACGACGACATGGCGCAGACGGGCGGCGCGAGCTGGACCGGGCCGTGGGACTACGGACGGCTGGTCGCGGTGCGTGGGGTGGCCAGCCTGGTGCTCGGGCACCCGGCCGAGTCGGCGTCGTTGCCGCGCATCGCTGCGGCTGTGGACGCCGCTGTGCCGGCGGTCACCGAAGTCTGGGGACGCGGTTGGAGCCGCCGCGTCGCCGTCCTGGTGCCGGACTCGGAGCGGGAGCTGGCCGCGCTGGTCGGAGCCGCCGGCGTCGCGCTGAGCGACATCTCGGCGGTGGCCGTGTCCGACGCGCAGGGTCCGGACGGCGGTACGCCGTCCGGGCAGCGATTGGTGTTGAACCCGGCCGCGCTGGACCGGCTTTCGTCGACCGGGCTGGGGATCGTCATCCGCCACGAGGTGACGCACATCGCGACCGCGGCGAGCACCGGGCCGTCGTCGCCGCGCTGGCTGGTCGAGGGTTTCGCCGACTACGTGGCCAATGCCGGCAGCGGGCAGTCCGTGCACGCCGCCGCACCCGAGCTGCGGGCCGAGGTGGCTCGCGGCGACCTACCGGGCGCGTTGCCGGTCGACGCAGCTTTTGCCCCCGGCGGCGCACGGCTGCCTCAGGTGTACGAGCAATCGTGGCTGGCGTGTCGCCTCGTCGCGGCCCGGGTCGGACCGGCCGGCTTGGTGCGGTTTTATCGGCTCGTCGCAACGTCGCCGGATTCGCCGCCTGTGGCGGTCGCCGCCGCGCTGCGAGCGACGTTGGGGGAGTCGCCGGCTGCATTCACCGCCCAGTGGCGAAGTTATCTGCGAGGGCAGCTCGGATGAGGCGCACGCTGATCGTCACCAACGACTTTCCGCCCCGCCAGGGTGGCATCCAGTCCTTCGTGCACCAGACGGCCCTTCGGCAGCCGCCGGGCTCCGTCGTCGTCTACGCGTCCGACTACGCCGGCTCCGCAGCGTTCGACGCAGCCCAAGAGTTCCCCGTCGTGCGGCACGGCACCGGGCTGTTGCTGCCGACGCCAGCGGCCCGGAGCCGCATCGCAGGAATCCTGCGGGCGCATGAGTGCACCGCCGTGTGGTTCGGTGCCGCGGCGCCGCTCGGGCTGTTAGCGCCGTCGCTGCGGACGGCCGGCGCCGAGCGGATCGTCGCATCGACGCACGGTCATGAGGTCGGCTGGGCGATGCTGCCCGCGGCCCGGCAGGCACTACGCCGGATCGGCCGTTCCTGCGACATCGTCACCTACTTGGGTGAGTACGCCCGACGCCGGCTGCAGGGGGCGTTGGGAAGACAGGCCACGCTGCGTCAGCTCGCTCCGGGTGTCGACACCGACACCTTCCACCCGCGCAACGACGGCGCGGTGGTGCGGGCGAGATACGGCCTGGATACCCGTCCGGTCATCGTCTGTGTCTCTCGGCTCGTCCCCCGCAAAGGCCAGGACACCCTGGTGCGGGCCCTGCCGGCGATCCGGGCGGCCGTACCCGACGCCGCACTGCTGCTGGTCGGGTCCGGGCCCTACCGGGACGAGCTGGCTGCGCTGGCGAAGCGAGAGGGGGTCGCGGAGCACGTTCTGCTCTCCGGCGGCGTTCCGTTCGCCGAACTGCCGGCGCACTACGCGGCCGGCGATGTGTTCGCGATGCCGTGCCGCACCCGCCGCGGCGGGTTGGACGTCGAGGGCCTCGGCATCGTGTACCTGGAGGCTTCCGCCACCGGCCTGCCCGTGCTCGCCGGCGACTCGGGCGGCGCGCCCGACGCGGTCCGCGAGGGTGAGACCGGATACGTCGTGGACGGCCGGAACGAGCAACTCGTCGCCGCGCGGCTCGTCGAGTTGTTGCGCGATCGCGAGCTGCGGGCCCGAATGGGCGCCGCGGGCCGGGCGTGGGTCGAGCGCGACTGGCCGTGGGACAAGAAGGCCGCCCAGCTAAGAGAAATGTTGGACGGATAGGTCAGCTGTACAGGTCGGCGATCTGGCCGGCGCACTCGCCTTGGACGACGTTGCGCTTGAGCTTCAGCGACGGCGTGAGCTGGCCGCCGGACTCGGTCCAGTCCTCGGCGAGGATGGTGAATTTGCGGATCGCCTCGGCCTTGCTGACTGCCTTGTTCGCATCGTCGACCGCGGCCTGCACCTCGTCGCGCAACTTCGGGTCGTCGACGAGGTCGGCGATGCTCGTGGACTCCGGCAGGCCGTTGCGCTCCAGCCAGGTCGGGAACGACTCGGGGTCGATCGTGACCAACGCCGCGATGAACGGCTTGCCGTCGCCCACGACGAGACACTGGCTGACCGGCCAGTGCGCCCGGACGCGGTCCTCGAGCACGGCTGGCGCGACGTTCTTGCCCCCGGCGGTGACGATGAGTTCCTTCTTGCGGCCGGTGATCCGGACGAAACCGTCGTCATCTATCTCGCCGATGTCGCCGCTGTGGAACCAACCGTCCGCGTCGATCGTCTCAGCCGTGGCGGTCGGGTTCTGCCAGTAGCCGGCGAAGACGAGGGGCGACTTGAACAGCAACTCGCCGTCGTCGGCGACCCGTACGGTGACGCCGCCGACCGGGCGACCTACCGTGCCGATCTTCAGCGCGCCGGGACGGTTGACACAGACGCCGGCGGTGGTCTCGGTGAGGCCGTAGCCCTCGTAGATCGTGATGCCGACGCCACGGAAGAAGTGGCCCAGCCGCTTGCCCAACGGTGCGCCACCGGAAACCGCGGCTACGCAGTTGCCGCCCAATGCGGCCCGCAGCTTGCTGTAGACCAGCCGATCGAACACCGCGTGCTGCAGGCGCAGCGGCAGCGGCGCCGTGCCGTCGGCCGTGGCTTCGCTGTATGCGATCGCGACGTTCTCGGCCCGGTCGAAGATCTTGCCTTTGCCCGAGGCGTGCGCGCGCTGCTTGGCCGAGTTGTAGACCTTCTCGAACACACGGGGCACCGCAAGCACGAAGGTCGGTTTGAAGCTGGCCAGGTCGTCGAGCAGGTTCTTGACGTCGGCGGTGTGGCCGAGCGTGCACCCGGCCGCGATCGCGCCGATCTCGATCGCGCGACCGAATACGTGTGCGATCGGCAGGAACAGCAGGGTCGAGGTGTCCTGGTTGAGGAATTCCTCGAGGCCGTCACGCAACTCGGCGACTTCATTGACGAAGCTGCGGTGGTTGAGCTGGCAGCCCTTCGGCCGGCCGGTGGTGCCCGACGTGTAGATGATCGACGCCAGGTCGTCGAGTGTGACCGATTCCCGGCGCTTGGTGACCTCGTCGTCACTGACCTGCTCGCCGGCGTCGGTCAGCGCGGCGAGCGCGCCGTCCTCGAACTGCCAGACGTCGGCCAGGTCGGGCGTCTTGACCCGCACGGACTCGACAATCTCGGCGTGGTCGGTCGTCTCGACGAAGACACCCTTCGCGCCGGCGTCGGAAAGGATCCATTCGACCTGCTCAGCGCTGGAGGTCTCGTAGATGGGGACGACCACCGCGCCGACGGTGAACAGGGCGAAGTCGGCAACGGTCCATTCGTAGCGGGTCTTACTCATCACCGCGATCCGGTCGCCGGTCTGGATGCCGGCCGCCAGCAGCCCCTTGGCCACGGCGGTGACCTCTGCGGCGAACTGCGCTGCCGTCACGTCCTGCCAGGCGTCGTCGACCCGGCGCCGCAGCGCCACGTGATCGGGCCGGTCAGCCGCGCTCTCGAACGCGAAGTCGGCGGTGTTGCTTTCGTTGAGAGTCTTGACGTCGCTGGCGACATGCAGCTCGCGCACTCGTCCGTCGTCCTTTCAGGGGTTTGGTCCATTGTGAACCAGAAACCGCGCCCACGCCCGTTGGGGGCGGGGTCACCGTAGCTTGCCGGTCCGAGCGGGCGCGACCGAGACGCAGGGCCGTGCCATCCTGGGCCCATGCCGGCCATCGACATCGTCGACTCCACCTGGATCGGCGCCCCGCCTGCCGTCGTCGCCCCCATCGTCGGTGATCCGGCCAACTGGGATCGCTGGTGGCCTGCGCTGGACCTGGCCGTCGACGAACTGCGCGGCGAGAAGGGCGTGCGCTGGATCGTGCGGCCAGACGCAAATGGGGAGTTCGGCTCCATGGAGGTATGGCTGGAGCCGGCGTTCGACGGGGTGGTGCTGCACTACTTCCTGCGCCTGGACGCGGCGCCGGGGCGTCGGATGAGCCGGAGCCGGCAGGCTCGCCTCACCGACAGCCACCGCCACCACGTCAAGCAGCTGTTCTGGGCGCTCGGTGACCAACTCGATCCCGGCCGTACCGCCCGGATAGCTGCCCCCCGGTAACCTCTGCGGAATGGCCGACCAGTCGACTCAGTCGATCACGATCGACGCCCCGCCGGCAGCGGTCATGGCCGTCATCGCGGACTTCGCCAACTATCCGGCGTGGACCGGCTCGGTCAAGAAGGCTGACGTGCTCGAAACCGACGCCGACGGCCGGGCCCGCCGAGTGGCCTTCACGCTGGATGCTGGCGTCATCCGCGACGAGTACGAACTCGAGTACGAGTGGAGCGGGGATTCCCGCGTCGAGTGGCACCTGGTCTCCGGGCACATGATGCGGGCCCAGCACGGCTCGTACGGGCTCGAACCGGACACTGGCGGCGGCACGCTGGTGACGTACTCGCTGACCGTCGACCTCGCGATTCCGATGCTCGGCCTGCTCAAGCGCAAGGCCGAACGAGTTGTCATGGACACCGCGCTCAAAGAGCTCAAGAAGCGCGTGGAGTCCGGCTCATGAGAATCATCCTGTTCACCGGCAAAGGCGGCGTGGGCAAGACCACAACCGCGTCGGCCACCGCGCTGCGCCTCGCCGACCGCGGTTTGAAGACGTTGTTGCTGTCGACCGATGTCGCTCACTCGCTCGGCGATGCGCTGGGGGTTGAGCTGACCGGCCAGCCCACCGAGGTCGCGCCGAGCCTCTGGGCGGTGCAGATCGACACGCAGAGTCGTTTCGAGGCAGCCTGGCGCGACGTCCAGCGGTTCCTCGTCGACATGCTGGCGAACAGCGGGGTCGATCCGATCACCGCCGACGAGCTGACCGTGCTGCCCGGCGTCGACGAGGTTCTGGCCCTGCTCGCGGTGCGCGAGCTGGCGATCGCCGGTGACTGGGACGTACTTGTGGTCGACTGCGCGCCGACGGCCGAGACGCTTCGCCTCCTGGCCCTGCCCGAGGCGCTGTCGTGGTACCTGCAGAAAGTCTTTCCCGCCCATCGCCGGCTTGCGCGCGGCATGCGCCCGATTGCCGCGATGCTCGGCCGCGGTGAGGTGATCCCGCCGGACAACATCTTCGAGGCGCTCCTTCGGCTCAACGACGAGCTGGCCGCGGTGCGGCAACTGCTCGGCGACCCAGCCGTCACTTCCGTGCGGCTAGTGCTCACCCCGGAGTCCGTCGTCGTGGCCGAGGCCCGGCGCACCTTCACCGCGCTGTCGCTGTATGGCTACGCGGTCGACCTGGTGATCGCCAACCGGGTGTTCCCGGCCGGTGACGACGAGTGGCGCCAGGGCTGGGCCCGATCGCAACAGCACCAGCTGGTCGGCATCCGGGAGTCCTTCGCCGGGCTGCCGGTCCGGGAGCTGCCCTATCGGGCCGGCGAACCGGTCGGGCCTGCCGCCTTGCGTGAGGTCGCGGACGGTCTCTACGGCGAGCTGCCCGGCGACGACCCGGCGCCGGCCGCAACCACCGGTGAGCTGCTCAGCATCGACACGGTAGGTGAGCAGTTCGTGTTGCGGATGGCGCTGCCGTTGGCGACCAAGGCCGCCGTTGACGTCGCCCGCGCCGGTGACGATCTCGTGCTGACGGTCGCCGGGAACCGGCGGGTGCTGACCCTGCCGAGCGTGCTGCGTCGGTGCGAAGTCGTCTCGGGGGAATTCCACGACGGCGAGCTGCGGGTGTGCTTCGCCCCGGACCCGGCCCGATGGCCGGGCGGCGGCCCCTATGCCTGAGCGCACCTTCGCCGACGGTCCCGAGGGCACGGGTGGGGGACGGCCGCTGGCGGAGGACGCCCTGCGGCTGGTGTCGTCGCTGCAGGACTGGGCCCAGAGTTGGGCCGAGCGGCCCCGCGGCGAGGCTGCCGCATCAGCACCCGGCAGCGATTGCCAGTGGTGCCCGCTGTGCCAGTTCGTGGCCGTGATGCGAGGTGAACGCCCCGAGCTCACCGAGCGAATCGCTGAAGCCGGGACAGCGCTAGCCACGGCTCTGCGCGCAGTCGCCGAGGCGGCCGCGGGTGCCTCCGGCCCGTCCGGTCCGCGGCGTGAATCACCGCCTCCGGCTCCGCGCGTGCAGAAGATCAACCTCGGCGATCGGGCCTGAGCCGGCCGTGGCGCTCTCGATCGGCGTGGATATCGGCGGAACCAAGGTCGCGGGCGGCGTCGTCGACGACGACGGCTGCATCATCGACCGCGAGCTACGGGCCACCCCCGGCCACGACGTCGCCGAGACCGAGGCCATCATCGTCGAAGTCGTAACCGAACTCGCGGCCCGCCACGACGTCGGGTCGGTAGGGGTCGGCGCGGCCGGTTGGATCGCCAACGACCACGCCACCGTGTTGTTCTCGCCGCATCTCGCCTGGCGCGACGAGCCGTTGCGCGCCGCGTTGGCGGGACGGATCGGGCTGCCGCTCGTCGTCGAGAACGACGCCAACGCCGCGGCCTGGGCCGAGTACCGCTTCGGGGCCGCGCAGGGTCAGCGCGTCGTCGTGTGCGTCACGCTGGGCACCGGCATCGGCGGGGGTCTCGTCGTCGACGGCAACCTCTACCGCGGTGCGTTCGGCGTCGCCTGCGAGTACGGCCATATGACGCTCGTTCCCGACGGCCGGCGCTGTGCGTGCGGCAATCGGGGATGTTGGGAGATGTACGCGTCGGGCCGGGCGCTGGCCCGCGATGCGCGCGAGCTCGTCGAGGAGTCGCCGATGGCCGCGGCCCGCTTGCTCGAGCTCGCCGGCTCGAAGGCCGAGCTGACCGGGCCGATCGTGACGGCTGCGGCGGCCGAGGGCGACCCGGCGGCCGAGGCGATCTGCACGTCGATGGGCCGCTGGCTGGGACGCGGCCTGGCCAACCTGGCCGCGGTGCTCGACCCGTCGATCTTCGTCATCGGCGGCGGCGTGTCCCAGGCGGGCGACCTGCTTTTGCGGCCCGCGCGCGAGGAGTTCGTCCACACCCTGACCGGACGTGGCTTCCGGCCGGTTGCCACGATCGCTCTCGCGGCGCTGGGCCCGGACTCCGGACTGGTCGGCGCGGCGGACATCGCGCGGCGCCACGGCGTCGCGACCGGCGGGCCGGGCTAGCGTCGGGCGATACGGCACGATGTGACCGGTGCCGACCTTGCGACTGCTGAGCTACAACGTCCGCTCGATGCGTGACGACCGCACCGCCCTGGCCCGCGTCATCCGCTCCGCCGAACCTGATGTCGTGGCCGTGCAAGAAGCACCGCGGTTCCTGCGGTGGCGCTCGACGTGTGCCGCGCTGGCTCGCACGAGCGGGCTGGTCATCGTTGGTGGCGGCCGGCCGGCGGGGGCGAATCTGATCATGTCGACGCTCGGCGTGGACGTCGTCAGCACGGCCGACGTCCGGTTCAGCAAGGATGCCGGCCTGCACCAGCGTGGCACCGCGATCGCCGTGCTCCGGCTGCGCGGCTCGACGTTCGCGGTCGCAGGCACCCACCTGGACCTCAAGCCCGAACCTCGGCTTCGGCACGTCGGCGAACTGCACGCGGCGATCGCCACGCATGTGCCACGCGACGTGCCGGCCGTCGTCGCCGGCGACATCAACGACCGGCCCGGATCAGCACCCTGGCGGGCCCTGGCCGCACCGCGCCCGGATGCGTTCGCGACCGCGGGCATCGGCAACGCCTTCACCTCCACGGCCAAGCGTCCGCACCAGACCATCGACGGTGTATTCGCCGACCCGCGCCTCACCGTGGCCGCGGCCCGCGTGCTCGATGGGGCCGACGTGCTGATCGCCAGTGACCATCGTCCGCTCCTGGTGGAGCTCGAACTGCCCTGACCCAGGTTGCGTGTCCGCAGTCTCAGATGACCGCGCCATCGTCGTCATCGTCGTCGGGCCGTTCGCGCAGCCGCATGATGAGCAAGCCGGCGCCGAGGAGCAGGCTGCCCACGCCGAGCAGCAGAGTCAGGTCGCTGGCCAGCCCGAACACTCCGCCGACCGCGAGCAACACCACGGCGAGAGCGACGAGCAACAGGGCACCGATGGTCGGCGCCGCGAGGCGGGGGAGCGGGGGCGGTGGTGGGGGGATGTAGTGGTCGTCGTCGAGCCAGATCGGCTCGTCGACGGCCGCATGGTGCAGCCGTTCGCGCCAGTCGGCGTCCTCGCGGCGCAGGTCCCGCTCGGCTTCCCGGACCGCGGCGACGGTGTCGACGTGCCAGTCGGCGACCAGCTTGGCGAAGGCCGCGTCGGTGTCCACCCCGGCCAGCGGATCTTCCGGCCGCTCGGGCAACTCGCCCGGCACGCCGCCCAACGCCTGCACTGCGGCGGCGACGATCGTCCGAGCGTCGGCCCGCTCCTCGGCCGCGACGAACAGCCGCCGTTGTTCCAGCGCGGCACCGGGCGCGGGGTCGAGGTAGGCGGCAATACGAGCGCGGGCCAGCGCGTTGAGCAACGCCCGCCCGAGTTCGACCTCGACGTCGGTCAGTGGCACGTAACTGATCGCCACCAGGCCGTTGTCGACGCGGCGGACCTGATCCGGACCGGTGCCGTCCGGAGCCGGGCCGGCGGTCACGGGGCCGTGCTCCCGGCGGGACCGCCGTCCGGTGCCGCCACGCCCGTGAGCGACCGGATGAACTCGACGCTGCCGTCGAAGATCGTCGGGGCATCGTTGTCCAGCGTGGCCACGTGGTAGCTGTTCTCCAGGACGACCTCGCGGACCGTCGTATTGGTGGCACCAGCTTGCAGCAGTCGGCCCGACAGCGGCTCGACGACGTGATCCTCGCGGCTGCGGAACAGCAGAATCGGCGCGGTGATGCGCGACAGGTCGGCGAGGGTGACCTTCCACAGCCGCTGCAACGAGGCGAACGCCTTCACAGGGGTACGGCCCAACGCCGGCTCCACCGTGTCCGGCTTCTTGATGTCACTCCCGATGCCGGGGCGAGATCGCACGGCCCAGCCGATGTAGCGGGCGAACCGGGCATCGAAACGCTCGGTGCCGTACGAGGGATTGACCAGTACGAGGCCGGCCAGCCGGTCGCTGTGCCGCTCGGCCAGTCGGGTGACGAGCGTGCCGCCCATCGACAGCCCGCCGGCGAAGACGGTCTCGCACTGTTCATCGAGCTCGCTGAAGGCGTCCTCGATCGTCTGATACCAGTCGGTCCAGCGGCTGCGGTTGGTGTCCTGCCAGCGGGTGCCGTGTCCGGGCAACAGCGGCAGCCGCACGCTGTAGCCGGCCGCGGCCAGGTGTTGAGCCCACGGCAGCAGGCTGGCCGGCACTCCGGTGAAGCCATGGCTGAGCACGACCCCGACCGGGCCGCGGTCGGCGGAGAACGCTTCCGCTCCCGCAATCAGTGCCACGTCGCCTCGTCTCGCCGGTGCTGCCAGGTGTCTGCCTGCGTTCATCATGCCCCGCGATCGGCGAGTGGCGGAGACGGGGACACCGATGTCCGGCCGGGCTGGGGCTTGGTCGCATCGGGAGCCCGGCACTACTGTCACATCGGGATCGCCGTTCATGTGCCCGGCAGGAGATTGCATTGTTCTACTGGCTCGCGAAGTTCGTCTTCCTCGGGCCATTGCTGCGCGGGGTATGGCGGCCATGGGTCGAGGGTTTGGAGAACGTCCCCGACGACGGGCCGGCGATCATCGCGAGCAATCACCTTTCCTTCTGTGACTCCTTCTTCATGCCGGTGATGGTGCCGCGCAAGGTGACCTTCCTGGCCAAGGCGGAGTACTTCACGACTCCGGGCATCAAGGGCTTCTTCTCGCGGACGTTCATGTCCGGCGTGGGGCAGGTGCCGATCGACCGATCCGACGCCGACGCGTCGCGGGCCGCCCTGAACACCGGCGTTCGCGTGCTGCGCGGCGGCAACCTGCTGGGCATCTACCCCGAGGGCACTCGCTCGCCCGACGGGCGCCTGTACCGCGGCAAGACCGGCGTCGCCCGGATGGCCCTCGAATCGGGCGCGGTCGTGATCCCGTGCGCGATGATCGACACCAACGTCATCCAACCTCCGGGGCGGCTGCTGCCGAAGTTACGGCCCCGGCCCGGCGTGCGATTCGGCAAGCCGTTGGACTTCTCCCGCTACGAGGGGATGTCGGGCGACCGGTTCGTCGAGCGTTCGATCACCGACGAGGTGATGTACGAGCTGATGCAGCTCTCCGGTCAGGAGTACGTCGACAAGTACGCGGCGTCGGTCAAGAAGGCGCAAGGCCTCGACACCGGGTTCGGCGCCCGCGACGCCGCGGAGGTCCGCGAACTCGGCGAGCGGATGCCCGACAGCCGAGCCGGCTAGAGACGCCTGCGCGTGCGCTTCTTCTACGACTGCGAGTTCATCGAAGACGGCACCACGATCGAGCTGGTGTCGATCGGCGTCGTCGACGAAGGCGGTCGCGAGTTCTACGCCGTCTCGACCGAGTTCGACCCGACCCGCGCGATCGAGTGGGTTCGCCGCAACGTGCTCGACAAACTGCCCGCGCCTGCCGACCCGGCCTGGCGGTCCCTGGAGCGCATCCGCGCCGACCTGCTCGCCTTCCTCACCGAGCCGAACAAGCCGATCGAGCTGTGGGCCTGGATGTCGGCGTACGACCACGTCGCCCTCGCCCAGTTGTGGGGCGATATGCGGGCCTTGCCCCGGCTGATCCCGCGGTTCACGCACGAACTGCGCCAGCGCTGGGAGGACGCCGGATCACCAGTACTGCCCGGCATCGGCGTCGACCAGCACGACGCGCTCGCGGACGCCCGCCACAACCTGGCCCGCTGGCGGGCGATCGAGGCGGTTCGTTCGGACAATGAGCCGGGCCAAGCCGCGCGATGACCTTGGTGACCACTCGGCGTGACTGAGGCAGCCCGCCGCTGCCGGGCCAGCGAACGCGGTCCGGTCGGGCTGAGGAGACTCGCTAGTGTCTAGCGCTGCGACAACGCCGTCGCCCGACAGTCGAACTATGGAGAGGACCCCCCACATGCGTATCGGTGTGCTCACCGGCGGCGGCGACTGCCCGGGGCTGAACGCGGTCATCCGCGCGGTCGTCCGAAAGGGGGCCGGCGTCTACGGTCACGAGTTCGTCGGGTTCCGCGACGGCTGGCGCGGCCCGCTGGAAAACCTCGTGACACCGCTGGGGGTGCCCGAGGTGCGGGGAATTCTGCCGCGCGGTGGCACGATCCTCGGCTCCTCGCGGACCAATCCGTTCAAGGTCGACGACGGCGTCGAGAAGATCGTCAACAATCTGCACGAGCTCGGCATCGATGCCCTCGTCGCGATCGGCGGCGAGGACACCCTGGGTGTGGCCACCCGGCTCGGCGAACTCGGGGTGCACGTCATCGGCGTGCCGAAGACGATCGACAACGACCTCGGCGCCACGGACTACACGTTCGGCTTCGACACGGCGGTCAACATCGCGATGGAAGCCATCGACCGGCTGCACACCACCGCCGAATCGCACCACCGGGCTCTCATCGTCGAGGTGATGGGGCGCCACGCCGGTTGGATCGCCCTGCACGCCGGGCTGGCCGGCGGCGCGAACGTCATCCTGATTCCCGAGCTGCCGTTCTCGCTGGAACGGGTCTGCGCGTACGTCGAGAGCAGATTCCAGTCGCACTATGCGCCGATCCTGGTTGTTGCCGAGGGCGCCACTCCTGACGGCGGCGAGAACGCCACCGTCGACAAGGGGCTCGACGCGTTCGGGCACGTGCGGCTGGGCGGCATCGGCGAGTGGCTGGCCGGCGAGATCGAAAAGCACACCGGCAAGGAAGCACGTACGACGGTGCTCGGGCACATCCAGCGCGGCGGCACCCCCTCGGCCTTCGACCGGGTGTTGGCCACCCGATTCGGCCTGCATGCCGTCGACGCCGCGAGCGATGAGGACTGGGGCAAGATGGTTGCACTGCGTGGCACCGACATCGTCCGGGTCCCGCTCACCGAGGCCACCGCCGAGCTGAAGACCGTCCGGCCCGAACTGTATTCCGAGGCCGAGGTCTTCTTCGGCTGAGGGAGGGCCGCACCCCCCGCGCGTCGGTGGATTCGGCGGTCTGAAACGGCCGATCGACGGGCGATTACTCTTGGCTCGTGATGACTGAGCCCGGTGTGGCCGAACCCGACGAGCTGGGACTGGACTCGTGGCGCGACCGACCGGCCGCCCAGCAGCCGTCCTGGCCCGACGACGTCGCGCTGCGCGAGGTTGCCCTGACGCTGGCCGGGATGCCGCCGTTGGTCGTCGCGTCCGAGGTCGACCAGTTGCGCGAGCGGCTGGCTGCCGTTGCGCGCGGGGACGCGTTCCTGCTGCAGGGCGGCGACTGCGCCGAGACGTTCGTGACCAGCACCCAGGCCGACATCGCGGCCAAGGTGCGCATCCTGCTGCAGATGGCCGTCGTGCTCACCTACGGCGCCTCGGTCCCGGTGGTGAAGCTGGGCCGCATTGCCGGGCAGTACGCCAAGCCGCGCACGTCGGACCTGGACCCGTCGGGTGAACGCTCCTACCGCGGCGACATGGTGAACGAGCTGGTCGGCGACCGGACGCCTGACCCGCGCCGGATCCTGCGGGCCTACTCGACCGCCGCGTCGACGCTGAACCTGCTCCGGGCCTACGCCGGCGGGGGACTTGCCTCGCTCGACCGGGTGCACGCCTGGAACGCGGCGTTCGCGCGCTCCACCGAGACCGGCGCTCGCTACGAGAAGCTGGCCGCGGAGATCGATCGAGCGGTGCGGTTCATGCGCGCTTGCGGCGTGCACGACGCGGCACTCGAGGGCGTAGAGCTGTACGCGTCACACGAAGCGCTCATCCTCGAGTACGAGCGCGCGCTGACCCGGATCGACGAAGGCCGGGCCTACGATCTGTCGGCCCACTTCGTCTGGGTCGGAGAACGCACCCGCCAGATGGACGGCGCCCACCTGGATTTCGTCTCCCGCATCGCCAACCCGATCGGCGTGAAGCTGGGCCCGACGACCACGCCGGAGTTCGCGGCCGAATTGGTCGAGCGCCTCGACCCGGAGAATGTGCCCGGCCGGCTGACCCTGATCAGTCGAATGTCGAACGCGCTGGTGCGTGATCGACTGCCCGCGATCGTCGAGAAGGTCACCTCCACGGGGCATCTGGTCGTGTGGCACTGCGACCCGATGCACGGCAACACCGAGGAGACGGCCGACGGGGTCAAGACCCGCCATCTGGACCGGATCATCGACGAGGTCGACGGCTTCTTCGACGTCCACGCCGAACTGGGGACCTACCCGGGCGGCCTGCACGTCGAGTTGACCGGCGACGAGGTCACCGAATGCATCGGGGGCACCGCCGAGCTGACGGCCGCGGATCTGAGCCGTCGCTACGAGACCGCGTGCGACCCGCGACTGAACATCGAGCAGTCCCTCGAGTTGGCATTTCGCGTCGCCGAGCGTCTCGTCGCCGATCGGCGCCGCCGGGACGTGCAGTGAGCGGGGTCGTCGACCTGCGTTCGGACACCGTCACGCGGCCGACGCCGGCGATGCGCGCGGCCATGGCCGACGCCGAGGTCGGCGACGACGTGTACGGCGAGGATCCGACCGTCCTCGCGCTCGAAGCCGAGGTCGCTGAGCTGCTGGGCTTCGAGGCCGGCCTGTTCGTGCCGTCCGGTTCGCTGGGCAACCAGCTCGGCATCCGGCTGCTCGTCCCGCCGGGGTACGAGCTGGTGTGTGACTCGCTGGCCCATGTCGCCCGGGCCGAACTGGGCGCGGCCGCGGTTTTCGCCGGCATCACCTTCCGCACCTGGGCAGCGACCCGGGGCCGCCTGGACGCCGCGACCGCCGCGCAGCTCATCGCTCCCGATGCCGGGCCGTACCTCGTCTCGACGGCTGCGATAGCGGTCGAGAACACCCACAACTTCGGCGGCGGCACGATCCAGCCGGCCGACCAGGTCAGCGCGGTGATCGAACTGGCGCGGGCGCACGGCCTCGGCCTGCACCTCGACGGCGCCCGGTTGTGGAACGCCCACGTCGCGACCGGCCGTCCACTGCGCGACCTCGCGGCCGGCTTTGACACCGCGTCGGTGTGCTTGTCGAAGGGTCTCGGCGCGCCGGTGGGCTCGGTGCTGACGTCGACTGCCGAGCGGATCGCCGAGGCGCGGGTGTGGCGCAAGCGCTACGGCGCTGGGATGCGGCAGGTCGGCATCCTGGCCGCCGCCGGGCGCTACGCCCTGGCTCATCACATCGACCGACTTTCCGAGGACCACGCGCGGGCCCGCCGACTGGGCGCCGCCCTCGGGGCGGACCCGGCCGGCATCGAGACGAACATCGTGGTGCTCGACGTGCCCGAAGCCGCCGCCGTGGCCGCGAAGGCCCGCGAGCAGGACGTCCTGGTCTCGGCGCTCGGGCCGCGCTTCCTGCGCCTGGTCACACATCTCGACGTCGACGATGACGGCCTCGACCGCGCCATCGACGTGCTGACTCCGCTCGTCCGCTGACCCAATGCCCGAAGGGTTTCAGCCGGCGAGGTGGGCGGCGGAGGTGCGCCCGAGCAGCGGCGGGATCGTGATGACCGCGTGGCCGAGTTCGTCCAGCAGGTCGCCGAACAGTGCTTGGGCGCCGTCGCACAATGCCGATTCCGGATGCGGGTGCACGTCGACCATGATCCCGTCCGCGCCGGCGGCGATGCCGGCCCGCGCGAGCGGCACGACGAGGTCTCGGCGGCCCGCCGCGTGTGACGGGTCGACGATCACCGGCAGGTGCGAGAGGCGCTGCACCATCGGCACCGCCGACACGTCCAGCATGTTGCGGATCGCCGGCTCGAACGACCGGATCCCACGCTCGCACAAGACGATGTCGAGGTTGCCACGCTGGGCGATGTACTCCGCCGCCATCAGCCATTCCTCGTAGGTGGCGGTCAGCCCGCGCTTGAGCATGACCGGCTTGCCGGTTGCCCCGACCGCTTGCAGCAAGCCGAAGTTCTGCATGTTGCGGGTACCGATCTGCAGCATGTCGGCGTACTCGGCGACGACGTCGACCTCTGACACTTCGGTCACTTCGGTGACGATCGGCAGCGCCACCTCGTCGCGAACCTCGGCCAGGATGCGTAGCCCGTCCACACCCAGTCCTTGGAACGCGTACGGGGACGTGCGGGGTTTGTAGGCTCCGCCGCGCAGCAGTGTCGCCCCGGCCTTCTTGGCCATCCGCGCTGACTCGAGCGTCTGCTCCGGCGTCTCGACCGCGCAGGGGCCGGCGATGAACGTGAACGTGTCCGGACCGATCGGCACGCCGCCCACCCGCACCGTCGTGCGCCGGGCGTGGTTCTGTGCCGAGACCAGCTTGTACGGCGCGGTGATCCGCATCGTCTCCGCAACGCCGGGCAACCCGTCGGCGTCGAGGGTTTCCAGGACGTCCTCCGTGCCGACGACGCCGACGATGGTGCGCATGACCCCGCGGCTGACGAACGCCTCCCCGCCGTGCGTCTCCACGTGCCGGACGACGTCGGCGATGTCGGTATCAGACGCACCGGGCGCCATGACGATGACCATGGTCGGCGAGTCTAAGGCCGTCGGACCGGGTCGCTGCCGCCGGGCTTCAAGCCGTGCCGAGCACCGTCCAGGCCGATGCCTCCACCTCGAAGGGCGCGGCGGGCAGCAGTGTCGCGCACTTCGCCTTCAGTTCTTCGCGGCGCTGCCCATCGAGCGTGGCGACGTACGCCCCGGCCGGGCCCACGCCGAGCGTGAACGGCTCCCACCAGTCCTCGAAACTCGCCATCGTGACCCCGACCGTGAGCTTCGACGGCTCGATGTCGCGTAGTCCGGCCGCGCCGAACAACTCGGCCAGGTGGCCCTCACGTGCGCCGGCCAGTCCGGATTCGTCGTCCGCGTCCGGATCCAGTTCGTGCACGGCATCCCAGAAGCACGCGAGCGGGCTGGTGCCGCCGCTGTGATCCCACACGCAGGCCGCGACCCGGCCGCCCGCTCGGGTAACCCGCGCCATCTCGGCCAGGCCGGCCACGGGGTCGGCCATGAAGTGGACGACGAGCTGGGCCAGGGCCAGGTCGAACGTGTCATCGGCAAACGGCAACTGCTCGGCTGCTGCCGACCGCACGTCGACATCGGGAAACCGAGTGCGGGCGGCCGCGACGAACGGCTCGGAGGGATCGACGGCCGAGACCGCGTCAGCCCCGAGCCGTTGGACGAGCACCGCGGTGAGCGCTCCCGGTCCGCAACCGACGTCCAACGCGCGTTGTCCCGGCGTCGCACCGACCGCGGCGACGAACTGCTGGGCCAACGGCTCGGAGAACCGGCCCATGAACCGACCGTATGCGTCTGCGCTGACCTTGAAGCTCACTCGTCGAAACCTAGGGCACCGGTCTGGTGCGCGCGACTTTGGTGATCAACTCGGGTTAGGTGCGCGAAAATGCCTGAAATCGCTCACCAGACGCGAGTTGATCAACGAAGCAGAGCCGGCCTGGCCCAGCCCGGAGCGGGGCCGGCCGGCCCACCCCGAAGCCGGGACGACTGGCCCAGGCCGGCGGCAGCCGCCTCAGACGACGTCGATCGTGACCGTGGTACCCGGCGGTACGAGTGTGCCGGCCGGCGGGTCCATGCCGACGACTTCGTTGAGCAGGCCGCCGAAGTGCTTGACGACCTTGACCCGCAAGCCCAGGTGTTTGAGCCGCACCGTGGCCTGGCGGACCGGCGTGCCAGTGGCGATCTCCGGGACGGCGACGAGCTGGGGGCCCTTGGACACCGTCACCGTGATCGTGCTGAACTTGCGCGCTTGACCGGTGGGTTCGACGGCGATGACGGTGTCCTTGGCGATCGTGTCGCTGAAGTCGTCGACCCGTTTGACGGCAAACCGCGCGTGCTTGAGCTTCTGCACGGCCTGGTCATACGGCGTGCCGGGTTCGATCACCGGGACAGAAATGATCGGCGGACCGGTCGACACGAAGATGGTCACGTCCTGGTCCCGCTTGACCTGGGTGCCGGCCGCCGGCGAGAGCCGAGTGACCAGTCCGGCCTTGATCGTGTCGCTCGGTTCCGGCGACGTCTCCGCGGCGACATTCACCCGAAGGGTGGACAGCATCGATCTGACCTGGGCCGGTGTCTTGCCGGCGACGCCCGAGGGCAGGGCGTAGCGCTCCTTGCCGGCCGACAGCACGATCGTGACGGTCCGTCCGCGCGCCACTTGAGCGCCCTGATGCGGATCGGTGCTGACGACGAAGTCCTTGGGGACCGTCTCACTGAACTGCGGTGCCGGTCGTCGCGTCACCTTGTAGCCGGCCTGTTCGAGCGTGTGCTTGGCCGCCAGGAAGGACTGGCCCGCCACTTTCGGCACTTGGGAAAACCGGCCGGAGGCCAGCCACCAGCCGCCGTAGGCGCAGCCCAGGCCGATCAGCAGGACGACGAGCGCGATGATCAACGCCCGGCGTCGTCGCACCGACCGCTGCGACCTCGGCTGCCGGCGCCGCGGCGGCGTGACGACGGGCGGCGGCGGCGGCGGGCCCGTCCGCGGCGCGCCGACGGAGCGTGGCACGACGTTGGTGTCGTAGGAGTCGATGTGGTTCTTGCGCAGCACGTCGGTGTCGGTGCCGTCGACGGGTGACGGCCGGTTGAGCGCCGCCGAGCGGGCGGTCGCCGCGTCGGCCCCACCACGGGCCGGAGGCGGCGGTACCGACACGACGGGCAGCGCAAGATCGGTGCGGACGTCGGCGAGTTCGGCCAGGAACGCGCCGGCGTCGGACGGCCGGCCGGTCGGGTCGCTGTCGGTCGCGCTCACGACCAGCTCGTCGATCTCGGTCGGGATGCCCTTGACCCGGGACGACGGCGCGGGCACCCGCTTGTGCACATGCTGGTATGCGACGTTCATCGCGGAGTCGCCCTGGTAGGGCGGCTTGCCCGTGAGCAGCTCGAAGAAGACGATTCCCGACGAATACACGTCCGAGCGCTGGTCGGCCCGGCCCTTGCTGATCTGCTCCGGCGCGCAGTACGCGACCGTGCCCATCATCAGTCCGGTGCGGGTGGCCGAGGGATCGGATTCGACCGCTCGGGCCAAGCCGAAGTCGGCGACCTTCACGATGCCTTCCTGCGAAAGCAGGATGTTCTCGGGCTTGATGTCGCGGTGGACCAGTCCGGCCCGATGAGCCGCCGAAAGCGCGCTGAGCACGGGCTCCATGATCGACACCGCCTCGGCGGGACTGAGGCGGCCGCGCTCACGGATCAGATCCCGCAGGGTGCGGCCGTCGACGAGTTCCATCACGAGGAACACATGGTGCCCGGCCGCGCTGGTGTCGGCGCCCTGGTCGTAGACCGACACGGCGTTGAGATGGGTCAGCCGGGCGGCGGCGCGAGCTTCTCGGCTGAAGCGGTCGCTGAACGCCGGATCGGCCGACAAATCGGAGGACATCACCTTGACGGCGACGAGACGGTCGAGCCGCTCGTCGACGGCCGAGTAGACAGTGGACATACCGCCCCGGGCGATGCGATCCACGATCCGGTATCGGCCTTCGAGCGTGCGGCCCACCAGGGGATCCGTGGTCGCCGTCTGCACACGCAGATTCTACGGGCGAATGTCGCCCAGGCTCCGCTGGCGCACCGCGTGCTCCGAGGCCAGTGGCGGCGGGGCCTGCACCTAGTGTTGGCCTGTGTCGGACGTGGAGGACGGTGGATCACCGTCGGCTGGTGGAGTGGTCGAACTGCTCGCCGACGAGGACCGCCCGGGCGGCTGGCTGCTGCTGCTCGATCGGATCCGGCAGTCCTACGTCGACCTCGATGACCCGGGCTACCTCGACTTCGAATACGTCCAGGCCTTCGCCGACATGCTGGACGCCCTGCCGCCGGGTCCGCTCGCCATCACGCATGTGGGCGGCGGGGCCTGCACGCTGGCCCGCTACGTCGCGCTGACCCGACCCGGCTCGCCGCAGATCGTGCTCGAGCCCGACGCCGCACTGACTGCCCTCGTGCGGGCGCGGCTGCCGTTCGCCCGTGGCGCGCGCGTTCGGATCCGCCCGACCGACGGCCGCGCCGGCGTGACGGCGCTGGCGAGCGGGAGTGCCGACGTGGTGGTGCTGGACGCCTTCAACGGCGGCCGGGTGCCGCAGGAGTTGACCACGTCCGAATTCGTGACCGACGTCGCGCGCGTGCTGCGGCCGTCGGGCGTGTTGCTGGTCAACGTGGCCGACGGGCCACCGGGGCTGTTCGTCCGCAGGCTGGTGTCGACGTTGGCCGCCGTCCTGCCGTCGGTGCTGCTGAGTGCCGACCCGGCGGTGCTGAAGCGGCGCCGCTTCGGCAATGTCGTGCTCGCGGCGTCACGAGCCGAACTGCCGGTCGCAGCCGTCACCCGAGCAGCGTCTGCGGCCGCCTTCCCGCGCCGGGTTTTGAGCGGTGCCGACGTGACCGCGTTCGCCGGTGGCGCGCCGCCGCTGACCGATGCCGACCCCATGCGCTCACCTCAGCCGCCCGAGGAGATGTGGCGGGTCGGCGGCTGACAGGATCGCTCGCATGGCGATCGACGATCCGGTCTACACCGACCGGGACCGGGCCGAGTCCTTCGGGGGAGTGGCCGACCAGTACGACCGGTTCCGGCCGTCGTATCCACCGGCACTCGTCGACGACTTGGCCGCACTGAACCCCGCTGCGGTGCTCGACATCGGTTGCGGCACGGGCAAAGCGGGCCGCCTGCTCGCCGAGCGCGGCCTGAGCGTCCTCGGTATCGAAATCGACCCGAAGATGGCCGCCGTCGCGCAGCGGCACGGGATCGATGTCGAAGTCGCATCATTCGAGGCGTGGGAGCCGAATGGACGGCGCTTCGACCTGATCACCTGTGCCCAGGCCTGGCACTGGGTCGACCCCGGCGTGGGCGCACCGAAGGCCGCTGAGCTGCTGCGTCCCGGCGGCACGCTCGCGCTGTTCTGGAATCACGACGAACTCGAGCCGTCGGTGCAGCACGCACTGGATGCGGTCTACCGCCGGTACGCGCCGGAACTGTTGCGCCCGGCCGGCAGGGACGCGGGCCGACGGGCCGACGAACGACACGCGCGGATGCTCGAGGCGTCCGGGCGATTCGCCGCGGTCGACGTGCGCCGATACTCCTGGCGGCTCAGCTACCCGCGCGCGGAGTGGGTCGGCGTCCTCGGCACGCACAGCGACCACCTGCGCCTCGACGATGGACGTCGGACCGCGCTGCTGGCGGCGGTCGGGGCGGCTCTCGACGCGCTCGGCGGAACGATCGAGGCCCGCTTCAGCACGTCCGCGATATTGGCGACGGTGCCGTCATAGCACCATGGCAGGCTGGTGAACATGGAACTGCTGACCATTCCCGAGGTCGCCGAGGCCCTCGGGGTCAAGGTCACCCGGGTGCACCAGTACCTTCGCGACGGGCAGCTCGTCGGTGTGCGCAACGAGAACGGGCTGCGGTGCGTCCCAGCGCTCCTCGTGCACGACGGGGCTATCGTGAAGTCGCTGCCGTCGGTGATCACCCAACTGCGCGACGCCCGTTATAGCGACGAGGAGATCGTCGAATGGCTGTTTCGCACCGATGAGTCGTTGCCCGGTTCCCCGGTCGACGCGTTGCGGGAGAACCGGGGCACCGAGGTGAAGCGGCGCGCCCAGGTAGCGGGGTACTAGCGACGGATCCGTCCGGGGTCGCCGCCGGCCCACCAACCGAACGGAGACCGATGCCGAAGCAGGTCCTGGTCACCGGCGCCTCCGGGTTCATCGGCTCGCGGGTGACCGCCGGATTGGTCGCTGCCGGGCATGACGTGCGGGCCATGACCCGCCGCCCCGAGACGTACCGCGGCGCCGGGCGCCCGGTCGCCGGCGACGTCGACGTTGCCGCCAGCCTGATCGAGCCGATGCGCGGCGTGGAGGTCGCCTACTACCTCGTGCACGGTCTGGGCGGCGACGACTTCGAACGCACCGACGCCGCGGCGGCGCGGGCATTCGGTGCGGCAGCCGCACAAGCCGGTGTTGGCCGCATCATCTACCTCGGTGGCCTCGGCGAGGACGACGGCACCTTGTCGGCCCATTTGCGCTCCAGGCGCGAGGTCGAAACGCTGCTCGGTGAGTCCGGCGTGCCGGTCACGGTGCTGCGCGCCGCCGTCGTCATTGGACACGGCGGCATCTCCTGGGAGCTGACCCGGCAGTTGGTTGCCCACCTTCCCCTGATGATCGCGCCGCGCTGGGTGAACACCCGCACGCAGCCCATCGCCCTGCCCGACGTGGTCCGCTATCTCATCGGCGTCCTCGACGCGCCCGAGGCGGCCGGCGCTGTCTACGAGGTCGGCGGTCCGGACATCGTGCGGTACGTCGACATGTTGACCCTCGCCGCTCGGGTTCACAAGCACCGCCGGCTGCCAGTGCTCATTCTCCCGCTGTTGACGCCACGGCTCTCGTCATTGTGGCTGGCCCTGGTCACCGACGTTGACGTGCCGACCGCGCGCAACCTGATCGATTCGATGACGAACGAGGTCATCGTCCACGACCAGTCGATCCGCGACGTCGTGCCGGGCGAGCCGATGGGCTACGAGCAGGCCGTGCAGCTGGCCCTGGCCGAGCGGAGCGCCGCGGGCCGATCCGGATGACGTGGCCCGACCAGGTACGCAGGGCCGTCCGGCGGGCCGTGGTCGATCAGGTACCGCGCGAGCACACCGAACCCGACGACGCGTTCCGCCGCCGCCGCGTCGTGGTCGGTGTGACGGTCTTGGTCGGCACCGTGCTGCTCGGATTCTCGTTGGCGACCCAGCCCGGCGACTCGGCGTTCTACTGGCTGACGCTTGCACTCGCACTGACGTGGACGATCGGCGGCGTGCTGTCCGGTCCGCTGCACCTCGGTCGGATCACGCGCGGCGGCGAACTGCGCCGACCGGTCGTGAACCCAGTCGTTCTCGGGCTCGCCGCGGGCGCAGTGTTCGTCGCCGGGGCCCTGGTCATCCGCGAGGTCGAGCCGCTGCGGCAACTGATCCAGGACGTCCTCGCGCATGCCCGCCAGGGGTCACTCGCGCTCGTCCTTGGCGTCGCCGTTCTCAACGCGATTGCGGAGGAGGTGTTCTTCCGGGGTGCGCTGTTCGCGGCGATCGGACGGCGGCGTCCGGTCACCATCTCGACCGCCGTGTACACCCTCACGACGGTCGCGACGGCCAATCCGATGCTGGTCGTGGCCGCCGCGGCACTCGGGAGCGTGCTCGGGCTGCAGCGGCGCGCGTCGGGCGGGATCCTCGCTCCGATCCTCACTCATGTCACCTGGTCGGTGACCATGGTGCTCGTCTTGCCCCTACTGTTTCCATGAGTCAGATTCGAGCAGACGCGCGAGTGCCGATCAGGTGTGGCGCTCGGTTGCGGCGCTCACCAGGGCGTCAAGTGCCGTCCGCGCCTCAGCGCTGATCGATTCGCCCTGCAGTGCCGCGCGGGCCTCGTGGGCGCGCAGGGCGATGCGTTCCTCCACCTGGTCGAGTGCTCCAGTCGTCACGATCACTTCGCGCAGGTCTGCGATGTGATCCTCGCTCATGGTGCGGTCGCCGAGATAGCGCCGCAACAGGCTGGCCTGGACCGGATCGGCTTGGCTCATGGCCAGCGCGACGAGCAACGTGCGCTTGCCCTCCAGCAAGTCGCCGCCGGCGGGCTTGCCGGTGCGACGGGGGTCGCCGAATACGCCGAGCACGTCGTCGCGCAGTTGGAACGCCTCGCCCAACGGAAGTCCGTAGCCGCTCAGCGTGGCGAACACGTCGGGCGGCGCGCCGGCTGCGGCGGCACCGAGGTGCAGCGGACCCTCGACCGTGTATTTGCTCGTCTTGAACTTGGCCACCCGAAGAGCGTCCGCGGCCGAGAAGTCGCCACGTGCCTGCACGAGGACGTCGAGGTACTGCCCGGCCATGACGAGTTGCCGGGTCTCGTCCCACACGCGGCGGGTGTGCGCCAGGTTCGCCGCCGCCAGCCCGGCTGCGTCGAACATGGCGTCGGCCCAGGACAACAGCAGGTCGCCCAGCAGGATCGCGGCGCCGGTGCCGAAAACGTCCGGATCGCCCGTCCAGCCGGATGCGCGGTGCAGATCGGCGAATGCGGCGTGGGCGGCCGGGTGTCCACGCCTGGTCTCGGAGGAGTCCATGACGTCGTCGTGCACCAGTGCGCAGGCGTGCAGGAGTTCGAGACTGGCCGCGGCATGCACCAGGGCCCGATCATCGGCGGACGCCGGCTGGACGCAGCGCCAACCCCAGTAGGCGAAGGTCGGCCGCAGCCGCTTGCCTCCGTCGAGGACGAACGCCCGGGCGGCATCGGCCAGGGGGGCCAGATCCGCGCCGGCTTCGGCCAGCGCCGCCGCCCGTTCGTCGAGGTAGTGCCCCAGATCCGAGTTGACGCGGCTGATCAACGCGTCGACAGACCCCGTCACGGGCCGGACACTACGCTGGGGACATGGCGCGGACGGTGCGGGATTGCCTGGCGATGGGGCGACCCACGATTTCCTTCGAGTTCATGCCGCCCAAGACCGCCGAGGACGAGCGGCGCATCTGGAAGGCGATCCGCGAGCTCGAACCGTTGCGTCCGTCGTTCGTGTCGGTTACGTACGGCGCGGGCGGCTCGACCCGCGACAACACGATCAGCGTCACCGAGCGCATCGCCTCCGACACCACCCTGTTACCAGTTGCGCACCTGACCGCGGTCAACCATTCCGTCGCCGAACTGCGAGCAATCGTCGGCCGTTTCGCCGACGCCGGCATCGTCAACATGCTGGCGCTGCGCGGCGACCCGCCGGGCGATGTGAACGGGGAATGGAAACGGCATCCGGAAGGCCTCGGCTACGCGTCCGATCTGGTCGCCCTCCTGGCGGCCCACGGCGATTTCTGCATCGGCGTCGCCGCGTTCCCGTACAAGCACCCGCGTTCGCCGTCGATCGAGGCCGACACCGAGATGTTCGTCGCCAAGTGCCGAGCCGGCGCCGACTACGCCATCACCCAGATGTTCTTCGACGGCGACGACTACCTGCGCCTGCGTGACCGGGTGGCGGCGGCCGGCTGCGACGTGCCGATCATTCCCGGGTTGATGGCGGTCACGACGATCGCGACGATCGAGCGTTCGGAGCAGTTGTCGGGGGCCCCGTTCCCGCCGGCACTGGCCAAGAAGTTCGAAGCGGTGGCCGACGACCCCAAAGCCGTGCGCGCGCTGGGGATCGAAGAAGCGACCAAGCTCGCCCAGCGCCTGATCGACGAGGGTGCGCCGGGCCTGCATTTCATCACGATGAACTTCGCCAAGGCGACGCGCGAGGTCATGGCCCAGGTGTCGCTGCCCGCCGGCGTCTGAAGTCAGCCCTCGTCGGTGCCGGCCGTCTGCAGTGGCAGTCGCGCACCGAGCACGGCGAACGGGCGGGAATCTCCGGGGAACAGGTAGTGGCGGGCGAGATCGACGAAACCCACGTCGCGGTAGAGGCGAAACGCCCGGGTGTCGGCATCGGGCGTCGACAGCAGCATGGCGCGGTGGGCCAGATCCCGCGCGAGCGAGGCCAGCAACCGCCGGCCGATTCCCCGGCCCTGGTACTCGGGCAGCACGTGCAGTTCGGACAGCTCGAAGGACTCAGCGAGCCAGTCAACGGCCGCCTCGCGGGTGAGCGCCTTGTACACCAGGTCGTGCCACCACTGTCCCGGCCGGGTCGTGTAGCCGTAGCCGAAGCCGATCAGGGTGCCGTCGCTTTCCAGCGCCGCGCGGCAGGCGAAGCCGTCGTTGACGGTGTGCCGACGCGCCGTGACGGCTCGCTGCGAGCCGGTGTAGCCCGGGTATTGCATCGCCTGGACGTAGATGTCCATTGCCTCGTCGACCCGCGCAGCGAATTGGGGACCCGCCCACGTCTGGATCTGCGGATCGCTCAGCGTGGGCGGTTGCGCGGACAGCATGAGTCGATCGTGCCGCACGGCGGCGGATCTGCGAAGTTCCGGGTACCCAGCGGTTTGGACGGTCGGCTACGCGACGTCGGCGGGGGTCGCGCCGGTGAGGTGGACGAGTTCGGCGAACGTCGTGGGAAAGACCGCGTGCGGTATGCCACCGGCCGCCCAAACCCGCGGGTACTGCGCCAGCGCGGTGTCGATGATCGTCGGCAGCGGCCGGGGATGGCCGACCGGGGCAACGCCGCCGATGCGCTGGCCGGTTGCCTCGTAGACGAACTCCGGCGTCGCCCGGGACAGCTTGGCCGTGCCGACGAGGCGGGCGACCTTGGCCGTGTCGACCCGATGCGCTCCGCTCGTCAGCACCAGCAGCGGCGTCGCTTCGGCGGTCGAGAACACCAGCGAGTTGGCGATGGCTCCGACGTCAACGCCCACGAGTTCTGCGGCGGCAGCAGCAGTCGGCGCCGGAGCGCTCAGCACCTGCACTCGTCCGGCTAGGCCGGCTTCGGCGAGCACCGCATCGACGGCCGCACAGTTGGGATGCACTCTGCGACGCTATCGGCCGAACCCAACGCGATTCAGTGCAGGCCGCACTCCGTCTTGGCCGTGCCGGCCCAGCGTCCGGCGCGAGCGTCCTCGCCGATGGCGATCCGCCGGGTGCACGGCGCGCATCCCACCGAACCGTAGCCGTCGGAGAGCAGCGGGTTGACGATCACGTTGTGTTCGGCGATGTAAGTGTCGACGTCGTTCTGGGTCCAGGCCGCGATCGGGTTCAATTTCACCATCGAGCGCCGCGCATCCCACTCCACGACCTTCGCGTCCGCGCGAGTAAGTGCCTCGTCGCGCCGTAGCCCGGAAGCCCAGGCGATATAAGGGCTCAAGCTCTCGCGCAGCGGCATGACCTTGCGCAACGCGCAGCACTGGTCGGGGTTGCGCTCGTAGAGTCGTGGCCCGAAACTCGCGTCCTGCTCGGCGACGCTGCGCTTCGGCGTAATGGTCCGCAGCGTCACCGGCAACGTGGCGGCCACTGCATCACGGGTGCCGATCGTCTCCGCGAAGTGGTAGCCGGTGTCGAGGAACAACACGTCGACTCCCGGGCGGACCCGCGCGGCCAGGTGCGGCACCACGGCATCAGCCATCGACGACGTGACACACCAGCCGGACCCGAACTGTTCGTCGGCCCAGGTGAGCACCTCGATCGCCGAAGCGCTCGCCAACTCCTCGCCAGCGCGCTCGGCGAGCGCCCGCAGTTCTTCGCGCGTGCCTACAGCAACCATGCTTCCTCCGCTCGGCTTACATAAGCCGCGAAGGGTTCCCCTTCTTCCCTGCGCTCCAGATATCCGCGCAACACCCGTTCGGCGTAGTCCGGCGCCTCTTCGGCGCTGACCCGCAATCCCTTGAATTTGAGGCCGAAGGCGGCGTCGGTGCCCATCTGGCCGCCGAGATGCACCTGGAACGCCTCGACATCGCCGTCAACGCCCTTCTGCACCATGCCCTTGAAGCCGATGTCGGCGACCTGGAAGCGGGCGCAGGAATTCGGGCAGCCGTTGACATTGATGGTGATCGGGGTGTCGAAGTCGGGCAGGCGCTTCTCCATCTCGTGCCGGATCGTCTCGGCCCGGCCCTTGGTTTCGACGAGGGCGAGCTTGCAGAACTCGATCCCGGTGCAGGCGATCGTGCCGCGGTGGAATGCGGACGGACGCACCGTGAGCCCGATCAGCGACAGCTCGTCGATGAGCGCTTCGCGCCTGGCGGGACTGACGTCGAGCACGACCACGCCCTGCTGGGCAGTGAGCCGTACGCGCCCCTTGCCGTGCTGCTCGGCCAGGCCCGCGAGCTCGTGCAGCGCGGTGCCGGACGTGCGGCCGGAGTTCGTCGTGGCCCCGACCGAGAGCAGGCCATCCTGCTGGGGCGAGACGCCCGTGTGATCGCGGTGCGCCGGCGACGCCGGGGGGGCCGGCCCGTCGGGCAATGCCCGGCCGAGGTATTCGGCTTCGAGAACCTCGCGGTACTTCGCCGGTCCCCAGTCGGCCATCAAGAACTTCAGCCGGGCGTGGTTGCGCGAGCGTCGGTAGCCGTAGTCGCGGAAGATCCCGGTGACGCCGGCCCAGACCTCGCTCACTTCGTCGGGGCGTACGAACACTCCTAGCCGCTCGGCGAATCTCGGGTTGGTCGACAGCCCGCCGCCCACCCACAGGTCGAAGCCCGGTGTGCCGTCGGGACCGATCACGCCGACGAACGACACGTCGTTGATCTCGTGGTTGGTGCAGTGTCGGGAGCAGCCGGACACCGAGGTCTTGTACTTGCGGGGCAGGTTCGAAAACGCCGGATCGCCCACGTACTTCTCGGCCAGCTCGGCGAGGACCGCGCTTGCGTCGAGTACCGAGTCCGTCGCCACGCCTTCGAGCGGACAACCCAGCATCACGCGGGGCGTGTCGCCGCACGCCTCGGTCGTGGACAGACCGACGGCCTCGAGCTTCGTCCAGATCGCCGGAACGTCCTCGACCCGGATCCAGTGCAGTTGGACGTTCTGCCGATCGGTGATGTCGGCGATGTCGCGGCCGTACGTCGTCGCGATGTCGGCTATCACCCGCAGCTGCTCACTGGTCAACGCACCGCCGTCGATGCGAATGCGCAGCATGAAGAACTCGGCTTCGAGCTCCTCTGGCTCGAGCGTCGCGGTGGCGCCGCCAGGGATACCCTGCCGCCGCTGCGTGTACAGCCCGAACCAGCGGAACCGGTTGCGCAGGTCGACCGGGTCGATACCGGCGAAACCGGTGTGTTGGTAGATGTCGATGATGCGCTGGCGGACGGCCAAGCCGTCACTGTCGCGTTTCGCCCGCTCGCTGGCGTTGAGCGGCTCGCGGTATCCGAGGGCCCACTGGCCCTGACCCTTGCGCGCAGGCATTACTGGCGTTCCTTCCGCTGTGTCGGTACGGAGCTGTGCGCCCGAGGCCGGCGAGGGCTGGCGGCTCGGGTCAGTCCGAGAATCGACAAGCTGCGGAGATCACGCGCTGCAAATCGACATGGCGGCGCACGGTGAGCGCGAAGCCGGTGTGTCGATGCATGTATTCAGGGTCCCATGCCGGTGCAAACGATGCGAATTTCGGGGGTGGAGGTCACAGGGGGCTTTGGGGGACTGCGCACCGTGGGCGGGTCGTTTCGTGGTGGCTCGGCGCCGGCTGCCGGGTCTGCTCGGGGTGTCAGTTGAAAAGCGGCGGCGACGGAGGGAGTTGCGCGGTGCCTTGCCTGGGTCGCCGGCTTGCGGCTTGTCCGTGGGTCACCTGGCACTCACGATTTCATGATCAAACTCACGTCTAATGCCTTTGTCGGACAAGGCGAAAGTGCTTGCCGCTGTCAGGGTCAGATGGTATATTGAACGCATGTTCGACGAGACCTTCCAGGATGGTCCTGCCTCGGTCCTCGCGCGGCTCAAGACGGTCGTGGATGAACTACAGCACCTTGAGCTGACGACCCTGCCCGGCGATGAGGTTCTAGCCCTGCTGCGTGATCTCGAAGTTCAGAAGCGGCGCCTGGCGCCCGTCGATCACGCGTTGATCGCAGAGATCGAGTCCCGCGGGCTGGCCCACGAACGCGCCTGCCGCAATACGGCGGGGTTGTTGACCCAGTTGTTGCGGATCGCCCCATCCGAGGCGACAGGCCGGGTGCGTGCCGCGGCGGAGCTGGGTCCGCGGCGCGGGCTGACCGGACAGGCACTGCCGCCGGTGTTCGCGCCGGTCGCCGCCGCCCAAGCCGCCGGGACCATCTCCTCGACCCACGCCCGGGTCGTGACGGCCACGATCGACGCCCTGCCGGCGGCCGTGCAAGTCGAGCACGAGGAGTGGGTGCAACAGTTCCTCCTCGAGCAGGCGGCCGAACTGGACCCGGCCCTGCTCAAGCAGGTCGCGCGGCGGATCGTCGACACCCTGGACCCCGACGGCACCCTGACCGAGGAACGCGACCGCCACCGTCGCCGCGACCTCACGGTGCGGCAGCGCCGCGACGGCTCGGCCCACCTCGACGGGGAGTTGACGGCGATCTGCGCCGAAGCCCTCCTCGCGGTCCTGGACTCGGTGGCCAAGCCCGCGGCCTCCGAGCAGGACGGCACCCGCGACCCCCGCACCCCCGGACAACGCCGCCACGACGGCCTCCAAGACGCCCTGCTGACCCTGCTGCGTAGCGGTGAGCTGCCCGCGTGTAACGGCGTCGCCGCCACCATCGTCCTCACCATGACCGACCAACAAGCCGAAACCACGACTGGGCTCGTCACGACCGGGCACGGGGCGCTCATCTCCGTCGAGCAGGCCTTGAGCCTGACCGGCGACGCCCGCCTCATCCCCGTCACCCTCACCAAAACCCGCGAGATCACCGCCTACGGCGACACCCACCGCATCTTCACCGAAGGCCAACGCCTAGCCATGATCGCCCGCGACCAAGGCTGCTCATTCCCCGCCTGCACCGTCGGACCAGCCTGGTGCCAAGCCCACCACATCACCGACTACTCGATAACCAGACGCACCTCCGTCGACGACGGAACCCTGCTCTGCGGCTACCACCACCGCGAACACCCCACCCTCGGCTGGACCTGCACCATGACCAACGGCACCCCACACTGGACCCCACCAGCCTGGATCGACCCCACCCAAACACCCCGACGCAACCGAACCCACGACCTACTCGGCGTATGACCCGCCCTGACCCGTCAACGCAGCGGCGCGGCGATCAGGGGGATACGGCGCTGCAGGTCGTCCAGTGACCGTTGCGATCGCTCGGGCTCACCGACGGACATCAGGTTGACCATCCCTTCATCGCCGGCTGCGGCCGCGACGGGGATTCGGTCGAGCATGACCTGGATGCGACCGGGCACGGCGCGCAGGATCTCCAGCGCGCTGAAGACACCGTAGGTCGAGGCGATGAGCTCAAGCCGCTGAGCAGCCAGGGCGGGGCCGATGTCCGTCCACAGCGGCACGCAGTTCCAGGCGATGAATGCGAGCTCCAGCAGCGCGGTGCTCGGTCCGGCTAGGTCCCAGTCGAAGACGCCGACCAGTTCATCGCCGTCGAAGCACGCGTTGTACGGCGCGATGTCGTTGTGCCCGATCAAGGTGGGCGAACCGACGTCGAAGAACCGCCACGGACCGGGGTGGGTGAACCCGGCCACCTCATGGTGCAGCTGGCGCGTCCACGTCACGAGCGAGACGAGTTGGCCGGGGGAGAGCGCGTCGTCATCGTTGACGACGTGCCCAGGCAGGAAGGTCAGAATTTCGTGGCCGTCGTCGTCGAAGCCGAGAACCTTGGGGATGTGTGGCAGCCGTGGAGCTAGATAGTCGAGCAGCGCATGCACAGCCGGCGTCCACGGTCCGGTGGCGCGATGGACCGTATCCCCGAACCGCCGGACACTACTGACGTTGCCACCGGGCAGCTTCTCGCCCAAGCCGCCGATCGCCGATGGCGGGTCAGCTGGTTGGTTCGGCTGCGACATCGTCGGACTCGGCGACGACGACCAGATGGCTGTCGAGGTCGCGCATCGAAGAAGAGGTTTCGACGGGCACGGGGCGAACCGTACAACCGCGCGCCCCGGACCGACGCCGAGCGCGGGAACGCCACAACCGGGAGAATGATCCGCATGACCGGGTTCCCGTTGCTGATCGACGTCGCCGGCCGGCGGGTGGTCGTGGTCGGCGGCGGGGCGGTCGCCACCCGACGAGCCCAGGCGCTGCGTGCCGCGGGGGCCGATGTGTTCGTTGTCGCGCCGGTGATCGCCGACGACCTCGCCGGGCTCGACGTGATGGTGATTCGCCGGAGCTTCAACGACGACGACCTCGACGGCGCCTGGCTGGCAGTGGCTTGCACCGACGACCCGCAGGTCAACGCGGCGGTCGGCGCGGCGGCCGAACGGCAGCGGATCTTCTGCATCCGCGCGGATGCGGCGGCAGCCGGGAGCGCACGGACGCCCGCGGTGCTGCGGCGCGACGGACTGACGGTCGCGGTCAGCGGCGGAGACGACCCGCTGCGGGCCGTCGCCCTGCGCGACGCGATCTCGGTGGCTCTCGACCTGGGCGAACTGCCCGCGCGGCCGGTGCGGCCGGCGGCTGAGGGCGGGTCGGTGGCGTTGGTCGGGGGAGGACCCGGGGATCCCGATCTGATCACCGTGCGGGGTCGACGGCTGGTTGCATCGGCCGATGTGATCGTCGTCGATCGGCTGGCGCCGCGCACGCTGCTCGACGACCTACCGGACTTCGTCGAGGTGGTCGACTGCGGCAAGTCGCCACACCGGCAGAACCTGAACCAGGCCGAGATCAACGCCGTGCTCATCGACCGGGCGAGCGCGGGCAAACGGGTGGTGCGACTCAAAGGCGGCGACCCGTTCGTCTTCGGCCGCGGCGGGGAGGAGTACCTCGCCTGCGTCGCTGCCGGCGTCCCGGTGATGGTGGTGCCGGGCATCAGCTCCGCTCTCGCCGGGCCGGCCGCGGCCGGTATCCCCTTGACGCACCGAGGGGTGGCGGCCGACTTCACGGTGGTCTCCGGCCACCTCGACCCCGGCCGGCCGGCGGACTCCGGCATCGACTGGCCCGGGCTGGCCTCCGGCGCTGGCACCCTCGTGCTGCTGATGGGTATGGACCGCCTGGATCTCATCGCAGGTGAACTCATCGCCCACGGCCGAACGGCGACGACGCCGGCCGCGGTCGTGCACCGAGCGACGCTCGACGGTCAACAGGTCGTACGCGCGCCACTGGGGGAGTTGAGCGCGGCCGTGGCCCGCGCGGGTGTCGGAGCGCCGTCGGTGATCGTGATCGGCGACGTCGTGGACGTCCTTCGCTACCCCGAGCCGGCCTGACCTGGACGGGGCGCTCCCTCCGGCCGCCCTCACTGAGGCCGCCACTCCGAGTATTAGAACGCTTGCACGAACAACCGGTCGTCCGCTATGCTTCGAACAGACGTTCGACAGGGGTGAGAGACGACGATGAGTGCCCGATCCGCAACGCGATCCACAACGCGCCCCAGCGTGCCGCGCCCTGGGGTACCGGCCTCCGCCCGGGCGGTGCTCGCCCAGGCGCGGGCCGTCCTGACCGAGGCGGCGAGTGCCGATTCCGCAGGCGAACGCTTCCGGCTGGCCCACCTGGGTGCCTTGCGCACGGCCGCCGCGGTCTTCGCCGATCGCGGCCGGCCGTCTTCGGCGCGGCGACGCCTGGTCAGCGCCTGGGTGCTCCTGGAATCCGTCGCTCCCGAGTTCGCTGAATGGGCCGGCTACTTCGCAGCCGGCGCCACCGCGCGTGCCGCGGTCGAGGCCGGTGCGGTGAGTGCCGTGAGCTGGCGTGACGCCGACGACCAATTGCGGGCGGCCGGCGAGTTCCTGATGCTGGTCGAGGCGTCACTGGGCCTGCTCGCGGCGCCGTTGGCCAGCTGACGTCGGACCTCCGCGCTCGACGGATGGGCCGCCCGTTGTCGCTTTGCCCGGCTAGGGTCGACGAGTGCAGAACGAGACCCGCCGCGAGCCGCTTTCCGGCCGCCAGCGTCTCGTCTGGCAGTTGCTCGCCACTGCCGTCAATTCGCTCACTTCGGGCGGGAAACCGGCCGCAGTACTCGATTGCGGCGGCGGTAGCGGCAGTTTCGCCGTACCGCTCGCCCGAGCCGGGGCCCACGTCACGGTGGTCGACGTCAGCGTCGATGCCCTGGCCACCTTGAGCCGCCGGGCCGATGAAGCCGGCGTGGCCGACCGGGTCCGCCCGGTCCAGTGCGACGTTGAAGCGCTCGCCGAGTCGGTAAGCGCTGCGTCGTTCGATCTCGTCCTGGCCCACGGCATCCTCGAGGCCGTCGACCACGTGGCATCCGCTTTCGACGCGATCGCGGCCACGGTGCGCCCGGGTGGCCTGCTGAGCGTCCTCGTCGGGAATCCGGTGGCCGCGGTGCTCGCCCGGGCGCTGGCCGGAGACGTGCCCGCCGCGCTGCGCGAACTTCGGGGCCTCGACAGCGACTTCGGGCACCCGGGTCCGGATGCGGTCGAGGCGATGTGCCGGGCGGCCGGACTCAGCATCGAGCAGGTGCACGGCATCGGGGTGTTCGCCGAGCTGGTTCCCGGCGCAGCACTCGACGCACCGGGCGCGCTCGAGGCCCTCGCCGATCTGGAGGCCGAGACCGCCGCTCGTTCGCCATTCTGCGACATAGCCAGCCGGGTGCACGTCCTGGCCCGCCGCCCGCAGGGCTAGTCATGGGCCGCAGCGCCGACATGCCGCGTTCAGCCGAGCAACTCGCCGGCGACGACACCGGATGCACGATCCTGCACGTCGATATGGACGCGTTCTATGCCAGCGTCGAAATCCGTCGTGACCCCGCGCTGAACGGCAAGCCGCTCGTCGTCGGCGGCGGAGTACGCGGTGTGGTCGCCGCCGCGTCATACGAGGCGCGCAAGTACGGGGTCCGCAGCGCGATGCCGATGGGTCAGGCCTTGCGCCTGTGCCCCCGGCTCGTCGTCGTCGCGCCGGACCGCGAGGCGTACGCAGCGGCATCGGCCGCCGTCATGGCGATCCTGCGTGACGTCACGCCGCTGGTTGAACCCCTCTCGCTCGACGAGGCATTCCTCGACGTCGCCGGCGCGGTTCGGCTGCATGGGCGGCCAGCCACGATCGCCGCCGACGTCCGGGCCCGGGTGTCCGACGAACTCGCCCTCACCTGTTCGGTCGGGGTGGCGTCCACAAAGTTCGTGGCCAAGCTCGCCTCTGCGCACTGCAAACCGGATGGATTGCTGGTCGTGCCGGTCGACCAGGTTCTGAATTTCTTGCGCCCCTTGCCGGTCACCGTGCTCTGGGGCGTGGGTGCGCGGACGGCCGAACCGTTGCATCGGCTCGGCGTGCGCACCGTCGCTGACCTCGCCGAGACGCCGATCGAGACCTTGCGGCGTGCGCTCGGATCAGCGGTCGCGGATCATCTGCACAGGCTGGCCCAAGGCCGCGACCCCCGCACGGTGCAGCCGCACGAGGTCGAGAAGTCGATCAGCTCCGACCACACCAGCGACGCCGACCTCACCACTGACGCCGAAGTGCGCCGCGAACTACTGCGCCTGTCCGGCGATGTCGGTAGGCGCGTGCGGGAACGCGGTTGGACTGCGCGCACCGTCGGTATCAAGATCCGCTTCGCGGACTTCCGGACGGTTACCCGCGTGCGGACCCTGCCGGGATGGACGGACTCGACCTCGGTGGTCTACAAGACGGCGGCGGAGCTCTACGACGCGCTGGATCTCGACCAGCCCCGGATCCGACTGGTGGGCGTCAAGTGCGAGAACCTGCGTCCGGCCGGCGAAGCACCCGAACAACTCACCCTGGACGCCCTTGTCGACGAGCAGCCCGGCGAGACCCGGAGAGCCGTTGAGGGCGCCGACCGGGTCCTGGACGCGGCCCGCGCGAGGTTTGGGGCCGGGGCCATGGGCTACGGCAGCCTGCTGCCGACACCGGGGCGCGACGAGCGGGCGGATGCCGCCAACGCCTCAGAGGCCCCAAGCTCCGAGACTTGTTGAAGTCGTAACTTTCGATCCGGCGAATCGACTCGTATGCTCGAAGTAGGCAGCACGCGCGAGCGGCCCCGGGTAGTTCCGCAACCTGCCGGCAATGTCGGTGAATTGGACAACACGACGCCGGTCGACCGGCGATGAAGGAGGGCAACGGTGCCGCTCTCCGACCACGAGCAGAGGTTGCTCGACCAGATCGAGCAGGCTCTGTACGCCGAGGACCCGAAGTTCGCCTCGGCTGTGCGTTCGGCCCGCTCGCGTTCGCGCACTCGCCGCTCAATCATGCTCAGCGCCTTGGGAGTGCTTGTCGGCCTGGGGCTCGTCCTCGTCGGCCTGGTCGCCAGCCTGATAGTGCTGAGCGTCGTAGGGTTCGTCATCGTCGTCGCATCCTGCGGGTGGGCTGTCCAATCGCTGCGAAGGCATCCAACTGGGCCGAGTGAGGCCGTGCCGCAGTCCGGCCGTTCGCCTCGCCAGACCGGTTTGCGCACTCGTATGGAAGACCGGCTGCGTCGTCGCTTCGACGAAAGCTGAGCCGCTCAGCGGCGTCGGCGCCGCCCGACGATCCGCAACCGCCGCCACCCGAGCGATGCGGGTAGTAACCGCGCCCTGATCCGCACCGAGCGACTGCGCTCAGCCCGCAGTCGCGCTTCGACCGTTCGCAACTCGCCCACCAAGGGGTCCGGCTCGCGCCGGCCCGCCGGTGCATAGCGAGCCACTTCAACGGCCGATGCCAACGTGTCCAGGGATGACTTGGCCGGCGCGTCAACCTGGTGCCCGAGCCAGCCGGCGACCTGGCGTGGCGTGCGCGCGGGAGACCAGACGTAGCCGAGGTCGACGGCGGTGTCCGACAGTTCGGCCCACAACGGATCGGGGTCGCCGTTGCTAGCCGCCCGCAGCCGCCCTCGTCGCCGCCGCCACCGCGTCGCGGCCGGCACCGATGCGAGCAGGACCACGAGAACGAGCGCGAGCAGCACCCACATCACCGTGGTGGTGAACAGCGATCGGCTCTGATGCGTCGCGCTGGCGTTGGGACCGGCCGCGGCCGAGTTGCCGACCGACGCGCGGGGATGCAGTGAGTTCTTGGCCGTGGGAATTTGCTCGCCGTTGGCGCCCGTCGCGCGCGGATGGGGCGCCCAAGGGAGGTCGGAACTGCTGCCGCCGGAGATGCCGGCGAGTGGTGTCGGGTCGAACGGGATCCATCCGAGGCCGGGGAAGTATGCCTCGACCCACGAGTGGGCGTCGTCGGTCGTCACGGTGAACCGCCCGTTGCGGTCCGGAGGTTGGTGCGTGTAGCCGAGCACCACGCGCGCCGGCAGCCCGGCCATGCGCAGCATGATGCCCATCGCGGCGGCGTACTGCTGACAGAAGCCGACCTTGTTGGTCAGGAAGTCGACGAGGTCGCTGCCGGAGTCGCCCGCCTTGGTCGCCAGGCTGTAGCTGAAGCCGTTGGCGACGTCAGTGAAGTAGTCGTTGAGCGCGCGGGCCTTGGCGTACGGAGTCGAGAGTCCATCGGTCAGCCGAGCGACGAGATCGGTGACCAGCTTGGGCATGTTTCGCGGGACCTGGCGGGCCGATTGGACCGAAGCCGGGTATTCCGTCCCCGCGCCCTGCAGATCCGAGATCGTCGGCGCCGGTTGCGCGACCTGTTCGGTGATCTGCTGGCTGCTGCGCACCCGGCTGCCCACCAGCAGTTCGTCCTCGGTGCTCCAGTGGGTCGCGCCGTCGACCCCGTCGACCGACGTTGGCTTGCCGAAGATCGGCGGGTTGTCGGACAAACCGGTGATGCTGATCCGGGCGGTGTAGTTCACGGTCGGACGCTCCGGCGCGGCCGGATCGGTGTCGAACCTGGTGCTGCTCACGTTCTCGGTGCCGCCGTGCCGCAGCGGTGACCACCCCTTGTCGGCGTAGTTCGCCAGGACGTTCGCGCGCAGGTAGTAGGGCCGCACGGTGTGTGCCGCCCCGAGATCGACGGTGAACAGACTCACCGGCTTGGACCGCTGCAGATCGCCCTTGAGCGCGTCGAACGGGTCGAGGGAGATCCCGCCGGCCCCGAAGCCGCCGCCCAGGCCGCCGCCCCCGGACCCGTGGTTGTTGTGCAGGGCATTGGCGATCAGATTGGCCGGCCGGGACGGTGCCAGTAGCGGGAGAACCACCGCCGCGACCAGAGCGATCGCCGCGATTCGGGGGCCGGACACGGCCAGAGTCGCGGTGGGGCGAGCCTCACCACTGCGGGGAATGAGGCGGCCCCAGCCCTTCACCTCGTCGTCGGCGTCGATGGACAACAGCAGGAGGAACCCGGCGGCGGCGGCGGCGAAGAACAACCAGGACACCGGGTGCCGCGGTACGGCGCCGGACACGGTGTAGACGACGAGCAGAGGCACCCCGGCCAGCGCACCCCGGCGTCCGACCACCGCGATGAAGTCCACGAGCGCGGCCAAGAGCGGGAGCATCGCCGCCAGGACGAACTTGATGGCGAGGGTGGCATGGACCGGGGCCACGCCATTCGTCGTTGTGTCGTGTAGATCGTTCAACAGCGAGCTGACGTCGTGCCAACTGCTTCGGGTCGGGAGCAGCCCGCCAAATGCGTGCGCAGGTAGGTAGTGGGCGGTCAGCCAGATCACCAGCACACCGAGGCCGAGCCAGATGTGCCAGACCTTCGGTCGCTGGCGCAGGCGCAGAATCGCGGCCGGCGCGATCGCGATGGCCATCGCGAACCAGACCTCGAACAGCCATCGGACGTCGGTGAACAACTCACACAACGGCAGCACGCCGAGCGCGCAGGCCAGCAGCGCGCGCAGGGTGCGGCGGGTACTGCCGGGTTCGGCAGCGGTCGGCCGCGTCGTGACCCGGGCCGGCGCGGTCATCGGCGCCCGCCAACCGGGCGTTCGGGCAGTCCGGCGATCCGGGGGGCGGCACCCTGACGGGACCGCAACAGGTTCTGCCACGAGGCCGGCGTGGTGTCGCCGCACCGGACGACCACGACACTCCAGCCGGCCGCCCGCAGCACGCGAGCCGCAGCGTCACAGAGTGGGCTGACCCGAGTCGCGCCTTCGGCCGCCGGCGGCACCAGCCAGGTCTGGGTATCGAGCAGCAACGCGAACGCCGGAATGGCGGCACCGCGGGGGTGGGCGTCGGCGAGGATGCGAAGACTGGTCGCATCGAGCGAGCCGAGCACCGCGACGAGTGCAGAATCTCGTGCGGCCGAGCGGGCCAGCCCGGCAATCGGGGTGAGGTCGGCGACCTTCGAGGCCTGCAGCTCGGCGAGGTGGTCGGCCAGCCGTCCCGGCTCGCCGAGGTAGCGCCGCTCAGGCGTGGTGAGATCGTCGATCAGGCCGACGTCGCGGCCGGCAATCATCAGGTGGGTGCCGATGCTGGCCGCGGCGCTGATCGCCCATTCGAGGCTGCTGGTCTGGCGCGGGTCCGGCGTACCGTCGGTGGTCTTCAGCGGCGGGCCGACGACGTGCGCCGCGGTGCGGGTGTCGAGGAGCAATGTGCTCTGCCCCTGCCAGGGCCGCTCCTCCTGTCGCACCATCAGGGCACCGGTGCGCGCGGTGGAACGCCAGTGGATCTTGCGGAGGTCGTCGCCGGTGCGGTATTCGCGCGTTGAGGCGTCATCGGCGCCGTGCGTCCCGATCGAGTGGCTGCCGGCGTTGTCACCGATGTCGTAGGAGCGCGGCGGCTCGACGGAGGGGAGCGGGTCGACAACCGGAGTGATGACGAATTGCGTCGTCGCCGTGAAGGACCGGGTCACGTCGATCATCCGGAACGGGTCGGTGAGCCGGATCCGCAGCGGCCCGGCGACGTAGCGTCCCCGAGGCAGTCCCGGCATCCGGTATGAGACGGTGCGGACCTCGCGGCCCCCGAGCCCGGCGACCACGAAACGAGCCCGGCCGTTGAGCTGGGGCGGTAGTTGATCTTCGAGCATCAGCGCGCCCGTGCGCATCACCGAGCGGTTGGTGATGGCGAGATGGATCGCGACGGCCTCACCGGCGCTGGCCCGGCCGGGTTCGGCGCTACGTCGATTGGAGATCCGCACCCGCGAGCGGTAGACGACGGAGGCGGCGGCGATTGGTATCGCCAGCGCGAGGATTCCGGCCCGCACCAGATCGACAACGCCGATCAGCAACCCGCACAACAGGGCGGTAGAGCCGGCCGCGAGCAGGCAACTGGCGCGGGTGGTGAAGCCGGCCCGCAAACCTGCCATCGTGTCAACGCCCGCCGCGCAGGCCCGCACCAGCTTCGGCCGGGATGGGGGTGGCCTGGGCAATCCGGCCGAGAATGTCCTCGGCGGTGCGGCCACCAATGTGCGCATCGGTGGTGAGCAGGAGTCGATGCGCCACGACGGGGATCAGCAGCAACTGCAGGTCGTCGGGGATCACGTACTCGCGGCCGTCCAGTGCGGCCCACGCCTTCGCGGCCCGCAGCAACTGCAGGGTGGCCCGGGGCGAGGCGCCGAGCCGGACCTCCTGGGAGCGGCGGGTGGCCTCGGCCAAGTCGACGGCGTACGCCTTGATCGCTTCGGAGACGTGCACCTGGCGTACGGCCGCGATGAGACTGCGCACCTCGGTGGCATCCGAGACCGGTCGCAGGGAGTCGAGCGGATCGAGCGACGCATGCTCGTTGAGCATCATGATCTCGGCCGCGCGGTCGGGGTAGCCCATCGAGATCCGGCCGGTGAATCGGTCGCGCTGGGCCTCGGGCAGCGGGTAGGTGCCTTCCATGTCGATCGGGTTCTGGGTGGCGAGCACCATGAACGGCGCTTCCAGCGAGTTCGTCACGCCGTCGACCGTGACCTGGCGCTCCTCCATACATTCCAACAGTGCGGCTTGGGTCTTCGGAGAGGCCCGATTGATCTCGTCGCCGACGACGATGTTGGCGAACACCGGCCCGGGCTTGAACTCGAAGTCGCGTTCCTCGGCGTTGTAGACGCTGACGCCGGTGATGTCGCTGGGCAGCAGATCGGGTGTGAACTGGATTCGCCGTACCGAGCAGTCGATCGAGCGGGCCAACGCCTTCGCGAACTTCGTCTTGCCGACTCCGGGCACGTCCTCGATCAACAGGTGGCCTTCGGCGAGCAACACCGTGAGCCCGAGCCGCACCGCGTTGTGCTTGCCTTCGATCACCTGCTCGATGTTCGCTGCGATCCGGGCGCCGGCTGCGCTGACCGAAACGGGCGCGGCCGACGGAACGAGTGCCGGGGCCGCGTGCGTTCCGATCACCCGCGGTTCGCGATCGAGGTCGTCCACCTGTGCGGTCCTCACTCTCGTGCTGTCGGGCGCCTGCGCCCGGCGTGGAAATCGTCCGCCGTCGAGTATTGCCGACAATCCGCGCCGTTGGGTATCGAGCCGGTTTCAACCGGTTGGCGGGGCGGATGCGCGACATGCACATCGATATGGGTTGTGAGTGGCGTGAAGTGGGGTACGGTGGGGCTCAGTGGGGAAGACGTCCTTCCTCATCCGCGCTCTGGCTCGAAGGGTGGTGTCGATGTTCCTCGGCACGCACACCCCACGACTGGACGACAAGGGCCGGCTGGCCCTGCCGGCGCGCTTCCGCCCGGAGCTGGAAGGCGGCTTGGTGATCTGCAAAGGCCAGGACCGCTGCTTGTTCATCTTCGGCGTCGCGGAGTTCGACCGGTTCACCGAGTCGCTCCGCAACGCTCCGGTGACTGACCGCCGGGTTCGCGACTACGGGCGCGTGCTGTTCGCCAGTGCGTCGAACGAGACGCCCGACAGCCAGGGCCGGATCACCGTCCCGCCGCAGTTGCGGCTCTATGCGGGGTTGACCAAGGACTGCGTGGTCATCGGCGCGAATACCCGCATCGAGGTGTGGGACGCCGACGCCTGGCAGAGCTATCTCGAGGGCACCGAGCAGGCGTTCGCCGACATCGCCGAGGAGGTGCTGCCCGGCGTGCTGTAGCGCGATGACGTTCGGTCCGGCCTCCTCCCGTCCACCTCCTGGCGCACTTCCCCGGCGCCAGGCGGGACGGGCGGGGACCAGGTCGAGCGTCACCCCCACCTCTCGCACTCGGCCCGGAGTTTCGGGCCCACCACCTCTTTCACCTACCAGGACAGCGAGGACGCAGCGATGGACCCCCGGGACGAGACGGCAGCGACGCCCGCGTCTGCCGTGCACGTCCCGGTGTTGCTCGATCGGGTTCTCGCCGTGCTCGGTCCCGCGCTCTCGGATCGACCGGCGGTACTGGTCGACGCCACGCTCGGCCTCGGCGGTCACGCCGCGGCGTTGCTGGAATCGCATCCACAGCTCACGCTTGTCGGACTCGACCGCGACTCGGCCGCACTGGTTCGCAGCCGGCAGCGCCTGGCCGCATTCTCGGCGCGAATCCACCTGGTGCACGCCAGGTACGACCTGATGCCCGACGTGCTCGCCGAACTCGAGCTGCCTGCCGTCGACGGCGTGCTGTTCGACCTCGGGGTTTCCTCGATGCAGCTGGACGTGGCCGAGCGTGGGTTTTCCTACGCGACCGACGCCCCGCTGGACATGCGGATGGACGCCGACGAGCAGCTCACCGCGGCCGACGTGGTCAACACCTACCCGGTGCCCCAACTGGCGCGGGTACTGCGCGAGTACGGCGAGGAGCGCTTCGCCCTTCGCGTGGCCCAGGCCATCGACCGGGCGCGCAGCATCGCGCCGCTGGACTCGACCGCACAACTCGCCGAACTGGTGCGCAGCGCCATTCCTGCGGCTACCCGCCGCCACGGCGGACACCCGGCCAAGCGCACGTTCCAGGCGTTGCGCATCGAGGTCAACGGCGAGCTGGCCGGGCTGCGTCGCGCCGTGCCGGCCGCCCTGGCCGCGCTCGCGATGGGCGGACGGATCGTCGCGCTGTCCTATCACTCGCTCGAGGACCGCATCGTCAAACAGAGCATGGCCGAGCTGGCCACCGACGCAACGCCCCCCGGGCTCCCGGTGCCGCTGGCTGAGCGCCGGCCGCAACTGCGGCTGCTCACCCGCGGCGCCGAGTCGGCATCGGATGTGGAGATCGCCGCCAATCCGAGAGCGGCCTCGGCGCGGATGCGGGCCGCGGAACGAATCCGGGAGCCGGTGTGAGCGCCCCTCGCACCGGTAGTCCGCCCCCCAACCCGGTCGTGAGTCGAGCACGGCCCGATCGGGCCGCACCCAAGCACGCCCCCCGGGTGCCCTTCGCGCTGCTCGTCGCCGGACTGATCGTCGGCGGCATGTGTGCCCTGCTGGCGCTCAACACCGCGTCGGCCGCGAACGAACTCGCCCGCCACGACCTCGCGGCCAAGGACTCCGACGTGGCGGCGCGGCTCGTCCAGGCCCGCAACCAGGTAGCGGCAAGTGCCGCACCGGACGCGCTCGGTCGTGCCGCCGCGGCGCTCGGCATGGTTCCGGCGACGGCGCCGGCGTTCCTGAAGGTCGGCGCGGACGGCAAGGTCACCCTGCTCGGCAGCCCGGCGCCGGCGGCCGCCGCCCCCGTGCCACCGCCCCCGACCACGCCGAAGCCGACGCCAACGCCGACGAAGACGAAGACGAAGACGAAGACGAAAGCCACCAAGCCGGCTCTCGCCCACGGTGCGGCGAAGCCGAAGAAGCACAAGGCGGCCCACCCGAAGCGGCCCACCCCCACCCCGACCCCGACGACCACGCTGGGAGGCACCCGATGACCGAGCGCCGCCAGGGACCCCAGCGGCCCGCGCGCCCCCAGCGACCGACGCGGGCCGAACGCCCGGCGCGGCCTCGGCCCGACGGTCCCCGTCGCGCGTCGGCGCCGCGCGCATCCGCCGGTCCGGCCCCGCGCCGGTTCGGGCCCGCAGCCGTCCCTCCGCCGGCCAGTGGACCGCGACGTCGGGCGCCCGCGCCTCAGCCCGCCCCGCGGCGGACCGCCCCCGCCACCCCGGCGCGGCCGGCGGCGAAGCGTCCGGCCGCGAAGCGTGCGGCGGCCCGCCGACGTACCCGGCGCGGTCTGCGCCTGGGTTCCTTGCACCCGCGGCTGCGCTACGGGTTTGCGGCCGTGTGCACCTTGCTGCTCGTCGTCGGCGGCCGGCTCATCCAGCTACAGGGGCTCGATCACGGCAACTACGCGGGAGCCGCGGCTGCGCAACGGGTCGACACGGTGCCGCTGCATGCGATGCGCGGCCAGATCCTGGACCGCAACGGCACCCCGCTTGCCTACACGTCCAGCGCGCAGGACATCACCGTCGATCCGAAGCAGATTGCGGCAGCCAAGCGCACCGTGTACGCCGCCAAGCTCGCACCACTCGTCGGCACGAGCGTTCCCGACGTGATCAAGGTGCTGGCCAAGCCCGGCCAGTACGCCGTCCTGGCCCAGGCACTCTCGCCGGTAGTGGCCGGCCGGATCTCGGCGCTGAACCTGGAAGGGGTCTACACCCAGGCGACCACCCAGCGGCAGTACCCGGGGCGGACGACTGCTGCGAACGTCGTCGGCACCGTGCACTCCGACGGCACCGGTGCGGCCGGGATCGAGCACCAGTTCAACAAGGAACTGGCCGGAACCGACGGCAGCCTCACCTATGCCGTCGACAACGTCGGAAACGTCAACCCGAGCAGCCGCACGGTTCGCGACGCGCCCCGCAACGGGGGCACCGTGCGACTGACGATCGACCAGAACCTGCAGTACATCGCGCAGCGCTACCTCGACGCCGCAGTGCCCGAGTCGGGTGCGAGGAGCGCCGAGATGGCGATTCTCGACGCGCACACCGGCCAGGTGCTCACGCTGGCCGCCTCGGGGACGTTCGACGCCGCGGACCCCAACTCGATCGACCCGGACGCACCGATCAACCCGCCGGTGATGTCGGCGTTCGAGCCCGGGTCGGTGCAGAAGGCGATCACGTTCGCGGCTGCGCTGCAGGAGGGCACGATAACGCCGAAGACCGTCGTCACCGTGCCCAACAGCATCAACATGGGCGGCGTGACGATCAGTGACGCCTGGTGGCACCCGACCCAGCAGTTCACCGCCACCGGGGTCATCGCCGAGTCGTCGAACGTCGGCACCCTGCGGATCGCCCAGCAGCTCGGCCCGGCGCGGTGGGACGCGTACGAGAACAAGTTCGGGGTCGGCCAGAAGACCGGTATCGAGTTGCCCGGCGAGAGCAGCGGTTACCTGCCGCCGCTGTCGCAATGGTCGGACTCGACGTTCGCCAACCTGCCCTTCGGTCAGGGCGAGAGCATGACCGTGCTCCAACTCGCGTCGATCTACCAGACGGTCGCCAACAACGGTGTGCGGGTGCCGCCGCGGATCGTGGAGTCCGTCACCGCACCCGACGGCACGGTGCGGACGACACGCCCGCCCGCTGGGATCCGCGCCGTCACCGCCAAGACGGCCAAGACGTTACGGACGATGCTCGAGTCGGTGACCCTGCCCGGTGGTACCGGGGTGAAGGGTGCGATCCCCGGCTACCGGGTGGCAGGCAAGACCGGCACCGCGCAGCAGCCGGACCCGGCCCACGGCGGCGCGTACTCGAGCTGGATGAACTGGGACACCTTCGCCGGCATCGTGCCCGCCGACAATCCTCAGTTCGTCGTCGCGATCATGGTGGACAATCCGGCCCACGGACTGGAAGGCGGCGACGTAGCCGCTCCGGTGTTCAAGCAGATCGCCAGCTACGAGTTGCAGCACGCGCGGATCGCTCCGTCCGGTGCTCAGTCGAAGCACGTCCCCCTGCAGTTGTGTGACGCCGTCACCCGCAGGTCGGCACCAAGTACCGTTTGCTGACGTGCCGTCGCCCGCGTTACCCGAGCAGGTGCTGCCACGGCCGGTGGAAGTGACGCCGATTGCATTGAGCCGACTGGCCGCGCTGTGCGACGCCACCCTCGTCGGTCCAGACGTGGCGGTGACCGGCATCACCGCTAGCAGCGCGCAGGTCCGGCCCGGCGACCTGTTCGCCGGTGTTCCTGGGCGGGCCGCGCACGGCGCTCGCTTCGCCCGTGACGCCGCGACTGCCGGCGCGGCGGCCGTGCTGAGCGATGCCGCCGGGCGAGCCGCCGTCCCGGCCGGGTTCCCGTTGTTGCTCGTCGACGATGTCCGCGGCGCGCTCGGGCCGGTGGCGGCGGAGATTTACGGTCGGCCGAGTCAGCACCTGTCGGTTGTCGGTGTCACGGGTACGAGTGGCAAGACGACGACGACGTTCCTGGTGCGGGCCGGCCTGCAGGCCGCCGGCCGGTCATCCGGCTTGATCGGCACGGTCGCGACGCTCATCGACGACGACTCGGTGAAGATCGGGTTGACGACGCCGGAGGCGCCGGACACCCAGGCGCTACTTGCGGTGATGCGCGAGCACGGCGCCCAAGCCGTCGCGATGGAGGTGTCGAGCCACGCACTGGCAATGGGCCGGGCCGACGGCATCGAGTTCGCGGTCGCGGCGTTCACCAATCTCTCCCAGGACCATCTGGACTTCCACGCCGACATGGCCGACTACTTCGCGGCCAAGGCCAAACTGTTCGACGGCCGCGCGCACCGAGCCGTGGTTGTCACCGACGACGAATGGGGCCGCCGGATGGCAGCGCTCGCCGGGCCCGACGTCATCACGGTCAACACGAGTGGCGACGATTCGGCGACCTGGCAGGCACGCGACATCACCACCACCGGTGACGGTGGCAGCAGGTTCCGGGTCGTCGGGCCGGGCACCGACCTGACCACCGGTTGCAGCTTGCCGGGCGCTTACAACGTCGCGAATGCGCTGCTCGCGCTTGGGATCCTGGCCCAGCTGGATGTGCCACCGGAGATCGCTGCGCCCGCCGTCGCCGTCGCTTCGGTCCCCGGCCGGATGGAACGGGTGCAAGCCGGCCAGCCGTTTCTCGCCGTCGTCGACTACAGCCACAAACCGGCCGCAGTCGACGGCGCGCTGCGCACCCTGCGCCCGTTGACGGCCGGGCAGCTGATCATCGTGCTCGGCTGCGGCGGCGATCGGGATGTCGCGAAGCGCCCGCTCATGGGCGAGATCGCCGCGCGGGGCGCGGATCGACTGATCGTCACCGACGACAACCCGCGCTCGGAGGACCCGGCGGCGATCCGGCGGGCCATGCTCGACGGCGCTCTCGCGGTTCAGCCGGGCGAACGGGGCGAGGTATTGGAGATCGGCGACCGCGGCGCGGCCATCGCCGCCGCCGTCGCGAGCGCGGCGGCCGGTGACACGGTCCTCGTCGCCGGAAAGGGGCATGAGCCGGGCCAGGAGATCGCCGGCGTGATGCATGCCTTCGACGACCGCGAGGTACTGCGGCATGCGCTCGAAGAGCGCGCGCGATGATTGCCTTCACCCTGGGCGAGATCGCCGCGATCGTCGACGGTCGGTTGCACGACGCCGATCCGGAGACGCTCGTCACCGGACCCGTCGAGTTCGATTCGCGCCGGGTCGGGCCTGGTGCGCTGTTCCTTGCGCTGCCCGGCGAGCACGTGGACGGGCACGACTTCGTTGCCGCGGCGATCGGCCAGGGAGCGGTGGCCGCGCTGGTCACGCGCACTGTCGATGGGCCGAGCATCGTCGTCGCGGACGGGTTCGCCGCACTTGCGGAGCTGGCCGCAGCCGTCGTGCGGCGCCTGCCGGACGCGACGGTCATCGCCGTCACCGGCTCGTCCGGCAAGACGTCCACCAAAGATTTGATCGCCCAGCTGCTCGCTCCGCTCGGCCCGACGGTTGCGCCGCCGGGTTCATACAACAACGAGCTCGGTCACCCGTACACGGTCCTGCTCGCCGATTCCCGCACCCGTTTCCTGGTGCTCGAGGCCAGCGCGCGCGGTGCCGGGCACATCGCCTTCCTCGCCCGCATCGCTCCGGCCCGCATCGGGGTCGTGCTCAACGTGGGCAGCGCGCATCTGGGCGAGTTCGGCAGCCGGGCGGCCATCGCCGTCGCCAAGCGCGAACTGGTCGAGCCGCTGCCGTCCGCCGCCGCTGGAGGAGTCGCCGTCCTGAACGCCGACGATCCGCTCGTGTCGGCCATGGCCGGCCATACCCCGGCCCGCATTGTGTGGTTCGGCACGGCCGACAACGCGGACGTGCGTGCCGGCGACGTGACGCTGGACGACCTCGGCCGGGCCGGCTTCACCCTGCATGCAGCCAACGGCAGCGCACGGGTGCAATTGCAGCTGATCGGGGTTCACCAGGTGAGCAATGCGCTGGCGGCCGCAGCCGTAGCGCTCGAGTGCGGGCGGCCGGTACCCGACGTGGCAGCCGGTCTCAGCGCGGCCAAGCCGGTCTCGCGGTGGCGAATGGAGTTGACCGAGCGGGCCGACGGCGTGGCCGTGATCAACGACGCCTACAACGCCAATCCAGAGTCGATGCACGCCGCGCTCAACGCGTTGGTCTCCATCGACCGGGCCCGCCGCGGCGGCCGGACGTTCGCAGTGCTCGGTCCGATGGCAGAACTCGGTGATGACGGGCCGGGCGAGCACGAGGCGGTGGGTCGGCTCGCGGCGGCGCTCGGGGTGGGCCGGGTCCTCGTGGTTGGGGAACAGGCCCGCCCGATTCACCGCGGGACGGTTCTGGAAGGCTTCGGAGACGGCGTATCGACCTGGGTGCCCGACGCCGAGGCAGCGATCGCCGTACTGCGTGATGAGTTGCGATCCGGTGATGTCGTGCTCGTGAAGGCCTCGCGGTCGGCGAGCCTGGAACGAGTGGCGCTCGCCGTCGCCGACGATTCGAATATCGCCAGCGAGCCGAAAGCTGGCACGGACTCGACCGGAGGCACTGCGGCGTGAAGACGATTCTGCTCGCCGCGGTCGTCTCGCTGCTGACGTCGATCCTCTGCACGCCGCTTGTGGTCGCGTACTTCCGGCGGCGGGGTTTCGGCCAGGAGATCCGCACCGACGGCCCGCAATCGCATCTGATCAAGCGCGGGACGCCGACGATGGGCGGCGTCGCCATCATCGGCTCGACGGTGTTCGGATACGCGGTCGCCCACGTCGTGATCGCGATCCGCGGGGGCGGCGGACCGAACGCTTCCGGCTTGCTGTTGCTGTTCCTATTCGCGGGCCTCGGCCTGGTCGGCTTTCTCGACGATTTGATCAAGATCCGCCGGCAGCGCAGCCTCGGTCTTCGGGCGCGGGCGAAGTTCGGCGGCCAGCTGGTGGTGGGGGTTTCGTTTGCGGTCCTCGCCGTTCAGTTCCGCAATGGCCTTGGGCTGACGCCGGCATCCACGCACCTTTCCTATGTGCGCGACATCGCCCAGGTCGGTCTCGGCACCGTCGGCTTCGTCGTGCTGGCGTACGTGATCATCGCGGCGACGTCGAACGCGGTGAACCTGACCGACGGGCTCGATGGCCTGGCTGCGGGAGCTTCGGCGATGGTCTTCGGCGCGTTCACGCTCATCTCCTTCCTGCAGTTCCGCAATACATGTGGCACCAATCCGGTGGGCGGCTGTTACCAGGTGCGCGATCCGCTCGATGTCGCGCTGATCGCGGCCGCGGCCATGGCGGCCTGTTTCGGCTTCCTATGGTGGAACGCCTCGCCGGCGCAGATCTTCATGGGTGACACCGGCTCGATGGCGTTGGGCGGCTTGATGGCCGGCCTGGCGATCCTGACCCACACCGAGTTGTTGCTCGTCGTGCTCGGCGGGCTGTTCGCCGCGGTGACGCTGTCGGGCATCATCCAGACCGGCTGGTTCAAGTTCACCCGGCTGCGAACCGGCCGCGGCCGGCGGGTGTTCCGAATGGCGCCGTTGCACCATCACTTCGAACTCGGCGGCTGGGAAGAGGTGACGATCATCGTGCGGTTCTGGATCGTCGCGGGCATGGCGGTCGCTTTCGGGGTCGGCCTGTTCTATGCCGACTTCATCGGCAATGGCTGAGGCGACGGGACGCGCGGGCGCGACCGTGCTCGTCTGCGGGGCCGGCCTGGCCGGCCAGTCCATCGCCCGTGCCCTGCTTGCCATCGGTGCTCGCGTGCTGCTCACCGACCGGTCCCGGACGCCGGCGATCGGCGATCTCGTCGCTGCGGGCGTGCAGTTCGCGGGCGAGCTCGACCGGGTTCCGGACGGCGTCGAACAGATCGTGACGTCACCGGGTTGGCGCCCGGACCACCCGCTGTTCCTCGACGCCCGGGCGCGCGGCGTCGAGGTGCTCGGCGAGGTCGAGTTCGCGTGGCGGTTACGCGGTCCCGGGGCGGCGCCGTGGCTCACCGTCACCGGCACCAACGGCAAGACCACGACCGTACGGATGCTGGAATCGATCCTCCGGGCGGCGGGGGAGCGGGCGCGTGCTGTCGGCAACGTCGGGGTATCGGTCGTGGACGCGGTCCGGGAGGCAGACGCCTACGACGTGTTGGCCGTCGAGCTGTCGAGTTACCAACTGCACTGGTCATCGACGCTGGTGCCGGAAGCGGCCGCGCTGCTCAATGTCGCACCTGACCACCTCGACTGGCACGGTTCGATGCCGGCGTACGCCGAGGCGAAGAGCCGCGTGTGGAGTGGCCCGGTGGCGATCGGCAATATCGACGACCCGACAGTCGCGCAACTGCTCGCGGCCGCGCGGGCACCGACCCGGATCGGGGTGACGCTCGCGGCTCCGGAACAAGGACAGCTCGGCCTGGTCGGCGACCTGCTCGTCGATCACGCGTTCGCCACCGCGCCGGTCGAGCTCGTCGCGGCCGCCGACATCCAGCCCGCCGGCGCACACAACATCGCCAACGCACTGGCGGCGGCAGCGCTCGCGCGGGCGTACGGGGTTCGCCCGGGTGACGTCGCGGCGGGGTTGCGGGCGTTCGTGCCCGACCCGCACCGAAACCAGTACCTGTTCGAACGGGCCGGTGTCAGCTACATCGATGACAGCAAGGCGACGAATCCTCATGCTGCGCTGGCGTCGCTGTGCGCATACCCACGAGTTGTGTGGATTGCCGGAGGCCAACTCAAAGGCGCACCGGTCGACGGTTTGGTCGCCGCTGTCGCTGATCGCCTTCGCGGCGTCGTCCTCCTGGGCGCCGATCGGGAGCTCTTCGCGGCCGCGTTGCAACGACACGCACCGGATGTACCGGTTATCGAGGTGTCCAGCAACGACGATGGAGCCATGACCGAGGTGGTGGGCACCGCGGCCGGACTCGCGCGTCCGGGCGACGCCGTGCTGCTCGCACCCGCCGCGGCGTCGTATGACATGTTTTCCGGCTACGCGGCGCGCGGTGCGGCGTTCGAGGCGGCCGCCCGCGCACTCGATGCGTCGTGAGCGCCGTCGAATCGGCGCCGGCGCTGCTCGACCGGCTGCGCGAGAAGGTGCGCGGTCATCGCACGGGACAGCGCTTCGTTGATCGTCCGTACGCCTCGGTGCAGCTGCTGCTGCTGGCCGCTGCCGGTCTGCTCGGCTTCGGGCTGCTGATGGCGGTATCGACGACCATCGCCGTGTCGCACGACGACGGAGGGACGTCGTCGATGTGGGCGCAGGTCGTCAAGGAGGCGGAGTTCGTCGCCATCGGACTGCCGGTCTTCTGGATCGCGCTGCGGCTGCCCCCTCGTGCCTATCGAGTACTGGCCTACCCGACCCTCGTGCTGACGATCGTCGCGCTCGCCGCGGTCCTGGTGCCGGGTATCGGCGTGGGCGTGTACGGCGCGCGGCGCTGGATCGACATCGGTCCGCTGCAGTTGCAGCCGTCGGAGTTCGCGAAGGTGGCCGTCCTGCTGTGGGGCGGGGACCTGCTCGCCCGCAAACAGCAACTCGGGACGCTGCGCCGGGCCCGCCACCTGTTCGTCCCCCTGGTGCCGGGCTTCGCGCTCGTCGCCGGCTTGATCATGCTCGAGCCGGACCTCGGCACGACGTTGTGCTACATGCTGATCCTGCTCGGGCTGCTGTGGATGGTCGGCATGCCGGTGCGGTACTTCATCGTCGTGGTGTTTGCCGTCGTCGGTGCCATCACCGCGCTCGCCCTGGCCGCGCCGTACCGGCTGCAGCGGCTCACCACGTTCCTGCACCCGTTCAAGGACGCGAAGAACACCGGCTTTCACACGGTGGAGGGGTTGTACGCACTCGCCTCTGGCGGGCTGTTCGGCGTCGGGCTGGGTCAAGGGACGTCGAAGTACGGCTGGGTTCCCAACGCCAGCTCCGACTATGTGTTCGCCATCATCGGTGAGGAACTCGGACTGATCGGGTGCCTGGCCGTGCTGAGCCTGTTCGGCCTGCTCGCCTACACGGGGATGCGGATCGCGCGGCGCAACGCCGATCCGTTCGTGCGCATCGTCGCCGGCGGCGCGACGGTGTGGTTGTGCGGCCAGGCCCTGATCAACATCGGCTACGTCACCGGCCTGCTGCCCGTCACGGGCATCCCGTTGCCGTTCATCTCGGCCGGTGGGACTTCGTTGCTCGCGTCGTTCTTCGTGCTCGGCATGTTGGTGTCGTTCGCCCGGCACGAGACGCCGGCTGTCGCAGTGGCGCGCAAGGCCGAACGGACCGGCCGGCGGACCCGGCTGGAACGAGTGCTGCGGATTCCGGTGCCCAAGCCCTATGTGGCCCCCAAGCGCCGTTCGCCCCGTCCGCCTGCGAGCGCGGCGCGGACCGGGCCGCGTCGCCAACCCATCCCTTCTGCTCGGCCCAGAGTCGCCACCGGCGGCAACCCGCACCGCACCGCCGCGCCGGCCCGGCGCGCGGCCGCGCCGCCGCTGCGTGCGACCGGCACCGATGGGATGCCCCGGAGGTCACGGTGAGCGCACCCACGTCAGCGCCACGGGTCGTTGTCGCGGGCGGGCACTCAGCCGGGCACATCGAGCCCGCGATGAACTTCGCCGACGCGCTGCGCCGGCTTGATCCGGCCGCCGAGATCACCGCCATCGGGACCGAACGCGGCCTGGACACGACGCTCATCCCCGCCCGGGGCTACCGGCTGGAGCTGATTCCCCCGGTGCCGCTGCCGCGCAGACTCAACCGCGCGCTGCTGAGCGTGCCGTCCCGCCTGGCCGGTTCGGTGAGCGCGGCAGGGGAGATATTGGATCGAGTGCGGGCCGAAGCGGTCGTCGGCTTCGGCGGCTATGTCGCGATGCCCGCGTACGTAGCGGCGAAACGTCGCCACGTCCCGATCGTCATCCACGAAGCGAACGCCCGGCCCGGGGTCGCCAATCGGATCGCGGCCCGGATGACCACGCACGTGTTCACCGCCTCGGATTCCGTGCCGTTGCAGCACGCGACGCCGATCGGCATCCCGCTGCGCCCGGCCATAGCCCGTCTCGACCGGGCGGCGCTGCGAGCAGAGGCCCGCGAGCGGTTCGGATTGTCGGCCGAGGGTCCGGTGCTGCTGGCCACGGGCGGTTCGCAAGGTGCGCGGATGATCAACTGGGCCGTGTCCGGCGCCGCGGGTGCGTTGCGCGAGGCCGGGGTGCAGGTGCTGCACATCGCCGGCCCCGGAAACGTCGTGCCCGTCGTCGATGCACCGGATGCGGCCCGCTACGTGGTCGTGCCCTATGTCGACGACATGGCCTACGCCTATGCCGCGGCTGACTTCGTGATCTGCCGGTCCGGCGCGATGACGTGCGCAGAACTCGCGGCGGTCGGGCTGCCGGCCGCCTACGTCCCACTGCCGTTGCGAGGCGGCGAGCAGCGGTTCAATGCCGAGCCGATCGTCGCCGCCGGTGGCGGGCTGCTGGTTGCCAACGACGAGCTGACGCCGGCCTGGATCGCCGAGCACGTCGTGCCGCTGATCACCGACCCGGCGGCCTTGGCGGCCATGTCTCTCGCGGCCGGGCATGCTGGGTCCCGTGACGCCGACGTCGTCCTCGCGCAGCACGTGCTCAACGTGATCGCCGAACACCGCCACTTCGCCCGAGGCGAGCGTGGGAACAGCGCCGGGAGACAGCAGTGAGCGAGCGTCCTACGCACGATGCAGCCCAGGGGCGCCCCCAGGACTGGGCCGCTCCGGGTGCCGCGCTCGTGCGCACCGCGGCCACGGACGTCATTCCGCCGCTCGCCAGCCTCGGCCGCGTGCACATCATGGGTATCGCCGGCTCCGGCATGAGCGGACTGGCCCGCATCCTGCTCGAGCGGGGCGTCGCCGTAAGTGGCTGCGAGGCCCGCGACTCGATCACGGTCTCGGCCTTGCGGGCGATCGGAGCCAGCGTGCACATCGGCCACTCCGTCGAGCACCTCGACGATGCCGACACCTTCGTCTACACGACCGCAATCTCGCCGAAGCAGGCCGAGTTCGCGGCTGCCCGGGCCAGCGGCATGCCGGTCCTGCGCCGAGCGGCAGCACTGGCCGCCGCGCTCGAGGACCGCCGGTGCATCGCGATATCGGGCACGCACGGCAAGACCACGACGACATCGCTGCTCACTGTGGGTGCGCAGGCCTGCGGCCTTGACCCGTCGTTCGCCATCGGTGGCAACCTCTACGAGACCGGCAAGAACGCCCACCTCGGCACCGGCGAACTGGCCATCGTCGAGGCGGACGAGAGCGACGGGTCGTTCCTGCTCACGCGCCCGGCCGCCGCGGTCATCACCAACGTCGAGGCCGACCATCTGGAGAACCATGGTGATCTCGAGGGCATCTTCCGGGCCTTCGAGCAGTTCGTTGATCGCATCGAGCCTGGCGGCCTGTTGCTCGCCTGCGCCGACGATCCGGGTGCCGCCCGGATCGCCGAGTACGCCCGGCAACGCGGGCGGCGGTTGCTGACGTACGGCTCGAGCCCGGCTGCCGATTTCCGGGTGAGCGACGTCGTGCCGCTGCCTGATGCGGTGGAGTTCCGAGTCGACGGTCCGGGTCTGGCTGCCCGCTCCGTCCGGGTCGGAGCGTTGATCGGCCGTCACATGGCACTCAACGCCACCGCAGCCCTGGCGATGGCGGCCGAACTCGGTCTCGACGTTGACGCGGTGATCGCGGCCTGGGCCGGGTTCGGTGGCGTGCGGCGTCGCTTCGAGTCGCACGGCGACGCCGGCGGGGTGCGCGTGTACGACGACTACGCCCACCACCCCACCGAAGTTGCGGCCTCGCTGACGGCGGCGCGCGATGCGGTCGGCGCCGGCCGGTTGATCGCCGTCTTCCAGCCTGGCACCTACAGCCGCACCCAGACCTTCGCCCGGGAGTTCGCCGAGGCTATGGCGATTGCCGACATCGTGGTGGTCATGGACATCTTTCCGGCCCGCGAAGAGCCGATCCCGGGCGTCACGGGCGCGACGATCAGCGAGCTCATACCGCTGCCGCCTGAACAGGTCATCTATGAGCCGCGCTACGCCGCGACACCGGAACGGGTGGCTGCTGTCGCCCGAGCCGGTGACCTGGTGCTGACGATGGGTATCGGCGACGTCTACCTGCTCTGTGACGACATCCGCGACGCCTGCGGTCGCGCGGCCGCCGAGCAGGTGCAGGCATGAGTGCGACGCTGCCGCTCACCAGCGACGGCCGGATCGACGAGCCGCCCCCCGGCGAGCACGCGCCGGCCCCTCGGGGTCGCGTGCTGATCGTCATTGCCCTGGTCGGCGTGCTGGTCGCCGCGATCGCGGTCTGGATCGTCGCCTTCAGCCCCGTGCTGGGCGTCAAGTCCGTCGCAGTGCAGGGCACCCACTACCTGAGCGCCGCGCGCGTGCGGGCGGCCGCGGCAATCGCCAACGGCGCGCCGCTTGTGCGACTGGACACGGCGGCGGTCAGCCGTCGGGTCGAGGCGCTGCCCGAGGTGGCCACGGCGACGATCCGGACCGACTACCCGTCAAGCGTGACCATCACGGTGACCGAACGTGTCCCGGTCGGGTTCGTGTTGTCGGGCCGGGCGCACGTGCTGGTCGACAGGACCGGTGACCAGTTCCGGTCGGTGCCGACGCGGCCGCCGGGCCTGCCGCTGTTCGCCGTTCCGCACGGCGCGAACGCGAAAGCCACCGGCAGGGCGGTCGCCACGGTCGCGGCCGCGTTGACGCCCAAGTTGTTGGCCAAGGTGGCCTCGATCCAGGCGTTCGACCCCACGGCCGTCACGCTGCTGCTCAGCGATCAGCGCGTCGTGCGCTGGGGGAGTGCGGAGCGCAGCGCCGACAAGGCTCGCGTGCTGCCGATTTTGCTCACCCGGCCGGGCAGCCAGTTCGACCTGACCAATCCCGATCAGGTCGTCACGCGCTGACAGTTCGCAAGTGATCGGCGTGTTGACCGGCGCGCCTGACCGCGATCGCGGTCGCTGAGTTCTACCTTCGGCACTAACCTGACAGGTTGACATAACATTAACGGTCTAGTTGAAGGTGAGGGTTCGCCCCGAGCCGTCGGCACCGATCCGGACAATCCGCAGCGACCGAAACAGGAGCCACCATGACAGCACCGCACAACTACCTGGCGGTCATCAAGGTCGTCGGCGTCGGCGGTGGCGGCGTGAACGCCGTCAACCGGATGATCGAGCACGGTCTCAAGGGCGTGGAGTTCATCGCGGTCAACACCGACGCGCAGGCCCTCCTGATGAGCGACGCCGACGTCAAGCTCGACGTGGGCCGTGAACTCACCCGCGGCCTTGGCGCCGGCGCCCAGCCCGACGTCGGGCGCAAGGCAGCCGAGGATCACCGCGATGAGATCGAGGAGGTACTCAAGGGCGCCGACATGGTGTTCGTCACCGCCGGCGAGGGCGGCGGCACCGGTACCGGCGGTGCACCGGTCATCGCGAGCATCTCGCGCAAGCTCGGGGCGCTGACCATCGGCGTCGTCACCCGGCCGTTCTCCTTCGAGGGCAAGAAGCGCGCGACCCAGGCCGACGACGGCATCGATGCGCTGCGGGCCGAGTGCGACACGCTGATCGTCATTCCGAACGACCGCTTGCTGCAGATCTCCGACCACAACGTGAGCGTCATGGACGCCTTCCGCAGCGCCGACCAAGTACTGCTCTCCGGCGTCCAGGGCATCACCGACCTGATCACGACGCCGGGCCTGATCAACCTCGACTTCGCCGACGTCAAGAGCGTCATGAGCGGAGCCGGCTCAGCCCTCATGGGCATCGGCGCGGCCCGCGGCGACAGCCGGGCCCGCCAGGCGGCCGAGATCGCCATCGCCAGCCCACTGCTCGAAGCCAGCATGGACGGTGCCCACGGCGTACTGCTCTCGATCCAGGGTGGCTCGGACCTCGGTCTGTTCGAGATCAACGAAGCCGCGTCCTTGGTCGCCGAAGCCGCGCACCCAGAGGCGAACATCATCTTCGGTGCGGTGATCGACGACACGCTCGGCGACGAGGTGAAGGTGACGGTGATCGCGGCCGGCTTCGACAGCGGCCAGTTGCCGTACAAGAAGGTGGAGATCCGCCGCGAGCCGGCTGCCCAGGCCCGCGGAACCGGCACCCCGGCGCCCAAGACCGGCGAACGAAAGAGCCCGGAGCCCGCGGCCGGGTATTCCGCGCCGACCACGACGGCTACGAACGGCGCTCGCGCGCCGGTCGCCGTCGACGACGAGCTCGACGTTCCCGAGTTCCTCAAGTCCTGAGCCGTGGCTCGGCTCGATGACGAACGGCGGGCGGAGCTGGTGGGCTCGCTCGGTGCCGTGCGGGCCCGGATCGTCGACGCCTGCATCGCGGCCGGTCGCGACCAGCGTTCGGTGACGCTCATCGCCGTCACCAAGACCTACCCGGCCAGCGATGTCGTGATCCTGGCCAACCTCGGCGTCGCCGACATCGGCGAAAGCCGCGACCAGGAGGCGTCGGCCAAGGCCGCGGACGTCGCGCGGTTGCGCGCCGGCGAACCGGCTGATCACGGTCGGTCCGCGTTGCGGTGGCACTTCGTCGGCCGGCTGCAGTCGCGCAAGGCCCGCTCGGTGGCCGGCTATGCCGATGCCGTGCACTCCGTAGACCGCCCGGAACTGGTCGCGCAGCTCGCGGGGGGCGTCGAGCGCGCCGAGCGTCCCCGGCTCGACGTCTTCGTCCAGGTCAGCCTGGACGGTGACCCGGCCCGCGGGGGCGTGCCCGCCGACGGCGTCCTGGCGCTGGCTGACGAGGTCGCGGCCCGCAAGGAGCTCCGGCTTTGCGGCGTGATGGCCGTCGCGCCGATGGCGGCCGATCCGGGCGCGGCCTTCGACGACCTGGCCGCTACCGCCGAGCGCCTGCGCGACGTGCATCCGGAGGCCGTGTCGATATCGGCCGGCATGAGCTCTGACCTGGAAGCCGCGATAGCCCGGGGATCCACACACGTGCGTGTCGGCACGGCGTTGCTCGGCCGTCGAAGCCCAGTTTTCGGCTAGCGTCGCAGCAACGTCGAATTTCTCGACCGTCACATGAGTCACAGCTGTACCCGACTTACGGAGGACGCAATGCCCGGAGCGATGCGCAAGATGGGCGTCTACCTCGGACTGGTCGAAGACGAGGACTACGGCGAGGCCGAATACGCCCACGCGGGCGCCGGCCGGCGAGACGAATACGCCGAAGCCCGTTACCCCCGCGAGCACGCCGCGTCCCGGCACACCGAACTCGTGCACGCCGGCGGGCGCGAATACTCCGAGGACCCTGACGGCTACCCGGTCGGCTATGCCGACGAGCTCCCGGCCTACCAGATCACCACGTTGCACCCTCGCACCTACAACGAGGCTCGCACGATCGGCGAACAGTTCCGCAAGAGCACGCCGGTGATCATGAACCTGTCCGAGATGGACGACGCCGACGCCAAGCGGCTGGTCGACTTTGCGGCGGGTTTGACCTTCGGGCTGCACGGCCGCATCGAGCGGGTCACCGCCAAGGTGTTTCTGCTCAGCCCCCACAACGTCACGGTCACCGCCCAGGACAAGGCCCGAATTGTCGAGTCTGGCTTCTTCAACCAGAGCTGAGCGATACTCACCAGCGCATTCGGTCGACCGGACTGGCACCATGGGGTGTCAGGCCGGTGCTATGCCCGTCGCCAAACCCAGCCCGGGTACCGGCCCGGACGCCACGATGGGAGTGAGACGATGACGCTGTTCTGGGGTGTCATCGCCTATCTGCTCTACCTCTACATCGTGGTCATTCTGGCCCGGTTCGTGGTCGAGGCCACCCGGCAGTTCGCCCGCACGTGGCGCCCGGCCGGCGTCGCGGCCATCGGCGTGGAGGCCGTCTACGTCGCCACCGATCCGCCCCTGCGCCTGCTCCGCAGGCTGGTTCCCCCGATCCAGCTCGGTAGAGTAAGCCTCGACCTGAGCATCATTCTGCTGCTTCTGGCTATTCTGGGGCTCCATTCGCTCGCTCTGGCGCTCGGCTAGCGCCGCTCGCTTAGGATCGAGCCGCAGTACCAGCAGTTCACATCTGCATCATGACCGCCCCGGAGTTACCGGAGCGTGACGAGTACCCGAGGTGACCGAATGCCGTTGACTCCCGCTGAAGTACACAACGTTGCGTTCAAGAAGCCGCCGATCGGCAAGCGTGGGTACGACGAGGAAGAGGTCGATGCCTTCCTCGACATTGTCGAAGTCGAGCTCTCTCGCCTCATCGAGGAGAACAACGACCTGCGGGCGCGCGCGGGCAGCGGGGCGGTGCCTGCCCCGGCCGTCGATGGTGCCAGCGCGGCCGAACTCGCGGCCGCCCGAGACGAGGCCGCACGGGCGCAGGCTCACATCGCCGAGTTGGAACGCGCCCTGAACCAGGGCAACGACGGCGCCCGGCAACAAGTCGTGCAGCTGCAGCAGCAATTGGCCCAGACTGAGCAGCAGCTGGCCGAGAACCGGCGCGAGCTGGAGCGGGCGCAGCAAGCGGCGGCCCAGGCGCAGGCTCAGGCCGCCCAAGCCCAGCGCGCCGGACAGCAGGCGCCGCAACAAGGTCCGACCACGACCGAGGCCCACAACCAGGCTGTGGCGGTGTTGGCGATGGCTCAGCAGACCGCCGACCAGCACCTCGCGCAGTCGAAGGCCGAGGCCGAGCGGTTGATGACCGAGGCCCAGGCCAACGCCGAGAGCGCGCTGGCCGCGGCTCAGCAGCGCTCGAGCAAGCACGTCGTCGAAGCCGAGGCGCGGGCTCGTCAGCTCGATCAGGAGAGCGCGGCCCGGGCCACCCAGGCCATTCAGGATGCCGAGCAGCGGGCCGCGACGATCACCGCCCAGTTCGAGCAGCGCAAGGCCGCGTTGGAACGTCGGGTTGAGGAGTTGCGCACGTTCGAGCGGGAGTACCGCACCCGGCTCAAGAGCTACCTCGAGTCGCAGCTGCGTGACCTGGACGCGAGCGGCCGGGCCGAACCAGCGACGTCGCAGAACGACTTCGTCAAGGCGCAGCAGGGCTGACCTGACCCTTTCGCATGGTGATCACCGGCCTGCTGCTCATCGCGGCGGTCTGCCTCGCCATCGGCCTGATGCTCCAGAGCGCGGTGTGGCTGATCGCTTCGCTGATCGCCACCGCCGGCGCTGGATTTCTGCTGTACAAGCTGCGCGACGTCATCGCCGCGCCGAACGGGACCGCCGGACGACTGCCCACGGGCGGCGCCCAGCGCTCGGACGGCCCCAGCACCGAGGCGCGCCCGGCCGCGGCCGCTGACGCCGAGCCGGCCGAGCGATTGAGCGACGTACTACCGGTTGGCACCGACGACGTGTGGGTGATCGACGGGCGGCCGCGTTATCACCTCGAGGGTTGCGCCATCATCAAAGGCCAAGACGCCGAACCGATCCCCTACGAACAGGCCACCGAAGACGGTTTCATGCCCTGCTCCCTCTGCGAGCCCGACGCGACCAGCAGCGGCTGAGCCGGCGTTGCGCGCACCGAGGGTGCGGATGATCTGCCGACCCCGCGTTCGTCAGCCAGTTCGGCGTAGCCAGAGGTGCAGGCCCAGTTCCTCGTCCTCGGTACTGAAGACGTCTGCGGTCGAATCGGGCGCACCCTCGCGGAGTTCGGTCGCGAGCACCTCGGTGGCCAACTGCTCGGCGTGAGCGCGGATCGCCTCGGCCGGCAGCGGTGAGCCGCCCACGCGCCACCACAGCTCGATCCGGTCGGTGACGTCCAGGCCGGCGTTCTTGCGCGCGTCCTGCACCAGCCGCACGATGTCGCGGGCCAGGCCGGCCAGGCGCAGTTCGTGAGTCAGCTCGAGATCCAACGCAACGGTCTCTGCGCCGGCGCTGGCCACCGCCCAGCCCGAGCGGGGCGTCTCGCTGACCACGACCTCATCCGTCTTGACCTCCACCTGCCCGCCGTCGACGGAAACCGTGGCCGAGCCGGCTGCGAGCGCCGCCGCCAACGCGCGGGCGTCTGCGGCCGAGATGGCGGCAGCCACCGCCTGGGTCCCCCCGCCGAACCGTTTGCCAAGGGCCCGGAAGTTCGGCTTCACGACGACGTCGACGAGCTCGTCGGCCGCTGTATCGGCCAGCGCGGCCAGGTCCACGACATTGAGCTCGTCGGCGACCTCACGCCGCAGCGCTTCGGGCATGTCGGCCCAGCCCGGCGCGGAGATCAGGGCCCGGGCCAGCGGCTGTCGGGTCTTCACGGCAGAGTCCGCGCGGGCGGCCCGGCCCAGTTCGACCAGGCGGCGCACCTGTTGAACCTGGCGGCCCAGTTCGGCGTCGACGAGGGCCTCGTCGGCGATCGGCCAGGCGGCGAGATGCACCGAATCGACCGATCCCGTGCTGGCGAACAGGGCCCCCCACACCTGCTCGGTCACGAACGGCACGAACGGCGCCAGCAGCCGGCTCAGGACGTGCAGGCACTCGTGCAGTGTGCCGAGGGCAGCCCGATCGCCGTCCCAGAAACGCCGCCGCGACCGGCGCACATACCAATTCGAGAGGTCGTCGAGGTAGGCGGCAAGCGCACGCCCCGCCCGGGCGGTGTCGAACTGCTCCAGCGCGGCATCGACCTCGATGGTGAGGCGATGCACCTCAGACAGCGCCCAGCGGTCTAGCTGAGTCGCTGTGCCGACGTCGACGCCGACGGCGTCGGAAGGCGACCAGTCGTTGGCGCGGGCGTACAACGACTGGAACGAGGCGACCGACCAGTACGTCCGGAGCACCTTCGACGCGATCTCGTCGAGCACCTTGTGCCCGACGCGCCGGGCCGACCACGGTGAGCCCGCGCAGAGCATGAACCACCGGACCGCGTCCGCGCCGTGGTTGTCCATCAACGGGATCGGTTCGAGGATGTTGCCGAGGTGCTTGCTCATCTTTCGGCCGTCCTCGGCGAGGATGTGACCGAGGCAGAGGACGTTGCGGTAGCTGTTCTGCTCGAAGAGCAGCGTGCCGATCACCATCAGCGTGTAGAACCAGCCGCGGGTCTGGTCGATCGCCTCGCAGATGAAGTCCGCAGGATAGGCGGCTCGGGCCTCATCGGCGTTGCGGTGCGGCGCACTGAACTGCGCGAATGGCATGGAGCCCGCGTCGAACCAGGCGTCGATCACGGGCGCCACCCGTCGGTACGTACCTTCCTCGCCCGGCCGGGTGAAGGTCACGTCGTCGACGTAGGGCCGGTGCGGGTCGAGGTCGGACAGATCGCGGCCGGTCAGTTCGGCGAGTTCGGCCAGCGAGCCGACGCACACCAGCCGGGACGGGTCGGCGTCATTGCGCCACACCGGCAACGGGGTGCCCCAGTACCTGTCGCGTGACAGCGCCCAGTCGATGTTGTTCTCGAGCCAGTCGCCGTACCGGCCGTGCTTGATCGTTGCCGGGAACCAGTTGGTGGCCTCGTTCTGGGCCAGCAGCTGCTCCTTGATCGCGGTCGTGCGCACGTACCACGACGGCAGCGCGTAGTACATCAGCGGGGTATGGCAGCGCCAGCAGTGCGGGTAGGCGTGCGTGAACGGCACGTGGCGGTAGAGCAGGCCGCGGGCGGCAAGATCGGCGACGAGTTGCTCGTCGGCGTCCTTGAAGAACACGCCGCCGACGTTCGGCACCTCGGGCCCGAAGTGCCCGTCGGTGCCGATCGGGTTCACTACCGGCAGGTCGTAGCCGCGGGCGGCGGCGAGGTCGTCGGCGCCGAACGCGGGGGACAGGTGCACCAGTCCCGAGCCGTCATCGGTCGTCACGTAGTCGGCGAGCACGACGAAGTGCGCGTCCGCGATGTCGACGTAGTCGAACGGGCGCTGGTAGGACCATCGCTCCATGTCCCGGCCGGGATAGCGGTCGAGCACCTCGACGTCGTCACCGAGAACTTTGTGCAGCAGCGGTTCGGCGACGACGAACGTGCTGCCCTCGGAGCGGGCGAGCACGTAGGTCACGTCGGGGTTCACCGCCACCGCGGTGTTCGAGACGAGCGTCCACGGGGTCGTCGTCCAGACGAGCAGGTCGGCTCGACCGGCCCACGGCCCGGATGTCAGCGGAAACCGGACGTAGACCGAGGGATCGGTGACATCCTCGTAGCCCTGCGCGACCTCGTGGTCGGACAGGCCGGTGCCGCAGCGTGGGCAGTACGGCGCGACCCGGTAGTCCTCGACCAGCAAGCCCTTGTCGAAGGTCTGTTTGAGGGCCCACCACACCGAATCGACGTAGTCGCGGTTCATCGTCCAATATGCGTTCTCGTAGTCGGCCCAGTAGCCCATCCGCTCGCTCATGGCCTCGAACGCGTCGACGTGGCGCTGGACGCTCTCGCGGCACTTCGCGTTGAACTCCGCGATCCCGTAGGCCTCGATTTCCGGCTTGCCGGTGAAGCCGAGCTCCTTCTCGACGGCCAGTTCCACCGGGAGGCCGTGGCAGTCCCAGCCGGCCATCCGCGGTACGTGGTAGCCCTTCATCGTCTTCCAGCGCGGGAACACGTCCTTGAAGACCCGGGCTTCGACGTGATGGGTGCCGGGCACGCCGTTTGCGGTCGGAGGGCCCTCGTAGAACGTCCAGGCCGGGCCGTGGGCGGTCTGCTCGAGACTGCGGGCGAAGACGCGATTCGCGCGCCAGCCGGTGATGACCTCGTGGTCCAGCGCAGGCAGGTCGACGTGCGCGGGCAGGGCTCGATAGCCGCTGGGGTTGGACGGGTCGGTCACCGGGGCGCTCCTTCGAGTCGGACTGGACTCGAGGGACGACGCCCGGTCCGGTTTCCGTGAACCGGTCCGTGGGCCGCGGTACCACCCTCGTTGACGCGCAATCGCGCGCCCACTTCGTTCGCTGGTCCGGTTCTACTGGAGCCCGTTGGAGCGGCGGCTCGTTCTTCCGGGTGCTCGGAGGTGATTTCACCGCGGATCCGGCCCCTGGGCTCACACCATCCCCAGGTCGCTACGGGCTGGACCGCCGCGGCTACTTGTCCTCGTCGTCGCGCCGCCATCTTAGCGAGGACGCGGGCGCGCCGCTCGTGTGAAGCCGGTCCTCGGGACTAGGTTCCTGCACAGCCGGCAGCCGTGGGCGGCCGGATATGCGCGCGAATCCCCCGTCATCGGCGTGGGAAGTGGCGGTAGGGCGGTTCGCCCCATATATTGACCGCCTTTGCGGTCGCGAATCGGTGACGTCTTGGTCACTGTGCGTTCCGACGATGAGAGGGGTGGCCATGGCCGCCGTAGGACGGATCAGTCGGGCGCTGCGCCGCGCTGGCGCGACGAGCAAGGCGGCGGCGAAAAAGGCCGCCCCGGCCAAGAAGGCGGCGGCCAAGAAGTCCCCTCCCGCGAAGAAGGCCAGTCCGGCCAAGAAGGCTGTCGCGGCCAAACGGCTGCCGGCCAAGAAGGCGGCACCGACCAAGAAGACGACACCAACCAGGAAGGCGACCGCGACAAAGAAGGCGGCACCGGTCAAGAAGGCGGCACCGGCCAAGAAGGCTCCACCGGCCAAGACGACGCCGCCCGGGCGCGCACCCGCCGCGAAGAAGGCGCTGGTCGCCAAGGCGCCCCCGGCCAAGAAGGCGACTGCCACCAAGAAGGCTCCACCGGCCAAGAAGGCTCCACCGGCCACGAAGGCTCCACCGGCCACGAAGGCGGCGGCCACCGAGAAGGCCGCCCCGGCGAAGCAGGTGCCGGTCAGCAAGGCTGCTCCAGAGAAGAAGGTGACTCCCGCGAAAGCGTCAACTCCCGCCGCTCAGGCGGCGCCGACGAAACCCTCGGCGCCGGCCAAGACGGCCCCGACCAAGAAGTCGCCGGCGCCGGCAACCAAGGCGCCGGACATCTCCGTGCCGAAGGGTTCGGAGTGGACCAAGGCCGAGTTGGCCGCCGTCCGCAAGGACTTGGAAACCGAACTCAGCGAGATGCGCCGGGCCTACGACCTGTCGCTGCGTGACCTCGACGATCTGCAGAAGTCGAGCACCGACGGCGCCGGCGACGACCAGGCCGATGCCGGCAGCAAGACCTTCGAGCGCGAACAGGAACAGTCGATCGCCGCGAACCGCCTGGACCTGCTTACCCAGATCCAGCGCGCGGTCGAGCGCATCGACGCCGGCACCTACGGCTTCTGCGAAAGCTGCGGCAAGCCGATCCCCAAGGCCCGGTTGAAGGCATTCCCTAGCGCCACTCTGGACGTCGCCTGCAAGCAGCGCGAGGAACGCCGCTGAGCGGCGCTGAGCGGCCCGGCCCGCCCTCCGGGGCGCCGCGTCGAAGGGCGCGCTGGGCGAGCGCCAAAGCGTGGTCTGCACCGCCCCTCGCATGCGGAACAATAGGGACGTGAGCTCAGCCGACGACACTTCCGCAACGCCAGCTGCGACGGCGGCCGACGGGCCGCCCGCCGCGCGGCTGCGGCCCCGGCGCATCGGCCTGTTTGTCGCTGTGGCGGCGCTCGGACTGGGTCTGGACGTGGTGTCCAAAGCGCTCGTCGCAGCGAAGCTCGGCCTCGATCACGAACCGGTGCGAGTGCTCGGGGGGCTCATCTACCTCGACCAGACGCGCAACTCCGGTGCCGCCTTCTCGGTCGGCACCGGAGCCACCCTTGCCCTGACGGTGGTCGCGCTGGCCGTCGTCGCGCTCATCGTGCGAACAGCGGGGCGGATGCGATCGGTTGGCTGGGCCGTCGCTCTGGGCCTCGTGCTCGGCGGCGCGCTCGGCAACCTGGTCGATCGCGTCTTCCGCGAGCCCGGGCTGGGCCGCGGTCATGTCGTCGACTGGATCAGCGTTTTCGGTCCCAACGGCCAGCACTGGCCGATCTTCAACCTGGCCGACTCCGCGATCGTCTGCGGCGCCGTGCTGGCTGCGGTACTGGCTCTGAGCGGCGTCGACATCGACGCGCGCGGTGCCCGGGTGCGGCGGCACAGTGATCGTCCGTGAGTGAACCCCGGTTGTTGCCGGTGCCCGAGGGCCTCGACGGCCTGCGGTTGGACGTGGCCATCTCCCGGCTGTTCGGGTTCTCTCGGACCGCGGCCGCTGGGCTGGTCGACGCAGGACGGGTCACGCTCGACGGCGCGACGGCGGCGCGATCGGCGAAGGTGCATGGCGGGTCCTGGCTGGAACTGACCCTGCCCGAGCCGATCGTGCCCATCAGCGCCGCACCGGAGCCGGTCGACGGGTTGGTGGTGCTGTATGACGACGACGACCTGGTGGTCGTTGACAAGCCGGTGGGGGTGGCCGCGCACCCGAGCCCCGGGTGGACCGGGCCGAGCGTCGTGTCGGGTCTGGCCGCCATGGGCTACCGCGTCTCGACCTCGGGAGCGGCCGAGCGCCAGGGCATCGTGCACCGCCTGGACGTCGGCACCACTGGGGTGATGGTCGTGGCCAAGAGCGAACGCGCCTACACCGTGCTCAAGCGCGCATTCAAGGAGCGCACCGTCGACAAGCGGTATGCAGCGCTGGTGCAGGGACACCCCGATCCCAGTCGTGGCACCGTCGACGCGCCGATCGACCGGCACCCTTCGGCCGACTACAAGTTCGCGGTGGTCGCGGGTGGGCGCGCCAGTGTCACCCACTACGAGACGGTCGAAGCATTCCGCGCGGCCTCGCTGCTCGACGTCCACCTCGAGACCGGGCGAACGCATCAGATCCGGGTGCACATGGCGGCGATCCGGCACCCGTGCGTCGGCGACCTCGCTTACGGCGCCGACCCGGTGCTGGCCAAGCACCTGCACCTGTCCCGGCAGTGGTTGCACGCGCGGGAACTGGGCTTCACCCATCCGTCAAGCGGTGCGCACCTGCGTATCGAGTCGCCATTTCCGCCCGACCTGCAGGCGGCGCTCGATCTCATTCGTGCTGAGTCATGATTCACGCCTACCGAACAGCCATCTCGGGTAGGACTGGCTCATGACTTCTGCTGGCCGAGCTCCCTTGTTGGTCGCGTCCAATCGTGGCCCCCTGTCCGTCGTTGCGGTCGAGGACGGTGACGACGAGATCCGGCGCGGGAGCGGCGGGCTGGTCAGTGGCATGCAGAACGCCCTGGGCGCGACTCCCGACGCGGTGTGGGTGTGCGCGGCCATGAACGACCGCGAACGCGGACTGTCGCGGCAGGCATCGAGTGGCCGGCTTTCGGAGTTGCCGTTCGCCTCCGACGCGCTCAACGGCGATTTCGAGGTGCGGATGCTGCCGATCGACGGGCTGACGTTCCGCAACGCCTACAACGGCGTCGCGAACTCGACGCTGTGGTTCGTCTTGCACATGCTCTACGACCTGCCGAAGGCGCCGAACTTCGACGCCGGCTGGCGGCGGCAGTGGGCGTCGTACGTGCGTTACAACCAGGCCTTCGCCCAGGCCCTGGCCGAAGAGGCCGCGCCGGACGCGAAGGTCATGATTCAGGACTACCACCTGTTCCTGGCTCCGCGGATGCTGCGCACCATGCGCCCGGACGTTCGGATCGGCCACTTCACCCACACCCCGTGGGTCGCGCCGGACTACTTCGCGATGCTGCCCGACGACATCGCGTACGCGCTCGTCGACGGCCTGCTCGGCGCGGACGTGATCGGTTTCCACACCGAGCGCTGGGCCGCCCTGTTCCGCGAAACCTGCGAAGCTGTCGTGGGCCGTGAGCCCGGCGGCGTCCGGGTCTTCCCGCTCGGCACCGACCCGGACGAGATGCGCAAGATGGCGTGGCGGCGCGACGTCGAGAGCTCGGCCCGGCTGCTCGACGAAGTTGTCGGCGACCGCCAGCTGATCGGCCGAGTCGACCGCACCGAACTGTCGAAGAACGTATGGCGGGGTCTGCTGGCCTACCGCGAATTGCTGCGCACCCACCCGGAGTGGCGCGGCCGCGTCGTGCATGCGGTGTACAACAACCCCTCGCGTGAGGACTTGCCGGCCTATCGCGAGTACACCGCATCGATCGAACGGCTGGCAGCCGACATCGACGACGAGTTCAGCACGGCCGAATGGACGCCCGTCCTGCTGGAGATCGTCGACGACTACCCGGCGGCGCTGGCTGTGTTGCGGCGGACCGACGTGCTGTTCATCAACTCGGTGCGTGACGGGATGAACCTCGTCGTGCTCGAGGGCCTGGTGGTGTCCGAGCGCGAGCCCGCTGTCGTGCTCTCCCGGGAGGCCGGCGCAGCCGAGACGCTCGAGCCCGATGCTTTGCCGGTCAACCCGTTCGACGTGTCGGCCACGGCCGAGGCACTCGTCGCCGCGCTGCAGATGTCGGCCGACGAGCGGGCCGAGCGGGCCGAGCGAATGCGGGCCGCCGCGGTGGCCCTGCCGCCCACTCAGTGGTTCCAGGCCCAGCTCGACGCCCTGGATTAGCACTCGCTAGCCGGCGCCGTGGGCCAGCGCCGTGAGCACGGCCACGACGCCGGCCGGCCCGTCGACATGCACGTCCGCGGCCTCGGCCAGTTCCGGCACCTCGGCCGACGAGGCGCCGACGCTCCAGGCCACGCGGCCCTGCTCCCGCACGTCGCGAACGACGGCGAAGGCAGGCAGGTCGCCGAGGTCGTCACCGGCGAAGAGCACAGCGGCCGGGTCGAACCGATCGATGAGCCGCAGCAGCACCGTACCCTTGTCGTAGCCGGGCATCCGGATCTCGAGCACGCCCCGGCCGTCGTGGCTGTCGAGCCCGAGTTGCCGGGCCAGCTCGCCCACTGGCCGCCGCAGCGCGTCGATGGCGGCGTCCGGGTCAGCGGCGCGGCGGGCGTGCACGACGAGTGAATGCCCTTTGTCCTCGATCCAGACGGCCGGGTCAGCGGTGTGCTCGGTGACGATCGCCGGCAACCGCTCACGCAGCCGGCCGATCTCCGGCGGCTCACCCGGCGAGCGCAGTTCGCCGTTGTGCCACGACTCGGCCCCGTAGTTGCCTTCGACGACCAGGCCCGGCACCGCGTCGAATCCGCCCAGCTCTACAGCCGTGCGGGCATCGCGGCCGGTGATGATCGCAATCTGGGCCCCGGCACGGCCCAGGACGGCCAAGGCCTCGAGGGCGCCCGCGGCCGGACGCGACTGGGCCGGGTCGGCAACGATGGGCGCGAGCGTGCCGTCGAAGTCGAGCGCGATCAACGCTCGGGGCAGCTCGGCGCGGACAGCGTTGATGACATCGGCAGCGACAGCGGGCATCTGCTCATCCTGGCGTGATCCCGGCCCGGGCCGCGCACCAGGTCACCGACCGCAGCCATCGCGTAGCCTGACGAGGGGCCAATGGACGGTGGGGTAGGCACGTGAGGCGTAGCGCAGCGCTGGTCGTGCTGGTCGCCGCGCTCGCCGGCTGCAGTGCCGCCGCCGTGACCGATGGCTCGGGAACCCGCACCAGCGCAGCGCGCGCGCCCGCCGCGCCGACGGCGCCGGCCGAGAAGGTCGCCGCGGCCCCGCGCCCGACGCCGTCCGCGCCCAAGCCGAAACCCAAGCCGCCGCCCAAACCCAACGTCTGCGCCGGCAATGCCGTGGCCCAGCTTGTCCTGGTGAGCGTGACCCAACAGCAACTGTGGCTGTGCGCGCGCCAGCGGTTGGTCTACAACTCCGCAGTGACCACCGGCGCGGTCGATCTGCCCTACGACAGCACCCCAACCGGCACCTTCCAGATCCAAGGCAAGACGACCGACACCACCCTCACCTTGCTGAACGGGCAGACCTACGCGGTCAAGTACTGGATCCCGTTCGACGGGCCGCTGTTCGGCTTCCACGACTCCAGCTGGCAGACATTCCCGTACGGCAGCCAGCGGTACCGCACCGAGGGCTCGCACGGCTGCATACACACCCCGCTGGCCGCGATGAAGTTCCTCCACGACTGGGCCGCTGTGGGCGCCACCGTCCTCATCAGAGCCTGACGGCGCACATTCTCGGAGGCCCAGGCAGCATGGAGCGCGTGCTCGTCCCAGCTCGAAGCCTAGGGCCGCTTCCGCACGCGCGGCGGCTGTTTCAGTTTCGCTCGGCCGGAATATCCCATGTCGGCGGAGTCAGGCAGAACAACGAAGACTTCGTCTTCGCCGGGCAGAACCTGATCGCGGTCGCCGACGGGGTCGGGGGAAACGTCTACGGCGAGGTCGCCAGCGAGGTCGTCGTGGCCGCGATCTCATACCTGGAGGACCGGGTCTACGTCAAGGACCCCGGCGATGAGATGAGCGAGGCGGCGAGCTACGCGAACGGCCGATTGGCCCGGGCGATCGATGACGATCACGGTCTGTTCGGCATGGCCTCGACGCTGACCGCGTTGCGGCTGGACGGCTCATCGCTGACCGTCCTGCATGTCGGGGACTCCCGGGCCTACCTCCTGCGCGACCGCGCATTCTCGCGGCTGACCCGCGACGACTCGCTGGTCCAAGGCTTGCTCGACCTCGGAGAGATCACCGACTCCGAAGCGATGCGGCATCCCGCTCGATCGGTCGTATCCCAAGCACTGGACGGCGGCTCGGTCCGCCCGCATGTCGCAATCCGCCCGGTCGAGCCCGGCGATCGATACCTGGTCTGCAGTGACGGGCTCACCGACTACGTGAGCGAATCTTCGATCAGTCAGACGTTGGCCGAGGACTCAGATCCGTCCGCCTGCTGCGCCGCGCTGATCGACGCGGCCTTGGCCGTCGGCGCGCCGGACAACGTGAGCTGCGTCGTCGGCGACGTGCAACCGCTGGAACCCTCAGGCTTCGGTTGAGCGACACGCCCGGCGGGTGAGCGACACGCCCGGCTGTTCTCCCCGACACGCGCACCGTCGTCGGTGCGAGGTGTGAGAATCAACCGGGACGCAGCGCAGATTGACAAGAGACAGGATTGGGGCCGGCGCGACCGTGGCATCTGGCGACACCGACTCGTTCGTGCACCTGCACGTCCACACCGAGTACTCCATGCTCGACGGTGCCGCCCGACTACCCGAGCTGTTCGCCGAGACGGCCCGCATGGGCATGCCGGCCCTGGCCATGACCGACCACGGCAACGTGTTCGGCGCCCACGACTTCTACACCAAGGCCACCGCGGCCGGCGTGAAGCCGATCATCGGCCTCGAGGCCTACATCACCCCCAACACCTCGCGGTTCGACCGCTCGCGCGTGCGCTGGGCCGAGGGCGGCGGCGACGACGTGTCCGGCGGCGGCGCGTTCACCCACATGACCCTGCTCGCCGAGACCACGGCCGGGATGCACAACCTGTTCCGGCTGTCCTCGCGCTCGAGCCTGGAGGGATTCTTCTACCGGCCGCGGGCCGACCGCGAGTTGCTCTCGCAGTACGCCCCGGGAATGATCGCCACCACGGGCTGCCCGTCCGGCGAGGTCCAGACCTGGCTGCGCATCGGCGACTACGACAAGGCCCGGGCCAGCGCGGCCGAATTCCAGGACATCTTCGGCAAGGAGAACTACTTCCTCGAGCTGATGGACCACGGGCTTGAGATCGAGACCCGCGTGCGCGACGGCCTGCTTCGGCTGGCCCGCGACCTCGGCCTGCCGATCATCGCCACCAACGACCTGCACTACACCCACGCCGAGGACGCCGACGCGCACGAGATCCTGTGCTGCATCCAGTCGGGCAAGACCATGGCCGACCCGAACCGGTTCAAGCTCGAGGGCCGCGACTACTACCTCAAGACGCCGGCGGAGATGCGCTCGCTCTGGGCCGACAAGCACGACCTGCGGGAGGCCTGTGACAACACCCTCCTGATCGCCGAGCGCTGCAATGTCGCGTTCTCCGAAGGCGTCGATTTGATGCCGCAGTTCCCGGTGCCGCCGGGCGAGGACGAGAACTCCTGGTTCGTCAAGGAGGTCGAGCGCGGGCTGGCCACGCGTTATCCCGGTGGGGTGCCGGCGGCGGTCCGCGAGCGGGCCGACTACGAGATCGCGATGATCCTGCAGATGGGCTTCCCCGGCTACTTCCTGGTGGTGGCCGACCTGATCAACTGGGCTCGCGAGCACGGCATCCGGGTCGGCCCGGGCCGTGGTTCGGCGGCAGGCTCGCTCGTCGCCTACGCCATGCGCATCACCGGGCTCGACCCACTCGAGCACGGCCTGCTGTTCGAGCGGTTCCTCAACCCGGCCCGCGTCACCATGCCCGACATCGACATCGACTTCGACGAGCGTCGGCGTGGCGAGGTCATGGCCTACGTCAACGACAAGTACGGCGACGACCGCGTGGCCCAGGTCGTCACCTACGGCACGATCAAGGCCAAGCAGGCGGTCAAGGACGCCTCGCGCGTGCTCGGCTACCCCTTCGCGATGGGCGAGCGCATCACCAAGGCGATGCCCCCGTCGGTGATGGGCAAGGACGTCCCGCTCAACAAGATCTTCGACAACACCGATCCACGTTACGGCGAGGGCGGCGAGTTCCGGGCGCTGTGCGAAACCGACGGCGAGGTCAAACGCGTCGTCGAGACCGCCCAGGGCCTCGAGGGACTCAAGCGGCAGTGGGGTGTCCACGCCTGTGCCGTGATCATGTCCAGCGTCCCGCTCATCGACACCATCCCGATCATGAAGCGGGAGCAGGACGGCGCGATCATCACGCAGTTCGACTACCCGACCTGCGAAGCCCTCGGCCTGTTGAAGATGGACTTCCTCGGCCTGCGCAACCTCACGGTCGTCGACGACGCGCTGGCCAACATCAAGGCCAATCGGGGCGAGACCGTCGTCATCGAGGACCTGACGTTCGACGACCAGGCCACGTACGACCTGCTGGCCCGCGGCGACACGCTCGGGGTGTTCCAGCTCGACGGCGGTCCGCTGCGCGCGCTGCTGCGGGCGATGCGTCCGGAGGTTTTCGACCACATCACCGCAGTGATCGCCCTCTACCGGCCCGGACCGATGGGCACCAACGCGCACAACGACTACGCCGACCGCAAGAACGGCCGCAAGCCGGTCGTGCCCATCCATCCCGAGCTCGACGAACCGCTGCGCGACATCCTGGGCGAAACCTACGGCCTGGTGGTCTACCAGGAGCAGGTCATGGCCATCGCCCAGCGGGTTGCCGGCTACTCGCTCGCCAGCGCCGACCTCCTGCGTCGGGCGATGGGCAAGAAGAAGAAGAAGGAACTGGAGGAGCAGTACGCCGCGTTCTCGGCCGGTATGGCCGAGCGTGGATTCTCTGCCGCCGCGGTCAAGGTGCTGTGGGACACGCTCCTGCCGTTCTGCGACTACGGCTTCAACAAGAGCCACGGTGCCGGCTACGCCGTCGTGTCCTACTGGACGGCCTACCTCAAGGCCAATTATCCGGCCGAGTACATGGCCGCGCTGCTGACGTCGGTGCGTGACGACAAGGACAAGTCGGCGATCTATCTCGCTGAGTGCCGGCGCATGGGTATCAAGGTGCTACCGCCCTGCGTCAACTCCTCCGATGCCGAGTTCACGCCGACAGGTGGCGACATCCGGTTCGGCCTCACGGCCATCCGCAACGTCGGCAGCAACGTCGTCACGTCGGTGGTGGCCACCCGGCGGGCGAAGGGCGAGTTCGAAGACTTCGGCGACTTCCTGCGCAAGGTCGACGCGACCGTTTGCAACAAGCGCACCATCGAGGCGTTGATCAAGGGCGGTGCGTTCGACTCGCTCGGCCATCCCCGTCGCGGTCTGATGAACATCTTCGAGCCGGCCGTCGATGCAGTACTCGACACCAAGCGGGCCGAAGCGATCGGACAGTTCGATCTGTTCGGCAGCCTCGGCGAGACCGGTCCGGCCGACGACGTCTTCGCCGTACGGGTCCCGCCCGGCGAGTGGGACAAGAAGGTGCTGTTGCAGTTCGAGCGCGAGATGCTGGGCCTGTACGTGTCGGACCATCCGCTCTTCGGTCTCGAGCACATCCTCAGCGCTGCGGCCGACATGACCATCGCGGCCGTGCACAGCGAGGGCAGCCCCGAACCGCAGACGCTGACGTTGAGCGGCATCGTCTCGTCGGTGAACCGCCGGGTGACCAAGGCCGGAGCCCCGTGGGCCCAAGTCATTCTCGAGGACCTCGAGGGCTCGATCGAGGTGATGTTCTTCCCGACGTCCTACGCCCAAGTCGCATTGCTCATCGCCGAGGACGCGATTGTGGCGATCAAGGGCCGTACCGACGCGCGCGAGGACACCATCAAGCTCATCGGCAGCGACCTGACCCTGCTTGACACCACGGCCGGCCCACGCGGGCCAGTGGTCGTCAAGATGGCACCGGCGCGGTGTACCCCGCCCATGGTCGACCGGCTGAGAGACGTGTTGGCCACGCATCCCGGCACGACCGAGGTGCACCTGCGACTGGTCAACGGCGAACGTCAACACCTGCTCAAGCTCGGCGACGGCTACCGGGTCACGCCGTCGGCCGCCCTGATGGGCGATCTCAAGGCCCTGCTCGGCCCGGCCGCCGTCTCCGCCTAGCCGGCTTCAGCGGCGGCGCAGCAGCGCGGCGACCGCGATCGCCGTGGCAGCGACAGCGGCCGCGGCGCAGAGCAAGGCTGACTGCATACCGTCGGCGAACGCCGTCTGGGCGTGGTGGGCAACCGGTCCGCCGAGCCGGTCGGCCAGCGCCAACGACGAACGTGCCCGCTCCGCTAACGGCTGCGGCAGGCCGCCCACGTCGAGGTGGGCGCGGTAGGTCGACTGCAGGACGCTTCCCAGAACCGCGATGCCGAGCGCACCGCCCAACTCGCGAGAGAGGTCGTTCATGGCCGACCCGACGCCCTGTTGCGCCTGCGGCAGCGCGTCGGTGACCGCGGTCGTCGCTGGTGTCATGGCAAGCCCCATGCCGGCACCGAGCGGCACCAGGCCGCCGAGCAGCAGCCAATACGAGCTGTCGCTGTCGAGCTGGGCCAGGATCAGCAGCGCGCCGGTGAGCAAGACCAGGCCGACGGTGCACACCCGCCGCGGGCCGACGTGTGCGGCCAGCCGGGGCGCGAGCCGGGCGCTCGGCATCATCGTCAAGGCCATGGGGACCAAGCTCACGGCGGCGACCAGCGGGCTGTCGCGCCGGACGAGCTGCAGGTACTGCAGCACCAGGAACACGAATCCGAAGAAGGCGAAGAACTGCACGGTGATCGACAGCGTGCCGGCCGCGAAGGCGGGGTGGCGGAACAGTCGTGGGTCGAGCAACGGCTCGACCCGGCTGAGCTCCCAGGCCACGAACCAACCCAGCACCGCCAATCCCGCGGCGATTTCGGCGAGCGTGCGCGCGCTCGCCCAACCGGCAGTGGGTGCTTCGATGACGGCGTAGACGAGCGTGCCCAGTCCCACCACGGTGATCAGCGCGCCGACCACGTCGAGCTTCGGCGCCTCGCGGTCGGCCGACTCGGGCACGACGCGCAGTGTCGCGGCGACCGCGGCGACGGCGAGGGCGATGTTGAGCCCGAACACCGACCGCCAGGTCCACTGCTCCAGCAGCAGGCCGGAGGTGAGCAGGCCGAGGATCGCGCTTCCGCCGGCCACGCCTGCCCAAACACCCACCGCCCGGGCCCGCTGGCCCTGCGGGAAGGTGGCCGTGATCGTCGACAGGGTGGCCGGCATGACCAGCGCCGCGCCGAGGCCCAGCACCCCGCGCAATGCGATGAGCACGCCCGCGTCGGCGGCGGCCAGCGCCGCGATCGAGCCGGCACCGAAGATGGCCAATCCACCGATCAGGGCCCGGCGCCGGCCGTAACGGTCGCCGATGGCGCCGCCGAGTAGCAGCAGTGCGGCGAAGACCAGGGCGTACGCGTCGATGATCCACGACAGCTGGGTCTGGCTGGCATGGGTGTCCCGGGCAACTGAGGGCAGCGCGACGTTGAGTGAGGCCACGGCCGACACCACGGTGGCCAGGGCCAGGCAGGTCACCACCAGTACTGCCCGGTGATTGGTGGTGGGCCGAATTGCATTTTGGGCGCTCATCGCCGAATCCCCTTCTCCGTCATCTGCTCCGTCGTGACCCGACGCATTGACGTTGGCAGGTCCGGTCCGTAAATTTCAACCGTGATGAATAAAACTCCGGGGCGGCGCCGGGCCGGCCGGCGACCGGGCCGACCGAGTACGCGGGACGACATCCTCGCTGTGGCGCGGCGGCGGTTTCTGACCGACGGATACCAGGCCGTGACGATGCGCTCGATCGCCGCCGAGGCGGGAGTCGACGCGGCGCTGATCAGTTACTTCTTCGGGTCCAAGCAGGGGCTCCTCGGCGCTGCGCTCGCGCTGGCCGCGAGCCCGGCCGACGTGCTGGCCTGTGCCCTCCCCGGTGACCTCGACGGCTTGTCGGAGCGGGTGCTGCGGGCGCTCGTGACAACGTGGGACGACCCGGAACGCGGTAACCCCTTGCGGGTGATGGTGACCGCGGCCGCACGTGACGCGGGGGTCTCTCGACTGGTACGAGAGATGGCCGAGCGGGAGATCATCGGGCGGATCGCAGAACGACTCGGCGGCGCCGACGCCACCGCGCGCGCGGCCGTGTTCACCGCGCAACTGACGGGGGTGATCTTCAGCCGCTATCTGATCGGGGCCGAACCGTTCGCATCGATGCCGGTTGATGAATTAGTGCTGCGGCTGGCACCCGGGCTGCGCGCGGTACTGCGACGTCCTCGCCCGGCGGTCGCCCCGACACCTCGGCTGCCCTCGATTGTGCAGCCAGATGCGGTCCGAGGCCGCGGGAAGTTGCCCAATCGGGCCGGTACCGTCGCATTGTGACCTCAGCGCTGCCCGCCGACCCCGCCCCCGACGAGCCGATCGGTGTCGATGTCGGCGCGTTCGAGCAGGGCTCGCCGGTCAGTCGGTGGGCGCTGGCGCGCTACCTCGTCGGCCGGGCGATCGGCGAGTCGATCAGCCGCAGCCTGCTGGTGGTGGCGCTCGTCATCTTGATCTGCGCCGGGCTGGTGGAGTGGCTGGGATCGACGTTCTGGTCGGTCGTGATCGCCGTGCTGGCACTGGCGGTGCTGGGGATGCGGGCGATCCTGCGGGCCGTGCTGCGCCGGCTCACGGCGGCCGACCAGCTTGCCCCGGTGGAGGACAGGCTCCGGGCGCTCGTGTCGGACACCCGATCCGACGTGCTGGCCGAGCTGCGCCGCGTCCGCTTGCCCGGCCGCACCTGGAGCCTGCCGTTCTTGGCGTTCCGGCTGCTCGGCCGCGAACGGCGCCGCAAGACGCTCGCTCGGTTGCGCACGTTCGACCTGGATCGCGTCGTTCCGAAGGCACGCGTCGACGAGTTGCACCTGCTGCTGCGTGACGCGCTGGGTCGTTGACCGCCGCCCCTGCGCACCGCCGCGCGGGCCCGCTGTCAGACTGACAACGTGAGCAGTCCCGCCCAACCGGTTCCGCCGGCGCCGTTCGTGACTGCATCCTTGGGCCACCGCGCGCCCAGGCCTCGGACACCGTGGGCCACCCGCAACGAACTTCGATACGGCGCGTACCTCGCGCTGGCACTGGCCGGCCTGGGCGCGCTGCTCGGAGTGCTATGGCAGTGGTGGAGCCCGCCCGGGCCGATCGGCTATGTGATCGCACCGCACGCCATCCAGCCCGACGAGACCGAGGCATTCGTCGCTACCGACGGACGCTTCGCCGTGATCTGCGCGGCTACCGGTCTGCTCGCGGGCGTCGCCGCCTGGATGCACAAGCCAACGCGCGGGCCGGTCGCGGCCGTGGCCTTGGTCATCGGTGGCGTGCTCGGCGCCCTGCTGACTGATCTGGTCGGCCACCTACTCGCCGGCGGAACGAGCGACGGTAAGACCAGGACGATCCTGCGCGAGCTTCCGCTGTCGGTGCACATGCGGGGGTTGCTCGTGCTCGAGGCCGCGGTGGCCGTCCTCGTCTACTCGCTGTTGGTGTCGTTCGCGGCCGCTGATGACCTCGGACGCGGCGACTCATCAGTTGGGGTGGGGGATGAGCCGCAGCTCGTTGGGGGCGGCGGACACGCTCCGGGTACTTTCCAGCAGCCGGATCTCCCGTCGCAGTAGCGGGATCGCCCGCCGCAGCCGGTCGGCTGCGCTGACCTCGGCCAGCAGGTCCTGCCGGTCCGGCGCGGCGAGCGGCAACTGGCCGGCAACGTGATACGAGAGCAGGTTCGCATCGAGCGGGAGTTCGTCGTCGGTGCTGCGGCCGGTGAGCCCGCTGAGCAGGTCTTGGTACCGCACGCAGAGCCGGCGAACCGCGACGACCTGGCCCGGGTGCAGGTCGCCGTCGCGCTCGTCGATCCAGTCGACCCGCCCGCGCAGGTAGGGACTGGCGTGCCGGACCAGCTCACGGATCCGGAAGCGGCGGCTGCCGACGGTGAACAGGTCCGAGGCCCCGTCGTCGTACGGGACCACTTCAAGCACCTCGGCGAGGGTGCCGATGTCGTAGATGTCGGGCTCGGCCCCGGTTGTGTAGGGCATGCTCGCTTCGACGCCGCTGCGTAGGGCGATCACCCCGAACACCGCCCGGCCCGGCCCGCGCTGGATGTCGAGGAGCATTCGCCGGTACCGCTGCTCGAAGATGTGCAGGGGCAGCGGCATCCCCGGAAACAGCACCTGGCTGAGCGGGAACACGGGTATGACGTCGGGCACCCGTGCACCGTACTGGCCCCCTGGGACCGCTGGACCGGCAAAGCGGGCCGGCCCCGCCCGTAAACTGAGCAGGTGCTGCACCGCCTGGATCTGACCGCTGCCGACCCTGTCGGGCTGGCGCGCCTGCTTCCGCGCGCGGCCATCGATGTGGCAGCCGCGCTCGAGACGGTGACCCCGATCGTCGAAGCGGTGGCGAAGCGCGGCTACCCGGCCGTGCGCGAGGCGACGCTGCGCTTCGACGGCGTCGACCTGGCCGAACCCCGCGTCCCGGCCCCCGCTCTGGCCGACGCGCTGACCCAGCTCGATCCCGCGGTCCGCCAGGCACTGGCCGAATCCATCCGCCGGGCCCGCATCGTGCACGAGGCCCAGCGCCGCGAGAGCGTCGACGTCGCCGTGGTACCCGGCGGCACGGTTACCGAGCGGTGGATCCCGGTGCAGCGGGTGGGTCTCTACGTGCCCGGCGGCCTGGCCGTCTACCCGTCCAGCGTGGTGATGAACGTCGTGCCGGCCCAGGTCGCCGGCGTCGAATCGATCGCGGTCTTCTCACCGGCGCAGCAGGAGTTCGGCGGCCGGCCCCATCCGACCATCCTGGCCGCGTGCGCGTTGCTCGGCGTCGACGAGGTTTACGCGGTCGGCGGGGCGCAGGCCGTGGCCCTGGCCGCGTACGGCGACGCCGAGCACGGCATCGCGCCGGTCGACATCGTCACCGGCCCGGGCAACGTCTATGTTGCCGCGGCCAAACGCCTGGTCCGGGGCGTCGTCGGCATCGACGGTGAAGCCGGCCCCACCGAGATCGCAGTGCTCGCCGACGCGGGGGCCGATCCGGTCCACGTGGCCGCCGATCTGATCAGCCAGGCCGAACACGACACGATGGCCGCGTCGGTCCTGGTCACCGACTCCGTGGCCCTCGCCGATGCGGTCGACGACGAGGTCGAGCGGCAGGTCGGGCTGACCAAACACGTCGAGCGCATCCGGGCGGCGCTGTCCGGCCCGCAGTCGGCCACCGTGCTCGTGCGCGATCTCGAGCAGGGGCTCGCCGTGGTCGACGCCTATGCGGCCGAGCATCTCGAGGTGATCACCGCGGACGCCCGTACCTGGGCCGAGCGGGTCCGCAACGCCGGCTGCATCTTCGTCGGGCCACACGCACCGGTGTCGCTGGGCGACTACTGCGCGGGCTCCAACCACGTGCTGCCGACCGGGTGCACGGCTCGGCACTCCTCAGGCTTGTCGGTCCAGTCGTTCCTCAAGGGCGTGCACCTGGTCGAGTACTCCCGCGACGCCCTCATCGACGTGGCGCCGCACGTCCTGGCCCTCGCCGACGCCGAGGATCTGCCTGCGCACGGCGCCGCCGTCACGGTGCGGCTCCCGTGACCAACCGTCCCGGCTTGGCCCCCCAGCCGGGCGACACGCTGCCAGACGCCCTGCTACGGGGCCGAGCCGGCACGCCGTCGGCCGAGCTGCCCCTGCGCGAGGACCTGCGCGGCGCGCAGCCCTACGGCGCCCCGCAGCTGGACGTGCCGGTGCGGCTCAACGTCAACGAGAACCCGTACCCGCCCAGCGACGCGCTCGCCGTCGACATGGGTCGCGCGGTGACCGCCGTCGCCGCAACGCTCAACCGCTATCCCGACCGTGACGCGGTGGCCCTCCGCGCGGACCTCGCGGCCTACCTGAGCGCCGACGGCACCGAGCACCTCGGCGTCGACAACGTGTGGGCGGCCAACGGCTCCAACGAGGTCATGCTGCAACTGCTGCAAGCGTTCGGGGGTCCCGGGCGCAGCGTGCTGTCCTTCGCGCCGACCTACTCGATGTATCCGGAGTACGCCCGCAACACCCACACCGCCTGGGTACCGGCCCGCCGGGCCGAGGACTTCACCATCGACGTCGGCCAGGCCCGCGCCGACATCGCGCAGCACCGACCGGACGTCGTCCTGCTGGCGTCGCCGAACAACCCCACTGGCACGGCGCTGCCCCTCGAGGTCATCGAGGCCATCGCCGACGCGACGCCGGGCATGGTCGTCGTCGACGAGGCCTACGCCGAGTTCCGGCGCACCGGCACGCCGAGCGCGTTGTCATTGCTGTCGCAGTACCCACGGCTGGTCGTCACCCGCACGATGAGCAAGGCGTTCGCATTGGCCGGAGGACGGTTGGGCTACCTGGCCGCGGACCCGGCCGTCGTCGACGCGATGCGAATCGTGCGGCTGCCGTACCACCTGTCCGCGGTCACGCAGGCCGTGGCCCGGGTCGCGCTGGCCCACGCCGACGAACTGCTGGCGCGGGTGGCCGACCTGCGGGCCGAGCGCGACGCCACCGTCGACTGGCTGCGCTCAATCGGGCTACGCGCCGCGGAGTCCGATGCCAACTTCGTCCTGTTCGGGCTCCTGACCGACCGCCATGCGGTGTGGCAGGGCCTGCTCGATCGCGGCGTGTTGATCCGCGAGACTGGACCCGAGGGATGGCTGCGGGTGTCGATCGGCACGCCCGACGAGATGGCCACATTCCGCAAAGCACTGGAAGAGGCACTGCCATGACCCGCACCGGACTGATCGAACGCCGGACCAACGAGACGAAGGTCCGGGTCGAGATCGACCTCGACGGCTCCGGCCGCACCGACGTCGCAACCGGCATCGGCTTCTACGATCACATGCTGGCCTCGTTCGGCAAGCACGGGTTGTTCGACCTCGCCGTCGCGGTCGAGGGTGACGTGCACATCGACGCCCACCACACCGTCGAGGACACCGCCATCGCGCTGGGTCAGGCGTTCGCCCAGGCGGCCGGCGACAAGGCGGGCGTGCGCCGCTTCGGCGATGCCCTGATCCCGATGGACGAATGCCTGGTCCAGGCCGCCGTCGACCTCTCCGGCCGCCCGTACCTCGTGCACCACGAGCCCGAGGGCGCGCCGCCCACGATCGGCCCTGAGTACGCCACCACGCTCACCCGGCACGTGTTCGAGTCCTTCACCTACCACGCGGCCATTGCGGCGCACGTGATCGTCCACAGCGGCCGCGACTGGCACCACATCACCGAGGCGCAGTACAAGGCGCTGGCCCGGGCCCTGCGCACCGCGGTCGAGGTGGACCCACGGGTGAGCGGCGTACCTTCGACGAAGGGCGTGCTCTGAAGCGGGTCGTCGTCCTCGACTACGGCTCGGGCAACCTGCGCTCCGCGCAGCGCGCGCTCGAGCGGGCCGGGGCCGACGTGACCGTGACGCAGGACCACCGGGCCGCGGCCGAGGCCGACGGGCTGGTGGTGCCCGGCGTGGGCGCCTTCGCGGCCTGCATGGCCGGTCTTACCGCCATCGATGCCGGCGCGATCGTCGGCGAGCGGGTAGCGGCCGAGCGCCCGGTGCTGGGCATCTGCGTCGGGATGCAGGTGCTGTTCGACGCCGGCGTCGAACACGGGGTCCACACCGAGGGGCTGGGCGTACTGCCCGGTGTGGTCGAGAAGGTCCAGGCCCCGGTGCTCCCGCACATGGGGTGGAACACCCTCGACGTGCCGCCCGGATCGACGCTCTTTGCCAACATCGCGGATGACGCCCGCTGCTACTTCGTGCACTCCTACGCCGTGCACGAGACCGAGGGGCTGGTGACGCGCACACACTACGGTGAGGACTTCGTCGCGGCGGTGGAGAACGGCCCGGTCAGCGCCACGCAGTTCCACCCGGAGAAATCCGGCGACGTCGGTGCGGCCCTCCTCGCCAACTGGGTAGGGACGCTGTGATCGAGAGCCCGGAGCGGACCGGCTGATGAGCAAGCAGCGCGCCAGCGCCCGGGCCGAACGCGAGGCGCTCGCCGCGCGCCGGTCGGCCGAGGCCGCGGCCCGACAGGCTCGAGAAGTGGCCGAGCGGGCCCGGCGCGAACGCCGTGATCTGATCTGGCGCCGGATCCGTCTCTGGCAGCACGGGCCGGCCTTCCGTCGCCACAAGGAGGCCTGGGCCGCACTCGCCACCACCGTCCTCGTGCTGCTCGTGATCGCCTATCTGTTCACCGGCTCGTTCGCAGCCGTCCTGCTGGTCGTGCTCGTCGTGCTCATCGCCAGCCCGGCGCTGGTCATGCTCTTTCTCGATCGGAGTCGCAAGTGAGCCTCGTCCTGCTGCCCGCCGTCGACGTCGCCGACGGTGCCGCCGTCCGGTTGGTGCAAGGTGCGGCGGGCACGGAGACCTCGTATGGCGATCCGCTGGACGCGGCGTTGGAATGGCAACGCGGCGGAGCCCAGTGGATCCACCTTGTCGACCTCGACGCCGCATTCGGACGCGGCGACAACCGGGCACTGCTGGCCGACGTCGTCAAGCGTTTGGACGTTGCCGTCGAGCTCTCCGGCGGAATTCGCGACGACGCCACGCTGCAGGCCGCACTCGCCACCGGGGCGGCGCGGGTGAACCTCGGCACGGCCGCGCTGGAATCGCCGGATTGGGTGCGCTCGGCGATCGCGGAACACGGCGAGAAGATCGCGGTCGGCTTGGACGTGCGCGGCACCACGTTGGCGGCGCGGGGTTGGACTCAGGACGGCGGCGACCTCTGGACGACACTGGCCCGGTTGGACGCCGACGGCTGCGCGCGGTACGTAGTCACCGACGTGCGTCGCGACGGCACACTGACCGGCCCGAACCTCGACCTGCTCCGCGAGGTCTGTGCCCGCACGCCCGCGCCGGTCGTGGCCAGCGGCGGGGTGGCTTCGCTGGCCGACCTGCGCGCGATCGCCGAACTTGCTGCCGAAGGTGTCGAAGGCGCGATCGTAGGCAAGGCGCTCTACGCGGGGGCGTTCACGCTGCCGGAAGCACTGGCGGCGGTGGCGGCATGAGCACGGTCGAGCGGTTCGGCTCGGGTGGGCCGTACGAGGATCTGATCGGCTACAGCCGGGTGGTGAGGGCCGGCGCCTTCTTCGTCACGGCCGGCTGCACCTCCGTCGTCGGAGGCGAACTCATGCACGAGAACGACCCGTACCGGCAGGCGATGACCGCCTTCGGCACTGGTGTCGCGGCGCTCGCGGCTGCGGGCTGTCCGCTCGAGGCGATCATCCAGACCCGCATGTACATCACCGACCAAGCACACGCGGACGAGGTCGGCCGGGCCCATCACGACACTTTCGCCGACGTGCGCCCGACGACCGCGATGATCGTCGTCGTCGGCTTCCTCGATCCGCGAATGCTGGTCGAGGTCGAACTCACCGGCTGGTCAGGTTAGGTCGACAGCGGCGCTCTCTGCGGCGGTTCCACGCTCGACGTCGCCAGCCGCTCGCCGCGTGCTTCCTTGCCGATCGCGGCCAGTACCGCGACCGCGATGAACACGGGGATCATCGTGGCCGTGATCGCGAACGTATAACTGTGGCTCTCGGCCAGTCGCTCCTCGATCGGCAGGTTGAACGCGGCCAGGCAGTTGCCCAGTTGGTATGTGACGCCCGGGTAGAAGCCGCGGATCTCAGCGGGCGACAACTCGTTCAGGTGCGCCGGAATGACACCCCATGCGCCCTGCACCAGGAACTGGGTCAGGAACGAGCCGAGGCAGACCAGACCGAGGGTGTGCGAGGCCGCGAACAGCGGCAGCAGCGGCAACCCGAGCAAGGCACACCCGACGACGACGGCCCGGCGGCCGACGCGTTCGGAGAAGGCACCCATCAGCGTGCCGCCGAGCAGGGCGCCGACGTTGTAGAACATCGCGATGTAGAGCGCGGTGTTCGGCGAGAAGTCCAGACCCTTCTTCAGGAACGTCGGGTAGATGTCCTGCGTGCCGTGGCTCATCCAGTTGAAGGCGGTCATCAGCAGGACGAGATAGCCGAACCGCCGCAGCACGGCCGGGGAAGACAGAATCTGGCGGACAGTCGTCTTGTTGCGCTCGACGTTGGCCTTGGTCTCGACCCAGGTCTCGGACTCGGTGACCTTCGTGCGCAGGAACAGGGACAGCAGCGCCGGCAGGATGGACAGCGCGAACAGCCCGCGCCACCCCCAGTCGGTGTAGTTGCGCACGAGCAGATACGCGATCGCGGCGAAGAGGTAGCCAGCCGCGTAGCCCTGCTGGAGGATCCCGGATACCAGGCCCCGTTTGCGCGGCGGCACCTTTTCCATCGCCAACGACGCGCCGAGGCCCCACTCGCCGCCCATCCCGATGCCGTACAGCAGCCGCAGCACCAACAGCACCGTGTAGTTCGGCGAGAAGGCGCAGAGGAAGCCGACGACGGAGTAGAAGCTCACATCGACGATGAGTGCGCGCTTGCGCCCGACCTTGTCGGCCCACATGCCGAAGATCGCGGCGCCGACCGGGCGCATGATCAACGTAACCGTCGTCAGGAACGCCATGCGGGTCAGCGATACCCCGAAGTCGTCGGCGATGTCGGCGTAGACGAGCACGACGATGAAGTAGTCGAACGCGTCCATCGTCCAACCGAGGAAGGCCGCGGCCACCGCTTTGATGTTGTCCGTGGTCAGCCGATCGGTGTTGTCTTCGGTCGCTGCGGGCGGTTCGCTCACCGGTGCCACCTCGGTCTCGTGTCGGACCACTCTCGAATGGGGTCGAAGGCGGCAGGATAATTCCCATTTGTCGGACCCGGCAAACCGAAGGAGCAGGCTGCGTAGCATGGCGCCGGCCGGTCACAGGCCTCGCACCGGCCCAGGTCGAGGAGATGCTGACGGAATGGGTGTCGCGGTACGGGTGATCCCCTGTCTGGACGTCGACGCCGGCCGGGTCGTCAAGGGCGTGAATTTCACTGGGTTGCGCGACGCCGGCGACCCGGTGGAACTCGCCCGCCGCTACGACGCACAGGGCGCGGACGAGCTGACGTTCCTCGACATCACGGCGTCGTCATCCGGCCGCGAGACCACGTACGAGGTCGTGCGCCGCACCGCCGACCAGGTCTTCATCCCGCTGACGGTCGGTGGCGGCATACGGTCGGTAACCGACGTCGACGCCCTTCTGCGTGCCGGTGCGGACAAGGTCGGCATCAACACCGCCGCGATCGCGCGTCCTGACCTGCTGCGGGAGATAGCGGAGCGGTTCGGTCGGCAGGTGCTGGTGCTCTCCGTCGACGCCCGGCGGGTGCGACCGGGCTCGGAACCGACGCCGAGCGGCTTCGAGGTCACCACCCACGGCGGGCGCACCGGTACCGGGATCGACGCCGTCGATTGGGCCCGGCGGGCGGCCGAGGTCGGAGCCGGCGAGATCCTCCTCAACTCGATGGATGCCGACGGCACTGAGGATGGCTACGACCTCGAACTGATCCGCCTGGTCCGGGCCGCGGTCCAGGTGCCGGTGATCGCCAGCGGGGGAGCGGGCCGGGTCGAGGACTTCGCTCCCGCCGTCGCCGCGGGGGCCAATGCCGTCCTGGCGGCGAGTGTCTTCCACTTCGGCCAGCTCACCGTCGGCGACGTGAAGGCGGCCCTGCGGGCCGGCGGCGCCGAGGTCCGCTGAGTCCGGCAGGTTGGCGCGGATGGCGCGGTGAGCACGGCTGCCGGCATACCTTGGGGCATGCTGGGCACCGTGGCCGACGACGACGACCTGCGCGACGCGCCACCGGTCGTGACCGCGTCGGTCGCGGCTGGGGTAGCACCGACGCCGTTCCTGGCCGTCTATGCGGTGCTGTTCCTCGCGCACGGTTTCCTCCATCCGGTGCAACCGCCGGACATCACGAGCACCCGTGGCGGCGAGAAGGTCGCCGGCGTCATCACCGTCGTGCTGCTGGTGGCAATGGTGATCACCATCTTCTGGTTCATGAACGGCCGTCGCCGCTGGCCGTTCGTCGTCGGCCAGCTCACGACGTTGGTTGTCTGCGTGGACTTCATCTTCGACTCCACCACCGGCTCGCCCGCCGTGCCGGTCGTCCTCGCTCTGACCTCGGCCACCGCGCTGACCTTCGCGCTCCTGCCGGCGTCGGGTGATTACGTCGGGTCCCGGCTCTGGCTGCCCCGTCGCTCGGCCAAGGCCGCCGAAGACACCTGAGCGACGGACACATGCATTCCACAGCAACTTCCCATAGCTCCCTCAGGCCCAACGCTCAGGATGGACACAGCGTGGACCGAGACCGCCCCCGAGGGAGAACCGAGAGATGAGCGCAGCGATGTCGTCGTCACCAGCAACGAAGCGCCGGGTGCTCGTGGTCGACGACGAGGACAACGTCACCCACCTGGTGTCCTCGGCATTGCGCTTCGACGGCTTCGAGACCGTCACGGCCGACAGCGGTCCGGCAGCACTCGCGGCGGTTGCCGCCAACGACCCCGACCTGATCGTCCTGGACGTCATGATGCCCGGGATGGACGGGCTCGGCGTGCTGCAGAGCCTGCGCTCGGCCGGCTCGCAAGTGCCGGTGATCTTCCTGACCGCGCGCGACGCCGCCAACGACCGGATCGGCGGCCTGCGTGCGGGCGCCGACGACTACGTCGTCAAACCGTTCAGCATCGAGGAACTGCTCGCCCGCGTGCACGCGGTGCTGCGGCGCTCCTCGCCGGACGAGACCCGCGAGGGCGTGCTGCACATCGCCGATCTGGAGCTGGACGAGAACAGCCACGAAGTGACTCGGGCCGGCGTCGAGGTCCACCTGACCGCGACCGAGTTCGAGCTACTGCGCTACCTCATGCGCAATGAGCGCGTCGTGCTGTCGAAGTCCCAGATCCTTGACCGGGTGTGGAAGTACGACTTCCAGGGTCAGTCCAACATCGTGGAGCTCTACATCGGCTATCTGCGCAAGAAGGTCGATTCGGTCGAACCCAAGCTCATCCACACCGTGCGGGGTGCCGGCTACGTCATCAAGGCACCGCGCGCTTAACCCAGCCATGCCCTGGCGTGTCACGCTTGAGCGAGCATGAGTAGTGACCCGTCCGTCGATGCCATCGGCGTCGCCCCGCCCACGCAAACCTGGGCGGGCGACGTCGAGCCCGTCGACCCCAACGACGCCGCGCCGGCCGCATGGGACGAGCAGCTGCCGTATCCGGCCGAACGGCCGCCCCGCCGCTGGCGGCTGGCGCCCCGCAGCCTCACCGGCCGGCTCGTCACCGGCGTGGTCAGCTTGGTGGTCGTCCTGGTCCTGGCCACCGGCATCGGCACCTACTTCGCGTTGCGCTCGTTCCTGCTGAACCGCCTCGACCAGCAGCTGCAGACGACTGCTGGTCAACCCGTGCAGAAGCTGATCCAGGAAGGCGCGATCAGCCCCAGCCCGCAGGTTGTGTGGATCAGCCAGCTGAGCACGACCGGCGACGTTTTGGACCACGTGCCGACCCTCGGGCCGGTGCGGCACATGAACCTGTCGAGCGGCGACCGCGCGCGGCTGGCTGATGGCGATGCGCGACCTTCCAGCATCACGACTACCGACGGTCATCAGTTGCGGGTGATCGCCGACAGCCAACCCGGCCTCACTGGTGTCGTTGTGATCGGACTGGGCACCGACGACGTGCACAACACGCTGCATCGCTTGCTGGTGCTGGAGATCACGATCGGTGCCAGCGCGGTGGCGCTGGCGTTCCTGCTGACGGCCTACGGCGTGTCTTTCGGTCTGCGGCCCTTGCGCCGCGTCACGAGTACGGCGCGGGAGGTGACCGCCGAGCTGTCGCCGGACGGCGCCGGGCTGGACCGCCGCGTGCCCGTGGTCGAGTCCGGCACCGAAGTCGGCCAGTTGGCCGAGTCGATGAACACGCTGCTCGCCGCGGTCGAGACCCAGTTCGCGGCTCGCCTGGCCAACGAGCAGCGGATGCGGCAGTTCCTGGCCGATGCCTCACATGAGTTGCGCACGCCGTTGACCTCGATCCGCGGCTACGCCGAGCTGGCCCGTATGCAGCGCGCACACGGGGCGGTCGAACCGGCTGACAACTTGGAGCGGATCGAGTCCGAGGGCACCCGGATGTCGCGGCTGGTCGACGATCTGCTGACCCTGGCTCGCAGCGATCAGGACGGCCAGCCGCAGCAGCGCGAACCGGTCGACGTCGCCGACGTGCTGGACGAGGCCGTCAGCGGAGTGCGCGCCGCCTTTCCCGACCGCCGCATCGACGTCGCCGCTGCGCCTGGCCTCACCGTGCTCGGCGATCGCGACCAATTGCTGCGCGTGATCCGCAACCTCGTCACCAATGCGGCCGTGCACACCCGTCCGGACGGCCCGATCTCCGTTGACGCCCGCAGCGAGGGTGCCGACGTCGTGGTCCGGATCGTCGATGCCGGCCCGGGCCTGCCGCCTGACGAGGCGGCGCACGTGTTCGAGCGGTTCTGGCGAGCCGACAAGGCCCGCAGCCGCGCGCGCGGCGGCAGCGGGTTAGGGCTGGCGATCGTGGCCTCCGTAGTGGCGGCCCACGGCGGCACCGTCTCGTTCGAGAGCACGGTCGACGCCGGCAGCACGGTCACCGTCCGGTTGCCGGTGGGAAGCGACTAGCGCGGTTAGGGACAATCGACGGCATGCCCGCCAGCGCTCTCGATCCTGCCGTCGCCAATCGCCTGAAGCGCGACGGCGCCGGCTTGGTCGTCGCCGTCGTCCAGCAACACGACACCGGTGAGGTGCTGATGGTCGGCTGGATGGACGATGAGGCCCTGCACCGCACGCTCACGACCGGTCGGGCGACCTACTGGTCGCGTTCGCGCCAGCAGTACTGGGTCAAGGGCGAAACGTCCGGACACCTGCAGCACGTCAAGTCGGTGTCGCTGGACTGCGACGGTGACTCGCTGCTCGTCCGGGTCGACCAGGTCGGCGCCGCGTGTCACACCGGTGACCGCAGTTGCTTCGACGCAGGCGCGCTGCCCGTCAACGCCCCGGCCGACACCGGCGGCGCGCCGTGATCAGCCGCTCGGATCTTGACGACCTGGCCCGCACCCACCGGCTGGTGCCGATCACTCGCACGCTGTTCGCCGACGGTGAGACTCCGGTCGGTGTGTACCGGAAGCTGGCGGCCGGACGCCCTGGAACCTTCCTGCTCGAATCGGCCGAGCCCGGAGCTTCGTTCTCGCGGTGGTCCTTCGTCGGGGTCGACGCCATCGCCGCGCTGTCGGTCGCTCACGGCGAGGCGGTCTGGACCGGGTCGGTACCGGCCGGCCTGCCCACCGGCGGTGATCCTCTGGCCGTGCTCGGCCAGGCCTGGCGCGCGGTGTCGGCGCCGCGACTGCCCGGCCTGCCCCCGCTCACCGGCGGCTTCGTCGGTTACCTCGGATACGACGTGGTGCGCTACATCGAGCGCCTGCCCGAGAAGGCCGTCGACGAACTCGGCCTGCCCGACCTCACGATGCTGCTCGTCACCGACCTGGCAGCCGTCGACCACCACGAGTGCACGGTGGTGCTGATCGCGAACGCGCTGGTGCACGCCGGGATGTCGGCCGCGGAGCTCGACGATGCGTACGACGACGCGACCCGCAGGCTGGACTCGATGCAGGCAGGACTGGCGACCCCGGCGCCGCCGACCGTCGCCACCGTGTCCCGCGCGCCGGCGAAGGAGGCGGTCTCGCGCACGCCGGCGGGGGAGTACCAACCGGCGGTAGAGCTGGCGCTCGAGGCCGTGCGGGCGGGCGAGGTCTTCCAGGTCCAGATCGGGCAGCGGTTCTCCGTCGCGACGACGGCCGACCCGCTCGACGTCTACCGGGTGCTGCGCACCCTCAACCCGTCGCCGTACATGTACTTCCTGCGCACCGCCGACGTCGACATCGTCGGTTGCAGCCCCGAGGCTCTCGTCACCGTCAGTGACGGTCGCGCGGTGCTGCACCCGATCGCCGGCACCCGCCGCCGGGGCGAGACAGCCGAGCGCGACGCGGCGCTGGCGGCGGAATTGATCGGCGATCCGAAAGAGCAGGCCGAGCACGTCATGCTCGTCGACCTCGCCCGCAACGATCTGGGGCGGGTGTCGGCGCCCGGCACTGTCCAGGTGGTCGAGTTCGGAGCGGTCGAGCGATACAGCCACGTGTGGCACATCGTGTCCACGGTCGAGTCCCAGGTCGCCGAAGGCAAGGACGCCTTCGATGTGCTCACTGCGACGTTCCCGGCCGGCACACTGACCGGCGCGCCCAAGGTGCGGGCGATGGAGTTGATCGACGAGCTCGAACCGGTGCGCCGCAACATCTACGGCGGGGCGGTCGGCTATCTCGACGCGGCCGGCGACCTGGACATGGCAATCGCGATCCGGACCGCGGTGATGCGCGACGGAATCGCACACGTGCAAGCGGCGGCCGGGATCGTCGCGGACAGCGTTCCGGAGCTCGAGGAGCAGGAGACGCAGAACAAGGCGCGCGCCGTCCTGCAGGCGATCGCGACGGCCGAGACGTTGCGACCGATTGCCGATGAATAAGCGCGTCGAGTTCGCACTCGCGCTGCTGCTCGACCTGCTCGGCGCCGGTGCCGGGCTGCTCATCGCCCGGCGCACCTGGCAAACGGTGTGCACTCCGCGGGCCCGTCCGCTGGCTGACGATTTCCTCGGCGTGAGCGGGCATCTGCTGGACGCTGCGACGACCGCGCTCGGACTGGTCGCGCTGGCCGGCGTCGTGGCCGTGCTCGCGACGCGCGGCGCCGTGCGGCGGAGCGTCGGCGCGGTGCTCGCTGTCGCGGGCGCGTTGCTCGTGTGGCGCTCGGTGATGGGTCTGGACGCGGTGAGTGCCGCGCGAGCCCGGGCCTTCGTCCGCGCCCGCCATGCTGCCGTCGGTTCGGACCCGAGCGTCGTGCCACACGTGACCGTGCACGCTCAATGGCCGGCGCTGTCGGCGGCGTGCGGGCTGCTCATCGTCGCGGCTGGATTGCTCGTCGTTGTGCGAGGTGGCGGCTGGGCCGCCATGTCCGCGCGGTACGACGCGCCGGCGGCGAGCCGACCCGCGATCGAGGACGCCGAGACTGAGCGGGCCCGTGCGGATGCCTCGATGTGGACCGCTCTCGACCGCGGCGACGATCCGACGTCTGAGCCACGGCGCTGACCGCTTGACGGTGCGTGTTCCGGACCCGCGCGCCGGTCGCGCGTGCGCGCTGGCTAGTCTCGGTGAAAGTAGTCGTACCCGGACTCGGGAGGCGTCAGCAGTGCCCAGCGTTCTGGACGAGATCGTCGCCGGTGTTCGTGAGGACGTCGCAGCGCGCGAGGAAGTTCTCTCCCTCGACGAGATCAAGGCCCGCTTGACGCAGGTTTCGCCGGCGCTGGACGCACTCGCCGCACTGAGGGCACCGGGCGTCGGGGTGATCGCCGAAGTGAAGCGACGCAGCCCGTCGAAGGGGACGCTGGCCAGCATCGCCGATCCCGCCGCCCTCGCCGCCGAGTACGAGGCCGGCGGTGCCCGGATGATCAGCGTGCTCACTGAGCAGCGGCAGTTCGGTGGTTCGCTCGAAGATCTTGATTCGGTGCGGGCCGCAGTCCAGGTGCCGGTGTTGCGCAAGGATTTCGTCCTCGGGTCCTACCAGGTGCACGAGGCCCGCGCCCACGGCGCCGACGTGGTCTTGTTGATCGTCGCTGCGCTCGACCAGAACACCCTCATCGGCCTTCGGGAGCGGATCGAGTCGCTGGGCATGACCGCGATTGTCGAAGTGCATACCGAGGACGAAGCATCGCGCGCCCTCGACGCAGGCGCGCGAGTCATCGGTGTGAATGCGCGCGACCTCAAGACGTTGGCCGTCGATCGGTCGGCGTTCGAGCGCATCGCCCCGGGCTTGCCCGGCGAGATCGTCAAGATCGCCGAATCCGGTGTGCGCGGACCGAGAGACCTCATCGAGTACGCGGCCGCGGGTGCTGACGCGGTACTGGTCGGCGAGGGACTGGTAACGGACGCCGATCCGCGCCAGGCGGTTGCCGACCTGGTCACCGCCGGCTCGCATCCGGCCACGCCGCGAGCGTCACGTTAAGTAACTCCCGACACTCCAAGCAAACACTGGACTACGGACTGCTGGCCGGTTAAGATCTTCGTAGGTTGAGTTCGCAGCCAGGTAGGGCCCAACGTCGTATCTCGGACGTGGGGAGCGCTAGCTCAGACCCACCACTTTCGGTGACCTCGAACCTGAGGATCACGATGACCGCGCAGCAGGCTAACTTTTGCCACTGCTCCGCTCAATCAACGCGTTGCCCTGCCGACCGTCCTGGCCAGCTCAGGTTACAACTGCGCGCTGCGACGCTAGCGGTCCCATGACTTGACGGAGGGACCCCCGACGCGATGGGGGTCGCCGGGGTCCCTCCGTCAACCACCGCGCCGCAGTCGATCGGCCCCGACCGATCGGCTGCGGCGCACCTTTGTGTCGGGACGCAGATCGCCTGCGCCGCCCGCCGCCCCACGCGACCCACGCCGTCCGGATGCCGATTGAGAGCGGCCCGGCCGGGGTAAGCAGATGCGGTGACGGCTGGAGGGTCGTCCATTTTCCGACGGAGGCTGCCATGTCCACGGACGCGATCGTCCTGTTGAAGAACGACCATAAGGAAGTGCGTCGCCTGTTCAGTCAGTTCGAGAAGGCCGGCGACAACGCGACGGCCACGAAGGGCCAGCTCGTCAAGAAGATCATCGAGCTGCTGACCGTGCACACCTACCTCGAGAACGAGGTCATGTATCCCGAGGTCCGCAAGCTGATGCCAGACCTTGAGGACGACATCCTCGAGTCCTACGAGGAGCACCACGTTGCTGACGTGCTCTGCGCCGAGCTGATGATGCTCAACCCCGACGACGAGCGCTTCGACGCCAAGACCACCGTGCTGATCGAGTCGGTCACGCACCACATCGAAGAGGAAGAGGGGGATTGGTTCCCCGAGGTCCGCTCCGGTGTCGGCCGCAAGCAGTTGCAGGAGATCGGCGCCAAGATGGAGTCGATGCGCAAGAAGGCCCCCACGAGCCCGGCCCAGCCCAGCGCGCTCAAGAAGGCCGTCGACGCGGTCATCGCCTAGCTCGTTTCCCCGATCGTGCAGCCTCTGGCGGCGTGAGGCCGCCAGAAGCTGCCCAATCGGGGTTGGGCGCGCCGGTATGGTTGCGACACTCATCCTGGAGCCCCACTGCCATGACTGCTGATCCCGCCACGCCCGACGCCACCGGCCACTTCGGCCAGTTCGGCGGGCGGTTCGTACCCGAGGCGCTGGTCGCCGCGATCGACGAGCTGACTGCTGCCTTCCACGCCACCCGGCACGATCCCGACTTCGGCGCCGAACTGCAGCGGCTGCACCGTGACTACACCGGCCGGCCGTCGCCGCTGACCGACGTACCGAAGTTCGCCGAACATGCCGGCGGGGCGCGCGTCCTGCTCAAGCGTGAAGACCTCAACCACACGGGTTCACACAAGATCAACAACGTGCTCGGCCAGGCCCTGCTCACCCAGCGAATCGGCAAGAAGCGGGTTATCGCCGAAACCGGAGCGGGCCAGCACGGCGTGGCCACCGCTACCGCGGCCGCGCTCATGGGCCTGGATTGCACCGTCTACATGGGCGAGGAGGACACCCGCCGGCAGGCTCTCAACGTCGTGCGCATGCAGTTGCTCGGCGCAACCGTCGTCCCCGTGACGACGGGATCGCGCACGCTCAAGGACGCGATCAACGAGGCCATGCGCGACTGGGTGACCAACGTCGAGACCACCAACTATGTGTTCGGCACCGTCGCCGGCCCGCACCCGTTCCCGCTGATGGTGCGCGAGTACCAGCGCATCATCGGCGACGAGGCCCGGGCGCAGGTGTTGGAGCGCGTCGGCCGGCTCCCCGACGTGGTGGCGGCGTGCGTCGGCGGTGGATCGAACGCGATCGGGATCTTCACCGCGTTCGTGCCGGACGCATCGGTGCGGCTGGTCGGCTTCGAAGCCGGCGGCGACGGCATCGACAGCGGACGGCACGCAGCCACGATCACCGGCGGTGCGCCCGGCGTGCTCCACGGCGCGCGCTCGTACCTGCTGCAGGACGAGCACGGCCAGACCATCGAGTCGCATTCGATCTCGGCCGGCCTGGACTATCCCGGGGTCGGCCCCGAGCACTCCTACCTCAACGACACCGGCCGGGCCGAGTACCGCCCGGTCACCGACGCTCAGGCCATGGCCGCGTTTTCGCTGTTGTGCCGCACCGAAGGCATCATCCCGGCGATCGAGTCGGCCCATGCGCTGGCCGGCGCGCTGGAGCTGGGCCGCGAGCTCGGCCCCGACGCGGTGATCCTGGTCAACCTCTCCGGCCGAGGGGACAAGGACGTCGAGACCGCGGCCAAGTACTTCGGGCTCGGCCAGACGTGACGTCGCTGTCCGACGCCCTGGCCAAGTCGAACGCCGAGGGCCGGGCCGCACTGATCGGCTACCTGCCGGTTGGCTACCCGTCCGTCGACGTCTCCATCGAAGCCATGCTCGCGCTCGTCGACGGCGGCGCGGACATCGTCGAAGTCGGCGTCCCGTACAGCGACCCGGTGATGGACGGGCCCACCATCCAAGCCGCGGCCGAGCCCGCTGTCCGGGCCGGCGTGAGCGTTGCCGACGCGCTGGGCGCAGTCGCGGCCGTGCAGGCCAGGGGCGCGGCGGCTGTGGTGATGTCGTACTGGAATCCGATCGACCGGTACGGGGTCGCGCGGTTCGCGGCCGATCTTGCCGCGGCCGGCGGTTCGGGTGCGATCACCCCGGACCTGATCCCCGACGAGGCCGGGGCCTGGCTCGCGGCGAGCGACGAGTACGGCCTGGACCGGATCTTCCTGGTGGCGCCGTCCTCGACGGACGCGCGCATCGCATCCACCGCTGCGGCGTCGCGCGGATTCGTCTACGCGGCGTCGACCATGGGCGTCACGGGTGCCCGCACGACGATGGGCAGCGCGGCCGAGGCATTGGTCGCGCGAGTCCGGGCCCTCGCACCACAGGTGCCGGTCTGCGTTGGTCTCGGCGTGTCAAACGGGGACCAGGCGGCCGAGGTGGGCACATTCGCCGACGGCGTGATCGTCGGTTCGGCGCTGGTGCGCTGCCTGCTTGACGATCCCGACGCATCCGGAGTGCGCGCGGTGCGCGATCTGGCGGCCGACCTGGCCGATGGCGTGCGCCGCTGACGCTTCGCCTTCCCCCGCCCATGACCGGTGGTGTCGAGCCGAACAGTCACGGGCGGGGAAATCCCTCCCGCTGGGGCGAGCAACTAATAACTGTGGACCGTGCTGCGCGGACAAGCAATATCAAAGCGGTTAAATCGGGCGCGCGGTCATGGCACGACCAGTAGCTTGCCCATCGTCTTGCGGCCTTCGAGGTCGCGATAAGCGTCTCCGGCCTGATCAAGGGCATAGCGTCCACCGATCGTGACGTGCAGCGTCGCGTCGGCGATGGCACCGAGCACCTCGGCCGCCCGCCAGAGCAACTCCGAACGCTCGGCGGTGTAGTGGCCAAGGGTCGGACGGGTCAGGAACAACGATCCGCCCGAGTTGAGGCGTTGGATGTCGAACGGGGGAACCTGACCGCTCGCTGCGCCGAACAGCGCCAGCATGCCGCGCGGACGCAACGACGCCAGCGACGCGTCGAACGTCGACTTGCCGACTCCGTCGTAGACGACGTGTACGCCGCCGTCGGAGGCCCGGCGGACCTCTTCGGCCAGGTCGGTCACCTCGTCATAGCGGATGACGACATCAGCACCGGCGGCCCGGGCGGCCTGCTCCTTCTCGGCGCTGCCGACGGTGCCGATCACGTGGGCGCCGTTGGCCTTGGCCAGCTGGACCAGCAGGTGGCCCGCCCCGCCTGCGGCGGCGTGCACCAGCACCTCGTCGCCGGCCCGCACGGCGTAGGTCGAGTTGAGCAGGTAGTGGGCCGTCATGCCCTGCAGCATCGCGGCGGCGGCTTGCTCGGGAGACACTTCGGCCGGCACCGGTACGGCCTGCGCGGCGTCGATGACCGTCGCTGTGGCGTGCGTGCCATTGCCGGCCGCTGTCGCGACCACGTCGCCGGGGGCGAAGTCGCTGACCTCGCTCCCGACCGCCAGGACCCGACCGGCACATTCGGAGCCGAGCACGAACGGGGTCGGTACCGGATAGACACCCTGGCGCCGGTATACGTCGATGAAGTTGACGCCTGACGCGGCGACCTCGACCAGCACCTGGGCGGGGCCGGGCTCGGGAATGGGTCGGGTCTGGACGTCGAGGACTTCTGGTCCGCCGTTCGTCGTGACGACGACGGCGCGCATCTCGTCTGTTGCCATACCCTCAACCGTAACCAGTACGCCCGGTCCAACGGCTACCGTTGTCGCGTGCACCCACTCGCGGCGATTCCGAGCCCGACCCGCAGTGTGTGGCATCTCGGACCACTCCCGATTCGCGCCTACGCGCTGTGCATCGTCGTCGGCATCATCGTCGCGCTGTGGTTGACGGCCCGGCGCTGGCGCGAACGTGGTGGCACCGACGAGGACGTGTGGGACGTCGCGGGTTGGGCGGTCGTGTTCGGCATCATCGGCGGCCGGGTGTACCACGTGTTGACCGATCCGGAGCTGTACTTCGCAGCGGGCAAGCATCCGCTCGACGCGTTCAAGATCTGGGACGGCGGGCTCGGCATATGGGGGGCCATCGCGTTCGGCGGGCTCGGCGCCTGGATCGGGTGCCGGCGCAAGTCCATGTCGATCGTCACCTTCGCCGACGCGGCGGTCCCGGGCGTGGTGCTGGCGCAGGGCATCGGGCGCTGGGGCAACTGGTTCAACAACGAGTTGTACGGCAGTGCGACCAGCCTGCCGTGGAAGTTGCAGATCCACGACATCGACACCGCCACGGGGCACGCGCAGGCCTGCAGCTTCGGTCACGTCGGAGCCACGATCTGCGGGTACTACCAGCCGACGTTCCTCTACGAGTCGCTGTGGGACATCGGGCTCGGCCTGCTGCTGCTCTACGCCGACCGGCGTTGGCGACTCGGCCGCGGGACTGTGGCTGCGCTCTACGCGATGGGGTACACGGTCGGGCGTGCGTGGATCGAGGCCCTGCGCACTGACCACGCCAACCACTTCTTCGGCGTGCGGCTGAACGACTGGACCGCCCTCGTCGTGTTCCTGATCGGGCTGGCCTGGTTCGTGCGTCACGGTGGCTGGCACTCCGGGCGCGAGCCCACGCCGTACATCGGTGACCGGGCCGAGACCTCGGCCGACCCGGCTGACGCCGAAGCGGCCGCCGGCTCCATCGACGGTGAGGAGGTGCAGGTTCATGGCCGACGCGATGACTGAGCTGCCGGGGCTGCCCGACCCGGAGATCCACCACGAACACCGCGACTTCGGCGGCGGCTGGTTGCGGCCGACGGTCTTCGGCATGATGGACGGACTGGTCTCGAACTTTGCCTTGATCGTCGGTTTCAACGGTGGTCAGGCGAAGCCCAGCGTGGTTTCGCTGGCCGGCCTCGCCGGGTTGGTCGCCGGCGCCTTCTCGATGGCCGTGGGCGAATACATCTCCGTGCAGAGCCAGAACGAATCGGCGCACGCCGAGATCGAGGTCGAGCGCCACGAACTGGAGCACAACTCCGCGGCCGAGCTTGCGGAGCTCACTCAGATGTACATCGCGCGGGGTGTCGAGCCAGCGCTGGCCGACCAAGTGGCCCGCCAGTTGTCGCGTGACCCGGAGCAGGCGCTGCTCATCCATACCCAAGAGGAATTGGGCGTCGACCCCGGTCAGCTGCCGAGCCCGAAGATCGCCGCCATCTCGTCACTGTTGTCGTTCAGCGTCGGGGCATTCATCCCGCTCCTGCCGTACCTGCTCGGTGCGACGAATGTCGTCGCCTCGGCCGTGCTCGCCGTAGCTGCGCTCTTCGCGGCCGGCGCGCTCACTGCCCGCTTCACGGTCCGCGGCTGGCTCTACTCCGGCACGCGACAACTTGTACTGGGCGTGGTCGCCGCGGCCGTCTGCTTCGGCGTAGGCAGCCTGTTCCACGTCTCCGCGGCCTAGCCCCGACGGGTACCTTGTGGACCGACCGGTCGGTCCCTAGGGTGTGACGAGTGCCAACCGGAAGCAAGCCGCTCACCTCCGTGCGGGCCAAGGTGATTGGTGAGTCGGTGTCGGCATGACCGAACTCCCCGGCCTCGATCTCGTCGCGCTGCGTGGTTGGCTGGACTCGGCCCGTCCCGGCTTGCGCCAGGGCGACCTGAGCGGCGAAGTCATCGCCGGCGGCAAGTCGAATCTCACCTACCGCGTCACCGACGGGGTGACGGTGTGGGCCCTGCGGCGGCCGCCGCTGGCGCACGTACTGCCGACAGCGCACGACATGGTGCGCGAGTACCGGGTCATCAGCGCACTCGCCGACACCGGTGTTCCGGTGGCCCGGGCCGTCGCCTTGTGCGAGGACGTCGACGTGCTCGGCGCACCCTTCTACCTGATGAGTTTCATCGACGGCGTGGTGTTCGATCGTTCCGACGCATTGGCCCGCCTCGACCGCGACGGGGCGCGGACGACGTGCGAGCGCCTCGTCGACACACTCGGCACTTTGCATGCCGTCGACCCGGCCGCGGTCGGCCTCAGTGACTTCGGGCGCCCCGAGGGCTTCCTGGCGCGGCAGGTCAAGCGCTGGCACGGGCAGTGGCAGGCGTCGGAAACCGAGCCGCGCGCGCAGCTGGGTCGAGTAGTCGATCGGCTCAGCGCCACGCTGCCGCACTCGTCGGCACCCGCCATCGTGCACGGGGACTACCGCCTGACCAACGTCATGTTCAGCCCCGACCTCGCGAGCATCGCCGCCGTCGTCGACTGGGAGATGGCCACTCTCGGCGACCCGCTTACCGACGTCGGCCTGCTGGTCGTGTACCAAACGCTCTCGGCCGACGAGGACTTCGTGATGCCGCGGATGCGGCCTGAGGACGGCTTCCTCAGTCCCGAGCAACTGGTCGAGCGGTACGCGGCCGGCTCGCAGCGTGACCTGACCGAGCTCGACTGGTACGTCGGCTTCGGCTACTTCAAGCTCGCCGTCGTCGCCGAAGGCATTCACCACCGCTACCTGCAGGGCAAGACCGTCGGCAGCGGGTTCGACCATTTCGGCGCGGGGGTGCCCGGCCTGCTCGAATCCGCGCTGCAGCGGTTGGCCGACCGATAGGAGACTGGCATGGACTTCCGGCACAGCGAACGCTCGCACGCGCTGCAGGAGCAGGTGGGGCGGTTCCTGGAGACGCACGTCTACCCGGCTGAACCAACTTTCGAGACCCAGGCCGCTGACAACCGCGCGGCCGGCGAGCCGTTCCGCACGCCGGACGTGCTCGGCCCGTTGCAGGACGAGGCTCGCCAGCAAGGGCTCTGGAACCTCTTCCTGCCGGACGAACGCTTCGGTGCCGGGCTGTCCGTGCTCGACTACGCGCCGATCGCGGAACTCTCCGGGCGTTCGGCCGCGATCGCTCCAGAAGCGATGAACTGCTCGGCTCCCGACACCGGGAACATGGAGCTGCTCGCGATGTTCGGCACCGACGAGCAGCACCAGCAGTGGCTGCGGCCGCTGCTCAACGCCGAGATCCGCTCCTGCTTCTCGATGACCGAGCCGGCCGTGGCGTCTTCGGATGCCACCAACATCGCGACGACGATCACCCGCGAGGGCGAGGAGTACGTCGTCAACGGCCGCAAATGGTGGTCGACGGGAGCGCTGCGCCCGCAGTGCCGGGTCGCCATCGTGATGGGGGTCAGCGACCCCGAGGCGGACCGGCATGCGCGGCATTCGATGATCCTGGTTCCGCTGGATGCGCCCGGCGTTGCGGTGACCCGGTCGACGACGGTGTTCGGTTATGACGACGGTCCGCACGGTGGCCACGGCGTCATCGACTTCGAACAGGTCCGGGTGCCCGCCGCCAACCTGCTCGGCCCCCAAGGCGGCGGCTTCATGATGGCTCAGGCCCGGCTCGGTCCCGGGCGCATCCACCACTGCATGCGCTGTATCGGGATGGCCGAACGGGCGCTGGAACTCATGTGCGCGCGTACGACCTCTCGGTCGACCTTCGGCTCGCCGATCGCCGGCCATGGTGTGGTGCAGGAGTGGATCGCCGAGTCGCGGCTGGCCATCGAGCAAGCCCGGCTGCTCGTGCTCAAGGCGGCCTGGCTCATCGACAGTGTCGGCGCGAAGGGTGCCCGCACCGAGATCGCCGCGATCAAGGTCGCCGCACCGCGGGCCGCATCGTTCGTGGTCGACCGGGCCATCCAGGCGCACGGTGGCGCGGGCGTGTCCGGTGACACGCCCCTTGCCGAGATGTGGGCCCAGTTGCGCACCCTGCACCTCGCCGACGGCCCCGACGAGGTCCACCTCCGCTCCGTCGCCCGCGAAGAACTTCGCGCCTACACATGAGCGCAGGAAAGGAAAGAGTGCTCTCTGCAGCCGTTGAACTGTTCGCGCGGCAGGGCTACGACGGCACGAGCGTGACGCAGGTGATCAACCAGGCCGGCGTCGCGAAGGGCGGCTTCTATCACCACTTCGCGAGCAAGGAGGCCCTGCTGTACGAGGTGTACGGCGATCTGATCACGCGCCAGCTCGCCGCGATGGACGCGATCCTGGCCGAAGGTCGCGCCCCGGCTGAGACGCTGCGCGCCCTGATCCTCGATCTCGTCGAATCGACGGCGGCCAGCGCGCAGCAGGCGCTGGTGTTCTGGCGCGAGCAGCACAAGCTGGGCGACGAACGCACCGAGCAGTATCGCCGCGCTCGACGGCGCTATCACGACACCGTCGCCCGGCTGGTGCGCGACGGACAGGCCACCGGGCAGTTCGCGGCGGTGGCATCGCCGGAGATCGTGACCTTCACCATCTTCGGCGTCATCAACGAACTGCCGCTGTGGTATCGCCCGCACGGGCGCAAGCGGCCGGTCCAGATCGGGACCGAGCTGGCCGACTTCGTCCTGACGGCCCTGGAGGTGCGGGCCTGATGGGCTGGGGTCTCACGCTGCCGCTGACCGGCGTCGCACTGCTCGCACACTCCGATCTGATCCGGGCGCTGCCCGGGTTCGGCTACACCGACGTGTGGTCGGCCGAGACCAATGGCACCGACGCGTTCGTGCCCTTGGCGCTCGCTGCGGCCTGGGAACCAACGTTGCGCCTGGGCACCGCGATCGTGCCGGTGTTCACCCGCGGCCCGGCCCTGATCGCGATGTCGGCTGCGACCATGGCCGCCGCGGCACCGGGCCGGTTTGTGCTCGGTCTCGGCGCGTCCAGCCCGGTGATCGTGGCGAACTGGAACGGCCTCGAGTTCGACGAGCCGTACCGGCGCAGCCGCGATGTGCTGCGCGTCGTCAAGGCGGCGCTGGCCGGGGAGCGCGTCGACGGCCAGTACGACACTATCGCGATCAAGCGGTTCAAGCTCGACGCCCCGCCCGCCGTGCCGCCGCCTGTGCTGCTCGCGGCGTTGCGGCCGCAGATGTTGCAGTTGGCTGGCCGTGAGGCTGACGGCGCGATCCTCAACTGGCTGGCCGCGACCGATGTGCCCCGCTGCGTCGAGTCGATGGGCAACGACGAAGCGGACGTCGTGGCTCGGATCTTCGTCTGTCCGACCGAGGACACCGGCTACGCCCGCACCCTGGGGCGCACGCTGATCTCGACTTACCTGACCGTGCCGGCCTATGCCGCATTCCACGACTGGCTCGGCCGCGGTGCGGCGCTGGCGCCGATGCACGCCGCCTGGGCAGCCGGTGATCGGGCCGCTGCGGCGGCTGCCGTTCCCGACGACGTCGTCGACGCGCTGGTCCTTAATGGCTCACCCGAGTCCTGTCGCGCGCAGGTACAGGCCTACGCCGACGCAGGCGTGCGTACGCCCGTCATCGCGTTGCTGCCCACACCTGAAGTCGGCGACGCCGCATCGTTGGCGGAGACAGTTCGCCGACTCGGGCCGGGTGCGTGATGGACATCCGGGGGCAGGTCGTCGTCGTCACCGGTGGCGGCAGTGGCATCGGGGCCGCGCTGTGCCGCCGCTTCGCCCGTGAGGGCGCCGCCACCGTTGTGGTGGCCGACCTGCATGGCGACGCCGCGAACTCGGTGGCGGACGAGATCGGCGGCGTGGCCGAATCACTCGATGTGTGCAACGCGGCCGCCGTCGGGGCAGTGGTCGAGCGCACGGTGCAGCGCTTCGGCCGGATCGACCTATTCTGCTCCAACGCCGGCATCACGACCGGCGTCGAGCTCGACGATCCCGACGACCTCTGGCACCGGGCCTACGAGCTGCACGTGATGGCCCACGTCTACGCGGCGCGGGCAGTGCTGCCCAACATGCTCGAACGCGGCCGCGGCTACCTGCTCAACACCGCGTCGGCTGCGGGGCTGCTGACGTCACCCGGCGACGCGCCCTACGCCGTGACCAAGCACGGCGCGGTGGCCTTCGCGGAGTGGCTGGCCGTCACGTACGGCGGCCGGGGGATCGGGGTGAGCGTGCTGTGCCCGCTCGGCGTGGCCACTCCGATGCTCATGGACCCGTTGGCGGCCGGGAATGCCGGCGCGCAGGCCGTGGCGGCCTCGGGCAGGATCGTCTCTCCGGACGAGGTCGCTGAGACCGTCGTGGCCGGGCTGGCCGAGGAATCGTTCCTCATCCTCCCGCATCCGGAGGTGCGGACGTTCTGGGCCCAGAAGGCGTCCGACCCCGATCGCTGGCTGGCCGGTGTCCGTCGGTTGGTCGCCCGCCCGCATCGTTGACTGTGGCCACCCACGCGGCGATCTGTGCGCGGCGGCCGACACCGAGGCGGTTCAAGATGTGTTCGACGTGCGCGGCGACGGTCTTTCGGGCAATGCGCAGCTGCTCCGCGATCTCGGGATTGGTCCGGCCCTCGGCGACGAGTCGCGCCACCTCGAACTCGCGGGCCGTCAACGGCGCCCACGGCTCGACGCTCCCACCGCGCCGCTCGGCCAGGTGCAGCACGTCTTCAGCCCGCCGCAACAGCGGCAGCGCGCCGAGCGTGGTGGCGGTCGCCGCGGCGTGCGTGGCCAGTTGCAGCGCCTCGTCCGTCCGGTTCGAGCGCAGCGCGCAGGCCGCGAGATCGACCTCGACCCCCGTGCCTTCCCAGACGCGTCTCCGCGAGCTCCAGCCCGCCTGTGCCGCCCGCAACGATTCCTCGGCCCGCCGCGTGGCACCTGAGGCGAGAGCGAGCAGTCCCGCGGCGTGGTCGACGGCCGGCAGCGTGCCCGGAATCGCCCGCCGCAGCAGATCGGCTGACGTGTCGTCGACCCAGTGCTGAGCCGCCGTCAGGTCGCCCTGGGCGATCAGCGCCCGGGTGCCCGTCACCAGGAATGGGAACAGGTAGGCGGCATCGCCGACCGCGGCCGAGGCGGCGCGCCCGACGCGGCACAGCTCGACGGCCGCGTTGTCGCGTCCTTGCAGCTGGGCCGACTCGGCCAGCCCCCACAGCGCCGGTGAGAGCCGCTGCAGCTCGCCCATCGCCTCGCCGAGCTGACGCACTTCGGCCAGCACCGCGTCGGCCTCCGGCCACGAGCCGCGGCCCAGAGCGAGGTAGCCGCGGACGTACAGCGCGGTGATCCGCGTCGTCCCGCCGCCGCGGCCATCAGTCAGCGCCTGCTCGGTCATGCGTGCGGCCGCGTCCCAGCGTCCGGTCGCCCACAACACGTGGGCCAGGTGCGCGACCAGGTAGTGCCGGTGGTTCCAGAGCTCGACCCGCTCGGCATGTTCGATCCCGTCGCGCAGCAGAGACTCGGCGCGGTCGTACTCGACGAGTACCGACGCGCAGGTGGCGATCATCCGGTGGGCCCGCGCGGCTTGGGCTTCGCGGTTGGCCTCGGTCGCGCGGCGCACGCCTTCCTCGAGGGTCGCCCAGCCTTCGTCCATCCGCCCCGCGAATACGAGGTCCGAGCCGATCGTGACCGAGACATCCAGTTCGGTGGCCTCGTCGCCAACATCCACGGCCACCTCTCGCGCGACCCGACCGTGGGCAATGGACTCGTCGAGATGACGGTCGAGCATGTAGGCGGCCGAGATCCCGGCCAGCACCCGGCATCGCACCCGGCGCGCGTCGAGCGACCGACGAAGGCTCGGCCGCTCGACAACTTCCAGGGCCCCGTGCAGGGTGCGCAGCCGGGTCGCCAGGTCGTCGCCGAGCAGGTGCCGCGCCGCAACGAGGTCGGGCACAAGCCCCGCTGCGGCAAGCTCGGCGCCGCACGCCTGGAGCAGTTCGATCGCGGTCCGGTAGCTCTCGGCCGCCAGCTCGTTCTCGTCGGCGGCAACTGCCTCCGCGGCGAGGGCGGCGAGAACGTCGGCCCGTTCGCGCGGGGGCTGCTCGTCGGGTGCCGTCCGCAAGGCCCGGCGGAACAGGTCGAGGGCCTCGCGGTGCGCGCCCAGCCGGGCCGAGCGCCGGCCGGCGTCCATCGCGAGGCCGTGGGCTGTCGTGGCCTGGCCGGCCTGCTCGTAATGGGCCGAGAGAAATGCAGCGGAAGCGCCGCGAGCCGCTGCTGCCTGCGCGATCCGGCCGTGCAGCGCGCGCCGCCGCCCCGTCGGCACCCGTCCGTACAGGGCATCGCGGATCAAGGCATGGCGGAAGTCGAAAGCCGCTGACCTACCGGCGGCCGGAAGCACGAAGAAGTGGTCCTCGAGCTCCGTCATGGCCGGGTCGATCTGCTCAGCCGCTTCGTCGAGAACGGCAGCGAGGAGGTCGACATCGAAGCGTCGCCCGATCACCGCGGCCGCCGCGGCCACGTCTCTCGCGCCTGGGCTCAGCGCCGCACTGCGAGCCGCCACGGCGTCGGCCAGCGTGTCCGGGACGCCACCTGCTGTGCCAGCGCGCAGGCCGCCGACGATCTCCTCGATATAGAGCGGGATGCCGTCGGTGCGCTGCTGGACCTGGGAGACCAGCGCCGCGGCCGGCGGGAGGTCGCCGGCGAGCAGGAGGTTCACCATCGTCGCGGTCTGCTCGGCTGTCATAGGGGGCAGCCGGACCTCCTCGACCAGCCGCTGCGCGACCAGCCGCGAACGCCATTGCCGCATCGGCACTCGTGGGTACAACTCGTCGCTGCGATACGTGGCGACGACCAGGATCGGCAGTTCGTGGACGCGGCGGGCAAGTTGGCCGAGGACGTCGAGCGTCAGCTCGTCGGACCAGTGCAGATCCTCGAACGCCAGCAGCACGGTCGTGTCAGTCGTCAGCGCGGCCAGGTCGTCGGCGAGGTCCATGACGAGCAGGCGGCGGCGCCGGTGCGCGTCGGCGGCCTGGTCCGACTCCTCCCGCAGGCGCCCCAGGATGGCGGTGCCGATCGCCCGGAAACGCTCATCCCGTACCAGTGAGCGCGCCAGGTCGATGAGCGCCGCGCCGGCGATCTCGGCGTCGCGCGGGAAGGCGGCGCCCGCGACCGCCATCGCGCCGGCGCGGCGAGCCCGGCGCATGAGGGCGCCGAGCAGTCGGGTCTTGCCGATGCCGGCCTCGCCAGCGAGGAGCAACAGGTGCCCCGCACCCTGCATGGCGCTGTTCATCCGGCGCGCCCCCAGTTCGAGCGTTTCCTCGCGCCCGACCAGCACCGGACACGAAATGACCCGATCTGCCGCCATTGCCATCCCCAGACGTGGGTGCTGCTCGAGCGCAGCGTAACGGCGCAAAGCGGGCTGTCGGTCAAGTGACCGATGCCGTTGCCCGGTGCCCGCCCGCACGCTGTGTGTACCGGGACCTACCCGGGCCGGAAGGAGAGCCACCATGGCCAAGTTCATGGACGTACACAGCGGTTTCGTCGGAGTGACCGCCGCCGAGCTCAAGGAGGCCCACGAGCGGGACCAGGCGATCGAACAGGAGGAGGGCGTCACCTTCGAACGCGCCTGGCTCGACCCGGAGAGCGGAAAGGTCTTCTGCCTCTCGAGCGGGCCGAGCAAGGAGAGCGTGATGCGCATCCACGAGCGCGCCGGCCACCCTACGACCGAGGTCTACGAGTTGACGGTCGAGGTCTGAGCGGGCTCGCGGGCTGAGACCCACGTCGGAGAGCCGAGGGGCGGTCAGCGAATGCTGGCCGCCCCTTGTCGTATCGCCCAGCCGACGGACTGGCCTCCTCGGCCGCATGGCACCCTTGCCGTGGCGTCGACGGGGAGCGCGGATCTACCGAGAGGACGGTTCTGAGATGGCTGGTGTGCGGGATCGAGTCGCGCTGGTGACCGGAGGGGCGCAGGGCATCGGCGCAGAAGTCGCGCGCCGCCTGGCCGCCGACGGAGCGAACGTCGGGGTGCTCGATCTCGACGCCGAGGCCGCCGGGGCCGTGGCCGACGAGATCACCGCAGCCGGGGGCCGCGCGATCGCTCTCCGTGCCGACGTCTCCAAGCGCGACCAGGTCCAGGCCGCGGTCGATTCGCTGGTCGACGCGTACGGCGGCCTGCACATCCTGGTCAACAACGCCGGCGTGCTGCGCGACAACCTCCTGTTCAAGATGTCCGACGACGACTGGTCGCTGGTCATGGAGGTCCACCTGCGGGGCGCCTTCCTGGCCAGCCAGATCGCCCAGAAGCACATGGTGGAGGCGAAGTACGGCCGGATCATCTCAATGTCGTCGACGTCCGCGCTCGGCAATCGCGGGCAAGCGAATTATTCGACGGCTAAAGCTGGCCTCCAAGGTTTGACGAAGACGCTGGCGATCGAGCTCGGTCCGTTCGGAGTGACGGCCAACGCGATCGCGCCGGGTTTCGTCGAGACCGCGATGACCAAGGCGACGGCGGAGCGCATCGGCGGCAACATAGAGCAGATGCGCGAGGCGGTGGCCTCGAGCGTGCCGGTGCGGCGCGGCGGTGTTCCCGCCGACATCGCCAACGTCGCCGCGTTCTTCGCCGCCGAGGAGTCGGGCTACGTCACCGGCCAGGTCATCTACGTCGACGGCGGCCGCGGCCTGCTCTGAGCGGTCGGCGCGACCGACGGCACGTACCCTGGGAACGGACCATCCCGCTCCAGCCGCTGCCGCATCGAAGGACCCCCCTTGTTCGACACCCTCTCCGAACGCCTCACCGCGGCGTTCACCAACCTGCGCGGCAAGGGCCGGCTTTCTGAGGCCGACATCGACGCCACCGCACGGGAGATCCGCATCGCCCTGCTCGAGGCCGACGTGGCGCTGCCCGTCGTGCGGCAGTTCATCGCCGCCGTCAAGGAACGGGCTCGGGGCGAGGAGGTGGCCAAGGCGCTGAACCCGGCGCAGCAGGTCATCAAGATCGTCGACGAGGAACTCGTCGCGATCCTCGGCGGCGAGACCCGCCGGCTGCAGTTCGCCAAGCAGCCACCCACGGTGATCATGCTGGCCGGCCTGCAGGGTTCCGGAAAAACCACGCTCGCCGGCAAGCTCGCGCACTGGCTGCGCGAGCAGGGCCACACGCCGGTGCTCGTCGCCGCGGACCTGCAGCGCCCCAACGCCGTGCAGCAGTTGCAGGTCGTCGGTGAGCGGGCCAAGGTCGCGGTCTTCGCGCCCGAACCGGGCAACGTCGGCGAGGGGAGCTCGCGACCCTCGGATGGGTTCAGTGGTGACCCGGTGCGGGTAGCCAGAGACTCGATCGACTTCGCCCGGCGCTCGCAGCACGACATGGTCATCGTCGACACAGCCGGTCGGCTGGGCATCGACGCCGAGATGATGCAACAGGCCATCGACATCCGCGACGCGATCCAACCCGACGAGACGTTGTTCGTCGTCGATGCGATGGTCGGCCAGGACGCGGTGAACACCGCCGAGGCGTTCCGAGACGGTGTCGGTTTCAGCGGTGTGGTCCTGACCAAGCTCGACGGCGACGCGCGCGGTGGCGCGGCGCTGTCCGTGCGTGAGGTGACCGGCCAGCCGATCATGTTCGCCTCCAACGGCGAGAAGCTCGAGGACTTCGACGTCTTCCACCCCGACCGGATGGCTCAGCGCATTCTCGGCATGGGCGACATGCTGACCCTGATCGAGCAGGCCCAGAAGTCGTTCGACGAGGGCGAAGCCGAGAAGATGGCGGCCAAGCTCGCATCGGGTAACCAGTTCACCCTCGAGGACTTCCTCGACCAGCTGATGACCCTCCGCAAGATGGGCCCGATCGGAAACATCCTTGGCATGCTGCCTGGCATGGGCCAGATGAAGGACGCGCTGGCCCAGGTCGACGACAAGGATCTCGATCGCACCGCCGCCATCATCCGCTCGATGACGCCTCTCGAGCGGGAGAACCCGAAGGTGATCAACGGCTCGCGCCGACTGCGCATCGCCGCCGGTTCGGGTGTGAAGGTCAACGACGTCAACCAGCTCGTCGACCGATTCTTCGAGGCCCGCAAGATGATGGGCCAGCTCGGTGGCATGGGCGTGCCAGGCATGCCGCGCCGCAAGAGTTCGACCAAGTCGAGCAAGGGCAAGAAAGGCAAGAAGGGAAAGGGCGGAAGAGGCCCGACCCAGCCGAAGATGCCGGCCGGCTATCCCGGGGGACTGGCTGGCGGGGCCGGCGGCTTCCCGGGCGGTCCGGGCGCTTTCCCGGGCGGGATGCCCCAGTTGCCGCCCGGCACCAAGCTGCCCGACCTGTCCAAGCTCAACCTGCCTGACCAGTAGCCGGGGCGGCCGACCCGGGTTCAGGCCGGCGCGTCCGTCGGGCCGGCCGCCTCAGCGGCGTCGGCGCTCCGCGCAGCCGCCCGTGTGCAGCCGAGCCGATATGCGCTCAGCACGCTCGCCCGCAGCTCGGGTAGCGACAGCTCGGCGGCCTTGGGGTGGAACGTGACGTCATTCAGTGCGCCACCGGCCCCGACGATCACCGTGACCGTGCCGTCGGGTGACGTGGCGGAGTCGTCGTCGGCCTGGGTCGGGACACCGGCCGCATCGGCGCGCTGCGCACGTTCACGCAGCCGGGCCTGCTGTTCGATCTGGTAGTCGTGCTCGCCGTCGGCCGATGGCAGGTTGGTGAAGTCCATCGCGGTCAGCCCGTCGACTTGCGCATGGTTGCGGCCACAGCGGGCGGGACGAGTTCGTGGCGTGCGAACTCACGGGTGAATCGCCCGGTGCCGGCGGTCAACGATCTGAGCGTGATGGGATAGCGCACCAGTTCCGCGTCGGGAACCTCCGCATGGATGAGGGTCCGTTCCATGCCCAACAGCGCCGAGGTGTCCGGCTCGGTACCGGTCACGCGGCCACGACGACCGGACAGGTCCGACAGCACCGCGCCGACATGTGCGTCGGGGACCGTGATCTCGAGCCGGGCGAGCGGCTCGATGAGGGCCAGCTGGGCTTGCGCACCGGCGTCCTTGACGGCCAGGCCGCCGGCCATCTGGAACGCGGCGTCGGAGGAGTCCACGCTGTGCGCCTTGCCGTCGACCAGCGTCACGAGGACGTCGACAACCGGGATGTGCTCGTTGTCCAAGCCGTGCTCGAGCTGGGCCCGCACTCCCTTCTCGACCGAGCCGATGAATTGCGACGGCACGGCGCCGCCGACGACCTTGTCGGCGAAATCGACGCCCGACCCGCGCGGCAGTGGGCTCACCACCACGTCACACACGGCGTACTGCCCGTGGCCGCCGGACTGCTTCACCAAGCGCCCGTGACCACGCGCCTCGGTCGTGAACGTTTCCCGCATGGCGATCCGGAGCGGCACGGTGTCGACATGGGCGCCGGTGGCCCGCAACCGTTCGAGCACCACGTCGGCGTGCGCTTCTCCGAGGCACCAGAGCACCAGTTGGCTGGTCTCGGGGTGCCGCTCGATCCGAACCGTTGGATCGCCCGCAGTCAGCCGGGCCAGGCCCTTGGCCATCGCATCCTCGTCGGCGCGGGTGGCCGCCTGCACCGCGATCGGAAGCAGTGGTTCGGGCATGTCCCACGGCGCCATCAGCAGGGGCGCGGTCTTCGCCGAGATGGTGTCGCCGGTCTCGGCCACGCCCAGCCGTCCGATCGCGCAGATGTCACCGGCGATCGCCCGCTCGATCGGCCGCAGCGTGGCGCCGAGCGGGGAGTAGATCTGACCGACCCGCTCGTCGGCGTCGTGATCGGGGTGCCCGCGCTCGGCCCCGCCGTGCCCGGAGATGTGGACCGCCGTCTCGGGCGTGAGCGTCCCGGAGAAGATGCGCAGCACCGACAGTCGACCGAGGTACGGGTCGACGGTGGTGCGCACCACCTCGGCGAGCAGGGGTCCGTCAGGATCGCAATTGAGACCGGGCGCTTCTGAGCCGTACAGCGGCATCGTCTCGGGCGGCTCCGGCTCTACCGGGGACGGGAACGCACCGGATAGCACTTCGAGCAGCTCGCTCAGGCCCAGCCCGGTGCCCGCGCACACCGGCAGCACCGGGTAGAACGTGCCCCGCGCCACGGCCGTTTCCAGGTCGTCGATGAGCACGTCGAGACCGAGCTCCTCGCCGGCCAGGTAGCGATCGAGCAGGGTCTCGTCCTCGGTGTTGTTGATGATCGCTTCGATCAGTGCCGCCCGCGCGCTGTCGGGGTCACCGTCGACCTCCGTGGTGGCCTCGAGTGCGGTCTCCTTGGCCGGAAAGCCGGCCGAGTAGTCGTAGACGGTACGGGTCAGCAGCCCGATCAACGCCTCGGGCACGCCGGCGCTCCCGCCAGCTGTGAGGTACAGGGGCAGCACGTCCTGGCCGTCCGAGCCTCCGAACACCTGCTGGCAGGCGGCGACCGTGGTGGCCAACGACGCGTTCGGCGCGTCGAGCTTGGTGACGACCACCGCTCGGGGGGTGCCGAGCGAGGCGCATTCCTCCCACAAGGACACGGTGATCGGGTCGATGTCGTCGGCGGCGGAGACGACGAACAGTGCGGCGTCGGCGGCGCGCAGGCCCGCCCGCAGTTCACCGGTGAAGTCGGGATAGCCCGGTGTGTCGAGCAGGTTGACCACCACGTTGTCCCAGCGCAGCGGACAGACCGACAACGCGACCGAGCGCTGTTGCGAGACCTCGACCGGGTCGTGGTCGCTGACGGTGGTGCCGTCCGCGACGGTTCCGGCCCGCGGAATCGTGCCGGTGGCCGCGAGCAGGGCCTCGACCAGAGTCGTCTTGCCGCCGCCGGAGTGCCCGACCAGAGCGATGTTGCGGATCTTCTCGGGCCGGTCAGCGGTCTCCACTGACGCGGTGGCGGTGACCTTGGCTGCCTTCTTGGTGGACATTGGAGCAGCCTCCCGGTAGCCGTCGACCGCTCCGTCCTTGCAAAGAGCGGTCCTGGCATTCGACACCCATTCTCCTCCGCACGACAAGCGATCGGCACAGATCGATCCGCCACGACGGCTATCGTTGGTCGCCAAAGGCCGCTTTCGACGCTTGAACGGACACCGCTGCGACGTGCTGAACATCCATGCCCGGGCCTTCTTCGCGAAGGCGGTCGGACCCCTCGGAGCCAGGCTGGCCCGCGCGGGCGTGACGCCGGACGCGATCACGGTCTTCGGCACGGTCGGCGCCGTCGCCAGTGCGCTCGTCTTCTTCACCAGGGGAATGTGGTTCACGGGCACGCTGCTGATCTGGGGCTTCGTAATGCTCGACATGGTCGACGGCGCGGTGGCCAGAGCCGGCGGCCGCGGGTCCAAGTTCGGTGCCGTCCTGGACTCGTCGTGCGACCGGATCGCCGATGCCGCCGTCTTCGGAACCATCGCCTGGTACTTCGCCATGCACGGCCAGAAGTGGATGGTGCTCGCAGCGCTGCTGTGCCTGGTGCTCGGTTCGCTCACGTCATACATCCGCGCTCGCGCCGAAGGCGTGGGCCTGACGGCCACCGTCGGCATCGCCGAGCGCGCCGACCGGCTGATCATCGTGTTGGTCGGTACCGGCCTTTCCGGGGACTTCTTGCATGTGCCGTTCGTGCAGGCGATCGCGCTCTGGTCGCTGGTGGCCGCCTCGACCGTCACCGTGTGCCAACGGTTCGCGACGGTGTATCGCCAGTCGAAGGCACAGGAATCCGTGTCGGCGGAGGTGTGATGTTCGAACGGGCGCGCGGCCGGGCCGTGGACCTCGGCTACGCGGCCGGCTGGGGCGTGGTCAGGTCCGTGCCGCCGAGGCTGTCATCGCGCGCGTTCCGGGCCGCTGCCGATGCCGCTGCGGTGCGAAACGGCGGCGGGGCGCGGCAACTGCGCAAGAACCTGCGCAGGGTGGTCGGCCCGGCCGTGTCCGAACTCCGGCTGGACCAGCTCGTCGGCGACAGTCTGCGGTCGTACTCGCGGTACTGGCTCGAGACGTTCCGACTGCCCAAGATGGATCACGCCGACGTCGTCGCCCGGGTCGACGCAAATGCCGAGGGTTCCGAGCACCTCGACGCCGCGATGGCGGCTGGCAAGGGCGCGATCATCGTGCTGCCCCATATGGGCAACTGGGACGTGTCCGGTCTGTGGTTCGTCGCCCGGGGAACACCGTTCACTACCGTGGCCGAGCGACTGGAGCCGGCGTCGCTCTACGACCGCTTCGTCGCTTACCGCGAGAGCCTGGGCATGGAGGTGCTTGCCCTCACCGGCGGCCCCCGCCCGCCCATGGACGTGCTGGCCCAACGGCTGCGCAGCGGCGGGGCGATCTGCCTTGTCGCCGACCGGGAGCTGTCCCGCAACGGTGTCGACGTCGAGTTCTTCGGCGAGACCGCCCGCATGCCCGGTGGGCCGGCGATGCTCGCGGCGCGCACCGGCGCCCCGGTGCTGCCAGTCGGGCTGTGGTTCACCGACGACGGCTGGGGGCACCGGGTCAACCCGCCGGTGCAGATCCCGGACGGACGCCTGCGCGAGAAGGTGCAGGCCACGACGCAGGCCGTCGCCGACGTGTTCGCCCGCGAGATCGCCGCCCATCCCACCGACTGGCACATGCTGCAGCGCCTATGGCTGGCCGACCTGCCCCCGCGCCCGGCCCGCGCGCCCGCGGTGCCGGCCCCGGCGCGGTGAGCGCGGCGATGCGAGTCGGCATCGTGTGCCCGTACTCCTGGGACATCCCCGGCGGGGTCCAGGCGCATGTGCGCGACCTGGCCGAGAAGCTCATCGAGCTCGGCCACACCGTGTCGGTACTTGCCCCGGGCGACGACGACCTGCCGGGGCTGCCGTCCTATGTCGTGATCGCGGGCAAGGCGGTGCCGATCCCGTACAACGGTTCGGTCGCCCGGTTGCAGTTCGGGATCGTTTCCGCCGCGCGCGTACGGCGATGGCTGCGCGACGGTGACTTCGACGTGGTGCACGTTCACGAGCCCGCGCCGCCCAGCCTGTCGTTGCTCACCTGCATGATCCACGACGGACCGCTGGTCGCGACCTTCCACGCCGCCACCGTGCGATCCCGGTTCCTGTCGATGTTCGACACCGTCCTGCAGCCCTTCCTCGAGAAGCTGAGCGGACGGATCGCGGTGTCGGCCGCCGCACGCAAGGTCATCGTCGAGCACCTGGGCGCGGACGCGGTGGTCATCCCCAACGGTGTCGCAGTCGCGCACTACGTCCATGCCCGGCCGCTCGCCGGATACCCGCGCGTGGGCGGCACGATCGGTTTCATCGGTCGCTACGACGAGCCGCGCAAGGGGATGGATGTGCTCGTCGGGGCTTTGGAACGGCTGGCCGACGAGCGCCCCGGATTGCGACTGCTTGTCGCCGGCCGGGGCGAGGCCGACGACTTCCGAGCCGGGCTGCCCGCGGGCTTGCGTGGACGCATCGACCTGCTCGGCCAGGTCAGCGAGCGCGACAAGGCCCGCATGCTGCACAGCGTCGAGGTCTACTGCGCTCCGAACACCGGTCAGGAGAGCTTCGGGATCATCCTGCTCGAGGCGATGGCGGCACGGACGGCGATCGTGGCCAGTGACATCGACGCCTTCCGGCAGGTGCTTGACGGCGGGGCAGCGGGGGAGCTGTTCGAGACCGGCAACCCGGTCGCCCTCGCCGATACCCTGGCCACCCTGCTCGACGACCCGGCCCGGCGCGAGCGCCTGATCGCCGGCGGTACCAATGCGGTGGCGCCCTTCGACTGGTCGATCATCGCCGAGCAGGTGCTGCGGGTCTACGAACTCGCCATCGCCGGAGCCGGCACCCCGGCCCGATAGCAGCCCGGTTGCGGGCAGGGCAGCTCAGCGTGCCGTCGTCAGAGGGCGTCGGCGCTAGAGTCGGCGGTCATGCTGTCGGTTGGCTGGTTCGTCTTCGCCGTGCTCGGCACGGTGCTGCTGACGATGTGGGTGACATTCACGCTCACCCGTCTGGACCGTCTGCACGCGCGTGTGGACGCGGCCCAAGCGGCATTGGACGCCCAATTGGTGCGCCGGGCGGCCGCGCTGTTGCACGTGGCGGAGTCAGCTGACTCCGGCGTAGCCGACCACCGCCGGGGCTACTACGAGACGGTGGCCAGCGCCGCGCTCAACGTCGATGCGGCTGAGCGCCACGGCGTGGAAAATGCCGTGGGCCGGGCGCTGACCGAGCTCGCGGCGAGTGCTCCTGCTGTTCGCCGGGATGCCGCCGACGAGCTGCGCGAGGCCGCCGCGCGCGTGCTCATCGCGCGCCGCTTTTACAATGACGCGGTGCGCGACACGCGCACGCTGCGGGCTCGGCGAATGCCGCGAATCCTGCACCTCGCCGGTCGGCGAGCCATGCCCCAGTTCTTCGACATCGATGACACGCTTCCCGTGTCCGCGGGTGCCCAGCACGACCCAGTGCCCGAGTCCGACGTTTCGGCCCACGACCCGGTTGCCCAGCCGGCAAAGGATGTGTCATGACCAGCTCCTCCCGCTCGGCGCGTTTCACCTGCGCCTTGTTGTCGCTGACCTGCGTGTTCGGTCTGGCGGCGTGTGGCGGTGGCCATCACAAGAAGAAGGCCGCGCCCAGTTCGGCCGTCACCACCACGCCGTCGCCGCCGCCCACGACAGCGGCCCCGAAGGTCAAGGCGCCCCGCGTCGACCCGCTGACCGGCGGCAAGCCGTCGGCGAATGCGGTCGTGGCGGCCAAGATCGACGACACCGCCGACGGCCGCCCACAGGTCAACGTCGACAAGGCCAACGTCGTCTACATCGAACAGGTCGAGGGCGGCCTCACCCGCCTGCTCGCGGTCTTCCACACCGTCCTGCCTTCGGTCGAGCCGATCCGCAGCGTGCGCTCGAACGATCCGGAGCTGCTGTCGCAGTACGGCGCGATCGGATTCGTTGCCTCGGGCGGCGGTGGTGACTCGCTGCCCGCGCTGGACCGCTCGGTCCTCAAGGCGTCGATCAACGACCGCGGTGGCCCGGGCTTCTCGCGCGATCCAGCCCGCGCCAATGTCGGACAGGGCGACGAGAACCTCAGCTCCAACCTGCGCACGGTCGCCGCGGGTGTGCACGCGGCGCACGCCAAGTCGATCGGCTGGACCTGGGCCGCGCGGACGCCGCTGCTGGCCGGTGCGCCGGCCGCCGCCTCGTTGCGCACCGTCGTCGGTGGCACGCCGGTGCAGTTCAACTGGAGCGTCAAACAGAACAAGTACGTCCGGCTCATCGGCGGCGCCGTCCAGCACGCGGCTGACGGCAGCACCATCCAGACGCCGAACGTCATCGTCCAGTTCTGCCAGGGCTACACCAACCCGGCGGACGTCGACCAGGCCGGCAACCCAGGTCATTTCACCAAGTCGATCGGGCACGACAAGGTGTTCGTGTACCGCAACGGCCATCGGATCGCCGGTACCTGGACCCGGACGTCGCTGAAAACCGGCACGGTCCTGCAGGACCTCCACCACCGCCGCATCCCCTTGATGCCCGGGGGAGCCTGGGTGGTGCTGGTCACCAATGGCACACCGTTGAGGTGAGGCTGACGCGCTGAGGCACTGAGGCACTGAGGCACTGGGGGCAGGCCACCGGCTGGCAATCGGATGGCCGGGGCACCGGCGGGCGGCCCGTAGAATGACCACCATGTCCGAAGTCCAGAACCAGCCCGCCTCGCCCGAGCACACCGTCGGCACCGCCCGGGTCAAGCGCGGCATGGCAGAAATGCTCAAGGGCGGCGTCATCATGGATGTCGTCACCGCCGAGCAGGCCAAGATCGCCGAGGACGCCGGTGCGGTCGCGGTCATGGCCCTCGAGCGCGTCCCGGCCGACATCCGGGCTCAGGGCGGCGTGTCGCGGATGAGCGACCCGGACATGATCGAAAGCATCATCGACTCGGTCTCGATCCCGGTGATGGCCAAGGCCCGCATCGGCCATTTCGTCGAGGCCCAGGTCCTGCAGTCGCTCGGCGTCGACTACGTCGACGAGTCCGAGGTGCTCACGCCGGCCGACTACGCAAACCACATCGACAAGTGGCAATTCACCGTGCCGTTCGTCTGCGGGGCGACGAACCTGGGCGAGGCCCTGCGCCGCATCACCGAGGGTGCGGCGATGATCCGCTCCAAGGGCGAGGCCGGCACGGGCGATGTCTCAAACGCCACGACCCACATGCGCCAGATCCGCGGCGAGCTGCGCCGACTCACGACGATGGCCGACGACGAGCTGTACGTGGCGGCCAAGGAGCTCCAGGCGCCCTACCCGCTGGTGGCCGAGGTAGCCCGCGCGGGCAAGCTGCCGGTTGTGCTGTTCACCGCCGGCGGCATCGCCACGCCTGCCGACGCCGCGATGATGATGCAGCTCGGCGCCGAAGGCGTCTTTGTCGGCTCGGGCATCTTCAAGTCCGGCAACCCGGCCCAGCGGGCCGAAGCGATCGTCAAGGCGACCACGTTCCACGACGACCCGGACGTCATCGCCAAGGTCTCCCGCGGCCTGGGCGAAGCGATGGTCGGCATCAACGTCGAGGACGTCGCCCAGCCGCACCGCCTCGCCGAACGCGGCTGGTAGCCCAGCCCCACTATGCCCCGGCCGACGATCGGCGTTCTTGCCCTGCAAGGTGACGTCCGTGAGCACATGCGCGCGCTCGAAGCGGCCGGCGCCGACCCGGTGGCAGTGCGGCGGCCGGCCGAGCTGGACGAGGTCGATGGCCTGATCATGCCGGGCGGCGAGTCGACTGCGATCGTCAAGTTGGCCCGAATCTTCGACCTGCTCGAACCGTTGCGCGCGCGCATCTCGGACGGACTGCCGGTCTACGGGTCCTGCGCGGGCATGATTCTGCTGGCCGACCGGCTCGATGACCACGGCTCCCCGTTGGCCGAGACATTCGGCGGCATCGACATGACCGTGCGGCGCAATGCCTTCGGGCGGCAGGTGGACTCCTTCGAGGAAGACGTGGAGTTGAACGCGGTCCCTGGAGGCCCCGTGCACGCGGTGTTCATCCGGGCGCCGTGGGTCGAATCGCTGGGTCCGGAAGCCGCCGCGCTCGGCCGCGTGAGCACCGGGGAAGCCGCCGGTAGAATCGTCGCAGTTCGCCAGCGCGACCTGCTGGCCACGTCGTTCCACCCGGAGCTGACGGGTGACGGGCGGATCCACGCGTACTTCTGCCAGATGGTGCGCGAAGCTCGCGGGTGAGCGCCCGGATGGAAAGAGGTGTTCGATGAGCGGCCACTCCAAGTGGGCGACGACCAAGCACAAGAAGGCCGTCGTCGACGCCAAACGCGGCAAGCTGTTCGCCAAGCTGATCAAGAACATCGAGGTGGCGGCCCGCACCGGCGGCGGCGACCCCGATGGCAACCCCACGCTGTACGACGCGATCCAGAAGGCCCGCAAGACATCCGTGCCGCTCGACAACATCGAGCGCGCGGTCAAGCGCGGCTCCGGCGCCGAGGCCGGCGGGTCCGACTGGCAGACGATCATGTACGAGGGTTACGGCCCCAACGGCGTCGCCGTCCTGATCGAGTGCCTCACCGACAACCGAAACCGCGCGGCGATGGAAGTGCGCACGGCGATGAGTCGCAACAGCGGCTCGATGGCTGACCCGGGTTCAGTGGCCTACCTGTTCAACCGCAAGGGCGTGGTCATCGTCCCGAGCAACGGGCTGGCCGAGGACGATGTGCTGCTCGCCGTCCTCGATGCCGGCGCCGAGGAGGTCAACGATCTCGGCGACTCCTTCGAAGTGATCAGCGAGGCTACCGACCTGGTGCCGGTGCGTACTGCGCTGCAGAACGCCGGCATCGACTACGAATCGGCCGACGTCTCGTTCCTTCCGACCGTCCAGGTGCCGCTCGACGAGGACGGCGCCCGCAAGGTGTTCCGGCTGGTCGATGCGCTCGAGGACCTCGATGACGTGCAGAACGTCTACGCCAACTTCGATGTCGCCGACGACGTCATGGAAGCACTCGAGGCGGTCTGAGCCGCATGCGGGCGCGTCAGAGCGGTTGCTTCTGCCAGAACCGGAAGAAGTAGTAACCGGCGCTGTAGAGCACGCGCGACGCACCAGAGATGTCGTAGAGCCGCAGCACGACGTCGAAGAACCAGGTGTTGAGTTGGTCGATCTGCAACAGCACGATCACGCCGATCATGCCCCACGGTTTGATCTTCGCTGCGCCCTGCACGGTGGCCGGATCGAGGTAGGGCTCGATGATCGCCCAGCCGTCCAGGCCCGGGATCGGCAGCAGGTTCAGCACGGCCGCGCTGACCTGCAGGAAGCCGAGGAAGCCGAGTGCGGCCCAGAACCGCACGTGCGCCGGGTCGTCCTCGTGGGCATGGGCGACGCTGAGCACGATCGCCGCGAACACGACGTTCGACAGCGGCCCGGCGGCGGCGGCCACGCTCTGCATCGCCCGACTCCGGAACGCGTGCGGGTGCAGGTACACGGCGCCGCCGGGCAATCCGATGCCGCCCTGGACGATGAAGAACAGCGGCAGCACGATCGACAGGAACGGGTGGGCGTACTTGAACGGATTCAGGGTCAGGTAGCCGGCCGCCTCGACGCTGTGGTCTCCGGCCCGGTACGCGGCGTAGGCGTGCCCGAACTCGTGCAGGCACAGCGAGACCACCCAGCCGGCGAGCACGAAGACGAACACCGCGAAGTCGGCGCTGCGCGAGCCGGACGTGTTGTCGCGCCAACTGAACCAACCGGCGACGGCGGCCACGGCGACGAACGCCAGAAAGATCGGACTCGGCTGAACGGCGCGGCGACGCCGCTTGCTCAGGTCAAAGACAGACACTCCTCGACGGTACGGGACTCGCGGACCCTGGCGTGTCGGCGTCGAGAGCGGCCGCGGCGCCCGTAACGTGTCGAACGACCGTTCGATGAGGAGGCGAGAGACGTTGCGGGTGCTGGGCGTCGACCCCGGGCTCACCCGGTGCGGGCTCGGTGTCGTCGACGGAGCGCCCGGCCGGACCCTGGCGCTGGTGCATGTCGAGGTGATCCGCACGCCGGCCGATGAACAGGTCGGTGCGCGATTGGTGGCTCTCGCCGACGCGTTCGCCGACGCCATCTCCCGCTACCGCCCGGACGTCGTCGCCGTGGAGCGCGTGTTCAGCCAGCACAACGTGCGGACCGTGATGGGCACGGCGCAGGTGGCCGGCCTGGCGATTCTGGAGGCCACTCGGGCGGGCGTGCCCGTCATGCTGCACACGCCGAGCGAAGTCAAGGCCGCCGTGACGGGTTCGGGCACCGCGGACAAGGCCCAGGTCGGGGCGATGGTCACGCGGCTGCTCAAGCTGGCCGAGCCACCCCGCCCGGCCGACGCGGCCGACGCGCTGGCACTCGCGATCTGCCACGTGTGGCGCGGCGCCGCGCAAACCCGCCTCGCGGCCGCCGTCGCAGGTCAGCGAAGATGAGGCGATGAGCGACGCCCTGGAGCCGAGCTACGACCCGCTCACGCTGCGCGAGGTCTATCCGGACCCGGCCGCGGTGCGTGCGCGCATCGCCGAGCTGCGCACCGAGATCCGCACCGCCCCGGACGAGATCGCCGAACTGCTGGTGCGCGGTGAACTGGTTGTCCTGCTCCGCGGCGTCGGCGAACTCGACGACGCACTGACCGAGGCGCAGCGCGCCGCCGACCGGGCAGAGGTGGCCGGTACCCCGGCCCAACAACACACGGCCCGAGTGCGACAGGCGCACGTGCATCAGTGGCGCGGCGAGTTCGCCCAGTCGAATCTGGCGTTCACCGAACTGCTCAACGCGGCCAGTCAGTTCGGCCCGGTGATCGAGGCGTACACCCATCAGCACGCGGGCCTGAATGACTTCGACCAGGGCCACTACGCCGACGCCCGCGGGCATTTCGACCGGGCCCTGCGCATCCGCAAGGAGTTCGAGCTGCCCGACGACGAGATCGCGTTGTCACAGCGAGCGCTTGAGGCGGCTCAGCGCGGCGCGGGGGAGGCGACGTGATCGCGAGTGTCCGCGGCACGGTCGTCGCCGTCGGCCCCGACGGCGCGGTCGTCGAGGTCGGCGGTATCGGGCTGGCGGTGTCGTGCTCACCGGGGACGCTCGCCCGGTTGCGGGTCGGCGAAGCGGCGCGGCTGGCCACCAGCCTGGTCGTGCGTGAGGACTCGCTGACGCTCTACGGCTTCGCCGACGACGACGAGCGGTCGATGTTCGAGCTGTTGCAGACTGCGAACGGTGTGGGCCCGAAACTGGCCCAGACGATGCTGGCGGTGTACCCGCCCCGCGAGTTGCGCCGGGCCGTAGCCACCAGCGACCTGGCCGCGTTGACGAAGGTGCCGGGCATCGGCCGCAAGGGGGCCGAGCGAATCGCCTTGGAATTGCGCGACCGCATCGGCTCGATCGGCGACCCGGACTCCGCCGTCGACCTGGCCGGCCTGACCGCGGTCGCTCCGTGGCGCGACCAACTGACCCACGCCTTGGCCGGTCTCGGGTTCTCGGGCAAGGAGGCCAGTGACGCCATCGACGTCGTCGCCGCCGAACAAGCGGCCGGCGCCGCCCCCGACGTTTCCGCCATGCTGCGCCGCAGCATCCAACTCCTGGGGCGCACATGATGAACCCGGCCGCGTGCTCCACCGGGGCCGCCCACTTTTCCCCGCTGGTGACCGCTTCGAGCCGGCCGAACCGATCACCAGCGGGGAAAGGCCGCACCGCACCCGATCTTTTCCCCGCTGGGCACCGCTTCGAGCCGGCCGAACCGATCACCCGCGGGGAGAAGCCGCCCCGCCCGGTGCTTTTCCCCGCTGGTGACCGCTTCGAGCCGGCCGAACCGATCACCAGCGGGGAAAACATGACCGGCGCCGGTCACCGGCGGGGAAAACATGGGTGATCCCGAAGAGGACCTGGTGTCGCCGCTGCCGGTTGTGGAGGAGCGCGAGGTAGAGGCGAGCCTGCGGCCCCGGCGGCTCAGCGAGTTCGTCGGCCAGCCCAAGGTGCGCGAACAACTCCAGCTCGTCCTCGAAAGCGCGCTGCGGCGCAATCGCCCGCCGGATCACGTGCTGCTCTCCGGTCCTCCCGGGTTGGGCAAGACCAGCTTGGCCATGATCATCGCGGCCGAGCTCGGCGCCCCAATCCGAGTGACGAGTGGCCCGGCGATCGAACGGGCCGGCGACCTGGCTGCGTTGCTGACCAGCCTGACCGCGGGCGAGGTCCTGTTCATCGACGAGATCCACCGCATCGCCCGACCGGCCGAGGAACTGCTCTACATGGCGATGGAGGACTTCCGGGTCGACGTCATCGTCGGCAAGGGGCCGGGCGCCACCGCGATCCCACTCGAGCTCGCCCCGTTCACCCTGGTCGGCGCCACCACGCGGGCCGGGTTGCTCACCGGGCCGTTGCGCGACCGGTTCGGGTTCACCGGCCATATGGACTTCTACGACACCAGCGAACTGGAGCACGTCCTGGTCCGCTCGGCCGAGCTCCTCGGCGTGGCACTGGAACCCGACGGCGGCACCGAGATCGCCGGCCGCTCGCGCGGGACACCGCGCATCGCCAACCGGCTGCTTCGCCGGGTGCGCGACTACGCCGAGGTGCGCGCCGACGGGATCGTCACCGAGCCGGTTGCCCGCGCCGCCCTGGCCGTCTACGACGTCGATCAACTCGGCCTCGACCGTCTCGACCGTGCCGTGCTGGACGCGCTGGTACGGCGCTTCGGCGGCGGTCCGGTCGGGGTCGGGACCCTGGCCGTTGCGGTGGGCGAGGAGGTGGAGACGGTGGAGGAGGTGGCCGAGCCCTTCCTGGTCCGGGCCGGCCTGCTGGCCCGCACCCCCCGCGGCCGGGTGGCCACACCCGCGGCATGGGCCCACCTCGGCGCCGTCCCGCCCGCGACCGCCGGCCCGACCCTGTTCGACCCGCCTGCCTGAGGCGATGCGGGCGGTGCCCGCGCCACACCGCCTAGACTGGCGCTTGCCCGCTTTGTCGCCTGCCAGGAATCGTCGTTTGCCATGTGGCTCTACCTGATCCCGCTGGTCGTGCTGTTCGGCCTGCTCATCTTTGGTCAGCGCAAGCGTCGGCAGCAGCTGGCGTTGGAGATGGAGCGGGTGAGCAAGATCGGCTTCGGCGACGAGGTCATGACGACCTCGGGGCTCTACGGCACGGTCGTGGGGCGCAACGACGACGGGACCGCCCAGCTCGCGATCGCCCCCGGAGTCGAGGTCAAGTGGGCGCTGGCCGCGCTGCGCGACGCGAAGTCATTGCCCGACCAGTACCGCAAAGCGATCCATGACGACGACGATGACACCGCCGCGTCCGGCGAGGAGGACCCCGCCCCGTAATGCGGGACTCGGCGCGGCCCGGCGCAGAATCGTCAGTCATACTGTGCTTTCGAGCCGCGCGGAGCGAAGACGGGCCGCAGTTCACCAAGATGGCTTGACCATGCGAAGTCGAGGAGATTAATCCCCGTGGCACCACCCGCTGGAACGCTGCGCGTCGGGCGTTACTTTCTTACGCTGCTCGCGCTGCTGGCCGTGATCTATGCGATCGTCTTCTGGCCGAATCAGCGGCACACGCCGAAACTCGGCCTCGACCTGGTCGGCGGCACGCAGGTCATCTTCACGGCGAAGACCGAGGCCGGCAAGACGCCGTCAAAGGCGTCGATGAACCAGGCCAAGCAGATCATGGAGAACCGAGTCAACGGCTCCGGCGTCACCGAGTCGACCGTCGTGATCCAGGGCTCCAACCAGATCGTCATCTCGATCCCCGGCAGCACCAATACCGATGTCGCGAAGCTCGGTCAGGCCGCGGTCTTGAACTTCCGCGGCGTGGTGATGCCCGCCGTTCCGGTGACGCACCCGACCACCGCAGCGCAGCCGGCCGCCACCGCCTCGGCGACCAACAAGCCCAGCGGCTCGACGAGCGGCTCGAAGTCGCCGTCCACGTCAGCGACCCCGCCGGCGAGCTCGAAGAGTTCGCCCAGCGGTTCGTCCCAGAACCTCGTCGGCCCGGACGCGGCCGCAGCCCGGCCCCTCGGCGCGCCGCGCGCGGCTCCCACGTCCCCCGCGGCGAAGTCGACTCCCGCACCGACGACCCCAGCCCCGAGCCCGAGCGCGAGCCCGAGCGCTTCTGCTCCGCCGCCGGCCACCGCGCACCCCTTCAAAGGACTGACGTTCCCGATCCCGACGAGTGACACGGAGTTCAACAAGCTGACCTCAGCTCAGCAACAACAGCTGCAGACCGCGCTCAGCAACTTCGACTGCAATGCCGCGCAGGACGAGCCGGACCTGGTGAAGAAGGTCTTCATCGCCTGCGACGACGGCAAGACGTACGGGGCGCAGCTCGCGTATCTGCTCGGGCCGGTGATCGTGCCGGGTCACGAGATCAAGACCGCGGCCGCGCAGGCACCGAACGTCAGCCAGGGTCAGACGGAGTGGACGGTGTCGCTTGACCTGAAGAGCAGCGGCCAGACCAACTGGGCCAAGTACACCGGCGCCCACAACCTGGGCAGCGCGAAGGCCAGCGGTGGCGCGGTGACCCAGTGCGGTACCAGTGGCACACCGTGCGCGGACTACGTCGCGTTCACGCTCGACGGCAACGTGATCTCCGCGCCGGTCAACCAGGAAGCGATCAACGGCGGTAAGACGCAGATCAGCGGCAACTTCAGCCAGAAGAGCTCGAAGCAACTGGCCGACCAGCTGAAGTACGGTGCCTTGCCGCTGACCTTCAAGAACCAGGAGGCGCAGACCGTCTCGGCCACGCTGGGCACGTCCCAGCTCAAGGCCGGCCTGCTCGCCGGCGGCATCGGCCTGGCGCTCGTCGTCCTGTATTCGCTGATCTACTACCGCGCTCTCGGCCTGGTCACGATCGCGTCGTTGCTCGTGTCCGGCGCGCTGACCTACGGCTGCCTGGTGGTGCTCGGCACCCAGATCGGCTTCACCCTGAGCCTGGCCGGTATCGCCGGTTTCATCGTGGCCGTCGGTATCACCGCCGACTCGTTCGTCGTGTTCTTCGAACGGATCAAGGACGAGGTCCACGAAGGCCGGTCGATGCGCGTGGCCATCCCGCGGGCCTGGGTCCGGGCCCGGCGCACCGTGCTGTCCGCGGACACGGTCTCGTTCCTGGCGGCGGCGATCCTGTACTACTTCGCGGCCGGCGACGTGAAGGGCTTCGCGTTCACCCTCGGCCTGTCGACGGTGCTCGACCTGGTCGTCGTCTTCCTGTTCACCCATCCGCTGATCTCGTGGCTGTCGCGGAAGAAGGCGTTCGGCTCGGCCCGCTTCACCGGCCTGAACGCCGTCCGGGACGGTGGGGTGGCTCCGCCGACGCCGGAGCCGGCGGAGCGCAACCGCACGAAGCCGGCTCGGACCAAGGCCGCCCAAGCGCGCACGACGTCGTTGACCAAGCAGCGCCCGGCGCCCGTCGCGCTGCTCGAGCGCGACGACGAGCCCGACGAGTCAGCTCCGGCCGACGAGCCGGTCGGGGTCGCCGAACCTGAGTCCACTCGGCTCGACGAGACGACGAGCACTGAGCCGGCGTCGATGGCTGAGGGCCCCGACGACGACGCGGCGAGTGACGTCGACGGTCCCACCGAGCCGCGACGCCGGAGCGTTCCGGAGCCGGGGTCGGCCGCCGAACGGGCGGCCGCGCGGCGAGCCAGGATGCGGGCCCGGTCCGATGAGAAGGGCAACGGCTGATGTCGGTCTTCCGCAGCCTGTACCGGGGCGAGACGCGGCTCAACTTCATCGGCTCGCGCCGGCGCTGGTACTTGGCCTCGCTGATCTTGATCGTCATCTGCATCGCGAGCTTCGTGTTGCGCGGCTTCAACTACGGGGTCGAGTTCGCCGGCGGCAGCCAGTTTCAGATCCCGGTCCAGAACACCTCGATCACGACCTCCGACGTCAGCACTGCGTTCACCGACGCCGGGACCAAGCCGGCCGATCCGCCGCAGGAGGTGGGCTCGGGATCCACGCGGCAGGTCGTGGTCAAGACGGAGACCCTCGAGCCGGCGAAACAGGCCGCCCTCAAGGCGAAGGTCGCGACCACCCTCGACGTGGCCAAGGGCGACATCACCGTCCAGTCGGTCAGCTCCAGCTGGGGGCACGACATCACGGTGAAGGCGATCGAAGGCCTCATTGTCTTCTTGTTCGTGGTCTCGATCTACATCGCGATCCGGTACCAGTGGCGAATGGCCGCGGCCGGTATCGTCGCGCTGCTGCACGACCTGATCATCGCGGCCGGGATCTACTCTCTAGTGGGCTTCGAGGTGACGCCCTCGACGGTGGTCGGCCTGCTGACCATTCTGGGGTTCTCGCTCTACGACACGGTCGTCGTCTTCGACAAGGTCGCCGAGAACACGAAGGACATCACCGCGGGCTCGCGCACCACCTATTCCGAGGCCGCCAACACAGCGGTCAACCAGACGTTGATGCGCTCGATCAACACGTCGTTGATCGCGCTGTTGCCCGTGGCCGGGCTGCTGTTCGTGGGCGCGGGCATTCTGGGCGTGGGCACGATCAAGGACCTGGCGCTGATCCTGTTCGTCGGGCTGGCGTCGGGGGCGTACTCGTCGCTGTTCCTCGCGACGCCGATCGTCGTCGACCTGACCGAGCGTGAGCCGGAGTACCAGGCGCTGACCAAGCGGGTCGTGGCCAAGCGCTCCAGCGAGGCCGCCAAGGCCAAGGCGGCGAGCGCGAACGCGCCGGCCCTGGCCGGTGCCGGGATGAGCGCGCCGAGCGGCGGCAGCGGGCGGCTGAGCCCCGCCCCGCCCCGCAGAGCCGGCGGTCCGGCGCCCGCGCCACGTCCGGGTGCCCGGCCGCAGCGGGGCAAACGCAGGTAGTGTCCGAATTGACCGGTGACGCCGGATCCCACCTCGCCGGAGTCGTGGCGGCCGGGCTGCGCGACGTCCCCGACTTTCCGCAGCCGGGCATCGTGTTCAAGGACATCGCGCCGCTGCTGGCCGATGCGGCGGCCTTCGGCGCCGCCATCGACGCGCTGGCCGACCACGCCCGTAGCACCGGAGCGATCGATCTCGTCGCGGGCGTGGAAGCCCGCGGCTTTCTGGTGGGCGGCGCGCTGGCCTGTGCCCTCCGGTGTGGGCTGGTCGCCGTGCGCAAGGTCGGCAAGCTGCCCCCGCCCACCGTGCGTCGCAGCTATCACCTCGAGTACGGCTCGGCCGAAATCGAGGTGCCCGTCGGTGTGCTCGACGGCCGGCGGGTGTTTCTGGTCGATGACGTGCTGGCAACCGGCGGCACGATGCTGGCGGCGGCCGAATTGCTGGCTCAGGCCGGCGCAACCGTTACCGGGCTTGGGGTCCTGCTCGAGCTCGGTTTTCTCGACGGACGCAGCCAGCTCGGCGACCTCGCGCTGCACTCCCTGTTACGCATCTGACCCGCCGCCGTCGGCCGATCGCCCCGTAGACTGGGCTTGGCGCACCTCCGTGGAGAGGGGAAACCAACTGACGACGGACGCTGTCAGCCCAGCAGCGGACGCCGATCCCGGCACGGCCGGCATCACGGCGTCATCCGTTGCTGCCGCCGAGCCGCCCGAAGTTCCGGAAATTTCTGAATTGTCGGACCTTGGGGCCGCGGAGCAGGCCGCCGCCGAACGAGCCGAGATCGCCGAAGTGGTCCGGGCCCAAGCGGCCGCGACGGCCCGGCCCGCGACCCGCGCTGACGACGCCGCACCCGCCGACCCGGCGGCGCCGGCCGACGCGAGCAGCTCCGGCAACGCGGTCCATCGCCGGAGGGTCCGCGACCGCCTGGCCCGCCGCCTGGTCAACTCGCCGCGGCAATCGGCGGTCAAGCCCGTGCTCGAGCCGCTACTGGCCATCCACCGCGGCGCGCATCCGAAGGTCGACGCCCGACTGCTGCAGCGCGGCTACGACCTGGCCGAGCAGTGCCACCGCGGCCAGTTGCGCAAGAGCGGCGACCCCTACATCACCCACCCACTGGCGGTGGCAACGATCCTGGCCGAGCTGGGTATGGACACCACCACCCTGGTCGCCGCGCTGCTGCACGACACCGTCGAGGACACCGGGCTGACGCTCGCCGACATCACCGCCGAGTTCGACAGCGAGGTCGCGCAACTCGTCGACGGCGTCACCAAGCTCGACCGGGTCAAGTACGGCGACGCGGCCGAGTCCGAGACGATCCGCAAGATGGTCGTGGCGATGGCCCGTGACCCGCGCGTGCTGGTGATCAAGCTCGCCGACCGGCTGCACAACATGCGCACGCTGCGCTTCCTGCCGCCGGAGAAGCAGGAGCGCAAGGCCCGCGAGACGCTCGAGGTACTGGCCCCGCTCGCGCACCGGCTGGGCATGAACACGATCAAGTGGGAGCTCGAGGACCTCAGCTTCGCCACCCTCTATCCCAAGCGCTACGACGAGATCGTGCGCCTGGTCGCCGAGCGGGCGCCGTCGCGCGACACCTACCTGGGTGAGGTCATCGAACGCATCAACACCGACCTGCGCGACGGCGGCATCAAGGCCGTCATCACCGGCCGGCCCAAGCACTACTACTCGATCTACCAGAAGATGATCGTCCGCGGGCGCGAGTTCACCGACATCTACGACCTCGTCGGTATTCGAGTCCTGGTCGACACCGAGCGCGATTGCTACGCCACCCTCGGCGTCATCCACGCGAACTGGCAGCCGGTTCCGGGCCGGTTCAAGGACTACATCGCGATGCCGAAGTTCAACATGTACCAGTCGCTGCACACGACTGTGATCGGCCCCGGCGGCAAGCCGATCGAGTTGCAGATACGCACGCACGCAATGCACCGCACCGCCGACTACGGCATCGCCGCGCACTGGAAGTACAAGGAACTCAAGGACATGGCCGCGGCCGAGCCGTCGGCGGTCTCCGACGAGATGGGCTGGCTGCGCCAGCTGCTCGACTGGCAGCGCGAGGCGCAGGAGCCCGAGGAGTTCCTGGACTCGCTGCGCTACGACCTCGGCGCCAGCGAGGTGTACGTGTTCACGCCCAAGGGCGACGTCATCGCGCTGCCCACCGGCTCGACGCCGGTCGACTTCGCCTACGCGGTACATACCGAGGTCGGGCACCGCTGCATCGGCGCCCGTGTCAACGGCAAGCTCGTCGCGCTGGAGAGCACGCTCGACAACGGCGACTCGGTCGAGGTGTTCACCTCCAAGGCCGAGAACGCCGGGCCGTCGCGTGACTGGCTGGGCTTCGTCAAGTCGCCCCGGGCTCGGACCAAGATCCGGCAGTGGTTCGCCCGTGAACGCCGCGAGGACGCTGTCGACGCCGGCAAGACCGCGCTGTCGAAGGCGATGCGCAAGGCCGCGCTGCCGCTGCAACGGCTGCTCGGCGGCGACCAGTTGCTGACCCTGGCCCGCGAGATGCACCTGGCCGACATCTCCGCTCTCTACGCCGCCATCGGCGAGGGGCACGTATCAGCCCAATCGGTGGTGCAGAAGCTCGTCGCCCAGCTCGGCGGCAGCGAAGGCTCGGTGGAGGACATCTCCGAGGCCATGATCCCGGCGGTCGACGCGCCCGACGCCAGCCCGCGCCGTACCGGCGGTGACGCCGGCGTCGTGGTCAAGGGCGTCAGCGACGTGCTGATCAAGCTGGCCCGGTGCTGCACGCCGGTGCCGGGCGACGAGATCCTCGGCTTCGTCACCCGCGGTGGTGGCGTCTCGGTGCACCGCCGCAGCTGCACGAACGCCACCGCGCTGTACGAGCAGGCCGACCGGCTCGTCGAGGTGGAATGGGCCCCGTCAGCGGACTCGACGTTCGTGGTGTCCATCCAGGTCGAGGCGCTCGACCGGCACCGCCTGCTCTCGGACGTGACCCGGGTGCTGTCCGACGAGCGCGTCAGCATCCTGTCGGCCAGCGTGAGCACCAACCGCGACCGCGTGGCGGTCAGCCGGTTCACCTTCGAGATGGCCGAGGCCAAGCACCTGGGCCACCTGCTCCGGGCGATCCGCACCGTCGAGGGCGTGTACGACGTGTACCGGGTGCACGCCGGCAGCTGAGCCGGCGCGGTCTCAGCCGATCTTCTTGAGGTCCACGACGAACACCAGCGGCGAGTTGGCCGGGATTGCTTGCTGGGCCTGCGAGCCGTAGCCGAGGGCCGCCGGCAGGATCATGATCCGCCGTCCGCCGACCTTCATCGGCGGTACGCCGGACGTGCCACCGATGCCCTCGGTGAATCCCTTCACCACGCGGCTCAGCGAGAACTGGGCCGGCGAACCGCGCACCCACGAGGAGTCGAAAAGCGTCCCGTTCTTGTAGAGGGCGCCGACGTACTGCACGGTGACGGTGGACGCGGGCGTGGCCGCCTTGCCCTTGCCGACGACGAGGTCCTTGAAGGCGAGCTTCGTCGGTGCGGTGCTCGACTTCGACTTCACAGCCGGGGCGCCCTTCAAGTCGGCGGCCCCGCTGACCGTCACGCCCTGGAAGCTCACCGCGGCTCCCTTCGCAGGGGGGTAGGACGTCGACGGCGTCGCCGACGGGGTGGGCGACGTAGGTGTCGCGCTGCTCGGCGAGGCCACGGTCGGGTTGTCCGACGCCGCCGCGGTGTTCTTGCCCTTCTTGTCGTCGCCGGTCACGGCGACGATGAAGATCGTCACGACGGCGATCAGCAGGATGGAACCGACGATCGACGCGATCAGGGTGAACCGCTTGCGGGCGGCTTCGCGCTCCTGGCGGCGCTGCAACTGGCGTTCGAGGTGTCGGCGGGCGGCCTCACGGCGCTGCTTGTCGGTCGGCACGGGAAAACGATCCTCCAGCTGCTTGGGACGCTGCGGTGCGGCGGTAGCGGACGACACATAGATCGACGGCAGTCTACGGATGCCGATGTGGGAGCCAGCAATGAGAAGCCCGTATCGGCCGCTCGGTAGGCTGAACTGTCCCCACCGTCTCGATCAATTGGAGTGCCCGGCCGTGTTCATAGCGGGATTCCCGTCGGACGCGACCGCCACCAACTGCTGGGTCGTCGCGCCTGCCGACGGCGAGCAATGTGTCGTCATCGACCCCGGGATCGGCATCGGGCCACGCCTGGATGAGATCATCAGCGCGCACCGCCTGCACCCGGTGGCCGTCCTGCTCACCCACGGCCACTTCGACCACACGTTCTCCGTCCTGCCCGTGTGCCAGGCGCGTGACGTGCCGGCCTACATCCACCCCGACGACCGCGGCCAGCTCGCCGACCCCTGGTCCGGCGTCGGGCTGCCAGCGGGCACCCCGCTGTTCGGCACGCTCACGTTCGCCGAGCCCGACGACGTGCGCGGGCTCGCCGACGGCGACACGGTGGCACTGGCCGGCCTCGACTTCGGCGTGCGGCACACGCCCGGCCACAGCGCCGGCTCGGTGGTGTTCGGGCTGACCGAGCCGGCCGGGGAGGGCGACGTGCTGTTCTCCGGCGACTTGCTGTTTGCCGGCTCGATCGGCCGCGTCGACCTGCCCGGCGGTTCGATGGGCGCGATGGACGCCTCTTTGCGCCGGGTGATCTGGCCGATGGACGACGGCACGCTCGTGCACCCCGGGCACGGGCCGTCGACCACGATCGCCCGGGAACGGGCCACGAATCCTTATCTGCAGGACATCGCATGACAGCTTCACTGTCCGGCTTCCCCGAGTTGCTGCCGGCCCAGCGCGCCGTCGAACTGGCCGTGCTCGACCGGTTGCGGGCCACCTTCGAGCTGCACGGCTTCGCGTCCGTCGAGACCCGCGCCGTCGAGCCGCTGGACGAGCTACTGCGCAAGGGTGAGATCGACAAAGAGGTCTACGTCCTGCGCCGGCTGCACGCGGCCGAAGACGCCGCCGACTCCGGGCTCGGCCTGCACTACGACCTCACCGTGCCGTTCGCGCGCTACGTGCTTGCCAACGCCGGGCACCTGGAATTCCCGCTGCGGCGCTACCAGATCCAGAAGGTGTGGCGGGGCGAACGTCCGCAAGAGGGCCGCTACCGGGAGTTCACCCAAGCCGACATCGACGTCGTCGCCCGCGGTGCCTTGCCGTTCCACCACGACGTCGAGGTGGCGCGCGTGATGGCGGCCGCGCTGGCCGGGCTGACGTTCCTGCCCAAGCTGCGGCTGCAGATCAACAATCGCAAGCTCATCGAGGGCTTCTACCGCGGCGTCGGGGCACCGGACGTCCCGGCCGTCATGCGCACGATCGACCGGCTGGACAAGCTGCCGTACGGCGAGGTCGGCAAACTCCTGGTCGAGGATGCCGGACTGTCCGTGGAGCAGGCCGAGAAGTGCCTGCAACTGGCCGCGATCCGCAGCACCGACTCGACGTTCGTGTCGCGCGTGTGGGGTCTCGGTGTCGCCCACGATCTCCTCGACGAAGGCCTCGAGGAACTGTCGGCGACCATTGACGGCTGCGCCGGGCTCGGCAGCGAACGGTTGCGGGTCGAGGTCGATCTGAGCATCGCCCGCGGCCTGGACTACTACACCGGCACCGTCTTCGAGACCCGGATGGCCGGCTTCGAACAGCTGGGCTCGATCTGCTCCGGTGGGCGCTACGACTCGTTGGCCAGCGACGGCAAGGTGAGCTACCCCGGGGTCGGGATCTCACTCGGCGTCACCCGGCTGCTGATGCCGCTGCTGCAGCGCGGCCTGCTGGCCGGCTCGCGCCCCGTCCCGTCCGCCGTGCTGGTGGCTCTGCCCACCGAGGAGGCCCGCGCCTCGTGCGACCAGGTTGCACAGGCACTGCGCGCCCGCGGCATTCCCACGGAGGTCGCCGCCACCGCGCAGAAGTTCGGCCGCCAGATTCGCTACGCCGAGCGGCGGGGCATCCCGTTCGTGTGGTTCCCGAGCGAGGGCGGCACGCACGAGGTGAAGGACATCCGCAGCGGCGCGCAGGTGGCCGCCGATCCCGCTGCCTGGCTGCCGCCACCCGACGACCTGCGTCCGCAGGTGCTCGTCGCCACCGCAGTTCAGGAACAGGTTGTGTCGCCGTGATCCGCACGCACCAGGCCGGGACGCTGCGCGCGTCGCACGCCGGACAGACCGTCACGCTGGCCGGTTGGGTCGCCACCCGGCGCGACCACGGCGGCGTCACGTTCATCGACCTGCGTGACGACTCGGGCACCGCGCAGGTGGTCGTCCGCGAAGCCGACATCGCCCACGACCTGCGCAATGAGTGGGTCGTCGCGATCACCGGCGAGGTGCGGGCCCGTCCGATCGGCAACGTCAACCCGGCCATACCGACCGGCGAGGTCGAGGTCGTCGCCGAGAGGCTCGACGTCCTGAACGAGGCCGCGCCACTGCCGTTCCAGGTCGACGAACACAGCGAGGTCGGCGAGGAGGCGCGGCTGAAGTACCGCTACCTGGACCTGCGCCGGCCCGCTCCGGCGGCGGCGCTGCGATTGCGCAGCAAGGTCAACCGGGCCGCCCGCGAGGTGCTGCACGCCCGCAACTTCGTCGAGATCGAGACGCCGACGCTGACCCGCTCCACGCCCGAGGGGGCGCGTGACTTCGTCGTGCCGGCCCGGTTGCGGCCGGGCACGTGGTATGCCCTGCCGCAGTCGCCGCAGCTGTTCAAGCAGTTGCTGATGGTCGGTGGGATGGAGCGGTACTTCCAGATCGCCCGCTGCTACCGCGACGAGGATTTCCGGGCCGACCGCCAGCCGGAGTTCACCCAGCTCGATGTCGAGATGAGCTTCGTCGATCAGGACGACGTGATCGAGCTGTCGGAAGAGGTCCTGAAGGCGCTATGGGCGTTGATCGGGCATGAGATCGCGACGCCGATACCGCGGATGAGCTACGCGGAGGCGATGCGACGGTATGGCTCGGACAAGCCCGACTTGCGGTTGGACCTGGAACTGATCGACTGCACCGGGTACTTCTCCGACACTGCGTTCCGCGTCTTCCAGGCCCCGTATGTCGGCGCCGTCGTCATGCGCGGTGGGGCGTCGCAGCCGCGCAAGCAACTCGACGGCTGGCAGGACTGGGCCCGGCAGCGGGGGGCCAAAGGCTTGGCCTACGTGCTGGTCGGCGCAGACGGCGAGCTCGGCGGCCCGGTGGCCAAGAACCTCTCCGAGTCCGAGCGGGCCGATCTGGCTGCGCACGTCGGGGCTGAGCCCGGTGACGCCGTTTTCTTCGCGGCCGACTCGGCCTCGGCGGCGCAGACGTTGCTCGGCGCGGCCCGGCTGGAGATCGGCCGTCGCCTCGGCTTGATCGACGAGACCCGATGGTCATTCGTCTGGATCGTCGACATGCCGCTGTTCGAACCGGCCAGCGACGCGGTGGCCTCCGGCGACGTCGCGGTCGGGACCGGGGCCTGGACCGCGCTGCATCACGCGTTCACGTCCCCCAAGCCGGAATCGATGGACACGTTCGACCTCGATCCCGGCTCGGCCCTGGCCTACGCCTACGACATCGTCTGCAACGGCAACGAGATCGGCGGCGGCTCGATCCGTATCCACCGCCGCGACGTGCAGGAACGGGTGTTCGCCGTGATGGGCCTCGATCAGGCCGAAGCGCGGGCCAAGTTCGGCTTCCTGCTCGACGCGTTCAACTACGGTGCGCCGCCGCACGGCGGGATCGCGTTCGGCTGGGACCGTATCTGTGCGCTGCTTTCCGGGACCGATTCGATCCGTGACGTCATCGCCTTCCCCAAGACCGGCGGTGGGTTCGACCCGCTGACCGGCGCGCCGGCCCCGATCACGCCGGAGCAGCGCAAGGAAGCCGGCATCGACGCAGTGCCCGAACCGGAGTAGCCAGACCGACCGGTTCGACCGCAGCCACTTACGCTGTGGGCGTGACCTTGTTCGAGCCGGACGCCGCGGAGCCCACGCCCGAGCCGTTCGACCCGGCCGCGCCGCTGGCCGCCCGCATGCGCCCCCGGACCCTCGATGACGTTGTCGGGCAGGACCACCTACTCGCACCCGGTTCGCCGCTGCGGCGGTTAGTCGAGGGTGACGCGCCCATGTCGCTGATCCTGTACGGCCCACCGGGTACGGGAAAGACCACACTGGCGCTGATCGTCTCGTCGGCGACGAATCGCCGCTTCGTGCAACTGTCGGCGCTCAACGCCGGGGTGAAGGAGGTACGAGCGGTCATCGCCGAGGCCAAGCAGCACCTCGGCCATTCCGGACGCCAGACCGTGCTGTTCATCGACGAGATCCACCGCTTCTCCAAGACCCAGCAGGATTCACTGCTCGGCGCCGTCGAGGCCCGCCACATCACGCTCGTCGCCGCGACGACGGAGAACCCGTTCTTCTCCATCGTGTCCCCGCTGCTCTCGCGCAGTTTGCTGCTCACCCTGCAGCCGCTCGACGACGTGGCGATCGGCCGGCTGGTCGACCGGGCCCTCGTCGACGAGCGAGGGCTGGCCGGCCAGGTGAGCCTCGACGACGACGCCCGCGCCCACCTGCTGCGGATGTCCGACGGCGACGCCCGGCGTGCGCTCACAGCGATCGAGGCCGCGGCCGGCACGACCCTTGCAGAGGGTAAGTCGGTGATCGACCTGGCGACGTTGGAGCAGGCGGTCGACACCGCGGCCGTGCGCTACGACCGCGACGGCGACCAGCACTACGACGTCATCAGCGCGTTCATCAAGTCCATCCGCGGTTCGGACGTCGATGCCGCGTTGCACTATCTGGCCCGGATGATCGAGGCCGGCGAAGACGCCCGCTACATCGCGCGGCGCCTGGTCGTGCACGCCAGCGAGGACGTGGGCCTGGCCGATCCGACCGCGTTGCTGGCGGCCACCGCCGCAGCGGAGGCGGTGCAGCTGATCGGGATGCCCGAGGCCCGCATCAACCTGGCCCAGGCCACCATGCACCTCGCGCTCGCGCCGAAGTCCAACGGCGTCATCACCGCCATCGACGCGGCACTCGCCGACGTCCGGGCCGGGCTGGCCGGTGCGGTACCGCCGCCACTGCGCGACGGCAGCTACCCCGGAGCCGCGAAGCTCGGCCATTCGCAGCGCTACCGATACCCGCATGACGCACCTGAGGGTGTGCTCGCCCAGCAGTACCCGCCTGACGAACTGGTCGGGCGCGACTATTACACGCCGGCCGGGCACGGAGCCGAGCGCCAACTCGCCGAGCGGTTGCCGAAGCTGCGCGCAGCGGTGCGAGGCCGTTCGGCAGCTCCGGACGGACGGGCCGCCGAGCCCCCAAACGCGGCGAAGTGACCCGGTAGGGTCGACGAGTTCGGGTCGGCCCAGTTCGCTAACGCCACAATGAGGAGGCGCAGTGTCCGGAGGGGAGATTGCCGCGCTGGTCGCGGCGATCGCGTTCGTTCTGCTCGTCTTGCTGCTTGCCATCCCGCTGTTGAAGCTGGGTCGCACGCTGGACGAGGCGACGCTCGCCATCCGCAAGACCCACGAGGGGGCCGCCCCGCTGTTGGCTGACGCGCAGGGCACGCTGGTGCAGGTCAACGCTCAACTCGACCAGCTCGAGGGCATCTCGCGCAACGTCAACTCGATGACGACCAACATCGCCGCGATGACCGCGATCGTGTCGAGCACGCTCGGCAGCCCGCTGATCAAGGCGGCGGCGTTCACGTACGGCGTGCGCAAGACGGTCACTGACCGCCGCGACGCCGACGCGGTGCGCGACGCCCGCCGCAAGCATCGTGCGGTACGAAAGGGCCGGTCATGATCCGCCGACTGTTCTGGCTCTCGATGGGCGTCACGATCGGCGTCCTGGTCGTGCGCAAGCTGTCCAAGGCGGCCGAACGATTGACGCCGCGCGGATTGGCCGACACCCTCGCGTCAATCCTGGCCGACCTGGGCGAGTCGTTGCGCGATTTCGGTGCCGACGTGCGAGCCGCGATGTCCGAGCGCGAGGCCGAGCTTCGCGAGGGCACCGGCCTCGACGGCAGGGTCGGCAAAGTATCGCAATGAACACCGCGGAGATCAGACGGCGGTTCCTGGGCTACTTCGAACGCAACGGGCACACCGTCGTACCCAGTGCGCCGTTACCGTTCGACGACCCGAACCTGCTGTTCGTCGTCGCCGGCATGACGCAGTTCGTGCCCTACTTCACCGGTCAGCAGAGCGCGCCGTGGAAGCGGGCGACCAGCATCCAGAAGTGCATCCGCACACTGGACATCGACGAGGTCGGCAAGACCACCCGCCACGGCACGTTCTTCCAAATGGCGGGCAACTTCAGCTTCGGCGACTACTTCAAGGCCGACGCAATCCGCTTCGCGTGGGAACTGTCGACCACGTCGATCGACGACGGCGGGTTCGGACTCGATGGCGAACGCATCTGGGCCACCGTCTACCTCGACGACGACGCAGCGATCGACATCTGGCACCAGCAGATCGGCCTGCCCATGGAGCGGATCGTGCGCCGCGGGAAGGCCGACAACTTCTGGTCGATGGGCATTCCGGGGCCGTGCGGGCCGTGCAGCGAGCTGTACTACGACCGGGGTCCTGACTACGGCGACGCCGAAGGCGGCCCGGAGGAGGACGAAGACCGCTACACCGAGTTCTGGAACCTCGTGTTCATGCAGAACGAGCGGGGCGAGGGCACCAGCAAGGAGGACTACCCGATCCTGGGCGAGTTGCCGGCCAAGAACATCGACACGGGCATGGGCCTGGAGCGGGTCGCGACTCTGCTGCAGGGCGTCGACAACCTGTACGAGATCGACGAGACCCGCCCGGTCCTTCAACTCGCGGCCGATCTCACCGGCAAGGTCTACGGTGCGCATTCGGGGCATGCGGCCAACCAGAGCCACCCCGACGATGTGCGGCTGCGCGTCGTTGCCGACCACGTCCGCACCGGGCTCATGCTCATCGGCGATGGGGTGACGCCCGGCAACGAAGGTCGTGGTTATGTGCTGCGGCGCATCCTGCGTCGGGCCGTGCGATCCATGCGGCAATTGGGTCTGCAGGAGCCGGCGCTGCCGTTGCTGCTGCCGGTGGCCCGCGACTGCATGGCGCCGTCCTACCCCGAGCTGGCCACCGACTTCGACCGCATCGCGACCTACGCCTACGCCGAGGAGGAAGCCTTCCTGGCCACCCTGCGCGCGGGCACCACGATGTTCGAGAACGCGGTACGGGCCGAGCGCGAGTCGGCCGGGACGTCGGGCGTGCACCTGTCCGGCGAGCGGGCGTTCGCGCTGCACGACACCTACGGCTTCCCGATCGACCTCACGCTCGAGATGGCGGCCGAGCAGGGCATCGCCGTCGACGAGGCCGGGTTCCGTCGGCTGATGGCCGAGCAGCGGGCCCGGGCCAAGGCCGACGCGCGGGCGAAGAAGAGCGCACACGGCGACCTGTCGGTGTACCGCTCGGCGATGGGCAGCGACGCGGTGGAGTTCACCGGCTACCGCGAAGTGGCGCGCGAATCTCGGGTCACCGCAATCATCGGCGACGCCGGGCTGCTCGACGCCGCCACCGAGGGCGATGACGTCGAGCTGGTCCTCGACGTGACCCCGTTCTACGCCGAAGGCGGCGGCCAGCAGCCCGACTGGGGCCGCATCGACATCAGCGGGCCGGGCCGCGAGGCCGAGCTGCTGGTCGTCGACGTGCAGTCCCCACTGCCGGGGCTCATCACCCATCGCGTCAGCGTGCTGTCCGGCGAGGTCCGCCCCGGCGACATCGCGCTCGCTGAGGTCGACGTCAACCGCCGCGCGGCGGTATCGCGCAGCCACTCGGCAACGCACTTGCTGCATGCCGGCTTACGTCACGCGCTGGGCGATTCGGCTGCCCAGGCCGGCTCGCTCAACGCACCGGGCCGGCTGCGCTTCGACTTCCGCACGCCGTCCGCCGTCCCGCCCGGCGTCTTCAGCGACCTCGAGGACGAGATCAACGAGGTGCTCCTACGAGATCTCGAAGTGCGGTGGTTCGTCACCGACCAGGCCGAAGCCCGGCGGATCGGTGCCATTGCCATGTTCGGCGAGAAGTACGGCGACCAGGTACGCGTCGTCGAGATCGGCGACTACTCTCGCGAGCTGTGCGGCGGCACGCATGTCCCGCGGAGTTCGGTCATCGGCATGGTGAAGCTGTTGGGCGAGTCGTCCATCGGATCCGGGGTGCGCCGGGTCGAAGGGCTCGTCGGGCTGGATGCGTTCCGGTATCTGGCGCGCGAGCACGTCCTCGTGCACCAGCTTTCGGAGGAGTTCAAGGCCCAACCAGAGGAGCTGCCCGAACGGATCAACGCCGTCCTGGATCGGCTCCGGACCGCGGAGCGTGAACTCGATCGGCTGCGCTCAGCCGCCGTGCTGGCCAGCGCCGGCTCGCTCGCGGCAACGGTCGAGGGTGTCGACGGGGTGCAGTTCGTCGCCGCAGAGGCACCGGCCGGCGTCAGCGGTAACGAGCTACGGACCTTGGCACTCGACGTGCGGGCTCGACTACGCGCCGGCGAGCCCGCTGTCGTGCTGCTCGCCTCGCCCGTCGACGGTGGCGGGGTCAGCTTCGTAGCGTCGGTGAACGACGCCGGCCAGGCCAGCGGCTTGTCGGCGGGCGACTTGGTCCGCGCCTTCGTGTCGGTGCTCGGCGCACGCGGCGGCGGCAAGGCCGATCTCGCCCAAGGTGCAGGCGGCGACGCCGGCAAACTGCCCGCAGCCTTCGCCGCCGCCCGGAGCTACTTGACGACCAAATGAGCGCAGGAGTCTGGCTTGCGGTTGACGTTGGGTCGGTGCGCGTTGGTGTTGCTCGCAGTGACCCCCGGGGGGTGCTGGCCACTCCTCTGGTCACGCTGAAGCGTGATGTCGCGGGCAATCGCGACATCGCCGAGTTGGCCGCACTGGTCCGCGAGCACGAGGCCATCGGTGTGGTGGTGGGCCTGCCCCGCACGCTGGCGAACCGCGAGGGTGCGGCGGCAGCCATGGCGCGTGAATACGGTGTTGCGCTGGCCGCGGTGATCGCTCCCACACCGGTGCGTTACCTGGACGAACGACTGACCACGGTAAGTGCCGAGCGTAAGCTTTCGCGAGGCGGAGTCCGGGGCGTCGCCCGGCGCGCCGTGATCGATCAGGCTGCGGCAGTGGAATTGCTGCAACACTGGCTCGAGATCAACGGGTCATGAGCGAGGCGGGCAAGATCGCAGAGTCGGCGCAGAGCCGATACCACCACGGATGGAGTTTCCAGGCGTGACGCATGGGGAGCGTGAGTCGCTGACTGAGCACGACCCGCACGCCGTGCTCTTCGGCTCGTCCGATGAGGACGTGGCCGAGCCCGATCATCCCTCGGGCGAGCACACGATCGCCACCAGTCGCTCCCGCCGTTCCGACCGCCACGAGCACGCCCGCAGGCGTCGGGCCCGCCGCAACCGCCGGGTGTTCTCGGTGTTGACCGTGCTGGTCGTGGTGGTAGTGGTGGCTCTCGGCCTCGTCGTGTACCGGGTCTATCAGAACCATTACCACCCGAAGGATTACCGCGGTGTTGGCACCGGGGCAGTCGAAGTGACCGTGAACTCCGGCGACGGGGCCCAGACGATCGGTACCACGCTGCACGACCGAGGCGTGGTGGCCAGCGTCCGGGCCTTCACCAACGCGGCGTCGGACAATTCGCAGTCGCGGAGCATCTCGCCGGGCACGTACAAACTCCGGCGGCACATGTCAGCCAAGAGCGCACTGTCCATGCTGCTCGACCCGAAGTCTCGGCTGAGCAACCAGGTTGCCGTGTTCGAAGGCGCGACCGTGTTCGACGTCGGGCCCACGCTGGCCAAGGCGCTCGGCGTCAGCCAGGCTGAAGTGAAGGCCGCCATTGCCAACGTCAAGGCCCTCGGGCTGCCCCGCGGCTACACGGCCGGTACGAAGCCACCGTCCTCGGTCGAGGGATTCCTCTACCCGGCGACGTACTCCTTCGATCCCGGCACGAAGCTCAGCGACGCGCTGCAGGAGATGATCACCTCGTTCACCGACACGGCGCGCTCGACCAATTTCACCGCCGACGCCAAGGCGCTGAAGATCACCCCGTACGACGCGTTGATCATCGCGTCCATTGCCGAGAAGGAAGCGAAGTTCCCCGCTGACTTCCCCAAGGTGGTCCGAGTCATCCTGAACCGCATCGCGATCAAGAAGCCGCTGCAGATCGACGCCACCAGCGCCTACGCCGCCAAGCAGCAGAACCTGGACCCCACCAAGGTCGTTTACGCCAAGATCGATTCGCCGTACAACACCTACACGCACGACGGATTGCCGCCCACGCCGATCGCCAACCCGGGCCAGACCGCGATGAAGGCCGCCGTGCATCCCACTTCGGGCAACTGGCTGTACTACGTCAACTCCGACGCCAAGGGCGACCTGTTCTTCACCAACAGCGAGGCGGCGTTCGAACAAGCCGCGGCGAAGTGTCGGGCGAACCACTGGGGCTGCGGATAGTGCTTGGCCGCGCGGCCGTGCTCGGGCGCCCGGTCGAGCACTCGCTCTCACCGGTGTTGCACCGAGCGGCTTACGCGGCGCTGGGGTTGGACTGGACCTACGAGGCGCTGGACTGTGGTCCGGACGAGCTCGCGGCCGTTCTCGCGAACCGGCCGGACTGGGCCGGCTTCTCCTGCACTATGCCGTTGAAGCACGCGGCGTTGCGCATTGCCGACGAGGCCAGTCCCCTGGCCCGCGCGGTCGGCGCGGCCAACACCCTGCTGCCGCGCGAGGCAGGAGGCTGGCTGGCCGACAACACCGACGTCGCCGGCATCGTGGGCGCGCTGCGCGATCGGGTTACGGCTGCGCCCTCACGGGTCTCCGTCCTCGGTGCCGGCGGCACGGCGCAGGCGGCGATGGCCGCACTGGCCGACGTCGGCGTGCCCAACTGCACGGTCCTCGTGCGCGACCCAGCCAAGGCCGGGGCGCTCACCGCGACCGCGCAGCGTCTTGGCGTGAGCGTGCTGATCGAAGGGCTGAGCGTCGACGCACCTGCGCTGGCGGCCGAACTGGTCATTTCCACGTTGCCGCCCGGAGCCGCTGATGCCCTGGCGTCGCGGGCTTGGACGGACCGGCAGACCCTGCTCGATGTCGTCTACGACCCGTGGCCGACCAAGGTCGCGGCGGCGGTCGCGGCCGCCGGGGGAGCGCTGCTGAGCGGTGCCCTCATGCTGTTGCACCAGGCCGCAGCCCAGGTCGAACTGATGACCGGGCGGTCTGCGCCGCTGGACGCCATGCGCAGCGCGCTGACGGCCGTCGGACCCGGCTGCGGCGTCTGAAGCCGTTCCGCGGTACTTGATTTCCCCGCTCGTGACCGGGGCAGCGCCGGCTTTCCCCGCTGGTGACCGGTTCGCGGTCGCCAAAGCGGTCACCAGCGGGGAAAACACGCCACCCGGCGGTCAGCAGCGGGGAAAGGCAAGTGTGGGTTACCCGGCTGGTTCCAGGCGGATGACGATGGACTTCGACACTGGCGTGTTGCTGACCTCGGCCGTCGAGTCCAGCGGCACCAGCACGTTCGCCTCGGGGAAGTACGCTGCGGCGCAGCCGCGGGGGGTCGCGTACTCGACGGCCCGGAACCCGGGCGCGCGGCGCTCGCCGTCGCTCCACACGCTCACCAGGTCGACGAGGTCACCGTCGCGCAGCCCCCGGTCGCGCAGGTCGTCAGTGCTCACGAACACCACGCGGCGGCCGCCGGTGATGCCGCGGTAACGATCGTCGAGGCCGTACACCGTCGTGTTGAACTGGTCGTGCGAGCGCACGGTCTGCAGGAGCAGGTGGCCGTCGGGCACGTCCACCGTGTCGGGTGGGTTCACCGTGAACCGGGCCGACCCGGTCTCGGTGTTGAACGTGCGCGAGTCCCGCGGCCCGTTCGGCAGGACGAAGCCGCCCGGGGCCTTGACCCGCTCCTCGTAGGCGTGAAAGCCCGGCACGACATGCTCGATGTGCTTGCGAATGACGGAGTAGTCCTCGCCCATCTGCGACCAGCCGATGTCCTCGCCGAACAGGGCGTGGGCGAGGCCGGTCACGATCGCCACCTCGCTGCGCAGGTGCTCCGACCCCGGCCGCAACCGGCCCCGTGACGAATGCACCACGCTCATCGAGTCCTCGACGCTGACGAACTGTTCGCGGCCGCCGCGTTCGTCGCGCTCGGTCCGGCCCAGGCAGGGCAGGAGCAGGGCTTCGCGGCCGTGGCACAGGTGCGTGCGGTTCAGCTTCGTCGCGACGTTCACGGTCAGGGCGCAGTCCGCGAGGGCCGCCTCGGTCAGCGCGGTGTCCGGGGTTGCCACCGCGAAGTTGCCGCCCAGCCCCATGAAGACGTCGACCTTCCCGTCGCGCATCGCCCGGATCGAATCGACGGTGTCCCAGCCGTGTTCGCGCGGCGGCTCGAAGCCGAACTCCTCGCGCAGCCGGTCAAGGAACGCGTCGGGCATCTTCTCCCAGATGCCCACGGTGCGGTCGCCCTGGACGTTGCTGTGCCCGCGGATCGGCGCGGCACCGGCACCGGGACGGCCGATGTTGCCGCGCAGCAGCAGGAAGTTGACGATCTCGCGAATCGTCGCGACCGCGTTGCGGTGTTGGGTCAGTCCCATCGCCCAGCACACGGTGACGCTCTCGGCCGCGATCACGTCGGACGCGAAGTCCTCGATCTGCTTGCGGGACAACCCGCTGTTGGTCTCGATCGTCGCCCAGTCGAGCGCGCGCCACGCGGTTGCCGCGGCGTGGAACCCGTCGCAGTACTTGTCGATGAAGTCCTGGTCGAGGACGGTGCCTGGATGGGCGTCCTCGCGTTCGATGAGCGCCCGGTTCACGCCCGCGAACAGCGCCAGGTCGCCGTTCACCCGCACCGGGAGGTGCAGGTCGGCGAGCTTCGTCCCCGGGCCGGCCAAACCGCGGGCCGACTGGGGATTGCGGAATTTGACCAGACCAGCCTCGCGCAGCGGGTTGATCGCGACGATGCGGGCGCCGCGCTTCTTGGCGTCCTCGAGCGCGGTCAGCATTCGGGGATGGTTCGTGCCGGGGTTCTGCCCGACGATCACAATCAGTTCAGCGTGCTGGGCAATGTCGTCGAGGCTCACCGTGCCCTTGCCGACGCCGATCGTCTGGTTGAGCGCCGCGCCGCTGGATTCGTGGCACATGTTCGAGCAGTCGGGCAAGTTGTTCGTGCCGAGCCGGCGGGCCAGCAGTTGGTAGGCGAAGGCGGCCTCGTTGCTGGCTCGCCCACTCGTGTAGAAGACCGCGCGGTTCGGGTCCGGCAGCGCGCGCAGCCGGTCGGCCGCGAGCGAGAGCGCGTCGTCCCACGAGATCGGCGCGTAATGCGTGGCGCCCGGCGCCAGGTACATCGGCTCGGTGAGCCGGCCGTTGTGCTCGAGCCAGTGGTCGGGCTGCTCACGGAGTTCGGCCACCGAGTGCGCGGCGAAGAAACCGGCGTCGACCCGTTTGCGGGTGGCCTCCCAGGCCACGGCTTTGGCCCCGTTCTCGCAGAACTCCGCGGCCTTGCGACGATCGGGGTCGGGCCACGCGCAGCTCGGGCAGTCGAAGCCGTCGACGTGGTTCATCTTGAGCAACGTCTGCAGGCTTCGCTTGGGGCCCATCTCTTCGAGGGCGTACTGCAGCGAATGGGCGATCCCCGGGATCCCGACGGCGGAGCGCTTGGGCTTGCCGACCTTGGGTTCTTCCGGCGGGGTCACGTGCTCAGGCATACCCTCGACTGTAGGACGAGAAACGACGACAAGGCAGGGTAAATCATGGCGGTGATGACCACGCGACGGGCGATCGTGCGCATGCCGGTCGGCGCCGAGCCCGCGGCCATGCCCGACGACCTCGTCGTCGAGGCGCCTCTGGTGCTCGGGCTGGCCGGCGAGGCCATCGCGACTCTGATGCGAACTCCGGGCCATGACATCGAACTCGCCGCCGGCTGGCTGGTCGTCGAGTCGGGCGTTGCTGGTGCCGACGACATCGTGACGCTGCGGGCCTGCCATGAGGACGACACCGACCGGGTGCACATCGCGCTGCGCGAGAGCGTCCGAGCCCCGCGCCCGCGCGCGTTCGTCACGTCCGCGGCGTGCGGGGTCTGCAGCGCCGACGTGCTCGATCTCACGTTGCTGCGCGAGCGCCCGCCCCACGACGAAGGCTGGACGGTCAGCCGCGAAGTGCTGGCCGGGCTGCCCGACGCGATGCGAACCCGCCAGCGCGCCTTCGACCGCACCGGCGGTGTACACGCGGCCGCCCTGGCCACCGCGGCGGGGGAGCTGCTGGTCGTCCGCGAGGACGTCGGGCGGCACAACGCGGTCGACAAGGTCACCGGCTGGGCCGTGCTCGACGGCCGGCTGCCGGCCACCGGGCAACTGCTGGTCGTCAGCGGCCGGGTGTCCTTCGAAATCGTGCAGAAGGCGGTCGCCGCCGGCGTGGGCGCGATCGTGGCCGTCTCGGCGCCGTCGAGCCTCGCGGTCGACCTGGCCCGCGAATACGACCTGCTCCTGGCCGGGATGGTCCGCGGCGGCCGGATGAATGTCTACGCCGGCGCGCACCTGGTTCATTGAGGCGCCAGCCGCTTCGAGATGCAGGCGGCGGCGCCGTTCGGCAGACTCTGTCCCGCCGACGGCGGGAGAACCACATGAGCGCACGCGGGCGCACGTCGCGTCGGGTATTCCTGGCCGGTCTTACGGCCGCTCCGGCCCTCGTTGCCCGCGGGCAGTCCGTGGTGGTGCTCGAAGCCCGCGACCGAGTGGGCGGCCGCGTTGTGAACCACGCGATCGGCGGTGGCCGCGTGGCCGAAGCCGGCGGCGAGAGACGTCGGACTACTGGCAGGGCTATATGGACGGCGCGGTGCGTTCAGGAGAGCGGGGCCGCGGCCGAGGTCCTTTCCGCGCCGCGTTGACCGGCGGTCAGTCTGCGTCCGGCGCGTGCGCAGTCGCGAGGCGCTGCGCCGTGGCGCTGGCCGCGCGCACGGCGTCGGCGCCCCCGCCGCGCAGGCCGGCGGCCAGCCCGACCAGGAATGTCGTCAGCGGTGCGGCCGGGCGGGCGATGCCATGTGCCGCATCCCGGGCGACATCCAGCACCAGGTCGCGGTCGAGCGCGGCCGGGTCGACGCCGAGTTCGGCGGCCAGTTCGGCCACCCAGTCGGCCAGGGGGTTGGTCATGGGGGTGTCCCTTCCCGGTTGAGTCGGCGGCGCGCCTCGTCGACGTCGCCCCACGTATCGCAGTCCAGCCCCCACCCTTGCGTATCGGGCACCGGGGTCGGCGGCACGGTCGAGGTCAGCGCGCGCATCGACGCGCCGGATACCTCGCCCAGTGACTCCATCGCCTGTTGCAGTGCCGCCCGCCGCCACGCCGCCGCGAGGTAGTTCACCCGCCCGCCATCGTCGACAAGCGCGGCCCAGTCCGCCGGGCCACCGCTGATCGCGGCCAGCAATCGCGGCACGGCCGGCGCAATCGAGGGCAGATCCGCCGCGAGGGTGACGACGGCGTCCGCGGTGACGTGCTTCATTCCGGCCGCCAGCCCGGCCACCGGGCCCCCGCCAGCCGGTTCCTCGCGGCACCACTGCACCGATCGACGAACCGATCTGAGCGGTCGGGCGGGCCCGACCACGATCACCCGGTCGGCATCGTCGACCGCGGCGAGCACGCGTTCGAGCAGCGACCGATCTCCAATGACGAGCGCGGGCTTGTCGGTGCCGTCGAGCCGGGTGGCTCGGCCGCCGGCCAGCACGATCGCGTCGAACACACCGGTGAACGTAGCGCCGTCTCCTAGGGTGGAGCCATGGCGCAATCGGCGAGGCGGGGCAGGGGCGAGCAGCTCGGGGCGACGGTGTTCGTACTGTTCGGGGCCACCGGGGACCTCGCCAAGCGGATGGTGCTGCCGGCCTTCTTCCGCCTGGCCCAGGAGGGCCTGCTGCCGGAGGACTGGCTGCTGGTCGGCAACGGCCGAGGCGATGTCGCCCACGAGGACTTCCGCAAGCACGTCCACCGGGTGCTCACCGAATTCGGGCCGCACCCCGACGACGGCCCGTGGGCGCAGTTCAGCTCACGCTTGCGCTTCGCCGGTGGCGGGTTCCAGACGGATGACCCCGGCAGCCTGCTCGACGTCATCGCCGAGGCGAGGGAGCAGCTCGGCGACGCGGCCCAACTGGTGCACTACCTCGCCGTGCCGCCAGTGGCATTCGCCGGAGTCACCAGGGCACTCGGTGAACACGGCCTGGCCAAGGGCTCGCGCGTGGTCTACGAGAAGCCGTTCGGCACGTCGCCGGAGAACTTCCGGGAACTCGATGGCGTCGTGCACTCGGTGCTGGACGAGTCGCAGGTGTATCGGATCGACCACTTCCTGGGCAAGGAGGCCACCCAGAACCTGCACGTGCTCCGCTTCGCCAACGGGCTGTTCGATGCGATGTGGAGTGCGGCCCACATCCAGGCTGTGCAGATCGACGTTCCGGAGAAGATCGGTGTCACCGACCGCGCGGTGTTCTACGACCAGACCGGTGCCGTGCTCGACATGCTGGTCACGCACCTGTTCCAGATCGCGGCCGAAGTCGCGATGGAGCCGCCGCCCAGCCTTTCGGCCGAGCACCTGCAAGCGGCCCGCGAAGGCGTGATCAACTGTTTCCGGCCGATTGACCCGGCGGATGTGGTGCTCGGTCAGTTCGACGGCTACCGCGACCTCGACGGCGTCGACCCGCACTCGAGCATGGACACCTACGTCGCCGCCCGGATGTGGATCGACAACGACCGCTGGCGGGGCGTGCCGTTCCTGATGCGTACGGGCAAGCGCCTCGCGCAGAGCCGGCAGAGCGTCAGCCTGATCCTGCGCGAGCCTGAGGGTGCGCTCGCTGCACTGCCCAAGCACGGCAACGTGCTCACCCTCAGCCTCTCCGGCGCCGGTGAGATCCAACTGCGCGTTGTCACCAAGAAGCCCGGCCCCGAACTCGACCTCGACGTGGCCCGGGCCGAGATCCCGCTCTCGACGCTGCCCGGTGCCGATCCACTGCCGCCCTACGTGCGCCTGATCCATGACGTCGTCATCGGTGACCGGTCGCTGTTCACCCGCCCCGACGGTCTGGCGGCCGTCTGGACGGTCGCCGAGCCGCTGCTGAGCGCCAAGCCGGACGTAGCGCCCTACGCCCCAGGATCCTGGGGTCCATCGGCCGCGGCCGCGCTCGCCGCCCCGGACGGCTGGCTGCTCGGCCAGTAGGAGCTGCGCTTCTGAGAGACTGGCCGGGTGCTGCGCTGGATCACTGCGGGCGAGTCGCACGGACCCGCTCTCGTCGCCGTGCTCGACGGCGTGCCGGCCGGCGTGGAAGTGAGCAGCGCCGACCTGGCCCGCGACCTGGCTCGCCGACGCCTCGGCTACGGGCGGGGCGCCCGGATGAAGTTCGAGCAGGACGAGGTCGAGCTCACTGGGGGCGTGCGCCACGGGTTCTCGATGGGCGGCCCGATTGCCGTGCGCGTCGGCAACTCCGAGTGGCCCAAGTGGGAGACGGTCATGGCCGCCGATCCCGTCGATCCCGACCTGCTGGCCGAACAAGCGCGCAATACCCCGCTCACCCGACCGCGCCCCGGGCACGCCGACCTGGCCGGCATGCAGAAGTACGACCTCGACGACGCCCGCCCGGTCCTCGAGCGGGCCAGTGCCCGCGAGACGGCGGCCCGGGTGGCGCTGGGCGCGGTGGCCAAAGCGTTCCTGCGCCAGTCGGCCGGCGTCGACATCGTCAGTCACGTCGCCGCAATCGGCTCGGTGTCGGCACCTCGCGACGTCGTCCCCCAGCCGGGCGACGAGGAGAAGGTCGACGCGTCCGAGGTGCGCTGCCTCGACGCCGCGGCCAGCGCCGCCATGATCGCCGAGATCGACGAGACCAAGCGAGCCGGCGACACCCTCGGCGGCGTCGTGGAGGTGCTGGCCTACGGGCTGCCGCCGGGCCTGGGCAGCTACGCGCAGGGCGACCGCCGCCTCGATGCCCGTCTGGCCGCCGCGCTGATGGGCATCCAGGCCATCAAGGGCGTCGAGGTCGGCGACGGCTTCGAGCTGGCGCGGATCCGCGGTTCGCAGGCGCACGACGAGATCGTGCGTGACGACGCCGGTGCCATCCGACGGGTGTCCGGGCGCTCGGGCGGCACAGAAGGCGGCATGAGCACCGGCGAGGTGCTGCGGGTGCGAGCCGCGATGAAGCCGATCTCGACCGTGCCCCGGGCCTTGCAGACCATCGACACCGCGAGTGGTGCCGCGGCCGTCGCGATAAATCAGCGCTCCGATGTGTGCGCGGTGCCTGCGGCCGGCGTCGTCGCCGAAGCGATGGTGGCCCTCGTGCTGGCCGACGCGCTCATCGAGAAGTTCGGCGGGGACTCGGTGACGGAGACCCGGCGCAACGTGCAGGGCTATCTCAGCCGCCTCGACGAGCGCGGGCTCGGCACCACAGGTGAGCCGGGCGGCGGCCCGGCGTCGTGACACCGCGCGTCGTCCTGATCGGGCTGCCGGGCACGGGCAAGAGCACCACCGGGCGTCGGCTGGCGAAGATCCTGCGCGTCCCGTTCGCCGATTCCGACGACCTGGTCGAGGCCGAAGCCGGTCGCAGCGTCCGCGAAATCTTCGACGCGACCGGCGAGGCCGAGTTCCGCCGTATCGAGGCGGTGGCGGTCAACTCGGCGCTGTCGCAGTTCGAGGGGGTGCTTGCGCTCGGCGGCGGCGCGGTCACGGTCCCGGCCACGCGGGAAGCGCTCGTCGCATCCGGGGTCGTCGTGGTGCTGCTGCGGGCGCCCGTGCCGACGCTGGTCGAACGCGTCGGCGACGGCCGTACGCGGCCCCTGCTGTCCACGGATCCGTCCGGGCGGCTGGCTGCGCTGGACGAGCAGCGCGGGCCGATGTACCACGACCTGGCGACCTTCGTCGTGGACACCGAGCACCGCAGCCCGGGCAGGGTGGCGGCCTCTGTCGCCGCGCGCCTGCACGAGCGGGCCCGGGCATGACCGCGGCCATCACGCGCATCCCGGTCGCCGGGCCGGCGCCCTATGACGTGCTGGTCGGTCACGGCCTGCTCGGGCAGCTGTCGGCACTGCTCAGCGACGCCACGCGGGTGGCGGTGATCCATCCCCAAGCGATGGCACCCACGGCCAAGGCCGTCCGGGATGATCTCGGTGGGGCCGGTCGCGATGCGTACCTGATCGAGGTCCCTGACGGTGAGCCCGCCAAGACCCTGGCCGTCGCCGGCGCCTGCTGGGACGAGCTGGGCCGGCTCGGATTCACCCGTACCGATGCCGTCGTCGGGCTGGGCGGGGGAGCGACGACCGACCTGGCCGGGTGGGTTGCCGCCGCCTGGCTGCGGGGCGTACCCGTCGTGCAGGTGCCGACGACCCTCGCGGGCATGGTTGACGCGGCCATCGGCGGGAAGACCGCGGTCAACACCGCCCACGGCAAGAACCTGGTCGGGGCCTTCCACCCGCCCGCGGGCGTCGTCTGTGACCTCGACGTGTTGCCCACCCTGCCGCCGGCGGACTACGTCGCCGGCCTGGCCGAGGTGGTGAAGTGTGGCTTCATCGCCGACCCCGCCATTCTCGAGTTGATCGAGGCCGACCCCGAATCCGTTCGGCAGGCCGGGAACCCAGCCGAGCGGGAGCTCGTTGAACGCTCGGTGCGGCTCAAGGCCGACGTCGTGGGGGCGGACCTGACCGAGCAGGGGCGCCGCGAGATCCTCAACTACGGGCACACGCTCGGACACGCGATCGAGCGGGCCGAGCACTACACGTGGCGCCATGGCGAGGCAATCTCGGTGGGCCTGGTCTTTGCGGCAGCGCTGGCGCGGCGGTTGGGCCGGCTGGACTCGGCCACCGCCGACCGGCATCGTGTCGTGCTCGAGTCGCTCGGCCTGCCGACCCGCTACCGCCCGGACGCCTTCGCCGGTCTGCTCGAGACGATGCGCGTGGACAAGAAGGCTCGGGGCAATCGCATCCGGTTCATCCTGCTCGACGGCCTCGCCCGTCCCGTGGCTGTCGACGGCCCGGATCCAGCCGTACTCGCGGCCGCGTACTCGGAGGTATCACCATGACCAAGCGCGTGCTTGTCCTCAACGGACCGAACCTGGGCCGGCTCGGGCGGCGCGAACCCGACATCTACGGAAGCACCACCTACGCCGAGTTGGAGGCCCTGTGCGTGGGCGGCGGCTCGGAACTGGGCTTGGACGTCGAGGTGCGGCAGAGCGACGACGAGGGCGAACTGCTGCGCTGGCTGCACGAGGCGGCCGACTCCGCGACACCGGTCGTGCTCAACGCCGGGGCGCTCACCCACACGTCGGTGGCACTGGGTGATGCCTGCGCCATGGCCACCGCGCCGCTGGTCGAGGTGCACATCAGCAACGTCCACAAACGCGAGACCTTCCGGCACCACAGCTACGTTTCCGCCCACGCGGCCGGCGTGATCATTGGGCTCGGGGTCGAGGGCTACGTGCTTGCGCTGTCCTGGATAGCGGCCCGGCTCGACGGCGCAGCCGTGAATTCCTGATGATGTCGCTAGACTTGACGGACTAGACCGCCAAACCGCAGCGGTCGGGCCAGAAGGCAGTCACCGCATGAATTGGACTCTGGCAGCTGCGGCCTTGGGGATCGGCATCGTCGTCGGGCTCACCGGAATGGGCGGCGGCGCATTGATGACGCCGATGCTCGTGCTCTTGTTCGGGGTCCCACCGTTGACGGCGGTGTCCAGCGACCTCGTGGCCAGCGCGGTGATGAAGCCGGTGGGCTCGTTCGTACACCTGCGGCACGGAACCGTGCGGTTGGACCTGGTTCGCTGGCTCTGCATCGGATCGGTGCCGGCCGCATTCGCCGGCGTGCTGGTGGCGCGATCGCTCGGCCACGGGGCGCATGTCGAGGACGTGATCCAGAAGGCTCTCGGCGTCGCCCTGATCATCGCCGCGGTCGGTCTGTTCGTCCGCGCCTACCTGCGGATGGCAGAGCGCGCGAAGCGGCGCGACGCCCGCCGCGCGCCCGACCCGCTGGGGCCGCCGCGAGTCCGCGTTCGCCCGCTGCCCACCGTGCTCATCGGCGCGGTCGGCGGCCTGGTCGTCGGTATCACGTCCGTCGGCTCCGGCTCACTGATCATCATCGCCCTGATGGCGCTCTACCCGACGCTGCGGGCCAGCGAACTCGTCGGCACCGACCTGGTGCAGGCGGTACCGCTCGTCACCTCCGCAGCGATCGGGCACATCATCTTCGGCGACTTCAAGATGGACCTCACGCTGTCGTTGCTCGTGGGATCGATCCCCGGCGCGTGGATCGGCGCGCAGCTGTCGTCGCGGCTCCCCGGAGCGCTGATCCGCCGGGCGCTCGCGTTCGTGCTGCTCGCTTCCGCGGTGAAGCTGCTCGGCGCGAACTCGACGGTAACCGCGATCCTGCTCGGGCTCATCCTGTTGATTGCGCCGCCGGTGTGGATGCTGCTGCGCCGTCGGCACGGATTCCCCGCCCTGGCGCGGAAGGGCCCGGCGCGGCCGGACGTCGTGGTCGCCGAGAGCTGACCTGGCGCGCTACGCCGGACGGCCGGTTTCGGCCAGCTGCCCATGGTCGATCAGCCACCAGCGGGTGATGCCGATGTCGTCGAGGAATCGTTGGTCGTGGCTGGCCACGACCAACGCACCGCGATAGGCCGTCAGCGCCTGGCCGAGTTGCTCGATGCTGGCCAGATCGAGGTTGTTCGTCGGCTCGTCCAGCAGGAACAGCTGCGGTGCGGGATCGGCCAGCAGCAGACAGGCCAGGCTCACCCGGAACCGTTCGCCGCCGGACAGCGTCGCCGCCGTTCGCTCGACCTGGTCGCCGCGGATGAGAAAGCGGGCCAAGCCGGCCCGGATCCGGTTCGGCGTGGCACCGGGCGCGGCCGCGCGGACGTTGTCGAGCACACTGGCCGACGGGTCGAGCACATCCAGGCGCTGCGGCAGATATCCGATCGGCACCGTGACGCCGAAACGCGCCGGGTCCGCGACGATCGAGCGCAGCAGGGTGGTCTTGCCCGACCCGTTGGGGCCGAGCAACGCGATGCGCTCCGGGCCGCGCACGATCAGGCGCGACGCTTGCAGAATCGTCCGTCCGGCGGGCACGGCGGTGGCCGGCAGTTCGATGCGGACGCGGGCGTCGTCGCGGACGGTCTCCTCGGCCTCGGCGAGGGCGCTGCGGGCCGCGGCCAGCCGCTGTTCCTGCACGATGCGGTACCGGCCGGCCGACTCCTGGGCCGTGCGCTTGCGGGCGTGGGCGATGATCCGCGGCACCCGCTTCTCGATCTCCGCGGTCCGCGCGAAGCTCTTGCGCCGGGCCAGCTTCGTGTGGGTCTCGATGAGCTGGCGCCGCTCCTGCGCCACGACGCCCTCCGCGGCTCGCACCAACCGCTGCGCGGTCTCCAGTTCGGCCGCCAGTTGCTGCTCGTAGGCCGTGAACGTGCCGCCGTAGGTGCGGATCACGCCGTCGCGAAGCTCGGCGATGCGCTCGACCCGGTCGAGCAGGGCGCGGTCGTGGCTGACCACGATCAGCACGCCCGGCCATGTCTCGACGGCGTCGTACAGCCGCAGCCGGCTGTCGAGATCCAGGTTGTTCGTCGGCTCGTCCAGCAGGGTGATCGCGGCCCGGCGCAGTAGCAGTCCGGCCACGCCGACGAGCACGGCTTCACCGCCGGACAGCGTGCCTACGGTGCGATCCAGTGCCGACGGCCCGGACGGCAGACCGAAGCGGGCCAGCACGGCACCCGCGCGTTCCTCGACGTCCCAGTCGTCGTCCAGTGCGGTGAAGGCGGCTGGTGAGGCGTCACCCGCAGTGATCGCGTGCAGTGCGGCGCGCCGCTCGCTGATGCCGAGCAGGTCGGCGACGGATCGCTCGACGGACAGCGGCAACTGTTGCGGCAGGTAGCTCACATCACCCGCGCTCGCGACGCGACCGCCGGTGGGGCGCAACTCGCCGGCGATCAGGCGCAGCAGGGTCGACTTGCCCGAGCCGTTGGGTCCCACCAGGCCGGTACGGCCGGAGTCGAAGGCGGCGTCGAGGTGGTCGATGACGGGCGTGCCGTCGGGCCAGTGGAACGAAAGGTCGTCACAAACTACAGAGCTGGCAGGCATACAGAGGTCTCCCGGGAAGGGGTGTCGACGGTTGGGACGGGCACCATCGCGACACCACCTGGCGGCGGTGTCTGACCTCAGATATCCACTGACCGGCCTTCCGGAGACGACAACTGCCACCCAGGCTATGTCGGTCGGGCGCTCGACGGCCACCGGATATCGCCGGATCCGTCGTGAGCACCGCGCGGTCGGGCCCAGAGGGCATTCGCCGGAGTCAACTAGACTGCGCGGTTGGCCGACGCGAAGACGCGTCCGGCGATCCTCGAGCAACACCCAGCAGGGAGACAACGCAGTCGTGGCAACCACCAACGACCTCAAGAACGGCCTGGTCCTCAACATCGACGGCCACCTCTGGACCGTCACCGAGTTCCAGCACGTCAAGCCGGGCAAGGGCGGCGCTTTCGTGCGCACGACCCTCAAGAACGTACTTTCTGGCAAGGTCGTCGACCGGACGTTCAACGCGGGCACCAGGGTCGAGACGGCTACCGTCGACAAGCGGGCGATGACCTACCTCTACAAAGAGGGCACCGACTTCGTGTTCATGGACAGCGACACCTACGACCAGGTGCACGTCCCCAGCGAGACCGTTGGCCCGAACGCCAACTACCTGCTCGACAACGCAGAGGTCGTCGTCGCGGTTCACGAAGGCATCCCGCTGTTCATCGAACTGCCGACGAGCGTCGAACTGCTCATCAGCCACACCGACCCGGGCGTTCAGGGTGACCGCTCCACCGGTGGCACCAAGCCGGCGACCCTGGAGACCGGGGCCGAGATCGCGGTTCCGCTGTTCGTGAGCACGGGCGAGAAGGTCAAGGTCGACACTCGCGACGGCCGCTACCTGGGCCGGGTCAACTCCTGACGTGGCGGCCCGCAGCAAGGCCCGCAAGCGTGCGGTCGACGTGCTCTACGAGTCCGACGCCCGCGCGGTCGACCCCGCCATCACGCTGGCCGAGCGCCGCGCGTTGGCCGATCCGCCCGTGAACGACTTCACGGTCGCGCTCGTCGAGGGCGTGCAGGCGAACCTGGAGCGCATCGACGAGATCCTGGCCGACTACGCCGAAGGTTGGACCGTGCAGCGGATGCCCGGCGTCGACCGGGCGGTGTTGCGCTTGGGCGTGTACGAGCTGCTCTGGCGGGCCGACGTGCCCGATGCCGTCGTGATCGACGAGGCGGTCGAGCTGGCCAAGTCGTTGTCGACCGACGAGTCACCGCGCTTCGTCAACGGTGTGCTGGCCCGAGTCCTGCGGGATCGGCCGCCGGCAGCGGTCGAGACGAGCTGACCTACGGCGCGCCGTCGAGGATCAGCGACTCCGGCGCCAGTACCTGCCAGTGCACCAGCCGGTCGGTGACTGCGGCGACGGTCATGTCGTAGATGGTGGCCAGGGTGCGGAGGTCCTCGTGCCGGATCGTCATGGACGTACCGCGGTGGTCGCCGCGCTGGCGCTGGATGCCGGCGGCGAAGCGGGTCAGCGGCGCGCTGTCGGGATCGGTGAGAGCGGCCACCCGCTCGGGGTTGAGCACGATCTTGGTCAACGGGGCGGCGCTCGGCGTGCCGATGGCGGGCGCCTGCTCTCGCGGCAGCAGTTCGCCGACCGGTACGCCGTAGAAGGCCGCCAGTTCGGCCAGGCGCTGCACCGAGATGGCGCGGTCGCCGCGCTCGTACGAGCCGATCACGACCGCCTTCCAGCGACCGCCGGACTTGCGCTCCACGCCGTGCAGCGAAAGGTGCTGCTGCGAACGGACGGCGCGCAGGCGAGCGCCGAGTACGGATGCGTACTCACGCACCTCGGGTGCATCGTCGTCTTGGTAAGCGGTTGTCACTGTGAACCGGCTCTCTTTACTCAGCGGATATCTTCCTAGGACGGTAACCCTCAGTGACGACGAGGTCAAGACAGACCGGCGAGTCCGGCACCGGTTGGCGGTCGACCCGCTGTTAGAGTGGCCGGGATCGACGTCCTTTAAAGGCCCGTCCCGTGAGGCGGACAAGGAGGTCTGCTGTGAACGGTCGTGCCCAAACGTCCGCCGAACCCAGTCTCGGCGCCGGCGATGTGGCCCGCATTGTCGACCGGATCGCCCACCAGATCATCGAGAACATTGCCAAGACCGGCTTCGATGCCGCGCTCCTCGGCATTCCCACGCGGGGCGTGCCGCTGGCCCGCCGGTTGGCCGACCGGATCAAGGTCTTCGCCGACGTCGCGCTCCCGGTCGGCTCCCTCGACGTCACCCTGCATCGTGACGACCTGCGGCTGCGCGGCGTTCGGCCCTTGGGCGAGACGGTCGAGCCCGAAGGCGGCATCACCGGCAAAACGGTCGTCCTAGTCGATGACGTGCTGTACTCCGGGCGCACAGTCCGGGCCGCGCTGGATGCGCTCGCCGACCTGGGCCGTCCCCGGGCGGTGCAACTCGCCGTGCTCGTCGACCGCGGACACCGCGAGCTACCCATCCGCGCCGACTACGTCGGCAAGAACCTCCCGACGGCACCGAGCCAGAGCGTGCGGGTCGCGCTGGCCGAGGTCGACGGGGCCGACAGCGTCAGTGTGACCGAAGGAGCGCCGGGATGAGCCGCAGCCTGTTGTCGGCCGGGGATCTCAGCCGAGATGAGGCGATCGCGATCCTCGACACGGCCGAGCGGATGCACGCCATCCAGACCCGCGAGGTGAAGAAAATGCCACCGCTGCGGGGCCGGACGATCGTCAACCTGTTCTTCGAAGACTCCACCCGTACCCGGTCGTCCTTCGAGATCGCGGGCAAGTGGCTCTCGGCGGATGTGATCAACGTCAGCGCGAAGGGCTCCAGCGTCAGCAAGGGCGAGAGCCTGCGCGACACCGTGCTGACCGTGGCGGCCATGGGCGTCGACGCTCTGGTCGTGCGGCACAACGCGTCCGGGGCGGTGCAGCGCATCGCCAATTGGGTCAGTTGCCCGGTCGTCAACGCCGGCGACGGCACCCACGAGCATCCCACCCAAGCACTGCTGGACGCCTTCGCGCTGCGCGAACGGCTGGGCGAGTTCGCCGACCGGCACGTCGTCATCGTCGGCGACATCACCCACAGCCGGGTCGCGCGGTCCAACGTGCTGCTGCTGGCCACGCTCGGTGCCCGCGTGACCCTGGTCGCGCCGCCGACGTTGCTGCCGGCGGGCGTCGACACCTGGAACTGCGCCACGAGCTGGGACCTCGACGCGGTGCTCTCCGGCAAGGCGGCGGGCGACGTCGACGCGGTGATGATGCTGCGGGTGCAGCGCGAGCGCATGACCCGTGGGTTGCCCGGCGACGCTCGCGGAGCCGGCGATCAGTACTTCCCGACGGAGCGCGAGTACGCGATGAGCTACGGGCTGAGCCCGGCCCGGCTCGAGCTGCTCTCGGACGATGCGCCGGTACTGCATCCGGGGCCGATGAACCGAGGTCTGGAGATCTCCTCGATCGCCGCCGACAGCCCGCGTTCGATGGTGCTCGACCAGGTGCAGGCGGGGGTCGCGGTGCGGATGGCGGTGCTCTACCGGTTGTTGGCCGGCGCGGACCAGCCCGCCTTCGAGGAAGTGGGCGTCCAGTGACCGTTGTGTTGCGCGGTGCCGCGCCGTTGGGTGGGGATCCGGTCGACGTCGTGCTCGAGGGCGGCCGGATCGCCGAGATCGGGCCGCACCTCGATGCGCCCGGCGACACCGCGACGATCGACGCCGATGGTCTGGTACTGCTGCCCGGCTTCGTCGACCTGCACACCCACCTGCGCGAGCCCGGCCGCGAGGACGCCGAGACGATCGCCAGCGGCTCGGCCGCCGCAGCGCTGGGCGGCTTCACCGCCGTGCACGCGATGGCCAACACCAATCCCGTGGCCGACACGGCCGAGATGGTGGAGCAGGTGGCCCGCCTCGGTGAGCTCGCCGGGCTGGTCGACGTACGTCCGGTCGGCGCGGTGACCCAAGGTCTCGGCGGTGAGCGGCTGGCCGAGATCGCCAACATGGCTCGGTCGGCCGCGGCGGTTCGGGTATTCAGTGACGACGGCCACTGCGTGCACGACGCGCTGGTGATGCGCCGGGCCCTGGAGTACCTCAAGCCCTTCGACGCCGTGTTGGCCCAGCACGCCCAGGACCCGCGGCTGGCCGACGACGCCAGCTGCGCCCACGAAGGGGAGGTGTCCGGCCGCCTCGGGTTGCCGGGTTGGCCCGGCGTCGCCGAGGAGAGCATCGTCGCCCGCGACGTCATGCTCGCCGAGCACACCGGTTCGCGCCTGCACGTCTGCCACGTCTCGACCGCGGGCACGGTCGAGGTGATCCGATGGGCCAAGGCGCGGGGCATCGACGTCACGGCCGAGGTCACGCCGCACCACCTGCTGCTGACGTGCGACCTGCTCAGCGGCTACGACCCGGTCTACAAGGTCAACCCGCCGCTGCGACCGGCCGAGGACGTGGCGGCGCTGCGGGCCGGCTTGGCGGATGGCACGATCGATGCGGTGGCCACCGACCATGCGCCGCACGCGCCGCACGACAAGGACCACGCGTTTGGCGACGCGGCCTTCGGCATGCTCGGGCTGCAGACCGCGCTGGGCGTCGTGGCCGAGACGATGGTCGAGACCGGGTTGCTCGACTGGGCCGCGGTCGCCGATCGGATGAGCGTGCGGCCGGCGGTCATCGGCCGCGTGGGCGGCCAGGGCCGGCCGATCGGGGTCGGTGAACCGGCCAACCTGACCCTCGTCGACCCGGCGGGCTCCTACTTCGTCGATCCCGACACGTTGGTGTCGAAATCGCGCAACACGCCGTTCGCCGGGCGCACTCTGCCGGCCGCGGTCGTGGCGACGTTCCTGCGCGGGACGCTCACCACCCCGTCGAGTGACGTATCGGCAAGATCAGAGACGGCGAATTCGACGTCTCCCAAGGGCGCAACCCGTCACTCGACCGAACGGAGCATGCGGTGAGCTCGGCGATTCTGGTGCTGGAGGACGGCCGCACGTTCACCGGCGAGGCCTACGGGGCCGCCGGCGAGACGTTCGGCGAGGCCGTTTTCGCCACCGGCATGACCGGCTACCAGGAGACGCTGACCGATCCGTCGTACCACCGCCAGGTTGTGGTGCAGACGGCACCGCACATCGGCAACACCGGGATCAACGACGAGGATGCCGAGTCCCAGCGGATCTGGGTTGCCGGCTACGTGGTCCGCGACCCGGCCCGGCGGCCGTCCAACTGGCGGGCCCTGCGCTCGCTCGACGATGAGTTGGCCACCCAGGGTGTCGTGGGCATCAGCGGCATCGACACCCGGGCGCTCACGCGCCACCTGCGTGAGCGCGGCGCGATGCGCTGCGCGGTGTCCAGCGTCGACACCGACCCGCAGTCGCTGCTGAGCAAGGTGCGCGATTCGCCGCCGATGCTCGGTGCCGACCTGTCCGCCGAGGTCAGCACCGACGAGCCCTACCGCGTCGAGGCGATCGGTGCGCACCGGTTCACCGTCGCCGCGCTGGACTTCGGCATCAAGACGATGACCCCGCACCGGATGGCCGAGCGCGGGATCGACACGCACGTCCTGCCGTCCACGTCGTCGGCCGACGACGTCGTCGCGACCGGTGCCGACGCGGTCTTCCTGGCCAACGGCCCGGGCGACCCGGCCACCGCCGACGCCGCCGTCGCGACCGTGCGCGACCTGCTGCGGCGCGACGTGCCGGTGTTCGGGATCTGCTTCGGCAACCAGATCCTGGGGCGAGCGTTCGGGTTCGGCACCTACAAGCTGGGCTACGGCCACCGGGGGATGAACCAGCCGGTCCAGGACCGGGCCACGGGCAAGGTCGAGATCACGGCGCACAACCACGGCTTCGCCGTCGACGCTCCGCTCAAGGGGGTGGCCGACACCGAGTTCGGCGGCGTCGAGGTCAGCCACGTCTGCCTCAACGACAATGTGGTCGAAGGCTTGCGGGCCCACGACGTCAAGGCGTTCAGCGTGCAGTACCACCCGGAAGCGGCGGCCGGGCCGCACGACGCGGGGTACCTGTTCGACCGGTTCGTCGAGCTGCTCGAAGGCGACGCCTGATGCCGCGGCGAGAAGACATCGGGCACATCCTGGTGATCGGGTCGGGCCCGATCGTCATCGGGCAGGCCTGCGAGTTCGACTACTCGGGCACCCAGGCCTGCCGGGTGCTGCGCGACGAGGGTTTCCGGGTCAGCCTGATCAACTCCAATCCGGCGACGATCATGACCGACCCGGAGTTCGCCGACGCCACCTACATCGAGCCGCTCACGCCCGAGTACGTCGAACGGGTCATCGCGGCCGAGCGCGACGCCGGCCGTCCGATCGACGCGCTGCTGGCCACGCTCGGTGGGCAGACCGCACTGAACCTCGCGGTGTCGTTGCACGGCAACGGTGTGCTCGAGCGCTACGACGTCGAGCTGATCGGCGCCGACATCGATGCCATCCAGCGCGGCGAGGACCGCGAACGGTTCAAGGAGATCTGCCGCTCGGTCGGGGCCGAAGTGCCCGAGTCGCGCGTCTGTCGATCACTCGACGAGGCGAGCGCCTTCGCCGCTACGGTCGACAACCGCGTGGTCATTCGGCCGTCGTTCACGATGGGCGGGCTGGGCTCAGGGATGGCCGACACTGCTGCGGGCGTGCGAACGATGGTCGCGCGCGGCCTGGCCGCCAGCCCGGTGCACGAGGTCCTCGTCGAGGAGTCGGTCGTCGGCTGGAAGGAATTCGAGCTCGAGCTGATGCGCGACAAGCACGACAACGTCGTCGTGGTCTGCTCGATCGAGAACCTCGACCCGATGGGAGTGCACACCGGCGACTCGATAACGGTCGCGCCGGCTATGACCCTCACCGATCGCGAGTACCAGCACATGCGCGACGTCGGCATCGCCGTGCTGCGCGAGGTCGGCGTCGACACCGGCGGCTGCAACATCCAGTTCGCGATCGACCCGCGCACCGGCCGCATGATCGTGATCGAGATGAACCCGCGGGTGTCGCGCTCGAGTGCGCTGGCGTCGAAGGCCACCGGCTTCCCGATCGCCAAGATCGCGGCCAAGTTGGCCGTCGGCTACACCCTCGACGAGATCCCCAACGACATCACCCGCAAGACGCCCGCCGCGTTCGAGCCGACGCTGGACTACGTGGTCGTCAAGGTGCCGCGATTCGCGTTCGAGAAGTTCCCGGGCGCCGACCCGGTGCTGACCACGCACATGAAGAGCGTGGGCGAAGCGATGGCCATCGGCCGCAACTTCACCGAAGCGTTGGGCAAAGCGTTGCGCTCAATGGAAACCAAGACCGCGGGCTTCTGGACCACGCCCGAGGACGAACTGCCGAAGGACGAACTGCTGGCGCGGGCCGCCATCGCCACCGACGGCCGGCTGTACTTCGTGGAGCGGGCGTTGCGGGCCGGCGCGAGCGTCGACGAGGTGTCGGCGGCCACCGGCATCGATGCCTGGTTCGTCGACCAGATCGCGTCGCTGGTCGAGTTGCGGACCGAACTGGTCGCGGCGCCCGCGCTGACGCCAGGCTTGCTGCGTAAGGCGAAACGTCACGGGCTGTCGGACCGTCAGCTCGCCGCGTTGCGTCCCGAACTCGCCGGCGAGGACGGTGTGCGACTGCTGCGGCTGCGGGCCGGCATCCGCCCGGTGTACAAGACCGTCGACACCTGTGCCGCCGAGTTCGCGGCCACTACGCCGTACCACTACTCGTCCTACGACGAGGAAACCGAGGTCGCCCTTCAGCCGGACAGGCCGAAGGTGCTCATCCTCGGCAGCGGGCCGAACCGCATCGGCCAGGGCATCGAATTCGACTACTCCTGTGTGCACGCGGTCATGGCCCTGCGCGAGGCGGGCTACGAAACCGTCATGGTCAACTGCAACCCCGAGACCGTCTCGACCGACTACGACACGTCCGACCGGCTGTACTTCGAGCCGCTCACGTTCGAAGACGTGCTGGAGGTCGTGCACGCCGAGCAGGAGTCGGGCACGGTCGCTGGTGTGATCTGCACGCTCGGTGGACAGACCCCGCTCGGGCTGGCCCAGCGGCTCAAGGACGCCGGCGTTCCCGTGCTCGGTACCCAGCCCGAGGCGATCGACCTGGCCGAGCACCGGGGGGCGTTCGGGCGGGTCCTCGCCGCAGCCGGGCTGCCCTCGCCCAAGCACGGCACGGCGTTCTCGTTCGAGCAGGCGAAGGCGGTGGCCGACGAGATCGGTTATCCGGTCTTGGTGCGCCCGTCCTACGTGCTGGGCGGCCGGGGCATGGAGATCGTCTACGACGAGCGGCACCTGTCCGACTACATCTCGCGGGCCACCGAGATCACCCCCGAACACCCGGTGCTCGTCGACCGGTTCCTCGACGACGCGATCGAGATCGACGTCGACGCGCTGTACGACGGCACCGACCTCTACCTCGGTGGCGTCATGGAGCACATCGAGGAAGCCGGCATCCACTCCGGCGACTCGGCCTGTGCCCTGCCGCCGATCACCCTCGGCGCGGCCGACATCGCATCGGTGCGGGCCTCGACGCTCGCACTCGCGCGCGGCATCGACGTGCGCGGTCTCATCAACGTGCAGTACGCCCTGGTCGGCGACATCCTCTACGTGCTGGAGGCCAACCCGCGGGCCAGTCGCACGGTGCCGTTCGTGTCCAAGGCGACCGCCGTCCCGCTCGCCAAGGCCGCCGCCCGAATCGCCGTGGGCGCCACGATTGCCGAGCTGCGGGCAGAGGGGCTGTTGCCGCGGACGGCCGACGGGGGAGCGCTGCCCGACGACGCGCCGATCGCGGTGAAGGAGGCGGTGCTGCCGTTCCACCGGTTCCGGACCCAGGGCGGCGACCAGGTCGACTCGATCCTCGGCCCGGAGATGAAGTCCACCGGCGAGGTGATGGGCTTCGACCAGACCTTCGGTAGCGCGTTCGCCAAGAGCCAGGCTGCCGCTTACGGGTCGCTGCCGGTCAAGGGCACGGTGTTCGTGAGCATCGCCAACCGCGACAAGCGCGCGGCCATCTTCCCGGTGAAGCGGCTGTCGGACCTCGGCTTCCGGGTGCTGGCGACGGTTGGTACGGCGCAGGTGTTGCGGCGCAACGGCGTGGACGCCGAGGTGGTCGGCAAGTTCAGCGACGGCCCCGGCAACGTGGTCGAGCGGATCCTGGCCGGCGAGGTCGACCTGGTGCTGAACACACCGTGGGGCTCGGCCGGCAACTCCGGACCGCGGGTCGACGGCTACGAGATCCGCACTGCGGCCGTGTCGGCCGGCATCCCGTGCCTGACCACCGTGCAGGCCGCAGCCGCCGCGGTGCAGGGCATCGAGGAGCTCACCCGCGGCGAGGTTGCGGTCCGCTCGCTGCAGGACCTCCACGCCCAACTAGCGTCCTGGCGCGCGCAGTGATCCCGGCTTGGCCCCGTAGCCGGGCGACCCGCCGCGCAGTTGCCTGCTCAGGGGCCAAGCCGGGCGGTGTGCGGTGGTGACCCCGGTCCAGGAGACGGCCGAGATCTTCGGCGTGCGCCGGGTCGGCGAGTACGTCGAGTTCACCGTCGTCGCGCCCGGGGTGGCCGCCGGCTTCCGGCCCGGGCACTTCGTCGCGGTCGCCGTCGGCGGCGACAACTCGCCGATGCTGTTGCGACGCGCGTTCGCGCTGTACGGCGCCACGCCATCGGGGACGTTCGCCGGCACCGTCCAGTTCGTCGTGGCCGAACACGGGCCGGGCACGAAGTGGCTGGTGCAACGGCAGGCCGGCGAAACACTCGACGTGGTCGGCCCGCTCGGGACACCGTTCGCGCTGCCCGCCGCACCGGCTCCGGCGGTGCTGGTCGGCGGCGGATACGGCACCGCCCCGCTGATCCCGCTCGCCTCGGCCCTGCTCGCAGCCGGTTCGCCGGTCGAGATGATCGTGGGTGCCGCGTCGGCGTCGCGGCTGTTCGGTGAGATGGTGGCCAAGCGCACGATCGGCGCGGTGACCGTGACCACCGACGACGGCTCGGCCGGCCGGCAAGGACTGGTTACCGACGCGCTGCCCGACGCCATCGAGCGGGTCCAGGCCGAGGTCGTGTACGCCTGCGGCCCGATGGCCATGCTGCGGGCGGTCAGCGACGTCGCGCGGGCGCAGTCGATCCACGCGCAGGTCGCGGTCGAAGAGGCGATGGCCTGTGGCATCGGCGTCTGCATGACCTGCGTTCTCCCGGTGCGCGGCGCCGACGGCGCCTCGAGGTTCGTCCGCGCCTGCGTCGAGGGACCGGTGTTCGACGCCGAGCGGGTGCGGTGGGCCGACGTGGGCAGCTTGCCGGCCGACCTCGTCGGCGCCGTCGCCATGAGCGGGCACTGACATGGCCGACCTCACCGCGACGCTGGCGAGCCTCGAGCTGCCGAACCCGGTGCTCACCGCCTCCGGCTGTGCCGCTGCGGGGCGGGAGCTGCACCAGTTCTTCGACGTCGCCCGGCTCGGGGCAGTCGTCACCAAGTCGATCATGACCCGGCCCCGGTCCGGTCGCGCGACCCCGCGGATGGCTGAGACGCCGAGCGGAATGCTCAACTCGATCGGCCTGCAGGGCCCCGGTATCGATTCCTTCATCGAGCACGACCTGGCCTGGCTGGCCGAGCACGGTGCCCGCACGGTCGTGTCCATCGCCGGCGGGCACACCGACGAGTACGTCGAACTGACCCGCAAGCTCAGCGGGAACCCGGCCGTGTCGATGCTCGAGGTGAACATCTCCTGCCCGAACGTCGAAAGCCGCGGGCAGGTCTTCGCCTGCGACGCGATCGCGTCCTCCCGCGTGATCGGGGCCGTGCGACGGGCCGCGGATCCGTCGATCCCGGTGTTCGCCAAGCTGTCGCCCGACGTCACCGACATCACGCTGATCGCCCGGGCCTGCGCCGACGCCGGCGCGGACGGCTTCTCCTTGATCAACACGCTGCTGGGACTGGTCATCGACACCGACACGATGGCGCCGGCACTCGGCGGGGTCACCGGCGGTCTGTCGGGGCCGGCGATCCGGCCGGTCGCGGTGCGCTGCGTCTGGCAGGTGAAGCGGGCGCTACCGCAACTGCCGATCCTGGGCATGGGGGGAATCCGGTCCGGCCTCGACGCGCTGCAGTTCATCCTGGCCGGCGCGTCGGCCGTGTCGGTCGGCACGGCCGTGTTCGGTGACCCGCATGCGCCGATGCGGGTGCTTACCGAACTCGACGCCGCTCTCGACGAACGCGGCTTCGCGTCGCTGGCAGATGCGGTCGGGTATGCGCATCGCACGCCCGAACCGCGTCTCACACCGGCCGCAGCCGAAGCGGCGGCGTCGTGAGCTTCGGGGAGCGCCTGGACGCCGCCCTCACCGCCCGGGGCTCGCTTTGCGTCGGCATCGATCCGCACCCGGCCCTGCTCTCAGCCTGGGGGCTCGGCGACGATGTCGACGGGCTGGCCCGCTTCGCCGACATCTGCGTCGAGGGTCTGGCGCCGGTCGCCGCCGTGGTCAAGCCCCAGTCCGCCTTCTTCGAGGCCTACGGCTCGGGCGGCATCGCCGTACTCGAGCGAACGATCGCCGGCTGCCGCGCCGCCGGCGCCTCGGTGCTGCTCGACGTCAAGCGCGGCGACATCGGCACGACGATGGCCGCATACGCCCGGGCCTACCTGGATCCGGGCGCGCCGCTAGCAGTTGACGCGGTCACGCTGTCGCCATATCTCGGCGTCGGCGCACTGCAACCGGCCTTCGACGCCGCTGAGCAGCACGACGCCGGCGTGTTCGTGCTGGCGCTGACCTCGAACCCCGAAGGCACCCAGGTGCAGCGCGCCTGCGGCGACGACGGCCGGTCGGTGGCTCAAGTGGTGCTCGATGAGTTGGCGCAGCGCAATGCCGGTGCGGCGCCTATCGGTTCGCTTGGCGTCGTCGTCGGCGCGACGATCGGCGGCACCGACGTCGACCTGACCAAGCTCAACGGGCCGTTCCTCGTCCCCGGCGTGGGCGCTCAGGGCGGCACCGCTGCGGACGTGCGGCGGATCTTCGGCGACGCGCTGTCGGCGGTGCTGCCCAGCGTGTCCCGCGAGGTGCTGCGGTCTGGGCCGGACGTCACGGCGCTCAGGGCCACCGTCGCCCGGCTCGTAGACGACTTCGCGTTTCTGCGGGCCTGATTCCTAGGTCGTCAGCTCGTCGAGCTCGGCGAGATCGTCCAGGCTCGGCCGCCATTCGCCCGCGGCGACGTTTGCGATGACCTGATCGCGCGACGTCGCACCCGCGATCACGCTCGACACAGCTGGTTGTGCGGCTAGGCCGCCGATCGCGACGTCGAGCAGCGAAATGGAGCGGGCGGCAGCGAACGCCTCAAGAGCCTCGACCACGTCGAATCTGGCGGCGGCGAATGTTGCCTCACGGCCCGCCGCCGCCAGCCGGCTGCCCGCCGGTGCCGGCTCGCCGCGGCGGTACTTGCCGGTGAGCAGGCCGTTGGCCAGCGGGAAGTAGGGCAGCAGACCGATGCCGTAGTGCTCCAGCGCCGGCAGCAGATCGTCCTCGGCGTCGCGGTTGAGCAGGCTGTACTCGTTCTGGGCGCTGACGAACCGCTCGTGACCGCGGTCGCGCGCGGTCCACTCGGCGTCGGCCACCTGCCAGCCCGCGAAGTTGGAGCTGCCGAGGTAACGCACCTTGCCGGCGCGCACCAGCTCCGACAGCGCCGACAGTGTCTCCTCGATCGGCGTCACCGGGTCGGGGCGGTGCAGTTGGTACAGGTCGATCCAGTCGGTGTTGAGCGCGCGCAGCGACGACTCGACGGCGCGCAGGATGTAACGGCGCGAACCGCGCGCACCCCAGTCCGCGCCGTTGTCACGACCGCGCTTGCGCACGTCGCCGCCGAACTTGGTCGCGATGACGACGTCGTCGCGACGCCCGGCCAGGGCCTTCCCGAGCCGCTCCTCGGATTTGCCGTACGCGTCCGCCGTGTCGAACAGGCTGATGCCGGCGTCGAGCGCAGCGTGCACCACCTCACGGCTGCCCGCTTCGTCGAGCTTCATGCCGAAGTTGTTGGTGCCCAATCCGACGGCGGACACGACCAGACCCGAGTCGCCGAGGTGCCGAAACTCCATGGTGCCGACCCTACTGAACCGTCTTGGCCCCTCAGCCGGGAACGCGGCGGCGCGTCGCCCGGCTGCAGGGCCAAGCCAGCGGGAGATCAGCCCACGAGGGTCTTGGTGGCCGCGACGAGCGTGGCCAGGCCCTTCTTCGCGTCGGTGAAGAACATGCTGGTCTTCGCGTCGGTGTAGAGCTCGTTGTCGATGCCGGCATAGCCAGAGGCCATCGACCGCTTCACGACGATGATCGACTTGGCCTGGTCGACGTTGAGGATCGGCATTCCCGACACGGCGTTGCCCGGGCGACGCGCCGCCGGGTTCGTGACGTCGTTCGCGCCGACCACCAGCGCGACGTCGGAGCGTTCGAACTCGGAGTTGATCTCGTCCATCTCCTTGAGCTGGTCATAAGGCACGTTGGCCTCCGCCAGCAGCACGTTCATGTGCCCGGGCATGCGTCCGGCCACCGGGTGGATGGCGTAGGAGACCTCGACGCCGCGCTGCTCGAGCACCTCGCCGAGCTCGCGGAGCTCGTGCTGGGCCTGCGCAGCGGCCAGCCCGTAGCCAGGCACGATGATCACCTTTGACGCGTAGGCCAGCTGCAAGGCGGCATCGTCCACGGCGATCGACTTCACCGGCCCGCCCGCGCCCTCGGCGACGTCGGTGCCGACCGCGCCAGTGCCGAACCCGCCCGCGATGATGTTGAGCACGGAGCGGTTCATCGCGTCGGCCATCAGCTTGGTCAGGATTCCACCCGAGGCCCCGACCAGGGCACCGGCGATCACCAGGATGACGTTGCCGAGCACGAAGCCGGCCATCGCGACTGCCGTCCCGGTGAATGCGTTCAGCAGCGAGATGACGACCGGCATGTCCGCGCCGCCGATCGGCAGCACCATCAACAGCCCGAACAGCACGGCGGCCACCACGACGCCGAGCAGCACGAACTGGTTGTGCGCACCGGCCACGATCCAGACGCTGCCGCCGACCGCGGCGAGGGCCACCACGCCGGAAGCCAGCCGCGAACCGGCGAAGGAGACAGGCTGGGACAGATAGCCCTGCAGCTTGCCCGCGGCCAACACCGACCCGGAGAACGTGACACCGCCGATGACGATGTCGAGCACGGTGGCCGTGGCGGTTCCGGCCGGCAGACGGCTGTCGAGGTGGTACTCGGTGATCGCGATCAGCGCGGCGGCTCCGCCGCCGACCGCATTGAACAGCGAGACCAACTGCGGCATGTTCGTCATCTGCACAGTTCGCGCGGAATACAAGCCGTACCCGCCGCCGATCAGCGCTCCGGCCAACAGTACGCCCCAGCGCGTGGCGTTCATGTGGGCCGCGCCCTGGTTGTCGCCGACGCCGATGAGGACGGCCACGATGGCGACGAGCATGCCGAACGCCGACAGCTGGTTGCCGCGGCGCGCCGTGGCCGGCGAGTTCATGAAATGCAACCCGAGCACGAAGCACGCGGCCCCGAACAGCGACGCGAAGCGGATGCCGGTCTCGAGCCCCGTCACTTGGCGTCCTCGGTCGCGGGTGGAGCCGGCGCCGGGCGCTTGCGGAACATCTGCAGCATCCGGTCGGTGACGGCGTACCCGCCGACGACGTTGGCTGCCCCGAACGCGGCGGCAACGAAGGTGAGCACGTAGCCGAGCGTGCCGTGCACGTAGCCGGCCAAGATGATCACGCCGACCAGCACGACGCCGTGGATGGAGTTCGCGCCCGACATCAACGGTGTGTGCAGAGTGGCCGGCACCTTACTGATCACCTCGAAGCCGACCAGGAGGGCCAGGACGAAGATCGTCATGTCGCCGACGAACGAACCGGTCACTGGGCGGACTCCTTATCCAGCAGGGCTGCGGTGGCCGGTTGTACGACCGCGCCGTCGTGGGTGATGAGCACCCCGGCGGTGATCTCGTCCTCATCGGCCCGCAGCTGATCGATCGCGAGCGCGCCGTCGGCAACCAGGTGCAGCAGCAGCGCGCTGATGTTCCGGGCGTAGGTGTTCGATGCCGACGTCGCCATCTGCGACGCGAGCGTGCCGGCGCCGATCACCGTCACCCCGTTGTCGGTGACGAAGGTTTCATCGGGCTTGGAGATCTCGACGTTGCCGCCGAGGTCCGATGCGGCCATGTCGACGATGACCGAGCCGGCCTTCATCCGGGCCACCGCATCAGCTGTGACCATCAGAGGGGGGCGTCGTCCCGGCACTTGGGCGGTGGTGATGACGATATCGTGCTTGACGATGTGGTCGGTGAGCTCGGCCTGCTGGGCCGCCTGCTCCTCGGGGGTCAGCGCGCGGGCGTAGCCGCCTTCGCCGGCGCCGGACTCGACCGAGGTGAGCTCGATGAACTGTGCGCCCAAGGACTTGACCTCACCGCGGCTGGCCGGGCGCACGTCGTAGCCGCGCACGATCGCGCCCAGCCGCCGTGCGGTGCCGATCGCCTGCAGCCCGGCGACGCCCGCGCCGAGCACGAGCACCTCCGCGGGCCGGGACGTACCGGCCGCCGTCATCAGCAGCGGGAAGAAGCGATGGAAGTTGTCGGCGGCGACGAGCACGGCCTTGTAGCCGGCGACGTTGGCCTGTGACGACAAGGCATCCATACCCTGGGCCCGGGTCAGCGTCCGCGGCAGACCGTCGAGGCTGACCGCCGTGACGCCGCGCTGCGCGAGGTCGGCCATCAGCGCGGGGTCGAGCAGCGGCTGCAGCAGCCCGACGACGACTTGGCCCGAACGCAACTGCGCGGCGTCCGGCCGACCGACCGCCAGCAGCACGTCGGCGTCGGCGTAGACCTTGGCCGTGTCCACGATCGTCGCGCCGGCCTGCTCGTAGCGCTCGTCCGGGAACCATGCGCGGGAGCCCGCGCCCGTCTCGACCAGCACCTCCAGACCGGAGTCCTTGAGCTTGACCAGCACGTCCGGTGTCAGCGCCACTCGCCGCTCACCGGTGGCGACCTCCTTCACCACCCCGACCCGCAGCGCAGCCATTCGCAGTCTCCTTGTTCCTCTGACCTGAGCGTCGATCAACGTTCGTAGGCGGGATCATCCTCGCCGCGCAGGGCCCAACGCCGTGTCGGGGGGCAATCTAAACCAGCGCGCTGCGGCGACGCCCACCGGTGTGCCGCTGCTCACCCGGAAAGACCGCCGGTCAATTGCCGATGAGATGGACCCGAGCTTCAGCCAGACCGCGCTCGTTGTCCTCCGCCATGGCGAGCCCGGTGTCATCGCCTGCTACCAGCCGGCGAGCGAAGTAGTCGGCCTGCACGGCCCAGCGAAATCGCAGCATCGAGGCGAGCCCCTTGTCGATCTCGCCCGGCCGGACCGGCCCTCGCAGCCGGTAAGCAGCGATGAGCGGCTGTGCCCGGGTCATGCCGCCGACGAACATCACGGCCGAGGCAAGGTCGTACAGCAGCGGACCCCAGAGCGCCGACGACCAGTCGATCAGGCCGCACGTCCCACTTTGCCGGGACCAGCGAAATGCCGACGGCGCCGGATCACCGTGCAGCAATCCACGCGAGACGACTTGGGCCGCCGCCGCGTTGAACCAGGTGATCGCCGCCCGCACGGTGGGCCGCAACCAGTCGGTCATCCCCAAATGCGGCGCGTCCGGATCCAACCAGTCGAAGCGGGGCGCACTCGTCGTCGGGGCGCCGGTGAGGCTCGCGTGCACAGCAGCCAACGTCGAGCCGATGATCGTTTGATCGTGCGGCGACGTCCCCAGCGGCGTTCCGTCGACCCACTCCAGCACAGCCAGCCAATCCCGTCCGACCAGGACGGCCGAGCGGCGGTTGCGGGCCGGGAGCGGCGCGCCCGCTGGGATACCCGCGGCTTGAACGAGCGTCGCGGTGTCCAGCCCGGCGCGCAGCGAGCGCAGGCCGGACGGCGGCACGAGTTTGGCCACCCACCTGGCGTCGCCGCTGCGGAATGCCCAGGTGTGCGAGTTCAACCCACCGGTCAACGCTTCGATGTCGCGTGGCTCGAGGTCCCAATGGTTGCGCAGGGTGCTGTCCAGTTCGGCGATCTGCACTGCAGCAGTATGGGCCCGCGATAGGTTCGCGCTATGCCGAGTCGCCTGAGCGTCCTGTCCGGGCCGTCGGGGGTCGGCAAGGGCACCGTGGTCGCCGCGGTCCGCAGGTCGGCTCCGCACATCTGGGTGTCGGTGTCCTGTACAACGCGCGCGCCCCGGCCCGGCGAGCGCGACGGGGTGGAATACCGCTTCGTCAGCCGCGAGGAGTTCGCCCGAATGGTGCAGGCCGGCGAACTGCTCGAGCACGCCGAATTCGCCGGGAACCTCTACGGGACCCCGCGCCAGCCGGTGCTCGATCACTTGGCGACGGGTACGCCGGCGCTGCTGGAAATCGAACTGCAGGGAGCGCGCCAGGTCCGGGCGGCAATGCCAGAGGCGTATCTCGTCTTCCTCGCCCCGCCATCGTGGGACGAGTTGGAGCGCCGCCTGGCGGGGCGGGGCACCGAATCCAGCGCTGTTGTTCGCGAGCGTCTGGAACGGGCGAAGCTGGAGATGGCGGCCGAGCGTGAGTTCGACGATGTCGTCGTGAACGACGATGTCGGCCGCGCGGCCGGCGAGTTGGTAGGATTGATCGAGGCCGTCTGCTCGAAGTAGCGGCGTTTACCTCGCTCAGCCAACTCAATCGACAAGAGAGCCGACCTGTGTCCGGAATGCTGTCCGCCCCTGAGGGGATCACCAACCCGCCGATCGACGAACTGCTCGAGCGCACCCAGTCGAAGTACGCGCTGGTGATCATCGCGGCCAAGCGGGCTCGTCAGATCAACGCTTACTACAGCCAGCTCGGCGAAGGCCTGCTTGAGTACGTGGGCCCGCTGGTCGAGACCGCGCCGCAGGAGAAGCCGTTGTCCATCGCGCTGCGCGAGATCAACACCGACCTCATCGAGTTCAAGCCCTCCGACGGCTGATTCATTTCCGCGCTGGCGCGAATCTCGGTTCCCACCGCTCGCTGGCGCTCGGGTGGATCCCGATCTCCGCAACGCGCCTCCGGCGCGTGAGCGCGGCTCTTGCGCTGGGGGTCCCCCGCTTGCGGGGGAGCGCATCGCGTTTCGCCACAGTTATGGACGTCAAGTGGTCCTGTCCCGACGATCATGGCGCTACGGTTACCTTCCCATCGGTGAGAGGTTGCCACGGTGAGCCGGGTTGTGCTGGGAGTCTCGGGCGGGATTGCTGCCTATAAGGCGGCGGACCTGCTGCGCAAGCTGGTCGAGGCCGGGCACGACGTCACGGTTGTGCCGACCGCGGCCGCGCTCAAGTTCGTGGGTGCTCCGACATGGGCCGCGCTGTCGCACCATCCGGTGGCCACGGATGTTTGGAGCGACGCCGAAGAGGTGCGGCATGTCCAGGTCGGTCGCGGCGCCGACCTGGTCGTGGTCGCGCCTGCCACCGCCGACCTGTTGGCCCGGGCCGCACACGGCCTGGCCGACGACCTGCTGACCAACACACTGCTCACCGCCCGTTGCCCGGTGCTGTTCGTTCCCGCGATGCACACGGAGATGTGGGAGCACCCGGCTACCGTCGAGAACGTCGCAACCTTGCGGCGACGGGGCGCGGTCGTGCTCGAGCCCGCGACCGGCCGGCTGACCGGCGCCGATACCGGCAAGGGTCGGCTGCCCGAACCGGCCGAGATCGCCCCGCTTGCCGAATTGCTGTTGCACCGGCCGGACGCGCTGCCGTTCGATCTCGCCGGCACGCACGTCGTCATCAGCGCGGGCGGTACCCGCGAACCGCTCGACCCCGTGCGCTACCTCGGCAATTCCTCGTCCGGCCGGCAGGGCTACGCGCTGGCCTCCGTCGCCGCCGCTCGCGGTGCCCGGGTCACCCTGGTGGCGGCCAATGTCGAGTTGCCCGACCCATCCGGCGTCGACGTGGTCCGCGTCGTGAACACCGCCGAACTGCGTGACGCCGTGCACAAGGCGGCGCAGGACGCCGACGTCGTGGTCATGGCCGCCGCCGTGGCCGACTTCCATCCGTTGGCCCCCGCGCGCCACAAGATCAAGAAGTCCGACGCCGGCCCGGACCCCATCGTCCTCGCCGACAACCCGGATGTGCTGGCCGAACTCGTGGCCGCCCGCCGCCCGGGCCAGGTGCTGGTCGGGTTCGCGGCCGAGACCGGCGACGGCACCGGCACCGTCCTCGAGCACGGCCGGGCCAAGCTGGCCCGCAAACGGTGTGACCTGCTCGTCGTGAACGCGGTCGGCCGGGGCCGGGCGTTCGGCCAGGCCGACAACGCGGCCGTTATCCTGGACTTCGACGGCACCGAGCGCGAAGTCCCGTTCGGGCCCAAGGTGCAGGTCGCAGCCGAGATCTGGGACGCTGTGCACGCGCATTTGCACCGTTAGTCAGCGGCTGGCCGAGGCCCGCCGTAGACTCTCCCGGAATCTGTCGAATCTAGCTTCGGAGCGCTTGTGAACCGCCGCCTGTTTACTTCCGAGTCCGTCACCGAGGGACACCCCGACAAGATCGCCGACCGGATCAGCGACTCGATCCTCGACGCGCTGCTCACGCAGGACCCCGCCAGCCGGGTCGCGGTCGAGACCCTGATCACCACCGGCCAGGTGCACGTGGCGGGTGAAGTGACGACCGAGGCGTACGCCGATATCCCGACGATCGTGCGGGACTGCATCCTCGACATCGGCTACGACTCCTCGCGCAAGGGCTTCGACGGAGCGTCCTGCGGCGTCAGCGTGTCGATCGGTTCGCAGAGCCCGGACATCGCCCAAGGTGTCGACAACGCGTACGAGGCCCGCACCGGCGAGAACGTAGAGGATCCGCTCGAGCGCCAGGGTGCCGGCGACCAGGGTCTGATGTTCGGCTTCGCCTGCGACGAGACCCCCGAATTGATGCCACTGCCCATCGCCCTGGCGCACCGTCTGGCCGAGCGCCTCAGTGCGGTCCGCAAGGACGGCACGGTCCCGTACCTGCGCCCCGACGGCAAGACCCAGGTCACCATCGAGTACGTCGACGACAAGCCGACCCGCCTCGACACGGTCGTGGTGTCCACGCAGCACGCGGCCGACATCGACCTCGAGACGCTGCTCAAGCCCGACATCGAAGAGCACGTCGTGCGCCCGTGCCTGGCGACGCTCAACATCGACACCGAGGGCTACCGGCTGCTGGTCAACCCCACCGGCCGCTTCGAGATCGGCGGCCCGATGGGCGACGCCGGCCTGACCGGCCGCAAGATCATCGTCGACACGTACGGCGGCTACGCCCGCCACGGCGGTGGCGCGTTCTCGGGCAAGGACCCGTCCAAGGTCGACCGCTCGGCCGCCTACGCCATGCGCTGGGTGGCCAAGAATGTCGTAGCGGCCAAGCTCGCCACCAAGTGCGAGGTGCAGATCGCGTACGCCATCGGCAAGGCCGAGCCGGTCGGGCTGTTCATCGAGACGTTCGGCACCGAGACCGTCGACACCGAGCGCATCGCCGATGCCGTGCTGCAGACCTTCGACCTGCGGCCTGCCGCGATCATTCGCGACCTCGACCTGAAGCGTCCGATCTACGCCCAGACCGCGGCGTACGGTCACTTCGGACGTGAGCTGGATGAGTTCACCTGGGAGCGCACCGACCGCGCCGAGCAGCTGGCCAAGCTCGCCAACGGCTGATCCTCGTCTTGGCCCCTCAGCCGGGCGACCCGCCGCGGGCGGACCGTTTCGGGGCCAAGTGAATCGTCGCCGTCTGCTGGTAGACGTGGAAGCGTGAGCACGCGCCGCACCGCCACGCCGCGGGCTACGCGCGAGCCCGCGGCGCTCGATCCGGTGGCCCGGTTGATGGTCGACGTGCCGCTGGCCCACCTGGACCGGCCGTTCGACTATTTGGTGCCGGAGGCGCTGGCCGCAGACGTCAGGCCGGGCTCGCGGGTCCGGGTGCGCTTCTCCGGACGGCTCGTCGACGCTTACGTACTGGAGCGACGCGCGGTCAGTGACCACGAGGGCAAGCTGGCGTTCCTCGAGCGGGCCGTCGGCGGCGAACCAGTCCTCACCGTCGAAACGACGGCGTTGTTCCGAGCGGTGGCCGACCGCTGGGCCGGCAACTTCGTCGACGTGCTGCGGCTGGGTGTCCCGTCGCGGCACGCCGCGACGGAGACGGCCCCGCGCAAACCCGCACCGCGGCCGACGCCTCCGCCGCACACCGGCTTCGACGGCTATCGGGCCGGCCCGGCGTTCCTGTCGGCCGTGGCGAACGGGCGGGCGGCCCGAGCGGTGTGGTCGGCCCGGCCGGGGGAGCCGTGGCCGGACCGGCTGGCCGACGCGATCCACGTCGCGCTCGCCGCCGGGCGCGGCGCGATCGCGGTCGTCCCGGACGCTCGCGACCTCGCTCGGCTCGATGCCGCACTGACCGCAGCGATCGGTGCCGGATGCCACGTCGCGCTCTCGGCCGACCTGGGCCCGGCCGAGCGGTACCGGCGCTGGCTCGCGGTCCGCCGCGGGGCCGTGCGGGCGGTGATCGGGGTCAGGGCCGCCGCCTACGCGCCGGTCGCCGACCTGGGCCTGCTCGCCATCTGGGACGACGGCGACGACCTCTACGACGAGCCGCGCGCGCCCTACGCACACGCCCGCGACGTCCTTGTGCTGCGCTCTTCGCTGACTGGGGCCGCACTGCTCGTAGGTGGGTACGCGCGCACGGCCGAGGCCCAACTGCTGGTCGAGTCCGGCTGGGCGCACGAGATCGCAGCCGACCGGCCGGCGGTCCGCGCAGCGGCACCGCGGGTGGTGGCAACCGGCGACGACGCCGAGTTGGCCCGTGATCCGGCCGCGGCGGCGGCGCGGCTGCCGAGCCTGGCCTGGCGCAGCACGCACGACGCGCTCGCCGCCGGGCACCCGGTCCTGGTGCAGGTTCCGCGGCGCGGCTACGTGCCGGCGCTGGCCTGCGTGCGCGACCGCACGCCGGCGCGCTGCCCGGTGTGTTCGGGGCCGCTGGCGGCCGCGTCCGAGCACGCGATCGCAACCTGCCGGTGGTGCGGCCGCCCCGCCGGCGACTGGACGTGCCCGACCTGCGGAGGCCGGCGGATGCGGGCCGTCGTCGTCGGAGCGGGCCGAACCGCCGAAGAACTCGGCCGGGCCTTCCCGGGTTTTCCGGTGCGCACGAGCGGCGGAGAGCGGGTACTCGCATCGGTCGGCCCCGAACCCGCGCTGGTCATCGCCACCCCCGGCGCCGAGCCCGTCGCCGACGGTGGTTACGGCGCGGCGTTGCTGCTCGACGGCTGGGCACTGTTGTCCCGAGCTGACCTGCGTGCAGCCGAGGAGACCCTGCGGCGGTGGATGAATGCCGCGGCACTGGTCCGGGCTGACGGTCCGGTCGTCGTAGGGGCCGACGCGGGCATCGCCGCCGTGCAGGCGCTGGTGCGCTGGGATCCGGCCGGCTTCGCGGCCCGCGAACTCGCCGAGCGGGGTGAGCTCGGGTTCCCGCCCGCGACCCGCATGGCCTCGCTGACCGGCCCGCGCGCGGCCGTCGACGAACTGCTGACGGCGGCCCCGCTGCCGCCCGGCGCCGAGGTGGTCGGTCCGGTGCCGGTCGGCCCTGGTGCCGACGTCGATGCCGAGCGGAAGCTGGTCCGGGTGCCGCGAGCACTCGGATCGGAGTTGGCCACCGCGCTCAAGGTTGCGGCGGCGTCGCGGTCGGCCCGCAAGGCGGCCGACCCGATCAAGCTGGTGCTCGACCCACGCGAACTGTTCTGATCAGTCCACCGAGACGGCGTCGTCGTAGGCGGCTTCGGCCCCCAGCGCGGTGGGGGTTGCCAGCGCGGCGCCTTCGCGGGCCAGGTCCGCGCCGACCGAATCGTGGTGCTCGTCGTGGGCGTCGGCATGGACGTAGCGCTCGCCGCGCATCAGCGACGCGCCAGCGGCGATGAGCAGCATCACGATCGACGCGCCGAATGCGATCAGCAGCCCGTGCATGAACGGCTCGGAGATCACGTGCGGGAAGAACGACTTGCCGGTGAGCATCGAAACGTCCACGCCCGATCCCGGCCGCAACTGGGCCGGGTCGACCTGCTGCATCAGTGCCTTGATCGGGTTGTCGCCGAGGAACGCCGCGAACAGCGTTCCGACCGGCGGCGTCTGGGAAATGGTGTGGGCGGCGCCGGGGGAGACACCCGCGCCGGTCAGCCCGCTGTAGAGCGAAGCGGGCAGTCGGCTGGCCAGCCCCACCGCCATCAGGGTGAAGAACCCGCCCATCGACAGCACCATGCCGGCATTCATGCCGGTCGCCCGCACCCCTGAAGCAGCACCGCGCTGCGAAGCCGGCACCGCGTTCATGATCGCGGCCGAGTTGGGCGCCGCCATCAGGCCCATCCCGATCCCGTTCAGGGCCAGGAGCACCGCGAACTGGACGTAGTTGAAGTCGGCCGGGACCAGGATCAGACCGCCGAACGTTGCCGCGGTCAGCACCAGCCCGCCGGTCGCGAACGCGCGCGCACCGAAGCGGTCGGACACCGCCCCCGATGCCGGTCCCGCGATCAGGAAGCCCAGTGTCAGCGGCAGCATGTAAATGCCGGCCCACAGGGGTGTGCTGGCGTAGTCGTAGCCGTGCAGCGGCAGCCAGATGCCCTGCAACCAGATGATCAGCATGAACTGCAGTCCGCCCCGCGACATGGCGGCGAGCAGGTTGACAGTCTGGCCGGCGGCGAAGGCCCGGACCTTGAACAGTCGCAGGTTGATCATCGGGTCGGGCACCCGGTTCTCGATGAAGCAGAACGCCACGAGGAGCGCGACGCCCGCGATCCCGCCCGCCAGCACCAGCGGTGACGTCCAGCCCATCGTGTGCCCACCGTGCGGTTGCAGCCCGTAGGTGATGGCCACCAACACGGCGATCAAGCCGATTCCGAAGCTCAGGTTGCCCCACCAGTCGACGATCACCCGCTTCGAGCGATCACGGGGCTTGTCCCGCAGCGTGCGATAGCCCATCCACGTTCCCCAGATGCCGACCGGCACGCTGACCCAGAACACCGCTCGCCAGTGCCACTCGGAGAGCAGGCCGCCGACGATCAGGCCGATGAACGAACCAGCCAGCGCCGCGACCTGATTGACGCCCAGGGCGAATCCGCGTCGAGCGGGCGGGAACGCGTCGGTGATGATGGCCGTCGAGTTGGCCGTGAGCATCGCGCCGCCGACGCCCTGCACCACGCGCAGCCCGATGATCTCGAGTGCGCCGGCCGAACCGGTGTTGGGCACCAGCGCGCAGGCGGCGGATGCGACGGTGAAGATGAGAAAGCCGAGGTTGAACAGCCTCGCCCGCCCGTACTGGTCGCCGAGGCGCCCGAACGTCACGACCAGCACGGCGGTGACCAGCAGGTAACCCATCAGCATCCACAGCAGGTACGAGATGTTCGCCGGGGCCAGTGGGTTCAGGCCGAGACCGTTGAAGATGGCCGGCAGCGAGATCAGCAGGATGGAGGAGTTGAGGGTCGCGGCCAGAATGCCGACCGTGGTGACGGAGAGCGCGACCCGGCGCTCGTGAGCTGCGGAGTGAGGCACAGACAACCTTTCGTTCGTTAGCCATGCTAACTAGTTTGCGATCGTACGCCCACCCCGGGTCCGTAAGCTGTCGACGTGACCGTTCAGCCAATCCGACTCTTCGGTGACCCGGTGCTGCGCACCCGCGCCGAGACCGTCACCGACTTCGACAAGGAACTGCGCACGCTCGTCGCCGACTTGGCCGAGACCATGCTGGCCGCGCCGGGCTCCGGGCTGGCCGCCCCGCAGATCGGCGTCGGCCTGCGGGTGTTCACCTACCACGTCGACGACTCCCAGTCCGGCCACCTGGTCAACCCGGTGCTGCACTTCCCGAGCGACGACGAACAAGACGGCCCGGAGGGCTGCCTATCCATCCCCGGGCTCACGTTCGACTGCCGGCGCCGCGCCCACGTCGTCGCACACGGGCAGAACATGTTCGGCGAGGCGATCACGGTCGAGGGCACGGCGACGCTCGCCCGCGCAATCCAGCACGAGACCGATCACCTCGACGGTGTGCTGTTCGTGGAACGCCTCGATGCCGAGACCCGCAAGGCCGCGATGAAGGCGATTCGCGAGGCGGAGTGGTCCGGCCTCGGTGCGCCGACGATCAAGGTGAGTCCGCACCCGAGCCTCTCGTCCCGGTGAGCCCGGCCGGAACGGGGCGACGCCGGTGAGGCTGGCGTTCGCGGGGACCCCGCATGCGGCCGTGCCGTCGCTACGAGCGCTGCTCGACTCGCCGCGGCACGACGTGGTCGCCGTGGTTACCCGGCCACCGGCCCCGGCCGGCCGGGGCCGGGCCGAGAGGTCCTCGCCCGTCGCCGACGTCGCCGCCGCAGCCGGGCTACCGGTGCTCACGCCTCGTCGGCCGGCCGAGCCGGCGTTCCTGGCCGAGCTCAGCGCGCTGGGCGTCGCGTGCGTGGCGGTCGTGGCCTACGGCGCATTGCTGCCGTTGCCCGCGCTTGCCGTCCCTGTGCACGGCTGGGTGAACCTGCACTTCTCGCTGTTGCCGGCCTGGCGGGGCGCTGCGCCCGTCCAGCACGCCATCCTGCACGGCGACGAGATCACCGGAGCATCGACGTTCCAGATCGAGGCCGGACTCGACACCGGCCCGGTGTACGGCGTGATCACGGAGGCGATCCGGGCCGACGACACCGCCGGCGCCCTGCTTGCGCGCCTCGCGCTCAGCGGCGCTGCCCTGCTGAGTGCCACGATGGACGGCATCGCCGACGGTTCCCTCGTGCCGCGCCCCCAGCCGGCTGAGGGCGTATCGATCGCGAGCAAGATCTCTGCCGCTGATGCGCGCGTCGACTGGGCCACGCCGGCCCAGCACGTCGACCGGCTGATCCGGGCCTGCACCCCGGATCCCGGAGCCTGGAGCACCCTCGGCGACGCGCGGCTCAAGCTCGGCCCGGTGCGTCCGCGCGACATCGACTCGCTCGGCGCGGGAGAGCTGCTGGTCGAGAAATCGGCGGTGCGGGTCGGCACGCTGACCAACGACGTCGAACTGAGCACCGTCCAGCCACCGGGCAAACGGCCGCTACCGGCGGCGGACTGGGCCAGGGGAGCGCGGCTGCTACCGGGCGCGCGCCTTGGCTGACCGCCCGCGGCGCGCGCCGACCGTGCAGGCCTCCGCCGACCAGCCGCGGCTCGTGGCCTACAACCTGTTGCGGGCCGTTTCGGCCGACGCCGCGTTCGCGAACCTCGTCCTGCCTGGGCTGATCAGCGAGAACGGCCTCAGCGGTCGGGACGCGGCGTTGGCGACCGAACTCGGCTACGGCACGTTGCGGGCCGCCGGGGTCCTGGACGAAATCCTGGCCAGCTGCCTCGACCGGCCGCTGGGCCGGGTGGACCCACCCGTGCTCGATCTGCTTCGGCTCGGGGCCTACCAGGTGCTGCGGACCCGTATCCCACCGCACGCGGCGGTGGCCACGTCCGTCGATCTGGCCCGGGCAACCGGGAACGGCCGGGCGGCCGGATTCCTCAACGCGGTGCTGCGCCGGGTGAGCGCGTCAGACTGGTCGACCTGGACCGGCCGGCTCAGCGCCGACCGCAAACCGGTACAGCGGTTGGCGCTGCGGTCGGCCCATCCGGACTGGATCGCCGAGGCGTTCGCGGACGCTCTGGGCGGTGACTTGCAGGAGGCGGCAGAGGCGCTCGCGGCCGACGACGTGCGACCGCAGACGCACCTCGTGGCGTGGCCCGGCCGCATGGATCGCGAGGCCCTGCTGTCGGTCGCGGGTGGCGTCGCGGGCCCGTACTCGCCGTATGCGGTGCGACTAACTGCGGGCGATCCTGGTGCCCTGGCCGCCGTGCGAGAGCATCGCGCCGGCGCCCAGGACGAAGGCAGCCAGCTGTGTGCGCTGGCGCTGGTTTACGCGCCGCTGACCGGCCGCGACGAGCGCTGGCTGGACCTGTGCGCCGGTCCCGGCGGCAAGACTGCGCTGCTCGCCGCCCTGGCGGCCGACCGCGGTGCCACAGTCACCGCCAACGAGCTGCATGCGCATCGCGCCGCCCTCGTGCGGCAAGCTACGGCCGCGTGGCCGGTCGAGGTGCGGGTCGGCGACGCGCTCGAGCTTCCTGAGCTCGACGGCGGTTACGACCGCATCCTGGTCGACGCCCCGTGCACCGGGCTCGGCGCGCTGCGCCGCCGCCCCGAGGCGCGCTGGCGCCGCACCGCCGCCGATGTCACGCCGCTGGCCGCGCTGCAACGTGACCTTCTCGATGCTGCGCTGCGACTGCTGCGGCCCGGCGGCATCGTCGCCTACGTGACCTGCTCGCCACATCTCGCCGAGACGGCCGAGGTCGTTGCCGGGCATGAGCTGATCGACGCGCGCCCCGCGTTCCCGGGCGTCGATCAGCTTGGCGACGGTCCGACCGTGCAACTGTGGCCGCACCGACACGGCACGGACGCGATGTTCTGCGCACTGGTGCGCCGGCCGTGACCACCGCGCTGCGCGCCGAGTCCACCACGCCGCAGTCATAGACTCGCTGCGTGTCGCGCGCCGGAACGCCTGAGCCGATGATCGCTCCCAGCATCCTGGCCGCCGACTTCGCCCGGCTCGCCGAAGCGGCTGAGGCCGTGGACAACGCCGACTGGCTGCACGTCGACGTGATGGACTACCACTTCGTCCCCAACCTGACCCTGGGGCTTCCGGTCGTGCAGAGCCTCCACGAGGCGACCGGCCTGCCGCTCGACTGCCATCTGATGATCGACGACCCGGACCGGTGGGCGGCGGGCTACGCGGAGGCCGGCGCGGCCAACGTGACGTTTCACGTCGAAGCCGCCCGCGACGCCATACAGACCGCCCGCGGCATCCGGGCCGCCGGCGCGCTTGCCGGGCTGGCGGTCAAGCCGGACACACCGATCGAGCCGTATCTCGAGGTATTGCAGGAGTTCGACACACTGCTGGTGATGACCGTCGAACCCGGCTTCGGCGGGCAGGAATTCATGAGCGAAGTGCTGCCGAAGGTGCGTCGGGCTCGCGACGAGGTCCGGGCCGGGCATCTGCGGTTGTTCCTCGAGGTCGACGGCGGCATCACCACGGACACCATCGAGGCCGCGGCCGAAGCCGGCGCTGATGTGTTCGTCGCCGGATCGTCCGTCTACGGCGCCGAGGATCCCGGGAAGGCCGTGGAGGCGTTGCGTGTTCAAGCCCGTGCCACGATGCGGACGTAGGAGGCGCGGGTGCAGATCAGCGAGGCCGAACAGGCCGCGATGCGGCGTGCGCTCGCCCTGGCCGAGACGGTCCGGGCCCGCACCAGCCCCAACCCGCCGGTCGGAGCGGTCATCCTCGGCGAAGACGGTTTGCTCGCGGGCGAAGGAGCTACTCAACCGGTCGGCGGACCACACGCCGAGGTCGTCGCGCTGACCCAAGCCGGTGAGCAGGCCCGCGGCGGCACGGCAGTGGTCACCCTCGAACCCTGCGCGCACACCGGTCACACCGGGCCCTGCGTCGACGCCCTGCTCAAGGCCGGTGTCGTCAAGGTCGTCTACGCCCTCGACGATCCCAACCCCATTGCCACCGGCGGAGCGGCCAAGCTGCGCGAGGAGGGCGTGCAAGTAGTGGCCGGGGTGGAGGCCGCCGCGGCGGCTTCCGGAGCATTGCGGCCGTGGCTGCACGCGGTTCATACCGGCCGTCCGTTCGTCACCTGGAAGTACGCCGCCACCCTTGACGGCCGGGTCGCCGCTGCCGATCTGAGCGCCCGCTGGATCTCCTCTGCCGCGTCACGGGCGGACTCACACGCCTTCCGGGCCAGCGTCGATGCGATCGTGGTGGGTAGCGGGACCGTGCTGGCCGACGATCCGCATCTGACCGTTCGCAACGGCGACGACGTGCTGGCCGAGCACCAACCGCTGCGGGTGGTGCTCGACCGGCGGCACCGCACCCCGCAGAGTGCGCGAGTCCTCGACAGCGCGGCCGAGACGCTCGTCCTCGACACGGCGGTGCCGCGTTTCGCATTGAAAGCGCTGTTCGACCGCGGTGTCCGGCATGTCCTGCTCGAGGGCGGCCCGACCCTGGCCGGGGCATTCGTCGAGGCCCACTGCGTCGACGAGGTGATCGCTTACCTCGCCCCGACCCTTCTCGGGGCCGGACCGAGTGCGCTAGGCCACGCCGGCATCCGCTCGGTCAGTGAGGCCGTCACACTGGATGTTGAAACGGTCACCAGGCTCGGCGACGACATCAAGGTCGTGGCCCGCCCGATCTGGCCCGAACACATAGCAGGGGAGCAGTAGGTCGGTGTTCACCGGAATCATCGAGGAGATCGGCGAGGTCGTCAGCGTTGACAGCCGCGGCGATTCCGCCGTGCTTTCCCTCCAGGCCGGTGCGGTCACCGAGGATCTGAAACACGGCGCGTCCATTGCCGTCAACGGCGTCTGCCTCACCGTCACAGGCTGGGTGCCCGAAGGGGGCCGGGTCGACTTCGATGTGATGGCCGAGACCCTCAAACGGTCGGTGATCGGCACACTGCGCGCGGGCGACAAGGTCAACCTCGAGCGGGCCACTCGCGCCGACTCCCGGTTGGACGGCCACATCGTGCAAGGCCACGTCGACGGGACCGGGGTCGTCCTCACCCGCACTACTGGGGGGAACTGGGACGCCGTGCGCTTCGGCCTGCCGGCCGACCTGGCCCGCTACGTCGCCGAGAAGGGCTCGATCGCCGTCGACGGCGTCTCGCTGACGGTCACCGCGGTCGGCCCGGACTGGTTCGAGGTCGGCCTGATCCCGGAGACCCTCCGCGCGACCACGCTCGGCTTCCGGCAGCCCGGCGACCCGGTCAACCTGGAAGTCGACGTCCTGGCCAAATACGTCGCCCGGCTCATGGAAACAACGCGATGAGCGCGCGCGCGAAGAGCCAGGTCAGCCATGCGACGAAGGAGCGTGTGGCCCTCGGGATCCCCCCGAGCGCCAGCGAGCGGGGGAGTTCGAGGGGCGCTCGATGACCTTGAGACTGGACACCATCGAGCGGGCGATCACCGACATCAAGGCCGGTCGGGCCGTGCTCGTCATCGACGACGAGGACCGCGAGAACGAAGGTGACCTGATCTTCGCCGCCGAACTGGCCACACCGGAGCTGGTCGCGTTCATGGTGCGCTACACGTCGGGCTACATCTGCGTTCCGATCACCGAGGCGGAAGCCGACCGACTTGATCTGCCGCCGATGTTCCGGGTGAACCAGGACCGTCGGGGCACCGCCTACACCGTCACCGTCGACGCCCGCGAAGGCGTCACCACCGGCATCTCCGCTTCCGACCGAGCCCACACCATGCGGCTGCTGGCCAACCCGAACGCCACCGCCGCCGACTTCTCCCGTCCCGGACACGTCGTGCCCTTGCGGGCCAGGGACGGCGGCGTGCTGCGCCGGCCCGGGCACACCGAGGCGGCCGTCGACCTCGCGGTGCTGGCCGGGTTGGCGCCGGCCGGCGTGCTCTGCGAGGTAGTCAGCGAGAAGGACCCGGCCGGCATGGCCCGGGCCGAGGAGCTGCGGATCTTCGCCGACGAGCACGATCTCGCGCTGATCTCGATCGCCGATCTCATCGCCTACCGCCGCCGTTCGGAAAAGCTGGTCGAGCGGGTGGCCTCGGCCCGCGTCCCGCTGCGGTACGGCGAGTACACCGCAGTCGGGTACTCGTCCAGTTACGACTCTCGCGAGCACGTCGCGTTCGTGTTCGGCGACATCGGCGACGGCGAGGATGTCTTGGTTCGGGTGCACTCCGAATGCCTCACCGGTGACGTCTTCGGCTCGCTGCGCTGCGACTGCGGTCCGCAATTGGATGCCGCCCTGGCCACCGTCGCCCGAGAGGGTCGCGGCGTCGTGCTCTACATCCGCGGGCATGAAGGCCGCGGCATCGGGCTGCTGCACAAGCTGCAGGCTTACCAGTTGCAGGACGCCGGTTCGGACACCCTTGACGCCAACCTCGCGTTGGGACTGCCCGCGGACGCCCGTGACTACGGCACCGGGGCCCAGATCCTGGTCGACCTCGGGATCCATTCCATGCGCTTGTTGTCGAACAATCCAGCCAAACGCGCCGGCCTCGAAGGTTACGGGCTGCGGGTATCCGGACGCGTCCCGCTGCCCGTGCACGCCAACCCGGAGAACATCCGCTACCTCGAGACCAAGCGGGACCGCATGGGTCACGAGCTCGAGATCGACCAGGACCGGTCATGAGCGGCCACGGCGCACCGCCGCCGGCACCAGTCGAGGGCGCAGCCGGCTTGCGGGTCGCCGTGATCGCCGGCGAATGGCATGCCGAGGTGATGGCCGGCCTGCTCGACGGCGCGCGTCGCGCCCTGCATGATTCCGGCGTCGCCGACGCCACCGAGCTTCGGGTGCCCGGTGCGTTCGAGCTGCCGGTTGCGGCCGCACGCCTGGCCGCGGCCGGGTTCGACGCCATCGTCGCGCTCGGTGTCGTGATCCGTGGCGGCACGCCCCATTTCGACTATGTCTGTCAAGCGGCGACAACCGGCCTCACCCTGGTCGCCCAGCGCACCGGCATTCCGGTCGGGTTCGGCGTCTTGACCTGCGATGACGAGGAGCAGGCCTTGGCCCGGGCCGGGCTGCCCGGCTCGAGCGAAGACAAGGGTTACCAGGCCACGGCCGCGGCCCTGGCGACGGCGGTCACGCTGGCGCCGTACTCACGCTCCCCATCGCCTGGCTGAGCGAGCCGCGGGCCCAACGGGCCGATAGGGTCGCTCCCGTCGACGTTCGGAGGATGAAGCACATGGGCGGCTATCAGACCGTGGTCGTAGGTACCGACGGCTCCGAGACGTCCTTCCGGGCGGTCGATCGTGCGGCTGCGCTGGCGCACGACGCCGGTGCCGCCCTGGTCATCGCCTGTGCCTACTCCCCGTCGCACGACAAGAACCTCGCTCATGATCAGGATGTGCTGGGTCCCGACGCGGCCTATCAGATCGTAGGCTCGGCCCCGGCGGAGGACACGGTCAGCCGCGCGCGCGACCGTGCTCTCAAGGCTGGTGCGACAAAGGTCGAGACGGTCGTCGTACAGGGCAAGCCGGCCGACACGCTCAGCAAGATCGTCAAGGCTCGCAACGCCGATCTGCTCGTCGTCGGCAACCGCGGCCTGAATACGTTGGCCGGCCGGATCATCGGTTCGGTGCCACTCGACGTGGCCCGCCACACACCAACCGACGTGCTCATCGTCCATACGACGTAGGTCGCCAATGACCGAACCGCACGACGCCGAAGGGACCGAAGTGCTCGGGCAGGCTCAGCTCGACCTCCCGGCGCTGCTGGAGCGGTTCGAGAAGACTTTGCTCGGCGGCCCGCGCAAGTACAACCGCATCCAGGTCAGCGAGGCGGCCGGGATCGAGCCCGACGAAGCGCGTGAGTTGTGGCGCGCGCTCGGGTTCGCCATGGTCAACGACGACGATGTGGTGTTCACCGATGGTGACGTGGCGGCGCTGCGAGCAGCGAAGTTCCTCACCGACCACGCGGCCATCGACGACGAGCGGCGCAATGCGATGACCCGCATGCTCGGCCAGACGTTCTCACGGCTGGCCGCCTGGCAAGGGCAGCTGCTCATCGAGCTGCTCGTGTCCCGCCCGGAGCTGGTCGCCTCCGAGGATGACATCGGCCAGTTCGTCGACGAGCTGTTGCCCGTCATCGAGGACATCCAGACGTTCGTATGGCGCCGTCAGCTGGCGAGCTACTTCTCCCGGATGATCTCGCACGAAACGACGGATCTGGCTGCCGCAGGCGTGACGAGCACCGTCGTGGGCTTCGCCGACATGTCGGGATTCACCGCGCTCACCCGCAAGGCCACCGAGACTGAACTGCGTGAGGTGCTCGGGGCGTTCGAAGCGGCCACCACCGAGGTCGTCGGCGCCCACAACGGCCGCATCGTCAAGACGATCGGCGACGAGGTGCTCTTCGTGGCCGATGCCCCGGCTGACGGCGCCGAGATCGCGCTCGGCCTGCATGCCGCCGCCGCGGCCGACGACCGCCTGCCGCCGCTGCGGGTCGGGCTCGCGGCCGGCCCGGTGGTGAGCCGCCTCGGCGACGTCTACGGCTCGACCGTCAACATCGCCAGCCGGCTGACCAGCGTTTGCCGGCCGGGCTGGGTGCTGGTCGATCGGGTCATGGCTGAGTCGCTGCAGGACGATCCGCGGTACGCCCTCAAACCGCGTCGCCCGGAGTCGGTGCGCGGTTTTCACCACCTGCGAACCTGGCGGCTGCGCCGGGCCGAGCCGCGCTCACGCCCGCGGGGTGGCTGACCCTGGCCCGGTAGGCTGCCTCACGCGATGAAGACCTTCGAGCAGCTGTTCGCCGAGCTCACCGATCGGCAGCGCGCCCGACCGCCGGGCTCGGCCACCGTCGAAGCGCTCGACGCCGGAGTCCACGCTCAGGGCAAGAAGGTCGTCGAAGAGGCCGCCGAGGTGTGGATGGCCGCGGAGCACGAATCCGCTGAGCGCACCGCCGAGGAGATCAGCCAACTGCTCTACCGTGTCCAGGTGATCATGCTGGGCAAGGGCGTCGCCCTCGATGACGTCTACCGACATCTGTAGGCCGGGTCCATGCCATCACTCAGCCCGCTTGCAGACAGGTAATTGCATGCTCAGAATCGCCGTCCCGAACAAGGGCTCCCTGGCCGAGCCCGCCAGCCAGATGCTGGCCGAAGCCGGCTACCGCCAGCGCAGCGACAGCCGCGAGCTCGTCCTGATGGACACCGACAACGACACCGAGTTCTTCTACCTGCGGCCCCGCGACATCGCCGTCTACGTCGGGTCGGGCCGCTTGGACGTCGGCATCACCGGCGAGGACCTGCTGCTGGACTCCGGCGCACCGGCCGAAGCGATCCTGGCGCTGGGCTTCGCCGGCTCGACGTTCCGCTTCGCCGGCCGACCGGGTGGTCCGACCAAGGTCGAGCAGCTCGAAGGCAAACGGGTGGCGACGGCCTATCCGGGCGTCGTGGCCAGCTATCTCGCCGAGCAGGGCGTGCGGGCCGAGGTGATCCGCCTCGACGGAGCGGTGGAGACCGCCGTGCGCCTGGACGTCGCCGACGTGATCGCCGACGTGGTGTCCACCGGAACCACGTTGCGTAACGCCGGCCTGGAGACCTTCGGTGCGCCACTGCTGAGCAGCCAGGCGGTGCTGATCCGGCGCCAGGGCGCCGCACCGACGGCCCGGGTGGAGCAGCTGTCGCGGCGGTTGCAAGGCGTGATCATCGCCCGGCAGTACGTCCTGATGGACTACGACATCGCGGACGGACTGGTCGAGAAGGCGGTTGCGATCACCCCCGGCATCGAGTCACCGACGGTCTCGCCGCTGCACGAACGCGGCTGGTCGGCCGTGCGCTCGATGGTCGAGCGCAAGCAGACCAACGCCATCATGGACGAGCTCTGGGAACTGGGCGCCCGCGGCATCATCGTCACCGACATCCACGCCTGCCGGTTATGAGCAGCCCGCCGAGTTCTTCGAACCCGGATGAGATTTCATCCAAGCCGGTCTTGATGAGCCGGATCGGCTACATCAGCGCAGCGGTTGTCTTTGTCGTCTTCCTGGTCACCGCGATCGTGATGCCGCACGCCAGTGCCGGTGCCCACTTCGGGCCAGAGGACCAGGCGGCCACCGGCGTGGTGGGTGTGATCCTGGGCGGGTTGTGTCTCATGCTCACGCGGCCGCGCCTGCGGGCCGACCGCGAAGCCGTCCGGATGCGCTCGTTCCTCGGCGGCTGGCGCACGGTCCCGTGGGAACTGATCGTTGCCGTCGAGTTCCCGAGCAAGGTGCGCTTCGCCCGCATCGTCCTGCCGGGGGAAGAGACGCTCGCCCTCTACGCGGTCCAGCGGCTGGACCGTGACCAAGCCGTCGACGTGATGCGCCGCTTGCGGGCACTGTTCGCGGCCACTCGCCAAGGGCGGTAAGCCCCGGTGGACGTCGTCCCCGTGCTCGGCGCCGCGTTCGTCGTCCTGGTCATCGTGGTCATCGCCTACGCCTGGTACCGCCGCCGGGACCTCGGCACGTCAGCCGGGCGAGCCACTTTCGACACACTGCACACGGCCAGCCTGGCCGCGCCGAGCCTGCGCCAGGGCCTCACCGAGGCGGGTGCGGAGCGGGCGGTGAAACACCTTCGCAACCTGCTCGGCACCGCTGCCGTTGCGCTCACCGACCGTTCGCGGACCCTCGCCGTCGACGCGATATCGCACAACCATGCCGCCGCGGCGGTCGAGCACGCGCGTCGAACGCTCGAACACGGCACGACCGCGATCCTCTCGGCCCGCGAGGTGTCGTGCGGCGCTCCGGACTGCCCGGTCCGCGCGGCGGTGGCCAGCCCGGTCGTCGACGGCGACGTCGTCGTCGGCGCGTTGGTCGCGTACAGCCGGGAGACGTCGGCGATGCTGGTCCGGGCGGTTGAGGAGGTTGCTCGCTGGGTGTCCGGGCAGGTCGAGCTGGCCTCGGCCGACGCCCAGCGCACTGCGCTCATGGCCGCGGAGTTACGCGCCCTCCGGGCCCAGATCAGCCCGCACTTCATCTACAACTCGCTGACCGCGGTCGCGTCGTTCACCCGCACCGATCCCGAGCGCGCCCGGGAATTGCTGCTGGAGTTCGCCGACTTCACCCGCTACGCCCTGCGGCGCGGCGGCGAATTCACGACCTTGGCCCAGGAGATCCGCAACGTCGAGCGGTACCTCGTCCTCGAGCAGGCTCGCTTCGGCGACCGTCTGCTGGTGTCGTTGCGAGTGGCACCGGAAGTGCTGCCGACCGCGGTGCCGTTTCTGGTCATCCAGCCGCTGGTCGAGAACGCCGTCCGGCATGGGCTCGAAGGCCATCCCGGAGTGGTCACCGTGTCGATCAGCGCAATCGACGACGGTCCGGCCGCGTTGGTCGTCGTCGAGGACGACGGTGTCGGGGCCGAGCCCGATGTCATCCGGGCCGCCCTCGAGCACGCCGGGGTCGACGACGGCCGGCGCAGTTCGGTCGGGCTGGGCAACGTCGACGCCCGGCTGCGCCAGGTCTTCGGCGATTCCTACGGGTTGGTTGTCGAGACGGCGCCGACCGCCGGGACGAAGGTCAGCTTCCGGGCGCCGAAGTTCGCCCCTGGGGTGCGGGCGGATCCCCAGGCGTAGCCTGCGCGGGTGATCGGCAGCGGGGCGGGGGACGCGCCGGCTTCGCTGCGCGTTCTGGTCGTGGATGATGAAGCGCCGGCCTGCGAGGATCTGGCGTTCCTGTTGCGCGAGGATCCACGGGTGGCCAAGGTCCGCACGGCCCACGATGCGGCCCAGGCCCTGAAGTACCTCAACGACGAGCCCGTCGACGTCGTGTTCTGTGACATCAAGATGCCGGGACTCGACGGCGTGGAACTGGCCCGCGTGATCAGCCGCTTCACCGACCGGCCGCAGGTCGTCTTCGTCACCGCGTACGACGACCACGCCGTCGACGCCTTCGACCTGCAGGCCACCGACTACGTAATGAAGCCGGTGCGCGCCGCCCGGCTCGCCGAAGCGGTGCGCCGCGTCGTGACAGCGGGCAACCAGGATCCGGCGGCCGCATCCGACGAGCTGATCCCGGTCGAGCTGGCCGGCGTCACGCGGTTCGTGCGGCGCTCGCACGTCCGTTACGTCGAGGCGCAGGGCGATTACGCCCGCTTGCACACCGAGACCGAGAGTCACCTGCTGCGCACTGCGCTGTCCACGCTCGAAGAACGCTGGGCCGACGCCGGCTTCGTCCGCATCCACCGCAGCACGCTGGTGGCACTGGCCCATGTCGACGAAGTGCGCCTGTCGGACGGGCGGTGCAGCGTGCGCCTGGGCCGCGACGTGCTGCCGGTAAGCCGACGACACACCCGCGAGTTGCGCGACCGGCTGGTGACGTGAGCGCACCGCCGCCGCGACGCGAGCGGATCACGCACCCCCGCACGGCAGCCGTGCGGCGTAAGCCCGCTCGCCCGGCCAGCCACGAGATCGACGAACAGACGCAGGTCGGCGCCGTCTACATGGACTCGTTGATTCGCAGCCAACGGCGCCTCGCGATCATCGTCTGCTTCCTGATCGCGGTGCTGCTCGTGGGCACGGCGCTGGTCGGCGCGTTCGCCGCCCGGTTCGCGCAGCTGCGTCTGCTCGGTATGCCGTTGCCGTGGGTGGTGCTGGGAATCCTCGTCTACCCCGCGATGATCGCCCTCGCGGCTTACACGGTCCGCCACGCCGAACGCAACGAGCGGGCCTTCACCAACCTGGTGCGTCACAGGTGAGCGGTCACGGCATCGCCGTCACGGCGGTGGCCCTCGTCGGCATCGCCACCATGGCAGCGGGCGCGTTCGGGCTGCGGCGGGCCCACACGACCAGCGACTTCTACGTCGCGTCGCGCGCAGTCAGCCCGCGCTGGAACGCCGCCGCGATAGGCGGGGAGTACCTGTCGGCCGCCTCCTACCTCGGCATCGCCGGTCTGATCCTGGCGTTCGGCTTCGACGTGCTCTGGTATCCGGTCGGCTACACAGCTGGCTACCTGGTCCTGCTCGCTCTGGTGGCCGCACCGCTGCGCCGCTCAGGCGCATACACGTTGCCCGACTTCGCCGAGATCAGGCTCGGCTCGGCACACGTGCGCCAGCTCGCCAGCCTGCTGGTCGTCCTCATCGGGTGGCTGTACCTAGTGCCGCAACTGCAGGGCGCATCGCTCACGCTCTCCACCCAGACCGGCGCTCCGAGCTGGCTCGGCGGACTCGTGGTCTGTGCGGTGGTGCTGACGGCAGTCGGCGTCGGTGGCATGCGCTCGATCACGTTCGCGCAGGCAATGCAGTACTGGTTGAAGTTCCTGGCCCTGCTCGTGCCCGCGCTCGTGCTGCTGATCGTCTGGCAGCATCGCGACACCAGCCTGTCCGACGGCTATCCGAGCGCGCCAGAGCGCGTCGTGGTGACCGTCCACACCGACACCACCGTCGAGGTGCCGGTCGCCGAACAACTCGTCGTGACCGGTGCCGTGGACGCAACGCCCGTCCAAGGCCCGGTGGAACTGAGCACCGGTCAGCACCGCTTCGCGGCGGGCAGTGTGGTGACCCTGCAACGAGGTGACGTAGTGCCGGTGGTCACGTCGCTTCCGGCCCAGCGCAACGAATCGTGGCTGCGACCCCTCGGTTCGGGCAAGGAACATCCGCTCTACGCCAGCCTGTCGCTGATCCTGGCGATCTGCCTCGGCACCATGGGGCTGCCGCACGTCCTGGTCCGCTTCTACACCAACCCCGACGGCCGCGACACTCGCCGGACGACACTTGTGGTGATCGTGCTGCTGTCGTCGTTCTATCTTCTGCCCACGGTATTCGGCGCGATCGGGCGCCAGTACGTACCGGACCTGTTGCTGACGGGTAAGACCGACGCCACCGTCCTGCTGCTGCCCGAGCGGATGATCAGCGGCGAAGGCGGCGTGCTGCTGAGCGCCCTCGTGACGGCCGGGGCGTTCGCGGCGTTCCTGTCGACCGCATCGGGGTTGACGGTCTCGGTGGCCGGGGTGCTGTCGCAGGACGTGCTGGGCCGGCGACCGGGTCGCCGGCGGGCCCAACGCATCCGCGCCTTTCGGCTCGGGGCGATCGCGGCGATCGGAGTGCCCTACGTGCTGAGCCTGCCCAGCGAGCATCTGGGCCTGGCCGCAGTGGTGGGTCTGGCGTTCGCCGTGGCCGCCTCGACGTTCTGCCCGCTCCTGGTGCTGGGCGTTTGGTGGCGGCGGCTCACCGATGTCGGCGCGATTGCCGGTCTGCTCGCCGGTGGAGTGCTGGCCACCGCCGCGGTGTTGGTCACGATCATCGCGGGGGTGGCCAGCGGCTGGCCGGGCGCGCTGCTCGAGCAACCGGCGGCCTGGGCCGTCCCGTTGACGTTCGCGGTGATGGTCGCCGTTTCCCTGTTGACCAAGCGCCGGGTGCCGACGGACGTCGCCCGCGTGATGGTGCGCCTGCACGCGCCGGAGGCACTCGCCGACGAGCTTCGCGCCCTGGACCGTTCGGCGCGCTGAACCGACCGCTCAACGCGCACCCAACACCGCACAGCGATGTTCCGGCCGCATCCGCCGAATGACCGCTGCAGGCACTGGTCCGGTGGCCCAGCTCACTGGCAGGTTCGCATTACCCATCACGCCCGGATCCGGCCGTCCCATCCGGCCACCCCCTCCGGGCCCGAAAGGAGTCATACATGGCGAACACACAACGCGACCAGGTTGTCGACCCGCCGGCCACTGTGGGTGGCGGCCTCGCCGACCCCGCCCCGCTCGGCCTGGCCGCATTCGCGGGCACGACGTTCTTCCTGTCCGTGGTGAACACCAACATGCTGGGCAGTTCCGTGGAGACCGTCGTCCTCGGGCTGGCCCTGTTCTACGGCGGCATCGGCCAGTTCGCCGCGGGAATGTGGGAGTTCGTCAGGGGCAACACGTTCGGGGCGCTCGCGTTCTCGTCCTACGGCGCCTTCTGGATGTCGTTCTGGTACCTGCTCAACCATCTGCCGAAGGAAGCCAGCGCGAACGACCTGTTCCACGGTGTCGGGCTGTACCTGCTGATGTGGACCATCTTCACCGCGTACATGACGCTCGGCGCCTCGCGCGTCTCGGGCGCGGTCTTGGCGGTCTTCGCGCTGCTGACGCTGACGTTCGCCGCGCTCGCGGTCGGCTGGTTCGCCTACAGCGAGAGCGATTTCGCGAAGAACAGCAGTGGCTGGATCCACCTCGGCGGCTGGCTGGGCATCGTCACCGCGTTGGCGGCCTGGTATGCCTCATTCGCGGGCGTCACCAACGCGACGTTCAAGCGCGTCGTTTTCCCGACGTTCCCGCGCTGACGCTGCCCCTTCCGGCTGTTGTACGAGAGAACTAGGTTCGAGCCTATGACCGATACACTTTCCAACCTTTCTCACGAGGAACGCAGCTTCCCGCCGCCCCCGGACTTCGCGGGGGCGGCGAACGTCAAGGCCGACGTGTACGACGAGGCGTCCGCCGACCGCCTGGCGTTCTGGGAGAAGCAGGCCGAGCGGCTGACCTGGACCCAACGCTGGTCAGAGGTGCTCGACTGGTCCGACGCACCGTTCTCGAAATGGTTCATCGGGGGCAAGCTGAACGTCGCCTACAACTGCATCGACCGGCACGTCGAAGCCGGCCACGGTGACCAGGTGGCCTACCACTGGGAGGGCGAGCCGGGCGACACCCGCTCGCTCACCTATGCCCAGCTCAAGGACGAGGTGTGCAAGGCCGCCAACGCGCTGATCGAACTCGGCGTCCAGACCGGCGACCGGGTCGCGATCTACATGCCGATGATCCCGGAGACCGTCATCGCGATGCTCGCGTGCGCCCGCCTGGGTGCACCGCACACCGTGGTGTTCGGCGGCTTCTCGGCCACCGCGCTGTCCGATCGCATCCTCGACTGCGACGCAAGGGTGGTGATCACGGCCGATGGCGGCTACCGGCGAGGCGACGCCTCGGCGCTCAAGCCGGCCGTGGACGAAGCCCTGAAGAAGTGCCCCGACGTGCGTTCAGTGCTGGTCGTGCGCCGCACCGGCCAGGACACCGCGTTCACCGAAGGCCGCGACGTGTGGTGGCACGACGTGGTCGACAAGCAGTCCACCGAGCACAGCCCGGAGTCCTTCGACGCCGAGCACCCGCTCTACGTCATGTACACCTCGGGCACCACCGGAAAGCCGAAGGGCATCCTGCACACCACCGGCGGGTACTTGACGCAGGTTGCCTACACCCACCACGCCGTCTTCGACATCAAACCCGACTCGGACCTGTACTGGTGCGGAGCCGACATCGGGTGGGTCACCGGGCACAGCTACATCGTGTACGGGCCGCTGGCCAACCGGACGACGTCGTTCATGTACGAGGGGACGCCGAACACGCCGGATGAAAGCCGCTGGTGGCGGATGATCGAGAAGTACAAGATCAACATCTTGTACACGGCGCCGACGACCATCCGCACGTTCATGAAGTGGGGCGAGGACGTCCCGAGCAAGCACGACCTGTCCTCGCTGCGGCTGCTCGGCTCGGTGGGCGAGCCGATCAACCCAGAGGCCTGGATCTGGTACCGCCGCGTCATCGGCGGCGACCGGGTCCCGGTCGTCGACACCTGGTGGCAGACCGAGACCGGCGCGATCATGATCAGCCCGCTGCCGGGCGTGACCGTGGCCAAACCGGGCTCGGCCACGAAGGCGTTGCCAGGCATCAGCGCCGACGTCCTCGACAATGAAGGCAAGTCGGTTCCGAACGGCGGCGGCGGTTTCCTCGTCCTCACCGAACCGTGGCCGGCGATGTTGCGCGGTATCTGGGGCGACCCGGAACGGTACAAGGAGACCTACTGGTCGCGCTTCGCCGACCTCGGGTTCTACTTCGCCGGCGACGGCGCCAAGAAGGACGACGACGGCGACCTCTGGCTGCTCGGGCGCGTCGACGATGTCATGAACATCTCGGGGCACCGCATCTCGACCACCGAGGTCGAGTCGGCGCTGGTGTCGCACCCGTCGGTGGCCGAGGCGGCTGTCGTCGGTGCCACCGACCCCACCACGGGCCAGGGCATCGTCGCGTTCGTGATCCTGCGGGGCGGCGGCCCGACCGAAGAAACCGAGGGTGAGGAACTGGTCAAGACGCTGCGCAACCACGTGGCGACCGAGATCGGTGCCATCGCCAAACCTCGGCAGATCATGATCGTGCCGGAACTGCCGAAGACCCGTTCGGGCAAGATCATGCGGCGGCTGCTGCGCGACGTGGCCGACCATCGTGAGCTCGGCGACGTCACCACCCTCACCGACTCCTCCGTGATGGACCTGATCGGCGAGAAGCTGCCGAGCGCGCCGGCCGAGGAATAACCGAGCCCAGTCCGGCGCCGGCGCGCGAGCCCGGCGCCGGACTGCTCGGTCTCAGTCCTGTGGCTCCAGCTTGCGGGCCAGGGCTTGGGCGTCGAACGGCGCCCGCACCTTCACGTCGTTGTCGAAGTAGGTGTACACGTCGTGACCGCAGGCATCCCAGCTGCGGATGTGCGCCGCCCACGTGTCCAGCGCCTCGTCGGAGTACCCGCTTGTGTACAGCTCCTTGTCGCCGTGTAGTCGAACGTAGGCGAAATCGGTGGTCACCTCCTGGATCAGCGGCCACTTGCCCGCGGTGTCGGCGACGACGATCGCGATGTGGTGTTCGCGCAGCAGCTCGGTGAACGCCGGGGTCTTGAAGCTCTCGTGCCGGACCTCCAGCGCGTGGCGCAGCGGCCGGTCCGCGTCGGTGTCGAGCAGCGCGCGGTCCTTGAGCCGCTCGTCATGGTGGCGGGCCAGCCAGGCCGCTTCGCCGGTCGAGCGCGGCAGGTGGGCGAAGAAGGCGCCCAGCCGCTCGGGGTCGAACCGGAAGTTGGGCGGCAACTGCCAGAGGATCGGACCGAGCTTGGCCCGCAGCGCCAGTACGCCAGAAGCGAAGAAGTTCGCCAGCGTGACCTCCGGTTCGGTCAGCCGCTTCATGTGGGTGATGAACCGGCCGCCCTTGACACTGAACAGAAAGTCGTCGGGCGTCTGGTCGTGCCAAGAGCGGTAGCTCGTGGGCATCTGCAGGGAGTAGAACGAGCCGTTGATCTCGATCGTGGAGAGCAGGCTGGCGGCGTAGTTCAATTCGGCGCGATGGGGGAGCCCTTTCGGGTAGAACACACCGCGCCACGGTGGATAGGTCCATCCGGAGATGCCGACCCGGACGTCCTGATGCACCGCACCATCATGCCCACAAGCGCACCTGCGCCGTCACGGCGCCGGACGACATCCGCATCGACGTGGCGCCGAACTCTCGCAGCTGTTCGACGAGGCCCGCGTCGTCGGGGAGCATCTCCGCATGCAGGGTGTGGGTGCCGAGCACCTTCACTTCGGCGACAAGTCGCCGCAGCAACTCTCGGCCGACGCCGCGGTGCTGCCAACTGTCTTCGACCAGGATGCCGATCTCCCGCACACCCGGCGCCAGCTCGCCCGCGCTGGCGAAACCCACGAGTCGGCCATTTCGGCGCGCCGCGAGCGCGATGTGCTCGTCGTCCCCGGCCAGCATCGCCGCGAGGTAGGCGGCCGGAAAGGCGCGGACGTGCCCGTGCCATCGGCGATATGCCGTCTCCGGTGAGCAGCGCGCGTACATGGCGAGCAGATCCGCCGCGTCGGCCGGCCCGAGTCGGCTGACCGCACCGGCCCGTCCCGGTCGGGTTATGACGACTGTCATAGTTATGGACTACCACCTTCTGTGCCGCCGGGCCAGGGATTATGTGTTATGACATACGTCATGACCACGACTTCGGTTCGGCAGCGGATGGTCCAGAGCACCGCGTTGCTCATCCGCGAGCGCGGTGTCGCCGGCACCGGGATGCGCGATATTGCCGAGCACGCCCAGGCGCCACGCGGCTCGCTGCAGCACTACTTCCCGGCCGGCAAGCAGCAGGTCGTCACCGAAGCGTTGGAGTGGGCCGGCGACCAGGTGTCCGCCGGCTTGGCCAAGCTCGCGGCCGCGGAAGAACCGGTCGCGGCCTCGGTAGTAGTGGCGAAGGTCTTCGCGCGCTGGCACCGCGTGCTGATCGAAACGGACTATCTCGCCGGTTGCCCGATCGTCGCCACGATCAGCGACGCCGCCGGCGACGACGCGCTCCGCCACGCCGCCGCCGCTGCGTTCACACGGTGGCAGGAGTCGCTCGCCACGGTGTTGCGCCGCGGCGGGCTGGGCCGGAAGCGAGCCGAGCGGGTCGCCATTCTCACGATCAGCGCGCTGGAGGGTGCCATCGTCGTGGCCCGCGCGCAGCGTGACGTGGCCGCGCTCGACGCGGTCGGTCGCGAGATGGAAGCCCTCGTGAAGAGTCTGAGCAAGTCGTAGCCGCTGCCGGGGCGCCCCGGGGCGGACTTTGGGTCCGGCCCGGCTGCGCTGGTACCCTGTGAATGCGACCAGCCTCCGCCGACGGCGGGGGTGTGCAAGCGGAAGCCGCTGGATTCTCAGCACAGCCTCCCACCCGGGCCACCTGAAAAACGGTGCGTCGGGTCCGGTCCGTACGTTCGGCCTCGCGGCCGGGCGTCCGTCGTGCTAGCGCACGCCGGGAGCGGACTGGTCGGAAGGTTTCGGGCCCCGTGCGCACAACAGCGCAGCGGGGCCTTTCGTTTTTCGAGAGTCCCCGCGCAAAGCAGAACCGACCAAGGAGGTCCCATCAGCTCTGAACCAAGGATCAACGACCGGATCCGCGTACCTGAGGTACGCCTCGTCGGCCCAGAGGGCGAGCAGGTCGGCATCGTGCCGATCGGCAAGGCCCTGGAACTCGCCGCCGAGTCCGACCTGGATCTCGTCGAGGTCGCCCCGATGGCGCGCCCGCCCGTCTGCAAGCTCATGGACTACGGCAAGTTCAAGTACGAGAGCGCGCAGAAGGCCCGTGAGGCCCGGCGCAACCAGGCCCTCACCGTCATCAAAGAGATGAAGCTGCGTCCCAAGATCGACTCGCACGACTACGAGACCAAGAAGGGTCACGTCGAGCGGTTCCTCAAGCAGGGCGACAAGGTGAAGGTGACGATCATGTTCCGTGGCCGCGAGCAGTCCCGCCCCGAACTGGGGTTCCGGCTGCTGCAGCGCCTGGCCGACGACATCCAAGAACTCGGGTTCGTGGAAGCCTCGCCCAAGCAGGACGGCCGCAACATGATCATGGTTGTTGCCCCGCACCGCAGCTCGAAGATCACCCGCGTCTCCCACGATGCCCCTCCGGCGTCCGACGGCGCCCAGTAGCCGCTCGCCGACTTTCGAATAGGACCCAACGATGCCCAAGTTCAAGCCGAACGGCGCCGCGAGCAAGCGCGTCAAGGTGAGCAAGTCAGGCAAGCTGCGGCGTTTGCACGCGCACCGCAAGTCCGGCGCTGCGTTCGCATCGACTCCAATCCGCGGAAGCGGTTACCACCGCCGGCACGCCGGCACGACCGACGTTGCCCCCGCCGACGTCCCGCGGCTGAAGAAGCTGCTCGGTCGCTGACCTCTCGCCCTCCCGCCCGTCCGGTTCGCCGGACGGCCTGACTGCAAGGAAAACAACGTGGCACGCGTTAAGCGGGCGGTAAACGCCCATAAGAAGCGCCGCAGCACCCTCGAAGCCGCCAGCGGCTACCGGGGCCAGCGCTCGCGCCTGTACCGCAAGGCCAAGGAGCAACTGCTCCACTCGGCGACCTACCAGTACCGCGATCGCAAGCAGCGCAAGGGCGACTTCCGACAGCTGTGGATCACCCGGATCAACGCGGCCTGCCGAGCCAACGACATGACCTACAACCGCTTCATCCAGGGGCTCCGGCTGGCTGGCGTGACGGTCGACCGAAAGGTCCTGGCCGACCTCGCCGTCAACGATGCACCTGCGTTCGCCGTCCTGGTCGAGGTTGCCCGCGCGGCCGTCGCGGCAGAAGGCATCGGCGGCGCCGCCGCACAGTCGCCGGCGGCCTGATCGACCCCACGAGGTCGGCTGGAACGCGTGCCGGCTCCGCGGGACCCCGCACCATGCTCAGCTCACACAACGCCCGGCTCGCGTCGGCCCGGCGGCTCACCAGCCGCAGCAACCGTCGCGGGGCCGGGCGCTTTCTTGCCGAGGGGGCGCAGGCCGTCCGCGAAGCGGTGCAGTCCGGCGTCGTCCTCGAGGTGTTCGCAACCGCCGAGGCGATCGAGCGCAACGCCGATCTGCTGGCCGGGCTCGACCCGGCCGAGATCAGTCCCAAAGACGCCGCGAGCCTGTCCGAGACGGTGACGCCACAGGGACTGGTTGCCGTGTGCCGGCAGATCGACGTCCCCCTGGAGATCGCGTTCGCCCGCTCCCCGCGCCTGGCCGTGGCACTCGTCGAGCCCAACGACCCCGGCAACGCCGGTGCGATCGTGCGCACCGCCGACGCCGCCGGCGCGGACGCGGTGCTGTTCGCCGGCGGCGTCGACGTCTACAACGGCAAGGCCGTGCGAGCCAGTGCCGGCAGCCTGTTCCACGTCGCCCTCGTCCTGGAGGCGCAGACCGACGACATCCTCGCCGCCGCCCGGCAAGCCGGCCTGACGGCGCTGGCCACGACCGCGGATGGCAGCCGCGATCTCGACGAGCTCGCCGACGACGGCACCCTGGCCGCGCCGACCCTGTGGCTGTTCGGTAACGAGGCGCACGGCCTGCCCGAAGGCGTTCTCGCCGCGGCCGGCAACACCGTGCGGGTACCCATCCACGGTGCCGCCGAGAGCCTGAACCTCGCCGCCGCCGCAGCGGTGTGTCTGTACGCGAGCGCCCGGGCCCATCGGTGACCCGGTTACGCGGTGGCTTGTCCCGCTAAGCTGCGTTCATGTCTGCGTGCGTCCGCGTCGTGGTAGCGACCGGAGTGTTTGCCGGGCGGCTGGCGGCCGCCCCTTCCGCGCGCTTCACCTGATCAGCCGCTGCGGTTGACCTTCCGGGCGCGCGTCCCTCGTAGACTCGTGCGGCTCGTCCGCATCGACGAAAGACGTGACAAGCCATGCCCAACCCGAACTTCGACCCGGTCGAGGTGAGTGCGCTCCAACCCCCGGCAATCGAGGCCGCGGTGGCCGCCGCCGTCGCGGCCTTCGCGGCCGCCACGACGCTGGACGAACTCAAGGCAGCCCGGCTGGCCCATGCCGGCGACCGGGCGCCGTTGGCGCTGGCCAACCGCGAGATCGGAGCCCTGCCGCCGGCGGCCAAGGCCGCGGCCGGACAGCGCGTCGGTGCCGCCCGCGCCGAGGTCGGCAAGGCGCTGGCGGCCCGACAGGCCGAGCTCGAGACCGAGCGCGATGCCCGAGTGCTGGTCGAAGAGGCCGTCGACGTCACGCTGCCCACCGACCGCCGGCTCGACGGCGCACGACATCCGCTCACCACGATCATGGAGCGCATCGGCGACATCTTTCTCGCCATGGGCTACGAGATTGCCGAAGGACCTGAGGTCGAGGCGGAGTGGCTGAACTTCGACGCCCTGAACACCCCGCTCGCGCACCCGTCGCGCGACCTCACCGATACCTTCTTCGTCGACCCGCCGGAGTCCGGGCTGGTGCTGCGTACTCAGACATCGCCGGTGCAGATCCGGGCGATGCTGGCCCGCCAGCCGCCGATCTACATGATCTGCCCGGGCAAGGTGTTCCGCACCGACGAACTCGACGCCACCCACACTCCGGTGTTCCACCAGGTCGAAGGGCTGGTCGTCGACGAGGGCATCACGATGGCAAACCTGAAGGGCACGCTCGACCACATGGTCGCGGAGCTGTTCGACGCCGGGATTCGCACCCGGCTGCGCCCGCACTACTTCCCGTTCACCGAGCCCAGCGCCGAGATGGACCTGGTCTGCTTCGTCTGCCGCGGCGAGTCCGTCGGCAATCCCGACCGGCCCTGTCGGACCTGCAGCAGCGAAGGCTGGATCGAGTGGGGCGGCTGCGGAATGGTCAACCCGCGGGTCCTGGTCGCCTGCGGGATCGACCCGGACCGCTACAGCGGCTTCGCGTTCGGGATGGGCATCGAGCGTTCGCTGATGTTCCGAAACGACGTCGCCGACATGCGCGACATCGTCGAGGGTGACGTTCGGTTCACCGCCGCCTTCGGAATGGAGGCCTGATGCTCGCCCCCGTCGCGTGGCTCGCCGAGCACGCCGAGCTGCCCGCTGGTCTGGCGCCGTGGGCGTTGGCCGAGGCCCTGATCCGCGTGGGCATCGAGGTCGAAGGCGTCGAGACGGCCGGCCATGGCCTGTCCGGTTCGATCGTCGTCGGCCGGGCGTTGTCGTACGCCGACGAGCCGCAGAAGAACGGCAAGACGATCCGGTGGTGCCAGGTCGACGTCGGCGAAACCGAACCGCGCGGCATCGTCTGCGGCGCGTCGAACTTCGCCGAACGCGACCTGGTCGTCGTAGCCCTGCCCGGTGCGGTCCTTCCCGGCGAATTCGCCATTTCCGCCCGCAAGACCTACGGGCACGTCTCCGACGGCATGATCTGCTCGGTGCGCGAGCTCGGCATCGGCGACGAGCACGCCGGCATCCTGGTGCTGCCGCCTGACTCGGCCAAGCCCGGCAACGACGCCCTCGACGCGCTCGGCCTGCGCGAGACCGTCCTCGACGTGGCCGTAACGACCGATCGCGGCTACTGCCTTTCGATCCGCGGCCTGGCCCGCGAAGCCGCGGCTGCCTTCGACGTGCCGTTCCGCGACATCGAGGTCGCGCGGCCCGAGGTGGACGGCCGGGCGTACGAGGTCCGCGTCGACGACCCGTCCGGGTGCGACCGCTTTTCGGTGCGGGTCATCACCGGTCTCGATCCGACAGCGCCGACCCCGGATTGGCTGGCCCAGCGCCTGCGGCAGTGCGGCATGCGCTCGATCTCGCTGGCCGTCGACGTCACGAACTACGTGATGCTCGAGACCGGCCAACCCTTGCACGCTTACGACCGGAAGAAGCTCATCGGGCCGATCCGGGTCCGGCGGGCCGCGCCGGGGGAACGCCTGCGGACACTCGACGACGTCGCGCGCAGCCTGCATCCCGACGACATGGTGGTCACCGACGACTCCGGTGTCATCGGGCTCGCCGGCGTCATGGGCGGCGCGTCGACCGAGATCGATGCGGCCACGACCGACATCCTGCTGGAGGCCGCGCACTGGGATCCCACGTCCATCGCGCACACCGCCCGCCGGCACCGGTTACCCAGCGAGGCGTCGCGCCGCTTCGAGCGCGGCGTGGATCCCGAGATCGCCGGCACCGCCCTGCAGCGGTGCGTCGACCTGCTCGTCGAGCACGGAGGCGCGCGGGCGGCCGACGGGTACACCGTGGTCGGCACGCCCGCGCCCGCGCCGCTGATCGCACTCGGCGCGCAGCGACCGCAAGCCCTGGCCGGCATGCCGGTCCCGCGCGAAAGTGTGGTGGCCAACCTCGAGGCCGTCGGCTGCACGGTCGACGGCGGCGACGTGCTGCAGGTCCTGCCGCCCACGTGGCGCCCGGACCTGTTGCAGCCCGCCGACCTCATCGAGGAGGTGCTGCGCCTCGTCGGCTACGAGCAGATCCCATCGGTGCTGCCCACGCCGCGGTCCGGCCACGGCCTGACTCCCGAGCAGACGCTGGGCCGGTCGATCAGCCGGGCGGTCGCAGCCGCCGGATACACCGAGACGCTGAGCTATCCGTTTGTCGCACCGTCGGTGCACGACGCGTTCGGACTTGGCGCCGACGATCCCCGGCGGCAGGCGCTGCGGCTGGCCAACCCGCTGTCTGAAGCGGCACCAGAACTGCGCACCTCGCTGCTTCCCGGACTGTTGGCCACCGCCCAGCGCAACCTCGGTCGGGGCATCCGCGATCTGGCGATCTTCGAGGCCGGCCTGGTCTATTTCGCTGAAGTGGGCCGCCCGGCCGCGCCCCGGCCGCCGCTGGACCGCCGGCCCAGCGAGGACGAAGTTGCCGACTTGTTCGCCGCCATCCCGCCGCAGCCCCGTCATCTCGGGGCGGTGCTCACCGGCGCGATCGAGCGGCCCGGATGGTGGGGTCCCGCGCGCACCGCGACCTGGGCCGACGCCATCGAAGCAGCCCGCGTAGTGGCCGGCGCCGCGCGGGCCGAACTCACCGTGCGAGCCGCCCAAGTCGCACCCTGGCATCCGGGCCGATGCGCCGCGCTGATGCTCGGTGAACGGGTCATCGGTCATGCCGGCGAACTGCACCCCCGGGTGATCGCCAACCTCGGCCTGCCGGATCGCATCTGCGCGATGGAGCTGGAGCTGGACGCCTTCGCCCCGCCGGGGCCGGCCCGGGCACCGCAACTGTCGCCATACCCACCAGTGCTGCTCGACATCGCGCTGGTTGTCGACGCGAGCGTGCCTGCGGCCGATGTTCTGGCCGCAGTCCGATCCGGCGCAGGGGAGCTGTTGGAATCGGCGCGCTTGTTCGACGTCTACGTCGACGACGCCCTGCGCCGCGAGGGCCGTCGCTCGCTCGCCTTCGCCCTGCGCTTCCGGGCTCCGGACCGCACCTTGACCGTCGATGAGGCATCGGCCGCGCGCGACGCCGCGGTGGCCAACGCCGCGGTGCTGACCGGCGCGCAACTGCGAAGCTGAGCGAGGTTCGCCGCCTTCCCCTCCATCCGCGTTGGTATGAAGTTGCGCCATACTGCATAATCTTGCACATGGGTTATCGCGTCGCCATCGCCGGGGCCAGCGGGTATGCGGGCGGTGAGCTGTTGCGCCTGGTCTCGGCCCACCCCGACCTCGAGGTGAGCACGGTTACCGCGCACGGAAATGTGGGCCAGCGCGTCGGCGACGTCCACCCGCAGCTGCGCTCTGTGGCTGACCTCGTGTTCACCGAGACCGCGGCGGCCGCGTTCGCGGGTGCGGACCTCGTGCTGCTCGCCCTGCCGCACGGTGCGTCGGCTGCGCTCGCCGCGGTGTTGCCGGGCGGGCCGAAGATCGTGGACCTGGGCGCCGATCACCGGCTGCTCGACGCGGCCGCCTACGAGCGCTACTACTCCGGTGCCCATGCGGGCGCCTGGACGTACGGCCTGCCCGAGTTGCCGGGTCAGCGCGAGAGGATCGCGGCGTCGGAGCGGGTTGCCAACTCCGGCTGTTACGCGGTCGCGACAATCCTGGCGCTAGCCCCGCTGATCGCCGCGGGCCTCGCCACGCCCGACGACGTAGTGGTGGTAGCGGCGAGCGGTACGTCGGGCGCCGGCCGTGCGGCCAAGCTCAACCTGCTCGCCAGTGAGGTTGCCGGCGACCTGTCCGGCTACAAGGTCGGCGCGCATCAGCACGTGCCCGAGATCAAGCAGGCCACCGGAGCGACGAGCCTGTCGATGACGCCGGTGCTGGCACCGATGCCCAGAGGCATCCTGGCTGCGGTGACGGTGCGGCCGGCGCGGGCGGTCACGGCTACAGATGTCCGCGATGTGCTCGCCGCGGCCTACGACGGCGAGCCGTTCGTCCACGTGTTGCCTGATGGTCAGCAGCCGCACACGGCTGCCACCGCCGGCTCCAATTCGGCCCACCTGCAGGCCAGCGTCGACATCGACTCCGGTCGCATCGTCGTCATGAGCGCGATCGACAACCTGGGTAAGGGTGCGGCGGGTCAGGCCGTACAGAACGCCAACCTGATGCTGGGCCTGCCGGAGACCGCCGGGTTGGCGATCGACGGGGTGGCGCCGTGAGCGTGACTGCGGCGGCCGGTTTCCGGGCCGCGGGCGTGGCGGCTGGACTGAAGGCCGGCGGCGCGCCCGACGTGGCCCTCGTCGTCAACGAGGGCCCGCACGACGCGGCCGCAGCGGTGTTCACCGGCAACCGGGTCAAGGCCGCGCCGGTGCTCTGGTCCCAACAGGTGATCGCCGACGCACGCTTGCGCGCGGTCGTGCTGAACGCCGGCGGCGCGAACGCCTGCACCGGGCCGGAGGGCTTCGCCGATACGCACCGCACGGCCGAGCACGTGGCAGCGGTGCTCGGCCTCGGCGCGGGCGAGGTGGCGGCCTGCTCCACCGGGCTGATCGGCGAGCGCCTGCCGATGGTCGAACTGCTCAACGGCGTCGACGTGGCCGCGGCTGCGCTCAGCCACGATGGTGGCCCCGCCGCAGCCGAGGCAATCCGCACTACCGACACGGTGGCCAAGCAACACGTCTTCTGCCATGCCGACGGGTGGACGATCGGCGGCATGGCCAAGGGTGCGGGCATGCTGGCCCCCAGCTTGGCCACCATGCTGTGCGTGATCACTACCGACGCGGTCGCCGACGCAGGCGTCCTCGACTCGGCGCTGCGTGCGGCGACCCGCCTGACGTTCGACCGGCTCGACAGCGACGGTTGCATGTCCACCAACGACACGGTGCTGCTGCTGAGCAGTGGCGCGTCCGGCGTGGCCGCCGACCCGGCCGACATCGCAATCGGTGTCGGCGAGGTCTGCCAGAACCTGGCCTGGCAGTTGCTGGCCGACGCCGAAGGGTCCACGAAGGACATCACGATCGACGTCGCGGGCGCCGCGTCCGAACTCGACGCGCTCGAGGTCGGCCGGGCGATCGCCCGCAGCAACCTGCTCAAGTGCGCGTTGTTCGGCAACGACCCGAACTGGGGCCGGGTGCTCGCCGCGATCGGGACAACCGGAGCCGCCTTTGAACCCGACCGGCTCGATGTGAGCATCAATCGTGTGGCGGTGTGCCGCAACGGGGCGGCCGGCGATGATCGCAGTGCCGTGGATCTGAGCGGCCGCGCCGTGCACATCCTCGTCGATCTGCACGCCGGCGAGAGCGGTGCGACGGTGTGGACGAACGACCTCAGCCACGCCTACGTCGAAGAGAACTCGGCCTACTCCTCATGACGAATCGCACCGAAGCACTGGCGAAGGCGAGCGTGCTCGTCGATGCCCTGCCGTGGCTCGAGCGATTCCACGGCAAGGTCGTCGTCGTCAAGTACGGCGGGAACGCGATGACCTCCCCGGAGCTGCAGCGGTCCTTCGCCGAAGACGTCGTGTTCTTGCGCTACGCGGGGCTCAAGCCGGTCATCGTGCACGGCGGCGGTCCGCAGATCACCGAGCACCTGACCAGGCTCGGCATCGAGAGCGAATTCCGCGGCGGGTTGCGGGTCACCACTCCGGAAGCCATGGCGATCGTCCGGATGGTGTTGGTCGGTCAGGTCAACGGCGATGTCGTAAACCTGATCAACGACCACGGCGCCTTCGCGGTCGGCTTGTCCGGCGAGGACGGCGGTCTGCTCACCGCGGCCCGCCGCACGCTGCTTGTCGACGGCGAGGCGGTCGACATCGGTCAGGTAGGTGACGTGGTCGCCGTCGACCCGGCAACCGTGCACGCCCTCCTCGACGCCGGCCGGATTCCGGTTATCGCCACGGTGGCCCGCGGCACCGACGGGTTGTCCTACAACGTGAACGCCGACAGCGCGGCGGCCGCGATCGCCGTCGGCGTCGGCGCGGAGAAGCTCGTCGTGCTCACCGACGTCGAGGGCCTCTACGCCGACTGGCCGGCCAGCTCCGAGATCATCAGCCGGATCGACGTGGAATCGTTGTCCGCGCTGCTGCCCAGCCTGTCGTCCGGGATGGCGCCCAAGATGGAGGCCTGCGTACGGGCTGTCGAGGGCGGCGTGACCAGTGCCCACGTCCTCGACGGCCGGGTGCCGCACGCGTTGCTGCTGGAGGTCTTCACGTCTGACGGCATCGGCACCATGGTCTGCCCCGCGAAGGAGAACCCGTGACTTTGTCAGAGCGCTGGGACGCCGTGATGATGCCGAACTACGGCACCCCGCCGATCGAGCTCGAGCGCGGCCAGGGTGTGCGCGTGTGGGATGTCGACGGCCGCAAGTACCTCGACTTCGTCGCCGGTATCGCCGTGTCCTCATTGGGGCACTCCCATCCCGCAATCGTGGCCGCGGTCACCGACCAGGTCGGCCGGCTCGTGCACACGTCCAACCTGGCCAGCCACGAGCCCGGCGTGCGGCTGGCCGAGCGGCTTGTGGACCTCCTCGGGCTGCCCGCGCGCGTTTTCTTCGCCAACAGTGGCGCCGAGGCGAACGAGTGCGCGCTGAAGCTCGCCCGAAAGCACGGCCGGGCGCTCGACCCCACCGGCGGCCGGTTGGAGGTGGTGGCCGCGACCAACAGCTTCCACGGCCGCACGCTGGGCGCGCTGGCGATCACGGGGAATGCGGCCAAACGCGAACCGTTCGCTCCGTTGCCCGGCCCAGTCACGTTCGTCGAGTTCGGCGACGCGGACGCGCTGCGGGCGGCGGTCACCGAGCGGACGGCGGCCGTGTTCGTCGAGCCGACCCTGGGGGAGGGCGGCGTCGTGTCGGCGCCGTCAGGCTACCTGCACGCGGCGCGGCAGGCGTGTGACGCAACCGGCGCCCTGCTGGTCGTCGACGAGGTGCAGAGCGGCGTCGGCCGCACCGGGCACTGGTTCGCCTGCCTGGCCGAAGGCGTGCGCCCGGACGTGATCACCCTGGCCAAGGGCCTGGGCGGCGGCCTGCCGATCGGTGCCTGTATCGGCGTCGGCCCAGCCGGGGAGCTGTTCGCGCCGGGTGATCACGGCAGCACGTTCGGCGGCAATCCGGTCTCGTGCGCGGCCGCGCTGGCCGTGCTGACCACGATTGCTGACGAGCACCTGCTCGATCAGGTCAAGCGCGTCGGGGAGTACCTGGCTCACGCGCTCGACGGGATCGACAGCCCACTCGTCAGTGGTACCCGCGGCAGCGGACTGTGGCGGGCGCTAGCCCTCACCGGCGCGCACGCCCCGGCCATCGAGACTGCGGCCCGCGACCACGGGCTGCTCGTCAACGCCGTCAAGCCGGACGTCGTGCGGCTCGCCCCGCCCCTGATCCTCACCGAGGCCGACGTCGACCAGGCCGTCCCGTTGCTGGCCCGCGCAATCGACGAGGTGGCGGGAATGAGCAACTCATGACGCGCCACTTCCTGCGCGACGACGACCTGGCCCCGGAGGCGCTGCAAGACGTTCTCGATCTGGCCGAGCACATGAAGACCGACCGCTTCGGGCGCCGGCCGCTCGCGGGGCCGCAAGCTGTCGCCCTGATCTTCGACAAGCCGACACTGCGCACCCAGCTCTCGTTCTCTGTCGGCGTCGCCGAGCTCGGCGGCCAGCCGATCGTGGTCGACGGCCGACTCGCCGGTATCGGGGTGCGCGAGTCCGTCGCTGACGTCACCCGAGTGATCTCTCGGCAGGTGTCGGCCATCGTCTGGCGCACGTTCGGTCAGGAGCTTCTCGAGCAGGCCGCGGCGCTCAGCCCGGTCCCCGTGGTGAACGCGCTCACCGACCAGTTCCACCCGTGCCAGGTCCTGGCCGACCTCCTGACGATCCGCGAGCACAAGAAGCAGCTCGCGGGCCTGCGCCTGGCCTACCTGGGCGATGGCGCGAACAACATGGCGAACTCGTACCTGTTGGGCGGCGCCTCGGCCGGGCTGCACGTTCGGGTGGCCGGGCCAGAGGGCTACCAACCGGAACCTTCGATCGTGGCCGACGCGCAGCGCATCGCGGCCGCTACCGGAGGATCGGTCCTCATCACCGACGACCCGGCCGCCGCCCTCGACGGCGCCGACGTCGTGGCGACCGACACGTGGGTGTCGATGGGGCAGGAAACCGAGCAGGCCGAACGCGAAGCACCGTTGCGTCCCTACGCAATCACCGCACAAGCCCTGCAGCGCGCGGCCGGCGACGCCATCGTGCTGCACTGCCTGCCCGCCTACCGCGGCAAGGAGATCGAGGCCGACGTCATCGACGGCCCGCAGAGCGTGGTCTGGGACGAGGCCGAGAACCGGCTGCACGCGCAGAAGGCGCTGCTCACCTGGCTGCTGGAGTGCAGCTGATGGCCGCGACCAAGCGCCAGCCGGCATCGGTGCACGAGTTGACCGGCCCGCTCACCAAGGCGGCCCGACACGCCTGCATCGTCGCCGTGCTGGCCGATCACCCGGTGCGGTCCCAAGCCGAACTGTCCGCCGCGCTGCAGACCGCCGGGTTCCGGGTGACCCAGGCGACGCTGTCGCGTGATCTCGAAGAACTCGGGGCGGTGAAGCTGCGCACCGCCGACGGTGGCCTGCCCATCTACGTCGTCCCCGAGGACGGCTCGCCGCTCACCGCGCGCAGCCACGACGACGCCCCGCCGGTGCGGCTCGGGCGCCTGCTGTCCGAATTGCTCATCTCGGCCGAGGCCAGCGGCAACATCGTCGTGATCCGCACCCCGCCCGGCGCCTCGAACTTCCTGGCCAGCGCCATCGACCGCGCCGGGCTGCCACAGGTCATCGGCACGATCGCAGGAGATGACACGATCCTGGCCGTCTCCCGTGACCCCGACGGCGGAGATGCGCTGGCCCGGCGGTTCATCGCCTGGGCCGGCCCCGATCACGAACCAGGAGACCGATCTCGGTGAGTAAGGTCCTGACGTCCCTTCCCGTGGGCGAGCGCGTCGGCATTGCGTTCTCCGGCGGCCTCGACACCTCCGTTGCCGTTGCCTGGATGCGTGCCAAAGGCGCGATCCCGTGCACCTACACCGCCGACATCGGCCAGTACGACGAGCCCGACATCTCGGGGGTGCCGGCGCGGGCCATGCAGTATGGCGCGGAGGTGGCCCGCGCGGTCGACTGCCGGCGAGAGCTGGTGGAGGAAGGGCTCGCGGCATTGGCGTGCGGGGCCTTCCATATCCGGTCCGCAGGGCGGGCGTACTTCAACACCACTCCACTCGGGCGGGCCGTCACCGGCACCGTCCTGGTGCGCGAGATGCAGTCTGACGACGTGCACATCTGGGGCGACGGCTCGACGTTCAAGGGCAACGACATCGAGCGGTTCTATCGCTACGGACTGCTCGCCAACCCGAGCCTTCGGATCTACAAGCCGTGGCTGGATGCCGACTTCGTCGGTGAGCTGGGTGGCCGCAACGAGATGAGCCAGTGGCTCGTGGAGCACCAGCTGCCGTACCGCGACAGCAAGCAGAAGGCGTATTCGACCGACGCCAACATTTGGGGTGCCACTCACGAAGCCAAGACGCTGGAACACCTGGACGTCTCGATGGAGACGGTCGAGCCGATCATGGGCGTCAAGTTCTGGGACCCGAGCGTCACGATCGACGCCGAGGACGTCACGGTGCGATTCGCGGCCGGTCGGCCCGTCGCGGTCAACGGCATCGCGTACGACGATCCCGTGGCGCTCGTCGTTGCCGCCAACGCGATCGGCGGCCGGCATGGGCTGGGCATGTCGGACCAGATCGAGAACCGGATCATCGAAGCCAAGTCCCGCGGCATCTACGAAGCGCCGGGCATGGCGCTGCTCTGGATCGCCTACGAACGGCTGCTCAACGCCATCCACAACGAGGACACCCTCGCCAACTACTACGCGGAGGGACGCCGTCTCGGCCGGTTGTTGTACGAGGGTCGATGGTTGGACCCACAGGCGCTGATGCTGCGCGAGTCGATCCAGCGCTGGGTGGCGTCGCTGGTCACCGGCCAGGTCACGCTGCGGCTGCGGCGGGGCGAGGACTACTCCGTTCTCGACACGCACGGTCCGGCCTTCTCCTACCACCCGGACAAGTTGTCGATGGAGCGGATGGAGCACGCCGCATTCGGTCCGGGGGACCGGATCGGCCAGCTGACGATGCGCAACCTCGACATCGCCGACTCGCGAGCCAAGCTGGAGCAGTACGCCGCTCAGTCCGACGGCGAGCTCGGCCGCGCGTATCTGTTCGGGCAGCTGGAGGCGGCCGGCCTCGACGAGGGCCGCGCGAACGAAATCGCCGCGAATCCCGATGCCGAGGGTCTGGCTGTGGCCGACGAGGACAGCCTCGACAACGCCGCGATGGAGTCCGGCGTTGACTGACACCGAGGGCCGGGACGCGCACCAGCTGTGGGGCGGCCGGTTCGCCGGCGGCCCGGCGGACGCCCTCGCGGCGCTGTCGCTCTCGACCCATTTCGACTGGCGGCTGGCGCGCTACGACGTCGCCGGCTCGCGGGCCCACGCAGATGCGCTGCACACCGCGGGCCTCTTGACCGACGACGAACTCACTCGCCTGCATGCCACCCTGGCCGAGCTCGACGCCGACGTCGCATCCGGTGCGTTCGCACCCGCGGCGGCGGACGAGGACGTGCACACCGCGCTGGAACGCGGCCTGCTCGAACGGGTCGGCCCGGAACTCGGCGGCCGGCTGCGGGCTGGTCGTTCGCGCAACGACCAGATCGCCACGCTCATCCGGATGTACCTGCGCGAGGAGGCCCGGGCGCTCGGCAGCGAGGTACTCGCCCTCGTCGGAGCACTCGCCGACCAGGCCCGGCGGCACCACGGCGTCGCGATGCCCGGTCGCACCCATCTGCAGCACGCCCAGCCGGTGCTGCTCTCACACCATCTGCTGGCCCACTGCTGGTCGCTGATTCGTGACGTCGAGCGGCTCGTCGATTGGGACGACCGAGCGGCCGTCAGCCCGTACGGTTCGGGCGCGCTGGCGGGATCGTCACTCGGCCTCGACCCGGAACAGGTAGCCCGCGACCTCGGCTTCGCCGGGTCCAGCGAGAACTCGATCGACGCCACGGCGTCCCGCGATGTTGTCGCCGAATTCTCGTTCGTCGCGGCGATGCTGGGCGTCGACCTGTCCCGGATCGCGGAGGAGGTCGTGTTGTGGGCGACCAAGGAGTTCTCGTTCGTCACGCTCGACGACGCGTTCTCGACCGGCAGCTCGATCATGCCGCAGAAGAAGAATCCCGACGTTGCCGAGTTGGCGCGGGGCAAGGCCGGCCGGCTGATCGGCGACCACACCGGCCTGCTGGCCACGCTGAAGGGCCTACCGCTGGCCTACAACCGTGACCTGCAGGAGGACAAGGAGCCGGTGTTCGACGCGGTCGACACGTTGCATCTGTTGTTGCCGGCGATGACCGGCATGCTGGCGACACTGGTGTTCGACACCGATCGGCTCGAGTCGCTCGCGCCGCAGGGATTCTCGCTGGCCACCGATATCGCCGAGTGGCTGGTGCGGACGCGGGTGCCGTTCCGCGTGGCCCACGACATCGCGGGGCAGTGCGTTCGGGTGTGCGAGGCGCGTGGCATCGAACTGGGTCAGCTCAGCGACGACGACTTCGCCGCCATTTCGCCGAGTTTGACGCCGGCGGTCCGCGACGTGCTCACCGTGGCCGGGTCGCTGGCGTCGCGGTCCGGGCGCGGCGGGACCGCGCCGCAGCGGGTCGCGGAGCAGGCCCAGCGGCTCGACGGCGTGGCGGCGGTGCTGGCCGAATGGGCGGGGACCGACGTCTCCCGGAGGTCCGGTGCCGGTCGGACGTGAGCGGCTGAGCCGGCCGGCGCTCGAGCTGGCCCCCCGCCTGCTCGGCGCCGTGCTGGTCTCGCATGTGGGCGACGCCGAGGTGGCCGTGCGGCTCACCGAGGTCGAGGCGTACGAGGGCGTGGACGATCCGGCCTCCCACGCGTTCCGGGGGCAGACCCGGCGTACGGCAGTCATGTTCGGGCCCCCCGGGCACCTCTACTGCTACTTCACCTATGGCATGCACTGGTGCGCGAACATCGTCTGCGAGAGCGACGGGCACGCATCCGCCGTTCTGCTGCGAGCCGGCGCAGTGATCCGCGGGATCGACGTGGCGCGATCACGGCGGCCGGCGGCCAAGGCAACGGTCGAACTCGCCCGCGGCCCGGCCCGGCTGGCGAGCTGCCTAGGCCTGGGCGCGGCGCACAACGGCGCCGATCTCTGTAACCCCGCGTCGGCTGTCCGACTGGAATCGATGCCCCACCGCCGGGCATCCGGCGTGCGCAGCGGCCCGCGGGTGGGCATCACGACCGCGACCGACCGGCCCTGGCGGTTCTGGCTCGCCGACGAGCCATCCGTTTCGGTGTTTCGGCCAGGCGGACGCAAGCGCGCGGCGCCGGACCGGCAGACTGACCCCCGTGACTGACCAGCCGATCACGCCGGCGTCGCTGCCACCGGATCTGCGCGAGGCCCATGAGGTGCTCGCTTCGGGTGCCGCGCAGATCCTGCCCGCCAATGGCCTGGCCGAGCGGTTGCTCGCCGCTCGCCGGGAGGACCGGCCGCTTCGGGTCAAGCTCGGGATCGACCCGTCCGGCAGCGACCTGACCCTCGGTCACGCGGTGGTGCTGCGCAAGCTGCGCCAGTTCCAGGACCTCGGCCACGTT
>CAWIMV010000001.1:1172500-2998713 GCA_963837325.1 uncultured Actinomycetota bacterium
GGACCTAAGGCGAGGCCGACAGGCGTAGTCGATGGACAACGGGTTGATATTCCCGTACCCGCAAAAGAGCGCCCATGTCGAACCTAGCGATGCTAAGCGCCAGAAGCTGAGACTGCCTTCGGGCGGAATCGGTGGATCGCGCGACCCAGACTGGTAGTAGACAAGCGATGGGGTGACGCAGGAAGGTAGTCGTACCAGTAAGTGGATACACTGGAGCAAGCGTGTAGGGCGTCGTGTAGGTAAATCCGCACGACACGTGCCTGAGACGTGACGCATAGCCGATTGCGGCGAATTCGATGATCCTATGCTGCCAAGAAAAACCTCTAGCGAGCTCTTCGCGGCCCGTACCCCAAACCGACACAGGTGGTCAGGTAGAGAATACCAAGGCGATCGAGCGAACTATGGTTAAGGAACTCGGCAAAATACCTCCGTAACTTCGGGAGAAGGAGGGCCAGTTGTCGTGACGGGACTTGCTCCCCGAGCGATGGCCGGCCGCAGAGACCAGCGAGAAGCGACTGTTTACTAAAAACACAGGTCCGTGCGAAGTTGCAAAACGATGTATACGGACTGACGCCTGCCCGGTGCTGGAACGTTAAGGGGACGGGTTAACTCTTTGGAGTGAAGCTCAGAACTTAAGCGCCAGTAAACGGCGGTGGTAACTATAACCATCCTAAGGTAGCGAAATTCCTTGTCGGGTAAGTTCCGACCTGCACGAATGGCGTAACGACTTCTCGACTGTCTCAACCATAGGCTCGGCGAAATTGCACTACGAGTAAAGATGCTCGTTACGCGCGGCAGGACGGAAAGACCCCGGGACCTTTACTATAGTTTGATATTGGTGCTCGGTTCGGCTTGTGTAGGATAGGTGGGAGACTGTGAAGTCGGCACGCCAGTGTCGGTGGAGTCAACGTTGAAATACCACTCTGGTCGAATTGGGTGTCTAACCTCGGTCCGTAATCCGGATCAGGGACAGTGTCAGATGGGTAGTTTGACTGGGGCGGTCGCCTCCAAAAATGTAACGGAGGCGCCCAAAGGTTCCCTCAGCCTGGTTGGCAATCAGGTGTCGAGTGCAAGTGCACAAGGGAGCTTGACTGTGAGACAGACATGTCGAGCAGGAGCGAAAGCTGGGACTAGTGATCCGGCACCGGCTTGTGGAAGCGGTGTCGCTCAACGGATAAAAGGTACCCCGGGGATAACAGGCTGATCTTCCCCAAGAGTCCATATCGACGGGATGGTTTGGCACCTCGATGTCGGCTCGTCGCATCCTGGGGCCGGAGTAGGTCCCAAGGGTTGGGCTGTTCGCCCATTAAAGCGGTACGCGAGCTGGGTTTAGAACGTCGTGAGACAGTTCGGTCCCTATCCGCCGCGCGCGCAGGAGATTTGAGAAGGGCTGTCCCTAGTACGAGAGGACCGGGACGGACGAACCTCTGGTGTGCCAGTTGTTCCACCAGGAGCACTGCTGGTTGGCTACGTTCGGAAGGGATAACCGCTGAAAGCATCTAAGCGGGAAGCCTGCTTCAAGATTAGATCTCCCATCCTTTATGGAGTAAGGCCCCCGGCTAGACCACCGGGTTGATAGGCCGGAAGTGGAAGCGTGGCAACACGTGTAGCTGACCGGTACTAATAGGCCGAGGACTTGCCACATACCTAAACGTTGCGGGCTTTGCCCGCGATCTGTTTCGCGTCCACTGTGCGGTTCCCGAGGTGCGGTCCCCGCAGCTGCGGTGAGGACCATATCTCCATAGAGTTTCGGCGACCATAGCGAGAGGGAAACGCCCGGTCCCATCCCGAACCCGGAAGCTAAGCCTCTCAGCGCCGATGGTACTGCGCGGGCCACTGCGTGGGAGAGTAGGACGTCGCCGGACACAACTTATGACGAGGGTCGTTCGGTTTCCGAACGGCCCTCGTCGTATTTCATTCGCAACCGCAATTCGGGATGGATCATGATGGCGCAATCTGCAGGGGGCGAGCATCGGCGCAGCGCCGGTTCGCAACCGTCGGGGACCGGCCGCGGCGGTAGGAATGCCGCGCCGCGCCCATCGGGTGGGGGGAGCAATACCCACCGCGGCGGCACCCCCCGCGGTGGGGATGCCAATCGCTCTGCGCGACCAGTACGAAGCGACAAACGCCGCGCAGCCGAACAACCTCGGGCGAGCACCCCGCGTCGCGCCGGCGACGGGGCACGAGCGGCCGGCGCCCGCCGCCCGCCAGCCGATTCGGTCCGCTCGACGCCGCGGCGCCGCTCTGCTGAGCCGTCGCCGCCCCGGGTCCCGGAGCCGGCGCTGCCCGACAACGTTGACACTTCGGTGCTCGAACGCAGCGTGCGCGCCGAACTGCGCTCACTGACCAAGCTGAACGCCGATGTGGTCGCGGCCCACCTCGTCATGGCCGGCCACTTGATCGACACCGACCCCAAACGTGCGCTGGAGCATGCCCGGGCCGCTCGGGGCCGAGCCTCGCGCGTCGGCGCGGTCCGTGAGGCAGTCGGCGTGGCGGCGTACCACGCCGAGGAATGGGCTGAGGCGCTTACCGAGCTACGAACCGCACGGCGCATCACGGGCGACCCCCGCACGCTGCCGCTGCTGGCCGACTGTGAACGCGCGCTCGGCCGACCCAATCAGGCCTTGCGGCTGCTCAACGACCCGGACGTCGCGAAGCTCGATGCTGAAACGCGGGCCGAACTGCTCATCGTCATCGCCGGCGCCCGGAGAGACCTGGGCCAGGTGGATGCTGCCCTCGCCGTCCTGGGTCGCGGCGGTCTCGATCCCAACCGGCCCCGGCCTGGATCCGCGCGACTCTGGTACGCCTACGCTGACGCCCTTCAAGAGGCGGGCCGATCGGCGGAGGCAGCGAAGTGGTTCGCCGCGTCGGCCGCGCTGGATGCAGACGGCGAGACAGATGCAGCCGAACGGGCGGCCGCGCTCCTCTAGCAGCAGCTACCGACGTTCGACCTCCGGGCGTCCACAGCGTGGACGGTTGTCCACATTCTGCCGTCGACGCTTCCGCGCCGGTGCGCAAACTGTCGACGATTGGCGCATGGAAAAGCAAACCGCCACGTCATCCGAGGACAACCGCGTCTTCCTGCGGGGACGATTGGCTGCGGTTCCCGTGGTCCGTCAATTGCCCAGCGGCGACGAGCTCTGCTCGTTCCGGCTGACAATTGCCCGCCCGCCGGGTTCCCGCGCGAGCGTCGACAGCATCGCCTGTTCCACGACCCGGTCTCGCGTGCGCAGGTCGTTAGAGCGCGGCGAACCGGGCGACGAGTTCGAAGTCAACGGCAGCCTGCACCGGCGGTTCTGGCGTTCCCCGAACGGGCCGGCCAGTCGCTACGAGGTCGACGTGAGCTCGGCCCGGCTCAGCGCTCGTCGGAAAATCGACGCATGACCAGCCCCGAGGCCGGCTTGGGCGTGAACAACGTCGACTTGCGCGGCATGCGCGCCCCGGCGGCGGCGACCGCGGCCACGGCGGTCACTGGCGTCGGGCGCAGCAGGACCGCCGTACCGCCCGAGCGTCCGGCCATCCCGAGGGCCTCCTCGACGCTGTGCGCGTATCCCACGACCTCCACCGTGTCCGACAACCCGAGCACCTGCTCGACCAATGCCCGATGCAGCACGCTCACGTCGAGTTGCGCCAGCTCGGGCGGCTCGTCGGCCCGGCCGGCCAAGGCCCTCAACTTGCCGGCCGGGTCGCTCAGCAACGCGACCTGCACGCCGTCGGTCAGTACCGCAGCGAACCCGGGCACCGCGTCCGCCTGCCGCATGGCCTCGTCAAGGGTCTCGACGTCGACAACGTCGCCGACCGCTCCAGCACCGGCGAGCAGCTGGTCCATGGTGACGCCGTCGAGCACGCGATGAATGGCATGCACCTGGGGCCCGTAGCTCAGCGAATCGACCAACAGGGTCAGGCCGCGGTCCCACGGACCCGCTCCGCGTTCGGCGCGGTAACGCTCCTGCAACTCGCGGTACGTCGCGTAGCGATGGTGGCCGTCGGCAATCAGGGCCCGCCGGGTGACCAGGTCGGCTTGCACGTCCCGCTGAAGCTGCGGGTCGGTCAGTATCCACAAGCGGTGCCGGATGCCGTCCGGCGTCGTCGTCTCGGCGACGGGCAGTTGCTCGTCCACCGAAGCGACCACGTGCGAGGCCGCACCGCCCCCGTCGTACACGAGGTAGATCGGCTCTACGTTCGCTTCGGTGGCGATCATCAACGCGAGGCGATCGGCAACCGGACCGGCCATCGTGTTCTCGTGGGGCAGGATCACGCCGTCGGCCGGATCGCGCAGTTCGATCGCACCGAGCAGTCCACGCGTCGTGGCCCCGCCGGGCTCCTGCATCTCGTAGACGTACAGGGCAGGTTCGTCGTCCGTCGCCAGCAAGCCGCGGGTCACCGCATCGTCAAGCAGTTGCGCGGCGTGTTCGTACGGGTCGCTGTCGCCGGCCGGCTCCGGAAGGATGATGCCCACGGCGTTGTCGGGGTCGTCGGCGAGCAAGCGCGCCCGTTCCTCGGGGCTGATGACGTCATACGGCGGGCAGAGCAGAGTGCGCAGCCGCGCCCCGTCAACGGTTGGACGCAGCGCTCGGAATGGGTGCAGCGACAGGCCGTCGCGGAAGGCATCGGTCATGGGACGCGATCGTACGCATCGCAGTGCGCGTGCGATCATGCGACGCGTGGCCACGGCGATCGATCCCCTCCGGCGGACCGCGACGCCTCTGGCCCACGTCTACGACGTCGCTCTGCTCGATCTCGACGGGGTCGTGTACGTCGGCCCGCAGGCCGTGCCCGGCGTCCCCGAGGCGTTGGCGGCAGCCCGCGAGTCGGGCCTGCGGCTGGCGTTCGTCACCAACAACGCGGCCCGCCCGCCAGCCGCGGTGGCCGAGCATCTGACCGAGCTCGGGATCGCGGCGGACGCCAGTGAGGTCATCACATCCTCGCAGGCGGCGGCGCACTATCTCGCCGATCGACTGCCCAGCCACGCTCGGGTGCTGGTAGTAGGTACGACGGGTCTGCACGAAGCTCTGCTCGAACGGGGCCTGGTGCCGGTGTACAGCGCCGACGACGACCCGGCCGCCGTGGTCCAGGGCTATTCCCCTGACCTCGACTGGCGTCAGCTGGCCGAGGGTGCGGTGGCCATCCGACGCGGCTTGCTCTGGGTGGCGACAAACCTCGATGCGACGGTGCCGTCGGGTCGCGGACCATTGCCGGGAAACGGTTCACTCGTCGCGGCGCTGCGGCATGCGACCGGCGTAGAGCCGATCGCGACGGGCAAGCCGGACCCAACGATGCATCTGGAGTCGGTTGAACGCTCCGGCGCCCAGCGGCCGATCGTCGTGGGGGATCGCCTGGACACCGACGTCGAGGGTGCCAACGCGGCCGGCTGTCCGAGCCTGCTGGTACTCACCGGCGTCACGGACGCGGCCGCGCTACTCGCCGCCGAACCGCCGCTGCGACCGACCTATCTGGCTCCGGACGCCGGCGGGCTACTCGTCGCCCACGAGCGCCCGCAACTCACGGACGGCATTGCCCGGTGCGGCGACTGGGCCGCTCGAACCGACCCCGACGGCTCGTTTGTCCTCGCGGCGGTTGCCGGACCGGGAACGGCGAGCTCAGCGGACGGCCTGGATCCGCTGCGCGTCCTCTGCCGGCTGGCCTGGAGCCTTCCCGACGTTACGTCCGGGCCGGGGCGCACGGTGCGGGTGCGCGGGGATGACGGCAAAGCCGAAAGCGCGTTGCGTGCGCTCGGTCTGGCGGGCTGAGTTCAGAAGACCGAACGCAGCTTGATCAAATCGAAGACGTTCGCGTCGATCTTGACCCGGCCAGTAGCCCAGGCCGAGCCCATCGCCAGCTCGCCGTTCACCAACTTGAGCAGGTCGTCGCTGGTCATCGTCATCCGCACCTGCCCGTCGGCCTTGTCGACCTTGCGAATGTCGAGCAACTGGCCGTCGCGCAGCTGGCCGGCGAACGTCACGTTCAGGTCGCGCAGCGTGCAGGTCAGGGACCGGTCCAGCGAAGCCTTCTGGCGGGCGGAGGCGTCGGCGTCGGCCAGTCTGGCCGCCAAGCCATGGAACGCGCGTTCGCAATCCTCCACACTCGCCATCCGTATCCTCCGCGCCGGTCTCCGGCGTTCAGCGGACGCGTGGGCGACCCGCAGCACGATCCCGCGGCTCGCGGGCCGATGCGACGTTACCTCAGCGGGTTGCGCGGTACCGTCAGCCCGGAAGCCAGCATTCGCCCTCGGAGGGGAGCAGCAGGTGTCATCCAGCGAGATCGCTCCGTCCGCCGAACCCACGACCGGCGGCGTCCCGGGAAGTACCGATCCATCGCGCGAACAGGCGTCTGAGCCGGTGACCGCCCGTATTGCAAAGCAATTAGCCACGCTCGACCAGTTGCCGGAGCTGTCGCTGGCCGAACACCCCCAGCTGTATCAGCACCTGCACGCCGAACTGCAGGACGCGCTCGCCGACATCGACGGCCCCTGATCGCCGCACCGCGTTCGGCCCACCGGAGGAACGCCCGCCATGCCGCGACGCGTGCAGCGCCTTGACGTCGAACTGGTGCGTCGCGGTCTGGCCCGGTCACGCGAACACGCGGTGGGGCTGATCTCGGCCGGCCGGGTCGAGGTGCGCGGAGTGGTCGCGGTCAAACCGGCCACCGGCGTCGGCGCCGATACGCCGGTGCGAGTCAGCCCCGACGACGACGATCCCGGTTACGCCTCTCGCGGCGGCCACAAGCTGGCCGGCGCGCTCGCAGCGTTCCCCGACATCAGTGTTAGCGGCCGGCGCTGTCTGGACGCCGGCGCGTCTACCGGCGGATTCACCGACGTGCTGTTGCGCGCCGGCGCGGCCGAGGTGTTCGCCGTCGACGTCGGCTATGGGCAGCTGGCGTGGAAACTGCGCAGCGACGTCCGGGTCCACGTTTTCGACCGCACCAACGTTCGTAGCCTGACGCCCGACGAGCTCGGCGGCCCCGTCGCGTGCACGGTTGCCGACCTGTCGTTCATCTCGCTGCGCCTGGTACTGCCGGCGCTCGCGGCCTGCACGGCGCCGGACGGCGACCTGGTGCCCATGGTCAAGCCCCAATTCGAGGTCGGACGCGAACGGCTCGGCAGCGGCGGCGTCGTCCGCGATCCCCAGCTGAGGGCCGACGCCGTTATCGCCGTGACCCGCACGGCCGCCCAGCTCGGCTGGCACCCGTCGGGGGTAGTAGCCAGCCCGTTGCCCGGGCCGTCCGGGAACGTGGAATTCTTCCTGTGGCTGCGCCACACCGGCACCGCCGTGATCGACGAGTCCCAGATCACCGAGATCGTCACCTCGACAGAGGAGCCCCAGTGAGGTCCGTTCTGCTCGTCGCCCACACGTCGCGATCGCAGATCATGGCCCTCGCGATGCAGGCCAGTGCACAGCTGCGCGCTGCCGGGTTCGAGGTCCGGATGCTCGACACCGAGGCTGAGGCCTGCGGAGACGCCGACGTCACGGTTGTCGACCAGGCCCGCGCCGCGCACGACGCCGAGCTGGTCCTCGTCCTCGGCGGCGACGGCACGTTCCTGCGAGCGGCCGAACTGGCCCGCCCGGCCGGAGTGCCCATGCTGGGGGTCAATCTCGGGCACGTCGGCTTCCTGGCCGAGGCCGAGCTCGATGCTCTGGACAGCGCGATCGCCTCGATCGGCGAGCACGACTATGCCGTGGAGGAACGGGTCACGGTCGACGCGGAGATCTCGGTCGAAGGCGTGTCCCTGGGCACGGCCTGGGCGCTCAACGAGGTGTCACTGGAACGAACCAATCGCGAGCGCATGCTCGAAATCGCCGTCGCCGTCGACGGCCAGCCGCTGCTGCGTTTCGGCTGTGACGGTGTCCTGTGCGCCACGCCGACCGGCTCGACCGCGTATGCGTATTCGGCGGGCGGACCCATCGTGTGGCCGAACGTCGATGCGCTGCTCGTCGTGCCCAACGCCGCCCACGCGCTGTTCGCCCGCCCGATCGTGGTGGCCCCGAACTCGACGGTCGACGTCGACCTGCTCAGCCGCGGGCACCAGGCAATCCTGGTCGCTGACGGGCGGCGGTCGGTGCCGGTACCACCAGGCGCCCGCGTGCGAGTACGGCGCGGCGAGCTTCCGGTGCGCATCGCCCGGCTGGCCCAGTGGAGTTTCAGCGAACGTCTCGTCACCAAGTTCCAACTGCCCGTGCGCAGCCTGCGCGAAGCGGCCGGCCCGGCGCCTGACGACGAGCTCTCCGAATAACGCGCGGTGCCACCGAGGCGGCGTGAGGATCGGGCGCCGTCGGCGCTAGCCTGCGTGACGTGCTGGAGGAACTGCGCATCCGCGGCTTGGGCGTCATCGACGACGCCGTGCTGCCGCTAGGCCCGGGCCTGACCGTGGTCACTGGTGAGACCGGCGCCGGCAAGACGATGGTCGTCACCGGACTGCTGCTGCTCTTCGGCGGACGGGCCGACGCCGCCCGGGTCCGCTCGGGAGTAGAGCGGGCCACGATCGACGGCCGCGTCGAACTCGACGCCGGGTCTGATGCGGCCCAGCGCGCGCGGGACGCCGGCGGCGAACTCGATGACGGTGTCGGGCTGGTGCTGCGGCGTGAGGTCAGCGCGGCCGGCCGCTCGCGGGCCTACGTCGGTGGCGCGTCGGTGCCCGTCGCGGTGCTCGGCGAGCTGGCCGAGCGACTCCTGGTCGTGCACGGGCAGTCCGACCAGCTCCGCCTGATCCGCCCGGGCCGGCAGCGCCTGGCCCTGGACCGCTTCGCCGCTGTGGACGTGCGCGACTACGCGGCGGCCTACGAGCGTTGGCGCGCGGCGTCGGTGGCGCTGACCGACCGCACCACCCGCGCCAGTGAACTGCGGCGTGAAGCGGACCTGCTGACCCACGGGATCGCCGAAATCGAGGCCGCGGCGCCGGAGCCGGACGAAGACATCGAGCTGACGGCTTTGGCAACCCGCCTGTCGCACGCCGACGCGTTGCGCTTGGCCGCCCGTACTGCACATGACGCCCTGCTGGGTGATCCCGACGACCCTGCCTCCGACGCAGTCGATGTCGGGACGCTGCTCGGCGCGGCCCGCCAAGCACTCGAGAGCCAGGCCGGGGCCGACCCGCAACTGGACGCCCTGACGACGCGGGTGGCCGAGCTGTCCGCGCTGGCCGCCGAAACCGGGGCCGACCTGCGGCACTACGGCGAATCGCTCGACGCAGATCCGGAGCGGCTGGCCCAGATCGAGGCCCGGCGGGCCGTGCTCGCCGGTCTGGTGCGCAGGTACGGCGACCCGCCGAGCACCGGTATCGCCGCGGTACTGGACTGGGCCGAGCGGGCGCGCGGCCGGCTCGCCGAACTCGACGTCTCCGATGAGGCGCTCGCCGCGTTGCAAGCGACCCGCGATGAGGCCGAGGCTGAAGCGGTCGAGTACGCGCGCGCGCTCACCAAGCAACGCAGCGCTGCGGCGGCGCGGCTGGCCGAATCGGTGACGACCGAGTTGGCCGGCCTGGCAATGCCGACTGCCCAGCTCGCGGTCGAGGTCCGGCCCCGGCCACCGACCGCTGGAGCGCCGACACTGAAGATCGACGGCAGCGAGGTCGGTGCCGGGCCGGACGGTACCGATGAGGTCGAGTTCGTGCTGCGCCCGCACGCAGAGGCGCCGGCCCTGCCCATCGGCCGGGGGGCGTCGGGCGGCGAGCTGTCTCGGGTCATGCTCGCGCTGGAGGTCTGCCTGGCCGGTACCGATCCGGTACCGACGATGGTGTTCGACGAGGTAGATGCCGGTGTCGGCGGCCGAGCCGCGATCGAGGTCGGTCGCAGGCTGGCCCGGCTGGCGCACGACCACCAGGTGATCGTGGTGACCCATCTGCCGCAGGTCGCCGCCTACGCCGACCGGCAGATCGTCGTCGACAAGCCGCTGTCGGCGCAGCAGCAGCACGTCATCGCCAGCGATGTCCGGATCGTGACCGGCGACGACCGCGTTGCCGAACTGGCCCGCATGCTCGCCGGCAGCGAGTCCAGCACGGCGCGCGAGCACGCGACTGAGTTGCTGGAAACGGCGGCATCCGAGCGCGCCGGCACCAGCAGACCACGGGCGGCCCCGAAAGGCCGATCCTGACGCGTGGCGAACGGCTCCCGGCGGAGCTTCGGATGGCACGATAGGCAGTCATGAAGCTTGCAACCCTGCGCCGCCGCGCCGACCCCCTTCCCGGCGTCAGCGGGGTCGCGCGTCTGGATCGCCGCACCAACCGGCTGGTCGGGCGCCTGAACCCCGGCGACGTCGCCATCATCGACCACGTCGACCTCGATCGGGTCGCGGCGCAGGCACTCGTCGCGGCCAAGGTCTCGGCGGTCATCAACGCCCAGCCGAGCGTCTCGGGCCGGTTCCCGAACCTGGGCCCGGACCTCATCGTGGGCAGCGGAATCCCGTTGCTCGACAACGTCGGCGGGGAGATCTTCGCCGCCGTCAAGGAGGGCACCAAGGTCCGTCTCCAAGGCGACACCGTCTACGTCGGCGACCTCGAAGTTGCCACCGGCACACCACAGGACGTCGACTCGGTTGCCGCGCTGATGGCCGAGGCCAAGTCCGGCCTGTCGGCGCAGCTCGAGGCCTTTGCCGTCAACACGTCGGAATACATGAGCCGCGAACGCGAGCTCCTGCTCGACGGAGTCGGCGTGCCGCAGGTGCGCACGAAATTCGCCGGACGGCACGTCCTGGTTGTCGTGCGCGGCTATGACCACCAGTCCGACCTGAAATCCCTGAAGCACTACATCCGCGAGTTCAAGCCCGTCCTCGTCGGCGTCGACGGGGGAGCCGACGCGTTGATCGAGGCCGGGCACACCCCGCATCTGATCGTCGGTGACATGGATGCGGTGTCCGACGCCGCGCTGGCCACCGGAGCTGAGGTGGTCGTGCACGCCTACCCCGACGGCCGGGCGCCGGGTCTGGCGCGGGTGCAGGATCTCGGCATCGACGCGGTCACGTTCCCGACCTCGGGCACGAGCGAGGACGCCGCGATGCTGCTCGCCGACGAGAACGACGCGGCTTTGATCGTCGCGGTCGGTACCCACGCGACGTTGACCGAATTCCTCGACCAGGGCCGGTTGGGGATGGCCTCCACCTTCCTGACCCGGCTGCGGGTCGGGGGCAAGCTCGTCGACGCCAAGGGTGTCACCAGGCTGTATCGCAATCGGATCTCGGCGGCGGCCCTGTTGCTCCTGGTGCTGGCCGCGCTCGTGGCCATCGTTGCCGCGCTCGCCGTTTCCGAGGCCGGGCGCAGCTACCTCCATCACTTCGACGACGGCTGGAACAACGTCATCAGCTGGGTACAGGACCTGTTCTCGTGATTTCTTTCCGCTACCACCTCGTCTCGATCGTCGCGGTCTTCCTCGCGCTTGCGCTGGGCATCGTCGTCGGGACGACGGCGCTCAACGGACCGATCACCACCGACCTGCGCAAGCAGGTGAACACCCTGAAGGACGACCGCAGCACCCTCGCCAATCAGGTCAAGTCGCTGCAGTTGCAGGTCGGCGACGCGGGCGAATTCGCGTCGTCCTTCGGTTCCCAGTTGGTGCGCGGCACCCTCACCAGACAGAACGTCCTGCTCGTATCCCTGCCCGGGGCTCGCAGCAGCATCGAGGACGGCATCACCAAGCAGGTCCAGGCGGCCGGCGGCAAGGTCAGCCACGTCGGGCTGACCGACGCCTACGTCGACCCACGCCGCTCGAGTGACATCACCGCGCTGGTCACGAGTACCCATCCGATCGGACTGACGCTGCCTGAGGTGAGCGACGCCGGCCAACTCGGCGGGGCGCTGCTGGCCTTCGTGCTGCTCGGGCACGGCGTGCCCACCGACCTGAGCCAGGTGCTGGGCGCGTTCTCCGAACTGCACATGGTCTCGGCGACCGGCGCGGTCACCCCGTCCCGCAACGTGGTTGTCGTCGGGACCGGGGCACTGAAGTCGGCCAACTATGCCTCCGCCGCCGAGCTGGCCCTGGTCACGGCTCTGCAGCAGGCCGGCGGCCACGTCGTCGTGGCTGGAGACAGCGGATCAGCCACCAAAGCCGGGGTCATCGCCGGTGTACGTGGCGCCGGGGCGGACAAGGCAACGGTCTCGAGCGTCGACAACGCCGACAGCGCCATCGGTCAGGTGTCCACGGTGCTCGCCCTCGCCGACGTCATCAAGTCCTCGGTGGGCCATTACGGCACCGCCAAGAGCGCTGACGCGCTGTTCCCGAGCCCCTCGAAGTAGCCGGTCAGCGCCACGTCGGCGCTGATTTCCGGGCGCGTCGTGCTGCTCGTGCGGCCTGGACGCCGGGACCGTGTTAGCGTGGACTTCCGTGGATCGGATGGCGCAACCCACCAAGCATCTATTCGTCACCGGCGGTGTCGCCTCCTCCCTTGGCAAGGGATTGACGGCCTCCAGTCTCGGCTCTCTGCTCAAGGCTCGCGGCTTACGCGTGACCATGCAGAAGCTCGACCCTTACCTCAACGTCGACCCCGGAACGATGAACCCGTTTCAGCACGGTGAGGTCTTCGTGACCGACGACGGTGCTGAGACCGATCTCGACGTCGGGCACTATGAACGCTTTCTCGACACCGACCTGGTCGGCTCGGCCAACGTGACCACCGGCCAGGTGTATTCGACGGTGATTGCGAAGGAGCGGCGCGGGGAGTACCTGGGCGACACCGTGCAGGTGATCCCGCACATCACCAACGAGATCAAGGCCCGGATCCGGGCGATGGCCGCGCCCGGGCCGGACGGCCTGGCGCCGCACATAGTGATCACCGAGATCGGCGGGACCGTCGGTGACATCGAGTCATTGCCCTTTCTCGAGGCGGCCCGGCAGGTGCGTCACGACATCGGCCGGGAAAACTGCTTCGTCCTCCACGTGTCCTTGGTGCCCTACCTGGCCCCATCAGGCGAATTGAAGACCAAGCCGACGCAGCACTCGGTGGCGGCGCTGCGGAGCATCGGCATCACGCCGGACGCCGTCGTGTGTCGCTCTGATCGCGAGATCCCGGAAAGCGTCAAGCGCAAAATCTCACTGATGTGCGATGTGGATGCCGAAGGCGTCGTCTCGGCCACCGACGCCTCGAGCATCTACGAGATACCGAAGGTGCTGCACTCCGAGGGCCTCGACGCCTACGTCGTTCGGCGCCTCGGCCTGCATTTCCGCGACGTCGACTGGACCGTCTGGGGTGATCTGCTCGACCGGGTCCACCATCCGCGCGCCGAGGTCACGGTCGCGCTCGTCGGCAAGTACATCGACCTGCCCGATGCATATCTGTCGGTGTCCGAGGCGCTGCGAGCCGGTGCGTTCGCCCACCGCGCCAAAGTCACGATCAAGTGGGTGGCTTCGGACAGTTGTGACACTCCGGCCGGGGCACTGGCCGCGCTCGCCGGCGTTGACGGCGTCGTCATACCCGGCGGATTCGGGGTCCGGGGGATCGAAGGCAAGATCGGCGCGGTGCGGCATGCGCGGGAGCGCGGCATTCCCACGCTCGGACTGTGCCTCGGACTGCAGTGCATGGTGATCGAGACCGCACGCCATCTCGCCGGGATTGCGACGGCCAACTCGGCCGAGTTCGACGAGGAAACCCCCGACCCGGTGATCGCGACGATGGCCGACCAGGTCGACATCGTGGCCGGCAACGCCGATCTGGGCGGCACCATGCGACTGGGCGCGTACCCGGCGACGCTGCTCCCCGGCTCGCTCGCCGCCGAGGTCTACGGGGCGACCACTGTCTCGGAGCGGCACCGGCATCGCTACGAGGTGAACAACGCCTACCGCGAGCCCCTCGAAGCGGCCGGCCTGGTCATCTCTGGGACGTCCCCAGACGGCCGCCTCGTCGAGTTCATCGAACTGCCGCGCGACGTGCATCCGTATTTCGTCGCCACCCAGGCCCATCCGGAACTGAAGTCCCGTCCGACCCGGGCTCATCCACTGTTCCGAGGGTTCCTGGCCGCGGCGCTGGAGTACAACGCCGCGGAGCGACTGCCGGTCGATATTCCCGAGGATCCCGGCGAGATCGAGCCGATCGACTCGGCCAACGTCGGGGCGCCGCTCCCGTCGCGCAACGGTGGGGCTGTGGGCGTCCCGACGGCGGCCCGGTGAGCGCCGAGCCCGACGCGGCGGAGAGTTACGCCCTCCTCGGCACCGAGTCGATCTTCACCGGCCGGGTGATCTCGCTGCACCGCGACAGGGTGCGGATGAGCGACGGAACGGTGGTCGAGCGTGAGGTCGTCGATCATCCGGGCGCGGTCGGCGTGGTTGCACTCGACGACGACGGTGCCATCCTGCTGGTCAACCAGTACCGCCACCCCGTGCGAGCGCGGCTGGACGAGCTTCCGGCCGGCCTGCTCGATGTGGCGGGCGAACCCGCCTTGGCCGCTGCGCAGCGCGAGCTGGCCGAGGAAGCCGCGGTGACCGCGACCGAGTGGAGCGTGTTGCTCGACCTGCACACCTCGCCGGGCATGTCGAACGAGGCCATCCGGCTGTTTCTGGCCCGCGGATTGGCGCCGGTGTCCGACGCCGATCGTTTCACCCCTGAGCACGAAGAGATCACCATGACCGTGCACCGGGTCCCGCTCGCTGTGGCGGTACAGCGCGTCTACGCCGGTGACGTGACGAACGCCGCCGCCGTGGCCGGAATCCTCGCCGCAGCCCACGGCGCGGAGACCGGCTGGGCCGGCCTGCGGCCGGCTCATTCTCCCTGGCCGGCGCGGCCGGACCACTGACGATGGCGAAGACCGCCGCCGCCCGTCGGCTGGCCGTGGCCTCGGTCGTGCGCGGCTACCTCGACCACCTCGCGGTCGAGCGCGGCGTCGCCGCCAACACGCTCGCCTCGTACGGACGGGACCTCAATCGTTACCTGGCCTATTTGCTGCACCGGGGCGTCGCGTCCATCGACACGGTCGATTCGGCCACCGTGAGTTCGTTCCTGGCGTACCTGCGCGAGGGCGATCCGGACCACCCGCCACTGTCGGCGACGTCTGCAGCGCGGGCGGTCGTGGCCGTGCGCGGGCTGCACCGCTTCGCCTTGCGCGACGGCCTGGTCGACGTCGACGTCGCACACGACGTGCGCCCACCGGCCCCGCCCCGCCGGTTGCCCAAGGCCATCAGCCTGGAGGAGGTCGAGGCCCTCCTCGACGCGGCCGGTTACGACCAGACCGCGCTGGCGCTGCGGGACCGAGCCCTCCTGGAAGTTCTCTACGGAACCGGCGCCCGCATCTCCGAGGCGGTCGGTCTCGCCGTCGACGATGTCGACCTGGCCGACCGGACCGTGCTGCTGTCCGGAAAGGGTGGCAAACAGCGCCGCGTTCCACTCGGTTCGTTCGCCGCGCGGGCGGTCGAGAACTACTTCGTCCGGGCCCGACCTGCCCTCGCGGCCGCCGGCAAGGGCACCCCGATGGTGTTCCTGAACTCGCGCGGGGGACCGCTGTCTCGACAGTCGGCCTGGACGGTGCTTCGCACCGCGGCCGAACGGGCCGGGCTGGCCAGCGGCATCTCGCCGCACACGCTGCGGCATTCCTTCGCCACGCACCTCATGGAGGGCGGCGCCGACGTGCGCGTCGTACAGGAGCTGCTCGGGCACTCGTCGGTGACCACGACGCAGATCTACACGCTGGTGACGGTCGACAAGCTGCGCGAGGTCTACGCGACCGCGCATCCGCGCGCGAAAGGCTGATCGCCCGCGCCGCGCCGCCGCCCCATCGTTTCGGTGGCCGGGCTGCGGTAGCCTCCGAACGGTCGAGCGAGCAAACCGGCAGAAAGGCATATCGCTTCATGACTATGTCGACAAGTCGGGACGGCGACGGCGGTTCGGGGGAACTGTTCTCCGTAGAGGCAGCCAAGTCGGCCGACCCGGCGCTCGCGCGGAAGAAGCGCCCGCTCATCGAACCCAAGCCGCTCGACCGGCACGGGCCGGCCCGCATAATCGCGCTGTGCAACCAGAAGGGCGGCGTCGGCAAGACGACGTCCACGATCAATCTCGGCGCGGCGCTGGCGGAGGTCGGCCGCCGCGTGCTGCTGGTCGATTTCGATCCGCAGGGCGCGCTGTCGGTGGGCCTGGGCGTCCAACCCCACCAACTCGACCGCACCGCGTATAACCTGCTGATGGAGCGCGGGGTCAACGTCGACGACATCCTGCTCAAGACCAGCGTCGCCGGCATGGACCTGCTGCCCAGCAACATCGACCTCTCCGCGGCCGAGGTCCAACTGGTCGGTGAGGTCGCACGCGAACAGACGCTCGCCCGCGCCCTCGCCGGCATCGTCGACGACTACGACTACATCTTGATCGACTGCCAGCCGTCGCTGGGCCTGCTCACGGTCAACGCCCTGACGGCGGCGCACGGCGTGATCATCCCGCTGGAGTGCGAGTTCTTCAGCCTGCGCGGCGTCGCGCTGCTCATCGACACCGTTGAGAAGGTCCGTGAACGGCTCAATCCGCGGCTCAAGCTCGACGGCATCCTGGCGACAATGTACGACGGCCGCACCCTGCATGGCCGCGAGGTGTTCGCCCGGGTCGTCGAGGCGTTCGGCGACGACGTGTTCGACACGGTCATCTCCCGCACGGTGCGCTTCCCGGAAACGACCGTCGCGGGCGAACCGATCACCACCTGGGCCCCGACCTCAGCCGGCGCCACCGCATACCGCAACCTCGCGCGCGAAGTGTTGGCGCGCTCGGGAGCATCGACGAAGGAGCACGATGAGTAGACGGGCCAGCCTGCCGGGAGCCGCCGAGTTGTTCCGGACGACCTCCGCGGCGGCCGAACCTGAGCCGCCGCCGCCTCCGCCGCATCCTGGCGTCGGCGCGGTGCCCCCGGTGCAGGAGGTCTCCGCCGAGTCGCAGCCCCGCGACGACGCGGGCTGGCGCCCGGCTACCGCGCCGGCCCCCGTCTCCTCCGGGCGCCCGGCCGCCCGCGGACCCCGCCGGATTCGGGCAGTCAGTGATCGAGCGCCGTCCGGACGCGAGCGCCACGACGAGAAGATCACGGTGTACTGCTCCCCGGAGGAATTACTCGACCTGGAGTCGGCCCGGTTGACCCTGCGCGCCGATCACGGGCTGGCGATCGACCGGGGCCGGATCGTGCGTGAGGCTGTCGCGGTGGTGCTGGCCGACCTCGAGGCCAAGGGCGAAGCGTCGATCCTGGTCCGGAGATTGCGCGAATCGTGAACCTCTCGGCTGAAGATGCAGTCGAGATCGAGTTGCTGTCCACCCAGCCCGTCGACTCGGTCGGAGCCGGCGTGGACGTGGCCGGGACAACCGACGGCGCCTTCCGAGTGCGGTTGGAGAACTTCGAAGGACCGTTCGATCTGCTGCTCAGTCTGATCTCGCGTCGCCAGCTCGATCTGACCGAGGTCTCGTTGTCGCAGGTGACTGATGAGTTCATTGCCTACCTGGGCGCGTCGGCGCAGTGGGACCTCGGCCAGGCAACCGAGTTCCTCGTCGTGGCGGCCACGCTGCTCGATCTCAAAGCGTCGCGGTTGCTGCCTTCCGTTGAGGACGAGGACGAGGAAGACCTGGCCCTGCTCGAGGCACGGGACCTGTTGTTCGCTCGGCTGCTGCAATACCGCGCCTACAAGCTGGCGGCGGCCTACCTCGGGGAGCTCGACCGGGCCCAGTCGCGCCGGCACGGCCGTTCGGTCGAGTTGGAGCCGCAGTTCGCGTCGCTGCTGCCCGAGGTGCTCATCGGCGTGAGCCCAGCCAACCTGGCGGAAATCGCGGTGGCCGCTGCGGTGCCCAAACCGGTGCCGGTCGTCGTCACCGACCATGTGCACACACCGCGAGTCAGCGTGCGCGAGCACATGGCGGTCATGCGCGACCGGCTGATCCGCAGCGGATCGGCGACGTTCCGGGCGCTGGTGGCTGATTGCGGTTCGACCCTGGAGGTTGTGGCCCGTTTTCTCGGGCTCCTGGAGCTCTACCGCGACGGCGTGGTGGCGTTCGACCAGCTCGCCGCGCTGGCCGAGCTTCGGGTGCGGTGGATCGGGCCACCGGACGACGAGGCGTCCGCCGCCGTCGACACTGGGACCACAGACGCCCCGGGCGTGGACGAGGAGTACGGGTGAATCCGACAGAAAAAACGACATCGCTCGAGCTGGGCGAAGGATCGCCGCCGGTGACTGATGAGGCTACGGCTTACCAAGACGGCGAGGACATGGCGTCGCTGCCCATCGAGCCCACCCCGATGGACCCCGGCGAACTGCGCGCCGCGCTGGAAGCGATCCTGTTCGTCGTCGAAGCCCCGGTGCGCATCGAATCCTTGGCCGCGGCAGTGCAGCAGCCGGTCGACGCAGTGCGGGCGGCACTCGACGCGGTCCAGGGCGGCTACGACGAGCGCGGGGCCGGTGTCGAACTGCGGCACGTCGCCGGGGGAGTGCGGGTGTACACCCGCCCGGCGTATGCCGCCCAGGTGGAGATGTTTCTGCAGGACGGTCAGCGCAGCCGCCTCACTCAGGCCGCGCTGGAGACTCTCGCCGTCATCGCGTACCGGCAGCCGGTAACCCGGTCCCGGGTCTCAGCCATCCGCGGCGTGAACGTGGACAGCGTGGTCCGCACGCTGACGACCCGCGGCCTGGTCGTCGAGGTCGGCTCTGACCCCGACACCGGCGGTGGGTTGTACCGCACGACCGACCTGTTCCTGGAAAAAATGGGCTTACAGTCGCTAGAGGAACTTCCGTCGTTAGCTCCACTCCTGCCTGAGTTAGACAGCGTCGAAACAGATGAACTCTAAAGACGACGATGAGTCGTCGACGGCGGTAAATGACCGGCCGGATGGGATCCGCCTCCAAAAGGTGCTGGCCGCTGCCGGCATCGGTTCCCGCCGCGCGAGCGAAGAGCTGATCGCTGCGGGCCGAGTCGCCGTCAACGGGGTCACCGTGCACGAGATGGGCACCCGGATCGACCCGGCTACGGCCGTGATCCATGTCGACGGCGCCCGGATCAACGTCCGTGCCGATTTGGTGTACTTGGCGCTGAACAAGCCGAGGGGCGTGCTCAGCGCGATGTCGGATACCCGCGGTCGGCCCACGGTAGGAGACCTGGTGGCCGAATGGGCCGAGCGGCTGTTCCACGTCGGCCGGTTGGACGCGGACACGGAGGGCCTGCTGCTCCTGACCAACGACGGTGAACTTGCCCATCGCCTCATGCATCCCGCGTTCGGCGTGGCCAAGACCTATCTCGCCACTGTGCCCGGCCCGGTGTCCAAGGACGTCGGCCGGCGCCTGCGCGCCGGGGTTGAGCTCGAGGACGGCGGCGTTCAGGTGGACGATTTCCGGGTCGTGCAGACCCAAGGCGATCAGGCCATCGTTGAGGTCGTGCTCCACGAGGGGCGCAACCACATCGTCCGGCGACTGCTGGCAGAAGTCGGCCACCCAGTGCAACGGTTGGTCCGGACCGCGATCGGGCCGGTGCGGCTGGCCGGCCTGCGCGCCGGCGCGGTCCGCATCCTCACCCGCGACGAGCTTGCATCGTTACACCGTCTTGTCGACAAGACGGTGTAACTGCTGATCGCTTGAGCGATATAGCATTGAACTTGTAAGTCAGTATGTTGGTCTACTCGCAGATCGCCTAGTGACCCATCGTCGCCACGGCCTGGAGTTGGGATCAAGGTCGGATCGACGCCCCGTCGCTAAAGCAATATGTCGACACGCTTCTCCGAGGGAATTCGGGCCAACTCTCCCGAACGGTGTCGATGTCTGGCATGACGCGCTAGATCGATATAGCACTACGTCTCTAAAACGCTGAATCAGTTACCAGATACGACGCTAAGTTATTTCATCGGTGTGTCGCTGTAGCGGCTAACTATTCTATCGATGAAAGAGTTTGTCATGAGAGCGTCTTAGCGATTTAAGGGTTCATCGACGCATCGATGTCGGCGACGAAGGGGAACGACGTGGCAGTGCGGGCGATCCGAGGGGCCATCCAGGTCGACAGCAATGACCGTGATGAGATTCTCGCCGGCGTGTCCGAGCTCGTCACCGAGGTCCTGCATCGCAACGACGTGGACCGGGAGGACCTGATCAGCATCGTGTTCACCGCTACGCCGGATCTCACGGCCGAGTTTCCGGCCTACGCGGCCCGGCTCATGGGTCTCACCGACGTTCCGCTGCTCTGTACGACCGAGATGGCGGTGCCAGGCGCCATGCCGCGGGTGTTGCGGCTACTTGCCCACGTCGACTCCCGTCGGCCTCGTGCCGACATCCGCCATGTCTACCTGGGTGGCGCTGCGGCGCTGCGCACCGACCTACCGCAGTAGCTGGTGGCTGCTGGACGCTGGCAGTGAAGGAGTCCTGTCCTCGACTGGATGGCTAGTTGTGCGTGGCGAAACAGACGAACGGTCAGTCTGACAGTTAGCTTCTATCCCGGTTGCACGTACCCGGTGCGCCTGGCGGCCGTGCGAAGGCCGTATTCTTCGGCATGGCTGCGACGACCCGTCGCCCGCTCGACGCTGCCGCGTCTGGAGCCGCATCGGCTGATCAGTTGGCCTGCACCGAGGAGTCGTGGTCTGTGACGCAGCACGGCCAGCCGACAGCAGGGCCGAGCGCCCGACTGGTGGTGGCTATGGACGGCCCTTCCGGCACCGGCAAGTCGACGGTCTCGCGGCGGCTGGCATTGCGCCTGGGCTGCCGCTACCTCGATACCGGAGCCATGTACCGAGCAGCGACGCTCGCCGTGTTACGGGCCGGCGTCAGCCTCGAGGACCAGACAGCGATCGGCGACGCTGTCGCCCGAGCCGATATCGAGATATCGACAGATCCACAACAGGCGGCCATCGCGCTCGACGGGTCACGGGTGGACAGCGAGATCCGGTCGCAGCCGGTCACGGCCGCGGTCAGTGCGGTCTCGGCCGTTCCGGCGGTGCGGGCCAGACTCGTCCAGGCCCAGCGCGCTCTGATCGGGACAGGCGGGATCGTCGTCGAGGGCCGCGACATCGGCTCGGTCGTGTGGCCTACGGCATCACCGAAGATCTACCTGACCGCCAGCGCCGAGGTCCGGGCCCGGCGTCGCGCCGGTGAGTTGGGCGGCGGGGCGGACGTGGCCGATGTCGCCCACGACATCGAGCGGCGTGATCGGCTGGACAGCACCCGGCGCGACAGCCCCCTGGCGCAGGTACCAGACGCGATCGAGATTGACACGACAAATCTTGATATCGATGCAGTGGTAGATCGCCTTGTCGACATAGTTTCGGAGCCGTCATGCCTGAGCCGACGCTGGCGCAGCGGGTCCAGGGTTCGGCCGGGCTGCGTCACCGCCAGGCGCTGGCCCGCCGGCTCTCGGTCTCGCTGGGCCGGATCGAACTCCACGGCTTGGAGGTCGTCCCGGCGACCGGCCCGGTGCTGCTCGCGGTCAATCATCGCTCGCTGCTCGACGGGCCGCTGCTGTTCGGCTTCGTGCCGCGGCCGGTCAGTTGCCTGGTCAAGGCGGAGGCGTTCACCCCTCGGCTGTCCGCCCTCTTGCGCAGCTCGGGCCAGATCCCAGTCCGACGCGACATCGTCGACGCCACTGCGGTTCGCCTCTGCCTACGAATTCTGCGAGCCGGCGGCGTCGTCGGGATCTTTCCCGAAGGAACGCGCGGGCGCGGATTGGTCGAGACCGCCAAAGGCGGAGTCGGGTACCTGGCCCTGCGTTCCGGGGCGACCGTCGTGCCGGTGGCCTGTTCCGGGACGGCGGAGATGGCCCATCGCCGCACCGGGCGCCGACCCCACGCGGTGATGATGTTCGGTGCCCCGATGCCCGTCCAACGATGGCCGGACCAGCGCCCGCTCAAGCGCGCCGTCATCACCGCGACGACGGAGACAATTCGCCTCGAACTGGCCGCGCTGGTGTCCCGCGCTGACGAGGTGCGCCGGCGGCGCGCGCAAGGATTGACGGTGCGGCCGATGACGACGGGACGAGAAGTTGACTGACGGCGAAGATGACGACCGAGCCCTCGGGGACCACGCCCGACCAACGCCGGTCGCCCCGGTCGTTGCCGTGGTCGGTCGCCCGAATGTCGGCAAGTCGACGCTGGTGAACCGGATCCTGGGTCGGCGCGAGGCGGTCGTGCAGGACGTGCCTGGGGTTACCCGGGATCGGATCGCCTACGACGCGATTTGGGGTGGGCGCCGGTTCACGCTCGTCGACACCGGAGGCTGGGAGCCGGATGCGCGCGGATTGGCGGCCATGGTGTCGGCCCAAGCCGAGCGGGCCGTCGCGACCGCCGATCTCGTCCTGTTCGTCATCGACGGGCGCACGGGCGCAACCGAAACCGATCTCACTGTCGCTCGGACGTTGAGACGCAGCGGACGCCCGGTCATCCTGACCGTGACCAAGATCGACGACGACCGGGCCGAGCCCGAGACCGCCGAGCTGTGGTCGCTGGGGCTCGGCCAGCCCTATCCGGTCAGCGGCTTGCACGGCCGCGGCAGCGGCGACCTGCTTGACGCCGTGCTGGCGGCCCTGCCCGACGCGCCGAGCGAGGACCCGGAGGAAGGCGGCCCTCGCCGCGTCGCCCTCGTCGGCCGGCCGAACGTCGGCAAGTCCAGCCTGCTCAACCGGCTGACCGGTGAGGAACGCTCCGTGGTCGACACCGTCGCGGGCACCACGATCGACCCCGTCGACAGCCTGCTCGAACTGGACGCCGAGATCTGGCGCTTCGTCGACACGGCCGGCCTTCGGCGCCGCGTCAACCAGGCGAGTGGGATGGAGTACTACGCCAGCCTGCGAACCGCGGCCGCTATCGAGGCCGCCGAGGTCGCGATCGTCCTCCTGGACGCATCCGAGCCGATCGCGGAACAGGACCAGCGGGTCATCGCCGAGGTGAGCGAGGCCGGACGGGCTTTGGTGCTGGCCTTCAACAAGTGGGACCTGGTCGATGAGGACCGCCGGGAGCTGCTCGAGCGAGAGATCAGCCGCGATCTGGCGCGAGTCGCCTGGGCGCCGCGGGTCAATGTCTCGGCCCGCACCGGTCGGGCCGTCGAGAAGCTCGCGGCCCAGCTGAGGGTGAGTCTCGCGTCGTGGGACCGGCGTATCTCCACCGGTCGACTCAACACCTGGCTCAACGAGGTGGTTGCCGCAACTCCGCCGCCACCGCGGGGCGGTAAGGCGCCCCGCGTCCTGTTCGCGACGCAGGCCGATACGCGTCCGCCTCGATTCGTGCTGTTCACGACCGGATTCCTCGAGGCGGGCTATCGGCGATTCATCGAACGCCGCCTGCGCGAGGACTTCGACTTCACCGGGACACCGATCGAGATATCGGTGCGGGTTCGGGAGAAGCGCGGTGCGCCATCGCGATAGGCTGAGCGCCGGTGCTCATTCGACCGGGACGTGGCGCAGCTTGGTAGCGCACCTGACTGGGGGTCAGGGGGTCGTGGGTTCGAATCCCGCCGTCCCGACACAGCGTCAAATCCGCTCCGCGCGGGCGGTCCGCCGGCGCAGCGCAGGAGGCATCGTGGCCGCAGTCCCCGACGCCGGTGCCGACACCGGCCCCCGGGCCGCCCCGGCCGACCGCGTGCTGACGATTCCGAACGGGTTGAGCGTGCTGCGGTTGTTCGGCGTGCCGCTGTTCCTGTGGCTATTGCTGGGTCCACACGCCGACGGGTGGGCCCTCACCGTGCTGGCGTTGTCCGGCTTCACTGACTGGGCCGACGGCGTGCTGGCCCGTCGGCTGAACCAAGCGAGCGCCCTTGGGGCGCTGCTCGACCCCCTCGCCGATCGCCTGTACATCCTGGCGACGCTGGTCGGCCTGGTGTTGCGCAACATCATTCCGCTGTGGCTGGCCGTCGCCATCGTCGGGCGCGACGCCATTCTCACCATCGCGCTCGCGGTGCTCCGCCGCTACGGCTACGCCCCATTCGCAGTCCACTACCTGGGCAAGGCCGCGACGTTCTGTCTGCTCTACGCGTTCCCGCTCCTGCTCATCGGGGCCCATGACGGCCCGATCGCCGACGTCGCTCGGCCCATCGCCTGGGCGTTCACGATCTGGGGGACTGCGCTCTACCTGTGGGCCGGGATCGTGTACTTGGCTCAAGCTCGCCAACTCGTGCGACAGGCCCGGTCTTGACTTCGGACCGGCCGCCGCCGGGCAACCAACTGACGACACAGCTACTTGTCGACTTAGTGACGAACACGCTGGACCCGAGTTACGCGGCGACCGCGCGGCACCGCGGGCCGAACCCGCCCCGGCGGTGGTTCGACCGCCCAGGTGTGGCGATCGGCTGCGCGCTGATCGGGTTCATCCTGGTCGTCGCCTACATCCACACCCATCGCGGCGCGCCCCAGACGGCCAAGGTGCACGACGGATTGGTGGCGCGGGTCCGGGCGGCCCAGGACCAGGACCAGCGACTCGCCATCCAGGCCCAGCGGCTCAACAACACGCTGTCGGGATTGCGCGACAAGGCACTGTCCGCCAACGGTGCACTGAGCCGCCAGCTCGACCGTGACCAGTTGATGGCCGGGCAGACGGCAGCCACCGGCCCGGGATTGCAGGTCGTGTTGTCCGAGCCGCCACCGTCATCTGTCGCCTCGCCACCCGGGCGCGCCGCGTCCGCGCCGGTCGGCGCGACCAATATCCTCACCGACCGTGACGTGCGAAGCGTGGTCAACGAGCTATGGGCCGACGGTGCCGAGGCAATCGCGGTGAACGACGTTCGCCTGACGCCGACCTCGGCCATTCGCTTCGCCGGCGAGGCCGTGCTGGTCGACTTCGCGCCGATCACATCGCCCTACACGATCCGGGCGATCGGCAACGCAGATGATCTGGCGACCGGCTTCGCGTCGAGTGCCGTAGCCAGCCGCTATCAGACGCTCAGCGGTGCCGACGGGATCGGGTTCTCGTTCACCGAGCACCGCAAGCTCAAGCTCCCGGCCAGCCCGGCGGTGTCCCTGCGGTTCGCCCACCGGCCCACGCCGACGCAGACGCCGACGCCGACGTCGACCAGGACATCGCGATGATCGCCGCGCTCGCCCTCGTCATCGGCATCGTGGTGGGCCTCGTCCTCCGCCCCACCGTGCCCACCTGGCTCGAGCCGTACCTGCCGATCGCGGTGGTCGCTGCCTTGGACGCGGTCTTCGGCGGCGTCCGGGCCCGGCTCGACGGCATCTTCGACGCCAAGGTGTTCGTGGTGTCGTTCATCTCCAACGTGGTGGTCGCCGCGCTGATCGTGTTTCTGGGCGACAAGCTCGGCGTCGGCGGCCAACTGTCGACCGCCGTCGTGGTCGTGCTCGGCATCCGCATCTTCGGCAACGCCGCTGCCATCCGACGCCACGTCTTCCGGGCGTGACATGACCGAGCCACCGGAAGAGCAGCGCTCAGAGCCCGAGCCGATGACGCCGCGCCCACCCCGGCCGCGGCTGGCGGCGCGGTACCGGGCCGCGGCGCTGGTCGGCGTGCTCATCGCAGCCCTGGGATTCGCCATCGCCGTGCAGGTGCACGCCAACTCCCAGGCCGACAGCCTGTCCAACCTCCGTTCGGACGACTTGATCGGCATCCTCGACAACCAGAACGCTCGCGGCGACCGGTTGCGGCAGCAGATCACGGACTTGGAACAGACGTTGCGCCGCTTGCAGGACAGCGGTGATCGCAATGCCGCGGCTAGGCAGCAGGCCGAGGAGGATGCCGCGGCCCTGGGAGTGTTGCTCGGCACCCTGCCCGCTACCGGACCAGGGATCAGCGTCACGGTCAGCGACCCGCGGCACAAGCTCAAAGCCGAAGACCTCCTTGACGTTGTCGAAGAACTTCGCGGCGCCGGGGCGGAGGCAATCCAGTTCGGCTCCGTCCGGGTGAGCACCACGACCGCGTTCACGACCGAGGGCGGGGCGGTTGCCGTCGACGGCGTCGAGTTGTCCGCTCCGTATACCGTCCTCGCCATCGGCGATCCGAAGACGCTGGACACCGCCCTGAACATCCCCGGCGGCGTGGCTGCCGCCGTGCGGGCCGCCGGCGGCGAACTGGCGGTGTCCGAGCAGGAGACGGTGACGATCGACGTCATTCGTTCCTTGTCGGCGCCGAAGTACGCATCACCCGCACCGCACTGACGTTCGGGCCGGTTGAGTAGGGTCGCGATCGAGCGGGCCCGCGCCGGACAGTAAGGAGAGCTACCCCCATGTCAGAAGTTCCCGACGAGCTCAAGTACACGGCCGAACACGAATGGGTGCGACTCGGCGACGGCGACAATTCGGCCCGGGTCGGCATCACCGACTACGCCCAGCAGGCGCTCGGCGACGTCGTGTTCGTCTCGCTCCCAGAGGTCGGCACGCAGGTCGCGCAGGGTGCGGCATTCGGCGAGGTCGAGTCCACCAAGAGCGTCTCGGACCTGTACGCGCCGCTGGCCGGCACGGTCGTGGCCCGTAACGACGCGCTCGAGCAACAACCGGAGCTGATCAATTCCGACCCTTACGGCGAAGGCTGGGTCGTCGAGATCGAACTGGCCGAAAGCGCCGACGCGGGCGAATTGCTCGACGCGGCGACGTACGGCACGCTCGCCGGCTGAGCCAACCCGCCGCTGCGGTCGACAAGTCGCCGATTACATCTCGACCTCCGATTGACCCTTGGGACGCGCCGGGCCTAGGCTCGGCGAACCGACCGGTTCCGCTTGATCGCGGTGGCGTTCACCCCTCAATGACCGTTCCCAGATCGAAGGGCGACGCGAGTGTTTTGCACCGCATGTGGCACTGAGAACCCTCCTGGCAGCCATTTCTGCGCAAGTTGCGGCGCGGCGCTGCCGACGACTGCGTCGGGCGCCGACGTGACCAGCACGATTACCACCAGTGGCCCGCTTCCCGAACTCGACACCGAGTTCTCCACCGAAGCGCACCAGGGCGCCGTCGACGCGTTGACGCCGGGCTCGGCCCTGCTCGTCGTCAAACGCGGCCCCAATGCCGGCAGCCGATTTCTGCTCGATCAAGACGTCACTACGGCGGGTCGCCACCCGGATAGCGACATCTTCTTGGACGATGTGACTGTGTCCCGAAGGCATGCCGAATTCCGCCGCGAAGGTAGTGGCTACACCGTGCACGACGTCGGGTCGCTGAATGGCACCTACGTCAACCGCGAACGCATCGACGCCGCGCCGCTGTCCGGAGGGGACGAGGTACAGATCGGGAAGTTCCGGCTCGTCTACCTCAACGCGGCCGTCCGCGCGGGCGTGGCGGCGCAGACGTGACAGCCGTTGGAGCTGCGGCTCGCGGCAGTGCCACGCTCACTATCGGCGACGTCCTGGCCCATCTCAAGGTCGACTTTCCCGATCTCACGATCAGCAAGATTCGCTTCCTCGAGCAGGAAGGCCTGGTCGCGCCGGAGCGGACGCCATCGGGCTACCGCAAGTTCTCAGCCGGCGACGTATCGCGGCTGAAGTACGTCCTGGCTCAGCAGCGCGACCACTACCTGCCGCTGCGGGTGATCAAGGACCAGCTCGACGCGATCGATCGCGGCCTGGTGCCTTCTGGTTCGTCGTCCGGCCCGCGCGTGCCCCACGTCTCCATCGCGGCGATCGAAGACAACGCGCCTACGGCCGAACACTTCCGCCCCGCGCAGGCGGCGATGCGGCTCTCGCGCGAGGAGCTGCTCAACGCGGCGGGGCTGCGCAGCGAGCAGTTGGCCGAGCTCGAGCAGTTCGGGCTGATCACCGCGAAGCCGGGCGGCCACTACGACGACGATGCCCTCGCGGTCGGCAAGATCGTGGCCGACCTCGCTCGCTTCGGTCTCGAGGGCCGGCACCTGCGGGCGTTCCGCACGGCCGCTGAGCGGGAGGTTGGCTTGTTCTCCCAAGTCGTGGGGCCGATGTCGCGGCAGCGCGGCGGCGAGGCGCGGGCGCGGGCCGAGGAGACCGTCCGGGAACTCGCAGCGGCGTCCGTGCGCTTGCACGCCGCCCTCGTGCAGATCGGGCTGCGAGAGGTCATCGGCTCCTGAATGACCAGGCCCGACGCGGGTGCTGCAGTGCGCCCCGCCAACTCCGCCTGACCCTGGTTATGCGCTGTGACCGGCCCCGGCGGCCAACGGCCGCGAGCGTGTAGCGTCGACAATCGCGAGTCGTGCAACTGCGGGTAACGGAGGTTTGGTCGTGCATCCGATGCGCGTGGTCGGGGTCCGGGTTGAGCTGCCCGCGAACCAGCCCGTCGTGCTGCTGCGCGAGGAGGACGGCATTCGTTACCTCCCGATCTGGATCGGCGCGGTCGAAGCGTCGGCGATCGCCTTCCAGCAGCAGGGTGTCCAGACGCTCCGGCCCCTGACCCACGATCTGCTCCGCGACGTCATCGCCGCACTCGGCGTACGGCTCGAGGCGGTGCACATCACCGAGATGCGCGACGACATCTATTACGCCGAACTGCGGTTTGCCGGCGGGGTCGCGGTGAGTGCGCGGCCGTCGGATGCGATTGCCCTGGCCTTGCGCTGCGACGTCGCGATCCTCGGAACCGATGCTGTGCTCGACGCGGCCGGGGTCGAGATTCCGGATGAGCAGGAAGACGAGGTCGAGCGCTTTCGCGAGTTCCTCGACAACATCTCGCCTGACGATTTCGCCTCGGACGGTTGACCTCGAGCGCCGGCAAAAGGCCCGGTAATTCCTTGACCTCTACTTGAGGGTTACGAATCGTCGGCGCGTCGCGTTGACCTTCTTCGGTGCCGGTCCTACCGTCAGGACAGCATGAATCACCAGCGTGGGATTATGACCGCTGGTGCCGACGGGTAGCGCCACTGCCAGCAGGTCCGCGCACGATGAGCAAGATCGGGAGGTCGGCAGATGGACGAAAGCCTGCGGCCAGAGCAAGGCACCCTGTTCGCGGATCCGGCAGTCGCCCCTGACGAGTTCATCGGTTACCGCGGCCCGACTGCCTGTTCAGCTGCCGGCATCACCTACCGCCAACTCGACTACTGGGCCCGCACCGACTTGGTCGTGCCCACGATCCGCTCGGCCACCGGCTCGGGCAGCCAGCGGCTGTACTCGTTCAAGGACATCCTCGTCCTCAAGGTCGTCAAGCGGCTGCTTGACACCGGTGTATCGCTGCAGAACATCCGCGTCGCCGTCGAGGCGTTGCGCGCGCGGGGTGTCGCAGACCTGGCCCGGATCACGCTGCTCTCCGACGGCACGACCGTGTACGAATGCACCTCCGCCGAGGAGGTCGTCGATCTCCTGCGCGGCGGGCAGGGCGTGTTCGGCATCGCCGTCAGCGGCGCGCTGCTCGAACTACGCGGCTCCCTGGCCCAACTGCCCGGCGAGCGCGCCGACGGCAGCGAGCCCACTGAGGGCACAACGAGCCAGGCGAGCGACGAGTTGGCCAAGCGTCGCCAGCAGCGCACCGCCTCGGCCTGAGCCGACGCGGCCGGCCGGGCTCGCCTGGTACCGTCGGGACCGGCCAATCAGCTCGCGTGGGAGAGCCTGCCGGCATCCGGCAGCGCCGAAGGGGCAACTTCCCCGGAACCTCTCAGGCAAACGAACCGCGCGAGTCGGCCACTCTGAAGGACGCCGTCCGACAGAGGGGGACCGGAACGCCGCGGCGTACCCGCTGTCCCCGAAAGGGCGTCACAATGACCAAGCCTCCCATCGGACTCGCCGATCTCGAGCGCGGCAGGCCCTTCGCCGAACGCCACATCGGCGTGACTCCGGCCGCCGACCAGCAGCGCATGCTCGACGTCGTCGGTTACTCCTCGATGGACGACCTGCTCGGCGACGCCGTGCCGGCCAGCATCCGCGAGAAGCTCGCGCTCGCGCTGCCACCCGCCGCGACCGAGGCCGAGGCCGCGGCCGAGTTGCGCCGGCTCGCCGCCCGCAACCAGGTCCTCACCTCCATGATCGGCCTGGGCTACTACGGCACGATTACCCCCAGCGTCATCCGGCGCAACGTGCTCGAGAGCCCGGCCTGGTACACCGCCTACACGCCGTATCAACCCGAGATCAGCCAGGGCCGGCTCGAGGCTCTGATCAACTTCCAGACGATGGTCGAGGATCTCACCGGCCTGGCCGTCGCCGGTGCGTCCATGCTCGACGAGGCCACCGCGGCCGCCGAGGGAATGGCCCTCGCGCACCGCGGAGCCGGCGCGGCCCGGCAAGGGGCCAACACCTTTGTCGTCGACGCCGACGTGCTGCCTCAGACGCTCGAGGTCGTGCGCACCCGCGCCATCCCGCTCGGGCTGCGCGTGCACGTCCAGGACCTCGCCGACCCCCTGCCCGAGAGCGACGTCTTCGGGGTGCTGGCCCAGTACCCGGGCGCGTCCGGTGCGGTCCGCGACCTCGAGGCGGTGGTCGAATCGGCCCACGCGGCCGGGGCGCTGGTCGTCGTCGCCGCTGACCTGTTGGCGCTTACGCTCCTGCGGGCGCCCGGCGACTTCGGGGCCGACATCGCGGTCGGATCAACTCAGCGCTTCGGTGTGCCGCTCGGCTTCGGCGGGCCGCACGCCGGTTACCTGGCCACCCGTCCCGGGCTGGAACGACAGCTACCCGGCCGTCTGGTCGGCGTGTCGATCGACGCCGACGGCGCACCGGCTTACCGGCTCGCCCTGCAGACCCGGGAGCAACACATCCGGCGCGAGAAGGCGACCAGCAACATCTGTACCGCGCAGGTATTGCTGGCGGTCATCGCCAGCATGTACGCCGTGTACCACGGCCCGGACGGGCTGCGAGCCATCGCCGAGCGGGTGCATCGCTACGCGGAAATCCTGGCCGCCGGATTGCGCGAGTCCCGGATCGCAGTTGCCGACGTCGCCTTCTTCGACACGCTCAACGTCTCGGTGCCGGGCGAGGCCCTGGCAGTCGTGACCGCGGCCCGGGAAGCCGGTATCAACCTGCGCCTCGTCGACCCCGACACAGTTGGCATTGCCTGCGACGAGACGACCCGCCGCGAGCACATCGTCGCGGTGTGGGGCGCCTTCGGCGTCGGGCTCGGCGGGGGAGACATCGAGCGGCTCGATCGACCGGCCGCGTACCCCGAGCCGCTGGCCCGGACGTCGGGCTTTCTCGCCCACCCGGTCTTCTCGGCCCACCATTCCGAAACCGGAATGCTGCGTTACCTGCGCAAGCTGTCCGATCGCGACTACGCCCTGGACCGCGGCATGATCCCGCTCGGTTCCTGCACGATGAAGCTGAACGCGACCACGGAGATGGAACCGGTAACGAACCCCGGCTTTGCCGACATCCACCCGTTCGCGCCGTCGGGCCAGTTCGACGGTTACACGCAGTTGTTCGAGGACCTGCAGGGCTGGTTGGCCGAGATCACCGGCTACGACGCCATCTCGCTGCAGCCGAACGCTGGTTCGCAGGGGGAGTTCGCCGGGCTGCTCGCGATCCGCGATTTCCACCTGGCCAATGAGAACGGGCACCGCGACGTCTGTCTGATTCCGGCCAGTGCCCACGGCACGAACGCGGCCAGCGCCGTCATGGCCGGTATGCGGGTCGTCGTGGTGCGCACGAGCGGAGACCAAGGCGAGATCGACCTGGACGATCTGCGGGCCAAGATCGCGGAGCACGCCGACACGCTCGCCGCGGTGATGGTCACCTACCCATCGACGCACGGCGTCTTCGAAGAGCACATCGGCGACGTCTGCGCGCTCGCGCACGACGCGGGTGGTCAGGTCTACGTCGACGGTGCGAACCTCAATGCGATGGTCGGACTCGCCCGGCCGGGCAAGTTCGGCGCTGACGTCTCGCATCTCAACCTGCACAAGACGTTCTGCATCCCGCACGGCGGCGGGGGACCGGGCGTAGGCCCCATCGGGGTGCGCGCCCACCTCGCGCCGTATCTGCCCAACCATCCGGTGCAGCCGGCCGCCGGCCCGGCCACGGGCAGCGGCGCGGTCGCCGCGGCGCCGTGGGGCTCGGCGTCCATCCTGCCGATCACGTGGGCCTACATCCGGATGATGGGAGGCGACGGGCTCACGGCGGCCACCGGCGCCGCCATCCTGTCGGCCAACTATGTCGCCAAGCGGTTGGGCGAGCACTACCCGGTGCTCTACGCCGGCGCCCACGGACTGGTCGCCCACGAGTGCATCCTCGACCTGCGGACCATCACCCGGGAGACCGGGATCACGGTGGACGATGTCGCCAAACGCTTGATCGACTACGGCTTCCACGCCCCGACGATGTCCTTCCCGGTCGCCGGGACCCTGATGGTGGAGCCGACCGAGTCCGAGGACTTGGGCGAACTCGACCGTTTCGTTGCGGCCATGATCGCGATCAAGGCCGAAATCGATCAGGTCGCGGCGGGGCGCTGGCCGGCCGATGACAACCCGCTGGTCAACGCGCCACACACCGCGGCCAGCGTCACCGGCGACTGGGCCCACCCGTACTCGCGGGACGAGGCTGCGTTCCCGGCCGGAGTCGATCGGGCTGCGAAGTACTGGCCTCCGGTGCGGCGCATCAACGGCCCCTTCGGTGACCGAAACCTGGTCTGTGCCTGCCCGCCGGTGGACGCCTACGCCTGACCGGCTGGCTGGGACGGGGGCGCGCCAGTTGGGAATGATTACCGGTAGGCTGGCCGTATGGGACCCAGGCACCGGTCGACCCGCCAAGCTGGCGCGGTGCGCGATTCCCTGAGCACCGCCGGCGGATTCCGCAGCGCGCAAGACGTCTACGCGGCGTTGCGAACGCAGGGCGAGGCGGTGGGGCTGTCAACGGTCTACCGGCACCTGCAGTCCTTCGCCGACGCGGGGATCGTCGACGTGATCCATACCCCTGAGGGTGAGACGACCTACCGCTACTGCGGCGAAGCCGGAACGGGCCATCACCATCACCTCGTCTGCCGGGACTGCGGCCGGGCCGAGGAGGTCGAAGGCCGCGCGGTCGAGCGTTGGGCCGCTGCCGTCGCCGAGAAGTACGGCTATAGCGACGTCGACCACACCGTCGAACTGTTCGGCCGCTGCGGCGCGTGCAGCGGTTGACCTCGACGGGTGCGTTGCTGAAGAAGTGAATCGGTGATTCACTTCTTACGTGCCGTATCGCCGCACTCCGCAGATCCAGGCCCGGCTGGATGCCCAACGCGCCGCGATCCTGACCGCGGCGGCGGACCTGCTCGCCGAGCGGGGCTACGCGGCGTGCTCCGTGGCGGCGGTCGCAGCCCGCGCTGACGTCGCGGCCGGCACTGTGTACCACCATTTCGCGGACAAGGCCGAACTCGTCAGCGAGCTGTTCCGGGTCGTCGTGGGCCGCGAGGTCGAGGCCGTGCGAACGGCGGCCGGCCGCAACGGCGGCGCGGTCGACCGACTCACCGCCGTGATCGAGACCTTCGCCGGGCGAGCGCTGAAGTCGCCCCGCCTGGCCTACGCCTTACTCGCCGAGCCGGTCGACCCGGTGGTCGACGCGCTGCGACTGGAGTTCCGCACCGAATTCCGCGACATCATCGGCCGTGTCGTCGCCGACGGTGTGGCCCGGGCGCAACTGCCCCCGCAGCACGCCACCGTCGTGGCGGCCGCGCTCGTGGGCGCCATCGGCGAAGCGTTGGTCGGCCCGTTGTCGACCGGCACCCAGGACCCGGACACCGTCCGCATGCTGATCGACTTCGCGGCACGAGCATTAGGAGCGGAACATGCCACGCACGCATGACGTCATCAACCAGGTCCCGCCGTTGACCGGTCACGATATCTCGGCCCATCCGGCGCTGTTCGAAGGCCTGCACCGCGAGGGTGCCGGCTGGGCCGAGCCGGAGGTCCGGGCCCTCGGGCGGCTCGGCAGCAGTGATCCGGCCCAGCTTTGGGGTCGGCTGGCCAACGAGCATCCACCGGTGCTGCGCACCCACGATCGCTTCGGCAACCGCGTCGACGAGGTCGACTACCTGCCGCAGTACCACGACCTGATGCGCACCGCGGTCGAGCATGGGCTGCACGGCGCGCCCTGGGCCGACGGGCGCGCCGGCGCGCACGTCGCCCGAGCCGCGAAGGTGCTGGCTTGGGGCGTGGCCGACGCAGGACACCTGTGCCCGATCTCGATGACCTACGCAGTGGTGCCGGCGCTACGCACGACGCCCGCCCTTGCCGCCCAGTACGAGCCGCTGCTGACCAACCGGGAGTATGACCCCGAACTGCGGGCACCGCTGAGCAAGCGCGGCCTGATCGCCGGTATGTCGATGACCGAAAAGCAGGGCGGCTCGGACGTACGGGCCAACACCACCCGGGCCGAGCTGAACGCCGACGGTAGCTACCGGCTGACCGGGCACAAGTGGTTCACGTCGGCGCCGATGTCGGACCTGTTTCTCACTCTGGCCCAGGCTCCGGGGGGCCTGTCATGCTTCCTCGTTCCCCGCGTTCTGCCTGACGGCACCCGCAACGCGTTCTACCTGCAGCGGCTCAAGGACAAGCTCGGCAACAAGTCCAACGCCTCGGCGGAGGTGGAATACGAGGACGCCCTCGGGTGGCTCGTCGGCGATGAGGGCCGTGGGGTGCGGACGATCATCGAGATGGTGAACATGACGCGGCTGGACTGCGCGATCATGGCCGCCGGCGGCATGCGCGCCGGCGTGGCGAACGCAGTTCACCACGCTACGCACCGGTCGGTGTTCGGAGCGCGATTGCTCGAGCAGCCGGCGATGGTGAACGTCCTGGCCGATCTCGCTGTGGACTCCGAGGCAGCGACAACCGTCGTGCTGCGGCTGGCCGGCGCCGTCGACTGGGCCGCACGCGGCGACGCCGCCGAGAAAGAATTTCGCCGGGTCGCGCTGGCCGTCACGAAATACTGGTTGTGCAAGCGGTTCTCGCCGCACGCGGCGGAGTCCCTCGAATGTCTGGGCGGTAACGGCTACGTGGAGGATTCCGGAATGCCTCGGCTGTACCGGGAGGCACCGCTCGTTTCCATCTGGGAGGGCTCGGGCAACGTTGCCGCCCTGGACACTCTGCGGGCAATGGCGCGCGAGCCCAGTTCGATCGAAGCGTTCTTCGGCGAACTGGAATTGGCCGGCGGCGTCGACCCGCGCTATGACGATGCGCTGGGCTCGCTGCGCAAGGACTTCTCCGACGGCGCGGAATTGCCGTTCCGCGCCCGCCGCATCGTCGAGCGAATGGCGCTTATCCTGCAGGGCTCGCTTCTGCTGCGCCATGGTGACCCGGCCGTCTCCGACGCGTTCAACGCGTCCCGGCTGAGCGGCGACTGGGGCGGCGCGTACGGCACGCTGCCAACGGGTTTGGACACCGGCACGATCCTGGCCCGGGCTCAGGTCGAGGCCTGACCACAGGGCCATCACCAAGCTCGTATTGGGAACGGTTCTCATATCCACTAGGGTGGGAACCGTGACCGCGCGTACAGGGGGCTGGCAATCGTTCGTCGTCCTCTGCGCTTGCTGCCTGGCGGCGTTGGCCGCGTGCGGCTCGCCGGGCCACGCCGCGAACGGCAGGATCCGGATCGTGGCCGGCGAGAACCCCTGGGGCGACCTCGCGGCACAGATCGGCGGAGACCGGGTGCGTGTCACGTCGATCATTCGCGACCCGGGGACCGACCCGCACGAGTACGAAGCCGACGTGCACACCGCGGCGGCGCTGGCCGGAGCCCGACTGGTAATCGAAAACGGGCTCGGCTACGACGACTTCCTGCACAAGCTGCTTTCGGCCAGCCCGGCCCGACACCGGGCGACGCTGGTGGTATCCGACCTCGTCGGCGTATCCGGCCGTAACGCCAACCCTCATCTCTGGTACGGGCCGGGTTACGCAACCCGGACCGCGCGCGCGATCGCGGCGGCGTTGGCGAAAGAGGCACCGGAGCACGCACCGACGTTCCGAGCCAACCTCACCCGCTTCCTCGGCGGCGAGCGGCGGGTCATCGAAATCGTCAACCGGATCAAGACCAAGTACGCCGGTACGAAGGTCGCCTACACCGAACGGCTGCCGGGATATCTGCTCGACGCCGCGGGGCTGCGACTCGGCACGCCGGCAGGGTTCTCGCAGGCGGTCGAGGACGGCAACGATCCGAGCCCGGCCGACAACGCTGCGTTCGAGCGCGCGCTGACCGATCACGCCGTCAAAGTGTTGATCTACAACGCCCAGGTCACCGGCTCGGCGACCAAGCACTTGCGCGACGTGGCGAACCGGTCCGAGGTGCCGCTCGTCGGCATGACCGAAACCATGCCGAAGCAGGCCGACTACCAGACCTGGCAGGCCGATCAGGCCACGGCGCTGCTGGCGGCGCTCGATGGGTGATCAACCGACGGTGCGGTTGCGTGGCGCCACGCTGCGCTTCGGCGAACGGCAACTGTGGGGCGGCCTGGATCTCGACGTCGCGCCAGGGGAGTTCCTGGCGGTGCTCGGGCCGAACGGCAGCGGCAAGACCAGCTTGGTGAAGGTGCTCCTCGGCCTGCAGCGACTCACGGCGGGCACGGTGGAGGTTGGCGGGCGCCGGCCCCGTCGGGGTAGCACGCAGGTCGGCTACATTCCGCAGCAGAAGTCCTTCGATGGCGACGTCGCCTTGCGTGGTCGCGACCTGGTCCGGCTCGGTCTCGACGGGCACCGCTGGGGGACCGGCTGGCCCAGCCGCACGGCCCGGCAGCGCGTCGAGCGAGCCATCGCCGACGTCGGCGCAACCGGCTTCGCCGACGCGCCCTTGGGCAAGCTGTCCGGTGGCGAGCAACAGCGCCTACGCATCGCGCAGGCGCTGCTCGGTGACCCAAGCGTGCTGCTGTGCGACGAGCCGCTGTTGAGCCTGGACCTCAGCCACCAGCAGGAGACGAGCGCGCTCATCGATGAACGGCGCCGTCGCGCGGGGACTTCGGTCGTCTTCGTGACCCACGAGATCAACCCGGTCCTGCCGATGGTCGACCGGGTGCTCTACCTGGCCGGCAGCAAGTGGGCGATCGGTCGACCCGGCGAAGTACTGACCGGTGCGCGGCTCTCGGAGCTCTATGGCACCCAGATCGACGTCTTACGAGTCCGCGGCCGCGTTGTCGTCGTCGGCGCGCCCGACTCAGCTCACGGCGATCCGGACGGTTCCCATCACCATCACCCTGTGGGAGACGAGCACGCCCACGAGTCCGAATCACGGCGGGCGAGCCAATGGGGATAGGGGTCTACCTGCAACTGCCCGCTGTGCAGCACGCGCTCGTCGCCGCGACCCTGGTCGCGCTCGTCAGCGGTTTGATCGGCCCGTTCGTCATCACGCGCCGCGCCGCGTTCGCCGTCCACGGGGTCGCCGAGCTGTCGTTCACCGGCGCGGTGGCAGGATTGTTGTGGGCTAACGATGCGGTGCTGGGCGCCCTGCTCGGCAGCCTCGTCGTCGCCGCGATGATCGGGCTGCTCGGCGCCCGCGAGCATGATCGCGATTCGGCCATCGGAGTGACGCTGGCCTTCGGACTTGGGGTCGGCGTCTACCTGTTGAGCCGGTCGAACGGCTTCGCGCGGAAGGCCGCCGACATCCTGTTCGGTCAGATTTTCGGCGTCAGCAACGGCCAGCTCGTGCTGCTGCTGGTCGTCGCCGGCGCGGTGCTCGTGGCCGTGATCGCGCTGTACCGGCCGTTGCTGTTCGCGTCTGTCGACCCGGAGGTCGCGGAGGCGCGAGGCGTTCCCACGAAGCTGGTCGGGCTGGTATTCCTGTTCGTCCTTGCCGTTACGGTCACGGAGGCGGCCCAGATCGTCGGCACGCTTCTGGTCCTTAGTCTGGCCATTACGCCGGCTGCGGCCGCCCACAGGTTGTCGGCCCGCCCGGCTGTCGTCGCCGGGCTGGCGGTGGGGTTCGCCCTGCTCGCCAGCGATGGCGGGCTATTGGTGAGTCTGACCGGGCTGAACACGACGAACGTGCCGGCCAGCGCATACATCACCGCGATCAGCTTCGCGGTGTACGTCGCGGCGCGGCTGGTCGGGCCCCGGCTGCTGGGGAGACGACGCGGATCGGAGCCGGTTGGCTCAGCTGGCGCGGCGGTGCGGTGAGCATTGGCTCAGGGCACCGCGGCGGGCGGCGCTGCTCTGCCCGTTGGGCAACAGCTCGCCGAAGTCCTCGAAAAGGACGACGCCGTTGCACAGCAGGCTCCAGCCCTGTTCGGGGTGCGCGGAGATGACGTGTGCGGCATCGCGGTCGGAGGCCTCGGCACTGGGGCACGGTGGGTTGTGTCCGCACACCCGCCGAGTGGGGGTCTCCGTCATCGAGTCGGTGATCATTTCACTTTTCCTGTAATCGCTTCCAGTGGGTTACCTACATCACAAGTGTGCGCAAGAATCGGAGCTTGTCCAGCACCCGAACAAAAGTCGTGTCGGCGATTCCGCCGCATACCTGACATCTCATGTAAAATTTGCGTGAGATCGTTATGTGCCCGTGATCCACTCCATCGTACGCGCGGCTCCGCGGGCATTTCAGGTGCGTCCCAGTCGCTCCTGCGCTTCTCGCAGTGTGCGGTCCCTGGGCAGCCAGTCGGCGAGTACGGCCGGGAATCCCGCCGCGGCGGCCGCGCTGATCACCTCTGGGTCATCGTCGACGAACGCGGCAACCGGCCGGGCCGCCAGACTTCGGAGCACGTCGACCTTGTAGAGCCGCGCCGGTCGGTGGTCGCGCCCGGGGCGCAGATGCAACTCGATGCCGGGCAGTCGATGACGGGTCAGCCAGTCCGCAGTCGTAGCGCGCAGCCAGGCCGGGCGCCCGGTGAGCCAGACGATCTCGTGCTCCCGGGCGAGATCATTGACCAACCGCGCACCCTCTGGCAGTAGCGGGTCTTCGGCAGCCGCTGCGAAGAAGGCGGACCAGGAGCGGGGCGGGTCCAGATGATGCAGCCGATGTCGGACGTCGGCGACAACGCCGTCGATGTCGAAGACCGCGAGCACACGGCCCACCCTAAAGGCCGCCGTGCTCGATAAGCTGTCTCGTGCGCTTCCTCGAGCCGGTCCCGCCCTTCGAGCTGACCTATGACGACGTCTTCATGGTCCCGGCCCATTCCGACGTCGCGTCGCGTTTCGACGTCGATCTCACAACTTCAGACGGCAGTGGCACGACAATCCCACTGGTCGTCGCAAACATGACCGCAGTCGCCGGCCGCCGGATGGCTGAGACGGTCGCCCGCCGCGGAGCGTTGGCGGTGCTGCCGCAGGACATCCCGCTGTCGGTCGTCAGCGACGTGGTGGCATGGGTGAAACAGCGGCACCTTGTCGTCGACACCGCGATCACGCTGTCGCCACAGAGTCCGGTCAGTGACGCGCTGGCATTACTGCACAAGCGGGCGCACGGGGCGATCATCGTCGTGGACGACGAGCGTCCGGTGGGTGTCGTGACGGAGGCCGACTGCCTCGGCAGTGACCGCTTCGCCCAACTGCACCAAGTGATGAGCGCCGACCCGTTGACGCTGACCGACTCGGTGGATCCGCGGCGGGCGTTCGAGATCCTCGACGGCGGGCGTCGCAAGCTCGCGCCCGTCATCGACGCCGAGGGCAAGCTGGTGGGCATCCTCACCCGCACGGCGGCGCTGCGCGCGGCCCTCTACGAACCTGCCGTAGACGGGAACGGCCGACTGCGGATCGCGGCGGCGATCGGGGTCAACGGTGACGTCGCGGCCAAGGCGGCCGCAGTGCTGGACTCCGGCGTGGACGTGCTCGTCGTCGACACCGCGCACGGGCACCAGCAACGAATGCTCGACGCCCTCGGCGCGGTGCGCGCACTGCGGCCCCAGGTTCCGATCGTCGCGGGCAACGTGGTGGCGGCTGAGGGTGTTCGCGACCTTATCGCGGCCGGCGCCGACATCGTGAAGGTCGGTGTCGGGCCGGGAGCCATGTGCACGACGCGGATGATGACCGGCGTGGGGCGCCCGCAGTTCTCGGCGGTGCTCGAATGCGCGGCGGCTGCGCGTGAGCAGGGCAAACATGTCTGGGCCGACGGTGGCGTGCGCCATCCCCGAGACGTCGCGCTCGCGCTCGCGGCCGGTGCGTCGGCGGTCATGATCGGTTCCTGGTTCGCGGGAACCTACGAGTCGCCCGGTGACCTGCAGACGACTGCCGACGGGCGCCAATACAAGGACAGCTTCGGCATGGCGTCGGCCCGCGCGGTCGCGAATCGCACGGCCGGTGAAGACGCGTTCGAACGGGCCCGCAAGGCGCTGTTCGACGAGGGCATCTCGTCCGGGCGGCAATATCTCGACCCGCAGCGTCCCGGCGTCGAGGACCTCATCGACTCGATCGTGGCCGGGGTCCGCTCGGCGTGCACCTACGCGGGCGCGACGAACCTCGCCGAGTTCCATGAGCGGGCGTTGATCGGCATCCAGAGCGCGTCCGGGTACGCGGAGGGACGCCCGATCTACGCCGGCTGGTGAACGCCTCGCCGCTTCTGGCTTGGCCGTCCCGGTAGGCTGTGACCATGCTCGACTGCAGCGCGCTGTGGCGGCCGTCCTACTAGGACGGCCACCAACCGCTGCCACACCCTCACCCGGGCCGTCCGCACCTGGACGGCCCTTGCTGTGCCCGGTTGCGGACGCCCCTGTCTGCTCAGGAGGCACTTCATGTCCCGCATCCTCACCGGCGACCGCCCGACCGGGCCGCTGCACCTCGGCCACTATTTCGGCACGCTGGCCAACCGGGTGCGTCTGCAGCGCGCCGGGCACGAGCTCTTCGTCGTGGTGGCCGACTATCAGGTCATCGCTGACCGCGACCACCCGGGCGAACTGCCCACCGTCGTCTCCGAACTCGTCCTGGATTACGTGGCCTGCGGGCTCGACCCCGAGGCGACCGTTGTCTTCCCGCACAGTGCCGTGCCGGCGTTGAACCAGTTGTTACTTCCGTTCCTGTCTCTGGTCAGCATGGGCGAGTTGACCCGCAACCCGACCGTCAAGGAAGAGATCAAGCTGGCGGGACGACGCTCGGTGAACGGCTTGATGTTCACCTACCCGGTGCACCAGGCCGCGGACATCCTGTTCTGCAAGGCCGATCTCGTCCCCGTGGGCCGCGACCAGTTGCCGCATCTGGAGTTGAGCCGATCGATCGCGCGGAGGTTCAACGAGCGCTACGCGGCCATCTTCCCGCTGCCCGAGCCGCTGCTCGGTCAAGCCCCGGTGCTCGGCGGCTTGGACGGTCGCAAGATGGCCAAGAGCCTCGGCAACGGCATTGCCCTCAATGACCCGGTCGACGTCGTAGCGGCCAAGGTCCGCGGCGCCCGGACCGACTCCGAGCGGGAGATCAGCTACGAACCGGCCCGGCGGCCGTACGTAGCCAATCTCCTGCAGATCGCCGGCCTCTGCGCGGGCCGGGAACCGGAGGCAATTGCCGCGGCCGTCGGTTTCGGCGGGGCGGGCGCACTCAAAGAGGTGGTGATCCAGGCAGTGTGTGACTTCCTCGCGCCCATCCAGCTGCGGCGCCGCAGTATCGACCACGGCGACGCCCGGCAGATACTGGCGCGGGGGGCCTCGATCGCGAACCGGGTTGCCGACCAGACCCTCGACGAGGTCCGGCTGGCGATGGGGATGTCCTACACCGTCGACGTGCGGCGCGCCGACGCCCGGTGTGTGACAGTGGAGGGGTGAGTCACGAGCAGGCCGCAGCCCCGCGCGTAGCTGCGCCGACGGGCAGCGCGGACCGTCGCTGGCTGCTGGCCGCATTCGGTGTCGTCGTGGCATTCATGGTCGCCGAGGTGATCGCCGGATTGGTCGCGCACTCGCTGGCATTGATCACCGACGCCGGGCACATGATCACCGATGCCGCGGCGCTGCTGGTCGCCGTTATCGCGTCGAAGATCGCGCAGCGGCCGGCCAAGGGTGCCTACACGTACGGCTTCGCCCGCGTCGACGCGCTGTCTGGACAGGCGAACGGCATCACCCTGCTCTTGCTCGCGCTGTGGTTCGCGGTCGAGGGTATCCGCCGACTGATGCAGCCGGGCGGGGTGCACGGTGGTGTGGTCGCGGTGGTCGCCGTGATCGGCGTGGCCGTGAACGTGCTGGCCACTTGGCTGGCCGCTCGGGCCAACCGGAACAGTCTCAACGTGCGCGGCGTCATGGCCCACCTGCTGACCGACATCTGGGCGTTCGCGGCCACCTTCGTCGCTGGCGTCGTGATCCTCGCCTCGGGCTGGACTCGTGCGGATGCGGTGGCCTCTCTGCTGGTTGCCGCGTTGATGGCCTGGTCCGGATTCGGACTCGTCCGGGCAGCCGGGCGGGTGTTCTTGGAGGGCGCGCCTCGGGGGATCGACCCGGACGCCTTGGGCCCTGATCTGGCCGCCGTCGAGGGGGTCGCCGAATTGCACGACCTGCACGTCTGGCAGATCGGTTCGGGGGAGTCCGCGCTGTCGGCCCACGTCCTGGTCGGGGTCGCGTACGACTGCCACGAAGTGAGTTCTCGCCTGCGCGCGCTCCTCGCCAATCGTTACGCCATCGGGCACGTGACCCTGCAGGCTGACCACGCCGACGCGCCGGCCCACGACGCGGACCATTGCGAGGACTCACACGGGCAGGTCCACCTCGGGCCCGCCCCCTAGTTGGCACCCGCGGCCGGTTCGCTGGCCGGCACGGGCGGACGCGGAGAATGCGAGAATTGCGGCCAGGCGCCGCACCCAGCGAGGGTGCGGCCGGATGGAGAGGGTTGCCGGTGTTGGTGCCCATGTCGCCGACCGACTCGCTGTTCTTGATGGCCGAGTCGCGCGAACACCCCATGCACGTCGGCAGCCTGCAACTGTTCCAGCCGCCCGACGGCGCCGACGCGCTCGACGTGCGCTCGATGTTCGACGCCGCCATTGCTGCCGACGAGGTCGCACCACTTTTCCAGAAGCGGGCCCGACGCTCGATCGCGTCGCTCGGGCAATGGGGTTGGGAACCCGACCGGGCGTTCGACCTGGAGCACCACGTGCGGCGCAATGCCCTACCGCGCCCGGGGCGGGTGCTGGAACTGCTCGCCCTGTGTTCCCGGCTGCATTCCACCCTGCTCGACCGGCACCGTCCGCTCTGGGAAATTCACCTGATCGAAGGACTCGACGACGGTCGCTACGCGGTCTACTTCAAGGTGCATCACTCACTCGTCGACGGAGTGTCGGCGCTGCGCATGTTGGCCCGCACGTTCACCGAGGACCCGGATCGCCGCGATATGCCGGCCCCCTGGGCGCCCACCGATCCGGAGCCCCGTGAGCGTCAACGAGATGCGAACCAGGTGCCGGCGTCGGTCCTGCACAGTGCGCTGGATGTGTTGGGCGACGCGGCCGGACTGGTGCCGGCGCTGGCTCGCACGGTCAACCGCGGCCTGAGCGAGCAAAGCGGACCCCTGTCGTTCTCGGCTCCCAAGACGATGTTCAACGTGCCGATCACCGGCGCCCGCCGCTTCGCGGCCCAGTCGTGGCCGATGGAGCGCGTGCGGCAGGTCGGCAAGGCCGGCGAAGCGACCGTCAACGACGTGGTGCTCGCGATGTGCTCGGGCGCACTGCGCGGGTATATGCAGAGCCTGGACGCGCTGCCCGAGACGCCGTTGATCGCGATGGTGCCGGTGTCACTGCATTCCGATGGCCCGGCCAGCCCCGACGGCGGCGGCAACGCCATCGGTGCCGTGATGTGCAACTTGGGCACTCATCTGGACGATCCGGCCGCGCGGCTGCGTAGCGTCCACGAGTCGATGATCGAGGGCAAGGAGTCGCTGCGCGGGATGAGTCAGCTCCAGATCCTGGCCATGAGCGCCCTCGGGATGAGCCCACTGGTCGCCTGGCCGTTGCTGCGGCTCAACGGCGTGCTGCGGCCACCGTTCAACCTGGTGATCTCGAATGTTCCCGGCCCGCGCAAGCCGATGTACTGGAACGGCGCCCGGCTCGACGGGTTGTATCCGCTCTCCATCCCGCTCGACGGCCAGGCGCTGAACATCACCTGTACCAGTTACTCGGACGAGATCGCGTTCGGCCTGACGGGCTGCCGCCGGACCGTGCCGCACCTACAGCAGTTGCTCGGGTATCTGGACAACGAGTTGCGCGCCCTGGAACAGGCCGTGGGAGTGGCGTGAACGGTTGGGCGCTGTTCGCGGCGGTTTTCCTGGCGTGCGCGGTCGAGGCCGTTGAGGCCCTGACGATCATCCTGGCCGCCGGTACTGCGCACCGGCAGTGGCGCTCGGCCTTCACCGGGATGGCTTCCGGGCTCGGCGTGCTCGCCGTCATCGTCGCCACGTTGGGTCCGGCCCTGACCGCAATCCCGTTGCAAGCGTTGCGACTGGTGGTCGGTGCGCTGCTGCTCATCTTCGGGCTGCAATGGTTGCGCAAGGCCATTCTGCGCTCAAGCGGACACAAGTCGCGGCATGACGAGGACGAAATCTTCCGCACCCAGCTCGCTGCCGCGCAGCAGGCCGACATCCAGCGCCGCGGAGCGGTTGCCGACTGGTACGCGTTCACCCTGTCGTTCAAGGGCGTGCTGCTCGAAGGGCTCGAGGTGGCGTTCATCGTCGTCACATTCGGCAGCAACGCCGGGGACGTGCCGGTCGCGGCGTTGGCGGCGGGGGCTGCCGTTCTGGTCGTCGCCGCGCTGGGCATCGCCGTACGGGCACCACTGGCACGCGTGCCTGAGAACAGCATGAAGTTCGTCGTCGGCATCATGCTGACGGCATTCGGGACGTTCTGGGGGGCCGAGGGCGCCGGGGCGGACTGGCCGGGCCGCGACGCTTGCTTACTGGTGATTGCACCGGCCATCGCGATCTTCGCCGTCGCACTGGTGCTGCTGCTGCGCAGGGTCGCCCCGCCGGGGATCAGGGGACAGGCCGCGAAGATGCGCGCAGGTGCGATCGGAGGACGATCGGTGTGACCAGCCGGCTGCGCGCGTTCGGGGCGTTCTGGTACGACTTCGTTATCGGCGACGACTGGCGGGTGGCAGCCGGCGTCGTGGTTGCGCTGGCGGTGACGTACGGGCTGTCGGTGACGACGACGCTGCCCGTGTGGTGGGTGCCCCCGGCGGCGGTCGTCGTGCTGCTCCCGTACAGCCTGATCCGGGCCGTGCGCAGGTCAGGCGCTCTGTCGGACGGGGGCTGACGGGCGACCGTCGTCGACGGGCTCGATCGTGAACACGGTGTCGAGACCGGTCATGGCCAACAGTTTCCGGACCCGCTGCGAGACCCCCCGAAGGCTCAGTTCCTTCGACAGCGAGCGGGCGGCGTTGCCGATCGTGACCAGCGCGCCGAGGCCGGTGGAGTCCATGAACGTCACGTCGGTCAGATCGATGACCAGGATGGTCGCGTCGGTGCTCTTCAAGCTCAGCAGGCCCATCGCCGCCAGTTGATTGGCGACGTCCAGGTCGATTTCCCCGCCCACATTGAGGTCGCATCGCTGTCCGTGCTCGCTGACGTCGATCGAGAACAGCGCCATCTGGCGTCCTCACGTGCCGACGATGTGGATGCTCGCGCTTGGCGCTCGCAACATCGAACGGCGTGATAGTCGAGGTGGCTTGCGGCTAAGCCCTAGCACAGACTACCGCGCGAGCGAGCCCGATGGCGGGCTTTGCAACGATAGTTATGCGAACATATGTTCGTGCGTACGACGGCGGACATCCTGCATGCCGATCTCGATGCTTTCTACGCATCGGTTGAGCAGCGCGACAATCCCCGGCTGCGCGGACGCCCGGTGATTGTCGGTGGCGGCGTCGTCCTCGCCGCGAGCTACGAGGCCAAGGCGTTCGGGGTCGCCGGGGCCATGGGCGGGGCCCAGGCCCGCCGGCTGTGCCCACACGCCGTGGTCGTGCCACCACGCATGGCGGCGTACTCGGCGGCGAGCAAAGCCGTGTTCGAGGTGTTCGCCGACACGACCCCGCTGGTGGAAGGGCTCTCGATCGACGAGGCGTTCCTCGATGTCGGCGGCCTGCGCCGGGTGTCCGGCAGCCCGGCCGAGATTGCCGCCCGGCTGCGGCGCGAGGTTCGCGAGCGTGTCGGCCTGCCGATCACCGTTGGGGTTGCCCGCACCAAGTTCCTCGCCAAGGTAGCCAGCGGCGTGGCCAAGCCCGACGGTTTGCTCGTGGTGCCGCCTGACGCCGAGCTGGAGTTCCTACATCCTTTGCCCGTCGAGCGGCTCTGGGGAGTCGGCGCGGTCACGGCCGAAAAGCTGCGTAACCGGGGCGTGCGAACGGTGGGTGAGGTTGCCGAACTGGAAGAGATCACCCTGGTGGCAATGCTCGGGAAGGCGTCCGGAAGGCATCTGCACGCACTCGCACACAACCGTGACCCGCGGCCGGTGCAGGTCGGCCGCCGACGACGGTCCATCGGCGCGCAGCGGGCGCTCGGGCGAGGCCCGCATTCGGCCGAGGAGATCGATGCGTCCGTGGTCGCGCTCGTCGACCGGGTGAGTCGCCGGCTGCGCAGTGCCCACCGGCTGTGCCGCACAGTCGTGCTCCGATTGCGATTCGACGACTTCACGCGGGCGACCCGGTCGCACACGATGCCGTGGGCGACCGCTGACACCGCCCTGATTCTGTCGACGGTGCGCACGCTGCTGGCGACGGCAACTCCGCTGATCGAACAGGCCGGCATCACGCTGGTCGGCGTCTCGATCGCGAACCTCGACGACGCCGACGTTGTTCAGCTCGAGCTGCCGTTGCGCATGCGCGACACCGGCGCACTGGATGTGGCCGTCGACGACATCCACGACCGGTACGGATCGGCTGCGATCACGCGGGCCGTGCTGCTCGGCCGCGATACCGGGCTGACCGTGCCGCTGCTGCCCGACTGAGCCCGAGCTGCGGGCAGCGCCGCCGTCCGCGCGCGGCGGGCACGCGCGCGGACGGCGGGCGGTTCGTCCGTCGGCAGTTACGGCAACCCGTTGGTTGGCGCACTGGCGGCCGTACCGCTGTACTGCTTCAAAGGCGCCGAGCCGTCGTCGGTGGTGTAGACCGGCCCGGTCGGCGTCGCCACACCGGCCTTGATGACGGCGACCTGAGTGCCCCCGTAGCCGGAGTGGTCGGACTTCGAGAATCGGAAGGGGGTCAGGCCCGGGCCGGTGAAGCCGCCCTTCTCGACCGCTGCGATCAGCGAACCGCGGTTGAGTTTCTTGCCCGCGCTCTTGACCACCTGGAGGAAGGTGTACGCCTCACTCATGCCGTAGAGGACGTTGCCGTCGAACGGCACGTTGTTGTTGAACTTCTGGTTGACGGTCTGGAAGAGCTTGATCCAGCTGTTGGACGTGTCGGTCGGTATCGGCAGATAGGCGTCGCTGACCATGCCCTCCAGCAGCGGCCCGGTCGCCTGCTTCAGGAAGCCGGTGAGGGTGACGATGTCGGAGCCGACGTTCGACACGACCCATTGGGGGTGGAAGCTCAGCTTGGCCGCCGTACCCAGTTCGAGGGCGGTGAAGCCCGGGACGGTGAACGACACGACCACCTGGCAGCCCGCCGACTTGAGCGCGGCGACCTGCGGGGCCACATTTGTGTTCGTGGGCGTGTAGGTCTGCTTGGTCGCCAGGGACCCCGCACCCAGCATCTGCTCGACCCCGGCCACGCCGTCTCGGCCGAAGTCGTCGCCCTGACCGAAACTGCACACCTTCTTGCCGGCGAAGGTCTTCTTGACGTAGTCGCCGAGCACCTTGCCCTCGACGGTGTAGTCCGGCTGCCAACCGAACGTGGTCGGGTACTTCGACGGCTGATTCCAGCTGCGGCTGCCGGACGCGACGAACAGGTCCGGCACCTTGTTGGTCTTGATGAAGTCGAGCACAGCCGTGTGCGTCGGCGTGCCGAGAGCACCGAGCAGGGCGAAGACCTTGTCCTGCAACACCAGTTGACGGGTCGTAGTGGCCGTGTTGGCCGGGTTGTACCCGTCGTCGAGCACCTTGAGGGTGACCTTGCGCCCGTTCACGCCACCCTGCTGATTTGCGTACTTGAAGTACGCGGTCATTGCGGCGCTGATCTTGGAGTACCCCGGCGCGGCCGGACCGGTCAGGGGCTGGGTGGTTCCGATCAGAATGGAATCCTTGGTGACACCGGGCGCGCTGGTGTCTCCGGTGGCGTTGCCCGTACCGCCCTTCTTGCTGCTGCCGCACGCCGTGAGCCCGACGAGGGCCACGGCCGTGAGCGCCGCGATGACGCGATGCCGCCGCCTCTGAATGCCTGTCATTGCTGACCTCCTGTGAGTGGGGGAGAACTCGGATGTGGTGCGGGCGCAACCGAACGCCCGGCGTCTCGCCTGCCACCGCGGCCGACCGGTACGAGCGTGGCCAGCTTGCGGAGCAGTCCCTGGATTCCACCGGGAAGCAACAGCATCACGACGACGAGCAACAACCCGTACACGGCGTTGGGGAGGTTGTCGTGCAGCTTGTGCGTGGAAGCGGCCGACAGCCCGAGGTCGTCGACGAAGCCGCGTAGGACGATGCCGAGGTAAACGACGATGATCGAGCCCCACACCGCACCGGCGAGGCTGCCGAGACCGCCGATGACCACGGCGGAGAGCAGCGCGAGTGAGAGCGTGAGGTCGAAGGAACCCGGCGAGGCGGTTTGCAGGGATACCGCGAAGACGCCTCCGCCCAGTCCTGCGGCCACGCCGCTGACGGTGAACGCGAGAATCTGAACCCGCGCCACGGACAGTCCGGACAACCGCGCGGCGACCTCGTCGTCGCGGACCGCCCGGAAATGCCGTCCGACGGCGGACCGGTTCAGGTTGGCGAGGAAGAACAACACGATCAGGGCCGCGCCGAGGCTGATCCAGGCTTGCCAGCGCTCGATGGCGAAGTTGGTCCCCAGTGACGCTGGAGGCGGGTCGAACGGCACTGAGAGTCCCTGGTCGCCCTTGAACACGCTGGTGAAGCGCGAGGTGAGAGCGGGCAGCGCCACGCCGAGAGCGAGCGTGACGCCGGCGAGGTACGGCCCTCGCAGCCGGGCGGCCGCGACGCCCACGACTCCTGCCGCGACCCCCGTGACGGCGGCTCCGGCCAGCAACGACAGTGGCAGCACCCAGACACCAGTGATCGCTCGATCGCTGAATCTGATCTGTAGCAGGGCGACGGTATAGCCGCCGATCGCCATCAGTGCGGCGTGCCCGAGTGAGATCTGACCGTTCATGCCGGTCAGGACGGTGAGCCCGGCCGCGGCACAGATGTAGGCACCCAAGCCGGCCAGTTCGTAGTTGTGAAAGGTCGAGATCGAGCCGGTGAGCAGCACTAGGGCGATCGCACCCAAGGCAACCAGCAGCACGTGCCGGACCAGCGTCGAGCGCAGCACAGCCATCGTCACACCCGGCGCGCTTCGACGGCGCTGAACAGGCCGTTCGGCCGCACCAGCAGGACGACGAGGAGCAGGACGAGGGCAGCAAGGGGAGTGATGTCGCTGCCGATGTAGCCGCTGGCATAGGACAGTGCGAGCCCGGCGAGTACGCCGCCGACCACCGCGCCGACCGGGCTCTCCAGTCCGCCCACGACCGCGCCGGTGAAGCCGAGAATGAAGACCCCGTCCATCGCCTGCGGGTACAGGCCGAGCCCGGTTGGGATGACGAGCATCGCGGCGAGCGCGCCAACGAGCGCAGCGAGCGCCCATCCCAGCGTCAGCATCCGCCCCACGCGTACGCCCAGCAACCGGGCGACCTCGGGCGCGAACGCCGCCGCGCGCATCCGCAGGCCCTCGGGCGTGCGCGTGAGCAACAGTGCGATCGCCACCATCAGGACGAGGACCGAGCCGACCGTGAAGATGTCCTGCTTGGAGAACAGTGCCGTCGAACCGAGCGAGTAGTTGTGCGTGCTGTACGCCGCCGGAAAACCGCGGTTGGCCGAGCCGTACAACATGCCGACGACGGCCTCGATGAGGATGAGGAGCCCGACGCCGATGACGATCGTGTTGAGCGGCGGGGCGTGCTCAGCGCCTCGGAAGACGACCCGCTCGACGAGCGCGCCCAGGATGAACCCGGCGACCAGCGCCGCCCCGAAACCCAGCCAGTACGAGCCGCTCCATTGCGTCACCGATAGCGCGACGTACGCCGTGGCCACGGCCATCGCTCCCTGCGCGAAGTTGAGCACGCGGGTCGTGCGCCAGATCAGTACGAGCGCCAGAGCGAGCGCCGCGTACACCGCGCCGAAGGACAGTCCGTTGAACGTGAGAAAGATGAATCGGCTCATTGCGCGGACCCCTCAGAAACCCAGGTAGGCATGACGGAGGCCTTCGTCGGCTTGCAGGTCCGACGCCTTGCCGCGCGCAACGACCCGGCCGAGCGAGACCACCACGCCTTCGTCCGCGATGGCCAGCGCGCTGTGCACGTTCTGCTCGACCAGCAGGACGGCCATCCCGCTGGCGTCGCGAAGGGTCCGCAACAAGGCCATGATCGAGGCGGCCACGACCGGGGCCAGGCCGAGCGACGGTTCGTCCAGCAGCAGAAACCTCGGCCGGGCGACGAGTGCGCGCCCGAGTGCGAGCATCTGTCGCTCGCCTCCGGAAAGCTGGTGCCCGCGGTATCCGCGGCGCCGGGCGAGCGGCTCGAACAGCTCGTACACCTCCGCGACCGCGGCGCCGGTCTCGCGGCGCCCAGTGGCGCCTCTGCGCCACAGGCCGCCCAGCCGAAGGTTCTCCTCGACCGTGAGCTCGCCGATCACGGCCCGCCCTTCGGGCACATGGGCGACGCCAAGGGTGACGAGTTGCTCGACCGGTGCGCCGATTAGGTTGCGCTCGCCCAGGCGGATTCGGCCCGAGGAGGGACGCAGCAGGCCGGACAACGTCCGCAGCAACGTCGTCTTGCCGGCACCGTTTGCGCCGAGGACAGCGGTGATCGTGGCCGGGGCCAGGCGAAGGTCGACCTCGTGCAGCACCGGGGCTCGACCGTAGCCGGCACACAGGCGCTCGACCTCGAGTAGTTCAGTCACGGGCCCCGGGCTCCTCGGGTCGTCCGGGTACCTCGCCGCTCACGCGTCGGCCTCCGCCGGCACGTCGGTTCCGAGATAGGCCGCGGCCACGACCGGATCGGTGCGGACCTCGTCCGGGCGGCCTGCAGCGACGAGCCGGCCGAAGTCGAGCACGACGACCTGGTCGCAGACCCCCATCACGAGGTCCATGTGGTGTTCGACGAGCAGCACGGAGCACCGCGACTCGCCGGCGCCGGGCAGGCCACGGATCAGGTCGGCCAGGTGATCCATGTCCTCGGCGCCCAGACCGCCCGCCGGCTCGTCCAGCAGCAATAGCCGCGGTCGGCTGATCAGCGCACGCGCCAAAGAGACTCGCTTCTGCACGGGATAGGGCAGCGCGGCCGGGAGCCGGTCCGCGGCGTCGCCGACACCCAGTCGGCGCAGCCAGTCCAGTGCGTCCTCGCGCAGGTGCCGCTCGTCGCGATCGCTGCGCGGCAGTCCGAACAGAGCGGTGGCGAACCCGGCGCGGCGGCGGTGCGCCCCGCCAACCATGACGTTCTCCAGCGCGGTGAGGCGCTCGAACAGCCCGACGCTCTGCAACGTGCGGGCGACACCATCGCGGACCAGCCGGTCGGGCCGGGGGCGGAACACCTTGCCCTGCCAGTTCAGCGACCCCGACGTTGGGCGCACGAAGCCGCAGATGACGTTGAACAGCGTGGTCTTGCCGGCGCCGTTAGGCCCGATGACACCGACCACATGGCCCTCGGGGACGCCGAAGGAGACGTCGTCGAGCGCGAGCAGGCCTCCGAAGCGCACGCTGACGTTCTGCACGGACAGTTCCGATGCCGGTAGGGCGCTCACGTCGGCAGAACGCTAACCGACCCGGCACGGGCCGACGGAATCCGGCGGATGAACCGGCATGCTGGACCTCCGTGCAACACAGCGTCAAGATGTTGCATCATCGTGACGCGGCGATGGGTTGTCAAGGACGGTTACCGCGTCGTGACACCGGAGCGGTCGGGGCAGTCGGGGCGTGATAGTCGAGCAGGGCCGCGATCGCGGTCCGCGCCTTGTCGGCGTCCGGTGGGTCCCCGGTGATCAGGTCGGTGTAGATGAACGACTCGGAAATCCGCATGATCAGGTAGGCCAGATCCGGCAGCGGTAGCGGATGCGGCAGGTTGCCGCGCCCCTGCTCTTCGTGCAGCAGGCGCTCGACGACATCGACCATCCGGGCCTGGACGACGCTGGCCTTGGTCGTCAGCAGTCGCAGTGCCCGCTCCGTCTCGCGGCGCAGGTACGCGCGAAAGTACGGCGCGTCGATGAGCGCCTGGACGAATATCCCGAGGACGTCAGCGATGCGTTGCGGCCCGGCGCCCGTCGATCGGGCGATCGCGTCGGTGAGCGTGCGCTCGCCGAGGGAGGACAGGACTTCGGCGAGCAATTGGTCGCGGTTACCGACCCAGCGGAACAGGGTGGTGCGGTCGACGCCGAGGTCCGCGGCCAGTTGCTGCATGTCCAGTCGCTGGTCGGCGATGAACATGCGGCGAGCGAGCCGGAAGGCGGTCACGGCGTCCGGCCGCGGCTCCGCCTCGAGCACTGGGGACGGAGGACGCGGCGCGCGACCGGAGCGTTGCTGATCGCGCACACGCCGTCGACCTCGCACTGGGCGGCTCACGTCGCGCAGTGTAGGACCGCACCTGCAACAAAACAAGCGAACGTTGCACGGCCGAAAACCAGCGACCGAGGATAGTGACGGTATGACTGTGGGCGTTCCCGTGCCGGCGGTGTCGGACGAACGGTGGCGCGACGCGCTGCGGCAGGTACTGACTGACCGGTCCTTGCGGACCCTGCACGCCCAGCCCATCGTCGAGCTGACCTCGGGTCGGATCGCCGGCTACGAGCTGCTGTCCCGGTTCACCGGTCCATGGATGGCAACGCCCGATGTCTGGTTCCTGGCTGCGGAGCGGTGGGAGTACAACACCGAACTGCAGAGCCTGGTGCTGTCCGCCGGGATTGCCGCCAGAACCGCGCTTCCGCCCGATACCTTCTTGGCGGTCAACATCGATCCGCATTTGTTGGGCCGGCCCGAGATCGCCGAAATCCTGACCGAGGCTACGGATCTGTCCCGGCTCGTCCTCGAGCTGACCGAGCACACCCAGCTCGACCCCAACGGCGACGCCGTGGCCGTTCTCGACCACGTCCGAGCTGCCGGTGGCCTGGTGGCAATGGACGACGCCGGCACTGGGTACGCCGGGTTGAGCACCCTGCTCACGTTGCGCCCGGACATCGTCAAGCTGGATCGCGAGCTGATCACCGGTATCGACCAGGATCCAGTCAAGCGGGCCCTGGTCGAGGTCTTCGGCGATCTCGCCGGTCGGATGGATGCCTGGATCCTGGCCGAGGGGATCGAGAACGTCGGCGAGCTCGACACGGTGATCGGTCTCGGCGTCCCGCTCGGCCAGGGCTATGTCCTGGCCAGGCCTGCACTGGAGATGCGTCTTCGGCTGGACGAAGAGATGGTGAGCCATATCGGGCGCACCTCGGCCCGCACGTCCCTGGAAGGCAATATCGCCAGTCTCATCCGCTCGGTCGCGGTCGGTACCGACGATCGCCACGATGAGGTGCTGCTGGCCGCCGACGGCCGGGCTTCGCTCGTCCGGCTGCGCAGCGAACCGTCCCAAATTTCGCTGCCGCGGTGGGCTCCGGCGATGACGCTGGCGCCGAGCGCGGCGCTGACCGAGGCGGCCCGGCGGGCGATGGCCCGCGCCCAAGTGCATCGGTTCGCGCCGCTTGTGTGCACGGACGCCATCGGGACAGTTCTCGGCGTGGTTCGCATCGACGACCTACTGACGGCACTGTGCGCCTCAAGCGAGCGCGACTCCGACCGATAAGGACTGCGACGCAACAGGAAGGAAGGCCCACATGAAGAGCTTTCGATGTGGCGACGTGGTGCCCGGCTGCACCAGCGCGTTCACCGGGGACGAAGACGACATCCTTAATCAGGTGAGGGATCACGCCCGCCGCGACCACGGCCTCAGCGAGTTCCCCGAGGCGCTCGTGGTGCAGGTCCGGGCCGCGATGGCCACCGTCTGAGCCGCCTCGACAGGTCCAGCCGCCGGCGAAGGGGCGCGCGGCGTCGCGGCCGTGCTACGGGCGGAGGATACCTAGCCGTCTAGGTATCACAGCGGATACGGTCGTGCCGTGTCCATCACGTCGCCGGTCTATGCGCTCTACGCCCACCAGTTGCGTCGACGGCTCGGGCCCGGCCCGTTGCCCCGCCACGTCGGCTTGATCATGGACGGCAACCGCCGCTGGGCCCGGCAGATGGGTCTGGCCAGTCCGAGCCTGGGCCATCGCTACGGCGCGGAGCACGCCGTCGACGTGCTCAGCTGGTGCGAACGGCTCGGGATCAACCATGTCACGGTATTCGTGTGCTCGACGGAGAACCTGCAGCGGCGCGACGACGCCGAAGTGGCGTTCCTGATGCAGGTCATTGCGGACTTGGTGACCGTTCGGCTGGCTCGCACCGACGCCCGTTGGCGGGTGCACGTCGCCGGAATGCTTGACCTGCTACCTGATGCAACGGCCCGGGCGCTCAAGGACGCGGTCGAGATCACGCGCGACGTCGGCACCGGCGCGCACGTCACACTGGCGGTCGGTTACGGCGGTCGACAGGAGGTGGTCGACGCACTCCGGGAAGTGCTACACGAACGCGCGGCCGCAGGGGAGTCGTTGGCCGACGTGGCGGCGACGCTCGAGGTCGACGACATCGCCCGCCATCTCTACACGGCCGGCCAGCCAGATCCCGATCTCGTCATCCGAACGAGCGGCGAGCAACGGATGTCGAATTTTCTCCTCTGGCAGAGCGCCTACGCCGAGCTGTACTTCTGCGATGCGTACTGGCCGGCGTTTCGCGAGATCGACTTTCTGCGCGCCGTGCGAAGCTTTGCCGCACGGCAACGTCGTTACGGCGGCTGAGCCGGCCCGCCGCCCCCACATCCCACTTGTTGGAGTTCGCCATGGCCAAGATGCTGTATTCGGTCACGATGTCGCTGGATGGATTCATCGCTGGCGCCGGCGGTGACATGTCCTGGTTGACCGACTACATCGGGCCGAATCCGACCGTGGACGAGGTCATCGGGCAGATCGGCGCCCTGCTCGTCGGCAACCGGACCTTCGGCGGCGACGATCCGCACAAGGGCACTGCCGCCGAAGGCAAGCCCTTCGGCGGCGGCTGGAGCGGGCCGCAGTTCGTGCTCACGCACCACGCGCCGAGCACACCGGTGCCGGGCGTGACGTTCCTCGGCGACCTGGCCACCGCTATCGCCGCAGCGAAGGCCGCCGCGGGCGACAAGTACGTCAACATCCTCGGCGCGAGCACCGCTCATCAGTGCCTGGACGCCGGTGAGCTCGACGAAATCCTGGTGTTCATCGCGCCGGTGCTGCTCGGCGACGGTGTCCGGCTGTTCGAGCAGCCGGGCGGGACGAAGGTCCAGCTCGAACGGTTGAAGCTCACGCACACGCCGCTGGCGACCTGCATCTGGCTCCGGGTGGCCAGGTGAGCGAGGGACTCATTCCCGGACGCCAATGGCCTCGACCGGCCGCATCCGCAATACCCGGCGCACCGGCAGCACCGTCGCGGTGCCGCCGAGGACGACGATGCCGCCGATGACAGCCACCCAGCCGGTGAGCGGGATGTACGGCGTGGCCGAGCCGGTGATGCCCTTCACCATCGGAATGAGGGTGGCGGCGGCGATCGCCGCACCGAGACCTAGCGCCAGGCCGAGCAACAGGACCTGTTCGAGACGAACCATCCGCAGCACTTGCAGCCGAGTGGTCCCGGACAACCGCAGCACCGCGAACTCTCGGCGCCGGCTCAGGGCGTACATGACCAGCGTGTTCACCGCGGCGATCACCACATACACGAGCAGTACTGCAGTGATCATCTGATTCGCCCACGCGCTCTGAACGAGGCTCTCGTCCAGGCCGACCTGGTAGGAATCGCGGTCGATCAGCGACGAGCCGGGAGCCGTGCGGCCAACCACGGCACGCAGCGGGGCGAGGGCGCCGGGTCCGGCGGTGGCGACCAGCACGGTGTCGTCCAGGTGGCCGGCGGTGTGCGCGAGCAGGACGTCGTGGGGCACGCTCAACTCCGCGAAACCCAGCCCTCGGGCGTAGATCGCGACCACGCGCAACCGGGCCGGGGTGCCGTCGCCGAACCAGCCGGAGAAGTGCTTGCCGACCCGCAGGTGCAGGGCCTGGGCCGTGAGCTTGTCGACCGCGACCGTAGGGCCGTGCAGGTCTGCCAGCCGGCCGCTGGTCACGCCGAGATCCATCGTCCGCGCCAGGCCGGCAGGAGCCACACCTTGGACGGGGTAGGTGTCCCCGTCGTGGCCGGCCAGCATCGTGCCGTGCGCGACGCCGGTCACGGCCACGACCCCGTCGATCTGTCGAATCGCTGCGGCCACCCCTGGTTGCAGGCCGGCGCCGCTCGACGTGACGACGTGGTCGGCCAGCAGTCCGGCGCGGCTCTGCTCGGCCGCCACATGCACCTGCGAGGTCTGCACGAACCACAGCGAGCCGCCCAGCGCCACCGCAAGCACCAGAGAGCTGAGCACGCCGGCCAAGCGCCGGGCCGATGTCTCGGTGTTGGCGGCGGCCAGGCGGCCGGTTGCGCCGAACCGACGCAGGAGCAGCCCGACCATCGCGGCGGCAGTACGGATCAGCAATGGGCCGAGCAGCGCGACCGAGATGACCAGCGTCGACACGGTCGCCACGGAGATCCCGGCCGCGTTGTCGCCGGTCGCCGAGGCAGAGACCGCGCAGAGCGCGATCCCGCCGGCGAGGGCGATCAGGCCGAGGATGGCCCGGATGAAGCCGATCCCGCGCCGCTCGACCGTGCTTTCCGTCAGGGCCTCGGTCGGCCGGATTCGACTGGTGCGCAAGCCCGCGATCCAGGCCGCGACGATCGCGATCAGTACCGAGGCGGCGGCGGCAACCAGCGGCGGCAGCCACGACAGGTGTGTGGTGAACGTGTCAGGCGCCATCCCACGGGACACGAATTGGTCGCGGAGCCACTGCGCACCGAGCAAACCGGGCCAGACGCCGGCGGCCGAGGCGAGCACGCCCAGGCCGAGGGCTTCTCGGACGACCATCCGGCGCACTTGGCGCGGGGTCGCCGCGACGGCCCGGAGCAGGGCGACGTCGCGGTGACGCTGCCGGACCGACAGGCCGACGGTGCCGGCAATGACGAGGATGGCGATGAACAGCGTTACCCCGCCGAAGACGCTCGACAGCGAGATGACGAATTCGCGGCCGTTGCCGACATCGGGAGATTCGACGCTGCCGCGCTCGGCACCGGCGTAGACCTTGGCGTACGCGCCGGCCGGGCGATCTGGTCGTGGTGGCAGGACCTTCGCCACCGCATCGGACAGCGCCGACACGGTGACGCCCGGCTTCGGGAAGACACCGATCACCTGGATGAGTCCGCCGGTCAGCGCCGCAGCTTCGCTGTTGTCGACGAACACCGTCGCGGTCCCAGGACTGGCGCCGGTGGGAGTCGCGAATCCCGACACCCGGAACGTCCGCGTCCCGGATGGGAGTCGCAACCGGACCGATTGCCCGGTGTGCGCTCCGATCCGAGTCGCGAGATTCCCGTCGAGGACTACCTCGTGGGCCGACGTAGGTGCCGAACCAGCCCGGAGCGCGAACGGCGCAAGCTGCGCCGCTGACCACGGGTGCAGCTCGACCGCGGCGCTACCGCCTGATGAGTCCACCTGGCTGGGCACCGCCATGTCGGCTACTGCGGCCCGAACTCCCGGCACCGCGGCGAGCTTGGCCGGCAAGCCGGAGTCGAGTCGGCCGCGATCGGGTAGCGGAGTGTGCTCGGTTTCGCGGTCCTCTCCAGACCCGGTCGTCGTCGAGAGGTCGGTAACCGCGACGAGCACGGGTGCGGCCGAGTAGCGCTGCATCGTGCCGTGGTATCGCAGCCCGGACTCGAGCATCGCGCCGCACGTGGTGACGACGACAACCGCGAACCACAGCGCCACGAACGTGGCGATCATGCTGGCCGGACGCTGCCAGAGCATCCGCCACGCGATCCTCACCATGCTGAAACTCGGGTTGAACCGCGGCCGCCGGCAACGCGCGAGCCGACCGCCGAGCCGCCGAGGTGCGTGAGCCGGTCGGCGATCGCCGTGACCCCGGGATCCAACAGATCGTCGACGACGCCGCCGTCGGCGAGGAAGACGACTCGGTCCGCGTAGGACGCCGCGATCGGATCGTGGGTGACCATGACGACGGTCTGCCCGTCGTCGTCGACGGCCTGGCGCAGCAGTCGCAGGACGTGCGTGGCCGTTGTCGTGTCCAGGGCGCCGGTCGGCTCGTCGCAGAAGATCACTGTCGGGCGTACGGACAGGGCACGGGCAATCGCCACCCGCTGCTGCTCGCCGCCGGACAGTTGGGCGGGACGGTGCCGCAGGCGACCGTCGAGGCCGACCTGGCTCACCACGCCTTGCAAGTACCGGCGATCGGGCCGAGTGTGCGCCAGCCGCGACGGCAGCAGGATGTTCTCGCGGACGTTCAAGGCCGACACCAGGTTGAACGACTGGAACACGAACCCGATCTCGGTCCGGCGCAGCTTCGTCAGCTCGGTTTCCGACAGTGCCGCCAGGTCTCGCCCGGCCAGCCACACCCGGCCAGCGCTCGGTCTATCCAAGCCGGCAGCGCAGTGCAGTAGCGTGCTCTTGCCCGAGCCTGACGGTCCCATCACCGCCGTGAACGTGCCGCGGAAAAAGTCGAGATCGACGCCGCCCCTGCCGCCGAGCGCGCGCACCGCAGCGCCATTGCGCCCGTACTCCTTCTGCACGCCGCGTAGCGCAACGGCGACGTCGGGTGGCCCGTCGGTGCCGGCCGAACCGGCATCTGCCTGCAGTATCTCGGAACTCTGGGCCGCCATGTGTTGATTCACCGAATCTCCCGCATCAGTCGTCACTCGGAGTCGAGGACGTTGTATTTGACGCTAGGAGTCGCGGTGGCGCACGGCGATGGAGTGAGCTCCCCACCGTTGGTAGGGCTAACCCCACTGTCAAAAGACCCCGCCGCGCGACAGGTAGCGTCGTCCAAATGCGGTTCACGGGTAGGGCCTGATCGAGATGAAGCTCGAGGCTCGCGCACTGCTGTTCGACTCCGACGGCGTCCTCGTCGACTCGAACGCCGACGGTGATCAGGCGTGGCGACAGTGGGCCGGCGAATACGGCATCGGGGTCGACGCCGTTCTCGACGGCGTGCACGGCCGCCGCTCGATGGACACCGTCAGCGGGTTTCTGCCCGAGCCGGAGCGGGCAGCCGGGTTGGCCCTGATCGAGAAGATCGAAATCTCCGGCGCCGGTGCCACCCGGGCCATCCCCGGAGCAGACGAACTGGTTCGCGCCGTACCGAATACGCAGTGGGCGGTGGTGACGTCGGCATCCCAAGCGTTACTGCGCGCCCGGTTTGCCGGCGCCGGTTTGCCCGTTCCCGACAGCGTGATCACCGGCGACGATGTGCAGACCGGCAAACCCGCACCGGACGGCTATCTGCTCGCAGCAGCCAGGCTGGACGTCCCGATATCGGCGTGTGTTGTCTTCGAAGACAGTCCGGCCGGCGTCGCGGCCGGTCGATCGGCGGGTGCCGGTTACGTGGTCGGCGTAGGGCAGCGCGCGCTCGACACCGATGCGCAGCCGGTGGTCCGCGATCTCCGTGGTATCCGCTGGGACGGCCAGTCGGTGCACATCCCAGCTGAAGCGTTGCTGCGTTCGGACCTCAGCTAGCTGAACCGGCCGTCGTCTCCTCGAGCCTCAATCGACGGGGCTTGTGACCGGGCGGTACCGCACGTTGACGGCGGCCGTGGCAGCACCGTCGCCGACGTTATGGAGCCGGATCGGCTCGCCGGCCGGGTTGTCGTACAGGCGGATGCCGTCGCCGAGCAGGATGGGCGCGATGTGCAGATCGATCTCGTCCAGCAAACCCTTCTCGAGGAGCTGCCGGCCGATGGTCGGTGAGAACACCTCGACGTTCTTCCGCCTGCCGCGTTGAGCGCGATCTGCACGGCCTCTTCAACCGGGCAGCTGAGAATGGTGACGTCCTCGGCCGGCCGCGCGTCGTCCGGGTGATGCGTGAGCACGAAGATCGGACCTTTCCACGCCCCGCCATATGGACGAGAGTCGCCGATGGCGCTGCCGAAGCCGTTACGACCGGCCAGCACGGCGCCAGTGGTCTCGATGTTCTCGGCTCAGGACTCCTGACCTGAGAACGGCGGCAGCGCAGTTCTCGCGGCGACGACGGCCGGGCCGCGGTAGGTGCGGGGGTGCGCTGGTCGGCGGACGGCCGCGTCATCCGGCCTGATCGGCCCTCGGTGAGCGGCGAAGCGCGTCGAGGTGTGATGGCCGACGACGACCGCCGACAAGCCGAACGTGGCCCACAGGATGAGGACCACAAGGTGACCCGCGGCGCCGTTGCCGTTGAAATAAGCGGTGCTGCGGAGCAGGTTCGCACCGGCGCCGGGCGGCAGCCACTGCCCGAGATGGTCGACCCAGTCGGGCAGCAACTGCGGCGCGGAAGTAACGCCGGAGAACGGGTTGCCGACGAACACCATCAGGACCGCGCCGAGCCCCAGGCCGGCTGGGCCGATCAGCGCCATCAGGCCGGCGGTGGCGCCGCTCATTGCCAGGAGGGCCAACGACAGCGCGGCCCACGTGGCGAGGTAGTCGTGCGGGAAAGCGCCGAGGAAGCCCTGCGCGATCGAGAACGCACCTAGGCCGGCGACGGCGCACACGACCGTGAGAGCCACGACTTGACGCCAGGCTGGCCGGAACCCGACGACCATGCCGATCACCGAGGCGATGATGATGCTGCAGATCGTCATCGGCAGCAGGGCCGAACTCAGGACGAGCCCGTGCGGATCACTTGTCGAGCTGGGAACGACATCGACCGGCTCCACTCCGACGGCGACGCGTGCCCGACCCTCGGCTGCGGCATGCTCGGAGAGCTGGGAGGCCAGCCGATGACCGACGGTCGTCAACAGTTGAGCGACAGTGGGGGAGCCGGCACCAGCCTCGAGCACGGTGATTTCTCGACTGGTGACCATGAGAGCGCCGTAGACGTCCCGGTCGCGGATCGCGTCGCGGGCCGTGGCCCCGTCGGCGTACAGGTGGAGGTCGAAACCGCCGGGCTCGGACCGGCCCAGGCTGTCGACGGCCTGCTGGCTCGCCGGTGTCGTCCCCACGATTCCGAGCGGCAGACTTCGGGGGGCGACCCGGGCCGCCGGCCAGGCGAATGCGAGCACGGCCAGCGCGATCAGGACCGGTAACACCACGGCGACGATCAGCAGCTGGCGCCATGGTGGGTGTGCTGCCAAGGGGTTGGGCACGATCTCTCCTAAAGACGAACGGTCGTTCTCTTTCAAGTCCGACTCTGCTATGTCGGCGGCCATCCGTCAAGACGAACATTCGTTTTTCTTGTACCATGCTGATATGCCGAAGGTGAGTCAGCAATACCGAGATGCCCGCCGCGAGCAGATTCTGGGTGCGGCCCGACGGTGTTTTTTACGCGACGGCTTCCATTCCACATCGATGCAGGACCTGTTCGCCGAGGCCGGGCTGTCCTCGGGGGCGGTGTACAGCTACTTCCCGAGCAAGGAAGACATGATCATCGCCATCGCCGAGGAGAACATGCGGGGCGTGGTGGAGATGATCCACACCATCGCCACGCAACAACCGGGCCGTTCCGTCGGTGCCGTCATGGCCGACGTGCTCACGACCGTCCACGCCAAGCACACGAGCGACGGCCTGGGGGGACTGGCGCTGCTCGTCTGGGCCGAGGCGCTCCGAAATCCGTCACTGGCCGAGCAGTTCAACGACCTCCTCACGCAGATGCGGACCGATATCGCCGACGTCGTCCGCGTCAGTCAGAGGTCGGGAGCCTTGCCCGCGGACGCGTCGGCCGACGCCCTTGCAACCGTCCTGATGTCGCTCGTGCCCGGCTACCTTCTGCAGCTTTCCCTGCTGGGTCCCGACGCGGTCGACGGCGTCTGCGACGCTGTCCGCGCGCTTTGGCCACAGTCCGTCGGGTGACGGTCGGTTGATTTGGAGATTTTCCGCACCGATGTCGAGAACACCCGGCCGGCTCCGTCCCTGGCCCGAACGCGGCCACGAGGGCCGTGCCACACCGAAGGAGAACCCTGATGGCCAAGTACCTGCTGCTCAAGCACTACCGAGGCGGACCGGCTCCGGTCGTCGATTTCGGCACCATGGACCAGTGGACGCCGGCAGAGATCGAGGCGCATATGCAGTACATGCGCGACTTCGCGGCCAAGCTGGAGGGCACGGGGGAGTACGTGGACGGCCAGGCGCTGTCGCCTGAGGGAACGTTCGTCCGCTACGACGGCGAGGGCCGGCCGCCGGTGACCGACGGCCCGTTCGCGGAGACCAAGGACCTCATCGCCGGGTGGATGGTGATTGACGTGGAGTCCTACGAGCGAGCGGTCGAACTGGCGGGCGAGCTGTCGGCCGCGCCGGGACCGAACGGCAAGCCCATCCACGAATGGCTCGAGCTGCGTCCGTTCCTGACCGAGTCGCACACCATCGCCGAGTGAGCGAGCTTGCGAGCGAACCACTACGGACGAAGAGGCGTATGCACGAAACGCTGCTGCGGGAGCTGATTCCTGCTGTCACGGGCGTCCTCGTTCGTCGCGGAGCCGACTTCGCGACGGCCGAGGATGCCGTGCAGGAGGCACTGGTCCAGGCCCTGGCGACTTGGCCGACGAACCCACCGGTGGATCCAAAGGGCTGGCTGATCACGGTCGCCTGGCGCAAGTTCCTGGACGCGGCCCGCGCGGAGAACTCCCGGCAGACCCGCGAGGCCCGGGTCGAGGCCGAGCCACCGCCCGGTCCGACCGGGGAGACCGACGACACCCTGCAGCTCTACTTCCTGTGCGCCCACCCGTCGCTCACGCCGGCCTCCGCCGTGGCGCTCACCCTGCGTGCAGTAGGTGGCCTGACAACGCGGCAGATCGCGGAGGCCTACCTGGTGCCCGAGGCGACCATGGCCCAGCGCATCAGCCGGGCCAAGCGCACCGTCTCGGGGGTCCGCCTCGACGAGCCCGGTGACCTGGCCACCGTCCTGCGAGTGCTCTATCTGGTCTTCAACGAGGGCTACAGCGGCGAGGTCGACCTCGCCGAGGAGGCGATCCGGTTGACCCGGCAAGTGACGTCGATGACCGACGACGAGGAGGCGTCCGGCCTGCTCGCGCTGATGCTGTTGCACCATGCACGCCGGGCCGCGCGCACGACACCCGCCGGTGCACTCGTTGCGTTGGCCGATCAGGACCGTTCCCGCTGGGACACCGAACTGATCGCGGAGGGGGTGGCGATTCTGCAGGCCGCGCTGGCTCGCGATCGGCTCGGCGAGTTCCAGGCCCAAGCCGCAGTCGCGGCCCTGCATGCCGACGCGCGGACCGCGGAAGAGACCGACTGGGTGCAGATCGTGGAGTGGTACGACCAGCTCGTCGGTCTCACCCGCAGCCCGGTCGTAGGTCTGAACCGTGCCGTTGCGGTGGGCGAGGCGGACGGCGCGCTGGCCGGCCTGGCCGCACTCGACCAGGTGGATCCGGCGGTTCCCAGGTACCAAGCGGTCGCGGCCTACCTTCACGAGCGCGCCGGCGACCTCGCAGTCGCGGCTCGGCTGTACGCCGACGCGGCCCGCGCTGCCACGAACCTCGCCGAGCGCGATCACCTCACCCGACAGGCCGCTCGCCTCAACGGCGTGCTGCGCGGTTGACGTCGGCATCCGCGGCCGGCGTCATCCGCAGTGGCAGCGCAATGCGGGGGGTGGAGTAATCGACTTGGATTGACATAATGTGCATTATCGGCGATGGCCCTCGGTTCAGAGGGTGGTTCCCGCGAGGACCGCTTCGATGCCGGCGCGAAAGCGTAGGTCGCGGTTGCCGGTCAGGATGGCCACCGCATCTGAGCCGCGCGTCGGATCGGTTTGCTCCAGCGGCGGATGCTGGACGAGTTCGACCCATTCACCGGTCGCCACGAGCGCGAGATAGGCCTGTTCCTCCAGCACGAAGCCAACGGTGTAGTTGCGGAGCGTGTAGGCAATGTCTCCGGGATCGAACTCGGGGCGGACGATGTCGGCGAGCAGCCGGCGAACTGTGGCCCCGAGTGTGGCGGTGGCCGCGAAGGGCGCGTAGGAGCCGGCAACGATGCGGCCGCCGTCGCGGAAGGCGAGCATCGCGTATCGCATGCGCTCGAAGCAGGCGATCACTTGGGGCGTGCCGCCGATCTCGGCATCGATATCGCTCAGGTCGATGGTCGCAAGCACCGAATCCGCGAGAGCTCGGCGAAGATCGCGTTGGTCGCGAACGTGCTTGTAGAGCGCCCCAGGGGTCACTTGGGCGGCGGAGGCCAGTCGACGCATGCTCAACGCGTCCAGCCCGTGCTCGCCGACGAACTCGTGCGCGATCTGCACGAGCAAGTCGCGGGTTAATCCGCGCGGTGTCATCGCGGCTGAGCCTAGATCGCCGAGTTGACGGTCGCGCGCGGTCTCGCCTAGCGTCGCCATGGTGAACAGTGTTTACCATGGCGGTTCGGCGACGAAGCCGGGCGTCGCTCCGCGGACCCTCCTCGTCCTCGCCTGTGGCGCCCAGCTCATGGTGGTGCTGGACGGGCTCATCGTCAGCGTGGCGCTTCCGGCGATGCGCGTGGGCCTGCAGTTGTCCGCCGCCGGGCAACAATGGGTCGTCGACGGCTACCTGATCACCTTCGGCGGGCTGCTGGTCCTCGCCGCACGCACGATCGATCTGATCGGCCACCGCCGGGTGTTCCTGAGCGGCGTCGCGATCTTCACCGTGGCCAGCCTGGCGGGTGGACTGGCGACGGACAGCCCGATGTTGATCGCGGCGCGCCTGGCCCAAGGGTGCGGCGCCGCCGCGCTCGCACCGAGCAGCCTGAGCCTGCTCACGATGACCTACACCGGGCAGCAGCGGGCCAAGGCCCTGTCGCTGTGGAGCGCGACCTCGGCATCGGCCGGCGCGCTCGGTCTCGTTCTCGGCGGTGTCATTACCAGCGGCCTCGGCTGGCGTTGGGTCCTGCTCGTCAACGTCCCCATCGGAGCCGCGCTGTGGCTCGCCGCGACGAAGACACTCGCACCCACCCGGCCGGCCGGACGCCGTGACGTCGACATCCCTGGTGCCCTATCCGTGACGGCAAGCGTGGCCACGCTGACCTATGCGATCTCGCAGGCCCACCAGTCAGGCTGGACGGCCACACGCACCGTTACGTTGTTCGCCGTGGCGGCGGCGCTGCTCGCCCTGTTCATCGCCGTGGAGCGACGCGCAGCGCACCCGCTCGTGCCTTTGTCCATCGTGCGCCGACGCAACGTTGCCGTCGCCAACCTGGCCATCGCGCTCGTGGGCGCAGTGATGACCGCAACACTGGTCATCCTGTCGCTCTACGAACAGCACGTCCTCGGCCAAAGCGCGCTGCGTACCGGCCTCGCGCTCGTGCCGATGAGCGTCGTGCTCACCGCCGGGGCGATCGCCTCGAAATCCCTGCTCCCCCGGTTCGGTGCGCGCCGCCTCGTCGGAGCCGGCGGCCTGAGCATGACCGCCGCGCTGGCGTGGTGTGCGACCCTCCCCGACCACAGCGCCTACCTGAACCACCTGCTCGGACCATCCCTGTTATGGGCCGCCGGCGCCAGCATCGTGACCATGCCGTGTGTCACGCTCGCGACCAGCGATGTCGACGTCGCGCACGCCGGTCTCGCCTCAGGCCTGGTCAACATGTCTCGCCAAGTCGGTGGTGCGCTCGGCCTGGCCGTCATCGCCGCCGTCGCCAGCACGGCGACAGCCGACTCCCACGCCCACACCCCGTCGGCCCGGACCGTCCACGGCTACAACGTCGCGCTCCTGACCGCCGGTGTTCTGACCCTGCTCGTATCGCTCTGCGCTGCCGCAGCCCGAACACCCCAACGTCGATCGGTCGAAGGAGAGCCACGATCGAGAAAGGCTCGCGCGACCGCCCGGTAGTCGAAATCGCGTGCGGGTCCCGCTTGGCCATGCTGAACTATGCGCGCAGCTTCGTTCCCGACCGAACCCCACGTTATGTCAGCCGTCTCGGTGGGCGCCTGGTAGGCGTTGCCATTGTGGTGTGACGGTCGGCCGTTCGGCGCTCCCCTGGCGAAGCGGTAGCCAACGAGATCGGTTTGGAGTCGATATGACGACGATGGGAAATCTGCCGGATGTCGTGTCGCGCGAGGAGTGGCTCGCCGCGCGTAAGGAACTGCTTGCGAAAGAGAAGGAAGTCACCCGGGCCCGTGACCGGGTCAACGCCGATCGCCGTCGATTGCCGATGGTCCGCATGGACAAGCCGTACGCGTTCGAGGGTCCGAACGGGACCGTGCGCCTGCTCGACCTGTTCGACGGCCGTCCGCAACTGGTGATGCACCACTTCATGTTCGGGCCCGAATGGGACCAGGGGTGCCCGAGCTGCTCCTCCGCCGCCGACGAGATCGGCCGGCTGAGGCAACTGCACGTGCGCAACACCACGCTCGTGGCGGTGTCCCGGGCGCCGTTCCCGAAGCTCGCTGCGTTCCGCGAGCGGATGGGCTGGACGTTCCCCTGGTACTCCTCATACGGCAGCGACTTCAACTACGACTTCCACGCCACCCTCGATGACCGCGTAGTACCGGTACTACTCCACTTCCGCACCGAAGCCGAACTCGCCGAGACCGGAACCCCGTGGACCGGCGGAGCGTGGACGGAGGACATGCGCGGTGAAGAGATGCCCGGCATCAGCGCGTTCCTGCGGGTCGGCAACGAGGTCTTCCACACCTACTCCACCTACGGCCGAGGCATCGAGGATTTCCACAACGGCTACCGCTACCTCGACCTCACCGCCCTCGGCCGCCAGGAGGCCTGGGAGGAACCGGCGGGACGAGCGGCTCCACTCGGCCTGCACGTCGGCGGTCCCGCGATGCGCCTGCCCGACGAGTACGACACCTGACCCCTGGGTGCGGGACAGTGGTCCTGTCGGCCGTCCACGTTCAGCGCGAGGGCCTCGGTCGGCCACTGGCTGTGCCGACGTAGGCCGCGAGGTGCTCGCCGGTGAGGGTGGAGCGGGCAGCAACGAGATCGGCGGGTGTGCCCTCGAAGACGATCCGGCCGCCGTCGTGTCCGGCGCCGGGACCGAGGTCGACGATCCAGTCGGCGTGGGCCATGACCGCTTGGTGGTGCTCGATGACGATCACCGACTTGCCGGAGTCGACCAGCCGGTCGAGCAGGCCGAGCAGCTGCTCGACGTCGGCGAGGTGCAGGCCGCTGGTCGGCTCGTCCAGCACGTACGTGTCGCCCTTCTCGGCCATCTGGGTGGCCAGCTTCAGCCGCTGACGTTCGCCGCCGGACAAGGTCGTGAGCGGTTGGCCCAGGCTGACGTAACTGAGCCCGACGTCGGCGAGCCGGTCGAGGATCTTGTGGGCCGCGGGCACCGCGGCGGCACCGGAACCGAAGAACTCCTCGGCCTCCGTCACCGGCATCGCGAGCACCTCGGCGATGTTGCGGCCGCCGAGTGTGTACTCCAACACCGACGCCTGGAACCGGTTGCCCTCGCACTCCTCGCACGTGGACTCGACCGTGGCCATCACCCCGAGCTCGGTGTAGATGACACCGGCACCGTTGCAGGCGGGGCAAGCGCCCTCCGAGTTGGAGCTGAACAGCGCCGGCTTGACGTCGTTGGCCTTGGCGAATGCCTTGCGGATCGGCTCGAGCAGGCCGGTGTAGGTCCCCGGATTGCTGCGCCGCGAGCCCTTGATCGCGGCCTGGTCGACGACGACGACTCCGTCGCGGCGGGCGACCGAGCCCTGTATCAGCGAACTCTTGCCCGAGCCGGCGACGCCCGTGAGCACGCACAGCACGCCGAGCGGAATGTCGACGTCCACGTTCTGAAGGTTGTGCGTCGAGGCGCCACGGACCGCCAAGGTGCCGGTGGGCGAACGCACCGAATCCTTCAGGGGCGCCCGGTCGTCGAAGTGGCGACCGGTGATCGTGCCACTCCCCCGCAGCCCGGTCACCGTGCCCTCGAAGCAGACCGTGCCGCCCGCAGTGCCCGCGCCGGGTCCGAGATCGACGACGTGGTCGGCGATCGCGATCGTCTCGGGCTTGTGCTCAACGACGAGAACGGTGTTGCCCTTGTCCCGCAGTTGCAACAGCAACGCGTTCATCCGCTCGATGTCGTGGGGATGCATGCCGACCGTGGGTTCGTCGAAGACGTAGGTGACGTCGGTGAGCGAGGACCCGAGGTGGCGGATCATCTTCGTGCGCTGCGCCTCTCCCCCGGACAGCGTGCCCGACGGCCGGTCGAGCGACAGGTAGCCCAATCCAATGGCGGCGAATGCGTCGAGCAGGTGTTGCAGCCCGGCGAGCAGCGGCGCCACTGACGGCTCGTCGAGCCCCCGTACCCAGTCGGCCAGGTCGCTGATTTGCATGGCGCAGACGTCGGCGATGTTCTTGCCCTTGATCTTCGAGGACAGCACTTGCTTCGTGAGCCGAGTGCCGTCGCATTCGGGGCAGGCCTGGAACGTGATCGCCCGCTCGACGAAGGCGCGGATGTGGGGCTGCATCGCGTCGACGTCCTTCGACAGCATCGACTTCTGGATCTTCGGGATCACGCCCTCGTAGGTGAGGTTGACTCCCTCAACCTTGATCTTCGTCGGCTGGCCGTAGAGCAGCTTGTCGAGGTCCTTCCTGTTGTACTTGCCGATCGGCTTGTTCATGTCGAAGCCGGCACCGCTGAAGATGCGGCCGTACCAGCCGTCCATGCTGTAGCCGGGGACGGTCAGCCCGCCCTCGGCAAGGGACTTGGTCTCGTCGTAGAGCGCCGTGAGATCGAAGTCGCTGACCGCGCCCATGCCCTCGCACCGTGGACACATACCGCCGAGGTAAATGGCGTTGCGCACCACGCTTCTCTCGACCCGGCCTGCCTTGTCGGTGCTCATGACACCGCTGGCTGTCCGGGTCGGGACGTTGAAGGAGTATGCGTTGGGCGAGCCGATGTGTGGTTTGCCCAGCCGGCTGAAGAGGATCCGCAGCATCGCGTTCGCGTCAGTGGCGGTGCCGACGGTGGAGCGGGGGTTGGCACCAATGCGCTCCTGATCCACGATGATCGCGGTGGTCAGGCCGTCCAGGAAATCAACCTCGGGCCGGGCCAGGTTCGGCATGAAGCCCTGCAGGAACGCGCTGTAGGTCTCGTTGATCAGCCGCTGCGATTCGGCGGCGATCGTGCTGAACACGAGCGAGCTCTTGCCCGAGCCCGACACGCCGGTGAACACCGTCAGTCGGCGTTTGGGGATGTCGACGCTGACGTCCTTGAGATTGTTCACGCGCGCGCCGTGGACGCAGATCAGGTCGTGGCTGTCGGCGGCACGCGCGGTGGGCATCGCTAGCTCTGCTCCTGGATACGGATCTCGTTGCCGGCCGGGTCGCGGAATGCGCAGTCCCTTACGCCGTATGGCTGCTCGGTCGGTTCCTGCACGACCTCGGCGTCGCCTGACTGCACCCGCTCGAACGTGCCGTCGAGATCCTTGGTGCCCAGCAGCAGTTTGCCGTAGGTGCCCTTGGCCATCATTTCGGCGACGGCCCGCTGCTCGTCCTCGGTGACGCCGGGGGTGGCGGTCGGCGGGTACAAGACGATCGACACTTCAGGCTGGCCCGGCGGCCCGACCGTGATCCAGTGCAGGCCGTTGTATCCGACGTCGTTGCGGATCTCGAAGCCCAACGTGTCGCGGTAGAACGCGATCGCGGCGTCGGGGTCGTTCTGGGGCAGGAAGCTCGAGGTAATCGTGATGTCCATGGCGACGACGTTACGTCCGTGCCGTGGTCGGTGCTTCTCGATTCCTGACCGGTCTGGTGACCTGTTTGGCCACGCAGGGCGGCATTCCCACCGTCGCCTCGGCGTGCTCGCGCCGGTACGTGCTGGGCGGTACGCCGACAAGCTCGGTGAAGCGAGTGCTGAACGTACCCAGTGACTGGCAGCCCACCGCGAAACAGACCTCGGTGACGCTAAGGTCACCACGCCGCAGCAGCGCCATCGCGCGCTCGATACGCCGCGTCATTAGATAGCCGTACGGCGACTCGCCATACGCAGCGCGGAACTCGCGGCTGAGGTGCCCGGCCGAGATGTGCGCGCCACGGGCGAGCGCCTCGACGTCGAGCGGCTGTGCGTACTCGCGGTCGATCCGGTCGCGAACCCGGCGCAGTCGCGCGAGGTCGCGCAGGTGCTCCGCGGTTGCCCGCCTACTGGTCACCTGCGAGATCGTGCCACACCCGACCGACGGCGGAGCCGATGAGCACGATTCGTACCAGTTGAGCGCGGCTACCCGTCGACGGCTACGCGAGGGAGTCGTCGTAGCTGGCCGTGAGCTTGCCGCCTGCGCTGCCCGTGTTGACCACGCCGGCGCGCTCGATAAGCATGGCCCGCACCTCGCCAGCCGCGATCGGACAGTGCTCGACGCCGCGGGGTACGACGTATAGCTGACCCGGGCGCAGGGCCACGTCGCCGTCGCGCAGTTGGATCGTCAGCTGACCGTCCAAAACGAGGAACAGTTCGTCGGTGTCATCGTGGGTGTGCCAGACGAACTCGCCCTGGACCTTGACGACCTTGATCTCGTAGTCGTTGAGCCGGGCAACGACCTTCGGCGACCAGTGCTCGGTAAACGACGACAGCTTCTCGGCGAGATCGACCGGCGTGTTGGGCATGCACCCAGCTTGACAGGACGTGACGCTGATCGCAGTCGAGTTTCGGGCAACCCGGCGAGCCGTCCGACCTTGCCCCCCTAACCGGTCAACTCACGGCGTGTCTCCCGGCTGCGGGGCCGAGCCGGGCGCGGCCGATCCCGACCATCGCCAACCTGACGCAAACGAACATTTGCAAAGGACTCTTTGCAAATGTATGTTGGCACGATGACGAAGGTCCGCAGGCTCGAAGTCGACGCTCCGACGCTCAAGGCGCTCGCCCACCCGCTCCGGGTGCAGATCTTGCGGGTCCTGCAGCTGCGCGACCGGGCCAGCGTCACCAGCCTGGCGACCGAACTCGGCGAGACGACGGGCGCGGTCAGCTATCACCTGCGCCAGTTGGCCCGGCACGGGCTGGTCGAGCAGTCCGATGCCGGCGCCGACACCACCCGCCAGCAGTGGTGGCAGATGGCGGTCGATCAGCTCCACGTGACCGGCTTCGAGTTCCTCGAGAATGAGGACACCCGCGAGGCGGCCGGTTTCCTGCTGCGCGAGTTCCAGGCCGACCGCAGCCGCCGGCTCGCGAACTGGTTCGCCACGGCCACGCAATGGCCGCAGGCGTGGCAACGCGCCAGCAGCGATATGGATGCTCAGCTCGAGCTCAACCCGACCCAGACCCGCGCGTTGGCCGATGAACTGGCCGCGGTCGTGGATCGATACCGACAACTCAAGCCCGGCCGCGGCGCGCGCAAGGTCGACGTGCAGTACGCCGTGTTTCCCACGGACACCGAAGGCCGGCCGTGAACAAGCTGGGGCGCACGTTCTGGCGGATGTACGCCAGCAGCGCGACATCCAACCTCGCCGATGGCATCGGTCGCACCGCGTTGCCGTTGCTCGCCGCCACTTACACGCGCAACCCGGTGCTCGTATCCGGACTGGTGACGTTCGCGTTCCTGCCCTGGCTGCTGTTCGCGCTGCCGAGCGGCGCCCTGGTCGACCGGCTCGACCGACGGCACGCGATGTCGGCGGCGAACACCGTGCGCGCCGCGGCGACGGCCACGCTGGCTGTCCTGGTTCTCACTCACCACGCGAACATCGCCGCGCTCTATGTCGTCGCGTTCGCCCTCGGCCTGGCCGAGACGGTGTACGACAGCGCGATCCGCGCCATTCTGCCGCAGGTGGTGACGAGTGAGCGGCTCGACAGCGCGAACGGCGTGCTCACCGTCGAGGAGATGCTCGGCCAGACGTTCCTGGGCGCTCCGCTGGGATCGTCGCTGTTTACGCTGGCCGTGGCCGCACCATTCCTGGTGAACGCCGGCGGCTTCGCTGTCGCAGCGGCCCTCATGCTCACCCTGCGCGGTAACTACCGACCGAAGCGCTCCGGCGCCAAGGCATCTTTTCGGGTCGACATGGCTGACGGGGTGCGTTGGCTGCGCGCACACCGCCTCCTTCGTGGGCTGACCCTGGTCTCTGCCGGAACCGCCGGCCTGTCCAGCATGGCCAGTGGCGTGCTCGTGCTCTACGTGCTCGAGGTGCTGCGACTGCCGGCAGGCGACTTCGGCCTGGTCCTGATCGTTGGCGGCGTCGGCGGTCTGCTGGGTGGACTGGCCACGCCACCGCTCGCGCGCCGCTTCGGGCGCGCGGTCGTGCTGAACGTCGGATCGGTGTTCAGCGCGGTAACGCTCGCGCTCATGGGTCTGACCCGCAACGGGCTGATCGGCGCGGTCCTGTTCGGCGGTTGCGGTGCCGGCGTGATGACGTGGAACGTGCTGACGATGTCACTGCGCCAGGCGCTCATTCCGCAGGAACTGTTCGGTCGGGTGCAGGGCGCTTACCGAACGGTGGTGTGGGGTGCCATTGCGATCGGCTCGTTGCTCGGAGGTGCGGTGGCGAACCAGATCGGGCTGCGACCGGTGTTCACCGTCGCGGGTGTGGGCTGCCTCGTGATGGCCGGCCTGCTCGCACTGCTGCTGCGCGCGCACGCCGCGGCCCTGAGTGACGATCCCGCGCTCTCCCGGGAGGCCGCCCCGTCCGCCGACCCGCTCCCATCAGCTGACGAGGATTCGCCGTACCCTGCCGATTCCCGGGCTCAAGCCTGAGCGACCACCTTGCTCACGATCCAGGCATGCTTGCCGACCTGCCGATCGCGGCTGAATCCGTACTGCTCGAACAGTTCGACGGTGGCGCTGAACAGGAAGCGGCCCGGCGCCTCGCGGCCCGTGGTCACCTCTGGGATGGCCTCGACCAGGCCGCCGCCGGCACGGGCGATCTGGTCGAGGGCGCCCTCCAGCGCTGCCCTGGCGACACCCTGGCCGCGATGTCTCTTGTCGACGTAGAAGCAGGTGATCCGCCAGTCGGGCCGCGGCGGCGCGTCCTTTTCGTACTCGCGCCGGTGCTTGATGCCCGGGAGTTCTTCCGGACTGCCGTACTGACACCAGCCCTGCGCAGCGCCGGTCTCGTCGAGGACGAGTGCGGCGTGCGCGCGATCAGTCCGGACCCGGTCCTCCTTGACCGCGCGATGGCTGATTCCCTTCTGACCGCACTCGGGGTGGTACCCGATGCACCAGCACCCGCCGAAAACCCCGTTGTTGCGCTCGACGAGTTCGGCGAAGGCATCCCACGTCGAGGCGTCGAGAGGCCGCGTCGCGTATGACATCTCGGAGTCCTTTCGGCGTGGTTCAGGCCGTGGCGGCGGCCGCCAGTATTCGGGCCAACTCGACCGGCTTGGTGAGCATCGGCCAGTGGCCCGAGTCGATGTCGACGAGGTCGAGGTGCTTGGCCTTGGCCAGCTCGGGCGCGTCGCCGGAGCTGATCCACTCCTGAGCCTGCGCCGGGGTGAACTCGGGGCACACCAGCACGACCGGCACGTCAAACCGGCGCTCGTCGGCCAGCCGGACCACACCCTTGCTCACCCCCTCGGGCACCGGGATCGCCCGCGATTCGAACCCGCGCCTGGCGTCCTCGTCGAGGTCAGCCGAATCGGGCCCCTCGAACGGCCCCCAGCCCGGGAAGGGCATCACGCCGTCCTTCGTGTCGAAGAAGTCGGCGTAGGCCTGTCCGTCGGGCGACGGAAAGCCTCCGATCAGGGCGACTTTGGCCAGCTTCTCGGGCCGGGCGTCGGCGGCCAGCCAGGCCAGCGAGCAGGCCGCGGAATGGCCGACGACCATGGGCTTCTCCGTCGCGGCGTCCACTGCGGCGAGCGCCGTCGTGACCTGATCGTCGAGCGTGGCAGAGGCGGATCCGTCACCCTGCCCCGGGAGAGTGAGTGGCACCGGCCGATGACCGAGTGTCTCCAGCGCGGGCACGACGTCGTCCCATACGGCTCCGTCCAGCCAAAGGCCGGCGATGAGCAGGATGTCCATCAGCTCTCCTTCTCCAGTACGGTCAGCTTGGCGTCATTGAAGTACACCCGGGTGGAGGTGGCGTCCAGGAGACTCACTCGCGCGAGGTGGATCGGGTGAGGTCCTGATCGCCAAGGTCGGTCATGCGCACACCGTAGGGCAATTTCCGGACGATCTGCTTCCGGTTCCGGGGGTCCAACCGCCGATCGTTGCGGTACCTGCCGGCGGGTCGGGTTGGGCATGATCGCAGGGTGCCGTTTCTCGATGGTCCGACGCCGATCGCCTTCTCGCACCGAGGCTTCGCGCCGACCGGTGGCGAGAACTCGATGGCGGCATTCGAGCGGGCGGTGGCGCTCGGCTACCGCTACCTCGAGACGGACGTGCGGGTGACGGCCGACGGCGTCGCGCTCGCCTTCCACGACAACACGCTGGACCGGGTGACCGACCAGCGCGGCCGGGTCGGCGACCTGCCCTGGGCCCAGGTCCGGCACGCTCGGATCGGCGGCAGCGAACGCATCCCAGTGCTGGCCGAACTGCTCGATGCCTGGCCGGACGCGCGGGTGAACATCGATATCAAGGCCGAACATTGCATCGGTCCCACGATCGACGCGATCCGCCGCACCCGCTCGATCGACCGGGTCTGCGTGGGTGCCTTCTCCGGCGCACGCGTCGCGGCCGTGCGCCGGGTCCTGGGGCCGCGGCTGTGTACCGCTCTGGGTCCACGGGAGGCGCTGGCCCTGCGCGCGGCTACGTCGCTGCGTCGGCTGCCGCGCCGCGGGCCGGGCCAATGTGCCCAGGTGCCGGCTCGGATCGGCCCGGTGCCCTTCGTGGACGGGCGATACGTCGCCACCGCGCACCGTCTCGGCTTGCCGGTCCACGCCTGGACCGTGAACCGCCGGGCTGAAATGGTCCGACTGCTCGACTTAGGGGTTGACGGGCTGATGACCGATGCGGCTGACGTCCTGCGTGATGTTCTCATCGACCGCGGCCAGTGGCGGCCGGGCTAGGGCTCCGCTCACCCGCGCCGTTGGAGGTCCACCGCAGCCGCCCCGGCCACGATGGCCGCCCCCACCGCGCCGGCAGAGATCGCCTGGGCCCGCCAGCCTCCGAGCTTGCCCTGGCGCAGGGCCGAGACCAGCACTGCGGCATCGGCCGCGTCCGAGATCGAGCCGGCCAGCAACCATCCGACCGCACCGGAGCGACTCGCGGAGGAGGCCAGGGTGCCCGCTCCGAGGACCCCGTCGCGCGCAGCCGTCATCCGCGCCAGCCAGCTGACCCGCGCCGCGGTGGCACTGTCGAGGCCCATCAGGCGCACCGACGCCACCGGGGCGGCCAGGAAGACGGCGCCGATGGTCAGGCGGGTGGCCCCGACGCAGATGCCGATCGTGCGAGCAGAGGGCAATCGGCTAAAGAATTGAACCGAATCGGCCGATGGTACGGATATAGCTACGGGCAGGCGGCGCGTCGATCGGAACACGGTCGGACTCCCTCAGTCGGAACGGACGCGTCGACGGCCCTGGAACAGCCGTAGTCACCTGCGGCCGGACATGGTTAACAGTTCAACGATCGGGGAATCATCACATAGCCCTGATCGTTGATCAGACGCAAGCAAATTTCGGAAATTTTCTCGTCCAGGAGGTGCCCACCATGGCAGATCGGACACTGCGGGGCAGTCGGCTGGGCGCGGTCAGCTATGAGACCGAATATGGCGCCGAGCCAGCCCCACGCAACGTCGCGGCCTACCGCTGTCCGCGGGGCCACGAGTACAGCGTTCCGTTCTCAGAGGAAGCAGAGATTCCCACGACCTGGGAGTGCCGCCTCGACGGGACACCAGGTGTTCTGATCGACGGGCCCGAGCCCGAAGCGAAGAAGGTCAAGGCTGTCCGCACCCACTGGGACATGCTGATGGAGCGACGCACGATCGCCGACCTCGAGGAAGTCCTCGCCGAGCGGCTCGACGTCCTGCGCGCCCGGCGCGGCGCGAAGAGCGCCTGACGCCGCCACACTGCCTATCGCTCGGCGCAGCTAATGCTGCGCCGAGCGCCGGTTCAGGGCGGCGCGTACCTGGCGGCCGCGGTGATCAACACCCCACCGAGTGACCCGCCAGAAGGCCTCCCCCACGATCGACCCGCTCATCTTGCTCTCGCCGCGCTCGCGTTCGGCGAACGTGATCGGTACTTCGGCCACCCGGAAACCGCGGCGCAGGGCCCGCCACGCCAGATCGACCTGGAAGCAGTAGCCCTCGGAGGCGGCAGCGGCGTAGTCGATCGCCTCGAGCACGTTGCGGCGATAGGCCCGGTAACCGGCAGTAGAGTCGCGAAGTTTGATACCTAGGGCCAAGCGGGCGTAGAGGTTCGCGCCCCTGGAGAGCAATTCGCGATGCCGGGGCCAGTTCAACACTGACCCACCGGGAACCCATCTCGAACCCAGCACCACGTCGGCATCGTCGAGTGCAGCCAGCAGCGTGGGCAGTTGCTCGGGGGCGTGGGATCCGTCGGCGTCCATCTCCACCAGGACGTCGTAGCCGTCGGCCAGGCCTTGGGTGAACGCCGCGACGTAGGCCGGGCCGAGCCCTTCCTTCGCGCGTCGATGCAGCACGTGCACCTTGACGTCGCGCTCGGCCAAGGCGTCGACGACCGGGCCGGTGCCGTCAGGGCTAGCGTCGTCCACGATCAGCACGTCGGCGCCGGGAACCGCCGTCCGAACTCGTCCGGTGATTGCTTCGATGTTGTCGCGCTCGTTGTAGGTCGGGATGATCACGAGCACCCGTGGCGCCGCGGCATTCCCAGGGGGCGTCACGTGTGCACCATCTCCTCGGGGTTTTCGGTAGTACCGGCCCGCGCGCTTCGGCGGACCGGCCGGATCGACCAACCAACCGCGCCTAATGCGAGTGCGGCCAGAACGTACTCCGGAAGCGCGCCCAGCCGCGTGGCCGGCGACTTGGCGCTGCGAAGCGGTACGGTCGCGACCAGGGTGGCCGGCGTGAACAGCTTGCCGGACCGCTCCCGGATCGTTCCGTCGGGGGCGATGATCGCCGACAGCCCGGTGGTGGCGACCTGCAGCACCGTGCGCCCACTCTCGACCGCCCGCAGCTGGCTCATCGCCAGTTGTTGGTAGGTCTCGGCCGTATGCCCGAACGTGGCATTGTTGGTCTGGACGACTAGCAGGCGCGCGCCGGCCGCGACCGATGAACGGACCAGACCGTCGTAGGCGATCTCGAAGCAGATCACGTCTCCGATGGGATAGGGCCCGCCCCGCACGACCCCGTTCCCCCGGCCCGCGACCATGTCCTGGGTCACCAGCTTCGCATCCGAGCTCACGAACTCGGCGATGCTGCGCAGCGGGATGTACTCGGCGAACGGCACCGGGTGTCGCTTCAGGTAGGTCGCACCCGGGCCGGTCGTCGGCGACCAGAGGATTCCGGCGTTGCGGCGATGGTCCGCACCGGGGCCCTGGAGGATCGCGCCAACCAGTATCGGCACCCCCACCGCTCGCACGGTCGCGTCGATATCCCGGTAGGCCGTCGCGTCCTGGAAGGGATCGACATCGGAAGCGTCTTCCGGCCAGACGATCAGGCTCGGTCGGGGCACCGTTCCGGCCTCGATCTCGGCGGCCAACCGGTTGGTTTCGGCGATGTGGTTGTCGAGCACCTGGCGGGCCCGCTCCTCGAAGTCCAGCCCGAGGTCAGGGACGCTGCCCTGTATCAGCGCCACCGTCGTGGTGGCGCCCTCGCGATCCGGCGCCGGGCGTAGTGGCCAGCCGAGCAGGGCGCCGAGTACCGGCACGGCCACCACCGCCGCCGTGACTGCCGCCACCGGGCGCCATCGGGTAGCGAGCACGAACGGCACCGCCGCGGCCAGCGCCCCGCCTGCGATCGCGACGGCGAAGCTGACGAGCGGCGCGCCGCCGAGCGCGGCGAACCAGCGCAGCGGTGAGCGCGCTTGGCTGAAGGCCAACCGGCCCCACGGGAACCCACCGAATGGCAGTCGGTCACGCAGCGCCTCCTGCAGCACCCAGGCGGTCGCGATCCAAGCGGGGGCGACGGGCAGCCGCTGCACCAGCGGCAGGACCGCGCCGAGCCCGGCCAGGAACGCCGCCTGGGACACGACCAGGAGCAACCACGGCACCGCCCCGACGTAGATGCCGGTCCAGTGCAGCAGCGGGCCGAAGAAGGCCAAGCCGTAGAGCACACCGAGCCAGGCGCCGGTGCGGCTGCGCTGGCCGTGCGCGCCTACGGAAAACGCGGCCACGCTCAGAATTGCCAACGGCCAGAACCCGAACCGCGGAAAGGCGCCGACGCCCGCCAGTCCGCCGAGCACGACGATGAGCGCGGCCCACGGAGCCGGTATCGGTGCCCGCGCTCCGCCGCGGCTGACCCGGCCGGCCGGGGCTCGTCGCGGCAGCATGCGTCGAGTATCGCCGAGCCGGCGCGAGCGCCGGGCGGGATTCTCAGCCACGTCCGATCCCGACGTCGAATACCGCAGCGCCGCGCACCACGGTGAGCAGGCATTCGGGCAGCTCGCGGCCCGGTCGGACGTCCGGCAAATCCGGCCGCTCCCCCTCGGCGGTCCGCCAGACGGCGAACGTCGCCGGGCGACCGGCTCCGAGCCGGCCGCCCTCCGCGTCTCCGGCGGCCCGCCACCCGCCGGCGGTGTGCGCGGTGAATGCCGCGTCGACGGCGATGGCGGCCGTCGAGTCGGACGGGTAAGCGGCGGCCCGTACCGCCGCCCAAGGACCCAGCGGGGTGACCGGCGAGTCCGAACCGAATGCGAGCTCGACGCCAGCGGAATCGAGTTCGGCGAAGCGGTTGAGCCGGGCCGCGCGGGTGGGGCCGAGCCGGTCGGCGTACATCCCGTCCGGCCCACCCCACGTCGCATCGAACACCGGCTGCATCGACGCGATCAGCCCGGAGGCGGCCAGGCGCTGCGGGTCACCGACCAGCTCGGCGTGTTCCAGGCGGTGCCCGGTACCGCCGGGCCGACCGGACCGAGCCGTCAGCTCGTCCGTCGCGTCGAGCACCTGGTCGACCGCGGCGTCGCCGATCGCGTGAAAACCCGCCTGCAGGCCGGCCGCGGAACACCGGGCAATGTGCTCGACGAGATCGGCCGTGGCGAAGCGCAGCGCGCCGCTCGTCTCGGGGTGGTCGGTGTACGGCTCGTGCAGGGCCGCGGTGTGCGAACCGAGCGAGCCGTCGCAGAACAGGTCACCCCCAGCTCCTACGGCGCCCAGTTCGCGGGCCGTCTCGATACCGAACAGCTCCCCCCAGTACCCGATCACCTCAGGAAGGGGCTCGGCGCCGGCCAGGGCGAGCAACCCGGCAAGATCGTCGGGACTGGAAATGGACGGTCCGGCCATTTCGTGCACGCAACCGATGCCGAGCGAAGCGGCGTGCCGGAGTGCGGCGCGCTGGGCGTCGCGGATCTGCTGCGGACGCAGAGCCGCGTGCGCGGCCGTGCGAGCGGCGTCGTGGGCGTCCCTGGTCAACCAACCGTCGGCCCGATATCCGGCCAGCGTCGCGAGGCGGGGCACGGCGGCCGCGAGCACCGACGACACGACGGCCGAATGCACGTCGACGCGAGCCAGGTACACCGAACCGCCGTAGGCCGCGCGGTCGAGTTCGGCCGCGGTGGGCGGCCGCTGCTCGGGCCAGCGGGTTTCGTCCCAGCCGCCGCCGAGGATGGGCCGACCCCCGCCGGACCGGGCGGCCGCTTCGACAGCGTCCAGTGCTGCCGGCAGTGTCGCGCACCCGCTCAGGTCCAACCCGGACAGCCTCAGCCCGCTGGACGTGGCGTGCACATGGGCATCGACGAACGCCGGCGTGACCAATGCGCCGCCGAGATCGACGATCGCGGCGCCCGCCGGATCCTCGATGCCGTCCTCCCCGCCCAGCCAGACGATGGTGTCGTCCTCGACCAGCATGGCGGTGACGGCTCCGCCTGGGGGGCTGTACACGCGGCCGTTGCGGTACAGGGTGCGCACGTCACGAGTCTGCCAGGGGCCCGCGGGAGCGCCTGAAGATCACCCGCAGGGCACCGAGCGGTAGCGTTTACAGCTCACCCACCGTTGGGACCTGCATGGCCGCAAGTATCGAGGACGTCGCCCGGTTGGCGGGCGTGTCGATAGCGACGGTGTCGCGGGCGCTCCGCGGTCTGCCCGACGTCGCCACCGCCACCCGCGCCCGGGTCCTCGCCGCGGCCGACGAACTCGACTACATCGCCTCGCCGTTCGCCGCGCGGCTGGCCAGCGGGCGGAGCGCGACCGTCGGCGCCGTCGTGCCGTTCATCAATCGCTGGTTCTTCGCGGAGGTCATCGACACGGTCGAAACCGCCCTGCGCAAGGCGGGCTACGACCTCTTGCTCTACAACCTCGGCGACGAAGCCGGCCGCAGTCGGTTCTTCGAGTTGATGCCGATGCGCAAGCGCGTCGACGCCGTGCTCGTGATCAGCCTGGTTCTGTCCGACAAGGAGTTCGACGCGCTGGATGCCCTGGGCGAGCCGGTCGCGCTGCTCGGCCTCGAGCGAGCCGGCTTTCTGTCGGTGCGCATTGACGACGTGCGCGGCGCCCGGCAGGCCGTGGAGCATTTGCTCGCGCTCGGGCATCGCCGCATCGGCCTGATCGGCGGCGACACCGATGATCCGATGCGGTTCACTCCCCCGCTGCGCCGGCGCGACGGCTACCGCGACGCCTTACGCGCAGCGGGCATCGAATTGGACCCGGCGTTGGAGGTACTCGGCTACTTCACCGTCGAGGGCGGCAGCCAGGCGGCGGAAGCCCTGCTGGCGCTGCCGGAGCGGCCGACAGCGATCTTCGCCGAGAGCGACGAGATGGCCTACGGGGCGTTGCGCAGCATCCGGCGGGCCCGGCTCGGCGTCCCCGGCGACGTGGCCGTCATCGGCTTCGACGATCAGGTCAACGCCGAGTTGATGGACCTGTCCACGGTCCGGCAACCAGTGGCCGAGCAGGCCCTGGACATCGCCGAGCGGTTGATCGCGGTCATGGCCGACCCCGAAGCCGAGCGTGATGCCGTCGTGCTGCCGACCCAACTCGTCGTCCGCGGCAGCACGGACCCGGCCCGATCGGTCTACTGATAAGTCGGCGCGGCACGCTAGCGTCAGGCTTCGTGAGCGAACTGATGTTGATCGACGCGGCCAACCTGTACTTTCGGGCGTTCTACGCGTTGCCGGAGTCCATCACCGCACCGGACGGCCGGCCGGTCAACGCGATCCGCGGTTTTCTGGACATGAGCGCCGCCTTGATCGAACGCCGCAGGCCGAGTCGATACGTGGCCTGTCTCGACCTCGACTGGCGTCCGGCATTCCGGGTCGCTCTCGTCCCGTCGTACAAGGCGCACCGGGTGGCGAGAGACGGCAGCGAGGACGTACCGGCTGCGCTGGCCCCTCAGGTGCCGGTGTTGCTGGAGGTGCTTGCTGCCCTCGGCCTGGCCACCGCCGGAGCCGCCGGCTTCGAGGCCGATGACGTGATCGCAACGCTTGCGGTGCGCGACAGCGAACCGGTCGCAATCGTCAGCGGCGACCGCGACCTGCTTGCGATGGCCACCGACCGCATCACCGTGCTCTACACCGGTAAGGGCATCGCCAAGTTGGAGGCGATGGGCCCGGCGGAGGTCCAGGCCCGCTACGGCGTGCCGGCTGAGTTCTATCCCGATTTCGCGGTCCTGCGCGGCGACCCGAGCGACGGGCTGCCAGGGGTGCCCGGCATCGGGGAGAAGACCGCCGCGGCGATCGTCAACCGGTTCGGGCCGGTCGAGGCGATCCTCGCGGCCGCGGACACCGGCGACGCCGGCTTTCCCGCAGGGGCGTCGGGCAAGGTTCGCGCCGCCCGCGACTACCTCGCCGTCGCCCCGGCCGCTGTCCGCGGGCGCACCGACGCGCCCGTCCCAGCTATCGACGACGCGCTGCCGGAGCAGCCCGCAGCCGCACAGCGCCTCGCCGAGCTTGTCGAGGAGCTCGGAATCGAGAGTTCGATAAGGCGCGTCCAGGCCGCGATCGCGAACGCACTCGGCTGAGCGGCGATCAGCCGGTCTTGGTGACCTCGTAGCCGCCGTCGCTGTTGATCAGTTTGACGGTGAACGACGCGTTCTGGGCCGCGGTACAGGTGAACGTGTCGTTCTTCTTGATCTTGAAGTTTTTGCCGTCGTTGCACTTCACGTCGCTGGCGGTGAAATTGCGGGCGATGTACCTCTCGACCGCCGTATGGCTCAGTTTCTTCGGATACAGCGATGCCGGGACCTTCGCCAGGATGCTGATCAGGACCAGGACGACGATGAGCACCACCAGGGCGATGATGCTGTAGAGCGTGGCCTTGCCCTTCTTCTGGCCTGAGCCAGCGGGGCCGCGCGGGTAGTCGGGTGCCCCGTAACCCGCCTGACCGTAACCCGGCTGGCCGTAACCCGGGGCACCGTACGCCGGCGCGGCGCCATACTGCTCTCCGTAAGCGGGCGGGGCCGCCTCCCCGTAGCCGGACTGCTGCGGATACGTCTGGCCCTGCTGTTGGCCATAGGACTGGGCCCCGTACGCCGGCTGGCCGTACGGCTGCTGCGCTTGACCGTAGGGCTGTTCGGACGGCTGGCCGTATGCAGCCGGGGCTCCGTAGCCCGGAGTCGCGGGCTGGCCATAGGGCGGCTGGCCATAGGGCTGCTGGCCGTAGGCATCCTGGCCATAGGGCGGCTGGCCGTAGGCCTCCTGGCCATAGGGCTGCTGACCGTAGGGCTGCTGACCGTAGGTCTCCTGACCGTAAGGCTGCTGGCCGTACTGCTGCTGCCCGTACTGTTGCTGCCCGTACTGTTGCTGGCCGTACTGCTGCTGCCCGTACTGCTGCTGACCGTAGGTCTGCTGGCTCGGCGGAGAGTAAGGCGCCGCAGCGTCGCCGTAGTCGGGTTGCTGGGCTTGTACCGGTGGGAACACCGCCGTGTGCGACTCGTCGGAATCGAGGCTTGGGCGTTCCGGTTCCGGCCTCTGCATGTGCTGAGTGGCACTAGCGTCGTCGGGCGTTTCCTCAGCGGACGGCTCCTCGGCCGGTGTCCGGTCGTCGGCGGACTCGGCCGGGGCGGACTCGTCGGCGGGCGACTCCTGGGTCGCGGGCGGTTCGTCGGCCCGCGGCGGGGGCTGCTCGGCCGGCGGCGGTTGCGATCCTGACGGCTGGCCGTACTGCGGCGCCGGCCCAGCCGGCGGCGGCCACGCACCCGAAGCCGGCTGCTGTGGGTTGTACGGCGGCCATTGCTGGCCCTGGTCGCCCTGGTCGCTCATCAGGCACCTCATCGTGTTGTGGCGGTCGCTCGGCCACACGCTACTTGGTCACCTGGCGCTGGTGCAGTAGCCAGCCACGGGGCCGTCGACCCGCCGGCTTCCGGGCCGGCGGCTGCTCATGGCGCCATGCTCTGAGCCACCACTCCCCGGCGGATCGCCTGGGCCGCCGCTCGGGCGGGCGCGACCACCGGCGGAGTCCCTCCACCGGCCGATGGGGCCGCCGCAAGTTGCTCGAGCAGGTCGAGGACCTGCTTGCACCAACGGATGAAGTCCCCGGCGGACAGCTCCGAACCGGTTTCCGCGGCGGCCGTGAGTACCCGGTCGAGACGTTCGCCCCGGGCCCACCGGTAGATCGCCCACACGAATCCCAGTTCGGGCTCGCGGCTCTGCGGCAAGCCGACGGCCGCCTCGTCGTCGACCAGATCGGACCAAATGCGAACGGTCGTCGCCAGTGCCTCGCGGACCGCCACCGACGGCATCCGGTCGGCCGCGCGCTCGTCGCGACGCGCTTCATAGACCATGGTCGAGGCGACGGCGGCGAGTTCGGCGGCGTCCAAGCCGTCCCAAGCGCCGTCGCGAAGGCACTCGGCCACGACCAGGTCCGCCTCCGCCCAGATCCGGGCGAGCTGTCGGCCCGGTGGCGTCGTCTCCTCGCCGGCCAGGTAGCCGCGGTCGTCCAGCAGTCGGCAGATGCGATCGAAGGTGCGGCCGAGGGAGGTAGTGCGACCCTCGATCCGCGAGCGCAACCCGGCGATCTCCCGCTCGAGGCGGGCGGCGCGCTCGGCCCATCGAGCGTGCTGCTCCCGGTCCGGGCAGGCGTGGCAGGGATGGGCCCGCAGCGCGGCCCGCAACTCCAACACCTCCTCGTCGTCGCCCACATTGGTCGACTTGCGCCGACCTCGGGGCGCATCGGGCAGGTTCAGGGCGCGCAGGCTCGAAGCCAGGTCGCGTCGTTCCTGCGGCGAGCGGTGGTTGGCGTTCTTCGGGATCCGGATGTGGCCGAGTACCTCGACGGCGATCGGGAAGTCCACCATCGACAGTCGCCCACCCCACCGGGCCTCGGTCACGACGAGCGGGTGCGGGTCGTCGCGGGGGTGCAGGCCTGGATCGAGGACGACGGCCAGCCCAGCGCGGCGTCCACCCGGCACGCGGATGACATCACCGGATCGCAGCGCCTCCATCGTGGCCACGACGGCTCCGCGGCGGGCCCTGGCGCCGGCGCGGGCGAGTGTCGCCTCCCGCTCGCTGAGCGCTCGGCGCAACTGCGCGTACTCCGCGAAGTCACCGAGGTGGCAGTTTGTCTGCTGCTCGTACTCTGCCAGCGTCGCCTCGTGCCGTTTGATCTGCTTGACCAGACCGGCAACCCCGCGGTCGGCCTGGAACTGGGCGAACGAGGACTCCAGCAAGTCGCGCGCCGCCGCCCGGCCCATCTGAGCGACCAGGTTGACGGCCATGTTGTACGACGGCCGGAACGACGAACGCAGCGGATACGTCCGCGTTGAGGCCAGCCCCGCGACGCGAGCCGGGTCGACGTCCGGGCCCCACAGGACGACAGCGTGGCCTTCGACGTCGATGCCACGTCGTCCGGCCCGACCGGTCAACTGGGTGTACTCGCCCGGCGTGATGTCGGCATGGGTCTCGCCGTTGAACTTGCTGAGCCGCTCCAGCAGCACCGTGCGGGCGGGCATGTTGATGCCCAGCGCCAGCGTCTCGGTGGCGAAAACGGCCCGGACCAGGCCACGGACGAACAGTTCCTCGACGGTCTCCTTGAATGCTGGGATCAGGCCGGCGTGGTGGGCCGCCACGCCCCGTCTGAGTCCGTCGCGCCAGTCCCAGAAGCCGAGCACATCGAGGTCTTCGGGCGGGATGGCCGACGTCCGCTCGTCGATGAGCGCGTCGATCTCGGTCCGCTCGCCCTCGGTGGTCAGCCACAATCCGGCGTACGTGCATTGCCGCACGGCCGCATCGCACCCGGCCCGGCTGAAGATGAACGTGATGACCGGCAGCAGGCCCTCGCTGTCCAGGCGCGCCACCACGTCGGGGCGATGGGGCGGCCGCCAACCGCGGAGTGGGCGGCCGCGCCCGCGGCCCCGGCCCGAGCCGCCACCGGGATCGACGAGGCGCAGCCGCCCGTCGATGTGGCGTTTCAGGTCGGCGTTCACCCCGGCACCGTCCGGGCCGAACAGGTCGAACAGCCGCGTACCCACGAGCACGTGCTGCAACAGCGGGACCGGCCGCTGCTCATGCACGATGACCTTGGTGTGGCCGCGCACCGAGACGAGCCAGTCACCGAACTCCTCCGCGTTCGACACTGTCGCCGAAAGCGACACCAGCCGCACGGACGCGGGCAGATGGATGATCACCTCTTCCCAGACCGCGCCGCGGAAGCGGTCGCCGAGATAGTGCACTTCGTCCATCACGACATAGCCGAGGTTGCTCAGCGTGGTGCTGCCGACGTAGAGCATGTTGCGCAGCACTTCAGTGGTCATGACGACCACCGGGGCGTCGGGATTGATGGAGTTGTCGCCGGTGAGCAGGCCGACCCGCTCCGCGCCGTGCCGGGCCACCAGATCGTTGTACTTCTGGTTCGACAGCGCCTTGATCGGTGTGGTGTAGAAGCATTTCTGTCCGGCCGCGAGGGCGAGATGTACCGCGAACTCGCCGACGACCGTCTTGCCCGAGCCGGTCGGTGCGCACAGGAGCACGGCGTGGCCGTCTTCCAGGGCCTCGCAGGCTTGCACCTGGAACGGGTCGAGCGTGAACGGATACCCGGCCTGGAAATCCTGCAGGGCCGGCCGCCGGCTCCGCTGCCGGGCGAGGGCGTACCGCTCGCTCGGCGAGGTCATTGTTCCAGCGTAGGACCTGGGCCGTCCGCGAACGCGGGCCCGCTGGTGCCGGCCGGGACCAGGACCGGCAGCGCCGCCGCGACGCACCTGGTCACGACCGGAAGCGCACCGATTCGTTCACCGTCGGCGTAGGCGAGCGTGTCCGGTGCGTCCAGGCGCACCGAACGCGCGGTGTAGGTGTGCACCGCCGGGTGGCCAATATGTCCGGCCCGCGGCACGGTCGGGGCAAGGCGAACCAGCGTCCGGCGTGAGACCGGGCCGACCACCGTTACTGCGAACTCGCCGTCGTCCATGCGGGCGGTCGGGGTTATCCGCTTTCCACCGCCATACTGCGGGGCGTTGCCGACGGCGACGAGGGTGGCGGACAGTTCGAGTTGCCGCCCGTCGAGCTCGACCGCGAACGGCCGCGGTGCCAGGTGCATCAGCTCGGCCAGGATCGCCAAATCGTAGCGGCGCGGGCCGCGCGGCCAGTGCCATCGATTCGCCCGCTCGGTGACCGCTGAGTCGAAGCCGGCGCACAGCACGGTGGCCCACCACCGGCCGCCGTCGGTCCGGCCCAGGTCGATGCGCCGCACCGAACCGGCGTCCAGCGCGATGAGCACCGCGTCCGCTGCGGCCATCGGGTCAGCGGGCAGGCCGAGCACATCGATGATGTCGTTGCCGGTTCCGGCCGGCACGACGCCAAGTGGGGTCTCGCCTCCGGCGAGCGCCTGCAGCGCGAGGTGCACCATCCCGTCTCCACCGAGGACGACGACCGCGTCGCACACCCCGGCGACCGCCGCGAGCAGTTGCGCCGATTCTCCGGTCGAGCGCCCAGCGTGGATCTGCACCGTCGCGCCGGCACCGAGCCGCCGAGCCACCGCAGCAGCCAGCCGGGCGCCGCGTCCCAGCCCGGCCGCCGGATTGACGACCAGCGCGATCCGCGGCCGGATCAGGTCGTGTCCGTCCAGGAGTCGTCCGGCGCGCCGATCGGCTCCGGGATCGGATCTATCTGCGATGGCGTGCTGTCATCGGGGTACTGCTCCGGAGCGCGGCGGGCCTTGCGACGTTCGCGGACGACCGCGAACAGCACGGCGCCTTCGAACAGCAGAATCATCGGCACGGCCATCGCACACATGGTGAACGGATCGGTCGTGGGCGTAGCCACGGCCGCGAACGTGAAGATCAGGAAGATCGCCAGGCGCTGGGACTTCTTGAGCACCCGGGCCGAGAGCACGCCTGCGATATTGGCCATCACCACGAGCAGCGGCAGTTCGAACGCCGCACCGAAGATGATCAGCATGAGCGTGACGAACGCCAGATAGCTGTTGACGGTGAGGATCGCCTGGGTGCCTGTGCCGGCGCTGGTCAGCAGCACGTTGATGCCCTTGGACAGCACGACGTAGGCCAGGGCCATCCCCGCAGCGAACAACACCGTCGAGACGACGATGAATATCACCGTGTACCGGCGCTCGTTCTTGCGCAGTCCCGGAGTGATGAAGCCCCAGATCTGGTACAGCCACAACGGCCCGGTGATCACGGCGCCGGCGATCACCGACACCTTCAAGCGGGCGGTGAAACCGTCGAGTACACCCGGGTAGGTGAGTACGCATTCCGTCGTGCCGCGTGGTGAGTACCGGTACTTCGCCGGCACCGAACAGTATGGATTCTTGAGGAAGTCGAGGATCGGCGTGTAGAGGATCCAGCCGATCACCGCGCCGGCGGCCACGATCAGCAGGATGATGATCAGCCGCCGACGCAGTTCGCGTAGGTGATCGAGCACCGACATGCGGCCCTCGGGGTTGGCCGGGCGGCGCCGCAGGCGCCGGATCATCGCGGTCATGGCGCCGGCTCAGTTCACGCCGGCGCGGGCGAGCCTCTGCTGTGCGGCCTCGGTCTCGTGGAGCAGGCTCGCAACCGCGTCACCGAGCCCCTGCAGTTCGCTCAGGTCACCGCGCAGCCGCCGAGCCTTCCACCTGAGCTCGTACAGGCAGAACCCGAGCACCACTGCGGCCACGACCACGGCCGCCAGCCAAGCAATGATCGCGATCCAGGGCACGAAGTGACTCTACTTCGCCGCGTATTGGGCAAGGGCGGCCGCCGCGTCGGAACGGATCGATTCGCCGAGCCAGCCCGGTGACAGCACCTCCACCTGGCTCGAAGAGCCGAGCACGAGCGCCCGCACCCAGGCCGGGTCGGCCACCCGCAGACTCACCTGCAGCACGCCGTCAGTCTCGAGGACCTCGTCGGTCGGATAGTAGTCGGCGACCCAGAAGTAGGGCGGCGACAGGCGCAAGACGGCCAGCAGGTGCTCGGAGGCCGGTTGGAAGAGACCTTCGTTCAGGTCGCGCAGCTGGACGTCAGCGGGGGGCCGCGACGGCTCCTCGAGCTGCTCCAGGTACTCGATCCGGTCGACGCGGAATACCCGGACGCCCTCGGCACTGCGACACCATGCCTCGAGATAGTTGTGGCCGTCCATCTCGAAGACCCGCAGCGGGTCGACGACGCGCTCGGTGGTCTCGTCGCGGGTCGCCGTGTAGTAGCGCAACTTCAGCGCGCGACCGTCGTCCAGCGCGCGCCGAAGGCCGGGCAGGAGCCGTTCGGCCCGATCGAGCTCGACGGCGACCGTGGTGTCGTCCACCGCCCCACCGGCCGCGGCCTCGACCTTGGCCAACGCCCGTTGCACCGCGTCGCCATCAGCCATCCCGGGCGTCTCCGCCAGGGTGCGCAGGGCAACCACCAGCGCGAGTGCCTCCTCAGCGGTCAGGCGCAGCGGGCGGGACATGCCGGCATCGAAGATCACCGACACGGTGTCACCTTCGAAGGACAGGTCGATGAGGTCGCCCGGTCCGTGCCCTGGTAGCCCGCACATCCACAGCAACCGCAGGTCGCGACGCAGCTGGTCCTCGGTGATGCCGAAGTCGGCCGCGGCTTCGGCGGCGGCGATGCCTTGGTGCGCTTGCAGGTAAGGCACCAGTGCGAGCAACCGGGGCAGCCGCTCCTCGTTGCCGCTCATGCCGGTGCTCCCGCCGCGATCGCAAGCCGGCTCACGACGGCCGCAACGAGGTCGGGCGGGTCCAGCGCATGCGCGCTCGGGCCGGCAGCGGCGATGAGCCGAGCGAGCTGATTCGCGTCGGTGAAGGAGATCGTCAATTCGCCGTCGACCTCGCCCTCGGCGATCTGGCGCAGCTGACCCGCGCCGGAGCCGTTGACCCGTACGCGGGCCGCTCGCGAGTGCTCGGGCGCCCGCCCGGCAATCAGTTGGCGCAGATCGACCTTCTCGGGTCGCTCGAAGCCGCCGGGCTTGGACGCGAGCTCCACCTTGCCGCTGATCCGCGACAGTCGGAAGCTGCGCGGTTCGCCGCGGTCACGGTCCAAGCCGGCGACATACCAGCGGCGCCGCCACGACAGCACGCCCCACGGCTCGAGCAGGCGGCGCTGCGGGCTCTGCTCGCCGGACTTGGTGTAGTCGAAGCGCACGACGCGCGAGTTGCGGGCCGCTTCGAGCAATACCGGCAGGCTCGGGTCGCTGGCGTCGAGGTATGGCACCGCGCCCGGCGTGTCACTCGCGTGCACGTCGGTGCCGGCGGCCCGCAGCTTGATCAGCGCGTTGCGGGCGGGCTGGCCCAAGGTCGCGGACTGCCAGAGCCGGGCAGCCAGGCCGACCGCGGCTGCCTCGGCCGGATCGAACTCGATCGGCGGCAGTTCGTACTCGCGCCGGGTGATGCGGTACCCGTCCTCGTTGTCGAGGTAGCTGTTGTGCCCGGTCTCGAGGGGGATCCCGAGGTCGCGCAGTTCGGCCTTGTCCCGCTCGAACATCCGCTTGAACGCCTCGTCGGTGCTCGGGCTGCCGTCGGCCGCCTCGTAGCCGGGGACCGCGTCGCGGATCCGCTCGGCGGTGAGGAACTGGCGCGTCGAAAGCAGGCAGATGACGAGATTGACGAGTCGCTCCGCGCGCCGGGCTGCCATGTCCTCGAAAGTAACGCCAGACCGGGCCCGTCGCGCGGTGGCACGCGCGGCAGGAGGGCCGAATCCGGAAGGCATGCGAATGACATTAGTCAGCCACGGAGCCTCGCGGCGGGCGCCATAGTTGCGCGGTTTCGGTGGAGTTCGTGCGCCCGGAACCGGTCATGGGTGACGTGGCCGTCGCCTGAAGCCACGGCTTTCGGCGCCGTCGACACCGCAGCGACCCTCCCATGCGGCGCTGCCGCGCAACGTCACATCGACGCGATGAGCTTGTCGACGCGCTCGTCCACTGCCCGGAACGGGTCCTTGCAGAGCACGGTGCGCTGAGCTTGGTCGTTGAGCTTCAGGTGCACCCAGTCGACGGTGAAGTCGCGCCGCTTCTCTTGCGCCTTACGGATGAAGTCGCCGCGCAGCTTGGCTCGCGTGGTCTGCGGCGGCACCGACTTGGCTTCGAAAACGGCCAGGTCGGCCACGACGCGCTCAACCGCGTGCTTGCGTTGCAGCAGGTAATACAGCCCGCGCGAGCGCGAGATGTCGTGGTAGGCGAGGTCGAGTTGGGCCACCCGCGGTGAGGACAACGGCAGGTCGTGCTTGCCGCGGTAGCGCTCGATGAGCTGGTACTTCGTGGCCCAGTCGATCTCGCGGTCGATCTTGGACAGGTCTTGTTGCTCGATGGCGTCCAAGGTGCGGCCCCAGAGCTCCAGCACGCGTTTGGCCGACTCGTCGTCGCCGTTGCGAGCGACGAAGTCGACAGCCCGGCTGTAGTACTCGCGCTGCACCTCGAGCGCCGTGGCCGTGCGGCCTGCGGCCAGGCGGACCGAACGGGTGCCGGTGAGGTCGTGGCTGATCTCGCGGATGGCCCGGATCGGGTTCTCGAGCGTGAGATCGCGGAACGTCACGCCGTGCTCGATCATCCGCAGCACCAAATCGGCCGCGCCGACCTTGAGCATCGTGGTCGATTCGTTCATGTTGGAGTCGCCGACGATGACGTGCAGCCGTCGGTAGCGTTCGGCGTCGGCGTGGGGCTCGTCACGGGTGTTGATGATCGGACGGCTGCGGGTGGTCGCCGACGAGACACCCTCCCAGATGTGTTCGGCCCGCTGGCTGATGCAGAAGACCGCGCCGCGTGGCGTCTGCAGCACCTTGCCCGCGCCGCAGATCAGCTGCCGGGTGACGAGGAACGGGATGAGCACGTCGGCCAGGCGGCTGAACTCGCCGTGGCGCCCGACGAGAAAGTTCTCGTGGCAGCCGTAGGAGTTGCCGGCCGAGTCGGTGTTGTTCTTGAACAGGTAGATCTCGCCGGCGATGCCCTCGTCATGCAGCCGCTTCTCGGCGTCGACGACAAGTCCTTCGAGGATGCGCTCCCCCGCCTTGTCGTGGGCCACGAGGCCGGCCAGCGAGTCACATTCCGGCGTGGCGTACTCCGGGTGGCTGCCGACGTCGAGGTAGAGCCGCGCGCCGTTGCGCAGGAACACGTTCGACGAACGCCCCCACGACACCACCCGGCGGAACAGGTAGCGCGCCACTTCGTCGGGCGACAGGCGGCGTTGGCCGTGGAAGGTGCACGTGACGCCGTACTCGTTCTCGATGCCGAAGATCCGCTTGTGCACGTCACCCAGCCTAGATGCCGGTGGCGACACGCGCCCCCTTGTGCCGCCGCTTTACATATGGCACGGTCGTGTAAAGCGGGCGATCGATGCTCGGTCGGCGGACGCCGGGGATGGTGCGAGATGCGGGAAGGTTCTCTGTCGGTATCGCTGTCGGGTGCTGCGCTACCGGCCACGGGCGAACGACCGGACTGGCGCGACGGCAAGCGGTATCTCTGGCTGCTCGGCACTGTCGTGCCCATGTTCTTGTTCGGAGCGTGGGGGTTGGTCAACCTCACCGGCCTCGGGCTGTTTTGGTGGATGGGTCCGCTGTGGATCTACGCGATCATCCCGGTGCTCGACGTGCTCACCGGCGCTGACCCGACCAACCCGCCCGACGGCGTCGTCGCCTGGCTCGAGCAGGACCGCTACTACCGGTGGGTGACCTACCTGTTCCTGCCATTGCAATTCCTCGCCATGTTCGTCGGCTTCTGGCTGATCACCCACCACGGCGGCCTCAGCCTCATCGACAAGCTCGGCATCACGATCACGATCGGGTCGATGAACGGCATAGCCATCAACACCGCCCACGAGTTGGGCCACAAGAAGGAACACCTGGAGCGCTGGTTCGCCCGCATCGCGCTCGCTCCGACGGCTTACGGCCATTTCTTCATCGAGCACAACCGCGGGCATCACGTGCGCGTCGCCACTCCCGAGGATCCGGCCTCCAGCCGGTTGGGTGAGACGTTCTGGGCCTTCCTACCTCGCACCGTCGCCGGCAGCCTGCGCAACTCGTGGCGGTTGGAGCGCACTCGGTTGCGACGCATGGACAAGCCGATGTTCTCGTTGCGCAACGACGTGCTCAACGCCTGGGCGATGACGCTGGTGTTGTGGGGTGCCCTGATCGCCCTGTTCGGTGTCGGCATCACCCCCTACCTCGTCATCCAGGCCGTGTTCGGGTTCTCGCTGCTCGAGGCGGTCAACTACATCGAGCACTACGGCCTGGTCCGCCGACAGTCGCCCAATGGCCGGTGGGAACGGGTCAACCCGAGGCACAGCTGGAACAACAACAACCTGACGACGAACCTCTTCCTGTACCACCTCCAACGACACAGCGACCACCACGCCAACCCGACCCGCCGCTACCAGGCGCTGCGGCACTTCGACGAGTCCCCGCAGCTGCCCAGCGGCTACGCGGCGATGGTGTTGCTGGCGTACTTCCCACCGCTGTGGCGTCGCGTGATGGACCATCGTGTGCTCGCCCATTACGGCGGCGACGTCACGCTGGCCAACATCCATCCGCCGAAGCGGGAGCGGGTCCTGGCTCGGTACGGCGAGGTTGGGCACTGTGCGCGGGCGGCTGACACACTGACGGCGTGAGCAGGTATCGGTGCGAGGTCTGCGAGTACGTCTACGACGAGGCGCGGGGCGCGCCGCGGGAGGGATTCCCCGCGGGCACCCCGTGGGCCGAGGTGCCTGACGACTGGTGCTGCCCGGACTGCGGCGTGCGGGAGAAGGTCGACTTCGTCGCAGTGGACGCGGCGGCCGGTCACCCGGCCGGCGCGGGCCCGGCCGTGGGCGACCCGGCCCGGGGCTGAGTCGGTGCCCGCGGCTGCACGCCGGAGCACGCCGGTGGAACCGTCCCGGGCCGTTCGCGACACGATCGTCACGGCGGTCGACCGCCTGGTCCGCACGCGCGGCTGGTCGGCCACGACCATGTCCGACGTCGCCGCGGCGGCGGGCGTCAGCCGCCAGACCGTGTACAACGAATTCGGATCGCGCCCGGCGTTGGTCGAGGCCTACGTGTTGCGAGAGGTCGAGGCGATGGTCACGGCCGTCGAGGAGGCGGTGCGCGACTCCCGTGCCGACGCCCACCGCGCCATCCACGCCTCGTTCGGGCTGTTTCTCAAGCTGGCTTCGGATGAACCGCTCGTGCAGATGATCGTCGCCGGTGCGGAAGCCGACGAACTCATCAGCCTGCTGACCGGGCTCGGGCGTCAGGTGGCGATCGACCGGATCGGCCGGCTGATCGTGGAGGTCTGGCCGCAGGTCACGGTGAACGACGCCGAACTACTCGCCGAATCCATGGCCCGGCTTGCGATCAGCCACGCTCTGTTGCCGACGTCTGCCCCCGAGAACACCGCGGCCGCCGTGACCCGCATGGTCGGACCGTTCATCGACCAGATCCTGGCCCCGTAACCCGATTGTGCAACTTTTGGCTGCCTCAGCCAGCCGGAAGTTGCACGATCATGGATCAGGCGGCGTCAGTCAGCATGATCTGATCAACGACCGCTGCGATGTCTGGGCCGACGATGTCGGGCTGGCGTCCGATCGGACTGAGCACCATCCCGGGGCGGGCGACGAAAGCAGCTCGACAACCGGCCGCCAACGCTCCGGCGACGTCCCACGAGTGCGCCGCCACGAGCCGCACCGCTGAGATGTGCACTTCGAACGCCGCCGCAACGGCGCGGTAGGGCTCGGGTGCCGGTTTGAGGCGCCGGACGCTGTCGGCCGAGATCACCTCGTCGAAGTACTCGCGAATGCCGGCGTGGCCTAATTGGGATTCGGCCACCGAGGCAACCGAGTTCGTGAGGGCGACGACCTTGAGCGGCGTCGTCCGCAGGGTCCGCAGTGCGTCGGGGACCTCCGGATGAGGCGGCAAGGAATTCATCTGCCCGATGACCTCAGTGGCCTGATCCGATGTCAAGCTGCCACCGGTCCGCTCGGCCAGCATGACCAGCGCGGCATGCTGCGCAGTGGTGAAGTCGACGTATTCGCCGGTCAGCCCGCCCACGAAGGACAGCTGCAGCATCTGGGCGAACCACTGCGCGCGAACTGCGGCCGAGTCGAACAGTCGCTCGAAGATCCCGTCGAGTCCCTTGAGATCGAGCAACGTCTCGTTGACATCGAATGCAATAACCGTCGTCATCCCCCGATTGTGCAACTTCTGGCGGCCGCAGACCGCCAGAAGTTGCACAATCGGGGGATGACGGCCGCGTCAGAGAACCAGTTGCAGGACGGGCTCGTTGTCCGCGGCGGTGATTTCCACCTTCGCGATCTCATCGCGCTTCAGCGCGGTACCGCCGGTGAACTTCGTGACCTTGCCCGGCAGGATCTCCCAGCTCCCGGCGGCATGGGCGACGTGGTGCTTGTCGAGCACCACCAGGTGATAGACGCTGCCGACGAAGTAGCTGGATTCGTAGCGACAGGCCAGCTCGATGCGGGTGCCCCACTGGACGTCGGAGAGCGCCGCGGTGGCCTCAACCGGGCTGGAAACCACGGCACTCATCGCCACGGGGCGCGGCGTGCCTGGCCCCGGCGTCGGGTGGTTGCCGGAGGGCCAGACGGCGACCGCCAGCGCGACCAGGCACGCCGCAGCCAAGCCGGACAGGCCCGCGGTGACCCAGTGCCGCCGGCGTCGCTCGGCCCGTACCTGGGACAGCAGCCCGGGTAGCAGCGTGTCCGGCACCTCGTCGGCCGAGTCGTCGTAGGCCGTGGCCGGCAGTCCCGCAAGCAGCGCCGGCAGTGGCTCCAGTTCCCGCACCCGCTCGGTGCACGCTGAGCAGGTGCGCAAGTGTTCCTCGAAGTCCGCCCGCTCCTCGTCGGAGAGCGCGCCGAGGACGTAGGAGCCGTCGTAGTGGGCATAGGGATCCAGCGCGGTCACAGCACACCTCCCATCTCTTCGAGCGCGAGGCGCAGGGCGCGCAGCGCGTAGTGCGTGCGGGACTTGATCGTGCCAGGCGGAACGCCCAGCGTGGCCGCGGCCTGCGCGACCGATGCGCCCCGTAGGTAGCACTCGTGCAGCACCTCGCGGTGCTCCAGCGAAAGCGTGCGCATCGCCGCCACGACGAGTTGATGGTCCAGCGCCTGATCGGTGCGGTCGGCGACCGACTGCTCGGGCACCTCGTCGGTGACGTATTCCGGCCGGCTGCGCGTCGCCCGCCAGTCGTCGATGACGATCCGCTTGGCCACGGTGAACAGCCAGCCCCGCGCGGATCCGCGCGACTGGTCGAGCACCTCGGGGTTGCGCCAGGCGCGCAGCAGCGTCTCCTGCACAACGTCCTGCGCCTTGCCGCGGTCGCCGTTGGTCAGGTTGACCACATACGACCACAATGCCCGGGCGTGCTCGTCGTGCAGGGTGCGCAACAGGTCCGCTTCGCTGGCGCTCACGCCACCTCCCCCGGTAGGTATACGTCGCCCGGCCCGGATGGGTTCAGTGAGGGTGAGTGTCCTACTCATCGCCCCGATCGCGCTCCTTTGGTCACGTAAGGAACACGCACGGCGGCAATCAGTGGTTCAGTCGGCCGGCCGGCCGCTCAGGCGTCGGGCGTCGCGTCGCCCTCGTCGTGGCGCGGCGTGTCAGCCGGTGCCGGCTCCGACGGCGGTTGGCCATGGTCGGCGGGCAGCAGTTCGGTGAGGGCGAGCCCGGAGATGCGTTTGAACTTGCGCGGCCCTCGATTGCGGTCCAGCACCGCGACCTCGAGCTGGGCGGCCGGTAGAGAGCGCGGGGCGCCGTTCGCGCCGCCGACGGATCCGAGCGCAGCAACGGCCACGGCCAGTGCCTCGTCCAGCCCGAGCCCGGCCCGGAACTCGCGCCGCATCTCCGTGGTCAGCGAGTCGGCCTGCGCACCCATGGCGAGAAACTCCGGCTCGTCGACGATCGTCCCGTCATAGGAAAGGCGGTAGAGCTGATCGTCGTCAGCCGTCGCGCCGACCTCCGCCACGCAGATCTCAACTTCGTAGGGTTTCTGCTGTTCGGTGAAGATGTTGCCGAGCAGCTGCGCGTACGCGTTGGCCAGTGCCCGGGCGGTGACGTCGCGCCGATCGTAGGAGTAGCCGCGTAGATCGGCGAGGCGAATGCCGGCGACCCGCAGGTTCTCGTACTCGTTGTACTTGCCGACGGCGGCGAAGCCGATCCGGTCGTAGATCTCGCTGACCTTGTGCAGAGCGGAGCTGGCGTTCTCGGCCACGAACACCACGCCGTCGGAGTAGGTGAGGACGACCACGCCGCGCCCGCGCGAGATGCCCTTGCGGGCGTACTCCGAGCGGTCGCGCATGATCTGCTCGGCGGAGGCGTAGAACGGCATCGACATGGTGACTTCTCCTGGCTCAGGCGCCCGGGTGGGCGGCGCGGTCGGCGAGGATGGCGCGCACCACCGGCTCCAACTCGTCGTCGGCAACCCGGCTGGTGCCGGCCGCGGTGGCGAGCATCACGACCGGATAGATGCCCCGCGTCACATCCGGGCCGCCGGTGGCGGCGTCGTCATCGGCGGCGTCGTACAGGGACTCGACGACGACGCGGATGACGCCCGCACGGTCGAGCTCTGGCCGCCAGAGCTTCTTCAACGCGCCGCGGGCGAACAGTGATCCCGAGCCCACCGAGTAGTAGTGCTGCTCCGGATAACGTCCGCCCGTCACGTCGAAGCTGTAGATCTTGCCTGCGGTGGCCACGTCGGCGGCGTCGAGGTCAAAGCCGGCGAACAGCGGTACGACGGCGAGGCCCTGCATGGCCTGCCCGAGGTTGCCGCGGATCATCGTCGACAGCCGGTTGGCCTTGCCCTCGAGGGTGAGCTGGGTGCCTTCGATCTTCTCGTAGTGCTCGAGTTCGACCTGGTACAACCGCACGATCTCGACGGCCAGGCCGGCGGTGCCCGCGATGCCCACCAACGAGTAGTCGTCGCAAGCGAACACCTTCTCGATGTCACGCTGGGCGATCAGGTTTCCCGCGGTTGCACGGCGGTCACCGGCCATCACCACACCGCCGGTGAAGGAAGCGGCGACGATCGTCGTGCCATGGGGGGCGAGCGCGTCAACTGATCCGCGCCCGGGCAACAGCTCCGGGGCGGCGGCGGACAGGAACTCGGTGAACGACGAAGACCCGGGCGACGTGGCAAAGCCCAGGATTCCGCGATCGCGCCCGTCGGTCCGCTCGTTGTTCAACGTCGCTCCTCCGCATGCCGTCCGGTCCTGCTCGACACTACCCACCTGATCGCGTCGGCCCGGACGTCAGGCGGTGCGCTGGCTACTGACCGCCTTTTTGAACGAACGCCCTGACGAAGTCTTCGGCGTTGGTCTCGAGCACCTCGTCGATCTCGTCGAGGATGGCGTCGACGTCCTCCGTCAGCTTCTCGTGGCGCTCGGCTACGTCGCTGTTCGACTCGGCGCTGGTCTCGACTTCGTCGGCTTTTTCGTTCTGGCGCTGCGGCCGGCTCTGTCCGCTGTCGTGGGTCGGCATCCGTCACTTCCCTTCCTTCACGATCAGCCTAGTCGCGCGCACCCACACTTTCGCTTTGTAGCGTCGGTGTCGGCGAGGGCCGCTCCGCCCGGCCGGTTCTGGCCGCCCCGATTGGACAGCCGGCCGCACCGGCAGGAGGAGCCAACGAGCCCGCCGTGCGGTAGACAGTCTGGATGCCCCAGCTTCTCATCGGCCCGCTTCTGCGCCATATCGGACCCACGGACGCCACGATCTGGGTCGAAACCGACCACCCGTGCGAAGTCGAGGTGCTGGGCGCCCGGGAGCGCACCTGGACGGTGGCCGGCCATCACTACGCGCTGGTCACCGTCGACGGCCTGGAGCCCGGCACGAGCACTCCGTACGACGTCCGCCTCGACGGCGAGCAGGCGTGGCCGCCGCGAGACTCAACCCGGCCGCCGTGCCGCATCCGCACGCTGGCGTCCGACCGTCCGTTGCGCCTGGGCTTCGGGTCGTGCCGGTACGCGACGGCAGCTGCGGTGACCGACGACAAGCACTTCACCGGCGACTCACTGGTCGCGTACGCCCGCCAGCTCGCCTCGTGCGGCGACGAGCGCTGGCCCGACGCGTTCCTCATGCTCGGCGACCAGGTGTATGCCGACGAGACCTCGGACGCGACCAAGGCCCGCATCCGAGAGCGGCGCGACATCACGCAGGGTGCGGGTGACCAGGTCGCCGACTTCGAGGAATACACCTGGCTCTACGCCGAGTCGTGGACCGACCCGGATGTGCGGTGGTTGCTGTCCACGGTCCCGACCTCGATGATCTTCGACGACCACGACGTGCGTGACGACTGGAACACTTCGCACTCCTGGCGTGTGGACATGCAGGCGACGTCGTGGTGGCAAGAGCGCATTGTCGGAGCGCTGTCCTCGTACTGGATCTACCAACACCTGGGCAACCTCTCCCCCGGCGAACTGGCCGACAACGAGCTCTTTCAGCGCATCCGGAACTACGAGGGAGACGCCGAAGCCCCGCTCCGCGAGTTCGCCGCAGCGGCCGATCGCGAAGCTGACGGCGGCAAAGGGATGCGGTGGTCATATCGCCGCGACTTCGGCCGTACTCGCTTGATCATGATTGATTCACGGTGCGGGCGCATTCTTGCCGACGGCGCCCGCAGCATGATCAGCGACAGCGAGTTCGACTGGCTCGCCGACCAGGTCCGCGGCGACTACGACCATCTTCTGATCGGTACGTCACTGCCCTGGCTGCTGGCCCGGGCGCTGCACGACATCGAGTCCTGGAACGAAGTCCTTTGCGCCGGCGCGCGTGGACAACGGGTGGCGCGCTGGGCGGAGAAGATGCGCCGCGCCGCCGATCTTGAGCACTGGGCGTCCTTCCGCAAGTCCTTCGACCGACTGGCCGCCCTGCTGGCGGCGGTTGCCCGCGGCGAGCGGGCCGCAGACCCGGGACGCGCGCCGGCGACGGTGTGCGTGTTGTCCGGCGACGTGCACCACGCGTACGTCGCCCAGGCGAGGTTCGACGAGCCGGTCGAATCCAGCGTCTACCAGCTGACCTGCTCGCCACTGCACAACTACGTGCCGACCGCGATGAAGGTCGCGTTCCGGCTTGCGTGGAGCCGCGGAGCCGAATGGTGCACCCGCCGCCTTCTCGGCGTGATGGCGAAGGTTCCCCCGATGCCGATCGAGTGGTCCTGCCTGGACGGCCCGTACTTCGGCAACGAGGTCGCCACCTTGCTGGTCGACGGACGGCGGGCCGAAGCCGTCCTCGAGAAGACGGGATCCTCGGATGAGCCGTCGCGACTGACCGAGGTCGGCCGGGTCACGCTTTCTTCGGGCTGACCGGGCGCCGCCGAACCCGGACAATCTCCCATCTTTCGTCCGGGTTGATTACAGGCGATGATCGAGCGATTGACGTGCTGAGCAGCCGGGCCGGCCGGCCGACGTCGACACGGGTAGGAGATGTCATGAACAGCTACCGATCTCGGCGGGCGCGGGCCGCGCTCGCCGGTCTGGTCATCGCAGTGGCGGCGGCAGTCGCGGCCCTGGTCATACCGGGCGGGGCGAGCGCGCACCCCAGCTCGCCGAGCCACCCCAGCCACCCGGTCAGCCACGACACCGGCTATCTGGCCCTCGGCGACTCGGTCGCCTTCGGCTATCGGCCGCCCCAGGTCACCCCGACCAGTGCCTACCTCAACGCGCACAACTTCGGCAGCTACGCCGAGGACCTGGCCGGAATCGACCGACTCGACCTGACAAATGCGTCCTGCCCGGGCGAGACGACAGCCAGCCTGATCACCGCCGGCGCGCAGAGCAACGGGTGCGAGAACTCGATCGGCTCGCCAACGGGGTACCGCACCACCTTCCCGTTGCACGTCGCGTACTCCGGAACCCAGCTCGCGTTCGCGGTCGACTACCTGCGCCAGCACCCGCGCACCGGATTGGTGACGGTCGACGTCGGCGCCAACGATGTGTTCGTGTGCCAGCAGACGACGGCGGACAAGTGCACCGGTTCCGACCTCACCGCGGTGTTCGCGCAGATCAGCGCCAATCTGACGACGCTGTACCGCGCGCTGCGCAACGACGGCCACTTCCACGGCCGCCTCGTCCTGTTGTCCTACTACGCGCTCAGCTACACCGACCCGACCCAGGTGGCCGGCACCCAGGCGTTGAACAACGCGCTCACCGGCCCGACCCGGCGCTTCGGTGGCGTCGTGGCCGACGGATACGGCGCGTTCGCACACGCGGCAGAGGTCGCAGGCGGTGATCCCTGCGCGGCGGGACTGCTCGTGCCCTTGCCTGACGGCACCTGCAACATCCACCCGTCGCCGTACGGCCACGCGGTGCTGGCCGGCGCGATCCAGCAGGTCATCGCCCACCGCGGGCACTGAGCGCCGCGGCGCTCACCACCCAAGCGCGTGCAGCCGGTCGTCGTCGATGCCGAAGTGGTGCCCGACCTCGTGCACAACGGTGCGCCGCACCTCGTCGACGACCTGCTGCTCGGTCGCGCAGATCGCGCAGATGGCGTCGCGGTAGATGGTGATCCGGTCGGGTAACAGGCCGGAGTAGTCGTGGCTGCGCTCGGTGAGCGGCACGCCCTCGTAGAGGCCCAGCAGTCCCGGCGGTCCGCCGTCGAGTTCCACCACCACCGCGACGTTGCGCATCAGCCGGCCCAATTCCGGGGGCAGTCCGTCGAGCGCGACACCAACCATCTCCTCGAACCGGGCCCCGTCCACCACGACCATGAGCTCATTGTCCGCTGCGCCGAGATCCGTGGCCCCTGAACCCAGTTGAGCGGCGCCATAGCGTGAGCAGTGCCCAGGGATACTTGTGGAAGGAGCTGTCCGTGCCATTTACCGATTCGACCGAGCCGGTTCCCGCGGAGTTGAGGACGGACGAGTTCGTCCTGCGTCCGATCGTCGCCGGCGACACGGAGCTGGACTATGCCGCGGTGATGGAGACGCGTGAGTACCTGCGGTTATGGCGACAGTCAACGTGGCCCGAGGACGACTTCACGGTGGAAGCGAACCGGAAGGACGTCATCGACCTCGAAGAACGGCATGCTGCCCGGCGGGCATTCACCTATACGGTGCTCGACCCAGACGGCACCAGATGCTTGGGCTGCGTCTACGTGTTCCCCACGAGCGCCACGTTCCTCGCGAAGGCGACGGTGACTCCAGTCGGTGACGACCAGTGGGCGGGCGTCGACGCAGTCATCTTCTTCTGGGCTCGGCTGCCCGAGATGGAAAAGGGGATGGACGAGCGCTTACTCGCCGCGCTCCGGGCGTGGTTCGCGGACGAGTGGAAGCTTGAGAAGACCGTCTACGTCACGAGCGAGCAGTTCACGCAGCAGGTGGATCTCCTGGAGCGCACCGACCTGACCCTGAAGTTCGAAGTGCGGGAGCCAGGCCAGCCAAGAAAGCGTCTCGCCTATGGCTGAATAGCCGCACGCCAATTCGGCTGCCATACCCCTGCGTGTGCTCAGGCGGGCTCAGGCGCGCTCGTCAATCACCAATCGGCGGGGTACACGAACGCCCGGGCGGGGCGCCGGAGGTGTTGGGTGACCCGCATGGTGAGGTCCACGTCAGCGAGCCGGGCGGTCTTGAGGTTGGTCAGCCGGTTCGGGGTGCAGTCGAGTTCGTGGGCGAGGGCGGCCCAGGTCAGGCCTTGCGCGCGGCGGTGCTCGTCGAGTTCACCGTGCAGCAAGGGTAGGTCCCACCGCAGGCGCTTGTCCGGTCCAGCGGCAGGAAGGCGGGTGTCCCCGACGTCGACTGGTGTCCCGGTGAGGAAGTCCTCGGGGGCCCGGTCGATCCATCGCAAGATGATCAGGGCGTACTGGCACGACATCGTGCCGCGTTTGGCGGTGCGGACGAGCGCACCCTGACACAGGTGGTTATCGGCGAGTTCGGCGTTCAGGTCGCTGGACTGCTCATAGAGCGCATCGGCCAGACCGTTCCAGTCGAGACCGCGCTCGGCGCGCTGGGCGTCGAGCACGCGGATCATTGCTTCGCCGTCGAACACAATGTCTTCCAGCACGCCTTGAATGTAAGCACCTGGGTCCGACACCGCTCCGCGGACCCAACGGTTGATCAGTCGGACTGTTGCTGATCAATCCCTGAAGGAATCCCTGGGGAAGAAGCGCCGAATCTCCTGCGGCCAACCGCAGGCCACCGCAATCCTTCCCGCCCAGAGCCGCGCCGCTTCCTCGTCGGCCACATCGACTACCGCGAAACCGCCGAGGTCCTCCTTGGACTCGACGAACGGACCGTCGGTGAACAGCGGTGTGCCGCTCGACGCAGCCAGCACGATCCTAGGCAGCCCGACACGCCGATCTTTGGCGTCGGCCGCTCAGTCGAGATCGAACTCGTTGCCCTCGATGTCCTGCATCACGAGGCAGGACTCGTTCTCGTCGTCGGCAGGCAGTAATCGCACGCGTACCGCACCGAGAGCGCCCAGTCGAGCGCATTCGGCCTCGAGTGCGGCCAGGCGCTCCTCGCCGACGAGACCGGTGCCGACGCGCACGTCGAGATGGACCCGATTCTTGACGACCTTGCCTTCGGGAACGCGCTGGAAGAACAGCCGTGGACCCACCCCCGAGGGATCAACGCATGCGAACCATGAACCCTGCTGCTCGGGCGACCGCGTGCGGACGAAATCGTCCCAAGTAGCAAATCCCTCCGGCGGCGGCGGTATCACGTACCCCAACACCTCGCACCAGAAACGAGCGAGGCGCTCCGGTTCTGCGCAGTCGAAGGTCACCTGGAACTGCTTGACCGGCGCAGCTCGATCCGGTGGGGAGGTCATGCGGTCATCCTCCCGGGTTCCGCGAGCGGTTTCCGGCCGCCCGGACCCACTACTGCGGATTCACGACCAGCGCGCTGCCGCCGTCGGATCGCACCGGCTCGGCCGCGGCCTGGAACCGGCCGTGCGGCAGGAACGTGAGACCGGTGGCGTTGCCGATCCAACTGTTGAGCGGCAGTACCGGCCCGGTCTGCACGGTGAACTGCTCCCCGTATTTCGAGGTGAGCTGGGCCGCGACCGGACTCGATATGAACGCCTGCTCCGCGACCGTCGCGGCGGCGTTGCGCTGGCTGGCCCGCGGCGCGGCGATCGCGTCCGGCAGCGACATCCCGAAGTCGATGTGGTTGAGCAGGATCTGCAGCACGGTGGTGATGATCGTGGCTCCGCCCGGCGAGCCGACGGCGAAGTCGGGCCGGCCGTTCCTGAGCACGATCGTCGGGCTCATGCTCGAGCGGGGCCGCTTGCCGGCCTCGGGCAGGTTCGGGTCGTACGTGGCCGGCGTGGCCGGGGCGAAGTCGAAGTCGGTCATCTCGTTGTTGAGCAGGAACCCACGACCCGGGACGGTAATGCCACTGCCGGCCAACTGCTCGATCGTGTTGGTGTAGCTGACAACGTTGCCCCACCGGTCGGCGACGACGAGGTGGTTGGTCTCCGTGCCCTCGTGCGCCGGGTTGGCTGCCGCCGCGGCGGTGCCGCAGGGCGCGTATGGCGGGTACGGCCGACCGGGAGCCACGGGCGAGGTCAGGGCCGTGCTTCCGATCAGGCAGCGGCGGGTGGCGGCGAACTTCGGGTTGAGCAGGCCCTGCTTCGGCACGTCCTCATACCCGGGGTCGCCGATCCAGGCGTTGCGGTCGGCAAACGCCAACCGGCTGGCTTCGAGGTACTGGAACAGCGCCTTCGCCCGCGACTCCTTCGAGAGTCTGAAGCCGGAGAGGATGTTGAGGGCCTCGCCCACAGTGATCCCGCCACTGGACGACGGCGCCATTCCGTAAATGTCGCGGCCCCGATAGACGACATGCGTGGGCGGGCGAACGACGGTGCGGTAGCGGGCGATATCGGTCGGGCTCATGATCCCGGGACGGACATTCAACGTCGTGCCCGACCAGACCGGTGGATGCTTCACGGTGTTGGCGATATCCGCGCCGAGCGGACCTGAGTAGAGGAACGACGGGCCCCGCTTGGCAAGCTGCTCGTAGGTGCGGGCAAGTGCCGGGTTGCGGAACGTGGACCCGACCGGAAGCGGCTGACCGTCGTCAGTGAGGAAAAGCCGGCGACTGCTGGTGAACGCCTGCAGGTCGGGCAGCGCTGCCTCCTCCTGCTGCACGAAGTTGGGCGTTACCGCGAATCCCCGCCGCGCCACCCCGACAGCCGGCCGCAGGTCGCGCGCGAACGTGTGCCGGCCGTAGGAACGAACGGCGTCGGCCCAGGTGGCGACCATCCCGGGCACGCCGACCGACAAGCCGGAATGCCGGGCCTCCTCGAACGCCAGCGGCTGGCCGGTGGTGGGGTCGATGAACAATTGCGAGGTGCACCGCGCCGGGCACGTCTCCCGCCCGTCGATCGTCACGACGCGATGGCTCGCGGCGAGGTAGATGACCATGTATCCGCCACCACCGGGACCAGCCACGAACGGCTCGGTGACCCCAAGCGTGCTCGCCACCGCCACCGCGGCGTCAACCGCGTTACCGCCGGAACGCAACACACTGATCCCGGCCCGACTGGCGTTGAACTCCGCCGACGCGACTGCGCCACCCGTTCCGGTGGCAACCGGCTGCTTCACGTATGTCGGCGTCGCATCCGCCCCCGTCCGCGACGTGGCCAGTGACGCAACAAGCACCACACCGGTGACGGCGGCGAGCGCGCGACGAGATTGCATGAGAACCCCCAAAGGCCGCGGATCTTCTCGCTAACCCGTACTCGGCGTCGGTCGCAGTGTCAACGGCTCCCCCCGGAGCTTGGACGGCTACGGCGTGGTCACCGGGTCGTCGTGGAGCACCGCACCATCGGTCGAGGGCTGGCGGTTCAGCGCGAGGTCACTTGACGACGAGCGTGCCGTGCATGTTCGAGTGGTACGTGCAGCCAAACGGGTAGCTGCCCGCCGCGCTCGGCGCGGTGAACGACTTCGTCGTTCCGGGGTCGATGTTGCCGGTGTCGAACTTCTGGGTCTTCATATCGGTGAGCGTGTGGGCTGTCGAGTCCCGGTTGGTCACCGTGACCTTCTGCCCGGACTTGACCGTCATCGTGCCGGAGAAGGCGAAGTTCTTGATCGTGATCCCACCGGCCGCAGCCGGCGCACTGGCGGCCGAAGCCGTCGCACCGCCGGGCGCGGCGGTCGACGCGGGACTGCCGGACTTCGACGAGCTGCAGGACGCGAGCATCAGCGCCACGGCCGCAGCCGCCGCCGCCGCCGCAACGGAGTATCGGTTCATAACGGACACTACGCATCCACCCCGCAACCGGTTCAATCGCCCGACGCCCAGTTTCCGCGCTGGTCGCCCCCGGCGTCGAGGGTCAGCGATCACCCGAACATAGAACACGTTCTACTTGACGGTTAGGATGAACCGATGCCCGACCGCTTCCTGGCCCGCCAGCTCGCGAACCTGGGCCTGACCGCCAATGCGATGCGGCCGATCCCCGGCGGCCGGGCCTCGCTGCCGACGTTCGTCGCCGGCTGGCTCACGGCCGAACTGGCACCGCACCTGTTGACCGCCACGGCCCTCGATGCGGTGAACCACGTCGTGCGGGGCGGGCTCGGCGAACGGCGAGACCGGCTCGGGTTCGCCGCCGCCGCGGTGTCGGCGGCGGGCTACGGCTCGCTGATCCTCGCCGGGAACCGTGCCGGCGCCGAGGTCGAACACGCGCTGCGCGAGGGCCTGGGTGACGAGTACGGCAACGAGCTCAGCCACACGGTCGAGCCCGGCGACCTCGCGACTCCCTGGCGCCAACTCGCGTGGCCGTTTCGGATGCGCAACGTTGATGTCGTCCGCAAGCGCCGGCTGCCGTACGCGCCAGGGGGCCGACGCTTCGAGCTGGACATCTTTCACCACCGTGACCTGCCGCCCGGGCGTCCGGTGTTACTGCAGGTCCACGGCGGTGGCTGGGTGATGGGCAACAAGGATCGGCAGGGCATCCCACTGATGCTGCAGATGGCAGCCCGCGGCTGGGTGGGTGTGGCCGTCAACTACCCGCTCTCACCGCGGGCCCGCTGGCCCGAGCACCTCGTAGCCGTGAAGCGGGCCATGGCCTGGATCCGCGAACACAGCGAGGAGTACGGCGCCGATCCGTCCTTCGTCGGGGTCACCGGCGGTTCGGCCGGCGGACACTTGGCCGCAATGCTCGCGCTCACGCCCGGCGACCCTGCTTTGCAGCCCGGTTTCGAGGACGTCGACACCTCGGTGCAAGCGTGCGTACCGCACTACGGCGTCTACGACCTGACCGCGGAGAGCGGCACGACGTCCTCGCAGCTGCGCCTGGACACTCTCGTCCGCCGTTACGTGATGAGCCGGGGCGCTCGCTATCCCGACGACTACCGGGCCGCATCACCGCTGTCCCGGATCAACCCCGACGCACCCCCGTTCTTCGTCATCCACGGCCGCAACGACAGCCTTGTCCCCGTCGCCGAGGCCCGGGCGTTCGTCGACCGGCTGCGCGCGGTGTCGCACAACCCCGTCGCCTATGCCGAGATCGGTGGCGCGCAGCACGCGTTCGACATCTTCCCGTCCATCCGCAGCGCGCACGTCGTCCGCGGCGTCGAGCGCTTCCTGGACTGGACGTTCACCCGCGGCCAACGACAGGATTGCGATGACCGCATCAGCACCCCCGCGTAGCGACGGCGCGGCCCCGGCCGGCGCACTGTCGGCCGACGACCTCGGCTCGTCGGCCCAACGCGACCGCCGCAAGCGGATCCTCGACGCCACGCTCGCGCTTGCGTCGAAGGGCGGTTACGAGGCCGTCCAGATGCGCAGTGTCGCCGAACAGGCCGACGTCGCCCTGGGCACGCTGTACCGCTACTTCCCCTCCAAGATCCACCTGCTCGTCTCGGCATTGGCACGCGAACTCGAACGCGTGGAGGACCGTACGACCCGAGTCACCATCCCCGGCAACACGCCTTTCGACCGGCTGATGTTCACCCTCGCCCGCATCACCAAGGGCCTGCAGCGCGACCCGCTGCTCACCGAGGCGATGACCCGGGCGTTCATGTTCGCCGACGCGTCGGCGGCCGGCGAGGTCGACGCCGTCGGCCGACTGGTGGACCAGATGTTCGCGCGGGCCATGAAGGACGACGGCGACGACCCGACCGACGAGCAACTCGCGATCGCTCGCGTGATCAGCGACGTGTGGCTGGCCAACCTCGTCGCCTGGGTCACCCGCCGTGCGTCGGCCACGGATGTCGCCGACCGCCTCGAGCTCAGCATCGGGCTGCTGCTCGGGCACAAGAACGCCTCCGAAGCGTTCTGAGCGGCCGAAACCAACGAGCTAACGCGGCCCCACAAGCGCGTCGATGAGGGCGGCAGCGGATGGGCAGCGGTCGAGCAGTTCGCCGACGTGAGCCCGGGTGCCGCGCAGCGGTTCCAGCATCGGCACCCGCACGAGAGACTCCCGCCCGACGTCGAAGATGACCGAGTCCCACGACGCCGCGGCAACCGCCGGGCCGTAACGGCGCAGGCACTCGCCTCGGAAGTAGGCGCGGGTGTCCTCGGGCGGGTCGCTCATCGCCGACTCGGCCGCGCCGTCGGGCAGCAACGTCTGCATCGCGCCCCGCGAGACGAGCCGGTTGTACAGCCCTTTCTCCGGTCGCACGTCGGCGTACTGCAGGTCGACAAGCTGCAGCCGGGAGGCATCCCAGTCCAGAGCGTCGCGGTCCCGGTACCCCTCGAGCAGGCGCAGCTTCGCGACCCAGTCCAGCTCCTGGGCCAGCAGCATGGGATCGGTGCCCAGCCGCTGCAGCACCGACTCCCACCGCGTCAGAACATCGCGGGTTTGCTCGTCGGCGTCGTCGCCGTAGCGGTCGTCGACGAACTTTCGGGCCCGGTCCAGGTACTCCCCCTGCAACTGCAGCGCGGTGATCGTGCGCCCGTCGGCCAGCTGGATCTGGTGCTGCAGCGATGGATCGTGCGAGACCTCGTGCAACTCACGCACCGGCTGGGCGATGGCGAGGTCGTCGGTGAGGAAGTTCTCCTCGATCATCGCCAGCACCACCGACGCGGTGCCGACCTTGAGGTAGGTGGAGATCTCGGCCAGGTTTGCATCGCCGATGATCACGTGCAGCCGCCGGTAGCGGTCGGCGTCGGCGTGCGGCTCATCGCGGGTGTTCACGATCGGCCGCTTGAGCGTCGTCTCGAGCCCGACCTCGACTTCGAAGAAATCGGCGCGTTGCGAGATCTGGAAGCCCGGTGTCTTCCCGTCCTGACCCAGCCCGACGCGTCCGGCGCCGCAGATGACCTGCCTGGTGACGAAGAACGGGACCAGGTGGCGTACCAGGGCCGCGAACGGGGTATCGCGACTGCAGAGGTAGTTCTCGTGCGCCCCGTAGGAAGCGCCCTTGTTGTCGGTGTTGTTCTTGTAGAGATTGATCGGGGCGCTCACGCCGGGCATGGAGGCAACCCGGCGCGCGGCGGCGAGCATCACCCGTTCGCCGGCCTTGTCCCAGCGCACCGCGTCGAGCGGGTTGGTGACCTCCGGGCTGGAGTACTCGGGGTGGGCGTGATCGACGTAGAGGCGGGCCCCGTTCGGCAGGATGACGTTGGCCATCCCGGCGTCCTCTTCGGCCTCGATGAACTCCTGCGCCACGGCAGCGTTGTTGCCGCCGAGGTCGAACCCGCGAGCATCGCGCAGCGGTGACTCCTCCTCGAAATCCCAGCTTGCGCGCCGCGCCCGCCCGGCCGGCAAGGTGCCCGCGTAGGCGTTGACCACCTGGGCCGAGAGCAACATGGCGTTCGCAGCGGGCTGGCCGGGCAGGCTGACGCCGTACTCGACCTCGGTGCCCATCACTCGACGAACGCTCACGGGTTCAGGCTACGGCGTCGCCGCTACCGTCCGCGCTGGCGCGGCCGGTTGCTAGGCGACGAAGGCCGGCAGCGGGCAGTGCAGCAGCGCGCACGCGGTCCGCAGCAGTTCGGCCTCGTTCAGCGTGAAGTCGCCGTCGTCGCGGATGGCGGTCACCAGCGCCTCGACCAGGCGCTGCTTGTCCCTCGGGTCCAGGCCGTCCAGCGGTGCCCAGGTCTGATCGAGGCTGGTCCAGATGTCGGTGGGCGGCTGGTATGGCACCGCCGCCCCCGGAGCGAGGGTGTCCGCCGCTGCGGCGAAGGCGCGCTGCGCGGCGGTCACGTCGTCGTTCCCTGTCGCGGCGACGGCGGCGAGCAGAGTGAACGCCGCGCTCTGGGCTTGTCTCAGCTTGCCGCGCCCCGGCCTGGACCGCCCCGCCGGGTCTCGGGCATCGCGGACGTATCCGGCGATCAGCCGCGTGGTGCAGTACTCGAACACCGAGATCGACCCGTCGGCGCGGGCCAGGTCGTCCAGCGTCCTGACCAGAACGTCGAGCGCGACCCGAGCCTGCGCCACGATGAGGGGCGTCGCGAGGTGGATGAGCGGCAACCGCAGCTGCGGTGGCAGGCCGGCGAGCTGGTCGGCGAGCGTGGCGGTCACGGCGGCTTCGGCCGCGCCGATGCGCTCGGCGACGAGCTGAAGCTGACCGGTGCGCGCACCGGGGCCGTTGTCGAGGATGAGGGCGAGGACCAGGGGAACGGCGGTGCTGGCCTGGCTGGCGAGCTGGCGCAACTCCGGCGGAATCTGGGCACTGAGCGCAGCGCCGCGGTCGAGGTCATCGGGCAGGAGGGTGCCCACTCGCGCGCTCACATCGGCCGCCGTGACGCGCGCCGACTGCGGGCCGGCCGCTGCGGCGGCGGGCGCGCTGGTTCCGGTGAGGCCGAGGGCAGCATCCTCGCTCAAGCCGTTCGGCGGTTCGGCCTGCCACTTCTCGCTCAGCCCCGCGATCTCGTCGGGCCGAAAACCCGGATCCAGAGCGGCGATGCGCTTCATCAGCGGCGGGTGCGTGGCGAACAGCTGGCCAAGGGAATGGCCGCCTTCGCCGAAGAGCATGTGGCTGACTTCGCGCGCTCCGCTGGCGTTCGCGAGTGCAGAACCGGTCGGCAGGCCCGCGATCTTCTTCAAGGCGCCTTCGAGCCCAGCCGTCTGGCGGGTGAACTGCACCGCCGACGCGTCGGCCAACCACTCGCGCTGCCGGCTCACCGCAGCTTTGATCAGGCTGGCGAAGAATTGCCCGACGAAGCCGAGGACCGTCATCGCCAGAGCGATGGCGATGATCGGGGCGCCGCCACCTCCCTTGCGGTCGGAGCCGCGGGCGCCGCCGAAGCTGAGCACCCGCAAGCCGATCAGTCCCACCAGCAGGATTCCGTTGAGCAATCCGATGAGGCGGATGTTCAATCGCATGTCGCCGTTGAGAACGTGGCTGAACTCGTGCCCGATGACACCTTGGAGCTCATCGCGGTTGAGTTGCTGCAGCGCGCCGCCGGTAACCGTCACCGCTGCATCTGCGGACGTGTAGCCGGCGGCGAACGCATTGATGCCGGGTTCCTGCTCAAGGACGAACAGTCGCGGCATGGGCACGCCGGAGGCGAGCGACATCTCTTCGACAATGTTGACGAACCGCCGCAACCGCGGGTCGGTCGTCGTTGGATCCACCGGCACCGCGCCGACCGAGCGGGCAACCGCCGACCCGCCCGCCCGCAACGCGATCGTCTTGGTTATCGTCCCGCCGGCGATGATCACGATGGTCGCGATCGAGACCGCGATCAGCTGCGCCCGAATCGACGAGGCCGGCTGCGAGCGGATGAAGTAGAGGACGACGACGTCGACCAGCACCACGATGGCCAGCACGGCGAGCGTGAACAGCGTGACCAGTCGCACGGTCGTCCCGCGGGCCGCGCGCTGCCGTTCGAAGAAGTTCACGCCCCTACCTGAGCAGCCGACTCAGAACTGGACCTTCGGGGCTTCCCGGGTCTCGGGGTGGTCCGGCGCGATCTCCCACAAGGCCGCCGGCTCGAAGTGGAACATCCCCGCCAGCACGCTGGTCGGAAACGCCTGCCGACGGTTGTTGTAGGTCATTACCGAGTCGTTGTAGGCCTGCCGCGCGAATGCAACCTTGTTCTCGGTGGAGGTCAGCTCTTCGGTCAGTTGCATCATGTTCTGGCTGGCCTTGAGATCGGGGTACGACTCGGCCACCGCGGTAAACCGGCCGAGCGCGGCGGTCAGCGCGCCTTGGCTTTGGGCCAGCGCCTGCATCGCGGCCGGGTCGCCGGGCTTGGCCTGGGCCGCGCTGAGTCCGGAGATCGCGGCGGCGCGCGCCTGGGTGACGGCTTCGAGCGTGTCGCGCTCGTGGGCCATGTACGCCTTCGCCGTCTCGACCAGGTTCGGGATGAGGTCGAACCGGCGCTGCAGCTGCACATCGATCTGGGCGAACGCGTTCTGGAACGCGTTACGGGCGCGGACGAGGCCGTTGTATCCGCCGATCACCCAGAACACGAGCAAGAGCACGACGACCGCGACGATGATGCCGATGACGATGCCCACGTGAGTAGCCTCCTGAGCCGACGAGTCCGGGCAGAGCCTAGCGGGCGGTCGGCATTCCCAGGCCCGGCAAGGGCTCGCGGCTCAGACCAGCAGTTTGACGATGGCGACCACGCCGACGACGACGATCACCCCGCGCAGCACATTGGGCGGCAGTCGGCGGCCGACTCTGGCACCGATCAGGCCCCCGATGATGGAGCCGGCGGCGACCAGTCCCGCTGCGGCCCAGTCGATCTCGGTGCCGCTGATGACGAAGACGACGGCCGCCACCGCGTTCACGAGCCCGGCGAGCACGTTCTTGAGCGCATTCTGGCGTTGCAGGGACTCGGCCAGCAGCAGGCCCAGGAAGCCCATCAGCAGGACGCCCTGTGCTGCGCCGAAGTAGCCGCCGTAGACGCCCGCGCCCAGTGTGACCGTCCACAGCAGCGGGGTGACGTGGGACTGCTCGGTGTGCGGGGAGTCAGCCAGCCAGCCGGAGATGCGAGGGCCGAGCACGACCAGCAGCAACGCGAGCACGATCAGCACCGGCACGATCGCCTTGAACGCCCCCGCCGGCAAGCTGAGCAGGAGCACCGCGCCGGTCACGCCACCGAGCACCGACGCGGTGCCGAGTTGAGTCGCGCGCTGCCGCTGACCGGCCAGTTCGCGCCGGTAGCCCCACGCCCCGACGAACGAGCCGGGCGCCAGGCCCAGCGTGTTGGAGACGTTGGCCGAGACCGGCGGAAGGCCCACGCCGAGCAGCACCGGAAAAGTGATCAGCGTGCCCGAGCCGACGACGGTGTTGATCGTGCCCGCGCCGATGCCCGCGACGAACACGAGCAAAGCCTGCAGAGTGCTCAGAGGTATTGGCCCGTGTTGCCGACCGTGTCAATCGCGCGTCCGGCGTCGCTTCCCTTGCCGGAGACGAGCGTGCGGATGTAGACGATCCGCTCGCCCTTCTTGCCGGAGATCCGAGCCCAGTCGTCGGGGTTGGTGGTGTTGGGCAGGTCCTCGTTCTCACGGAACTCGTCGACGCACGCGGCGAGCAGGTGCTGCATCCGCAACCCGCGCTGGCCGGTGGTGAGCAGGTCCTTGATCGCCATCTTCTTGCCGCGGTCGACGATGTTCTGGATCATCGCGCCGGAGTTGAAGTCCTTGAAGTACAGGGTCTCCTTGTCTCCGTTGGCGTAGGTGACCTCGAGGAACCGATTCTCCTCGGACTCGGAGTACATCCGTTCGACCGTGTTCTGGATCATCGCGTCGACGGTGGCCTGGCTGTCCCCGCCGTGCTCGGCCAGATCGTCGTTGTGGATCGGCAACCCGGTGAGGATGTACTTGGAGAAGATGTCGCGGGCCGCCTCCGCGTCGGGACGCTCGATCTTGATCTTCACGTCCAGACGGCCCGGACGCAGGATCGCCGGATCGATCATGTCCTCGCGGTTGGAGGCACCGATGACGATGACGTTCTCCAGTCCCTCGACCCCGTCGATCTCACTGAGCAGCTGCGGCACGATTGTGTTCTCGACGTCGGAGGAGACGCCGGATCCGCGGGTGCGGAAGATCGAGTCCATCTCGTCGAAGAAGACGATGACCGGCGTACCCTCGCTGGCCTTCTCGCGGGCGCGCTGGAACACCAGTCGGATGTGCCGCTCGGTCTCGCCGACGTACTTGTTGAGCAGCTCGGGGCCCTTGATGTTGAGGAAGAACGACGTGGCCCGCTCGTCGCCGCCGCGCACGCGCTGTACCTGCTTGGCCAGCGAGTTGGCGACCGCCTTGGCGATCAGCGTCTTGCCGCAGCCGGGCGGGCCGTAGAGCAGGATGCCTTTCGGCGGCCGCAATTGGTGCTCCCGGAACAGGTCGGCGTGCAGGAACGGGAGTTCGACGGCGTCGCGGATCGCCTCGATCTGCTTGGTCAGGCCGCCGATGTCGGTGTAGTCGAGGTCCGGCACTTCCTCGAGGATCAGCTCCTCGACCTCGCTCTTGGGGATGCGCTCGTAGGCGTAAGCCGAACGGGTCTCGAGCAGCAGGGAATCGCCGACGCGCAGCGGGTTGTTGCGCAGCGTGTCGGCGAGGTGCACGACGCGCTCCTCGTCGGTGTGGCCGATCACCAGCGCGCGGTCGCCACCTGCGAGGATCTCCTTGAGCATGACCACATCGCCGGCGCGCTCGTTGCCACGGGCGGCGACGACGTTCATCGCTTCGTTGAGCATGACTTCCTGGCCGTGCTCGAGGGCGGGGACGTCGACCTCGGGCGAAACCGCGACGCGCAGTTTCCGGCCCGAAGTGAAGATGTCGACCGTGCCGTCATCGAAGGCTTCGAGGAACACGCCGTAGCCGCTCGGTGGCTGCGCGAGCCGGTCGATCTCCTCCTTGAGCGACACCATCTGGTCGCGAGCCTCGCGCAGGGTTTCGGCCAGGCGCTCGTTGCGGTCGTTCAGTGCGGCGACACGGGCCTGTGCTTCGGCCAGCCGGTCTTCAAGCAGGCGCATGTGGCGAGGGGACTCGGCGACCTTGGCCCGAAGCAGTTCCAGTTCCTGCTCGAGGAATGCATTCCGACGGCGGGTGTCGGGGTCGTTCTCCGAGTCGTACGACCGCGGACCACCGTGCGGATCGCGAGGCTCGTGAGCCATGCGGCCACCTCCAGATGTCGCGGAGAGTTCGCGAAATCTCACCCTACACATGAGGGCTACTCCGAATGGGGAACTACCCTCGGTGGCGTAGCCGACACCCGACCGTCCACCCGAGGAGCGTCCCCCGCCGTGAGTGAGCCACTGCGCGTCTGGATCGAACAGGAGCTGTGTACCGGCGACGGCTTGTGCGTGCAGTACGCCCCCGAAGTCTTCGAGTTCGACATCGACGGGCTCGCCTACGTCAAGGACGACTCCGGCGACCTGCTCGCCACCCCCGGCGCGCGGGTGAGCGTTCCGGACAACCTGCGCCTGGACGTCATCAGCTCGGCTCGCGAATGCCCTGGCGATTGCATCCACGTCGTCCGCGCCACCGACGACGTCGAGGTCGCCGGGCCCGACGCCGGTTGACCTAGCGGCTCAGGGCAGATCGGGCCGGAACGGCTCGTCGGTCGACCGCCCGTCGGCGGTCGGTGCCGACTTCGCTGACCGCCGTTGCCGGGCCGGCGCGCTGACGCCGGGCGCAAGTCGACGAGCGGTCACCAGGAATGCCGTGTGGCCGATCATCCGGTGTTCCGGGCGCACCGCGAGGCCGACAACATGCCAGTTCCGGACGAAGGACTCCCACGCCAACGGCTCGGTGAAACCGCCGTGGACGCGAAGGGCCTCGACCAGGCGGGACAGCTGGGTGGTCGTGGCGACGTAGCCGATGAGGACGCCGCCCGGCTGCAGCGCTGCCGCCATCGCCGGCAGCACTTCCCACGGGCTCAACATGTCGAGGATCACGCGATCGACCAGGCCGTCGGCCGGATGTTCAGCGGCGTCGGCGAGGCGCAGCGTCCAGTTCACGGGGCGCTCGCCGAAGAACGTCTCGACGTTGCGCACGGCGACGTCGGCGTGGTCGTCGCGCAGTTCGTACGAGATGACCGCGCCCGTCGGCCCGACTGCGCGCAGCAGCGAGCAGGTGAGCGAGCCGGAGCCGGCGCCGGCCTCGAGCACGGTGGCGCCAGGGTGGATGTCACCCATGGCGACGATCTGGGCGGCGTCCTTCGGGTAGATGACCGCCGCACCACGGGGCATCGACAGCACGAAATCGGTGAGCAGCGGACGCAGCGCGAGGTATTGAGTTCCGGCGGTGGAGCTGACAACGCTGCCTTCGGGGGCGCCGATGAGCTCGTCGTGCTCGATAGCGCCCCGGTGGGTGTGGAACTGCTTGCCGCACTCGAGGGTCACCGTGTGCAGCCGGCCCTTCGGATCGCTGAGTTGGACCCGCTCCCCCGCCCGGAACGGCCCGGACCCGGGCGAGCCCATCACGTTGCACCCTGCAGTTTCGCGGCGAGGTCAGCGACGGCCAGGATGCCGGCGGGCGAGCCGTCCTCGTGCACGACGAGGTATTCGTGCGCGGGCGTCGCCCGCACCGCGGAGAGCAACTGCTCCCCAGCAAGATCCGCCTTGAGGATCAGGCCCGGCTCGAGCGGACGAGCGACCTCGGCGAGCTGCGTCCACGCTCGGCGTTCAGGCGGCACCGCCCCGATCAACGCCTCGTCCACGATCGCCCGGGGCTGGTCAGCGGTATCGACCAGCACAAGTCCGCGGGCGTTGCCGCTCCAGACCCGGCGCAACGCCTCGGCGACGGACAGGTCCGACGGCACCAGCAGCCCGGGCCGCAACAGCGCTTCCAGATCGACATCCGGCAGCCGCTCCATCACCTCGCCCACCCGCAGGGACTGGGAGGCGCCGAACCACAGGTAGGCCGCCAGCGCGATGCTGAACAGCCCCGCGGTGAAGCCGAGCGAGGATCGGTCGGCGAGCAACCCGGAGACGGCCACGACAACCGCCACGGCCCGACCGGTCCAGGCCCCCACGCGCGTCGCCGTCAACCGTGACGGCCCGGCCGCCCAGACCGCGGCGCGCAGCAGTCGGCCGCCGTCGAGAGGTAGACCCGGCAACAGGTTGAACGCAGCGACGATGAGGTTGCTCCAGAACAGCAGCGCGATGAGCACGCCCGGCAGCGTCGCGCCTTCGACGAGCTGGTACCCGCCCGCCGCGGCGCCGGCGATGATCAGCGAGACCAGAGGTCCGGCGGCGGCCACCAGAAATTCGTCGCGGGGCCGATCGGGGTCGCGTTCGATCTCCGACACGCCGCCGAGCAGGAAGATGACCACCCGCTGCACCGGATTGCCGAGCGCGAGACTGACGGCGGTGTGCCCCAGTTCGTGGGCCAGCACGCACAGTGCGAACAGCACAGCGAAGGCCGCCGCCATCAGATAGGAGGTACTGGCGCTGACGTCAGCGACGGCATCGTCGACGACCGGCGCGTAGTAGATCGTGAGCAGGCCCGCTACGAGCAGCCAGGACGGCGCGAAATAGATCGGCACGCCGAAGAACCGGCCCACCGGCAGCATGCGCACCGGGCGTCTCACGGGCGGGCGACTTGTCACTGCCGCAATGGTACGGGTCAGCAGTTTCGGGCCGCGTAACCTGAGCCGGTGGTTGACGAGGAGGAACGTCGCGCGCAGCTGGAGGCCGACGCGGCCTCCACCGGCGCGCGGGCCGGGCCGCCGGAAGACCAACCCGCCCCGCCCCGCCCGGCCGTGCCCGCTGACCCGGAACCCGGTTCTCTCGAGCCTGACGACGCACCGGCCCCCGTGCCGCGGCACCTGGAACCGATCCGGCCCTGGCAGCTCCGGCGCACCAGCGACCAAAGGGCCAACGCCGCCCCGGCTACGCCGCCGGAGCAGCCGGAAGCCAGTGTCGAGCCATCGCCGCCCGCCTCCGCGCCGCCCTCGTCGCCGGCCGGGCCCGAGAGTGCGTTGCCTGCGGCGCACCCCTTGCAGCCGGTGCGCCCGTGGCTGTACCAACGACGGTCCGAGCCGCGGCCGCGCGTTTCCTCACCGGCCGCCGACCGCCGGCCGCATGCGCCGCGACCCTTCCCGGCACGGGCAGTCCACCCCCTGGAAGCCGAGGCTCCCCAACCGGACGCCTCGGAACCCGCTGCTTCAGAAGCGGACGCTCCACCAGCCGAAACCGCGCGCATCGAGAACGACGAGGCGACTCCCTCGGTCTCCCCCAGGCGCCGCTGGCGCCGCGAGCGAGCCGATGAGGAGGAAGACGACGGCGTATCGATCGCCGAGTGGCTCGCACCGGCCCGGGCCGACGGGGCAGACCGGCCGGCCGAGCCCGCGCCGGAGGCGGCAGCACCGCCAGCGGAAGCCCCGCCACCGGCGGCACCGTCGGCGACGGAGGCGGACGACGCGGCGGAGGCGGACGACGCGGCGCAGAGCAGCCCGTTGCGGCGGGCCTGGGATTGGCTGCTCGAGCCTGCCGACCCGACGCCGGTGAGCACCGATCTCGAGGAAACCGATGTCGAGGAGGAGGTCGACGAGTCCCCGCCGAGCGAGCCCGCGCAGGTGATACCCGGCACCGACCTGGCCCGGCGCCTGGCAGCGGCGAACGCGGCGGCCATGGCCCGGGCTCGCAACGCGCCGCCGGCGACCCCGGTCGCCGACGAGGACAAGAACGAGGACAAGAACGAGGACAAGAACGAGGACAAGAACGAGGACAGGAACGAGGACAGGAACGAGGACAGGAACGAGGACAGGAACGAGGACAAGGAGGAAGCCCCGGTCGAGGACGTCCCCAAGTACTCGCCGCTAGTCACCGGCACGGCATTCGCGCCACGCGTCACCCGGACGAGCGAGAGCCACACCGACAGCGGCCGCGACGACAGCGACGGTGCGCGGCCGGGCAAGCGACCGGCGCGCTGGGGCCGGCGGCTCGTCGCCACGCTCGTCGTCTGCGCGGTTGCCGCCGTTGCCGCGCTGCTGCTGCGAGCCTTCGTCGTGGCGCCTTACATCATCCCGTCGGCGTCGATGGAGCCAACCCTGCACGGCTGCGCGGGATGCAACGACGACCGCGTGCTCGTCAACAAGCTCTCGTACCGGATACACGGCATCCATCGTGGCGACGTCGTCGTCTTCCACCGCCCCAAGACCTGGCAGGTGCCCGACAAGGTCCTGATCAAGCGGGTCATCGGGCTGCCGGGCGACGTGCTCACCACGCGGCACGGCATCATCTACGTGGACGGTCTCCAACTCGCCGAGCCCTACCTCAACCCGAGCTGCAAGGGCGGGACGGTCGGCCTGCCGTCGAAGTCGGTGACCGTGCGGCCGGACACCGCCTTCGTGATGGGCGACAACCGGTGCGACTCCTCCGACAGCAGGCGCTTCGGCGCGATCCCGCAGTCCTCGGTGATCGGTCGCGCGTTCGTCACGATCTGGCCATTCAGCCGCATCCACTGGCTCTAGCTACCGGGAATTGTCGGTGCGCCGATCTAGGGTGCAACCATGACCGAGATCGCGGAATTGGCGGCCCCCGTCCTGGGGTCGCTGTCGCCGTCGCGCGCCGCCGATTTCAAAGCCTGCCCGCTGCTCTACCGGTTCCGCTCGATCGACCGGCTGCCGCAGCAGCCGTCCAAGATCGCCACCCGCGGCACCGTGGTGCACGCCGTGCTCGAGGAGCTCTTCGACCTGCCGGCGGCGGCCCGCACGCTGGCCGCCGCGCGTGACCTGCTGCCCGGCGCCTGGCAGCGGGTGCTCACCGAATCCCCCGAATCGGCCAGCCTGTTCGCCACCGATACCGACGGCGCAGAACTCGCCGAGTGGCTGGACAGCGCATCGGCGTTGCTGAGCAACTACTTCGCGCTCGAGGACCCGACCCGCCTCGAACCCGAGGCTCGTGAGCAGCTGGTCGAAGTTGTCGTCGACGGGCTACGGCTGCGCGGCTACGTCGATCGACTCGACGTATCGCCCGCCGGCGACATCCGCGTGGTCGACTACAAGACGGGCACGACCCCGCGCGAGGCATTCGAGGCCAAGGCGCTGTTCCAGATGAAGTTCTACGCCCTGGTGCTGTGGCGCGTCCGCGGCGTGGTCCCTCGTCAGCTCCGGCTGATCTATCTGGCCGACACCGACACCCTCACCTACTCCCCCGAAGCCGACGAGCTCGAACGATTCGAGCGCACGCTGAAGGCGATCTGGGCCGCCATCGAGCGGGCGACGCTAGCCGGTGACTTCCGGCCGAGCCCGAGCCGGCTGTGCGACTGGTGCGACTTCCAGGCGCTGTGTCCCGCGTTCGGCGGCACGCCACCGCCCTTCCCGGCCGATGCCGTGGCCGACGCCGGCCACTACCGCGAGGACCCGACCGACCTGCCGGTGGTCACGCCGTCCTGACCGCCCGCTGCCGCACCAGGGCCTCCAGCCGGTCGAGATCGAGCTCGGCCATCGACTCGACCACCGTGCGGCCCGGAGCCGCCGGGATCGGCACCAGGTGCGGTACCGCCACAACCACGCACCCGGCGGCCTCGGCCGAGGCCACGCCGGTCGGCGAGTCCTCGATCGCCACGCAGCGGGCCGGATCGGCGCCCAGCCGGGCCGCCGCGGTCAGGTAGGCCTCCGGATGCGGCTTGCCGTGCCGTAGCTCGTCCCCGGTGACGACGGCGCTGAACGTGCCGGCCGGCACCACATCGGTGACCGTCGCCGCCAACCGGGCATACGACATCGTCACCATCGCGCAGGCGATGCCCCGGTCGTGCACGGCCGTGAGCAGCTCGAGCGCGCCCGGTCGCCAGGGCATCTGCTGAGCCGCGGCGCTCGCGACCTCGTCGATCAGGCGCTCGACGATCACCGGCGCGGGGAGGTCGACGCCGCCGTGCGCGCGGATGTACTCGGCTGAAGTCAGCAGCGCGTTGCCGACGATGGCGTGGGCGTGCTCGTCGCTCCAGGTGCCGCCGCACGACTCGACCAGCGCGTATTCGGCCGCGATCCAGTACGGCTCGGTGTCGACCAACGTGCCGTCCATGTCGAACAGCACGGCTTGCAGGGTGTGCCCCGTGTTTTGGGCGTCAGATGCCTCCGGCGTGCTCTGCGGTACACGCTGGGTACACATCAGGAACCACCTTGGTCATCGTTTTCGCCATCGCGGCGCGGCCGACCTCTTGGTCGTTGGCCATCAGGTACGAGTAAACCCGCCAGGTGATCTCCGGGCTCGAGTGACCCAGCCACTCTGAGACGGCGACCACCGACACCCCGCCCGAGATCAGGCTGGATCCGAAGTAGTGCCGCAGGGAGTGCGGGGACAGCTTCACTCCCGCTGCCTCGGAGATCGCGTCGAAGGCGTGGCCAGCGACCGACTTGGTCAGCGGCCGGTTGGTGGCGGTACTGAGGACGAGCCCGTCACTGCGCGGCCAGCGGCGGATCTGCTCGGCGAGCGCTTCCAGCACGACGTCGACCGCGGGAATGTCGCGCGAGGACGAGCCGGTTTTCAGCACGCCCATGTCACCGCCCGGGCGCCGTTGCTGCCGTACTCGCACGGTCTTGCGAAGGAAGTCGACGTCCTCGACCCGCAGGCCGCACGCCTCACTGATGCGAAGACCCAGCCCGACGAGTGTTATGACAAGCGCTCGGTACCGCTCGGGTGTCACGGTAAGGGCCGCTTGGACGTCTTCGTCGGACAAGTGGACGTCACGCCGCCGAGGTGCCGCCGGCGCCTTCACTGCCTTGGCTGGATTGGACGCGATCAGTCCGTCTGCGACTGCGGCGTCGAGGATCTGCCGTACCTGGCGCAGCGCTTGACCAACCGTTCCCGGTGCGAGCGTTACTGACCATGTCGCTATCGCCGCGGACATGGTGCTCGGCTTGATCGACCCGATGGCGTAGTTCCCGAGCGTCGGCAGGATGTGCTGGTCGAGCATGGAGCGCTTCCGCGGCCGAGTCGTGTCGGCAGCGAGGTTGTGAGCGTGGCCGGCGAAGTGATCCTCTGCGACCTCGCGGAACGACCTCGCGGCCATACGCGGGTCGATGTAGCTCCCCCGCAGCTTCGATGCCTCGACGGTGGTCAGGAACCGCTCGGCGTCGACCTTGCGCGCGAACGTCTTGACGCGCTGCTTACCTGCTGGATCGCGGTATCTCGCATACCAGCGGGCACGCCCGTGCCCGTCGCGGGTGCGTCTCTCAATGCTTGCCACGTCGCTGCACCGCCTTCGACGGCTTGGGTTGATGACGCTTGCTCACGTCCGCGATGACCCACGCAAGGTCATCCTCACTGGAACCGCTCAGAACTTCGCCGAGGTCGATACCTAGCTTGGCCAACTCGCTCTGTACCCGTTGCTCTGTCCGTTCGAGATCCGATTTCGCCTGCTCAAAACTCATGCGCGCCTGTGTGAGCTCGTCCAGTGCGGCGTGCATCGCCTGATCGGCAACCACTTCTGGGGGCAGCAGCAGATCCGCGACGGGTATTCCGAAGACCAGGGAGAAGCCGACCAACTCGTCCACCGTGATGCGCCTGGGCGGGTCGCCCTTTTCGATCTTGAATATGGCGCTCGCCTGCACGGGGTAGCCGGCGTCTTCCATCCGCTTGGCAAGCCCGGCGTAGCTCTGGTCGGCGCGCTCGCGTTCGTAGGAAATACGCCGTGCGAGGTTGCCCTCGTTCACGAGCGTTCGTAGCGGGTTAACACGTGGCATGGATACTCCGTTCCTAAGTCGGAACGACCCTACCCCGCAAAAGATTGCGCAGTCAACACCTTCCGGGCATATTCGATTGAAGCAAACACTCGTACCCGGAATGGAGTAACCCAGTGCTCAGTCCAGAGATCGATGCAAGGCGATACATGACAGGTGCCGAGGTCGCCGCGATGTTCCGCACCACCGAGTCGACTGTCAGGTACTGGAAACACGTCGGGAAGATCAAGGCAATCCGGGTCGGGCGCCGATCTCTCTTCGCGGTCGAGGACGTCGAAGCACTCATCGCCGCCGCCCGTGCGAGTGCCGCATGACGGGCGAAGGCGAGCCGAAGCCCGCCCTCGAGACCCCAGCGACGAAGTCCAGCACGAACGTAACCCACCGCGGCGACGGTCTATGGCCGCGACACCGCCCGCACCCACCGAACCTTTCGGTGGAGCGCCTGTGTGCCCGTGGACGGTCACCGCGCCGGGAGGCGGCACGGCGGTCTGAGCCGCTTGCGTGCGGCCGGCGCGACCCGCAGGACGACCGGCTGATGCCGCCCAGCGTCGGCGGCCCGAGCACGTTCGGTCTCACTGCCGACGAACTTCGTCGTCATGCGAATGATCTGCACCGTCGTGGCTGGAGCGTTGCCGACATCACCCAGGTGCTCGACGTCGAGTTGGTGTCGCGATGAGCTCTTACGGTTCTAGCACCGTAAAGCAGCGGCGGACGAACGCGGAGCTCGGCGAGGTCGACGCCGCGATCGTCGTGGCAGTGCGCGACGAGCACCCGGTGAGCCTGCGCGGCGTGTACTACCGCGTCGTCTCGGCCGGCGTGGTGGAGAAGACCGAGGCCGGGTACCGGCTTGTCGGCCGCCAGTTGATCAAGCTGCGCCGCGATGGCCGGGTGCCGTACTTCTACATCACCGATGGCACCCGGCTGATCCGCAAGCCGAAGTCGTGGTCCGATCTCGGCGAGATGCTCGAGGAGGCAGCGAGGGGCTACCGCCGCGCACTGTGGCGCGATCAACCAGACGAGGTGATCGTGCTGTCCGAGAAGGACGCGATCAGTGGCGTGATCTACCCGGTGACCTCGCACTGGGACGTCGAGTTGGCGATTGCGCGCGGCTACCCGTCGGTGACCTTCTGTCATTCCATCGCGCAAACCGTGCGGTCCAACGCGGCCGAGGGGAAGATCACCTACCTGTACCAGTTGGGCGATCACGACCCGTCCGGGCTCGACGCTTGGCGGGACTTCCGCAGCCAGGTCACCGAATTCGCTGGGCTGGACGATCCGGGGTTGGTCGCCTTCGAGCGGCTGGCCGTCACGCCGGCACAGATCCAGGACTTGGGGTTGCCGACGCGACCGACGAAGCAGTCCGACAGCAGGGCGCGTAACTTCGCCGGCGAGTCGGTGGAGGTTGACGCGATCCCGCCGAGCGTGCTCCGGGAGATCCTCAACGACGCGATCGAGTCGCACATCGACCCCGAGAAGTTGCGGCTGACCAAGGTCGCCGAGACGTCCGAGCGGGACATCCTCGTGGCGATGCGCGGCGGTGCTTCGTGATCGACTACGGACACGCTGTTAACGGAGCAGGTAGTTCAGGTGCCCCAGGTGGGGCACCTGGAACTTCAGGTGTGCCAAGTGGCACACCTGAAGTTCCCGCGGTGACGGTCGGCAGGGACACCCTGGTACTCGGCGCGGACGCCTACCAGGGGCTGGCCGGGCGGGTCGTCACCGCGATCAGGCCGCACACCGAGGCCGCGGACGCCGCGCTGTTGGTGACGTTCCTGGCCGCGGTCGGCTCGATCATCGGCGCCGACTGCTACCTGTTCGCCGGCGACGCAGAGCATCCTGCCCGGATCTGGCCGCTCATCATCGGCAAGACCGCGGGCGGCATGAAGGGCACGTCGGCCAACCCGATTCTGCGCCTCATCAGAGCGGTCGAACCCGCCTTCAGCGCGCACATCGAAAGCGGCCTCAGCACCGGTGAAGGGCTCATCGAGCGGGTACGTGACTCAGTCGGCGAGCCGGACGACAAGAATTTCGATGAAGGTGTCGTCGACAAACGACTCCTCGTGATCGAGTCCGAGTTCGCGGTCGTGCTCAGCCGAATCAAACGCGAGGGCAACGTCCTGTCCGAGACGCTTCGTGCGGCCTGGGACGGCGCCACCCTCTCGACGATGACGAGGAAGACCACCAAGCTCCGGGCGACCGGCGCGCACATCTGCATCGTTGGGCACATCACGCCGACTGAGTTGCGCGCGAAACTCTCCGAGTCCGATGTGGCCGGCGGCCTGATGAACCGCTTCCTGCCTGTCCACTCGCACCGGTCCAAGCGGCTACCCGACGGCGGGTCGACCCCGAATGTGCTGATCGACGACCTGGCGGCCGAGTTGCGGCAAGCACTCGCCGGCGTAGGAGACGTTCGTCAGCGTGTCGGACGTGACCCGGCGGCTACCTGCCTGTGGCGCGAGAGATACCCCGGGCTCACCCCCGACGACCTTCCCGATGGCGCTTACGCCTCGGTCGTCGCTCGAGCTGCAGCGCAGGTTGGGCGGCTGTCACTGATCTACGCCCTGCTGGACGAGCACGCCGGTGTCGTTGAGATTCGCGTCGAGCATCTGCGGGCGGCTCTCGCCCTTTGGCAGTACGTGCTGGACAGCGCCGATGCCGTCTTCGGAGATCTGGCCAGCGGTGCCGCGCTCAACAAGCTGACCGAGGCGTTGGCCGGCGCGGGCAAGGAAGGGTTGACCCGGTCGCAGGTCTCCGACCTGTTCGGACGCCACAAGCCGAAGACAGAGGTCGACGAGCTCATCCTGCGACTTCTCGGCACCGGCCGGTACACCGCCGCAGAGGTCAATACAGGCCCGGGACGGCCAACAACGCGGTACACGCTCAGCGAAAAAAGCGAAATAAGCGAAGAAACTCGAGCCGAGGCAGGGGTTACTTCGCTTACTTCGCTTATTTCGCACGACACAACGGGTCTCGCACCGTGCGGGCATCCGATCTCGGCGACCAACACCGCGAACGGCAAGTGCGCACTGTGCATCGCCGAAGCACTCACGCGAGCCAGCGCCCCCAAAGCCGAAGGAGGCACAGCATGACCAACACCATCTCCGAGCTGACCCGCGCCGCGAACCGGGCCGACCTCGAGCCGAACTGTCAGGCGTTGCTGCAGTGCTCCGAGCAGTGCTGCGATCCGGAGCCGTGCGGCCAGCCCGCGGTCGCGAGGGTCAGTTTCGAATGCACCGAGACCGATTGCGACCGTGCCTCGCACGTCCTGCTGCTGTGCGCGTCGTGCGCCGATCAAGCGGCCGAGCAACAGGTCATCGTCCGGCGGCCATTGTGACCGGCGCCCCGCTCAAACACTTCGTGGAGGACTGGTACACCGTCGCCGTCACAGCCCTGCCCGACGGTTGGCGCAACGTCTACCTCGACGCCAAGACTGGCACGCTCATCGTGACGGCCTGTCCGGCGCTGCTGCTGCAGGAACTCCGGTCGACGGCGCGCACGCAACAGATCCCCGGCCCGCCAGGACAGTGGAGACTCGACCGGCACGTCGAGCACCACGAATCCCCGTTCGACACCCGCGTCGCCTACGCCGAAGACGACGAAACCGGAGGCCTGGGTGCAGCGGTCGACCTGGCCGACGACTACCAGCGCACGATCGCGGCCGGTGTCGAACCGCACCTCGCAGTTGGTGTCCACGCCGCAGACAATCGCGATGCTGGGACTGCACCCGATCGCGTCGATCGTTGCGGGCTCTGCGATGCGCCGGCCAATAGCCAGGGTGAGGTTTGCGACGCCTGCTCCGACGTCGCCGGACGGGACGGTGCCGCATGAGCCAGTACGTCTGCCGAGATCACCCGGGCCAAGCGATTTCATTCAAGGGCACCGGGTGCCCGCTCTGCGCCCACGATTCCCGCGGCCGACGTGTTGTCGATCGTCGGCCCACCCCGACCGGGATGGCGAATCGGCTTGAGCAAGCCCTTGCAAGTTTCCCAACCATCCCCGAAGGAGACCCGGATGCCCAAGACGAAACAGACTGACGACGAGCAGATCACCGCCGAGCAACTGACCGCGTTGACCAAGGCCCGAAGGCATAACGAGATCGAACAGTTACGGATCGACGGCCGGCTCGACAACCTGCTGGGGGTCGAGCACCACCCCGACGATGCCAGGCCGGGTGAGCAGATCGGCCGGGAGCAAGTTCGGCGCATGTTCGCGGCCAGGCGCTTCGAGGAGATCGAGGCTGCCCGCCAAGCGGGACTGCTCACAACCATGCTCGCCGACGGCAACGACGCCGCCTAACAAACCCATTCCGAAGGAGATTCACACGATGGACGATCTTGACGCACGCACGATCCAGGCCGCTCTGGACCACCTCGAACTACCCGTCCCGGCGACGGTGGCGAAGGCCGAGGCGGTCCTCGCCGCCGCTACTGCGCTCCGCGTGCAGGTGGCGGCCGAACAGGCGCCGGCAGAGGTTTCACTTGCCGACGTTCGCTCAGTCGGCAAACTGTTCGACGCACTCGTCACGTATGCGAGCACGCACACTGCCGCGGTCGACGCCGCCGCACGGGTTGAGCAGATCGCAGAGCAGCAGCGGCTGACCGGCTGGATGTCGGCGACGACCGTACTGATGACGACGCTGGGCGTCGCGTTCAACAAGTACGCGGCCACCTTCACCGCCGCCGCCCGCAAACTCGACGGCGACATGGACCCGGGCCGCGCCATCGGGCACGGGCTCGCCGACGTACACCGCGAAGCCACCGCCGCGGCCGGGACACTGTCGATCCTGCGCGCTGCCCGCGACGCGTTGGCCAATACGTCAGGCCGAACAGGGATTCTGCCGCACCAACTAGACAGCCTCGGCCGCGTCATCCGGGTCGCCTCGATGGAGCACATCATGCGCGTCATCCCGATCCGGGTCGACCGCCCCGGCCGGGTCCGCGCAATGGTGGGCGACGCTCGCAACGACACCCGGCGTCACGCTTGAGTGGCACACCGTCGCCGAGCAGCACGAGATGTCACGCGCACTGCCGGCGCACGCCACTCGCGTCGCCGGCCAGGTCGTCGAGACCGCGGCCAACCAACCCGCGCCCGCGCCGAGCGCGGTCTAGATCGTGCGCCGCCCGCGTCATAACCCCCGGCACTTCCGTGTTTGCCACGGCGGGGGCCGAGCCGCAGTCGGCGCTGTGGGGTTCAGGACCCGACAAACGGACTCCGCGGGCGGCGCACCCCATCCCCAGCACCACCCAGTAGCCAGCTAAAAGGAGCACACCATGAGTCGAACGCTCGTCATCCCGACGACCCTGACCCGCGACAACTACCTGCCCGACCCGGCCGGCGTGGCACTCAACCCCGGGGCGGGTAATGGCCATCGCATCAACTCCGGCGCCGCTGCCGGTCTGCACCTTGTCGACGGTGAACGCTGCGTGCTGCGCGTGAGCACCGGCACCAGCGGCGGCACCGTCACGATCAAGGCCGCGACCAACGTGGGCTCCCGCAACCGCGACCTCGTCGTACCCGTCGCCGCGACCAGCACCGTCTGGATCGGCCCGTTTGAGTCGGCGCAGTACGACAGCCAAGGCCAGATCCTCGTCGACGTCGACAGCGTCAGCAGCGACGGACGGCTCACCGCATTCTCAATGACCCGATGACGGCGACGAGGGCCGACCGATGGCGAGGGCTGCACGAACCTGCAACACCTGCGCCGCTGTCATCCCCGCCGGCACGTCCCGCTGCACCGCCTGCGCCCGCCAAGCCGACCGAGCACGAGGCACCGCAGCCCAGCGGGGTTACACCAGCACGGGACACCAACGCTTCCGCCGTGCCGTCCTCGCACGCGACCCCGTATGCGTCATGTGCCGTCGTGCCTGGTCGACCGTCGCCGACCACCACCCCGTGTCACGGCGCGACCTCGTCACCGCAGGCGCCAACCCCGACGACCCGGCACGAGGCCGCGGTCTCTGCCACCGATGCCACTCCACCGCCACCGCCGAGCACCAACCGGGCGGTTGGAACGACCGATGACCGGCAAGGGGGTGGGGGCCACCCACCGAGCACACCTGGGGCTCATGCCGTCCAGGGGGCCTCTGGAAAGTGCGCGTACCTGAAACGAACAGCCCTGTCCGAGTTGAGAGGAATGTCCAATGACGAAAGTGACGGTGCCGAAGGCACCAATAGGCACGCGGGCGGGCGGTAAGCGTCTGTGGAAATCGGTGCTTGGCGACTTCCACCTGGACGAGCACGAGCTAGCCCTTCTCGTCGAGGCGGTTCGCTGTGTCGATACGTGCGACGAGCTCGACGCCCGGGTGAAGCTGGATGGCGCGATCGTGAACTCGCCCCAGGGTCTCAAGGCGCACCCGGCCGCGGTCGAGGCGCGTCAACAACGGATCACCCTGGCTCGCTTGGTGGTGGCGTTGCGGGTTCCGCTTGGCGAGGATGGCGACAAGGCCCGCGATGCTCGCCCGCAACGGCGAGGCGGTTTCCGCGGGGTCTATCCGGTCCGTCCAGGTGGCGCGGCGTGAGGCGGCGGGTACTGCCCGCGCCCGTCATCGAGGCTGAGTTGCCGGTGCGGCTGAAGCGGTTCTGTCAGGCGGACTGGTCGGACGTTCACGCGACCGCCCACGATCGTTTGGACGCGGAGTCGATCGCCGCAGCGAACGCCGGCACGACGAGCTTGGAGCAGCAGCTTTCGATGATGGCGCGGTGGCGTCGGCGTCGTCAGTTCGACGACGCCCGCACGGCGTGGTGCGTCGAGCACGGGTTGACCGATGAGCGGGGCGAGATCGATTGGCAACGGTTCGGCCCGCTCCTCCACGATCGGAACCACACCTAGTCGTGCGGGTGATCCTTTCGCCACTGCCTCAAGAACCGTCGTCGCTGTGCGTGGGCGGCTTGACCACTCGTGGGGGCGCTCACGGTAATCGAGCCGGTGAGCCGAGCAGCAACTACCTCACTGCCCTTGGCCACCGTCGTCTGGATGGGCCTCGGGTCCGTCTGTGCCGCCATTGCTGCCCACCTCCTCTTCTATCGATCTACTAACGTAACGCTCCAACGTCTGCCCGAGTGCCGTCAATAGCTGTTCGGCAAGTATCGGCGCCATTGATACCCGTGCGACGAGCGCCCCGCTGCTGGCTGAAAAGTCAACGTTGGCGAAGTCAATGGTGATTTCATACGGCGTTTCCCTCACTGCCGCAAGATTCGCGTAATGACCTTCGATGACCTCGGGTCTGCCCTGGATCGTGATGCCGACTGGTGGCGGCGGCGGTGTGGACGGTTCTGTCATGGATTGAAAGGATGCTCCGCTCGGCGACGTTCGTCCACACGGGCAAGTTGACGCCGAGATCCGCAACGAGCCGTGGTCGATCCGGCCGAAGCTCCGCGGCTTATAGTGTTCCGAACATGAGTTCGGTTAGACCGACTGGTCGCGGTCCCGAGATTGTCGAGATCCCGCCCGAGCGATGCCCCGCCGGGCATCCGCTGCGACCGCCTGACCTCGCCGTCGCGCACCTGCCCTGCAGCTGCGCCGGGACCGGCGGGCATCGGACCTACACGTGCAGGACATGCGGCCTGACGGTCTACGTTCCGCCGCACACCAACCCGAGCGTGTCGGCCGGCCAGGTCCGCGGCCGCTAGCTGCCAGGTGAGGGAAATTCCCACACCTGAGCCGGGCTAGAGGCGGGTGAAGGGCAGCCCGTCCCAGTCCTCGGCCCATCCTTCGGCGTCGAGACGGTCCGCTTCGGCGAGGATGCTGCTCGCTAGTCGTCGGGCGCTCTCCGGGCCGAAGTTCCGAGCCAGGGAGCGAGCCACCTTGTCGTCTTTCTCAGCTTGGCTGAGTCCTGCCGGTTGATCGACGTCCTCGCGGTCGCGGCGCTTGCGCACGTACCGGCGCATGGGCGAGTCGTCACGGCCCTGTTCGTAGTCGGCGATGATCGCGTCCACGTCCAACTGCGGAGGCTTGTCGTGCCCGGACTCCCAGCCGTGTGCCACCCGAGCTTCCCAACGCCGCTGGGAGTCGTGGAGCGCCCAGTGCAGCCGTGACGCGTCCGCCGCGGGCACGACCTGCACCCACCGTTCGGCCTGCTCGAGGGTGATGCCGTGGATGGAGAAACCGCGATCCACGCTGCTGTAGAGGCCGAACGTGCCCGCCCACGCCGCCGTGCGGGCGTTCGACTTGCTCAGCCGGTAGTCGTTGCTCTGCGCGAGCGCACGCACCCGTCGTACCCGCACCTGGTCGATGGTCGTGGTCGTCATCCCGCGGTCCTACACCCGGCCGGCGCTGCGGCGCTAGGGATACCGGGCGAGTCACCGTCCGATGATGGCCCGAGTTGATCTTGTCTGGTACACATCGGGTACACATCAGGTCCGTTTATGCCCGTCAGAGGCAAATACTTCCAACGCACGGAGGGCCCAGAAATCCTCGGATTCGTGCATATCCAACACCAGCGAATGTGCCACGGGCCGTCCATGTCGAACAGCACGGCCTCGAGCGCAGCGGGGTCCGGGCCAGCGCGACCGCGGCCGTTGAGGCTATTCGTTGTCAGAGCGGTAACCCAGGTTGGGCGAGAGCCACTTCTCGGCTTCGGCGACCGGCCAGCCCTTGCGCTTGGCGTAGTCCTCGACCTGGTCGCGGCCGACGTGGCCGAGCACGAAGTACTGCGACTGTGGATGCGAGAAGTACCAGCCGCTCACCGAGGCTCCCGGCCACATCGCCATGCTCTCGGTCAGCTCGATACCGGTGTTGGCCTTGACGTCGAGCAGTTCCCACAGCGTCTGCTTCTCGGTGTGCTCGGGGCAGGCCGGATATCCGGGCGCCGGGCGGATACCAACGTACTGCTCCTTGATCAAGGAGGCCGGATCGAGCGCCTCGTCGGGTTGGTAGCCCCAGAACTCGGTGCGCACCCGCTCGTGCAGCCGCTCGGCGAAGGCTTCGGCAAGCCGGTCGGCCAGTGACTCGAGCAGGATCGCGCTGAAGTCATCGAGCGCGGCCTTGAACTCGGACACCTTCGCGCCGCTGCCGAGGCCCGCTGTCACCGCGAAGGCGCCGACGTAGTCGCGCAGGCCGGTCTCTTTGGGGGCCACGAAGTCGGCCAGCGACCGGTGCGGCACGCCCGGTCGGTGCTCGGTCTGCTGGCGCAGGTGGTGCAGCGTGGTCAGGACCGATTGGCGGCTCTCGTCGGTGTAGATCTCGGTGTCGTCAGCGACTGCGTTGGCCGGGAACAGCCCGATCACACCGGAGGCGGTGAGCCACTTCTCGGCGATGATCGAGTCCAGCATCTTCTGGGCGTCTTCCCAGAGCTTGCGCGCCGCGTCGCCCGATGCCGGATTGTTGAGGATGTCGGGGTACTTGCCCTTCATCTCCCACGCGTTGAAGAACGGCTGCCAGTCGATGTAGTGGCGCAGTTCGCTGAGCGGGTAGTCGTGGAAGGTCTTGACGAACTGGACGTGGGCCGGCGGGCGCGGGTCGTCGGTGTGATCGTCGGTGTGGATGTCGCGGGCCTGTTGCGCGATCAGGCGCGGCCGTGGCGGGTGGTATCCGGTCCAGTCGATCGGCGTGCGGTCCTCGCGGGCCGTCGCGATCGGGACGATCTTCTTGGCGTCGTTACGGGCCGCGTGCCGCTCCCGCAGCGAGTCGTAGTCGACTTGGATGTCGGCCAACAGCGCCGGGCGCTGTTCATCGGACAGCAGCGCGGCGACCACCGGAACGGACCGCGACGCGTCCTTCACCCAGATGACCGGGCCGTGGTACTTCTTGTCGACCTTGACGGCGGTGTGGGCGCGCGATGTCGTCGCCCCGCCGATCATGAGCGGGATCTCGAAGCCTTGCCGTTCCATTTCGACCGCGAAGTTGACCATCTCGTCGAGCGAGGGCGTGATCAGGCCGGACAGGCCGACGACGTCGGCGTCGTGTTCCTTGGCTGCATCGAGGATCTTCTGGGCCGGCACCATCACGCCGAGGTCGATGACCTCATAGTTGTTGCACTGGAGCACGACCCCGACGATGTTCTTGCCGATGTCGTGCACATCGCCCTTCACCGTCGCCATCACGACCGTGCCGTTGGTGCGCTCGGCGTCTCCGGGCTCCTTGCCCGCCTCGATGAACGGGATGAGATAGGCGACCGCCTTCTTCATCACGCGAGCCGACTTCACCACCTGGGGCAGGAACATCTTGCCCGCGCCGAACAGGTCGCCGACGACGTTCATGCCGGCCATCAGTGGCCCCTCGATGACCTCGATGGGCTTGCCGCCGCGGCCCTCGATGAGCGCCCGGAGTTCCTCGGTGTCGGTCTCGGCGTAGTCGTCGATGCCCTTGACGAGGGCGTGCGTGATTCGCTCGCCGACGGGCAGCGCCCGCCATTCGTCGTTGATCGCCTCGGCCTTCATGCCCGCGCCGGCGAAGTCATTGGCGATCTCGAGCAGCCGCTCGGTGCTGTCGGCCCGGCGGTTCAGGATGACGTCCTCGATGCGCTCGCGCAGCCTCGCGTCGATCTGGTCGTACGGGACGAGCGCACCCGCGTTGACGATGCCCATGTCCATGCCGGCGGCAATGGCGTGGAACAGGAAGACGGCGTGGATGGCCTCACGCACCGCGTTGTTGCCGCGGAACGAGAACGACACGTTCGACACGCCGCCGGATACCAGCGCGCCCGGGAGGTTCTGCTTGATCCAGCGGGTCGCCTCGATGAAGTCCACGCCGTAGTTCGCGTGCTCCTCGATGCCGGTTGCCACGGCGAAGATGTTCGGGTCGAAGATGATGTCCTCGGCCGGGAAACCGAGCTCGTCGACGAGGATTTGGTACGCCCGCGCGCAGATCGTCTTGCGCCGCTCGAGGTTGTCGGCCTGGCCGTCCTCGTCGAAGGCCATCACCACGACAGCGGCGCCGTACTTGCGGCACAGCGTCGCCTCGCGCCGGAACTTCTCCTCGCCCTCCTTCATCGAGATCGAGTTGACGATCGGCTTGCCCTGCACGCAACGCAGCCCGGCCTCGATGACCTCGAACTTGGATGAGTCGACCATGAGTGGGACTCGGCTGATGTCGGGCTCGCTCGCAATCAGCTTGACGAAGCGGTCCATCGCCGCAACGCCGTCGATCATGCCTTCGTCCATGTTGATGTCGATGACCTGGGCGCCGTTCTCGACCTGCTGCCGGGCCACGGAGAGTGCGGCGTTGTAGTCGCCGTCGCGGATCAGGTTGCGGAACTTGGCCGAGCCGGTGATGTTGGTGCGTTCGCCGACGTTGACGAACAGCGAGTCCGGCGTGATCGTGAGCGGCTCGAGGCCGGACAGCCGACACGCGGCGGGGCGTTCGGGCACCGCTCGGGGGGCAATGCCGTTGACGGCCGCTGCCATCGCACTGACGTGTTCCGGTGTCGTGCCGCAACACCCGCCGAGCAGGTTGACCAGTCCGCTTTCGGCGAACTCGTGGACGATCTCGGCCGTTTGGTTGGGAGCTTCGTCGTACTCGCCGAAAGCGTTCGGAAGGCCGGCGTTCGGGTAGCAGGAGACGAAGCAGTCGGCCACGCGCGCGATCTCGGCCAGGTACGGCCGCATCTCCCCGGCCCCGAGGGCGCAGTTGAGGCCGACCAGGAGCGGCTTGGCGTGTCGTACGGAGTTCCAGAACGCTTCGGTGACCTGGCCCGACAGGGTTCGACCCGACGCATCGGTGATGGTGCCGGAGATCATCACCGGCCAACGGCGGCCGCGCTGCTCGAACAGGGTCTCGAGCGCGAAGATCGCCGCCTTGGCGTTGAGCGTGTCGAAGATCGTCTCGATCAGCAGGAGGTCGGCGCCGCCGTCGACCAGGCCGTTCGCCTGTTCGAGATAGGCGTCGACCAGCTCCAGATAGGTGACGTTGCGGGCGCCGGGATCGTTGACGTCGGGCGAGATCGACGCGGTGCGGTTGGTCGGCCCCAGTGCGCCGGCCACAAATCGCGGCCGGTCCGGGTCAGCGGCCGTCATAGCATCGCATTCGGCTCGGGCGAGGCGGGCGGCTTCGACGTTGAGCTCGTAGGCGAGCTCTTCCATGCCGTAGTCGGCAAGGGAGATCTTCTGTGCGTTGAAGGTGTTGGTCTCGACGAGATCCGACCCGGCCTCGAGGTAGGAGCGGTGGATGCCCCTGATCGCCTCGGGTTGCGTGAGCGTCAGCAGATCGTTGTTGCCCCGGAGATCGCGTTCCCAGTCGGCGAAGCGCTCGCCCCGGTACTCGGCCTCGCTGAAGGTGTGCCGCTGGATCATCGTCCCCATGGCGCCGTCGAGAACGAGAATGCGGGCCTGGAGCAGGTCGGTGAGAGCCTGCGTCGCGTCCGGGCGAAGCAACGATGTTTCAGGCACAGCGAGAGTCCTCGGTGGATCGACGGCGAGTTCGACGACAGCTCTGGAACGTCCAGGCTACCGGTGCACAGCCGATGCATTGTTCAGGGCGAGCCGAGGGCGCCACAGTCGGCCTTCCTGGCGCGCTGGGCTGTGCCGCCCACACCCTCGCCGTAGGCTGGATGTATGACGGTCTTCGACGGCGCAGGCTGGCCCGAACTGGTCGACCCGGTCCTGGTCGCCGCGTTCGAGGGTTGGAACGACGCCGGCGACGCGGCCAGCGGCGCGGTAGAGCACCTGGAACTGGTGTGGGATGCCCAGCCACTGACCGAGATCGACCCCGACGACTACTACGACTTCCAGGTCAACCGGCCGACGGTGTCACTGGTCGACGGCGTGACTCGCCGGATCAGCTGGCCGACGACCCGGTTTTCGGTCTGCCGGCCGCCGGGCGCGGAGTTCGATCTGGTCATCGTGCGCGGCATCGAGCCGAACATGCGGTGGCGCAGCTTCTGCGACGAGCTGCTCGGCGTGATCCGGGAGCTCGACGTGCGCATTGTCGTGACCCTTGGCGCATTGCTGTCCGACACGCCGCACACCCGGCCGACCGCGGTCACCGGCACGTCCTACGACGCCGACTCCGCCACCCGCTACGGCCTGGAGAAGTCCCGGTACGAGGGCCCGAGCGGCATTGTCGGTGTGCTCCAGGACGCCTGTGTGGCCGCCGGCATCCCGGCGATCTCGTTCTGGGCCGGCGTGCCGCACTACGTGTCCCAGCCGCCGAATCCCAAGGCGACGCTCGCGCTGCTGCACAGCGTGGAGGAGGTGCTCGACCTGCCCGTGCCGCTCGCCGAGCTGCCGCAGCAGTCCGACGAATGGCAGAAGCTGGTCGACGAGATGGCGGCCGAGGACGAAGAGGTCACCGACTACATCCGCAACCTCGAAGAGCGCGACGACGAGATCGACCGCAGCGAGCTGGGCGAGGCGTCCGGAGACGCGATCGCGCGGGAGTTCGAGCGTTACCTGCGCCGCCGTGATCGCGGCGGCGGGCACGCCGGCCCCGGGGCCCACGCCTGAGCGCAGGCTTACAAGGCAATGCCGAGCAGGGCGTCGACGAGCTGAGCGAACAGCGCCGGTGCGCCGCCGTCGTCGCCGCCCTCGCGCGTGGCCAGCGTCACCCAAGCGTCGATGGCGCTCAGGGCTCCCGGGGTGTCGAGATCGTCGGCGAGGGCGGCCCGTACCTCGGAGAGCAATGCCTGAGCCGGCGGCCCGCTCGTCAGGACGGCGGCCGCCCGCCACCGGGCCAGCCGGGCCTCCGCTGCGGGCAGGCGCCCGCCGGTCCATTCGCGGTCGGCGCGGTAGTGCCCGTCGAGCAGTGCCAGTCGCACGGCCATCGGGTCGACGCCGGCGGCCAGCAGCTTGGACACGAGCACGAGGTTGCCCCGTGACTTGCTCATCTTCTCGCCGTCGAGGCCGATCATGCCGGCGTGGACGTAATGCTGGGCGAACGGGGCCTGGCCGGTCAGGGCCTCCGCGTGGGCCGCTGAATGCTCGTGGTGCGGAAAGCTGAGGTCCGAGCCGCCGCCCTGCACGTCGAAGCCCAGGCCCAGGTTGCTCAGGGCGATGACCGAGCATTCGATGTGCCAGCCCGGCCGACCCTTGCCCAACGGGGTGTCCCAGAACGGCTCCCCGGGCCGCTGCCCGCGCCACAGCACGGAGTCCAGCGGGTCGCGCTTGCCGGGGTGCTCCGGATCGCCGCCCCTCTCGCCGAACAGCCGCAGCATGGTCGACCGGTCGTAGTGCGACTCGTAGCCGAACTGCCCCGAACTGCGCACATCGAAGTAGACGTCGTCGCCGATCCGGTAGGCCGCGTCCTTGTCGAGGAGCCGGATGATCGCCTCGGCCAGGTGAGGGACCGACTCCACCGCGCCGACGTATTCGGCGGGTGGCAAGACCCGCAGCGCGGTCATGTCGGCGCGGAACAGCTCGATCTCCCGTTCGCTCAGCGTGCGCCAGTCCTCGCCGGTGCGCTCGGCCCGCTCCAACAGGGGATCGTCGACGTCAGTGACGTTCTGCACGTAGTGCACGTCGCGGCCCGCGTCGCGCCACACCCGCTGCACCAGGTCGAAGGCGAGATAGGTGGCGGCATGACCGAGGTGCGTGGCGTCATACGGCGTGATCCCGCACACGTAGAGCCGGGCGATCCCGTCCGTGGCGGTTGCCCGGACCGCCTGGGCTGCGGTGTCATACAGCCGCAGGGTGTCACCGCGGCCGGGCAGCACGGGCACGTCACACGTGGGCCAGGACCGCATGACACCCACGGTATCGGGCACACTGAGTGCCATGAGCGCCTACCTGGTTTCCGAGAGCAGGGTCATCGCGGCCGAGCCGCAGCGCTTGTTCGACATTGTCGCCGACCCGGCCATGCACCCGGAAATCGACGGCTCCGGCAGCGTGCAGTCCAAGCGCGACGGCTCACCCGAGCGGTTGAGCAAGGGCGCGAAGTTCGGCATGGACATGAAGCTGGGTGCGCCGTACACGATCACCAACACCGTGGTCGAGTTCGACGAGGGCAAGCAGATCGCGTGGCGGCATTTCAACGGCCACGTCTGGCGCTACCTCTTCGAGCCCGTCGACGGTGGCACCCGCGTGACCGAGCAGTGGGACGCCCGGCCGGCCCGTAACAAGATCGTGCTCCGTCTGGCCCGCTTTCCGGAACGCAACCGCAAGGGCATCCTGGCCACCCTGCAGCGCCTTGACGATCTGGTCACGGCCCAGTAGGCCCTGCCCCTGTCGTTGATCAGCTCGCGTTTGCTGTGCGAATTCGGCCCGAAACGCTCACTCAACGCGAGTTGATCAAGGAACCCGGACTGGTTCCCGGCCCCTTTCGTCGATCAACTCGCGTTGGCTGCGCGGCCCGCGGCTACATCGGCGGCCAGGGCACCGGCGGCCAGTCGCCGCTCGGCTCCGGATGCCGGCGGGTGGCCAGCAGACGGTCGACACGGCGGATCGCACGTCGCACCTCTCGGGTGGTCAGCAGCTCGTGCAGCCGCTCCCCCAGGTCGAGCTCGAGCTGACCTCGCAGCGCCTCGAGGTCGGCCACGATCTCGCCCGGCAGCCGGTTGCCGGCCCACTGCCACAGGACGGTGCGCAGCTTGTCCTCGACGTGGAAGGACACACCGTGATCGACGCCATACACATGGCCCTCGCCGGTCGGCAGCAGGTGCCCGCCCTTGCGGTCGGCGTTGTTGATGACGGCATCGAACACGGCGATGCGCCGCAACGCGAATGTGTCCCGGCGGCGGATCATGCCGACGACGTCGACGGTCTCGTCCTCGGCGATCCACAGCTGCACCATCCCGGGCCCGAGCGGGCCGTCGCGATAGACCGTCGGCGGCACGATGTCCCAGCCCGTCGCCTGCGACAACTCGTACGCGGCGACCTCGCGTTCGGCGAGCGAGCCGTCGGGGAAATCCCACAGCGGTCGCTCACCGGCAACCGGCTTGTACACGCAGGCCGCGGTGACGCCGTCGCTGCTGATCGCGCAGTACAACGTCGCGTTCGACGCGTCGACGAGGCGCCCTTCGACCGAGAGTTCGCCGGCACTCAGCAGCGTCAGCGCGTCGTCGACGTCGAGTGCGACGGGCGGCGTCAGCCCGTCCGGAATCATGCGCCGAGGGGGTTGCTGCGGTGATAACCGTTCTGCCGCGGACAGACGTGGCCGGTCGGTTCGAGGGGCAGCCCGCACAGGGGGCACGGCGGCCGGCCGGCCGAGATGACCTTGCGGGCCCGATCGACGAACGCGCGGGCCCGGCGCGGCTCGATGAGGACCCGCAGGGCGTCCGGTCCGTCCTCAACGTCCTCCAGCAGCGTCTCCTGCGCGATCTCGGTGTCCTCGACCGGTGCCTGCGCCTCGATCACGACGAGCCCGGCGTCGCCGTCCCAGGCCAGGCCCATCGCGCCGACCCGGAACTCCTCGTCGACCGGCTGTTCGAGCGCCTCGATGTCGGATTCGGTCGCGGGCAGCGCCGTGCCGGTGCGGGTGACGACCTCGTCGAGCAGCTGCTCGAGGCGGTCGGCGAGAACGGCGACCTGCTGCTTTTCCAGGGATACGGAGACGACCCGGACGCCGTCGGTGGCCTGCAGGTAGAACGTGCGCTCACCGGGCGTGCCGACGGTCCCCGCCACGAAGCGGCGGGGGCGCTCGAAGAAAAAGATCTGGCGGGACATGGTGCCTTCGAGCCTAGCTTCCACTCGCTACCTAGACCTGCCCGCTCCCGGCTCCCCCGCCGACGGTCGCGTCGGCCGGCTTGCGCCGCCGGGACTTCTTCTTCGGCGGCACGAAGGCCGACAGCTCACCGCTGACGTCGTTCGCGCGCAGCACGTACGGCCGGGTCTCGGTGTAGCGCACCACCGACACCGAGCAGGGGTCGACGACGATCCGCTGGAACTGGTCGAGATGCAGACCCAGCGCGTCGGCGAGTACGGCCTTGATCACGTCGCCGTGGCTGCAGGCGACCCAAATTGCTTCCGGTCCGAGCCGGGCGTCCCAGTCCCGGACGGCGGCCACGGCCCGAGCCGAGACCTCGAGCAAGGTCTCACCGCCGGGGAACCGGGCCGCCGACGGTTGGGTCTGGACGGTCTTCCACATGGGGTCCTTGGCCAGGTCTTTGATCTGGCGTCCGGTCCAGTCGCCGTAACCGCATTCGATGAGCCGCTCGTCGATTTCCCACGCGGGCTCGCGACCGGCCGCCTGCTGGGCCTCGCGCACGACCTGCGCAGTGTCGACGCAACGATCGAGCGGGCTGCTCACGATCGCGGCGAGGGGTAGCGCGGCGATACGGGCGGCGGTGGCAGCGGCCTGGGCCCGGCCCCGATCGTCGAGATGCAGGCCGGGTGTGCGACCGGCCAGCACCGGCCCGGTGAGCGCGGTCAGGCCGTGCCGCAACAGCAGGAGCGTGGACATCTAGTTCGTCGCGCTCAGCACGCCGGTACTGAGCAGCACCAAAATCAGCACGCCAAGCCCGAGGCGGTAGTAGATGAAGATGAATGTGCTGTGACCGCTCAACCAGCGCATCAGCCACGCGATTGAGGCCAGGCCGACGACGAACGCGAACACCAGGGCGACGCCGGTCAGGCCGCCGCCGGGCCCGTTCTTGTCCTTCGCATGGTTGATCGCCTCGTACCCGCCGGACAGCACGACCGCCGGGACCGAGAGCAGGAAGGAGAAGCGGGCAGCCGCTTCGCGGGTGAGACCGCGGAACAGACCGGCGGTGATCGTCGTGCCCGACCGCGACGCCCCGGGGATGAGTGAGAGCGCCTGCGCGGTACCGACGACAACGGCGTCGGTCGTGTTGAGTTCCTCTTCGTCGCGCTCGCGCCGGCTGACTTTTTCCGCCGCGGCGAGCAGCAACGCCAGCGCGATGAGTGCGGTCGCGATCAGCCACAGATTGCGCGCACCCGTTTCGATCTGGCCGCTGAAGACCAGGCCGATGACGCCGACGGGCACGGTCGCGAGGATGAGGTACCAGCCGAGCCGATACTCCAGCGAACTGCGCACCGAGCGGTCGTAGAGGCCCCGCACCCAGGCGACGGTCACGTGCAGGAGTTCGCGCCAGAAGTAGATGACGATCGCGAGTGTCGTCCCGAGTTGGATGACAGCGGTGAACGGTGCACCCGGGTCATTTGTCGACTTGTTGCCGTAGTGGAAGTGCCATCCGAACAGTGCGGGGATGATGCGCAGGTGGGCCGTCGACGAGATCGGCAGAAACTCCGTCAGCCCTTGCACGATGCCGAGGACGATCGCCTGCAGGAGGGTCATGCAGCTGCTCCGGAACGGTCCAGGGCATCAACGGCCGTACGCAGCGCGGCGAGCCGCTCGGTCATCGTGTCTCCGAACGGCGTGATCGACAGCGTGGTGACACCGGCGGCGGCGAACTCGCTCATCCGTTCGGCGATCCGCTCCGGCGGCCCGAGCAGCGATGTCGCGTCGACGAACTCTTCCGGGATTGCCGCGGCCGCGCCGTCGTAGTCCCGCGCCAGGTAGCGGTCCTGAACCTCCGCGGCCTCGTCGGCATAACCCATCCGAACGGCCAGGTCGTTGTAGAAGTTCTGCTCGCGGCTGCCCATCCCGCCGACGTAGAGGGCGTTGTAGGGACGCACCGGCCTGGCGCACTCGACGGGGTCGTCGCCGACCACCATCGGCACCGTGGCCACGACGTCGAAGTCGGCGAGCGTCTTGCCGGCCCGCTCGCGTCCGGCGCGCAGATGGGCCAGTTGCTCGTCGGCGAACTTCGGCGCGTAGAAGATGGCCAGCCAGCCGTCGGCGATCTCGCCGGTGAGCTCGAGATTCTTCGGCCCGACGGAAGCGAGATAGATCGGGATGTGCTCCCGCACCGGGTGCACCATCAGGTGCAGAGCCTTGCCGGGTCCATCGGGCAGTGGCAACTGATAGGTGGCGCCGTCGTAGCGAACCCGCTTGCGTGACAGCGCCATCGTGACGATGTCGACATATTCGCGGGTGCGGGCCAGCGGCCGGGCGAACCGCACGCCGTGCCAGCCTTCGGACACCTGCGGCCCGGACACGCCGAGGCCGAGCCGAAAGCGCCCGCCGGAAAGGGTGTCGAGGGTGGCGGCCGTCATGGCGGTCATGGCCGGCGTGCGAGCCGGAATCTGCAGAATGGCGCTGCCGACGTCGATCTGGGTGGTTTGCGCGGCGACCCAGCTGAGGACGGTGACGGCGTCGGAGCCGTACGCCTCGGCCGCCCACACGACCGAAAAGCCCAACCGATCCGCCTCACGGGCGAGCGCCAGGTTGTCGGCGTCGTTGCCCATGCCCCAGTAGCCGAGGTTCAGTCCGAGCTTCACCGCGCCACCTTAGCGAGCGGTCTTGGCCGCGCCCGGAAGGGCGAGCCGGTAGTTTCGCGGCGTGAAACAGCGCACAGTGGGCCGTAGCGGTCTGAAAGTCTCCCACCTCGGCTTGGGGACGATGACCTGGGGAGAAGAGACCGACGCGGACGAGGCCGCCGCGCAACTGGTCGCGTTCCGCGACGCCGGTGGCACCCTGGTCGACACGGCTTCCTCCTACGGCTACGGGGCGGCCGAACGGATCCTCGGGTCGTTGCTGGCCGACGTCGTGCCGCGCTCGGATCTCGTCATCGCCACCAAGGCCGGCATTAGCCGCACTCCGGACGACCGGGTCGTCGACGCGTCGCGAGGCGCGCTGCTGAGACGCCTGGACGAGTCACTGCGTGCACTCGGCACCGACTACCTCGATCTCTGGTACGTGCACTACGTCGACGACACCGTGCCGTTCGAGGAGACCCTGTCCGCGTTGGACGCCGCCGTTGCAGCCGGAAAGGTGCGCTACGTCGGAGTCTCCAACTACGGCGGATGGCGGCTGGCCCGCGCGGCCACCTGGCAGCGGGCGGTGCCGGGTCGGGCGCCCATCGTCGCCAACCAGGTGCGCTATTCGCTGCTCGACCGCGGCGTGGAGCGGGAGGCGATCCCGGCGTGTGCGGCATTGGGCGTCGGCGTCATGCCCTATTCGCCATTAGGGGGTGGCGTGCTGACCGGCAAGTACCGCAGTGGCGTGCCGACAGATTCGCGTGCGGCCGTGGGCGATCGCGCTCTCGCGTCGGTATCGGCGAGCGTCGGCATCGTCGAAGCCGTGGCGACCGCGGCCGAAGGCCTGGCGACGTCGCCCGTCGCCGTGGCGCTGGCCTGGCTGCGCGACCGGCCCGGCGTGACCGCGCCGATCCTGGGCGCCCGCACCCTGGGCCAGCTGACCGCCGCGTTGGGGTGCGAGACGCTCGACCTTCCGCACGAGATCCGGTCCGCCCTCGATGACGTGTCGGCTCCGGTGTTCGGCTATCCCGAGGACGTGAGCTGAGCAACGTAGTGAGTGCCGATCCTGTCTTTGCCGCGTTCTGCGCGGCCGGCTTGTGGCCCGGGTTGGGGCGCACGCTGGAGGGCGAGCTCGCCGCTGCCGGGATCCGGGGGCCCGACGACGTCACCGCCACCAATCTCGCCGCGCTACCCAAAGTCGGTCCGACCCGCGCCGGTCGGCTGCTGTCGGCGTTCATTGCGGCCGGCCCGGCCTACGAGGTGGCCGAACTATTGGTGCCCGCCGATGTCGACGCCCGCATTGCCGGTCGAGTGGTCGACACGCTCGGCCCGGCCGCCTCGCGGTTGCTGCGCGATGACCCGTGGCAGCTGCTGACGATCTATGGCGTGACGCCGGGCGACGCCGACCGGGTCGCGCGGCAGGCCATCCCGGGCGTGCGCCGCGACGACCCGCGCCGGGGCCGGGCGCTGGTGGGCTACGCGCTGAGCCGGATCGCTCGGGACGGGCACACGGTGGCGCCCCGCGATGACGTCCTGCAGGCACTTGCCGAGTACGGCGCCGGCGACGCCCAAGCGGCCGTCGACGCAGCCGTGGAGTCGGCGAGCGTGATCGAAGTCGGGGACGATGGCGATCTGCTCGGGCTGGCGCGGTTCGTCGAGGCGGAGGACGGCATCGGGCAGGGCATCGCCCGCCTCGTCGCCACCGCCGAGCCGATCAAAGCAGACCCCAAGCGCAGCGCGGCCGGCCCGCTCGACGACGCCCAACGGGCCGCGGTGGCTGCCGCCCTGCAGAGCGGGGTCAGCGTGCTGACAGGCGGACCCGGCACAGGCAAGAGCCGCACAGTCGCGGCGATCGTGTCGCTCGCCGAGCACGACGGACGCAGTGTCGCCCTCGCCGCACCGACCGGCCGCGCAGCCAAGCGGCTCGAGGAGCTGTGCCAAGCGCCGGCCTCGACGATCCACCGGCTGCTCGGCGCGCAACCGCGCCAGTCCGGCGGCAACGTGACCTTTGACGGCGGATTCACGCGGGGGCTCGATTGGCCACTCGACGAAGACGTCGTGGTGGTCGACGAGGCATCCATGCTCGATGTGGAACTCGCTGATGCGCTGCTTTCCGCGTGTGCCGACGGCACTCACCTTGTCTTCGTCGGCGACGCGGCCCAGTTGCCGTCGATCGGCGCCGGGCGAGTGCTCGGCGACCTTATCGATTCCGGCACGGTGCCGGTCACCGAGCTGCGCACGCTCTATCGCCAGGCCGAGGGCGGCGCGATCGCCCGGCTCGCGACGGCGGTGCGCGAGGGGGAGCTGCCGCCGGTCGACGATCCCACCCGGGAAGTCGTCGTCGTCGCCGCGCGCGGCTCGGCCGCCGCCGCCCACCGCGTCGCCCAGCTCGTCACCGACTCCATCCCCCGGGCCCTCGGCATCCCCGTCGATCAGGTCCAGGTCGTGACGCCGGTGCATCGCGGGCCGGCCGGGACGATGGCGCTCAACGCCGCGCTGAAGGCCCGGCTGAACCCCGGCCAGGGCGGCCGGCGCTTCGACGAGGGTGACCGCGTCGTTGCCACCGCGAACCACCTGGAGGCGGCACCGTTCGGCTATGCCAACGGCGAGGTCGGCGTCGTCGACGAAGTCGAGCGCGACGGCACGGTCACGGTCGAGTTCGCGTCCGGTCCGGCCGAGGTGAAGGGAAAGGCGCTGGCCGACCTGATGCACGGGTGGGCGATCACCGTCCACCGGGCCCAGGGCTCGGAGTTCCCGGCCGTCGTTGTGGTCGTGCCACCCGAAGCCGGGGGCATGTTGTCTCGTCCGCTCATCTACACGGCCATGACACGGGCCCAGCGGCACCTTTCGATCGTGCACGCGGCCGGACCGGCGTTGGCGCGCGCTGTTCGCCAGATCGGCACCCTGCCGCGCCGGACCCGGCTGCAGCAGATGCTGACCGAGTACGTCAGCGGGGAGTAGCCGACGACCGGGCCGGCAACTTTCGCGATTCGCCATGGCGGGTCCTGCCCGCTGCGCGCTCCTTCTTCAGTTCCGCGAAGTACTCCAGGAAGTCAACTTCGATCGTGTGCCGCTTCGAGGCGACGTAGCGCTTGCGCAAGGAGCGGTGATAGGCCGCGATCTCGCGGCGCATCTCCCCCGCCGACGGCAGGGCGGCCGTCCCATCGAGCAGATCGGCCACCCAGGCCGCTTGCGCCTCGGCCAACGGCATGATCGCGCCCAGCGGCTGGATCAGACCGAGAAAGTACAGCCCGGGATGGTCGGGGTCGACGACCCGGTGGTACAGCGAGATCACGTTGTCGTGGGCGGCCAGCAGCGACTCGGCCAAGAACGGGAACGTGATCTTGTACCCGGTGCAGTAGACGATCACGTCTACCCGCTCGGCGCTGCCGTCCACGAAGTGCACCGTGTCGCCATCCAGGCGCGCGATGTTCGGCTTCACCGTGATGTCGCCGTGGCCGAGCCGGGTCAGCAGGTCGTCGGACACCGTCGGGTGGGCCGACAGCAACCGGTGGTCGGGCGCGGGCAGCCCATACTTGGTGATCTTGCCCCGCGACAGCCGCAGCAACGCGGCCAGGCACATGCGGCGCATCCAGAGGAAGGGCGCGCGGGCCACGGGCGAGGTCGTCAGATGGTCAGTCGGGATCCCGAACAGGTACTTGGGCAGCACGTGTGCCCCGCGGCGCATGGCCAGGAACGTTCGGTCGGTGACCTTCGAGGTCTCGACGGCGATGTCGCACGCCGAGTTGCCGATGCCCAGCACGAGCACGCGTTTTCCTTCGTAGCCCTCGAACGTCAGGTAGTAGTGCGAGTGCGTCTGGGTACCGGTGAACGTCTCGCTGCCAGGGAACGCCGGCTCAGGCGCGCGCGGGTCCCAGTGGTGCCCGTTCGCGACGAGTACCGCTGCGTAGCGGGTCGTCGTCGCCTCGGCTGATCCGCGGGCCTGCACGGTGACGTCCCAACCGCCGTCCACGCTCGGCGCGACGTTGGTGACTTCGGTACGAAACTGGATCCGGCCGCGCAACCCGAAGTGGTCGACGAACTCGTCGAAGTAGCGCGCGATGTGCACGTGGCTCGGATAGGTCGGGTACTCCTCGCTCATCGGGAAGCTGGCGTACCCCATGATCTGGCGCGAGGTGTTGACGTGCAGCGACTTGTACGCCGAGGACATCCCGTTGTCGTTGCGGTAGCGCCAGTTGCCGCCGATCTGTGACCCGGCTTCATAGCAGTCGAAGTCGATGCCGCGCTCCTGCAGAACCTGGCAGGCGGCGATCCCCGAGGAACCTGCGCCGATGACGCAGACGGCTGCACCCATCACTGCCTCCGGTGTCGTTCTGTGACCGGGTGGTCACCGGTAGCCTGCCAGGATGCCACGCACCACGTGGGACAACCTCGATGAACGCCGCCGCGAGCGGGTACTGACCGCCGCGATGGCCGAGTTCGGGCGCCGCGGTTACTCCGGCGGCAGTCTGAACGTTGTCGCCCGCGAGGCGGGCGTGGCCAAGGGATCGTTGTTCCAGTACTTCGACGACAAGTTCGACTTCTTCGCCCACGTCGCGGAGCAGACGTCCCTGACGGTGTATGCGGCCATGCTGCCCCACCTGTCCGGCCCGTACGACGGCCAGTCGTTCTCCGAGTACTTCGCCGGCCTGGTCGACGTGTGGATCGAGTACATGGCGACGCATCCGCTCGAACGCGGCGTCACTGCCGCGACGACCATGGAACTCGACCCGCGAATCCGACAGGCCGTTCGCGAGCCAGTGCATCGGCTCTACGCCCACGCGCTGCGCCCGATCCTCGCCCAGGCTGTCGCGGCCGGGCAGCTGCCGCCGGACGCGGACACCGAGGCGCTGTTGGCGTTGCTGGTGCTCTTGCTGCCGCACCTGGCCCTGGCGCCGTTCGAGCCCGGACTGGACGCGGCGCTCGTCCTCTACGGCACGTCCGGTTCGCAGCGCGCCGAGGTAGCCCGCCGCCTGCTGGCCACATTGCTGACCCCGGCGCCGTCGCGCCTGCCGCGATGACCGGCGATTACCCGCCCGAACCGTGGCGGCTGCGTGGCGACCTGCACCTGTCCGTGTTCCTGGTGCCGCTCGTCGAAGTGCCGGTCGACGCGCCGCCCGAGTGCCGCCCGCTCCGGCTCGGGCGACACGGCGTCGTGGTTGCCGCGTGGGTGAGTTACCGCGCCGGCAGCGTGCTCGTCTACGACGAGCTGATGTCCACCCTGCTGGTCCGCCGCGGGTGGCGGGTGCTGCCGACGATCACGCACATCTGGGTGGACAGCGTCGCTTCGCGCGACGGCGGCCGGGCGCTGTGGGGCATTCCCAAGGAGCTGGCCACCTTCGAATTTTCCGATCATCACTTCGGCGCCGCCACTGCCGACGGGCCGATCGCCATGGGCACGGCGGCGATGCGGTTCGCGATGCCCGGCCGGATCCCGTTCCGGTTCCAGGTCGTTCAGTCGCTGGCCGGTGCGGCGAAGGTCACTCCCTTCAGCGGGCGCGCTCGCTTCGCCCTGTCGCGGGCCCGGTTCGCCGCCGTTCGTGGCGGGCCACTCGGGTACTTGGCCCGGCGCCGGCCGCTGGTCTCGCTCTCGATGCTCGACTTCCGGATGACGTTCGGCCGGCGCCAACCTGCCGGTATGGGTGGAGATCGGACACCGATGGGGGTTCAATGAGCCGATGACCGCGGTGCGCACCGAGGACGGTGCCGACCCCGATTGGGAGTACGCGCCGCTGCGGATCCCGGCCGATGTTGCCCGGCCCACCGCAGCGGCGCAGCTGTCGTTGCACGCCGAGTTCGGGGGCTGGGAGCTGGCCCGGGTCGTGCGGTACATGGATGGCACGCGGCGGGTGTGGCTGCGGCGCAAGCGCCGGCCGGCTGCTGCGTTGCCACTGCCGGGGTTGCCGGTCTAGCTGCTCGGTTCTCGTCGAAGCGTTGAAGAGCGAAAAGCGGGCAGCGACGAGGGAGTTTGGTGATGGATCGGATTTCGCCCTCGGGTTGCGGCGCTCCGCGAATCACCTTGCGAATTAAGGTGAAAGTGCTTGTGCTTGGTTGGTCCGTGGAGCTATAATCGACCGTATGAGCGACGCACTGGCGGCTCTTCCCGACCCGGAGCCGTACGTGCCTTCACTGCTCGACGCTGACCTCGCTCCCGATGATGTCGCCGCTTGGGCCGCGACCGTCACGCCCGGTTCCGCGGTGGTGAAGCCGCTGGTGCACGTGAACGTGAAGCGGTTGTCCTATGCCGGTCGGGTTGACGCGCTGGCGGCGTTGGAGCGGCAGCGGTCCTGGATCGATGCCCAGCAGTTGCGGTTGTTCGCCTGCTCACCGACGAACGCGGCCACCTGATCGACTACGGCCGGACCACCTACCGGCCGCCGAAACTTCGCCGATCATGTGATCGCCCGGGACCGCACCTGCCGCTACCCCAACTGCAACCGCCAAGCCCGACTCTGCGACCTCGAACACGCCATCCCCTGGGAAGACGGCGGCGAGACCCAACGAGGCGAATCTCGACGCCATCTGCAGCCGACACCACCACGCCAAGCACGAAGCCGGCTGGCAACCCGAACGACAACCCGACGGCTCCCTCGAATGGACCTCACCGACCGGCCACACCTACGTCGAGCCGCCCGCGTCGTATCCGATCGACCGAACCTTGGAACGAAATCAGCCCGGCGACCTGAGCCGACCCGACCGCGACCGGCCACCGTTCTGACGCGCGCTGGCGCCCGTGCAGCCGGGCGGATCCGGGCCGTGCGGCTTCGCGATGCTGGTGCGGAATACACAGCTATGGCACAGTCCCCTCTTAATCGGCTGTGATGCTGGTCGAGCCGTCAAACCGGAGCGGTGATGTGCATGTCGGCACCAATGAGCGGTTTCTCTCGCCGGATCGTGGCTGCGCTGAGCGCGGCGGGCGTGCTCGTCGCGCTGGCCGTGGCCCTGCCTTCGCCGGTCGGCGCCGCTCCGACCGGATCGGACCCGACCGGTCTGTACATCGTCCAGCTGGCCGACCGTCCGGCGGCGAGTTACACGGGCGACGTGGCCGGTCTGCCCGGCACCCGGCCGACTGAGGGCAGCAAGCTCGATGTCGGCAATGCCGACGTCAACCGCTACCGCACCTACCTGCGCGGTCGCCACAGCACAGTCGCCACCCAGGTCCGCAATGTCCACCGCGTGTACGACTACACGGTCTCGTTCAACGGATTCGCCGCGCGCATGCCGGCCAGTTCCGCAGCCGCAATGGCGCGCACGGCCGGGGTGCTGAGCGTGAGCAAGAACGAAATCCGCCACGCCGACACGGTCAGCACGCCGGCGTTCCTCGGCCTGACCCAGCGCCACGGCCTGTGGGCTCAGCTCGGTGGCCCCGGACGCAAAGGCGCCGGCCGCGGCATCGTCATCGGCGTGATCGACAGCGGCATCTGGCCGGAGAGTGCCTCCTTCAAACCACTGGTCGACCCCGGTCGCCTGACCGGCTTCCACGGCACCTGCCAGGCAGCTCACGACGGATCCTGGACGGCCAGCGACTGCACCAACAAGATCGTCGGTGCGCGCTGGTACGACACCGGCCTCGGCGGCGACGCGGCGGTGACCGCCAACAACCCCGGCGAATACCTCTCCGCCCGCGACCGGAACGGCCACGGCTCGCATACGTCCAGTACCGCCGCCGGCGACTACAACACCCCCGTCGTCATCGACGGCAGTGCGCTGGGCAACGCCAGCGGCATGGCGCCCAATGCCCGCATCGCGACCTACAAGGCGCTGTGGCACACCGGCTCCGAGGCGTCCGGCTCCAGCGCCGACCTCGTGCAGGCCATCGAGGACGCCACCACTGACGGCGTCGATGTCATCAACTACTCGGTCTCCGGCAGTTCGACGAGCAACGTCGACCCGGTCGAGCTCGCCTTCCTCAACGCCGCCGACGCCGGCGTGTTTGTGTCCGCGTCCGCCGGCAACAGCGGCCCGACCTCGAGCACGGTCGCCCACAACAGCCCCTGGCTGACCACGGTCGCAGCTGGCACGCACGACCGCGCATTCCAGGCCACAGTCACCCTCGGCAACGGCGCCACCTACACCGGCGCGGGCATCGGCGCGGCCGTGCCGACCAGCCCGCTCATCCTCGCGGCCGACGCCGGCCAGGCTGGCGCGCCGGCAGCCGGGTTGAGCCTTTGCTTCTCGACGACCTGGGACCCGGCCCGCCCGCAGGGCTATCTCGATCCGGCCAAGGTTGCCGGCAAGATCGTCGTGTGCGACCGCGGCACGAACGACCGGGTCGACAAGAGCAAGGCGGTGAAGGAGGCCGGCGGCGTCGGGATGATCCTGGCCAACACCTCCCCCAACTCGCTGAACGTCGACTTCCACGCCGTGCCCACCGTGCACGTCAATGACACCGACGGTGCGGCCATCAAGGCCTACGCGCGCAGCACCCCCAACCCGACCGCCGCCCTCGGCGCCGGTCACGTCGTCACCGGCGTGGAAGCACCGATGGTCGCGGCGTTCTCCTCCCGCGGTCCCGCGCTCGCCGGCTCCGGCGATCTGCTCAAGCCCGACATCATGGCGCCCGGTGTCGACGTCCTCGCCGCTGTCAGCCCGCCGACACACGGCGGCCGTAACTTCGACTTCGAGTCCGGCACGTCCATGTCGGCACCGCACATCGCCGGCATTGCCGCGCTGATCAAACAGGCGCATCGCAACTGGGGCCCGATGAAGATCAAGTCGGCGCTCATGACGACGGCGTCGCTCGTCGACAACAAGGGTCACCGCATCACCACCGACGCGGGTGCGCCAGCCGGCGCCTTCGACTACGGCAGCGGCGAAGTCACGCCGAACTCGGCGGTCCACCCCGGCCTGGTCTACGACAGCCGCCTGCCGGACTGGGTGCGCTACCTGTGCGGTTCGGGCCAACTGGCGCCCACCGGCGCCACGTGCACCACGTACGGCACGGCTGACCCCAGCGACCTCAATACCCCCAACATCGCAATCGGGCAGCTTGCCGGCGCGCAGACCGTCACCCGCACGGTCACCGATGTCGACGGCGGTTCGCGCAGATACCGGGTCAGCATCGAGTCGCCACCCGGGGTCTCGGTGCGGGTGACCCCGTCCGTGCTCAACTTCGACCGGCACCACAAGGCGACGTACAAGGTGGCGTTCACCCGGACCAGTGCCGCCTTCGGGCAGTACGCATTGGGCGCGCTCACCTGGAGCGACGGCCGCCACCAGGTGCACAGCCAACTGGCCGTTCGCCCCGTCGGGCTTGCGGCTCCGGGTGAACTGAGCGGCACCGGCACCGCCGGGTCGACCACGTATTCGGTCACGCCCGGCTTCACCGGGACGTTGAACAGCGCGGTCGCCGGACTCGATGCGGCCACGACGCATCAAGCCACGCTGAGCAACCCGACCGGTCAGTCGTTCGACACGGCCGCTCCCACCGCCAGCGACCACACGGCGAAGTTCACCCGCACGGTGCCGGCCGGCACCACGCTCGCGCGCTTCCAGACGTTCGACGCGGATGTCCCCGCAGGGACCGACCTGGACCTCTTCGTCTACCGCAACGGCACGCTGGTCGGCAGCAGTGCGGGTGCGACCGCCGCGGAGAAGGTGGACCTGTCGGATCCGCCGGCGGGCGACTACGACGTGTACGTCGACCTGTTCGCGCTCGCGCCGGGCAGCACCACCGTGGCGGTCACGGCCTACTCGTGGGCGCTCGGACCGACCGCGGCGGGCAACCTCGCGGTCGTCCCGGCGTCCACCGCCGTGACTGTGGGCCGGCCGACTTCGTTGACGGCGACGTGGAGCGGATTGACCGCCGGCACCCGATACCTGGGTCGTGTGTCTTACAGCGACGGCACGTCGACGCTCGGCGCAACCCTGGTAAGCGTCACCGGCTGAACGTAGGGCCGTCAGGGCGACGAAGGATCGTGCAGCATCCGGACCGTTTCGATGGTGTCGGCCTCGGCCGCGGACTTGTCGTCGCGGTAGCGCACGACGCGGGCGAAGCGCAACGCCATGCCGCCCGGATAGCGTGACGACGTCTGAATTCCGTCGAACGCGATCTCGACGACCTGCTCCGGCCGCAGCGGCACCACCCAGCTGTCAGTGGGCCCGTCGGCCAGACTGAGGAACCGCTCAGTCTGCCACGCGAGCATCACATCGGTCATGCCCTTGAACGTCTTGCCCAGCATCACGAAACCGCCCGAGGCTGGATCGCGAGCCCCGAGGTGGATGTTGGACAACCGGCCCTGCCGTCGACCCGATCCCCACTCCACACCCAGCACGACGAGGTCCAGCGTGTGTACCGGCTTGACCTTCAGCCAGCCCGCCCCACGCCGCCCTGCCTCGTACGGCGCAGTCAGCGACTTGGCCATCACGCCCTCATGACCACGAGCGAGCGTCGCGTCGACAAAGCCGCGCGCCTCCTCTTGGTCGCTGGTGACCAACCGGTCCACCCGCTCGTCGGCCGGCACGACCGCGTCGAGCGCGGCCAGCCGCTCGCTGGTCGGCCGGTCGAGCAGATCGGTGCCGTCGACGTGCAGCAGGTCGAACACGAACGCGTGCAACGGGACCGATGTGCGGGCGCTGTCGACGTCGGTGCGCCGACCGAAGCGCGACGCGGTCACCTGAAACGGCTGCGGACGGCCATCGGCCCGGAGCGCGATCGCCTCGCCGTCGGCCACGAGCGAGGTCGCCGCCAACCCCCGTACCGCCTCGACGATCTCGGGCAACCGGGGCGTGACGTCGTCGAGCGTGCGGGTGTAAATCGCCACATCGGCACCGGACTTGTGCACCTGCACTCGCGCCCCGTCGAGTTTGGCTTCCAGCAGCGCCGTTCCGCCCAACCGATCAAGCGCGTCCTCGATGCTGGCTGCGGTCTGGGCCAGCATCGGGCTGATCGGCCGACCCACCTGGAGGCTGAATGCCGCCAGCGCCGTGGCCCCGCCGGCGCGAGCCGCCGCGGCGACAGCGGCCAGATCGCCGCCCATCATCGCCGCGCGCCGCACCTGCGCCAGCGGCACGTCGACGGCGCGCGCGACCGCATCGGTCATCACGCCGAGCAAGGCGCCCTGTCGAAGATCACCGCTGAGCAGTCGCCGCAGGAATACCTGCTCCCCCGCCGTTGCGGCCATGAACAGTCCCGCCAGCAACGCGGCCCGACGGGCCTGCGACCCCGAACCCGACTCGGCCCCGATGGCGGTGAACGTCGCATCGACCTCAAGGACGCTCAAGGTCGCTGCTTCGGCTGGGGTGGGCAGCGACCGCAACGCCGCCCAACCCACCCCGATCTGGCGTTGGGGCAACTCCCCGGCCAGCCACGACACCACGATCGCGACCTCGTCCGGACCGGCGGCCCGCAGCAGTGTGGCCAGCCGCTCGGTCTTGGCCAGCCGGGCCGAGGTAGCACCGACGTCGGCCGAGGCGGCCGCAACCTCTGCTAGCAGCACTGGTTCAGCGTCGCATGCGGCAACGACACGACGTCAGCAGTTGGAAAGCAGGCGGTCGAGTACACGCACCCCGAACTGCAACCCCTCGACCGGCACCCGCTCGTCGATCCCGTGGAACAGTGCGGTGAAGTCGAGCTCGGGCGGCAGCAACAGCGGTGAGAATCCGAAGCAGCGCATCCCCAGGGTAGAGAACGACTTTGCGTCGGTACCGCCACTCATCAAGTAGGGCACCGGGAACGCGCCGGAGTCCTCGGCCCGCAGCGCGGCCGACATGGCGTCGACCAGGGCACCGTCGAAGGAGGTCTCCACCGCGATGTCCTGCACGATGAACTCGCGGGCGACGCCCTCGCCGAGCAGCTCGTCGATAGCGGCGAGCATCACTTGCTCCTGACCGGGCAAGAATCGGGCGTCGATCGTGGCTTCGGCCGACGACGGGATCACGTTCGTCTTGTAGCCGGCGGCGAGCATGGTCGGGTTCGTGGTGTTGCGGATGACCGCCCCGATCATGCGAGCCATGCCGCCCAGTTGCGGCAGCCAGGCCTCGGGATCGTCCGGATCGAGGTCCAGCCCGGTCGCCGCGGCGATGGCCTCCACCATGCGGCGCACCGTCTCGGTGACGACCACGGGGTGCTCGTACGCACCGATACGGGAGACCGCTGCCGCCAGTCGAGTGACGGCGTTGTCGTCGTGCACCATCGAACCGTGCCCGGGTCGTCCGGTGGCGCGCAGCCGCAGCCAGTTGATGCCCTTCTCGGCCGTCTGGATGAGGTACAGCCGGCGGTTCTCGTCCAGCGAGACACTGAAACCGCCGACCTCGCTGATCGCCTCGGTGCAGTCGGCGAACAGGCCGGGGTGATGGTCGACAAGGTAGTGCGCGCCCTGCCGGCCGCCCGCCTCCTCGTCGGAAACGAACGCCAACACGATGTCGCGCGGGGGCGTGCGCCCGGTGCGGGCCCATTCCCGCACGAGCGCGAGAGTCATCGCATCCATGTCCTTCATGTCGATCGCCCCGCGGCCCCACAGGTAGCCATCGCGAAGCTCGCCCGCGAACGGATCGAGCGACCATTCACTCGCCTCGGCCGGCACGACGTCGAGATGGCCGTGAATGAGCAGTGGCGCCCGGCCCGGGTCGCTGCCCTCGATCCGGGCGATGGTGGACGCCCGCCCCGGTGCCGCCTCGATGATCTGGGACTCGATGCCGACCTCGTCGAGCTTGGTCGCCACCCATTCGGCCGCGGGCCGCTCCGGATGGGTCGGGTTCGAAGTGTTGATGGCGATCAGCTCGCTGAGCAGACCGACGACCTCGTCCTGCGCCGTCACTTGCGCCGTGGCGCCCGGCTGCGAATGGCTCATGTGTCGTTCCTACCAGGCAGTGCGGGCCGGGCTGCTGCTCAGCGCTGGCGGCGCGGTCGGCTCGCACCCGCGACGACGACGGCGACGCCCAACGTGAGCAGGACGAGCACGCCGCCGAGCAACACCGAATCGTCGAGCCCGAACAGCGCCACCTGGGCCGTGGCGCCCGGTAGCGCGGGTCGATGCGGCTTGATGGTCGCATCGACGCTCACGGTGCCGGCGGGGCGAGTCGCGCTGCGCGGCGACGGCAGGCTGATCCCGGACATAGGCGCTTTCGGCAAGGTCGGCGGGTCGAGGCGCCGAGGCGAGGTCACGGCGGGCGGGACGACCAACGCGGCCGCGGCCGTGGTCTTTGGCCGGGTGACGGCCGTGGCCCGTAGCCGGGCGTGAGTCGACGCCGGCGTGGTCGGCGATGTGACCGCCGGGCTGCTCGGTACCGCGGACGGGCTCGGCTCGGGCGCCCGGGTACTCGAGCGCTGCCCGTTCGGTGCCGGGGTCATGACGTCGGGATCGCGGTGTTGGCGGTGCGCCCGGCCCAGGTGGCGGACCTCGTGGTCGCGATGGCGATCGCGCTGGTGGTGCTTGGCGCCGTGATGCTCGACCGGCAGGTGCCGCCCGGAGCTGTGCGCGCCGTGGCCGTGGTGGTCGTGGCCGCCGTGTGCCGCCGCTTGCGGCGTGCCGATCGCGAAGCACAGGGCAAGGCTGCTCAGGCCGATCAGCAGCGACCGCAGCGCGCGCGCTGCTCGGTTCCGGCACATCGCTAAAGCCCGCCGCCTCTTCCTGCCGTGATCCACTTAAGGGACAAAACGATGTTAGCTCGTTGTTAGTCCAGCGGTGGGACATCGGGCAGGGATTGGCCGCTTGATCATGGCGGGAACGGCGCTGGCGGCCCGGGAACCCCCGTTCTGCATCGGCTAGACTCGCTTGGCACTCGTCCGGGTGGCGGAATGGCAGACGCGCTAGCTTGAGGTGCTAGTGCCCTTTATCGGGCGTGGGGGTTCAAGTCCCCCCTCGGACACTTTCGGCTGGGCAAGCGCTCGGCTCACCAATTCAACCGGCGAGGGTCGGTACCGGCTCGGGTCGGTCGAGCCGCAGTGCCGCCCGGGTCCAGTTCGGCATCCACCAGTTGGCGGCGCCGAGCAGCCGCATCAATGCCGGCACGAGCAGAGCACGGATGACCGTTGCGTCGAAAATGATCCCGGCGGCGATACCAACGGCAAGGGACTTGATCTCGAATCCGGGGCTGGTCGAGAGCACGAGGAACGCGAACATGAGGATCAACGCGCCGCTGGTGACCAGCTTCCCGGTGCGGGCCAACCCCAGCTCGATGGCGCGTTCGGTCGAACCGGTTTCGTCATAGGCCTCGCGCATACGCGAGAGCATGAAGACCTCGTAGTCCATGGACAGGCCGAAGAGGAACGCGAAGATCATCAGCGGGATGTAGGCCGTGACCGAACCGGTCGCGGCGACGTCCCACAGGGACGAGCCGTGTCCCTGCTGGAAGACCAGCACGACGATCCCGAACGCAGCCGCGAGCGACATCAGGTTGAGCACGACCGCCTTGATCGCGAGCACGATCGAGCGGAACGCGCGGGTCAGCAGAATCAGCGTCAGCAGGAGGACGAGGCCGAGCACGTAGGGCACGCTCCCGAAGAGCGCGTGCAGGAAGTCGCGGCCGACGGCGGTGACGCCGGTCAATGTCCCGGCCGTGCCCTCGAGTGCGTCGTTGGCGCGGTCGACGATCGCCTGGATGCCCGGGGCCGAGCCGTCGATCGTCGGGAAGGCCTCGACCAGCGCGGTCGGCCCGCGTTGCCACGTGGCCGGCGCCGCCGCCCCCACGATCCCCGGCACGCCGCGCAGCCGGGCCGCGATCTGCTCGGCGTTGCCGCCGTGCTCGACCAGGACGTTCAGGGGCTTCATCACGCCGGGGCTGATGCCCGCGTCGGCGAGCATCTGGCGGCCGGCGATCGCGGTGCCGCTGCCCGGGAAGTACGTGAGCTGCGCCTCGCTCGCCTTCAGCTGGGTTCCGGCGCCGCCCAGGATCACCACCAGCACCAGCCCGACTCCGGCAACCGCAACCGGGCGGCGCAGCACGAATCGGGCCCACCGGCCCCACGCGCCGTCCTCGGCGTGGCCGTGGTCGAGCAGTCGCCGAGGCATCACCCGCACGCTGTTGATCCGCTCGCCCAGCACGGCCAGCACCGCCGGCAACAACGTGAGCGAGGCGAGCACCGAGACCGCCGGGATCAGCATGCCGCCGATGCCCATCGAGCGGATCAACGGCAACGGCAACGCCACCATCGACAGCAGGCCGATCGCCACGGTCGAGCCGGAAACGATCACCGACCGGCCGGCATGGGTCATCGTCGTCACCAGCGCCGACTCGACGTCGTTGCCCGTGCGCAGCTCGTCGCGGAACCGGAAGATCATCAGGAGGGCGTAGTCGATCGCCAACCCGAGCCCGACGAGTGCGATGAGGAATTGCACGATGATCGACACATCGGTGACATAGGTCAGCGCCCAGACCAGGCTGAACGTGTTCAGGATGGCTGCGACGGCGATGCCGATCGGAGCGAGCACCGCCGGCAGCGTCCCGAAGACGAACAACAGGATGACGAGCGCGCCGAATCCGCCGATGAGAGCTTCCACCAGGACACTCGCACCGCCGCCGGAACCATCCGAGCTCGCGGCGTCCAGCGCGTCGCGGCCGGTGACGTTCACGGTGGTACCGGCCGGCAGGCCGGCTGCGGCCGCAGCGCGGAGCTCCTTGGCGTTACTGAGCTGGTCGAGCCGCTCCGCTCCGGGCGGGTAGATCTCCTGGAAGGCGGTGTGCCGGTCTCGGGACACGTACATGATGTTGCCGGTGGAGAAGTAGGAGCTGGTGAACGCGCCCGGAACAACCGCCGCGGCCCGACCCATCGCCTGCTCGATCGCCGGGGTCCTGGTTGCGTCGCCGTTGGTGTGGAAGACCACGACGCTCGGCGTACGATCGCCGACGCCCAGCGTGTGCAAGCTGCGCTGGCTGGCCTCGTACGCCGGCTGACCGGGCACCGAGGTGCTCTGGAACCAGCGCGAGGACACCTGTTGGGCGGCGAAGCCACCGAACACGGTCAGGATGAGCCACGCGCCGATCACCAGCCAGCGGTGCCGGACGATCAGGTGCGTCAAGCCGGCAAGCAGGGCCGGCCGGGAACCCGCGCGTGGGTTCGGGTCATCGCGTCTGGTGGTCCCGTCATGTCGACTCATGCCCTCAGGTTGGGGGCGCGGCAGCGCTTCACCGAAGAAAGTTGCTGTTTCTGGGAAACCCGAGTCAGATGGGTGTCGTGGAGGACACCTCCGCGGCCAAGATCGCTGCGGTGCTCGACCAGGTCGGGACTCGGCTCAAGCGACTCCGCACGCAGCGTCGGATGACTCTCACCGGCGTGGCGGCGGCTACCGGCATCTCCAAAAGCACGATGTCACGACTCGAGACCGGGCAGCGTCGGCCCACCCTGGAACTGCTCCTCGCGCTCTCGCACGCCTACCGGGTGCCGCTGGACGACCTGGTCGCGGCGCCGGCCGAGGGCGATCCGCGCCTTCGGCTCAAGCCTGGTCGCGTCAAGGGCAGGACGGTCATCCCGCTGACCCAGCAGCCCGACGGCATGCAGGCCTGGAAGATCGTCATCCCCATCAGCAAGGTCGCGCCAGAGCTTCGGGCGCACGACGGCTACGAATGGATCTACGTCCTGTCCGGGCGCATGCGGTTCCTGCTCGGCGACCAGGACAGCGTGCTCGGGCCGGGGGAAGTCGCCGCGTTCGATACCAAGGTGCCGCACTGGTTCGGCAGCACCGGCGCTGAACCGGCGGAGATCCTCAGCATCTTCGGACGGCCCGGCGAACGAATGACCGTGCGAACGCCGCCTCCGCAGGAGCTCCAGGGGTGAGGACGGCACGGTGCCACCGCCACTCCTGAGCAGCAAGTACCGCCTGCTCGGCGCAGGCGAAACAAGGGCGGCTCGCCTCGCGAAGGGGTGGGCCGCCCTGCCGCGTTCGGGAACGCTACGACGGCGACGGAGTCATTGCGAGAAGTTCCGCGACTGAGGTGTGCGGCAGGTCGGGGAACCGGGCTCGTACGCCGTCGTCGTCGAATGTCAGCGGAACGCTGTCCATCGCCAGGGCCGCGCGGGCTTGCCGTCCCAGCTCCGGGCGTAGGCGACCGACGGTGGCGGCCATGACGTGCAGCGCCGGGCGCGGCACGTGCCGGGGGTTGGTCGCGCGGCCCCGGTGCACCGCGACCAGGCGGGCCAGTTGGGTGAAGGTGAGGTTGTCTGGTCCGCCGATCTCGAACGTCTGGCCGCGCGTCTCCGGTTCGGTGATCACGTGGTCGACCAGCGCGGCGACGTCGCCCACTGAGACGAAGTTGATCGGGTTCTGGCCACGCCCGAACACCAACGGGCGGTTCGACCGCCCGGCGGTCTTGGCGAGCAAGTCGATCCACAACTCGGCGAACGCGGTCGGGCGCACGATGGTGGCCCGCACCCCGTTCTCTGCCAGCGCGGTCTCCGCAGCATGCTTCATCCGGAACAGCTCGAACGGGCTCTCGGGCGCGGCGCCGACCCCGGACATGAGCACGACATCGGCACCGACCGCGCGGGCGGCCTGTATCAGGTTGCGGTTTCCGTCCCGATCGACTGTTGCGGGCGATCCGCCACCAGGTCCGGCGAAACCGTGCACGGCCGAGACAACAACGTCGGCACCGGCAGCTGCTGCTGTCGTTCCGGCGGGGTCGCGCACGTCGCCGGTGAACACCTCCACGCGATCGCCGGCCAGGTGAGCCGCTCGGCGCGGGTCGCGGGTCAGCACCCGCACGTTCACTCCGCGAGCAGACAACGCTTCGACGACGAGCGTGCCCAGCCGGCCGGTCCCGCCGGCAAGCACCACCAGTCCGGTCATCGCGTGCTCCCGGGTCGGACCTGACGCTCAACCGCAGCGTCGACACCGCTGCCGTCGGCATCGACCGGCTCCAGGAAGAACCGCGCCGACGTGATCACGCCTTCACCGACGGCGAAGACGATGACGCCGCGCATCAGATGCGCGGTGCCGTCCGGGCGGGTGCCAAGCTGCTCCCACTCGCTCCACACCGTCGCTCCGGCGACCGCCGACGCGACGACCGTGGCGCAGAGATCCGGCACCGCCGTGAGGATTTGCGTCCAGTTCCGCCGCACCTGCTCCTGACCGACGAAACCGCGCGCCGGGTGGACGGGCGTCTCGTTGCGGTAGTCGGCCGCGAAGCAGGCGACGATCGCCTCGATGTCGTGCGCGTTCGTCGCGTCCTGCAACCGTCGCAATACCGCGGCCGGGCTCGATGTCTGGTCCGAGTCCGACATCAGAGCTCCAAACCGAAGTCGGCAGAAGTGTTGCCGCCATACGACCGGCGGACTAATCTGATCCAGTAAGCTGGATTCATTCAGCCACTATGGAGATAATCGTGCCGTCTGTCAAGCCACGCCGCTACGACGCGACCCGACGACGCGAACAGGCGCGCATCACTCGGGAGGCGATCCTCAGTGCCGCACGGACACGTTTCCTTGACGACGGCTACGCGACGACGACCATCGCTTCGATCGCTGCCGACGCCAATGCATCGGTCGACACGATTTACAAGTCATTCGGGGGTAAGGCGGGGCTATTACACGCGCTGTGCCAGGACGCGCTGACCGGTGCCGGCCCGGTGCCGGCCGAAGAGCGCTCAGACGCAATGCAGGCGGCCGAGTCCGACCCCCGCCGAGTGCTGCACGGGCTGGGCACACTCACCACCGAGATCGCGCCGCGCATCGCCCCGCTGCTGCTCGTGCTCGCCGCTGCGGCTGAGACCGATACCGCACTGGCACGACTACGTGCGGATCTCGACGCCGACCGGCTGAGCCGGATGACCACGGTCGCCAAGAACCTGGCCGGCAAGACCGAACTGCGTTCGGGTCGCTCGCTCGAGGAAGCGGCCGAAATCATGTGGACCTACAGCTCCCCCGAGCTCTACCAGCTACTCGTCGTCAACCGAGGCTGGTCACCCGAACGCTATGGCGAGTTCGTGGGTGGCGCGCTGGTGGACGCATTGCTCGGACCGAACGAGGCCGACCGGGACGGCTAGAGGACCGGGCGGCCGCCGGTGACGGCGATGCGAGCGCCGGACACGTAGCTGCCCTCGTCGGAGGCCAGCAGGACGTAGACCGGCGCCAACTCGGCCGGCTGCCCGGCGCGGCCGAGCGGGGTGTCGGTGCCGAACTGCTTCACCTTCTCCGGCGGCATGGTGGCCGGGATCAGCGGCGTCCAGATCGGTCCGGGCGCAACGCTGTTCACTCGGATGCCCTTCGGGCCGAGCAGCTGCGCCAGGCTGGCGCAGAAGTTGGCGATGGCGGCCTTCGTCGCCGCATACGGCGCCAACGTCGGCGAGGGCATATCCGAGTTGACCGACGAACTGCCGATGATCGACGAGCCCTCCGGCATGTGCGGCACCGCCGCCTTGCACAGGTGGAACATGGCCGAGATGTTCGTCTGGAAGGTGTAGTCCCATTCCTCGTCCGGGATCTCCTCCAGCGATTCGTGGCTCATCTGGAAGGCAGCGTTGTTGACCAAGACGTCGATCTTGCCGAACTGCTCGACGGCCTGGGCGATGACGTCGCGGCAGTACTGCGGGTCCGACAGGTCACCACGCGCCAGCACGGCCTTGCGTCCGGCCCCCTCGACCAGGCGCGCGGTGTCGCGGGCGTCGTCATCCTCGTTCAGATAGGAGATGAGCACGTCGGCCCCTTCGCGGGCGAACGCAATCGCGACTGCGCGACCGATGCCGCTGTCCGCGCCGGTGATCACCGCCGCCTTGCCTTCCAGCCGTCCGAAGCCGCGATAGCTGTCCTCGCCGCAGTCCGGGACCGGAGTCATCTCGGCCTGCACGCCCGGTGTGTCCTGCTGCTGTTCCGGCTGCCCCATGGCGTCTGCGTCCCTTCGCATCGGTGTCGGTGCCCAGCAGAGCACTACCCCGCGAACGTGTCCCTTTCACGCATGACCGGACCGCCGGCCAGAACCTCGCGGATACGATCGCTTGCGTGATCGAAGTCCTGCGCACCCTGCAGTCGTCGGAGTCCGAGGTCGTCGTGGCGGCGCCAGGCGCGGGCGAGGGCTTCTGGGCGGGCGGCCCGAGCGCCGTAGCCGTCGACGGAACGGTGTGGCTGGCGTACCGACTCCGCCGTCCGGTCGACCGAGGACGCGGCTACGCCAACGTCGTAGCCCGGTCCGACGACGGCATCAGGTTCGAGACGGTCACGACGGTCACCGCGAACCAGTTCGACTGCGCCTCCCTGGAACGTCCGGCACTCATCCGACGCCCCGATGGTGGCTGGCGCCTCTATGTGAGTTGTTCGACGCCAGGCTCGAAACACTGGTGGGTCGAAGCCATCGACGCGGACACCCCGGCCGCACTGGCCGGCGGCACTCGCACCGTGGTGCTTCCCGGCGATGACACCGAAGCCTGGAAGGACGTGGTGATCCACAGCGGTGCGGAAGGGTGGCAGATGTGGGCGTGCCGGCACCCGCTCGATGGTGGCGACGACGCCGCCGACCGGATGTCGACTTGGTACGCGACAAGTCCGGATGGGTTGGTGTGGATGATGGTGTCCGAGGCACTGGCGCCGGTCGCCGGCACGTGGGATGCGCGCGGTACGCGCATCGCGGATGTGCTACATGCGGACGGACATTGGTGGGCTCTCTATGACGCGCGCCGCAGCGCCGAGGAGAACTGGCGCGAGCGCTCCGGCCTGGCCGTCGGCGTAAGTCCGGATCGGTTCACCGCCATCGCCGGTCCGGTGCCCGAGCAGGCCGGTGCGGCCCTTCGCTACGCCAGCGTGATCACGCTCGACGGCGGCCGTCGGGTCTACTTCGAAGCCACCGGCTTCGACGGTTCTCACGACCTCCGCACGGTGTACGTGCCGCGTCCCTCGAGCGAAAGCCAGTCCGAATAGTCGGCACCGAGCAGCTCACTCAGCACCGCGTTGTCCTCGGCGAAATGGCCGACCAGCTGGGCCCGAACGTCAGATTGCAGGCGGGGCCGCGGTGCGTCGCCGCGCTGCAGCGCCCCCAGAAGCGGACGCTGGGCCGTACGCCAGACCTGGGGCGCCGTCAGTGCGCCCGCTGCGGCGCCGGCGCGGATCGCGCGGCGGAGCACGCTGTTCACAGCGCCATCCGGCGCCCAGCGACCGACGTTCGATTCCGGCAGTCCCGCGAGCACACCGGTGTCGACTCCGAGGAAGGAACAAAGGCCGTCGAGCGTCTCGCGGGCCGCGTCGATCAGTTGCCGGTAACGGATCACCCGGACCCGGCCCGGATCGAAGTGCTGGAACACGCTGCGCAGTTGCTCGCCGTAGCGACCGAGTTCGAGGTATCGCCAGATGGGCGCCCACCCGCTAGCCGCGCGCTTCTGCTCAGCCCGGCAGGCCGCGAGGAAGTCGTCCTCTGGTTCAAGTCCGTCGGCCCACAGATGCGTCCAATTCGAGAACGCCCGGTCGACAGGATCACGGATCACGGCGATCAGCTTGACGTCAGGCACAGCGCGGGCAATCCGTGCGTGGCTGGCGCGGTCCCACAGGTAGAACGGGGTGCTTTCGTAGCGCAGGGCGCCGGCCGGCGCAGCTTCGAACAACCGTTGGTAGGCGGTCCGCCGCCAGATCCACTCTCGCGCGCTATGGGCATCGCCGGGCCCGCGATGGTTGGCTCGTTCCGGTGGTGCGTCATCGGTGAGGAAGTACTTCGGTTCCTTGACCGGCGAGGCGAACAACTGCGGGTGACGGGCGAGCGCGTCGTGCAGTGCTGTCGACCCCGCCTTGGCCGCGCCGACAATCAGAAAGTCGGGGCCGCTCGATCGAAGCCGCCCGCTTCCAGATGTCGCCATTGGCGCCCCCAGGGGTGTCCCGAAGTGGTCGGTAGGCCTACCCGACTTTTCCTATTAAGTCTGCGGAGTTAGTCTATTTCATCGGCCGAACCCCGCCGCGATGGGCGCTGGCCCCGGTCGACGCGCCCGAGCCGCGCAGAAATTGGACAGATCAGGCGAGCTACGGGAACATTATCATTTTAACGAAGATTTCACGTGGGATCGGACTGGGTGAGCCAATGGCGCGCTGGCGGCAGCGATCCTGGCCTGCTCGGGTCAAGACGATCACCGATTGGCTACAGCCGCGCGACCACGTCGTAGCCGCGCACACGGTCTCCATCCTGTGCATGGTCGCGGCCGGCGTGACCATCGTCTTCGCTCTGGGTGAGCCGGGAGGTGGCGCCGGCTTCGTGGTCGTCGTGACGACGGTGGTCGTTTCGGCTGTCGCGATGTTTGCGGGCTGGATGATGCGCTACCTGCCCGCGACGCACGAACTGGGCTGGGCCGCCGTTCCGTTCCTCGGCATCGCGGCGATTGCCGCGCTGGACGTGCTGACCTCGGACGGTTCGGTGCCGGCCCAGGTCTTCTTCTTCTTCCCGGCGCTGTACGGGGCCTCCCAACTGAAGCGCTACGGTGCCGCGACGGTGAGTGCCGTCGCCGTCGTCGGGGTAGCCGTCGTTACGTTTGCGACGGCCCCGGCGGATGAAGCCCTTCTCGATCTCGTGTACGTGGGTGCCGCACTGATCACCACCGCGGCCCTGCTGATCCGCGCGGGCGAACGCCAGGACGGTCTCGTCACCCAGTTGCACCACCAAGCCGCCATCGACGCGCTGACCGGCTTAGCCACCCGCCGCGTACTGGACCAAGCGGCGCAGTCGGCCCTCGCCGGCGCCACCCGGGCGGAAGGCACCGCCCTCATCGTCCTGGACATCGACGACTTCAAGTCGGTCAACGACCAGCACGGACATCCGGGCGGCGACCAAGTGCTCATCGGGCTGGCCGACCTGCTCACCGCGGGCTGCCGGAAGGACGACGTCGTCAGCCGTCTCGGCGGCGACGAGATCGCCCTGCTCCTGCCGGGCTGTTCCTACGTGGATCTGCTCAAGCGGGCTGACCAGATCCTCTGGGCGGTGCGGGCGCACGCCTTTGCGGTTGGTGATGGCTCAGAGATCTCGATATCGCTCAGCGCCGGCGTCGCCCATGCACCGACCCATGCCAGAGACCTCCGTAGCCTCTACGCCGCCGCCGACGCGGCCCTGTACGACGCCAAGCGGGCCGGACGAGACCGGGTGGGCATCCCCCCGGCACGGACCGAGCCGGTGGCTCCGGACGACGCGCTATTGCTCAATCCAACCGCGGTCGACCAAGCGGCGGATTCGCTCATATTGTCACGCGCCACACGAGGACACTAAGCCGTCGGTGATTAGTCAGCGCGAACGCGGGGACGACCGTGGTCAGATCGTCTGAAATACCAAAGAGAAGACGACCTGATCAATTAACAATTGGCATACTGAAAGGAACGCTTGACCCTGCGGAAATGCAATTCGGAGGTTCGGTCTTACGCCGGCTGCGGAATCCGGAAAGGCAGTCGTGCTCATCGGGGTTCGTGACCTCGGGAGATCCTGAGGCATCCGCCTGTTGGGCCCGGCGGCGAGCAAGGCGCTCATCGGCTCGTCGCAGCCAGCGCTGCGACGGACGTGATCCGGACCGGCTGCTTCCCAACCGCCACCGACGCTACCAGCACAGGGTGGACAGCACGCAGCCCCGACCAGATGGTCGGGGCTGCGTCGAGCTGTGATTCTCTCAGACGGGTCGGACGTTCTCGGCCTGCGGGCCCTTCTGGCCCTGCGTGGTCTCGAACTCCACCCGCTGGTTGTCGTCGAGGCTCTTGTAGCCGTCGCCGCCGATAGCGGAGAAGTGGACGAAGACGTCGTCGCCGCCGCCATCGGGAGCGATAAAGCCGAAGCCCTTCTCGCTGTTGAACCACTTCACGGTGCCTTGCGTCATGCTGTGTCTCCTTGGTGAGGCAATCGGGGCACCACAGGTCGTGGGCCTCGGGTCGGTGCGGAAATGTCTCACATCAGTGTCGAAAGACGATTCGCGCGGCAAGATCCTGCGCGTCATGACGTGGAGGAAGATTTGCTACAACCGGCAACAGCATAACATGGCCAGTGTCTGGCAATTCTCAGCTTGACCGTGGATGCTAAGGGAACCGGTGTTGCACTTGCGCGCGCCCAACGATATGCGGAGGAACGCGTGACGATTACCGCAGTACTGAACCGGGGCAGCGATTTCTCCGGGCTGTGTCGCCAGATTCGCGACGCGAACCTGCTTGAGCGACGGCGCGGAAACTACGCGATCCGTATTTTGATCACTCTGGGCCTCTTCGCCGCCGGCTGGTGGGCCTTCGTCGCCGTCGGCGACTCGTGGTATCAGACCATCGTGGCCGCGGTGCTGGGTGTGCTGTTCACCCAGGTGGCGTTCCTGGGGCACGACGGCGGTCACCAGCAGGTGTTTCAGTCCAAGCGCGCCAACGACGCCATCGGCATCGTCGCGGGCGACCTGTTCGTCGGGCTCAGCTACGGGTGGTGGGTAGACAAGCACAATCGCCACCACGCGAATCCCAACCACGAGGACAAGGATCCTGACATCGGCGACGGCGTGTTCGCCTTCACCACCGAGCACGTTGCACGACGCACGGGCGGGTTCGGCCGGTTCATGGCCCGGCACCAGGCGTGGCTGTTCTTCCCCCTCCTCACGCTCGAGGGCATCAACCTGCACGTCGCGAGCATCGGCGCCCTGATCCGAGGCCGGGGCCGCCGGTACCGCCGACTGGAGATCGCGCTGTTCTCCGTGCACGCGGTGGCCTACCTCGGTGGCATCCTGCTCGTACTCTCACCCGTCAAGGCCCTGGCCTTCATCGCGATCCAGCAGGGAGTGTTCGGCCTCTACATGGGATGTTCGTTCGCTCCCAACCACAAGGGCATGCCGACCTTCGCCGCCGACGCGGGCCTGGACTTCCTGCGCAAGCAGGTGCTGACCTCGCGCAACGTTCGCGGGGGCTGGTTCACCGACGTGCTGCTGGGCGGCCTCAACTACCAGGTCGAGCACCACCTGTTCCCGAACATGCCGCGGCCGAGCCTGCGCAAAGCACAGGCGTTGGTCCGGGCCTACTGTCGCGATCGTCAGATCGCCTACACCGAGACCGACCTCATCGGTTCCTACGTCGCGGCGTTGCGGCACCTGCACGACCTCGGCGCTCCCCTTCGCACCGCCCGCGCGACGGCGTTCGAAGCCGCGTAATCGCGGGCCGGGCGAGGCTGGACCGGTCTCGTGGCGCGCGCGGGCCCGGAACGGGACTATTGTCGAAATATGCCTATGGACCTCGAGCAACAGATTTTGAAGGTCCTTCGGGGCATGAGCGCAGACACGAGGCCGCCGACGTTCGGTGATCTGGCCCGAAGGTTCGGGGTCACCGCCGACCTCGTGGCCCACAGCGCCCGCCTGATGGTGGAAAAGGGACTGGCCAAGCCGTCGATGATCGAAATCCGCGGCGTGTCGAAGATGCACGGGCTACTCCCGCAACCTGCACCGGCCGAGGTCGGGGCTGCTGCGCCCGACGCCTCCCCCGTCACGGCGAACGCCACGGTTGACGACTGAGCCGACCTGTCGGCAGCCTGCGCACGTGCAAATCCCACCCCCGGACGGCTTTGATGCCGCGATGGGCTTCCAGTACGCCGAGATGGGACCAGATCGAGTGGTCCTGACCTGGGACGTCAGTCCCGCCAATCGCCAGCCATACGGCCTCGTCCACGGCGGGACCTACTGCGGCGTGATCGAGAGTGCCGCGAGTTGGGGCGCAGCGTTGTGGTTCGGTGATCGCGGCCAAGTGGTGGGCGTCGCCAACCACACGGACTTTGTCCGCGCCGCCACCGAGGGCACGATGACGGCCACCGCGACCCCCATCCACCGCGGCCGAAGCCAGCAACTGTGGCTGGTCGAGGTGGCCGACGACCACCACCGGCTGGTCGCGCGCGGCCAAGTACGACTCCAGAACCTCGCCGGCCGCGGGCAGTAGGGTCGAACGTCCGCAGGGAAGAGGAGATCGTGCCGATGTCACAGGCCACCGGAACCGAGAACGCCGAACTGAGACTGCCTGGCGGCTCCTCGATGCAGCTGCCCGTGGCCGAGGCGACCGAAGGCGCGGACGGCGCCGACATCAGCAAGCTGCTGTCGAGCACCGGGCTGGTCACGTATGACCCCGGCTTCGCCAACACGGCCTCGTGCACCTCGGCGATCACCTACATCGACGGCGACGCCGGCATCCTGCGCTACCGCGGGTACCCCATCGACGAACTGGCCACCGGCTCGTCTTTCATCGAGGTCAGCTACCTGCTCATCTACGGCGCGCTACCTACCGCCGAGCAGCTCGAAGAGTTTGAGGGCCGCATCCAGCGGCACACGCTGCTGCACGAAGACCTCAAACGATTCTTCGACGGATTCCCCCGCGACGCCCACCCGATGCCGGTGCTCTCGTCGGCGGTATCCGCGCTGTCCACGTTCTACCAGGACTCACTCGACCCCTTCGAGCAGGACCAGGTCGAGCTCTCGATCGTCCGCTTGCTCGCCAAGCTGCCGACGATCGCCGCGTACGCCTACAAGAAGGCGGTCGGCCAGCCGTTCCTCTACCCGGACAACTCCCTCGGGATGGTGGAGAACTTCCTGCGTATGACGTTCGGGTTACCAGCCGAACCCTACGAGCCTGACCCGGTGGTCGTCCGCGCGTTGGACCTGCTGTTCATCCTGCACGCCGACCACGAGCAGAACTGCTCCACCTCGACCGTGCGCCTCGTCGGCTCGTCGCAGGCGAACCTCTTCGCGTCGGTCTCCGCCGGCATCAATGCGCTGTTCGGGCCGCTGCACGGGGGAGCAAATCAATCCGTGCTCGAAATGCTCGACACCATCCGGGCCGACGGTGGCGACGTATCCGCGTTCGTCGAGAAGGTGAAGAAGAAGCAGGCCGGCGTCAAGTTGATGGGTTTCGGGCACCGCGTCTACAAGAACTACGACCCGCGAGCCACGATCATCAAGCAGACGGCCGACGAGGTGCTCTCGGCGTTGGGCAAGCGTGACGACCTGCTCGATATTGCGATCGAGCTCGAGGGGGTCGCGCTGTCCGACGACTACTTCGTCGAGCGCAAGCTCTACCCGAACGTCGACTTCTATACCGGACTGCTGTACCGGGCGATGGGTTTTCCCACGAAGATGTTCACCGTCCTCTTCGCAATCGGCCGCCTGCCCGGTTGGATAGCCCAGTGGCACGAAATGATCAACGACCCACAGACGAAGATCGGCCGACCGCGTCAGCTTTACACCGGCCCCACCCAGCGGGCGTTCGTCGCGATCGACGAGCGCTGAGCGCGCCGCGCGCGACGCGGCGTCGCTAGAGTCTGCGGCTATGGCACTGCGCGTAGTAGTCGCCGAAGACTCGTTGCTGATGCGCGAGGGCGTCCGTCAGGTGATTGATCGCCAGCCGGACCTCGAGGTCGTCGCCGACTGTGCCGACCTCCCGACCTTGCGGGCCGAACTCGCGGACGGGCTGCCGGACGTAATCGTCACCGACGTCCGCATGCCGCCCACATTCACCGACGAAGGCATCCGGATCGCGGTGGAGCTCAGGGACAGCCATCCGGGGGTGGGCGTCGTCGTGCTGTCGCAGTACGCCGAACCGGGTTACGCCAACGAGCTTCTCGGCGGAGGTAGCGCCGGGCGGGCTTATCTATTGAAGGAGCGGGTCAGTGAGCCGGATCAGCTGGCGGATGCGATCCGAGCCGTGGCGCGCGGCGGATCGGTGATCGACCCGACCGTGGTCGACATGCTGGTCGCGGCCTCGACCCGTGCGCCGTCGTCGCCGCTAGCCGCACTGACCACGCGAGAGCTGGAGGTGCTCGATCAGGTGGCCCAGGGCAAGAGCAATGCCGCCGTGGCTTCGGCCCTGTTCTTGACCGAGCGGGCGGTGGAGAAGCACATCAACACCCTGTTCGCCAAGCTCGGGCTCGGCGTCACGCCCGACGTCAACCGGCGGGTCGCGGCGGTTCTCCTGCACCTATCCGAACGGGGCGCGGGGAAGGGTGGGTAGCACCCTTGCCGTCTCGCGGTTCGCGACAAACACTTGACATGTGAACATTTCCGTCGAGGGCACCTGCGACGCCTCGCCGAGGGCCATCGAGGTGCTCATCGTCGACGACCAGCCGCCATTCCGGGCGGTGGCCCGCACCCTCGTCTCGCTGCTGCAGGGCTGGCACGTGATCGGCGAAGCCGCCTCCGGTGAGGAAGCCGTCGAAGCGGTCAGCCGCGCCCAACCGAGTGTCGTGCTGATGGACATCAATCTGCCCGGCATCAGCGGAATCGAGGCCACCCGCCGGATCGTGGCCGGGTTCCCGTCGGTGCGGGTCGTCCTGTTGTCGACGTACCAGGCCGACGATCTGCCGGCGGACGCGCTCTCATGCGGCGCCGTCGCTTACGTCCGCAAAGAGGATCTGTCCCCGAAGGTGCTCCGCGGGGTGCTGCCCGCGGCCTAAGCGCCGCCGTCGCCGGACGGACGGGCGGGAATGGTGGCCCGCACCGTTGTGCCCAGACCCGGCGTCGACTCGACGTCGAGTTGCCCCCCGAGCGCACCCAGGCGGTCGCGCATGTTCATGAAGCCGTTACCGAGGGTGGTCGATGCCAGGTCGAAGCCCGCACCGTCATCGACCAGTTCGAAGCACAGGCCGGCTTCGTCCCCACGCACCTGCACCGCGACCGAGGCGCCCTCCCCTGCGTACTTGCCCGCGTTCTGCATGGCCTCGAGGCAGCAGAAGTAGGCCGCGGTCTCCACCTCCTCGGGATACCGTCCGGGCAGGTCGACGTCGACCGTGCACGGCAGGGTCGATCGCACGGCCGCCGTGCGCAGGGCCTCACCCAGGCCGCGGTCGCGCAGCAACGGCGGGTAGATGCCGTGGGCCAACTCGCGCAACTCGCTGATGGTCACCTGCACGTCGCCGCGCAGCGCTTCGAGCAGACCCAGCACGGTTTCGGTCTCGCCGTCCTCGGCGATCTGGCGAGCCAGGCCGAGTTTGACGGCTAGGGCGACGAGGTGCTGCTGCGCACCGTCGTGCAAATTGCGCTCGATGGCCCGGCGGGAGGAGTCGGCAGCCGTGACGATGCGCAGGCGGGAGGCCTGCAACTCCTCGTTACGCTCGGCCAGCTCGGCGAGGGACTCCTGCAGCGCCGAGTCCAGCCGAACGTTGTGCAACGCCAGCCCGAGCTGCCGGGCCAGTTCGACCAGCGCACGCTCGTCGTCCTCGCTGAACCCGGCCGCGTCCACCGGCCGCCGCACGACGATCAGCCCGAGCAGGGCCCCGAGGTGGGCGATCGGCACGACCCGGTGCTCGCCCTTGGCCCCGGCCGAGGCCGCCAGCTGGGGCAGCCACACGGCGGTCCAGCCCGGACCGCCGATGCGAGCCCGCCCCACGACAACGCGTTCGTGCTCACCGAGCTGCATCCGGCCCGGTCCCAGCGCCGGCACGCTCACCGCGCGGGTCAGCGCACCGTCGGTGCCGGTCCAGATCTCGGCCCCGGCACCGGCCATCGTCGCCCGCAGTGATTCGGCCAGCTGCAGCAGCAGTTCGTCCATCGGCACGACGCGGCTCATGCGCGCGCCGAACGTCGTGACCACCTCGTCCGGGGACGGCTCGCGCCCGGCCACCAAGCTCTCCGCCGAGCGGATCACGCGGTGGCGCACGGGTACCGCGAGCAGTGCCACGACGAACGCGGCGACGAGGCTGGCCATCAGCACGCTGCGCTCATGTCCGCGCGGCGCGCCGTTGATGCCGACGATGACCACCAGATAGACGACCGCCACCAGCACGGCGACACCGGCTGCAGCGATCGCCTCGACCAGAGCGACCGCGGCGGCACGGGTGCTGGACACCACGGCGGCGCAGACCTGCCCGACCGGGATCAGCAGCAGACCGGCGGCCAGCCAACGCACCAACGGCTGAGGGGCGCCGGTCATCAAGTCCAACGTTGCGCAACCGGTATCGAAGGCCAGGGCCAGAACCGTTGCCGCAGCCAACCATTGCAGCGAGCGCCGTTCGTCCAGCGTGGCGACGCGCAGCCGCAGCACGGCGGCGCAGCCGCCCACTACAGCCACGATCACCGCGGCGACGACGAAGGGCCCAGTCGCGGGGTCGCCGTCGCGGCTGGCCAGCAGCGCCACCCAGCCCAGCGCGGCGAGACTGGTCAGGCCGACCAGCACCCGCCGTGGTGCGCTGACCAGGCGTCCGGCCGGAAGCGCGAGGATGTAGCCGAACCAGGCCGCGATGATCAACGGGGTCAGCGGCGCCCAGGCCGCCGTCGCGGCATGCGTCGCCGCCAGGACAGCACACGTGAGCGCGAGCGGCCGTCGCTGCTGCGCCCCCGGGGCGCGCAGCACGGCGATTCCCGCCACCGCCCAGGCGAGCGCCAGGACGAGTGAGATCACAGCGAGGTCATGCACCGGCTACTCCGCCCGCAGGATGTGCGAGATCCGCAGTCGCGCGGCCCGCTGACCCGGCCAGGCGGCAAGCAGATTGGCGACAACCAGCGCCGCCGGCCCGACCAGGAGCAGCACCCAGGCCGCGATCGGCGGGATGTACTGAAGAGGTGTGTAGTCGGCGACTGCGCGCCACACAGTGCGGCCGAGCGCCAGACCGACCGGCACGCCGAAGAGCAGCCCGATGACGGCCAACACGCTGGCCTGGGTCACGACCACCCAGCGGCATTGCCATTGGGTCATACCGAGCGCGCGAAGCACGGCCAGATCGTGCGAGCGGCGACGCACCGCGGTGCCCAGGGCGTGTCCCACGGCCCCGACGGCGAGCAGGGCAAGGAAGATTCCGAGCACGATCGGCAGCAACCGCACCTGCCGGATCTCGGCCACCTCGGTGGGCAACTGCGCTGGCTCGAGACTGAAGCCCTGGGCGTGCGGAATCTGCGTCGTGATTCTCTTGGTGAGTGCGCCGGCGACGGCCATCGGATCGTGCCCGGCAACCGCGACAAGGAAGACGTGAAACTTGAAGCCGGTGAAGATCTTGTCATAGCCGGCCGGCGTGACCCAACCACCGTCGGCGTACCCGTTGTGCGCACCTTCGGGGACCAGTCCGGCGCCGGTCACGGTGTACGAGCCGATCACGCCGTGCCGGCTGCCTTTCAGCTGCACATGCGATCCGACATGCGCATGCAGTGCCGACAACGTCCGGGGCGCCAGTAACACCTCGTTCGCCGAGGCCGGCATGCGGCCGGAAGTCACGACGACCTTGATCGGCTTGCGGCCCGCGGCGTACGTGTAGAGCGACACCGAGCCGTTGCCGTCGGGGCCGGTCGCGACCGACGTGCGCGCGTCGTCCAATCCGACGACCTTCTTGTCGGTGGCAAGCGCAGCGAGCACCTTGTCGGACGGCCAGAAGTCCTGATCGTTGAAGCCGGCGTAGGAGCCGAGCTGGAACGTCTGTCCGAACCGTTCGGGATGCGCCGACGCGTCGCTGACTCCCTGGGAGAATGTGAACGCGGCGACGATGCCCAGGACCCCGATGACGGCGCCGACGATCGCGGGTCGGGCCGGCACTGCGGTCCGCCCACGGCCGGACTCCAGGGCGAATCGAGTGCCGACGACCACCGGCACGCCGAATCCGGCATGCGCGACCGCAGATGCGATTGTCGATCGCCGGGCCGAGGCCGCTCGGCGCGCCGCCCCCAGCGCCAGCCACGCGGCCGTCGCGCTGCCACCGGCCACCAACACTGCCACGACGGCCAGGGCCGGGCCGTACACCACCCAGTCGACGGATCGTCCCGGCGACGGCTCGAGCAGGTTCGCCGTCCCGATCGGGAAACGCTGCGATGCGAAGTACGCCGCGGCGATTCCGGCCAGGGCACCGACGACGCCGACGATCGCCGGGCCGGTGCTGGCCGTGCCGATTGCTTGGCGCGGGGTCATCCCGAGGGCGCGCAGGGTCTGCAATTCAGCGGTGCTGCCGGCTGCGTAGCGCACGATGGCCTGTCCGACCAGGAACAGCGAAGCGACGAAGGCGGCAAGGGCGAAGGCCAGCAGGCAACGCGCCTCGAAGGCGAGTTGGCGCTGGACCTGCTGGAACTGCGCGGGCAGGTCCATGAAGTCGATGTCGGTTCGCTTGGTGATGCGGGCGACGTCATTGCGAAATTTCGGCAGAGCCGCTCCACCGCCGCGCAGCCGGACCAAGGCGTTGACGAAGCTGCTGTTGCCCTTGCTGTTCGGATCACCGATCGTGTTGGCCGAGTAGCGGGCGACGACACCCGGAGACATCGTGATGACACCGGGCGAGCCCGGCCCGTCGGAGAACCACGGCGACGACACGACTCCGACGATGCGCATCCTGATGTGCGGGCCGTCGAAACCGGCAGTCGCGTCCTCGTCATCCTCCGCGAGCTGCTTCGCCGTAGCCAGGTCGAGCATGACTGTGTCGCCGACGTTCTTGTGGAAGTTCTTCACGAACCGGCGGGAGACCACGACCTCGTCGGCGCGCTTCGGGTCGAACACCCGTCCGGCGAAGACGACTGGCTTCTCGATCGTGCGCATCACCGCGCTGTCAGCGGGCGGAAACGCATTCGCTTCCCCCGGTACGCCCTCGAACGCGAACGAGTAGTCGACCACGAACTTGGTCAGCGACTCGACCTCGGGTAGCCGGCTGATCTCGGTCCAGTCGAAGCCGGGCGTGTTGGCGAGTACCGCGGTCGTGGCGGGTCGGGTCCGGTCGGTCAACCGTTGCAGTGAACTCGCACCACGTCGCGCGCCGGCCGCGGCCGTGATTACCGTCGCGCTCGCGACGGCGATGAGCAGGGCCAGCACCGCCAGCGATCGCCAGCGCCGCCGCAACTCGAGCCGCAGCCAAGCGGCGATCAGTCTCATAACGTGGTGCTGTCCGATTCAACCTGGCCGTCCCGCATGACGACTTGGCGATCTGCGCCCGCGGCCACGTCCTGAGCGTGCGTGACCATCACGATCGTCTGACCGCCGTCGTGCAACCGGCGGAACAGTTCCAGCACCTCTATGCCGCCGTCGCTGTCGAGCGCACCGGTTGGCTCGTCGGCCAGCAGCAGGGTCGGTGAGTTGACCAGCGCGCGGGCGATGGCCAGCCGTTGGCGCTGACCGCCGGAGAGCACGGCCGGCACCTGCTGCGCCCGGTCGCCCAGCCCGAGCAGGTCGAGCAGTTCCCGCGCCCGCAACTCGGCCGCCTTACGGCGCATCCCGCCCAGCACGGCGGGCAGCACGATGTTGTCCAGCGCACTCACCCCGTCCAGGAGGTTGAAGAACTGGAACACGATCCCGATGTGGTGCCGCCGGAACTTGGCCAGCCAGTCCTCGTCGCGGCCGTCGACGCGCTGCCCGGCCACCTCGACGGTGCCGTCGTCGACGGTGTCGAGCCCGGCAATGACGTTGAGCAACGTCGACTTGCCGCATCCCGAGGGACCCATGACGGCGACGAACTCGCCCGGTTGGACGTCGAGGTCGACGCCGCGCAAGGCCCGCACCGGCGCGAGCTCGGCGGCGAAGGTCCGGCGGGCGCCCCGGAGCCGGACCGCCAGCGGCACCTGCCCCGGCGGATCGGTCTCGGCTTGCTCCACTGCTGCGGTCATCGGGTCGCTCCCTGTTGTTGTGGTTCCGATCGGGTCGGTGGGCCCAGGCGGTAGGCGGCGACGGGCGCGGCCCGGCCCTTCACGTCGCAGGCGCCGAGAGACTCCCACGTCCACCCGTGGTCGGCCATGGTGACGGTGGCTTCGCTGGCCACGGTCGTGCCCGCCGGGCGGGCGAGGTCCTGCAACCGCTGCGCGAGATTCACCGTGTCCCCGACGACCGTGTACTCGAGTCGTTCCGTGCTGCCCAGCAACGCCGCGGCGACGTCACCGGTGGACAGGCCGATGCCCAGGCCGAACGGGGCCAGGCCCTGCCCGGCCCAGATCTCGTCGAGGTCGCGCTGCAGCGAGTGCATCGCGATCGCGGCTCGAACTGCGCTGGTGGCGTGGCCCGGGTGGGGATCCGGCGCCCCGAAGACGGCCATGACCGCGTCCCCCACGTACTGCATGACGGTGCCGCCCTCGGTCAGGATCGCCGCGTTCATCTGCTTGCGGTGCGCATTGAGCTGACCAGCGAGCACGGCCGGGTCGGCCCGCTCGGCGATGCCCGAGTAGCCGCGCACGTCCGACATGAGCACGGTCACGGTCAGCCGTTCGGTCCGGTCGATCGCTCCGCGGTCGGTGCGCAGCCGCTCGGCCAATCCACCGGGCAACAGCCGGGACAGGGTCTGGCCCTGTTCCTCGCGCTCGAGGATCGCCGAGTGCAGCGACCGCAGCCGTTGCAGCGCGTTCGCCTGGCCGGCTGACGCGCCCCGCGCCAGCGTCAGGAACAACTCCTCGATGGCGGCGTTCACGGCCTCGGGCGTGGCTCCGGTGGAAGTGGCGATCGCCTTCACCGGCCGGCCCTCGGCCACTTGGCGGAGCAGTTCTTCCTCATCGTCGCTGAGGGCGCCCTCGACGCGGGCCGGCGAGACGAGGGCCTGCACGATCTCCGGATCGAGCATCGACCCGCCGGTGGCGACCTCGCGGATCGCCCGCGCCAGCCGGTCGGAGTCGGCTACGCGGTCCTTGAGCAGGTACGCGTAGCCGGCCGCGCCGCTCGACAACAGTTCGACCGCATACTCGGGACTGTCGTACTGGCTCAGCACGACAACCCCGGTGCCGGGAAAGCGTTTGCGCACCTCCTTGGCTCCCTCGATGCCCTCGTTCTGGAACGTGGGCGGCATGCGGATGTCGGTGACCAACACCTGCGGGCACAAGGCCATCGCCTGGCTGATCAACTCGTCGTAGTCGCCGGCCACGCCAACCACGTCGACGGTGGGATCGCGGTGCAGCAGCGCGCGGACGCCCTCTCGCACGATGAGGTTGTCGTCGGCGAGCAGCACGGTGATCGCATCCACGCGTCTATTACGGACCCCAGCCGACTACACGGCAAGGTTGTTAGGACCAACGTGCACGGGGTGGTGGCATCACGGAGGATCTCGCGCTGCCCTACTCCCCCTTGGGCCGGACCAGGAATATCGTCGGTCGCCATGAGAGTCGAATCGAGCGTGACCTCCCTGTCCTGGATCCCTTCCGAGGCAGTAACCGGTGTGATGAAAGCGAGCTTTGCGACCGGTTTGAGCCATTACGACGACCCGCCGGCGGCCGAGCTCGGGGACCTGAACGCGTTGCGGGATGCCGACGCGTTCCGGTTTGCGAATGTCCTGCACGCCTGGGCGGAATTCGACGGCACCCGCGTCGCCGGCCATGGGCAGAGCGGCGGAGTAGTGATGGGCTCGAGCACCGTGCGGCTCGGGCCGCTCGACGCCACGTTCGCCGCGGTCGAGATGCCTGATCTGCGACGCGCGCCGGAGGTTGGCGACGGCCAGGTCAGCTTCACCCAGACGACTGGCGGACGTACGGCCCTGCCGCTGCCCCGCCGGATCAGCCGACCGCCGTTCGTTCGGCTCCAGGCCCCACTCGTGTGGACCACGCTGCGGCTGACCCTGCACTCCGACGGCCACTCCTCCGCCGAGCTCGTCGGCGCCAGCCCGTTCCCGCGGCATTGGGTCTACGACGACGCGGGCGCGCTGATCCTCAAGGCGGGAGTCGCCGACTGGCGGCAGTGGATCGGTCAGCCGTCGTGGTCGAAGACGCCCTGGGGCCAGGAGGATTCACCGGTTGTGGTCGCGGCGGCGGAGACGGCGCTCGAACGCGAGTTGTCCACCCTGTTGATGCACGGCGATCGCAAACCGAAGATCCGATCGCTTGCCGCCGGTGAGGCGCTGGCCACGCAGGGCGACCCGGGCGATTCGCTGTTCCTCATCCTCGACGGGGTACTCGACGTCACCGTCGACGGCCAGAGCGTCGGAGACCTCGGTCCCGGCGCAGTCGTGGGCGAGCGCGCGATTCTGGAGTCCTCGCCGCGCACGGCGACCCTCACGGCCGTCACGGCGGTGCGAGTGGCCGAGGCACCGGCCGATGCACTCGACCTGGACGCCCTCGCCGAGCTGGCCCAGGGCCACCGGCGCGAGTTGGCCGACGACGCGGCTGTCGACCGGGAGCTGGCGGACGGCCCGTCTGCCCCATGAGGTTCGTCCCGCTGGGCGTCCGCGGATCGACGGCGGCGCCGGGCTCGGACTTCGTGCGTTACGGCGGCCACACCAGCTGCGTCGCGGTGCTCGCCGATGCCGACGATGTGCCCCACTTGCTGCTCGACGCCGGCACCGGGCTGCGAAGCCTGCCGACGCTGCTGGGTGAGCAGCCGTTCCGCGGCCGGATAGTGCTCAGCCACCTGCACTGGGACCACGTGCAGGGGCTGCCGTTCTGTCCGTCCGTCGACCACCCGGCAGCCGAGGTCGAGCTGCTCATCCCCGTCGAGGACGCGAAAACCGACCCCGAGGCATTACTGGCCGAAGCGTTCTCACCGCCGCACTTCCCCATCGGGCCGGGCGGCTTGCTCGGGGCGTGGACCTTCCGACGGCTTGGGCCCGGTCCCCTCGACGCCGCGGTGTCCGTCGCGCGGATCGCCCACAAGGGCGGCACCACGTTCGGCATGCGGGTAGCGATGGACGACGCGGTGCTGGCCTACCTGCCCGACCACGCCCTGCACCACGCCACTGCGGCCGCGGACCGCACCGCCGCAACCGAACTCGTCACCGGGGCCGACGTATTGCTGCACGACGGTCAGTTCGTGGCGGAGGAGGAGGACATCGCCCGTGAATACGGGCACGCGACGGTCGATACCGTGTTGGATTTCGCCGACTCCTGCCGGGTCGGTGCGGTCGTGCTGACCCACCACGGCCCGAACCGCACCGACGATGAGCTCGACAAGCTCGCCGGGCGGTTCCGGCGCACCCGGCAAGGCCGGCCGGTCACATTCGCGTCACAGGACACCCTCGTCAAGGTCGATACTGCAATTCTGGCCTAGAGCCACGCTCGTGTGACAGCGTTGTCGATCGAGGAGGACCCGATGGCGTATTACCAGCAGCGCGGCAGCGTGCCGCCCAAGCGACACACCCAACATCGCCATCCGGAGGGCGGGCTGTACTTCGAGGAATTGATGGGCGAAGAGGGTTTCTCGTCGGATTCCGCGTTGCTGTACCACCGCCACGTCCCGTCGGCGCTTGTCGACGCCCGCAACTGGGAGCTGCCGGATCTGTGCACGACACCGAACGAGCCGCTCATGCCGCGGCATTTGCGGTTGCACGATCTGTTCAGCGATGGCGCCGGTGCCGATGTCGTCACCGGCCGGCAACTGGTGCTCGGCAACGACGATGTCCGGATCTCCTACGTCGTGGCCGGCGAGACGTCGCCGTTGTATCGCAACGCGGTCGGCGATGAGTGCATCTACATCGAGGCCGGCGCGGCCACGGTGGAGACGGTGTTCGGCCCGCTCTCGGCCCGCGAGGGCGACTACGTGCTGCTGCCCCGGTCCACCACTCACCGCTGGGTGCCCACCGGTTCGGAACCGGTGCGGGCCTACTGCATCGAGGCCAACAGCCACATCACCCCGGCTCGCCGGTACCTGTCGAAGTTCGGGCAACTGCTCGAACACGCGCCGTACTGCGAGCGCGACCTGCACGGTCCGGGCGAACCGCTGGTCGGCGAGCGCGAAGACGTGGACGTGGATGTGTACGTCAAACACCGCGGCAGTGGACCCGCAGGCATCACCGGGACGATCCACACCGTTCCGCACCACCCGTTCGACGTGGTGGGTTGGGACGGCTGTCTCTACCCGTACACGTTCAATGTCGCCGACTTCGAACCGATCACCGGGCGCGTGCACCAACCACCGCCCGTGCACCAGGTCTTCGAGGGCAACAACTTCGTGATCTGCAACTTCGTCCCGCGCAAGGTCGACTACCACCCACTGTCGATCCCGGTGCCGTACTACCACTCCAACGTCGACTCCGACGAAGTCATGTTCTACTGCGGCGGAGACTACGAAGCCCGCAAGGGCTCCGGAATCGGCCCAGGCTCCATCTCCCTGCATCCCGGCGGCTATTCGCACGGACCGCAACCGGACGCCTACGAGCGCAGTATCGGCGTGCACTACTTCGACGAACTCGCCGTCATGGTCGACACCTTCCGACCCCTGCGGCTTGGGCCGGCCGGTCGGGCCAGCGACGACGGCAGGTACGCCTGGACCTGGTCCGGGCGCGGTCCCGGTTCATGAGTTCACCGATCGGGACTCTCGTCGCGGGCCTGTTCGACGATGCGGCGCTCTTTCCGCCCGCGTCGCTGAAACTGCCGGCGGCCCTCCGCGCCCATGCCTGGCACCGGGTTTCGTGGTACGCGGACATGATCGGACCGTTCGTCTGCAACGCCGGCCGCGCACCGGCACTCGACGCCGAGATCGCCCGGCTCGCTGTGGGCCCGGTTGACGTCGCCGTCGCTGTGCCCGAAGGCCTGTCCGCGGTTGCATCGGCCGTCGCCACCGTCGACTCGTGCGACAACATCGTCCTGCGTTCTGTCGAGGTGCCGCTCGGCACCGACCGGCTGGCCGAGGCCGCGCGCATCCTCACCCCGCTCGTCGAACGGGGAGTCACGGGCTACGTCGAGATCCCGGTCGAGCGGGTCACCGAACGCCGGGTACACGACCTGGGCGCGGCCCGGCTGCGGCTCAAGCTGCGCACCGGCGGCACCACGATCGACGCATTCCAGACCGAGGACGAGCTGGCGGCCCCGATCGTCCTGTGTGCGGCCGAGCTGCTTCCGTTCAAATGCACCGCCGGCCTGCACAACGCGGTGCGGCACCGCGATCTGGCCACGATGTTCGAGCACCATGGCTTTCTTAACCTCGCTCTCGCCGCCCGCGCCGCCGCCGCGACCGGCAGCGTCGCGGCTACGGCGGCCACACTGGCCCAGCGCGACGCAGCGGCCGTGGCCGACGCGGTGCGCGCCCTGCGACCCCGGGACGTGGTGGCGATCCGGGAGCTCTTCGCGTCGTTCGGGACGTGCAGCATCGCCGATCCCGTCCGCGACCTGACCTCGATGGGGCTGGTGACGGCGGCGTGACCTGCTGGCTCGATATCGAAGACGACAGTCCGTTCGGCATCGAGCACCTTCCCTACGGGATGGCCGAGTTCGGCGACGGCAGAACCGGCCTCGTCGTACGCATCGGCGATTGGGCGCTCGACGTCGCGACCCTGGGCCCGCATGCGTCGCTTGACGCGCTGCTTGCTGCTGGCCCGCCTGCGTGGGCACAGAGCCGACGCGCGATCGCGGACTGGCTCGGTGATGAACAGCACCGCGAGCGCGTGGCGCCACACCTGCACCCGGTGGGCTCGGTGCGCCTGGTTCTGCCGTTCACCGTGGCCGATTACGTCGACTTCTACGCGTCGGAGGCGCACGCGACCAATGTCGGACGGATCTTCCGCCCCGACTCAGCGCCACTGACCCCGAACTGGAAGCACCTGCCGCTGGGCTACCACGGCCGCGCCGGCACCGTCGTGGTCTCGGGCACGGACGTACGACGGCCGGCCGGGCAATCGCGGTCCCCCACCGGAGACGTTCAGTTCGGCCCGAGCCGGCGCCTGGACATCGAGGCCGAGGTCGCCTTCGTCGTGGGTGTCGGCAGCGACCTCGGCACGCCGGTACCGGCCGCCGCGTTCGCCGAGCACGTCTTCGGCGTGTGCCTCCTCAACGACTGGTCGGCTCGCGACATCCAGGCTTGGGAGTACGTACCGCTCGGGCCGTTCCTGGGTAAGTCCTTCGCCACCTCGGTGTCGGCGTGGATCACGCCGCTGCCGGCTCTCACGGCCGCTTGGACCGCTGCGCCGCCGCGCGATCCGCAGCCGCTGCCCTACCTCGGCGAAGGCAGCCCGTCGCCCGCTCTCGACCTTGCCGTCGAGATCCGCCTGAACGGCGAGGTCATCTCCCGCCCGCCGTTCGCCTCGATGTACTGGACGCTGCCGCAACTACTGGCCCACCTCACCGTCAACGGCGCGCGCCTTCGCACCGGCGATCTCGTCGCGTCCGGCACGGTCAGCGGTCCGGAACCGGGCCAACGCGGTTGCCTGCTCGAACTCACGTGGAACGCGACGACGCCGCTGACGCTGGCCGACGGCACCAGCCGTTCGTTCCTCGAGGACGGCGACGAGGTGGTCATCACGGCGAGCGCCCGCGCCCCTCGCGGCCGCATCGGCCTGGGCGAGGTGCGCGGGCGCATCGTTGCCGCGAGCGACTAGGGGAGGTAGTACATCGGGTTCGGCAGCTTGACCTGGTGACCGGCGTGGCCGCCCTTCAGATCGCTGAACTGGTCGCCGAAGTCGGCGACGATGTGGTAGCCCGACGCTTCGATGTGGGCCCGCGTGCCGGATTTGTACTCGATCGTCGTGCACGTCGGAGCCGCCGCGCAGTGCAGGTACGACGGCGGCGTCGGCTGCTTGAGATAGACGTGGCTCGGGTCGGTGGGCACGGCGTAACCCACGTCCTGAAGGTTGCCGACCGTCGGCGCGCGCTGCGCCTCCGGGCGACCGGTCAGGAAGAAGACTGTGTAGCCGTGGCTGCCGGCCCAGTTCACCAGTGCGGGCATGCCGAAGACCGCCGGGAAAGCCTTGGCGTTCACGAAGGCCGCGTTCGAGGCCGGGGTGTAGGCGAACTGGCTGGCGATCTCGTAGTCGTAGGTGTTCAGCGTCGTGTCGTCGATGTCGAAGACGACGGCCGGCTTGGGCGCGCCGTTGTGGTGCGGGCGGTGGGCCAGGAACGTCTTCGCGTGGGCCTCGATGCCGTGGACCTCGCGGGCGTAGTTGCTCATGGGCGACGGCAGGGTGACCGGACCAATGCCAGCCACGTTGCCCGGGACGCTGCCGTAGTAGGCCTTGATCTCGCTCTCGACCGTGGTCACGTTCGGTATTGCATCGCCGTGACGGGGCGGAGCCGCGTTCGGCGGCGGTGTGGGATTGCTGTGGCCGTGGTCGCCGTACGCCGACGCGGTGGCGATCCCGCCGAACACCAGGCCGGCGGCAGCGACCAGCGCGCCGACCGTGAGCGGCAGCGAACGGCCGGATCGCGGACGACGGGACGGCCGTCGGGCCGCGTCGAATCGAAGTGGTGACATCGTGATGTGCTCCTGCTCCCCTAGGTCGTGGGCGCATGCCCGACTCTGACATGAATCCGACCAACGCGACAAGCGTGCCCAGGCTCCCGGGCGGGTAATTGAATGTGTGCCCTTCTGGAACCGGGTATGGGACGAGCTACGAATGTCAGACGTGGACACTGCACTTGCCGAGATCGGCGAACGCCTCGTCCAGGGGCAGCCGGAGGCGCTCGAGGACTGCTATCGCACCCTCGGGCCGCTTGTCATGTCCTATCTCGGCCGCTACGTCCCGCAACCGGACATCGAAGACGTGATGCAGCGGGTGTTCTACGAGGTCTGGCGGGTCCACGAGCGCTACGACCCGAACCTGTCGTTGCGGGGGTGGGTCCTCGGGATCGCCCGCAAACGGGCCATCGACCAGCTCCGCAAGCGCCGCGACGTGGTGGTCCCCATCGAGTCGATGCGTGAGATCGTCGGTGACGACGGCCGCGAGGTCGCCGACCGCATGGTGTGGGCCGACGAGGTCCGCACCGCATTGAACATGCTGCCGCCGCTGCAGCGCGAAGTGATTGAAATGGCCTACTTCCAGAGCTACACCCAGACTGAGATCGCCGCAGCCTTGGACATTCCGCTGGGAACGGTCAAGACCCGCACGTCGCGCGGCCTGCAACGCATGGCCGGCCTTCTTGAGGACAACAGGGAGAGCTGATGACCCGCCACATCTCCGAAGAGCTCCCCAGGCTGCTGACCGGTGAAGCCACCCGGGATGTCGTGCAGGCTGCCGCGTCGCATCTGCGCACCTGTGCCGACTGCCAGCAGGAACTGGTCTCGGCCGTCGTAGCCCACGCCTCGCTGACCTCGGCCCAGCGCTTCGCGCCGGAAGTCGTCACTCGCCGCTCGGTGGAACCCTCGCCCGCCGCTGCCGATGCGGCCCCACTGCCCAACCTCAGCGCCGTATTCGCCCAGGTCCGCGACGAGGCCGACCACGAGCCCCCCGTCCGGCGACGTTCGCGCCGGCCCCTCTATGCCGTTGCGGCCGTCGCGGCCGGGGTGGTGGTCGGCACCGCCGGCACCGCGCTGGTCCAAAACCTCGGCGACAACTCGCCGGCGGGTCGGTCGGTGGCACTTGCCGCCTTCGACACCGGTACGACGACCGCCAAGGCCACCGTCGACGCGAACGGCCAGATGCACGTGAATGCCGCCTCGCTGCCGCGCCTGGACGCGCGACACCGCTACGAAGTTTGGCTCACCGACGACGCCCGCCGCCATATGCAGCCGATCGGGTGGATCGCACCGAGCGGCAAGGCGACGCTTACAGTGCCGACCAACCTGATGTCGAACTTCAGCGACATCGAGGTCAGCGTGCAGCGCGTCGACGCGCCCTCATACGACTACAGCGGCACGAGCGTGCTGCGCGGGTCATACCGAGCCTGACCCGCCTCAGCCGTCCGGCTAAGCCCCCTTGGGCGGCCGCGGGAAGAAGGCGCTCGTGCGCGCCGCGTATTCGTCCCAGCCGGCCCGCTTGGCCATGTGCTTTTCCAGAATGCGCGCACCGGACCCTTTCGTCAGCAGCAGGGTCATGATGACGGGCGCGAAAAGGGTCAAGATCCCCGGCCAACGTTCCGCAGCGACGAGAAACACGCCCCACCACATGCAGGCGTCGCCGAAATAGTTCGGGTGGCGGGTGTAGCGCCAGAGGCCGGTGTCGATGACCTTGCCCTTGTTCGCCGGGTTGCGCCGGAAGCGCTCCATCTGCCGGTCGCCGACGCCTTCGAAGAAGACGCCGACGCACCAGAGCGCCACGCCGACCCAGGCCAGCGCCCGAACAGGTGCACTCTCGAACGCGCCGACGAGGATGGGGGCGGCGATGACCAGCGCGAGAGTCCCCTGCAGCAGGTAGATCATGCGGATCGCGTACAGGTCCGGATTGCCCTTGGCCTTCGACAGCAACTCCGCGTACCGCGGATCCTCGGGTCGGCCAACCGTGCGCCGAGCGATGTGCTGGGCCAGCCGCAGGCCCCACAGCGTCGGCAGCACGAGCAGCAGCCAACGCCGCACCGGATCGCCGTGACCGACGGAACTGCCGAACGCTGCTACTGCGACCGCGACGAACAGGAGTCCCCAGGCCGTGTCGATGACGCTGTGCTTGTGGGCGATCTTCGCGGCCACGAACGTCGCGGCCAAAACGAGCACGACCGCTCCTGCCGCCCACGGCAGGGCGTGCAGGAACGGCGTGGTCGCGAATCCGCTCATGCTCGGACGTTATCGGCCGCCCACGGCCTGGTTGCCGGCATCGCGCTGGTGCCGGCGGCCGTAGGGCGGACTGCGAGGATTTGGTCGACGCCCATTCGGCGCTCTTCGAAGCTGAGCGCACCGCCGACGAGGTACAGCCGCCAGACCCGTGCGATCTGCTCGCCGACCAACTCCACGAACTGCGGGTAGTTCGCCTCGAAGGTGTCGATCCAGTGCCGCACCGTCGCCACGTAGTGCTCGCGCATCGCCTCGACATCGCGGACTTCGAGCCCAGCCCGTTCGAGATGACCGATCGTCTGCGAGAGCGGACGCATGTGCATATCCGGAGCGATGTAGGACTCGATGAACGCGCCGCCTCCGGGTGCAGCGTCGGGGTGCCGGGACATCTGCTGCAACAGCAGGCGGCCGGTCGGGCGCAGCGCGCCGAGCAGCGTGGCCGCGTAAACCGGGTAGTTCCCCTCGCCGACGTGCTCACCCATCTCGATGGAGCTCACTGCGTCGTACGTCTGGCCTGCGCCGGCGAGCTCACGGTAGTCCTGCAGGCGGACGGCGACCTGGCCGCTGAGCCCGCGCTCGGCCACCAGCTTGGCGATGTGGTCGCGTTGCTGGGCGGAAAGCGTGATGCCGGTGGCGTGCACCCCGTAATGCTCGGTGGCATGCAGGATCAGTGCTCCCCACCCGCAGCCGACATCGAGCAGGCGCATACCGGGCTTGAGGTCGAGCTTGCGGCAGATCAGGTCGAGCTTGGCCCGCTGCGCATCGTCCAGAGACTGGTCCGGAGCGGTGAAATAGGCGCTGGAATAGGCCATCGACTCGTCGAGCAGCAACCGGTAGAAGTCGTTGGACAAGTCGTAGTGGTGCGAGATCGCCGCACGATCTCGGCTCCGCGTGTGCAACCGGCCGTGCAGGCGCGCTTCCGCTGCCGGCGGTTTCGGTGGCGGGCCGATCGCGCCGAGCCGGACCGCCGCGCTGAGAGCCGACACCTTGGCTCGCGGAGTCAGCCCCGTCACGCTGCCCGGTCGGGCGCGGGCGAACTGCCAGGCCCGCCGGAAGGCGGCGCCGAGATCACCCTCGATCTCGATGTCCCCGGCGACGTAGGCGCGGGCGAGTCCCAACTCCCCTGGTGCCCAGAGCAGGTGGCGCAGCGCTCGACGCGACCGGAGAATCAGCACCGGCCCATCGCTGGGGCCGGCCGCGCTGCCGTCCCACGCGCGCAGCCGTACCGGCAATTCGGCGCCTAGCGTCCGGCGGATCAGGTCGGCGATCCGCTCGGCGATCGACGCGTTGCCGGGCAAGGTAGCCATGACGTTCTCCTGTTCGACCGGGCGCGGCACCACGGGCAATCCCTTGCGCCAGAGGGCAACACCGTGCTTGGTGATCAATGCCCGGACAACCCGCGTCTCCAGTGGCCGGCGCAGCGCGGTCGCCAGCACCGTGCGCAAGGTGGCCGGGCGGCGCGCGCCCCGTACCGAGGCCGTGAACGGTCGCTGGTTCGGGCGGTGCAGGGTGATGTTCAGATTCAGCCGCTCACCTGGCTCCGGCACGCTCATCCGGTAGTACCCGTCGACCGGGTAGAAGGGCGAGACGTAGAACACCTTCTCGGTCTCGGCCCGCCCGGACTCGTCGGTGTGCAAGAGGTAGCAGTGCCGCCCGCCGTAGGTGTTGCGCACTTCGGCGACGACGCATAGAAGGTCACCGGAGCTGTCGTGGCACCAGAAGAGCGACAGCGGGTTGAACACGTAACCGAGGCTGCGGGGGTTGGCCAGCATCGTGACCGATCCGCCGCGCAGATCGATCCCGTGCGCGGCCAGGTAGGCATCGACGTTTGCCCGGATGCTCCGCCGAGGGTCACCGAAGTGGTCCCGGGCATCGAAGCGGGCGAGTGAACGCAGACCGAGCGGCAACCGCGGAAGATCGCCCAGGTCGACGAACCACTGGTAACTGCGGTGCCGAACGTCGTGACGCACCGGCTCGGACCGCACATGGGCGATCTCGACCTCGTACAGGTGCCCGCTCACCAGTGCACTCCGAAACTTGCGGCCGCCGCAACACCGGATCGACAACCGTCCTCGTGAAATCCCCAGCCTTGATAGGCGCCGGCGAAGGCAAGCACGCCGTCGTTGAGCTCGGGCAGCCGCCCCAGCGCGTCGACGGACTCGGAGGTGTACACCGGGTGCTCGTAGCTCATCCGCGCAAGCACGGTGTCGGCGTCGAGTTGCGCCGGCCCGTTCAGGGTGACGAGGTAGGTCTGCTCGGCGTCCAAATTCTGCAGCCGGTTCATGTTGTAACTCAGGTGCACGTTCGTCGGGGTCGTTGTGCACGACGGCAGGACGTAGTTCCACGACGCCTGAGCCCGGCGGGCGCGCGGCAACACCGAGACGTCGGTGTGCAGCACGGCCGGGTTGACGGTGTAGCCGATGGCCCCGAGCACGTCGCGCTCCGCGTTGGTGGGCGCGGCCAGCATCGACAACGCCTGCCCGGGGTGCGTGGCGATGACGACACGGTCGAAGCCGTGGGCCGTATCGGAGTCGTCTCGGATCTCGACGCCGCCCGCCACCCGGGTGACCGCCCGAACGGGTGTGGACGTCAGCACGGACGTCAACCCCTTCGCCGCGCGCTCGACGTAGCGGGCCGAGCCGCCGACAACCGTCCGCCACGTCGGAGCGCCGGTGACGCTGAGCATGCCGTGGTTGGCCAGGAACACGAAAAGGTAGCGCGCCGGGTAGTCGCCGGTACGGGTCGGCGCAGTCGACCACACGGCGGCGATCAGCGGCGTCATGAAGTGGGCGACGAAGTAGGCCGAGAACCGTCCCGCGGCCAGGAACTGCCGAACGGTCTGCCCGTCATCTTCGCGTTCGAGCAGGGCGCGGGCCTCGCGATGGAACCGCACGATCTCGCGAAGCATCTTCAGGTAACGCGGATTGGCCACCGTGCGCACCGACGGCAACAGACCCGACAGGCCGCGCCCGCCGGCGTACTCGAGACCGCAACCACCGCACGAGATGGACATGCTCATGTCGGACTCCTGGGTGGCCACCCCCAGTTCGTCGAACAGCCGGCGGAGAAGGGGATACGTGCGCTCGTTGTGCACGATGAAGCCGGTGTCGATGCCGAGCAGCCGCCCATCGGCGGCCGGCACGTCGTGGGTGTCGGCGTGGCCGCCGAGGCGATCGTCCGCCTCGAACAGCGTCACGTCGGCGCCGGACTGCAGTACATACGCTGCAGTGAGGCCGGCGACGCCGCTGCCCACTACCGCGATCTTCGGGCGTGTCACTGACGTCCTCCGCGATGACAGAAGGACCGGGCGACCCGGTCTCTATCGGGAGTTCGTCAAAGACGCGCTGTCGGTTCCATGGCTGTGCGTGACGCCGGCGACAGTCACGAGCAGCGGATATAGGGAAGGGGCGGCGGCACGGGAGGGATGTGCCGCACGCCCCTTCTTGCGCGAGTGTAATCCATCGATTCCATGATCGGTTCAACTAGTTTAGGGGTCTATGGCCGACGCATACTTCACAATCGTGACCGAATCCGAGGCCGGAGCCATTTACCGAGCCGGATCTTCGACCGGTGGACCGTGGGCCCCGGACCAGCAGCACGGTGGTCCCCCGAACGCCCTGTTGGTGCACGCAGCCGAGCGGCTGGCCGCGGTCCAGACCGGCCGGACGGACCTCATTGCCATGCGGTTGGCGGCCGAGTTCGTCGGCCCGGTGCCGGTCGGTGAGGTGAGCACGCGGACGCGGTTGGTGCGGGCCGCGCGGAGTGCGGTCCTGGTGGAAGCCGTTCTGAGCGCGGAGGGCCGCGACTGCGTGAACGCCCGGGTTTGGCTGGTCGCCGACCGCGATACGGCAGCGATCGCCCCACCGTCCGGGCCGCCGAACTCGCCGGCCGAGGGGCTCCCCGGACTTGCGGCCAACTTTCCCTATGCCGACAGCGTCGAGTGGCGTGCCGTCCACGGCAACATCGACCGACCCGGGCCGAGTACCGTCTGGGCCCGCCCGCGGTTAGCACTGCTCGCGGGCGAGCCGCTTTCCGGGCTGCAACGGGCCGCGCTGCTCGGGGACTCGGTCAGCGGCATCTCCTCAGCCCTGGACTGGACGCAGTGGTCGTTCCTCAACGTCGACCTCGACGTGCATCTGGCCCGCCCCGTCCTTGGCAAGTGGTTGCTGCTGGATGCCGCCACCCAACTGGGCCCGAACGGCTGCGGCTTGGCCCGGGGCACAATCGCCGACATGGACGGCCCGGTCGGAGCGACCGCGCAGACCCTGGTCGTGGCTGAACGCAAGTCCTGAATCCCCCGATTTCGGGCAGTCGCCCTCAGTGGGAATAGTTCCGTCGCCGCCTCGTGTTGTGAGGTTGAAAGTTCAACCAACTGAGAGCGAGGCAGGCAATGACCGAGACCGCCAACACGAGCACCATTCCGGGTTACCGGACGGGCACCTGGCAGATCGATCCGGTGCACACCGAAGTGTCGTTCAGCGTTCGGCACATGATGGTCAGCAAGGTGCGCGGGTACTTCACCGACTTCAGCGGCACGATCGTCACCGCCGAGCGCCCCACCGATTCGAGCGCGAGCGCCACGATCGACCTCAGGTCGATCGATACGCGCAACGAGCAGCGCGACAACCACATTCGTTCGGCGGACTTCTTCGACGTCGAGTCGCACCCCACCATGACCTACCGCTCGACCGCCGTATCCGGGAACGGCGAGAACTGGACGGTCGAGGGAGAGTTGACCCTGCACGGCTTCACCCGCCCGGTACCGCTCAGCCTGGAGCTCAACGGCTTCACCGCTGATCCGTACGGCGGCCAGCGGGCCGGTTTCTCGGCCACCGCCGAGATCAACCGGCGCGACTTCGGCATCGACATCAGCATCCCGATGGACGGTGGCGGCGTGGTGGTCGGCGACAAGATCTCGATCAACCTCGAGGTCGAGGCCATACTCGACCAGAGCTGACCAGGTCGGCATGACTGCGGCGCCAGGGCACGTCAGGAAGCGAACTACGCTTCTTGGCGTGCCCCGTTCAGTCTTCGGCTTTCCCCATCCCGTCAATGAGGTCGCCGCGCGCTCAGTTGCGGCCGGCGTGCTCGTCCTGAGCCTGCTGACGATCGTGCTGAGCCTCACGTTCGGCGACGGCTGGCTCTGGCTCACGGCGGTGTTGGCCTACGGCTTCGTCGCACGCGTGCTGACCGGCCCGACGCTCAGCCCGCTCGGCCAGCTGGCTAGCCGCGTGGCCGCACCGCGTATCGGGCACGAGAAGCTGGTCGCCGGGCCGCCGAAGCGCTTCGCTCAGACGCTGGGCGCGACGATGTCGCTCACTGCGCTCGTGTTGCACTTCGCCTTCGGCCTGGAGACAGCGGCGCTGGTTTTCGTCGGCTTGATCGCCGCCGCAGCGACACTGGAGTCGGTGTTCGCCTTCTGCATCGGCTGCACCGTCTTCGCCGGACTCATGCGGGTCGGCCTCATCCCGGAGCAGACCTGCGCCGCCTGCGCGAACATCTCGCTGCGCAGCCCGCAAGCGGCCTGACCACTTCGGGGACACTGAGCCGGTGAGCCAGCGTTCCGAAGCCCAGCGCGATCAAGCCGACGCGCCGTCCGCGCCGAGCGCCCCTCGCGAGCGTTATGCCCTCGAGGTCTGGGGCGTCCTCGGCGTGTCGTTCCTCCTGTCCGGGATCTATTCGCTGCTCGACTTCATCCGGGCCGAGGTCACCGTCCCCGGGGGGATCGGTAACACCACCGCGACGGTCATCCAGGGCACGAAGACGAGCTATCCCCTGCTCGACCTGGCCGATGACCTGGCCGACGTCCTGCACGGCTTCGCACCGGCCTTGCTCGCTCTGGCCTTGCTCGCCCGTAGTCCGGCCGGGCGGGGATGGGGCATCGGCTGGGATCTGCGAGCTCGCTGGCGCGAATCGGCCCAGGGCATCGGTTTCCTGGCCCTGATCGGTATTCCCGGCCTGGCGCTGGTGTGGGCGGCGCACGAGTTGGGGCTGAATGCATCGCTCGAGGCGGTCGACTATCCCGATGTCTGGTACCGCGTCCCGTACCTGGTGCTCTCGGCCTTCCAGAACGGTTTCGCCGAAGAGATCGTCGTCGTCGGCTACTTGCTGACCCGGTTGGGTCAGCTCGGCTGGTCGAAGCAGCGTGCGCTGGTCACCAGCGCCGTGCTGCGCGGCAGCTACCACCTGTACCAGGGCCTCGGCGGTTTTGCCGGCAACTTCGTGATGGGCCTGATCTTCGGCTATTGGTTCCAGCGCACCCGCCGCGTGCTGCCGCTCGTCATTGCGCACTTCCTGCTCGACGCGGTCAGTTTCATCGGCTATCTCTATCTGCACGATCGCATCAGCTGGATCTAGCGATGATGGTCCTGCCCGACTACCTTCAGCCCGGCTTGCGCGTGGTGCTCGTCGGCACCGCGGGCTGCGACGGATCGGCCGAACGCACGCACTACTACGCCGGCCGTGGCAACCAGTTCTGGCTGCTGCTGCATGAGAGCGGGCTGGTACCGACCCGCCTCGGGCCAGAGGAGGACGAGCTGCTGCCGAGCTATGGCGTGGGGCTGACGGACCTCATCCGGGACAGCGCCGCCCCGCCCCAGGCGGATCCCGCCGAGCGCTACCGGTTGTCTGATTTCGTGAACAAGATCGACAAGTACCAGCCGGGCGTCGTGGCCTTCACCAGCAAGACCGCGGCGGGGGCCTACGCCAGCGCCGCACGCGAGCGCCGACCGCGCGACTTCGGCCCGGTCAGCTGGGCCATCGCCGGTCGACCGGGCTTCGTGCTCCCCGGCCCGTCCGGCTCGAACAACGCCATGTCCGTACCGCTTCGGATCGCGTTGTGGCGCGACCTGACCGACTTCATCGACATACTCCGACGTCCGGAAGTGCGGCAAATGCGGCTGACAGCGACCGGCACACCTGGCATCGTCAGCGGGCGTGACTGACATCGAGGTCGTCAATCCGATTCCCGACGACGAGATCCGCCCGTGGCTGGCCGCCATGGCCACGACCTTCCTCAACGAGGCCGAGGGCGAAGACTTCGAGCGTTCCGTCGTGGCGCACCAGCGCGAGTGGTTCGCCGACCGCGCATGGGGAGCCCGGGCCGGCGGCCGCTGGGTCGGGACGCTGGCGATCGAGGAACGCACGGTCAGCATCCCCGGGCCGGGCGCCACCACGGTCGACGTGGTCGCCGACGCGCTCACAGAGGTCACGGTCAGCGCGACGCACCGTCGGCGCGGCCTGCTGACCCAGATGCTGTCGGCATCGCTTCGTGCGGCCAAGGACCGCGGCGACCCGCTCAGCATGCTGATCGCGGCGGAGTGGCCCATCTACGGCCGGTACGGCTACGCGCCGGCCAGTCAGGCCGCCGACTACACGCTGTTCACCCGCGCTCGACCCAACCTCCTCCGGCCCGGCGACGACGGGTCGGTGCGGCAGGTCGAACCCGGCGACCTCGGTGACATCGCCCCCGCTGTGTTCGACGCGGCTCGGCCGTTGCGTGCGGCTCAGGTCGACCGGCGCGGTGACTGGTGGGCCCGCCGACTCGGGCTCAACGGCTACCAACCGAGCAAACACGGTAAGGCGCCCAACTACATCCTCCACGAAGGCAGTAGCGGGCCGGACGGGTTGCTGTGGTGGTCCAGCACTCGCGACTTCGAACTCAACGGCGAGTTGGGTGCGATCCAGGTCGGCGATCTGACCGCGGCAACCCCCGCCGCCTATCGCAATCTCTGGGCTTACCTCGTCGGCGTCGACGTCGTCGGCGAGGTCACCCTCGCACACCGGCCGGTCGACGAGCCGATCCGCTGGCTGCTCAGTGACGGCCGGGCGCTGCGCCCGACTTTCGTCGGGGACGACCTGTGGGTACGGCTGCTCGACGTGCCGGCCGCACTCAGCGCCCGCGGCTACGCGAGTTCCGATCGGCTTGTCCTCGAGGTCGTCGATGACGACACCGGCGGCTACGCAGCCGGGCGCTTCGTGCTCGACGCCGACGAGCACGGGGCCGACTGCCGGCCGACGACGCAGGCCGCCGACCTGCGGATCAGCCAGCGCGTGCTTGCTGCGATCTACCTCGGCGGGTTCACCGTTCGCCAGCTGGGAATTGGCGGTGGTATCGAGGAACTCACCTCCGGCGCCCTGCCCCGCGCCGACGCCATGTTCGCCACGACGCTCCCGCCGTGGAACGCCACCGGTTTCTGAACCGAACGTGTCCGCGCTGCTAGCGCACTGACAGTCCGAGCGTCTGGGCGATCACGACTGCCTGCTCGGCTCTGATGATCGCCCCGGTCAGTTCGCTCGCACGCGGATCAAGTGCGCTGAGGTCGCTGCCTCGCAGATCCGCCCGCGTGAACGTCACGTCGTGCAACCCGGCGCCGGACAGGTCGACGTCGGCGAAGACCGCGTCGGCGCAATTCGCTTTGTTCAAGACCGCCTCGCGCATCCGGACGCCCTCGAAGGTGCAGCCGCGCAGATCCGCACCGGCAAGCGCGACGAACGACCAGTCACCGCCCCGGGCCCGCATCGGCCGCAGCGAACACCGCTCGAACCGGCTGCCGGTGAGCTTGCAGTCATCGAACTGGGCGTCGAAGAAATTGCAGCCGGCGAACGTGCAGCCGACGAAGGCCGAGGCGGCGTGCACCGAAGCGTTGAAGCGCACCTCCCGGAACGTGCACTCGCTGAACGTGCCGCCCCGGATCGACGCTTCCGTGAGGTCGACGTCCTGGAACGTGCAGCGCGTGAACTCGCGGCCGTCCAGCACCTCGGCGTACCAGTCCTCCCCCTTGAACGTGTTGTCCTCGACCGGGCCGGCCGCGTCGGAGTTCGCTGTCGGCATCTACAGCGGCGGCGTGTTCGGCGGCTGGGTCGGTGGCGGTGGTGGCGGCGGCTGCTGTTGCGGCGGCGGTGCATACGGAGGCGGCTGGGCGGCCTGCGGTGCCGCCTGCGGGTCCGGCGGCACTCGAGGGATCTCACCGGTCGTGTCGAACACCGGCAACGGCGAGAGCGGCTCGTCGTCGGAGGCCAGCCCCTCATGCGCCTCGCGCGTCGCGGCGTCGTCGTCCGAGGCCCGGAGGTTGACCGCCTCGGGTTGTTCGTGCGCCGGGGGCAGATTGGAGTCGAACCACGTGGACGCGTCGAGGCCGGGCTCGGCCGGTCCTGCGGCCTGCCCGCCGTCGGCCTGCAGGTACGACGGCGTGTCCGCGCCCTCGGCCCCGCCGAGCTTGGCCAGGCCTTCGAGGGCCTTGCTGAACTCGCTCGGGATCACCCACACCTTGTTGGCGTCACCCTGGGCGATCTGCGGCAAAGTCTGCAGGTACTGGTAGGCCAGCAGGGCCGGGTCGGGCCGAGCGGAGTGGATAGCGGCGAACGTCGTTTCTACTGCCTTGGCCTGCCCTTGTGCGGTCAGGTAGCGCGCGGCCCGATCGCCCTCCGCCCGCAGGATCCGCGACTGCCGCTCCGCCTCGGCGGCGAGGATCGCGGCCTGCTTCTGGCCTTCGGCACTGAGGATCTGCGCGGCCTTCTGACCCTCGGCGGTCTTGATCGAGGACTCTCGCTGACCTTCGGCGGTCAGGATCAGCGCACGCTTGTTGCGGTCCGCGCGCATTTGCTGCTCCATCGCGTCCTGGATCGACGGCGGCGGGTCGATCGCCTTGATCTCGACCCGCGCGACCCGGATGCCCCAGGGACCGGTCGCCTCGTCGAGCACGCCGCGCAGCTTGGTGTTGATCTCGTCGCGGCTGGTCAGCGCCTGTTCGAGGTTCAGGGAGCCGACGACGTTGCGCAGCGTCGTGATCGTCAACTGCTCGACGGCTTGGATGTAGTTCTGGATCTCGTAGGTGGCGGCGCGGGGATCTGTGACCTGGAAGTAGATCACTGAATCGATGGCCACGGTCAGGTTGTCCGACGTGATCACCGGTTGCGGCGGAAAGCTGACCACCTGTTCGCGCAGGTCGATGAGCGGGCGCATCCGGTCAACGAAGGGAAGCAGCAGAGTCAGGCCGGGCGTCGCGGTTCGTACGTAGCGCCCCAACCGTTCGATGACAGCGGCCCGGGCCTGCGGCACGATGCGCACCATCCGGGCCAAGGCGATCAGCAGGACGACGATCACGACGATCGCGACGATGATCCCGGCACTCATGTGGTTCCCCTCGCTATTTCGGTTAGAACGGTGGCTCTTGCCACACGACTGCGGTTGCGCCGGAGATCTCCATAACCCGCACGACCGTGCCGGCCGGCAGATGCTGGGCCCGGTCGAAGGAACGAGCCGACCACTCGCCGCCGTTGAGCCGGACCCGTCCGTCGTGCGCGTCGACGTCGCGCAAGACGATGGCTTCTTTGCCGACGAGGGCGTCGGAGCCGGTGCGGGTTCCGGTGCCAAGGGTCAGGTGTCGCTTGGCGATCGGGCGCACCACGCCGAGCAGGCCGACGGTCGCGACGATCGCGACGATGAATTGCAGGAAAACCGGACCACCGAGCGCGGCGGTTAGTGCTCCGGCAGCCGCTCCCCCGGCGAACATGACCAGGACGAAGGTCAAGGAAAGCGCTTCGGCGGCCGCGAAGGCGCCGGAGGCGATCAGCCAGATCAACCAGGTGGGCATATCACCATCCTGGCACCGAAATGCCTCGCGGTGGTGGGGCTGATCACCGCTGCGGACCGAGATGATCGCCGTTTCCCACTGCGTAGGCGCCGCGGTGGTCCGGGCGCGCGCCGGCGAAGCCGCGGCGGACGCCCTTGAACGTGATCGAAGTCTTAGCCACTGCATAGCTAAACGGGCCGCACCGGGCGATGAGTTCAACGAAACGCTCATAAGGTGCGACCGACCAAGCGGGCTGACCGGACAGATGATCCGCGACGGTCCAGATCCGCTCGGTCACGCGCGGATGGTCATGCTCGAGTTGCGGTCGCCGTCGAGGGCGAATGTGAAGTGGCTGGGACGAGGAAGGCATCGGTGTCACCTGCGTTCGCCGCGTCGACTGCCGCCGCAACCGGCTCCGGAAGCGCATCGGTCATCGGTCAACTGTAACGAAATCGATGAGCTCTTCGACCGCTCGCAGCAGCGGCACCTCGACGTCGGCGAAGCTGTCGACGCTCGCCAGCACCCGGCGCCACATCTCGCGCGCGTCGGCGATCCCGAGGGCGGCACAGATCCCGCTCTTCCAATCCGTGCCGCGGGTGATCGCCGGCCAGCGCTCGATGCCGAGAGCGGTGGGCTTCACTGCCTGCCACACGTCGACGTAGGGATGGCCGGTGACCAGCACCGATGCGGCAAAGCCGGCGCGGCGCAGATCGGCCACGATGCGGCTCTCCTTGCTGCCGGCGACGAGGTGGTCGACAAGCACACCGATGCGGCGCTGCGGGCCGGGCCCGAACGCGCGAACCCGTTCGACGAGGTTGTCGATCCCGTCGAGCGGCTCGACGACAACGCCCTCGACGCGCAGGTCGTCGCCCCAGATGCGTTCCAGCAACGCCGCGTCGTGAACCCCCTCCACCCAGATCCGGCTGGCCCGGGCCACGCGGGCCCGGGCCTGGGCCGTCGCGTAGGAGCCGGAAGCGGTCCGGCGAGCCGTATTGGTCCGCGGTGCTGCGGGAGCGGGCGGCACGAGCGTCACCGAAGCGCCGTCGATGAGGAAGGCGGCCGGCAGCATGGGGAACACCCGCCGTTTGCCGTGCCGGTCCTCAAGCGTCACGACGTCGCGCTTCTCGCCACTCTCGACGGCTCGGCCGATCTCGACCACGGCGCCGCAGAATGCGCCGTCGGCTGTCTCGACGACCAGATCCGGCTCGGCGGTCACTTCCGGCACCGAACGCCGTCGACGGCGCGGCTCGGCCAGAACATCGTTGTAATCAGGCACGAGGGCCGACCCTAGGCGGGCCGGCGGCCGACACCCGGCCGGACACGCCAGAACCCCGATCTAGCCTGTGCGGGTGACTCGCTTGCGCTCCGGGCCGTTGGCCGCGTGGACGGCCGCGTGGCTGGACGGACGGGCCGCGTCCGACGAGGTGCTGCGGGCGACGGCCGGCCGCGACGCGCCACACCGAGTCGCCGGGCTCGAGGGGCACGGCGACACCCTCGTGCCGCTTAGCGAGATGCTCATCACCTGGCGCCGCGCGGGCGGTCCGGTTCGGCTCGCTCTGCCGACCGCCGGCGACATTCGCGGACTGCCCGGGCCGGCCGGATTCCGCGCCGCCGCCCTCGAATCGGGGGAAGCCGTGTACGGGCCGACCGTGGGTATCGTCCCGACCGTCACGGAGTTCGCGCCGAGCAGTGCGCCGACGACGGTGGTCTGGCAGGCCTTCGCCGTCACGTCGGTCCCGGCCGAACCGGTCGTGCTGGCTGAGGCGCAGTACGAGCTGACGACGGCCATCCGTGAGACGGCGAGCGCATTGGCCGCCGCCGAGGTGGCCGGCTGGACGGCCGACATCGCCGAGGCGCTGGGCGACGCGCGGCGGGCCGGCGAGATACTCAATCTCCCGCCGGGCTTCCCGCCCCGCGCGGTCGCGCTCGTCGCCCAGACCGAACGGCTGCAGGCGGTGCTGGATCTCGCGTTGCAGCACCCCATCGGCGGCGCCGTCGACCGGGCCGGCATCGCCGCGCGCGACGAGGCGTTGCGGCCGCTGGCGCACGCCGTGCGCCGGGCCCGCCTGGCCGGCTACAACGCCCTGGCCGAGCCGGAGTAGCCCGCGCTCAGCTAGGGACGACCGATCGACTGGGGGGGCGGGCAACAGCCGGCCGGGCAATCCACGCCGCACAAGCCCAGCGCTCCGAGCGCGAGCGGGTCAGCGCCGTCGAGGCGTTCCTCGACGAGCTGGGCGATCGCGGTGACGAAAGCTGGATGGGTGCCGGCGGTCGTCGCGCGGGTGTAGTGCAGGCCGACGTCGAGCGCGGTGCGGCGCGCCTCGTTGTCGAGGTCCCAAATGACCTCCACGTGGTCGGCCACGAACCCGGTTGGGCTCACGACGACCGCGGTGGTTCCGGCCGCCGCCAGGGACCGCAGGTGGTCGTTGATGTCGGGCTCGAGCCACGGCACGCCGGGTTGGCCCGAGCGCGACTGCCAGGCCAGGTCGAACTCCGCGCCCGGGCCGCGTACCGACTCGGCCACCAGGCGGGCCGTTTCGCGGTGTTGCGCCGCGTACAGGCCGTTGGCCTCGGGGCCGGACCTGTCATTCATCGCGACCGGGATCGAATGCGCGGTGAAGACCAGCCGGGCGGTGTCGCGCTCTGCGCCGGGCAGTGCCTCGAGCGCCGCCCGCACCGCGTCGGCGTTGGCGGCGATGAAGCCGGGGTGGTCGAAGAAGTGCCGCAGCTTGACCAGGTCGGGGGCGCCCACGCCGGCGACAGCGTGAGCTTGGGCGAGATCGTCGCGGTACTGGCGGCAGGCCGAGTACGAGGCGGTGGCGCTGGTCGTGAACACGAGCGCACGCTGGATGCCGTCATCGCGCATGTGACGTACGGCGTCGGCGACGTACGGCTTCCAGTTGCGGTTTCCCCAGTACAGCGGCAGGGCGATGCCGCGCTCGCCGAACTCGGTGGCCAATGCGGCCAGCAAAGCGCGGTTGGCCGCGTTGATCGGCGAGACGCCGCGCAGTTCCAGGTAATGCTCGGCGACCGCCGCCAAGCGCTCCTCGGGTATGCCGCGGCCCCGTGTGACGTTGCGCAGGAACGGCATGACGTCGTCCGGTCCTTCGGGGCCGCCGAACGAGAGCAGCAACAGCGCGTCGTAACCAGCGGCCGACGCGATCGCGGGCTCGGCCAACTCACACACCCATGGCGTGGAAACCGCCGTCGACGTGCACGATCTCACCGGTGGTTGCCGGGAACCAATCCGACATCAGTGCGACGGCACTGCGGGCGACCGGTTCGCTGTTCTCGTTGTCCCACCCCAGCGGGGCCCGGCCGTTCCAGGCGTCCTCGAACGCGCCGAAGCCGGGGATGCTCTTGGCCGCCATCGTCCGGATCGGCCCGGCGGCGATGAGATTGACGCGGATGTGGCGCGAGCCCAGCTCGCGGGCGAGGTAGCGCGACGTGGACTCCAGGCCGGCCTTGGCCACGCCCATCCAGTCATAGGCGGGCCAGGCCACGGTGGCGTCGAACGTGAGCCCGAGAATCGACCCTCCGATCTCGCCGAACAGCGGGAGCGCCGCTACGGCGAGGGACTTCAGCGAATAGGTCGAGACGTGGACAGCGGTGGCCACGTCCTCCCACGGAGCGTCGAGGAAGCCGCCGCCCAGGCACGACGCCGGCGCGAAGCCGATCGAGTGGAAGACGCCGTCGATGCCGTCGACGTGTTCGCGGACCCGGTCGGCGAGCGAGCCCAATTGTTCGTCGTTGGCCACGTCGAGTTCGATGACCGGCGCCGGCTCGGGCAGCTTGCGGGCGACCCGTTCGACGAGCGACATCCGGCCGAAGCCGGTGAGGACCACCTGCGCACCTTCCTGCTGCGCCATGCTGGCGACGCCGAAGGCGAGTGAAGCGTCGGTGATCACCCCCGTGATCAGTAGCCGTTTGCCGTCGAGCAGTCCCATGTCCGTCCTTTCAGATACCCATGCCGAGGCCGCCGTCGACCGGGAGCACCGCGCCGGACACGTAGCCGCCGGCCTCGGATGCGAGGAACAGCGCGGCGCCAGCCACTTCGCTCGGCGAGCCGTAGCGCTTCAACGGCACGTTGGCCAGGATCTCGTTCTTGCGGGCTTCCGTGACGTCCGCGGTCATGTCGGTGTCGATGAAGCCCGGCGCAATCACGTTGGCCGTTATCGAGCGGCTGCCCAGTTCGCGGGCGATGGAACGGGCCAGGCCGATGAGGCCGGCCTTGCTGGCCGCGTAGTTCGCCTGGCCCGGCGCGCCCACCAGGGCGACCACAGAGGAGACGAAGACCATGCGTCCGCGTCGCTGTTTCAGCATGCCGCCCGCCGCCCGCTTGGCGACGCGGTAGGCCCCGGTCAGGTTCGCGTCGACGACCCGCGTGAACGATTCCTCACTCATCCGCAGGAGCAGGGTGTCGTCGGTGATGCCGGCGTTGGAGATCAACACTTCGACCGGACCGTGTTCGGCCTCGACCGCGCTGAAGGCGGCGTCGACGTCGGCCTCGGAGGTGACGTCGCACCGGACCCCGAACAGGTCGTCAGGGATGGCGCTGCCGCGATGCGTGATCGCCACCTTGTCACCGTTGTCGGCGAAGGCTCTGGCCACGGCCAGGCCGATCCCGCGGTTGCCGCCCGTCACCAGAACCGACCGGCTCATGAGCTCGCACCATTCACGCCTGGCACGCTAGCGGATCACCTCCTGGGCCCCGCCGGCCGCGGCTTACCGCCGGGTACGGTTCGGCCCATGCGCGCAATCCAGATCACCGAGTTCGGCGGCCCGGAAACGCTGGTCGTCCGCGACCTGGCCGATCCGGTCGCAGGAGACGGCCAGCAGGTCCTCGACGTATTGGCCGCCGGCATCAACTACGCCGACACGCATCAGACCGAGAACTCCTACTTGGCCAAGCAGCGCCTGCCGTTCATTCCCGGCAGTGAGGTGGTCGTCGAGGGCGAAGACGGCCGCCGCCTCGTCGGGCTGCTCGGCTCGGGCGGCTACGCCGAAAAGGTCGCCGCCGACCCCCGGCGGCTGTTCCCGGTACCTGACGGCGTGTCTGCCGCGGCTGCGCTGACGACGCTGGTGCAGGGCGCCACGGCGTGGCATCTGCTGCGCACGAGCGCGCACCTGCAGGAGGGGGAGACGGTGGTCGTCCACGCGGGCGCAGGCGGCGTCGGCACGGTGGCCGTCCAGCTCGCCAAGCGCTGGGGCGCCGGGCGGGTGATCGCGACCGCGTCGACCGAACAGAAGCGTCAGCTGGCGCTCGACCTCGGTGCCGACGTCGTCGTCGACTCCACGGTCGAGGACCTGACCGCGGCCCTGCGCGAAGCCAACGGTGGTGACGGTGTCGACATCGTCCTCGAGATGACCGGTGGGCCGGTGTTCGACCAGAGCCTCGCGGCGCTGGCCCCGCTGGGCCGGCTGGCCACGTTCGGAATGGCGTCGCGCCGCCAGCCGACGCCCGTGCAGCCCGGCGTGTTGATGGCGCGCAGCGTCGCCGTGATCGGTTTCTGGCTGGTGCACGTTCTGCAGCGACCGAAGCTGTTCGCCGCCGCCGTCACCGACCTGCTGGGCATGATCGCCGACGGGTCGCTGCGCCCGGTCGTCGGTGCGACGTATCCGCTCGAGCGCGCGGCGGAGGCACATCGCTCTCTGCTTGACCGATCGTCGGTGGGCAAGCTCGTCCTGGAACCGCAACACTGAGCCGAGGCTCGACACTCACATCAATCGGCCGGCCCACAGCATCGACGTGCCGGCTGCGGCCAGCGCGAACATCAGTCCCACGGCGAGAAAGCGCCAGCTGACGTCGCGATGCTGGGTCGTGTACCCGATCTGGGAACCGATGTTGGCGTACACCGACTCCAGCTCCTGCACCGACGCGGCCGAGTGGTACGTGCCGCCCGTGCTGCGGGCCAACTGGTTCAAGGTGATCTTGTCGGCCGGCACCGGGATCGTCTGGCCGTCGACGGAGACCGTTCCACCATCGGTGCCGAACGCGATCGTCGACACCTGGACCCCGGCCTTGCGGGCGGCGGCGGCGCCATCGCTGACCGTCCGGCCCTTGTTGTTGGCGCCGTCGCTCAACAGCACGATGCGGGCCGGCGGTGGCTTGTCGCCCTTCGCGGTCGTCGCCTGGCTGAAGACCGTGATGGCATCGAGCGAGGTGATCACCGCCTCGCCGATGGCGGTCGATTCCTGCAGCCGCAGCTTGTCGATGGCGGTCTTCACCGCGTCGCGGTCCACCGTCGGGGCGACCAACGAGCTGGCGTTGCCGCCGAAGGACACGAGGCCGAGATTGATGCGGGACGGCAGCAGATCCACGAACTTCTTGGCCGCCTGCTGCGCGGCCTGCAGTCGCGACGGAAGTACGTCCGTGGCCTGCATCGACAGCGAGACGTCGATCGCCATCACGACCGTGGCCCGATCGCGCGGGACCCGCACGCCGGCAGCCGGACGAGCGACGCCGACGCTGAGCACCGTGAGGGCGATGAGCAGGAGCGCGAATGTGAGGTGGCGGCGCCACCCCGGCCGCCGGGGAGCCACGCTGCTGAGCAGCTCCACATTGCTGAATCGGGCGACGTACTTGCTGCGCCGCAACTGCAACAGCACGTAGCCGACGAGCAGGGCGGCGACCGCGACCAGCAACCACAGCCACATCGGTGCGAGGAACGTCATCAGCGCACCGCCGCCCCGACGGCGCCCACTACGAATCGGCGGCGGGCGACCACGAACTTCACGACGTCGGTGATCCAGTCACGGTCGGTACGCAGTTGCAGGTGCGCGGCGCCGGCATGACGCAGCGACGTCGCTATGGTCGCGCGTTGGGCCTCCGCGGCCGCGGCGTAGTCGCGCCTCAGGCCGGCGTCGGAGGTCTGGACTTCCAGCTGCCGTCCGGTCTCGGGATCGGCAAAGGTCACCAGTCCGGCGGCCGGCAGCTCCAGCTCGCGCGGGTCGAGCACCTCGATGCCGAGCAACTGGTGGCGACTCGACAGTCCGCGCAGGGGCCGCTCCCAGGACGGCGACTCGTCGACCACCCCGCTTTCGAGGAAGTCCGACACCACCGCGATGAGACCCCGGCGCAGCTGGGGGCGTCGCAACGTCTCCAGCAACGCCGCCAAGTTGGTCTCGCCCGCCTGCTCGCCCCGTGGGGTGGCCGCGATGCGCTTCATGAGGTAGCGCGCGTGGGCCGTGCCGGACAGGGCCGGAATTCGGTAAGTCAGCTCGCCGTTGCTGACGACGGCGCCGACGCGGTTACCCCCGCGGACGGTCAGGTGGACGACGGTCGTGATCGCGGCCAGCACCAGTTCGCGCTTCTCGGTCAGCGCCGTTCCGAAGTCGACGCTGGGAGACAGGTCGACGACGAGCCAGGTCTCCAGCTCGCGGTCCGCGACGGTCTGGCGCACGTGCGGGACCGTGGTACGCGCCGTGACCGGCCAGTCCATGCGGCGGACATCGTCGCCGGCGACGTACTGGCGCGACTCGCCGGCCTCCGAGCCCGGACCAGGGACCAGTCCCAGGTAGTTGCCCTGCAGCAGCCCATCGAGCTTGTTGCGCACCGTCAGCTCGAGTCGACGCAGCAGTGGCTCGGCCGCCGCAAGGTCAAGCGTCGGTGTCGGCTCCGCCGGGTTCATGCCGAGCGCTCGCCCCACGGTGACTGCTGGGCCGGTGCGGCCTGGCCGTAGACGAGGGGCTGCTGTGATGGCGCGCTGCCGGACTGGTTGCCGGGCGTGGACATCTCGACCGGACCGCCGGCCCGCTGGCGCGGTGCCACCTGCGGCAGCGGGATCGTCTGGAGCACTCGCCGGACGGCATGCGCGGCCGGGACGGCGTCGGCGATCGCGTCGTAGCTGAGGACCATGCGGTGAGCCAGTACGTCGACGGCGATATCGAGCACGTCCTGCGGCAGCACGTAGTCGCGCCCGCGCAGGAGGGCCAGTGCCCGGCCCGCGGCGATGAGACCGAGGCTGGCACGCGGGCTGGCACCGTAGGAGATCCACTGCCCGACGTCGGTCATGCCGTGCTGAGCGGGCTGTCGGGTGGCCACGACGACACGCACGACGTAGTCGACGATCGCGTGGTGGACGAACACCCGGCCGGCGGTCTGCTGGAGGCGCTGCAGTTCGTCGGTGGAGATGACGGCGTTGGCCACCGGCGGGTTGACGCCCATGCGGTAGACGATCTCGCGTTCCTCGGCCGACGTCGGGTAGTCGACCGCGATCTTCATCAGGAACCGGTCGCGCTGCGCCTCCGGTAGTGGGTACACACCTTCGGACTCGATCGGGTTCTGGGTGGCCAGGACCAGGAACGGCCGGGGCACGTCATGCTGTACCCCGCCGATCGTGACGTGCTTCTCCGCCATCACCTCGAGCAACGCGGACTGCACCTTCGCCGGAGCCCGGTTGATCTCGTCGGCGAGGACGAAGTTCGCCATGATCGGGCCGAGCTCGGTCTCGAAGCGTTCGGCGTTCGGGCGGTAGATGCGAGTACCGACGATGTCGGACGGCACGAGGTCCGGCGTGAACTGCAGCCGAGAGAACGTGCCGCTGACGGTGCGGGCCAGCGTCTCGACCGCCAGGGTCTTGGCCACGCCCGGGACGCCTTCGAGGAGGCAGTGGCCCTGGGCCAGCAGGCTCACCATCATGCGCTCGACCAGCCGCTCCTGGCCGACGATCACCCGCTTGACCTCGAACATCACCCGCTCGAGCGCGGTCGCGTCGCCTGCCGGCGTATGCATCGCCGGGGTTGTCACAGGACCCTCACAGTGGTGTCTCCTCGGCTGGGTTGTGGACAACCTCACGGTACGGGACCGCGCGCTACGGTGCCTGAGTGTCGGTCCAGGATCTGCCCGGCGGCGACGCGGACCCGCCCCGCTGCTCGGCCAAGGGGTGCCGCAGCCATGCGACCGAGGACCTGCGGTGGCGCAATCCCAAACTGCACGACGCGGCGCGGGTCAAGCATTGGCTGGCCTGTCCCGACCACGCCGACCGGCTCGCGGAATTCCTGTCGGCCCGAGGGTTCCTCATCGACCGGGCGGCGTTGTGACGTCGAGGTCGGCCATGACGCCGGCGTGGTCACTGAGCCATACACCGTCGACGGGCCGATCACACACCAGGCTGGCGGCGACGATGTCGGCCCGCGCCCGCGGGTGCGATCTCGCGGAGCCGACCAGGACATAATCGATGCGCCGGCGGTGGCCGCGTTGTCCGATCAGGCGTTCGATCTCGGCCGCGGCGAGCGGGTTGTCGACCGACCACGTGTAGCCCGGACCGTCGCCCGCCACGGCCCAGGCATCGGCGTAGTGCCGGGTCAGCTGCCTGATGCTCGCGGCGTCCGGACTCGCGTTGAGGTCGCCGGCGATGATCGTCGGCAGCGTCGCACGGTGTCGTGCGTCGAGGTCGATGACCTCGACGGCTTGTCGGGCCCGGGCGCGCTCGGCCGTCGGTTCCCAGGGCGTCGTCGCGACGATGAACAATTGCTCGCCCAGGCCGGATACGTTGGTTGAGACAGCGAGCGTCCACCAATGGGAGTCCGTGGCGTCACCCGGGCGGTGCTCGAGCACCTCGACCACGCGGTGCGGCCGGCGGGTGGCGATGGCGGTGCCGCCGTACCGCTCGATGGGCGGTGGCAGGTGGTCGAGCACCTGACTCTGGTGAGTCGTGTGCAGCCCAGTCCCGGTGATCAACTCAGCCAAATGGTCGCGCTGCCCTGGGTAGCAGACCTCCTGCAGCGCGACCAGGTCCGGCTCCAGGCGCCGCAGCTCGCGGTTCAGCAGGCCCGTGCGCCGCGGGTCACCCTCGTCGTTCTGCACATTGAGGGTCACCACTCGCAAGCGCATAGCGGCCCGCTAGCCCCCAATGGCCGACATCGTCCGATCGGGCTGCACGAACGTGGCGCTGCCGATCCCGTGCCCAGCCTGCTTGCCGGCCACCGCACCGGCAATGATGCCGCCCAGCTCGGCATCCGAAGCCCCGTCGCGCAGCGGCCCGCGCAGGTCGGTCTCGTCCTGCGCGAACAGGCACGTGCGCAACTGCCCATCCGCGGTCAGCCGCAGCCGGTCGCAGTCGCGGCAGAACGGCCGAGTCACCGAAGCGATGATTCCCACGCGGCCCGGCACCGTGCCCCAGTGCTCGCGGCCCGGACCGTCGAGCACGTCGAACTCCTCGGCCGGCGCATGGCCGTTGTGCCCGCGAGGCTCCAGTTGATACGTGGCCGCGAGCAAGGACAGGATCTCGTCGGCCGTGACCATCCCGTCGCGCGACCAGGCGTGGTCAGCGTCCAAAGGCATGTGCTCGATGAAGCGCAACTGGTAACCCGCTCGAAGCGCCCACTCGAGCAACGCCGGCGCTTCGGCCAGGTTGCTGTCGCGGACGAGAACGGTGTTGATCTTCAGGGGGGAGATGCCCGCCGCGGCCGCAGCGGCGATGCCGTCGAGGACGTCGGTCAGCCGGTCCCGGCGGGTCAGTCGGGCGAACCGCTCACGGTCGAGCGTGTCGAGGGAAACGTTGATCCGATCGAGTCCCGCGGCGACCAGTTCGGTGGCGGAGCGGGCCAGGCTGACGCCGTTGGTGGTGAGCGACAGCTCTAGGCGCGGCCGCATCGCAGCGAGCCGGGCCACGACTGGGACCAAGGTGGGATGGACCAGCGGTTCCCCACCGGTCAGCCGGACGCTGGTGACGCCGAGCCCGGCGAAGACCTCGGCCAGCCGGATGATCTCGTCGTCGCTGAGCCGCTGCGTCTTGGTCAGCCAATCCAGTCCTTCGGCCGGCATGCAGTACGTGCAGCGCAGCGAGCAGCGGTCGGTGAGCGAGATCCGCAGATCCGTTGCGACCCGGCCGAACCGGTCGACCAAGCCGTTCGGCCGATCGCTCGCGGGACGCGCGGTGCTTACTTCGGGGGCCACTCCCCCACCGTACCTGCGCTTAGGTCGCCGGGCGGGTCGCGCCGAAATAACCCGCGGAGACTTGGCCGAGCGGCGTGATCCGCACGATGTCACCACTCTCGGGCGCCTGCACGACGTTGCCGCCCCCGATGTAGATGGCGACGTGGTGGATGCCGCCCACTGTGCCGTTGGAGCTCCAGAAGACCAGGTCCCCCGGCATCAGGCTCGAGACGTTCGGGTGCACCGACCCTTGCAGGTACTGAGTGGCGGCATAGTGCGCCAGCGGCACCTGCGCCCAGGCGTACATCGCAAGACCGGAACAGTCGAAGCCGACGACGTTGCAGTCGTTGAAGGCACCGTCACCGGCACACACTCCGTACGTCGGGCCGCTCGCGTTGCCGCCGGCCCAGGCGTAGGGCTCCCCGAGCCACTGCAGGGCCCGCTGGGCCGCGCGGCGCCCGATGTCTGCGTTCCAATGACCCCGCGGGCCGGGCGGGACGTAGCTGCCGCCACCACCGCCTCCGCCGCCTCCGCCACCGTTGTTGGACGCGCGAGCGGCCGCTGCCGCGGCTGCCTCAGCCCGGGCTTGGGCGAGAGCCGCGGCCCGTGCAGCGGCGATGCGAGCCTGTTCGCGCTGGTAGGCCCGGAACTTGGCGCGTTCGTTGTTCAAGGTGGCCAGTTGCAGCTGGGCCCGTTGCAGCTGGGTCCGGTTGGCCGCGAGGGTGGCCTCCAACGCCTGTTGCTGACGCCGGGCGGCCGCTACGGCGGCGCTGGCCTGCTCCTGCGCCTTCTTGGCCGCGTTGGTCGCGGACCGCTGTCTCGCGACAGCCTGCCGGGCGGCAGCGTCGGCGTTGGACTTCGCGACGGTGGCCCGCTGCAGGTTGCCGATCGCGCTGAGCTGGTGCTCGTTCTGGTAGTCGTGCAGCGCGCCTTCTTCGAGCAGGACGTTCGGGTCGTGCGCGGTGAGCAGCGTGCCGGTGGCGCCGGTGACTTCGCCGTTCATGTAGCTGGCCTGGATGTAGCCGACGTAGTTGCGCTGGGCCGCCACGACATTGCTCCGCGCCTTGGCCACCTTCAGCTTTGCCGCACCGGCGGCCGCCTTGGCGACGGCCAGCTTCGACAGTGCGTACGCGAGCTTCTGCTCGGCCAACTCCTGCTCGGCGCGCAGCCGCTCGAGCTGGCCCTGCAAGACCGCCGCCTGGGCGCTGAGCCGGCCGACCTCTGCGGCCAGGTTGTTCTTCTGCTGCTGGGCCGCGCTGATCTGGTGGTCCGACGGGTTGGGCGGCGGCGCGGCCCCAGCCCCGCTGGGGGCGATGAGCACGCTCGCGACTGTGGCGATCACGGCACACGCCGCGACCCAATGGGCCTTGCGACGTCCGGTCCGGGTCTCCTGCACGGCGGTGCTCTCTTCCTGATGGCGTGACAAGGCGGTCCCCGATAACAACAGAGTGCCATTCTTGTGCCATAAGCACCAGCAGTCCCAGTAGAAACACCGGCATCAAAAGCCCCAAATCGGGCACTAGACCACCGACATCGCCTCGCGTTCGGCAGTCGTTGCCGGTCGCCGCCGCCCTCGCTCCCAGCGCGAGACGGCCAGGTGGGCCGCCCAGGCGTAGCCCACGCCGACGACGGCGTCGAGCACGTAGTGCTCACCGGTGTAGACGAGCACCGCGGCCATTGCCACCGGGTACAACGCCACCACGTAGCGCCATCGGCTGGCCATGTGGGCGACGATGAACAGGGCGATCAAGGCCGCGAAGGCGGTGTGCAGCGACGGCATCGCGGCGACCGGGTTCGGCCCGTCACGCTGGGCATTCGCCAGCAGGGTGTTGACGTTGCCGGCATGCAGCCAGATCCACCCCCGCGCCGACAGTCGGCTCACCGGATCGATGAGACCGTCCCGCGCAGCGAGCCAGGGTGGTGCCTCGGGGAAGAGTACGTACGTGATCAGGCCGGCGAACGACAGAAGGACGACACGACTGATGTAACCGATCCACAGCGCCCGGTTCCGCAGCCACAGCACAGCGGCGAAGATCGGGGTCGCCAGGAAGTGGGTGGTGTAGACCAGCGTGGCTAGTGCGTCGTACCAATGCACCGTGCTGGCGTCATAGAAGCGGTGTTGCAGCCATAAGGTCGGGATGTGGCCGCCGAACAGCCAGCGCTCCGCGTCGGCGATGTCGCTCTCGTGCAACGGCATGTTGACCGCGGAGGCCAGTCCGCGGGACAGGTCATAGACCATCAGGACGAGCGTGAAGGGCAGCCAGTCGAGGACGACCCGTACGAGGCCCAGCCAGCCGGTTCCCAGACTGGTGATCGCCAGACCGACGATGATGACCGTCATCAGGTTCAGGCGCCCGGTCGGAACGCCGTCGACGGCGATGAGCCAGATCAGGCCGGCGAAGTACGCGGCGGCGGCGTACGGCCGGGCCCGGCGCCAGCGGTTCGGGCGCGGTTCACCGCCGTTTACCTCGTCCGCCACCTGCCCGACTCTAGATGCTGGCCGCGGCCGGGACGGGTATGACATTCAGCGCGCTGCCGGTATTGGGCCGGTGGTATCTTGACGTCAAGACATCTCTGATCGCCCGTCGCAGATGGATCGCCCGCTAAGGAGCCCATGGTGTCAGTGGATAGCAGCAGTAGTGGTCAGGACAGCTTCGGATCCCGGGCCCAGCTCGAGGTTGGTGGGACCAGCTACGAGTACTACCGGCTCGACGCGGTCCAAGGTTCTGCCCGGCTGCCGTTCAGCCTCAAGGTGCTACTCGAGAACCTGCTGCGCACCGAGGACGGCAAGAACGTCACTCGCGAACAGATCCAGGCGTTGGCGGACTGGCACCCCGATGCCGAGCCCGACACCGAGATCCAGTTCACGCCCGCGCGCGTGGTCATGCAGGACTTCACCGGCGTGCCCGCGGTCGTCGATCTGGCCACGATGCGCGAGGCGGTCGTGGAGCTGGGCGGCGACGCGACCAAGATCAACCCGCTCGCCCCGGCCGAGCTGGTGATCGACCATTCCGTGATCGCCGACCTGTTCGGCGCGCCGGACTCCTTCGCCCGCAACGTCGAGTTGGAGTACCAGCGCAACCGGGAGCGCTACCAGTTCCTGCGCTGGGGTCAGACCGCGTTCGACGAGTTCAAGGTCGTGCCGCCCGGCACCGGCATCGTCCACCAGGTCAACATCGAATACCTCGCCCGGGTCGTGTTCGCGCGGGAGGGGGTGCTCTACCCGGACACCCTGGTCGGCACCGACTCGCACACGACCATGGTCAACGGGCTCGGCGTCCTCGGCTGGGGTGTGGGCGGCATCGAGGCCGAGGCGGCGATGCTCGGCCAGCCGGTCAGCATGCTCATCCCCCGGGTCGTCGGCGTGAAACTCACGGGTGAGATGCCGGAGGGCGCCACCGCAACCGACCTCGTGCTGACAATCACCGAGCTGCTGCGCAAGCACGGCGTGGTCGGGAAGTTCGTCGAGTTCTACGGTCCGGGCGTATCGGCGGTGCCGCTCGCCAACCGAGCGACGATCGGCAACATGAGCCCCGAGTACGGCTCGACCTGCGCGATCTTCCCCATCGACGACGAGACGTTGAACTACCTCCGCTTCACCGGCCGAAAGGACGAGCAGGTCGAGTTGGTCGAGGCTTACGCCAAGGCCAACAGCCTGTGGCACGACCCGACGGTTGAGCCCGCCTTTTCCGAGAAGCTCGAACTCGACCTGGCCACGATCGAGCCCTCGCTCGCCGGACCCAAGCGCCCCCAGGACCGCGTGCCGTTGAAATCGGCCAAGCCGATGTTCCGCGAGGCGCTCGGCAACTACGTCGAAGGCGATTCGGTGCAGGACGACATCGACGAAGCCGGCGCTGAGTCGTTCCCGGCGTCGGATTCGCCGAGCCATCAGGAGGACGGCGACGAGGCCCCGCCGGCGGCGTCAGTGCCCTCCGCCGCGAACGGCGCTCACGGGCGCCATTCGAACCCCATCCCGGTCACCTTCGCCGACGGTACGTCAGCCGTGCTCGACCACGGCGCCGTCGTCATCGCGGCGATCACCTCCTGCACCAACACCTCCAACCCGTCGGTCATGATCGGGGCCGCCCTGCTCGCCAAGAACGCCGTCGAGCGAGGGCTGACCCGCAAGCCGTGGGTGAAGACGTCGCTGGCCCCGGGGTCCAAGATCGTCACCGATTACTACGACCGCTCCGGGTTGACTCCATACTTGGACAAGCTCGGCTTCAACCTCGTCGGTTACGGCTGCACGACCTGCATCGGCAACTCCGGGCCGATCATCGAGGAGGTCTCTGCGGCAGTGAACGAGGGCGATCTCGCGGCGACCGCGGTGCTCTCGGGAAACCGGAACTTCGAGGGCCGGATCAACCCCGACGTCAAGATGAACTACCTGGCCTCGCCGCCGCTCGTGGTCGCCTACGCACTCGCCGGCTCGATGGACGTCGACCTCGTCAACGACCCGCTCGGTACCGATGGCGAGGGCAACCCGGTGTTCCTCAAGGACATCTGGCCGACCGTGCACGAGATCGAGGCGACAATCGAACAGGCCATCGCCAGCGAGATGTTCAGCCGCGACTACGCCGACGTGTTCGCCGGCGATGACAAGTGGCAGCTGTTGCCCACACCTGAGGGCGACACATTCGACTGGGACGCCGAGTCGACCTACGTTCGCAAGCCGCCGTACTTCGACGGTATGCAGCGCGAGCCGTCGCCGGTCACCGACATCGACGGCGCCCGCGTTCTGGCGCTGCTCGGCGACTCGGTGACGACCGACCACATCAGCCCCGCCGGTTCGATCAAGGCCGACTCTCCCGCCGGCAAATACCTGTCCGAGCACGGCGTCGACCGCGCGGACTTCAACTCCTACGGCTCGCGCCGCGGGAACCATGAAGTGATGATCCGTGGGACCTTCGCCAACATCCGGCTGCGCAACCAGTTGCGGCTCCCGGACGGCTCGGCCCTGCCTGAGGGCGGCTACACGCGGGACTTCACGCAACCGGACGGATCGCTCAGCACGATCTACGACGCCTCGGTCAACTACGCCTCGGCCGGCACGCCGCTGGTCATCCTGGCCGGCAAGGAGTACGGCTCCGGGTCCTCGCGAGACTGGGCGGCCAAGGGCACCGCACTGCTCGGTGCCCGGGCGGTGATCGCCGAGTCATATGAGCGCATCCACCGCTCGAACCTCATCGGGATGGGCGTGCTGCCGCTGCAGTTCCCCGACGGGCAGAGCGCGGAGTCGCTCGGGCTCACCGGGGAAGAGACGATGACGATCACCGGGATCGAAGCGATGAACGAGGGCAGCGTGCCCCGCACGGTGCGTGTCCAGGCCGGGGACTTGCAGTTCGACGCCCGGGTACGCATCGATACGCCAGGCGAGGCCGACTACTACCGGCACGGCGGGATCATGCAGTACGTGCTGCGTTCGCTGCTCTGAGCCGTCCGGGTTTCGGGGCAGCCGCGCGTTTTGCGAGAAATGCCGGGCTCCCGATAGCTTTACCGGGCCGATGCGGCTGTCCGGTAACGAATTGATTTCGGTGTGATGGCGCACACCCGGATTTGGGATATGTTCGCGCGCACAACATTCACGGGTCGAACAATGCTTCCCCCGGCCAGGTCGACCCCGACGCGAAAGGCGTGACAGCCCATGCGCAAGCCCGGGATCAGCATCATGATCATCGGCATGGCAGCGGCACTCGTAGTGACCGGGTGTAGCTCAAGCAAGAAGAAGTCCCCCTCCTCGTCCGCACCGGCCGGCGGCGGCAGCAGCAGCGCGCCATCGTCCTCATCCGGTGGCGGCGGCGCCGTCGACGGCAAGGGCGCCAAGGTCGGCATCATCCTCCCGGACACCACGTCCTCCCCCCGTTGGGTGACCGCTGACCCGACGGCGCTTGACGCAGCGTGCAAGACGGCCAACCTGAAATGCGACATCCAGAACGCGGGCGGCTCGGCGGCCAAGATGAAGACGATCGCCCAGCAGATGGAGTCGTCGGGTGTGAAGGCCCTGATGATCGTCGACCTCGACGCAGCGTCGGGTGCGGCCATCGAACAGGCGGCCAAGAAGGCCGGTATCATCACTGTTGACTACGACCGGCTCACTCCGGCTGGCGGCGCGGCCCTTTACGTGTCGTTCGACAACGTCAAGGTCGGCGAGGTGCAGGGCAAGGCCCTCACCGAGTGCCCGCAGGTAAAGAGCCAGAAGTCGGTCCAGTACGTCGACATCGACGGCGCGCCCACCGACAACAACGCCACCCTCTTCGCGCAGGGTTACGACAGCGTGCTTTCCAAGCAGCCCGGTTGGAAGCGAGTGGGCAAGCAGACCGGTCAGTGGGACGGTCCTACCGCCGGTCGCGTCTTCAACTCGATGCTCGGCGGAAACCCGAACATCAAGGCCGTCATGGTCGCCAACGACACCATGGCCGGCGCGGTCATCACTGACCTCAAGCGTCAGCACCTGAACGGCAAGGTCGCCGTCTCCGGTCAGGACGCCAGTGCGCCGGGTCTGCAGAACATCCTCAACGGCGACCAGTGCTTCACCATCTACAAGCCGTCGAAGCTCGAGGCCGACCCGGCCGTCAACGCGATCGCCCAGTTGGTGAACGGTCAGGCGCCGGACACCAAGGGCGTGACGATCACCGACCCGGAGACCAAGAAGCCGGTCCCGGCGCTGCTCGCGACGCCGATCGCAATCACCAAGGACAACGTGGCGCAGCCGATCAACGACCAGTACACCCCGAAGAACACGGTGTGCACCGGTGCCTACGCCGCCAAGTGCCAGGCGGCCGGCGTCAAGTAAGGGAACGGGATAGTGGCCGCCGCCTGCCTATGTCCGGCGGCGGCGGCCACTCTCGTTCGGAAACCGACGGAAGGGACGCACCGGGGTGGCCGACCAGCCGATCTTGGAAATGCGCAACATCAACAAGAGCTTCGGCCCAGTGGACGTGCTGAAGAATGTCCAGTTCTCCGCGTACCCGGGCGAGGTCACCGCGCTCGTCGGAGACAACGGTGCCGGCAAGTCGACGCTGGTGAAGTGCATCAGCGGGACCTACCTCTTCGAGTCGGGCGAATACCTTTTCGAAGGTCACCCGGTGCACCTACGCAGCCCGCGCGACGCGAGCGCACTCGGCATCGAGGTCGTGTATCAGGACCTCGCGCTGTGCGACAACCTCGACGTCGTGCAGAACATGTTCCTCGGTCGTGAGAAGCACCAGGGCCCCTTCCTCAACGAGAGCGGCATGGAGGAAGCCGCCGGCAACACCCTCGCCTCCCTGTCGGTGCGCACGGTCAAGTCGGTTCGGCAGCGAGTTTCCAGCCTCTCCGGCGGTCAACGGCAGACGGTCGCCATCGCCAAGGCCGTTCTCTGGAACTCCAAGGTGGTCGTCCTGGACGAGCCCACCGCCGCACTGGGCGTGGCCCAGACGGCACAGGTTCTCGACCTCGTCCGTCGCCTGGCCGACCGCGGCCTGGCTGTGGTGCTCATCTCGCACAACATGACCGAGGTGCTGCAAGTGGCGAACCGCATTGCCGTGCTCTACCTCGGTCAGACCGCGGCCCAGGTCCGCCGCGACGACGTGAACCAGCAGGAGCTGGTCGAGTTGATCACGACCGGCGGCCTGTCCGGCCGAACCCTGCCCGTCGACACGGACGGAGTGCCGGCGTGACCAGCATCGACAAGAAGCCGGCCGACGAGGCCGACGTTCCGGCCGACGACAACGAACCGGACGACGGCCACCTCGCCGCGCTGGCGAACACCATGCCGGTGGCAGGCGGTACCCGCGACTACATCCGCAACTACGTCCAGCGCGTCCGCGGCGGCGAAATGGGATCCCTGCCGGCGGTCACCGGGCTCATCGTGCTGGCGGCGTTCTTCTCGCTGGCCCAGCCGTCGTTCCACACCGTTTTCAACTTCGGCAACATGTTCACCGAGGGCACCGGCACGATCTTCATCGCCATGGGCCTCGTCTTCGTGTTGCTGCTCGGCGAGATCGACCTGGCTGCCGGTTTCACAGCGGGCGTCTGCGCGGCGGTGATGGTTCGCCTCATGAACGGCAAGAACGCGCCGTGGCCGTTGTCGATCGGCGCCGCGTTGCTGACCGGCATCGTCATCGGCTTCCTCATCGGCGTGCTGCGGGCCAAGGTCAGAATCCCGTCCTTCATCGTCACGTTGGCCTTCTTCCTCGCCTTCCAGGGCGTCATGCTCTACATCCTGAACAACGGGCCCGGGCAACACGGCGACGTGAAGATCACCGACAATGTCGTGCTCGCGTTCGCCAACTCGCAGATGCCGATCTGGGCCGGGTGGACGCTCGGTGGGGTAATCGTCGCCGGCTTCGCGCTGATCAAGTTCGAAGCCGCACGTTCGCGGCGCCGGCAGGGTCTGGCCGGCGAGCCACTCGGCGTCATGGCCGCCAAGATCATCCTGCTCGGCGCGGTCACGCTCGGGCTCATCTACCTCCTGGGCCTGAACCGGGCGTTGAACACCAAGCCGACGCTGCAGAACGTCAACGGCAAGTTCGTGAAGGTGTTCCCGCCGTCGGTCGAGGGCGTCCCGTGGGTCGTTCCGGTCCTGCTCGTCCTCTTCGTGATCTGGACGGTCCTGCTCGGGCGCACGCGGTACGGCCGGCACCTGTACGCAGTCGGCGGCAACGAGGAGGCGGCTCGGCGCGCCGGTATTCCGGTCGACCGGATCCGGATCTCGGTGTTCGTGCTGTCGTCGTTCATGGCCGCCGTAGGCGGCATCATGATCGGCTCGAACGTGTCGTCGGTGAGCGAGCAGAACTACGGTGGCAACACCCTCCTGCTCGCCGTCGGCGCCACCGTCATCGGCGGCACGAGCCTGTTCGGCGGCAAGGGTCGGATGATCGACGCTGTCATCGGCGGCGCGGTGGTCGAAGTGATCTACAACGGCACGGCGACGTTGGTGCACGGGCCGAACGGATCCTCGATCCAGTTCATCGTCACCGGGCTCGCCCTGTTGCTGGCGGCCGCCGTCGACGCCTTGTCCCGCAGACGCGCGGGCGCCGCCGGGCTGGGCTGAGCGGGAGCAGGTGGCGACGATGCCCCGCGCCCCTGCTGCCCGACCGGATGCCATCCGTCGCCACAACCTGGGCCTCCTGCTCGGCCAGGTACATCACGACGGCGAGCTGACTCGCGCCGAGTTGACTCAGCGGCTGTCGTTGAGCCGATCGACGATCGGGGCGCTGGTCGCGGACCTGACCGAGCTCGGGCTGGTCGACGAGCGCGTACCGAACGGCGGAGAGCGGGCCGGTCGCCCGTCGCACGTGGTCGGGCCGCGTCCCGACGGGCCTTACGCCATCGCGGTCGACATCGACGTGACGCACTTGACCATCGCTGCAGTAGGCATCGGCGGTCATGTCCTCTGCCGGCAGACGTTGGCGATGGAGCAAACCCCGAGCCCACCCGATCTGGTCGCGCGCCACATCGTCGACTTGGCCGCCGAAATGGGTGCGCACGTCGGTGTTGGTGCCTGGCCCGTCGGAATCGGCGTCAGCGTTCCGGGCACCGTCGACCGTCGGAGCGGTACGGTCGAATTCGCGCCGAACCTGCAGTGGCGTCACGAGGAGTTCGGCGCCATGTTGGCCGAGCTGGCCCCGACCGGGCTTCCGGTCGTCATCGGCAACGACGCCGACCTGGCGGTGATCGCCGAGCACCTGCGCGGCAGCGCCCGGGACTGCGATGACGTGGTGTACCTGATCGGCCGTATCGGAGTGGGCGCCGGCATCATTGCGAACGGATCGCCGTTGCGCGGCTACGGCGGCCACGCCGGCGAGGTCGGGCACAACGTTGTGGACGTCTCAGGGCCGCCGTGCCACTGCGGCAAGCGCGGCTGCGTCGAGACCTATGTCGGCGAGAATGCCCTGCTCGCGCTCGCCGGTAGCCGCGAACCGGCCACTGCCGAGAGCGTGGCGGCCGTGTTCGCCGACGCGGACTCCGGCGACGAACGGGCCGCGGCGGCCGTCCGGGCCGTCGCTGAGGCGCTGGGGCGAGCGATTGCCAGCCTGGTCAATGTCCTCAATCCCGAACGAGTGCTGCTCGGAGGTTCCTTCGCCGAGGTTTTCCGGCTGGCCGGCGAGCCGATGATGCAGGCGCTCGACACCCACACGATGGCCACCACGCCCAGCGCGGTGCAGTTGTGCGCGGCCGGGCTGGGCGAGGACTCCTCGCTGCTGGGCGCGGCCGAGATGGCGTTCGCCGCCCTGCTGGCCGACCCGCTGCTCTCGCGCTGACGGCTCAACCCGGCAGCGCCTCCACACCCGCCGCCTGGCGATCGAACTGGGTGCGGTACAGCTCTGCGTACAAGCCCTCCGCGGCCAGCAACTCGGCGTGCGTTCCGGTTTCGACGATCTGGCCGGCGTCGAGCACAATCACCTTGTCGGCGTTCAGCACGGTCGACAGCCGGTGCGCGATGACCAGCGACGTGCGGCCCGCGAGCGCGTGAGCCAACGCCTCCTGCACAGCCGCTTCGCTCTCGCTGTCCAGGTGGGCCGTGGCCTCGTCGAGAATGACAATCTCCGGCGCCTTCAGCAGCAGCCGGGCGATCGCGACGCGGGCCTTCTCGCCACCGGACAGCCGGTACCCGCGGTCACCTACGAGCGTGTCCAGGCCTTCGGGAAGCAGCTGGACCAGATCGCTGATCTGCGCTGCCGAGATGGCTTGCCAGAGCTCCTCCTCCGTCGCGTCGGGCTTGGCGTAAAGCAGGTTTCCCCGGATCGTGTCGTGGAACATGTGCGCTTCCTGGCTGACGACTCCGATCCGGTCGCGCAACGACTGCTGGGTCACCTCGCGCACGTCGCGTCCGCCGACGAGCACCCGCCCGGAGCGCACATCGTAAATGCGGGGTACGAGTTGGCTGATCGTGGTCTTGCCCGCACCCGACGGACCCACGAGAGCGACCATCTCTCCCGGCTCGGCCCGGAACGACACACCGCGCAACACCTCTTGCGACGGCGCGCTGTCGAGCACGGCGACGTCCTCGAGCGAGGCGAGCGACACCTCATTCGCCGTTGGATAGGCGAAGCGCACATCGGCGAACTCCACGCTGCTGGCGCCGGGCGGCAGGTCCGTCGCGTCAGGTGCGTCGGCGATCATCGGCGGCAGGTCCAGCACCTCGAAGACCCGGTCGAAGCTCACCAGCGCGCTCATGATGTCGACACGGGCGTTCGAGAGGGCCGTGAGCGGGCCGTACAGCCGAGTGAGCAGCAGGGCCAGGGTGACGACGGTGCCCGCCGACAGATGTCCCTGGATGGCGTAGTAGCCGCCGAGCCCGTACACGAGTGCCTGCGCCAGCGAGGCGACGAGAGTGAGCGCGACGAAGAATGCCCGGCCGTACATGGCCGAGGTGATGCCGATGTCGCGTACCCGAGCGGCCCGGCCGCGGAACGATGAGTCCTCGTCGGCCGGGCGTCCGAACAGCTTGACCAGCAGGGCGCCGGCGACATTGAACCGCTCGGTCATCGTCGCGTTCATCGACGCGTTCAGGTTGTAGGACTCGCGGGTGATGGTCTGCAGCCGAGCCCCGATGCGTCGGGCCGGGATGACGAAGACCGGCAACATCACCAGCGAGATTGCCGTGATTTGCCAGGACAACGAGAACATGACCGCGGCCGTCAGGACCAGGCTGACCAGGTTCGACACCAACCCCGACAGCGTCGACGTGAACGCCTGCTGGGCGCCGAGGACGTCGTTGTTCAGGCGGCTGACCAACGCCCCGGTCTGGGTGCGGGTGAAGAACGCCAGCGGCATGCGCTGCACGTGGTCGAAGACCGACGTGCGCATGTCGAAGATCAGGCCCTCGCCGATCCGGGCCGAGTACCAGCGCTGGGCGAAGGAGAGCACCGCGTCGATGACAGCCAGTCCGGCGATCACGAAGGCGATCTGGACGACGACCCGCACCGAGCCGTGCCCGCTGATCTGGTTGACGACGCGACCAGCCAGGATCGGCGTCGCGACGCCGATCAGCGCGTCGGCAACGACCAGCGCCAGAAAGACGAGCAGGTCCACGCGATAGGGCTTGGCAAAGCGCAGTACCCGCTTCCACGTGCCCGGCGGCAACTTCGCGTCGACGACCGAACCGTCACGACGATGCATCGAACGCATCATCTGCATGGCCTGCATGGACATCTGTTACCTCCGGCTACCCAACGTCGCGGCGGCGGCCGGTGTTCCAAGCCCGACCGACCGCCCGGACCCTATCGACGGGCCGGGACGCACCACGGGCGCAAACGGCCGCCCGCTCAGCCCTCGGCGTCGCGGCCCTGGTCCGCGCCGGTCAACGCCCGCAGCCGACGGTACTGCGCATCGCGCTCCGCGGCTTCTTGTTCGGCTTGCGTACGGCCGGCCGCGGCCAGCAGCAGCGCCTTGGTCTCGGCGGCAGCGTCGCGATTGACGGCAAGCAGGGCAGCAACGGTCTGCTGGACCGTCGCGTCGAGCTCGCCGGCCGGCACCAGCCTGGACGCCAGCCCGATCGCCAACGCTTCCGCAGCGTCCACCCGGCGACCGGTCAGGCAGATCTCGGCCGCCCGGGAGTAACCGACCAGGTCGACGAGTCGCTTGGTGCCGCCGAGGTCGGGCACCAGCCCGAGCGTGGGTTCGGCCATCGTGAACTGCGCATCATCGGCAACGATCCGGATGTCCGCGCCCAGCGCGAGTTGGAAGCCCGCACCGATCGCGTGTCCGTGCACGGCGGCAACGCTGACGACAGCGGGCCGCGAACTCCAGTCGAAAGCCCTTTGCCAGGCGGCGATCTGGGCGCTCGCCGCCTCGGCTGGGCCACCGGCGAGCGCCACGACACTTGGCCCGCCGGCGACACCCTCCGCGGTGAACATCGCCCGGTCCAGCCCTGCGGAAAACGCGCGCCCGCCGCCGCGCAGCACAACGACGCGCACTGTCCCTGGCAACGCATCGGAGACCCGAGCGAGCCAGGTCCAGGTGTGCGGATTCTGCGAGTTGAGCTTGTCGGGCTGGTTCAGCGTGATCGTTGCGACCTCATCGGCCAGGTCGATCTCGAAGCCCGCCTCGGGCGGTACGTCGAACGGACTGGTCGAGTCGGCCGCGATCAGCGCTACTTCCCCTTTGCCTTGGCCCGGGTCGCGCCGCCGCGACCGCGCAGGGTTACCCCCGATTCGGACAGGACCCGGTGGACGAAACCGTAGGACCGTCCATGGGTGTCGGCAAGTTCGCGGATGCTCTTGCCCTTGTCGTACTGCTTCTTCAGGTCGGTGGCGAGCTTGTTGCGCTCGGGCCCCGTGATGCGAGCACCCTTCTTGAGAACTGCCATTTGCCTGTTCCTCCATCGTCGCGGCTACGCTGCCCCGGCTTGACAGGTGCGCCGTACACCGATCTTACGTTGCTTGCTCCGGCCCGGAATCGCGGGCGGCCAGATCCGTACATAGATCGTTCGTCCAGTCTCGGTCGGGCGGACGGTGCGTCCGAATTGCTCACATTCCGTACAAGTGCGACCCGGCTAATGCGTGCCAAATGCCTGCCGGCCTCGTACGAGGGCACTCAAGCCAGGGCGACGAGGTCCACGAGGTCGGGGCTCCAGGAATCCTCGACCCCGTCAGGCAACAGGATGACCTTTTCCGGAGTGAGTGCCTCGACCGCGCCCTCGTCGTGGGTGACCAGGACGATCGCGCCGGCGTAGGTACGCAACGCGTCGAGGACCTGCCCGCGGCTGGTCGGGTCCAGATTGTTGGTGGGCTCGTCCAGCAGGAGCACGTTCGCCGCACTGGTCACCAGCATCGCGAGTGCGAGTCGGGTCTTCTCACCGCCCGACAGCACACCGGCGGGCTTCTGCACGTCGTCGCCGGAGAAGAGGAAGGCACCGAGGATCTTGCGCAGGTCGGTGTCGTTATAGCTGTGCTGCCCACTCACGGCGGCGGCCGAGGCGGAGGTACGCATGTTCTCCAGCACGGTGCGGTCGTGATCGAGCGTCTCGTGCTCCTGCGCGTAGTACCCGAGGCGCAGTCCGTGGCCCGGGATGACCGCGCCGGTATCCGGTGCTTCCAGCCCGGACAGCAGCCGCAGCAACGTCGTCTTGCCCGCGCCGTTGAGGCCGAGGACCACCACCCGCGCACCGCGGTCGACAGCCAGGTCGACGTCGGTGAAGACCTCGAGCGAGCCGTAGGACTTCGACAGACCCTCGGCGGTCAGCGGCGTACGGCCGCACGGGGCCGGCGCGGGGAAGCGCAACCGGGCCACCTTGTCATGGACCCGGACTTCGGCCAGGCCGGCCGCCAACGCCGCTGCCCGTCGATCCATCTGGTGGGCCGCGCGAGCCTTGGTCGCCTTCGCCCGCATCTTGTCGGCCTGGCTCTTGAGCGTCTCGATCTTTCGCTCGGCGTTGGCCCGCTCCCGGTGCCGCCTGCGTTCGTCGGTCTCCCGCTGTTGCAGATAGGTCTTCCAGCCGACGTTGTAGACGTCAAGCGCAGCGCGGTTGGCGTCAAGATTCCAGACCTTGTTGACGACCGCGTCGAGGAGCTCGACGTCGTGGCTGATCACAACCAGCCCCCCGGTGTGCTGACGCAGGAAATCGCGCAGCCAGCCGATCGAGTCGGCGTCGAGGTGGTTGGTCGGCTCGTCGAGCAGCAACGTGGTCGGCTCGCCACCGGAATCGGCGAACAGGATGCGGGCGAGCTCGACCCGCCGACGCTGCCCGCCGGAGAGCGTGCGCAGCGGCTGGGTGAGCACCCGCTCGGGCAGTCCGAGGTTCGCGCAGATCCGGGCCGCCTCGCTCTCGGCTGCATACCCCCCGAGCGACGCGAAGCGGTCCTCGAGGTTGCCGTACCGCCGGACGAGCGCGTCATCCTGCGGTGCCTCCGCCAAACGCACCTGCACCTTGGCGATGTCGGTGACGAGTTCGTCCAGCCCGCGCGCCGACAGCACTCGGTCGCGCGCGATGACGTCAAGGTCACCCGTGCGCGGATCCTGCGGGAGGTAACCGACCGGGCCCTTACGCTCCAGCTTGCCGGCGTGCGGCAGGCTCTCGCCGGCCAGCACCCGAAGGCTGGTGGTCTTGCCCGCGCCGTTGCGACCGACCAATCCGATCCGGTCGCCGGGCTGCACGCGCAGCGTCGTCGGCTCGAGCAGGATGCGCGCGCCAGCACGCAGCTCGAGTTGCGAGGCGGTGATCATGGCGGACGGCTCCAAATCGATGACGGGTCGCGGCAGGCCGGACTGGTCAGTGCGGAGCTGCAGGATCGCCTCAATTCTACCGGCGCCGGGCGACCAGTTTGGCCGCGGCGGCGCGCCGGGCAGGATGCTTACTCGCCCACGATCCCGGGGAGTGCCGGCATGCAGTACAACGACGACGCCCAACTGGACACCTCGGAGGTCCAGGACACCCGTTCCAGCGGCGGTCTGGGCGGCATCCTGCCTGGCGGCGGAGGCGGCATCGCCCTCGGTGGGGGCGGGCTCGGCGTCGTCGGGGTGGTCATCTACCTCATCGTCAGCCTGGTCGGCGGAGGGAGCGGCGGCGGCTCGGGCACCGACGTGCTCGGCGGTCTGGGTCAAGGCGACACCCAGACTGCCGACAACACGCAGGTTGCCGCCGAGTGCAAGACCGGCCGGGACGCGAACACCAAGCTCGACTGCGCGGTCGTCGCCGACATCGACTCGATCCAGGCCTACTGGGCGAGCGAACTGCCACAGCTCGGCAAGGGCTACGTCCCCGCGCCGACCGTCTGGTTCACCGGCCAGGTGTCAACCGCCTGCGGCGCGGCCAGCAGCGGATCCGGGCCGTTCTACTGCCCGGGCGACAGGCGGGTCTACCTCGATCTGAGCTTCTACGACGACCTCACCACCCAGTTCGGGGCCAAGGGCGGGTTGTTCGTCGACGCGTACGTGCTGGCCCACGAGTACGGCCATCACGTCCAAGACCTGCTCGGCACCGAAGCGAAGGTGCAGCCCGGTCAGACCGGGCCCAGGTCCGGTTCGGTCCGGCTCGAACTGCAGGCCGACTGCTACGCCGGCGTCTGGGCCAACCACGCGACGACCGTCCCTGACGCCAGCGGCAAACCGCTCATCCTCGACGTGACCAAAGACGACATCGCACGGGCGCTCGACGCGGCCGCACGCATCGGCGACGACTACATCCAGAAGAACCTCGGCAACGGCACGATCAACCAGAACGCATTCACCCACGGGTCGTCGGCGCAGCGGGAGAAGTGGTTCAGCACGGGCTATCAGCGCGGTACGCCGGCCGCATGCGACACCTTCGGCACCGACAACCTCGGCTGAGCACGCCCGAAAGCCGGTGGCATCCCCGAGTCCGCCATCGTTGATCAACTCGCGTCTGGTGCGCGAAGCTGCCGGAAATCGCGCAGCACACGTGAGTTGATCACAGCCGGACGACGCGACCGCGGTCCGTAGCCCTTGCCGCAGCGGATTCAGGTCAGACGTTGAAGCCCAGGGCCCGCAGTTGCTCGCGACCGTCGTCGGTGATCTTGTCCGGACCCCACGGCGGCATCCAAACCCAGTTGATCTTCAACTCGGCGGCCAGTGGCTTCGGACCGCCGGTGATGGCCGCGCTGGCCTGGTCCTCGATGACGTCGGTGAGGGGACAGGCCGCCGAGGTCAGCGTCATGTCGAGCGTGATGACCGCTCCCTCGGCGCCCTCGTCGACCCGGGCGTCGTACACCAGCCCGAGGTCGACGACGTTGATGCCGAGTTCGGGGTCGACGACATCACGCATCGCCTCGTCGATCTCGTCCCGGGATGGGACGGTGGTTGCGGTCGTCATGCGGTCTCCTCTGTTGCATCAGCCCCGGCGTGCGCGCCCCAGCCGGCTTCGGCCACGGCGCTCTTCATAGCCATCCAGCCCAGCAGCGCGCACTTGATCCGGGCCGGGTATTTCGACACTCCCTCGAATGCGACGGCGTCGTCCAGTTCGTCCTCGTCCGCTTCACTGAGCTCGGCGTTGCCGCGCGACTGCATGAGCGAAAGGAACTTGTTCTGCAGGGCCATCGCTTCGTCGACCGGCTTGCCGATGACCAGTTCGCTCATGACCGACGTCGACGCTTGGCTGATCGAGCAACCCTCTCCGGCCCAGCCCAGGTCGGCGATGGTGCCGTCGGCCAGCTTCACCCGCAGCGTCACCTCGTCACCGCAGGTCGGGTTGACGTGGTGCACCTCGGCGTCGAAATTCTCGGGCAGACCCTGGTGGTGCGGGTTCTTGTAGTGGTCGAGGATGATCTGCTGGTACATCGAATCGGTATTGATTCCCGCGCTCATCGCGTGAACATCTCCTTGACGCTCTCGACGCCGCGGACGAGGGCGTCGACTTCGTCCATCGTCGTGTAGACCCCGAATGAGGCTCTCGTGGTAGCGGTTATTCCGTAGCGGACGCAGACCGGGCGGGCGCAGTGGTGGCCGGCCCGCACCGCGATGCCCTGCTCGTCGAGCAGTTGGGCCACGTCGTGGGGATGGATGCCCGGCAGCGTGAACGAGATCGTGGCCCCGCGGTCGACCGGGGTGGCCGGCCCGACGATGCGCAGCCCGTCGATCGACTGCAACCCGTCGAGCGCGTGGGCCGTGAGCGCCTTTTCGTGCTCACGAATCTCGGGCATACCGATCGCCGTGACGTAGTCGACCGCGGTGCCGAGAGCGACGGCCTGGGCGATCATCGGAGTACCGGCCTCGAACCGGTGCGGCGGCGCCGCGAACGTGCTGCCGCTCATCTCGACCGTCTCGATCATCTCGCCGCCACCGAGGAACGGCGGCAAGGCGGCCAGCAGGTCGTAGCGGCCCCAGAGCACGCCGACGCCGCTGGGGCCGTACAGCTTGTGCCCGGTGAACGCGACGAAGTCGGCCCCGAGGTCCTGGACGTCCACGGGGAGGTGCGGCACGGCCTGGGCCGCGTCGACGATCGAGATCGCGCCCACGGCCCGGGCCCGGTCGGTGATGCGTCGCACCGGGTTGATCGTGCCCAGCGCGTTGGACTGGTAGACGAACGAGACCACCTTGGTGCGCTCGTTGATGACCTCGTCGATGGCCGACTCGACCAGCCGGCCGTCCTCGTCGATCGGGATCCACCGGAACGTGGCCCCGGTGCGCTGGGCCAGTTGCTGCCACGGCACCAGGTTGCTGTGGTGCTCCATCTCGGTGACGACGATCTCGTCGCCCGGACCGAGCCGAAACCGTTCGGCGCCAGGAAACGTGGTGGCGTTCGACAGCGAGTACGCGAGCAGGTTCAGCGCCTCGGTGATGTTGCGGGTGAAGACGACCTCGTCGCGCGACGGCGCGTTCAGGAACGCGGCCACCTTGTCCCGGGCGCCTTCGTAGGCATTGGTGACCTCGCTGCCGAGGGTGTGCACCGCGCGAGCCACGTTGGCGTAGTGGTTGGCGTACAGGTCGGCTTCAGCGTCGATGACGACCTGCGGCTTCTGCGCGCTGTTGGCGCTGTCGAGGTACACCAGCGGGACGCCGTGCACCTCGCGCGACAGGATCGGGAAGTCCTTGCGGACCGTCTCGACGTCGAATGCCATGACAGGAATCCCTTATGCGATAGCGGTCTCGTTGACGCCGAACCGGGCATACCCCTCGGCCTCGAGGTGGTCGGCCAGCTCGGAGCCGCCGGACTCGACGATCCGACCGTCGAAGAACACGTGCACGAAGTCGGGCTTGATATAGCGGAGGATCCGGGTGTAGTGCGTGATCAGCATCGTGCCGATGCCGGTCTCGCGCACCCGGTTGACGCCGTCGCTGACGACGCGCAGGGCGTCGACGTCGAGGCCGGAGTCGGTTTCGTCGAGGATCGCGATCTTGGGCTTGAGCAGTTCCAGTTGCAGGATCTCGTGGCGCTTCTTCTCGCCGCCGGAGAAGCCCTCGTTGACGCTGCGCTCGGCGAAGGCCTTGTCGATGTCGAGGGCGTCCATCGCGGTGTTGACCTCCTTGACCCAGGTGCGCAGCTTGGGCGCCTCCCCGCGCACGGCCGTGGCCGCGGTGCGCAGGAAGTTCGACACCGACACGCCGGGCACCTCGACGGGATACTGCATCGCGAGGAAGAGCCCGGCCCGCGCCCGCTCGTCGACCGTCATCGCCAGGACGTCGGCACCGTCGAGCAGCACCTGGCCGCTGGTAACGGTGTACTTGGGGTGCCCGGCGATCGAGTAGGCCAACGTCGACTTGCCCGATCCGTTGGGTCCCATGATGGCGTGCGTCTCGCCCGAGGAAACGGTGAGATCGACGCCCTTGAGGATTTCGGACGTGTCGTCGCCCTCGCCGACACTGACGTGCAGGTCGCGAACTTCCAGGGTGCTCATGAAGTGGTCTCCAGTTCTGGCACGACGGCGCCGAAGCCCAGCCGGGCCTCGATCGCGGTCATGATGCGGTCCTGTAGGTCGGGCAGGCCGATGCGGGCGATCACATCGGCGAAGAAGCCACGCACCACCAGGCGCTGGGCCTGCTCGGCGTCGATGCCGCGCGATTGCAGGTAGAACAACTGCAGGTCGTCAAAACGTCCCGTAGCGCTGGCATGGCCCGCACCGGCGATCTCGCCGGTCTCGATCTCCAGGTTGGGCACCGAGTCAGCCCGGGCGCCGTCGGACAGCAGCAGGTTGCGATTCATCTCGTAGGTGTTGGTGCCAATGGCCGAGGGCCGGATCCGCACATCGCCGATCCAGACGGTGCGCGAGGTCTCCCCCAGCAACGCGTTCTTGGACAGCACATTCGACGTGCACTGGGGCGTCGAGTGGTCGATGTAGAGCCGCGACTCGAGGTGCTGGCGCTGGCCGGCGAAGGCGACACCCAGCAGTTCGGCCCGCCCACCCGGTCCGGCGTAGTTCACCGTCGGTGAGATGCGCACGACGTCGCCGCCGAGCGAGACCGACGTGTAGCGGTAGCTCGCGTCGCGGCCCACCCGGGCGCCCACGTGCTCGTTGTGCAACGTGCCGGCGTCCCATTCGTGCACGTGTACCAGGGACAGCCGCGCGCCGTCGCCCACCAGCACACTGGCCTCGCCGGCGAAGCGCGTCCGCCCGCGGTACTCGACGACGACGGTGGCCGAGGCGTTCGCGCCGGCGTCGATGACGAACCGACCCCAAACCACGTCGTCGGAACCGGTGCCGGTGAGGTGGATGACGATCGGCTCGGCGATGTCAGCGTTCGGCGCGATCCGCAGCACGGTGGCCCGGCCCGAGCGGGCGTAGGCGAGCGCACTCAGCCGATCGGCCGGCTCGGGAGTCTGCGCCAGCGAGGGGTCGTCGTTCGCGAGCTCGACCAACTCGGCGCCGCTGGGCAGCTCGGCCTTCCAGTCGAGCCGGGCGTCGGACGGTGCACCGTCGAGCAGCGTGCGCAAGGTACGAAGCGGGCTGAAGCGCCACTCCTCGTCGCGGCCGTTGGGCTCGGCGAAGTCGTCGGGATTACGCGAGGTGAACCGCTCCGACGGCGACCCAGTTCCCGCGGTCCCATGCGAATGGGGCCGGTCGTCGATCAGGGTCACAGTTAACCCACTGCCCCTTCCATCTGGAGCTCGATCAGCCGGTTCAGTTCGAGCGCGTACTCCATCGGCAGCTCGCGGGCGATCGGCTCGACGAAGCCGCGCACGATCATCGCCATCGCCTCGTCCTCGGACAGGCCGCGACTCATCAGATAGAACAGCTGGTTCTCGCTGACCTTCGAGACCGTGGCCTCGTGGCCCATGGACACGTCGTCCTCACGGACGTCGACGTACGGATAGGTGTCGGAGCGGCTGATGTCGTCGACGAGCAGGGCGTCGCACTTGACGGTGGAGCGGCTGTGGTGCGCACCCTTGTGGATCTCGACCAGGCCGCGATAAGACGTGCGCCCACCGCCGCGGGCCACCGACTTGGAGATGATCGTCGATGACGTGTGCGGGGCCAGGTGCAGCATCTTCGCGCCGGCGTCCTGGTGCTGACCCTCGCCGGCGAACGCGATCGAGAGCACCTCGCCCTTGGCGTGCTCACCCATCAGCCACACTGCCGGGTACTTCATCGTGACCTTGGAGCCGATGTTGCCGTCGACCCACTCCATCGTCGCGCCGGCCTCGGCCTTGGCCCGCTTCGTCACCAGGTTGTAGACGTTGTTCGACCAGTTCTGGATGGTCGTGTAGCGGCAGCGGCCGCCCTTCTTGACGATGATCTCGACGACGGCCGAGTGCAGCGAGTCCGAGCTGTAGATCGGCGCGGTGCAGCCCTCGACGTAGTGCACGTAGGCACCCTCGTCGACGATGATCAGGGTGCGCTCGAACTGGCCCATGTTCTCGGTGTTGATGCGGAAGTAGGCCTGCAGCGGGATTTCGACGTGCACGCCCTTCGGCACGTAGATGAAAGAGCCACCGGACCACACCGCGGTGTTCAGCGCCGCGAACTTGTTGTCGCCGGACGGGATGACCGTGCCGTAGTACTCCTTGAACAGCTCCGGGTGTTCCTTGAGCGCGGTGTCGGTGTCGAGGAAGATGACGCCCTGGCGCTCGAGCTCCTCGTTGATCTTGTGATAGACGACCTCGGACTCGTACTGAGCGGCCACACCGGAGACCAGGCGCTGCTTCTCGGCCTCGGGGATGCCGAGCTTGTCGTAGGTGTTCTTGATGTCGGCGGGCAGGTCGTCCCACGTCGCCGCCTGCTTCTCGGTCGAGCGCACGAAGTACTTGATGTTGTCGAAGTCGATGCCTGACAGGTCCGAACCCCAGTTCGGCATGGGCTTCTTCTCGAAGATCGACAGCGCCTTCACCCGCCGCTCGAGCATCCAGTCCGGCTCGCTCTTCTTCGCCGAGATGTCGCGCACGACGTCCTCCGACAGACCGCGCTTCGCCGCGGCGCCGGCGGTGTCGGTATCGGCCCAGCCGAAGTTGTAGCGGGACAGGGCGTCGATCTGCTCGTCCTGGGTGAGCGCCGTGCCCGGCTGGATGATCGGTGCAGTCGTCATGTGTCAGGTCCTCCCGGATGGGGCGGTGAGTCGCTCAGACTTTCGGGCAACGGGTGGAACAGGAATATGCGTGGTGCAGACCCCGTCGCCGTGGGCGATGGTGGCCAGTCTCTGGACGTACGTGCCGAGCACGCGTTCGAACGCGCGCGTCTCGGCCTCGCACAACTGCGGGAACTCGGCGGCAACGTGCGCGACCGGGCAGTGGTGCTGGCACAACTGCACCCCGGCCGTGGCGCTCTCGGTACTGGCAGCGTAGCCGTGCGCGGTGAGCGCCCCGGCAAGTGCCTCGGCGCGCTCGGCGCCCGGCGCGGCGCCGGCGACGTCAGCCGTCAGGCCTTCGGCCAGGGCCTCGGCCCGGTGCTCGGCGAACGCGACCACGGCGTCTTCGCCGCCCTGTGCGCTCAGGTACCGCAACGCGGTCGTGGCGAGATCGTCGTAGGCGTGCGGGAAGGCCGCGCGGCCCTCGTCAGTGAGGGCGTAGGTACGGGCCGGTCGTCCGCGGCCGCGGACGGCCGCCCGGCGAGGCTCGCACTCGACGAGCAGGCCGTCGTCGACCAGCGCGTCGAGGTGCCGGCGAATCGCCGCCGCCGACAACCCGAGCTGCTCGGCCAGCGCCGCCGCATGCTGGGGGCCGCGTTCGAGGACCAGCCGGGCCACCGCGTCGCGGGTACGGTCGGAACCGCCACCCGGGCCGCGTTCGGCCGCACGCTGGAATTTCACTACACCAGTATGACGTATTTCCAGAGCGGCCGCAGGCCACCCCCCGCCCCGCCGTACCGGTAGCTTCTCCGCTGTGCTCTACCGGATGCTCGAACTGACGCTCGCCCCCGCGTTGCGAGCGGTCTACCGCCCGGAAATCATGGGCCAGGAGCACGTACCGGCGTCCGGGCCGGTGATCATCGCCGCCAATCACGTCTCCTTCGCCGACGAGATCTTCACCCCGCTCGCCGCGCGCCGGCAGGTGTTGTATTTCGCGAAGGCCGAATACTTCACCACCCCGGGATTGCGCGGCCGGGCAATGGCCGCATTCTTCCGGGGCTGCGGGCACGTGCCGGTGGAACGGGCCGATACCCGCTCGGCGGCCGGCGTGATCGAAATCGGCGTCGACCTGCTGCGCGGCGGCGGCGCGCTGGGCATCTATCCCGAGGGCACCCGCTCCCCCGACGGCCGGCTCTACAAGTTCCGTACCGGCGTGGCCCGCCTGGCACTGCGCTCCGGGGCGCCGGTCGTGCCGGTCGGCCTCGTCGGCACGCGCGCCGTACTGGCCCCAGGTGCTCGCCGGTGGCACCGGGCACCGGTGGCCGTCCATTTCGGCGCTCCGATGTACTTCGGCGACCGGGGCGCCGAGGAGCGCAGTTCCCGCGTTCTGCGCGAGGTCACCGAAACCGTTCGCGAGGCCGTTCAACTGCTGTCGGGCCAGGAGTACGTCGACGCCTTCGTGGCCCCCGCCAGCCGCGCTTGAGCCGGGCGGAGGCGGCGGGCGCCGCATGTGGCACTCCCGCCCGCTCCGCCGACGGCTGCGGCACCCGGCGTTCCTAGACTGACGACGTGCCCGCCGTCGCCAGTGCCGCTGTCGAGGTGACTGACCTCGTCAAGAGCTACGGGGCGCGACCGGCACTCGCGGGCCTCTCACTGCATGCCCCGGCCGGTTCCGTGCTGGCGCTGCTCGGCCCGAACGGGGCGGGCAAGACGACGACGATCGAGATTTGCGAGGGTTTCCGCCGGCCCGACGCGGGCAGTGTGCGGGTGCTGGGGCTGGACCCGATCGCCGATGCGCCCGCACTACGCCCCAGAGTGGGCGTCATGCTGCAGGACGGCGTGGGCGGCTACACCGGCGCCCGGGCGATGGAGCTGCTGCGGCTGTTCGCGGCCTATGCCAGCCATCCCCACGATCCCGCCGCCCTGCTCGAGACCGTCGGCCTGGCCGAAGTTGCGCAGACGCCGGTGAAGCGACTCTCTGGCGGGCAGCAGCAGCGGCTGTCGCTGGCCCTCGCCCTGGTTGCCCGGCCTGAGCTCGTCTTCCTGGACGAGCCCACAGCCGGCATGGACCCGCAGGCCCGGCGTGGCACGTGGGACTTGATCCGGCGGTTGCGCGCCGACGGTGTCTGCGTCGTGCTCACCACCCACTTCCTCGACGAGGCGGAGCAGTTGGCCGACACCGTCGTGGTCATCGACGCCGGCCGGGTGGTGGCCGCCGGCTCACCCGCGGAGCTGACCCGGACCGGCGCCGAAGGCCAGATCCGGTTCCGGGCCCGTCCCGGCTTGGGGCTGGGCTCACTCGTCGCCGCCCTACCCGAGGGCAGTCAGGCCGCGGAGTCCGAGCCGGGCCGCTACCTGGTCAGCGGCGAGGTCAGCCCGCAGTTCCTGGCCACCCTGACCGCGTGGTGCGCCGGGCAGGGCGTGCTGGCCGACGACCTCACCGTCGAGCGGCGCAGCCTCGAAGACGTCTTCCTTGAGCTCACCGGGCGGGAGCTGCGGGCGTGATCACGTCCTTCGTTCCGAGACCGGCGGCCGGGCCGCGGCCCCGAATGCTGGCCGCCCAGACCAGCATGGAGTTTCGGTTACTGCTGCGTAACGGCGAACAGGTCGGCCTCACGCTCGTCATCCCGCTGTTGTTGCTGTTCTTCTTCAACCTGCCGCTTCTGTATTCGCTCGATGATCCGCGGCGTATCGACTTCGTGGTGCCCAGCATCATCACCCTCGCCGTGATGTCGGCCGCGTTCACCGGCTTGGCGATCGGGACCGGCTTCGAGCGCAAGTACGCCGTGCTCAAGCGCTTGGGCGCCACCGCATTGCCGCGTTCGGTGCTCATCGGCGGCAAGACGCTGGCCGTACTGCTCATCGAGATCGTCCAGGTCGTATTCATCTGCGCGCTGGGCCTGGCGCTGGCCTGGCACCCGCACGGCGACCCACTCCTCGCCCTGCTGCTCGTCGTCCTGGGCACGACCGCGTTCGGGGGGCTGGGGCTCTTGGTAGCCGGCACCCTACGGGCCGAGGTCACGCTGGCCGCAGCGAACTTGATCTGGCTCGTCCTGCTGTTCGCGGGCGGTATCGCCATCCCGCTGAGCCGGTATCCGGCCGCCGTCCGCGACGTGCTGCAGTACCTGCCGTCGGCCGCCCTCTCTGACGGGCTGCACCAGGTGCTGCAGGTCGGTTCCGGCATCCCGGTGCGGCCCGTGCTCACCCTGCTGGTGTGGACCGCGGTTGCCCTGCCGGCTGCGGCCCGGTGGTTCCGATGGGAGTAGAGGTCTCGCCCGCGGCGCCCCCTCGGCGTTACGGATGGGCGTGGCTGCTCAGTCGGGCCGATTCCCCGCTGGTCCTGCGTCGCCTTGCGCTGGCCTCCGTCGCCGCCAACGTCGTCATCGTCGTCACCGGCGGCGCCGTGCGGTTGACGAACTCCGGCTTGGGCTGCCCGACCTGGCCGTCGTGCAGCGGGTCCTCGCTGGTGGTCACCCGCAAGCTCGGCAGCCACGGCGTGATCGAGTTCACCAACCGAACGCTGACCTTCGTGCTGGTGGCCGTCCTGCTGCTGACCTTGCTCACCGCTGTCCGTCAGCGTCGCCAGATCCGCCTCGCTGCCCTCGCGCTGGCGGGCATCCCGGCCCAGGCGGTCCTCGGCGGCATCGTCGTCTACACCGACCTCAACCCTTGGCTGGTCGCATCGCATTTCCTGCTTTCGGCCGCCCTCATTGCCACGACGCTGCTGCTCTGGTGGCGGGTCAGCAAGCAGCCGACCATCGCGGCCCCGCGCAGTGGCGTGCTGCTGGCTCGGGCCGTCGCTGTCGTGGCCGCGGGCGTGCTGGTCGTCGGCACGGTTGTCACGGGCAGCGGACCGCACGCCGGCGATGCGCAGAACGGCAAGGTCCACCGGATCCATCTCGCGACCGCCGGCCTGGTCCAGCTGCACGCGGATGCGGTGATGGTCCTGGTCGGGCTGACGATCGGCATAGTCGCGCTGGCTTACGCGTTGCGATTGGCTCCGGTCTTCCGGCAAGCGGCGTGGACGCTTTTTGCGGTGGAGCTGGCCCAGGGCGTCATCGGCTACACGCAGTACTTCCTCCACGTGCCGGCGCTGTTGGTGGCCGCGCACATGCTGGGCGCCTGCCTGGTCTGGATCGCAGCCCTGCGCGTGCTGTTGCTCGTCGAGGCTGGCGCTACAGCAGCTGGCTCAAGGAGTAAATGATCAGGCCGGCCAGCGAGCCGACCACCGTGCCGTTGATGCGGATGAACTGCAGATCCCGCCCCACCTGCAGCTCGAGGCGGCGGCTGGTCTCCTGGGTGTCCCAACGTTCGACAGTTGCCGAAATCACGCCCGCCAGATCGGCGGCGTAATTCGTCACGACGTGGGCGCTGACCCGCTGCAGCACTTCGTCAATCTTGGCGCCCAGCGCCGGATCGTCGCGCAACGCCTCGCCCGCGCGGACGGTCAGGGACTGCACGGAGCGGCGCAAGTCGGAGTTCGGGTCGGCGGCACCGTCGACGATGAACTTCTTGAGGTTGGTCCACAGCGTCGTCAACCAGTCGCGCACGTCGGGTCGATCGAGCAGCTGCACCTTGGCCGCTTCGATCCGGGCCGCCTGCTCCGGGTCGGTGCGCAGTCGATCCGCCAGGTCGCGCAACTGGACATCGAAGGTCTTGCGCAGATCGTGGGTCTCGTCGGCGGCAACATCGGCGAGGAACGACTGCAGGGCGGTGAAGCCCTTGGCGAAGACCCGGTCGTCAACCCACTCGGGCACCCATTCCGGCGACTCGTCGGCGAGCCGCTTGCGGAATACCGCTCGGTTGGCGTCGAGGAAGCGGATTGTGCCGCGCAGGCCCGCAGTGAGCGCCGCCTGGTGCTGTCCGGAGTCGCAGACCGCGTCGAGCAGCCGGGCGAGATGCGGGGCCACGTCGATCTCACGCAACCACTTGTCGGCGAACGCGGCGACGGCATTGCGCAGTTCGTCGTCGTGCAGCACCGACGCCATCCCGCCGACTGCGGCGCTGAGTTCCTCGGCAACCTGCTGGGCGTGCGCCGGGTCGGCCAGCCAGTCGCCCACACGTTGCGGAACACGGGCCATCGCGACGCGCTCGCCGACGATGTCCGCGGTCAGGAAGTGGTCGCTGACGAAGCCGGCCAGGCCCTCGCCGATCTCGTCCTTCTTGCGCGGGATGATTGCGGTGTGCGGAATGGGCAACCCCAACGGGTGCCGGAACAATGCCGTCACCGCGAACCAGTCGGCCAGCCCACCGACCATCGACGCTTCCGCGGCCGCCTGCAGGTAGCCCCAACCGCCGTGCCCGTGACCGAGGGTCCGGCAGAGGACGTAGACGACCGCAGCCACGACGAGCAGTCCGATCGCGATGATCTTCATGCGCCGCAGCGCGCGCAGGCGGCGGGTGTCCGGGACGGCGATCGTCATACGTGGACCGCCGGCGGCCGGAAACGCGCCGGGCTGTTCCGGTCAGCCGCCAGCACGTGGGCGCAGGCCGCGAACACGAGTGTCATTCGCCAATCCTAGGCGTGAGCATTGGACGGCTCTGGCCATCACTGCCACTATTCATCCCTCGTCGACCCCGTTCGATTGGCACAGGAGAGCCGTATGGCCGAAGCCGGCTGGTACCCCGACCCCCAGGATCAAAACGCGCAGCGCTACTACGACGGTCAGTCCTGGACCGAACACCAGCGTCGCGTCGGCGAATTCGCACCACCGCCACCACCGCCGCCACCACCGGTACAAGCCCCGGCTGTGGCGCCCAGTGCGCCGCCTCCGGGATGGGCCGGCCAGGAAGGCCAAGCACAGCAGCAGACCTGGGCCGGCCCCGGCGCGCCCTCCTGGAACCAGCCACCGCCCGGCGCTCAGTTTGCGCCCTATCCCGCGCCGCCGCGGCGCACCGGCAATCGGCCCTTGATCATCGGACTGGTTGTGGTCGTGGTCGCCGGCCTGCTCACCGGGGGCTACTTCCTGTTCCTGCGTGACGACGCCCCCAAGCTCACCTACAGCGGATCCAAGATCGCGAACGCGTCCGACGTACTCGAGCAAGCGGAAAAGAACGTGGCCGTCATGGTCAATCGGCGCCACGGCGCCAAGAACGCGGACACGCGGTGCTACTTCGCCGTACCCAAGAAGCCGGCCAGCGGCGCCAAGAAGACCGATGTGGACTCGAACCTGCGCTGCGGCCCGGTGTTGTTCGTGGATGGCGACGCGACCAAGCCTTACCTCAGCTTCCCGCTGACCCGGACCGGCTCAGGAAACGTCAAGCTGGCCGTCGCCAGCACGCCGCGAAGCCCGGACCCGGATGCGCCGCCGGCCGACGCCGACCTGAAGCGCCCTGACGGCGCGGACCCGCCGTCAGGCAATGGCCACCTGAGCGTTCCGAAGCCACCGGCCGCGGCCAAGGGCCTGCTGGCCACGGCCGACCTCGGCAGCGTTGCCGCCCCACCGCAGCGCGACAACGCGCAGATGATCAGTCTCAACACCGGCGTTCGGCTGGTGGCCGCCGGGCCGGTCGCCCGCTACGGACATGGTGACGACGCGCGCTCCGCCCCGCCCGGCGAACAGCTCATCGCGTTTCAGGTCGACGACGTTCCCGGTGAGAGCCATGCCTTCTCGTCGACCGGAAAGCTGACCGTGCTGGTGTCCGGTGCCTCTCCGCGCCCGGTGCCATCGACGGCGGACAGCGAGTCCTACGTCGTGGTGGCCGTGCCGACCGGCAGGACGGCCAGCTTGCAGCTGACCGACGCGGAGTACACGCAAAGCCTGTCGCTGCCGCAGGGCGACGCCGGCCCGAAGAACCTGACCGTGCTGAACCGGCGACACCGCGTTGCTTCGCTCAGCACGACCAGGTCCATCCCGGTCACGTTCTCCAACGGCGCCAACTCGGTCAAGGCAACCTTCCACGCGACCGCGGGCACCGCCGAGCTGAGCTTCTGGGTCCCGGCCCACGAGAGTTCACACCCCACCAGAGCGGCCGATGCGATGCTGACCATGCGGCTGACCTACACCGACTCGTTGAACCCGGGGTCGTCTTTCGGCTTCGAACCGCAACTGTTGAAGCTCAAACTGCCCGATGGGCGCGTCGTCTCGGCCCGGAACGTCGCCTCGTCGGCGAACAAGGTGTTCAACGTGTTTCAGGTACCGGCCACGTTCACGACCGGCAAGATCGTGATCGGAGGTTCGGTGCGCACCGGCAACGTCACGCTGAAGATTCAGACGCCGGCGAGCATCCCGCTGGCCTTCGCCGCCGGGTAGGAGCGACGGACTCAGCGCACGAACGTGTCGAGCGCGATCGCGACGAACACGAACGCCAGATAACTGTTCGACAGGTGGAACAGCTGCATGGGCTTGGCGTTCTCACCGCGTTTGGTGCGTCGCAGCAGCCGGTGCGCGCCGACGAGGAGCACCAGCCCGGCGAGCGCCGCGAGCGCCCCGTACACCCACCCGGTGGCCAAGGGCCAGAGCACGAGTGACGTCGCAACGGTGAGCCAGGCGTAGATCACGATCTCGCGGGCCACCCGGATCGGCGCCGCGACCACGGGCAGCATGGGCACGCCCGCCCGGGAGTAATCCTCTCGGTAGCGGATCGCCAACGCCCAGAAGTGCGGGGGCGTCCAGAAGAACACGATGGCGAACAGTACAACCGGCGCCCACGCCAGTGAGCCGGTCACCGCCGCCCAGCCGATGAGCGCCGGCATGCAGCCGGCGGCCCCGCCCCACACGATGTTCTGGGCGGTGCGCCGCTTGAGCAACATCGTGTAGACGACGACGTAGAACACGATCGCGGCCGCAGTCAAGCCACCAGCGAGCCAGTTCGTCAACGTGCCCATCAGCAACACCGACACGGCACCGATCGCCAACCCGAAGACAAGGGCCGCGGTGGGCGAGACGTCGTGGCGGGCCAGCGGCCGGTGGCCCGTCCGGCGCATGACGGCGTCGATGTCTCGATCGACGTAGCAGTTCAGCGCATTCGCGCTCCCGGCCGCGAGCGTCCCGCCGATCATCGTGACGAGCACGACCCAGCCGGCCGGCAGGCCACCGGCGGCCAGCACCATGGCCGGCAAGGTGGTCACCAGCAGCAGTTCGATGATCCGCGGTTTGGTGAGCGCGACATAGGCCTGCAGCCGCGAACGACGGCGCGCCCGGGTCCGGTTCGTGGCGGTACGCGGGCTACCGGCCGGTTGCGCTGGGGTCACCGTGGCCAGGCCCGTCGAAACGGGCGCAACCGGCGTCTGCGTCACGCCCATCAGGGTAGCCGCCAACCCCTTCGGGTCTGCGCTCAGTCAGGGTCGCCGTGACCGGTCTGGCATTGGTGCGAAGTGACTACGCTTGATGGGTAGCACCAAGGCGAGAACCACCGTGGTGTCGGAATGATCGAAGGGACCGGACTGCCCGTGAGCACCTCCACCAAGGCCAGCCAACAAGGCGTCGTCACGGCGCATCCGAAATGGTGGACCGATCTCGACACCAGGGCCGTCGATACCGCGCGGCTGCTGGCTGCCGATGCCGTCCAGAAGGTCGGCAACGGGCACCCCGGCACGGCCATGAGCCTCGCCCCGCTCGCCTACCTGCTCTACCAGCGAGTGATGCGCCACGACCCCACCGACCCGAACTGGATCGGGCGCGATCGCTTCGTGCTCTCGAACGGGCACTCCTCGCTGACCCAGTACATCCAGCTCTTCTACTCCGGTTACGGGCTCGAGCTCGGTGACCTGGAGTCGTTGCGCACGTGGGGGTCGCTGACTCCCGGTCACCCCGAGCACGGCCACACGGCCGGCGTCGAGGTCACCACCGGTCCGCTCGGCCAGGGTGTTGCCAACGCGGTGGGCATGGCGATGGCATCCCGGCGCGAGCGCGGGCTGTTCGATCCCGACGCGGCGCCCGGCGAGTCGCCCTTCGACCACCACATCTACGTGATCGCCGGCGACGGCGACATGGAAGAGGGCGTCACCAGCGAGGCGTCCTCGTTGGCCGGGCACCAGCAGCTCGGCAATCTCATCGTGTTCTACGACGACAACCACATCTCCATCGAGGACGACACCGCGATCGCATTCAGCGAGGACGTGGTGAAGCGCTACGACGCCTACGGCTGGCACACCCAGCGCGTCGAGTCGGGCGAAGATGTCGTCGCACTCGAAGCGGCCATCCGCAAGGCGCAGCGGGTCACCGACCGCCCGTCCTTCATCGCCATCCGCACGATCATCGGCTGGCCCGCACCCACGAAGCAGAACACCGGCGCGGCGCACGGGTCGGCTCTCGGCGAGGACGAGATCCGCAAGACCAAGGAAATCCTCGGCTTCAACCCCGACGAGCACTTCGCCGTCGACCGCGAGGTCATGAAGCACGCCCGCGAGGTAGTCCAGCGCGGTCGTGCCGCGCACGAGGAGTGGCAGGGCGGCTTCGACAAGTGGACTAGCGGCAACCGCGAACGGGCTGCGCTGCTCGACCGGATGAGCCGTCGCGAACTGCCCGACGGCTGGACCGAGCACCTGTTGAGCTTCCCGGCTGACAAGGACGGCAAGCCCAACGCCGTCTCGACCCGGGCCGCATCGGGCAAGGTGCTCACCGCACTGGCCGGTGTGCTGCCCGAACTGTGGGGCGGTTCGGCCGACCTGGCCGAGAGCAACAACACCACGATGGAGGGCGAGCCGAGCTTCACCCCCGCCGAGTTCCAGACGAAGACCTGGCCGGGCGGACCGTACGGGCGCACCCTGCACTTCGGCATCCGCGAGCACGCGATGGGTTCGATCCTGAACGGCATCACCCTGCACGGCGGCACGCGCGTATACGGCGGCACGTTCCTGGTGTTCAGCGACTACATGCGCCCGCCGGTGCGACTCGCGGCGCTCATGCAACTGCCGACCATCTACGTCTGGACCCACGACTCGATCGGGCTCGGCGGCGACGGCCCGACCCACCAGCCGATCGAGCATCTCGCCGCGCTGCGGGCGATACCCGGCCTCGACGTCGTCCGGCCCGCAGACGCCAACGAGACGGCGGTGTGCTGGCAGGCCACGCTCGAGCACACGGACCGGCCGATCGGCTTCGCGCTGTCGCGGCAGAACCTGCCGGTCCTCGACCCGGCCAAGGTCACCGACGCCGGCAAGGGCGGCTACGTCCTCGAGGAGGCGTCGTCCGGCCTGCCGCAACTGATCATCATCGCCACGGGGTCCGAGGTGTCGCTGGCGCTCACGGCCCGCGAACGGCTCGAGGACGAGGGCTGGCCGACCCGGGTCGTCTCGATGCCCTGCCAGGAATGGTTCGACGAGCAGACGCCGGCCTATCGCCAGCAGATACTGCCGCCCGACGTCAAGGCCCGGATCAGCGTGGAGGCCGGCGTCAGCCAGGGCTGGCGCGAGCTGGTCGGCGACTTCGGCGAGATCATCAGCATCGAACACTTCGGCGCCAGCGCCGAAGGCAACGTGCTGTTCGAACAGTTCGGCTTCACCCCGGACCGCGTCGTCGCCGCGGCGCACTCCGCACTCGAACGCGCCGGAGAGATCCGCGGCGCGACAACCGGCAACTAAGGAGATCCACATGAGTGATCCACTCGCCGAACTTTCCGCACAGGACGTATCGATCTGGCTCGACGACATCAGCCGGGAACGGTTGCGCACCGGCAACCTGCAGGAGCTGATGGACAACAAGCACGTCGTCGGCGTCACCAGCAACCCGACGATCTTCCAGAAGGCGCTAGAGAAGGGCAGCGCGTACGAGGACCAGGTTCGCGACCTGGCCGTGCGCGAGGTGGCGATCGACGGTGCGGTGCGTTACCTGATGGCGTTCGACATCCGTTGGGCCTGCGACGTGTTGCGCCCGGCATTTGACCGCACCGACGGCAAGGACGGCCGGGCCTCGATCGAGGTCGACCCGCGCATCGCCCACGACGCGGAGCGCACCACCGCTGAAGCCAAGGGATTGTGGTGGCTGGTCGACCGGCCCAACGTCATGATCAAGATCCCGGCGACGATGGAGGGGCTCAAGTCGATCGAGGCGGCCACCGCCGCCGGGGTGAACGTCAACGTCACCCTCATCTTCGGCCTGGATCGCTACGACGGCGTGATGGAGGCGTACATCAGCGGGCTCGAGCAGGCGAAGGACGCCGGCATCGACCTGTCGACGATCCAGTCGGTGGCCTCGTTCTTCGTCTCTCGGGTCGATACCGAGATCGACAAGCGCCTGGACAAGATCGGTAGCGACGAAGCCAAGGCCCTACGCGGCAAGGCTGGCATCGCCAACGCCCGGCTGGCCTACGAGCGTTACGAGAAGATGTTCTCCTCCGACCGGTGGAAGGCTCTCGAAGCCGCCGGTGCGCACAAGCAGCGCCCGCTGTGGGCCTCGACCGGCGTCAAGGACCCGGCCTACGACGACACCATGTACGTCGTCGAGCTGGTCGCTCCGAATACGGTGAACACTATGCCTGAGGCAACGCTCGACGCCGTGGCCGATCACGGCAAGATCCGGGGCGATGCTGTCGCGGGCAGCTACGACGAATCCCGCAACGTCATCGACCGCCTCAACGAACTCGGCGTCAGCTACGACGACGTGATCGAGGTCCTCGAGGTCGAAGGCATCCAGAAGTTCGAGGACTCCTACGCCCAGCTCGCCGACAGTGTCCGGGAGCAGCTCGACGCCGCCAAGTCATGACCAACGCATCCACCGCTAGCGAGGCGAAGTCCGAGCCGGCCGGCGCACCGCTGCATGCTCCGGCCGGCACTCCGCATGCGGTGGTCGCGAACCCGTTGCGCGACCCGCGTGATCGACGGCTGCCTCGGGTGCCGGAGCCGTGCGCCCTGGTCGTTTTCGGTGTCACCGGCGACCTGGCCCGCAAGAAGTTGCTCCCCGCCATCTACGACCTCGCGCATCGCGGCCTGCTGCCGCCTGATTTCGTGCTGCTCGGGTTCGCGCGCCGCGACTGGGGCGACGGCGACTTCGAGAGCTTGGCCAAGGCTGCCGCCCAGGAGCACGCGCGCACCCCGTGGGACGAGGATGTCTGGGCCCGGCTATCCGGCGACATCCGGTTCGTCGCAGGCTCGTTCGACGATGACGACGCCTTCGACGCCCTGGCCGAGGCCCTCGACGAACTGTGGGCCTCGCACGGCATCCACGGCAACGCGGCGTTCTACCTGTCGATCCCGCCCAGCATGTTCCCGACCGTGCTGAAGCAGATGCAGCGCACGGGGCTGGCCGACAACCACCGGGCCGGCGGATGGCGGCGGGTCGTGGTCGAGAAGCCGTTCGGCAACGACCTGAAGAGCGCAATGGAACTGAACGCGCTCGTCGACCACGTGTTCACCCCCGGCGACGTGTTCCGGATCGACCACTACCTGGGTAAGGAAACCGTCCAGAACCTCATGGCGCTGCGCTTCGCCAACCAGCTCTTCGAGCCGGTCTGGAACGCCAACTTCGTCGACTCGGTGCAGATCACCATGGCCGAGGACGTCGGCATCGCCGGCCGGGCCGCGTTCTATGACGCCACCGGCGCAGCTCGAGACGTGCTGCAGAACCACCTGCTGCAACTGCTCGCGCTGACCGCGATGGAAGAGCCCGTGGAGTTCACGGCCGAGGCGATTCAGACCGAGAAGCTCAAGGTGCTGCGCGCGATCACCCTGCCGGATGATCTGGAGGCCTATGCCGTGCGCGGCCAGTACGACCAGGGTTGGCAAGCCGGTGAGCGAGTCGTCGCCTACACCGCGGAAAAGGATGTCGAACCCGATTCGACGACAGAGACGTACGCGGCCGTGCGGCTCGGCATCGACACCCGGCGGTGGGCCGGGGTCCCGTTCTACCTGCGCACGGGCAAGCGCCTGCCGCGCCGGGTCACCGAGATCGCCGTCCTGTTCAAGAAGGCACCGCACCTGCCGTTCAGCCGGACCGACACCGAGGAACTCGGGCACAACCAGTTGGTCATCCGGGTCCAGCCCGACGAAGGCGTCACGCTGAAGTTCGGCTCGAAGGTGCCCGGATCGATGATGGAGGTCCGCGATGTGTCGATGGACTTCCTGTACGGCGAGGCATTCACCGAGTCCTCCCCCGAGGCCTACGAGCGGCTCATCCTCGACGTCCTGCTCGGCGACTCGACCCTGTTCCCGCGCAACGCCGAGGTCGAGTCCTCATGGCGGGTGGTCGACCCACTGGAGGAGTTCTGGGGCGATCACAAGCCCGAGACCTACCGCGCCGGCGAGTGGGGGCCGAAGGCCGCCGACGAGATGCTCAGCCGCGACGGACGCGCCTGGCGGCGGCCATGACGACACTGTGGGACACCACGGGCAGTGCGGTGGTCAAGGCCCTGGCCGCCGAGCGGCGCACGGGCGGTGGCGTGACGAGTGGGTTGGCCCTCACCCTCGTGGTGGTCATGGACGAGCGGGACACCCGGGAGGTCGAGGCCGCCGTCAGCATCGCGTCGTCGCGACACCCCATGCGCGTCCTGTCGGTGATCCGCCGCCAGATCGAGGCCCCGGTACCGCGGCTGGACGCCGAGGTGGAGATCGGCGGCCGGTACGGGCCGGGCGAATCGGTGGTGCTCCGGATGTACGGCCGGCTGGCGTTGCACGCCGAGTCGGTCACGCTCCCCCTGCTCGCGCCGGACGCGCCTGTAGTCACCTGGTGGTACTCCGCGACGCCGGAGGTCATCGCTCACGACCCGCTCGGCGTGTTCGCCGACCGGCGCATCACCAACGTCATCCGCGACGCCGACCCCGAAGCGGCGCTGCGCCAGCGCGGGGCCGACTATGCCCCCGGCGACACCGACCTGACCTGGACGGTCATCACGCCGTGGCGTGCGGCGCTGGCGTCGGCGTTCGACACCGCGCCCGGCCCGGCCCGCTCGGTAGTGGTCCGTGGCAACGCGAAGGACCCCTCGGCGCAACTGCTCGCGGGCTGGTTGACCAGTCGCCTGGATATCGACGTGCCGGTGGAACAGGCCGAAGGCAAGTACATCTCATCGGTCGCGATCGATTTCTCCGACGAGTACCGCATCGACATGCGCAACGAGGGCTACAAGCTCGTCATGCGCCGGCCGAACCAGATGGACACGATCGCCCCGTTCCCGCCGCGCAGCACGGGCGACGTCCTGGCCGAAGAACTGCGTCGGCTCGACGCCGATCAGCCCTACGCGCTGGCGCTCGCTGCCGTTACCGGACAGAAGGACCTGCTCGAGCGCCCGAGCACCCGCACCCACATCTGGCACGACCCCGCGCTGGCCGCGCAGGAAGGCTGAGCAGACATGTCCGGCGCACCCCCCGAGATTCTCGTCGAGGCGTCGGCGGATTCGCTGGCCGCAAGCACCGCGGACCGGCTGGTGGCCACGCTGGACTCGGCCCTGTCGGTGCGCCCGGTGGCGCATCTCGTGCTCACCGGCGGCGGAATCCTCGAGCAGGTGCTGCGCGCAGTTGGCCAGGCTCCCGGCCGGGACACCCTCGCCTGGCACCGCGTCCATATCTGGTGGGCCGACGAACGCTACGTCGAGTCAGACTCCGACGAGCGCAACGACAAGGCGGCATTCGCGGCGCTGCTCGACGCGTTGCCGCTGGACCCCGGGCTCGTCCACCGCATGCCGGCCGCAGATGCGCCGTTCGGCGTCGACGCGGAGGCGGCGGCCGACTCATATGCCCGGGATCTCGCCGCCGCGCTCACGCCGGATCAGGCCGGCGAAGACGTGCCGAACTTCGACGCCGTACTGCTCGGCGTCGGACCTGACGGCCACTGCGCGTCGCTGTTTCCCGGGCATCCCGGCGTCAACGAGCAGGACGCCGCGGTGATCGCCGTCCGCGACTCGCCGAAGCCGCCACCGATTCGGCTCTCGATGACCTTCCGGGCTCTGGATGCCGCGAATGAAGTCTGGCTCGTCGCCTCCGGTGCAGCCAAGGCCGACGCTGTGGCGATGGCGCTCGGCGATCCACCGGTCCCGGTTCCGGCCGCCCGGCCACGCGGCCGGCAACGCACGCTGTGGTTGATCGATCAGGCGGCCGCCGGCAAGCTGCCGGACGGCCGGTACCAACCAGCACCAGGCTGAGCCGGCTCAGGACTCGCCGCGCCGCGCCTTCAGCCGCTGCAGCGCTTCTTCCAGAATCGCGGCGCCGTCGGCGTCGCTGCGGCGTTCTTTCACGTAGGCCAGGTGGGTCTTGTAGGGCTCGTTGCGGGGCGCGTTGGGTGGCGTCTCGGACTGCCGGCCGGCTGGGAATCCGCACTTCGGACAGTCCCAGGTATCAGGCAGGACAGCCTCCACGGCGAACGCGGGCCGGACCTCGTGCCCGTTCGCGCAGAAGAACGAGACGCGCTGCCGGGGGGCGGACTCGCCGCGTTCCTTTTCGCCCATCGGTCCGGCGCCGACACGGCTGCCACGAATGGCACTGCCACCAGCCACGTTGTATTACCTCTCCGATTCGCTGCGGTTGCCGGTATTCGGCACGATCAGGTGTTCTTGTAGAGCAGGCCGAGGCCGATGATGCAGATTGCCCAGACAAGCCCGGCGATGACCGTGAGGCGGTCGAGGTTGCGCTCGACGACCGAGGAGCCGGACAGGTTCGAGTAGAACGAGCCACCGAGCATCGAGGACAGGCCGCCGCCCTTGCCTCGGTGCAGCAGCACGAGGACGACGAGCAGCAGGCTCGTGACGATGAGCACGATCGAGAGGGTGAAGATCATTCAGGCGGCCTCGGCTGGAAGTGATGGGTACCGGCGGGTTGTCGGCTAAGGATACCTGGCGCTCAGGCCACCTGGGCCGGTGCGCCCGCGGCGAGGCAGATTGCCGCGAATTCTCCCGCGTCCAGGCTGGCGCCGCCGACGAGCGCGCCGTCGACATCCGCCCCGGCGAACAGTTCCGCAGCGTTGCCGGCCTTGACCGAGCCCCCGTATAGAACCCGTACTCCGCGGGCCAGCTCGGCCGAGTAGAGCGCGTGCAGCCGACCGCGGATCGCAGCACACACTTCCTGCGCATCCGCCGGCGTGGCCACCTTGCCGGTGCCGATGGCCCACACCGGCTCGTAGGCGACGACGATGCCCTGAACGTGCTCGCTGGGCACACCGGCCAGGGCGCCGTCGAGCTGCGCCGTCGTGTGAGCGATGTGCTCGCCGGACTCGCGGACCTCGAGCGTCTCGCCGACGCACAAGATCGGCGTCAGCTCGTTGCGGAACGCGGCGACCACTTTGGCGTTAACGGTGGCGTCGTCCTCGTGGTGATACTCGCGCCGCTCCGAATGCCCGATCACGACGTAGCTGCAGCCCAGTTTGGCCAGCATCGGACCGCCGATGTCACCGGTGTAGGCGCCGGTATCGTGCGGCGACAGGTCCTGCGCACCGTACCTGAGCAGAAGGCGGTCGCCGTCGACCAGCGTCTGCACGCTGCGTAGGTCGGTGAACGGCGGCAGCACGGCGACGTCGACCTCGCCGAGCTGCTGTTCGTTGAGGCTGAACGCGATCTTCTGGGTGAGCGCGATCGCCTCGAGATGATTCAGATTCATCTTCCAATTGCCGGCGATCAGCGGTTTGCGACCGCCGCGCGATGCCCGAGCGTCTTCGCTCACTCAGACCTCTTCCAGCACGGTGACACCCGGCAACGTCTTGCCCTCGAGGAACTCCAGCGACGCCCCGCCGCCGGTCGAGATGTGCCCGAACGCGTTGACGTTCAGCCCGAGGGCCCGAACCGCGTAGGCGGAATCGCCTCCACCCACCACGGACAGCCCGTCGACGGCGGCGACGGCCTCGGCGACGCCTTTCGTCCCGGTCGCGAACGGGGCGACCTCGAAGACACCCATCGGACCGTTCCAGAACACGGTCTGTGACCCCCGGAGCACGTCGGCGAATGCCCGTACCGTTTCCGGCCCGATGTCCAGGCCCTTCTGTCCGGGCGGTATCGCGGTCGCGGCAACGGTCTTGATCGCTGCGTCGGCGCTGACCTCCGCCGCCACGACCACATCAGAGGGCAGCACGATCTTGTCGCCGGCGTCAGCCAGCAAGCGGCGGCAGGTGTCGACCTGATCGGTCTCCAGCAGCGAGTCGCCGACCTCGTGGCCCTGTGCGGCGAGGAACGTGAAACACATTCCACCGCCGACCAGGAGGTGGTCGACCTTCGGCAACAGCGCGTCGATGACCGCAAGCTTGTCGCTGACCTTGGATCCCCCCAGAACGACCGAGTACGGCCGCTTCGGTTCGCCGGTCAGCTCGCGGAGCACCTGCAGCTCGTCGCGGACGAGATGGCCGCAGTAGTGCGGGAGCAGGGTGGCGACGTCGTACACCGACGCATGTTTGCGGTGCACGGCCCCGAACGCGTCCTCGACGAACGCCCCGCCGTCGTCGTCGCCGCCGGTGAGCAAGGCCAGACAGCGGGCGAACGCCAACCGCTCCGCGTCGTCCTTGCTCGTCTCTCCCGGGTTGAACCGGACGTTCTCGAGCAGCAGCAACTCGCCGTCGTGCAGATCCGCGGCGAGCAGGCGGGCGCTCTCGCCCACGGTATCGAGCGCGAACTCGACCGGTCGGCCCAGCAGTTGGGCCAGCCGGTCGGCGACCGGACCGAGTGAATAGGCCGGATCCGGCGCGCCTTTCGGACGGCCGAGGTGAGCGGCCACTATGACCCGAGCGCCCTGGTCGAGCAGCCTGGTCAGGGTCGGCAGCGACGCCCGGATCCGACCGTCGTCGGTCACCCTGGGCCGAGCGTCCGCGCTGAGCGGCACGTTGAGGTCCGAGCGGACCAGGATTCGCCGGCCCTTGACACCGTGCCGGATCAGGTCGTCTAGCGCGCGCACTGCGCGCCTACAGCGAAGAGCCGACGAGCGCGACCACGTCGACGAGCCGGTTGGAGTAACCCCACTCGTTGTCGTACCAGCCGACGACCTTGACCTGGTTGCCGACGACCTTGGTCAGTCCCGCGTCGAAGATGCAGGAGGCCGGATCGGTGACGATGTCGGAGGAGACGATCGGGTCCTCGGTGTAGGTGAGGATGCCCTTGAGCGGACCGTCGGCCGCGTTCTGATACGCAGCCTTGACCTCGTCGGCCGTCGTTTCGCGACCGAGCGTGACAGTCAGGTCAGTGGCCGAGCCGGTCGGGACGGGCACGCGCAGCGCGTAGCCGTCGAGCTTGCCCTTCAGGCCGGGCAGCACCAGCCCGATCGCCTTGGCCGCCCCGGTGGAGGTGGGCACGATGTTGATGGCGGCGGCGCGGGCCCGGCGCAGGTCCTTGTGCGGCGCGTCCTGCAGGTTCTGGTCCTGCGTGTACGCGTGGATCGTCGTCATCAAGCCGCTCTCGATGCCGAAGGCGTCATCGAGAACCTTGGCCAGCGGGCCCAGGCAGTTGGTCGTGCACGACGCGTTCGAGATGATCGTGTGCTTGGCCGGGTCGTAGTCGCCGTCGTTGACGCCCATGACGATCGTGACGTCCTCGTCGGTTGCCGGCGCCGAGATGACGACCTTCTTGGCCCCGCCCGCGTCGACGTGCTTGCGCGCGGCCGCGGCTTTGGTGAAGAAACCGGTGGATTCGAGGACGACGTCGACCCCGAGGTCGCTCCACGGCAGGTCGGCCGGGTCGCGTTCGGCCAGGATCTTGATCGTCTGGTCACCGACCTTGATGCCGTCGCCGGTCGCGACGACCGGCTGGCCCAGCCGGCCGAGAATGCTGTCGTACTTGAGCAGATGCGCCATGGTCGCGACGTCGCCGAGGTCGTTGGCCGCGACGATCTCGATGTCTGCGCCGGACGCACCGGCGGCGCGGAAGAAGTTACGGCCGATCCGGCCGAATCCGTTGATGCCCACACGAACGGTCACTGCGTCGACTCCTTGGTGGCGGAACAAAGCTAGGGCGGCCCGCGGCACTGCGGCGCACGCGCTTTCACCCTATCGGGTCGCCGGAGGGCTTTGCCGTCCGCACTTACCGACGGGTAGCCGTCCCAACTGGCGATTGTGCAACTCCTGGCGGCCTCAGAGCGCCAGAAGTTGCACAATCGGGAACGGGCTAGGGGGCGAGCATGTCGGGCGTCACTGCGGATTCGGTGTCGGGTATGCCGTGGTCGGCCGCGCGCTTGTCGGCCATCGCCAGCAGTCGACGGATGCGCCCGGCGACGGCGTCCTTGGTCATCACCGGATCCGAGAGCGCCCCGAGTTCCTCGAGTGAGGCCTGCTTGTGCTCCAGCCGCAGCCGGCCGGCCTGCAACAGGTGATCGGGCGCGTCGTCGGCCAGGATCTCCAGTGCTCGTTCGACTCGCGCGCCGGCCGCGACCGCGGCCCGGGCCGAACGGCGGAGGTTGGCGTCGTCGAAGTTGGCGAGCCGGTTCGCGGTCGCCCGCACTTCCCGGCGCATTCGCCGTTCCTCCCACGCCATCACCGACTCGTGCGCGCCGATGCGGGTGAGCAGCGTGCCGATCGCGTCACCGTCGCGGACGATCACCCGATCGCTGCCGCGGACCTCGCGGGCCTTGGCCGACACGCCCAGGCGCCGGCCGACACCGACGAGGGCAAGGGCCGCCTCGGCTGACGGACACGTGATCTCGAGGGAGCAGGCCCGACCGGGCTCGGTCAGCGAGCCATGGGCCAGGAAGGCCCCGCGCCAGGCCGCCTCCGCGTCACCGAGACCGCCGGCGACCACGTGGTGGGGCAGTCCTTTCACCGGACGGCCGCGCAGGTCGATCAGCCCGGATTGGCGGGCCAGCCCTTCGCCGTCCTTCGTCACCCGGACGAGGTAGCGGCTGCCCTTGCGCAGGCCGCCGCCGGAAACGATCTGCACCTCCGAGCCGTAGCCGAAGATGTCGGCGATCTCCTTGCGCAACCGTCGCGCCACCGACCCGGTGTCCAGTTCGGCCTCGATGATGATGTGACCGCCGACCAGGTGCAGCCCTCCGGCGAACCTGAGCATCGTGGCCATCTCCGACTTGCGAGCCGTCATCTTGGCCACCGGGACGCGACTGAGTTCGTCCTTCACTGCCGCGGTCATTGCCATCTGTGTTCCCCCTCTGGCCCTCGCTCGGCAAGAGCCTGCGCAAAGGCCTCACTCAGCCGCTTCGGATCGTGCCGCTCCGCGCTGTCATCAGCCGCGAGCCTCGCTACCAACAGGTTCGCGCCGATTGCCCGGGTGTAGCTATTCAGTTCCTTGACGTCGGGGGTCGCGTCAAGGTCAGCGATCACTGTATCGACTTTCAAGCCTCCAAAAGTCTCTGCATGTCCGAGCAAAATCCGCAAGAGGTCTGCCGGCGAATAGTCGTCGGTCTCGCCGACCTGCGGCACGAGGTTGAGGACGACTACGACTCGGGCATGAGTGTCGGCCAAGGTGCGGCCCAGCTCACGCAGCAGCAGGTGCGGGATGACGCTCGTGAACCAGGAGCCCGGTCCCAGCACGACCAGGTCGGCCTCGCGGACCGCGTCGACGGCGCTGGCACAGGCCGGCGCACCCGGCGGCAGCAGCCGCACCGAGCACACCCGCCCAGGCGTGGCCGCGATCGACGACTGACCGCGGATCCGCCGCGTGCGGTGCGGATCCTCGGGATCGAAGCGGTCGGCGTCGGCGACCAGGTCGAGCGGGACCGGGCTCATCGGCAGTACCCGGCCGACCGAACCCACCAACTCGCCGAGCCAGGCGAGTGCGCCCTCAGGGTCGTTTCCCCGTTCGAGAAGTCCGGTGAGCAGCAGGTTGCCCAGCGGATGACCCGAGAGCACGCCGTTGCCACCGAGACGATGCTGCAGCAACTCGGCCCACTGCTGATGCTGCGGCTGCGATCCGGCCAGCGCCACGAGCGCCATTCGCAGATCGCCAGGGGGCAGCACGTTGAGCTCGCGCCGGATCCGTCCGGACGAGCCGCCGTCGTCAGCGACCGTGACAACTGCCGTGAGATCAGTGGTGATCAGGCGCAGCGCCGACAGCGAAGCGTGCAACCCGTGGCCGCCGCCCAGCGCCACGACCCGTATCGGCCTACTCACGGCCCAGATCCCGGTGCACCACCGTGGTTCGCACGCCCGTCGCAGTGAGCCGGTCGGCCAATTGCTGGGCCATCACGACCGACCGGTGCTTGCCGCCGGTACAGCCGACCGCGAGCGTGAGGTAACGCTTGCTCTCCCGGGTGTAGCCGGCGCCGATGATCTCGAGTATCTCGGCGTAGCGGTCCAGGAATTTCGTGGCGTCCTGTTGGCCGAGGACGTAGTCACGGACCTCGTCCTCCCGGCCGGTTAGTTCGCGCAGCTCCGGAATCCAGTAGGGGTTGGGCAGGAAGCGCACGTCCACGACGAGGTCCGCGTCGACCGGCAGCCCGTACTTGAAACCGAACGACACGACGGTGGCCCGCAGTTCCGGCACGCCGTCGAGTGGCCCACCTTCGGTGAACGCCGACTCGATGGCGTGCCGCAGTTCGTGCACGGAGCGGTCGCTGGTGTCCAGGATGAGATCGGCTTCGCCGCGCAGCCCTTCGAGCAGCTGCCGTTCGGCCGCGATCCCGTCGACGAGGCGGCCGTCACCTTGCAGCGGATGCGCCCGACGCACGTTCTCGAACCTGCGGACGAGCAGTTCGTCGCTGGCCTCGAGGAACAGCACCCGCGGGCTCAGGCCGCGCTCGGCCAATTCGCGGATGACACCGCGCAGGTCGGAAGAGAACGCCCGGCTGCGCACGTCCATGACGACGGCCAGTCGCGTGACCGCGCCCTGGCTGCGGCTGCCCAGGTCGACGAGGGTGGCAACCAGCTCAGGTGGGAGGTTGTCGACCACGAAGTAGCCGAGGTCCTCGAAGCATTTCGCAGCCGTGCTGCGACCGGCACCGGACAGGCCGGTGATGATCACCGTTTCCAGCGCGCCCTGCACCGCCTGCTCCTCGGTCACTTCGCCCCCTCCCAAGCGTCGGCTCCATCCTCCCCTGCTGTCGGGCCGGGGTGTGGGACGGCGTCCTCGTCGAGCACTTCGCCGGTCGAGACGTTGACCGCGGGCGCGGCCGGTGCGGCCTTGGCGAAGCCGGCCACGATCGCCTCCGCCGTGCTGCGGCCGATGCCGGGCACGGCGACCAGGTCGTCGACACCGGCCGCTCGCAGTTTGCGGACCGAACCGAAGTGGGTGAGCAGCGCCTTGCGGCGGGTCTCGCCCAGCCCGGGAATGCCGTCGAGCGCGGACACGGTCATCGCCTTGGAGCGCTTCTCGCGATGGAACGTGATCGCGAACCGGTGCGCTTCGTCGCGCACCCGCTGCAGCAGGTACAGCCCTTCCGACGCACGCGGCAGGATCGTCGGGTAGGCCTCGCCCGGCAACCAGACCTCCTCGAGTCGCTTGGCCAGCCCGACCAGTGCGACGTCATCGATGCCGAGCTCGGTGAGCACGGCCTGCGCGGCGGCAACCTGCGGCGCGCCGCCGTCGACGACGAGCAGGTTCGGCGGGTACGCGAATTTCAGCGGGCGGCCGGTGTTGGGGTCGATGCCGGGCCGGCCCTGCTCGGCGGCCTCGGCGGCCGGGTCGGAATCGGCATCGGCGCCCTGAGCGACCTGTTCGTCGAGGTAGCGGGCGAAGCGTCGGCGAACGACCTCGGCGATCCAGTCGGTGTCACCGGTGCCCTCGCGCATGGCGAAGCGGCGGTACTCGCTCTTGCGGGCGAGGCCGTCCTCGAACACGACCATGCTGGCCACCACGTTGGTGCCCTGCACGTGACTGATGTCGAAGCACTCGATGCGCAGCGGGGCGACATCGAGGTTCAACGCCTCTTGCAACTCCCCGAGCGCCAGCGACCGGGCAGTGAGGTCCGACGCCCGCTTGAGCTTGTGCTGGCTGAGCGCTTGGGCGGCGTTGCGGGCGACCGTCTCGTGCAGCGCCCGCTTGTCGCCACGCTGCGGTACCCGCAACAGGACGCGGGTACCGCGGCGGGAACTGAGCCACTCGACCAAGGCGTCGCTGTCGTCGGGCAGCACCGGCACCAACACCTCGCGCGGGATGCCGGAGCTCGCCGAGCCCTCGGATTCCGCGCCGTAGAACTGCGTCACGAACTGCTCGACCAGATCGCCGAGGGTCATCTCGTCGAGCTTGTCGACCACCCAGCCGCGCTGACCGCGTACCCGCCCACCGCGGACGTGGAAGACCTGCACCGCGGCCTCCAGATCGTCTTCGGCGAACGCGACGACATCTGCGTCGGTGCCGTCACCGAAGACCACAGCCTGCTTCTCCATCGCCCGCCGTAACGCTTCGAGGTCATCGCGCAGCCGGGCGGCCAACTCGAACTCCAGACCCGCACTTGCCTCGGCCATGCGCCGCTCCAGCCGCTTCATCATCAGGTCGGTCTTGCCGGCCATGAAGTCGCAGAAGTCCTCGACGATCGCGCGGTGCTCCTCGGCAGTGACCCGGCCCACACACGGCGCGCTGCACTTGCCGATGTAGCCGAGCAGGCACGGCCGGCCGATCTGGCCGGCACGTTTGAACACGCCGGCCGAGCAGGTGCGGGCCGGGAAGACCCGCAACAACAGGTCGAGGGTCTCGCGGATCGCCCAGGCGTGGGAGTACGGACCGAAGTAACGCACGCCCTTGCGCTTCGCACCGCGCATGACCTGTAACCGCGGGTACTCCTCGTAGAGGGTCACCGCCAGGAACGGGTAGGACTTGTCGTCGCGATAGCGGACGTTGAAGCGCGGGTCGAACTCCTTGATCCAGGTGTACTCCAGTTGCAGCGCCTCAACCTCCGTGCGCACCACCGTCCACTCCACGCTGCCCGCCGTCGTCACCATCTGGCGGGTGCGAGGATGCAGGGCAGAGATGTCGGCGAAATAGGAGTTCAACCGCGGGCGCAGGCTCTTGGCCTTGCCGACGTAGATCACCCGGCCGCGCTCGTCGCGGAAGCGGTACACCCCTGGTTCGAGCGGGATGGTCCCCGGCGCGGGCCGGTACACGGACGGGTCAGGCACGTCTTCGAGCGTAGTCAGCCGGCCCGGCCGTCGCTGCCGACCTGCTTCGCTCGATGCCGGTCATCGCCACCACGAACGCGGCGAGCCACAGCACCGCCGCGGCCAGCGCGAGCGCGTGCAAGGCGGCGACGAAATGGGCGGCCGTGGCTTGGGAGCCGACGACGGCGCCGAAGATCGCGACTCCGGTCGCCGTGCCGGTCTGGCGGGCCGTGTTCGACACGCCGGTGGCAAGCCCGGAACGCTCCGGTGGCGTCGCTCGAACGGTCGCGGCCACAACGGAAGCGGTGACCAGTCCGGCGCCGCACCCGAGCACGGTGAAGCCGACCACCAGCCAGGCCAGCCCGCCGTTCGCCGTCACTCCCAGCAGGGGCAGGGTCCCGAGAGCGGCGGTCAGGCAGCCGATTGCGATGGCGCGCCGGGGTCCGTGCCGCGCCGTCAGCCGACCCGACACCGGCGCGAGAGCGACGAGCGGCACCGCGAGCGGCAGCACCAGAACTCCGGCCGCGATCGGCGAGCGATGGCGTAGGTCCTGCAGGTAGAGCATCGTCACGAACAGCAATCCGTTGAACACCAAGTTCATCGTCAGCGCGACGACGTTCGGGCTCAGAAAGTCACGCCGGCGCAGCAGGTCGAGCGGAAGGATCGGCGCGTCGGCGTCCCGCTCTGCTGCGATCGCCCCGCCCAACGCGCCCATCGTCACCGCGGCGGCGATTCCGATCACCACCCCCGGAGCATGGCGGCCGGCCGAGATGATCGTGAATACCAGCCCGGCCAGCCCGATCACGAAACCGACCAGGCCGCGGATGTCGAAGCGGCCGCCGAGCCGTCCCGGCGTCGTCGGGACCAGCCATGCCGTCGCGACGACGGTGAGCGCGACAAGCGGCACGTTGATCCAGAACACCAGCCGCCAATCGAACGCGCCGACCAGTATTCCGCCCAGCAACGGCCCGGCGGGCAGGGCCAGTGACGAGACCGCGGCCCAGGTGCCGAGCGCGCGCGCCTGGCCGGCCCGGTCCGGATAGACGTCGGCAATCACCGCCATCGTGCTCGGCAACAACAGGGCGCCGCCTGCGCCCTGCCCGATCCGGCCGATGATGAGGACGCTGGACGTCGGAGCGGTGGCGCACACCACCGACGCGGCCCCGAAGAGGGCGAACCCGGCCAGCAGGACGCGGCGATGACCGATCCGGTCGCCGATCGTGCCGCCCGCCAGCAGGAGGCTGGCGATCGTCACCGCGTACCCGTCCACCACCCATTGCAGCGAAGACACTCCCACCCCTAGCCCGCGGGCGACGTCCGGCAGAGCCACGTTCACGATCGTCACGTCCAGCAGGACCAGAAACATTCCGGCGCACATCACCGTCAGCACTCGCCGGGGATGGTCCGCCGTTCTTGGCCCACTGGTTGTCGTCGTCATCCATCGATCGTCACCCGAGTTCACTTCGGCCCCTGCCGAAACGTGCTCAGGGCACACTGGGCTGGTGAGCGCACCTAACGCTGTACACGCCATCGCGGACATCTCCTCGACTGCGGCGCTGTTCGCCGATCCAACTCGCGCCCGTATCGTCGCGGCGCTCGCCGACGGCCGGGCCCTGCCTGCGTCAGTGCTCGCGGCCGAGTCGGGCGTCAGCGCCTCCACCACCAGCGAGCACCTGGGCCGCCTCGTCGGCGGCGGCCTGCTCACCGTCGAGCAGTCCGGTCGTCATCGCTACTACCGCCTGGCCAGTGAAGAGGTGGCCGCCGCGCTCGAATCCCTCTCGGTGCTGGCGCCGCTTCGACCGGTGCGCTCACTACGGGAGTCCACCCGGGCGGCGGCGCTGCGCCGGGCGCGCACCTGCTACGACCACCTCGCCGGCAAACTCGGTGTCGCCGTCACCGAAGCGCTGCTGCAGCGGCGGGCTCTCGTCCGCGTGGACGGCGCCGACGGAATCGAGCGGGCCGACACCGATCCACTGTCCGCGCCGCTGCGCGTGCACCCGTACGAGTTGGGGCCGTCAGCGGCCGGGGTGTTCGGCGATCTTGGCGTGGACGTCGAAAGGCTCGAGGGTGAGCAGCACGGCCGACGTCGCCCGCTACTGCGATTCTGCGTTGACTGGAGCGAGCAACGCCACCACCTCGCCGGTGGTCTCGGTGCTGCTGTGCTGAGCAGCATGGAATCGGCGGGCTGGGTGCGGCGACTGCCCCCGCGGCGCGCGGTCGGGCTGACCGCCACCGGGCAGCAAGCCCTGCAGTCGCACCTCGGCGTCGAGCCTGACGGTTACGCGGTTCGCGCGTAGTCGTCGATCTCGGCGAGCAGCCCGGCTTGGTCGGCCGGATCCAGGAACGAGGCGGTCACGGCCGCGCGGGCCAGATCGGCCACGCCGTGGGCATCGAGACCCAGCAGGTCGGCCGCAACCGCGTATTCGTGGTTCAGCGTGGTGGAGAACATCGGCGGATCGTCGGAGTTGATCGTGACCGGCACGCCCGCAGCGACGAGCACCGGCAGCGGGTGCTCGGCCAGCGAGGGCACCGAACGGGTGCAGACATTCGAGGTCGGGCAGACCTCGAGCGGGATCTGCCGGTCCCGCAGATGCGCCATCAGGCGCGGATCGTGGGCCGCCGCGATGCCGTGGCCGATGCGCTCGGCCCCGAGGTGGGTGAGGGCGTCCCAGACCGTTTCCGGCCCGGTCGACTCCCCCGCGTGCGGGACGCTGTGCAGACCGGCGGCCCTGGCCGCGGCGAAGTGCGGCGCGAACTGCTCGCGCCCCACGCCCTGCTCCGGTCCGCCGAGGCCGAAGCTGACCAGCCCGTCAGGACGCTGGCGCAGGGCGACGTCGAGCGTGACGTCGGCGGCCTCCAGGCCGGCCTCCCCGGGGATGTCGAAGCACCACACCAACTGCACGCCGTGATCGGTTGCGGCCCGGCGGCGGGCGTCCTCGACGGCGTCGCAGTACGCCTCGGCAGCGATCCCCCGTCGGATCGACGAGAACGGGGTCAGGGTGAGCTCGGCATAGCGGACCTGCTGTCCCGCCAGCTCTCGGGCGATCTCGTAGGTCAACGTCCAGACGTCCTCTGCGTCGCGGATCAGGTCGACCACAGACAGGTAGACGTGGATGAAATGGCCGAAGTCGGTGAAGGTGAAGTAGTCCGCGAGCAATGCGGGATCCGCCGGCACAGGAGTCGCGCCCTGATGGCGCGCGGCCAGCTCGGCCACGATGCGCGGCGAGGCCGATCCGACGTGGTGGACGTGGAGTTCGGCCTTCGGCAGGCCGGCGATGAAGGTGTCGAGATCGTTCATCGAGCGATTCTCACACAGTCATGTCAGATTGCTGCAGCCACCCCGTCACCAGCGGCCGTGGACCTGGGCCCGGATGCGGTCGTCGTACAGGTCGGCGATCTGGGACTGCAGAGGGTCATCGAGCGGCGCCAGTTCGCCGGCGGACGCGTTGGCCCGGGCCTGGTCTTCGGTGCGGGCGCCCGGGATCACCGCGGTGACGCCGGGTCGGTCGATGATCCAACGCAGGGCCAGTTGGGCCGGCGTCGTCCCCTCGGGCGCGAGCGCAGCGAATTCCTGGGCCGCGCTCACGCCGGTTTCGAAGTCGACGCCAGCGAACGTCTCGCCGACATCGAAGGCTTCGCCGTGCCGGTTGTAGGTGCGGTGGTCATTCGCGGCGAACTTCGTGTCGCGCGTGTAGCGGCCGGACAGCAGGCCGGAGGCCAACGGAACCCGGGCCAGGATGCCCACGCCGGCTGCGGCGGCCGCCGGCAACACCTGCTCGAGCGGCTTCTGCCGGAACGCGTTCAGGATGATCTGGACGCTCGCAACACCAGGCCGGGCGATCGCGGTCAGCGCCTCGTGCACGGTTTCCACGCTCACCCCGTACGCGGCAATGCGCTCGTCCGCGACGAGCGTGTCCAACGCGTCGAACACTTCGTCGGAGGAGTAGACCGCCGTCGGCGGGCAGTGCAACTGAACCAGATCCAGCCGGTCGACGCCGAGGTTGCGACGGGATCGATCGGTCCACTCGAGGAAGTTGGCCAGGACGTAGTTCTCCGGCAGCTGTTCTTCCCGGCGCCCCAGCTTGGTCGCGACGAAGATGTCGGCTCCGGGATTGCCGGCCAGGAACTCGCCGATCAACTGCTCACTGCGTCCGTCGCCGTAGACGTCGGCCGTGTCGAACAGTGTCACGCCCGACTGCACGGCCGCGTCCAGCACGCCTAGGGCCGTCGCCTCGTCGACGTCACCCCAGTCGGCACCGAGCTGCCAGGTGCCGAGGCCGATGACCGACACCGGTCGTTGAGTCCGTCCGAGAATGCGCTGCTCCATGGCATCGACCGTATCGGGCGCGGCGGGAGCCGTGCGGTCAGACCTGCGGCGGCCAGCAGAGGCAGAACTCGTTGCCTTCCGGGTCCTGCATCAGATAGAAGTCGTGCTCGCGGCGCACGGCGGTGGCGCCGCGAGCGACGAGTTCGTCGCGGCGCGAGGCGGCGCCGCCCTCGTTGTCGAACCAGACGTCGAGGTGCAGCCGGTTCTTCACGACCTTGTGCTCAGGCACCGGCTGGAACCAGACCACCGGGCCGACGCCGGCCGGGTCGATGGCGTGCTGCCAGCCGCCGATGAAGTGCTGCTCGTAGCCGAGTGCGTGCGCCCAGAACGCGGCCAGGCCCTTGTCGTCGGCACAGTCGATGCAGACCTGGACGCGGGTGCGTACGGCGGGATCGGTCATCGCGCGCTGGCCTTCGCCTTCGCGCGCGGGCGCTTGGCCGGTGCCGCCGCTGCCTTGCCGTTCGGCGTGGTGCGAGCGGCCGACTTCCGAGACGGCGGTGCGGACGGCGCGTCGAGCATGCGCTGCAAGAATGCGGCGGTGTGCGAGCCCGCAATGGTGGCAATCTGCTCGGGCGTTCCTTCGGCCACTACCGTGCCGCCGCCGGAGCCGCCCTCCGGACCCATGTCGATGACCCAGTCGGCGGTCTTGATCACGTCCAGGTTGTGCTCGATGACGATCACCGTGTTGCCCTTGTCGACCAGCGAGTGCAGCACACCAAGCAGCTTGCTGACGTCCTCGAAGTGCAATCCCGTCGTCGGCTCGTCCAGGACGTAGATCGTGCGACCGGTCGATCGCTTCTGCAACTCCGACGCCAGCTTCACCCGCTGCGCCTCGCCCCCGGACAGGGTCGGGGCCGGCTGCCCGAGGCGCACATAGCCCAGCCCGACGTCGACGAGGGTGTCGAGATGGCGCGCGATGCGGGTGATCGGCGCGAAGAACTCGGCCGCCTCTTCGATCGGCATCTCGAGGACTTCGCTGATCGTCTTGCCCTTGTAGTGCACCTCGAGCGTCTCGCGGTTGTAACGGGCACCCTTGCAAACCTCGCACGGCACGTACACGTCGGGCAGGAAGTTCATCTCGATCTTGATCGTGCCGTCACCGGCGCAGTTCTCGCACCGGCCGCCCTTGACGTTGAACGAGAAGCGGCCCTGCTGGTAGCCGCGGATCTTGGCCTCGGTCGTCTCGCTGAACAGCTTGCGGATGTGGTCGAACACGCCGGTGTAGGTGGCCGGGTTGGACCGCGGAGTGCGCCCGATCGGCGACTGGTCGACACCGACGACCTTGTCGAGCTGCTCGGCGCCGCGGACCCGCTTGTGCCGTCCGGGCGGCAACTTGGCCCCATTGATCTTGTTGGCCAGCGAGGCGTACAGGATGTCGTTGACCAGAGTTGACTTGCCCGAGCCGCTCACGCCGGTGACCGCGATGAAACACCCCAGCGGGAACGCGACGTCGACGTCGCGCAGGTTGTGCTCGCGCGCGCCTTCGACCACGAGTTCGCGGCCCCGTGCGCGCGGCCGGCGCAGCATCGGCACCGGGATCTCGCGACGGTGGGCGAGGTAGGCGCCCGTGATCGAGTCTTTCGAGGCGAGCAGGTCGTCGACCGTGCCGCTGACGACGATGTTTCCGCCGTGCTCCCCCGCGTGCGGGCCGATGTCGACCACCCAATCGGCCGACCGGATCGTGTCCTCGTCGTGTTCGACGACGATGAGGGTGTTGCCGAGGTCGCGCAGCCGCACCAGGGTGTCGATCAGGCGATGGTTGTCGCGCTGGTGCAGACCGATCGACGGCTCGTCGAGGACGTAGAGCACGCCGACGAGCCCGGAACCGATCTGGGTGGCGAGCCGGATGCGCTGGGCCTCGCCGCCGGCCAGCGTCGCGGCGGCGCGGTCGAGGGAGAGGTAGTGCAGACCGACGTCGACCAGGAAACCGAGGCGGGCGTGCACCTCCTTGAGCACCCGCTCGGCGATGAACTTGTCCCGGTCGGTGAGCTCGAGGTCGCGCAGCACATCCGCGGCGTCGCCGATCGACAGCGCCGCCAGCTCGGCGATCGAGCGTCCGCCGACCGTGACGGCCAGGATCTCGGGTTTGAGCCGGGTGCCCGCGCACGTGGGACAGGGCACCTCGCGCATGAAGCCTTCGTACTTCTCGCGCGAGTAGTCGCTCTCGGTCTCGGCGTAGCGTCGCTCGATCCAGGGAACCACGCCCTCGTAGTTCGCGTAGTAGGAGCGATCCCGGCCGTAGCGGTTGCGATAGCTGACGTGCACCTGCTCGCCGGTGCCGTGCAGCACCGCCTTCTGGGCCCGCGCCGGCAACCGCTCCCAGCGGGTGTCGAGGCTGAAACCCTCGGCGTCGGCGACCCCTTGCAGCAGCCGTAGGAAGTACTCGCTCGTCTGCCCAGATGCCCAGGGCGCGATGGCGCCTTCGCTCAGGCTGAGCTCGGGATCGGGGACGACGAGTTCCGGGTCGACCTCTTTGCGAGTGCCCAGGCCGGTGCACACGGGGCAGGCGCCGAACGGGGCGTTGAACGAGAACGACCGCGGCTCGAGTTCGTCGATGGCGAGGGGGTGGTTGTTGGGGCAGGCCAGCCGCTCGGAGTAGCGCCGCTCGCGGTGCGGGTCGTCCTCGGGCAGGTCGACGAAGTCGAGGATCACCAAGCCACCGGCCAGGCCCAGCGCGGTCTCGACCGAGTCGGTGATGCGCTGCTTGCTCGACGTCTTGGCCGTCAACCGGTCGACGACCGCCTCGATGGTGTGCTTCTCCTGCTTCTTCAGCTTCGGCGGCTCGGTGAGCGGGTGCACGACGCCGTCGACGCGCACCCGGGCGAAACCCTTGGTCTGCAGGTCGGCGAACAGGTCGACGTACTCGCCCTTGCGCTCGCGGATGACCGGAGCGAGCACCTGGAACCTGGTGCCCTCGGGCATCTCCAGGATCCGGTCGACGATCTGCTGCGGCGTCTGCTTGCTGATCGCCTCGCCGCAGATCGGGCAGTGCGGCTTGCCGATCCGGGCGTAGAGCAGGCGCAGGTAGTCGTAGACCTCGGTGATCGTGCCGACGGTCGACCGCGGGTTGCGCGAGGTCGATTTCTGGTCGATGGAGACCGCCGGCGACAGCCCTTCGATGAAGTCGACGTCGGGCTTGTCCATCTGGCCCAGGAACTGGCGGGCGTAGGCCGACAGCGACTCGACGTAGCGGCGCTGACCCTCGGCGAAGATCGTGTCGAACGCGAGGCTGGACTTGCCCGAGCCCGACAGCCCGGTGAACACGATCAGCGCGTCGCGGGGCAGGTCGATATTGACGTCCTTGAGGTTGTGCTCACGGGCGCCACGCACGATCAGACGGTCGTTCAAGCTCTTCAGCACTCTTTCGTCACGAATACCCGGGTTACCAGAGTCAACGCTGATGCGGGCCGATGCAGTCCCCCAGAGCCTAGTAACCAGCACTGACAACCGCCCGTCCGTGCACCACCCGGCTGCGGCAGGATCGACGGTATGCCCCGGACCATCGCCACCAACACTGCCGTCGGCCGCGAAGAACTGCTGGATTTCGTCCGCCCGCGGCACCACATGATTCTCATCACCCACCGCCGCGACGGTGCGCCCCAGGCTTCACCGGTCACCGCCGGAGTGGACGACTCCGGCCGGATCGTGATGTCGAGCTACCCCGAGCGGGCCAAGGTCGCGAATCTGCGGCGCAGCCCGGACTGCAGCGTGCTGGTGCTGTCCGACGACTTCGGCGGCGCCTGGGTGCAGGTGGACGGGACGGCAGAGGTGCTCGACCTACCCGACGCACTGGAGCCGCTCGTGGACTACTACCGCGCGATCTCCGGCGAGCATCCCGACTGGGACGAATACCGGGCCGCGATGATCGAGCAGGGCAAGTCGCTACTGCGGATCAGCCCGACCCGGTGGGGTCCCGTCGCCACCGGCGGCTTCCCGGCCCGGCTGGGCTGACGACGCTCACGCCAGCCGCCAGTCCACGGGATCCGCGCCCTGTTCGGCGAGCAGGGCATTGGCCCGGCTGAACGGGCGTGAGCCGAAGAATCCGCGGTCGGCCGACATCGGGCTCGGGTGCGCCGACCGCACACTCGGCACTCCGGTCAGCAGGGGGCCGAGCGTCTGCGCATCGCGACCCCACAGGATGGCGACCAGCGGGGTATCGCGAGCGACGAGCGCGCGGATCGCCTGCTCCGTGACCGCCTCCCAGCCCTTGCCCCGGTGCGAGGCCGGGGCACCCGGCGCGACCGTCAGCACCCGATTGAGCAGCAACACGCCGTGTTGGGACCACGGCGTCAGGTCGCCGTTGGCCGGCGTCGGCAGGCCGAGGTCGGTGCCGAGCTCGCGATAGATGTTCTGCAAGCTGCGTGGAATGGGGCGTACGTCCGGATCGACGGAGAACGACAAACCGACCGGATGCCCAGGGGTGGGGTACGGGTCCTGGCCGACGATCAGGACGCGCACGTCCGTGAATGGCTGGTGAAACGCCCGGAGGACATGCTGTCCGGCGGGCAGGTACTGGCGGCCGGCCGTCAGTTCGGCCCGCAGGAAGTCGCCCATCGCCGAAATGCGGTCGGCCACTGGGGCGAGAGCCTGGGCCCAACCCGCTTCCACGATTTCGCGGAGCGGACGCGGAGTCATAGGGGTAGCCTCTTGCCGATGATCAACACGCCGTCAGGATGGCTGGGGGGATGCTGACGGCGAGTTGATCATCTCGCCCTCGTCACCGTTCACGCCGGGTGACCGCCAGAGCGGCAGCCGGCGGATCCCAGGCGGCTCGAAGCCGAGGACCTGGCCGTAGAACGACAGCGCCGCCTGGTAGGCGTCGACGATCGTTTCGGCCTTGCGGAACCCGTGCGACTCGCCCTCGTAGGCCCGGTAGGCGTGGGGCAGCCCCTTCGCCAGCAGCGCATCGCGGAAGCACTCGGCCTGTGCAGGCGGAACGATCGGGTCGTCCAGCCCTTGCAGCAGGAGCACTGGGCACGACAACCCATCGACGTTGTTGAGCGGCGCTCGCGTGTCGTAGAGCTCGCGGGCCTCGGGCCAAGGGCCGATGAGTCCGTCGAGATAGCGGGACTCGAAGTCGTGCGTCTGCTCCACGAAGTCCACCAGCTCGGCCACGCCGAACAGCGACACACCGCATGCGAACACGTCGCTCTGGGTGAGCGCGCTCAGGACGGTCCAGCCACCGGCCGAGCCGCCCTGGATCGCCAGCCGGGCAGGATCGGCGACGCCGAGGTCGGCCAGGCCAAGGACGGCCGACACGGTGTCCTCGACGTCGACGATTCCCCATTCCCCGCGCAGCCGGTCGCGGTAGGCGCGGCCGTAGCCACTCGATCCGCCGTAGTTCACGTCGATCACGCCGATCCCGCGACTGGTGTGGAAGGCGATCAGTCCGGACAGCGCCGGTGCGGTGTGCGCCGTGGGGCCGCCGTGCACGAACGCCACGAACGGTGGGAGTTCACCGTCGGGCGCAGCGTAATCCGGGTTGCGCGGGCCGTAGACGATCGCGTGCACGTCGCGCCCGGCCCGACCGGTGAACGTCATCTGCTCGGCGGTCGGGAGGTAGGCGGCTTCCGGCGTCTCGTCCATGGCGGTGCGCACGTCCGTGAGATCTCCGCTGGCCAGATCCAGGACGCGCAGCCCGGAAACGGTGTGCGCGCCGCCGGTGACGAGCGCGGCCCGGTCGCCGGCAACCGCGCCCAGCTGCACGCTCGTGTGGTCGCCCAGATCGATGTCGGTGTAGTGCCGGCTGACCGGATCGAGGATCGCCAGCGTGTCGAGCCCGAACGTGCGAACAGTGAGCAGCCGGCCGTCGGGCAACGGGCTGAACCAGCTCGAACCGAGCCTCCACAGGGGCCCGCCCAGATCAGCTTCGACCGGGGCGAGCGCTTCGGCGTTCAGACCGTCGACGCCGATGCGGTACAGGTTCCAGAACCCGCTGTCGTCGCTCAGCGCGTACAACCGCTCATCGTCGATCCACTCCGGCTGCAACACCGATTCGGACGCCGAGCCGAGCAACGTACGGTGCGGGCCGCAGACTCCGTCGTCGTCCAGGTCCGCCACCCGCAGCTCGGTGCCGTCCCAGGGCATCTGCGGGTGCTCCCACGCGATCCAAGCCAGTCGCCGCCCGGACGGCGACAGCCGGGCACCGGCGAGGAAGTGTGAGCCCGACACGACGGACCGGATGGCGCTGCCGTCCGCGACCGCCGAACCGTCGAGGGGGACGGCCGCGATGTCACGGCTGATCACGCCCTCGTCGCCGTGCCGCTCGCGAACGCACCAGACCTCACCGTCGTGCAGGAGCTTCAGCTCGGCGTAGCGCCAGGCGGCGGGCACCGGCGGCTCCGGCGTCAACGGGACGGGATCGGCGCCGGGTGCGTCCAGCCGATAGAGGCGCTGGTCGGCGAAGTTCGCGAAGACGACCACTCCGTCGTCGGTCGCCGTCCACGCGCCGCCGCCGTACTCGTGTACGCGTGTCCGCGCGTTCCACGGTGGTGGGAGGACGTCCGTGGCCACACCGTCCGACCCGGCGCGGCGTACGACGTAGCGGCCGGCCTCGCTCGCCCGCAGCTCCAGCCACCAGATCTCGTCACCGACGAATCGCCCGTCCGAGACGGGGTGGCCGCCGCTGGCGAGCGACTCCGCGGAGATCGGCGAGCGCCACGATCCGTACGGGGCAGTCGTAGGCATCAGTCCTGCACCGCCGACAACACGACGGAGACGGCTTGCGCGACCGGCACCTCGCGGCGCTCGTCGGAACGCCGGTCCCGAACCTCGACGACACCGTCGCCCAGGCGTTTGCCCACGATGACAATCGTCGGCACACCCAGCAGCTCGGCGTCCTTGAACTTCACGCCGGGCGAGACACCGCGGCGGTCGTCGTAGAGCACGCGCACCTGCCGCGCATCGAGCTCGTCGGCAAGTTGGCCGGCTGCCGCGAACACGGCGTCGTCCTTGCCCGTGGCGACGATGTGGACGTCGGCCGGCGCAACCGCCCGCGGCCAGCACAGGCCCTTTTCGTCGTGCGTCTGCTCGGCCAGCGCGGCGACCGCCCGGGTGACGCCGACGCCGTACGAACCCATCGTCACCGTCACGGGCTTGCCGTCGGCGTTCAGGGCGGTCAGGCCGAAGACCTCCGCGTACTTGCGGCCGAGTTGGAACACGTGGCCGAGCTCGATGCCCCGCGCAATCTGCAGCGGGCTGCCGCAGCGCGCGCAGCGGTCCCCGTCGCGGATCTCGACTGCGCCGATCTCTCCGTCCGGCACGAAGTCACGGCCGCGCACCACGTACGCGGCGTGCTTGCCCTCCTCGTTCGCTCCCGTCACCCACGCGCTGCCTTCGACAACCAGCGGATCGACGAGGTAACGCACCTTGGCCTCGGACAGTCGTTGCGGGCCGATGTAGCCCTTCACCAGCTGCGGCGCCTGGGCGAGCTCCTCAGGACCGGCCTGCTCGACCTCGGTTGGCTCGAGCTGGCCGCTGATGCGCTTGAGGTCGACGTCGCGGTCGCCCGGCACGCCGACGACGAGCAGCTCCCACTCGGCCGACCCCGGGGCCTTGGTGCGCAGCACGACGTTCTTCAGCGTGTCGGAGGCAGTGAACTCGCGTCCGTCGCCGGCCAGATCCGTCGTGTTCAGCCGGTCGACGAGGGTCTGGATCGTCGGGGTGTCCGGAGTGTCCAGGACCTGCTGCGCAGGATGGTCGGTCGGGTCGTGCGGCTCGGGCGCGGCGATCTCGACCGCCTCGGTGTTGGCCGCGTAGTCGCAGTTGGTGCACTGGACGAAGGTGTCCTCGCCGGCCGCGGCGGGAGCCAGGAACTCCTCCGAGGCGGACCCGCCCATCGCTCCGGACACGGCAAAGACGATGCGGTAGTCGAAGCCCAATCTGGTGAAGATCCGCTCGTAGGCATCGCGGTGCGTGCGGTACGACGCGGCCAGCCCTTCGTCGGAAAGATCGAAGGAGTAGGAGTCCTTCATGATGAATTCGCGGGCGCGCAGGATGCCGGCCCGCGGCCGGGCTTCGTCGCGATATTTGGTCTGGATCTGGTACAGCGCGAGTGGATAGTCCTTGTAGGACGAGTACTCGCCCTTCACCAGCAGCGTGAACAGCTCCTCGTGCGTCGGGGCGAGCAGATAGTCGGCCCGCTTGCGGTCGTTCAGCTTGAACAGCAGGTCGCCGTAATCGGTCCAGCGGCCGCTCGCTTCGTAGATCTCCCGCGGGATGAGGGCCGGAAAGTGCACCTCCTGCGAGCCGATCGCGTCCATCTCCTCGCGGACGACGCGCTCGACGTTGCCCAGCACGGCCAGTCCGAGTGGCAGCCAGGAGTAGATGCCCGGCGCCACGCGGCGCACGTAGCCGGCGCGCGCGAGGAGCCGGTGGCTCGGCACCTCGGCATCGGCCGGGTCGTCGCGCAGGGTCCGCAGGAAGAGTGTGGAAAGTCGAAGCACGCCGCAAGGCTATCGAGGCCGGCTAATGCAGTTGCGGTCCAGCAGGGGGGCGTCCAGGCTGGAGGTGGATTCCGCGCTGTCGGAGCGCCGGACGGTAGGCGAAGGAGGAGCCCGTGTCGATGACCGCCGCCCGGGTGAGCACTTCCCGCACCCGTCCCCGCTCACGCTGAACGCCCGGCTCCCGGGCGGCCGTGAGCCGTCCCGAGGAGTCTCCAGTGCAACTGGACCCACCACCGTTCGACGATCCTGCCCCTTTCACCGAGCCCAGCTACTCGAGCTGGGACACCGCTACGCACGGTCCCGAGCCAAGGCCCGACTGGGTGATCACCGAGTTGGCGGCCATCGACACCGAACTCGGCATCCTCAAGACCGGCAAGGAGGCCGACGTCCATCTCGTGCAGCGCGCGGTCCCTGGCGGTGCCGAGTCACTGCTGGCAGCCAAGCGCTACCGCAGCAGCGAGCACCGGATGTTCCATCGCGACGCCGGCTATCAGGAGGGCCGGCGGACCCGCCGGACCCGTGACACCCGCGCGATGGCCCGGCGAACTTCCTACGGGCGCGACCTGATGTCCGGCCAGTGGGCGTCGGCGGAGTTCACCGCGCTCGCCACGCTGTGGCAGGCCGGCGCGCCCGTCCCCTACCCGGTGCAGTTGTCCGGCACGGAGTTGATGCTGGAGTTCATCGGCGACGAGGACGGGACGGCTGCGCCAAGGCTGGCGCAGTGCCGCCCAGCCGCCGGAGACCTCAGCGACCTGTTCGAGCAGTGCATTTCAGCGATGCGCGTGCTGGCCCGCGCCGGATACGCGCACGGCGACCTGTCGGCATACAACCTGCTCGTGCACCGCGGCCGGCTCGTGCTCATCGACCTGCCTCAGGTCGTCGACCTGGTGGCGAACCCCCTCGGCCCGGACTTCCTTCGGCGCGACTGCGAGAACGTCTGCACCTGGTTCGCGAGCCGCGGATTGCGAACCGTCGAGTTCGAGCACCTCTTCGGCGACCTGATGGCTGAGGCGGTCGGAGCCTGGTGAGGTTATCGTCGCCGATATGGCGCATTTCGATCTCGCGATCATCGGCTCCGGATCCGGGAACTCCATCGTCGGGCCGGAATTCGACGACTGGCAGATCGCGGTCATCGAGGAAGGGACCTTCGGCGGCACCTGCCTGAACGTCGGCTGCATCCCGACCAAGATGTACGTCTACCCGGCCGACGCGGCCGAATCCGCCCGTACCGCTCCCCGACTCGGCGTCGACACCCGATTCACCGGCGTGCGCTGGGCTGACCTGCGCGACCGGGTCTTCGGCCGCATCGATCCGATCTCGGCCGGTGGCCGGGAGTACCGAGCACACGGCTCGCCCAACACGACCCTGCTCGAGACCCACGCGTCGTTCGTCGACGCGCACACCCTGCGGCTCGGCACCGGCGACGCGGTTACGGCCGAGCGGGTCGTGCTTGCGACGGGCTCGCGAGCCTGGTTGCCCGAGGTGGTCACCAACAGCGACGCGCCGTTCCACACATCCGACACGATCATGCGAATCGACGAACTCCCGGAGCGGGTTGCCATCCTCGGCGGCGGTTTCGTCGCCGCTGAATTCGCGCATGTCTTCGCCGCGTTCGGCAGCCAGACGACCGTGATCGCGCGCAGCAATCCGTTGCTTCGCCACCTCGACCTCGAGATCGCCGGGCGCTTCACCGAACTGGTGAAGGACCGGTGGGACGTGCGGCTCGACGCGACCGTGGCCGCGGTCCGACGCAGCGGCGACGGAGTCCGGCTCGAACTGGCTGACGGCTCGGCGGTCGAAGCCGACGTCCTGCTGGTGGCAACTGGTCGCGTTCCGAACTCCGACCGGATGAACCTCCCGGCCGCGGGCGTCGAGGTCCACCCCGACGGCCGGGTCGTCGTCGACGCGTTCCAGCGAACGACCGCGGATCACATCTGGGCGCTCGGCGACGTCTGCTCCGAGCGCCAGCTCAAGCACGTGGCCAACCACGAGATGCGGGTGGTCGCACACAACCTGGCGCATCCGGACGCACCGATCAAGGCCGACCACCGCTTCGTCCCCAGCGCGGTGTTCACCAATCCGCAGATTGCCACGGTCGGCCTGAGCGAAGAGCAGGCAATCGAGACCGGCGCGCCGTTCGTGACCGCCGTACAGGGCTACGGCAGCACGGCGTACGGCTGGGCCATGGAGGACACGACCAGCATCTGCAAGCTCATCGCCGACCCGGCCACCGGCCGGCTGCTCGGCGGGCACCTGATGGGCGAGCAGGCGGCCACGCTGATCCAGCCCCTGATCCAAGCCATGAGCTTCGGCCTCGGCGTGCGCGAGATGGCGACCGGCCAGTACTGGATCCATCCGGCGCTCACCGAGGTGGTGGAGAACGCGCTGCTCGCCCTCGAGGTCGGCGCGTGAACGAAATGCGCCGACCTCATAGGCTGGACGTGTGAGCACCTACCGACTCACCACGCTCGGGACGAACACCGGCCTGCTCGACCTGCCGTACGACACGCCGCTGGCGGAGTGGGACGAATCGCTGATCGTGCACGTCCCCCGTGGCATCTCGCGGCACACGGTTCGTTTCATCGAGGCCGAGGGAGAGATCTTCGCGGCCAAGGAGGCCACCGACCGCTACGTCCTCAAGGAGCACGGCCTGCTGCAGTTGCTGGCCGACCGCTCGGTGCCGGTCGTCAACGCATTCGGCACGGTGATCGAACGGACGGCCGACGACGGCAGCGAGTTGCCGGGCCTGCTGCTCACCCGGCACCTCACGTTCTCGCTGCCCTACCGATCGCTGTTCACGGGGCGGGTGCTGCCGAGCCTGAGCGACCGTCTGCTCGATGCGCTGGCCGAGCTGTTCGTCCGCATCCATTTGGCCGGCTTCTACTGGGGCGACTGTTCGTTGTCGAACACGTTGTTCCGCCGCGACGCCGGTGCCCTGGCCGCCTACCTCGTCGACGCAGAAACCGGTGAAGTACACCCCCATCTGTCCGACGGCCAGCGCACGCATGACCTGACGATCGCCACCGAGAACATCGCCGGCGAGATGTTCGACCTCGAGGCCGGCGGCTACCTCGACGAGACGATCGACCCGATCGAGACCGCGACTGCGCTCGAGCCGCGCTACCAGCAGCTGTGGGACGAGCTCACTCACGACGAGGTCGTCGGCCGCGACGAGAGCTACCGCATCAACCAGCGGGTCAAACGTCTCAACAGCCTGGGCTTCGACGTCGCTGAGATGGAGATCCGCGCCGAGCAGGACGGCCGCAAGCTCCGCCTCGAAACGCAGGTCGTCGAGCCCGGCCATCATCAGCGCCGGTTGTTCGCGCTGACCGGCCTTCGGGTGCAGGAGAACGAGGCGCGCGGGCTGCTCGCCGACCTCGCCCGGTTCCGGGCGAAGTGGGCGGAGGGCACGGGCGAACCGATCAGCGAAGAGGTCGCCGCCCGGCGCTGGCTCGACGAGAAGTACGACGCCACGCTCGCCCTCGTACCGCCCGAACTGAGGGGCAAGCTGCCTGACGCCGAGCTCTTCCACGAGATCAATGAGCATCGCTGGTTCCTGTCCGAGGCGCAGGGCTACGACATCGGCCGGGCCGCAGCGGTCAACTCCTACGTCGAGAACCTCCTGCGGTTCTTGCCGGACGCGACGGTCGACCAGACGTCCGGGCCGCCGACGGAGGAGTTCGCGCCGATCTTCGACTAGGTTCGGCGAGATGAGCGACTACACGGGAAACGTCGAGGTCGGTGGGCCGGAGGACGTGCGCCGACTGCCGGGCCTGACCATCGCCAAGCTGGCGGTCGGGCCGATGGACAACAACGCCTACCTGCTCCGGTGCGCGGAGACGGGCGAGGGCCTGCTCATCGATGCCGCGAACGAGGCCGAGCGGCTGCGCGAACTGGTCGTCTTCGAAGGGCCACCGGTCTCGGCTGTACTCACCACGCACCGCCACGCCGACCACTGGCAGGCTCTGGCCGAAGTCGTCGACGCCGCCGGCGCCGCCGTGTACGCCGGCGAACCCGACGCTGACGAGCTTCCCGTCGCCGTCGACGAACGGCTCGATCACGGCGACACGATCACCGTCGGCGACGTTTCACTGGAGATCATCGCTCTGCGCGGGCACACCCCTGGCTCTATCGCGGTGCTCTACCGCGACCCGCAGGGCACACCGCACTTGTTCACCGGCGACTCGCTGTTTCCCGGCGGCGTCGGCAAGACCGGCTCGCCGCAGGATTTCACGTCACTGATGGACGACGTCGAGACCCGGCTGTTCGGTGAACTGCCTGACGAAACGTGGTTCTACCCCGGTCACGGCAACGACTCCACGTTGGGAGCAGAGCGCCCGCATCTGGCCGAGTGGCGCGCCCGCGGCTGGTAGACCGGTCCTACTGGTTCGGCGCGCCCGCGTCCGGCGCTCCCTTCCCTGCCGCGCCGAGGCCGACTACTCGAGCGAGCTGACGTCACCGGGCACGTCGGCCGCGTGAGCGCGGAGCAGCTCGATGGGGACGATCTCGGTGGCGCGCTCGTGCGTCGCGGCAAGCACGACCGGCGCGGCGACGCCGTCCTGGTAGGCCTGTAGCCAGCGAAGCGCGACCACGCACCAGCGATCACCGGGCTGGAGGCCGGGAAAGCGGTACTGCGGCATCGGCGTGCTGAGGTCGTTGCCGACCGAGCGCTGATGCGCAAGGAACTCCCGCGTCACCACCGCACAGATGGTGTGGCTGCCAACGTCTTCCGGGCCGGTGCTGCAGCACCCGTCGCGATAGAACCCGGTCAACGGTTCGCTGCCGCAGATCTCCAGTGCACCGCCGAGCACGTTGCGGTCGTCGCTCACCGGACGAGTCTCGCATCTCACGCGCTCGTGCGGCCGGCAAAACTGACAACTGTCATTGCCCGTCGGGGTGGCGTGGCCCTGCCCGCTTCACCCTCCAGCAGGGCACGATGGTGGCGTGACAGAACTGGGGCTACGGGTGCCGGCGAATCTGGTGAGCCCGCGCGCTCGCTGGTACTGGGCCGTCCGGGCCCTGCCGGGCTGGCTGGTTGTGGTCGCGGTCGAGATCGTCGTGTGGCTGGCGCGCGACCGTCCCAGTGCGGCCCATCCGATCCTGCTTGCGGTCACCGTCGTTCTCGCGGTCGCCCACCTGGCCGTGATGCCGCAGTGGCGCTACCGCGTGCACCGCTGGGAGACCACCGACACCGCGGTATACACGCAGGCCGGCTGGTTCACCCAGGAGCGGCGGATCGCGCCGATCTCCCGCGTCCAGACGGTCGACACCGAACGTGGCCCGTTCGAGCAGCTGTTCGGCCTCGCCAACGTCACCGTCACGACCGCGTCGGCCGCCGGCCCGCTCGAGATCCACGGCCTCGACCGCGACACAGCCACGGCGCTGGTCGACGAACTCACCGTCCGCACCCAGACCGCGGGCGGTGACGGGACGTGACGACCATCCCGACCGCGCTGCCAGACGCCGGCCCCGTCGCCGAAACGCAATGGCGCCGGCTGAGCCCGCGCATGCTGCTCGTGCATCCAGTCATCGAGCTCGGCCGGTTCGTGCCCGCGCTGTTCGGCCTGTTCTTCGCCGGTGGCGGTGGGGGCTCCGGCCTCGGCACGAGTGCCATTGGCGCCGGCGTCGTCACCGTCTTCGCGGTGCTGCGGTGGGTGACCACGCGATACCGGATCACGCCGGAGCAGATCCAGCTGCGGCGCGGGCTGCTGCGGCGCACCACGATCGCCGCGCCCCTCGACCGCGTCCGCACGGTGGACGTCACCGCCCACCTGCTGCACCGCGTGCTCGGACTGGCCAAGGTCGCCATCGGCACTGGTACGTCGGACCGAAAGGGCCGGGGCCGGCTCATCCTCGACGGCCTGGGGGAACGAGAGGCGGCCGCGCTGCGGGCCGAACTGCTGCATCGCAGCCCCCAACCCCAGGCGCAACCTGTCGGCGGGGCGCCGACGTCTGATCGTTCGGTGGAGCAGGAGATCGCCCGGCTGGACTTGGCGTGGGTGCGGTACGCACCGTTCACGCTGTCGGGCGCAATCACGGGTCTGGCACTGCTGGGTTTCACCTGGCGCATCGTGAACGAGTCCCATGTTGACCTCAGCCGGCTCGGACCGCTGCACGCGATCGGCGACCAGCTGCGCGACAGCTCACTGTTGGTCGACGTCGTGGCCATCGGCGCCTTCGTCGTCGCGTTCGTCGCCATCGCATCCACGGTCGGCTACATACTCGCCTTCTGGGACTTCCGGCTGACCCGCCACAGCGGCGGGACGCTGCACGTCACGAGAGGCCTGATCACGTCCCGGGCGACGAGCATCGAGCGACGCCGGCTACATGGAGTCGAGCTCTCCGAGTCGCTGCTCCTGCGAGCGGTGGGAGCAGCGCGGTGCCTGGCGATCGCGACCGGGCTGCGCGTCGGACGAGGCGCTGAGCGCGGTGGCGAGCTGTTGCTCCCGCCGGCACCTCGTGCCGAAGCGGTTCGGGTCGCGGCCGAGGTGCTCGCGACCTCGGCGCCGGTGACGGTCACGCTCCGCTCGCATGGGCCGGCCGCCCGTCGCCGGCGGTTGATCCGGGCGATCGGCGGGGCCGCACTCCTCGACGGCGCCTTTGGCGTGGTGTGCTGGCTGAGCGGTGCGCCGATCGCCGTCTGGCTCGCCTCGTTGAGCGTCATCGTGCTGGCAGTGCCGCTGGGCCTGGACCGGTTCGGCAACCTCGGGCACACGCTCGCGGACGGCTACGTGGTCGCCGCGTTCGGATCGCTCGTGCGCCGTCGCAGCGCGGTGGCCTGCGAGGGCGTCATCGGGTGGAACTTCACCAGCACGTTCTTCCAGCGCCGGCTCGGACTGACGACGCTGACCGCGACGACGGCCGCCGGCAAGCAGAAGTACCGCATCTACGACGTGGCCGACCCGGAGGCGGTCGGCTTGGCCGAACAGACCCTCCCGGAGCTCATTGCCCAGTTCGCGCGACCGGGCCGCTAGGCGTAGACCACAATCGACCGCATGACCGGCACCGCGACGCCCGTGCTCGAGGTCGGCGGCACCCACGTCAGCGCGGCGCTCGTCGATGCCGACGCCGGAGCGCTCGTCGGCCCAGCGCATCGACGCGACGTCGATGCGGCCGCGCCCGCGACGAAACTCATCGACGCCTTCGTCGGCGTGGGTGAGTTGCTCACCGTGCCGGACCCAGTGGCGTGGGGCGTCGCCATGCCCGACCCGTTCGACTATCGGCGCGGCATCGCTCTGTTCGACGGGGTCGGCAAGTTCGACTCGCTGCGCGGCGTCGACGTCGGGGCCGAACTCGCGGAGCGCTTGCCCGGGCGCCCGCAACACATCTCGTTTCTCAACGACGCCGACGCCTTCGCCCTCGGTGAGTGGGCCTACGGCGCGGCCGCAGGCCATCGGCGCTGCGTCGGGCTCACGCTCGGCACCGGCGTCGGTTCGGGTTGGATCGTGGATGGCCGGATCGTCTCGTCGGGCGCCGGCGTGCCGCCCGAGGGCCGCGCGCACCGCCTCGAGGTCGACGGCGCGCCCCTTGAGGACACGGTGTCGCGCCGGGCGATACGGCGCGCGTATCAGCAGGCCGGCGGTGACTCCGACGCCGACGTGCGCGAGATAGCCGACCAGGCCCGTGCCGGGGTGCGCATGGCCAATGATGTGCTCCGGCACGCGATTCGGGCCCTCGGCCGGGCGCTGGCTCCGCGGGTGCGCGACTTCGAGGCCGACATCATCGTGGTCGGCGGTTCCATGGCTGGTTCGTGGGAGCTGTTGGGCCCATGGTTCGTCGACGGCTTGGCCGGCTGCGGGGCGGCGCCACCCGTCTCGCTCGCCCGACATCCGGAAGAAGCCCCCCTGCTCGGCGCCGCCCGGTACGCCCGGGAGTGCACCGCCGACTCCGAACTCAGCCCGCCGTGCCGATGAGGATCCGCGGGTGCGCGGCCGGTGTGAGCCACTGCAGGATCGACACCAGGTTGGCCTGCGGGATGGCCACGCAGCCCGCGGTGGGGTTGCCGTCGGTGACGTGCAGGAAGATCGCGCTGCCCGCGCCCGGCACCGGATGGATCGTGTTGTAGTCGATGACGACGGCGTAGTTGTAGTACGGGGTCTCGTAGTAGAGATGCTCGTTCGGGGCGCCCTGGGCGAAGCTGCATTTCGACGCGCAGCGCTGCCGGGTGTTGTAGAGGGGCCCGGACTGGCTGATCCACCAGTCGGCCGGCGTAGTCGCGGTGTACGGCAGCGACGTCCCCGGATTCGGATTGTGGCCGAAGGCCTGGCTCAGCGTGTAGCTGCCCGTCGGCGTGGCCGAGACGGACTCGCTCATGTGCGTCGTCAGACCCTGTGACCCGAGGTGGGCCGGGATGGCCGGGCCGTGGCGTAGCCATTGCGAGCCCGACTTCTGCCAGGCCTGCAAGGTAGCCGTGGTGCTGCCCATCGACGGGGCGACCACCGTGATCGCCTGGGTCGCGGTGCCGGTCGACAGCCCCAGCGGCAGGCCGGGCCGGGCTGGCGGCGCCGATTTTGCAGGCGACGGCGCCGGGTGCGTCGAGGGACGCACCGCGTGGGTGGGGATGCGCCGGGCCGGCCGGGACGCGGACTTGGTGGGCTTGGTCGCGGCGCTGGTGCGCGCGGACACCGGCGGACTGGTCACCGGCGCGCCGGAAGTGCCGTCTCCGGCGCGGACCGAGGCGCACGCGCTCAGGCTCAGGCTCAGCAGCGCGGCACCGACGAGTGCGCAGCTGGAAAAGCGGACCGACACCAGTTCAGGGTGTCATGCCACCCCGATGAGGATGCGTGGGTGGGTCGCAGGCGTCAGCCACCGCATGACCGGCGTCAGCCGACTCTGCGCGATCGCGACGCAGCCGGCCGTTGCCCGGCCGTCGGTCACGTGCAGGAAGAACGCGCTGCCCCGTCCCGGCCGGACGCCGCCGGGCGCGTTGCGCGTGTTGTAGTCGATGACCACGGCGTAGCGGTAGTACGGCAATTCGTAGGCGAGGTGCTCATTGGGCGCGCCGTGCGTGAACCCGCAGCCGGACGCGCAGTGCTGGTGGGTGTTGTACAACGGTCCGACTTGGCTGATCCACCAGTCGGCCGAGTTCGTCTGGAAGTAGGGCAACGCAGTGCCCGGGTCGGCGTACGCGCCGAACGCCTGAGTCAAGGTGAAGCTGCCGATCGGCGTGGCCGAGCGCGACTCGCTCGCCGCGCTGCTCAAGCCGTCGGCACCGACGTGGGCCAGGATGGGCGAGCCGTGCTTGAGCCATCCGCCACCCGGCGCCTTGTCCCACGGCTGCAGGGTCGCGGTCGTACTGCGGCTCGACGACGCCGTGACGGTGAGGATCCGGGTTGCGCTACCAGTGCTGCCGGCGACAGGCAGCGACTGACCGCGGACCGCCGCCTTGGCCGTGACCTTCGGGGCGACCACCCGGACCGGCGGTGACTGACGGCCGGCCGAGCGGACCTGGGCGCGGGTCGTTGCGGCCGCTCGCGCCGGTTTGGCCGTGGCTCGGGCTGGGTGGGTGGCCGGCCGGGCCGCCGGGTGGGTGCGCGTCGAACGTGCTGTCGACGGCGGGCGGTACGGCGTCCAGACCGCGGCGGTAGTGGGAGCTGGCTCGTCGGTCGACGACGGCATCGAGAACGCGGACGGCCCGGCGTCCGGCGTGGTAACCGCCCGACCCATGCCGACGGCGAGCGTGGTGAACCCGCCGACTGCCAACACGGCAGCGCAGGACGCCAGGACCCGACCGACACGCATGTGACCAGTGTGCCAGGTGTGACTGATGGTATTCCAGTCCTGGCTGCGGCCTGGCACGGACTGATCGGCGTCTGCCAAGCTCGGCGGATGGTCCTCGAGATCGCAGGTTTCCAGGTCACGCCGGGCGCGGAGAGCGCATTCGCCGATGCCTACCGGGGCATCCGGGAGGTGGTGACGTCGACGCCTGGGTGTCGGTCCGTGCGGATGACCCGCAGCATCGAATCGCCGACGCATTTCGCGCTGCTCGTCGAGTGGGACTCGATCGAGGCCCACGAACAGAATTTCCGCGCCACGGACCGCTTCACCCGGTGGCGGGCGGCGCTGAGCGGGTTCTTCGCCACAGCACCGGTCGTCGAGCACTTCGAAGACGTCTGATCCGCTGCTGCGCGACCCGCCCCTCACTCGGCGGCGACAGCCTCGATGCGGTTGCCGTCGGGGTCGCTCACCACGGCGTTGAACTCGCCGCGCCGGAAGATCGCCCAGCGCCGGGGCGCGTCGTGCGACTGGCCGCCGGAACCCACTGCCGCCGCGTGGAAGGCCTCGACGTCGGCGGGCGATTCGGCCCGCAGCGACACGTGCACGCCATGCGTCGCCGCCGGCCCGCTGACCAGCCACAGCAGTGCCGGACCGTCCGGACGTCCCCATCCCGCCGCCTCGATCCCGGCCTGCTCTTCCTCTTCGTCGCCGAACTCGGCCGCGCGCACGAGCCCGAGCGCGCCCAGCGCGGCGTCGTAGAACGCCAGGCTGGCCGCGAAGTCCGACGCGCAGATCGTCGCGTGGTCGAGGCGGGCGGGCACGCGACCCATGATGCCCGCACACCGACCCGCGATACTGGCCCGGTGACCCCCCAGCCGCCGACGGCGCTCACGATCGCCGGCTCGGATTCCGGTGGCGGCGCCGGCCTGCAAGCCGATCTCAAGACGTTCCTCGCCTGCCAAGTGCACGGCATGTCCGCAGTGACGGCGGTGACCGTGCAGAACTCGCTCGGCGTCACGGGCTTCTACGAGTTGCCGCCGCACGCCGTGGCCGAGCAGATCGAATCCGTCGTGTCCGACATCGGGGTTGGGGCGACCAAGACCGGCATGCTGGCGTCGGCGGACATCATGGCGGCCGTCGCGCAGACGGTGCGCCGGCTCGGTGTCAAGCCGTTGGTGGTCGACCCGGTCGCGGCGTCGCAACACGGGGACCCGTTGCTGCGCCCGGATGCCATCGCCGCGCTGCGCGAACTGATCATTCCGCTGGCCTCCATCGTGACCCCGAACCTGGGGGAGGCCGCGCTGCTCACCGGACGTGAGGTGCGCTCTGCCGCCGACATGGCCGATGCGGCCCGAGCCCTGCACGCGCTGGGGCCGGAATGGGTGCTAGTGAAGGGCGGCCACCTCGATTCCGGCGACGCGGTCGACCTGCTCTACGACGGGACCGACTTCGTCGAACTGGCGGCGCCCCGCTTCGCCACGCTGCACACGCACGGGTCCGGCGACACGCTCGCCGCGGCAATCACCGCGGCTCTGGCCCGTGGGCTCGGGATGGTTGATGCGGTGCACGAAGGCAAGCGATTCATCACCGCGGCCGTCGAGGGATCCTTCGCGCTCGGCGCAGGCCGCGGGCCGGTCGGGCACTTCTGGCGCGTCCGCGACTGGCCCTGATCACTCGAGTGGTCATGTACGCGCCCGGTGGCCACTTGTAGCTGACCACACGACGCGGAAGTGACCACTCGACGTCAGGCCTCGGCGCGCAGGCGCTCGGCGAACGCGCGGGTGGCCGCCGCCGGGTCCTCGGCCTCGGTGATCGCCCGCACCACCACGACCCGGCGGGCACCGCGGGCGATGACCGCGTCGAGCCGATCGAGTGACTCGATGCCGCCGATCGCGAACCACGGGCGGGCGTCCGCGTGCCTGGCCGTGTGGTCGATCAACTCGATCCCGGCGGCCGGGCGGCCGGCCTTGGTCGGCGTGGCCCAGACCGGGCCGGCGCAGTAGTAGTCGACCCCGGGTTCGGTGCGGGCGGCGTCGGCCTGTCCGGGCGTGTGCGTGGACCGCCCGATCAGCATGTCGTCACCGACGATCTCGCGGGCGATCGGGACGGGCAGGTCGTCCTGGCCCAGATGCAGCAGCGGGGCACGCACGGCGCGGGCGACGTCGGCACGGTCGTTGACCGCGAACAGCCGCCCGTGGCGGTCGGCCGCCTCGGCGAAGGTCTCGAGGAGCGCGATCTCGGCCTTGGCCTCAAGTCCCTTTTCGCGCAGTTGGACGATGTCGACGCCGGCTCCCAACACCGTGTCGAGGAACTGGGCCAGGTCGCCGGTGCGCGAGCGGGAGTCGGTGCACAGGTACAGCCGGGCATCGTCGAGGGCAGGCACCGGCCGAGCGTAGTGTGGAGCGTGCACGGGAGCCCGGAACGCATCGGGCTGAGAGGGCAGCAGCCGACCGTCGAACCTGATCCGGGTAATGCCGGCGCGAGGGAGCAATGAGCAGCACCACCACCAGCGACGTCCTCGTCATCGGCGCGGGCGTCATCGGCGTCGCCACCGCTTGGCGCTGCGCCCAGAGCGGGCTGTCGGTCGCCGTGGTCGATCCCGCGCCTGCTCGCGGCGCGTGGCACACGGCGGCCGGGATGCTTGCGCCGATCACCGAGCTGCACTATGCCGAGACGCCCCTGCTGCGGCTGGGGCGCGAAGCGGTGGCCCGCTACCCCGGCCTGGCCGCCGAGCTCACCGACCTGACCGGGCGGGCGACCGGCTTCAGCGCCTGCGGCACCCTGTCGGTCGCCTGGGATGCCGCCGATCTGGCCGACCTGCGCGCCCTGCACGAGTTCGGCCGCGGCCTGGGCGTCGAGGCCACACTGCTCACCGGCCGCGAACTACGCCAGCTCGAGCCGGCACTTGCCGCCGGCCTGCCGGGCGGCCTGCTCGCGCCCGGGGACCACCAGGTCGACCCGCGGCTGCTGCACGCCGCCCTTCTCGCTGCGGCCGCACAGGCCGGCGTTTCCCACCACACCGCCTCGCCCCGCCTGGTCGTGGTCGACGGCCGCGCGGTCGGCGTCGGCCTCGACGACGGCACGGAATTGGCGGGCGGCACGGTTGTGCTTGCCGCCGGCGCCTGGTCAGCCGGCGTCGAGGGCGTGCCCGCCGAGTTCGTGCCGCCCGTGCGGCCGGTCAAGGGCCAGACGCTGCGGCTGCGACTGCCGGGCGAGCCGCGCCTGCGCCATGTCGTGCGGGCCACCGTGCAGGGCGTGCCGGTGTACGTGGTGCCCCGGGCTGACGGTCAACTCGTCGTGGGGGCGTCCACGGAAGAGGCCGGTTTCGACCTGACCCCACGCGCCGGGGCCGTGTACGAACTGCTGCGCGACGCCCAGTCGGTGGTGCCGGAGCTGGGCGAGGCCGTGCTCGAAGAGGTCTGCACCGGCCTTCGCCCCGGCACGCCCGACAACGCCCCGATCATCGGCCCGTCCGGGCTGCCCGGGCTCGTGTACGCGACCGGCCACTACCGCAACGGGATACTGCTGGCGCCGGTGACGGCCGACGGCGTGGCCGAGCTGATCACCTCCGGCGTGGCCCCGCAATGGCTGGCGCCGTTCGCAGCCGACCGCTTCGCCCAGGCGGTGTCGGCATGAGGGTCGATGTCAACGGCACCAGTCGCGAACTGGGCGACAGCGCCACGATCGCCGAGTTGATCGAGGCTCTGGCCGGCTCCACCCGAGGCCGGGCGGTCGTGGTCGACGGCGACGTCGTACCGCGCAGCCAATGGCCGGACTACCCGCTGCGCGACGGCCAGGCGGTCGAACTCATCACCGCCGTGCCAGGAGGCTGAGGATGACCGAGACGCAAGATCGTGATCCCTTCGTGATTGCCGGAGTCGAGCTGGGATCGCGGCTCATCCTGGGCACCGGCGGGGCGCCCAGCCTGCAGATCGTGGACGCCGCGCTGGCCGCGTCGGGCACGGCGATGTGCACCGTGGCCATGCGGCGGGTCGACCCCGGAACCAGCGGCTCCATCCTTGACGTCCTCGACCGCCGCAGCGTGCGCATCCTGCCCAACACCGCGGGCTGCCGTACCGCGCGCGAGGCCGTGCGCACCGCGCAGCTCGCCCGCGAGGCGCTCGAGACCGACTGGGTCAAACTCGAGGTCGTCGCCGACGACCGCACGCTGCTGCCCGACCCGATCGAACTGCTGGACGCGGCCCAGACCCTGGTCGCACAGGGCTTCTCCGTGCTGCCCTACACCAACGACGACCCGATCCTCGCTCGTCGGCTACAGCAGGCCGGCTGCGTGGCGGTGATGCCGCTCGGTTCCCCGATCGGCACCGGGCTCGGCATCGCGAACCCGCACAACATCGAACTGATCGTCAGCGAGGCCGTCGTGCCGGTGGTCCTGGACGCCGGGATCGGGACCGCGTCCGACGCCGCGCTGGCGATGGAACTCGGCTGCGACGCCGTGCTGCTCGCCTCCGCCGTGACCCGCGCTCAGGACCCGGCCCGGATGGCCGAGGCGATGGCGGCCGCGGTGCTCGCCGGCCGGCTGGCTCGCCGGGCCGGGCGGATCCCGCGCCGGCACCACGCAACCGCGTCCTCCCCGACAGAGGGGATGGCCGTGCTCTAACTGCACCACCCCCACCGCGGGAGCTCGCAAGGGCTGAGAGGGCACACCTGGAACACCAGGGCCTGCCGACCGCCGAACCTGTCCGGGTAATGCCGGCGAAGGAAGCGCTGATGATCATCGGTACCCACCAATCCACGCCCGGCGGCCCCGCCGAGGTGCCGAACACCCTCCTGGAACCGGCCCCGCGCGCGTTGCGGCTCCTCGATCAGTTGGGGCTCTGGGGCAACCTCGGCGTCAGTTTGCTGGGATTCACCGCTGCGATCTTCGTGCTGGTCCCGATTGCCGAGCCGGGAATGTCGCTCGGCGCGGCCGTCGTCGCCCTGCTCGTCGGCACCGTCCTCGGCTCGCTCGGCATCGCGGCGGCGGCGGTCCCGGGCGCGCGCACCGGTGCCCCGTCGATGGTCCTGCTGCGCGGTCTCTTCGGTACGAGGTCGTCCTACCTGCCCACCGCGCTCAACATCGTCCAACTGCTCGGCTGGACGACGTTCGAGTTGGTCACGATCGGCACGGCACTACACCAAGTGGCCTCGACGATCCCCCGCTGGACGTATGTCCTCGGGGCCGGGGTTCTCACCACTGCGCTGGCGCTGCGGCCACTCGGGTGGATCCGAGTGCTGCGCAAGTACGTCACGCTTGCCGTCCTGGCCGCGCTGCTCTACCTGTTCGTGCAGTTGTTGCGGCAACCGCTGCCCGGCCTCGGCGACGGGTCCTGGAACGGGTTCTGGATCGCGGTCGACACGGTTGTTGGCGTCTCGGTGTCGTGGGTGCCCCTGGCTTCCGACTATTCGCGTCACGCCCGCTCGGCCCGCGATGCGTTCACCGGTGCTTTCATCGGCTACTCCGTCACCCAGATCGTCTGCTACGCGCTGGGGCTGGTGGCCCTGGTCACCGTCGCCCACCACGACCCGAACCAGATCTTCGGCTCGTTCATGGCCGTTCCGCTCGGAACGCTGGCCTTCGCCGTCATCGCGGTCCGCGAGCTCGACCAGTCGTTCGCCGATACCTACTCGACCGCCGTGTCGGTGCAGAACTTCCGACCGCGGTGGGACCGGCGGGCGCTCGCCCTCGTCATTGGCAGCTTTGCGACCGGCTGCGCGCTGGTGCTCAACATCAGCGATTTCGAGAACTTCCTGATTCTCATCGGCTCGGTCTTCGTACCGCTGCTCGGCGTGCTGGTCGCCGACTACTTCGTGATCTCACGGATGCAGTGGGCACTAGGCGAGGACGTGGCCACCCGGTGGGCCACGCTGGTGCCGTGGGCCCTGGGGTTCGGCGCCTACCAGCTGATCAACCCCGGCTACATCTCCTGGTGGTCGGGCTGGTGGAGCGACATACAGGGCTGGCTGCACTTCACCCCGTCGACATGGATGAGCGCGTCACTGATCTCGTTCGCGGTCGCGGCGGCGGCGACATTGCTGGCCGGCCAGGTCAGTCGTCGTAGGGTGCCCGTGTGCTGATCCATCCTGAGGTCGCCGCCGCGTTGGCGGCCGGCGCCCCGGTGGTCGCTCTGGAGAGCACGATCATCAGCCACGGGCTACCGCGGCCGGACAACCTGCGCGTCGCCCGCGAGATCGAGGACGCGGTGCGGGCCGGCGGCGCGGTACCGGCGACGATCGCGCTCGTCGCCGGTGCGGCCCGGGTCGGGCTGGACGACGAGGCATTGCGGCAGGTCGCCGAAGACCCTGATGTCACCAAGGTCAGCGTCCGAGACATCGCGACCGTGGCCGCCCGCGGCGGGGTCGGGGCCACGACCGTCGCCTCCACCGCGCATCTGGCCGCCCGAGCCGGGATCGGCGTGTTCGCGACCGGCGGGCTGGGCGGGGTGCACCGGGGCGCGCGTGACACGTGGGACGAGTCGGCCGACCTCACGACCCTCTCGCGCACCCCCGTGCTGATCGTCTGCGCCGGCGTGAAATCCATCCTGGACGTCGGCGCGACACTGGAACGGCTCGAGACGCTGAACATCGGCGTGCTGGGCTACCGCACGAACCGCTTCCCGGGCTTCTACCGGGCCGACTCCGGCCACCGCCTCGACTGGCGCGTGAACTCCCCCGCGGAGGTCGCCGCGGTCCTGCGGCAGCGGGCCGCCCTGGGCACTGACGCGTATGGGCTGGTACTGGCCAACCCGATCGCGCCCGAGCATGAACTGGACGCTCAGTTGCACGACCGGGTCCTGGCCGACGGGCTGGCCGCGGTCGCCACGACCGGGATGCACGGCAAGGCCGTGACGCCGTTCCTGCTCGACTTCTTTCACCGCGAGACGAGGGGCGCGTCCCTGGCGGCCAACGTGGCACTGGTGCTGAGCAACGCCGGCCTCGCCGCCGAGGTGGCCGTGGAGTACGCGCGCGCATGAACCGCGTGATCTGCGTTGGCGACTTGATGATGGACGTGCTCGCGCGGCTGCCGGGCCCGCTGGCCGTTGGTTCGGACACGCCGGCCGCGGTCGCGCTCTACGGCGGCGGGTCGGCGGCGAACACCGCGGCCTGGCTGGTTGTCGCCGGGCTACCCGCCACGTTCTTCGGACGAGTCGGTGACGACGAGCTGGGCCGGGCCGCGCTCGCCGAGTTGGCGCGGGCCGGCGTCGACTCGGCCGTCAGCGTCGATCCCGACCGATCGACCGGAGTGTGCATCGTGCTCGTCGACGTCGACGGGGAACGGACCATGGTGCCGTCCGCGGGCGCCAATGCCGGGCTGGGCGAGATCGAGTTCCCGGCCCGGCTGCTCGGCTCGGGGTCGATGGTGCACGTGTCCGGCTACGCCTTGTTCACGCCCGGGTCGCGCCCGGCTGCGTTGGCCGCGATCGCCCGCGCCCGCGCCGCGGGCTGCCCGATCTCAGTCGACGCCGCCTCGACGGCGCCGCTGGCGCAAGCGGGCGTGCAGCGGTTCTTGGCTTGGATCGGACGCGACCTCCTGGTCTTCGCCAACCAGGACGAAGCGCGGTTACTCACCGGCGCCGACCCGAGCGCCGCCGCGCGATTGCTGGGCCGGCAGTGCGGCGAGGCGATCGTGAAATGCGGTGCCGACGCCGCCGTGTGGTCGGACGGCACACACGTGCTCGAGGTGCCGGTGAGCGAGGCCAGCGTCGTCGACTCCACCGGTGCGGGCGACGCGTTCGCGGCCGGAGTGCTCGCGGCACGCGCTGCCGGCAGCGACGTCGCCACGTCGCTGCGTGCCGGACACGCCTTGGCCGCCCGCGCCATCGGCCAGCTCGGCGCTCGGCCGGCGGGCGGGTGATCCCGGCCGCAGGGTCGGCTCAGGATCGGCGGAAGGTGAGGTCCGCACCGGTCAACGTAATGCGCACCCCGTCGGATCGTGCGGTGACCGAGCGCACCTGCAGGCCGAATGGCAGGCCGGTGAGCGCGATCGGGGCGCCGTACGCCGACGCGAGCGCATCCGCCACCGGCTGGGGAACGTCGGCACCGCCCGCTCCGTCGACCGTGATGCGGGGCGAGACGAATCGCAGCGCACCGTTCCCGACCGCGACCTCCGCGGTCACCGATCCGCTCACCTGCTGTCCCGCCGCCGGCACCGACGTGCGCGCCGTCGCCCGGCCGACGCCATCCGGGCTGGGACCGCCGTACGCGAGCGGTATCCCGAGCGTGGCGGACAGGTCCCGGTAGGAGATCAGCCCGGTAGCCGTTGCCGTGCCGGCCCGCACCGAGCTCAGGTCGCGGGCGACGTGCACGTCGTGCAGGTCCGCGCGCACCTTGGCCAAGCGCACGGTGCGCCCGTCCTGGCCCACCGTCAGGTCGGAGGCCGACAACGTGATCTTGCCGAAGTGCCCGGCGACGAGCTGGTTGAGAAACGGGAATCCGGCGACGGACACCGACGGGGTGCGGTCGAGATGCTGGGCGGCCTGGACGGTGCGGCCCGCCGCCCGCTCGGCGACCAGTAGCGCGATCCGGTCCGCCGCGACGAGCAGGACGATCAACACGATGAGGACGGTCGCCCACAAGGGCCACCGCGAACGGCGGGCGGGTCTGCGGTTGCGGGACAGCGCGGGTTCCTCTCCGGGCAACGGGCGAACACGGTCGGGCGCCCGGCGCGCAACCCGGCACGGGTCCGATCATCGCATCCAGCAGAATGCAGCGATGCAGGCCACTACCGGAGCCGACGTCGCAGCCGAGCGGATGACCCGGCAGGGATTGGTGGACCGGCCGGCGGGCAGCGTCGTCGACGCAGCGCGGCTGGGCGGCGGTCTCCAGGCGCAGGACCCGCAAGCGTCCCGTCTCGGCGTGCGCGCCCGCACCCGGCACCGCTCGGAGGCGGACGTGCTGCGCGCGATCGAGGAGCGAGTAGTGGTCCGGACCTGGCTCATGCGAGCGACCATCCACCTTGTCGCCGCCGACGACGTCGTCTGGATGACGCGGCTGCTCGGTCCGGCCATCGCGCGCAGGTTCGCCAAGCGATGGACCGACCTCGGCCTGACCCGGCAACTGCTGGACCGCACCGCGGCCGCATTGCCCGACATCCTCGCCGCCGGACCGCTGACCCGCCGGCAGATCGCGACGGCGCTGGCCGAACGGGGCGTGCAGCTCCCAGCCGACGGGCAGGCACCGGCGCACGTGCTGATGCAGGCCACCACACTCGGCCTGGTGTGCCGCGGCCCGGACCGAGGGCGTGACAGCACCTTCGCCACGCTGGCCGACTCGGTGCCGGACGCGCCCGAGGGACCGACGGGCGACGATGCGCTCGCCGAACTGGCCCGCCGCTACTTTCAGGCCTTCTCCCCCGCTACGGCCGCCGACTTCACGACCTGGTCAGGCCTGCCGTCAGGGCGGGCCATCGCACTGATTCGCGACGAGCTGACGCCCGCGGACGTGAATGGACGGGCCGGCTACCGGCTGGGCGAGATCGCACCCCAGCGGGGACTACGGCTGCTGCCGGCGTTCGACAACTACCTCGTCGGCTATCGCGACCGCGACCTGATCATCGGCACGGACGACCGCCCCGAGGTCTACATCGGCGGGATCATCCGCCCGGCCGTAGTGCTCGACGGGCGCGTCATCGGGACCTGGCGCGTGATCCGTCGGCCGGACGCGGCGACGGTAGCCCTCACCCCGTTCGCCGGCATGGCCGCCAAGGCCCGCGCGGCGATCGAGGCCGAGGTCGAGGACATCGCTCGATTCCTCGCCGTGCAGACGACCAGCCTGGCCATCACCGAAGGCGCGAGCCGCTGACGAGCCAACCGGCCGGCCGTCGGCAGTTCAGCCCACGCCTGCGGCGTCCATCCCCCGCAGTTCCTTCTTCAGCTCGGTGATCTCGTCGCGAAGGCGGGCGGCGATCTCGAACTGCAGTTCGCGCGCTGCGGCAAGCATCTGGTCGTTGAGCTGCTGGACCAGGTCGGCCAGCTCCGCCCGCGGCATGACCGCGACGTCGAGCCCGCCGGCCGCGTGCGCGCCGATCCCGACCACGCCCGGGGAGCTGCCTCGCCCGGCGCGGCCCGGCACCGCCGACTTCCCGCGCGACTGCGAACGCCCGGACCCGCCCATCGGCGTCGACCCCAGCAACTCTTCGGTGTCGGCGGCCTCGCGCGCCAGCATGTCCGTGATGTCGGCGATCCGCTTGCGCAGCGGCTGGGGATCGACACCCTTCTCCAGGTTGTACGCGACCTGCTTCTCACGGCGGCGGTTGGTCTCGTCGATGGCCTTCTGCATCGAGGGTGTGACCGTGTCGGCGTACATGTGCACCTGACCGGAAACGTTGCGGGCCGCGCGGCCGATCGTCTGGATCAGGGACGTGCCTGAACGCAGGAACCCTTCCTTGTCGGCGTCGAGGATCGACACCAGCGACACTTCGGGCAGGTCCAGTCCTTCGCGCAGCAGGTTGATGCCGACGAGGACGTCGTATTCGCCCATGCGCAGTTCGCGCAGCAACTCGACCCGGCGCAGCGTGTCGACCTCGGAGTGCAGGTAGCGGACCCGGATGCCGAGCTCGAGCAGGTAGTCGGTGAGGTCTTCGGCCATCTTCTTCGTCAGCGTCGTGACCAGGACGCGCTCGTTGCGCTCGGCCCGCTCGCGGATCTCGTGCACCAGGTCGTCGATCTGGCCCTTGGTCGGCTTGACCACGACCTCGGGATCGACCAGGCCGGTCGGGCGGATCACCTGCTCGACGAACTCGCCATTGGTGCGGCCCAACTCGTACGAACCCGGGGTGGCCGACAGGTACACGGTTTGGCCGATGCGGTCGATGAACTCCTCGAACTTCAACGGCCGGTTGTCCATGGCAGAAGGCAGCCGGAACCCGTGCTCGACGAGCATCCGCTTCCGGGACATGTCGCCCTCGTACATCCCACCGGTCTGCGGCACCGTGACGTGGGACTCGTCGATGATGAGCAGGAAGTCCTCGGGGAAGTAGTCGAGCAGGCAGTTCGGGGCGCTGCCAGGCTCGCGACCGTCGATGTGCAGCGAATAGTTCTCGATGCCTGAGCAGAAGCCGACCTGGCGCATCATCTCGATGTCGTACGTCGTCCGCATGCGAAGGCGCTGGGCCTCGAGCAGCTTGTTCTGGCCCTCCAGCTCGGCCAGTCGCTGGACGAGTTCGGCCTCGATCCCCCGGATCGCCCGCTCCATACGCTCCGGCCCTGCGGCGTAGTGCGTCGCCGGGAAGACGAACACCTCATCGACCTCACGGACCACTTCGCCGGTGAGCGGGTGCAGGTAGTACAGCCGCTCGATCTCGTCACCGAACATCTCGACCCGGATCGCGAGCTCCTCGTACGCCGGGAAGATCTCGACCGTGTCACCGCGAACCCGGAACGTGCCGCGAGTGAACGACAGATCGTTGCGGTTGTACTGCACGTCGACCAGGCCGCGCAGGATCTTGTCCCGTGGGATCTCTTGCCCCTTGTGCAGCCGGACCGACCGGTCGACGTACTCCTGGGGCGTGCCCAGGCCGTAGATGCACGAGACGGTGGCGACCACGACGACGTCGCGTCGGGTCAGCAGCGACATGGTGGCCGAGTGCCGCAGCCGCTCGACCTCGGCGTTCACCGAACTGTCCTTCTCGATGTAGGTGTCGGTCTGCGGCACGTAGGCCTCAGGCTGGTAGTAGTCGTAATAGCTGACGAAGTACTCGACCGCGTTGTTCGGCAGCATCTCGCGCAACTCGTTGGCCAACTGGGCGGCCAGGGTCTTGTTCGGCGCCATGATCAGGGTGGGCCGCTGCAGCCGCTCGATCAGCCAGGCCGCGGTGGCCGACTTGCCCGTACCGGTGGCGCCGAGCAGGACAACGTCCTTCTCGCCGGCGCGCAACCGCTTTTCGAGGTCGATGATGGCGGCCGGCTGGTCACCCGAGGGCTCGAAGTCGGCGACGACCTCGAAGGTCCCCGAGCTCGGGACGATGTCACTGGCGACGCGCATACCTGCCACGGTACGAGGCGGGTCCGACAAATGGAGGGCCCGGTGGGGGCTCACCCGGCTCATAGCCGATTCCTCCGCCGCTCACCGGTGCCGTCCGTACCGTCGGAGTCCGACCGAAGGAGCCCTATGACTACGCCGAGCAATCCTCACCAACACCCGGAAGAACGGGCGCCGGGCCCGGACCAGCCGACGAGCCAGTCCGAATCGGTGCCGCAGGATGATGCGGCAGAGGCGCCGCCATCGCCCACTCCCGCGGCGCCGCCATCGCCGGCGCCGACCTCAGACACGGCGCCGGCCCCGGCCATCGCGTACCCCGGCCCGTTCGCACCCGTGACGCGTGCGCCCAGGACGCCCTGGGTCAACCCCGTCCGTAGGCCGCACCTCGTCGCAGCCGCCATCGTCGGCGCGCTCATCTCCGGCGGCGGCGGGATACTGATCGGGCATGCGATCACCGATCAGGGTGGCAACCGTGACGGTGTGGGGCGGTTCATGCCGGGCCACCTGGACGGTCCGGGCTCGCGGCGCGGCCAGTTCCCGCCCGGCCAGGGTGTTCCTCCACACAGGCTGCCGGACCGTCCAGGCGCTCCGACGCCCGCGCCCTCGGGTAACGCGACGAGCTGAGCCTGGCGGCCCGGCGACACCCGGGGCGGACGCGGCCGCGGCTCTGGCAGGCTGGAGGATCACCAGCACGTCAGTGACCGAGGAGCAGCATGGAACTCTGGCCCGGAACGGCCTATCCGCTGGGCGCAACCTACGACGGGTCGGGCACGAACTTCGCGTTGTTCAGCGAGGTCGCAGAAAGCGTCGAGCTGTGCCTGTTCGACGCCCAGGGCGTGGAGACCCGCATCGCGCTGCCCGAGGTGGACGGCTTCGTGTGGCACGCCTTCCTGCCCGGCGTCGAGCCGGGCCAGCGTTACGGGTACCGCGTCGACGGTCCGGACGATCCCGAACGCGGGCTGCGCTGCAACCCGAACAAGCTGCTGCTCGATCCGTACGCCAAGGCGATCGACGGGCGCATCGAGTGGCACGAATCCCTCTTCGGCTACCACTTCGGCGATCCGGACAGCCACAACGACGACGACTCGGCCGCGCACATGCCCAAGTGCGTCGTCACCAATCCGTATTTCGACTGGGGTGTCGACCGCCCGCCGAAGCGTCCCTACGCCGACACCGTCATCTACGAGACCCACGTCAAGGGCATGACCCAGCGCCACCCCGAGGTGCCCGAACAACTGCGTGGCACCTACGCGGGCATGGCCCACCCGGTCATCGTCGACCACCTGCAGGCGCTCGGCGTCACCGCCGTCGAACTCATGCCCGTGCATCACTTCGTCAACGACTCGACGCTGGTGGACAAGGGACTGGCCAACTACTGGGGCTACAACACGATCGGCTTTCTCGCGCCCGATTCCAAGTACGCCTCGAACACCACCCCCGGCGGCCAGGTGCAGGAGTTCAAGGCAATGGTGCGCACCCTGCACGAGGCGGGCATCGAGGTCATCCTCGACGTCGTCTACAACCACACCGGCGAGGGCAACCACCTGGGCCCCACGCTGTCGTTCCGGGGCATCGACAACGCGGCCTACTACCGGCTAGCCGACGACTCGCCCAAGCACTACATGGACTACACCGGCACCGGCAACACGCTGAACGTGCGCCACCCGCACACCCTGCAGCTGATCATGGACTCGCTGCGCTACTGGATCACCGAGATGCACGTCGACGGCTTCCGCTTCGACCTCGCTGCGACCCTGGCCCGTGAGTTCTACGACGTCGACCGCCTTTCCACGTTCTTCGAACTCGTCCAGCAGGATCCGGTCGTCAGCCAGGTCAAGCTGATCGCCGAGCCGTGGGATGTGGGACCGGGTGGTTACCAGGTCGGCAACTTCCCGCCGCAGTGGACGGAGTGGAACGGCAAGTACCGCGACACGGTCCGCGATTTCTGGCGCGGCGAGCCGGCGACGATCGGCGAGTTCGCCGCGCGGCTGACCGGTTCGGCCGACCTGTACGAGACGTCCGGCCGGCGCCCCGTGGCCAGCATCAACTTCGTCACCGCACACGACGGGTTCACCATGCTGGACCTGGTCAGTTACAACGAGAAGCACAACGAGGCCAACGGCGACGACAACAACGACGGCGAGAGCCACAACCGGTCATGGAACTGCGGCGTCGAAGGCCCGACTGACGACGCGGCAATCATCGCGCTGCGGGCCCAGCAACGGCGCAACCTGCTGGCCACGCTCTTCCTGTCCCAGGGTGTGCCCATGCTGGCGCACGGAGACGAGATCGGTCGCACCCAGCAGGGCAACAACAACGGGTACTGCCAGGACAACGAGCTCACCTGGATGGACTGGTCGAAGATCGACGTCGACCTGCTCGCGTTCACCCGGCGGCTGGTCGAGTTGCGGCACGAGCACCCGACGTTCCGGCGGCGGCGGTTCTTCGACGGCCGCCCGGTCCGCCGGCGCGGCGAGGACGCGCTACCGGACCTGCAGTGGTTCACCCCCGACGGTTCGGAGATGACCGAAGAGGACTGGGATTCCGGCTTCGGCCGCGCGATCGGGGTGTATCTCAACGGCCAGGGCATCGCCGACCTCGACGCGCGGGGCCAGCGCATCGTCGACGACTCGTTCCTGCTCTGCTTCAGCGCCCACCACGAGGCGCTGGACTTCCGGGTGCCGCGCTCGGAGTACGGCGTGGGCTGGGAGATCGTCGTCGACACGCTGCACGACCCGACCGGCGGCGCCGGTGCCCAGTCCGAGGGCAAGGTCATCGCGCCCGACGACGTCGTCACCATCGGCCCCCGCGCGCTCGTCGTGCTCCGAGCGGTCGACTGAGGTGGGCGTTCCGACCTCGACCTACCGCGTGCAGGTACGCCCCGCGTTCGACCTGCACGCCACCGCCGACGCCTGCGACTACATCGCCACGCTCGGCGCCGGTGCCGTCTACACCTCGCCCCTGTTGCCGTCGGCGCACGGCTCCGATCACGGCTACGACGTCGTGGCGTTCGACCGGATCGATCCGGCGCGCGGCGGCATCGATGGCTGGACCCGACTGCTGGTCGCGGCGCGGGCGCGCGGGCTGAAGGTCGTGGTCGACATCGTGCCGAACCACGCCGGGGTGGCCGACGCGGCCGAGAACCCGGCCTGGTGGGACGTGCTGCGACTGGGCCAGGAATCGTCTTATGCCTCGTGGTTCGACATCGACTGGGGCACCGGCCGCGTGCTCCTGCCGGTTCTCGGCGACTCCTTCGACCCGGCCGAGCTCGAGGTGTCCCCCGGCGGCTACGCCCCCACTGCCGGGGGGACCCCCACTGACGGAGAACTGCGTTACTACGAGCACCGCTTCCCGCTCGCGCCGGGCACGGAGCCGAAACCCGGCGAGTCGGCGGCGGCGGTACACGACCGGCAGCACTACGAGCTGGTCAACTTCCGCCGCGCCGACACCGAGCAGAACTACCGCCGCTTCTTCGCGGTGACGACGCTGGCCGGGTTGCGGGTCGAGGACGAGGCCGTGTTCGCGGCGACGCACGAGCAGATCGGCCACTGGGTGCGCGAGGACATGATCGACGGGCTGCGCATCGACCATCCCGACGGGCTGAGCGACCCACTCGGCTATCTGATCCGCTTGCGAGCGGTTGCCGGCGAGGACACCTGGATCACCGTCGAGAAGATCCTTGAACCGGGCGAGGAGCTGCCGGACGACTGGCCGGTCGACGGCACGACCGGCTATGACGCGCTGGCCGAAGTGGGCGGTCTGTTCGTCGATCCGTCCGCCGAGGCTGCCTTCGACAGTCTCTATCGGGAGCTGACCAAAGACGGCGCCGATTTCGCCGAGCACGTAGCCGCCGGCAAGCGGTTCGCGGCATCGACGATCCTGCAGGCCGAGGTGTTCCGGCTGGCCCGCCTGGTTCCGGATGTCGAGCGCGCGGCCGAAGCCCTGCTCGAACTGCTGGTCGCGTTCCCGGTCTACCGCTCCTACCTGCCGGTCGGGGCGGAGCACCTGAGCCAAGCCGTCGAGCGCGCCCGCGCCGCTCGTCCCGACCTGGTCGACTCCATCGACGCCCTGGCACCGCGGTTGGCCGACCCGACCGACGAACTGTGTGCGCGGTTCCAGCAGGCTTCCGGGGCAGTCATGGCCAAGGGCGTGGAGGACACCGCCTACTACCGCTACACGCGGTTCATCGCGCTCAACGAGGTGGGTGGCGACCCCGCCCGCTTCGGGGTCCAGCCGGACGACTTCCACGCCGCCCAGCAGCGCCGCCAGCGCGTCGCCGCCCGCAGCATGACGACCCTCTCGACGCACGACACCAAACGCGGTGAGGACGTGCGTGCTCGGCTCGCGGTACTCAGCGAACTGCCCGACGAGTGGGCCCGGCTGGCCCGCCAGCTGATGGCGGCTGCCCCCGTCCCCGACCCGACGTTCGGCTACCTGCTGTGGCAGACGTTCGCAGGCGCCGGGCTCATCGAGCGCGACCGGATGCACGCCTATGCGGAAAAGGCGATGCGCGAGGCCGCGCAGGCGACGGGCTGGATCAATCCGGACCAGGAATTCGAGGCCACCGTGCACGCCGCGGTCGACGCCGCCTACGACTCCCCGGACGTGCACGACCCGTTGGCGGCGTTCGTCGATCAGCTCTCGCCGTACGGCTGGACCAACTCGCTGGCCCAGAAACTCGTGCAGTTGACGATGCCCGGCGTGCCCGACGTCTACCAGGGCACCGAGCTGTGGGAGGACTCCCTCGTCGACCCCGACAACAGGCGGGCGGTGGACTTCGGCGCCCGGCACACGCTGATCGACGCGCTCGACGCCGACGTCGAGCCCCCTCCGATCGACGGCTCGGGCGCGGCCAAGCTGTGGGTCGTTTCCCGCACCCTGCGACTGCGGCGCGACTGGCCCAACCTGTTCACCGAATACGAACCGGTCGCGGTACAGGGACCGGTCGCAGCGCATGCGATCGCGTTCGACCGCGGCGGCGCGCTCACCGTCGCCACCCGGCTGCCGGTGCGGCTGGAGCGCGCCGGCGGGTGGCGCGACACCACGATCGAGGTCGCGGGCGGCGCCACCGATGTCATCTCCGGCCGCACCCACGAAGGCACGGTCGCGCTCGCGGATCTGCTCGGCGTCTACCCGGTGGCACTGCTCGTGCGCTGAGCCACTACGGCCCGCTCGCGCCACCTTGGTAGCGACTCCTCGAAGCGCTCGTCCCAGAGCGTCGCCGGCGCGGGACCGCCGAGTTCATGCACCAGCTCGCCGCCGAGATAGGCCTCCCAGCCCGCGCCGTACCCGACCGTGGACGAGCCCAGGCCGCGGTGCTCGAGCACCAGTCTGGTGTGCGCAGCGTCGAGCGCCTCAATCTCGACGCGCAAGACGCTGCCCGCCACGCCCTCGAACTGCCAGGACAACTCGAGCAGTCGCGGCCGGTCGGCCGCCATCACCGCCACGTCCGCCCACTCGCCGGCACCGTCGCCGAGGGTGAGCCGGACCGGCCCTGACCCGCCGAGGATCGGCCCCGCCGGCGTCCCCAGCCAACGGGCCAGGCGCTCCGGCGCGGTCCAGGCGTCCCACACGTCGTCTGATGTGGCGGCGTATTCGCGTTCCAGACGCACAGTGCCGTCGGCGCGGAATTCATCGGTCACGGTGGCCTCTTCTCAGTTCGGTGTCCAGAGCGTCCAGTCGTTGCCGCAGCCAGTTCTCGGCGTCGGCCAACGGATCGCGACGCAGCACGTACACCCGGCGGGTTCCCTCGGCGCGGACGTCGACGAAGCCTGCTTCCCGAAGCAGCCGTAGGTGCCGCGACACCGCGGGCCGGGAGTGTTCGAACTGCGCGGCGATCTCGCCTGCGGTGAGCTCGTGTGCGGAGAGAAGCTCGACTACGCGACGTCGGGTCGGGTCAGCCAGCGCCTCTAGAGCGTCCACATTCGATTACGTAACCAGACGTTGACATTCCTGTCAACGGGCGTCAGTTGGGCGGCTGGAGCCGCTCGCGGAGGGCTTCGACGTCGAGGGCCGGGCACGGGTACTGGGGGTCAAGCTCCTCGAGCGTCTCGCGCAGCAGTTCGGCCACGGCCCAGTTGCGGTACTTCTTCGAGTCACTGGGCACGACGTACCAGGGCGCTGCCGGAGTGTTGCAGTTGGCCAGCATTCCTTCGAACGCGGCGATGTACTCCGACCAGTGCGCCCGCTCGGCAACGTCGTCGACGTTGAACTTCCAGTGCTTGTCGGGGTTGTCGAGCCGGGCCAGCAAGCGCTCGCGCTGGGTGTCGTACGAGATGTGCAGGAAGCACTTGAGCACCGTGGTGCCGGCCGCGGCGATCTCGGCCTCGAACTCATTGATCTGGGCATAGCGCGCCTCCCACTCGGACGCGGGAATGAGCCGGTGCACGCGCGGCACCAGCACGTCCTCGTAGTGCGAGCGGTCGAAGACACCGATGACGCCTGGCCCGGGCAGTTTCTGCCGGATCCGCCACAGGAAGTCGTGCGCGGCCTCCTCGGGCGTCGGCTTCTTGAACGCCGTGTACTGCACGCCGATCGGGCCGCACAAGCCGACCACGTGCTCGGTGACACCGCCCTTGCCCGCCGTGTCGATCCCCTGCAGGACGAGCAGGATCCGCCGCCGACCACCCGTGGTGGACTCTGCCCACAGCCGCTCCTGCAGATCCGGCAGGTGGGCCGCGTTACTGAGCTTTGCCAGTTGCTTCTTGCCCGGCTGCATCGGTTGGGCCGCCGGGTCGTAGCCGGCGAGCACGACCGGGCCGGCCCGGAGGGCAAGCTCGGCCCGGATGGAGCTGCTGTCCCGACCCATGACGGTCAGCGTACTGGCGCATGGCAGGGTGGATCCGTGGCAGCAATCGGTGTCTGGGCGCCCAACGCGGCGCGAGTACGAGCGGTCGTCTCCGGCGCTGTCGTCGAGCTGGGCTCCGATGAGGACAACTGGTGGTCCGGCCCAGAAGTGCCGCCCGGCACCGATTACGCCTTCCTCCTCGACGACAGTGCCGAACCGGTGCCGGACCCGGCCTCGCGGTGGCAGCCCGATGGCGTGCACGGCACCAGTCGGGTGTACGACCAGGACGCCTACCGCTGGGGCGACACGGCCTGGCCCGGCCGGGCGCTGCCCGGTGCGGTCATCTACGAACTGCACATCGGCACGTTCACTCCCGGCGCGACTCTCGACTCGGCGATCGAGCGGCTCGATCACCTCGTGTCGTTGGGCATAACGCACGTCGAACTGCTGCCGGTCAACGCCGTGAACGGGGTCTGGAACTGGGGCTACGACGGCGTTGCCTGGTACGCGGTGCACCAGCCGTACGGTGGCCCGGACGCGTTGAAACGCTTCGTCGACGCCTGCCACGCCCGCGGCCTGGCCGTGGTGCTCGACGTCGTCTACAACCATCTCGGCCCGTCCGGGAACTACCTGCCGCGGTTCGGCCCCTACCTGAAATCCGGCCGCAACACCTGGGGTGACCTCGTCAACGTCGAAGAGCAGCACGTGCGCCGCTTCATCATCGACAACGCGCTGATGTGGCTGCGCGAATTCCACCTCGATGCACTGCGCCTCGACGCAGTGCACGCGCTGCAGGACGATTCGCCGACCCACATCCTGGCCGAACTTTCGGCCGAGGTCGACGCACTGGCGACCGATCTCGGCCGGCCGCTGACTCTCATCGCTGAATCTGACCTGAACGACCCGCTGATGATCACCCCGCGCTCGGCCGGCGGCTACGGCTTGACCGCCCAGTGGGACGACGACGTGCACCACGCCCTGCACGCGCTACTCACCGGCGAGACCCAGGGCTATTACTGCGACTTCGGGTCGCTGCCAGTGCTGGCCAAGGTGCTCACGTCGGCGTTCCTGCACGACGGCACCTACTCGACGTTCCGGGGCCGTCCGCACGGCAAACCGGTCGACCGCGCGATTACCCCCGGCGACCGGTTCGTGGTCTGCCTGCAGAACCATGATCAGGTCGGCAACCGGGCCGTCGGTGACCGACTGCCCGAGCTCACCTCCACGGGTCTGCTGCGGGTCGGCGCGGTACTGCTGCTGACCTCGGCATTCACGCCCATGCTGTGGATGGGCGAGGAATGGGCCGCGAGCACCCGCTGGCCGTTCTTCACATCGCATCCCGAACCGGAGCTGGCCGAAGCCACCGGCAAGGGCCGCCTCGAGGAGTTCTCGACCCACGGTTGGGACGTCGAGCAGATGATCGACCCCCAGGACCCGACCGCCTACCGCAGCGCGATCCTGGACTGGTCCGAGCCGTCGGCCGCACCACACGCGGATGTTCTCGACCTTTACCGGCGGCTGATCGCGCTGCGCCGCACCGAGCCCGACCTCGCCGATCCGGACCTGGCCCGGATCGCGATCGACTACGACGATGACGCGCGCTGGCTGGTCATGCGTCGGGGGGCGCTGCGCGTGGTGGTCAACCTCGGCTCGGACGAACAACACATCCCTGTGGCGGCGGAGGAGATGCTGCTGGCGACGGACAAGGCAGAACTGGTTGGCGACGACGTACTGCTGGCGCCGGAGTCCGCTGCAATCGTGCGGCTCAACGCCTGATCGCGGCCGCGATCAGATCTCGCCGACGACGACGCCGGGCATCGGCTCCTCGACCCGCACGACCGTTGTCTCCGGCGCTCGGCCCGCCTCGGACTTCCACGTGTCGAGCAGCGTGTTGGAGAACGCCTGCGCGATGTCGAAATTCTCGAACGGACCGACCGCTCGGGGCGCCGACAGCAACTGGCCCTGATCGGTGAGCAGCACGACGAACACATCGCCTCCAGATCTGATTACCACCGTTGCCGGCCAACCTACCGAAACTTCACTATTCGGCGCCGGGACATATGTCACGAATCAGGGACAGCCCCTATCGCCGTCCGTCGGGTTCGGGGGCCGGAGCCACATCGATAACCCTCGGTGCCAGCACGGCCGGGGCCGGGCCGAACGCACGCCGGGCCGCCGTGATCGCGGTACGGGCGAGAGCCGCGTTTCCCGCCGCGCCGATACCGGCACCGATGCCCAACGGCAGCGCCCGCCCGACGAGCAGCGCGCCCTGCCGCGCGCCGAACCGGGTCAAGAGCAGATGCGCCAGCCGGCTGTTGACGCCGGCGATCTTGTCCCGTGAGGTCGTCCGACTGATGACCTGGGCCCAGTGGTGCCCGGGCCCCGCGGCGCCCTCGAGCGCGATCGCCGCGCCCTCCCCCAGCAGGACGGCAAGGACGAGTGCTCGCCGCACCTCTGGATCGCTCACCGGGACGCCGTGCACCTCGGCCACCGCAAGGACGTACATCGCCGTGGCAGATACGAATCCGGCCACCTCGGCCGCGCCGGTCGCGATGGCCGTACCCGTGCCGACGCCGGGAATCGCCGCCGCGGCCCCGGAGGCTCCGCCGATGCCCACGGCCGCCGCCAGGTATCGCCGTTCGAGCTGCTCGATGATCTCGGCCGGGGTGGCACCGGGCCGTTTGCTCCGAACCCGATCGAGGTAGGCCAGCACAACTGGACGCTGAATACTCAGCGCCTTGTCCAGTGCAGTGTCGAGCGCGTGCTCGACCGACTTCGGCACCCGCACCGGTTTGTTGCCCACGCCGCCCCCATCTGATCTGCTGGCCCCACCAGCATGCCCGCCCGCGTCGCTGACCACACAAGGTCGCCAGGATGGCCACGGGGATCACATGCTGAGATGAGGGCATGCGCGCCCTGCTTCCGGAGCCGGTCGAAGACGTCGACGTCCACGCCTTCTACGCCGACCGCTGGCTCGACGACGGTGGCCTCCGGGTGAATTTCGTCGCCAGCGCCGACGGCGCGGCCACTGAGGACGGGCTGTCCCGCGGACTGCAGACACCAGGAGACAACCGGGTGTTCGCAGCGCTTCGCGATCTGGCCGATGTCGTTGTTGCCGGTGCGAACACTGTCCGAGCCGAGGGCTACGCGGCGATTACCGTCAGTCCCGGCCGCCGGAGCGTCCGACAGCGGCACGGCCTGCGTCCGACGCTGCCCACGGCGGTGATCAGCCGCTCATTGCGCCTCGACCCGGCCGACGAACTGTTCGTGAAGGCTCCCGCCGAGGCTCGGACCATCGTGTTGACCTGCGCGGCCGCCGATGCGGTGCAACGCGCCGGACTGGAACGGGTAGCCGATGTCATCGTCTGCGGGGACGAGACCGTCGACTTCGCCGCCGCCCGGATGGCGCTCCGGGAGCGGGGGCTGACTCGGGTGCTGTGTGAGGGCGGCTCGATCCTGTTCGCGCAACTGGCTGCCGCCGATGTCGTCGACGAGCTGTGTCTCAGCATGACCCCGCTGCTTGCCGGGCCCGGTGCTCGGCGGATCGTTGCCGGCGAGCCGTGGCCGGACGGACCGGTCCCGCTTGCGCTCGCCGGTCTGCTCGAGGAGGACGGTGCGTTGTTCTGCCGGTACCGCATCGAGCGCTGACGAGCCGACCGCCCTGATCACTTCCGACCAGTCAGAATGAGCCCATGAAACTTCCCGTCATGCCGCCCGTCGCACCGATGCTGGCCAAGTCGGTGCCCACCATCCCACCAGGCGCGTCTTACGAGCCCAAATGGGACGGCTTCAGAAGCATCATCTTTCGCGACGGTGACGAGGTCGAGTTCGGCAGCCGCAACGAGAAGCCGATGACCCGCTACTTCCCCGAACTGGTCGAGGCCGTGAAGGCCGAGCTTCCCGAACGCTGCGTCCTCGACGGCGAGATCGTGATCGCCACCGACGCGGGACTCGACTTCGAGGCGCTTCAACAGCGCGTCCATCCGGCCAAGTCGCGGGTGACGCTGCTCAGCGAGCGGACCCCGGCGTCGTTCATCGCCTTCGACCTGCTCGCGCTCGGCGACCAGGACTACACCGGTCAACCGTTCGCCGCCCGTCGTTCCGCGTTGGAGGGTGCGCTGTCCTCGGCCGGCGTCTCGATCCACCTCACGCCGACCACCACCGACCTCGACGAGGCCCAGAACTGGTTCACCGAATTCGAGGGAGCCGGGCTCGACGGTGTGATTGCCAAGCCGCTCGCCATCACCTATCAGCAGGACAAGCGGGTGATGTTCAAGATCAAACACACCCGCACCGCGGATTGCGTGCTCGCCGGCTTCCGCTGGCACAAGACCTCGAACGACGCGAACCCGCTCGTCGGCTCACTGCTGCTCGGCCTCTACAACGAAGAGCACAAGCTGCAGCACGTCGGCGTCGTCGGCGCCTTCACCGCGGCCCGCCGCGCCGAGCTCGTCGGTGAGCTCGAACCGCTGCTACTCGGCGACGGAGAACCTCACCCCTGGCAGGAGTGGGCCAACGCGGAGGCCCACCAGGGCCAGCGGCTGCCGGGCAGCGTCAGCCGCTGGAACGCGACCAAGGACCTCTCGTTTGTCCCCCTGCGCCCCGCCCGGGTCCTCGAGGTCAAGTACGAGCACATGGAGGGCACCCGGTTCCGCCACCTCGCCCACTTCATCCGCTGGCGCGACGACCGGACTCCGGAGTCCTGCACTTACGAACAGCTCGAACAGCCCGTCACCTTCCAACTCGACGACATCGTCCCCGGTCTGGGAAGCGGGCCGGCCGACCGGCAATGAGCGTGCGTGGCCCAATGCACGCGCTCGCCACCGCCGGTTGATCTGAAGTCGGGAACGGGCGCAGGTACCGTGCATGTCGTGCCCGCGCGACGACAAGGACCCCTGGTCCGCCGCATACTCGCGGCACTCGCGGTGGCCGTGACGGCACTGAGCGCCTGCACCGCCACCGTCTCGGGCCACGGGGCGGCCCGGACGAGCACCGGGTCGGCGCGTCCGGTACCGCAGTCGCCGCCCAGCCCCGACCAGGAACCGGCCACCTTTACCGATTGCAGCTCGCTGTTCAACCTGGATTCGCTGAGCTTCCCGGCTGGTCGCAAGGATCGGCTGTCGTTCGGGTGCGCCCGCATAAACGTGCCCCTGGACTACGCGAACCCGAGCGGCCGGACCATCTCGCTCGAGCTGGTCAAGGTCCACGACAGCAGCAATCCCACGGGCAACGCGCTCGTCGTCAATCCCGGCGGTCCCGGCGGCTCCGGCGTCAAGACCGCCGTCGGTCTCGCAGCTCGGGTCTCGGACAAGGTGCTCTCGCACTTCGACCTGCTCGGCTTCGATCCGCGGGGCGTCGGCCTGTCCAGCGCGATCTCCTGCGTCAGCGACAGTGAGAAGGACAAGCTCAACTCGGCCGCACCCAACATGCTGACCGCGGCCGGACTGGCCGAGGCCAAGCAGCTGGCCCAGGGTGTGGCGTCGGGCTGTGACGCGAAGCACGGTGCGGCGCTGGCCGACTTCAACACGGTCCAGACCGCCAAGGACATGGACCGCGTACGCCAAGCCGTGGCGAACAACCAGTTGAACTACCTGGGCTTCTCCTATGGCACCGAACTCGGGTCGGTATACGCCCATCTTTTCCCCGAGCACGTCCGGGTCGCGGTCCTGGACGGCGCCGTGAACCCACTGACCGAGGGCATCACCGCGTTCGCCGACCAGCTCCGCGGCTTCGAAGATGCCTTCGACCAGTTCGCCGCCGATTGCCGCAGGCGCGCGGAATGCAAGGCGCTCGGCAGTCCGCGCGAGGTCGTCTACTCGATCGTCAAGCGCGCGAACGAGAACCCGCTCAAGAGCAGCGACTCGAGCGACACGCGCCGGGCGACCGGCTCCAACGTGCTCACCGGCGTGTTGTCCGCCCTGTATTCCCAGGACGAATGGCCCACGCTCGGGCAGGCCCTGCTCGACGCCCGACGCGGCGACGCCAAGTCCCTGTTCGCGCTCGCCGACAACTACAGCCAGCGCGGGGCCGACGGTCACTACTCGAACATCTATGACGCGAACACGACGATCAGCTGCAACGACTCCAAACCCGGGCCGAGCGACGCCACCATCAAGGCCACCGCCATCAAGTGGGTGCGCTCGTACCCGATGTTCGGAGGTTGGGCCGCGGCGTCGTTGTTCTCGTGCCAGGTGTGGCAGCCAAAGCGGACCCCGGTGCCGCGACCGGTCGCCGATACGCCGCAGCGGGTGCTCGTCGTCGGCAACCTGCATGATCCGGCCACCCCGTACCAGGGGGCGAAGGATCTCGCCAAGACCATGGGCAATGCCGAACTGCTCACCTGGGATGGCGAAGGACACACGTCGTACCTGAAAGGCAGCTCGTGCGTGGACAAGTACGTGGACGACTACTTGGTCGCCGGCACGCTGCCCCCGCCGAACACGACCTGCGCGCGATGAGCCCGCAGCCTGCGTTGAACGTGCAGCGGCCCGGCCGCCGTCCGGTTCGAGCAGTCGCCCTCGTGCTCCACGGCGGTCGCTCGCACGGCACCGGGCCGGTACGCCCCTCGCAACTCGCCGTGCTGCGGATGGTGCCGTTCGCCACGGCGCTGCAGCGAGCCGGGCGCTCCGACGGCCTGGCCGTGGCCCGGTTGCGCTACGTCCAGCGCGGTTGGAACGGTGCCGCGCAGGCCCCGCTGGCCGACGTCCGCTGGGCGTTGGGTGAGCTGCAACGTCGCTTCCCCGGCGCACCGGTGGCCCTTGTCGGGCACTCGATGGGCGGCCGGGCCGCGCTCTATGTGGCCGGCTACCCCAGCGTCGAGGCGGTGGTCGCGCTCGCCCCGTGGCTGGAACAGGGCGACCCGGCCAGCCAGCTCGCGGGCCGGCGCTTGCTCATCGCGCACGGCACCCGCGACCGCATGACCAGTGCAGCGGCATCGGCGGCCTATGCCCGAACGGCGAGCCGCGTGGCCGCCTCGGTCAGCTTCGTCAGCGTCGAGGACGAGCGGCACGCGATGATCCGGCGGGCCCGGGTCTGGCACGAGCTGACGACCGGATTTGTCCTCGGCGTCCTGTGTGCCCGGCAACCGTCGGGAACCGTGGAGCCCCAGCTGACGAATGTCTTGACGAAGGCCCTTGCCGGACAGGCCTCGCTCGTCGTCTGATTGACCCGCGTTCGGAATATGAGCGGCCAGAGGGGAATGCGCATGACCGTCATCGACCGGAGCCCGGCGGCCTTCGACACACCGGGTATCGATCCAGAGCTCTGGCCGGAGGTCGCGACCGTCCCGCACCGTCCGGTCCGGGCTGCGGTCGCCAAGCGGATCTTTCGCAACGCGGTGGGGCGGATTCCCCTGCGCGTGGTCGAAGTCGGTGGGCCTAGCTACGGCGGCGGCACGGCGGCCGACCCGGTGCTGCGTCTCGTGCGCCCCTCGGCGTTCTTCCACCGAGTCGGCGCCACCGGCACCATCGGATTCGGTGAGGCCTACATGGCCGGCGACTGGACCACCGACGATCTGACCGGCGTGCTGTCCAGCTTCGCCGCGAACATGCGGGAACTGGTTCCGGCGATACTGCACCGACTGCGCCACGCCGTGTTGCACCGCCAACCCCCGCACGAGGACAACACGGTGCACGGTGCCCGCCACAACATCCGTCGCCATTACGACCTGTCGAACGATCTGTTCAAGACGTTCCTCGACGAGTCGATGACGTATTCCTCCGCCGTGTTCGACGGTGAGCCCGACCGCGCGGCCGACGATCTGGCCCGGGCCCAGCACCGCAAGATCGACCGGCTCCTGGACGCGACCAAGGTCGGCGCCGGCACTCGACTGCTCGAGATCGGCACCGGATGGGGGGAGCTCGCGATCCGGGCGGCGCGGCGCGGAGCCGAAGTCACGTCCATCACGATCTCGGTCGAACAGGCCGAACTGGCCCAGCGGCGGATCGCCGCCACCGGCCTGACCGAACGGGCGCAGGTCCTGCTGCAGGACTACCGCGAGACCCGCGGCCGGTTCGACGCGGTCGTCAGCGTCGAGATGATCGAGGCAGTCGGCGCCAATCACTGGGATGAGTACTTCGCGACCATCGACCGGCTGCTGGCGCCCGGCGGACGGGTCGGGCTGCAGGCGATCCTGCAGGACGACTACACGGTGCTCGCCACGCGCGACACCTACACCTGGATCCGCAAGTACATCTTCCCGGGTGGGCAGCTGCCATCAGCCGCAGCTATCGACCGCACGGTCAACGCAACCACGTCTCTTCGGATCTGCGACCGTTACTCGTTCGGCCGGCATTACGCCGAGACCCTGAGGCGCTGGCGCGAACGCTTCGAGCAACGCGCAGCCGACGTCGCGCGGCTGGGGTTCGACGAGACGTTCCGTCGTATGTGGTCGCTGTACCTGGCCTACTCCGAAGCCGGCTTTCGCACCGGCTACCTCGACGTCGCGCAGTTCACCCTGACGAAGCCTGCGACCTAAAGCAGGCGGGCCGCCCCGATACCGTGGGGCGTGGTCGTCCTGCTCGGTCTCGCCGCCGCCATCGCCTACGGCATCGGCGACTTCGTCGGGGCGTTCGCCTCCCGGCGGCACACCGCCGTCACCGTGTTGCTGCACAGCTATCCGGTGGGCGCGGTGCTGATGCTGGTGATGCTGCCGTTCTTCCCGGGCACGGTCACCGCCCGCACGATCGGGTTCGGCATCGCCGGCGGCCTGGCCGGGTTGATCGGCGTCACGATCATGTACGCGCTCATGGTGGTCGCGCCGATGAACGTCATCTCGCCGGTGACCGCTGTCCTCGCCGCGATCGTTCCGGTGGTGTTCGGCGTGCTGGTCGGCGAACGCCCCCAACTGGCCGCCTGGCTCGGCATCGTGCTAGGTATCGGCGCCGTCGTACTCGTGAGCCGGACGTCGGACGAGCACCCGCACGGGCGAATCGCAATCCGGGTCATCGCCCTGGCCTTCGTGTCCGGCCTCGGCTTCGGCTTCTACTTCATCTTCCTGGCCCGAGCCGGCGACGATTCGGGCTTGTGGCCATTGGTCATCTCGCGCATCGCGTCCGCCATCGTCATCGTGCCGGTCGCGTGGCAGCGACGAGGGCTGACCCGCATCCGCGGCCAGATGCTGGCGATCACGCTGGCCGCCGGCGCGTTCGACGCCCTGGCCAATATGTTCTTCCTGCTCGCCAGTCGGCAGGGCCTACTCTCGCTGGCCAGCGTGCTGACGTCGCTGTACCCGGCTGTCACGGTCATGCTCGCGGTGGGACTGCTGCACGAGCACACCAGCAGGACCCAGCGCATCGGCCTGGCCCTGGCCGCGACCGCCATCGTCCTGATCACGGTCTAGGCCCGGCCGTCGGGCGGCCGCCGGACTGCGCCCGGGCGCGGTCAGGAGGTGGCGGCCTTGACCAGCTTGATGACCTTCTTCTCCACCCCCGGGGTCCACTGCGTGAGCGCGTACGACACCGGCCACAGGTCGCCGTCGTCGAGGTTCGCCGCCTCCTGGAAGCCGAGGGTCGAATACCGGTAGTTGAACTTGCCCGAGTCCTGGAAGAAGGCGACGACCTTGCCGTCCGCGTTCGCGTAGGCCGGCATCCCGTACCAGGTCTTGGGCAACAACTCGGGGGCGGTCGCGGTCACCGCCACGTGAACCCGTTCGGCCAGCGCCCGATCCTCCGGTGCCATCTTCGCGATGGCGTCCAGGACCGCCTGCAGACCGTCAGCCTTCTTGGTGCCCTTCTTGCCCTCGGCCCGCAGCTCGGCGGCGCGCTCCTTCATCGCGGCCCGTTCCTCGGCGCTGAAGCCGTCGGATTCCTTGGTGGCACTCTTTGCGGGCATCCTTCTCACCGTTCCTTCGATGCTCACGGGCTCGCCTGCTGCCAGCCCTAGGCAGAAGGCTAGGGACGCCGACGCCCTCGGCACTTCTTGATTCCGGACCGGATTCGGGCGGCCGCTGAAATTGGTGGCGCAGCAGTGCGTGCGAAGGTTCGGTACGGACTCAGCGCCGACCGAAGGCCCAGTACATGAGCGAATTACCTGGGTTGATCGAGATGAACACCCGCCACGCGTTCTTCTTGCCCCGGACTTGGTAGTCCGACCGGCGGCTGAGGTCACGCCAGGCGAGCACGGCGGCGACAACCTCGACCGCGACGACCACGATGCGTATTTCCCTACTCGGATTGTGTTTCATGGTGCGCTCCTCCGTCGGTGTTACGGGGCCGGGTCGGCGTCAGCGGTGCTGCCGGGCAGCAGCACGGTCGCGAGGATGCGGCGGGTTCGTCCCGCTCTCGGACCGTTCGCCGCACGGGGCTGGACCACGGTGTACAGCTCCCGGGCGAACTCCAGCAATTCGAGGTCATCGAGCCACAGGCCGGCCAGGCTGTAGCTCGCGCCATCACGCATCGGGTCGATGTCCGGGCGGGCGAGGTAGCGCTCGGCATCGCCGATGAGCCCGGCGACAAAGGCCAAAAAAGCCCGCCGGTGCTCGTCCGGTGTCATCTTGGCGACCTGATCCGCGCTGATCCGCGCGGCGGCCGCGCGCATGACGTAGGTCCGCTCCAGCGCCCCGCGAACACGCCGCTCGCTGACGATCGACAGCACGTCGCGGTCGACGAGCCGGGCGACGTGCCGATAGAGGCTGGCCGGCGGCACGTCCGGCAACTCCGCACGCAGCTGGGACGTCGTGAGCGCCCGCTCACCGAGAAAAGCCTGCACGATCCGCAGTCGCACCGGATGCAGCAAGAGGTCGGCGCTTGTCACGTGACCGAGTCTACCGCTACCGTTCTCAATGCTGGTAACGTTCTCGCCAATAGGAACGCGAGAGCGAGCCAACCACGGCCCCGCTCGCTACCCACGGCCGCAACCAAGGCGGTGAGGACGATGACCGCGCCGAACGCGGCTGCGGAAGTGATCGTGTTCGCTGCGGTCGCAGCCGTCGTAGCAGCGGTGGCGCGCTTCGAGCTGTTGTGCTTTCGCGAGCTTGCCGCTACCAGCGATTCGCGGCTGCGTCATCTGACCCGTCCGGGATGGATCGCAGTCATCGCCTGCGCCATTCCGGTCGGGGGCGTGCTGTTCCTGTACTGCGGGCGGACACAATGAATTCGACTGTCGGGCCAGCCCACGCCGCCGGGCCTCGTCACTACATTCAAGTCCGCTGCTCTCGGCGCTGATGACGTCTTCGGCTCGGCGCAGGCCGCGCGGCTGGGTGACGACCGCGAGCTCGACCGGTCGTCAGGATGAACTGTCGTAAGTATGGCGACCCATCACGACGCCGCCACAACGCTCCAACCGTTCGGACTGGCCCGGTCAGCACCACCCGTTTACGCGGAGCGCGGAAACGGCCTTGACGGTCGCGTACCCGCGCCACTCGAGTGCCGCGGCCGGTGAGTGAGAATCGAAGTCGACTTCCCAGCCGCCATCTGCCTGCTGGCCATCTTCGGCGCGATGGAGATCCTCGATGACGGCGCCGGAATCAATGAGGCGCCGCAGCGGGCGATCGGGCTCTGGACAGTACTCGAGCGGGCAGATCGCTTCGCCAACCTTCCCGCCTGCGACGGGGATGGCACCGTCGTCCGGGACGAATCGCGCCAAGTGCTCGAGGAGTTCGACCGCCTCGGGCTGGGTGTCGGCCGCCGAGTCAAGGAACCGCAGTGAGTAGGCAAGGGCGTGGGCCATCGGGGCCTCGCTAATCTGCTCGATCGCGTCGAAGCAGTACCGGGTGGCGGTGACCAACCAGGGGTGTTCGACGAGGCCCCGGTCGCGGCGTGCGAGCTGGTAGGCGTGGGCTGCGTTGATGGACGTCGCCTGCAGCGACGACTCCTGCGGGTCGCTCCCGAGAAAGAACGGCGCACATCCCTCGCTGTCCTGCACCGGGCGGGTGAAGGCCAGCCCGCCGTCAGGCAGCGTTACCGACTGCAGCCAGTCGAATACGTCGGTCACGCTCGAAGCGGCCTCCGCGCCGGCGTCCACGAGTGCTTCGAGTGCGTGCTGCGCCCCTTGCGGTTGGCTCTCCCCCGCTCGGAAGTCGGGCTCGAGACCCCAGCCGTGTCCGCCGTCAGCGTTCCGGTACAGGTCCAGGCCACTGACAATCGCACGGCGGGCGGCGGCGCTGGCCGAGACGATGGCCTCGAAGCGGCGCCGATCCAGGACCCGACCGTGGGTAGCGAGAAACTTGGTTGCTCGGTCCAGATCAATGCTCATGCCGACATCCTTGCGCCGGGCGAGACAACTGGCTTGAACAAAACGGACAATCGACGGCGAACGCGTGACCGCGTCGAAATGACGGCCGCGCGTTCGACGCATGAATGCACGGGCAATCCGTTCAGGACTCCCGACAGGAAGGTTCGGAAATGAAGATCATCAATCTGGGCGAGGCGGATGGGCTGCCACCGGTGGACTGGGCCGCCGTTGTCGAGAAGCTTCAGGCCGGTTCGGCGCCCGCCCCGGACGGGGCGAATTCCCGCTCGACGTGGCTGTCAACGGTCAACGACGACGGCAGCCCGCATCTGACCGCCGTTGGCGCGATTTGGCTGGACGGCACATTCTGGTTCCAAACCGGCACCGGCACGCGCAAGGGCCGCAACGTCGCCCGCGATCCGCGGTGCTCGCTGGCGGTATCGATCCGCGACGCGGACGTCGTGATCGAGGGTGACGCGGTGCGAATGACCGAGCCCGACGCAGTAGCTCGGATCGCCAAGGCGTGGGCGGACAACGGTTGGCCGGCCGAGCCCGATGAGAGCGGGGCGGGCATCACTGCCCCGTTCAACGCACCATCGCAAGGGCCACCGCCGTGGAACGTGTATCGCATCGAGCCGCGCTCGGCGACGGTCGTGGTATCGGCGGAGCCAGGCGGACTGACCCGCTTCCGCTTCTGACCAGGCCCTAGGGTTGCGGGCGTGGCGACCCTGCGGATGGACAACGTCGGCATTGTCCTCGACGACCTCGACGCCGCTGTCGCGTTCTTCGTCGAACTCGGCCTGGAGCTCGAGGGCGAGATGACAGTGGACGGAGAGTGGTCGGACCGGATTGTCGGGCTCGACGGCCAGCGCGTCGACGTCGCCATGATGCGGACTCCGGACGGCCACAGCAAGCTCGAGCTGATGAGTTACCAGAAGCCGGCGATGATCAGCCCCCAGCCGAAGAACGCACCGCCGAACACGCTGGGCATCCGGCGCCTGATGTTCGCCGTCGACGACATCGAGGACACCATCGCCCGCCTGCGAACCCACGGCGCCGAGCTCATCGGCGAGGTGGTGCGCTACGAGGACATCTTTCTGCTCTGCTACCTCCGCGGCCCCGAAGGCGTCATCGTCGCGCTGGCCGAGGAACTGCGCTGATCCGACCCGCCTCGGCGGGATCTTTCGACCGTTTGAAGATCGGGCGCGATATTCGCTTGGCCGTGCGGTGAGTGCGCTGAGACGCTCGCACCATGCCGCCCGACACCGTGCGCCGACCGCTCGATTCGATCAGCATCGCCGAGCTCCTGGCCCGAAGGGCGCCATCATGAGACTCGGCGTCGGCCTGACCCCGATGGAGACCCGACGTGACGTCGTGCTGTACGTGGCGAGCCGCGCCGAGTCCCTCGGCTACGACGCGTTCTTCCTGGCGGAGGGCTGGGGGCACGACGCGGCCGTGTTGCTGACCGAGGTCGCCACCCGGACCAGCCGAATCGAGATCGGGACCGGAATCCTGAACACCTGGGGACGCAGCGCGGCACAGATCGCCATGCTCGCGACGAGCCTGCACGAAGTGTCGGGCGGGCGCTTCGTCCTCGGCCTGGGTGCGGGCAGCCCGGCGATCGCCGAGGGCCTGCACGGCGTCGCGTTCCGCGCTCCGGTGCCGCGGCTCGCAGCGACGGCGCGTCAGGTGCGTGCACTTCTCGACGGGGAGCGCATGTCACCCGGAAACGGTGCCCGCGGGTTGCGGCTGGCCGTCGGCCCGTCGCCGGTCCCGATCATGCTGGCCGCGCTCGGCCCGGCGGCGATCCGAGCGTGCGGCGAGGTCGCCGACAGCTGGGGCCCGTTCTTTTTCCCCGCATCCGCGCTGAAGGACGGGATCCGAGTGCTGGAGACGGGCGCCGCCGGACGGCCGCGACCTCAAGTGTGTCCGTCGGTCCCGGCGGCAGTGTCGCCCGACCCGGACCACGCCCGGGCACTGGCGTCGTGGTGGGTCGAGTTCTACCTGACCAAGATGGGCCCGCTCTACCCCACTCGGCTGCGCCAGCTCGGTTTCGGCGCAGCGGTCGACGAGGTCGAGGCGACGGGTCAGGCGCCAGAGGTCCTACTTGACGAGCTCACTCTTTGGGGCGACGCCGCCGCCGCCCGCGAGAGGCTGGAGCGCTGCTACGCCGCGGGCGCCGACATGCCGGTCGTGACGCTGCCGCCGAACCGCAACGTCGAGGAACTGGACCACATCCTCGACGCGCTCGCACCGGCCGGAGGACACTGAGTTCGGCGGCATATCGTCATCGAGATGGGTCCCCGGCGTGATGTGGCCGCGTTCGAACGGCGCGCCGACCGGTATGACCGCGGATGGCTGGGCCGCTGGCACGCCCAGGTCGCGTCGGCAACGCGTCACATCGCACGAGCAGCCGTTCCGGACGCGACCTCGATCCTCGACGTAGGCTGTGGCACTGGCCGCCTGTTGCGCATGCTGGTGGACGACTTCGGCTCGGCGACCACGTTGATCGGGGTGGACGCGTCGCTGGCGATGATCGAATCCGCCCGACGGGACACGCCCGGCGATCCTCGACTCGGATTCGCCGTTGCTGTCGCGGAGTCGCTCCCAGTGCCCGACGGTGGCTTTGATCTCGTGCTCACCACGACGTCCTTCGATCACTGGCGCGACCAAGTCGCCGGGCTCCGGGAGTGCCGCCGGGCCCTGACGGCGGACGGCCGGTTCGTGCTGGTCGACCTGATCTCGCCTGCGCTGTGGCCCACGACGGTGGCAGGCCGCCGCGGCAGGGCCAGAACACCACGACAGGTCGACCAGCTCCTCGCGCGTGCAGAGCTTCGACCTACCGGCCGGTACAACGTCTCAACCCTGATCCGCGCCATCACAGCCTCAGTTGCCTAGCCGAATCTGCTGCTGCGATCAGTTCAGATCCTGGGGTTCGACCTCGACCGGGCGGATGCCGTCGCCTTGCCAGTTGGCCTGGTTCATGCGAGACGGCTGCACACGCGGCGGCTCACCCTCCATCTTCGGGAAGTTCGGCGGGTACGGCGCGTCGCCCAGGCCATGGTCGCGTTCGTCGCGGTCGGCCCACTCCAGCAGCGGCTCGATGGACCACACCGCGTCGTCGATGCCCGCGTGCACATCACCCAGCTCGGCGAAGCGGGCCGGCATGGTGGCGATCGTGAAATCGTCGATCTCGACGTCGGGCAGCTCGTCCCAGGTCACCGGCGCCGACACCGGCCCGTGCGGCTTGCCGCGCACCGAATACGCCGATGCGATCGTGCGGTCTCTGGCGTTCTGGTTGTAGTCGAGGAAGATCTGCTCGCCCCGCTCCTCCTTCCACCACGCGGTCGTCACCGCGTCCGGCGCTCGGCGTTCGACCTCGCGCGCGAACGCCAGCGCCGCCCGGCGCACCTCGCGGAAGCCGAATTGCGGCTCGATGCGGACGTACACGTGCACGCCCTTGGAACCAGAAGTCTTCGGCCAGGCGACGGCACCGAGCTCGTCGAGAACTTCGTGGACGACCGCGGCAACCTGCTTGGCCTCGCCAAAGCCGGTCCCCGGCTGGGGATCCAGGTCGATGCGCAGTTCGTCCGGCCGCTCGGTGTCGGCTCGACGGGAGTGCCAGGGATGGAACTCGACCGTGGACATCTGCACCGCCCACACGACGCTGGCCAGCTCGGTGACGCACAGCTCGTCGGCGGTGCGGCCGGACGGGAACCGGACCTCGACCGTCTCGACCCAGTCCGGCGCGCCCCTGGGCAGCCGCTTCTGATAGATCTTCTCGCCATCGACGCCGTCGGGGTAGCGGTGCAGCATGCACGGACGCTCGCGCAAGGCCCGCACGATCCCGTCTCCGACCGCCACGTAGTACTTGGCCAGATCCAGCTTGGTCTCGCCGCGGGCCGAGAAATACACGCGATCGGGGTTGCTGATCCGGACGAGGCGCGAACCGACCTCGAGCTCCACCGACGGCGAGGGCATGGCCCCGACGGTAGCGCCTCGAGCCCACGTCAGCACCGAGTACCGCGGTCAGGCCTACCCTGGGTGAGTGGGAACCGAGACCGACGAGCTGTGGGACGACGACGAACCGGTACGGCCGGCTCGCTACGTCGACTTCGCGTGGGGCCGGACTGCCAACCCGAACACCGCCGACGGCGAATTGCAGAACATCGCCGCGTTCGGCACCGGCCTGACCAGGCTGAAGGGCCCGCGGCGCACTGCGGCGATGGTCGTCGTCTGGCTGATCCTCATCGGCATCGCGCTGACGGTCGGCTACGGGGTGGTCGGCATCGTCAGCATCTGGTAACTGCCGACGCATCCCGCGGTCGGTACCGTCGACGCTATGAAGCGCACCGATGACCTGCCCGCCCCCGCCGTGACCAAGTCCGAGGAGGAGTGGCGGCAAAAGCTCACGCCCGACGAGTACGCCGTCCTGCGCCAGGCCGGGACCGAGCGGGCCTTCGCCGGCGAGTACACCGACAACCACCGCGTCGGGGTCTACCGCTGTCGGGCCTGTGGAACGGAACTGTTCCGCAGCGACACCAAGTTCGACTCGCACTGCGGCTGGCCGAGCTTCTTCACGCCCCTGGCCGGCGAGGCCGTCATCGAGCGCACCGATCGCGCGATGGGCATGACCCGCACCGAGGTGCTCTGCGCGAACTGCCACAGCCACCTCGGCCACGTCTTCGCCGGCGAGGGCTACGACACCCCGACCGACCAGCGGTACTGCATCAACTCGATCTCGCTGACGTTCGAAGAGGAGCCGGCCACGTCCTGACCCGGCTTGGCCCCGGAGCAGGCGTCCGCGCGGCGTGTGGCCCGGCTACGGGGCCAAGGCGCTAGGGCAGCGCTTCAGCCAGGTCGCTGACGCTGCGCCGGCTGCCGGTGTAGAAGGGCACCTCGAGGCGGACGTGTCGCCGGGTCTCCGAGGCCCGCAGGTGCCGCATGAGGTCGACGATGCGGTGCAACTCGTCGGCCTCGAACGCCAGGATCCACTCGTAGTCGCCGAGCGCGAACGACGCCACTGTGTTGGCCCGCACGTCGGGGAACTCGCGCGCGAGCTGACCGTGCTCGGCGAGCAGGGCGCGCCGTTCCTGGTCCGGGAGCAAGTACCACTCGTAGGACCGCACGAACGGGTAGACGCACACGTAAGCCCGCGCAGTCTCGTCGGCCAGGAACGCCGGCACGTGACTCTTGTTGAATTCGGCCGGGCGGTGCAGCGCCAGGTTCGACCACACCGGTTGCAGATGAGTGCCGAGGGCGGTGCGCCGGAACCGGCTGTACGCGTCCTGCAGCGCGTCGGCGGTCGCGGCGTGCCACCAGATCATCACGTCGGCGTCGGCCCGCAGCGCGCTGACATCGTAAGTGCCGCGGACGGTGACGTCCTTGCGGTCGAGCTGAGCGAACAGCTCGTCGACCTCGGCGGCGAGCGCCGAGCGGTCCGGGCCCAGCGGCGTGGCCGCGCGAAACACCGACCAGGCGGTGTAGCGGATGACGTCGTTGAGTTCGCGGGCCTGCTTGCCGTCTGCCATACCGTCATTCTCCCCCGGGGGCAGCGCGGCCAGCACCTGGTCGGCAGCCAAATACGCCGACGCGATGCAGGCCGGGATGCCCACCCCGTCATAGGCCGCGCCGCACACGGCCAGGCCGGCGACGTCGGCCACCGCCGCGCGCACTCGGGCAATCCGTTCGACGTGCCCGACGGCGTACTGCGGCAGGCCGCCGCCCCAGCGGGTGACGATCGCATCGACCGGATCGCCCGCCACCCCGATGAGCGCGCGCAGCTCGCGGCCGACCAGCGCGATCAACTCGTCGTCGTCGCGCTGCAGCGCCTCGTTCTCCCCGGCCCGGCCGACGGAGGCCCGCAGCAGCGTCAAGCCGTCGGTCTCGAGCGGCCACTTCTGCGACGACAGCGTTACCGCCTTGACCCTGAAACCTTCCTTGGAACCGACCAGCAGGCCGCTACCCTCCGGCAGGTGCACGCCGCGGTAGGCGAACGTCACGATCGCAACGCTGGCGCTCTCGATCGCCCGCAGTTCGGCCGCGGCGGTCGGGGCGACGTCGCCCAGCAGCCGTGCCGACTTGGCCGCCGGCACGGCGACGATCACGGCGTCGGCGTCGATCAGTTCGGCTCGGGGCACCGGGCCGCACTCGAGCGCAAACCCGCCCGGCGTGCGCCGGATCGCCCGTACGGTCATCGACGTACGCACCGCGACCGCGTCCGAACCGGCCAACCGTTGCGGCAGCGTGCCGAGCCCGCCCCGCAGCGAGGCGAACACAGGACCCGGCGCCGGGTCGTGCGTGCCGACATCGGTGACGGCTTGCGCGGCCTCGACCAGCGAAGCACCCCCGTCGGCCAGTCGCGCGGCCAGCGCCGGCAGCGTCGCCCGCAACGACAGGCCGTCCGCCCGCCCGGCGTACACACCACCCAGCAACGGATCGACCAATCGGTCGGCCACCTCGTCGCCGAGTCGGGCCCGCACCAACGTCCCGACGGCGACGTCGTCGGCCAGCGGCGGCAGCGGGGTCGAGACCGGCTCGCCGGAGAGCCGGGCGAGCGCAGGTGCGCTCAGCACCCCGGACGCTCGTACCGCGTCGACGTCGGCCGGAATTCCAAGCATGGTCCGCGCCGGCAACGGATGCACCGCTCCCCCGGCGCGAATCCGGGCCGACGTGGTCAGCGGGGCGATGACCGGCAGCTCGAGCTCGCGGGCCAGCCCGATGCCCTCCGGCCGGCGCGCGAGCACGGCCTCGGCCCCCACGTCGACCGCGATCCCGGCGACGGAGTCGAGCCGCAGTTTGCCGCCGACCTGGGCTGAGCCCTCAAGCACCAGTACCTCGGCGTCGGGCCGGGCTACACACACCCGGTGGGCGGCGCTGAGCCCGGAGATGCCGCCGCCCACGACGACGATCCGTGGTCGCGCCACGGTCAGCGCTCCACGGAGTGGACGAGCTCCACGACCCGCGTGATCACATCCGGCACCGTCTCGGGCAGCACGCCGTGGCCGAGGTTGAACACGTGTCCGGCGGCCGCGCGCCCCTCGGTGAGGATGCGGCGCACCTCGCGCTCGACCACCGGCCAGTCGGCCAGCAGCAGGGCCGGGTCCAGGTTGCCCTGCACCACCGCACCGGGGCCGATGCGGCGCGCGGCCTCGTCGAGCGCAATCCGCCAGTCGACGCCGACGACGTCGGCGCCGGCTGCCCGCACGAGGTCCAGGAACTCCCCGGTGCCTACGCCGAAGTGGATTCGTGGCACACCGGCGTCGGCCAGCGGTTCCAGCACCGACCGGCTGTGCGGCAGCACGTATTGCTCGTAATCGGCCCGCGACAGCGCGCCGGCCCACGAGTCGAACAGCTGCACGGCCGCCGCACCAGCGTCGATCTGCACGCGGAGGAACGCCCGCGCGATGACGGCCAGCCGGTTGAGCAGTGCGTGCCACAGGACCGGCTGGCCGTGCATCAGGGCCTTCGTGCGCGCGTGGTCCCGCGAGGGGCCGCCCTCGATGAGGTAGCTGGCCAGCGTGAACGGCGCGCCTGCGAACCCGATCAGCGGCGTCGGGCCCAGCTCCACGGTGAGCGCGCGGACCGCCTCGGTGATGTAGGGCACGTCTGTCGCGTCCAGCTCCCGCAGCCGATCCAGGTCAGCGGTGGTGCGGATCGGTTGCTCGACGACCGGGCCGACGCCGGCGACGATGTCGATCCCCAGACCGATCGCGACGAGCGGCACGACGATGTCGGAGAACAGGATCGCCGCATCGACGCCGTGCCGCCGTACCGGCTGCAAGGTGATCTCCGTGACCAGGTCGGGATGCCGGCAGGCGTCGAGCATCGCCGTGCCCGTCCGCAGCTCCCGATATTCCGGCAGCGACCGGCCCGCTTGGCGCATGAACCACACTGGTGCGTGTGAGCCGGGCCGGCCCAGCGCGGTCCGGACGAACAACGATTGGGCTACGGGCGCGGCGGCCGCGGCGGCGCCACCGGCCGGAGTTGACGTGTGCATCCTGGCCATCGTCGCACGGGCGTCTCGGCGCGCCTGCCGGGAAATGTCAGAGCGTCGTGCGAACTTTGGGGTTGTCGTCCGGAAGGTCGACAGGCGAAGGGGGTTCGACGATGCATCCCGAGCAGTATCTGCACTGTTCGAACTGTGGTGACACCCGGCTGGCCGAAATACCGCCGTGCGCCGACGGTCACGGCCCCGACTGTCCCGACCGCGCTTGCACCGAATGCGGAGCGGCTCTGTTCATCGGCGTGCTCACCGCCCGCAGACGACCGAGGCCCGCAGCCCGGCATGCCGCCTGAACGCCCTGATCCGCGTGCGATGATCTCGACCAACCCCCTCCGTCAGGTGAATGCCGTGGACGACGATCCGAGCTCGCTGCCTGCCATTGACACGAGTGCGCCGGCCCCTGACCTGTTCCGCGAGGCGGTCGCCAGCCTGACGAGCACGTCGGTGCGGGCCGAGGTCCGGGTCGAGCCGCTGCGCCCGCCGCAGCGCTTGGCGCCCTACAGCTACGCCATCGCGGCCGAGGTCCGCGATGACGAGGGTGACGAGCTGGCCGCCGGACGGCTGGTGTTGCTGCACGATCCCGACGGTGTCGAGGCGTGGGACGGCGTGCTGCGCCTCGTCGCGTTCGCCTCGGCCGAGCTCGACCCGCAGATGGGCGTGGATCCGATGCTGCCGGCGGTCGGCTGGAGCTGGCTCACCGGTGCCCTCGACGACCGTGGTGCGGCCTATCGCGCGGCCGGGGGCACCGTCACGCAAACGACGTCGACCCGTTTCGGCGATCTCGCCGGTCCACGCACCACCATCGAACTCGAGATGCGGGCGTCGTGGACGGCCGACGAACCGGACATGGCACCGCACCTGCACGCATTCGTCGACCTCCTCTGCGCCGCAGCAGGCTTGCCGCCTGAGGGCGTCACCGTGCTCGCCCTGAACTGACGTGGCGGGTCCGCACGACACCCCTGTCGTCGACGAACCGGAAGTCCCCCTGCTGCGCGAGCCCGCCGACGGCGTGCCCGCGCCGATCACGACCCAACCCCAGCTCGACGAGCTGATCGTCCGGATGGGCACAGCGTCCGGCCCGATCGCGCTCGATGCCGAGCGCGCGTCCGGCTACCGCTACAGCCAACGGGCCTACCTGGTGCAGTTGCGCCGGGCCGGCGTAGGAACCGCACTCATCGACCCGATCGCCGTGCCCGACCTGTCCAAGCTCGGCGCGGCCATCGGCGAGGCCGAGTGGATCCTGCACGCCGCGAATCAGGACCTGCCCTGCCTGGCCGACCTCGGGCTGCGTCCGGCGACGCTGTTCGACACCGAACTCGCCGGCCGGCTGCTGGGTGCGGAGCGGGTGGCGCTCGGGACGATGGTCGAGCAACATCTCGGCGTCCGCTTGGAGAAGGGGCATTCCGCGGCCGACTGGAGCACCCGGCCACTGCCACACGACTGGCTCGTGTACGCGGCGTTAGACGTGGAATTGCTCATTCCGCTTCGTGACGCCCTCGCTGCGGCGCTGCGCGACGCGGGCAAGCAGGAGTGGGCGCGGCAGGAGTTCGAAGCGGTACGGACCGCTCCGGCCCAGCCGCCCCGCATCGACCCATGGCGGCGCACGTCCGGCATTCACAAGGTGCGCAACCGGCGGCAACTGGCCGCCATCCGCGCCCTGTGGCACGCGCGCGACGAGTACGCCGCACAGCGCGATGTCGCACCGGGGCGGGTGCTGCCCGACGCCGCGATCGTCGAAGCCGCGCGCACCGACCCGAAACGGGCGGCCGACATGGCCGCGCTGCCGGTCTTCCGGGGCCCTCGACAGCGCCGGCAGGTGGGCCGGTGGTTCGACGCGCTCTCGTCCGCCCGCACGCTCACCGACGAACAATTGCCGCCGCTCACCGCCGGCGACGGCGACGGCATCCCGCCGTCGTCGCGATGGCGCGACCGGGATCCCGAGGCGGCCGCGCGGCTGGCGAGCTGCCGGTTGGTGATCGCGGAGATCGCCGCGGCGCACAGCGTCCTGGCCCAGAATCTGCTTGCCTCCGACGTCGTGCGCCGGCTGGCCTGGGCACCGCCGCACCCAGCCGACGCGACCGCCGTCACCGCCCGGTTGGCCGCGCTCGGGGCCCGACCCTGGCAGGTCGAACTCACCGCCGAGCGGCTGGCGCAGGCGCTGAGTGGGCCACTGCCGTCGCCCCCGGCCGACAGCTGACCCGCGGCATAATCAGGTCGCGCTGCGCGGCGAGGGCTGCGCTCGGGGCCGCGGCGGGCTATGGCGCGGCAGTTCGATGCGGATGGCCAGTCCGCCGAACGGTGGAGCAGCGGCTTGCAAGCGGCCGTGATGGGCGTCGACGATCAGCCGCACGATGGCCAGCCCGAGGCCTGCGCCGCGCGTCGCGGTGCGCAGGCGCCCGCCGCGGCGAAACGGCTCGAACAGCGTGTCGACGTCGCTCGATGGGATGACCGCACCGCCGTTGGCGACATGCAGCCAGGAAACCTCATCAGTCTCACCGGTGGTCACGCGCACCCAGCCGCCGACGACGTTGTGCCGGATGGCGTTCTCTACCAGGTTGCCGATCAGGCGCTCGAGCAGTCGTGGGTCGCCAACGGTGATCGCCCGCTCGATCTCGTTCTCGACGGTGATGTCCTTGTCCTTGATCTCCGTCTCCACCGCAGCCAGCACGCCCGGCACGAGCTGGGCCAGATCCACCGACTCGGTGAATTCCAAGTCACCGCGCCCGACCGCCTGCAATGTCGCCAGCGTCAGCAGCGACTCGACCAGGCGCTGGGCCCGCTCGGCCGCCGACGCGACCACCTCGCCCATCCGCCGCAGTTCGACGACGTCGGCGTTCGGGTCGGCCATCGTCACCTCGAGTTCGGTTCGGATGACCGAGAGTGGAGTGCGCAGCTCATGGCTGGCGTTGGCGACGAACAACCGCTGGCTGTCGAACGCGGCGTCCAAGCGCGCCAGCATCTCGTCGAACGTGTCGGCCAGCTCGCGCAACTCGTCGTCCGGGCCCCCCAGGTCGATGCGCTGGTTGAGATTCTCCGAGGACAGCTGCTGCGCCGTGCGGGTGACCTTCGCGATCGGACGCAGGGCCTGCTTGGCGAGCAGGTAGCCGCCCGTCGTGCCGATCACCACGATGATCCCGAAGTAGATCAGCCCGGTGTGCAGCAGGTAGTCGACGGCCGATCGGCCTTGCCGGCTGATCTCGCCCGGGCTGAAGGTCTGGGAATGCCCGGCCTGGTCTTTGACCGTGACCTTGCCCTGGGTGTTTTTCAGTACGGGCAGCCGGGCGATCGACCGGTTGAGCAGAACGATCGAGGTGAACAGCAGGGACACCCCGACAAGCAGGACCAATCCGCCGTAAAGCAACGCCATGCGACTGCGCAGCGTCGGGCGGAATAGTCTCACGTCGCCCCGGCTCCTCCGTCCACGGCCACCAGGGCCACGGGGTCGATGCGGTAACCGGATCCGACGACGGTGTCGATGATCGCGGGTTCGCCGAGCTTGCGGCGCAAGGTCATCATGGTGACTCGAACCGTGGTGGTGAACGGGTCGGCGTTCTCGTCCCAGACCCGATCCAGCAACTCCTCGCTGCTCACCACGGCTCCTTGCGCCATGAGCAGCGTTTCGAGCACACCGAACTCCTTGCGGGTGAGCTCGATCAATTCGCCGCCGCGGGAAACCGTGCGCTTGGCCGAGTCGAGTTCGATGTCGCCGGCCGACAGCACCGGTGGCGCAGCCGGGGTGGTCCGCCGTCCCAGGGCCCGAACCCGGGCCACGAGCTCGGCGAACGCGAACGGCTTGGCCAGGTAGTCGTCGGCGCCGAGCGCGAGCCCGGACACCTTGTCCTCGACGGTGCCGCTCGCTGTCAACATCAGCACCCGGGTGAGGATGCCTTCGTCAGTGAGCCGCCGGCAGATGTCATCACCGGAGATGCCCGGCAGGTCCCGGTCGAGCACGATCACGTCGTAGCGCGTGAGCACCGCCTTGCGGTACCCGTCGTCGCCGTCGGTGGCCACGTCGACGGCCATGCCCTCACGCCGCAAGCCCCGGGCCACCGCCTCGGCCAGCTGCACTTCGTCCTCAACAACCAGGATCCGCATGTTAAACCTTTCCTCCCATGGTCAACCGCCGTCGCTTTCCCCCGAGCGGCGCTCTGCCGGGACATCGGATCCCTGCTCGCTACTCCGTTGAACTAGCGCAGACCACTCTACGATGCGTCGCCCGACATCTTGCACCGTTAGCCCGATCCGTGCACGTACGTCCGGTACCTTCCCGTGGGCAAGGAACTCGGCGGGGATGCCGAGTTCCCGGCTGGCGACGTCGATGCCGGCCGCCCGCAGTGCCTGCGATACCCGCGAGCCGACACCGCCGGTGACGACGCCGTCCTCGACCGTGACCACGAGGCCGGCCTGCCCGGCGAGGTCCAGCAGCGCCGGATTCACCGGTGTCACCCAGCGCGGATCGACCACGCGCACCGTGTAGCCGGCCTGCCCGATGGCGCCGGAGGCATCGAGCACATCCGAGGCCGTCGCCCCCACCGCGATGACGAGGACGTCGACGTCGGCGGACGGATCAGGTTCGGCCAGCACGTCGACCCCGTCGATGTGCCGGATCGTGGGCAGTTCGGGGCCGAGCGGTGTCTTGGGGAAGCGGAGGACCGTGGGGCCGTCCGAATGGGCGAGCGCCTCAGCGAGCTCCGCGCGCAGCGTCGCTTCGTCGCGCGGTGCGGCGATGCGGATCCCCGGCACCATGCCGAGCAGGGCGAGATCCCACATGCCGTTGTGGCTGGCGCCGTCGTCGCCGGTGACGCCCGCGCGGTCGAGCACGAGCGTGACCGGCAGTTGGTGCAGCGCGACGTCCATGAGCAACTGGTCGAACGCGCGGTTGAGGAAGGTGGCATAGATCGCCACGACCGGGTGCAGACCGCCGGATGCGAGGCCGGCCGCTGACGTGAGCGCGTGCTGCTCGGCGATGCCGACGTCGTAGAACCGCTCGGGAAAGCGGCGCGCGAACGCGCTCAGCCCGGTCGGGTCGCACATCGCAGCGGTGATTGCCACGATGTCGTCGCGATGCTCCGCGAGGCGGACCACCTCTTCACCGAATGCGCCGGTCCAGGTGCGGTCGCCCGTCACGCGCGCTCGGCCCGTCTCGGGATCGAAGCCGCGGGACTGGTGCATCTGGTCGGCTTCGTCGTTCTCGGCCGGTGCGTAGCCGTAGCCCTTACGGGTGACGCAGTGCACGATCACCGGGCCGCCGAAGCCGCGCGCGAGAGCCAGTGCGTTCTCGAGCGCGTCGAGGTCGTGCCCGTCGACGGGGCCGAGATATTTCAGGCCGAGATCCTCGAACATGCCCTGGGGTGCCAACAGGTCCTTGATCCCGCGCTTCATGCCGTGCAGCGCATCGTAGAGCGGCGCACCGACCACGGGCGTGCGTCCGAGCGTGCCCTTGACCTGGCTGAGCATCCGCTCGTAACCCGGGCGCAACCGCAGTCCGGCGAGATGTTCGGCCAGCCCACCGATGGTCGGCGAGTAGGACCGGCCGTTGTCGTTGACGATGACGATGACCTGACGGTCGGCCGCAGCGATGTTGTTCAGCGCCTCCCAGCACATCCCCCCGGTGAGGGCGCCGTCGCCGACGATCGCGACGACCGGCTTGCTCTCGCCACGGATGGCGAACGCCTTGGCCAATCCGTCGGCGTAGGACAGTGCGGTCGACGCGTGGGAGTTCTCGATCCAGTCGTGTTCGCTCTCGGCACGGCTGGGATAGCCGGACAGACCGCCGGCCTGGCGCAGGGTCGGCATCTGATCCGCGCGACCGGTCAGCATCTTGTGGACGTAGGCCTGGTGACCGACGTCGAAGAGGATCGGTTCGGTCGGGGAGTCGAAGACCCGGTGCACCGCGATCGTGAGCTCGACGGCGCCGAGGTTGGGGCCCAAATGGCCACCGGTGCGCGACACGGTCTGCACGAGGGAGTCGCGGATCTCGGCCGCCAGCAATACCAGTTCCTCGTGGCTGAGCGTCCGCAGATCCGCCGGGCTGGAGAGGCGACCTAGAACATGTGTCACAACCGCGAATCGTACGGGGTCCGCCCGCGTCTCGGGGGGCTACCCGCGCGCGGCGTGCCCGGGAGTCAGCATCGCGACGCATTCGACGTGGTGGGTCATGGGGAACGCGTCGAAGGCCCGCAGCGCGCTCAACTGCCAGCCGGCGTCCAGGGCCACCCGGACGTCGCGGGCGAGGGCGGCCGGATCACAGCCGACGTAACCGATGGCACGCGGGGCGAGGGCGAGCACGGCAGCCAGCACGTCGCGGCCTGCGCCTGCTCGGGGCGGGTCGAGCACGACGATGTCGGGCGCCATCTGAAGGTCCACGAGAAGGGATGGCGCGACCCGGCCCTGCCGCACCTCCGCCCACGGCAGATCGGCGAGATTCGCTGCCGCGTCGGCCACGGCCTCGCGCGCCGACTCGATCCCGAGCACCCGGCCCGTAGCGCCGACCGCCTCAGCCATTGCCGCCGTCAACAGCCCGGCGCCGGCGTAGAGATCCAGGACCGCCTCTCCACCACGCGGCGCCGTGGCGGCCAGCACAGCATCGGAGAATGTGGCGGCCGCGTCGGGATGGACCTGCCAGAAACCCCCGGCCGAGACCGCGAACTCCCGCTGCCCCACCCGATGGGTCAGGCGGGCCGGGCCCTCGACGACCGAAACCCGGTCGGGCGGCCGTCGGCCACGAGCCTGGCGGCCGGGACCGGGCCGATGGGTGAGCACGCTGCACGCGTCGGTGCCGCACGCGACCTCTACACCGGTGAGACCGGGCCAGTGGCGCCGCAGCACGGACGAGTCGCCGACGCCCGGCCGGCCGAGCGGGCAGGCGTCAAGCAGCTCGACCCGATGCGAGCGGTGGCGGTGCAGGCCGACGCGACCGTCGGGCGCCACGGCGAACGCGATCCGGGTCCGCCATCCGAGCAGACCGCCGGGCAGCGCTTCGACACCGGCGAACACCTCGCCCACGTCGTGTCCGGCGAGCCGCGCGAATTGTTCTCGCACGACCACGGCCTTCAACTCCCGTTGGGCGGTACCGCTTGCGTGCTGCCAATCGCAGCCACCGCACCGTCCCGGGCCTGCGTGCGGGCAGGGCGGGGTGACGCGGTCGGGCGATGCGCTGAGGATCTCGAGCGCGTCCGCCCGGCAGAACGCTCCCCCGCGATCCTCGGTGACCCGGGCCCGCACCCGTTCGCCGGGCAGGGCGTGGCGGACGAAGACCACCCGGCCGTCGTGGCGGGCGACGCAGCATCCGCCGTGGGCGGGCGCACCGACGTCGACCTCGACGACGGCGCCGAGCAGCGGGCCGTCCTCAGCCACTGCCGACCGGGGTGGCCGGAGCGGGGTCGGGATCGTCGGACGCCTTCGACCCAGCAGCCATGGGCCGGGCCGGACTGCCACCGCCCTCACCCGTGACGGGCGCAGTGGAATCCAGCTGCCACGGCACGCTCGTCACCATGACGCCGGGCTGGAACAGCAGCCGGCTCTTCAGCCGCAGGGCCGACTGGTTGTGCAGGACCTGCTCCCACCAGTGCCCGACCAGGTATTCCGGGATGAAGACGCTGACCACGTCGTGGGGACGGTCGGCGCGCAACGCCTTGATGTAGCCGATGATCGGCCGCGCGACCTCACGGTAGGGCGACTCGAGCACGGTCAGCTTCACCGGCAGGTCGTGGCGCTCCCACTCCGCGAGCAGGGCTCTGGTGTCCTCGTCGTTGACGTTCACGGTCAGGGCGGTCAACGTGTCCGGCCGCGTGGCCCGGGCGAAGGCGAGCGCGCGCAGTGTGGGCTTGTGGACTTTGGACACCAACACGATCACGTGGTTGCGGGCCGGCAACATCAGCCCGACCTCGTCGCTGGCCAGCTCGTCGGCAACGCGGGTGTAGTGGTGATTGATCGCCCGCATGAGGGCGTAGAGGATCGGCATCGCGATGAGCACCAGGTAGGCGCCCTTCGTGAACTTCGTGACGATCACGATCACGAGCACGACACCCGACAGGCTGGCTCCGAAGCCGTTGATCGTGCGCGAGCGTTGCACGCGGTGCCGCTCGGTCGGGTCGCGTTCCGAGCGCAGGGCACGGTTCCAGTGCCGCACCATGCCGGTCTGGCCAAGGGTGAACGACGTGAAGACTCCGATGATGTAGAGCTGGATCAGCTTGGTCGTGTCGGCCTTGTACAGCGTGATGAGCGCGCCGGCGACGACCGCCAGCATCAGGATCCCGTTGCTGTAGGCCAGCCGGTCGCCGCGCGTATTCAGCTGGGCCGGCAGGTTCTTGTCGCGGGCCAGGATCGCGCCCAGCAGCGGGAATCCGTTGAAGGCCGTGTTCGCGGCCAGGACCAGGATCAGCGCGGTGGTCGCCTGGACGTAGAAGAAGCCGACCGAATGCGGGCCGCCGAAGACCGAACCGGCCACCTGGGCGATCACCGTGCGCTGCGGGGTGTGAGCGCAGTTCGCCACGTTGGTCAGCCCGCAGCTGTTCGTGATCGGGTCGGTGATGTGCACCTTGGTGATCAGCGCGAGCGCGGTCAGGCCGGCAAACATCGACACCGCGATCACGCCCATCGCGACCAGAGTCAGCTGGGCGTTGCGGGCCTTCGGTTCCTTGAAGGCGGGCACCCCGTTGGCGATCGCCTCCACACCGGTCAGCGCAGTACAGCCAGATGCGAACGCCCGCAGCGTGAAGAACATCAGCGCGAGGAAGGTGAGCGAGCCGTAGCCGTGGTGCACGTGCACGCCGTGGCTGGCGCTCTCAGCCACTGGTGCATCGCCGAGGATCGTCCGGAACAGGCCGGTGCCGATCATGATGAACACGCCCGTGGCGAACAGGTACGTCGGCGCGGCGAACGTCAGCCCGGCCTCGCGCAGCCCGCGCAGGTTGATCGCCGCCAGGAGCAGTACGAAGCCGACCGCGAGCAGCACGCGCTGGTGGTGCACCGCCGGCAGGGCGGAAATGATGTTGTCGACACCGGACGAGACCGACACAGCCACCGTCATCACGTAGTCGACCAGCAGGGCGCTGGCCACGATCACGCCGGCAGGCTTGCCGAGATTCTTCGTCGCGACCTCGTAGTCGCCACCGCCGGTCGGGTAGGCGCGGACCAACTGCCGGTACGAGGCGACGACGGTCGCCATCAGCACCACGACGCCGGTCGCGACCCAGGGCGCGAGGTAGAGATACGACGTTCCGCCAACGAACAGGACGAGCAGGATCTCCTGGGTGGCGTAGGCGACGCTCGACAACGCGTCGCTCGCGAAGATCGGCAGGGCGAGCCGCTTCGCGAGCAGGGAGTGCCCGACGCGCTCGGAGCTGACCGGGCTGCCGATGATCACGCGCTTGAGCACTCGCGTCAATAACGCCACGCCGCGCACAATACGTGGAGCAGGAGCCTTCCGGGGCGGGGCGCGGGGGCAGTGTCGTCGCGCCAGGGGGTCCCGGTTGTGTAGCGTCGCCAGCCGAGAGCGGCCCGCGGCCCGGGGCACCGCAGCCGCGTCCGCTGGCGACCGGGTCGGAAAGGAGATGTGCCGCCGTGCACATCGTCATCATGGGATGCGGGCGTGTCGGGGCCGCGCTGGCCTACAGCCTGGCTCGGCTGGAGCACAGCCTGGTCGTGATCGACCAGGACCCGCTCGCGTTTCGCCGGCTCGGCAAGGACTTCCCTGGACGTCAGATCACCGGTGTCGGCTTCGATCAGGAGACGCTCGTCTCGGCCGGCATCGAAGAGGCCAGCGCATTCGCCGCCGTGAGCAGCGGCGACAACTCCAACATCATCGCGGCCCGCGTCGCCCGCGAGACGTTCGCGGTCCAGAAGGTCGTGGCCCGCATCTACGACCCGAAGCGGGCCGAGGTCTACGAACGGTTGGGCATCCCCACCGTGGCTACCGTGCCGTGGACGGCGGGCCGACTGCTGAAGACCCTTCTCGGCGAGGCCACCGCCGAGGTGTGGCGCGACCCCTCCGGCAAGATCGCAGTTCTGCACGTGAGCCCACACGAAGGTTGGGTCGGCCATTCCCTGACCGGGTTCGAGCGGGCCACCGCCGCGCGGGTCGGCCTGATCACCCGGTTCGGCGTCGGTCAGTTGCCGCTGCCTTCGACCGTCATCCAGTCCGGGGACAGCCTGCACGTCCTCGTCACCGACGAACACGCCGACCTGCTGCGCGATCTCGCCGCCCGCCCGCCGGAAGGGGCGCCGTCATGAGAGTTGCCATCGCCGGAGCCGGCTCGGTCGGCCGCTCGATCGCCCGCGAACTGCTCGGCAACGACCACCAGGTGCTGCTCATCGACAAGGACCCGCGCAAGGTCCAGCCCGACCGGATCGAGGGGGCTGAATGGCTGCTCGGGGACGCCTGCGAGGTTGCCAACCTCGAGAACGCCAAACTCGAGGAGTTCGAGGTAGTCGTGGGCGCGACCGGCGACGACAAGGTCAACCTCGTCCTGTCGCTGCTGGCCAAGACCGAGTTCTCGGTGCGCCGGGTCGTCGCCCGCATCAACCATCCTGCCAACGAGTGGTTGTTCACCGAGGCATGGGGCGTCGACGTCGCGGTGTCCACGCCGCGCGTGCTGGCGGCCCTCGTCGAAGAGGCGGTCGAGGTCGGGGACATCGTGCGCCTGTTCGGGCTGCGGCAGGGTCAGGCGAACCTGGTCGAGGTGACGCTGCCGGACGGTGCGGCTTGTGCCGGCCACGCCGTCCGCGACCTGGACCTGCCCAAGGACGCCGCCCTGGTAGCGATTGTGCGGGGCGCGCGGGTCATCACCCCGTCGCCGGAGGAGCCGTTGGAGCCCGGCGACGAACTGCTGTTCGTGGCGCTGCCCGAGGTCGAGGAAGCGCTGCAGCGCTCGGTGCTCGCCGACTGACTCAGGCTGCGGGTTGCGCCGGCGGCAGGAGGCTGCGCCGGGCGCGAGTGACGACCCAGAAGCCGAAGCCCACGGCCGCGATGTAGAGCGGGTAACCCATCGCGATGCGGGCAAACGCCAGCCAGCCGGTGGCGTTGTGCCGGAACAACGCCAACTGCACCAGCCCGCGGGCCAGGAACACCACCGTCGCGGCCAACGTGGCGAGATCGTAGGCGCGCACCAGCACCCGGCGGCGGTACCAGGGTCGGTCGTCGTCGCCGGGCGTCGGTTCGAGGAATTCCCACAACAACCCGACGATGGGGCGGCGCACAAGGGTCGAAAGCCCGAAGGCGGCCGCGTAGGCGAAGCTGCTCCAGATGCCGAGCAGGAAGTAGCCGCGGGCCTGGCCGGTGCGGGCGGCAATGACTGCGGCGACGACCACAGCGAAGACACCGGTCACGGCCTGTTGCACCGACTGCCGACGGATCAGGCGGTACACCGCGAGCACGACGGCCGAGCCGATGGCAGCGAAGATCGCTGGGCGCAGATCGGTGACCGCGTTGACGACGACGAAGACCACCGGCGGAACGGCGGTGATGACCGTCCCGGTCCAGCCGCCGATGCTGTCGAGCATCTGCTTGCGATAGGTCTCACGCAGGTCGGTGCGGCGCTCAGGTGTCGCGTCGTCGGAACTCATGCCGGCGCCACGCTCATGCTGCGGCGGGGGTTTGCAATTCGTACCAGGGGTTGTAGATCGCGAGCCGGTCGTCGTGGACGCCTACGCGGCCGTGTGCCAGCAGCCGACGGCCCGGTTCGATGCCGGCGATCCGCCGGCGGCCCAGCCACACGAGCTCGATCGAGGCCGACCCGTCGAACAGCTCCGCTTCGAGAGTGGGCACGTTCTCGCGCGGGGTGTAGACAACGGCGCGGATACGGCCGGTGACTGTCACAAGCTCCCCGCGGTGCAATTCCTGCAGCGACTGGCAGCACAGCCGCTCCACCTCGGAGCGCAGCTCGGCCGCGTCGAGATGGTGGGCGCTCGCGGTGAGGCGGCGCAGCAGCGATGGTCGTTGACCCACGGTGCCAGGGTAACTCTGCTCGCTCAGGCCTGCTGCTCGTCCGCGCCGTCGGGCGCGGTCAGCTCCTTCGGCAACTGCAGGGGCACGGCCTCGCGCACGGGCAACGGTTCGCTGCCGCGGACCACGACCACGTGGCGCAGCGCCTGCTCGAAGCGCGCGGCCTTGGCCTTGTCGGTGGCCGGGGCCCCGACGAGCATGGCCCGAAGGAACCACCGCGGGCCGTCGACGCCGATGAAGCGCACCGCCACTTGGCTGCCACCGCCCTCGCCCGGCAGTTTGCCGGTGAGTTCGGTGCCGAAATCCGCGTCCTGGATCTCCTTCGGCACGCCGCGCTCGGACTTCATCGACGCGGCGATCTCGGCCCGCACCTCGTCCCAAATTCCTTCGTTGCGCGGCGCGGCGAAGACCCCGATCTGCATGTGCCCGTCCGGGCCGGCCAGCGTGACCGCGATGACCTGTTCGGCTTCGTTCATCTCGAGGCGCACTTCCAGCCCTGGGACCACCGGAACCCGCACGGCGCCCAGGTCGATGCGAGCGACGTCGTCGTCCGGCGCGTCGCGCTCGTCGTACGGGCCGGCCGTCGGTGCCGGCTCATCGCGCACGCGGGTCTCCCACGGCGGCGTCGCGTCCAACTTCGACCGCTCGGTGCGCTTCTCCTTGCGTCGCGACGCCACTACTGCCCCGTCCCTTTCGCTGTGCTGATCACGGCCGGCCCGAGCGCCGACGCGCCACCGGTCGAGCCGTGCCCAGCCTCGGCGCGCACCGATGTCGGCAGTGCCGGCACCTCGACGAACGCCGCTTGTTCGACGCGCTGCAACACGAGTTGGGCAATCCGTTCGCCGCGATGCAGCTGGAGCGGGCTGGCCGGGTCGTGATTGATGACGATGACTTTGATCTCCCCGCGGTAGCCCGAGTCGACGGTTCCGGGTGCGTTGACCAGGGCCATCCCGGCGCGGGCGGCCAGGCCCGAGCGCGGGTGGACGAACGCGGCGTACCCGTCGGGCAGGGCGATCGCCAGTCCGGTGGGGACTACCGCCCGCTCCCCCGGCGAGAGCGTCAGGTCGCACGCCGTGACGATGTCGGCGCCGGCATCGCCCGGCAGCGCGTAGGTCGGTAGCGGTACGCCGGTGTCCAAGCGCTGGACGAGCACACGCACAGGCTCCGCCGGCCGGTGATCAGGCGCGCTCATCCGCTGCCCACGTGCCGGCGGGAAGCTCGCTGGGCCGGGTTGGTCATAGCGCGAAACGCTACCCTCGACCGCGTGGATGGCCGCAGCGACACTCCTCCCGCGCGGGACGCGGCCCAGCCCCGCTATCGGGAGTCACTGCGCACACCGTGGTGGTGGTACCTGGTCGCGTTGCTCATCGCCGGAATCCTCGCTGCCGAGTTCCACATGGCCGGCCTGCGTCTGACCGACTGGATTCCGTACGGCACATTGTTGCCGCTCGCCGTGATCATCGTCTGGTCGCTCGGGCACAGCTCGCTGGAACTGGTCGACGGCGAGCTGCGGATCCGAGGGGCACACCTTCCGCTGCGGTACGTCAGCGGTGCGGTCGCGCTGGACGCGCGGACGCTTCGCCGCGTCGTGGGTCGCGAGGGTGATCCTGCAGCGTTCGTCTCCATCCGGCCCTGGATCGGGCCCGGCGTCCAGTTCTGGGTCGACGATCCCGACGACCCCACGCCGTACTGGGTAGTGAGCAGCCGCCGACCGCAGCACGTCGTTGAACTGCTGCGCTCCGCCCGCTCGGGCGCCGCCTGAGCCCTGACCGGCGATGGCTTAGTCTCCGGCGTCATGACATCTCATCACGGTCAGCGCTTCGCCGACCGGGTCGCACTGGTGACGGGCGCGAGTCGCGGGATCGGGCTGGCCGTGGCCCAGCGTCTGGTCGCCGAAGGGGCCCGGGTCGCCGTCACTGCCCGCAAGCCCGAAGGCCTCGCCGCGGCCGTCGACCAACTGGGAGGCGACGAACATGCCATCGCGATTGCCGGGCGTGGCGACGATGCCGAACACCAGGCTGCCGCTGTCGAACGCCTCGTGCAGCAGTTCGGGCGCATCGACGTGCTCGTCAACAACACCGGCATCAACCCGGCTTACGGGCCACTGACCGACCTCGACGAGTCGGTCGCGCGCAAGATCATGGACGTCAACGTGTTGTCGGCGCTGTCGTGGACGCGCCAAGCCCTTGCCGCTGGGCTCGGTAGCGACGGATCAGGCGCGATAGTGAATGTCGCATCGGTCGCCGGCCTGGCCCCGTCACCCGGGATTGCGTACTACGGCGTCAGCAAGGCCGCCCTGATCGGTCTGACGATGCAACTTGCCGCGGAGCTGAGCCCGCGGGTGCGAGTCAATGCAGTCGCGCCGGCCGTCGTGAAGACCAGGTTCGCGGAGGCGCTCTACGTCGACCACGAGACCGAGGCTGCCGCCGCGTACCCGCTGGGCCGCCTCGGCGAACCGGCGGACATCGGCGCGGCCGTGGCCTTCCTCGCCTGCGACGACGCGTCGTGGATCACCGGCCAGACCCTCGTCATCGACGGCGGCCTGAGTCTCCGCGCAAGCCTCTAGGAAGCAAGAGCACCCCGCTAAAGAGCGGGGTGCGGATATCTACCGGCTGCCTGTGGACGGTGCCGGAGGCGAGGCGACTCACCAGCGATGAGGGCTCGCGCGAAGAGCCGCCTCGCCGCGCGGGAGGCGCATGCGGACCGAGTGTCCGCCCGAGCCTGCGAGCGGCGGACCGCGAGGTCCGCACCCGAGGCCAAATCAATCAAGCGCAGTCGCGGCAGATGAACTGGCCGTTGCGGTGCCGGGCCAGCCGGCTGCGGTGATGAACGAGGAAGCAGCTCGAACAGGTGAACTCGTCGTCCTGTTTCGGCAGAACGCGCACGGTGAGTTCCTCGCCGGACAGGCTGGAGAGGTCGGCACCGGGCAATTCCAGTGATTCGTTCAATTCCGTCTCATCGACGTCTATCGAGCCAGACTGTGCTTCGGCGCGCCGCGCCTTCAGTTCCTCGAGCGAGTCCTCGCTCAGCTCTTCGACGTCGCCTCGACGCGGGGCGTCGTAGTCGGTCGCCATCTTCCTTCAACTCCTTGGTGGGGTGCCCACTGCAGTGTGATCGGTCAAGTCAAGTGGTTGTGCGCGCATCCTGCGCTGCAACGACTGGGTGGTCGATTTTGTGCCCGAAAGGCGGCGGTGAGGCGATTCGCTCACAACCACCCCCGCGTAGTCACGCCGCGGAACCGTACCGCGTCGACGTGTCCCTACAACCGCCGGGCCGTCGCACTCATTCCCGCCGAGCCCCCGTTAGGCTGGCGCGCAGCATCACGAGGAGGCAGCAGGGGCATGGTAAGTCCGACGAGGCGACGTCCGCTTCCGGCTCTGGTCCTGCTGCTCGCCCTGACCCTGCTCACCGCGCTGGTCTGGTGGCGGGTGCTCAATCGTGACACCGGGCACGCGTCGGGCAGCTCGCACTGCCCTAGTCCGAGTGCGTCCGGATCGACCGTGCCCCGACCGCCGAGTGTGTCGGTGTCGGTGCTCAATTCGACCAACCGCACCGGAATCGCGGCCCACACGGCGACGAAACTGACCCGGCTGGGTTTCAAGGTGGCCGGGTACGGCAACGACGACCCGCGGGTGCATGTCGCCGGTGTCGCGGAGATCCGGTTCGGCCCGGAAGACAAGGACGGCGCCGCCCTGCTCGAGTACTACTTCCCCGGGGCCAAGATGGTGGCGCTCAAGTCCGATCCGGCCGGCAAGGTCGTCGTGTCACTCGGCGCCAAGTTCCACGAGGTCGGCGGTGCCCTCGCGGCCAGGGCGGCCATGAGGTCGAATCACGTGAGCCTGGCCCCGACGAAGCCGACGTCGTCGACATCGGCGAGCGGGGGCGCTACCTGCTGACGGTGTCGGCACCGAGTTCTTCGAGCAGGCCGAAGAGCGGCCCGGCGAGTTCGCGACCGCTCACCGCGGTCAGCTGCGGCGACGGGGGCCGGCCGTACAGGCCGCTGGTGATACAGCCGGCCTCACCGGCGATTAGAACACCGGCGGCGTAGTCCCAGTTGTGCAGGCCGGACTCGAAGTAGGCATCGAGGCGGCCCGCCGCGACTGCGCACAGATCCAGGCTGGCCGAGCCGAGCCGGCGGATATCACCCACCAGGGGCAGCAGTCGGGCCACGAGCTGCCCCTGCCGCTCGCGCTGCCGCGGGTCGTACGCGAACCCCGTCCCGATCACGGCGCGGGCGAGCGTGATCTCACGGGGTCCGGCCAGCTTGACGTCACCGAGGTAGGCCCCTGCGCCCACGCGGGCCCGAAACAGCTCGCCGGAAACGACGTCACACACCGCTCCGGCAACGACCTCGCCGTCCACCTCAGCGGCAACCGACACGGCGTAGTGCGCCAGGCCGAGCACGTAGTTCACGGTGCCGTCGAGGGGATCGAGCACCCATCGCACACCGCTGCAGCCCCGCCTGGCCGCGCCCTCCTCCCCGACGATCGCGTCGTCTGGCCGACGACCGGCAATTTGTTCGGTCAGCCAGCGTTCCGCGCTGCGATCGGCTTCGGTCACCAGGTCCGTAGCCGTGCTCTTCGACGAGACAGTCAGCGCACGGCGACCTTGGGCGCCGACGACCTCAGCCGCACCGCTGGCCAGTTCCACCGCCAGATTCTCGAGCAGCTCGGGCGAATTTCGATCATCCCGCGGTTGGATCGGCACGCCTCTATCGCACCACGAGCGAAACCGGTCGGTGGAGATAGGGTTCGGCGACAGTCTGGGCGATGGGACAGGAGTAGCTGTGGGCGAGCAGGTCCGGCAGGCGTACGGCATCGACATCGGCGGCACCGGCATCAAGGGCGCGATCGTCGACACGAGCACAGGCCAGCTGGTGACGCCCCGCAAACGGATCCTCACGCCGCACCCGGCCACACCCGACGCGGTTGCCGCAGTCGTCGCCGAGCTGCTCCTCGACACGGCGTGGCAGGGCCTCGTCGGAGCCACTTTCCCCGCCGTCATCAAGCGGGGCGTCGCCAGGTCAGCGGCGAACGTGGACAAGACCTGGATCGGCACCGACGTCGACGCCTGCTTCACCGCGGCCGCCGGAGGCGACAACGACGTCATCGTGCTCAATGACGCCGACGCCGCCGGGATCGCCGAGGCCCGGTTCGGTGCGGCCAAGGGCGTCTGTGGCGTGGTAATCCTGCTCACCTTCGGCACCGGGATCGGCAGCGCGCTGCTGATCGACGGCAAACTCGTGCCCAACACGGAGCTGGGGCACCTCGAACTGGACGGCCACGACGCTGAGAAGCGCGCTGCCGCCTCGGTTCGCGATGAGGAGCGGATGTCCTACCGGCGGTGGTCCAAGCGGGTCCAGGAGTACATGAGCCACGTGGAGCACCTCTTCACGCCCGACTTGTTCGTGGTCGGCGGAGGGGTGAGCAAGGACGCCGAGAAGTGGGTACCGCTACTTGAGCTGAACACCCCCGTGAAACCGGCCGAGCTGCTCAACGATGCCGGCATCGTCGGTGCCGCGATGGCCGCCGCCGAGCGCTACGAGGAATAACCAGGCCCGGTCTCGGCTCGCACTCCCCGTTCGCGGCAGTACAATATGAGCCAGGGCACTGCGCACGTACTGGACTCGAACTTGAGCCGACCAACAGACGGCCTGCGACCCCCACTCAGCACTTTGGTGTAGTACGGAACGGGTAACCCGTATCCGTACCCGGCCCGCGCAATCTCGTGGCGAAAGGTCCTCCGTGGTTTCCAGTAAGCAGCAGCCCAGCAATGTCGCGTCTGCTCGCACCGCCAAGAACGTCGTGTCCGCCGCCCACGCCACCAAGCGGGTGAGCGCTGCGGTCAAGGCCGCGCCGGCCAAGAAGCCGGCCCGTGCGGCCACGGTTGCCCGCCCGACCGCCAAACCGAGCGCGAAGACCGCGGCCAAGCCGGCTGGCGCTCCGTCGGTCAAGGTTGGCGACACGAAGAAGAAGGCGCCCGCGAAGGTGGCGGGCGCGGCGGCCGGGCCCGAGACCATCGACCCGGCCGATGTCGTAGTCGACGTGCCGATCGACGGTGCCGTCGTGCCGGACGCCCCCGACGGCGTCGAAGTCGCCGACGAGGAAGCGACTGAGTTCACCTGGGACGACGAGGAAGAGTCCGAGGCGCTCCGCCAGGCGCGCAAGGACGCCGAGATGACTGCCTCGGCCGACTCGGTGCGCGCCTATCTCAAGCAGATCGGCAAGGTCGCGCTGCTGAACGCCGAAGAAGAGGTCGACCTCGCCAAGCGCATCGAGGCCGGCCTGTACTCCGCCGAGCGGCTGCGGCAGGCAGAAGAGAACAACGAGAAGCTCGCGATGCAGATGAAGCGTGACTTGCGCTGGATCGTCCGCGATGGTGAGCGGGCCAAGAATCACCTGCTCGAAGCGAACCTGCGGCTCGTGGTGTCCTTGGCGAAGCGTTACACGGGCCGCGGCATGGCATTCCTCGACCTGATCCAGGAAGGCAACCTGGGCCTGATCCGGGCCGTCGAGAAGTTCGACTACACCAAGGGCTACAAGTTCTCGACGTACGCCACGTGGTGGATTCGGCAGGCGATCACCCGGGCGATGGCCGATCAGGCCCGCACGATCCGGATTCCGGTGCACATGGTTGAGGTGATCAACAAGCTCGGCCGCATCCAGCGCGAACTCCTGCAGGATCTCGGGCGCGAGCCGACGCCCGAAGAGCTGGCCAAGGAAATGGACATCACGCCGGACAAGGTTCTCGAGATCCAGCAATACGCCCGCGAGCCGATCAGTCTCGACCAGACGATCGGCGACGAGGGTGACAGTCAGCTCGGGGACTTCATCGAAGACTCCGAAGCCGTCGTCGCTGTCGACGCCGTGTCGTTCACGCTGCTGCAGGACCAGCTGCAGTCGGTGCTGCAGACGCTGTCCGAACGCGAGGCCGGTGTGGTCAAGCTGCGATTCGGGCTGACCGACGGCCAGCCCCGCACGCTGGACGAGATCGGCCAGGTCTACGGCGTGACCCGTGAGCGGATCCGCCAGATCGAGTCCAAGACGATGTCCAAGCTTCGCCATCCGTCACGCTCGCAGGTGCTGCGCGACTACCTGGACTGATCTCCGGCCGCTCAGACCGCTGATAGCCCCGAAATATCGGGCCTTTAGCGCCTGACACGCCGAACGGGCCTGACCTACAGCGCTCTTAGTCCAGATATCACTACGCTGTGGGCATGCCGTCGACCGCCAGCTCCACCGCCCCCGTCCCGGACCTCGCGGTCCTGCTGGCCTCGTGGGAGCTCGCGCTGCGCGCCGAGCGCAAGTCCCCGCAGACGGTCAAGACCTACGGTGACGGGGTCCGCCGGTTCCTGGCCTGGTGCGAGGCCCAGGGCCGCTCCCCCGTGCTGGACCGCGCGACCGTCTCCGGATTCGTCGCGGGCCTGCTCGCCGACGGCGCGGAGGCTTCCACCGCCCGCTCCCGGCAGCTGGCGGTGCGGCGGTTCTCCGCGTGGCTGCTCGAGGAGGGCGAGAGCGAGGTCGACCACCTGCTCGGTGCCAAGGCGCCGAAGCTGGACGTGAAGGTCGTCGACCCGCTGAGCGAGCCTGAGATCAAGGCGCTGCTGGCGGCCTGCGCGGGACCGGACATGCGGGATCGCCGCGACGAGGCGATCGTCCGGTTCATGATCGAGACCGGCGCGCGGGCCGGTGAGGTCGCCGCCTTGGCCCTGCCCGACGTCGACCTCCAGGCCGGTACCGCGATCGTGCGCCGCGGTAAAGGCGGCAAGGGCCGCACCGTCCCGTTCGGCCCGCAGACAACACGTGCGCTCGACCGCTACATCCGAACCCGCCGGACACACCGCCTGGCCGCGACCGACGCGCTGTGGCTCGGCGACCGGGGCAAGGAGTTCTCCTACGACGCGCTGCACAAGTCGCTGGGCTACCGAGCCGGCCTGGCTGGCATTGCGAAGTTCCGGCCGCACCGACTCAGGCACACCGCAGCGCACCGATGGCTGGCCGCCGGCGGATCCGAAGGCGGCCTGATGGCGGTCGCCGGGTGGACCCGGCCCGACATGCTCATGCGCTACACGAAAGCCCAGGCCGAATCCCGCGCCGGTGGCCCGCCCGTCCGCGCTGTGCAAGATCACGCTGCTCTGATGGCGACCCGGAAACGCGCCCAGGCGACGCCTGACGGGCAACCGGTCGGCGTGGCCGTGGTCGTCGACGGCAACTGCCAGGTCAACCACGACGGGCAGGTCTACGGCCCCGGCGAACGGGTCACCGTCCCGCCCGAGGTCGCCGAACGTTGGCAGCACTGCGGCTACGTGCGGCCCGCGTAACTGAATCTTGGTCCGGTGGCGTCAACGTCACCATCCGCGGCTGGTACGGCTCCGGGCCGCGGGGCGGATCGATGGCGGGCGAGCGGCTCTTTCACCGCTGAGACCCCGCCAGCGCCACCGGACCTAGCTTCGACTCTTCCTTCGAAGTGCAACCCACCACGGCGGTTTGCGTTCCAGGTCGATCGGGATTCGGACGAGGGGCGCCGACGCACGGATGACATCGGCAAGCGCAGCCCGCGTCTTGCGGACGTGCTCATTGCCTTTGACTATGGCGTCGACGATGTCCCCGCCGCGGGACTTGGCGGCGAACACTGGCCCGTTTGCCTTGTCCGCCCAGTCGTTGATGCATTCTTCGAGCTCGACGAGTGCGTTAAGGACGGGCGGGTCGCCGACTGTAACCGTGAGACCCGCGAGGGATCTATAGATCGCAGCTGTTCGGCGCTGCGCCTCGCGTCCAGAGTCAGTATTGACGAACTCCATCAAGTCTTGGTCCGTGCCTTTGCCGATGAGCATCATGAAGAGCGTTGCCGATTCGAGGTGGGCGCGAACTTCCGCGATGAGCGTGCTGAGTTCGGCACGCACAACCGACCGGCGGGCCTCGACGAGCGTTTGCGTCGACGTTTCGGCGGCGTAGCGCTGGGACAACCAGACACCGCCCAGTGCGCCGGCGAGCGTGAGAAGGCCGGTGAGGATCACGTCGGTCATGTCGGCAATGTATCCGGCGTCGAGGATGGAGTCTGCGTTCCGATGGCCGTACAGTCCGAACATGAGTTCGGTTAGACGGACCGGGCGTGGCAGGGAGTCGGTCGAGATCCCGCCCGAGCGATGCCCGAACGGGCACCCGCTGCGCCCGCCGAACGTCCAAGTGTTCTGGCTCGGCTGTAGCTGCGCTGCGCCAGCGTTCGGGCATCGCGGCTACCGTTGTTGGACATGCGGCGCCTGCGTCTATGAGCCGCCGCACACCGATCACAACAAGTCGACGGGGCAGGTGCGCGGCCGCTAGCGCGTGTCGTGCATTCGGGGCATCAGAGTTCGAGTTCGCCCACGTCTGCGGGATCCCGCGTCATGTCAGTCCATGCGCGTCCGTCCCAGTACCGCACTAGGCTGCCGGGGTCCTGCGAGGCGTGATACCAGCCCGGGAGCGCCGGATCCTTGCTCAGGCTGGCCGCTGCGGCGATCTGATCTGCCGCTGCGGCGATCTGATCAGCATGCTCGGCCTTCCACTCCGCGTGGGCACCGGCACGGATGACTGGGTCGGACGATTTCATGCGCGCAGCCCGGTCGGCCGAGACTGCGGCCTTGGCCTGGAGTTCGGCTATGTGAACATGGCTGCCAGGATCGTGACCAACGGTCCCGGTCGTTGACTGACCGTTCTGCGCTCGGACCGCGTTGCGTGTCTGCCGTGTGTACATCGCGATCCGCTCCTTGTCGGAGCGTAGGTCGACGGCACCCAGGGTGAGGACGCTGGTCATCTTGCGGAATAGGCCCATCGAGACCTCCTGATCTTGACCGCGGTCAGCGTAGGCGCGATTCAACGGGTCGTCCATGGAGCGTCGAGCGCCAAAGCGACGTTGCCGTGCCACATGCGGCGCCATCGCCCATGATCTTGCCCGGAACGCCATGGTTTAGCCCCGCCGCCCCTTTGCCACACCTAGGCGGAAGTCGTCATGCTCAGCGCCCCACGTCGGACCATGACGTGCCTATCGGGGGTCGCAACATGACAGAGGCAGCGGCAACACGGGACACGCTGTCGCAGCGACAGAAACTAGTCGGCCGGATCGTGCGCCACGCGATCACCGACACCGGCCTCAGTTATGTCGCGACCTCGACGCGCTGGCCCATCGCGCTCCCCACGCTCAACCGCTTGATGCGTACCGGCAATGTCGGTCTGCGGTTCTTCGCGCAAGCCGAACGCAATCTCGGCCTGCCCGACGGACTGCTCGGCATGGTCATCGACGGCGACCTCGCGGGCATCCGTACCGCACCGGGGGCGCCTGAATGCCCGGGCCTGACTAGCACGATCCGTGGCTACGTCATCACCGAGCTCGGCGGCGTGCCGTGACGAGCCCATACGATCTCGACACGCTCGCCAAGGCGGTCAAGGATGCACGTCTCGAGCGTGGCTGGTCGAAAGAGGACGCGGCCCGCCACGCCGGCATTAGCTCGATCACCTGGAAGCGCGTCGAAGATGGGCTCCGCGTGCTGGACGTCAAACGGCACGTGATCGAAAACCTGTTGCGCGACTCGACACCCGCGAAAGCCAACCCCGCCCTCGCAGGATTCACCGCAACGGAACTGCTGCGCGAGGTCGAAGTTCGTCACCAGGCGGGACGGTAGAACGCACAACACTTCGTTCACCGGGGCCAAGCCGCAGATAACAGCGGGCAGCACACGGGTTTCACAGCAGAGAGCGAGGTGCCGCCGGGTCATTGATCATGGCGAGGACGGCACCCTCGATCGTCACTGCGATGACTCGCAGAGCGTGGGTGACCATGCGCGCATTGATGGGCGTGCCCTCACTGTGGCCGATAAGTTGCTCACCGTTGCGGAGTCGCAGAGCGCGGTCGTAGAGCGCTTCTACGAGCGATGCGGGGCGTTGATCGCGGAGGACGGCTACCGCCCCGACGACGTCGCGGAGGTCACCCGCGGATAGGTCCGCGAGCGCTGGGATCCCGTCGAGCATGCCCGCTATCTCGCGGGTCGCCGTGGCACGGTCCTCTGTGACCGCCTCGCCAGCCTCGAGCATCGCGGTAATCCGCGTGAAAATCTCGCCGGCACTCAACCCATCCGGCAGAACCAGCGAACTCACACGTTCGGGCATCGGTCGCTCCCACCTATTCTCGACTAGTCCGCTAGGCACGCTTGATGCGGTCCTACACCCGACGAGTCCACGCTACTAGAGATCTTGGGCGCGTCAGTCGGGGATATTTCACGCCACAGCGCTTCCCGAGGAATCCCCGACCTCAACGTCTACGGAGGTTGACTACAGCGCATAGTCGGCCCTAATGCGCGACCACCTGGACTAGCCAGTACTGCCGGGCTGGCACAAACCAACCGTCTGGTTCGCGACCAACCGTCGATTTTCGCGGCCGGCACTTGCATAAGTGTTCCCTTGGAGGATGGTGGCCTGCAGGTGCCGGCGTCCTTGCTCCCCCGAGATGACGCCGATCCTGTGGGCCCGACCGGCTTCGGCCAAAGTGGCTGGCCGGGCCTGAGAACGTCCGGCGCGTCCGCGTCGCCTGGCCTCCAAGGCGCTGGCCTCCCCGGACGCAGCGAACGACGAAGGACCCCGCCCGGATGGACGGGGTCCTTCGCTGTGCTTGTGCTCTTGGTGAGCTCAGCGCTCCTCTACCGCAGCGGTGGCGGGCACCTCGGCGAGTCGCTCGGACTCGTCGTGGATCGTCGCACCGACCTCGCGTAGGCCGACCTCGTTGTCGTGCCAGTGGTGTGCGCAGAACAAGAGCTCCGAACCGGAAGCCATCGTGGCCCGTACGTAGGCCTGGGCCCCACAGCGGTCACAACGGTCGGTGGCGGTCAGCGGACTCGCGGCATATGTCGTGGTCACGTTGGCACCTCTCTCTGCGCTCGAACCCCTTGGGTAAGGGGTTCCATCGTGCTCCTCAGGCTTCGACCGTAACCACCGAATTGGCCGTGACGATCGCGACACCCTGGAACGAAATACGTTTGGAACTCACTACCTTGTTGCCACGCCCACAGATCTCGCGATCTCCGGCCGCTTTCGTCTACAACGACCAGTACCCAGTCGAAGATTCCCGCTACCACTGCACGCGGCTTGATTCAGCCGGCCAGCAGTTGCATGAGGTGCTCGCGCCGGCGCTCGAGCACCTCGGCGCTGGCGGCCGCGGACGGTGGCCCGGGCACGGCTCGGCGCAGCTGGGCATGAATCTGGGCGTGCGGCGTGCCGTGCCGGGCCGCTAGCACGCCGACCAACCGATTCACGTCCCTGCGCAGTGCCGCGCCGGCGCGCCAGGCCGCCATCTCGGCCGACGGGGGTGCCCCAGCCGCTGTGGTCGCCTTGCGGCGGGCCGCCGAGTCGCGCCGAGACAGCACCGCCGCCATCTGCTCGGGCGAGAGGATGCCGGGCAGACCGAGGAAGTCCTCATCCTCAGCCGAGAGTTCCAAGCCGTCCACCTCGGCGAGCACCGCCCGCCCCGCGTGCAGGACATGTGCAAAGGCAGCGTCCGCGTCGACCAGTTCGTCACCCTCGGCGTCGGCTGCCTCGCGCGGTTCCCGTTCGATGTCGAGCCTGTCGTCCGAGCCGGCCGGCGGCGGGATCACGTGATTGCGCTCGTGCTCCAATTCGGCCGCCAGGGCGAGCAGCGGTCGCACGGCGGGCAGGAAGACCGTCGCGGACTCGCCTACGGCACGGGCCCGCACGACCCGACCGACGCCCTGCGCGAAGAACAGCGGCGTGCGGTACGCGGTCATCCACGCCAGGCAGGCGGCGCGGGGCACGTCGACACCCTCGGAGACCATGCGGACGCAGACCGCAATGCGTTCGGTCCCGTGGGTGAACGCCGAAATCTTGGCGCTCGCCTTCGGGTCGTCGGACAGGATCAGGACCGGCCGGTGGCCGGTGACCTGTTCGACGATGTCGGCGTACGCACGCGCGTCCTCGTGGTCGCTGGCCAGCACCAGACCGGCGGCATCCGGCATTCCGGACGCCCGCAGGTGGGTGATCCGCTCGTCCATCGCGGCGATCACATGCGGCACCCATCCGCCTTTCGGGTTCAGGGCGGTGCGCCACGCGGTGGCCTCCGTCCGTTTGGTGCCCGACTCGGACAATGACGCGGCGATCACCTCTCCTGCGCTGTTGCGCCATCGCGACGTGCCTGTGTATGCCGCGAAGACGACCGGGCGGACCACGCCGTCGCGCAGGGCCTCGCCGTAGCCGTAGCTGAAGTCGGCGGTGCTGCACCAGCCGCCGTTCGCGTCGGGCTCGTAGCGCACAAACGGGATGCGTTCGTCGGGTCGGGTGCGAAACGGCGTGCCGGTCAGGCAGAGCCTCCGGGCCGCCGACTCGAACGCCGCGGCTATGGCCTCTCCCCACGACAGGCCGTCGCCAGCGTGGTGCACCTCGTCGAGGACCACCAGGCTGCGCCGGGCCGCCGTGCGAGCCGCGTGCAGGGCGGGTTTGGCTGCCACCTGGGCGTAGGTCGTCACGTAACCAACGAGATCCGCTCGCACAGGGCCTACCGCGTTGCTCAACGCGGCATCGAGTCCGAGGCCGGCCCGGTCGGCGGCATCGGCCCACTGGCTGCGCAGGTGATCGGTCGGACAGACGACGACGAGGCGGTCGATCGCGCGGCGAGCGAGCAGGTGCTGGGCGAGGGTGAGCGCGAATGTGGTCTTGCCGGCCCCGGGCGTCGCGGTGAGCAGATAGTCGCGGCGCGGCTGCTGCGCCTCGTAGTGCTGCAGGGCGGCCCGTTGCCAGGCGCGAAGTGGGGGTTGCCCGGCCGCCGGCGGTCGTCGCGGCTGCGCCACGTCGGCCCCCCTCGCCTGATCGCTGGATCGCAACAAGATGCCCCGTGGCACCAGGCCGCAGGGCATCCGTCGACAACTCTAGTGGGACCACAGACAGGGGCCGGGCGACGGGCTCTGCGCGCGCCGACCACCCCAACAGACAGCGCGAGAAGGGCTCAGCGCGGCGTTTTGCGGAAGTACTGGTTACTTGCCCGCTGGGCCAGCAGGATGATGATCGCGAGGTCGACGACACCGCCGACCAGTGTGACCAGCCGGCTGAACGCCGGCTCCGGTTGGGGTGAAAGCCGTCAGCGAGCCCAGAACGCCGAGTCCGGCGAGCACCCAGGTGACGATGCGGGCCCAGTTCTTCCCCTTGCCGACCTGCAGCGCGAGCAGCGCGTAGAGGCATGTCGCCCGCTTCTTCGCGTCGCCCGACCCTAACGACGACCGGTCGAGGACGGAAGCACAAACCGGACGATCCGCCCACATGCTCTCCTTCCACCCAGTGACGAGCGCGGCCGGCTTTCCGGCTCGACGACACGCAGCCCGGACCGTCGACGGTTCCTAGGGCCCGCGGGACGGCAGACTGGTTCTCGTGAGCCGCGGACGACGCCTGTTGCGCGCGCTGCGCCACGTCCCGTCGCTGTTGTCCCGCGCCGCGGCGCAGGCCTGGCGCGACCGGGTGCTGGGGCTTTCCGCCGAGGCGGCGTTCTGGCAGCTGCTCAGCCTGCCCTCGATGTTCCTCGCCCTGGTCGCCACCCTCGGGTATGTGTCGCGGTGGTTCGGCGCCGGGACGGTCGGCCGGACCGAACGCAACCTCGAGTCGACACTGAGCCGCGCGTTCAGCCCGGACGTGGTCAACGAGGTCATCACCCCGATGTTGCACGAGGTGCTGTTCAAAGGCCGGGTGGACATCATCAGCCTCGGCTTCGTGCTGGCGATCTGGGCCGGGTCGTCGGCGACGGCGACCTTCGTCAACACGATCACGATCGCCTACGGCATGCGCGAGCTGCGGGGCCCGGTCCGCAGCCGGCTGTTGGCGCTCTGGCTGTTCCTCGGCTCGGTGCTGCTCGGAGTCATCGTGCTGCCGATGCTGGTGCTTGGCCCGGACTTGCTGACCCGCTCGGTTCCGGCCAGTGTGCGCCCCACGGCGAGCACGATCATCTCGGACCTCTACTACCCGGTGGTCGTGCTGCTGCTGCTCACCGGGCTCACGACGCTCTACCACCTCGCTCCGCCGCGCAAGCTCCCTTGGCACCGCGGCGTTCCCGGTGCGGTCGTCGCGATGATCGTCTTCCTGGCCGGGGCGGCCGGGCTGCGGACCTACATCCACTTCATCCTGAGCCAGAACCACGCGTACGGCACACTGGCCGCGCCCATCGCCGCCCTGTTGTTCTTCTTCGCCCTCGCGCTCGGGGTGCTCTACGGCGCTGAAGTGAACGCGGCGATCGAGCAGCTGGCCCCGACCGAAATGAAGCCGCCGCGCGTGCTACACCCTCGCAACTGGCAGCGGCTGCAATCCCCGCCACGAAAAAGCAATAACGGTGCGCTCAGCGCCGAAGACGCACGCGCGGCCACCCACCAGGCCCGGACCGAGGACGGTCAGTCCGAGAGCACGTTGTCGTAGATTTCCTTGCACTGAGGGCAGACGGGCGATCCCGGCTTGGGCACCTTGGTGACCGGGAAGACCTCTCCACACAGCGCCTCGACGAGCGTCCCGAGCACGGCGCTCTCGGCGATCTTCGCCTTCCGGACATAGTGGAACATCTCATTGCCGGTGTCGGCCTCGGACGTCTCGGGTGCCTCGAGGATCTGCGGGCTGCTCACGGCGGCAATTGTGCCACTGTCAGCCGTCGACGACGCGTCCGTCCTGCCCGGCGGGCAGGGCGCGCTCAGCCGCCGCCGGCGAATGCGGCACACGCTGCACCCGCTTCTTGGCCGGGCGGTCGTTGGCGATGATCACCGCGCACCACGGCAGCACGATTCCGCCGACGACGAACAGCAGGGCCAGCACGGTCGAGTGCGAGTAGCTGACCGCGGCGCCGATCACGCACAGAGCGCGGAGGCCCATCATCACGGCGTAGCGCTTGCGGCGGCGGTCGAACTCGGCATCGCTGCTCTCGGGGGCAGTGGTGATCAGGGCCGGCTGCTCACCGTGGGCACGACGCATCTGTCCATCGTGGCACCAAGCTGCCCGAAAAGCTGCCGACCGGGCATGATGTGGGCAATGCGGGCCGTCGTCCAGCGGGTCACGAGTGCCGCTGTGCGTGTTCAGGACGTGTCGGTAGGTGAGATCGGCCTGGGCCTGCTCGTGCTGTTGGGGGTCACCAACGACGATTCGGCCGATGCCGCGCTTGCTCTCGCCCGCAAGGTGCATGGCCTTCGCATCATGCGCGGGGAACGCAGCATCGCTGACCTGCCCGAGGCCGCCGTCCTGGTGGTCAGCCAGTTCACCCTGTACGGCGACGCCCGGAAGGGTCGCCGGCCAACCTGGGCTGCGGCCGCACCACGGGCGGTGGCCGAGCCGCTTGTGGCAGCCTTCGCGGCCGGTCTTCGGGGGCTCGGAGCTTCGGTCGCCACCGGAGTGTTCGGGGCCGACATGCAGGTGTCCCTGGTCAACGACGGCCCGATAACGCTGCTGCTCGAGGCCTGAGGCCGCCCCTGCCGAGGCGCCTGTGGCCCAGCTGAGCACTGGCGCGGGAACGGCGGTCAGGGGAACACAACAGCCCGGAAAACACGTTGAGACTGTGAACCTTAAAGAGCTTCCTGACGAACTAGTCAGTGAAGGCCGTTACAACACCGAGGTGGTCTAGCTCATAGTGACTACGTCCCGAAGCGCGGCGTCGCGTTCTTCAGGCACGCGCCGCGCCAACGCCGGCGCACAATCCCGCACGCCTTCGTCCGATACCCCGATCACCAAGCGGGGCCACCGCAGCACCCGGTCGGTGGCGACGCCGGAGCCGGTGGTCGAGTCCGCCCCGGCCGCCCCGGCCGAAGCCCTGGAGACGTCCGGCGACGAGGAGAGTGGCGCGCTGGAGACCGAACCGTCGACCCGGCCGACCACTGACCTGGACGAGATCGCCGCGTCGGCCGACCTGGTCCGCGTCTACCTGAACGAGATCGGCAAGGTCGCGCTGCTCACGGCCGCCGACGAGGTCGAGTTGGCCAAGCGCATCGAGGCCGGGCTTTACGCCGGGCACCTGCTCTCGGCCTCGAACGACTTCAGCGCGGCCCGCAAGCGGGAGCTCCGCGCTCTCGTCATCGACGGCGAGCGGGCCAAGGATCACCTGTTGCGCGCGAACCTGCGCCTCGTGGTCTCGCTGGCCAAGCGCTACACCGGCCACGGCATGCCGTTCCTGGACCTCATCCAGGAGGGCAACCTCGGTCTGATCCGTGCAGTGGAGAAGTTCGACTACGCCAAGGGTTTCAAGTTCTCCACCTACGCCACGTGGTGGATCCGCCAGGCGATCAGCCGGGCCATGGCCGACCAGTCACGCACAATCCGGCTGCCGGTCCATCTCGTCGAGCAGGTCAACAAGTTGCAGCGCATCCGGCGCGAGAAGAGCCAGGAGCTCGGCCGCGACGCCAGCCACGCGGAGCTGGCCGAGGAACTGGACATCACCGAGGAACGCGTGCGAGAGCTGTTGGATCTCTCGCGAGACCTGGTGAGCCTCGATCAGACCGTGGGGGCCGACGACGACGCCGCTCTGGGCGATTTCATCGCCGATGAGGGCGCCACAGCCGGCGAATCGTCCGTCGAGGCCGGGCTGATGCGGGCCCAGCTCTACGACGTGCTCGGCACCTTGGAGGCTCGCGAAGCCGCCGTGGTGCGGATGCGCTACGGACTCGACGGCGGCCAGCCGAAGACCCTCGACGAGATCGGCCGTTCCTTCAAGCTGTCTCGGGAGCGGATCCGCCAGATCGAGCGCGAGACGATGGCCAAGTTGCGGCACCCGTCGCGGGCTCAGGTGCTGCGGGACTACCTGGACGAGTAAGCCGTCGGCGGCGCCCGTTCTCCGGAGCGGGCGCCGGGCCAGGATCTAGGATGGGTTGGCCCATCCTGAGAACCGGAGCGTCCATCCCGTGAGCCACACCGGCCGGCAATCCCCGAACATCGGGACCGCCGCGTCGCGTTGCCCGCGGCGAGGTGCGGTGTGAGCCACCACAGCGATCTCATCGACACCACCGAGATGTACCTGCGCACGGTGTACGAGCTCGAGGAGGAGGGCGTCGTCCCGCTCCGCGCCCGGATCGCAGAGCGGCTCGGCCAGAGTGGGCCCACCGTGAGCCAGACGGTCGCACGAATGGAACGCGATGGTCTGCTACACGTCGCCGGTGACCGGCATTTGCAACTCAGCGAGGCCGGTCGCCACGAAGCGGTCTCGGTGATGCGCAAACACCGGCTGGCCGAGCGGTTGCTGGCCGACGTGATCGGACTGGACTGGGAAGACGTCCATATCGAAGCGTGCCGTTGGGAACACGTCATGAGCGAGGCGGTCGAACGCCGCATCGTGGCCATGCTCGACAAGCCGCTGGTCTGCCCGCACGGCAACCCGATCCCCGGCCTGGCCGAGCTGGGCATCGCCCCAGCGGCGGCAGACGACTTTGCCGAGCTCGTGAGCCTGACGGCTGCGGCGCAGACCAACGCAGCAGAGGTCACCATCGACCGAATCAGTGAGCAGTTGCAGCCCGACGCCGAAGTGATGCATCGGCTCACCCGTGCTGACCTTCGACCCGGCCGCCGAGTGCACGTAGTCGCGCGCGGTCGCGACGTGGAGGTCTGGACCGACGGCGAGCGCACACCGATCGAGGCGGGCATCAGCGACCATGTCTTCGTTCGCATGAACGCGGCGGCCCGCGGGTCCGTGCCGAGTCCGGAACCATCAGCGAGCCTGCCTACTCGGTAGTATTGGTCCCGCGCGAGCCACCGAAGCCTCGCCGACCGGCGCCCAGCGTCGTCATCAGTCCGTGAGCAGCGTGCTAATGCTGCCGGCCAGTCATGATCGAAGGGGATTCGGTGGCTCACGATCCGCAGGGATTCCTCAAACATGCCCGCGTGGACACCCCGAAGCGGCCCTCGGCCGAGCGGGTGCGCGACTGGCAGCCGATCTACCTGCGCGCACCCGGCCAACAGGTCGGCGAGCAGGCCGCGCGGTGTATGGACTGCGGCGTCGCGTTCTGTCACAGCGGCTGTCCGCTCGGCAACCTGATTCCGGAGTGGAACGAGTTCGTCGCGCGAGATGACTACGCCAGCGCGAGCGAGCGGCTGCACGCCACCAACAACTTTCCGGAGTTCACCGGCTGGATCTGCCCGGCCCCCTGTGAGGCCGCCTGCGTCCTTGCCCTGAACACCGACCCGGTGACCATCAAGCAGGTGGAACTGAGCATCGTCGAGCGGGCGTTCGACGACGGTGCGCTCGGGCCGCAGTTGCCGACGGAACGCACGGGCAAGTCCGTCGCCGTCATCGGTTCGGGCCCGGCCGGCCTTGCCGCCGCGCAGCAACTCACCCGCGCCGGGCACGACGTGACCGTATTCGAGCGCGATGATCGCGTCGGCGGCCTGCTGCGTTATGGCATTCCGGACTTCAAGATGCCCAAAGACATCATCGACCGCCGGCTGGCCCAGATGACGGCCGAGGGCACGGTCTTCCGGGTGAACTCGCCGGTCACGCCCGCCGATGCCCCCGCGCTGCGCGACCAATTCGACGCGATCGTGGTGGCCGTCGGAGCGCTCGCGTCGCGGGAGCTGACGAACCCTGGCCACGATCTGCGCGGCGTGCACCAGGCGATGACCTACCTGCCGCAGGGCAACCGCGTGCAGGCCGGTGACATCGACCGTCCCGAGATCGACGCCGCCGGGAAGCACGTGATCATCATCGGCGGTGGCGACACCGCGGCAGACTGCCTCGGCACGGCCAACCGGCAACAGCCGCTGTCGGTGACCGTCCTCGATCACAACCCTCGACCGGCGGCGCGGGCCGGCCTGGTCAACCCGGTATGGCCGCTTGCGCCCAGCAGCCGCGGCGTCTCCCCCGCCCATGATGAGGGCGTGCATGAGGCCTGGGCCCGCGAGGTGGTGGAGTTCGTCGGCGACGACGACGGCGCCGTGCGAGCGGTGGTGGTGGAGGAAGTCGAGATCGTCCGCGTGGACGGTCGGCGCGCGTTTCGGCCGATGCCCGACTCGCGCACCGAGCTGCCCGCCGATCTGGTGCTCGTTGCCGCCGGCTTCGTGGGCACCGACGTTCCGGAACTGCTCGACGCCCTGGGCGTGCGGTGTGACCCGCTGCGCGGCACCGCGGAGGTCGACGATCGTTGGCAGACATCGGCCGAGGGCGTCTATGCATGCGGGGACGCCAGCCGGGGCGCCTCGCTGGTCGTGTGGGCCATCGCCGAGGGCCGGGCCTGCGCCGCATCGGTCGACGGCGCGCTCACCGGCGCCTCGGAGCTGCCGAACCCGGTGGCTCCGCACGCAGTCTCGTTCTGAGGCGAGCAGGTCAGGCCGAACGGGGTAGGCGCAGTTTGGGTAGCCGTCGCGGATCGAGGCCGCGGGCCAGCGCGGCGAGCAGAAGATCCGCCGCACTGTAGGACGGATCGCTCTGGACGGCGCGTTCGGCCGCGATGCCGGCCAGCGCGCCGTTGCCCGATCGCCATGAGCACCAGCCGTACAGGAACAGCGGAGCCGCGTCGTACGGACTCGGCAGGCGCCTGGCCAGGTCCACCCACAACAGCCTGCCGTCCAAGCGGCCGTCGTCGGCGGCCATCCACAGTGAGTCCCGCAGCGGGGGCGCGCTGAGTGCGACGCCGAACCGGGCCACGTCGTGGTCGCTGAGCGCCACCTGGGCGACAGGTTCGGTCGGCGCGTCGCTGCGCCGGGCGGCGGCGAACAAGGCGCGCTTGGCCGATCGGTCGTGGCGCTCGGCCCGGCCGTCGAGCGCGGCCTGCACGGCCGCGTTCTCGTGCTCGGCGATCAGCGGCATCAGTCGCTCGCGCTCGTCATCGGGCCGAGGCGCGAGCACAGCTGCGAGCGCGTCCCGGTCGGGAAGGGCGACGATGCCGGCGTAGGTCGCGGCCGCGGAAAACTCCGATACCTCGTCGGGCAGCCGGCGCCCGTGCGGCGGGCAACAGCCGTCGTCGCTGCAGGAGTAAGACCACCAACGCTCGCCCGCGACGAAGAGAACGTCGAGCACTTCGCAGCCGGCCTGTTCGGCCTCTGCCCTCAAGGCATCGACGGTCGAACTCCACGGCAACGGTCGCTGTCCGGTCGTCGGCTGGCGACCGGCGTAGACGGCAGCCACGAGCTGCGATGCGCCGCCGCGGTGCATCGCCGCGACGGCATCGGCGAGCACGTCCGGCACCATGACATCCGCGAGGTCCATGCGGACGGTGACGACGAGGCGGGAACCGTGCAGGCCGACGATGACCAGACTGTCCCGAGGATGGAAGCCAAGCAGGTAGGGCACCGCCTGCAGCAGATCGGCAGGTCCGTGGATACCCACGATCGCGACGTCGGGGGTTGCAGCGGTGAGGCGGTCGTTCGTCATGGGACGAGAGCTTCGTCATGGCGGGCGAGCGGCGACAGCGTCCCGCCTGATCTGTGGGCGACACGCGAGCCTGTGGACGACCGGCGCCGGTTGTCGGTAGCGAATGCTAGGCGCCGTCTCAGGGCGGCGCGTAGCCCGGTCGGGGCCAAGCGACTAGTGCAGCTTGCCCGCTCGCCAGCGATTCGCCGCCGTCGCCAGGTCGGCGGCGACCCGGTCGTTACGACTGGCCAATTCGCGGTCGCCGGTCCCGTCGCCGCTCGCTGCGGCCAACTCGCGCCGACCGGCCGCGACTACTCGAAACAGCGCCGCGGCCCGTTCCAGAGCAATCGCGAAGTCACCGCGGTAAGCGCCGCCCAAAACCGCATCGGCTACCCGTCGCACCGCTGCCACGTCCGCGTAGTCGGCCACCCCGGCCACAACGGCATCGGCGGCTGCGACCGACTCACCGGCCCGCCAGAGCCGGGTCACTTCGTCGGGATTGGTGTGGCACCACTGGCGAAGCAGGTACAGCGCCCACAGCGCGCCCGGGAGGCTGACCGGGTCAGCGTCGCGCCACAGCGCCGCCAGCGTGTCGATGCCGATGCGGTCGGCCAGCGCGACGAAGCGCGCATCGTCACCGGCCCCGACGGCAGCGTGCTCGGCCCGCCCGGCCGCCACGACGACGGCGGCAGTGGCGGCGGCGATCTCCGCCCGCGAGTTGGGCATCGCGCCGCCCGCCGCGTCGATGAGATCGGTCAGATCCGAGTACGGCGTCGGGCGGTGCGGGCGCTTCGGCGTTTCAGCCATCAGCGCGGGCTCGCGTCCTGCTCTCCACTCCGAACACGATACGGCGCCGCGATCCGGCGAGGCTCGGCACCGTGGGGACCGGCCAGGTAACGTAAAGACCGGCGTCGACCCGATCCATGGCCCCCGGTCCCACATCTGCCGCCGAGAGCGGCCTTCCGCCGAGAGGCGACCTGGCGGGTCGACGCCGATACCTTCCGGACGGGGCATGGACCAGAGGTGAACGGCGACGGGAACGGCTGGGTGCACTGCGCGCTGGGGCACCGCCACTGGGGCCGCTTCGGCGCGGCCGGCCTCCTCGTCACCGACGGCCCGCGCGTCGTGCTGCAGCATCGAGCGCCTTGGACGCACGACGGCGGCACCTGGGCGCTGCCCGGCGGTGCCCGTGACAGTCACGAAGACGTCGTCACCGCCGCGCTTCGGGAGGCGGCTGAGGAAGCCGAACTCCACCCGGCGACGGTCGTGCCGATCGACGAGTGGGTCGATGACCACGGGGGGTGGTCGTACACGACGGTGGTCGCCCGTGCCGTCGTCGAACTGGCTCCGCGGGCGGCCAACTCCGAAAGCATCGACGTGCGCTGGTGGGCGATCGAGCAGGTCAGCGCGCTGCCGTTGCACGCCGGCTTCGCCGCCGCGTGGCCGCGGCTGCGTGAGTTGCTCGCACTCGAACCCGTCACCGAGGCGGACGACCGGCCGAGCGACGCGACCCGATAGAGCTCGTCGCGCGGACCCGGGGCTGACCGGCCGCGGCGCGCTTCTAGCACCTTCGCCGCCGCCGAGTGCTGCCGCCCCCACGGCGAAGCGGCAGCGGGCGTGGGCGACCATGACGTCATGCGTCTCGACCACCTCAGCTACGCGGCCGGAGCAGAAGGGCTGGCGGCGTGCGTACAACGGCTCGGAGCACGGCTCGGCGCCGGGTTCAGCGACGGCGGACTGCATCCCACATTCGGTACCCGGAACTTCGTGCTCGCCCTGAACAACGGTTGCTACCTCGAAGTCGTCGAAGCGCTTGACCACCCCGCCGCCGACCGCGCGCCCTTCGGCCGGGCCGTGCGGGCCCGCAGCGCAGTCGGCGGCGGATGGTTGGCGTGGGCCGTGCGGGTCGAGGACATCGCGCCGATCGAGGACCGCTTAGGGCGCCCGGCAGCGGCCGGGCATCGGCAGCGGCCGGACGGTTTCGACCTTCGCTGGCAGCAGATCGGGATCAACGACGTCGCCGCCGACCCACAACTGCCGTTCTTCGTTCGTTGGCTGAGCGACGACGAACACCACCCCGCCGCGGCGGGTTCGACCGTCACGCTGACTCGGCTGGAGATCGCCGGCGACGAGCGGACCGTGGAGGACTATTTGGGCACCTCGGCTCAGCAGCCGCTGGACGGCGTCGCGGTCGACTGGCTGCCACCCGCACCGGACACTGGCGTCATCGCCGCGGTGTTCGAGACCGCCGCCGGAGAGGTGCGCCTCGACTGAGGCTCGTCGCAGACGACCTCGGACAGTGGTTCGGCGACGGCCGCCTGGCGGCCGCCGGCACGACGGGCCGCGAGCACTGAACCGGCCAGGATCAGCGGAAAGCCGATCGCCATCCCCAGCGTGAACCGTTCGCTCAGCAAGGTCACTCCGAAGAGCACAGCGACGGCCGGGTTGACGTAAGTGATCACGGTGGCACGGGCCGGCCCGATGTCGTTGATCAACGCGAAGAAGACGACGAAGGCAATGGCGGTGCACAGCGTGCCCAACACGGCGACCGAGGCGATGGCTTCACCAGGCAGGCTCGCCGGCGGGCGCATAACGGCATACGGCAGATAGCCGATCGCCGTCAGAAGCAGGGACGCCGAGACGACCGGGATGCTGGGCAGGTCCGCGAGTCGACGCGACATGATCACCGGGGCTACCGCATAGCCAACGACAACCACGGCGACCTCCAGCAACGCGACGACGTGGACCTCGCCGAAGTCCAGGCCGACGAGCATCGTCACGCCGACCACGCCCGACAGCAGGCCGATGAAGCGCAACGCATCGACCCGGTCGTCGGCACCGACCAGGCGGGCGACGAGCACGCCGACCAGCGGTACGGCAGCAATCAGCAAGCCCGCGAGGGAACTCGTCAGCTTCTGCTCCGCGTCGGAGAGAAGCAGCCAGGGCACAGCCAGTTCGATCACCGTGAACGCAACCAGCGGACGCCATCGCCGCAGCACCGGCGCGAAGCCGCCGCCGCGCAGCGCCAGTGGCAACAAGATCAAGCCGCCGATCGCAGTCCGAGCGAAGACAAGCGTCCCCGGCGCGACGTCGCGGACAGCCACCCGGATCAGGAGATACGGAATACCCCAGATGACGCACATGGCCGCGAAGAGCAGCCAGCTACGCCGGGTCATCGTCGCGCTCGTCGAGGTCGGCCATGAAACCAACCTAGGTGCCGACGCCGGTATCGCCGCACCAATTTCCGTGCGGCGCCGGGCATAGTGGTCCGGTGCACAACATCGCACTGACCTGGCAGCAGGCGGCGGCGCTCACGGCCGTGCTGTTCGCGGCAGGGTGGGGCCTGTATCAGACCCGCGAGGCGCGGATTCGGCTCGCGGCCCCGTTCGTGCGTGAGGCCGGCGTGATCGCCGGGCTGTATGCCCTCTGGCAGCTGGCCGGCACGCTTTCGGTGCTGGGCACGACAGGCGCGTTCCGTCGGGCAGCATGGATCGAACGGACCGAGCACACCTTGCGCTTGCCGTCGGAGCGCAGCGTGCAGCGGCTGGTCGGTGGCCACCCGTTGATCGTGCAGGCCAGCAACCTCTACTACGCCACCATGCATTTCGCGGCGCTGTTCGCGTTCCTGGCGTGGCTGTTCGTCCGGCACCGCGACCGCTACGCCGCCATTCGCATGACGCTCGCGCTCACGACGCTGGTCTGCCTCGTGGTCCAGTTGATCCCGGTGGCGCCGCCGCGGCTGCTGCCCGGTTACGTGGACACCGCCGCCCAGTACGGCCAGTCCGTCTACGACCTCGGGCTCGGCGCCGACGAGTTGTCGGCCATGCCCTCAGTGCACGTGGCCTGGGCCGTGCTCATCGGATACGCGGTCGTGCGGATCAGCGCCAGCCGCTGGCGCTGGCTGGCGCTGATCCATCCCCTGCTTACCGCTTTCGTCGTCGCGGATACCGCCAACCACTTCTGGCTCGACGGCTTGGCGGCAGTCGCGATCCTCACCCTGTGCTGGTGGGTTCAGCTCGTCGTGGCGCGCGCACTGGCGCGGCGCGAACGGCCCACTGAACCGGCGGTCAGCACCGAACGTGTGGTCGTTCGACCAGTGCGGTGACCGTGACCCGGCGCCACCGTCACCGTTCGAGGTGACGACCCTCCGCCGATTCTTCGCGAACCCCACCCGCAGGTGGATAGACGCTCGGGGTAGCGCGAGTTTGGTCCGCCGGCGCGTATCCCGGCGCGTAGCCCGGCGCCGCCGCCTGATTCCCGCTGGCAACGGCCCCATCGCGTTCGGCCGGTCCGGCATCGCCGTTGGTCGCCGGTTCCTGCGCGGGCTCGCCCCTGTCGACCTTCTTGGCCAGGCGGCGGTTCTCGGCCCGTAGCTCCCGGCGCTCGCGCCGCAGCCGCCGACCGCGCTTGCTGCCGGCCCGGAGGAACATCAAGGCCAGCAGGGCGACCGCGAGGATGGCCGCACCCGCCACCGCGAGCCAGAAGGCATCGACCGTCCAGGTCCACTTCCACATGTGCACGGCAACCTGGGCATCGTCATTGGCGATCACCAATTCAACGGCGGCCACGACTGCCGCCGCCAGCAGGATCAGTCCCAGAATGATCATCAGTAACCTCCGGTTACGGGCTGGGCGCCAGGTGGCACCCGCATACCGTTATGGGCAAACCTTCCCGGTTTCGGCGGCTGCGTAAACCCCCGTTGCCGCGGCCTGGAGCCCGCGGGGTTAGCTGGGGTCATGAATCGACTCGACGAAACCGTGGCTCTGGTGACCGGCGCGAGCAGTGGAATCGGGGCCGCCACCGCGCGGGTCCTGGCCGACGAAGGGGCAGCGGTGGCGTTGGTCGCGCGGCGCCGAGACCGTCTCGATGAACTGGCGGGGACAATCACGGCAGCCGGAGGACGCGCACTCGTGATCGAGGCCGACGTCACCGACGAAGACCAGGTACGCGCTGCCGTGGCCTCAGCCGTCGCGGAGTACGGCCGCCTCGACGTCGTCGTCGCCAACGCGGGCGTGATGCTGCTCGGCCCGGTCGTCGATGCTCCGGTCGAGGAGTGGGATCGCATGGTGCACATCAACGTGCTCGGGCTGTTGTACACCGTGCACGCGTCGTTGCCGCACCTGCTCGAAGCGGCCGAACGGGAACCCCGCCGGGTAGCCGACCTGGTCCTGGTCAGCAGTGTCGCCGGTCGAGTGGCACGTAACGGCAGCGGTGTCTACAACGGGACCAAGCATGCGGTCGGCGCGTTCGGCGAGGCATTGCGGCAAGAGGTCACCCAACGGCACGTCCGGGTCAGTCTGGTCGAGCCGGGCGCGGTCACGACCGAACTGGCCGGCCACAACCGCCCTGAGATTCAGGAGAGCATGCGCGAGCGGTTCGCGAACATGGAGCGTCTCGAGGCCGACGACATTGCCGATGCGATCAGCTATATCGTCACCCGGCCCCGCCGGATGGCCGTCAACGAGGTGTTGATCCGGCCGACTGAGCAGCAGGGATGAGCGAACGGGTCGAGATCTCGATCGCGGATGCGGAGCGGCGCTCGATCTACCCCTGGTTGACCGCATCGCTGATTCCACGTCCGATCGCATGGGTGTCGAGCCGCTCGGCCGCCGGGATCGACAACGTCGCCCCCCACTCGTTCACGACAGTCGCCGGCGTCGACCCTCCGACACTCTGCTTCGTCTCGGTCGGTCACAAGGACACGCTGGCCAACGTTCGAGCCACCGGTGAATTCGTTCTCAACATCGGCACCGAGGCCCTGCTGCTCGCAATGAACGATTCGGCGACGAACTTCCCGGCCGATCACAGCGAGTTCGACGCCGCCGGTCTGCAACGCGAAGCGAGTGTCACGGTGGCACCGCCGCGCGTCGCATCCGCGCCGATCGCGTTCGAGTGCCGCACAGCCGGCGAGCACGAGATCGGCAATTGCGCGATGGTGTTCGGAGAGGTTCTGCACATTGCGGCCGCGGCGGACGTCATCGCGGCGGACGGGCTGCCGGACGCGACGGCGGTCGCTCCGCTCGCCAGACTGGGCCGCGCGGAGTGGGCTGCGCTCGGACCGATTACGGCCTTGAACCGGATCCGCTACGACGACTGGCAGCGCGGCCGGCGTAGTGGTTGAACGCTAGGGCTGGACCGGGGTCGCCGGCCCGGGCTGGGCGCCGGGCTCAGCGGGCAGGCCGCTCAGCGGCAGGCAGGTGCGGGAGAACTCGGCTCCGAACGAATTCAGCGCGATGCTGCGGTGCACGGTGCGCGGCCATCTCCCGGCGCGCTTGAGGGCTTCGGTGACCTTCGGCTGGGCTTCCACGAGCTGGTAACGCTGCGGGTTGCTCACCTGCTCCTTCGAGAAATCGATCAAGCCCAGCCGGAACAGGTTCGTCAGGTAGGGGTGGACCCGCTCGACATCGCGACAGCCCGCGTGTTCCGCGATCATGTTCAGGCCGCCGGCGACGAGCTGCGAGCCGACGCCCAGCGGCCGGTTCGTGCGAACGTCGACCGACGGCTGGGGGCCGTTGACGTAGAGAAAGCGCAGAATGCGCGCCTCGTCGGGCGTGATCTCGGCCAGGATCCGGGCGAAGGCCGGGTGGGTGTCCTCGACGACGCGCACGTCATTGGAGCGCCGCAGCAGCTCGCTGCCCCGCTCCTGCAGATCTTGGACCGTCACATCGGCCGGCGCGACCGGTTGCGGGCCGCCGTGGCGGTCGATCTGCTCGCCCAGGCCGAGCGCGCGGCGGGCCGCAGCGCGGGCTTCGGATGCCAGCCCGGTGAGCGCCGCGGCCGGGGCTTGGCTGCTGGTGGCCTTCTTGAGCACGGCGTTCGTGGTGGCCAGAGACGTCTCTACCGACCAGGTCACCGCCCGCCACCACGTCGCGGCAGCGGCCCGGGCCAGCTCCGGCACGACGTTCGCGGCAGCCGGTTGCGGTGGCACGCGCGCAGGCGGAGGACTCGTGCGGCGGACCACGACGGCCTTGTCGTCGGGCTCGATCACATCACACTCCGAATATCGCTAGATGAAGCAAACCTGCGAACAGTCCGAGCACCCCGCCGTGCACGAACAGCAGCCACTCGTCCTGCTTGATCGCCGAACGCAGCAACTCCACGAAATCGTCCGGGCCCATGGTGCGCATCTGGCCCGCGATGAAAGCGTAGATCCTGTCGCTCTGGCGCCGGTTGAACTCCGGTTCGGCGAAGGCGGCCGGAGCAAACTGGGTGGCCTCGCTGGCCACCGAATCGCGGATCCGGTCGTATTGCCTGGTGCCGATGGCCAACCGAAGGGCCGGGCGCGCCGGGCCGACTGCCGCGTCCACAGCCGGGCGCAGGGTGTCCTCGAGCAATTGCAGGGTGCGGTCGCTGCGTGGGCCGGTGAGAAGTTCCTCGCCGATGTTCTGCAGCGTGATCACGTTGTCGGCAATCAGCCGCGCATACATCTCGGTGATTTCCGGCTGGCGTTTGATGAACAGACCCTGCCGCCATGGGACCCAGCGACTCCGGTGGACCGGTTCGAAGATCATCTCGATGCCGATGTAGTTGACGACCCAGCCGATGACCACACCGCCGAGTGGCAACACGTACCACTGCGGCCACAGGTGCAGGATTGCGACGAGGACGAAACCCATCGGGAAGCCGAAGTAGAAGCCGAAGTTCTGCATGAACCGCAGTTCCTTGCGACCCATGCTGATGAACAATTGATTGAGCAGCTCGGGGTGCTCGGAGAAGTACCGGATCACCATCAGCTTCGCGTCGATGAGCTGATCGATGTTCTGGCCGATGTCGTCGGTGATGACCTTGACCACGTGTGGCAACTGCTGGCGCACCCGAGCGTGTACGGCCTCGCGGACGACATCGGGAAGATCGGGCCACAGCTGCGGGTACTGCTCGGTCATGATGGTGTCCACGACCTCGCGGATCTGCACCACCGCGATCCGGGCGAGGTGCTCGGCAATGCGGTCGGGCTCAAGTTCACGGTAGAAGTCGGCGATGCTGCCCAGTTTGGCCAGGCCCTTGTCGACGGCAATGCTCGCCATCTTGTCCGCACGCGACGGCACGATGCCCTGCCAGCCGACTTCACCGTCGTAGCGGACGAGCGGCAGCACCTGCACGCGCCGCGGCAGGATCGGGAACAGCACCTTCAGCAGCGGCAGCTTGACGCCGTGGAAGCGGATCGGGCGAAACAGCATGAGTACGCCGGTCCAGTTCGTGACGTAGCCGATCACGCCCGTGAACAGCGGGACGCTGATCAGGTCGACCAGCAGCTTGTGATCCATCCACCGTCCCGGTCGCTCGTCGGCCAGTGCTTCGGCCGTTGCCGGGCACCTGCCGCTGCCCGACACATCATGGAGAACCGGTGCAGGTGCGTCCAGTCGCCCAGTCGGTGGACCGGGTTTGTGATGCGAGTGCCCCGAGCGGGCAGGATGGCTGGGTGGTTGAGGTCAGCAGACACGTAAACGCGGCGCCGGAACGCGTATGGGCCGAGTTGAGCGACGGCTGGATGTTCACCGGCTGGGTCGTCGGCGCGACCCACATCCGCGACGTCGACGGGAACTGGCCGGAGGTCGGCGCACGGCTGCATCACCAGGTCGGCGCGTGGCCTTTCGTGGTCAACGACAGCACGGCGGTCGTGGCGGCTGAGCCCCCGCGGCGCCTCGTCCTCCAGGCGCGGGCCTGGCCCGTCGGCGAGGCCAAGGTCGTGCTGACCGTGGAACCCGACGGCGACGGCTCCATCGTGCACATGGCGGAAGCGCCCACCGACGGCCCGGGTCGCTGGCTGCACAATCCCCTGCAGGAGGCGCTGTTGCGCCGGCGCAACGTGGAGTCGTTGGAACGGCTGGCCGCCATCGCCGAGAAGCGGCCGATTCCCGGGTACCCGGCGGCTCAGTCGCGGGCAGAGGACGCGCCGGACCGGTAGATGCGGCGCATTGCCAGGTCGAGGACCTGTCGGCGCACCGGGCCCAGCGGCGCGGCGCGCGCCAGCGCGGCCAGCGCGGCGTTGTGACCCGGCGCCCCGTGGACGCCACCACCGGGGTGCGCGGACGAACTGGCGAGGTAGAGACCGTCGATGACGGTCTCGGCCCGCGCCAGCCCCGGCACCGGGCGGAACACCAACTGCTGGTGCACTGCGGCGGTGCCGCCGTTGACGGCGCCGCCGACCAGGTTGGCATTGCTGGCTTGCAGGTCTACGGGCGACTGCACCTGCCGGCCGAGGATCAGGCTCGTGAACCCGGGAGCGTGGCGTTCAATTGTCTGCTCGAGCCGCTCAACGTGAATGGCGATGTCCAGTTCGCTCAGTTCCAGCTTTTCGGGCAGGTGGGTGTAGCACCACGCCGATTCGGTGCCTGCGGGCGAGCGGGTCGCGTCCGCAGTCGTCATCTGCCCGACGAGCAGGAACGGCTGCGGCGGCACCTGGCGCGCGGCCAGCGATGCTGCGTACATCGTCAACCCGTCCATATCGACCCCGAGATGGACGGTGCCGGCACCCCGCGCGCCGGCGGCCGTCCACGGAATCGGCGCGGACAGCGCCCAGTTGACCTTCAAGGTGCGCGCGTCCCATTGGAACCGATCGAGGTCGCGGATCAACCGGGCCGGCAGGTGGTGGGCACCGACCAGTTCGCGGTACAACATCGGCGCGGACGTATCGGCGAGCACCGCCCGGCCGGCCCGGATCGTCTCCCCGCCGGCCAGCCGGACGCCGGCCGCCCGACCGTTCTCGATCAGTACCCGTTCGACCGGCGCCGCGAGCCGCAGGACCCCGCCGCGCGATTCCAGCCGGCTGAGCAGCGCGTCGATCAGACTGCTGGAGCCACCGACCGGTACCGGGAAACCCACCGTCTGCCCCAGCATCGCCAGCAGCCAGCCGTAGATCGCGCTGCCCGCACCCTCGGGCGGGAGGTCGGTGTGCAGTGCGTTGCCGGCCAGCAACAACGGGCCGCCCTCGCCGTCGAACTGCTCGTCGCCGTAACGGCGCACGGGCTGCAGGGCGAAGCGGGCGAAGCGCAGTGCTCCGGCCGCACCCAACCGGTGCAGCAATTTCAGGGCGGGCAACACGGGCGGGAACGGCCGGAACAGCGCCGAGATGAACGGTTCTTGGATCCGTTGGAACTCGGTCACGAGCTCGGTCCACGCCAGCCCGTCGCCAGGCGCGAACTCCTCCAGCGAGGCGGCCGTGTCGGCAACATCGCGACAGAGCACCGCGCAGCGGTCATCGGGCAGCACGTGCGCGAGCACGCTCGGGGCGTGGCTCCAGCTCAGCCCGTGACGGTCCAACTCGAGTGCCGACATCACCGGCGAAGCGGCGCCCAAGGGGTAGAACGCGCTGAACAGATCGGTGACGAATCCTGGCCGCACCGACTCGGCCGAATGCACCGCGCCGCCGGCATGACCGGCCGCTTCGAGTACCAGCACACTCCAGCCGGCGTCAGCCAGCTGGTTAGCCGCCACCAAGCCGTTATGACCGGCACCGATCACCACGGCGTCGGGGGACTCAGTCGAGCCGGGGCGCGGGCGAACCATGCCGATCACCCTACGACGACGACAGGCCGGGACGACCACTCCCGGAGGTGCAGCGCGGCGGACCCCCCGCCGCCGCGCTGCACCTCCGCCTCGGGCGCCCGTCTCGGAGGCCCCGCTGATCTCAGCTGCAGCCGCTGGTGCTGCCGCAGCCTTCGCAGACGAAGCAACTGCCGGCCGGACGCATCTTGGTGCCGCAGTTCATGCACAGGGGCGCGTCGGCCGAGCTGCCGGTGATCGACTCGAGCAGTTCGGTCGAGCTGTGCACGGTCGGCGGCGCGCTCACCGCGGTTTCGGCCACCACCTCATCGTCGACGTCGGGCGCCACCGGCTTGGCGACCGGCGCCGACTGAGCCAGCGCTACGACGTCGAGATCGTCGTCGTCCTGGGCCGGTTCGACGTAGGAACCGGTGTCGAGCTGGCGGGTGCGTTCCGCGGCCGTGTAGATGCCGAGCGCCGAACGAGTCTCGAACGGCAGGTAGTCCAACGCCAGCCGCCGGAAGATGTAGTCCAACACCGACTGGGCCATCCGGATGTCAGGGTCATCGGTGAGACCGGCCGGCTCGAAGCGCATGTTGGTGAACTTCTGCACGTAGGTCTCGAGCGGCACGCCGTGCTGCAGGGCGATCGAGATCGCGATCGAGAACGCGTCCATGACACCGGCCAGGGTCGAGCCCTGCTTGCCGAGTTTGAGGAACACCTCCCCCAGACCGTCGTCGGGATAAGAGCCGGCGGTCATGTAGCCCTCGGCGCCCCCTACGGCGAATGACGTGGTGAGCGACGGACGGGCCTTGGGCAGCCGCTTGCGGGTCGGCCGGTACTCGATCACCTTCTCGACCTCGGCGCTCTCGCCGTTGTTCTCGCCCTTGCCGGCTGACAGGGGCTGGCCGACCTTGCAGTTGTCGCGGTAGACGGCCAGCGCCTTGAGGCCGAGCTTCCAACCCTGGTAGTAGACGTCCTCGATGTCCTCGACCGTGGCGGTCTCGGGCAGGTTCACCGTCTTGGAGATCGCGCCGGACAGGAACGGCTGCGCGGCGGCCATCATCCGCACGTGCCCCATCGGCTTGATCGCGCGGGCACCCATGGCGCAGTCGAACACCTCGTAGTGCTCGGGCTTCAAGCCCGGTGCGTCGATGACGTGGCCGTGTTCGGCGATGTGTTCGACGATCGCCTCAACCTGCTCCTCTTGGTAGCCCAGGGCCCGAAGCGCGCGCGGCACGGTCTGGTTGACGATCTGCATCGAGCCGCCGCCCACCAGCTTCTTGAACTTGACCAGCGCGAGATCGGGCTCGACGCCGGTCGTGTCGCAGTCCATCATCAGGCCGATGGTGCCGGTGGGAGCGAGTACCGAAGCCTGCGCATTGCGCCAGCCGTTGCGTTCGCCCAGCTGGTTGCCCTCCGTCCACTCCTGCGCCGCGGCCGCAAAGATGGCACGGTCGATGTCGTGGATCGGGCGGGCGGCATCGTTGGCCGCGGCGTGCTTGCGCATCACCCGGGCGTGGGCTGAGGCGTTACGGGCGAAGCCCTCGTACGGGCCGACGATTCCGGCCAGCTCGGCTGAGCGGCGGTAGGAGGCGGCCGTCATCAGCGAGGTGATGCCGCCGGCCAGCGCGCGGCCGCCGTCGGAGTCATAGGCCAGTCCCGACGCCATGAGCAGCGCACCCAGGTTGGCGTAGCCGATACCGAGTTGCCGGTAGGCGCGTGTGTTCACGCCGATCGCCTCGGTCGGGAAGTCGGCGAAACAGATCGAGATGTCCATCGCGGTGATGATCAGCTCGACGGCCTTGACGAACGTGCCCGAGTCGAAGGTGTTGTCGTCGCGCAGGAACTTGAGCAGGTTCAGCGACGCCAGGTTGCACGATGTGTTGTCCAGGCTCATGTACTCAGAGCACGGGTTGGACGCGGTGATCCGGCCGGTCTCCGGATTGGTGTGCCAGTCGTTGATCGTGTCGTCGTACTGGATGCCCGGGTCGGCGCACTCCCATGCGGCCTGAGCGACCGTGCGGAACAGCTTCTTGGCCTGGACGGTCTCGACCACTTCGTGCGTGCTGCGGGCGCGAAGGCCGAACTCGGCGTCGTCCTCGACAGCACGCATGAACTCGTCAGACACCCGCACCGAGTTGTTGGCGTTCTGGTACTGCACGCTGGTGATGTCCTGGCCACCGAGATCCATGTCGTACCCGGCATCGCGCAGCACTCGGATCTTGTGCTCCTCGCGGGCCTTGGTCTGCACGAACTCCTCGATGTCGGGGTGGTCGATGTCGAGCACGACCATCTTGGCCGCGCGCCGCGTCGCTCCCCCTGACTTGATCGTGCCGGCGGAGGCGTCGGCACCGCGCATGAAGCTGACCGGACCGGACGCCGTGCCACCGGAGGACAGCAGCTCCTTCGACGAACGGATGCGGGAGAGGTTCAGCCCGGCCCCCGAACCGCCCTTGAAGATGAGGCCTTCCTCGCGATACCAGTTCAGGATCGAGTCCATGGTGTCGTCGACGGCCAGGATGAAGCACGCACTGACCTGCTGCGGCGAGGCTGTGCCGACGTTGAACCAGACGGGCGAGTTGAAGCTGAAAACCTGGTGGAGCAGCATCCAGGTGAGCTCGTGCTCGAAGACCTCTGCGTCCTGCGGCGAGGCGAAGTACCCGTGTTGCTCTCCCGCGGTCCGGTACTTCAGCACGACGCGGTCGATGAGCTGCCGCAATGACCACTCCCGTGCGTCGCTGCCCACGGCGCCGCGGAAGTACTTCGTCGTCACGATGTTGGCGGCGTTGACCGACCAGAAGTCCGGAAACTCGACGCCGCGCTGCTCGAAGTTGACCGAACCGTCGCGCCAGTTGGTCATAACGACGTCGCGGCGTTCCCAGGTGACCTCGGCATACGGGTGCACGCCTGGTGTGGTGTAGACCCGATCGACGTGCAGGCCGTCGGTCGGGTAGCTGGTACTCGTCGCAGGCTCCGAGTTGCCGGCCTTGGGCTTGGCAGCGGTGTCGGTGGAGCCGGACTTGTCGCGCGCCTCAGTCATCGTGAGTGGTTTCCTTCCGTACTGAGCAACGCGTCGGTCCTGACGCGTCGTGGTGCCAAAGTCGGTGTGTAGTTGCACGTGCCGGCTCAGACCGGCGTTCAGGGCAGATGCTGGCGGTGCTCGAAGCGCAGATCCGCGATGGCCTTCTCGAAGTCGTCGATGGAGCTGAAGGCCTGGTACACGGAGGCGAAGCGCAGATAGGCGACTTCGTCAAGCTCGCGCAGCGGGCCGAGGATGGCCAGCCCGACCTCGTCGCTGGGGATCTCCGCGGCGCCGCTGGCCCGGACCGTCTCTTCGACCGTCTGGGCGAGCAGGGCCAATGCGTCCTCGTCGACCGGGCGGCCCTGACAGGCGCGGCGCACCCCGTTGATGACCTTGGCCCGGCTGAACGGCTCAGTGACCCCGCTGCGTTTGATGACCGCGACCGCGGCCTCTTCGACCGTGGTGAACCGGCGACCGCACTCGGGGCAGGATCGCCGTCGCCGGATCACCTGACCCTCGTCGTGTTCACGCGAGTCGACGACCCGTGAGTCCGGGTGCCGGCAGTACGGACAACGCACCTGCAGGCCTCCTCTGCGACAGTCGAACGAACGCGGTTTTCGGTGCTGGGCTGTGCACGAACCTGTAGACAACCTGGGGACCAAGTGTGCACGGCGGTATCGGTACTGTGGACGAATGACCCCAACCTGTGGATGACTTACAGGCTTGTAACTACTACATGTAGTAGAACCGTAGAGCCGCGCTCGATGTTCCGCAAGAGCAATACTCGGCGCGTCGCGGTGCAGTCAGCCGCAGAATTCCGGCAAAACACCGCCTATCGGATGCGCAGGACCTGACCGGCCGTGAGTACGACCCCGCCGAGGTGATTGCGACGCTGCAGATCGGCGACCTCGGCGCGCGGATCGCGGTCGGGGGCCACCCGCGACGCGATTGCCCACAGGGTGTCGCCGTCGTGAACCGTCACTGTGGCCGGCGCGGCGGGCCGGGTGCCCGGGCTCGGTGCCGACACGCGGGCCAGCGCGACCAAGGCGATGCCCAGTGCCGCCACCGCGACCGAGAGGGCCAGCACGCCCCGGCGCGTGAGCCGCAGCGGCGCGGCCACCGACTCGGCGCTGGGGCGCCGCAGCGTGAGAATCGTGGCGCTGGGCTGCTCGTGCGGCCGCACACTGGCGGGGAGGTAGACCTCGGGGGCAAACTCGGTAGCGGCGGACATGTGAACTCCTCGGTACGGAAACGAGCGGGCCATCCGATCGAACAGGCATTCGATAGAACGCCTGATCGAATGCTTACCAGGAGGGTCCGACAAAAACCAGCGCGACCGGCGTGTCGTTCGAACAGATGTTTGATGACGGACCGATCTGCGGCTACGGTCGAACATATGAACCGAACAAGACCGGGAGGCGAAGTGCCCAAGACCCAGGCGGCAGCCACCAAGGCCGCGCGTCAGACCAAGTCCGCAAGCAGCACGGCGGCACCCCGCCAGAGCAAGCGGGCCAAGCCGGCCGGCAAGGCCGCAAGCGAGCCACGGCGCGGCCCGGGACGGCCCAAGGTCACCGAGCTACCCGACCCCGTCTCCGGACTGACCCGGCGCCAGCAGGCAATCCTCGACGTCATCCGGGACTCGGTCGAGCGCCGCGGCTACCCACCGAGCATCCGGGAGATCTGCGAGTCCGCGGGCTTGGCCTCGACATCGAGCGTCGCCCATCAGCTGGCCATGCTCGAACGCAAGGGCTTCCTGCGCCGTGATCCCAACCGCCCACGCGCAGTCGACGTCCGGCACTCTGATTCCACCGCCGAGAAGCCCAAGGCGGCCCGCCGGGCCGTCGCCGTCACCGACGACGCGCCGCGCGGCGACGCGCCGGTGTTCGTGCCGGTCGTGGGCCGCATCGCGGCGGGTGGCCCGATCCTGGCCGAGCAGATGATCGAGGACGTCTTCCCGTTGCCGAAGGTGCTCGTCGGCGACGGCACGCTGTTCCTCTTGCGGGTCGTCGGTGAGTCCATGATCGACGCTGCCATCTCCGACGGTGACTGGGTGGTCGTGCGCCAGCAGGAGGACGCTGAGAACGGCGAGATCGTGGCCGCCATGATCGACGGGGAGGCGACGGTGAAGACGTTCCAGCGTCGCGACGGCCATGCCTGGCTGCTGCCGCACAACGCCGCCTACGCGCCGATCCCGGCCGACCAGGCGACGATTCTCGGCAAGGTCGTCACCGTCCTGCGCAAGGTCTGAGCGACTCAGGCGTCCGTCCCTGCGCGCGCCGTCTGGATCAAGACCGAGCCGATTCGCCGGTGAACCAGACGGCCGCGCCCGGGCGGCAGCGGTTCCATCTTGACCGAGCCCAGGACCGCACCTTCGTCGCGACTGCCCGACAGGAGCACACCCGGCGTGCCCATATCGCGCAGCGCCCGCAGCATCGGCTCGAACATCCCTTGCCCGGATCCGCCGGATGAACGGCTGAGCACGACGTGCAAGCCGATGTCGCGGGCCTGGGGCAGGAACTCGAGCAGGGCGTGCATGGGGTTGCCCTGCGACGACGAAATGAGGTCGTAGTCGTCGATGAGCAGGAACAACCGTGGGCCGCTCCAGCGCGGCACTTCGCCGGCTACCGGGTCGACTTGCAGCCCCGACAATCTGGCCCGCAACGCGGTGACGGCGCTGCTGATCACTTCCGGGGCGGCCACGGAATTCATGACGTAGCCGATTTGGTGTGGTGTGGTGACCGCACCGAGCAGCCCGCGCCGATAGTCCAGCGTGATGATCTTCGCCTGCTCCGGCGTCCACCGTGCGGTGATGCCGCGGGCCAACGTGCGCAACAGGTTGGACTTGCCCGACTCGACGTCACCGATCACCAGGAAATGCGGCTCGGCGTCGAAGTCGGCGAACACCGGCGAGAGGGTGTCCTCGTCGACGCCGATAGGCACGGCTCCCCCGGACGTACCCACCGGCGGCAGCTCGGCGTACGGCAGCTCACGCGGAAGCAGGCGTACGGCCGGAGCCGACGGCCCCGACCATGCATCGCGTACCCGCGACACCATCTTGGCCACCCCGTCGACGAGGTCATCGACGGTCGTCGCCCCGTCGATGCGCGGCAGCGCGGACAGGAAGTGCAGCTTGTCCGGGCTCAGCCCGCGGCCGGGACTGGATTCCGGCACGCCGGCCGCGACCCGACGGTCCAGGTCGGACTCCGACGGGTCGCCCAGCCGCAGCTCGAGGCGGCTGCTGATCAGATCCCGCAACGCCGGACGCAACTCCATCCAGCGCTGGATGGACAGCACGACGTGTACCCCGAAGCCGAGTCCACGCGCGGCGATCTGGGTGATCGCAGCCTCCAACGCCTCATGGTCCTGCCGGATGGTGCCCCATCCGTCGATGACCAGGAAGACGTCGCCGAATCCGTCGAGCGGGGCCGCGCCCGAGGCGACCAGTCGGCGGTAGGAGGCCATGGAGTCGATCCGGTGCTGGGTGAACAGCTGCTCGCGGCTGGCCAACAGCGCATTGATCTCGGCCACGGTGCGGCGCAGCCGCTCTGGCTCCAGACGGCTGGCCACCGAGCCGACGTGCGGCAGCTCGGCCAGGCCGGACAGCGTCCCACCGCCGAAGTCCAGGCAGTAGAACTGCACCTGCTCCGGTGTGTGGGTGAGCGCCAACGACGAGATCAACGTTCGCAGCAGCGTGCTCTTGCCGCTCTGCGGACGACCGACAACGACAAAGTGCGAGCTGGCGAGGTTCACCCAATGCGGATCGCGGCGCTGGTCGAACGGCCGGTCGATGAGCCCGATCGGGGCGCTGAGCGAGGGCGCCGCCCCCCAGTCGGACGGACGCAGCCCGAGGTCGGTCTCGACCAACGCGGGCAACAACTCGTCCAGCGCCGGCGGCGTGTCCAGCGGCGGCAGCCACACCTTGCGCGCCGGGGTACCGACCCCTTCGAGCCGGCTGACGAGGACGTCGAGCATCGTCTGGCCCGGCCCACTAGGCGCAGCGGGCTCAGGCGCCTGGTCGGGCTGCGCACCGGACAGGTCTTCGCGAGGTGCGAGGTAGCCGGCCTGGTATGGCAGGACGTGGTGACCGCCTTCGCTGCGGTCGGGACCGAGGCTCGCCGCCTTCGTATAGGGACCCGACACATAGGCGGCCTTGAAGCGGACCAGGCCCTGGGTGGCCTCCTTGAGATAGCCGTTGCCCGGTGCGCTCGGCAGCTCGTATGCATCAGGCACGCCGAGCACGACGCGGCTCTCCATCGACGAGAACGTGCGCAGCCCGATCCGGTAGGACAGGTGGGTGTCCAGCCCCCGCAGCTTGCCCTCCTCGAGCCGCTGCGAGGCGAGCAGCAGGTGCACGCCGAGCGAGCGACCCAAGCGGCCGATCATCACGAACAGGTCGATGAAGTCCGGTTTGGCGGAAAGCAGCTCGCTGAACTCGTCGACCACGATGAACAGCGAGGGCATCGGCTCCAGCGGCGCGCCCTGCTCGCGGGCCCGTTCGTAGTCCCGCAGCGAGGCGAAGTTGCCGGCACTGCGCAAGGCCTCCTGGCGGCGAACCAGCTCGCCGTGCACGGCATCGCGCATCCGGTCGACGAGGATGAGTTCGTCCTCGAGGTTGGTGATGACCGCCGAGGTGTGCGGCAGGACATCGAGACTGGCGAACGTCGCGCCGCCCTTGAAGTCGACGAGAACGAAGTTCAGCGTCTCGGACGAATGCGTCAGCGCCAGCCCGAGCACCAGCGTGCGCAGCAGCTCGGACTTGCCCGAGCCGGTTGCGCCGATCACCAGGCCGTGCGGGCCCATCCCGCCTTGGGCCGACTCCTTGATGTCGAGTTCGACCGGATGCGCGCCCGCTCCGACGCCGATGGGCACCCGAAGCCGGTCGCGCGGAGCGCGCGGGCGCCAGGCGACGGCTGGGTCGAACTGCTGGGGATCGCCGAGGCGGAGCAGGTCGGGCAGGCTCAGGTCGACAGAAAGCGCGTCCGTCGGATCCGACGTCGTCGCCGACATCCGCATCGGACTCATCTGCCGCGCCAGTAGTTCGGCTTCGACAATGCTCAACGCATCCGGGATCCCGAGCGGCATGCGCTGCTCGGCGCCGGTCGGATCGCGCCGGACGATGGTGAGCGAACCAGGCTCGACCTGGACGCTCAGCACCCCGTTCGCGGGATCGGCGCCGAACGTCGAGCGGAGATCCAGCACGGTCACGCCCTGCACCAGGCTGTTGGCCAGCTGTGACTCGACCGGTACCTGCCCGCCGTCGAGAACCACGACGACGTGCGGGCCGTCTGCGCCGCCGGCCGCGCCGAAACGCTGCCGGCTGGTCAGCACATCGCCGAACATCGCCTCGAGGCTCAGCAGATCGTCGCTGATCAGCCGAACCTGGCCCACGGCGTCGAAGGCCGCAGGGCTGAGGGCGTGCGGCAGCCACTTCAGCCAGTCCCACTGCTGCGCGGTGTCCGCGGCCGTGCACACCGCAATGACGACATCGTCAGGCGAGTGGAAGGTGGCGAGCTGACCCAGCATGGCCCGCACGAGCGCGCGGACCTGTTCAGGCGGCCCGGACAGGTTGATCCGGCCGAACGCGGGCAGCGCCAGCGCCGCCGGCAGATCCGCGACCGAGCTGTGGGTCCGGACGAAGCGCCGCAGCGCTGCCGCCGAGATCGGTTCAAGATCCTCGATCGGCTTGGTCTCGGGAGCCACGAGGGTCACCCCGAGGCGCTGCGGGCCGCGCCCGACCCGAATGGCCAGGAAGTCGTCGTCAGCCGGCCGCCGTTCCCATAACCGGGTCCCCGTGGCGACGCACCACAGCGCGTCGGGATCGGGGTGATGCCACATCGTCGAGGTGCGCTGTTGCGCCGCGGCCCGGCGCACGCGGCGGCGTACCTGCTGCAGGTAGCGCTGATAGTCGCGGCGGTCGCCGTCGAGACGCCGACGCTTCTCCCCGGAGGACCGGCCCATTCCGCTGAAGGCCATCCCCAGCATCGACAGGCCCATCATGCCGCTGGCCAGGTAGGTCACCGGCGAGCCGCCGCTTCCGGTCACCAGCAGCCCCGTGGCGCCGGCGCCGGCGGCCATCGGCAGATACATGAGGAGCTGACCCATTCCGCCACTGCTCACGGTTTCGGGCAGTTCCGGCGGGGAGTCGAGGGCGATCTCGCCGCGGGGTTCCAGCGGCGGCTGGCGGCGGGGTGGGCGGCGAAAGAGCACAGTGCTCACGCCGGCCTCCGTTACCGTATCGACCACAACCGGCAAAACGTTCACCGGCGTGGACGATGCTAGCTGCGTCGCCGGCCGGCTTCCCGAGGAGGATCTTTCCGTGTCCGCCAGTGTCGTCTCGAACAGCTGCCGGCTGACGATCATCTCCTCGACCCGGCGCGCCGACCTCGCGGTACCGGTCCAAACGTCGATCGCCGAACTGTTGTCGATCGTCGTCTCCGGCCTTGGGCCGGATGCAGCCGACACCGGAGCGGCCGAAGGCGGCTGGGTGCTCCAGCGGGCGACGGAGCCGCCGCTGGACCCCTCGACGAGCGTCGCCGCCTGCCAACTGCGCGACGGTGACGTGCTGCACTTGCGCACTCGGGCGACACAGCTGCCCGAGGTGGCGTTCGACGACGTGCTCGACGCGGTGGCCAGCGGCGTGCTCAGTCGCACGGCCCGATGGCAGCCGGCGCACACGATGCACGGGGCGGTCGGCTTCGCAGCAGCACTGCTGACGTATGCGCTGGTCACCGCGCTGCTCATCGGGCCCGAGTGGGCCCCGCCGGCTGTTACTGCCGGCGTCGGAGCCGTGCTGCTGATGGTCGCGGCGGCCGCGGTCGGCCGGGCTTATCGTCGGCGCGGCCCGGCCCTGGTGGCGGCGACTCTTCGCGGTCGCGTTCGCCACTGCGAGCGGGGCGATGGCCGTCGGCGGTACGCATCGAGTGTGGGCGTTCGGAGCGCCTCAGCTGCTGGTCGGCACGTGCGCGGCCGCCCTCGCCGCCACGGTGGCGCTGCTTGTGCTGGGTTTGGGCGTCGCCGGACTCGTGGCGACCGTCACGGCCGCCCTACTGACCGCGATCGGCACCGCGATTGCTTCGGCCACGACGTTGAGCGCCGTCGGCACCGCCGCCGTCGTCGCCACCGCCGCCCTCGCGATCTCGCCGCTGCTGGCAACGCTGTCCTTCAAGTTGTCCCGCTTGCCGTTGCCGGCTATCCCGGCCGACGCGGCGGATCTGCGCCGGGAGACCGGCACGATCGACGCCAATCGGATTCTCGGCCAGGCCGTGCGCGCCGATCAGGTGCTCACCGGCCTGGTGGGTGGGGTGGCGCTGGCCATCGCCGGCGCGGCGGTGCTGCTTGCGACCGGCGGTGCCAGTGAGCGGGTGCTCGCGGTCGTACTCGGCCTCATCTGCCTGCTGCGAGCGCGGCTGTTCAGCGGTCGGGGCCAGCGCGGATTCCTCCTCACGGCCGGCGGCGCCGCGTTGCTCGCGGTGTCGGTAACCGGCGTCGCGGACCAGCACGGCCTGGCTCGTCTCTTGGCCTTCGCGATCCCGGCCGTCGTAGTGGCAATCGTGCTGTTCGCGCTGGCTGTCGCTCTTCCGGGCCGACGATATGCGCCACCGTGGTCGCGCAGCGCCGACATCGTCGAATCGCTGCTGGTCCTGTCTGTCATCCCGCTCGCGCTCGCCGTCATGGGCGTGTACGGAGCCATTCGCGTCGCCTCGAGCTGAGGACCGTCCGCGACCGCAGCGCCGATCCTTCAGCGCGCGAGTTCGAGTACCTGGGCCTCGGCCGGCGTGGGGTCGAGGGAGAGGTACGCCAGTCGCCCCCTTCGCAGCAGTGCGAACACCCCGGGCGAGAGGGTCGCCAGTGGCGCCGACTCCGCCGCGCCGACGCCGAACGCTGCCCCCACGGCGTCGGTCAACGCCGGGGGGACGGGACCGAACATGGCCACGTCGGCGTGGGCCAGCGTCGGCAGGTCGGCCGGGGTCCAGTGCGTGCGCACGTCGAGTCGGCAATGCCATGGGCGGACCTCCGCAGTCGAGCGGGCCTCGTCGGGCCGGTCGTCGACGATGAGGGTTGGCCCACCCGTCGACGGTAGCGCTTGCCCCGGGCGGACGATGTGCGTCTCCGAGCCGTGGCGCAGCAGCGGTCCCCAGAGTTGTGGCCGCGCGGTGACCACCTGCACCGCGGCGCCGGCCGTGGCGGTCCGAACCGCCAGCAGCTGGGCCGGCCCGACCGGTGCGGCCAGGACGATACGGGTGCCTGCCGAGCGGAACAGGCGCAGCGACACCGGTCCGGCCGGTCCGACCCCAACGTGGACGCCGGACGGCGGCGCGGCGACCGCCGCGTCAGCGCTCAACTGGATTCGCACTGCACCACGCCGCATTTGCCGCACCCCCTCGCCTGATCAAACCGACTCGCCTGATCAAACCGACTCGCCGACGCCGAGCGGGGTCGTGGCCCGCAGCAGCGGTGCCTGTTCGCCGTCGAGTCGTTGGACAACCAGGCCGAAGGCCCGGGCGATACGCGAGAGCCAGTCGATCGCCCCAGCCTCAGCCACCGAGTCCGGGCCGCTCAGGCGCATGAGCAACGTGGCCACGACGTCGGCCGCGCCCGCGGCCGGTTGAAGGAGCAGGGTCGTGGCCACAACCGGCGTGGGCGCGGCAGCAGCCAACCGGGCGATGCGGTCCATGACGTCGGCCCCGTCGCCGCTGATCGCGAAGACGGTCGACCAGGTACCGGCAACGCGCACGTCGCGCCAGGATTCGACGCTCCTCGGCGCCCGTCGGCCGGCCGACGGCGTGCTCGGACCCAGCCACGTCGCGAACAGCGCCGCCACGGCCTGTTCGTCGAGCCGCCGCACCGACAAGCCGGCCGTGGACAGCGCCCGTTCGGCGTGCACGGCACAACGACGCAGGATCTGGTGCACCGCCGCCTCGCTGCCACCGCGCGCGGCGATAGCGTCGGCGGCGCGCCGGGTGTCGAGGGTGAGCAGGCAGTAGCGCGCCGCGAGCGGGGTCGCCGGGGCCACGGGGCCGGCCGGCGCGTAGGCCGGCAGCTGAGCCGGTGCGGTCAACGTCACCAGCCGCACGCTGGACAGCCGCACGTCTTCCACCGCCAGCAACCGCCCCAAGAGTTCGACCGGAACCGGGGCGTCGTCGTTGAAGACCCCGTCCAGCCCGAGGACGAGCGGAAGGCACCAGGTGGTACCCGATCGCACCACCCCGATGCGGCTGCCATCCCCGCCGCCCGGCACGGACTCCACCTGGTACTCGCCGAACAGGCCGGCCAACCCGTTCAGGCGGCCCCTTCGCCGGCGTCGGCGCAGCAAGGCGAACCACGACAGCGCGAGCTGGTACAGCCAGCGACGCCGTACCGGCACGACGGCACTCAGCGTGAGCGCAACGGCCACCACGGCCCCCACGATCGGCCACCCGCCACCTTCGGCAAGACCACCCAGGACGGCTGCCGCCCCCAGTTCCAGGAGGATCAGTTGCGCGCGGGTCAGTTGCGGCACGCGTCCTCCGATCCTCGCCGCCCGATTCGGCGCCCAGATCATCGCAGGTCAGGTCCGGATGCCCCGGCCCGTATCCTTCTGCCGTATCCGACAGCGTGTCGACCGCCTGATGACCGGGCGTTGAGAGGAGCGCCGTGCAGACGCGCCGCGACCAGCTGCAGGCCTACCGCTTCCTCAACCGACGGGCCTTGGCCGCGCTGGTCACCGGTGAGCCCGATGTCGTGGAACCCCCGATGCGCCGGCTGACGGTCACCACCATCTCCGGAATCATGATCGCGATCCTGATCGCGGTGGGCTTCGCCCTCTTCGGAGTGCTCAAGCCAACGCCCGGTGACAAATGGAAGGAAGCGGGCGCGATCATCGTCGAGCGGGAGACCGGCGCGCGCTACGTGCTGATCGACAACGTGCTGCATCCCGCGCTGAACTACTCGTCCGCGGTTCTGGCAGTGGGCACCAACCAGTCCGCCCACGTTGTCCTGGTGGACCGCAGCGACCTCAAGGGTGCGCGGCGCGGAGCAACGGTTGGCATCGACGGCATTCCGGACTCGCTGCCGTCCGCGAAGAGCTTGGTCAAATCGCCGTGGACGGTGTGCTCACGGCTGCAAGGCGGCCTCGCCGACCAGCTGACCGCGCGGGTCAGCGTCCTCGTCGGCTCCGACGCCCGGTCCCGGCCGATGCCGGCGAACCGGGCCGCGCTCGTGCGCGCCATCACCGGCGGCGGTTCCTATCTGCTCTGGCACGGGCAGCGGCTGGCCATCGACTCGGCCAGCGTCGCGACGTCATTGGGTCTGCAGAACGCGGCGAGCATGGCGGTCGGCACCGCGTTCCTCGACGCCGTGCCACCGGGGCCGGTGCTGCGCGCGCCGGAAGTGCCGAACGTCAAGACGACGGCACCCATCGTCGTCGGGAACGCCCATCCTCTCGTCGGCCAACTGCTGCACGTCACCGACAACGACCAATCGTTCCTGGTCCTGGCCGACGGCGTGGCCGCCCTCGACGACGTCCAGACCGCGCTGCTCCGCACGCTGCCGATCGGCCCGGGGAACCGGCCGCTGGCGCCGGTGGACACCACGGAGAACGTCGCCTTGGGGCTGCCGCAGTCACGGACCGACTGGAACGCCGTCGCCGCGCAGCTCGCCGGGCTACCGTCCACGACGCCGCAGCTGGCCGAGACCGCGGCCCAGAACGGCGGCGTATGTGCTGTCTACCGGAACGGAGCGATCCAGCCGGCTTTCGCGATACCGCCGAGCCAGCTGCCGACATTCGCGGCCAGCACCATCACCGAATCGGCGCAATCGCGGCAGGGCCTTGCCGACCGCGTCGTGCTCGGGCCCGGCAGTGCTGCCGTCGCGCGAGTGCGCGACGGCTCCCCGACGGTCTTCGTCATCGCCGAGCCGGGAAAGAAGTTCGCGGTGACCTCATCGGACGTGCTGGGCGGGTTCGGTTACGGTGCATTCAAGCCGGTTTCGTTGCCGGTTCAGCTACTTCCGCTGATACCGACCGGCCCCGCGCTCGACCCGACGGCGGCCAGACGGCCGGTAACCGGGTGAGGGGCGGAGCGCAACCGGTTCATGGCGCGACACTCCCTCTGCCCCGATGGCGTTATTCCCGGCGCTTTGGGTATGTTATGGGCGCTCGGAAGATCCGAATCCAACTTATTCCACCAGGAGGGGGCTCATCGTGGCTCAGTACACCACTAGCCAGGAGGCCATGGCGCAAGGCGCCAACAAGGTTGACGACGCCGCGACGCAGATTCAGGGACACATCTCGAATCTCCGCTCCGAGGTCGAAACCATGATGGGTGGCTGGCGCGGCGAAGCCGCTTCGACCTTCGTTCAGGTCCACGATGCTTTCGAGCAGCAGGCCAACAAGATCAACAACGCGCTTCGGCAGATGCACGCGGCGCTGCGCAGCACGCATCAGACCTACGGCACGCAAGAGTCCAACCAGACCCAGACCCTGTCCGGCCTCGCCGGTCAGATCAACGCCTGATCGCCAAGGAGAACCGACCAATCATGGGTGAAATCCACGTCCAGTTCGAGTCCCTGCAGGCCGGCGAGCAAGGCATCCGCAACAACTACGCCAAGCTGACTGCCACCCTCGAGCAGCTCGAGAGCGACCTCCAGCCGATGATCAGCACCTGGAGCGGCGCCGCGCAGGAGGCCTATCTGGCCTGCAAGAAGCAGTGGGACGATGCCGCCGTCGCACTCTCTCTGGTCCTCAACAACATCGGCCAGGCCGTCGGCCAAGCCCACGAGAACTACACCGCGGCGGAGACCGCGGCCCGCAACAACTGGAGTTGAGCTCAAGCGCGCGGTGGGGCTGTGGCCCCACCGCGCGTCGGGCTGACCTGGCCGCACGCAATCGGCGGCAGCGTCGGCAAATGCCATGGAGGGATCTGACCAAATGGTCGCCAAGGACTTCGTCGTACACCCCAAAGCCCTGAATGCAGTCGCCGACCAGGTGGACGCCCTGCTCGCCGAGATCAACGGCGGCAGCGGCTACGTGGCCGGCAACGCGAAGGAGTTCGCCGCAGCCAGTGACATCGGCGGCCCGCTCGCGACATTCTGGGGCACGAGAGAGAACGTGTTCGCCGCGGCCTACCGGGATGCCCACGGTGCGATCACGACGACGTTTCAGGCCATCGAGCAGCAACTGACCAATCTGGCCCGTTCGGCTCGCTCCACGGCCTCTGGTTACCAGAAGCAGGACTCCGCATCCAGCCACCAGGTGAAGCAGACGCTTCCCGACGACATCAGCTAGCTAGGAGGAACGGCTCACCATGGTGGCAGGCGGAAAAGAACAGACAGTTACCACGCGGTCGGACGACTACAACGTCGTTGTCGACCATTACGGCAACGGCAAGGGCACCCGAGAGCAGTTCGAGAAGAGTGACCCCGGAGCGCTGGACACCACCATCCTGAAGCTCAAGCAGACCTCGGAGTTCGCCTCGCACCACATCGTGTCGCGGGTCCAGGCGATTCAGAAGGACCTCGAAGCCGCCTGGAGCGGCGCCAGCGCCGACGACGCCATCAAGATCATCGGGCTCATCGTCGACGACGCCAATTCGATCGGCACGAACACGGGGACCCTGCACAGCAGCCTCAACCAGTTCCGCGAGAACTGGAGTCAGATTCGCGGTCAGGCGATGCAGCTCGACGACGATGACGACGCCGGTGCCAAGAAGGTCTTCGACGACTTCACCTCGGCCCAGGACCACAGCATGCACAGCATCCCGCCGGAGCTGTACTACCACACCCCGCTCAGCGGCAACGTCACCGACGGCGGCATCACCCCCGGCCCGGGTCCTGGCCCCGGTCCCGGCCCCGGCACCTTCCCCGGCCCCGGCCACTTTCCTGGCCCCGGTCCCAGCCCCAGCATCCATCCCGGTCCGGGTCACCTGCCTACCAGCCACCACCCGGGCCCTGGTGACTACCCCGGCCCTGGGGACTACCCCGGCCCGGGCAGCTATCCGGGCCCGGGCAGCTATCCGGGTCCCGGCACGACCGGCGGCACCGGCATCGGCGGGGCAACCGTTGACAGCGGCTCCACGCTGGCCGGCTATGACAGCGGCGGCATCGGCGGCGGCGGCGCACTGGCCGGCGGCGGTGGACCCGGGGACCTCGGTACCGGCGGCATCGGCGGCGGCGGACTTGGTGCCGGCGGTGGGCTCGGCGCGGGCGGAGGCGTCGGCACGGGGTCGGCGACCGCTGGTCTGGGCGGCGGTGCGGCCGGAGGCGCCGGACCGGGCGGCGTGGGGGGTGGCGTCGGAGGCGCAGCCGCAGGCGGCCGCGGCATGATGATGCCGATGCAGGGCGGCGGTCAGGGCGGCGACGACGAGCGCGAGCGGGCTACCTGGCTGGCCGAGGATGACGATGTGTGGGGCGGCGATGACGCGCCGCCCGGCGTGATTGCGTGAAGGTGCCCCCCTGCCTCGATGTGGTCCGTCGCGCTACGCGGCGGACCACATCAGTTCTGCGCTCAGCGTTGGTCGGGGCGCTCGTCGCTTGTGTCGCCCTCATCGGCGCACCGGTCGTCAGTGCGGATGCGGCCGGCACGCTCGACCCCGCGGGGTTGCGCAAGCAGGAGTGGTACCTCGGGGTTCTCGGTCTGGATCGCGTGTGGCCGCTGACCAAGGGCGCCGGGGTCACCGTTGCCGTGCTGGACCGTGGCGTCGATGCCTCCGTCGGTGACCTCCAGGGCGCGTTGCTGCCCGGCTTCGATGCCACCGGCAAGGGCGGCAACCCCGCCGTGGCCAACGACGACGAGGGACACGGCACGCTGATGGCCGTGCGAATCGCCGGGCGAGGCATCAACCCCGGGATCATCGGGATCGCGCCGCAGGCCAAGATCCTGCCGGTGCTCATTCCGGCCGGCCTCGGGGACGGCAGCGACGAGGCGAACGCACTGGACCGGCTCAGCTCCGGACCGCATCCGCCGCAGGTCGTCAACATGTCCATCGGCAGCGCCGGGCCGTGCCCACCGCTACTGCAAAGTGCGGTCAAGACGGCCGTCGACAAGGGCCTGATCCTCGTCGCTTCGGCCGGCAACGAGGCCCAGGCCGGCAACCCGACGCAGTACCCGGCCAACTGCAAGGGCGTCATCGCCGTCGGAGCGTACGACAAGACCGGCACACCGTGGCCCAAGAGCGAGCGGCAGCCCTACGTGGCCCTCGGCGCACCGGGTGTGAACCTGCCGGCCTACACCAAGCAACGGGTACTCGGTACGTCTGAGGGCACGAGCGATGCGGCTGCCATCGTGTCCGGTTCGTTCGCACTGCTGCGGGCGAAGTTCCCCACGATGCCTTCGCGGCAGTTGGTCGCGCGCATGCTGGCGACCGCGAGCACGAAGTATTTCAAGGGTCCCGGCTACGGTCAGTCCGGCGACGTCCTCGGCTTCGGCTTCGCGGTCGTGCATCAAGCCATCATCCGCAGCGTGCCGGCGAACGCCCCCAACCCGATCTACGACGACTTGGCCAAGATCGACGCGCCACCGTCGAGCGACGGTGCCGGGTCCCGCTCGAATCCGCCCGGCGGCGGTGCCACGACCGTGCACGTCAGCTTCCCCGGCGGCTCGCATGCGAGTTCGAGCAAGTCCGGGTCGAGCAGCACCGGACTGTGGATAGGCCTTGGCGCAGCGGCGGTCGCCGCAGCCGCGGTAGCCGCCTGGTTCTTCGCCCGACGCGGACGGCGCAGCGGTCCAGCCACCCCGCCGGCGCAGTCCTGACCGACCGAGGACGAGGGCACCGGGAAGGATGGTGGCATGACCGCGATCGCGCCCGACGTGACTCTGGCCGAGGTGTTGGCCCACCGCAGATGGGTCCGGCGCGCCCGGCCATTCCCGCATGTCGTGGCCCGCGACGTGTTCACGCCGGAGTACTTCGCCACTCTTGAGGAGCATTTCGCCGTGCTCAAACGCGAGCACGGCGAGCTGTTCCAACGCAACATGCCCGGCTACGACGCGGCCAGTGCCGACCTGTCCCGGCACGCCGACGGTCCGCTCGGCGTGTTCCTCACCCGGGCGTGGCACGACCTGGTGGCCGGCGTGTCCGGTGTCGCGGCAACCGGCGACGTGCTGGCGTCGCTGCACCACCACGATCCGGGCAGCAAGAGCGGTTGGCCCCACAACGACCTCAATCCGGGCTGGTTCGCCGGCGCCGCGGCGGCGAGCGACGAGGTGCGCTTTGCCTTCGCCGACGGCGTCGGTTACCACCACGGCACCCGCCCACCGGGCGTCGATGCGCGGGAGACCGTTCGCGCGGTGTCGGTGCTGTTCTATCTCGGGAACCCGCCCTGGCAGCCGGGCGACGGAGGCGAAACCGGTTTGTTCGCCGACGTCGACGGCCGGGGCGGTCGAGCTGCGGTCGCTCCACTCAACAACTCGTTGGTGCTGTTCGAGTGCACCCCATTCTCGTGGCATGCCTTTCTGAGCAATTCTCAGCCCCGCAACTCGCTGGTGATGTGGCTGCACCGGCCCAAGGACGCTGCGGTCGCCCGCTGGGGAGAGCAGAGCATTGTCTACTGGTGAGCCACGCCGGGTCTGTTTGCTGACCGGCGCAGGAGGCACGCTTGGCTCGGCGATCTGCCGGGCCTACGCCGCTGACTACGACATCGTCGCGGTGTGCCGCACCCGAGTCCCGGACGTGCCGTCGCAGCACGAGGTCTACGTCGATCCGCTGGACCCGTCGGCCGAACTGGCCGAGAACCAGGCGGGGGTGTTCACCGTCAACGCCGACCTGGAACAGCCCGGCGAGATCGAGCGGGTCGTCGAACTGGCCCTCGCCCGGTTCGGCCGGATCGACCTACTGGTCAACAACGCCGCGTACTCGCGATGGCATCGGCACGGCTTCATCGACGGCGACGGCGCGATTCGGGACTTCGACCGGCACTTCACCGTCAACGTGAGCATTCCGTTGCGGTTGGCAGTGCGGGTCGGCCAGCAGTTCTGGATGCACCGCGACCTGGAGAACCGCGAACGCAACCGCAACGTCGTGAACGTATCCAGCTTGGCCGGCTCGCGGGTGTTCGCCGGCCAGGGCCAGGGTGCCTACGCCGTGTCCAAGGCGGGCCTCAACCAGCTCACCCGTCACCTGGCCGCCGAATTCGCTGCCTTCGGCGTGCGCGCGAACGCGGTAGCGCCTAACAGCTTCCCCGGCATTGTGAGCACGGAGAGCGTCGCCGCCGCCGTCGTACGGCTCGACCGCGAGAGTGTCAGCGGACGGATCCTCGTCGTCGACGCGCCACAAACCGGCGAGGCGGCTTCATCGCCGGCGTGAGCGCGCCATCAGCCTGATGCGGCCGGCGCGCCGTTGCCCCGCGTGCTGCGCAAGACGGCGGCGCTCGCCGTAGCCAGCACGGCCAGCGCCAGCAGCACGACCGCAGCGACCAGCGCGACGTGCTCGAGGTGACGATCGCTCGGGGGTCCCACTGCCGGGGCCGGCAGCGGCGGGGCGGGACGTGCGCTCGGCGCGCTCAATGTGTCATCCCGGATGGCGGTCACCGCCAGGTAAGGATCGACGATGCCGTAGCCGTACCGCGAGTCGGGAACGGTGGCGGGCGGCCGGTCCGCGGTCGCCTCGATGCGATTGCGGACCTGGACCGCCGTCAGCTGCGGGTGCGCTGCGAGCACCAGCGCGACGGTGCCGGTGACGAATGGCGCCGCGAAGCTAGTGCCGTCGAGCTTCTTGTAGCCCCGGATCGGCTGGGGCGCTACGACCCCGACGCCGGGAGCGGCGACCGTGACGTAGTTGCCGGTATCGGCGAACTGGGCAATCCCGTCCTGCGCATCGCTGGCCGACACCGCGATGACGTTCGGGAACTCCTTGGAGTAGGCCGCTGGATAGGCCGGCAGATTCTCGCCCTGCCCGTCGTTGCCGGCTGCGGCCACGATGACCAGGTTTGCCTTCGCGGCGCGGGCGACCGCCGACCGCAGAGCGGCCGTCGGCGCGGTGACGGTGACCGAGATGTTGGCAACCCGGGCGTGCGCGGCGATCGCGGCGTCGATGCCCCTGGCTATGCCATCGGCATTGCCGTTGGTGTTGTCGGTCTGCTTCACCGCGACGATCGTGGCGTTCGGCGCCACCCCTACGAAGGTGAGGCCCGGCACGCGTGCGCCGGCGATGATCGCGGTGACGCTGGTGCCGTGCCCGACGCAATCCTGATAGTCCGGACCCGGTACCGCTGCGGTGACGTTGACCCCCGAAGCCACCTTGACGCGCGCCAGCTGCGGATGGGTGCGGTCCAAACCGCTGTCGATCACGGCGACGACGACGCCGTAGCCGGTGGACACCGGCCAGGCCCGCTGGAAGTTCAGGCGGTGCTGCGCCCACGGCGTGTCGGTCAGCGGGCCACCGACCTTGACCTGGCAGTTACCCGTGGGCACCGCATAGGCAGCCTGGGCGGCGAAGCTGGAGTTGGAAAGCCCGACCGTGCCCGCGAGCAGCCCGATCGCAGCGAGCGCGCGCAGCCTCACCGGGGTTCGGAGCAACTCACCTCTGGAGACGGACGATCACTGGGCACTGGCGGCGGGCTTGTCGACGTCAGCCGGCGCGTTAAGGTCCGCGCCCGTGGGCTGGGTGGGCGCTGGGGCCTCGATCGCAGGGGGCACAGGCGGGGCGGCCGGGGCCGGGTCGGTGGCCGGCGTGGCGGCGGCCTGCTTCTTGCTCGCCTCGCGGGCGGCGTCGTCCTCGCCCATGCCCTTGATCTCGGTCTTGAAGATGCGCAGCGACCGCCCGACCGACCGCGCGGCGTCGGGCAGCTTCTTGTACCCGAACAGGACGGCTACCACGACGGCGAGGACCAACCAGTGCGAAGGCCTCTCCCACCCAGTGAACATGTCCGCGCTCCTCCTGGCATTCGATAGCGTGCACGGCCCACGTTACGCCAGCCGGATCGCCGGGCGCGTCGAGTCCGTCGACCGATTCGCGATGAATGTTGCTCTCGGGCTAGCGGGACGTCCCCGCGACGTCGAGATAGGGCGCCAGGCTGGCAGCGAGGTCGGGATCGACCCGGGCGTGCAACCGCGTGCCGTCGGCCGTGTGCTCGCTGCTGAGGACCTCTGCGCTGTCATGCAGCCGGGCAACCAGATCACCCCTGGTATAGGGCAGCAGGACGCGTAGTTCGACGGCCGGCCGCGGCAACTGGGCCTCGATCTGCTCTCTCAAGGCGTCCAGGCCGTGTCCGGTGCGGGCCGAGACGAACACCGCACCCGGGGCCAGCCGGCGCAGTCGTACCAGCACTTCCGGGTCCCCGGCGTCGCACTTGTTGAACACGAGCTGCTCGGGGACGTCGAGAGCATCGATGTCGGCCAGCACTTCGCGGACCGCTCGGATCTGGGCCTCCGGATCGGCGTCGGCGGCGTCCACGACGTGCAGGATCAGATCGGCGTCGCGCACCTCTTCCAGCGTCGAACGGAACGCCTCGACGAGCTGCGTCGGCAGGTGCCGGACGAAGCCGACAGTGTCGGCCAGCGTGTACGGACGGCCGTCGGAAGCCTGGCACCGGCGCACGGTCGGGTCGAGGGTGGCGAACAGGGCGTTCTCGACGAGCACGCCGGCGTCGGTGAGCTGGTTGAGCAAGGAGGACTTGCCGGCGTTGGTGTAGCCGGTCAGCACGACACTCGGGATCTGCCGGCCGACGCGCTGCGACCGCTTGACGTCGCGCGAGGTCTTCATGCCGACGATCTCCTTGCGCAGCCTGGCCATCCGGGACTTGATGCGGCGCCGGTCGATCTCGATCTTCGTCTCACCCGGGCCCCGCCCGCCGATGCCCAGACCGCCGGCGGCGCGGCCACCGACCTGGCGCGACAGCGAGTCGCCCCAGCCGCGCAGACGGGGCATGAGGTACTGCAGCTGGGCCAGCTCGACCTGGGCCTTGCCCTCCTTGGAGCTGGCGTGCTGAGCGAAGATGTCCAGGATCAGGGCGGTGCGGTCGACGACTTTGACCTTCACGACCTCCTCCAACTGGCGCAGCTGGCCGGGCGTCAGCTCGCCGTCGCAGATCACGGTGTCGGCGGCCTCGGCATCGACGACGTCGCGCAGTTCCTTGGCCTTGCCGGAGCCGATGTAGGTGGCCGGGTCGGGCCGGTTGCGGCGCTGGATGAGACCGTCGAGAACCAGCGAGCCCGCCGTCTCGGCCAGCCGGGCCAGCTCGGCCAGGGAATTCTCGGCCTCGACGAGCGTGCCGGTGGTCCAGACCCCGACGAGCACGACCCGCTCCAGGCGCAGTTGCCGGTACTCGACCTCGGTGACGTCCTCGAGCTCGGTCGACAGGCCCGCCACCCGGCGCAGGGCTTCCCGATCTTCGAGGTCGTAATCACCGGTGGAATCGACCGGGTCATGTCTGCGCTCGTCGGATTCAGTCATCGTGATATCCATCGTGACACGCCAAGCCCACCGATTACGCGCTGGTGCCTCCAACGGCGGCCAGCCAGCCCGCATCGAGCTCGATCTCCCCGACCAGGACAGCCGGGCCGCTGAGCACCATCTCGCCGTCGACGCGCCAGGTCACCGCGCAGGTGCCGCCGGGTACGTCCACTCGCCAGACCTGCCCATCGGCGTCGACCGCATCAGCTCGCGCTGCGGCTGCGACCGCCGCGCAGATGCCGGTACCGCAGGACTTCGTCTCACCGACACCTCGCTCGTGCACGCGCAGGCCGAGATGGCGCGGGCCCAGTCGGACGACGAATTCGACGTTCTGGTCGGCGAACGGCGAGTTGGCCACGGTCGGGCGCCTGGTCAGATCCAGGGCGTCGAGATCGTCCACCCCGCCGAGTTCGACCACCACGTGCGGATTGGGCATTTCGACACAGCGGCCGACCCGCGGCGTGCTCAGGGGGGCGGCGGTGACGACCGGCCGGTCGGCAGGAATCCGGGGTGGGCCCATTGCTACGGAGACGTTGCCGTCCCCGTCGACCCACACACGCTTGATTCCGCCGCGTGTCGCCACCGCCGCAACCTGATCAACGAGACCGGCGGCTCGGAGATACCGCATAACGACACGAATTCCGTTTCCACACATTTCGGCGACTGAGCCGTCGGCGTTGCGGTAGTCCATGAAGTACCGCGCCTCGCCGGCCATGGCCGCAGCGGCAGGGTCGTTCTCGGAGCACACGATTCGCAACACACCGTCCGCCCCGATGCCCGCGTGCCGGTCGCAGAGCGCTTGGACCAGCCCGGTGCTGAGTTCCAGCATCCCGGCAAGGTCGGGCACGAGAACGAAGTCGTTCTCGGTGCCGTGCCCCTTGAGAACCAGCATGGCTAGAGCGTAGGCGAGAGCAGCCGCAACGCCGACGTGGTCAGGTCGGCGCAGGCGGCGTCCAGCCAGCGGACCCGCGGGTCGCGGCGGAACCAGGACCGTTGCCGGCGCACGAACCGGCGGGTTGCCCGGACCGTCGCTGCTACGGCCTGCTCCGGGTCGTGCCTGATGGCACCGGCATCGTCCAGGCAGTCCAGCAGTTGCGCGTAACCGAGGGCTTTGCCGGCGGTAGGGCTGGCCCGCAGTCCGGCCGGAAGCAGAGCGCGTACTTCCTCGAGGAAGCCGGCGGCCATCATCCGACCGACCCGCAGGGCAACCCGATCATCGAGGTCGTCACGATCCAGCCCGATGTGGACGCAGTTATAGATCGAGTCGAAACCGGGCATCGTCGCGGTGAACGGGCGCCCGGTGAGCTCGATGACTTCCAGCGCGCGGACGATCCGGCGCCCGTTCGTGGGAAGGATGGCGGCCGCGGCAGCCGGGTCGAGGGCAGCGAGCCTGGTGTGTAGCGGGCCGGGCCCAGTTCCAGCCAGCTCGCCGTACAGCCGGGCCCGGATCTCCGGCGACTCGCCCGGGAACTCCAGCCGGTCAAGTGCCCCGCGCAGGTACAACCCGGAGCCGCCGACGAGAATCGGCACCCGGCCGCGGCCGTGGATCTCGGCGATGACCGCCCGGGCCATCGACTGGTATTCAGCGACGGCGGCTGACTTCGTGATCGGCCAGACATCAAGCATGTGGTGCGGCACTCCCCCGCGTTCGGCCGGCGCGAGTTTGGCCGTGCCGATGTCCATGCCGGCGTAGAGCTGCATCGAGTCGGCGTTGACCACCTCTCCCCGGAGCTGCCGGGCGAGGGCGACCGCGAGCTCGGACTTGCCGGTCGCGGTCGGCCCGACGACGGCGATGACGGGCAGGTCAGCCACGGGCGGTCCAGGCGGCCACATCGAGCAGGCCGGCCGGCACGAGCGGCCCATCTGACGGATCGTCGCCGCTCGTGGGCGGGCAGAACGCCACGGTCGAGATCACCTCGGCAGGCTAACGGGCGATGAGAGCAACGGGACGCAGACGGATCGTGTTCAATGCTCTGTCATGGGCTCGGAGTGGGGACGGATCGACGCCGACGGCACCGTCTACGTCAAGACGGCCGACGGCGAGCGCGTCATCGGCTCGTGGCAGGCCGGGGACGCGGCGGCGGGTCTGGCGTTCTACGAACGGCGCTACGACGATCTCGCGACCGAGGTGACGCTGCTGGAGAAGCGGCTCGAATCCGGTGCCGGCGATCCCAGCTCAACCCGCACTCATGCTCTCGCGCTGCGGGCCCAGCTGGAGACGGCCGCGGTCATCGGGGACCTTGATGCCCTGTCGAGTCGGCTCGATGCACTGCTGGCCGCCGTCGAGGAGAAGGCCGGTGCGAACGCCGCGGCCCGTGAGGCGGCCCGAGCCGAGGCCATTGCCGCGAAAGAAGCACTCGTGGCCGAAGCGGAGCAGATTGCCGGCTCGGCGACGTCGTGGAAGAGCTCCGGTGACCGCCTCCGGGCGATCGTCGAGGAGTGGAAGCAGGTCAAGGGCGTCGACCGCAAGACCGACGACGCCCTCTGGAAGCGGTTCGCCGCGGCGCGCGACGCGTTCGGCCGCCGACGCGGGCAGCATTTCGCTGCACTCGACGCCGAGCGGGGCACGGCCAAGGCCGCGAAGGAGAAACTGATCGAGCGCGCCGAAGCGTTGTCCGGTTCATCGGACTGGAAGGAGACCGCGGCCGCAATGCGGGACCTGATGGTCGAGTGGAAGGCCGCCGGGCGCGCCGCTCGCGATGTCGAGGACGCCTTGTGGACGCGCTTTCGGGCGGCCCAGGACGCGTTCTTTGCCCGGCGATCCGAGGTCTTCAGCGAGCGCGACAACGAGCAGATCGAGAACCAGCGCAAGAAGGAGGCGATCATTGCCGAAGCGGCCGCACTGGATGTCACCGACCCGGCGGCCGCGCAGACCGCGCTGCGACAGTTGCAGGCGCGCTTCGACGACATCGGACATGTGCCGCGCGACGCGATCCGGCGCGTCGACGATGCGATGCGGGCGGCTGAACAACGGGTTCGCGACGCGGTCGAGGCCCATTGGAAACAGGCCAGCGCCGAATCGAATCCCTTCCTGACCGCCTTGCGGGAGCGGCTGGGCGAGGCCGAGGCGAAGCTCGAGCGCGCCCGCAAGTCCGGCGATGAGGCCCGGATCGCCAAGGCCGAGGCCGAGGTCGAGCAGCGCCGCTCGCTGATCCCCGAGTGACTCCCCGCAACTACCCGGCGGGCCGGGGGCGCCCGATCGTGAGCAGTCGACTGGCCGCCGGATGGTCGGCAGTAGCCGTCGCCGCGTTCCCCCGCCAGGGACGGTGGCTGTGCACTCCCCCGTCGGCGACAAGGTGGTGCGGCGCGGCGTAGGTGACCGTTGAGGTGACCACGTCGCCCGGTGCGACGGCGAGCGCGCCGGTTGCGACGTGCACGAGCCGGCCGTCTCGAGCCCGACCCGACACTCGCCCCGTAGCGCCGTCCTTGCGCCCCTCTCCCGCACCCACCAGCACTTCGACGGCGTGCCCGATCAGCGCCTTGGCGCCGGCCCAGGAGATCTCTTCCTGCAGCGCGATGAGCCGTTCGTAGCGTTCCTGGACGATGGGCTTCGGCACTTGGCCGGGCATGTCCGCGGCCGGCGTGCCGGGGCGCTTGGAGTACTGGAAGGTGAAGGCGCTGGCGAAGCGGACGGTGCGCACGGCGTCGAGGGTCTGTTCGAAGTCGGCCGCGGTCTCGCCGGGAAAGCCGACGATGACGTCGGTCGTGATCGCGGCGGCGGGCATGGCGGCCCGGACCTTCTCGATGATCGCGAGATAGCGCTCGCGGCGGTAGCTGCGGCGCATGGCCTTGAGCACGGCATCGGATCCGGACTGCATGGGCATGTGCAACTGCGGGCAGACGTTGGGTGTCTCAGCCATTGCGGCGATGACGTCATCGGTGAAATCGCGCGGATGCGGGCTGGTGAACCGGACCCGTTCGAGGCCGTCAATCTGGCCGCAGGCCCGCAGCAGCTTGCCGAACGCGAACCGGTCGCCGAACGAGCGGCCGTAGGAGTTCACGTTCTGCCCCAACAACGTCACCTCCACCACGCCGGCCTCAACCAGCGTCCGGATCTCGGCGAGCACGTCGCCCGGCCGCCGGTCGGTCTCGGTGCCCCGCAGGCTGGGCACGATGCAGAACGTGCAGGTGTTGTCACAGCCGACCGAGATCGACACCCACGCGCTGTAGGGCGCTTCCCGCCGGCTGGGCAGGTCCGAAGGGAAGTTCTGCAGGGCCTCGGCGATCTCGATCTGAGCCTCGCCGTTGTGTCGGGCTCGCTCCAGGAGAACCGGCAGCGCGGCGAGATTGTGCGTCCCGAAGACGACGTCGACCCACGGCGCCTTCTCGATGATCGCGCCACGATCCTTCTGGGCCAGGCAGCCGCCTACGGCGACCTGCAGGCCGGGTCGTTGCCGTTTGGCCGCGACCAACTGGCTGAGGTTGCCGTAGAGGCGGTTGTCGGCGTTCTCCCGGACCGCACACGTGTTGAAGACGATCACGTCGACGTCATCACCGACCCCGCGGACGTAGCCGGACTGCTCGAGCAGGCCGGCCAGTCGTTCGGAGTCGTGGACGTTCATCTGGCACCCGTAGGTGCGGATGTCGTAGGTGCGCGCCATGAGGCCTTCGAGGATACGGGCGCGCTTAGTGGGCGATCTCGGTGGAGCGGGACTCCCGAACCACGGTGACCCGGATTTGGCCGGGATAGGTCAGCTCGTCCTCGATCTGCTTGGCGATCTCGCGGGCGATGACCTGCGCGGCCAGATCGTCGATTTCGCTCGGCTGCACCATGACCCGCACCTCGCGGCCGGCCTGCATCGCGAAGACCTTCTCGACACCTGGCCGGGCGCTGGCGATCTGCTCGATGCGCGCCAGCCGTTTGACGTAGCTCTCCAGCGATTCCCGGCGCGCGCCCGGCCGGGCGGCCGAGCAGGTGTCCGATGCCTGGGTGAGGACGGCCTCGATGGTGCGGGGGGCAATCTCGTTGTGGTGGGCCTCGACGGCGTGCGCAACCGCCTCGGTCTCACCGAAGCGGCGCAGCAGATCCGCGCCGATGATTGCGTGGCTGCCCTCGACCTCGTGCGTGAGCGCCTTGCCGATGTCATGGAGGAAGGCACAGCGCTTGATCAACGTGGGTTCGATGCCGAGCTCAGCCGCCATGACGCCGGCGATGTGCGCGGTTTCAGTGAGGTGCCCGAGCACGTTCTGCCCGTAGCTCGTCCGGTACTTCAGCCGTCCCAGCGTGGGCAACAACCGCTCGTCGAGATCGCCGATGCCCACCTCCGCCAGCGCGTCGCGGGCCGCGCGCAAACACAACTCGTCGACCTCGGACTTGCTCTGCTCGTAGACCTCTTCGATGCGATGCGGATGGATCCGTCCGTCGAGGACCAGCTTGTCGAGGGTGATCCGGCCGATCTCGCGCCGCACCGGATCAAAACATGACAAGAGCACAGCCTCGGGCGTGTCGTCGATGATGACATTCACGCCGGTCACTGACTCGAAGGCCCGGATGTTGCGGCCCTCCCGGCCGATGATGCGGCCCTTCATCTCGTCGCTGGGCAGGTGCATGACACTGACCACGGTCTCGGCAGTCTGCTCACTGGCCACCCGCTGCACCGCCTCGACGACGATCGCGCGGGCCCGGTCCGTGCCCTCGGCCCGTGCCTCGTTCTCGATCGTGCGCACCAGGAGCGCAGCGTCGCGCCGGGACGTGGCTTCGACGTTGAGCATCAGCTCGGCCTTGGCCTGTTCGCTCGACAGCCCGGCCACGCGTTCCAGCTCCCGCTCGTGCGCGGCAGCCTGCCCGTCCAGGGCCGCGGCGTGCTTGTCCAGGGCCGCGGCGCGCTCGGCCAATTCAGCCGCCAGCACGTCCAGCGCCTGCTGACGCTCGGTCAGCTGCTGCATCGCCCGATCCAGCTCCAGCGCTTCGGCTTCGAGTCGCACCGACTGGCTGTCCAGCCGCGACTCGGTCTCGTCGAGCCGCGTCGCCTGGGCGGCGAGATCCTGCTCGGTGCGACGTGCCCGCTCAGTGATGCGCTCGAGCTCCGCCTCGCCGGCCCGCCGGGCTTCGGCCACCAGGGCTTCGGCCTGGTTGGTGGCGTTGCGGCGCAGGGTCTCGGCCTCGGTATGCGCACCACGGGCGTCCACCTGCGCGGCCCGCCGGACCGCCTCGGCTTCGGCCTCCGCGGCTCGGCGTACTGCGTCGGCCTCGGTTTGCGCGAACTGCCGGAGGGACGCCGCCTCAGCCGCCGCTACCCGCCGGATGGACTCCAGTTCGGCGTCGGACTCCGTCGGTGGCCGGGGCGCGGCGAGGCCGCCGAGGCCGCCACGACGGGCGTAGAGCGCCAGGACGAGCACACCCAGGACGAATACCGCTCCGACTGCCGCGTACCAGACTCCCTGCATCGCTGCCTCCTGTCCGTCGCAACCGTCGGCCAGGAAACGCGCTGTGCGGTCGATGCGCTGGCTCCCCACTGCCAGTGGGACCGAGGCGCTTGGTGCTTCCCTTCTGTGTGTCGCGGTCAGTGCTATTAGAAACAGCCGTCGGGCCTCCGCGGGGACGCGAAGCGCCTGACTGGCGTCAAGGCGTTACTCCTGGTGATCCTGAGGTTAGAAATCGCGACGGCACAAATCAAGTCGGCGCGCGACGGACGCCGAACGGCGGGCCTTCACTACTCGTCCAGCCCCTCGGAATCGGCGATACCCGAGCCGGCGATCGCGTCGCGGACGACCTGGTGAGCCAGCCCGGGCGGATAGCCGCGGCGGGCCAGCAGGCCGACGAGCCGGCGGGCCTGGGCGGGCGGGTCAAGTCCGCGCAGCGAACGCAACTTGCGGGCGACGAGCGCCCGAGCAGCGTCAGCCTCGCTCTCGGCGTCGATCTGTCCGACCGCGGCTTGCACGACCGGCTCCTCGACCCCCCGCTGGCGCAGTTTCATCGCCACTGCCCGTCCGGCCAGCCCTCGTTCGCGGTGTTGGGCCATTGCGTAGTTGGCGGCCAGCTCACCGTCGTCGATCAGACCGACGTCGGTGAGGCGATCCAGCACGGCACGGGCTGCCTCATCGGGAACGCCACGGCGCTGGAGCACTGCGGCCAACTCCGAGCGGGTACGAGCCCGTTGGTCGAGTTGGCGCAGGCAGATGATCCGCGCCACCGACTCCGGATCCCCGGGCGGGCCGGACTCGTGGTCAGAGCGCTGCTGCGCCGTCATGGCGAGCTGCCTCAGAAGTCGACCGGAGCCGGCAACGCCTCGATCGGGGCCGCGCCGTCGACACGCGCTCCGACGCCCAGCTTCTCCTTGATCTTCTTCTCGATCTCGTCGGCCAGGTCGGGGTTGTCCCGCAGGAAGCTGCGTACGTTCTCCTTGCCCTGGCCCAGCTGATCGGCTTCGTAGGTGTACCAGGCGCCGGACTTCTTGATCAGTCCCTGCTCGACGCCGACGTCGATCAGGGAACCTTCACGGCTGATGCCCTCGCCGTAGACGATGTCGAACTCGGCCTGCTTGAACGGCGGTGCCACTTTGTTCTTGACCACCTTGACGCGCGTTCGGTTGCCCACGGCCTCTGCGCCGTCCTTGAGCGTCTCGATACGGCGGACGTCCAGGCGGATCGAGGAGTAGAACTTCAGTGCCTTGCCGCCCGTCGTCGTCTCGGGCGAGCCGAACATGACGCCGATCTTCTCGCGCAGCTGGTTGATGAAGATCGCGGTCGTGCCGGAGTTGCTCAACGCACCGGTGATCTTGCGCAGTGCCTGACTCATCAGCCGGGCCTGCAGACCGACGTGGCTGTCGCCCATTTCGCCTTCGATCTCGGCGCGCGGCACCAACGCGGCCACGGAGTCGACGACCACGAGATCGATCGCGCCGGAACGGATCAGCATGTCCATGATCTCGAGCGCCTGCTCACCGGTATCGGGCTGGCTGACCAGCAGGGCATCCGTGTCGACCCCGAGCGCCCGCGCGTATTCCGGGTCGAGGGCGTGTTCGGCGTCGATGAACGCCGCGATCCCGCCACCGGCTTGCGCGTTGGCGACCGCGTGCAGGGCCACCGTGGTCTTGCCCGAGCTCTCCGGGCCGTAGATCTCGACGATGCGGCCACGGGGCAGCCCACCGATACCGAGCGCGACGTCGAGAGCGATCGAACCGGTCGGGATCACCTCGATCGGCACGTACGGCCGATCGCCGAGGCGCATCACCGAACCCTTGCCGTGCTGCTTGTCGATCTGCGCCAGGGCGACGTCGAGCGCCTTTTCCCGGTCGAAGCCTGCTGCCATCTGCAAGACACCTCTTCATCTCGTACGGGCTGTCTCATGTGACCGGCCCTGTTGGTGGCGACGTTAGGGCCGGTCACCGACAAAAGCGCGCAACGCCGCCGCGTTGTGGACAACCGATCCCCTTGTGGACACGCTAGCCGAACACCTGTTCGACCGCAGTGACATCTCGCGCGACACGCCGCGGGGCGGGTCTGCGCCCGACCGGAATGCCGCCCGCGGAGCCAGCCGGCTCAGCGCAGTTGGGCCGGCATCTCGAACTCGGCGCAAACTGCTCGCCAGATCTGCTTGGTCTCGACGCCGTTTGCGAGCGCTTCTTCGACGGTCGACCCCAACAACGGCAGTCGGTAATCGACGGCAATGCTGCGGGCGTATGCCACCCCGAAGCGAAGCTCCATCCGCTGCCAGAAGTCAGTGAGTCGCACGCGGTCCAGCCTAAGCACGTCGGCCGCAGCGCGCCCGGGCCGCCCCGGTCGGTCGGTCGGTGGTTCGGTCGGTTCGGTTCTCCTGGCACCCCGGATAAGCGATGGGGCGAGCTGGGAGGATGCTGCGGTGAGCTCCTCCGACCGGTGGTACGCCCTGCCCGTGTTGTCCGGTCAGCTCGTCCGGCTCGAGCCGATGGCGGTCGAACACGCAGCCGGATACCTCGCTGCGGCCGGCACCGGCGACGATGCGGCCGAGGTTTTCCGGTGGCTGCAGCCAGCCGCGCCGCAGAGCGTCGCCGAGGCCCAGGAGCAGATCCTGGTCGCACTCGGCGCGCGGGCCCGGGCCCAACGCCTGGCCTACGCCCAGCTCGACGCCCGCACCGGCGAGTTCGCGGGCACGACCTCGTACTACGAGGTCGACCCGGCGGCCCGCGCCATCAGCATCGGGCACACCTGGCTGGGGCGGCGCTGGTGGCGCACCGGCCACAACGCCGAGTCCAAGCTGCTCATGCTCACTCATGCCTTCGAGACCCTCGGCGCCGTCCGCGTCGTCTGGCACACCGACATCAACAACGTCCGATCCCAGGCCGCGATCGCGCGCCTGGGTGCGACCCGCGAGGGCGAGCTGCGCAAGCATCGGATCCGGCGTGACGGCTCCTGGCGCACGTCGGTGCAGTACTCGATGACCGACGACGACTGGCCGACGGCCCGCGATCGACTGACCGTCCGGCTGGCCGCGGGCTGAGCAAGCACGCTGTCGGTCCGGCCAGGCACACTGGAGGACGTGCCGACATTCTCCCCCGCCACCCAGGACTGGCTCGACGGCGCCTTCGCGGCGCCGACCGCGGCCCAGCTCGGGGCGTGGGACGCCATCAACCGCGGCGAGCACACCTTGGTGGTGGCACCGACCGGTTCGGGCAAGACGTTGGCCGCATTCCTGTCCGCCCTCGACCGGCTGGCCGCCCTGCCCGTGCCCGACGACCCGATGCGTCGCTGCCGGGTGCTCTACATCAGCCCACTCAAGGCCCTGGCCGTCGATGTCGAGCGCAACCTGCGCTCGCCGTTGGCCGGTATCCGGCAGGCCGCCGGGCGCCTCGGCCAGCCGCCGCCTGACGTCACCGTCGCGATGCGCTCGGGGGACACGCCGGCCGACGAACGCCGCGCCTTCGCCCGCCGGCCCGCCGACATCCTGATCACGACTCCGGAATCGCTGTTCCTGCTGCTGACATCGGCGGCGCGTGAGGCGTTGCGGGGTGTCGACACCGTGATCGTCGACGAGGTCCACGCCGTGTGTGCGACCAAGCGCGGCGCCCACCTGGCCCTTTCCCTGGAACGGCTCGACGCTCTGCTCGACGCTCCGGCTCAACGCATCGGGCTCTCGGCCACCGTCCGACCGGTCGACGAAGTCGCCACGTTCCTGGCCGGCGGGCGGCCGGTCGCGGTCGTTCAACCGCCGTTGACCAAGACGTTCGAGCTGCAGGTAGTGGTGCCGATCGAAGACATGTCCGCTCTCGGCGAGCCGATCGACGATCTCAGCGGCCCGGCCGCCGGTGCCCAACGCCGTTCGTCGATCTGGCCCCACGTCGAGGAGCGGGTCCTGGATCTGATCGAGGCCCACCGCTCGACGATCGTCTTCGCCAATTCGCGCCGGCTGGCCGAGCGGCTGACCGCCCGGCTCAATGAACTCGCCACTGAGCGAGCCGGCGAAGCTCCGGCCCAACCCACGGGCCGTACCCCCGCCGAGCTGATGGCTCAGTCCGGTGCAGGCCGCCCCGCCGAAGACGTTGTCGTCGCCCGGGCCCACCACGGCTCGGTGTCGCGCGAACAGCGCGCGCTGGTCGAGGAGGCGCTCAAGGCCGGCCAGTTGCCGGCGGTGGTGGCAACGTCCTCACTCGAGCTCGGCATCGACATGGGCGCGGTCGATCTGGTGATCCAGGTCGAGGCTCCGCCGTCGGTGGCGTCCGGCCTGCAGCGAGTCGGCCGGGCCGGGCACCAGGTCGGCGCGGTGTCGCGCGGGATGATCTTCCCCAAGTTCCGCGGCGACCTGCTCGAATGTGCCGTCGTTGCCGAACGGATGCGCGACGGCGCGATCGAGTCGATGCGTTACCCGCGCAACCCGCTCGATGTCCTGGCCCAGCAGATCGTCGCCATGGTCGCGCTCGACACCCTGACGGTCGACGCCGTGGATGAAATCGTGCGTCGCGCCGCTCCGTTTGCCGGCCTGCCCCGCTCGGCGCTGGAGGCGGTGCTCGACATGCTGGCCGGCCGGTACCCGTCCGACGCATTCGCCGAACTGCGGCCTCGCTTGGTCTGGGACCGGGTCACCGGCGAACTGAGCGCCCGCGGCGGCGCTCAGCGCCTGGCCGTGACCAGCGGCGGGACGATCCCCGACCGCGGCTTGTTCGGCGTCTTCCTTGCCGGCGCCGACGGCCCGGGGCGGCGCGTGGGCGAACTGGACGAGGAGATGGTCTACGAGTCGCGCGTAGGTGACGTGTTCCTGCTCGGCTCGTCCTCATGGCGGATCCAGGACATCACCCACGACCGGGTGCTCGTCACGCCGGCCCCCGGTGAGGTGGGGCGGATGCCGTTCTGGAAAGGCGATTCCCCGGGACGCCCGATCGAGCTGGGCCGGGCATTGGGGGCCTTCCTGCGCGAAATCGCCTCCAGCGATGCCGAGACCGGCGCGGCGCGAGCCCGAGCAGCCGGGCTGGACGACTGGGGCGCCGAGAACCTGCGCGCTTACCTGGCCGAGCAGCGCGCCGCCACCGGGCACTTGCCCGACGACCGCACCGTCCTGGTCGAGCGCTTCCGGGACGAGTTGGGTGATTGGCGCCTGGTCGTGCACTCCCCGTTCGGGGCGGCCGTGAACGCACCGTGGGCGCTGGCCATCGGCGCGCGCCTGCGCGAGCGCTACGGCCTCGACGTCGCGTCCATGCATTCCGACGACGGCATCGTGCTGCGCCTGCCCGACACCGATGCCGACCCGCCTGCCGGTGAGCTCGCCGTCTTCGACCCCGACGAGATCGAGGCCATCGTCACCGCGGAGGTCGGTGGCTCGGCGTTGTTCGCCGCACGCTTTCGCGAGTGCGCCGCGCGGTCGTTGCTGCTGCCCAAGCGCGACCCCCGACGCCGGGCACCGCTGTGGCAGCAACGCCAGCGGGCCAACCAGCTGCTGCAGGTCGCGGGCGAATACGGCGATTTTCCCGTCGTGCTCGAGGCGATGCGGGAGTGCCTGCAGGACGTCTACGACGTGCCCGGGCTGGTGGGCATGATGCGCGACCTCGCGTCGCGGCGCGTCCGCATGGTCGAGGTCGAGACACCCGCCGCATCCCCGTTCGCGCGGTCCTTGCTGTTCGGCTACGTCGGCATGTTCGTCTACGAGGGCGACTCACCGCTCGCCGAACGACGCGCGCAGGCGCTCTCGCTGGACTCGGCGATGCTGGCCGAACTGCTCGGCGCGACCGAGTTGCGCGAACTGCTCGACGGGGACACCATCGCCGCCGTCGAAGCGGAACTGACCCGCCTGACCGACGATCGGCGAGCGCGCGGCCTGGATTCGGTGCACGACCTGCTGCGCTCCGTCGGTGACCTCACGACGGCTGAGGCGCTGGCCCGAGGCGCCACTGCCGCCGACCTGGCCGAGCTCGAGGCCGCCCGACGCGCGATCCGGGTGCGGATCGCCGGCGCCCAGCGCTGGCTGGCGATCGAGGACGCCGGGCGGGTCCGCGATGCGCTCGGCGTCGCCCTGCCCGTCGGGGTTCCCGAGACCTTCACCGAGCCGGTGCGTGATCCGATGGGCGACCTCGTGTCGCGCTACGCGCGTACGCACGGGCCGTTCCACGCGCAGGATGTCGCCGTCCGGCTCGGCCTCGGCGTCGCGGTCGTCGGCGCTGCGCTAGCGAGGCTTTCGGCCGCCGGCCGGCTCGTGCAGGGTGAGTTCCGGCCCGGTGGGGCCGGGCTGGAGTGGTGCGACGTCGAGGTGCTGCGCTCCATCCGGCGTCGCTCGCTGGCTGCCCTGCGCCGCGAGGTCGAGCCCGTTCCGCCTGCAGCGCTGGCCCGGTTCATCCCGTCGTGGCAAGGCGTCGGTGCCCGCGCTTCCCGCGGTGTCGAAGGGCTGCTGCGCGCCGTCGAGCAACTGGCCGGGGTACCACTGCCGGCGAGTGCGCTCGAGTCACTGATCCTGCCGAGTCGGGTCACCGGTTACACGCCGGCATTGCTCGACGAGCTGACCCTGGCCGGTGAGGTCCTCTGGACCGGTGCCGGCGCGCTGGCCGGAAACGATGGCTGGATCGTGCTCGCTCCAGCCGAGCTGGCGCCGCTGCTGCTGCGCGCCGAGGACACCGCAGACACCGCCGATGGGGCGATCGAGCGGGTCATCCGGGACGTCCTTACGGGAGACCAGGCGTTGTTCTTCCGAGCCATCGCCGAGCGCGTCGCAGCCGGACAGCCGACGGCCGGCGACGAGGAGATCACGGCGGCGGTCTGGGGCCTGGTGTGGGCGGGCGCACTCACGAACGACACGTTGGCACCGGTGCGCACCTTGCTCGGTGCGGGCCCCCGCACGGCCCACCCGCGCCGCCCGCGTACCCCACGCTCGCGCTACGGCCGCTACTCCGGCCTGACCGGGCCGGGCCGTGCCGCCCCGTCGCTACGGCCCACCCCGTTGGCAATGGGCGGACGCTGGTCGGCGACGCCGGCCCGCGACGGAGATGCGACCCGTCGGGCCCTGGCGGCCGCCGACGTGTTGCTGGACCGGTACGGCCTGGTCACTCGGGGTTCGGTCGCGACCGAGCGCGTGAGCGGCGGCTTCGCCGCGGTGTATCCGGTGCTCAAGGCCGCCGAGGAGTCCGGACGCGCGCGGCGTGGGTACTTCGTCGACGGGCTCGGCGCGGCGCAGTTCGCGCTGCCAGGGGCGGTCGACCGACTGCGCGCCGAAGCCCGGCCGGCCGACAGCCGTGACCCGAGCCCAGCGCTGGTACTAGCGGCAACCGATCCGGCGAATCCGTACGGCGCCGCGCTGCCCTGGCCGGCCGCCCCGCCATCGGACGACGGCGGTCGCGGACACCAACCGGCCCGCAAGGCCGGAGCACTGGTCGTTCTCGTCGACGGCGACTGCGTCATCTACGTCGAACGGGGCGGGCGGACATTGCTGTCGTTCGACGACGACCGAGCAGTGCTGCAGCCTGCGGCCGACGCTCTCGCCTTGGCCGTGCGCGACGGTGCGCTGGGCAAACTGCAAGTCGAACGCGCCGACGGCGCACCCATCGTCTCCTCTCCGCTCGGAGACGCGCTCGAGGCCGCCGGCTTCCGCCCCACGCCTCGGGGGCTGCGGCTACGCGCGTGAACGCGTCACCGACGGCGATGGTGACACATGCCAGAGGGTGACACCGTGTGGCTGAGCGCGAAGCGGCTGCACCAGGCGCTGGCCGGACGAACGCTGACCGTGTTCGACCTGCGGGTGCCCCAGTTGGCCACCGTCGACCTCCGCGGCACTGCAGTCAGCGAGGTGCTGGCCCGCGGCAAGCACCTGTTGACCCGCTTGGACGACGGCCACACCCTGCACAGCCACCTGAAGATGGACGGTTCCTGGTACCTGAGCCGGGCGGGCGAGCGAGCGCGCCGACATCCCGAGCACCTGATCCGGGCCCAGCTCGGCAATGCCGAATGGCTGGCAACCGGGTACCGGGTGCACGACCTGCGGGTCGTCGCCACCACGGACGAGAACGAACTCGTCGGGCATCTCGGTCCCGACCTGCTCGGTCCGGACTGGGACGCCGACCTGGCCGTGCACCGGCTGCTCGAGACGCCGGCCACCGCCATCGGCGAGGCGCTGCTCGACCAGCGCAGACTGGCCGGAATCGGCAACCTCTACAAGTCCGAAGTTCTGTTTGTCACGCGCGTGAACCCGTGGACGCTCACCGGCGACGTCGCGGACCTGCGCGGGGTGGTGTCCACTGCGCAACGCTTGATGAGCACGAACCGCGAGCACCCCGAGCAGTCGACTACCGGTCTGTTGGCCCGAGGCCGGCAGCACTGGGTATACGAACGCGCCGGTGAAGCGTGCTTGCGGTGCCGGACGCCAATCCGGCGAGCCGAACAGGGGACGCCACCGCGTCAGCGCAGCACGTACTGGTGCCCGAACTGCCAGCCGGGATCGTGACCCGTCAGCCCTGCTCGGGTTCGGCCTGCTTGGTCGTGTCGACGACGGGCGCGCCGGCAGGCCCGCTCACCGGTCCGTCGACCGCCGGTGCGGCGGCAGTACCGGTCACTGCCGGCTTCTCGGCCTCGAGCGAGGCTCGGATCTCCTCCAGTCGGGCGGCACCCTGCAGATTGATCGTGGCCCGCTGGATGTCGATGGTCCGGCCGGCAACCGAGTCCTTGGCCAGCTCCGCCTGCCCGAGCGCGGTGGCGTAGCGCTTCTCGATCTTGTCGCGAACCTCGGCCAGCGACGGCACGTTTGACGGTGCGGCCATCTCGCTCATCTGGGCCAGTGATTTCGACACGGACTCCTGCATCTTGGCCTGCTCCAACTGCGTCAGCAGTTTGGTGCGCTCGGCCAGCTTCTGCTGGAGCATGACCGCGTTGTTCTGGACGGCGTCGCGGGCCTGGGCCGCAGCCCGCAGCGCCGAGTCGTGCAGCGTCTTGAGATCTTCGATCGATGACTCCGCACTCACCAGTTGGTTGGCCAGAGCTTGCGCGGTCTCCTCGAATTCCTGAGCCTTCTGCGGGTCACCGTCCCCCGTGGCCTTGTCGGCGAGCACCAGCGCTTGCTTGGCCTGGGCCTGCAGAGTCTCGATCTGACCCAGCTGGCGATTGAGCTGCATCTCCAGTTGGCGCTGGTTGCCGATGACCGCGGCTGCCTGCTGAGTCAGCTGCTGGTGCTGCTGCTGGGCTTCCTGGATCGCCTGTTGGATCTGGATCTTGGGATCGGCTTTCTCGTCGACCTTGGCGCCGAACCAGGCCGACATGTACTTCCACGCCTTGACGACGGGATTCGGCTTGGCCATCTAGTCCCCTCCAGCGGTTGCGCGTCGGCGCGGGCACCGACACCTGTAGCTGTCCATGGTCTCAGAAGTCGCGGTCCGGGCGGCGGACCGCTCAGGCCGGCTGCGCCTCCCGCGGCGTGACCGTGGGCGAGCGTGGGCTCTGACCGCCGGCGGCGGCGGGCAGGCCGGCGAGCAGGACGGCCAGATCGGCGGCTATCGACGCCGCGTTGGCCGGGCTGAGCAGGTAGGAGGCCAGCCAGCGCAGCACCGTTTCGGTGCCGCCACGCTCCTGCGCGGTCAGGGTGGCGTCAACACCCTCGCGGGCGATACGCCAGCCTTCGGCCGAACCGTCGATGCGGCCGAGGACGGCCAGCGTGCCCGGTTCGAGACGGGCGAGAGCACGCAGCAACGGATGGCTGGCCAGTGCATTCGCGGCGCCGCCGAGCGCGTCGGTCAATGGCTGTCCGGCGAATTCGTCGACCAGCCTGGTGATCTCGTCGACGAGCAGGGCCGACAGGACGGCTTCGCGAGTGCGGAAGTGGTTGTACAGCGTCGCCTTGGCCACACCCGCCGCCGACGCGACTTGCGCCATCGTGATCTTCGTGCCGTTGACCTCGACGCTGCGGCGGGCTCCCTCGAGCAGGGCGGCGCGGGTGCGATTCATCGCGTTGCCCGCGCGCGACCGCGTCCCGGCGGCGCGGACCGGCGCGGCTGACGCGATCTCCGGCGTGACCGTCGTCGGCCGGAAGAGCGTGTCGAACAGCGGGTCGCGAGCGGTCACGGCCGGCCTCGGGCGCGCAATGCGGTCATGCTCGCGAAATTACCCCCGCCGTGCGGTCGCGGGGGGACGACTCGCAGCCGGCACGAAACCCTGTGACTGGTGTTACTGGTGGTGTCAGGCCGCGACGGTGGGCAACGCGCGGACCTGCGGGCCCATGGCCTCGCCTCCCGGAGCGACGCTGATGCGAGCCGACCCGGCGCCGGGCATGGCCGCGATCCGACCACCGGCGAGCTTCTCCTCGCGGCGCAGCGTGGTGCTGACCTCCCAGAACACGTCGGACAGTTCGACGTCCAGCGCGCCGCAGATAGCGGCCAAGAGCTCCGATGAGGGTTCCTTCTGGCCCCGCTCGACCTCGGACAGATAGCCGAGGCTGACGCGGGCGCTGGCGGAAACCTCACGCAGGGTGCGGCGTTGGCGCAGGCGCAGGCCGCGGAGGGTCTCACCAATCACTTGGCGAAGCACTGGCATCGGGATGACCCCCTGTCTGGGAACGCTCGGCTCGGTGAAGCAACGACAGTGCCTGCCACGTTACCGGCCCGGCACCAACTGCGAACGACCAACCATTTCCCGTCCGCTCTCAGCGAACGTAACGATCCGGCCACTGCTCGCATTCCGCGACGAGCAACTCCAGGCACGCGTGCACAGCTGCTGCCCGGATTTCCGCCCGGCCGCCAGCGAAGACCGAGGCTGCCGTCGCGTCGCGGTGGGGGCCGGCAACGGCCGCGAACACCGTTCCGACCGGCTTGCCGTCCTGAGCATCGGGTCCGGCCACGCCCGTCACGCCCAAGCCGAGCGTCGCACCCAGACGAACACGGGCACCGTGCGCCAATTCCAGCGCTACGTCAGCATCGACCGCGCCCCGCTCGGCCAGCAAGCTCGGACTGACCCCGGCCAGCGTCGCCTTGAGATCGGTCGCATAGACCACCAGACCGCCCCGGAACGTCGCGCTCGCTCCGGCGGTATCGGTCAGCGCGGCGCTGAGCAAACCTCCGGTCAGGGACTCGGCCACCGCGACCGTTGCGCCCAACTCGTCCAGCCGTGCGTGCACCTGCGCGGACGTGGTCATGCGGTGACGCGGGCCGACCGGCCGCCGCGGCGAAGGCGCAGCGCCCGGGCCACGTAGTCGACGCCGGTTGCGAGCGCGACCACGATGGCGGCGAGCATGATCACCCACGCCAGTGCGTGCAGGCCGCCCGACAACGGCAGCACGAACAGCCCGATCGCCACCCCCTGCAGCAGGGTCTTCACCTTGCCGCCGCGGCTCGCGGCGAGCACACCGTGCCGGATCACCCAGAATCGCAGCATCGTGACGCCGACCTCTCGGACCAGAATGAGCACCGTCACCCACCACGGGAGCTCGCTGAGCACGGACAGGCCCACCAGCGCCGCGCCGACAAGCGCCTTGTCGGCAATCGGGTCGGCCAGCTTTCCGAACTCGGTCACCAGGTTGCGGCGACGCGCGATCTCACCGTCGAGGCGATCGGTGACCGAGGCGACCGCGAACACGGCCCAGGCCGCGATCCGCCAGCCGGTGACATGCCCGTCGCCGTGGAACAGGACCACGACGAACACCGGGACGAGCAGCAGCCGGAACAGAGTCAGTGCGTTCGCGGCGTTCCACGCCGACGCCTTGCTCGGCGGGTCGGCGATCGGGTCGGTCGTGACCGGCGGCGTCTTCACCATGGCGCTCCGTCGACCGTCGCGACAAGGTCGATGCCTTCGGCGTCGATCACGGTTGCCGCGACGAACTGACCTCGCCGGATCAGGCCGGTGGTGCCGACGAGCCGCGTGGTGCCGTCCACCTCGGGCCCCTGATGCGCCGCTCGGCCCATTACCTCGTCTCCGGTCTGCTCGACCAGGACATCGACCGTCCTGCCCACCCGGTCTTCGGCGCGCTGGCTCATCAGCTCCTCGGTCAGCGCGGAGACCCGCGCGACGCGCGCGTTGATCACGTCGGGAGCGAGCTTGTCCTCGAAGCCGGCCGCGTCGGTGCCCTCCTCATCGGAGTAGCCGAAGACACCGACGACATCGAGGCGCGCCTCGCTCAGGAAGCGCTCCAACTCAGCGAGGTCGGCCTCGGTCTCGCCGGGGAAGCCGACGATGACGTTGCTGCGCGCACCCGCGTCAGGAGCGAGCGCATGCACTCGGGCCAGCAGATCCAGGAACGACTCAGTCGCACCGAAGCGCTTCATGCGGCGCAGCACCGGTGCACTGGCGTGCTGGAACGACAGATCGAAGTAGGGCGCCACTCCCGGCGTGGTCGCCAGCGTCTCGAGCAGCGAAGGCCGCAGCTCAGCCGGCTGCAGATATGAGACGCGGATCCGTTCGATGCCGTCGACGGCGGCCAGTTCCGGAAGCAGTCGCTCGAGCGCGCGAAGGTCGCCGAGGTCCTTGCCGTACGACGTCGAGTTCTCGCTGACCAGTACCAGCTCCCGCGCCCCGGTCGAGGCCAGCCAGCGCGCCTCGGCCTGCACCTCGCCAGGCGGGCGGGACACGAACGAGCCGCGGAAGGACGGGATGGCACAGAACGAGCAGCGCCGGTCGCAGCCGCTCGCCAGTTTCAGGTACGCCACCGGCGAGTCGTCGAGTCGGGTCCGGGCCAGCCCTGACGGCAGCCAGGCATGACCGGGCACGGCCACGTCGCTCACGGCGGCCGGGCGCTGCGCCGGCGCCACCGGCAGCAGCAGACGCCGATCGCGGGGCTGGTGCGTGGCGATCGGCCGTCCGGCGGCGACGTCGTCCAGTCGGGCGGCGATGTCGGCGTAGGAGTCGAAGCCGAGCACCGCGTCGGCCTCACTCAGCGAGTCGGCCAGTTCGGCCCCGTAGCGCTCGGCCAGACAGCCGAGGGCGACGACCTTCTTGCCGGTGTCGGCGGCCGCCAGGACCGTATCGATCGAGTCCTTCTTGGCCGAGTCGATGAAGCCGCAGGTGTTGACGACGACCACGTCGGCGTCCGCGGCGTCGCTCAGCGCCCAGCCCCCAGCGCCCAGTCGGCCGGCCAGCTCTTCGGAATCGACCTCGTTGCGAGCGCACCCGAGGGTGACCAGGGCGACCCGGCGAGACGGCTGTGACACGTGAGCAGGTTACCCGCGGCGGCGGGCCGGACCAGCCCATGTGCGAGTCAGTGCAACAGTTGGCTCCTATGACCGCGTCTTGTCTTGCGTGATCACGTTGCCGAGGCCCGAGGACGCGCCGCTGCGACCACGCACGACGACGCTGTCGGAAATGGCCCGCTGTTCTGGGCTGGAGCTGCTCCGGTTCGCGTACCTCCTCTGCGGCGACAGATACCGGGCCGAAGATCTGCTGCAGGACGTCCTGCTTGCGATGTACCGACGTTTCGGCGACGACATGCCCCTGGACAATCCAGTCGCTTATGCACGACGGGCACTCGTCAACGCGAATGTCAGCCGGGCCCGGCGGGCATCGAGTTCTGAGGTCGTCCTCGATGTGCTCGGCGACGCCACCGCCGCCGACCGCGAGGACCCGGCTGAGCGCGACTCGTTGTGGCAGGCGCTGCGCCGCCTGCCGATCCGCCAGCGCACCGTGCTCGTCCTGCGCTTCTACGAGGACGCCACGGATGCCGACATCGCGGCGTTGCTCGGCTGCCGCCGCGGCACGGTGCGCAGCCTGGCCTCACGGGCGCTGGCCGTGCTCCGCGACGATCCCACGCTCGCTATCGACGCACCGGAAGGAGGCGCGCGATGACCGACCTGGATCAGGCCCTGCGCGCGATGCTTCATGAGCGGGCCTCCGACATCACCACCGTCCCGGCCGACTTCAGCGACCTCGACAGCCTCGAGATCCTCAACGGCGGAGCTGACAGTGCTGCTCACCACCGAGCGCGCTGGTGGACGTTCGCGGCCGCCGCGGCGCTCGTGGCCCTCGTCGTCGGCGTGACCGTCGCGGTGCGCGATCGCGACACCGGGCGCCCACAGCCGGTGGCACCGATAACCAGCCATCCCCACCCGACGCCCACTCCGACTGCCCCGCGGCGCCCGTCCGGAGCGACCCTGCGCTGGTCGTTCGCCTTGGCCGTACCGCCGGGTTACCAACTGATGGACCGCGCGCTCACTGCCGGGTTCCAGTCGGTCGACCTGCGTAAGGTCGACGATCCCGATGCCGTCGGATGCTGCGGCAGTCTCCCGCGAACGGTCTTCGTGACCTTGTATCGGGCGGGCGCCTTCCACGCCGACGGCACGCGAAGTGGCACGCCCGTCGACGTCAACGGCCAACGGGGCTACTACGGCATTCGCCCCGCCGGGCCTTGGGACGGCATCGTTCCCGTGTCACACAAGTCGCTGCCGACCGTCTCCTGGGAATACGCACCGAACTCCTGGGCGGTTGTGCGGGCCACGACGCCTACCACCCAAGCGGTCAAGCAACTACTCCTGGTGGCTCGTGCGGTCATCCCGCACCGAACATCGGCGATAAGGCTGCCGCTGCGATTCGGGTACGTGCCGGCAAGCCTGCGCACGGTGCAGGCGTCGTACAACCTGCCCGAGAACTACGGAACCACCGTGGCCATCGCTGACGGGGCCCTGGGTGAGGAGACGACGGATTCGCTGAACATCCAGGTATGGCGCGACGCCGGCCCGCATGAGGGAATGGCCGGGGCCAAGCCGGTGACGGTGGGCGGGCGGTCCGGCCGGCAGACCCCGGACGGCGCGGTATCGGTCCTGGTCGGGCGCCGCGACGTCGTGATCGGGCTCGACGGCCCACATCGGTCGGCCGCGACGTTCGCGAAGATCCTCGCCTCAGTGCACTGGGCAACCGACCCGAGCGACACATCGACGTGGCTCGACGCGACGACGCTCGTGCCTTAGGACGCAGGTCCGGATACACGTCACGCGGTTCGCTAACGTTTTGGACGTGTCCACTACCGACGTCCTAGTGCGCCGAGCCCGCACGTCTGACGTACCGGCGATCAAGCGCATCGTCGACATCTACGCGGGCTCGGGTCGCAAGCTGCTGGCCAAGGAGCTCGTCGCGCTCTACGAGGACGTGCCGGACTTCCAGGTCGCCGACGTCGACGGCGAGGTGCTCGGCTGCGGCGCCCTGCACGTGTTGTGGGCCGATCTGGGCGAGGTCCGCACCGTGGCCGTTGACCCGGATCACCGCGGCCGCGGCATCGGGGCGGCCATCCTGAGCTCACTCATCCATACCGCTCGCGAGCTGGGCCTGACCCGGTTGTTCGCGCTGACCTTCCATACCGAGTTCTTCGCGCGGCACGGCTTCACCGAGATCGAGGGCACGCCGGTCGACCCGGACACCTACGACGCGCTGCGGCGTTCCTATGACCCAGGCGTGGCCGAGTTCCTGGCCCTCGAATACGTCAAACCGAACACTCTGGGCAATACGCGAATGTTGCTCAAGCTGTAACACGCGGCACCGCGCGCCTCACGTGTCACACCGGAACCGGGCATTACGGTCCGTGGTACGGAGGTGATAACTGTGACCACTGCAGATCGGATCGACCCGGTCGGGTACCGCTCTTGGGCCGCGCCCGTCGTCATTGTCGACGACGACGCCAAGGACTACGTCGGCCAACATCGTCAGCCCGGCCGTAGGTCGTTCTCGCTGCACCGAATGTTCTACTCCGCGCAGCATCGCGCGCGCGGGCGCTGACATACGCTGCTTTCGCCGGTGGCCACCGTCCTGCTCACGAGCGGGATAGGTGGCCACTTGGCATGTCCGCACTCGTTATAGGTAACGCGCGGATGCTCAGATCGCGTCGGCGCCGGCCTCTTCGGGCGCCGCGTCCTCGGCGGAGATCAGGTCGTCCGCCGTCCCGCCGTTGCGCAGGGTGTAGAGCAGGCCGGCCAGTTCGTCAGGCATGACCAGCACCTCTCGGGCCTTCGAGCCTTCCGAGGGCCCCACGATGCTGCGCGATTCCATCAAATCCATCAGCCGGCCGGCCTTGGCGAAGCCCACCCGCAGCTTGCGCTGCAACATCGACGTCGAACCGAACTGGGTCGAGACCACCAGTTCGACGGCAGAAAGGAACAGATCGAGGTCGTCGCCGATGTCTTCGTCGATCTGCTTCTTCTCCGCTTGCGGAGCAGTGACGTCGGCGCGGTAGGTCGGTTGCAGTTGAGCCTTGCAGTGTGTGGTGATGCTGTGGATTTCGGTGTCGGTGACGAATGCGCCCTGCATGCGGGCCGGTTTGGATGCACCCATCGGCAGGAAGAGGGCATCGCCCTTGCCCAGCAGTTTCTCGGCACCCGGCTGGTCCAGGATCACCCGCGAGTCGGCCAGCGACGAGGTCTTGAAGCTCAGCCGGGACGGCACGTTTGCCTTGATCAGACCGGTGACGACGTCGACCGACGGACGCTGGGTGGCGATCACCAGGTGGATGCCCGCCGCCCGGGCGAGCTGGGTGATCCGCACGATCGAATCCTCGACGTCGCGGGGCGCGACCATCATCAGGTCCGAAAGCTCGTCGACGATGACGAGCAGATAGGGGTAGGCGCTGTAGACCCGCTCTGACCCGGGCGGCGCCACCAACTCCCCGCTTTGCACCTTGCGGTTGAAGTCGTCGATGTGGCGCACGCCGGAGGACTCCATGTCCTCGTAGCGCATGTCCATCTCCCGCACGACCCAGCCGAGCGCCTCGGCCGCCTTCTTCGGATTGGTGATCACGGGCGTCACCAGGTGCGGAATGCCCTGGTAAGCCGCGAACTCCACCCGCTTCGGGTCGATCAGCACCATGCGCACCTGGTCGGGCGTCGCCCGCGCCAGGATCGAGAGGATCAAGGTGTTGATACAGCTGGACTTGCCGGCGCCGGTCGCGCCGGCGACGAGCAGGTGCGGCATCTTGGTCAGGTTCGCGACGATGAAGCCGCCTTCGACGTCCTTGCCCAGCGCCACGAGCATCGGGTGGTGATCACGCTGGGCGATCGGCGAGCGCAGGACGTCGCCGATCATGACGATCTCGGGGTCGGCGTTCGGTATCTCCACACCGACCGCACTCTTGCCGGGGATGGGGCTGAGGATGCGCACCTCGGCGCTCTTCACGGCGTAGGCGATGTTGCGGGTCAGATTGGTGATCCGCTCAACCTTTACGCCAGGACCGAGTTCCACCTCGTAGCGCGTCACGGTCGGGCCGCGGCTGAAGCCGGTCACCGCGCAGTCGACATCGAATTCGGCGAAGACCTGCTGCAGTGCCGCGATGACCTCGTCGTTGGCCTTGGTGTGGGCCAGGTGCGGGCTGCCGTGCGCGAGTTCCTTGAGCGGCGGCAGCGTGTACATGCCGGCGCCGTTGTTGAGCTCGAGCTGAACCGGGCGGGTGATCGCGGGCAATTCCTCGGCCGGCTTGGCGGTGCGGGGCTTGCGCGGCTTCGGGCCTCTCGAGGCGGCCAGTTCGGCTTCGGCCTCGGCGACCGACTCGTCCACGCTGCGCAGGTCCTCGGTGCTGGCATCCGGGTCCGCGACCGGCGTGCGGCGCAACCGCCGCTTGCGCCCCGGGTCCACGGCTTCGTCCGGCGTGGCGATGGTGTCGGGGCTCGGCGAAACTGTGAACAGGCTGCGGACATAGTCGCGCAGCGCGCTGATCGGCGTGGCCGTGACGACCAGAACGCCGAAGGCGCCCAGCAACAGCAAGAGCGGAACGGCGATCGCGGCCGACAATCCGGCCTGCAGCGGCGTGGCCACCGCGGCGCCGACCAGGCCGCCGGCGTGCGAGCGACCGTGGCTGGAATGCGGCGAGCCCGCCCATAGGTCGAAAAGGCCGAGCACCGACAGCGTGAGGGCGGCCGAGCCCACCAGGATGCGTCCGCGCGACTCCGGCTCGGCGGCCTGCCGGAACAGGTGCGCGCCGGCCGCGACCAGCACGAACGGCAGCAGGACGGCCGCGTTGCCCATGACCAGCCGGCAGGCCGAGCTGATGACCCGCCCGACCGGCCCGGCGGCGTGCAGCCATACCGCCATCGCGCAGATCACGCCGAAGGCAATGACGCCGAGGCCCGCCCCGTCGCGACGGTGCTCAGGCTCGAGTTCACGCGCCGACGCGGCGTTGCGTCCCGCCGCGCGCGCTATCGCGCCGACCAGGTGGGCGAGAGCCCGCCAGAGCGCGGCGATACCGCGCCCGAGCGCCGTCAGCGGTCCGGTGTGCGCGCTCCGGGCACGGGTACGGCCCCGCCCGCCTCGACCCGAGGCCTTGCGGCGGGCGGACGGCCGGGAACGCGTTCTCGATGCTCCAGCCACTTCGCAACCCTAACGCTGTGCTCGATGGTTACGAGGGAGGCAGGCGGCGGTGTCGACCCGCGTCGAGTGACGCATTTCCATGATCAGAGACGGCGATTTTGCCGTCACTCACCACTGAGATACGTCACTCGACGGGGAGACCGGCGGCGGCGAGGTCGGCCCGCAGGTGGCTGAGCTCGTGATCGGTCGCGTCGACGAGGGGTAGCCGGACCGGTCCCACGTCCCGCCCGCGCAGCCGCAAGCCGGCCTTGACGAGGATCGTGCCCTGGGTACGGAAGATTCCGGTGTAGATGGCAAGGAGCTGCTGATGCAGGCGAATGGCCTCCGCGGTATCGCCGCGTTCGAAGGCCATGATCATCGCCTTGGTCTGCGTTCCGCAGAAATGGGTCGAGGTCCCGACGACGCCGACCGCGCCTACGGCGAGCAGCGGCAAGGTCATCGCGTCGTCGCCGCTGTAGTAAGCCAGGTTCGTCTCGGCGATCACGCGCGATGTGCCGGGCAGATCACCCTTCGCGTCCTTCACTGCGACGACGCGTTCGTGGGCTGCGAGGGCGATCAGTGTCTCGGTCTGGATGGCGACGCCGCTGCGCCCCGGGATGTCGTACAGCATGACCGGCACTTCGGTGGCGTCGGCGATGGCCCGGAAGTGTGCGAGCAGCCCGGCCTGCGGCGGCCGGGAGTAGTACGGGGTCACGACCAGCAGCCCGTCGGCCCCCGCCTTGGCCGCCTGCTCGGCCAGATGGATCGAGTGCACGGTGTCGAACGTGCCCACGCCGGCAAGCACGTGGGCGCGGTCGCCCACCGTGTCGGCAACCGCGCGGATGAGGTCGGCCTTCTCCGCGTCGGTCGTGGTGGGTGATTCGCCCGCGGTTCCGTTGATGACCAGGCCGTCGTTGCCCTGCTCGTCGACGAGGTAGCTCGCCAGGGCGGCCGCCGCGTCCAGGTCGAGCTCCCCGCTGATCCCGAACGGGCTGACCATTGCGGTGACCAAACGCCCGAACGGGCGGCGCGAATCGGGCGTGGCGGTCATGGCCTACAAAGTACCGCCTCAGCCCTCGCTGACGAACGGGCTCGAGGCAACCTCAGTGCCGTCGGGCAGCGCGGCGATCTCGAAATCGGCGAACGCGTTGCCGGCCACTCGGTTCAGCTCGCGCAGGCAGGTGATGGCCAGCGCGCGGATCTCGACGTCGGCGTGCTCGGACGCGCGCATCGCAATGAAGTGCCGCCAGGCGCGGTAGTTACCGGTGACGACGATGCGGGTTTCGGTTGCGTTGGGCAGCAGCGCCCGAGCGGCCTGGCGAGCCTGCTTGCGCCGCAGCGTGGCGTGCTCGACATCAGCGAACTTCTTCTCGAGTCCTTCGAGCAGTTCGGTGTAGGCAGTGACGGCAGCCTCGGTGGCGTCGAGGAATTTCGCGTGCAACTCCGGATCATCGGCAATGACATCGGGCTCGACCATGGCCGCGTCGCGTTCCGGCACGTAGCGCTGAGACAGTTGCGAATAGCTGAAGTGCCGATGGCGGATCAGCTCGTGTGTGAGCGAGCGCGATATCCCCGTGACGTAGAACGTCACGGAGCCGTGCTCGAGTACCGAGAGGTGGCCGACCTCGAGGATGTGGCGCAGGTAGCCGGCGTTGGTCGCCGTCGACGGGTTCGGCTTCTTCCAGGACTGGTAGCAGGCCCGACCGGCGAATTCCGCCAGCGCTTGGCCACCGTCGGCATCGGTGTCCCACGGTACGTCGGCCGGAGCCTCGAAATGCGTCCAGGCGATGGCTTGGACCTTCAGCGGGACGATCTCGGGCACGGGCACTCCTGGCACTTCGAGCGGACGGTTCGGCTCGCCAGCCTAGTGGCCGTCCCGGCGATCCGGACCGCGCCACGCGCGGCTCGCCCGCCGCACCACCCCCACGCGGGTCGACCCTCCGTGCCGGTCCGCCATCTCGACATCATCGTGCGGTTGCGTTGACGTCGAAGTGATGTCATAGTGATGTCATGCAGCTCGACGACTTCGTTCACCAGGTCCAGGAGCAACTCGCGGCCAGCGCGGCGCTCGGCGATGAACGCACGCAGGAGATCGCCCGTACCGTGGCGGCTGCGGCCACGCCGGCGGTCCGGCTCGCGATCCTCGCCGCCCTGGCGGCCGCCGCCGACGAGATCACTGCGGCCCTCCTCGACTCACCGGGCGCACCCACCGTGGCCATTCGTCTCGACGGCGACGCCGTGCGCGTGGAAGTGCTCGGCGGTGAGCCCGAACCGCCGACAACGACGCGGGCCGACGATGGCGACACCAGCGCCCGCATCTCGTTGCGACTGTCCGAGGCGCTGAAGTCCGACGTCGAGGCGGCGGCCGGGCGCGAGGGCGTCTCGGTGAACACCTGGCTTGTCCGGGCGGCCGCGGCGGCGCTCGCCCGGCCGTGGTCGGCGGGTTCGGCCGGCTGGTCGGACGTCGCCCACCGCGGCGGTAGCAACGCCCACCGGATCACCGGCTGGATCAACGGCTAACTTCCCACCACTCGACAGGAGACCCGCTCATGGAAACCAAGACCTTTCCGCTCGACGGCCCGATCCAGGTCGTGGGCCGGGTCGGCAACGGCTCGTTCACAGTGCTGGCGCAAGACGACTGCAAGGAAGCGACGGTAACCCTCTCGCCCCGCAACAAGCCCAGCACCGGGGAGGCCCAGTTTCGCGAGCGCACTGTGGTGGAGCTACGCGGGTCGGCGCTGGTGGTTGTGACGCCCCGGCAGGGTGGAATCTTCGACCTCGGCCTGCTCGGCGGTCGGGGCCGGCAACGCGATGCCGTCGACATCACCGTCACCGTGCCCAGTGGTTCGGCTGTCAAGGTCAGTGCATTCACCGCCGCTGTCACGGTCGAGGGGCGCTGCGGCAGTGCCGACGTGGCTGCGGGATCGTCGACGATCACCCTTGACCACGTGGACGGCGACCTGCGGTTGCGATACGGAAGTGGTTCCGCGCGGGTGGCGCGCGTGTCCGGCTCGGTCGAGGCTCGGTCGGGCTCGGGAGACGCCAGCTTCGGCGAGATCGGCGGCTCCCTGTCGGCCGGCGGCGGCAGCGGCGATCTCGAGGTCTCCACCGTCCGCGGTTCGGTGCGCAGCCGCGCCGGCGCCGGCGCCGCGTCACTCGGCGCTGTCCATGGCGACGTCGACCTGGCGCGGGGTTCGGGCGCAATCGCGATCGGGCTGCCCGCGGGCCAGACCGCTCGCCTGGACGTCATCACCGGCTCCGGTCGGGTCAGTTCCGAATTGCCGATCGAGGACGCGCCAACAGCGAAGGGGCGGCCGATCACCGTCCGTGCCCGCACCGGCAGCGGTGACGTGCACCTGTTCCGCGCGGCGTGAGCATCGACTCAACCGGGAACGAAGTCACCGGCCAGCGCTGCATACGCCCACCGCTCGCGATCAACTCGGCGTGTCAGGCGAACGCTTTGGCCAGGTCGGTGGCGAGATCCCCTCGGGGCATCACCTCGACGCCGCTCAGGCCCAGCCACTGCGCGGTTGTCGTCAGCTCCTGTGCCAACTCCCCCGCCACGCAGTACGGATCGGCGCCGTCCTCGAGGTATGAGCCCTGCACCCGCAAGACCCCGGCCTGGCGGTCGGACTTCAGGTCGACGCGCGCGACCAACGCCTCCCCCAGCAGGAATGGCAAGACGTAGTACCCGTACACCCGCTTGGGTGCCGGCGTGTATATCTCGATGCGGTAGCGGAATCCGAACAGGCGCTCGGTGCGCTCACGGAACCAGATCAGCGAGTCGAACGGAGAGAGCAACGCGCGGGCCGTGACGCGCCGCGGACGCCGGGCGCCCGGCCAGAGATACGCCGGAGCCGACCAGCCCTCGACGTCGACCGGTGCCAACTCCCCCGCCTCGACCAGTTCGGCGACCCTGGCCTTCGAGTCGGCGTGGGGCAGCCGGAAGTAGTCGCGCAGATCTGGTTCGGTGGCGACGCCGTAGGCCGCGGCGGCGACGCGGACGAGGTCGCGTTGTGCGGCGTCGACGCTCGGGGTCGGCACCGCGAGCACCTCGGGCGGCAACACCCGTTCGGGCAGGTCATACAGCCGCTCGAAGTTGATTCGCCGAGCTGCCGTGACCTGCCCGGCCCAGAACAGGAATTCCAACGCCACCTTGCCGTCGTGCCAGTTCCACATCTCCCCTGGCCGCCGAGCCGGCCGGGCGACCCCGGTCTCGCCCGCACGGATGGGGCCGTGTTCGCGCACGAGACTCAGCACCTCGTCGAGCAGGTGCGGGTTGTCACGGGCGATGCGGCGCATACCGCCCCAAGCTTCGGCCTGGGCGCGCTCCATGCGCCAACGCAGCAACGGCTGCAGCTCGACCGGCACCAACGAGGCTTCATGGGCCCAGTACTCGAACATTTCCCGCCGCACCGGCCCGGCAGTATGAGCCGTTAGCCGGTCGAGCGCCTCGCGGGGATAGGGACCGAGGCGGGAGAACAGCGGCATGTAATGGGTGCGGCAAAAGACATTGACGGAGTCGATCTGTAGGACGCCGAGCCGGGCAATGACCCGACGCAGGTGGCGGGCATCGACGCGGCCGGTGGGGCGAGGGTCGGCGAAACCCTGCGCACCTAAGGCGATACGGCGGGCTTGAGCGGCGCTCAGTCGAAGCGAGGGCGTCGCAGCATCCATGACCGCACCCTAGAGCCAGGCGGTGACAGCCCATCGCCGTTGCGTCGTGGGACCATGCCCACGTGTTCGAGCATCTGATGAAGACCATCGGCGAGGCGGTCGGGCAATGGCTGTACGTGGTGGCCGGGGCCCTGTGCTTCGCCGAGGCGGCGATCCTCGTCGGCATGGTGCTCCCGGGCGAGACCGCCCTGCTGGTGGCCGGCGTCTTCTGCAATGCGAAGTACGGCAACCTCAACCTCGGCGTCATGATCGCGGTTGCCGTCGTGTGTGCGATCGGCGGGGACTCGGTGGGCTACGAGTTCGGGCGCAAGTTCGGGCCGCCAGTCCGGCGATCGCGCCTGGGCCGGTGGGTCGGCGAGCATCGCTGGGCCAAGGTCGACGGCTTCCTGCACCGCCACGGGGGGAAGGCGGTGTTGCTCGGGCGCCTCACCGCGCTGCTGCGTGCGCTGATGCCCTCGATGGCAGGGATGAGCGGCATGCGCTACCGCACCTTCTTGCTGTGGAACGCGATCGGCGGATTGATCTGGGCGCCGGGCTGCGTCCTGCTGGGCTATGCCTTCGCTTCGGCGCTCGACGTCGTCGGCCAGACGCTCACATGGGCACCGCTCGCGCTGCTCGGGCTCGGCGTCGTCGGGTGGACTTTGTGGCATCTGCGCAACCGCCGGATCGAGCGGGCTGAGGCAGCCGCGTTCGCCGAGTCCGACGCCGCGGCCGAGCGTTGATCCGCGCCGCTCCGTCACGCGAACCATGGGGGTGATCACTACGCTGCGCTCATGAGTGACCCGCGCGAGCCCCTCTACCCGTCACCCGCGGACGATCCGGCCGGGCCGCCGCAGCCTTCAGCGCGCCCGCGGTCGGGCCTGTTGACGAGGATCGGCAGCCGGGCCGGACGCCGCCCTGAGCCCCGGCTGGGGGTCTCCCTGGCCGGTGCCGGCGTCGCACTCGCGGTGCTGGGCGTCCTGGTGTGGAGCGGGGACTACCTCGCCAGCGCCAACGGCGGGACGGGCGGGGGCAGTTCGTCGCGACAGTTGCTCGGCATCGGACTCTCCTTGGTGGTCGTGACGATCGGCTACACCCTGGCCGTGCGGATCGGACAAGGCCCGTTGGCGACGGCCGGCGTCGTCGGCAGCGCGCTCGGCGTGCCGGTGCTGCTCGGCTTCATGACGTTCGACACCGGGCGCACGAGCGGGATTCCGTTCTCGTTGGACGCTGTCGTCCTGGTGTCGATCGTCGTGTGGCTGGTCAGCTACCTGGCCGTACCGGGCCCGCGCGGGCACGCGTTCTACGTCGGACTGGCCACCGTCGCGCTTTGGCTGTACGTGCTGGACAAGGCCGAGTCGTCGCTGTTCAGCGGCACGTCGCTGCTGTCGTTCCTGCTGGGCAATCAGGGCGGGCTCTTCTCCGACCGGCGCGGCCCGGACTGGACGACGGTGTCGGCCCTGAGCCTGGTCTTCGGCCTGGCCTACTACGCCGCTGCGTTCCTGCTCGACCGCAGTGGCCGGCCCGGAGTGGGCGTCGCTTTCCTGGTGGGCGGCTTTCTCGCCACGGCGGCCGGAATCGCTGCGGCCGCGCCCGACCTGCACGCCCTTGGCACCGGGATCGTGTTGATCGTGATCGCGCTCGGCCTGAGCTCGTACGGGGCGCGGGCCGGGCGGCGGTTTACGACCTGGGTGTGGAGCGCCGGGGTCGCACTCGGCGCAATTGTGATCATCGTCCGGTACGCCGGTGACAACAGTGCGGCCGCGGGCGTGGCCATGATCCTGTCCGGAGCGGTCGTGGTCGCGGTCGGGCACGTGCTGCGCAACGTCCTACACGAACCCGAGGACGTCGCACCTGAGTACTACCCGGCTGCGGCGTTCGGGCAAGCACCGGCTCAGTAACGTCACGTCGCGCGGCACTGCCTAGGGTGGACGGCATGGCCGATGTCAGCGTGCGCCCCGCCCGTCCCGACGACGTGCCCGAGATCGCGCGGGTGCAGGTCGAGACCTGGCGCACCTGCTATCCGGCCATCCTGCCCGCAGCCGTCCTCGACGCGCTGTCGGTCGAAATCGCGCAGGAAGCGTGGCGGCAGGCGGTCACTGCGCCCCCCTCAAGCCGGCACCGGGTTCTCGTCGCGCAGGAACAGAACGCCCTCGTCGGATTCGTCGGCCTGGGACCGGCGGACGACCTCGAATCCGACGATCCCGAACCAGCGACGACGATTGCCGTCGCGCCGCTGCTGGTGGAGCCGCGGTGGGGGCGACGGGGCCACGGTTCGCGCCTGCTGGCGGCCATGGTCGAGCACGCCCGAGGTGACGGAATGACCCGCGCGATCACCTGGCTGCCGGAGGGAGACACCGCGTCGCGCGACTTCTTCGTCTCGGCGGGGTGGGCGCCCGACGGGCTGGCCCGGGCACTGGACACCGGCGCGGGAGAGTTGCGCGAGATCCGCATGCACTCCGCGCTGGCCGAGGCCGCGGCATGACATTCACGGGCATCCCAGTTGCGGCCCTGGACTTCTACGAAGATCTCGAGGCGGACAACACCAAGTCGTTCTGGAATGCGCACAAGCACATCTACGACCAGTCCGTCCGGGCCCCGCTCGAAGTGCTCGCGACCGAACTCGAGAAGGAGTTGGGACCGGCCAAGTTCTTTCGCCCCTACCGCGACGTTCGCTTCGCGAGGGACAAGACCCCGTACAAGACCCATCAAGGCGCCTGGTTCGGCGAGTCGTCGGTGTACCTGCAGGTCTCGGCGGCCGGCCTCATGGTGGCGGGCGGCTACTGGGACACGACCTCGGCTCAGATCGAACGCCTGCGGCGTGCGGTGGCCGACGACGTGGCCGGCCGCGCCCTCGAGCGCGCGATCGCGGCGGTGGCCAAGGCCCGGCTCAGCGTGCACGGCGAGCAGTTGTCCCGCGTCCCCGCCGGCTATCCCAAGGAGCACCCGCGCGCGGCACTCCTTCGGTACAAGACGTTGACTGCGCATCGCGACTTCGGCTGCCCGGCGTGGCTGTCGACCAAGCGCGCGCGGACCGAGATCGTCAAGGCCGCCCGCTCCCTGTCGCCGCTGATCGGTTGGCTCGACACCCACGTCGGGCGCGACTGAGGCGGGTTCAGAGCCCGATCAACGGTTCGAGGCCGACGGTCAGTCCCGGCCGAGACGCCACGCCGCGTACCCCGAGCAGTACGCCAGGCATGAACGACGACCGGTTCAGCGAGTCGTGCCGGATGCTGAGCGTCTCGCCCTCGGCGCCGAAGACGATCTCTTGGTGCGCCACCATCCCCCGCAACCGCACCGCGTGCACCCGGATGCCGTCGACATCCGCCCCACGGGCGCCGTCGAGTGCCTGGCTCGTCGCGTCGGGCACTGGTGGCATGCCGGCCGAAGCCCGGGCGGCTGCGAGCAGCTCCGCGGTTCGGATCGCCGTCCCGCTCGGCGCGTCGGCCTTGTCCGGGTGGTGCAATTCGATCACCTCGGCCGATTCGTAGTAGCGCGCCGCCAACTGCGCGAAACGCATGGACAGCACCGCGCCGATGCCGAAGTTCGGCACGACGAGTACGCCGAGATCCGGGGTGTCGGCCAGCCAGGTGCGGATTGTGTCGAGACGTTCCGGGGTGAAGCCGGTGGTGCCGACGACGGCATGGATTCCCTGGTCGACGGCAAAGCGCACGTTGTCCATGACGACGTCGGGGTGGGTGAAGTCGACCAGAACCTGGGCACCGGCGTCGGCGACGCTGAACAACCAATCGCCCGCGTCGACCATTGCCACCAGGTCGAGATCCTCGGCCGCGTCCACGGCCTGACACACTTGCTGGCCCATACGCCCCCGCGCCCCGAGGACGCCGACGCGGATCGGTTCTGTCATGAGCGTCCCTTCAGACTGCGCTGTCGAAGTCGTGCTCGCCGAACGGACCGACCACGGTGAGACACCGCGGCCGGGTGAGCAGTTCTGCGGCCACGTCGGTCACGTCGGCCGGAGTGACCGCATCGACGATGGCCAGCAGCTCGTCGACACCGAGGATCTCGCCGTACACGAGCTCGCTCTTGCCGATGCGGGTCATCCGGGAACCGGAGTCCTCCAGCCCTAACACGATTCCGCCGCGCATCTGCCCCTTGCCCCGCTCGATCTCGGCGACGGTGAGCGAACCATGCGCCGCCGCGTCGAGTTCCTCGGTCATCAAGCCCAGCACCTCGTCGGCCTTGCCGGGCTGGCAGCCGGCATAGACCCCGAACGCTCCCGCATCGGCGTAACCACCGCTGAACGAGTACACCGAATACGCCAGCCCGCGCTCCTCGCGAATGCGCTGGAACAGCCGCGAGCTCATCCCGCCGCCCAGCGCGGCGGACAGGACGCCGATCGCGAAACGGCGGGGATCATGCCGAGACACCCCGTACGTGCCCAACACGAGGTTGGCCTGCTCGGTGTCGTCACCGACAACGCTCACCTGCCGGGCGGGCGCTTGGATGGCGGCGGGCCGCTGATCACGGAGCGGTTTCGGGCCGAGCGAGGAGTCGAGGCGGCCGGAGAACGCCGTCCGCACCAGGTCGACGACCTCGTTGTGGCGGACGTTGCCGGCGACCGACACCACCATCGCGTCAGGTGTATAGCGCCGCTTGTAGTACCCGGCCACCTGCCGACGGGTGAGCGCGCCGATCGAAGCCACGCTGCCCAGGATCGGCCGGCCCAGCGGCGTGTCGCCGAACAGCGTGGCGGCGAACTCGTCATGGACGAGGTCGGCCGGGTCGTCGTCGCGCATCGCGATCTCTTCGAGGACGACGCTTCGCTCGACGTCGACGTCCTGGGCCGTGAGCGTCGCATTCAGTACGACGTCACTGATGATGTCGACCGCGAGCGGGAGGTCACGGTCAAGGACGGTCGCGTAGAAGCAGGTGTGCTCCTTCTCGGTGAACGCATTGAACTCCCCGCCCACCGCGTCCATGGCGCTGGCGATGTCGAGGGCCGATCGGGTGGTCGTGCCCTTGAAGAGCAGGTGTTCGAGGAAGTGGCTCGTCCCGGCCAGGCTGAGCGACTCGTCCCGGGAGCCGACCGGCACCCACACCCCGACGCTCAGACTGCGCACGCCCGGCATCGCCTCGGTGACGATGCGCAGCCCCCCGGGCAGCACGGTTCGGGTCATCTCCCCGCCACCGGCGGCGGCCAAGCGACGGGTGCTGGCCCGGCGCAGCGGGAGCGTTGGGGGTGCGGAGCTCATTCCGCGATCCTAGGCGGTGCGACGATCAGGCTTGGAGCCCGCAGAAGGCCCGTACCCTGGGTGAACGCTCCACCGGGAAGAAACCAGGACGCAACGACACCAGGTAACCGCCGGCAACAACCAGCAGCGCGCGCAGTACGGGTAAACGAAGCAGCCAGCCGATCGGGCCAGCAGGCCGCGCGGGCGCTACCGGATCAGCTCGCTCGGAGGTTGCGGTGGCGGCCCCGGCGTGGGCACCGGGTCAGGTACCGGAAGCGGTTCTGGCTGTGGTGCGGGGATCGGGTCCGGATCGGGCATCCGGTCGCTCGGGTCCCAGCCTGCCGATCTCGCGCCCGGGTAGTCACCGAGCACGTCGTAGTGCCGCCGCAGTTCGCCGATATCGCCCATCGCCGTGCTCCCGCCTCGACCTGCCGCCACCGTAACCCGGGCGGCGGCCGACCGCTATCCCGCCGCGCATTGACAGCCGTCGCTTCCCCGCCCTGTGCGCCTCCGCCACCGGCCCAACGCCCGGCGCACCGGCGGGGAAGCCCTGGCTGTGGACAATGAGCCAGAGCTGTCAGCCGAAGCGGCCACGATGACCGCCATGGAGGTATGGCAGCCAGATCCCGATTGGTACCTCGACAACGTCATCGTCCCGGGCGGGCCCGACCATGTCGCTGTTGGCCCGGTCCGGGCCTGGCGGGCCTCATGGGAAGCCAGCGTTCGAGAGCTCCGGCGGCAAAGCCCGGCCGCGCATGGTCGTGCGATTCGGCTGGCGGCGGCGCAGGGTCTGGTCTTGACGCATGCTCAAGCTCGAGATTGCGAGATGGACCGAGCCGGCATTCGGCGCTTGATCGCGCATGACCGATGGCACGCCGCCGCGCGGGGGGCCCCGGTGGGCGTTGAGCGCTCCCCCGCTGCTGAACCGGCCGCACCAGCCGTGACGCGGGCGCACCGGTGGGCAGGTGCGGCTCAGCCGGTTTGGATGCGGCGGGCGAGGTCGAAGGTCTGCGGCTGCCACAGCACCAGCCGAGCCGTGCCTTCGTTGCGGGCCGAGGTGATGACGTCGAGCGCCTGGCGGATCGCGTCCTCGACCGGCCAGCCGTACGCGCCGGCCGAGATCAGCGGGAACGCCACCAACTGTGCGCCGAGTTCGTCCGCGACCGCGAGCGAGGATCGGTAACACGAGCGCAGCGTCTCGACGTCGCCGCGACCGAAGATCGGCCCGACGGTGTGGATGACCCACCGGCACGGCAGGTCGCCCGCGGTGGTCGCCACCGCCTGCCCGGGCGGCAGACCGTCGGGATAGTCACCGGCGCGCAAGAGACGGCATTCGGCGAGGATGGCTCTGCCACCTCGCCGGTGAACTGCACCGTCGACGCCGCCACCGCCCAGCAGCGAGGAGTTCGCCGCGTTGACAATCGCGTCCACTTCTTGCGTGGTGATATCGCCTTGGACGAGTTCGAGGCGCATGCCTACCGCCGGCCGGTCACCGCGGCAGCCAGGCGTCGGGGGTCTCGACCATCTTGCGGACGTGGGCCGGCAGCTTGCCACTGAGCACCTGCGCGAGGGTGGTCTCGTCCAGGACGCCGCGCAGCGCGGAACGCACCGCTACCCACACCTGCGGAAGGTGTTCCGCTACGCCGGAGTAGTCGGTCTCGTGGGGTCGCAGGCCGCGGATCTCGGCCAACGGCCCGTCAACCGCCCTGATGACCGCGCCCAGTGTTATCTCACTCGCGGGCCGGGCCAAGCCGTAACCGCCGTCGGCTCCGCGGCGGCTACGCACCAGCGCGGCCCGCCGCAGCTCGCCGAGGATGGCCTCGACGAACTTGCGCGGCAGACCCTGCTCGGTGACGATCTCATCGACCTTCACCAGATCCGGTTCGCGCGCAGCCAGGCTGAGCAACGCGCGCACCGCATAGTCCGTCTTCGCCGAGATCTGCACAGCGCCATCCTCGCAAAGACTGCGGGGCTGCGACGCGGGCGCGCCCTAACTGGGGCTCGGCAGTGTCGCCGCATGCGCTGACGGACGAACCCACATCCGCGATCCGACCAGCAATTCCAGCGACTCGGCCTGCCCGCGGGTGAGCTGCACCTGAATCAAATCGGGGCCGGCGCTCAGTTCCGCCCGCACCGCGAAACCAATGCGCTGCACGCGACCGACCTGGGCCGGGATCGCCCCGTCGGTGGGCCGGGCGAAGACCTCGATGTCGTGCGGACGCACCATCCGGTCGCCCAGCCGCGTCACGGGGCCGAGAAAGCTCATCACGAACTGGTTCGACGGCTTGTCGTAGAGGTCGTCGGGTGTGCCGACCTGTTCGACGCGGCCGTGGTTGATGACGACGAGCTCGTCGGCGACCTCGAGCGCCTCCTCCTGATCGTGCGTGACGAACACTGTTGTCACGTGCACTTCGTCGTGCAGCCGGCGCAGCCAATCCCGCAGTTCCTTGCGCACCTGTGCGTCCAGGGCGCCGAACGGTTCGTCGAGCAGCAATACCTTCGGGTCGACCGCCAAAGCACGGGCCAAGGCCATCCGCTGCCGCTGGCCGCCGGACAGCTGCGACGGCAGTCGGTCGGCGAACTGGGCGAGGTGCACGAGATCGAGCAGCTCGCCCACTCGCTTGCGGATCTCGGCCTTCGGTCGCTTGCGGATTTCCAGGCCGAACGCGATGTTGCGGTACACCGACAAGTGCTTGAACGCCGCATAGTGCTGGAATACGAAGCCGACGTCGCGCCGCTGGGCCGGCACCCGCGTGGAGTCCTCCCCGTCGATCTCGATCACGCCGGTGTCGGGCCGCTCGAGGCCGGCCACGATTCGCAGCAGGGTCGACTTGCCCCCACCGCTCGGGCCCAGCAGCGCGGTCAACTGGCCCGAGCCCACCGACAAGTCCACGTCGTCCAGCGCGACGAAGTCCCCGAACCGCTTTCCGACCCCCCTCGCTTCGATACTCATGCGGCCTCCTGCCTTCGGCGTAACACGGTCATGGCCACAATCGCCAGTACGGCGGCGGCGACGAGGATGAACGTCACCGCATACGCCGCCGAGCGGGCGCCGCTGGTGGTGTCGTACGAGTACAGGTTGTCGATACGCAGGGTCGCGGTCTCGGTCTGCCCGGAAATGTTGCCCGACACGACCAGTACCGCGCCGTACTCGCCGAGGCAGCGAGCGAGGCTGAGCACCACCCCGTACGTCAGGGCGGCTCGGATGGTCGGAAACGTGATGCGGCGGAACTGGGCCACAGCGCCGGCGCCGAGCGAGCGGGCAGCGTGCTCCTGCTCGACGCCGGACTGCTCGAGCACCGGCGCTACCGCCCGCACGACCAGGGGCAGGGATACGAAGACGGTGGCGAGCACCATGGCCGGGGTCGCGTTCACGACCGCAAAGCCGGCGCGTTCAAGCCACGAGCCGAACCAGCCCTGGTTGCCGTACACCAGCACGAGCGCCAGGCCGACCACGATCGGAGAGATCGAGACCGGCAGGTCGATGAAGGCGCTCAGCAGCCGACGCCCGGGAAAGCGGTAGCGCGTCAGTAGCACGGCGACGGTCACCCCGAAGACGGTGTTGATAACGAGCGCCCAGCTTGCGATGACTGCGGTGAGTCGCAGGGCGTGTTGGGTGTCCGGGTCGCCGAGCGCATTGAAGAACGCCGTCAACCCAGGCTCGAACGTGCGCCACATGACCACGCCCAGCGGCAGCAGGACGAGGATGCCGAGATAGCCGATCACGACCGAGCGCAAACCGATCCGCGCCGTGCGCGACGTGCCGCCGGCCCCCAGACCGTGGCTGTCAACCACGACGCGCCACCCGGTGCTGGATCGTCTCGAGGGCGATCAGCACAAGCGCACTCGCGAGCAGCAGAACGGCCGCGATCGCTGACGCCGCCCGGACCGACGCGACCGGGTGGTCGGCGTCCTGGAGTTTGCCGTAGATGATCGATGACGCGATCTGTGTCTTGAACGGCAGGTTGCTCGAGATGAGCACCACCGACCCGTATTCGCCCAGCGCCCGCGCGAACGACAGGGCCGTGCCGGACAAGATGGCCGGCAACAGGGCCGGCAGGATGATGCGGCGGAACACGACCGTCGGCCCGGCCCCCAGCGACGTCGCGGCCTGCTCCGCCTCGCGATCAAGGTCGAGCAGCACCGGCTGCACCGTGCGCACCGTGAACGGAAGCGTCACGAACAACAGCGCTACGAACAACCCGGTGCGGGTGCCGACCAGGTGCACCCCGATCGGGCTGCTGCCGCCGTACAGCGTGAGCATCACCAGACCGGCGACGATCGTGGGCAGGGCGAACGGCACGTCGATCACGACTTCCAGCACGCTCTTGCCCGGAAAGTTGTCGCGCACCAGCACCCACGCCACGAGCGTTCCCATGACGGCGTTGACCACGGCAACCCCAACGGCCAGCCCGACTGTGAGGCGCAGCGCGCTGCGCACCTCCCGGTCGGTGATCGCCGTCCAGAAGTCGTGCCACCCGGATCCGAACGCCTTGCCGAGCACCGCGGCCAGCGGCAGCAGGACCAGCAGACTCATCCATAGCACGACGACGCCCAGGCCGATGCCCGAGCCGGCCTTGAGCCGCTCGTGGTCGGAAACCGAAGTGCGGCGGGTGCCGCGGCGCCGCAGACTCTCCTGAGGCGCCGCGAGTCCCGCCAGCTGCGTGCTCAGGCCGCCTTCTCTATTTGGGTGACGATGCCGTTGTCACCGAAGAACTTGTCGTTGACGACCGACCAGCCGCCGAGGTCGGCGATCGTGGTCAGTTTCGCGACGGCCGGGAACGGATTGGCCGGGTCGTTCGCGCCCTTGACCGTGCCGACCTTGGCGTCGGTCAGAACGGGCCGGAAACCCTTGCTGGCGAAGATCTCCTGGCCGGCTTCACTGCGGACGTAGGCCAAGAACTTGCTCGCAGCCTTTGGCGCGGATTTGGTGACGGCCGCGGGGTTCTCGATCTGGAAGGTCTGCTCAGGCACGACGTAGTCGACGGAGTCGCCGGCCTGCCGGGCGGCGATCGCCTCGTCTTCGTAGGAGATGAGCACGTTCCCGGTGCCGCTGACGAACTGCTGGGTCGCGACGGCGCCGCTGGCCGCGCGGCTGGTGACGTGACCGAAGAAGTCCTTCAGGTAGCTGCGAGCCGCGGACTCGGTGCCACCCTCTGCGAGCGTGTGGGTGTACGCCGCGAGGATGTTCCACTTCGCCGAACCGGAGGAGGCCGGATCCGGAGTCACGATCTTGACCCCGGGCTTGGTCAGGTCGTCCCAACCCTTGATGCCCAGGGGGTTGCCCTTGCGGACGACGATGACGACGACTGACTTGGAGACCAACCCCTTCGTCGAGCCGCTGTTCCACTTCGAATCGACATACTTGGGGACCAGCTTGGTGAGGTCCGGCTCCACGGAGAACGCGACGTAGCTGGCCTTCTGACCGGCCAATACGGCCTTGCTCTGGCTGCCGCTCGGCCCGTACGACGACGAGAATTTCACGTCCTTGCCGTCGGCCGTCTTCTGGAAGGCCGCCGAGAGCGCGTCGTAAGCCGGCTTGGGCACGGAGTACGCGATGATGGCGACCTTGCTCTTGCTGCCGCCGGAGGATGAGCAGCCGCTCACGCCGACCGCCGCTGCAGTGACTACGGCAAGCATGGCAACCAGTTGGTTGCGTCGCGAGCGGGCAATCCTCATTGAAACACGCACCTCTCCCTTGTCGACGGGCCCTATGAAGTCCATCGGTTGAATAGACAATAGCATGCAGTTCACAACCGCGTTACTTGGCCGGCTCAGGCGGCCGGAGGCTCGCTCACGGTCGCGGCCGGGGACGCGACGAGCGTCTCCGGCGCTGTGGCGACCAGCGGCAATGGTGCAGCGGAGACCGCCGCACTGGCCAGGAACGTGGCCGCGTAGCCATACCCGTCGGCGATCCAGCCCGCCGCGATCGGGCCGATGACCGCGCCCAGGTCACCGGACATCTGAAAAACGGCGACCACCGTTCCGCCGCGTCCGGCCACGACGTCGCCCATCAACGCGCCGGGCGCGACCGAATCGGCGGCGCCGGCTACTCCAAGGAGCGCCATCGCGACCAACAGCCCCAGGATCGTGGGCACGGACGGAAGGAGGACGAAGCCGACCGCGCCGATCAGCAGGCCGGTCATGATCACCGGGCGCCGCCCTCGCGAGTCGGCGATTCGGCCGAACGGCAGCAGTAAGGCCCCACTCACGATGCTCACGACGAGAAACGCGGCGTAGACCCACCCGTGGCCGAGCCCAAGGCGGTCGGTGACGAACTGCGGCACGATCGCCGTGCGCGCGCCGACGACCGCCCAATCGCCCGCGAACGACGCGGCCAGCGCGGCAACGTAAGCCCGGTTCTGCATGGCGATCCGCAGCGGCAACGGGTCACCGCGAGCGCTCTGCCGGGCCGCGAACTCGCTGTGCCGTAACGTGCTGAGGGCCAGGGCACCGGCAACGACCAGCGTGCCGGCGTAGAGAAAGAACGGGGCTCGGAGCGAGAAGGTGGCCACCGTGCCCACCGCCGGGCCGGCGATCATCCCGAGCAGGAACGAGCCGGCCCAGGCGCCCTGCGCGCGGCCGCGCAGATGGCTGGGCGTGACCCGGATCAGGATGCTGGCCGCGCTGACGCTGAACATGATCGAGCCCACGCCGCCGATGCCGCGCAGGACGAGCAGTTGCCAGTAGTCCTGGGCGAATCCGGCGAGCAGGCTCGACACCGCGACGACAATGATCCCGGTAGCCAGCATCACCCGCTCGCCGAACCCGTTCACCAACCGCCCGACGAAGGGGGCCGTGAGCAACCGCATCAAGGCGAAGGCACTGATCACGGCGCCGGCGGCCGCCTTGCCGACGCCGAACTGACGGGCGAACAGCGGAATGGCGGGCGCGACGATGCCGTAGCCGAGGGCGACCATGAACGCGACTGCGACCAACGCCCGGACCTCGGTCGGCAGCACCCGGAACGTGCCCCGCAAACGACCGCGTCGCGCTCCCCCGGCCGTTAGGGCGGGAGAGCGCGACACGATATCGGGCTCGCCGGGATCGAACTCAGACGTCGGCGTTCTCCGCCGCAGGCACGACCGGTGCCGCGCCATTGGCGGCGTCCTCGTCGACCAGGACCAAGCTGATCTTGCCGCGCTGGTCGATCTCAGCGATCTCGACCTGGATCTTGTCGCCGACGTTCACGACGTCCTCGACCTTGCCGATGCGCTTGCCCCGGCCGAGCTTGCTGATGTGGATCAGGCCGTCCTTGCCCGGCAGTAGCGAGACGAAGGCCCCGAACGCGGCCGTCTTCACGACGGTGCCGAGGAATCGCTCGCCGACCTTCGGCATCTGCGGGTTGGCAATGGCGTTGATCTGGTCGACCGCCGCCTGGGCCGAGAGCCCGTCGGAAGCGCCGACGTAGATCGTGCCGTCGTCCTCGATCGTGATCTGCGCGCCGGTCTCGTCCTGGATGGAGTTGATCATCGCGCCCTTGGGCCCGATCACCGCGCCGATCTTGTCGACCGGGATCTTCACGACCGTGACCCGGGGGGCGAACGGGCTCATCTCGTCCGGTCCGTCGATGGCCTCGGCCATCACGTCGAGGATGTGCAGCCGGGCGTCGCGGGCCTGCTTGAGCGCCGCGGCCAGGACCTCGGACGGAATGCCGTCGAGCTTGGTGTCAAGCTGCAGGGCGGTGACGAACTCCCGCGTTCCGGCGACCTTGAAGTCCATGTCGCCGAACGCGTCCTCGGCGCCGAGAATGTCGGTGAGGGCGACGTACTCGGTGTTGCCGTCGACCGTGTCGGACACCAGACCCATCGCGATGCCTGCGACCGGCGCGCGCAACGGCACACCAGCGTTGAGCAGAGCCAGCGTCGACGCACACACCGACCCCATCGACGTCGAGCCGTTGGAGCTCAGCGCCTCGGAGACCTGGCGGATCGCGTACGGGAACTCATCGCGGCCCGGCAGCACCGGCACCAGCGCCCGCTCGGCGAGCGCACCGTGGCCGATCTCGCGCCGTTTCGGCGAGCCGACCCGGCCGGTCTCACCGGTCGAGTACGGCGGAAAGTTGTAGTTGTGCATGTAGCGCTTGGTGCGCTCGGGTGACAGCGTGTCGAGCTTCTGCTCCATGCCCAGCATGTTCAGCGTGGTGACGCCGAGGATCTGGGTCTCGCCGCGCTGGAACAGTGCCGAACCGTGCACCCGCGGTACGACCTCGACCTCGGCCGACAACGTGCGGATGTCGGCCAGACCGCGGCCGTCGATACGGACCTTGTCCCGCAGGATGCGCTGGCGCACCAACTTCTTGGTCACGGCCCGAAACGCCGGGCTGACCTCGTGGAAGCGATCCTCGAAGCGCTCGGCCAGGGCGGCCTTGACCTCGTCCTTGATCTGGTCCAGGCGCGTTTCGCGGTCCTGCTTGTCGGCGATGGTCAGCGCGGCCGCGAGCTCGGCCGACACACTGGAGTCGACCGCCTCGTACACCTCATCGGAGTAGTCGAGGAAGACGGGGAACTCGGCCACCGGCTTGGCCGCCGTGGCGGCGAGTTCGGCCTGGGCCCGGCACAGCTCGGCGATGAACGGCTTGGCCGCTTCCAACCCCTCGGCCACGACCTCTTCGGTCGGCCGCGTGGCGCCGCCTTCGATCAGTGCGACCGAGCCTTCGGTGGCCTCGGCCTCGACCATCATGATCGCGACGTCGCCCGATGGCAGGACCCGGCCGGCCACGACCATGTTGAACGTCGCGCGCTCGAGCTCGGAGAACGTCGGGAAGGCGACCCACTGGCCGTCGATGAGCGCCACCCGCGTGCCGCCGACCGGGCCGGAGAACGGCAGGCCGGAGATCTGGGTGGACGCCGAAGCGGCGTTGATGGCGACCACGTCGTAGGCGTGGTCGGGGTTGAGCGCCATGACCGTGATGACGACCTGCACCTCGTTGCGCAGGCCCTTGATGAAGGTGGGGCGCAGCGGCCGGTCGATGAGCCGGCAGGTGAGGATCGCGTCCTCGCTCGGACGGCCCTCGCGGCGGAAGAACGAGCCGGGAATGCGGCCCGCGGCGTACATCCGCTCCTCGACGTCGACCGTCAGCGGGAAGAAGTCGAAGCCCTCACGGGGCGATTTGCCGGCCGTCGTGGCCGACAGCAGCATGGTGTCGTCGTCGAGATACGCGACGACGGCGCCGGCAGCCTGCCGGGCCAGGCGCCCCGTCTCGAACCGGATCGTGCGGGTGCCGAACTTGCCGTTGTCGATTGTTGCGACGGTCTCGAAGATGCCGTCGTCGTTCTGATTGGCCTCTGGCTGTGCGGCCATGGAGTACCCCTCTCGTACGTCAGGCAGCGCAAGGTCGGGTGACCAAAGCGCGATGCCTTGATTTGGCGCCGGGCGCCACGTGCGACGTACGAGCTGACACCGCTAGTGGGTGCCGGTCTTCGATCGAAGCGGGCGGGTCGAGCTGTCGACCGACCGCCACTACCGAGGACCGGCGTCCTCGAAGTCGCAGGGACGCGCGTGTGTGTGCGTCCGGCTTGAATGTTCAGTTGTGAAGTGGAAGGGGAGCGGCCCGATGAGCCACTCCCCCGAAAGCTATCGGCGCAGACCGAGCCGCTCGATGATCGACCGGTACCGGTTGATGTCGGTTTTGGCCAGGTAGTTCAGCAGCCGGCGGCGCTGGCCGACGAGCAGCAGAAGGCCCCGGCGGCTGTGGTGGTCGTGCTTGTGGAACTTGAGGTGCTCGGTCAGATCACTGATCCGCCTCGAGAGCATCGCAACCTGAACCTCTGCCGAACCGCTGTCGTTCTCGACGGAGCCGTACTCGGCGATGATCTGCTTCTTGACGTCGCTTGCCAGTGGCACGGACGACTCCTTCTCGTTCGGTGCAGGGCGCCCCACCGGAATTCCTCACGGTAGGAGAGTTAACGCACGCTGCGCGGGGCTCGCTCGCGCTTGCCTGGCCTCCACGGTACCAGCGAGGCACCCGAGCGACCCAATTCCCACGCTGCGGGGCCCGCACAGCGGCCGGGCTCAGGGCCGACCGGTCGGTCGGGCGTCACTTCGGCGTGACGGAGATCGACGCGGTGAGCGGGCTGAGGTTCCCGGCGGCATCGAAGCTCCGCACGGCAAAAGCGTGCTTGACACCGCTCTTCAGGCCGGTGTTCGTGTAGGTGACAGTCTTCACAGTGGCAATCCGGATCCCGTCGCGCAGCACGTAGTACCCGGCGACGCCGACATTGTCCGTTGCGGCCTTCCAGCTCAGCGAAACGCTCTTCGAGCCGGCTTTCCCGGTGAAGTTGGTCGGGACCGTCGGAGGCGTGGTGTCGGGCACCTTGACCGAGAGCGCGGACGACTTCGCGCTGGTGTTGCCCGCCGCGTCGGTCGCAGTGACGGTGTAGGAATACGTCTTGCCTTGAGCCACTCCGGTATCGGTGAACGTCGGCTGGACCGGAGCACCGATCAGCGTCGTCCCGCGATAGACGCTGTAATGATCGACACCGACGTTGTCGTGCGATGCCGTCCAGGCCAGCGTCACCGAACTCGAGCGGATGGCCGTCGCCTTGAGGCCGAGCGGGATGCTCGGCGCGGCCGTATCTCGGGCCGGGGTTCGCACCGTGACAGCGGCGCTCAGCGGGCTGGCGTTGGCCGATGCGTCGAATGCATCGACTTGGTAGCTGTACGTCGTGGCGTAGCCGAGGCCGGAGTCGACGTACCCGGTGCCATCGGTCACCGTCGCGATGAGCGCGGCGTCGCGATAGACGTGGTAGCCCGCTACGGCGGTGTTGTCACTCGATGGTTGCCAACTCAACTGCACCGACGTCGGGCCGCCGAGAATGCCGGTGAGCCCGTCCGGCGTGCTGGGCGCAATGACGTCGAAGTTGCGCACGGTCACGCTGATCCTGGCCGAGCGCCCGACATTGCCGGCCGCGTCGGCCGCCTGCAACTGGAGGGTGTGCGTCCCGTCGGCAACGCTCGCGCTGTCCCAGGCGACCGAGGGCGAGGTCGTGTCGGCGGCCGCGACCGCAATGCCATCCACCAAGAGATCCGCGCTGGTCACACCGACGTCGTCGCTTGCTTCCCCGGCCACGTCGACCGTCCCGCCGACGACAGTGCCGTCGACCGGCGTGGTCAGGGTGACCCTCGGCGCTGTGATGTCCTGTCCGGATTCGAGGGCCGCCTGAGCTTTGAATTCGTCCTGCACGAGCAGTCCGGCGTCGGGACCGACGACATTGCAGCCGAATCCGTCCAGCGTCGTCGGGGTCCAGGTCGCGAGGTCCTGGACCATCGTCGCGACCACGTCAAACGCGTGGCCCAGCAGCCCGATGCGTTGCGACCGCAAGTAGGCCAGCAGATCCGGCGCGCGCGCGGCGACACCGGCCGTGCACTTGCTGAGGCTGGCGTTCCACTCCGTCGCGATGACCGGCGCGGCAGCCGACACCGCCGCCGTGCGGGAGTCCCAGCTGGCCTGGTCGGTTGCCAGCGTCGCCGTCCCCGACACGTGGAACGAATAGGGATGCCACGCGTACGCGATCCGGGGAGCTGCGAGCGGATCGCTCAGCGGCGGCAAGCCTTGCAGGGAACCCGCATATTTCGCGCCGTCGGCGATCAGGACGTTGTTCGCGCCGAGGTCGCGCACCGTCTGGACCAGCGCCTGCTGCCCGATGATCGGGGCGCCCTGGTTGGTCTTCGGGCCCGGGCCGCCGTTGAGCCATTGCGCCCAACCCGCGGCGTCCACGTCGTTCTGCGGTTCGTTGAACAGCTCGAACATCACGTAGGGATCTTCGGCAACCAACGGGGCCAGGTTCTGCCAGGCCCGCACGGTCGCGTCCGACGGCAAGGGATGCGCGCTACCGCATCCGTTGGACTGGTCCTGCATCGACAGGATGACGGTCAGACCCAGTGAGCGAGCCTGAGCCACGGCGCCGGTGATCCGGTCGAGATACGCCGGCACATAGATCGCGCTCTGCGGATCCAGGCCGGACTGACTGACTTGAAAGCGCACCGTATTGGCGTGCCAATCGTCACGAGCCGCAAGCAGTTCGGTCACACCGAAGCTGGCGCGGGCAGCGGCGGCCTGACGTGGCAAATTCGCACAACCGTCGGGTCCGAGAATCCCGATGAAATTGAACCCACGCGGCAAGAATTCCTGTCCGTCGCGGTACAGCCGATTGCCGGCGACATCCATTCCTTGGGCCGCCGGCGAACCGTCGGCGCGCGCTCGACTGCTGACGTTCAACGCAATGACGCTCAGGAAGACCAGTAGGCCGCAAATCGCCCCAGACGCCAGCCTTTTCCGCAACGGCCATCGCGCGTGCCCGGCAACGCAGCGCTCAGCCACCAAATTTGCCTTTGTTGGAAGGGTCTATCCGTGCGGCCAATCGTGCAATTATCCAGCGGTGGCGTCAAGGACGGCGATCAGCAATTGCGCATTGCACAAATCGGTCGGGTGCCCGGATTCCGCCTTAATCGGCGCGGGAGTCACCGAAGAGCGTTTTTGACGGAATACGCTGATATGCGACGAGGATTCCGGCGGGCCGACTAGGCGACGGCTGAACGGGTGCGGTTCACGTCGTTGTGCATCTGCGCGACCAGCGCGTCGACGGAGTCGAACTTCTCCATCCCGCGAAGCCGGGCGATGAACTCGATGCCGAGCGCGTCGCCGTACAGGTCTGCGTCGAAGTCGAGAATGTAGGCCTCCACCCGGCGCTGCCGGACTTCGAACGTCGGATTGGTACCGACCGAGATGGCGGCGATGCCCAGCGCCGGACCGGGGATCGTGCGGCCCCATTCGTCCAGTCGCACGGCCCGGCCGGCGTAGACACCGTCGGCCGGCACCGCGGCCCAGGCATCGGTGCGGAGATTGGCCGTCGGGAAGCCCAGCTCTCGGCCGCGCTGGTCGCCACGCTCGACGACGCCGTCAACGCGGTGTGGCCGCCCGAGCGCCCGGGTTGCCGACGCCATGTCACCGGCCTGAACGCAGGAGCGCACGTAGGTGGCGCTCAGCGGTGTGTTGCCCTCGCGCAGCAGCGGCACTCCTTGGGCGGTGAATCCGAAAGTCTCGCCCAGCGTGGCGAGCAGCGTGACGTCACCGGCGGCCTTGTGCCCGAAACGGAAGTTCTCACCGACAATGACGGCCGAGGCGTGCAGTCGTTCGACGAGGGCGCGGTGCGCGAATTCGTCGGGTGGCATCCGCGACAGCTCGAGCGTGAACGGCAACGCGCAGAAGACATCGACGCCGAGCTCCTCGACCAATTCGGCCCGCCGCACGATGCTGGTCAGCACCGGCGGGTGCGAGCCGGGGCGCACGACCTCAGACGGGTGTGGCACAAACGTGAGCAGCACGCTCGGCACGCCCTGGGCCGTGGCCATCTCGACGGCCCGGCCGATGATCTCGGCGTGCCCGCGGTGCACGCCGTCGAAGACGCCGATCGTCACGATGCAATGACCCCACCCGGTGGGTACGGCGTCGAGCCCTCTCCAGCGCTGCACGTCGCGCAGCCTACTTGCCGCGCACCGACGGGCACCTTTCATCGACGCAATCACGATGACCGCGCGGCCTGGAGTTGGCTAGTCCCTACGCAGATCTCCGTCACCCTGCTGCCACGAAAACCAGGACAGGACGGGCGGATGTGCCGTCCTCTGCCAGCAGGGCAACCACCGTGCCGTCCGGCGCGACGGCGCCATGAGTTCCGCTGATCGACCTCGCTTCGAGCGAACGCCCGAAGGACAACTCGCGCGCCTCGGCGGCGTCGACCTCCCGCACCGGCAGGGCAGCCCGGACCGCCTCGGCGAGGGGAAGCGTGACCGGGTCGTCGAGTTCGGCGAGCGCGTCCAGACTGTGCGCCTGCGCGATGGTGAACGGACCGACCCGGGTCCGGCGCAATGCGGTGAGGTGAGCGCCGACGCCAAGCGCCGCGCCGACGTCGCGGGCCAAGGCCCGTACATAGGTGCCCGACGAGCACTCCACCTCGACGTCGACGTCGACCAGGTCTGCGGTGGGCCGGGTGAACCGGACCGACTCGAAGCTCGTGACGGTGACCGGACGGGGCGTGAGCGCCACCGTCTCACCGTCGCGAACGCGCTGATAGGCGCGCTGGCCGTCGACCTTGATCGCGGACACCGCACTCGGGACCTGCAGTACGTCGCCGGTCAATGGCGCCATTGCGGCTCGCACGGCCGCCTGATCGATACCGGCGGTCGATGCCGCGGAAATCACGGCGCCCTCGGCGTCGTCGGTAACGGTGGCCTGCCCCAGCCGGATGGTGGCCGTATAGGCCTTGTCGGTCAGCACCAGGTGGTGCAGCAGGCGAGTGGCCTTCTCGACGCCCAGGACGAGCACGCCGGTGGCCATCGGGTCGAGCGTGCCGGCGTGCCCCACGCGCCGGGTGTGCGCGAGCCGGCGCATCCGGGCGACGACGTCGTGCGACGTCAGGCCCGCCGGCTTGTCGACGATAACCAGGCCGTCGCTCACGAGTGCGCTCCCAGAACAATCCAATTGCTGCCGCGGGTACGCAGCACCATGCCGACGAACCGCACGCCGACGAAGGCGGTCAGGCCGGCCCAGACGCCACCGAGACCCCAGTGCCAGTGCAGGGCGGCGACATTGATCGGCGCAAAGGCGAACACCGCGGCAACGATCGTGATCGTGCGCATGAAGGCGACGTCGCCGGCCCCGATCAGGACTCCGTCGAGGGCGAAGACAATGCCGGCCATCGGCAGCATCCCCACGAACCACGGCCAGAGCACGTGCGCCTGGTGCACGACGGCGCCCGACGAGGTGAACGCCTGCGGCAGGACGGCCCACATCGCCGCGTACAGCGCGGCGAACGCCAGCCCCGCGTACAAGCCCCAGCGCGCGACCTGCCAACCCATCCGCCGCGCTGCCGCTTCATCTTCGCCGCCGAGAGCCGCGCCAACGAGCGACTGGGCCGCGATGGCGAAGGAGTCGAGCAGCAGCGCGGTGAACGTCCACAACTGCAGGCCGATTTGATGCGCGGCGATCTGGGCGGTGCCCATGCGGGCGGCGACCGCCGCGGCGCTCAGGAACGCCACCTGAAATGCGGCCGAGCGCAGGATGAGATCACGACCGACCACGATTTGCTTGCGCATGATCGACCAGTCGGGGTTCAGGCCGCCCGCTGCACGATGCAGCGAACGCAGGAACAACCCGCCACCCACGGCCTGGGCGACGACGTTCGCGACCGCCGACCCGTTCAAGCCCAACCCGACCGGGTAGACCAGCACCGGCGACATGACCGCCGAAGCGGCGTTCGCCATCAAGACGATGCGCACCGGTTCCCGCGTGCGTTGCACCCCCCGCATCCAGCCGTTGCCGGCCAGGACGAGCAGCACGCCGGGCAAGCCGATCAGGGCGATGCGGAACCACGATTCGGCCGCGTGCTGGGCCGGGCCAGGCCCACCGGCGAGCAACGTCGTCAACGGGCCGGCCAATGCTTCACCCAAAGCCACCATCACTACGCCGATGCCGAAGCCCAGCCATGACGCCTGCACGCCTTCGTTGACCGCGGCTTCGACCCGGCCGGCACCGAACCAGCGAGCCGAGCGCCCGGTGGTGCCGTATTCGACGAATTCGCCGACGATGCTCAGCAGCGCCATCAGCGCGGCGCCGACGCCCAGGCCGGCGAGCGACACGGCACCCAGATGTCCGACGACGGCGGTATCCACCAGCAGGTACAGCGGCTCGGCCGCCAGCACGACGAACGCCGAAGCCGCGAGCGCGAGCAGCCGGCGCGTCGCCGCATCGGGAACGGCTGCGGCGGCCGGCTCAGCCGGCGGCATTTCTCTCACCGGCTCGGATGGTCAACGGCCGGGCGCCGCGGACCGGGTGTCGGCGCTCGCCGAATCACAGCCCATCCTCGTCGAGCTCGGCGTCCTCCCCGGCGTCCTCGCGGGGTTTGCGGTAGGGGTCCGGGTCGCCGGCCGGGCGCGCGCCCTGGCGCACCGCTTCGACCTGCGCGTCGGCCTCGGCCGCGACGGCCAGCAGATCCTCGATCTGCCTGGCAGTGTCTGGAACCGCATCGAGAACGAAGGTGAGCGACGGCGTGAACCGCACGCCGGTCTGCCGGCCGACCTCGCTGCGGAGAACTCCCTTGGCCGATTCCAGCGCCATAGCCGAGGCGGCGCGGTCGTCCTCCGAGCCGAACACGGTGTAGAACAGCGTGGCATCGTGCAGATCGCCGGTTACCCGCACATCGGTGATCGTCACCATGCCGAGGCGTGGATCCTTCACCTGGGTTTCGATGCCGGTGGCCACGATCTGCTTGATCCGACCCGCCAAGCGCCGGGCCCGTGCCGCGTCAGCCATCTCAGTCTCCTCGTCCAGCCTCGGGTCAGTTCAGGTCGTCGTCATCAAGCACCCGTTGCCGGGCCGACAGCAGCTCGATCTCGGGACGCGCCGCCACCAGTCGCTCGCAGGCGTCGAGCACCTCGACGGCGTGGGCGTGGGTTGACGCCACGACCGCCACCGCCAGTTCGGCCCGCCGGTGTAATTCCTGGTCGCCCGTCTCCGCGGCCGCAACCTCGAACCGGCGCCGTAGTTCGGCGACGATCGGACGAACGACCGCCCGCTTGTGTTTCAGCGAATGCACGTCACCGAGCAGCACGTCGACGGCCAGCGTGCCGACTACCACGACCAGTCCAACCTTTCGGGCAATCCCGGTGCGATCCGCCAGCCGAGGCGAACCGCACCGAGATCAACGTACGAACCGTCAGGCGCGCGGCTTCTCGCGCAGTTCGTAGGTCTCGATCACGTCGTCGATCTTGATGTCGTTGAAGGAACCAAGACCGATACCGCACTCGAAGCCCTCGCGGACCTCGGTGGCGTCGTCCTTGAACCGCCGCAGCGACTCGACAGTGAGGTTCTCGGCGACCACGGTGCCGTCGCGAACCAGCCGGGCCTTGCTGTTGCGTCGGATGACGCCGGTACGGACCAACGAACCCGCGACGTTGCCGATCCGCGGAACCCGGAACACTTCCCGAACCTCGGCGGTACCGAGCTGCACCTCTTCGAACTCGGGCTTGAGCATGCCCTTGAGCGCCGACTCGATCTCGTCGATGGCCTGGTAGATGACCGTGTAGTAGCGGATGTCGACGCCCTCGCGCTCGGCCGCCTCGCGCGCCTTGCCTTCTGGCCGCACGTTGAAGCCGATGACGACGGCGTCAGAGGCGATGGCGAGGTTGATGTCGTTCTCGGTGATCGCACCGACACCGCGGCCGATGACCCGCAGCGACACCTCGTCGTTGATCCCCGATTCGGTGTCGATCTTGAGCAGCGCGTCTTCGAGCGCCTCGACCGAACCGGACACGTCACCCTTGATGATCAGGTTCAGCTGCTGGATGTCTCCAGCCGCGAGAGCCTTGTCGAGGTCATCGAGTGAGACCCGGCGCCGGTTGGCGGCGAGTTGGGCGTTGCGCTCGCGGGCCGATCGCCGATCGGCAATCTGCCGGGCGGTGCGGTCCTCGTCGACGACGAGGAACGAGTCGCCGGCACCGGGCACCGACGTGAGCCCGAGCACCTGGACCGGACGGGCCGGGCCGGCCAGCTCGATCGCGTCGCCGTGTTCGTCGATCATCGCCCGCACCCGGCCGAACGCATCGCCGGCCACGATCGAGTCGCCGACGTTGAGCGTGCCGCGCTGCACCAGCAGCGAGGCCACCGGGCCGCGACCGCGGTCGAGCCGGGCCTCGATGACGATGCCCTGCGCGTCCTGGTCGGGGTTGGCGCGGAGGTCGAGCGCGGCGTCGACCGTGAGCAGGATGCTCTCGAGTAGGCCGTCGATGTTGATGCCGGCCCGGGCGGACACGTCGACGAACATCGTGTCGCCGCCGTACTCCTCGGCCACGAGCCCGTACTCGGTGAGCTGCTGGCGAACCTTGGCCGGGTTGGCACCTTCCTTGTCGATCTTGTTGACGGCCACGACGACCGGCACCTCTGCCGCCTGGGCGTGGTTGAGGGCCTCGATCGTCTGCGGCATGACACCGTCGTCGGCGGCGACGACCAGCACGACGACGTCGGTGGTCGACGCGCCACGGGCCCGCATAGCCGTGAACGCCTCGTGACCCGGGGTGTCGATGAAGGTGATTGCCCGGTCGACGCCCTCGTGCTCGACGTGCACCTGGTAGGCGCCGATGTGCTGAGTGATGCCACCCGCTTCGTCACCCATGACGTTCGTCTTGCGGATCGCATCGAGCAGGCGGGTCTTGCCGTGGTCGACGTGACCCATGACGGTGACTACCGGCGGCCGAGCGACGAGGTGGTCTTGCTCGCCTTCGTCCTCACCGAACGTGAGGTCGAAGGACTCGAGCAACTCGCGGTCCTCGTCCTCGGGGCTGACGACCTGGACCTGATAGTTCAGCTCGGCGCCGAGCAGTTGCAGCGTCTCTTCGTTGACCGACTGCGTAGTGGTGACCATCTCGCCGAGGTGGAACATCACCGTGACGAGCGCCGCCGGGTTGGCGTCGATCTTCTCCGCGAAGTCCGACAGCGAGGCACCACGAGACAGCCGCAGGACCTGGCCGTTGCCGCGCGGCACCTGAACGCCGCCCAGCGACGGCGCGGACATGTTGTCGAATTCCTGACGGCGCTGCTTCTTGCTCTTGCGGCCGCGCGTCGGACGCCCGCCCCCACCACGACCGAAGGCACCAGCCGTACCGGCACCACGGCCGCGTCCACCCGGACCACCGGGACGACCACCGGGACGGAATGGCGCGCCGCCGGCCGGCGCGGGACCGCCACCCGGGCCGCTGCGGTAGTTCCCGCCGCCGGCACCGGCTCGACCGGCTCCAGGGGAACCGGGACGGGCACCAGGCCCGCCCGGACCACCGGGTCGAGCGCCCGGGCCGCCCGGACCGGCCGGGCCGCCGGGACCCCCCGGGCGAGCGCCGGGGCCGCCGCGCCCGGGCGCGGAGCCGGGGCTGGGGCGGGGCGGCATCATGCCGGGGTTGGGCCGGGGGCCACCAGGGCCGGCCGTGCCGCCAGGCCGCGCGCCTGGCCGCGGCGGCATTGCGCCGGGCGCCGGGCGCGGCGGCGCAGTGCTGCCACCGACCCCGAACGGATTGTTGGCGATACGGGGCCCGGGCCGCGGTCCAGCCGCAGCCGCACGACCCTCGCCGGACTCGTCGTGTTGACCTGGCTCGACCGGCGCGGCCGGAGCGGCTGGTGCCGCGGGCACGGTTGCCGGCGGGGCCACGGGTGCCTCGACCACCGGTGGCTCGGGCGCGACCGGCGCAGGTGCTGGCGCTGCCGCAGCCGCGGCGGCGGCCTTCTTGGCCGGAGCCTTCTTCGCCGGGGCCGGAGCGCTCTTACCCGCGTCGGGGTATGCCTCGCGCAGCCGTCGAGCAACGGGGGCTTCGACGGTCGAGGAGGCGCTCTTCACGAACTCACCCAGCTCGCCGAGCTTGGTGAGTAGATCCTTGCTGGTAACGCCGAGCTCCTTGGCGAGCTCGTGTACGCGGGCCTTGCCTGCCACTTGACTCCTTCGAAAGGACCAGGCGGCAACCCGCTCGGTCCCGATTAGACGGTGGACGTGCTCATCGCTGGTGCTTCATCGAGTGCCCATTGCTCGTCATCTCCTGCGGGGATCCGCTGGTCGGGTGCTGCTGTTGTCGAGCCAGTCCGGCAACGTACTCACGGACCGGCGATGGATCAATCGCTGCGGGCACCCGAAGGGCCCGAGCGAAAGCCCGGCGCCGCTCTGCGAGCTCGACGCACTCCGGATCGCGGTGCAACCACGCGCCGCGGCCGGGTGCGCGATGACGCGGGTCGGGCACGACGGGCAAGGCTGCAGGCCCACCGGGCGCGACTTCTCTACGCTCGTACGTGGGCCTGGGTGTCGCCTTGCCGATCGCGTCCGGCGCCACGACGACGCGGAGCAACTCGGCGGCCACCGCGCGCTGTCGACAACCGATGCAGGTGCGGATCGCGCCCGAAGGCACGCTAGGACCGGATTCGATTGCCGCCGACGTGCGGACGACCGCCATCAAGTCTACTCCCCACCCGCCGAATCGCCCGAAGGGCCCGGCCCGGTGTCGGCCGCAGTGTCCCCCGTGTCGGCGGGCTCCGCGTCGCTGTGGATGTCGATCCGCCACCCCGTCAACCGCGCGGCAAGTCGGGCATTTTGCCCTTCGCGGCCGATCGCGAGCGACAACTGGAAGTCCGGCACCACGACCCGCACCGACTGGGCGGCGGCGTCGACGACGTGGGTCTCGAGCGCGTGGGCCGGTGACAGCGCGTTACCGACGTAGGTTGCCGGGTCGTCGTCGTAGTCGATGATGTCGATCTTCTCGCCGTGCAGCTCTGCGACGACGTTGCGCACCCGCTGACCCATCGGGCCGATGCAGGCGCCCTTGGCGTTGAGCCCGGCCACGTCGGTGCGAACCGCGATCTTGCTGCGGTGCCCGGCCTCGCGGGCGACCCCCACGATCTCGACGCTGCCGTCGGCGATCTCGGGCACCTCGAGGGCGAACAGCTTGCGGACCAGGTTGGGATGGGTACGGCTGACGGTGACCTGTGGACCGCGCATGCCGCGGGCGACCCCGACGACGTAGCACTTGAGCCTGGTGCCGTGCGTGTACTGCTCCCCCGGCACCTGCTCGGACTGCGGCAGGATCGCCTCGACCTTGCCGATGTCGACGAGCACCAGACCGCGCTGGGCGGCCTGGGCGTCGGCCTGAATGACGCCGGTGACGATGTCGCCCTCGCGGCCGGAGTATTCGCCGAACGTCTGGTCGTGCTCGGCATCTCGCAGCCGCTGGAGGATCACCTGCCGGGCCGTCATCGCCGCGACCCGTCCGAAATCGGTGGGCGTGTCGTCGTATTCCTCGAGCAGTTCGCCGTCCGGTCCGAGTTCCTGGGCCCAGACGACGACGTCACCGGTCCTGCGGTCGATCGCGACTCGGGCGTGCGGCATCGAGTGCGGGGTGTGCTTGTAGGCGGTCAGGAGTGCGGTCTCGAGGGCATCGATGATCGTGTCGAACGAGATCTCCTTCTCGCGTTCGATGCTGTGCAGCGCGGTGATGTCGACCTGTACCACGGCTCAGCCCTCCAGTTCGCTGTCGCTCGGGCGGTTGAACTCGACCTGCACGGTGCCGGCGCCAAGTTGCGCCCACGGCACCTCACGCCGGGAACCGTCCTCGTCGAGCGTCACGGCCGCGCCCGATGCGGAGAGCACCCTGGCCGTGATCATGCGCCCCTCGACCGGCACCTGCACCAGACGCCCCGTCGCGCGCCGCCAGTGTCTCGGCTCGGTCAGGGGCCGGTCGACTCCGGGCGAGCTCACCTCGAGCACGTACGGGCCGGCGAACGCGGCCCCGCCAGGTGCGTCGGAGTCGGTTTCGTCGATCGCCTCGGACACCACTTTGCTCACGGTCGCGACGGCGTCCAGGTCGATCCCGCCGTCGGCGTCGACGCTCACCCGCACCACGCTGCGCCGGCCGGCGGACATGACGGTGATGTCCTCGAGGTCGTAGCCGGCCCCCGAGATGACTGGACCGAGCAGGCCGAGCAGACGCTCGCGCGTCTGAGCGGCGGACCCGCCGGCGGTTTCGGGCGGCATGCTTCGCTCCTGTTCTGCAGTTGTGCGGAGCCGAGCCTATCCGCTCTGCGACAATTGCTCGCCATGAACGACGCTGCCCACACCCCCGCGCACGCCGCGCCGAAGGGCCGGTCCGCCGGGGTCTCCCGCCGTGGGCTGCTGTTGGGCGGCGCGGCGGTTGCGCTCGCCGCAGGCGGCGGGGTCGCCGCGGGTGCGAAGCGGTCGCTGCCGAGCAATCGGCCGACGGGCCGTCCGCCGGCCGAGCTGGTCGCGGCCCTGGCCGCCGAGCAGAAGCTCATCGCCGCCATCGACGCCACCACCGGCGGGGACGCGGCCGTGCGCACCGCGCTGCGCCAGATTCGGGCCGACCACGCGGCCCACCACAAGGCCCTGCAGGCCGCGGTAAGCGCTTATCCCGACGCACCGCCGACGCCGCGTTCCAGCGGTCCGGCCCAGCCCTTGGACGTCGCCGGGCTGCGCAGCGCAGAGCGGCAGGCGTCGGCCGGAGCGGCGTCGCGGGCGCGCCGGCTCAGCGGTCGCCATGCGGCGCTGCTGGCCAGCATCGCGGCCTGCGAGGCCAGCCACGCGGAGCTGTTCGCTTGAACCTCACCGCGGCGTGGCAACAGGCGTTGGGCTGCGAACAGCAGGCGGCGTTCGGCTATGCGCTTGCCGGCCCCCATTTCGACACCGGTGCCGATGCCGGGCTGGGTCGCACCTGCCAGCGGGCTCATGAAGCGTTGCGGGACCAGGTCACGGCGCTCATCGCGACGTCAGGCAACAAGCCGCAGGCGCCGGCGGCTGACTACCCCTCGCTGTATCCGGTCGGCGACGCCGCTGCGGCCAGGCGCCTGGCGGTCCGTCTCGAGAGTGAAGCCGCAGCCGCCTGGCGCTACCTGTACGCGGTCGCGGCCGAATCGACGAGTTCGCAGTCCGCTGCCGCGCGAGACGCCGCGCAAGACGCGCTGATTGCGAGCGCCGTGCGGGCGACCAAGTGGCGCTTGCGCATGGACCCGGCTACGGCGACGGTCGCGTTTCCGGGGATCTGACCGGCCTCAGAACGAGGTGCCGTAGATCGGCAGCCGATCGGCCAGCAAAGCGCGGTCGAGCCGGGCCAGCGTGCCCGGATCGTCGGCGGCGGCAAACCCGGCCCGGGCCAGGGTCTCGAGGCGGAACCCGCCGAGGTAGACCGAGCCGAGCGTGGCGACGGGCAGCGTCACTGCTGCCGGCTGCTCCGTGCGTTCACACGTCGCTCCGTCGGGACCGCCGCGCAGTCGGTACCGGCCGTCGCCGAACATCTCGTCGTGGACCTCGAGCACCGTGTCGACCTCGACGCCGTACTGGCGCCCGGCCAGCATCGCCGGTACGTCCAGCGGGCGCAGCCACAGACCGTCCGCGACCGAGTTCACGCGGACCTGGCGGGCGTCGGTGAGCAGGTACGGCAACGGGTCGTCGACCGGCATCCGGAACGTCTGGATGCTGCCGAAGAGGTCCAGCCCGAGGAGTACTTGCCACAAGGCGGCATGGGCCTCCGGCGTGCCCGTGACGTAGTCGGAGAGCCAACAGAGATGGCCAGGATCGCCGTCGTTCCAGTCATTCTTGACCCGGTAGGAGACGTAGCCGTCGGCGTGGGCCAGATGGAAGAGGGCGGACATGCCGTTGCGGTGATACTCGCGGTCGAGGAAGAGGAAGTCCCACCAGGCTTCCGTGCGGCTCAGGGCGCCGGGCGTCTGCGCGCGCCAGCGTTCGTGGATCGCCGGGAAGCGTTCTCGTGCCTGCTCCGGTGATATGCGTTCGACTGCGCCGGCCTTGCCGGGCCGGGCGAGCGTGGCGCGGCGCCGGTCGACCTCGGTCTTGCCCACCTGGGAGGTTGCGCCGTACCCGAAGCGGCCGTAGATGCCGCCCTCGCTCGCGGTGAGGATGGCAGCCGGCAGCCCGGCATCGGCAAAGTTCTGAAGTTGTCGCCGCATGAGCGCGGTGAGCACGCCCCGGCGGCGATAGGTCGGATCGACTGAGACCCAGGTGACGCCCGGTGCGTCGAGAGCGCCGCCCGGCACGGTCATGGTGAACGGGTAGTCGCCGGTGACGCCGACGATCCGCTCGGCGTCAGTGGCGACCAGGAAACGCGACGGGTCGATGAGCGTGAGCGCGTCCTCGAGTTCCTGCTCGGAATAGTGGACGCCGAAGCTGACGCCGTCGACCCCCGCGATCTCGGGGAAATCGTCCGCGGTCGCCGGCCTAATCGTGAAGTCCACGGGCCGAGTGTCCTGCCTGCGCACCCCGAGGCCAAGCGGTTATCCCACCGGCACCTGTTCCTCGTCCACGTCAACCGCCGCACCGGTGAACTGAGCGGTGTAGAGCGCGTAGTAAGCACCCTCGCGGGCGAGTAGTTCGGCGTGAGTGCCCTGTTCGACGATCCGGCCGTGCTCCATCACCAGGATCAGGTCGGCGTCACGGATCGTGGACAGCCGGTGGGCGATCACGAAACTCGTGCGATTGGAACGCAGTGCGGCCATCGCATGTTGCACCAGCACTTCGGTCCGGGTGTCGACCGAACTGGTCGCCTCGTCCAGGATGAGCAGGGACGGATCGGCCAGGAACGCTCGCGCGATCGTCATCAACTGCTTCTGGCCGGTACTGATGTTGCTGCTCTCCTCGTTGATGACGGTGTCATAGCCGTCGGGCAACGACTGCACGAACCGGTCGACATAGGTGGCCCGGGCTGCGGCGAGGATCTCGGCATCGGTGGCATCAGGCCGGCCGTAGGCCAGATTGGCCCGGATCGTGCCGCTGAACAGCCACGCGTCCTGGAGCACCATTCCGATCTCCGAACGCAACTGATCGCGGCGCATGGCGGTGATGTCGACGCCGTCGAGGGTGATCCGTCCGGAGTCCAGCTCGTAGAAGCGCATGATCAGGTTCACGAGGGTGGTCTTGCCCGCACCGGTGGGTCCGACGATCGCGATCGTGTGCCCGGGCTCGGCGACCAGCGACACGTCCTCGAGCAGCGGCTCGTCGGGCTGGTAGCGGAACGAGACGTGCTCGAACTCCACCCGACCGCGCCGATCACCGAGCGGCACGGGCGCGGCCGGGTCGGGGCTCTGCTCCGGGGCGTCAAGCAGGTCGAACACCCGCTCGGCCGACGCCACGCCCGACTGCAGCAGGTTCGCCATCGACGCCAACTGGGTGAGCGGCTGGGTGAACTGGCGGGAGTACTGGATGAAGGCTTGCACGTCGCCGAGGCTCATCGATCCGGACGCCACCCGCAGACCGCCGATCACAGCGATGATCACGTAGTTCAGGTTTCCGATGAACATCATCGCCGGCATGATGATCCCGGACACGAACTGCGCGCCGAAGCTCGCCTGATACAGCTCGTCATTCTGGTCCTCGAAGCTCGCCTCGATCTCGCGCTGTCGCCCGAACACCTTCACCAGCGCGTGGCCGCTGAACGCCTCCTCGATCTGGCCGTTCAGCCCACCTGTGTGCTTCCACTGCGCGATGAACTGCCTTTGCGACCGCTTGGCGATCGTCTTGGTGACCCACATCGACACCGGGATCGACACCAGCGCGATCAGGGCGAGCAGGGGCGAGATGACGAACATCAATGTGACCACACCGACGACGGTCAGCAGCGAAGTCAGCAGTTGGCTCAGGGTCTGCTGCAGGCTGGTCGAGATGTTGTCGATGTCGTTGGTGACCCGACTGAGCAGTTCCCCGCGCGGTTGCTTGTCGAAGTACGGCAACGGCAGGCGGTTGAGCTTGTCCTCGACGTCCGCGCGCAACCGAAGCACGGTGCTCTGGACGATTCCGTTGAGCAGATAGCCCTGCAACCACGACAGCACGCTGGCGGCCACGAACAGGGCGAGGACGAGCAGCAGGACGTGCGCGAGGGCGGTGAAGTCGATCCCGGCGCCGGGCACCACGTTCATGCTCGAGATGAGGTCGGCGAAGTTGTTGTCCCCCCGTGCCCGCGCAGCCTCCACCGCCTGCTGCAGCGTGAGGTCAGCCGGCAGCCGCTTGCCAATGAACCCGGCGAAGATGATGTCGGTCGCATGCCCGAGGATCTTCGGTCCGAGCACCGAAAGCGTCACGCTGGCCACGGCAAGCGCGATGACTACCAGCACCAGGCTGCGTTGCGGTCGCAGCCGGGCAAGCAGCCGCTTCGCCGACGGACCGAAGGTCATCGACTTCTCGGCCGGCATGCCGGCAGTCATCCACGGCGGTCCGCCGCCGCGGCGGGCCGCCGAGCCCGCCTCGGGCAGCCGTTTCGGCACTGCGCCGTTCGTGGGCTTGGTCATGCCGCATCTACCGACCGTTGCGATTCCACGATCTCGACGTAGGTCGGGGAGGTCGCCAGCAACTCCTCGTGCGTGCCGATGCCGACGACCGCGCCGGCGTCAAGGACGACGATGCAATCGGCATCGGAGATGGTGGAGACGCGCTGAGCGACGATGATCACGGCCGCATCGCGGGTCGCCGGGCGCAGCGCCGCCCGCAAGCGGGCGTCCGTGCCCAGGTCAAGGGCCGAGAACGAGTCGTCGAACAGGTAGATCTCGGGTCTGCGGACCAGAGCCCGCGCGATGGCGAGGCGCTGCCGCTGGCCGCCCGACACGTTCGTCCCACCCTGCGCGATACGACTGTCGAGTCCGTCCGGCATGGCCAGCACGAAGCCGCGAGCCTGCGCCACTTCGAGCGCCTCCCACAACTGCGCGTCGCCGGCATCGGGATTGCCGTAGCGCAGGTTGCTCGCGACCGTCCCGGAGAACAGGTACGGCGTCTGCGGCACCAGGCCGATCAGCCGGCCCAGCAGATCCGGGTCGAGTTCGCGAACGTCGACGCCGTCGACCAGTACCGCTCCGCCGGTGACATCGAACAGTCGCGGGATCAGCGAGATCAACGTCGTCTTACCCGATCCAGTGCTGCCGATAATGGCGGTGGTCCGTCCGGGCTGGGCGCGCAGCGTGATGTCGTGCAGCACCGGTTCGGCCGCCCCCGGGTATTGGAATTGCGCGCCGCGAAATTCAACCTCACCGCGGCGGGGCACGACCGTGACCGGGTGGACCGGCGGGACAACCGAGGATTCGGTGTCGAGCACCTCCTGGATCCGTTCGGCGCATACCGACGCGCGCGGCACCATCATCAACATGAAGGTCGCCATCATCACCGACATGAGGATCTGCAACAGGTAGGCGAGGAAGGCGCTCAGCGAGCCGATCTGCATCTGCCCCGATTGCACCCGGGAGGCGCCGAACCACAGCACGGCGACGCTTGAGACGTTCAGAACGAGCAGCACGACCGGAAAGATCATCGCCATCAACCGGCCGGCGCGCAGGGCAGTCGAGGTCAACTCGGAGTTGGCCGCGCCGAAGCGCTTGACCTCGACCGGCTCCCGGACGAACGCGCGGACTACCCGGATGCCGGAGATCTGCTCCCGCAACACCCCGTTGACGGCGTCGATGCGCGTCTGCATCAACCGGAATTGCGGCACCATCCGCCGGATGATCAAGCCGATGGCGATGGCCAACACCGGCACGCTGACACCGAGCAGCCAGGACAGCCCGATGTCCTGACGCAGCGCCATGATGATCCCGCCGACACACATGATCGGGGCGGCGATCATCATCGTGCACGTCATCACGACCAGCATCTGGACCTGCTGGACGTCGTTGGTGTTCCGGGTGATCAGGGAGGGAGCACCGAAAAGCGCGACCTCCCGGGCAGAGAACGTCCCGACCCGGCGAAAGATCGCGCCGCGCAGGTCGCGGCCGAAGCTCATCGCGGTGCGCGCGCCGAAGTACACCGCGGTGATCGAACAGGCGACCTGCAGCAGTGTGACGGCCAGCATCCAACCGCCGGTGCCGAGGATGTACCCGGTGTCACCCTTGGCGATGCCGTTGTCGATGATGTCGGCGTTGAGCGTTGGCAGGTAGAGCGAGGCGACCGTGCCGATGAGTTGGAGTACGACGACCGCCATCAGCCACCGGGAGTAGGGACGAAGGAAGCGGCGGAGGACGTCAACGAGCACAGTGGCAACCCTGCCGTTTCGAACTGGCACGGCGCGCACAGGACGCTGGCATCACAGCAGCACCGTCGCGAGAGTGGCTGTCTGCCGCATGCCCAGGCGGGCGTACATGCGGCGAGCGGCGCCGTTGTAGTCGTTGACGTAGAGGCTGACCGTGGGCGCAAGTTGCAGGGCGTGTTTCACGACGGTGGCCACGCCGGCTGTGCCCAGGCCGCGGTTGCGCAGGTCGGGCCGAACCCACACGCCCTGGATCTGGCAGGTGTACAGCGAGACGGCCCCGATCTCGGCCTTGAACGTGACCTGCCCGCGAAAGTCGTAGCTGGCGAAGGCCCGGCCGGCGCTCAGCAGATCACTCACCCGGGCCCGGAAGGCGGCCGTGCCGGGAGCGATGTGCGGCGAGATGCCGAGTTCCTCGGCGAACATCGCGGCGGCAGCCGGGAGATAGCGATCGAGTTCGGCCGGTCGCGCCTGCTGCACGCTTTCGTCGCCGAGCATCGGCACCGGCCGGTCGAGCACCAGCAACGGCTGATCGGGCCGGACACTGCGGGCCGGGGCCCACGACCGGGCGAGCAGCGGCCACATGACGCCGACCGCGTCGGCCCGGCCGACGATCGAGGTGCGGGCCCGCGGCCGATGCGCGACGAAGCGGGCGAGCGCCTCCCAACTGGGCCGGTCACCGCCGATCGGGACGAGGTTCGCGCCGGCGTAACAGGCGGCGATGAGCTCACCGCCCTGCCGCACGCCCACCATCGATCCGCCGAGCCGTTCCGGGCGCAGCGTCGCGGCCGCCCGCAGCCGCGCCGAGACCACGGCGTTGACGTAAGGATCGCGGTCAGCCAGCCGTTCCAGCTCGGGCAGGGCGGAATCGTCGAGCACATCCACGCGCTCGCGCTGTCGCAGAGCGGTGTGCAGTGCCGTCACGCCACACGACGCTACCGGCCGCAGCTACCGCGATTCGGGAGGCACTCGCACTGCCGGCCCGTCGTCGCGGCTGGTCAGGTGACCGACACGCTGGGCTGACCGGAAACGACGCCGGCGTCACCCATCTCCTCGGCCATACGCAACGCTTCTTCGATCAGTGTCTCGACGATCTGCGACTCGGGGACGGTCTTGATGACCTCGCCCCGGACGAAGATCTGGCCCTTGCCGTTGCCTGACGCCACGCCCAGGTCAGCCTCGCGGGCCTCGCCCGGACCGTTGACTACGCAGCCCATGACCGCGACCCGCAACGGGACGGTCATGCCCTCGAGGCCGGCAGTGACCTTCTCGGCCAACGTGTAGACGTCGACCTGCGCTCGCCCGCAGGACGGGCAGGACACGATCTCGAGGCGGCGCTGGCGGAGGTTCAGCGACTCCAGGATCGACAGCCCGACCTTGACCTCCTCGACGGGCGGCGCCGAGAGGGACACCCGGATCGTGTCGCCGATGCCCCGGGAGAGCAGGGCCCCGAATGCGACCGCGGACTTGATCGTGCCCTGGAACGCCGGTCCGGCCTCGGTGACGCCCAGATGCAGCGGGTACTCACAGGCCTCAGCCAGCAACTCGTACGCGCGAACCATCACGACCGGGTCGTTGTGCTTGACCGAGATCTTGAAGTCGCGAAAACCGTGTTCCTCGAACAGCGCGGCTTCGTTGAGCGCCGACTCGACGAGCGCTTCGGGCGTGGCCTTGCCGTACTTGGCCAGCAGTCGCTTGTCCAGCGAGCCGGCGTTGACCCCGATCCGCAGGGAGACGCCGGCGTCGGCGGCGGCCCGCGCGATCTCGCCCACGCGGTCGTCGAACGCCTTGATGTTGCCGGGGTTCACCCGGACGGCCGCGCAACCCGCGTCGATCGCCGCGAAGACGTACCTGGGCTGGAAGTGAATGTCGGCGATCACCGGGATCTGTGACTTCTTGGCGATTGCCGGCAGGGCGTCGGCGTCGTCCTGCGACGGCACGGCCACGCGGACGATGTCGCAGCCGGTTGCCGTGAGTTCGGCGATCTGCTGCAGGGTCGCGTTGACGTCGGACGTGAGCGTTGTCGTCATCGACTGCACCGACACGGGCGCGTTGCCGCCCACGAGCACGGAGCCGACTTTGATCTGGCGCGAGGGCCGGCGCGGCGCGAGCACGGGCGGGGGCGGCGCGGGCATTCCGAGGGAGACAGTCACAGGTCCAGTATCCGCCACTCGATTGTCGGGCTCGATGTGTGCTCAGCCATTGCCGAAGAGATTGACCGGTTTGACGATGTCGGCGTAGAAGGTCAGCAGGGTGAGCACGATGAGCACCGAGGCGACGGCATACATCACCGGCAGCATCTGGGCGGTGTCGACGAAAATCGGCTGACGCGGCGGCGGTGCAGCGCCGTCCGGCCCGAGCACAGTCTTCGGCGACGAACGGGCCTTCAGCCGGGCCCGGCCGCGCTTGGCCGCCTCGACCAGGGCCCCGGCCACGTGGCCGCCGTCGAGCGGCAGCAGCGGCAACAGGTTGAAGAAGAACAGCAACAGGTTGACGCTGGCGAGCAGGCCGATCAGCGAGAAGACCTTGTCCTGGACGTCAAGTCGATTCGTCTGGGCCAGGTCGCCGCCGATCCGGCCGATGCCGACGACACCGATCGCGCCGTTGACGTCACGTGGCTTGTTGTGAAAGACGGTGTTGTACAGACTGCCGATCTTTTCCGGGTAGCTGCCGAGCGCCCGTAGGCCGGTCGAAACCTGGTCCACGACCTGGCCGGGGATCTGGGTGATGCTCAGCGGCCGGTAGAAGTGGTGAATCACCGGCCCGACGCCGATGAAGCCGGCCTTCTTGGTCGTGGTCTCGGCGTCATTGGCGAACTTGACGTTGGTGACCGGCGTGATCTTCAGGGCGACGTCTTTGCCGTCGCGGTGAACGACCATCGGCAGCGACTTGCCCGGCGACGCCTCGATGATCTTCACGGCGTCGTCCCAGGCGGTGATGTGCCTTCCGGCCAGCGAGACGATCTTGTCCTTGGGCAGCAGTCCGGCCTTCGCGGCCGGCGAGTTCGGCGTCGGGCACCGGGTCTGTTCGGCCGCCGGCGCATTGGCCGCGACCACACACTTGCTGACCGAACTGACCGTCGTCGTCGCGTCGTCGTGCGGCATGCCGAGGATGCCGAACAGGCCGACGGTGAGGACGAGGTAGATCACGAAGTTCATGCTCGGGCCACCGAGCATCACGATCATCTTCTTGCCCGGGGTCAGGCGGTAGAACTCTCGGGGGCCGTCGCCGGGCTGAACCTCGGCCCGGCTCACCCGGCGAAAGTCCTCGATCGAGGTCGCCATCCGGCGCGGCCAGCGCGAGACCTTGCCGTCGGCCCGCGGCGGCACCATCCCGATCATCCGGATGTAGCCGCCGAGCGGGATGGCCTTCAACCCGTACTCGGTGTCGCCCCGCTTGCGCGACCACAGCGTCGGCCCGAAGCCGACCATGTATTGCGTCACCTTCACGCCGAACTTCTTGGCCGGGACCATGTGCCCGATCTCGTGCAGCCCGATAGAGATCAGCAGGCCGACCGCGAAGATGAGCACACCGAGCGTGTACAGCATCTGCGATCTCCTCTCCGGGCCGCCTGGTTCAGCGGTGTGCGAGCGACCGGGCCCGGGCTCGCGCCCACGCCTCGGCCTGTTCGACGTCCTCGACGGTACCTGGGTTCCCGACCGCCGCATGCTGAGTGCTCAGCCACTCATCGACTACATCGGCCACAACGTCGACAATCCGCAGGAAACCGACCGAACCCTGGTGGAAGGCCGCCACGAGCTCCTCGTTCGCGGCGTTGTACACCGCGGGCGTGCATCCACCGGCCTGCCCGGCGCGACGGGCCAGTTCGACCGCCGGGAACGCCTCGTTGTCCAGCGGCTCGAACGTCCAGTTCTGGGCGCTGGTCCAGTCCACGGCCGCCGCGGCACCGGGCACGCGGTCGGGCCAGCCCAGCGCGAGGGCGATCGTGAGCCGCATGTCCGGTGGCGATGCCTGGGCCAACGTGGCGCCGTCGGTGAACTCGACCATGGAATGCACGATCGACTGCGGATGCACGACCACGCCGATGCGCTCGTAGGGCACGTCGAACAGCAGGCGCGCCTCGATCAGTTCCAGGCCCTTGTTGACCAGCGTGGCCGAGTTCGTGGTGATCAGCTTGCCCATGTCCCACGTCGGGTGGGCCAGCGCCTGGGCCGGGGTGACGGTCTGCAGCTGAGCGCGGGAGCGGCCGCGGAACGGCCCGCCGCTCGCGGTGAGGATCAGCTGGGCCACCTCGTCGGGCGAACCGCCGCGGAGGCACTGGGCCAGCGCCGAGTGCTCAGAGTCGACCGGCACGAGCTGGCCGGGCCGGGCCCGGCTCGTGACCAGTGGGCCCCCGGCGATGAGCGATTCCTTGTTGGCGAGGGCGACGATCGAGCCGGCGTCGATGCTGGCCAGAGTCGCCCGCAGACCCTGTGCGCCCGCGACGGCATTGAGGGCGACGTCGGTGTCGCGGGCCGCGATCTCGACCGTGGCCGCAGGCCCGGCGATGATCTCGGGCAGCGGCGTGTCGCCGGTCCAGCTGTCGCGCACCCGGGCTGCTAGTTCCTCGCGGACGTCGTCGCGGCTGACCCCCACAGCCTCGACCCGCAGTTGCGCCGCCTGCTTGGCAAGCAGGGCAACATCGTTGCCTCCGGCGCAGATCGCCGTGACCGTGAACCGGTCTGGGGCGCGCCGGACCACGTCGAGGGCCTGCGTGCCGATCGAACCGGTCGAACCGAGGACGACCACCTGCCGCGAAGAGCTCACCCGGCCATCCTCGCAGTCGCTGCTGGGCGCCGGCGGAGCAGGACGACGACGACGACAAGGGGCCAGCAGGCCTCCGCTCCGGCGAGCAGCCGCTCGCTGAGCCCGAGCAGACCGCCGCCCGCGATCTCGACGCCGAGCCAGCCGAACAGGGCCAGCAGCACCGCGGTGGCGAACAGCCCGGCGCGCCGCCCGAGTGGGACCGGGCCATCGGCTCCGGTCGCGGCGAGCGGCCACCCGGCCAGCGCCGCGAACCCGATGGTGGCCGCGGCAAGGTGCACCGGCGCCGAGCCGTGCACCGGCTGCGGCGCGGCAGCGACGATCAGGGTGCTCACGCCGCCGGCTGCCAGCAACCAGCGGCCCGCCGGTCGGGCCGGGCGCAGCCCGAGCGCGGTCACGAGATAGCAGGCGCCGAGGGTGGCCAAGCCCGCCGTCATGATCCATCGATCGGTGGCACCGTCGGCCGCGAGCGCGCTGATCGTCTGTCGGAGCGGACGGTAGTGGCCGGGCTGTCGATCGGCGGCCAGGGTCCAGCCGCCGATCAGCGCCACCGGACCGAGTGCCGCCGAGGCCAGCGCCCAGCCCGGCACCGCTCGAGCGGCTCCGCTCATCGGGCCTGCAGGCACTCGCGGTCGAGATCTCCTGGCGTGCGGCGCCCGGACAAGGCGAGGGTCAGCTCGAAGTCGGCCAGCACGCTGCGCAGCACGTGGCGGATGCCGTCCTGCCCACCGTGCGCCAAGCCGTATACCCAGGGCCGCCCCACGAGAACGGCCTTGGCCCCAAGGGCCAGGGCTTTGACGATGTCGGCTCCGGTGCGGATGCCGGAGTCGAACAGCACCTCGATCTGCTCACCCACGGCGTCGACGATGCCCGGCAGCGCGTCGAGCGAACCGATCGCACCGTCGACCTGCCGCCCGCCGTGGTTGGACACCACGATGCCCTGGACTCCCGCGTCGACGGCACGCTGAGCGTCGGCGACATGCTGGATGCCCTTGAGCACCACCGGGCCGTCCCAGTGATCGCGCAGGAACGCGACGTTGTCCCAGGTGTGGTCGGTGCCGGTGAACATCGGCAACCACCGCATGAGGGCCGCAGGCAGGTCCTCGGCCGGCGGCTTGGCCAGCCCGGCGAGAAACGCGGGATCGCCGAAGTAGTTCGCCAGCCCTTCGCCGGTCAGGAACGGCAGGTAGGCGTTGTCCAGATCATGCGGGCGCCAGCCCAGGAGCCAGGTGTCGAGGGTGACGACGAGGGTGGAGAACCCCGCCCGCTGGGCGCGGTCCAGGACGCTCAGGCAGACCTGCTCGTCGTTGGGCCAGTACAGCTGGAACCAGCGGGCACCGTCGCCGTTGGCCGCGGCCACCTCTTCGATGGGAAACGACGACACGGTTGACAGGATCATCGTGAGGCCGAGTTCGGCGGTGGCTCGCGCGGTGGCGAGCTCGCCGTCCGGATGGACGATCGACTGCACGCCGATCGGAGCGGTCAACACGGGTGCGGGCATCTTGGTGCCGAGCACCGTGGCCGACAAGTCGCGGGTGGTCGCGCCGGTCAGCATTCGCGGCACAATGCGCCAGCGGTCGAGAGCCTCGCGGTTGGCGCGGGCGGTCGCTCCCGAGCCCGCTGACCCGGCCACGTACCAGAACGGCCCCGGCTCCATGCGATCGCGCGCAGATTCCTCCAGCGCCGACGTGTCGGTGGTGAACGCCGGCGTGACGCCGCCCATCCCTTGCAGGTAGATCTCGCTGGCGTAGGTGTAGAGGGGTCCGCTGGTCATCCCAGCAGTCTGCCGTGCCGGTCGTTCAGGCGAACAACTGCTTGCCCCACCAGTCACCCGGCCCGGACAGCCCGGGCGGCATTGCGAACAGCCCGCTGCCGGTGTGCCGGATGTACTCGTTGAGCGCGTCCTGCTGCCCGAGTCGGCGCTGGATGGCGACGAACTGGCGATGGGCGTCCTGCTGGAAGGCGATGAAGAACAGCCCGGCGTCGAGCAGACCGGAGTCGGCGTCGATGCCGTCGGTGTAGGAGTACCCGCGGCGCAGGATCTTCTGACCGCCGTTCGATGCGGGCGCGGCCAGCCGGATGTGCGCATCGCTTGGGATGACCGGTGTCCCGTCGCCCCGCTTGGCCGCGAGCTCGACGTGGTCGAACTCGTGTGTGCCGGTGAGCGGGGCGCCGCTGGTCTTGAACCGGCCGAAGACCTTCTCCTGGTCGGCGAGGTAGTCGGTGTCCCAGGACTCGATCAGCATCCGGATCCGTCGCGCGACCAGGTAGGTGCCACCGGTCATCCACGGCTGGTCGGTCTCCGCCCCCACCCAGACATGCTGGTCGAGGTCGGGACCGGACTCGGCCTTGATGTTGTTCGTGCCGTCCTTGAACCCCATCAGGTTGCGTTCGGTCTCCTGCGACGTCGAGGTCGAGGACGTACGGCCGAAACCGAGTTGCGACCAGCGCATCACCGCAGCGCCCCGCGCCAGGCGGGCGAAGTTGCGGATCACGTGGAACGCCACGGTGGGGTCGTCCGCGCACGCCTGCACGCACAGGTCGCCACCACTGCGATCGGGGTCAAGGGTGTCGCCAGGTAGGTGCGGCAGCGGCGCCAGCGCGCTGGGTCGCCGCGACTGCAGCCCGAGGCGTTCGTCGAAGAACGACGGCCCGAAGCCAACCGTGACGGTCAGCCGCGCCGGGCCGAGACCGGTCGCCTCCCCCGTGTCGATCGGTGGCGCGTGGGGCGAGGTCTCCACCGCGCCGATCGGCAGGCCGTTGGTGAGCTGGGCCGCCGCGGCCGCCCATGTTCCCAGCATCGTCTGCACCGCCTGGGCGTGGGACGTGCTCAGGTCGAAAGCGGCGAATGCGAGGCGGTCCTGGGCCGAGGTCGCGATGCCGGCCTGGTGCCGGCCGTAGAACGGCACGCGGGTCGCCCGCTCGGACCGGGACGTCTCACTTGCTCGGGCGACCCCGAATCCCGCGCCGCCGGCTGCCGCGAGACCGGCAGCCCCGAGCGCACTGCCGAGGAAGCGCCGCCTGCTGGTCGAAGCGCGCGCCGTCTGCGCGTGGTCGTCGTCCACGGTGTGGTCCACGTTGTTGGGGTCCACGTTGTTGGGGTCTTACGTTGTCGTCGTCCACCTAGGCGTTGGCCACCTTGCTGGCGATGCGGGACAGCGGCTCCTGGACTGCCTTCACCGCGGCGGCCAGGTTCCGCTTGTCGGCGGGGCTCAGCGCGGTGTAGCGCACATAGCCCGAGGCGTCCGCGCCGTCGCGATAGGTGCCGACGAGCCGGTCCAGGGCGGCGAACCGGGAGCCGACCGTCGCGGCCAGTGTCGCGTCGATCTTCTTCATCGCCGGGCGGAGTTGGGCGAAGGCCTGCTCCGCACCTTCCACGTTCTTGGCGACGTCGAGCAGGTCGATGTGGGAGTACCGCTCCTCCTCGCCGGTGATCTTGCTGGCGGCAACCTCGTCGAGCAATTCCTGGGCGCCGTTGGCCAGTTCCGTCGCCTGGAAGCTCAGGCTGTCGGTCAGCTGCTGCAGCTTCGCCACGTTGGCGACCAGGCCGGCGCCGAAACCGGCCAAGCCGGCCACCTTGCGGTCCTGGAACAGGCCCTTCTCGATGCGGTGGAACCCCTTCCACTGCGATGGGGGCACGTCGCCGGCACGCGCATCGATGTCGGCGTCGAGGCTGTCCTTGCCGATCGTGAAGGACTCGGCCACCGGCTCGATCAGCTCGTAGTACGGGCGGGCCTTCGCGTATGCGTCCTGAGCGGCGGCTAGGTCGTCGCCCCGAAGTGCGGTCTCCAGCGCCTGGGTTGAGCGCAGCAGCGCCGCGAGCTGGGTGCGCACGTAGCCGGCGTAGTTCCGCGCGCCGGTCTTCAACAGCACCGTGACGTCAGAGTCCGATGGCGCGCGCGCTGATCCCGAAGCCGTGAGCGCGATCCGTTCCGGCGCCGCGCCCGGGCAGTACAGCGTGTACTTGCCCGCCCCGGCGTCGATGGCGAAGCGGCCCGAAAACCCGGGCGGAAGGTTTTCCTTCTCGCCGATGATCCGCCCGCCGCTGAGTACCTCTACCTCGGTGACGGCCGTCGCGTCCTTGTTGCTCACTTCGAAGCGGGCACCTCCGGCCGCGAACTCGACCCGGTCAGGCGCGCAGCCGCCAGCCGCAGTGATCGTGACCTTGACGGTGTGCGGGTCGCCCTGGTGAACGGTCAGGTAGCGCCCGGCGCCGGCGCCGGCGCCGGCCCGGGTCGGCTTCGGGTCGGGCGCGGCGAGGACAACAGCACCAGCGGCGACGGCGGCGACCAGGCCGGCTCCGAGCAACACCCGGCGCGCGTGCGCGCGGGCCGGTGGACACGCGACGTAACAACCGACCGGGACGACATACAGCAGCCAGCCGACGACCTCGATCACCGTCGGATGGGGCTGCACGCCGAGCATCCCGGTGAGCAGCGACGCCTGCACCGATCCTGGGCGTACCAGCCAGGTCAGGTCGACCGTGCTGCCCTGAGCGACATTGAGCCAGCCGGCCTCGTGGGCGGTGTGCAACGCGTTGACGACGAGCCCGGCGGCGACGACGACCAGCACCAGGCCAGTAGCGCGGAAGAACTTGGACAGGTTGACCCGGACGCCGCCGCGGTAGATCCCGTAGCCGAGCGCGACGGCAACGGCGACTCCGAGCACCGCACCCAGTCCCGCGCCGATCCCGCTGCCAGACTCGTTGAACGCCGCGATGAGGAACACCGCGGTTTCGAATCCCTCGCGCAGCACAGCGAGAAACGCCATTGCGACCATCGCACGAGCCGCCCCGCTGCGGCCGTCGAGAGCATTGGACGCCAGGCCCTCGAGCTGACCTTTCAGTGCACGGGAATGCCGGCGCATCCAGACGACCATGTAGGTGACCATGCCGACCGCAAGGACGCCGATGACCGTCTCGAGCCCTTCCTGCTGACGCTGAGGCAGGGACCGGGAAACGACTTCGAGCACGACGCCGACAGCGACACACAAGGCGGCGGCGGCGGCCACGCCGACGAACACCCACCGCAGCAGCTGCCGCTGTCCCTGCTTGCGGAGGAACGCCGCGATGATGCCGACGATCAGCGCCGCTTCCAGGCCTTCACGCAGCCCGATCACGAAGGTGGGAAACATCGAAGGTCCTTGTCGTCGGGCGCCTTGCGCCGGGCGGCCGTTAGGTAAGGCTTACCTTAGTCGAGCCGGACAGCCGGCACCACCGCTGGGGTCGGCCACAGCGATAGCCTCGCGGCGTGCCGATCGACCTGAACGCCGACCTCGGCGAGGGGTTCGGCGCATGGCGCCTTGGTGACGACGACGCGTTGCTCGCCGTCGTGACCAGTGCCAACGTCGCCTGCGGTTTCCACGCCGGTGACCCGGCCACCATGCAGCGCGTATGCACGAGCGCCGCCGCTCGGGGCGTCACCATCGGCGCGCAGGTCGGCTATCGCGATCTGGTCGGCTTCGGGCGGCGGCGGATCGACATCGCCCCAGCTGACCTGTTCGCCGACGTCCTCTATCAGCTCGGCGCGCTGGATGCCTTCGCCCGCGCGGCCGGTGCACGGGTCCGTTACGTCAAGCCCCACGGCGCCCTGTACAACACCGCGGCCGACGACGAGGCGCAGGCCGGGGCGATCGCCGCGGCTGCCGCGGCCTCCGATGCGGCGTTGCCACTGCTGGGATTGCCGGGCTCGGCGCTCGCCCACGCCGCGGCCGCTCACGGTTTGCCGTTCGTCGCCGAAGCATTCGCCGACCGGGCCTACCGCGCCGACGGGCGGCTGGTCGCGCGCGATCAGCCGGGAGCCGTGCTTGCCACCGAAGCCGCCGTTGTTGCGCAGGCCCTCTCGATCGCGCGCGACGGCCAGGTCCAAGCCGCCGATGGGTCGTCGATCACGGTCGTCGCCGCCTCGCTCTGCGTCCACGGCGATACCCCAGGGGCTGCGGCGCTCGCGCGCGCCGTCCGCGCGGCGCTGAGCGCGGCCGGGCTCACCGTCGCAGCATTCAGGTGACCAGGTGAACCGGCTGCGACCGTACGGCGACCGGGCGGTGCTGATCGAGCCCAGCGACCCACGCGACGTGCTCGGCCTGCTCGCCACCGCGGCGGGTGTTGTTGGCGTGGTAGAGGCGGTTCCGGCCGCCCGCACCGTCCTCGTGCGCTTCGATGCTCGCCTGACGTCCGCCGAAACGATCGGCCGGGCGCTCGAGTCCTACGCGCCTGCGCCGGAGCGCGAGACCACGGCGGACCGGATCGAACTTCGCATCCACTACGACGGTCCGGACCTCGCCAGCGTCGCCGACGAGGTGGGGATGACGGTTTCGGAGGTGATCCGTCGGCACGCCGGCGCGGAGTACACCGTCGCCTTCTGCGGCTTCGCCCCCGGCTTCGCCTATCTGAGCGGACTCGACTCGGCGTTGCGAGTCGGCCGGCTGGCCGAACCGCGCACGAGCGTGCCAGCGGGGGCAGTCGGCATCGCAGACGAGTACACCGGCGTCTACCCGCGCTCCTCCCCTGGCGGTTGGCGGCTACTGGGGATCACGAACGCGCCGCTCTGGGACACCGGTCGCACGCCGCCCGCCCTGCTCACGCCGGGCAGCACGGTGCGGTTCCGGCCGGCGTGATCGAGATCGTCGAGCCCGGCCCGTTCGCGTCGGTACAGGACGGCGGGCGCGACGGCTACGCCCGGCTCGGGGTGGCTCGCTCCGGCGCCTTCGACCGCGCCGCGTTGCGGCTGGCCAATCGCCTGGTGGGGAATCGGGCCGCCGCGGCCGGCGTCGAAGTGACGCTCGGCGGGCTGGTTCTCCGAGCGCACGACGCGGTGACGGTCGCACTCAGCGGCGCGGTCTGCCCCGGTTGCGACTGGGGCGCGGCCACGACACTGCAACCGGGTGCCACGCTACGGCTCGGGCCGCCGGCAGCGGGATTGCGCAGCTACCTGGCCGTGCGCGGCGGATTGGCGGTGCCGGCCGAGCTCGCTTCCCGCAGCACGGACACGCTCAGCGGGCTCGGGCCACCGGCGCTGCGGGCCGGTATGCGACTGCAGCTGGGCACGGAGGTGAGCGGCGAGGTCAGCGGGGCCACCGCGGCGCCGTGCGCGATCCGTCGGCGCCTCACGATCGTCCTCGGCCCACGCGATGACTGGTTCACCGAGCCCGCTCGGGTCCGGCTCACCGAAGCAACCTGGACCGTGCGGCCGGAGTCCGATCGCATCGGCATCCGGCTCGACGGGCCGCGCCTGGAACGGGTGCGCAGCGATGAGCTGGCGAGCGAGCCGACGCTGCCGGGCGCGCTGCAGGTGCCGCCGGACGGGCGGCCGATCATTTTCGGCCCGGACGCGCCGGTGACCGGCGGCTACCCGGTGATCGCGGTGCTTCGTGACGACGACCTCGATGCCGCGGCGCAGCTTCGCCCGGGAGACGAACTCCGCTTCACCCGATGAACGGATGCAGAGCCGCCCACATGAGTGCGGCCACGGCTGCGGCGGCCGGAATGGTGAGCACCCAGGCAAAGATGATGTTGCCGGCGACGCCCCAACGCACCGCCGAGAAGCGCCGGGTGGCGCCAACCCCCATCACCGACGATGTGATCACGTGGGTGGTCGAGACCGGCAGGCCGTAGTGCGCCGTCCCCAGCATCACCGCGCTGGCCACGGTCTGGGCTCCGAACCCGCTTGCCGGGGTGAGCGAGAAGATCCGCCGCCCCAGCGTGCGCATGATTCGCCAGCCGCCTGAGTACGTCCCGGCCGAGATTGCCGCCGCCGCGGCCAGGATCACCCACAGTGGAATGGCTTCGTTGCTGCCGAGGTGTCCCGACACGACCAGGGTGAGCGCGATGACCCCCATCGTTTTCTGGGCGTCCTGGGTTCCGTGCCCGAATGCCATCGTTGCCGCCGAGAGGATCTGGGCCCAGCGAAAGTTGCGGTTGGCCCGAACGGCGTTGGCCTTCCGGAACAGCCACAGCAGCGCCAGCATGAACAGGTAGCTCAACCCGAAGCCGATCAGCGGGGACACCACCATCGGCACCACGACCTTGTCGACGACGCCCTGCCACTTGACTGTCTCCGAGGAAGCGACGGCCGCGCCCACCAGGCCGCCGATCAGGGCGTGCGATGACGACGAAGGCAGGCCGAAGTACCACGTCCCCAGGTTCCAGACGATCGCCCCGAGCAGCGCCGCCAGCACGACGACCAGCCCGGAGCTGCCGTGTGTCGGCTGCTCGATGATGCCCTTGCCCACCGTTGCAGCGACCTTCGTGGAGATCAGTGCGCCGACGACGTTCATCGCTGCCGCCATCGCCAACGCGACCCGCGGCGTGAGCGCGCGGGTCGATATCGACGTGGCGATCGCATTGGCCGAGTCGTGGAAGCCGTTGGTGAAGTCGAATCCCAACGCGACGACGACGATGACCACCACGAGGGCAGTGGAGTTCACCGGTTCAGGACTCCTTGACCGCGATCGTCTCGACCGCGTGCGCCACGTGTTCGAGGGCGTCGGCAGCGTCCTCAAGGCCGTCGGCGACCTCGCGCAGCTTCACCATCGTCAGGGCGTCGTAGTCACCACTGAACAGCCGGGACAACAGCTTGCGGTAGACCCGGTCGGCTTCGTTCTCGAGCCGGTTCACCTCGATCCAGTACGGCTCGAGATCGCTGAGTGTCTTCAGCCGGGCCATCGCGTCGGCGGTCTCGCCGGCCGAGCGTTGCAGCAGCGATATCTGCTCGGCCATCAGAGCGGGCAACTTGCCCACATCGGCGAGCACGATGAAATCGCCGGTGGCTTCGATCGCATCGACGACGTCGTCCAGCGCCGAGGCGAGCCGGTAGATGTCCTCGCGGTCGAACGGGGTCACGAAGCTCGTGTTGAGCTGACGCATGATGCGGTGCGTCACCGAGTCACCGACGTGCTCGTGCTCGCGCAGTTCCTTCGCGATCGCCTCGCGGTTGGCGTTCGGGTCGAGAAGTCCGGCCAGTACCTCGGCCGACTCCGCGACGTTGCGTCCTGACTCGGTGAACATCGTGTAGAACGCATTGTCGCGGGGGGTCAGGTGGAAGGGCACGGCGCTCCTCGCGGTGTGCGGTGGCGGTCAGCGCAGAGGGTATCCACAAGACCGGCCGGGTTCGTGCACCCGGTCAGCTCAGGAAACTGGAGTCGCTCAGTGCTTGACGATTCGACGGATGACGAGGAGCACCAGCAGTGCGCCGGCGCCGGCGATCACGGCTTTGCCTTGCGGCGTCTGGGCCCTGTCTTTCAGGGCCTGCTTGGCGTTGTCGGCCGCGCGTTTGGGGCTGGTTCGATACGCCAGCTGGTCGACGGCAGCGGCCAACGATTCTCGGGCGTCTTCGATATCGCGCTGGATCTGATCAGCACTGCGCTCGCCGGCCACGGCACCCCCTTCGCCAGGCCCCAGGCGGGCCCGTTGAAAGGAGCCTAGTGCCTTGTCGGCGCGGGCCATTGCCTCGGTACGGTTGCCGAATGACCCAACTGTCACCTGGTGATCGCGCGCCGGAGTTCACTCTGCCGGATGCGGACGGCAACGAGGTGCCGCTTCGCGACTTCCGGGGCCGCAAGGTCGTCGTCTACTTCTACCCGGCCGCGATGACGCCCGGCTGCACGACGCAAGCTTGCGACTTCCGCGACAATCTGACCGATCTCAACAATGCCGGTTTCGCCGTGCTCGGCATTTCCCCCGACAAACCAGACAAGCTCGCCAAGTTCCGGGACGCAGAGGGGCTGACGTTCCCGTTGCTGTCGGACCCGTCCCGCTCGGTGCTCGAGGCTTACGGCGCGTTCGGCGAGAAGACGATGTACGGCAAGAAGGTCATCGGCGTACTGCGGTCGACGTTCGTGGTCGACGAAAACGGCGTGCTCGAGGCCGCGCAGTACAACGTGAAGGCAACCGGCCACGTCGCCAAGCTGCGTCGCGATCTCGCTGTCTGAGCCGGCTCAGAAGAGCCACTGACCGGATCGCATGACGGTTCGCCCACTCAGTTCGTTCACCTCGCGCCAGGCCTGGATCCGGTCCGGGCGCAGCAGCATCAACACCTGGTCGTCTCCGGCCGTGCGCGGATCCCAGCCGGCCTGCGCGGCATAGGCCGCAGCCAGGTCTGGCGGCGCGTCGGCCAACGTCAGGGTGGCCTCGAGCACCGCGTCGATGATGACGACGTCGCGGGTCTGCCCCGCAGCCAGCCGCGCGCGACCGGACGCCGCAATGTTGCGGGCCGTCAGCGACGTGGATTCAAGTGCGATGATTACCCGCTCGCCGTCCCACGCGAGGGACAACGGAACCAGGTGCGCGACTGCATCCGCCGACGCAGTGGCAACCCAGATGTCGGCAACCTGCTCTTCGAGGCGAGCGCGCACATCGCGCACTCGTTGCTGTCCGTCGCGAGGTGGGGGCAAGCGCCATTCCGCCGAGGCTAGCTACTGGCTATATCCGGTGGCCGAGTGACCATCATCGACGAGCGAGGCAGCGACGCAGAACTGTCAGAAGACCGCGGTAACTTGCGGTCATGGGGAGGCTCTACACCGAAGAGTTGTTGCGCTCGGCAGTACTGGCTTCGACCAGTTTCGCCGGAGTCCTGCGGTACCTCGGTTTGCGTCAAGCCCGCGGAACCCAGGCGCACATTGCCCGTCGGATTCGGCACTTCGGCATAGACACGAGTCATTTCACCGGGCAAGCCCCGCGCCCGAGGCAAGCCGAGCGCGCACATCCGCTCGCCTGAGCAAGTGCTGGTGGTGCGGGCGCCGGGGTCATTGCGCGAAAAGCCGCCGGCGTTGCGCCGCGCCCTCGTTGCCATCGGCCGGCCCTATGTCTGCGCGCATTGCCGGCTGGACGCCGAAGTCGTGCCTGTCGCCCTGCACATCGACCACATCAACGGGGATTGGCTGGACAACCTGCGGTATCTCTGCCCGAACCATCACTCCCTCACGCCCACGTATTGTGTGCCCCGCGGGGCCGTAGCCCAACGGCAGAGGCGAACGATTTAGGGTCGTTACAGTGAGGGTTCAAATCCCTCCGGCCCCACCCCTGTGATGTCTCGAGACATCGGAATGGCTCGGACCTGCGGTGTGCAGGTTCGGGCTATTTCTTTTTGGTGGCGGGGCCGGGTGGTCGGCCGGTGGGTTGGTAGTCGCGGCGGGGGTCGATGATCAGGTCGCGTAGGAGTTCTCCGGTTGCGGTGTCGATGATGCGGACGTGGCAGGTCCTGGACGAGCAGGATGACGTCGGTTCGGGCGTAGGTTCGGCCGACGCCGATGTGGCGTAGTCGGCCGGCGACGCGCAGGGTGACGCTGCCGGCTTTGTCGATCTTGTCGTGGCGGACGCGGTCGTGGGTGTCCAGTCATCGATCCAGGTCAGGATCTCGACGTCGGTCCCAGCGCTGCCGTCGGGATTGGTGAGTCGGTAGTGGGTGAAGTCGGACTGCCAGCACTCGTTGGGCTGGTCGGCTTCGAAGCGGATGTAGGAGGACTTGGGTCGCTTGGCCGGATCCGGGGTGATCGCCCCAGCTCGGACGAGGATCCGGTTGATCGTGGCCCGCGACAGGGTCGTGGCGTGATGGTGAGCCAGGTGCCAGCCGATCGTGGTGCCACCGGCGTCTAGACCAGCCTCGTCGAGTCGTTTGCGCAGCCGCAGCACCAACTCGACCGTCTCGGTCGGGGTCGCTGCCGGACTGGACCGAGGAGCCCGCGAGCCCGGCTCGAACGCAGCCTCGCCCTCAAGTCGGTAACGGGCCATGAGCCGGCTGACCCAGCCCTGCGAGACACCGTAGCTGCGGGCGACCTCGGACTGGGACTGACCGGCGAGAACAGCAGTGATGACAAGACGACGCTTCGACATGCCGCAGCCTCGGCACCGATCGCTATTCCGAAGACCTGCGACACGCTATTCCGATGACCCGAGACACCCCATTCCGATGTCCTGAACCAGGACACCTCCGGCCCCACCCCCAACTCCCCCAAGGCCGCTGGCCTGCGTTCATTTCGTCGCTGAAACACGCGATCGTCCTTCGCACATCGGCCAATCCGCCCGTGCACACCGTTGATGCACACGGTTGATGCACACGAGGTCCCCCGCGCGCGGATCCAGGTGGGGAAGTCGTAGACGCGGTGGTCTGAGCCGCCGAACAGGGTGGAGACCGAGGCGACCTTGCGAATGATGAGGTCAAGCTCTCCTTGAGCTCGTCGCTCAGCGCGGTGAGGGCAAGACCGTCAAGGCACCTTGGTGAGGACGTAGGTCCACAGCGTGATGTCGTTGGCCGGGATGACGTTGCCACCCAAGCACGACGCGACGATCGTCGCGCGGTTCGCGGCGGTAGCCACTGGCCCCGTCGGCGCTGGCAGCAGTCGTGGCGTTCACCAGGGCTCACAGCAATAGCCTGCACAATCGAAACCCGAGCACGCCCCAATGAATCAGCCCGCACCAACTACGTCCCCGTCGGCGGATCGGCGCTGAGCCTGACCATCACACAAGGCAGCGGCATTGTCGGGCTCACCGGTCCCGACGTGACGGATGGACGGGGGTTCGCGTCGCCCGCCGCATCTCAGTTCGGGGCGGTCAGGCTGAGGAGGTCAGCGTTGAAGCCCTTGCCGGCCGTGGCCGTGCTGTAGACGTAGTAGGAGATGCTGTCGCCGCTGGCCTTGGCCGGGTAGGCGTCGGTGATGTTGAACCAGCCAGTGCCTGCGGCGGTGACCGTGATGGCGTTCTTGTGGGCCGAGTCGTTCATGACGGTGCCGGCTGAGTTCAGCTCGCGCAGGAAGAGGCTGATCTTCTCCCCCGCGTAGTCGGCCTTCACCTGGCCACTGCCGGTGTAGACCCTGCCAGCCACGGTCGCCTTACCCGCCGAGCCATCGATCCAGTGAGGCTTGTCGATGACGCCGGTGGTGTTGGTAACGCTCGTACCGTTGACGGAGCGGAGGCTGTAGCTGCCGTCGTAGCCACCGGCCGCGCGGGTGTTCTTCGATCCACTGCTGTACACGCCGGTCCAGCCGGTCAGGTTGGTTTCCAGGCTCTGATTGCCGACGTACTGCGTGACTGGGGGCGGTGGCGGAGCGGCCTGGGTGGTGTCCGAGGCGGTTGCCGCCGCGCTGACGTTGCCTGCCGCGTCACTCGCGGTCACGCTGTAGGTGTACGTCGTCGACGCGCTGAGATTCTTGTCGTTGTACGTGGTTGTGGGGCTCGGCACCGTTGCGGTCACCGGACCTCCGGACCCACCCGTGCGAGTGATGGCGTAGCTGGTGACCGCCGTGTCGTCGGTGCTCGCCGCCCAGCTGAGGTCGATCTCACTAGATGATCCGACCGTCGTGCTGATGGTGCCGTCGCCCGGCGTGGTGGGCGGTGTCGTGTCGGTGGACACCGTGGAGTCGTAGCTGACGATCAGCGCGGTGTACGCGGGGATGGTCACCGTAGCGTTCGCGCCCGCGGTGAGCGCGACCCGCGTGACGGCGGACGGCTGCCAGGTGCCATCGGCGGCGGCGGCGCTACCTCCGAGCGTGGTGTCCGTCTTGGAAGTGAGGGACGAGCCGCTCAGGGCGATGGAGCTGGCCTGTCCGTACTGGTTGGTCGTGTTCAGGTTGACTGTCTGGGCCGTGGCGTTGCGGTTGACCATCGCGACGTGCAGGCTGGTCGGACTCTTGACTGCGTACGCCTCGATGTTCGTCGCTGTGCCGGACACCCTGACGTTGCTGCCGCCGTCCTTGGTCATCTGGTTGTAGAACAGCACGCCGTAATACTCAGGCGCAGCTGAGCCGTCCGCGTTGATCGGTGAGTAGTAGTTCGCGGTGCCGGCACTGTTGCCGTTCGGGTAGTTGGCGACGCCGTGGAAGTACAGGCCCTGGGCTCCGGCATTCAGTGCCACCATGCCGTAGCTCGCTGACCACAGCGCTTCGCAGAATGCGTTGGAAGAGCCGTTGACGCCGCCGCTGCTGAACGAGTTGGTCTCGTTCATGATGAAGGGCAGTCCGTGCGAGGTCGCCTGCGAGACTCCGGCAGTGACCGACGCCACAGCGCCCGCGATCGGGACGAGATCAGTGCAGGTCGGCGTCGGGGAGCGCTTGGACGACGCCACGTAGTAGTGACCCGTGTCAGCGATGATTTGACTCGCGTGCTGGTTCAGGAACGGCGTGATGTAGAACGAGTCGCTGGTAGTGACTGCTGGGCCAGTAACCGGTGCGGTGCCGCCGTCCGCGAGGTAGTCCTGGTCGGTCGTCTGCCAGTTGTTGATGTAGGCCTGATAGGCGGTCGAGGAGTTCGGGTAGTAGTTGGGCTCGTTGCCGAACTCGACGCTGTAGATGCCTGGCTCCGCCGCTGCGTACGCGGCCTCGGCGGCGTCCGACGGGAGGTTGCCGTTGTTGAGCGGCACCTGCCACATCACCCGGTAGCCGACCGACTGGGCGAAGGCGAAGAACGAGTCGACCAGTGCGGGCGTCACGACCAGCTTGTTCCACACGCATGACGCGGTGCCCGTGGTCGACCACGCCGCCTTGGTGTCGCCGGTATTGCCGCCGACGCGGAAGGTCCCCGCGCCGACGTTCCGGAACAGTTGCAGGAACGACGGACTGGCCTGGGCCAGGCTGACGACTGCGCAGAGGTTCGCCGGGTCGATCGAGAAGCCGGTGAACGTCGCGGGCACTGCGCTCACCGGGGTGTTCTCCGCGACGGTGAACGTGGGAATTGCCGCTACGGCGGCCGGAGCGGAGGCTATTGTGGCCGTGGCGAACGCGATCACCGGAGTAGCCATCAGCACCACCAATGATCTGAGTTTCATACTTCTCCCCAATAGTGCGCGCAATTACTCTGCGTAATCGGGACCGTACAGTCGCTTATATCTATTAGCAAGGATTTCAGATTTCGACGGCCGTCCGTTCACAAAATCTGCCGTAAAGAGATGAATTCGGCACGGGAAGTATCAGACGAAAAAGGGTATCGAAGATCGGCTCGCTGTCCGGCGCCATCTCGCCGAGCTGGTCGATGAGCTCCTGCTGGAAGCCAAGAATCGCCATCCGCGCCGCATCGAGGGCGTGGAACTTGCCCTTGTTGAAATGCTTTGCCGTAGGCGTCCGTAACGGACTTGGACATCACGTAGGTCTGGCCTTGGAACTCGCGCAGCATGTCGATGTCCCACGGCAGCACGATGCCCCGGCCGTCCCCCTGGACGCGCAGCATGTCGCTGAAATTTTCCAAGACGTTGGCCGTGATCGGCATGCCGAGCGGGTGGTCCTCGTCAACGGGGGCGTCCTGCTCGCGGCGCTCGTAACCAACGATGATCTTTTCGGAGAAGTTGTAGGAACGGATCGAGCGCTGGAACTCCACGCTGGACTCGGCCGAGTTCATGATCTCGGAGTAGATCGGCAGGCCGAGACCCGTGCGGTCCATGGCGAACGCCTTGGGCCGGTAGAAGTCGAACATGTACTTCAATGACCTTGCGCTGATCAGAGCGACGTGTCGCTACGTCCGACGGACGGCAGGCGGGGGCCCGCGACGGCAAGCACCACTCTGAGGGGTTCTCCTACTCGGCAGCCGGGTGAACCGATCCAACGCCGCGGCGCTCGCCGAACGAAGTGGATCGGGCTGGACGGCGATAGCCCGACAGCTGGTGTGAGGCAGTTATGCGGGCCAGGCCGCAGCACCAGCGCCGACTCAGCCCGTGGGCTCGCGCGCGTTCCTCGCCTTGTCGCCGAGCGGGCGCGGCGGACCTCGATACCGACGCGGCGACTCGCAGCCGGTCCAGGATTGAGCCCGCGCGCTATGTCTGTTCGCGTCCGAGTCGTCGGGCCACTGCGGGAGGAAGGTGCCTGACGACCGCCGGAGGGACTAGCCGAATATCTGGGGTGTCCACAGCTACTTCCACCATCTCACCGAACTCATCGCTCAGTTCTTGAGCTATTTCAGGATCGCCGCTGCGCAGGGTGACCTCCACGGTGCGCCTGTCGTGATCTATGCCCGCGTAGGAAACCGCTGGGTTCTTGAGGACGGCCTCAAGGACGGCGTTCAGGGCGATGCCTGGCTCGCCGTCGCCACCCGAACCACCCATCAGCCGACCTTCATTGTCGCCTTGAATTTCGACAACGCGTCTACGACGTTGACCGCGAATCGCCGTTCTTCACGACTGCGCGAATTGTGCTGCCCGGACTTCCTGCGTTCGCAACTACCCAGAACCCGGGTCCGACGGTCCCGTAATCCTTGATGTTGACATATTGATTGATCCCTTGGACGGTTGCGCCGCAATTTTGGCCGGTGACGCCGCCGCGCTACTGCAGATTCCCGACTTGTTCGCCGGCCGCTCGGCGTCGTAGATCGGGTAAGCGGTAGTCGAGTTCCACGCTCTCGCGTAGACGTACGCCCCCGAGGTCGTCCTTATCAACTCGGTGTCCACGCCCTTGTTGGTAGCGGTCACCGTGCCCAGTTCGACACCGCTCGAGTAGCCGTACCAGGGGTTGCCGGAGCCGCAGTGAGCCGCAGTCGTTATATAGCTCGTGCTCCCTATGTAGCTGGGTGCGCCAGTTGAACACGCATAGCCGCTCGTAGAGCTTACGGGGCGAAATATCAAGCTGCTTCCCCAGAACGGCGCGGTATCGCCGTCACGTGATGCGGAAGTGGCTGAGCGCCGACACCAACGACGTGCACGGGGACCGCTGAGTCAAGCGCGAGCGAACGAGCCAACGGCGCCTTCGCGCTGCTCGGCACCACCGTCACGTCCAAACCGGAGTAGTCCGAGCGCGGACCCACCGAGACAACGGTGTGTCGATTGGCCTCCGCGACGCTGCGGGCGGCAGCGAGAAGCTGCGATGCAGAATATCGCGCTGGTACGAAATGCACCCGCGCCGGCTGGTGGGCTGCGAGCCCCCGGAGACTAGCCGGGATGGACCCGTTCACCACCGGCTTCCCAGGGTGAGCCTTTGCTGCCGGGGCGCACCGGAACTTGGCGCTGCAGCCAGAATGGACGCCGCCGCAATGATCGTGGCCGCGACGACGAACGACCGCATGAAGGTTGCTTTCGACATCGGCTCCCCGTTCGTAGCAGCTGCCGGACCAAGACTCGGACGGTAGACGCGGTCCGTCAAGCGCTCTGCGCGAAAGCGACGATCCGGACTCCGGGCGCCCTGGACTTGAGCGGGTACGCCGCCGCCCGCCATGCACGTCGCGGGTGGGCATCCAGATGGCGTCACGCACATCCTCAACCGTGGGGTTGATAACGCCGCGGCGTCTAACTATGATTTTAGTCAACCGACGAGTTGAGGAAGCCGTGGATCCGAACACCGCACAGCTCAACCGGATATTCGCGGCTCTGGCCGACCCAACCCGGCGCGACCTGGTGGCCCGGCTGGCCGGCGCGGACGCGTCCGTGGGCGAGCTGGCGGCGCCGTACGACATGAGCCTCCAGGCGGTCTCCAAGCACGTGAAGGTGCTTGAGGTGGCCGGCTTGGTGACCCGGAGCACGGACGCTCAGCGCCGGCCGGTCCACCTGGATGCGGAAATGTTCGACCTGATGACCAGGTGGATCGAGCGCTACCGCCAGGCGGCGGAGGAGCGCTATCGGCGCCTCGACGCCCTGCTGAGCCGGGCGGCCGACGACGACAAGGAGCAGAAGCAAGCCGACAAGCACGCTGACAAGGACGCATCATGACGACGGCCAGGCATGAGACCGAGATCGTGGCGGACGCGAGGGTTCCGACGATCGAGCTCGTTCGGGAGTTCGACGCAGCTCCTGAGCAGGTGTTCCGCGCCCACGTCGACCCGGAGCTCTACGGGCAATGGGTCGGGCCGCGCTCGCTCACCACGAGGATCACCAAGTGGGATGCGCGCACAGGTGGCGCCTGGGCCTTCGCCAACGACCGGGACGGCGCGGAGATGGCGTCGTTTTATGGCAGCTTCCACGAGGTCCGGCCGCACGAGCGGATCGTCTCGACCTTCACCTACGAAGGCGATCCCGACGCAGTCGCGCTGGAGACGCTGACCTTCGCGGAGGTCGAGGGCGGGCGGACGCGACTGACGGTGCTGAGCGTCGTCCAGGACTTCCAGACCCGTGACGGCATGCTGTCCAGCGGCATGGACGTCGGCGTCAACGAGGGGTACGACAAGCTCGACGAGCTGCTCGCAAGGGCATGAGATGACGCCTACGACTCCGGCCGAGCAGCATGCGTACGACGCGGCGCGCTTCACCGAGTTGGTCGAGTCCGCGTCAGCCGGCGACTGGGCGCGGCGCAGCCCAGTCGCGGAGTGGACGGCTCTCGACATCGTGAAACATCTGATCGAGTGGTCCCGCGGCTTCCTCACCGGCGCCGGGGTGCAGCTCCCGGCCCTGGACGTCGAGGCCAATCCGGGCGCAGCCTGGAAGCAACACGTCACCGACATCCAGGCGATCCTCGACCACCCCGCCGGACGGGTACTCAGCAACCCGCACACCGGCGACAAACCCGTGGACGAGGCGATCGACCAGTTCTACACCGCCGACGTCTGGATGCACTCCTGGGACCTGGCCAAGGCGTTCGGCCGCGAGCCCGACCTGGACGAGGAGCGCTGCGCCGCCGCGCTGGCGGCCATGGAACCGATGGACCAGATGCTGCGCGACAGCGGGCAGTTCGGCCCGTCCATACCGGTCGCCCGCGACGCGTCCGCGCAGGACAAGCTGGCGGCCTTCATCGGCCGCGACCCGGCCTGGCAGCCCGAAGCTGTCACCTGGTGATCCGCACGCAGCTAATCGGCGACTGACTCCGAGTCGTGCTGGCCGTGGTGCTCGGCCGCGGCGACGGTGCCAGCCGTGACTGGTCCGAGCAACCGCTCCGCTTCCGGCCGGCGCGCACCGTAGGTCGTGGCCGACGCTGGTCAGGCATTTGCCGTCGGCCAGGCGCCATTTCCAGCCGTGCATCTGGCAGGTCAGCACGCCGTCCTCGATGTTGGCGAACCGACTCAGGTCGGCCTTGAGGTGCGGGCAGCGCCGCTGCAGCTCCCACCCGTCCCGCACGATCGTCTCGTTGGCCTCGTCGGCGTTCTGCTCGCTGAACCAGCCTTCGGCATAGTTCAGCCGCTCCTCGGACAGGCACTTGAAGAACACGTAGACGAATTCGTTGTATGGCCCGATCCGCTGGGCGGAGAAGCGGCAGGACAGGAACAGCGAGTTCACCCAGTCGATCTCGTGCTCGTGGATCAGCTGCTCCAGGTAGGCCCGCCGGGTGCGGAAGCGATAGCGCACCTTCTCGCCCGCGTACTCGCGCACCTCGCGGGCCACGAAGTCGAGCAGGAAGTCGACGTCACCCCGCTCGGCGTCCTCGGCGGTGAAGCGCACCCCGCCGTCGATGCCGGCAGCCATGTGGTCGGCTTCCTCCAGCAGGGGCGTGAACCACTCCTGCAGGGCCGGCAGAATCTCGATCTCGGGATGGGCCCAGGTCGCCTTGGCCGCCTCGACCTCGGGCATCCGCCGGGCCTGGTACTCGCGCAGGTAGCTCTCCTTGTGCGCGAACAGCTTGGCCACCTCGTCGTCGGCGATCGGGTGCCCGACCGGGCAGCCGTCCTGGCTGAGGTCGGCCCGCGAGCCCGGCAGCAACAGCCGGCCCTCGTCGTGGCCCTGCTCGGCCAGCCAGGCGAGGTAGACGCTCTGGTCGGGGAAGATGTTGGACTCGTCGCCGAAGATGTCGTTGAAGCCCCACAGCTCCTCGTCCAGGAAGCAGGGCGGGCCGGCCGTCGGGAAAACGAACCGAGCCCCGCACTCCTCGATGTAACGCAGGGTGCGGTCGAACTGGCGCTCGCGCTTGGTCAGCCCAAGCGCCTGCTTCGCCCGCGCCGGCAGCTCGTAGACCATCGGGAACCAGATCGCGCCGGAGAACTGCACGAGATAGGCGTCGATCGGGCCGAGCTCGGTGAAGAGATCCAGCTCGGATGGCCGGGCATCGTTCTGGTTCAGCACCCGGTGCTGGCCGTCGTAGAGCCACAGCGACGAGTCGCCGATCGGCCCGTCGGTTGGTGAGGTCAGGGCCTGGATCATGACTTGCAGCCCGTCGAGGTCAACCGGCTCGGCGTTGGGCGGCTTGACGAAGCTGGTGAAGCCGATGTCGTGCAACGCGTCCTCGAGCTCCGTGGTGGGGTAGTCGGGCAGCAGCACCGTGGTCTTCTTGCTGATGTGCTTGCGGAGGTGTTCGGGATCGAAGTGGTCGCGGTGCAGATGGCTCACGAACAAGTAGTCCGGCGCTCCGATTCGGTCCCAATCGAGCTGCGAGTTGTCGGGGAACGGAAACCACGAACCGAAGTACGCAGGGTTCACCCACGGGTCGGTGAGGACGCTGCCGTGCGCGGTCTCGACGAGCACGCTGGCATGCCCCAGGCCGGTGATGCGCATGCTTCGACCCTAATGCCAGAATGAGCACGTCCGACGCACCGCACCACGACAGGAGCGCAGCGCGTGCCCTTCCCCGATCCCCACAGCGAGCCGAGCGAACTCGGTGCGCCGGAGGACTACGTCGCGGACCATCCGGAGGAGCATCCGAGCGACTGGGGCTGGCATGGCGACTGGGGCCGCGTCGGCCGGGTCGGTGCGTGGGTGGCCGCCATCATCCTGCTGCTGATGATCACCGCGACGCATTACAACGCGTCCGGGACAGCCTGGCTGGTCCTCTTCGCAGCCGCGATCGTCGGATACCAGATCTGGGACATCCGCCGTCGCCGCAACTCGTGGCGTCAGTAGTCAGCCGGTCCTTGATCATTTCGCGTTAGCTGCGCGAATTTCGGCGATTTCGCTCACCAAACGCGAGTTGATCACCAGATGGCGCGGCAACGTGAAGCGCCGGTCAGGCGCGGGCGGCCTGCCGGGCCCGCAGCCGGTCGCGCTGCTCGACGAACCTCGTCGCCTGCGCGTCCAAGCCGCGGAGGAACTCGCTCAGTTCGTCCCGCGCCTGCTCCCCCGCCGGCCCGAAGTCGGTGCGGGTGAAGACCTTCCAGAACCGCAGCACCGGCATTATGACGTCGTCGTGGTGCAGGCGCAGATCGTAGATCCCCGCCTTCGCGATCGTGACCGAGTTGCGAGTGAAGTCAGGCATGCCGACGCCCGGCATCTGGAAGCCGACGACCTCGTCGCGGATCGCCTGCATCATCGCGTCGGGATCGCGATCGAGGGCGGCGGCGCCGAGGTTGCGGTAGAAGACCATGTGCAGGTTCTCGTCGGTGGCGATGCGCGCGAGCAACTGTTCCGCGAGCGGACACCCGGTCGCGGCGCCGGTGTTGCGGTGCGAGACCCGCGTGGCCAGTTCCTGGAAGGACACGTAGGCGACGGCCTGCAACATCGACTTGTCGCCGGAGTCGTAGCCGGCCTCCATGTGCAGCATCCGCAGTCGTTCGAGCTCGACCGGGTCGACGCCGCGGGTGGTGACGAGATAGTCGCGGATCGCGATCGCGTGCCGACCCTCTTCGGCAGTCCAGCGCCCGACCCACTGCCCCCAGGCACCGTCGCGGCCGAAGCGGGTCGCGATCTCACGGTGGTAGGACGGCAGGTTGTCCTCAGTGAGGAGGTTGACCACCATCGCAGTACGCGCGACCGGGTCGAGCGGCGAATCCTCCGGCGTCCAGTCCTCGCCGCCGAGGAACGCGAAGTCCCGGCCCTGGCTCCACGGCACGTAGTCGTGCGGGTGCCATTCCTTCGCCATGCCGAGATGACGTTCGAGGTTCTCCGCCACCACCGGCTCGAGCTCGTAGAGCAGCCGGGCCTGCACACCGGCGGCGGTGTCAGCGGACTCGAGCGCGGTCATCGGCTGCCTCCGTCGGATGGTCGAGTGAACCTACGGTTACGTTACCGTCGGCCGCGCGGTCCGGCGCATAGCTCTCATCTACCCACCAGTAGCGGTGCGTTGGGCCGTCGCTAGCGGCCGTCAAGGAGCGGCTGACTGGGATCCCAGGACGTGTCGCCCGCAGCATCGCTGCGCCGGCGCGCGATCCCCGTCAGTGCCTCGAGCACGACCCGGTTCGCGAGGAACGACGTGATCTCGGCGTGGTCGTACGGCGGCGAGACCTCGACCACGTCCATGCCTACTACCGGTAGCTCGTAAGCGATCCGACGCACGGAATCGAGCAGTTCCCGGGCGCTCAGCCCGCCCGGCTCCGGAGTACCCGTGCCGGGAGCGTGGCCCGGGTCACAGACATCGATGTCGACGGACAAGAACACCCCGTCGCAATCATCGAGCGCGATCGCGAACGCCTCGGTCAGGCACTCGGCCAGTCCGCGCGCTCCGATCTCGCTCATCTCGTACGAGCGCATCCGCTGCCCGGCCATCCAGTCCAGCGTCTCCGGCGGCGGCCAGTAGCCGCGCAGCCCGATCTGCAGGAACCGGTCTCCGCGCAGGGCGCCGGACTCGATCAGTCGGCGCATCGGCTGGCCGTGCCCGATCAGCGAACCGAACTCGATGTTTCCGGTGTCGGCGTGCGCGTCGAAGTGGATCATTGAGATCCGGCCCTGCCCGAGATGCTGGGCCACGCCGGCCGCGTCGGGCCAGGCGATGGTGTGGTCGCCGCCCAGGACGAGCGGAATGGCGCCGCTCGCCGTCACCGCATGCACGGCCTGTTGCAGGTCACGCACCGATCGCTCCGCATCGCCGGAGAACATCTCGACGTCTCCGGCGTCGTAAACGCGCAGGTCCTGCAGGCCGTCGACGCGCATCGCCAGCGACGGGCGCGAACCGTCGTGCGGCAGGTAGCACGTCTGCCGGATGTACTGCGGACCGAACCGGGTGCCGGCGCGGTGCGACGTGCCGCCGTCGAACGGTGCGCCGAGGATCACCACGTCGGCGTCGGCGTAGCTGCCCGGGTCGGCCCAGTCGCAGCGCGCGACGCCGAGAAAGGTGATGTCAGGGCCGAATTGCGAGCCATACCTGGGCATGTCCTGAACCGTATCCCGGCGCCTCGCAGCAGTGCCGGCTTTACCCGGCGAGTTCCTGCTGGCCCCATGGCGAGCCGTAGTCGCCCGCCAACAATTCGAGGAACGGGACGGCCTCGAATGCTTCCGGCCCGAGGACGCCCGACCCGGTCCAGACGCCGGAGGCGATCAACTCCAAGGCGACAACCGGGTTGACGGCGGTCTGCCACACGACGGCCTGGGAGCCGTACTCCTTCATGGACCATTCGTTGTCGACCACGTGATAGAGGTAGGTCGATCGGGGCTGGCCGTCCTTGCCGGTCCCGCGCACCCACAGCCCCGCACAGGTCTTGCCGGTCATCCGGTCGCCGAGTGTGGCCGGGTCGGGCAAGCACGCGGCGACGACGTCACGCGGCGCGACTTGCACGTCGCCCACCCGCACCTTCTCGGTGCGGTCCAGGCCGAGCATGTGCAGCGACTTGAGCACGTCGATGAACTCCTGCCCGAGCCCGTACTTGAACGTGACCCGCTTGGCGTCCACCCAGCGGGGGATGAGCAACACCTCCTCGTGCTCGACGTTCACGCATTCGACCGGGCCGATTCCCTCGGGGAAGTCGAAGATCTCCGGCTCGCTGAACGGTTCGGTGGTGAACCAGCCGCGGTCCTTCTCGAAGATCACCGGCGGGTTGAGGCATTCCTCGATCGTCGTCCAGATCGAGAACGACGGCGCGAAGTCGAAGCCTTCGACCACGAGGTTCGCGCCGTCGCGAACCCCGGCCTCGTCAATCTCGGCGAACAGGTGATCGGCGGCGTAGCGGGCGAAAACGTCGGCGAGTCCTGGCTCCACGCCCATCCCAACAAGCGCGATGCGACCCGAGGCGACCCACTCATCGGCAAGGGCGAATTGGTCGTCCCCGAGTTTGAGCCCGGTCTTGCTGAACGGATCGGTCTCGTGCGGGCGCGACAGCGACATCGCCATGTCAAGGTAGTGGACCTTGGCCGCCAGCGCGGCCCGGAAGATCGGCATTGTGAACCGTGGGTCGGTCGCACCGAGCACGGCGTCGGTGCCGCGCTCGGCCAGCAGCGCCTCGATGCCGGCCTGGTCTGACGCGTCCAGTCGGGCGGCCGTGAATCGCGGGTCGGCAACGGCAGCCACCGCCCGCTCGGCCCGGGCCAGGTCGTAGTCGGCGACGACCACCTCGGTCAGGAACCGGCGACGGGCGGCGATCCGGGCGACGGCCGAGCCCACGCCGCCGGCACCGAGGATCAGAAGGCGCATGCGGCGACTATAGGGAGTCGACGGGATCCGCAGGGCCGGTCGCACGACCCGCCGCGGCGGCAGCCACCGCATCGTGGGATGTCAGGAGTCAAAGCCCACGCCCAACCGATCGAGCAGGCGCAGCCACAGCCCGCGCCGGCCCTGCCGCGCGTCGGCCCGGGCCAACGCATGCCGGGTGAGTTGAATGCCTGCGTAGCGCACGGGTTCGGGCGGGAACGGCAGCGGCCGGCTCCGCGGTGCCCGCAGCCGGCTCGCCTCACTCGTTCGGCGACCGAGCAGGTCGAGCATCACCTGCGCTCCGAACCGGGTCGCGGCCACACCGAGGCCGGTGTAGCCGACGCTGTAGGCGACCCGGCCGCCCAGTGCGGTGCGCTGGAACGCGAAGAATCGGGTGCAGGTGTCGATCGCGCCGCCCCAGCTGTGGGTGAACCGCAGTCCTTCCAGTTGCGGGAACGTCGTGAAGAAGTGCCGGGCGAGCAGTTCGAACGTGGCCGGCCGCTGGTCGAGCTCGTCGCGCAGGCCGTTGCCGAAATGGTAGATGGCGTCGTAGCCACCCCAGAGGATCCGATTGTCGCGAGTGAGGCGGTAGTAGTGGAACTGGTTCGTGATGTCACCGACGCCCTGCCGGTTGCGCCAGCCCAGCGAGGCAAGTTGTGCGGGCGAGAGCGGTTCGGTGACCAACACGTAGTCGTAGACCGGCACCAGGTACGGACGGACGCGCCGCAACAGCGACGGGAACGCGTTGGTGCCCAGCGCGACGCGAGCGGCCCGCACGCTCGAAGTGCCGCACTCCAGGCGCACCCCGGCGCCTTCGCGGGCCAGCCGGTCGACCCGGGTGCCCTCGGCGATGCGCACGCCGAGCGACAGGCAGGCCGCGCGCAGGCCCCACGCCAACCGCGCCGGATCCACCAGCGCAGTGCGGTCCTTGTGCCAGCCGGCGCCAAGATAGGTGGGCGAGGCGATCTCGGCGCGCACCTGGTCGGTGTCGAGTACGACGGCGTCGTGACCGAACGCGCGGGCGGCGGCAACCTCCTCGTCGAGCCAGGGGAGCTGGTGCGGCTCGGTCGCGACGGTCAGCTCGCCCGTCCGCTCGAAGCCGCAGTCGATGCCGTAGCGGCCGATCGTGGCTTCGATTGCATTCAGGTTGTCCTGGCCGAGCCGCTCGAGCGCTGCGGCCTCGTCGGGAAACCGGTCCGTTGCATTGGCCAGCCCGTGGGTGAGGCTCGCGGCGCAGAACCCGCCGTTGCGCCCTGACGCGGCCCAGCCGGCCGTGTGTCCCTCGATTACGAGCACGTCGCGGGCCGGGTCCGCCTCCTTGGCCAGCAGCGCCGTCCAGAGCCCGGTGTAACCCGCCCCGACGACGGCCAGGTCGCAGGTCGTGTCGCCGGCCAGCGGCTCCGCGGCGACAGGTGCGTCGGGTGAGTCCAGCCAGAAAGACGTCGGCGCGGCGTCGGACAACGCCGAGCGGCGGACCGCGGACGCTGCGGCGCTCACACCTTCTTCCGGCGGTTGTACACGGCGCCCGCGATAGCCAGCACGACGCCGAACGTGAAGATCAACGTACCCATGACGTTCACCTGTGGCGGAACGCCGGTGCGCGAGGCGCCGTAGACCCACAGCGGGAAGGTGACGGTGCCGCCCGCGTTGAAGCTGGTGATGATGTAGTCGTCGATCGAGAGCGCGAAGGTCAGCAGCGCGCCGGCCAGCACACCGGGCATGATCATCGGCAGGGTCACCTTGTAGAACGTGGTGACCGGGCCGGCACCAAGATCGCGGGCGGCTTCTTCCAGCGAGGGATCCATCCCGGCCATCCGCGCCCGCACTGTCACCGCCACGTAGGCGATGCTGAACATCACGTGCGCGATGACGATCGTCCAGTAGCCGCGCGGGACGCCGAGCGTGAGGAACATGCTCAGCAACGCCGCGCCGAGCACCACCTCCGGGGCGGCAATGTTGGCGAAGAGCAACAGGTTCACCGACCCCGCGCCGCGGAAGCGGTGCCGCCCGAGGGCCATGCCGAGCAGGGTGCCGAGTGCGGTCGCGATGATCGTCACGATGACCGCGATGGTCAGCGAGGCCTCCAGGGCCTTGGTCAGGTCCGGGATCGCGAACAGGTGGCGGTACCACCGCAGCGTGAAGCCCTGCCAGCGAATGTTGAACTTGCCCGTCGTGTCGTTGAACCCGAAGATGATCATGACGATGATCGGCGCGCACAACCACGCGATCACCAACCACGACCAGGCCGGCAGCAGCCAGCGGCCGAACCCGCGACCGCGGCGGCTGGGGCGCGGCGCCTCGTTGACCGACGATTCGAGAACCGGTCCGGCCAGTGCGGTCATCGGGTCCACCTGGTTGTCGTGGCCGCTTCGGGTGTGCTGACGGGCAGGTTCATCACGCGGCCGCCACTTCGAGGACGTCGTCGGTGCCGAGCGTGCGCGCGTAGACGAACACCCCGATCAGCAGCACCGCCATCAGGATGAACGAGAGCGCGGCCGCCAGCGGATAGTCGAGATTGGTGAAGTACTCCGTCTGGATGACGTTGCCGATCATCGTCGTCTTGGCGCCACCCAGGATCGCCGCGTTGACGTAGTCCGACGCCGCCGGAACGAATGTCAGCAGCACGCCTGCGAACACCCCCGGCATCGACAGCGGCAGGACCACCTTGCCGAACGCGGCCGCCTTGGAGGCGTAGAGATCCGACGAGGCTTCCAGCAATGCCGGATCGACCCGTTCCAGCGCGACGTAGATCGGCAGCACGGTGAAGGGCAGGAAGTTGTAGACAAGCCCACCGATGACAGCAGCCGGGGTCTGCAGGATCTGGAAGTCCTTGCCGACAACGCCCCAATGCTTCAACGGCGAGAGCAGGATGCCGTTGTCGGACAGGATGAAGTTCCACGACTGGGTCCGGATCACGAAGGAGACGAAGAACGGCAGCAGCAGCAGGAACAGCAGGCTGGACTTGTGGGCGCCGCCGTGGAACGCGATCCAGTACGCCACCGGGTAGGCGATGACAAGGCACAGCGCGGTGGCGACCAAGCCGTACACCAGCGAGCGCACCAACTGCACATGAAATTGATTCCACCCGTCGGCGTAGGTGTGCCAGTGCCAGGTCTGCTTGAAACCCGAGGCGATGTCACCCGTCATCGTCGACACGGACAGCATCACGAACGTGGGCACGACGAAAAAGATCGCCAGCCACAGCCAGCCCGGCAGGACGAGGGCGTACGGCGTCAGTCGGGATCGGATTCGGGGCCGACTCATGACTGGTAGATCGGCTCGAACATGCCGTTCCAGGTCTTCTCTTCAGCCGCATCGAGCACGCGGTAACGGTGCAACTTCTTGAAGTCCGCCTCACTCGGGAAGATCAGTTGGCTGGCCGCGAGCTCCTCCATCGCGGCGCGGTCGTCGCCCTTGAGGGCGGCCGCGTCCTTCTTGATGAGGGCCTTGGTCGCCGGCACCGGGGTGATGTAGTTGATGTACTCGGCGAGCATGGTGGCGATCTGGGGCTCGTACGCGAAGTCGGCGAACGCCATCGCGTCCCACGGATGTTCGGCATGCCTGGGGATGCACATGTTGTCGGTCCAGATGACGCCGCCCTCTTTCGGCACGACGAACTTCAGGTCGGCGCCGGAAGCATTGGCCTGGAAGATGTCGCCCGACCAGGCCATGGAAAGCCAGAGATCGCCCTTGGACAGCGGATCGACGTAGTCCTGCTGGTAGTACTTGCGCACCAGCGGCTGCTGCTTCTTGAGCCAGTCCTTGGCCTTCTTCCAGTCCGCCTCGGTGGACGTCTCCGGGTTGACGCCGATCGCGCACAGCGCGGAGTTCGGGAGATCCTCGGTGTCGCCGAACATGCCGACCTTGCCCTTGAAGGCCGGGTCCAGCAGATCCTGCCAACTGGTGATCTCACGGCCGGTTCGCTTGGGGTTGTAACCGATGCCGGTGATACCGGACTGCCAGGCCATCGTGTACACGTTGCCGCGGTCGAAGCTCGGGTCGAGCACCAGCGGGCTCGCGTTGGCGTAGAAGTTCGTCATCCTGGTCTGGTCGAGCGCGCGCAGATAGTCCAGCTCGATGAGCTTGTCGAGGTAGAGCCCGTTGGTGATGACCATCAGGTCGTAGCCGACGTCCTGCCCGGCCGAGAGTTGCGGCTGAATCTTGCCGAAGAACGTGTCGTCCTCCTGGATCACTTCGCTGTACTTGACCTTGATGCCGGTGCGCTTGGTGAACAGGTCGATGGACGGGTGGTCGTTGGCGTTGGCGTCCGTCGCGTCGATGTAGAGCGGCCAATTGGCGAAGCGGAAGCTGCCGCTCCTCCTCTGCTCCGTCCAGAACTTCTTCACCTCTTGCCGGGCGGCCTGCAGGCTGCCTGACCCGCCCGTCTTCGCGCCGGCGATGCTGCAGGCGCTCAGTGTCAGCCCGAGCGCCGACAGGCCGCCGAGCTGCAGCGCGCGCCGCCGGGTAAGTCGCGGGCTGGTGAGCCCGCGCAGCAGATCGGCCGGCAGCGACGTGGGCTGGTCGAGTTCGGTCATCGGTCCTCCGGGGCGTTGGCGAGCCATCACGAGGAGCCGGGTTCTGGTCCGGCGGCCAGCGCGAGTGAGTGTTCCGGGCGCCAGGACAGCCACACATCCGCGCCGCGCTCGGCGACGTCGCTGGCGTCGGATGCGTTCTGGACGAAGACCGACAACTCGGTGCCATCGCGGATGGCCACGGCGTACTGCGTGGACGTGCCGAGGTAGACCACCTCGTTGACCCGCCCGCGCACGGCACACCAGCCCGGCCGGGGCTGCTCCTGGCCGATCACGATCTTCTCGGGGCGCACCGTCAGGTCGAGCGGCTGCCCGGCCACCGCCCCTGCCTCGCTCGCGTCGGACACGACCAGCGTCTCGTCGGGCCCGGTCTCGAGCACCGCCGACGTGCCGTCCATGGCCCGCACCGTGCCGGTCATCAGGTTGGACGTACCGATGAACCCGGCGACGAAGCGGGTGCGGGGACGTTCGTACACCTCGCGCGGCGCACCGAGCTGCTCGATCCGGCCGGCGTTCATGACGACCAACCGGTCGGACATCGTCAGCGCCTCGTTCTGGTCGTGCGTCACGAAGACGAACGTGATGCCGACCTCGCGCTGGATGCGTTTGAGCTCCAGTTGCATCGCCTGACGCAGCTTGAGATCCAACGCGGCCAGCGGCTCGTCGAGCAGCAACGCCCGCGGCCGGTTGACCAGCGCCCGGGCCAGCGCGACGCGCTGCTGCTGGCCGCCGGACAGTTCACGCGGACGGCGGTCGGACTTGCCCTCGAGCTGGACGAGTTCGAGCATCTCGCCGACCCGACGGGTGGTCTCCGCCTTGGCCGTCGACTTGCGCCGCAGGCCGAACGCAACGTTCTCGAAGACTGACATGTGCGGGAACAGCGCGTAGGACTGGAACACCATGTTGACGTCGCGATGGTTGGGCGAAACCCCGACGACATCCTTGCCGTAGAGCAGGATCTGGCCCTCGGTCGGCTCTTCGAACCCGCCGATCATCCGCAGAGTGGTGGTCTTGCCGCAGCCCGACGGTCCGAGGAGAGAGAAGAACTCTCCCGCGCCAATCACCAGATCGACCCGCTCTACCGCGGCCACGACGCCATGCCGGGAATGGAACTTCTTGGCAATGCCAACCAGTTCGATGGCCGACTCCGACTCCGAGGGTTGGGGCGACGCAGTCGTCGCGGTCTGCTGGTCAGCGTCCGCGCTGGGCGACTTCACCGCGTCCATGGGTCTCCAAACTTCCTGGTCTAGACGAGGCATCCTGACACGCTGTTTGGGACCTGACAAGGGATTCCGCAGAAAGTGGCCCGTCTTTCGACGAATTCGCTTGCCAACGATGTTTCGGAAAGGTAGACCTCTACGGGTGGCGCGCAACGGATCACGCGAGTTGGTCGATGACACCTCCAAGGCGATCATCGAGCAACTGCAGGCCGACGGACGCCGTCCGTACTCGACGATCGGCAAGGCTGTCGGGCTGTCGGAGGCAGCCGTTCGCCAGCGGGTGCAGAAGCTCATCGACACCGGCGTGATGCAAGTCGTGGCCGTCACCGACCCGATGCAGATCGGGTTCGCCCGACAGGCCATGGTCGCGATCACGGTCACCGGTGATGTCGAGGCGATCGCCGAGCAACTGGCCAAGATCGACGAGGTCGACTACATCGTCGTCAGCGCCGGTTCGGTCGACCTGCTCGTCGAGGTGGTCGTCGAGGACGACGAGCATCTGTTACGCCTGGTCAACGGCCAGATACGAGCGATCGACGGCATCATCCGCACCGAGTCCTTCCTCTATCTCAAGCTCGTCAAGCAGACCTACAACTGGGGCGCACGATGACCACGACACCCGTCCGGACCTCCGGAACCGAGCAGACCTTCGACGCCGCCGATCTGTCGGCGAAGGCACGCGAACACCTGTGGATGCACTTCACCCGGCAGTCCTCCTACGCCGACGCGCCGGTTCCGACGATCGTCCGCGGCGAGGGCGCGCGCATCTTCGACGTCAACGGCAAGAGCTATCTGGACGGCCTGGCCGGGCTGTTCGTCGTGCAGGCCGGCCACGGCCGGCTCGAACTTGCGGAGGCGGCCTACAAGCAGGCGTCCGAGCTGGCGTTCTTCCCGCTCTGGTCGTACGCGCACCCTCCGGCGATCGCGCTGGCCGACCGGCTGGCCGACTACGCGCCGGGCGACTTGAACAAGGTCTTCTTCACCACTGGCGGTGGTGAGGCGGTCGAGACGGCCTGGAAGCTGGCCAAGCAGTACTACAAGCTCGTCGGCAAACCCATGAAACACAAGGTAATCAGCCGCAACATCGCCTACCACGGCACGCCACAGGGTGCGCTCTCGATCACCGGCATCCCGGACGCCAAGAAGTTTTTCGAACCGCTCGTGCCCGGTGGCCACAAGGTCCACAACACCAACTTCTACCGGGCACCCGAACACGGTGACGACGTCGAGGCGTTCGGCCGCTGGGCCGCCGACCAGATCGACCAGGCCATCGAGATGGAAGGCCCGGACACCGTGGCCGCCGTCTTCCTCGAGCCGGTGCAGAACTCTGGCGGCTGCTTCCCGCCGCCACCGGGCTACTTCCAGCGGGTGCGCGAGATCTGCGACAAGCACGACGTGCTCTTGGTGTCCGACGAGGTCATCTGCGCCTTCGGCCGGCTCGGGACGATGTTCGGCTGCGACAAATTCGGCTATGTCCCTGACCTGATCACCTGCGCCAAGGGCCTGACCAGCGGCTACTCCCCCATCGGCGCGTGCATCGTGAGCGATCGCATCGCGGAACCGTTTTGGAGTGGACAGGACTACTTCCCGCACGGCTACACGTTCGGCGGCCATCCCGTGTCAGCGGCGGTAGCAATGGCCAACCTCGACATCTTCGAGCGGGAGGGCCTCAACGAGCACGTCCTGCAGAACGAGGGTGCATTCCGCGCCACCCTCGAGAAGCTCAACGATCTGCCCATCGTCGGTGATGTGCGCGGCGACGGATACTTCTACGGAATCGAGCTGGTCAAGGACAAGGCGACCAGGGAAACGTTCGACGCCGACGAGTCGGAGCGGCTGCTGCGCGGCTTCCTGTCGAAGGCATTGTTCGAGGGCGGCCTGTACTGCCGAGCCGATGATCGCGGCGACCCGGTCGTACAACTCGCGCCGCCGCTCATCGTCGGCCAGTCCGAGTTCGACGAGATCGAGCAGATCCTGCGTTCGGTGCTGACGGAGGCGTGGGGCCGCCTGTAACCCGCCGAGGTCCGGCCGTCCGGGTGCCACCATCCCCCGGATTGTCGCCCTAACACTCTTGAGCAGGTGCAGCCGCTCTGCTGCAGTGGACAACGTGCACCCGACCGCCTCGGCGACTACATCCAACGACGGCCGGCACGCCCGCTCGGACTCCCCTGCCGGTGCCGACGCGGGCAACACGGTGCCACTGGTGACGATCTGGTTGCGGCTGCAGTTCTCCCGCCGGTGGCGCTCGCTGCTCGTCATCGGGCTGCTCGTGACCGTCAGCGCCGCCACCGTCTTGACCTCGCTCGCCGGGGCACGTCGGGGCGCCAGTGCGGTTGACCGTCTGCTGGCAGTGACGCGGCCGGGCACAGCCGTCGTCGTTCCCAACCAACCGCATTTCGACTGGAACGGCGTACGGGCCCTGCCCGAAGTCGCCGCGCTCACCACGTTCCCCGGCTACAGCGGCCTGACGATCGTGGAAGCGCCGAACAACGACGTGTCGCCACTCGTGCCCGCCGACGTCGATGCGATGCGCACCCTCGAACGACCGGTATTGCTCGCCGGCAGACTGGCCGATCCGGGCCGCGCGGACGAAGTGGTCGTCACGCCGGCGTTCGTGACCAAGTTCGGCCGCGGAGTCAGTGATGCGCTCACGCTCCAACTCCCGACCCCGGCCCAGGCCGAGACAGCCATCAAAGCGCAGTCCTCCGCCGCACCGTCCGGGCCGAGGGTCCGGCTGCGGATCGTTGGCGTCGTCCGGTCGCTGTGGTGGGGCGATGACGTCGGCGGGCCAGGCAGCGTCATCCCGTCGCCTGCTCTGCTCGAACAGTATCGAGCCAATATCCTCGGTACCTCGGACAGCACCCCGTTCAACGCCCTGGTCCGGCTGCGGCACGGCGCGACTGATCTGCCCAGGTTCCGGGACGATCTGGCTCGGGTCAGTGGCCGGTCGGATCTTGACGTGCTGGACCGGGGCGACTTCGTCCGGCACGCCCACGACGTCACCCGCTTCGAAAGCGCGTGCCTGTTGACCTTCGGGCTCGCGCTGCTGCTGGCCGCGGCGGTGATGGTGGGCCAAGCAGTCGGCCGGCACGCGGCGGTCGACGCCGCCGAACTTCGGGCGCTGCGGGCAGTGGGCCTGACCCGCCGGCAGGCCATCGCGCTGAGCGCAGTGCCGCTTGCGCTCACCGCGCTCCTCGCCACGAGCGCCGGCGTCGGTCTGGCCATCGTGTGCTCGAGGTGGATGCCGTTCGGCGCTGCGGCGCAGCGTGAACCGAGCCCTGGGGTCGATGCCGACTGGCTCGTCCTCGGAGTCGGGTGGGCGCTCGTGCCCCTCGCAGTCGCGGGGACGGCAGCGTTCAGCGCGTCGCGCGGACTCGGCCCGGGCCGAGGGTTTGGTTCGGCGCGACGTTCGGCGGTGGGCAACGCGGTGGCCACGATCGGTATGCCGGTGCAAGTGGAGTTGGGCACCCGATTCGCACTCGAGCCGGGCGTTGGCCCCCGCGTGACTCCGGTCCGGCCGGCGCTGCTCGGGTCCATCGCCGGCGTCTTCGGTGTCCTGGCCGCGTTCACCTTCTCCGCAGGGGTGTCCGACGCGGCGACGCACCCGGAGCGGTTCGGCCGCAGCTACCAGCTGGAAGCCGTGTTCGGATTCGGGGGCCAGGACTTCTCACCGGTCAAGCCGGCCCTTGCCGCGATTGCAGCCGACCGCGACGTGATCGGCGTCAACAACCTTCGGGTGGGCGCAGCCACGGCGGGTGCGAAGACGCTTGTGATCAACAGTTACGACCCGGTCGGGACGCCGGTGCCGATCGTGCTCACCGACGGCACTGTTCCCACCGCCGACGACGATGTCGTGCTGGCTCCCACCACGGCCCGTGAGCTCGGGGTCGTGCTGGGATCGTCGCTGCCCATGACCGGCGACCGGGGCACTCGGCGGCTGCACGTCGTCGGCATCGGTTACGGGGTGCAGAGCTCGACGTCCAGTTATGACAGCGGGGCTTGGCTCACCGCCAGCGCGTACGACCGCATCTTCGGTGGGTTCAAGGAACACGGCGGGCTGATCGCGGTACGGCCGGGAGTCGATCCGGCCGAGTTGATCCCCCGCTTGCAGCAGGAGAGCGGGCAAGCCCAGCACCGGCAGGGACCATTGATCATCCCGGCCTTCGTGCCAGTGCAGGCCCGTGAGATCGACGATGTCCGCGTAATGCCACTCGTGCTCGGCGGCTTGCTCATCCTCATCGCCCTGCTGGCTGTCGGCCAGACGCTGCTGGTCACCCTGCGCTGGCGTACGCGCGACATCGCGATCCTGCGCGCCCTGGGGATGACGCCGCGGCAGTCGCGGGGGGTGCTCATCACGCAATCGCTGCTCTACGGACTGACCGGACTGCTCGTAGGCGCCCCGCTCGGGTTCCTGTTGGGACGAGCATTGTGGCGGGTCGCGGCCGGCATCATGCCGCTTCGCTACCAGCCGCCGCTCGCGATGTGGGCGGTCGGGCTCATCGTGCCCGCTGTCCTGCTGGCTGCTCTGGCGCTCAGTAGCGCACCCGCCCGCCGCGCCGCGCGGCTGCCCGTCGCCGACGTCCTGCGGGCAGAATGACTCCCCCTCTAGGGTGGCAAGCGTGGCCACCGAACTCGCCGGCCGAGCACATCGCGCGACCGAGTCGCTGCATTCGCTCGTCTACTTCTGCCCGGAGGCCGAGCAGACCTACGTCGCGCTCGGGCTCCGGCCGGGACGGATGGGCTACTTCGCCAGCCGCGCGGCGCCGATGGGTGCGGCGTCGGCCGGAGTCGTCACGGCCACGTTCTACAACTTCAATCCCGAGACCGTCGCGCGGGTCATTCCGCGCGCCTGGACGCTCGCATCGCCGGGCGACATCATCGTGGCGCGGTTCACCGTTGCCGACCTGGCCATGCGCCGACTGCTCGGCGACGCGCTGGGCTCGCCTGAGGTCGCCGAAGCCGGCGAACTGGCCCGCGCGGCCGCCACTGGCTTGGCGCCGGAGGCTCGCCCGCTGTACGCGGGGCATGCCGAACTGGCCTGGCCGGACGAGCCGCACCTCGTGCTGTGGCGTGCCGCGACCTTGCTGCGTGAGTACCGCGGTGACGGGCACCTGATGGCGCTGCAGGCCGCCGGCCTGTCCGGCATCGAATCGATCGTGACGCACACCGCGACCGGTCGCGGGTTCCTCGAGCCGATGGCCAAGCTGCTCAGGGGCTGGTCCGACGACCAATGGGGTGCAGCGGTCGACGGGCTGCGCGAGCGCGGCCTGATGGACGCCGAAGGGCTGACGACCGAGGGAATCGCGCTGCGGGACGACATCGAGGCCGAGACCGACCGCCTCGACGCCGCGCCGTGGGAGCGCCTCGGGCCGGAGCGGACGCAGCGGCTCATCGAACTCGGCAAGGCACTGACGCGCGTCGTCGTCGGCAACGGCGCCTTTCCGGCCGACGTCTTCGCCGGCCGCGGGTGAGGCGGTCGGTCAGTGGGTCAGGCCGGCCCGAACATGTTCGAAGATCAAATTCGTCTCGGTGAGCGCGACGTCGGGGTTTCCGCTCAAGTTGACGACGACGAAATCCCGGAGGTTCTCGGTACCGGTGGCGGCGATGTGCACCAGGAAGTCATCGGTGCCGCCGAGAAAGAACACGTTGAGCACTTCGGGCAGCGCAGCGACCTTGGCCACGAACTCGGTGATGTGGCCACGCGCGTGCGACTGCAGGCGCACGGCGATCATCGCCTGGAGCGGGCGGCCGAACGCGGCGGGATCGACGTCAGCGTGGTATCCCCTGATCACGCCGCTCTCGCGCAGTGCCCGCACCCGGCCCAGACAGGTCGACGGGGCGATGCCGACGAGATCGGCGAGAGCGTTGTTGGCGATCCGGGCATCGACGGCGAGATGGGTGAGGATACGGCGGTCCACGTCGTCCAGATCGGGGCGAACATTCTTCGACGCAGGCCCAGCCGCTAGCGCTGACTCCGAACTACTAACTGCCATGGTGGCAATCTAGCGAATTATCTGCGATAGCATGGTGCTACGCGACCCAATCCTTCATTATCATCGGCAAACTCGTTCGCTCCCCAAGGCTGTGGAGGCACGTTCATGAAGGTCGGAATCCCCCGCGAAGTCAAGAACCACGAGTACCGCGTGGCGATCACACCGTCGGGGGTGCACGAACTCGTCCGGCACGGTCACGACGTGTTCATCGAACACGACGCCGGCGTCGGCTCGTCCATCCCGAACGCCGATTTCGTCACCGCGGGTGCCCAAATCCTCGACACCGCCGACGAGGTATGGGGCATCGCCGACATGGTGCTCAAGGTCAAGGAGCCCGTCGCCGCCGAGTACCACCGCATGCGCAAGGACCAGGTGCTGTTCACCTACCTGCACCTGGCTGCCGACAAGGCCTGCACCGACGCACTGTTGACTGCCGGCACGACCGGCATCGCCTACGAGACGGTGCAGCTCCCCGACGGGTCGCTGCCGCTGCTCGCCCCCATGTCGGAGGTCGCGGGGCGGCTTGCCCCCCAGGTCGGTTCCTATCACCTCATGCGCCAGGGCGGCGGTCGCGGGACGCTGATGGGCGGCGTCCCGGGCGTGTACGCCGCGAAGGTCGTGGTGATCGGCGCCGGCGTCTCCGGCCAGAACGCTGCGGCAATCGCACTGGGCATGCAGGCTGAGGTGTTGCTGCTCGATCGCAACGTCACCCGGCTACGCCAGATGGACGCGATCTATCAGGGCCACTGCCAGACCGTCACGTCCAACACCTACGAGATCGAGCGTGCGGTGCTCGACGCCGACCTCGTGATCGGCGCCGTGCTGGTACCCGGCGCCAAAGCGCCGACGTTGATCAGCAACGAACTGGTGTCGCGGATGAAGCCAGGGTCGGTGCTCGTCGACATCTCGATCGACCAGGGCGGTTGTTTCGAGGACTCCCGGCCGACAACCCACGCCGACCCGACGTACCTCGTGCACGACTCGGTCTTCTACTGCGTCGCGAACATGCCGGGGGCCGTGCCACACACCTCGACCTATGCGCTGACCAACGTGACGCTGCCCTATGCGGTCGAACTGGCCAATCGAGGTTGGCGCGACGCGCTGCGCGCGGACCCGTCCCTGGCGCTCGGGCTCAACACGCACGAGGGCTCGCTCACCAACGCTCCGGTCACCGAGGCTCACGGGCTGCCGTTCGTGCCGCTCGACGACGTGCTGGGGTGAGTCAGCCGGGATGACCGACTACCGCGGCCTGTCGCTCTGGCACGAGCACGGTGCGGGGCCGCTGGAACCGCGGGCGTCGCTGCCCGGCGACACGACGGCGGACGTCGCGATCGTCGGTGCCGGTTTCACCGGGCTGTGGACCGCCTACTACCTGCTTGCCGCGGATCCGTCATTGCGGGTCGCCGTGCTCGAGGCCGAGATCGCCGGTTTCGGTGCGTCGGGGCGCAACGGTGGCTGGTGTTCGGCCCTGTACCCGGTCGGAATCGCCACCCTTTCGGCCGAGGCCGGTCCGAGCGCGGCGATCGCGCAGTACCGGGCGATGCAGGAATCGGTGGCCGAGGTGGCACGGGTCTGCGCCGCGGAGGACATCGACGCCGACCTGGCGATGGGCGGGACGGTCGTGCTGGCCCGTTCGGAGGCCCAGCTCGCCCGCGCCCGGGCCGAGGCCGCCGAGGCCCACGAGTACGGCCTCGAACTCGAACTGCTCGACGCCGACACAGCGGGCAAGCGGCTGAACGCGACGTCGGTGCTCGGCGCCACGTACACGCCGCACTGCGCGGCGATCCATCCGGCCAAGCTGGTACGCGGCCTGGCTGATGCCGTCGAGGAGCGCGGAGCCGCGATCCACGAGCGCACCCGGGCCACCCGGATCACACGTGGTGCGGTCCGCACCGAGCGTGGGACGGTGCGTGCCGACGTGGTGGTGCGGGCCACGGAGGGCTACACCGCGACCCTGGCCGGCCACCGACGGGCGATCGCCCCGGTCTACTCGCTCATCATCGCCACCGAACCGCTCCCGGAGGCCATGTGGGCCGAGATCGGTCTGCACGAGCGCGAGACGTTCAGCGACTTCCGGCACCTCATCATCTACGGCCAGCGCAGCGCCGACGGCCGGATGGTTTTCGGCGGCCGCGGCGCGCCCTACCACTACGGCTCTCGGATCCGCGACGACTACGACCGGGTACCCGCCGTGTTCGCCGCTCTCGAGCGCACGCTGGTAGAGCTGTTCCCCGGGTTGCGCGACGTCCCGATCACCCACCGGTGGGGCGGACCGCTCGGCATCGCGCGCGACTGGCACGCCTCCGTAGGGCTCAACCCGGGCACCGGGTTCGCCTGGGCCGGTGGCTATGTCGGCGACGGTGTCTCAACCGCCAACCTGGCCGGTCGCACGCTCGCCGATCTGATCACCCACCGCGACAGCGCGCTCACCGAATTGCCCTGGGTGGCCCACCGCTCGCGCAGGTGGGAACCAGAACCATTGCGCTGGCTGGGCGCCAATGCCGGCCTGCGGGCAATGACCTGGGCTGACAACGCCGAGGCACGAAGCGGGCGACCCTCGCGGTTGGCCCGGCTGGTCAATCGCGGGATCGGTCGATGAGCGGCGACGCGGGCGAGTTCGGCGAGCCGTCCGGCGCCGAGCAGTCCCGGCGGACGAGGATCACGCGCCTGAAGGAGAAGGCCAGCACCGAGCGGGCCGCGCTTGATGCCCTGCTCGACGTCACTCGCGTCGGCCATTTCGGCCTCACCGACGCCGGTGGCCGTCCGTTCGTGCTGCCCACGGCAGTCGTGCGCGACGGTGACCGGGTGCTCGCCCACGGGTCGACCGGGTCGCCGTGGCTGCGAACACTCGCGGCCGGAGCGCCGACCTGCTTGGCCGTCACCAGCGTGGAGGGCCTGGTGATTGCCCGCTCGGCGTTCGAATCTTCGATGCACTATCGCAGCGCCGTCTTGTTCGGCACGTGCCGCCCGTTGAGCGGGCCGGACCAACTCCGGGCGCTGGACCTGATCACCGACGCGTTGATTCCTGGCCGGGTCGCCGAACTGCGGCGGCCGACCGAACGCGAACTCGCGGCGACACTGGTACTGGCCCTGCCGATCGAAGAATGGTCGCTGAAGATGTCGGATGGCTGGCCGGACGACCCGCCCGCAGATGTCAACGGGGACGCGTGGGCCGGCGTGGTCGCGATGACGACGGCCTATCGGGATCCGGTGGGTGCGCCGGACTTGCGGGACGGGTTGGCGTTGCCGGAATCGGTGCGACGCTTGGCCGGCCCCGGCGCGCCGTAACGCAGCCCGTCGACTAACAGATCGACCAGCCGGCCGGTGCGGTCGGCCCAGTCCGGCGTATCGGTCGCCATACAGATGCCGCCCATGGCACGCAGCAGGTCGTCGGGCGCGACGTCGTCGCGGATCGTGCCGGCATCGACTGCAGCGTCGATCAGCGTCTGGATGGCATCCCGGATGCGCTGGTGGCTGTGCTTGAACAGCTCCGAGTCGGCGCCCAGGACCCGCTTCAGGGCCATGGCCATGCCGCGCTTGCGGGCGACATACCCGGCGAAGCGGCGCATCCATTGGGCCAGCGCCGCGTCGGGGGCGTTCTCGGCCAGCAATTCGTCGATGCCGTCGCAGAGCAACCCGACCTCGCGCCGGTAGACGGCCTCGGTCACGGCGTCGCGCGTCGGGAAGTGCCGGTACAGGGTGCCGATGCCCACCCCGGCCCGGCGCGCGATCTCCTCAAGGGAGGCGTCGACGCCCTGCTCGTCGTACACCTCGGCCGCCGCCGCGAGCAGCAGCTCACGGTTGCGGCGGGCGTCGGCGCGCTGCGGACGGACGGAGTCCTCGGACTCCCCCTGCGGCACCGTCACCGGGTCAGTCGTCTCCGACCGCGACACGCCGCACCTCCAATAATGACTTGCCAAACCGGAGGCCCCCTCCGTATGGTTACCGGAGGGCCCATCCGTTTCACTCATGTTACTCCACAACGAGGAGTTGTCTCGTGGCAATCCAAGCTCCACCAGGCGCGTCGGCCGATCTGGCGATCGCGCCCCCACCGGCCCGCCGGCGGTTGTTCCCCCACGGACACCCCGGCTTGGTCCTGACCCTGATCCTGACCTGCCAACTCATGGTCGTGCTCGACGCGACGATCGTGAATATCGCGCTGCCGGACATCAGGTCGGCCCTGCACTTCTCCTCCGCCGACCTGTCCTGGGTGGTCAACGCCTACACCCTCACCTTCGGCGGGCTGCTGCTACTGGGCGCCCGCGCCGGCGACATCCTCGGCCGGCGCCGCGTCTTTCTGGGCGGCATCACGCTGTTCACAGCGGCGTCGCTGGCCGGCGGCTTCGCCCACTCCGCGGGCGAACTGCTGGCGGCCCGGGCCGCACAAGGCATCGGCGGCGCGCTCGCCTCGCCGTCGGCGCTCGCCCTGCTGATGACGATGTTCGCCCAGGGCCGCGAACGCACCCGCGCGATCGGGCTCTACACCGCCGTATCCATCGGCGGCGCGGCCGTGGGTCTCATCGCCGGCGGCATGCTCACCCAGTGGGTGTCGTGGCGCTGGGTGTTGTTCGTCAACGTCCCGATCGGGCTGGTCGTGATCGCCCTGTCGCGGTTGGTCCTGCCGGAGACACCGCGCAAGGCGGGCCGGTTCGACCTGGCCGGCGCCCTCACCTCGACCTTTGGCATGGCCTCGCTGGTGTACGGGTTCGTGCATGCGGCCACAGCCGGATGGAGTGACGTCGAGACGTTGGCGTCGTTCGCCATCGGGATGGTGCTGCTGGCCACGTTCGTGCGCGTCGAGATGACGGCCGAGTCGCCGATCACACCGCTGCGGCTGTTCGCGGCCCGCACCCGGAACATCGCGTATCTCGGCCGGTTGCTGCTCGTCGCCGGGATGATGGGAATGTTCTTCTTCCTCACCCTCTTCCTGCAGACGCTGCTCGGCTACAGCTCGCTGCGCACCGGCTTCGCGTTCCTGCCGCTGACCTTCATGTTGTTCGCGTCGTCGCAGTTCAGCGCCCGCGTGCTGGTCGAACGGTTCAACACCCGCACGCTGTTGATCGCCGGCATCGCCACCTCGACGCTCGGGTTGGCACTGCTGACCCGGTTGTCAGAAGGCAGCCAGTACCAGTCCGTGCTGGTACCGCTGCTGCTCTTCGGGCTCGGAAACGGGATCGCGTTCGTGCCGCTGACCACCGCCGCGCTGGACGGTGTCGAGCCGGCCGACGCGGGGGCGGCCTCCGGTCTCGTCAACGTGATGCAACAGGTCGGCGGCTCGCTCGGGCTGGCCGTGCTTGTCACGGTGTTCGGCACCGCAAGCACGCATGCCGCGCAGCACCCGGCAGCCGGCGCGAGTGCGGCGCAGATCGCGCAGCACGCGTTCGTGGTCGGGGCCGACCGGGCCTTCCTGGTCGCGGCCGCGTTCCTGCTGGCCACGCTCCTGCTAGTCGCGTTCGCGATCCGGACGACGAAGCAGGAGCTGAGCCATCAGAACCAGGACGCGCCCGCTCACGACGAGGTGCTGGTCGAGGCCTAGTCCCGGAGGACGTGCCGATCGCAGAAACCGAGCACGGTGTCGTACCAGCTGACGACGTTGGCCGGCGAGAGCACCCAGTGGTTCTCGCCGGTCAACTGCAGGAACCGGTGCGGCAGCTCGTCGGGCTCGCCGTCGAAGCGGCTGACGAGGTCCCACCACAGCCGCAGCGCTTCGCTGACCGGCACCCGGTAGTCGCGGTTGCCGTGACTGACCAGCATCGGGGTGGTGATCCGGTCGACAAAGTTGTGCGGCGAGTTCTCGGCGTACCACTCCGGGTGGTCGGCCGGCGTGCCGAACAGGCCGCTCTTCCAGTACGCCGCGTCAGTGGTGGTGTGCTGCTGGTCGAGGGCCCACAGGCCCGCATGGGTCACGATGGCCCGGAACCGGTCGGTGTGCCCGGCGATCCAGTTCGTCATGTAGCCACCGAACGAACCGCCCAGACAGGCGGTGCGCCCACCGTCTATGTCGTCGTGCCCAACCACGGCATCGAGCAGGGCTTCGAGGTCGCGCCACACCACAGCCGCCCGATGGGGCCAGGCGCGGGCGATCCAGTCCGGGCCGTAGCCGGTCGACAGCGCGGGGTCGGGCAGCAGCACCGCGTAGCCATGCGCGACCGCGACCCACGGGTTCCAGCGCCAGTTCCAGGCGTTGTACGACAGGAACGGGCCGCCGTGCACCCACAGCATCAGCGGCGCGGGGTCGGGCGAATCAGGCCGGCACAGCCACCCGCGCACGGTGGCTCCGTCAGCGGTGGTCGTCGCTACCTCGCTCAGTGAACCCGGCAACCGGGGTGTCGGCCCCGGGGTCGACAGGTAGGCCGGCACCTGGTCCTCGGTGGACGTCTCCAACCGAACCGGTGTCGGGGCGCAGTCGTAGGTCGAGCGCAATGCGTACACGTACCGACCGTCGGGCGACGGGCAGAGACTCGTATAGGCCGCGTCGGCCGCCAGGCGGCGCGACAGCTTCGCGCTGACGGCGTCGACCGCGAAGACCGGGGCCCGCCCGTGCCAGTCGCCGACCACGAACAGGGTCTGGGAATCGTGCGACCAGACCCAATCCGTCGGCGAGACGTCGCCCAGGTCGACCGTGGCCGGCCCGCCGCCCGCAGCAAGGTCGTACACGAGCAGCTGCTCGGTGGCCGGTGTGTCGAAATCGCCGTCGAACTCCCGCAACACGGCCAGTCGGGCGCCGTCCGATGACAGCCTGGGAGTGGCGAACTGCACGCCCGGCTCGGCTGCGATGGGAGTCCGGGCTCCGGTGGCAGCGTCGAGCAGTGCCACGCCGTAAGGCATCCGGCCGCCGCGCTCGCGTGTACGCCAGGTGGTCGCGATCGTCCGGCCGTCGGCGCTGATCGAGCACTGTGACTCGGTGAGAGCGAACCCAGCGTCCGGCGCGAGGTCGCGTGGCGCTGGCTCGTCGATCCCGGCGAGGTGCAGCAGGCGGGGCGACACGTCGCCGAGTTCGTGATCCCAGTGCCTGATCGGCATCCCGGTGTGCACGATCGTGGTGATCTTGCGGTCCTTGCGTTCCTTGCGGCGTCGCGCGTCGTCGGACCGGTCGAGCGAGCCTACGAGCCGGCTGCCCGAGACCACGATCGCGCCAGAGTCCGCCGCAACAACCGGCCCGCCCAGCCCGCCGGGACTGGTGGCCACGACGCGCGGCTCACCGGCCGCCGGCAGTGCCCACAGCGCGCTTTCGGCCTCGTCGTCGGACTCGGCGTCCGGGGCCGGGCGGGACGAGCTGAACAGCAGCGAGCCGTCAGGGTGGAACGCCGGCGCCGTCTCCCCCTCGTCGGAGCGGGTCAGCCGGGTGGGTGGCCCGCCGTCGAGGTCGATCTCCCAGAGCGACGAGACGTAGCGGGCGCAATCGTCATCGGGCTGCTGCACCGTTGCGACGAGCCGACGGCCGTCCACGCTGAGTGCGAGTCCGGTGAGTCGTGGCAAGGCGACGTAGGCGTTCAGGTCGTGGAACGGGCGGTCGGTCATTCCTGCGACGTTAGCGCGGGCGCCTTGGCCAGTTGCCGCCGCAGTTCGCTGGCCAGGGTGTCCAGGCTGTTGGCGATCCGGTCGCACGCATCGATCAGTACCCCGGCGATCTCGACACCCCCGGCGCGCTGCGGCTGTGCGATCAGCGCTTTGGCCAGCTGTTCCTGCGCCGGTCGCAGCCTCGGCACCGACCGCGGCGGACGACCGGACCGCACGGCCTGCTCGCAGCCGACGAGGACCTGGTCGGCCAGGCTCATGAACTCGTCCAACTCCGGCCGTTCACCGGTCTGGGGTAGCGCGCCGCGGACGGCCTCGACCGCGAGAACGGCGTGGATGAAGCGATGAGTGTGAGCGAGCACCGCTTCGCCGAGTTCGACCTGTTCGTGTGCGCGCACCGGTTCGGCCCGAGCCCGGTCGACGGAAGCCTGGGCGTTGGTGCGGGCCAGCCGGGCGGCGACCCGCGACTTCTGCATCCGTTGCTGCGACGCGGACGGAGCCAGCACCGCGTCGAGATAGTCGCGATAGGCGCGCAACAACTCAGCCAACCGATCCGGGAGCAGCTGCCGTTCCCAGACCGGCCACAGGAGCGCGGCCACGAGCGCGAGCGCTCCGCCGATCAAGGTTGCAGCGCCACGCTCGATCACCGTCGCATGCGGCGCCAGACCGGCAATGGCCAGCAACACCACCACCAGCGCCGAGAGCGCGACGGCGCTGAGCCCGAAGTTGTTGGGACCGGCATAACGCATGGCGAAGAAGAACAGCGCAATGAGGCCGATGCGGTACCAGTCCCCACCCGGCACCCAATGCAACAACTCGGTCGCGAGCAGCAGGCCGATGATCGTCCCGATGACCCGCATCGACGCCCGTTCGAACGTCGTGGTGAAGTCCGGTCGCAGCACGACCAGGATCGTCAACGGAACCCAGTAGCCGCGGTCGATTCCGGCCAGTCGGACGACGAAGTCCGACAGCGCCACCAGCACCGAGAGGCGCACCGCGTGCCGGAGCACGGCCGAGGCTGGCGTGAGGTTGGCCAGCACGACGGCGAGCGGGTCTCGCAGCCGCCGCATTCCGTGCACGCTCGATTCCTCACCCTCGCTGCCTTCGCTGGCGCCGGTACGCGCGGTGTCTATTGCGGCGCGGAGCTGGCCGGCCAGGCTGTGCAGCCGCGCGGCCGCGGCCCGGCGGGTGAGTTCGCCGCTGCTCGTAGGCTGGTCGTCGACCTGGTCGGCCAGTCCGTCGATCTGCTCGGTGATCCGGGTAAGCGTCTCGGCCTCCACCGGTCGGGCGTGCTGCAGAGCTTCGGCGACGCGGGCCAGTACCGTGCCGGCTAAGGCGAGGGCGGCTCGGATCGGGGCCGTCGTGGCCTGCGCCGCGGCCGCGTCGAGCCGTTCGGCCTGCCCGTTCAATGCGAGCAGTTCTCGCCGGATGCGCTCGGCCTCGTCGAGCAGCACGCGGTAGGCCTCGACGCTGGGCCCGTGGTCGTGGCCCAGGCCGTAGAGCGTCTGCCGCGTCGCAAGCAACGAATCGGTGGCCGGCGGCCCCACGGCGGTGCTGCCGGGTGTGCGCGCCGCGGCGGCGAGCTCCCGGTACAGCCCGGCGAGCGCGACCCGCTCGGGCCGGTGGCGCCGCAATGGCCAGGCCGCAACCGCGAGGAGAACCTGCCCCACACCGCCGGCGAAGACCAGCAGCCCGACGTGCACGGCCGCAGCCGGCTGCTGCGGCGAGTGTCCGAGCACGAGCCCCGCCGCGGCTGCGGCGACCCCGACCTGGGTGGCACTCGGTCCGCCGGCCAGCATCAGCCCGGCGCCGAAGGAGATGACGAGCAGGAGTAGCACCGAGGCGATGTCACTGCGTGAACACAGCACCGCAAGCGCGCTCGTGACCCCGGCGGCACCAGCAGTGCCGAGCATCCGCAGCATGCGCAACCGGTACGGTCCGGGCCGGTCGGCGAAGGCAGTCTGCAAGGCCCCGATCGTCGACGCAAGGCCGAGGCCGGCGTTGCCCGAGAGCGCACCGATGACCAGCGGCGCGGCCACACCGACCGCATTGCGGGCGGCCACCACGGGATCGGACTGGGTCAGATCCAGTCGCGCGGCAGTACGCAGCAGATCGGCCAGCGAACCGCGCGCTCGCGGGTCCCGCTTGTCAGCCACGCTGCTGAGCGTAGGTGGGCCGTTACCTTCTCAACCAGATGCCGCGAGCTGACCACACGCGCCGTCGATCTCGCGGCCGCGGGTGTCGCGGACCGTGACGGGCACACCGCGCACTTCGAGGCGTCGCACGAATTCCCGCTCGACCGACTTGGGAGAAGCGTCCCAGTCGGATCCAGGCGTGGGGTTCAGCGGAATGAGGTTCACATGGGCCAACCGCGGGGCGAGCAGCTCACCCAGCAGGTCAGCCCGCCACGGTTGGTCGTTGATGTCCCGGATCATGGCGTACTCGATCGAGTAGCGCCGCCCGGTGCGAGCGGCGTACGCGTCAGCCGCCGCGAGCACCTCGGCCACCTTCCACCGCGTGTTCACCGGGACGAGCGTGTCCCGCAGGGCATCGTCGGGTGCGTGCAGCGAAACGGCGAGCGTGACGTTGAGGTTTTCGTCTGCCAGTTTGCCGATGGCCGGTACCAGCCCGACCGTCGAGACGGTGATCGCGCGCTGCGACAGCCCCAACCCGGCGGGCGAGGGGTCGGTCAGCCGGCGCAGGGCCGAGACCAGTCGGCGGTAGTTCGCCAGCGGCTCACCCATGCCCATGAAGACGACGTTGGACAGGCGACCCGGGCCGCCGGTGAGCTCACCGCGGGCGGCGGCGCGGGCGGACGCGACGACCTGATCGACGATCTCGCCCGTGGACAGGTTGCGCTTGAGGCCGCCCTGCCCGGTCGCGCAGAACGGGCAGGCCATCCCGCAGCCGGCCTGGCTCGAGACGCAGACGGTGATTCGCTCGGCCCGTCCGGGCCGGGCGGGGTAGCGCATGAGGACGCTCTCGACCAGGGTGCCGTCGTGCAGGCGCCAGAGTGACTTGCGGGTCGTGCCGGAGTCGGTCTCGAGGTGACGCACCTCGGTGAGCAGCGGCGGCAGCAAGGCGGCGCCGACCTGGTCACGCGCGCCCGGCGGCAGGTCGGTCATGGCCGCCGGATCGTTCTCGAGCCGGCCGAAGTAGTGCCGACTGAGCTGGTCGGCGCGAAACGCCGGCAGACCCAGTTCGGTGACCGCGGCGCGCCGGGCCGCCTCATCGAGGTCGGCGAGGTGGGCCGGCGGCAAGCCGCGGCGCGGCGCATCGAACACCAGTGGGAGGGAGGTCATGACCCAGCCATTCTCCCACGCTAGGAGCGTGGCCGGCCTCGATCAGCTGGGCTGCTGCCGGACCGCCCGCTCAGCCTCGATCTTGGCCATCTCCTCGTCGGTCATCGCGAATCCGACGAGCCAGTTGGCGTCGACCCCGAAATAGGCGATCGTCCCCCAGGTTTCCGGGTCGACCCCGTAGGTCGCGATGAAGTGGTCGCGCAGCATTCGCCTTTGCCCACCCTCGAGCCAGCGGGCCCGCCCGTGGCAGAAGACGCCGAACCCGTCGCGGGGGGTGAACGACGCACTGATTGCGGGTCGGGCGCGCAACTGACGAGCTTTCGGCGAGTCGGCCGCAGTGGTGAAGTACCACTGGCCGTGCAGAAAGTGTCCGTCGACGGCGGACACGCGCGGCTCACCGGCCGCAGTGACGGTGCCGATGTTCAGGACGGCTGGTGAGGGCAGTTCCGCGCCCAGCCGTTCGGCGGACAGCCGCCGTTCGGGTGTCATGATCGATCTGAGGTGTTCCGACGCCCCGGCGAAGCTGGTATCGAGAAGGTCTTGCAAGTCGAGCAGTTCCTGCGGTGTCTCCCACATATCTCGATGCTCGCATCGGGCACCGACAACGCCCGGCTAGCCGAACTCGACTCCGCTGACGACCAGATCGGCGTGCTGGTCGGGCGCCTGACTTGCGGCGTATGCGTCTTCCGACGGCATCCAGACCTCCGTCCACTGCGCCAGCATCTCGGCACCGTCGCGCTGCACGGCGCGGGCCAGCCGGACGTCAACAGGGGCATCGACCCAGATCTTGAGCTGCCACGGCACAGCCACCTCGCGCCGGGTCGCGGACACTCCTTCGACGACGACGACGGACCCGGGGTCGACGCGGTGCCATTCCGCGCCCCGATCCTTGTCCCAGTCCCACCGCTGGTAGTGCGCGACGCATCCGGCGAGCAACGGGTCCCGCACCTGCCGGATGAATCTCGCCCAGTCCCATTCGGAAACGTGCGGCCCGGAAAAGTCGTCGACCGCGATCACCATCACGCCGGGCACAGCGTCCGCCAGGCACACGGCCAGCGTGGACTTGCCCGCCCCGCCGCGCCCGTCGATGCCGACGAACGTCGTTCGACCCGACCGCGCCGCGGCGAGGGCTGCAACCGCGTCGACCGCCTGGGCCCGGGTCACGACCCGTGGGGTCACCGCCTCAGCCGACGGGGGCGAAGGCGGACAGCATCAGGTAAGCGACCGCGGCACACGGCAGAAGTGAATCGAGCCGATCCATCATGCCGCCGTGTCCCGGCAGCAGCGTGCCCATGTCCTTGATGCCCAGGTCGCGCTTGATCATCGATTCCCCCAGGTCGCCGAGGGTCGCGGTGATCACGATCGCCAGGCCGAACAACAGGCCCTTCCACCACACCTCGTGGAAGGTGAGCGTCAGGAACAGCACACCCGCGCCTGAGCAGAACAGCAGCGACCCGGCGAAGCCTTCCCAGGTCTTGGCCTTGGAGACGATCGGAGCGAGTGGGTGCCGCCCGAACAACACGCCGGTTGCATACCCGCCGGTGTCGCTGCACACGACCGTGGCGACGAAGGCGAGCACTCGAGCCGCACCGTCGTCCGGATGCACCAGCAGCACAGCGAAGCCGGCCAACGCCGGCAGGTACACCAGAATGAGCACAGATGCGGTGACATCGCGCAGGTAGTTCTGAGCTCCGTCGGCAAGGCGCCAGATGAAGACACCGCACACCGTTACCAGGAGAGCCACGACCAGCCCGTTGGGCCCGCGGGTCCAAGCCGCGGCGAGCAGCGCGAGGCCACCCACGACGACGGGCGTAAGCGATGGACGCACGCCGGAGTGCGCGATCGCCTTCGTCATCTCGTAGCTTCCGTAAGCCACGGCCAGCGCGACGATCACGGCGAAACTCGGCCGGTACAAGAACACGCTGGCCAAGATGACCAGACCCAGCCCTACTCCCACACCGATCGCAGCGGGCAGATTACGCCCGGCGCGCGAACTCGAGCCGGGCTCGTCCGAGCCGTCGAGCGCGTTTCGCCGCCGGCCGGAATCCTCCCCCGCAGTGCGGCTCGCCCAGACGGGACCGCTCGGCGCCGCGGCCTGCGCCCGGCTCCGCCCCCGGCCGGCGACGTGGTGCGCGCCGCCGCGGCGTCCCCGCACGGTGACCGCCGCGGCGGAGTCGTCCGCCTCGTCGTCAGCCGTGCCGTCGCCGCGCGCCATCACACCTCGAGCAGTTCGGCTTCCTTGGCCCGGACGACTTCGTCGACGGAGCCCGTGTACCGGCCGGTCAGTTTGTCGAGTTCGGCTTCGGCACGGCGGACCTCGTCCTCGCCGGTCTCGCCGTCCTTGCCCAGCCGCTCGAGCGCCTCTTTGGCGTGCCGTCGAATCGAGCGGATCGAGACCTTGGCGTCCTCACCCTTGCTCTTCGCGACCTTCACCAGATCGCGCCGCCGCTCCTCGGTGAGCTGCGGAAAAACCACCCGGATGATCGAGCCGTCATTGGTGGGGTTGACGCCTAGGTCACTGTCGCGGATCGCCTTCTCGATCGCGGCGAGCTGGGAGCTGTCGTAGGGCTTGATCACCGCCATCCGTGGCTCGGGAATCGTCACCGTGGCCATCTGCGGAATGGGCGTGAGCGCGCCGTAGTAATCGACGACCAGCCGCGCGAAGGCGCTGGGCGTGGCCCGCCCGGTACGCAGGCCGCCGAGTTCCTCGCGCGCCACATGAACCGCCTTCTCCATCTTCTCCTCGGCGTCGAAGAGGGTCTCGTCGATCACGGTCCGGTTCCCTTCACAAGTAGCAGTTGGCGGCTCAACTGACGAGCGTGCCGATCTTCTCACCGCGCACGACCCGCGCGATGTTCCCATCGGACAGTTGGAAGACGATGATCGGCATACCGTTGTCGCGGCAGAGGCTGAAGGCGGTGACGTCGGCGACATCGAGCCCGCGGCGCAGCACCTCGTCATAGCCGATCGTGTCGAACTTGACCGCGTCGGGCACCTTGCGCGGATCGGCGTCGTACACGCCGTCGACGCCGTTCTTGCCGAGCAACAGCACCTGGCAACCGATCTCCAGAGCACGCTGGGCGGCGACGGTGTCGGTGGAGAAATACGGCAACCCGGCGCCGGCGCCGAAGATCACCACGCGACCCTTTTCGAGGTGCCGCTCGGCTCGCCGGGGAATGTAGGGCTCGGCGACCTGGCCCATCGTGATCGCGGTCTGCACCCGGGTGGGGACGCCTTCCTTCTCGAGGAAGTCCTGCAGCGCCAGGCAGTTGAGCACCGTGCCGAGCATGCCCATGTAGTCGGCGCGATCCCGGTCCATGCCGCGCTGGCTGAGCTCGGCGCCGCGGAAGAAGTTGCCACCGCCGACGACGATCGCCACCTGCGTCCCGGCCGCTACGACCTCGGCTACCTGACGGGCGATCGACTGCACGACGTCCGGATCGACACCCACCTGGCCGCCGCCGAACACTTCACCGGAAAGCTTCAGCAACACCCGCCGATACGCGGCCGACGGGGGCGGGGCCACCAACCCGGTTTCGGTCATGTGCGGCCCCTCTCGTCGTCGTGCGTGCCTAGGATCGGCAGTGCAAACCCTAGCCGCTCAGGCCTGGCCGACCTCGAAATGCGCGAACTTGGTGACGGTCACGCCGGCCTCGTCGAGCACGGCCTTGACGGTCTTCTTCGCCTCACGCACCGACTCCTGCTCGAGCAGGACGTTGTCGGCGAAGAACGCGTTCAGCCGGCCTTCGATGATCCGAGGCAGCGCCGCCTCGGGCTTGCCCTCGGCCCGCGACTTCTCCTCGAGGACGCGCTTCTCGGCCTCGACGACGTCGGCCGGCACGTCCTCGCGGCGGAGGAACCTCGGGCGCAACGCCGCCACCTGCATGGCCGCGCCCCGAGCGGCCTCAGCGTTGTCCCCCTCGAACTGCACCAGCACGCCCACCTGCGGCGGGAGGTCCGTGGACTTGCGGTGCAGGTAGGTTGCGACCTTCCCGTCGAGTTTTACGGCCCGGCGCAGCTCCAGCTTCTCGCCGATGATGGCGGCCAGACCGTCGACACTTTCGGTGACCGTCCTGCCGTCCTTGAGGGTCTCTCCCCGCAGGCTTTCCACGTCGGTGGCCGACGACCCGGCGAAATGGGCCACGATGTCGTTGGCCAGCGTCTGGAACTGCTCGCTCTTGGCGACGAAGTCGGTCTCGGATGCGAGCTCGATCATCGCCCCTTCGGCGGCAGCGACGAGGCCGTTGGAGGCGACTCGGTCATCGCCGCGCTTGGCCACCTTGGCCTCACCCTTGACCCGCAGGATCTCGACGGCGCGCTCGTAATCGCCGTCGGCCTCCTCGAGCGCCTTCTTGCACTCCATCATCCCGGCGCCCGTGGCGTCGCGGAGCTTCTTCACATCAGCGGCGGAGAAATTCGCCATGGTCTGTCTCTGATTCCTTTGCCTAGAGGTGCGCAGTGGTGCTGCGCCCGTGTTGGTCAGGTGGTCAGCGCGGGTGGCGCAGCCGGTTCGTCGGCCGGCGCCGCCGCTGCGTCTTGCCCGGCCTCGCTCGCCGATTGAGCCGCGGCCGGAGCCTCGGTCGCGACCGGTGGCTCGCCCGCGGCCGGAGCCTCGGTGGGCGCAGTAGCAGGAGCAGCCGCTGCGGCGCCGGCCGGCCGTAGGAGATCGCGCTCCCACTCGGGCATCGGCTCGTCGGCGGCGAGCTGGCCCGGCTCGGGTTTCTCGTCGCGCCCGGCGCCGGCTGCCGCCGCGGCCCGGGCCACGAGGCCCTCGGCGACGGCGTCAGCGATGACCCGGGTCAGCAGGGCGGCGCTGCGGATCGCGTCGTCGTTGCCGGGGATCTTGTAGTCGACCTCGTCGGGGTCGCAGTTGGTGTCGAGGATCGCGATCACCGGGATGTTGAGCTTGTGGGCCTCGCCGACCGCGATGTGCTCCTTCTTGGTGTCGACGATCCACACCGCGCTGGGAACCCGGCTCATCTCGCGGATACCGCCCAGCGTGCGCTCGAGCTTGACCTTCTCGCGGCTGAGGATGAGCTGTTCCTTCTTGGTGGCGGTGCCCTCCCACTCGTTCTGCTCCATCGCCTCGAGCTCCTTGAGGCGCTGCAACCGCTTGAACACGGTCTGGAAGTTGGTGAGCATGCCGCCCAGCCAACGCTGGTTGACATACGGCATGCCGACCCGCGTGGCCTGCTCGGCGATGGCTTCCTGGGCCTGCTTCTTCGTGCCGACGAACAGGACGCTGCCGCCGTGCGCGACCGTCTCCTTGACGAACTCGTAGGCGCGGTCGATGTAGGTCAGCGTCTGCTGCAGGTCGATGATGTAGATGCCATTGCGCTCGGTGAAGATGAACCGCTTCATCTTCGGGTTCCAGCGACGGGTCTGGTGCCCGAAGTGCACACCGGAATCGAGCATTTCCTTCATGGTGACGACGGCCATGCCGGTCGTCCTCCTCTGACGTTCGTGCACGCCGATGCTGCCTGGGCTCGCGGCGTGCGGCCTCGGTTGTCGCGGACGGCCCGGGTGGGCCGCCTGCCCTGGTGCCCGGTGTCGCGGTCAGGAGGCCGTTTCCGGCAGATTCGCCGGTCCGGACCGAGGCTGGCCGCCACCCACTGGAGCCTGAACAGCCGGAGCCTGTGGGAGGGCACGCGAAGTCGGCCCACAATTGGTGAGCCGCTGGGTCCCAGTCTAGCCCGCCGCGGCCACCGCTTCGACCGGGCCGCAGGCCCCGGATACGCTGCGGCCATGAGCGCGCCCGTCGCCAGCCCAGTCAGTGTCGCGGCGAACGGCTGGCAGTTCACCGGTCTGGGCTGGGGGCCGGCGGAGGGGCGCACGGTCCTCCTCCTGCACGGGTTCCCCCAACACGTCACGTCGTGGGCGGCGGTCGCCGAGCGGCTGGCCGAGGTTGGCCTGCACGCCGTCGCGCTGGATCAGCGCGGGTACTCCCCCGGCGCGCGGCCACCCCACGTGGCCGACTACGCACTGGCGCACCTCGTCGCCGACACCGTCGGCATGATCGAGGCGCTGGGCGGCGCCGTCGACCTGGTCGGGCACGACTTTGGTGGCGTCGTCGGCTGGCAGGCCGCAGCCCGTTACCCCGACCTCGTCCGGACCTGGACGGCCGTCTCGACGCCGAACCCCCTTGCCTTGAACGAGGTGCTCGCCGTCGATGAGGAGCAGCGGGAGCGATTCGGCTACATCCGGGGTTTCCGGGTACCGGGCCGGGCCGAGGCCGCTCTGCTGGCCGACGGCGCAGCGGCGATGCGCTCCTTCTACGGCGAGGTCGTGTCGCCGGAGCGCATCGACGATGATGTCGCGTTCATGACGACGCCGGGCACGTTGACCTCGGCGCTGAACTGGTACCGAGCCATGTCACCGCACGACGCCGACGGGCTCGGGCCGGTGCACGTCCCCACGTCCTACGTCTGGGGCAGCGGCGACCCGGCTTTCGGGCGGGCCGCTGCCGAACGCACGGCCGGCCACGTCGCCGCACCGTACTCGTTCGTCGCGCTCGAAGGAGCCAGCCATTGGCTGCCCGACGAGGCGCCAGACGCGCTGGCCGACGAGATAGCCCGACGGGTACTAGCCCAATAGGTTGTCGCGGTTGGCCAGCGCGGCGGCTTCAGCCCGGCTGCGCACCTTCAACTTGGCCAGGATGTTGGACACGTGCACGCTGACCGTTTTCTCGCTGATGTAGAGCTGGTTGGCGATCTGGCGGTTCGTGCGGCCCTCGACGAGAAGGGCGAGCACGTCTCGCTCACGCGCGGTCAGCACGTCCGCCGCCTTCAGCGAAGCCGGCCGGGCGGCCAGGCCCAACGCGCGGACCTCGGCCAGCAGCGGCTCGGCCCGCAGGTTGCGAGCGACGTCGCGGGCCAGCGTCGCTAGCTCCGCCGCTTCGGGCCCTCGCCCGGCGGCCCGGAGTACGGCCGCGAGCCGGGCCCGGCTCCGCGCCACCTCGACGACGTTGCCGTAACCGAACGCCTCGACAGAGCGTTGCCAGGTCGCGACGTGGTCTTGTTCGCTCGGCGGGTCGATCCCGGCGAGCCAATGCAGGCGCAGCCGCTCAGCTTCCAGTCGAGCCAGCCAGGCCAACCCTTCAACCCCGAGCTTGCGGCTCTGCGGCAGGCCCTTTTCTGCGGTGGTGCGGCCATCGTCGGCCAGCCGCTCCGCGGTTGCGACGATCTCCGCCCGCTGCGCCTGCGGGGCCGTGGCCAGCCCGGCAGACAGGGCGGCCACACCCTGGGCCGACAACCGGATGCGGGCCAGGAACCAAGGCTCCTGCCACAGATCGTCGAGCACCCGCACGATTTCGTCGATCAACGCCAGCGCGTCGTCGACGCGACCGGCTTCCTCGTGCAGCTCGATCGCCGCGCCGACCGAGTACAGCGCTATCCGACCGTCGCGCTCCCACCAGGGCCGCAGCACCGGCAGCAGCTCCAACGCGGACTGATCGCCGCGGCCGGCGCGGACGGTCATGCCGGTTGCCGCCAGCAGCGCCTCGGCCTGGGCCGGCGGCGATTCATCGGTGGTGTCGACCGTGCAAGCCGCGTCGTCCCAGTGGCCGCGGGTGTACTGGACCAGCCCGAGCATGGCGCGGGACTCCATGCCGTACACCGCCCATTGGCGGCCGGCCTCGGCGGCGCGGCGGCTGGCCTCGGCATAGGACGCCTGCGACTGCTCCAGCTCGCCGAGTTCGTAGTGCAAGCCGCCGAGGTTGTATCTGATCCGTACCTCGGCGGTGATGTCGCCGGATGCGCGGGCCTCGGCGGCAAGCGTGGACAGCCGCTGCGCGGCCGCAACAGGATCGCCGGCACGGCGGGCGAGCATGACCAGCGTTGTCTCGGCGTCGGCCACCACCTCGCTGGACTCGACGGCTGTCCCGATCTCGACCGCCTCCCGGGCCCACCGCTCGGCTTCGACTTCACGGGCGATGTTCAAGGCCGTGCGTGCGTGCAGGCCGGTGAGGCGGGCAACAAATGGCGACGGGGGATCGTTGGCCACCAATCGCAGCGCTTCTTCGGTGGCGGCGAACGCCTCGAGGTCGGTCTCGCCGGCGAGGGCAGCGAAGCCGAATGCGTACAGCAGCGTGGCCCGGCTCGTCGGCGGGGCGTCGGGCGCAAGCGCGTCCAGTGCTTCTCGGGCCAGCCGCAGTCCCCGATAGGAACGCCCGGCGGCCACGGCGGCGTCGACGAGGGCCAACACGAGAGGTGCGGAATCGGCCGGGGCCGAAGCGACGCGCGGCGCGAGCTCGAGCGCGGCTTCGTAGTGGCGCATGGCTTCTTGCGGTGCCGCCAGCGACATCGCCGCATCGCCGGCTTGGACGCTCGCGTCGTAGGCAGTTGGGAGGTCGTGGGACGCGCGGGCGTGACGGGCGAGTTCGGCGGCGCTGCCGTGGTCCTGTTTGGCCAGGACGGCGGCATAGGCAGCGTGCAGGCGGACCCGTTCGCCCGGCAGTAGGTCGTCGTAGATGGCCTCGGCAAGCAGAGCGTGCCGGAACGTGTAGCCCCGCCCGCTGCGGGTCGGCTCGAGGATGTGGGCATCGACGGTCTCGCGCAGTGCCGCATCGAGAGCACCGCCGGGCAGGTCGAGTACCGCGGCCAGCATCTCGTGGGAGACCCGGCGCCCGCCGACCGCGGCTACGCGGGCGACCTCGCGCGCGTCGTCGGAGATCGGATCGAGCCGCACGAGCAAGAGGTCGGCCAGCTGCCAGGGCAACTGCTGCGCGTCGGAGTACTGGTCCGCGGCCGCGACGAGCTCCTCGGCGAAGAACGCGTTCCCGTCGGCGCGGCTGATGATGCTGCGTAGGTCGGCCTCGGGCATCGGCGCCGTGTGCAGCGCGCGCACAAGCGTGCGCACGTCGTCGGGGGCGAGCGGGTCGAGATGCAGTCGTTCTACGGCCGGTAGGCGCGCCCACTCGGCGAGAGTGGGCCGCAAGGGGTGGCGCCGGTGCATGTCGTCGCTGCGGAAGCTGGCCACGATGGCGACCCGCTCGGTGCTGACGCGGGTGAAGAGGTAGCCCAGCAGGTCACGCGTCGCCTGGTCGGCCCAGTGGATGTCCTCGACGACGAGGAGCACGGGTTGGCGCTGTGCAGGCACGGCCAGTGCCCCGAGCACGGCATCGAAGAGGTCACCGCGGTCGACGCGGTCCTCGGTTCCAGCTACGGCCGGGCCGCGGCGGGGCAGCAGCCGCCCGATGGCTGGGTAGGCCTCGACCAGTTCGTCGGCGTGCTCAGGACGGTCGGCGGCGAAGCGGCCGAACGCCTCGCTGAACGGCAGATACGGGGGCGGAGCGTCCCCCAGATCAACGCAGTGCCCGATGAAGGTGAGCAGGCCTTCGTCCGTGGCGGCGCTGACCAACTCACTCAACAGCCGAGTCTTGCCGACGCCCGCATCGCCGTCGACGATGACGACCGAGGCGACTCCCGCGGTGGCCTGGTGAACGGCGCGCAGCAGCGTCTCGAGTTCCGTCGAACGGCCTACCAGTGGGTTCATCGGACGGGGCACTCGTCCATCTTGGTGCCCAGTACTGACACGGTCGAGTGGACCTAGTGGACGACCGATCGGGTCGGGCGCCGCGAGCGGTACCAGCGGCCGAGGCGGGTCGGCACGTCGCGGCGACCAGCCGTGAGCTGCTCGCGCCGGTATGCCAGCTCTGCCCGCAATGAGTCGGGGTTGAGGTGATCGAACTCGTACATGGCCTGCTCCTTGGCTCGCTTGCTCGTACCACTCAAGCTGCCCGCCTAAGTGCGGCCCTGGCATCAGAAGAAGTCCCTATCTCGCTGGACGCGGCGGCTCCCTAGGTCCTGTCGAGGGCTGTGGACACTGGTCCTGTCAAGGGCTGTGGACACCGTCCTGTCAAGGGCTGTGGACACTGCGCTGCGCTCGTCCACAGGCCCCGGGCGCGCCGCACCGGCACTGCCGTTGACCGGCCACCGTGGTTGTCATGTCGCGTGTCGTGGTGGCCGGCTGCTGTTCGGCGTTGCTGCTAGTGGGCCCCGCTGCGCCGCTCCGGCTATCGGCCCCCACGTCCGCCGCGCCTGTTCGACCCGCGGTGTCCTACGCGGCACCCTTGGCACCGCCGCTCGTGCTCACCCGGGCCTTCCAGCCACCGGCGGGGCCGTACGCCGCCGGGCATCGCGGCGTCGACCTCGCCGCCGCCCCCGGCCAGGCGGTAGGGGCGGCCGGGGCGGGCCGGGTGCGTTTTGCCGGGTCGGTGGCCGTACGGGGCGTGATCGTGATCGCACACCCCGACGGCGTCAGCACCGAGTACGAACCGGTGCGCGCCGTCGTGGCGGCGGGCGAGCAGGTGACACGCGGCCAGGTGATCGGCACGGTGCGCGGCCGGCACGGATCGTGCGCGCCCAGCCACTGCCTGCACTGGGGCGCCCGCCGCGACGGCCGTTACTTCGACCCGATGACGCTGCTGGTGCGGCTGGGCCCGGTGCGCTTGCTCCCCTGGCCGGCGGCCGTACCGGACTAGGCCCGCGGGTGGGCCTGGGCGTACGTCTTGCGCAGCCGCTCGACCGAGACGTGGGTGTAGATCTGCGTCGTCGCCAAGCTGGCGTGGCCGAGCAGCTCCTGCACGCTGCGCAGGTCAGCGCCGCCGTCGAGCAGGTGCGTGGCAGCGGTGTGCCGCAGTCCGTGCGGGCTCAGGTCAGGAGTCCCGGGCACCGCGGCAATGCGTCGATGCACGATGGTGCGCACCGCCCGCGGATCGATCCGGCCGCCGCGGGCGCCGAGCACAAGAGCCGGGCCGCTGCCCTCGCGGGCCAACTGCGGGCGGCCGACGGCCAGCCAGTGCTCAAGGGCGCGCTCCGCGGCTAGCCCGTACGGCACGGTGCGTTCCTTCGCGCCCTTCCCGAGCACCCGCAGCACCCGGCGGGTGCGGTCGACATCGTCGACGTCCAAGCCAACCAGCTCCGCGACCCGGATGCCCGTCGCATACAACAGCTCCACGACGAGACGATCGCGGCTGCTGCTGGCGGTGGGGACCTCGGCGTCGGCGTCCATGACCCGCGCAGCCTCCTCGGCCCGCAGGACCGGAGGCAGCGACCGGTGCGGTCGGGGGCTGGCCAGGAGCCGACCCGGGTCGGTCGGGATCCGGCCGGTTCGGTGCGCCCAGGCCGTGAACGTCCGCAGCGCGGCCGCCCGACGGGCGAGGGTGCTGCGGGCGGCGTCGGCGTTGCGCTGGATCGCCAGCCACCCCCGCAAGTTGGCCAGCTCGATGTCCTCGACGCGCTGGCCACCCAACCGGACGACGTGCTCGAGCAAGCCGACGACGTCGCCGAGATAGGCACGCACGGTGTGCGGCGAGCGGTTGAGCTCCAGCCGCAAATGTCGCTCGAACGCGTCGACGCTGTCGCGCAGCGAGATCGGCAGCGCCTCGCGCATGGCGACCAAGTCGATGCGCTGCTGCCCGCCGCGCTTTGCCACCAGTTTACCGTGCGACACGCGCGGACGCGGGTCAAGCCGCCACGCACGCGCGGGACCATCCGATTACCGCGCGGCGCGCTGTCGCGGTGCCCGCAGCCGCGCGGCGATGCGGTACCCGGCATCAGTCGCGTCGAGCAAACCGGCCAGGTCGAGGAGGGGCAGCGACCTGATCACCTCGAGAGCGCTCACCCCGCAGCGCTGCGCGATCTCGTCCGGCCGGGCTGGGCGCCGGGCCGGCAGTCCTTCGAAGACCCGGCGAGCGACCGGGTCCAACGCGTCGAGCTCGACCCGGACGTCGCCGCCGGCCGTTTCGTCGCGAGTGCCGACGGCGATGCCCTCGCCCATCGCTCCCACGACCGCGAGTACGTCGTCGACGCAGGTGACCAGCTGGGCCGGTTCGCGTTCGCGCCGCAGCAGATCGTGACAGCCCGCGGACATCGGGGAAGTCACCGGACCCGGCACAGCCATGAGGGGACGGCCGAGCGTGGTGCAGTGGTTGGCCGTGTTCGCCGCGCCCGAGCGCCGCGACGCCTCGACGACGACCGTGCCCGTCGACAGGGCCGCGATCAATCGGTTCCGGGTCAGGAAGCGGTGGCGCTGCGGCGCCGCCCCCGGTGGGCTCTCCGAAACGATCAGGCCCGATTCGGCGGCCCGCGCGTACACGGTCGCATTGCCGGGCGGGTAGGGACGGTCGAGGCCGCCGGCCGAGATGACGACGGTCTGACCGCCCGCCGCGAGAGCACCACGGTGGGCCGCGGCATCGATTCCGTACGCCCCGCCGGAGACAACAACGACTCCGCGGGCGGCCAGGCCGTAGGCGAGGTCGACGGTGACGTGTTCGCCGTAGGCGGTCGCGGCGCGGGCGCCGACGATGCCAACCGAACGCACGCCGAGCGATGCGAGCTCCCCCGAGCCCTTCACCCACAACGCGATGGGCGGCATCGGTTCGCCGGACTCACTCAGCTTGCGCTGCCCGGCATTGAACAGCGCGGCGCGCGCTGAACCGGTGCGTTCGAGCGCGGCCATGGCGAAGTGCGGCCATTCGTCGGACTCGGGCACGACCAGGCGGATGCCATGGCGCTGTGCCGTCTCGAGGTCGGCATGGGGGTCGGCGTGCTCGCGACGCGCCGCGACCGCCGCAGCCAGGCCTTCGTTCCCCCGCCCGGTACTGATCAATCGGGCGGTGGCCACCGGGCCGATGCGGCGGACCTCGTCCCAGACGGGGATGCACGCGGGCTCGGCGACCCGGCTCAGATAGGCGCGGGCCAGCAGGATGTCGTCGTCGACTACGCCGCCCATGCGCCGGCGCTCCCGGTCCGGAAGTAGAGCGCCTCGGCGACGTCACCGGTTTCGGGGCGGACCCGACCGGCCAGGTCGGCGACCGTCCAGGCCAGGCGCAGCACGCGGTCCAGGCCGCGCGCGCTGATCTCGCCCCGCTGCAGGTACGTCTCGGCCGGCTGCAGGGCCAGGCGGGACAGTGCCCACGGGGCGGTCCGCAGCGCGGAACCGGGCACGGCCGCGTTGACCCGCCACGGTGTGTCGCGCCACCTCTCGGCGGCCGCCCCGCGCGCCGCCGCTACCCGCGCAGCCACCGTTCGGCTGGTCTCGCGGCCGATCTGGTCGTCGAAGAGGTCGGCGTGCGGGACCGGGTCGACGTGGACCCGAACGTCGATGCGGTCGAGCAGCGGACCGGACAGTCGCTGCTGGTATCTGCGGCGAGCCTGCGGCGGGCAGATGCACTCGCGCCCCCGACTGCCGCAGGGGCACGGATTGGCGGCCAGGACCAACTGGAATCTGGCCGGATAGCTCACCGCCCCGCCGCCGCGGTGCAACACCACCGAGCCGCTCTCGAGCGGCTGACGCAGTGCCTCGAGCGCCCGTGGTGAGAACTCGGGCGCCTCGTCGAGAAACAGGACGCCGTGGTGCGCGAGGCTGATGGCGCCCGGCCGGGCCAAGTGAGTGCCGCCGCCGACGAGCGAGGCAACGGATGCAGTGTGATGCGGCGCTTGCAACGGGGCGCGGCGGACCAGCCGGGCCCGTTTGGCCAAGTGACCGGCAACCGAATGCACGGCGGTGACTTCGAGTGCAGCGGCGTCGTCCAAGGCCGGGAGCAGGCCCGGCAGCCGTTCGGCCAGCATCGTCTTGCCCGCCCCGGGCGCCCCGACCAGATAGAGATGGTGTCCTCCGGCGGCGGCCACTTCGAGTGCCCGCTTCGCGGGGCCCTGCCCGGCGACATCGGCTAGGTCGGCGCCACCGGAGGCTGGGTCCGGGTCATCGTCGGGAACGGCGCGTGCGGGGGCGGCGCCTTCGCCGCGCAGCCACTCGATCACCTCACGCAGGTCATGGGCCGCTCGCACATCGATCCCCCGCACCAGCGCCGCCTCCGCTGCGTTGGCAGGTGCGACGACAACGCGGGCCACTCCCGCTCGCTGCGCGGTCAAGACCGACGGCAGCACGCCGTGCACCGGGCGCAGCCGGCCGTCGAGCCCGAGCTCGGCGATCCAGACCGCGTCGGCGATCGCCTCGACGCGCAGTTCCTCTGCGGCGGCCAACACCGCCAGCGCTACGGCGAGGTCGAACCGGGAGCCGACCTTGCGCACGTCAGCGGGAAACAGCGCCACTGTGATCTTGCGATTCGGCCAGTCGAGCCCGGCGTTCAGGACCGCGGCCCGGATTCGGTCGCGGGATTCGACGACAGAGGTGTCGGCCAGTCCGGTGAACGACATGCCCGGCAACCCAGCCGAGATGTCGGATTCAATCTCGACGAGCTGGCCGCTGACTCCGGTCAGGGCCACCCCGAGCGTGCGCGCGAGCACCATTTACAGCACTGCTTTCAGGTGGCGCACGGTCGGACCGCCCGGCGCGTTGCGCAGGACCGACACCACGTCGAACCGCAATTGCGACCAGTAGGGCACGTCGCGATGCTCGGCCAACCAGCGCAGCGCCAGCTTGCGGAGGCGATTCGCCTTGGCCGGGTCCACTGCCTCGGCCGGATCGCCGAACGCGGTCGAGGAGCGGGTTTTCACCTCGACGAAGATGAGCACCTGCCCGTCGCGCGCGACGATATCGAGCTCGCCGTCGGAGCAGCGCCAGTTTCGTTCGACGATGCTCAGGCCGGCGTCGCTCAGATACGTCGCCGCCAGCTCCTCGCCGAAGCGACCGACTGCGTCCTTGACTCGCATGGCGCCAGCGTGTCGCACCAACCCGACGCACCGCGGCGCGATCCAGCGCCCTGTGGACGACCGTGGTCCCTGTGGACGACGGACTTGACAAGGGAAGGTTCAGCCGCCGAAGTCGGCCTTGCCGCCGCCGGGCAACTCGAGGTCGGGCTTGTCGAGCTCCTCGATGTTGACGTCCTTGAACGTCACGACGCGGACCGTCTTCACGAACCGGGCCGGCCGGTACATGTCCCAGACCCAGGCGTCGCGCATCGTCAGCTCGAAATAGACCTCGCCGTCGGCATTGCGCGGCTGCAGGTCGACGTCGTTGGTCAGGTAGAAGCGCCGCTCGGTCTCGACCACGTAGCTGAACTGCGCGGCGATGTCCTTGTACTCGCGATAGAGCTGTAGCTCCATCTCGGTCTCGTAGTTCTCGAGATCCTCAGTACTCACGCCATCTCCATGCTCAGCAAGGCACGCTCGTCTTCATCGGCCAATTCCGGGCCCAGGTCATTGTCGCTCACCGGGAACTCGCCACGCATCGCGCGACGGACGTTGACGTATCGGCGCCGGTGCTCAGGGCACGGCCCGAACTCGGCCAGCGCCGCCGCGTGGCCGGGAGTGACGTAACCCTTGTGCTGGGCGAACTCGTAACTCGGCCAGAGCTCGTGCAGTTCGGTCATGATCGCGTCCCGCGTGACTTTGGCCAGGATGGAGGCCGCGGCGATGCAGGCGACGGTCGCGTCGCCCTTCCAGACCGCGGTCGCCGGCACGCCGACGCCCGGCACCGGAAAGCCGTCGGTGAGGGCATAGCGGGCCTCCGGCCGCAGCGTGCCGAGGGCGCGACGCATTCCGGCGAGGTTGGCCACGTGCAGGCCGTACGCGTCGATCTCGCTGGCCGGGACGGACACGATCGAGTACGCGACCGCCCGCCGCACGATCTCGTCGTAGAGACGCTCACGGACCGCAGCGGTGAGCAGCTTCGAGTCGTCGAGGTCCTCGATGCGCCCGCGCCGGCCGGGCGGCAGGATGCAGGCCGCCACGACGAGTGGGCCCGCACAGGCCCCGCGGCCGGCTTCGTCGGCGCCGGCGACGAGGTCGAAACCGGCCCGCGCGAGCGCGGCCTCGTACGCGCTCAGACCGGCCTCCCGCCGCACGACGAGGCGGGGCGGACGAAGCTCGGCCGGGCCACGCAAGGATCGATTCGCCATGACGTCGCCGACGTTACCCGCCACCAGGGGCAGCCGGGCATGACACCAGCGCGTTCACCGGCGCCGCCGCCGGCGGCGGATCAGGCAGATGGGCACGACCACGGCTGAGCTCGCCGCGACAGGCAGCTCGCCACCGACGGCCAGGGCCGCGTTCTTGAACGTCGAGGGGGTGCCGAGCGTGCGCCACCGCGACGGCGGCCAGGCGATCACGACGGCTTTGCCGATGACCTCCTTGATCGGCACGGTGCTCGCCCGGGCGTCGCACCCGGCCCCGTCCGGGCCTTGGCTGCCGCCCGAGCCGCAGTGGAAGCGCGAGTCGGCGGAGTCGTTGCGGTGATCGCCCATCACCCAGAGCCGGCCCTTGGGCACCGTGACCGGCCCGAAGGCGGCGTGCGAGTCGCTGCCGGTGTCGTAGACGTAGGGCTCCTTGAGGGTGCGAAACGGCCCGCCCGCCCCATGGGTGCTGACCCGCACGTGGCCGGCAGCATCGCCTTCGATCGTCTGGCCGCCGATCGCGATGACCCGCTTGACCAGCACCAGGCCGTCGGGCGGCACGAATCCGACGAGCTGGCCGAACCCTCGGACGACGCGAAGCACCGGGTTGCTGGGCGGCACGGACGGCGGTTCGTCGTCCCAGCCCGGCGGTGCGTGAAAGACCGCGATATCGCCCGGATGCGGGTCCCGGAGGTCATAGATCGGCTTGTTGACCAGGATTCGGTCACCTTTGCAGCCCGTGCACCCGTGCAGCGTCTTCTCCATCGACTCCGACGGGATGTAGAAGGGCTGTACGACGAACGTCTTCACCAGCACAGCGATGAGGATCGCCACGCCGACCAACAGCGGGAGCTCCCACCACGGGGCCTTGCGCTTGGTCTTGGTGGCGCGGCGACCTCCGGTGCCGCCCCCCTGGGCCGCGCGAGGCGCGGCGCCGGCAGCCGCGGCGTCGGCCGGCGGTGGGCCGGCGGGCGGCGGGCCGGCGGGCGGTGCGCCGGCGGGCGGTGCGCCGGCGGGCGGTGCGCCGGCGGGCTGGTTGCCGGCAGCAGGAGGCCCGCTCACGGCGGTCACGCCTTCATCCGCAGCCGGCGCCGGCTCGACCGGATGCTGCACCGGGATCACCGCGGTGGGTTCGTCGGTCCGACTCGCGGCCTCGCCGTCACTCGCCGAATCGGCAGGCTGGTAGCGGGCTGGGTCGGCCTTCTCGCTGTCGTAAGTCATGCGCTCCGGTCCGCGCCGCGATCAGCGCGCGACGGTCTCGCGCTTCTCCTTGATCTTGGCCTTCTTGCCGCGCAGATCCCGGAGGTAGTAGAGCTTGGCGCGCCGCACGTCACCGCGGGTGACGACCTCGATCTTCTCGATGATCGGCGTGTGCACCGGGAAGGTGCGCTCGACGCCGACGCCGAAACTGATCTTGCGGACGGTGAACGTCTCGCGAACGCCGCCGCCTTGCCGGCGGATCACCGCGCCCTGGAAGACCTGGACGCGGGACCGGGTGCCTTCGACGACGCGCACGTGCACCTTGAGGGTGTCGCCAGGGCGGAAATCGGGCACATCGGAGCGCAGCGACTCGGTGTCCAGGGTGTCGAGGGTGTTCATCTGGGGCTTCGCTTCCTTGTGTCGTGCGTCGTGGTCATGCTCGGAGTGCACACGCGGCGCAGCAGCACGCAGCGGTGGTCACCATGGGAGTTCCGCAGACGCGTGCGCAGCGGGCAACCCCTCGATAATGCCATAACCGCCGCGGCGAACTGAAACTGCGCCCACTCAGAGCAGGTCGGGGCGGCGGGCTTCGGTGCGCTCCCGCGAACGCTCGGACCGCCACCGGGCGATCTCGGCGTGATTGCCCGAAAGCAGCACCGGCGGGACCTCGAGCCCCCGCCAGGACGCCGGTTTCGTGTACGCCGGCGCCTCGAGCAGCCCCGCCGCCCCCGCAGCGAACGAGTCGTCGTGGGCGGACTGGTCGTTTCCGAGCACTCCGGGTAGCAACCGCGACACCGCCTCGGCGATCACCAGCACCGCGGCTTCCCCGCCCGCGAGGACGTAGTCGCCCAAGCTGACCTCGATGACCGGCATCCGCTGCGCCGCATGCTCCACGACCCGGCCATCGATGCCCTCGTAGCGACCACAGGCGAAAAGCAACCAGGGCTGGGCCGCGAACTGAGCCGCCAGCTGTTGGCTGAACAGCCGCCCGGTGGGAGTCGGCACCACCAGCAGCGGTGGCCGCTCGCAGTCGGGCGGTACCAGCTCATCCAGCGCCCGGCCCCACGGCTCGGGCCGCATGACCATTCCCGGGCCGCCTCCGTAGGGCGTGTCGTCGACGGTCCGGTGCACGTCGTCGGTCCATTTCCGCAGGTCGTGCACCCGGACGTCGACCTGTCCGCGCTCGATCGCCTTGCCGAGCAGGGACTGCCGAAGTGGCGCGAGGTAGTCGGGAAAGATCGTCACCACGTCGAGCGTCAACTGGGCGCTCACAGGTCGAACAACCCCTCGGGCGGGTCGACGACGAGCCCGCCGCCCGTCACGTCCACGGTCGGGACGATCGCGGCCACGAACGGGATCAAGCGCTCAGCGCCGTCCACCTCGAGCACGAGGTATTCGGCTCCGGCCAGGTTCAGCACGTCGCGCACCGGTCCGAGCTCGACTCCGGACACGGTGCGGGCGAGCAACCCGACCAACTCCGAGGCGTAGAACTCGTCCGGGTCGTCCAGCGGCGGACGTTCAGCGGCTGGGACCACGAGCCGGACACCGTGCAATGCCTCCGCGGCCGTGCGATCGGCGATTCCCTCGAAATGAACGACGAGCTTGCTGCCGCTGTGGTTGGCCGACTCCACGGTGAGGGGGCCAACCCCGGCCGGGTCGGTGTGCAGTCGGGACCCGGTCGCGAACCGTCGCTGCGGGTCATCGGTCCAGGGTTCGACGAACACGTCACCGCGTACGCCGCGCGCCGGACCGACCCGGCCGACTGCGACGAGTTCGGCGTCCGAATCAGCGGGCAAACTCAGCGCCGGTCGACGTCGACCACATCGACGCGAATGCCCTTGCCGCCGACCCCAGCGATCACCTGCCGCAGTGCCTTGGCGGTGCGTCCGTTGCGACCGATGACCCGACCGAGGTCCTCGGGATGGACCCGGACCTCGAGCCGCTGCCCCCGCCGGTTGTCGACCATGTCGACGCGAACGTCGTCAGGGTGGTCGACGATCCCGCGGATCAGGTGCTCGAGGGCCTCCTCGAGCACGTCAGCTCTCCGCCGGCTCGTCCGCCGCCGCCGGCGCGGAGGCCTCAGCAGCTGGCGCCTCGGCCGGTGCCTCGGCGGCTGGGGCTTCGGCTGCGGGCGTCTCGGTAGCGGGCGCTTCGTCGGAGGCGGGCTTGGCCGCCGCCTTGGCCGCCTTGGCCGGCCGCTTGCGCGGCGTCGTGGCCTCGGCCTCCGGCTCGCCGGTTGCGTCGGCGAGCGCGGCGTTGAACAGGGCCAGCTTGTCGGCCTTGGGCTCGGCCACCTTCATCGGCGGCGGGGCCGGCTCGCCCTTGAACCGCTGCCAGTCACCGGTCACCTTGAGGATCGCCGTCACCGCTTCGGTCGGCTGGGCACCCACGCCCAGCCAGTACGCGGCCCGCTCGCCGTCGACCCGAATGACCGACGGGTCGTTCTTCGGGTGGTATTCGCCGATGGTCTCGATCGAGCGACCGTCACGCTTGGTACGCGCGTCGGCGACCACGATTCGGTAGTGCGGCTCGCGCATCTTGCCCAGACGCATGAGCTTGATTTTTGTTGCCACGGGTTCCGGTGCTCCAGACGTTGTCTACAGGTTGGCCGCGCCGAAACCGGGTGGGGCACACGGAAACGGGCGTCCGGATGGACTGGCTGGCGCGGGGAGAGGGTCCGCGACCGGCCGGTACTCAGTGCGACATTCTGCCAGATCAGCTGGATGGAGGTGACCGCGCAGCCCGGATCGCGGTCGCCACTGCACTAATCTGCGGCCATGGAGCCGACCGTCGCCGCCACGTCGGCGCAGCAACCGGACCAGCCCCCCCTCAGCTTTCCGGCCGGCTTCGTCTGGGGGACGGCGACGGCGGCCTACCAGATCGAAGGCGCGGTGCAGGCCGACGGACGTGGCCGGTCGATCTGGGACACCTTCTGCCATACGCCTGGGAAGATCCGCGGCGGCGACACCGCAGACGTCGCTACGGACCACTTCCACCGCTTCGCCGAAGATATCGCGATCATGGCCGATCTCGGCCTGTCGGGATATCGCTTCTCCGTCGCGTGGCCCCGGATCGTGCCCACCGGTTCGGGCCCGGTAAACCAGGCCGGGCTCGACTTCTACGGCCGCCTCGTCGACGGATTGCTCGAGCGGGCGATCACCCCGCTGCTCACGCTCTACCACTGGGATCTCCCGCAGCCGCTGCAGGATGCCGGTGGTTGGGCCAACCGCGAGACGGCGCAACGCTTTGCCGAGTACGCCCACGTGGTCGGCGAGTTCCTCGGCGACCGGGTCCCGACGATCACCACGTTCAACGAGCCGTGGTGCACCGCCTTTCTCGGTTACGGGACGGGCGTGCATGCGCCGGGCAGCACCGACAACGCGACCGCGCTCACGGCGGTGCATCACCTCAACCTCGCGCATGGCCTGGGCACGGCCGCCCTGCGCGCGGTACTGCCCACGACGGGGCAGGTCTCGCTGACACTCAACCTCGCCGAGGTGCAGGCCGGTTCGGATTCCGAGGCCGACCGCGACGCAGTGCGCCACGTCGACGGAATCGCCAACCGGATCTTCCTCGACCCGGTCCTGAGCGGGCGCTATCCGGACGACGTGGTGGCCGACCTGCACCACATCACCGATTTCTCATTCGTGCGCGACGGTGATCTGGCCACGATCGCCGCGCCGATCGATGTCCTTGGCGTCAACTACTACTCCCCCACGCTCGTCGCGGCCGCGACACCGGCGTTGCGTGCGCAGAGCACAGCGGAATGGATCAACGATCCGCAGAGCGCGCCCGGGCCCTCGCCCTATCCCGGCACCGACCTCGCCTACGCGCTGCCTCAGGACGGCCCCTACACCGCGATGGGCTGGCGGATCGAACCGGCCAGCCTCACCGAGCTGCTGTTGCGTGTGCATCGCGATCACGCCGGCCTACCGCTGGTCATCACCGAGAACGGCGCGGCTTTCGACGACGAGGTGTCAGCCGACGGTTCCGTGCACGACGGCGCGCGCATCGATTACGTCCGCGACCATCTCGCCGCCGTGCATGCCGCCATCGCCCAGGGTGTCGACGTCCGCGGCTATTACCTGTGGTCGCTCTTGGACAACTTCGAATGGGCGTGGGGCTATTCGAAGCGTTTCGGCATCGTGCATGTCGACTTCGCCACGCAGGAACGCCGCCTGAAGGATTCCGCGCACTGGTACCGGGGCGTCGTGGCCGCCAACGGCGTGTGAATGCTGCGGGGTAGCCGGTTCGACACGCGGGTGCGCCTACCCGAGCTGGGCCCATCGTGCTGGTAGGAAACGACGTAGGGCTGCTTCAGGTATGAGTTGAAGCAGCCCGAATCACAATCGGGCGCGGGGGGCGGCGTCAGCCCACGACCGCTCCGCGCAGCACCATCCGGCGTGGCGCGTGGATCGTCGCCAGGTCGGTGCGCGGATCGGCGTCGTACACGACGAAATCCGCGGGAGCGCCCTCGGCCAGCCCCGGCAGTCCCAGCCACTCGCGCCCGCGCCACGACGCCTGGGCAATGACGTCCCGCTGCGGTATCCCAGCGCCGACCAGCGCGCGGATCTCGTCGCGGATCAGGCCGTGCGGCAACGAGCCGCCCGCGTCGGTGCCCGTGTAGATCGGTACCCCGGCCTCGAAGGCCGACCGGATGCGATCACGCGAGGTGGCGTAGAGCGCGCGCATATGGGCGGCGTAGACCGGGAACTTGGCTGCCGCGGCCGCCGCGATGCCCGGGTTGTTGTCGATGTTGATGAGGGTGGGCACGACGGCGATACCGCGCTCGACCACGCTGTCGATCAGTTCCGTGGTCAGACCGGTGCCGTGCTCGATCGAGTCGATGCCGGCCGCGATCAACCCCGGTAGCGCGTCCTCGCCGAACACGTGCGCGGCCACCCGGGCGCCGAGCTCGTGCGCCCTGGCCACGGCCGCGGCCAGCGCGTCGTCGGGCCAGGTCGGGGCGAGGTCGCCGATCGAGCGGTCGATCCAGTCGGCGGCGAGCTTGACCCAGCCGTCGCCGCGCGCGGCCTGCGTGCTCACCTCGTCGACCAGCTGGTCCGGTTCGATCTCGATCCCGAGGTCACGGATGTAGCGCTTAGGGCGGGCGATGTGCCGGCCGGCCCGGATCAGCCGGGGCAGGTCATCGCGGGCCTGCACCGACGTGTTGTCGACCGGCGAGCCGGCATCGCGCAGCAGCAGGGCGCCGGCGCCGCGGTCCAGCAACGCCTGCTCGGCCTGCCTGTCGGCCTCCGGGACGTGGCCGTGCGGGGCCAAGCCGATATGGCAGTGCGCGTCGACGAAGCCGGGGATGACCCATCCTCCGTTGGCCAACGACTCGGCTTCGCCGCTCGGGCGGGTGAACGTCAGGCGCCCGTCGAGCACCCACGCGTCGCGTTCTGTCTCGTCGGGCAGGAAAACGCCGCGCAGGTGCAACACCATGCCGCTCAGGCTAGTGACGGCCTAAACCCATGAGTGCGCGAGACGTTCGCGGGCGTCGGCGAGCAACTCCGGTAACACGCGCGTCTGGGCCACCACCGGTATGAAGTTGGTGTCGCCGCCCCACCGCGGGACGACGTGCTGGTGCAGGTGTGCGGCGATTCCGGCGCCGGCGACCGCGCCCTGGTTGAGCCCGACGTTGAAGCCGTGGGGCGACATCGCCGCGCGGAGGGTGCGCATCGCCCGTTGCGTCAGATCGCCGACCTCGGCCACCTCGGCCGGGCTCAAATCCACGTAGTCGGCGACATGGCGGTACGGGACGACCATGAGGTGCCCCGAGTTGTACGGGTACAGGTTGAGCACGACGTAGGCCAGCTCGCCGCGGGCGACGATCAGGCCGTCTTCGTCACTGCCCGAAGGGACCCGGCAGAACGGGCAGTCATCGCCGGCCTCGCCGTGGGGCGGCTTGTTCTCGCCCTGGATGTAGACCATGCGGTGCGGTGTCCACAGCCGGCCGAACGCGTCCGCGTCACCGGCGAAGCGGGTCGACGATTCGGCCCCGGGTGGCTCGCTCACGAGTACAGCGCGGCCGTCGGCGAGGCGTTGACCCGTTTGGCGACGGTGTCGACGATCTCGGCCACAGCCTGGTCGACGGGAATGCCGTTTCGCTGCTCGCCGTCGCGATAGCGGAACGACACCGCGCCCGCCTCGACGTCGGCCGAGCCGGCGATGAGCATGAACGGCACCTTCGCCTTCTGCGCGGTGCGAATCTTCTTCTGCATGCGGTCGTCGGAGTCGTCGACCTCGACTCGGATCCCGTGCGCCCGCAAGCGATCGGCGACGTCGTTGAGATAGCCGACCTGCTCGGCGCTGATCGGGATGCCGGTCACCTGCACCGGTGACAGCCAGGCCGGGAACGCTCCGGCGTAATGCTCGGTGAGCACGCCGACGAAGCGCTCGATCGAGCCGAACAACGCACGGTGGATCATCACCGGCTGGTGCCGTTCGCCGTCGTCACCCTGGTACTCCAGCTCGAAGCGCTGCGGCATGTTGAAGTCGAGTTGGATCGTGGACATCTGCCAGGTACGGCCGATCGCGTCGCGAGCCTGCACCGAGATCTTGGGCCCGTAGAACGCCGCGCCACCCGGGTCGGGCACCAACTCGAGCCCGGACTCGGCGGCCACGTCGGCCAGCGTGGCGGTGGCTTGGTCCCAGATCTCGTCGGAGCCGATGTACTTGTCCGGATCCTTCGTCGAGAGCTCCAGGTAGAAGTCCTCGAGCCCGTAGTCGCGCAGCAGGTCGAGCACGAAGGTCAGCAGCGAGCGCAGTTCGTCCTTGACCTGATCCGGAGTGGCGTAGATGTGGGCGTCGTCCATGGTCAAGCCGCGTACCCGGGTGAGGCCGTGCACGACGCCGGACTTCTCGTACCGGTAGACCGTCCCGAACTCGAACATCCGCAGGGGCAACTCGCGGTAGGAACGCCCCCGCGCCCGGAAGATCAGGCAGTGCATCGGGCAGTTCATCGGCTTCAGGTAGTAATCCTGGCCGGGCTTGCGCAGCTCGCCGTCGGGACCGTATTCGGCGTCGACATGCATGGGCGGGAACATGCTGTCGGCGAACCAGCCCAAGTGTCCGGAGATCTCGTAGAGCCGGCTCTTGGTGATGTGCGGGGTGTTGACGAACTCGTAGCCGGCTTCGACGTGCCGGGCCCGGGAGTAGTCCTCCATCTCCTTGCGCAGCACCCCGCCCTTGGGGTGGAAGACCGGCAGTCCGGAGCCGAGCTCGTCAGGGAAGCTGAACAGGTCCAGTTCGGCGCCGAGCTTGCGGTGGTCGCGCTTGGCCGCCTCGTCGAGGCGGGTCAGGTAGGCCTTGAGATCGTCGCGGCTGGCCCACGCGGTGCCGTAGATCCGCTGCAGTTGCTCGTTGTTCTCGTTGCCGCGCCAATACGCGGCCGCGGTGCGCATCAGCTTGAACGCCGGAATCCGCCTGGTCGTGGGTAGATGGGGGCCCCGGCAGAGGTCGGTCCAGACCCGCTGACCGCTCTTCGCGTCGAGGTTGTCGTACATCGTCAGGCCGCCGGCGCCCACCTCCACACTGGCCTCGTCGCCGGCTTCGCCCTTCAGGCCGACGAGCTCCAGTTTGAACTTCTCGCCGGCGAGCTCGGCGCGGGCGTCGTCGTCGCTGATCGCGCGGCGGGCGAAGCGCTGCGCGGCCTTGACGATCTCGCCCATCCGCTGTTCGAGGGCGGAAAGGTCGTCCGGGGTGAACGGCCGTGCCGGCAGGAAGTCGTAGTAGAAGCCGTCCTCCACCGGCGGCCCGATCCCCAGCAAGGTGCCGGGAAACAGGTCCTGAACCGCTTGGGCCAACACGTGCGCGGCCGAGTGCCGCACCACGGCCAAACCGTCCGGCGAAGCGGCGGTGACGACTTCGACCTCGGTGTCGGTGTCCGGTGCCCAGGCCAGGTCCTTGAGTTCGGCGCTGCCGAGGTCGCGGACGACGACCGCGCCGCCGGGACCCGACTCGTCGATCCCGGCAGCGCGCAACGCGTCGAGCGCCGTGGTGCCGGCCGCGACCCGGACGGTCTGGGCGGGCGCGGGCGGGACGACGCTGGCAGACACGCAAGGGCTCCTCGGAACGGTCGGGCGGGACGTCGACATGGATCGACACCGAGAATGCTAGTGCGGCGCCCCCCTTCGGCCGACCGCATATCCGCAGTCGCGTGGACAGCACGCGCTGCGTACCGAAGGATAGGCCGGTGGCCCCCACCACGGAGACCGAGACGGAGAGCGGCCGATCAGTCCTGCGGCGAGCCCTTTCGATCCTGGACGCCTTCGAATACCGCGACCGCGACATCACGCTGACCGAGCTGGCCCGCCGCACGGGCCTGCCGAAGGCCACCGTCTTCCGGATGGTCAGCGAACTCGTGCGTTGGGGCGCTGTCGAACGCAGCGAGCACGGCTACCAGCTCGGCGTGCGGCTGTTCATGCTGGGCGAGAAGGTGCCGCGCCAGTGCAGCCTGCGCGACATCGCCCTGCCGTTCCTCGAGGACCTCTACGAGGCCACCCACGAGAACGTCAATCTCGGTGTCCTGCACGGCAGCGACGTACTGTTCCTGGCCCGCGTGGCCGGGCACCTGTCGTCCGATGTCGTGCTGCGCGTCGGCGACACGCTGCCTGCGCACAGCACCTCCATCGGCAAAGCGCTGTTGGCCCACGCGTCGCACGAGGTGGTGCAGCAGGTGCTCGACGGAGGGTTGTCGCGGTTGACCCCCAGCACGGTGGTCATGCCCGGCATGTTCCTGCGTCAGCTCCGCACGATCGCCGAACGCGGTTACTCGGTGAACTCCGAGGAGACGCACCGCGGCGTGGTGTCGGTGGCCGCGCCCGTCTTCGGCCCGAGCGGCGCGGCCGTCGCCGCCATCTCGATCACCGGACGCCTCGGCCGCGTCGACGTGCACCGACTCGCGCCAGCCGTCCGCACGGCGGCCACGACCCTGTCCCGGGTCATCGCTACCGAGAAGGACGAGTTCGGGCCGACGATCCGCGACTGAGCCCGCTCAGTGGGAATCGTTGGGCCGGCCCCCGAACGCCGCAGTGGGCACCTCGACCAGCAGCGGCTCGGTGGCCTCGGCCCGCTCAGCGAGTATCGAGATCAGCTCGTCCACGTTCGTCGCCCGTACGCCGCGCACGCCGAGCGCGCCCGACAGCGCTGGCCAGTCGACCTCCGGCGGCGCCAGATCCATCCCGGCGAACCGGGCCGGAGCATCCGCCGGCCGCATCCGGGTGAGCGTCTGCTTGAGGGTGCGGTACTCACCGTTGTTGAACACCACAAATGTCACCGGGCGCTGCTGATTGGCCGCCGTCCAGAGTCCGTGGAGGCCGAACAGGGCGCAGCCGTCACCGAGCGCGGCGACGACGGGACGGTCCGGACGCCCCAGCGACACCCCCACCGCACTGCCGATGCCCCATCCCAGTCCACCGCCGACCGTGTGATGGAACGAGTCCGGTTCGCGCAGGCGCAGGTGTTCGCGTAGCAGCAGGCCGACGGTGATCGCTTCCTCCACGACCAGCGCCCCGGGCGGCAGGTGGGCAGCGAGCGCGGCGGCCGCACTGCGCGGATCGAGCGGGCCGGTTCCGGCACCGGTGGGCACGCTCGCGCCGGTGCGCTCCCGGGCTGCACGCACGGCCGCCTCGATCGTCCCGGTTCGGCCGATCGCCGCTTCGTCCGGCGGTCCGAGTTCCTTGGCCAGCGCGGACAGCGTCGCACCGACACCGCCGACGAGCGCCACCGCGACGGGATAGTTGCGGCCCAGTTGTGCCGGGTCGTCGTCGAGCTGGACGAGCAGGGTGCCGGCATCGATCGCGGGTCCGGCCGAGTAGTGGTGCGGCATGAACGCGCGGACACCTGCGAGCAGCACGACGTCGTGCGGGTCGAGGGCTTGGCGGATGACCGCGTTCTCCGGCAGGAGCATGCCCCGGTACAGCGGGTGGTCCATGGGGAAGTTCAGCCGGTCGTTCATCGGCGCGTGATAGACGCTCGCCCCGATACCGTCGGCGATCTCGACGAGCGCATCCAGCGCCCCGGCCCGCCCGACCCCGTCGCCGGCGATGACGGCCGGCGCGCGGGCGGCGCGGAGCGCGTCGACGGCGGCGCCGATCTCGGGCGCCGCGCCGAGCGGCTCGATCGTCGTCCGGGCGGGCACCCGCTCACCGAGCGTCTCGTCCAGCAGGTCCATCGGTATCGATACGAACACCGGCCCTTCGGGCGGGCTGGCCGCGAGGCGGAACGCCCGGCGCAAGACGACGCCCAAGTCGTCGACGCGGCGTACCTCCACCGCCCACTTGGTGGCCGCCGAGGCCAGCCCGACCAGATCCCCGGAGAGCATCGGGTCCTGGATCAGATGACGGCTGTCCTGCTGCCCGGCGGTGATCACCATGGGCGTGCGTGACCGCGTCGCGTTGAGCATGCCGATCAGCCCGTTCGCGACACCGGCGGCCACGTGCAGATTGACGAACGACGTGCGGCGCGTGGCCCGCGCGTACCCGTCGGCCATCGCGACCAGCGTGCCCTCGTGCGGCGCGAGCACGTACGGGAGATCCGCGGCGTCGCCGACGGCGTCAACGAACGGCAGCTCCGTCGTGCCGGGGTTGCCGAATACGCGGTCCACGCCCTCGTCGCGCAGCACCTGGATCATCGCGTCGACTCCACGCACGGCCGCCTGCTCCTTCGTTCGGGCAACGGCCCCAGCATGCTGGCCTGAGCGCGATCGGCGGACGTTGCTGTTTCGGCCAATGGAATGGCGGCAGAAGGCGCCCGGCCGATCGGTTGCGAGACTGGGCCGGTCCGAGAGGGCACGCTGTCGAGGAGGCGCCATGGCAGGCAGGGTCGAGGGACGGGTCGCCGTCGTCACCGGCGCGGCGGGCGGCCTCGGCCGGGAGTTCTGCCTGGCGCTGGCCGGCGAAGGCGCAGTGGTGGTCGGCGTCGACGTCGCCGATCAGGAGGGCACCCGCGGCGCGGTCGAGGCGGCGGGCGGACGGTTCGTCGAACTGAGCGCGGACATCACCGACGAAGCGGCATGCGCTGACCTCGCCGCGAGCGTCGCCGATCAACTCGGCGGCGCGCACATCGTGGTGAACAACGCGGGCATCTTCCCGGTCATCCCGTTCGCAGAGACCACGCTCGACGACTGGCGCCGGATCCACCGGCTCAACGTCGAGGGCACCTTCCTGGTCACCCGGTCACTGCTGCCCCAGCTGGTCGCGGCCGGCTGGGGGCGCATCGTCAACATCTCCAGCGCCGTGATCTGGCTGGGGCCACCGGGCATGGTCGCGTACACGGCGTCGAAGGCCGCGCTGCTGGGGTTGACCCGGGCGCTGGCCAGCGAGCTGGGCGACACCGGTGTCACGGTGAATGCCATCACCCCCGGATTGGTGCGGACGCAGACGGCGCTGACCTCGGCGGTGAACGAGCAGTTCGAACACGTCGTGGCGAGCCAGGCTGTCGGCCGGGCCGAGGAGGCCGTCGACCTCACGTCGACGCTGCTCTACATCTGCGACGAGGGCAGTGCATTCCTCACCGGCCAGACCGTCAACGTCGACGGCGGCTTCGCCAAGCACTGACCGCGGACTCAGGTCGCGGTGACGAATCCGGCGTTCATGGCCGTACTGAGCGTGCGCTCGTCGAGGCGGTCTGCGGCGAGTTCGTCGACCACCCGGCCGCGTTGGAACACCACCACGCGGTGGCAGAGCTCGACCAGTTCGGTGAGGTCGGTCGACGCGACGACGACGATCTTGCCCTGCGCGGCGAACTGTCTGATCACGCTGTGCATCTCGGACCTGGCCCCGACGTCGACGCCCCGGGTCGGGTCGTCGAGCACCATCACCGCCGGGTCGACATCCATCCACTTGGCGAACACGATCTTCTGCTGGTTGCCGCCGGACAGCTCGCCGACGATCGTGTCCGCGTCGCCGCCGACCCGCAGCCGGGTCAGCAGCGTCACAGCGCGACTGCGCAGCAGTTGACCGCGCTGCAGCGGGCTGCCCCTGCGCAGGCCCAGCCAGCTCACCGCCGTGACGTTCTCCCATACCGGCTTGTCGAGCATCAGGCCCAGCCCCTTGCGGTCGCTCGGCACGAAGCCGACGCCGCTGGCATACGCGTGCCGCAGCGACCGCGGCCGCACGCCGCCGGGCAGGCGCACCTCACCGCCGGTCGGCCTGGCCCGCCCGCAGATGGCGGCCAGCACGGCCTCGTGACCGGCACCCTGCAGCCCGGCCAGCCCGACCACCTCTCCCGGCCGGACCTGCACCGAAGCGCCGTCGAGGGCACCACGCACTTCGAGGTCGCGCAGTACGAGCGAGGCGTTCGGCTCCGACTCGGGCCGGGGTTCGGCGCGCGCGGCACGCCGGTCGGGCAGGTTCATCGGGGCGCCGATCATCGCTTCGACGAGTCGGTCCAGGCTGACCGAACCGGTTTCCGCGCCGTTCATGACACTGCGCCCGTCGCGCAGCACGCTGATGCGTGCCGCGACGCGCATGACCTCTTCGAGGAAGTGCGAGATGTACAGGATCGCCAGGCCGCGGTCGGCGAGTGACTTCAGCACCCGCTCCAGCCGGGCCACCGCGTCCTTCGATTGGGCCGAGGTCGGCTCGTCCAGGATCAACGCGCGGGGCTGCTGCAGCACCGCCCGGCAGATCTCGAGCAGTTGCTGGTCGGCCAGCGGGAGTTCGCCCACTGTCGCCTGCATGTCCACGTCGAGGCCGAACTGGGCGAGCACCGGCTCGGCCCGCTCGTCGACGGTTCGACCGCGCACGACGCCGAGCCGCCGCGGCGGGTCACTGAGGAAGAGGTTCTCGCGCACGGACAGGTCCGGGAAAAGGCTCAGTTCCTGGGCCACGAATGCGATACCCGACGCCGCCGCGTCGCGGGACGAGGAGAACGTGACCTGTGCGCCGTCCAGCGTGACCCGACCCTCGTCCGGGCGGATGACGCCGCAGAGGATCTTGACCAGCGTCGACTTGCCCGCCCCGTTCTCCCCGACCAGGGCATGGATCTCGCCGGCCCGCAGGCTGATCCCGGCCGCCGCCAGCGCCGTCACGCCGCGGTAGTGCTTGACCACGTCGTGGGCGACCAGGACGGCTCCCGGCGCTCGGTCGGGCGTCGGCTGCGGGCTGCCGGTCAACGAGCGTCCGACAGCGGCTTCATCGACGCCGACACGTTCTTCAGCAGCTTGTTGATCGTCGGCTTGTAGTAGGCGTAGGCGGCCGCCGGCGACTTCTCCCTGGCGATGACGTCGTCGATGTTGGACTTGTCGACAACGAGGCCCGGGGTCTTGAACCAGCCCTTCGGCAACTTCGTCCCGCGCTTGGACTGGATGAGCAGCCACATAGCGAGGTAACCCTTCAGGAAGTGCTCGGGGTCGACCGTGCAGAAGTCCAGGCCCGCCTTCACGCCTTCGAGCGTCTTCGCGTCGACGTCGGCACCCGCGACCAGATACTTGCCGTGTTCACTCTGCTTGATCTTGGCCAGGTCGTAGCTGTCGGCGTCGCCCACGCCGAGGAACGCGAGCGCGGTCGGGTTGGCGTGCACCTGCGAGAGCCAGGCGTTGTAGTTCTGGGCCGGGTCGCTGTAGGTCTGGTACGGGCCGAGCACCTTCACGCCGGGTGCCTTCGCGTTGAACGTGTCCGAGATCCCCTTCGCCCGGCTGTCCAGAACCGGAGTGCCAGGGTTCGGGACCCCGATGACGATCTTTCCCTTGGGATTGGCCGGCATCCGTTTGATCGCCTGCTCGGCCAGCATGACGCCGAGTTGATAGTTGTCGTTGCCCACGTAGAAGTCGACGTTGCTGCCGGGAGTGGGCGACGTGTCGAGCGCGACCACCGGAATGCCCTTGCGAACGGCCTGGGCAGCGGGCCGGGTGAAGATCGGCGGATCGAGGTTCTCCAGCACGATCCCGTCCGTCGCGGTCGAGGTGAGTGACTGGAACAGCGCCTCCTCGGCCGGGCCGTCTGTGTTCGGGGGTCCCACGACCTTGAGGTCCACCTTGCCGGCATGCGCGGCCGCCTGCTTCGCGCCGTCGACCATCTCGGATGCGAAGTTGAGACTGACGTTGGCAACGGCCATGCCGAGCTTGAGCTGCTGGCCCGACCCCGACCCGGACCCCGTGCTCGAGCTGCAGCCGGCGAGCGTCACGGCCAGCGCCGCACCCACACTGACCGACCGGAGCGCTACCGAACGCTTCATCCCTGAACTCCTTTTGTCATATGCATCTCGAGGCTCGTCACTTCTCGACGGTTACGGCCGATTGCGGCATCGTCCGGGTGCGGCGGCCGGGGAGCAGGCCGCGTCCCCTGGTGCGGCGCAGTTGGGCGTCCAGGCCGACGGCAACGAGGATCACGGCGCCGGTGGCGAACGTCGTCCAGTTGATGGGGACGTTGAAGAACACCAGGCTGCTCGCGACCACACTCAGGATCAGCGCGCCCATCAGGGCGCCCGGTACCGAGCCCTTGCCGCCGATCAGCGGTGTGCCGCCGATGATGCAGGCCGCGATGGCGGTGAGCTCGTACCCCTGCCCGACGGTCGGGTCGCCGGAGATGAAGAAGGCCAGTGCCGCGACGGCCGCCACGCCGGCGAGCAAGCCGGACATCGCGAGCGCCCGCACCCGGATCGACCCGATCGGCAATCCGCTGAAGACGGCCGCCTGCGGATTCGAACCAACCGCGCGCACCTGGGCGCCGAACCGGGTCCGGGTGAACAGCACGGTCAGCAGTACGGCGGCGACGACGAGGATCCAGACGGACGTCGGTACGCCGGCCAGATCGCCGCCGACCACGGTGAACAGCGAGTTCTCGGCGGGCAGATCCCCGATCTGCTTGCCATTGGCCAGCGCAAGCGCGGCGCCCCGGAACAGCAGCGCGGACGCCAGCGTGACGATGAACGACGGAGCCTGGATCGCCGTCGTGATCAGGCCGTTGAGCGCGCCGAGCGTCGTGCACAGCAGCACCAGCAGTGCCGCGGCCAGCCAGGGGTCGAGCCCGTGCTTCATGAGATCGGCCCCGACCACGATGCCCAGCGCGTAGTTGCCGCCGACGGAGAGGTCGACCTCGCGCATGGCGAGCGGGAACACCATGCCGCACGCCATCAGCCCGACGTACACCGAGTTCTGGGCGGTGGAGAGCAGGTTGCCCTTGGTCAGGAACGCGGGGTGAGCGATACCGACGATGCAGACGAGCAGCAACAGCACGATGACCACGCCGAGCTCGTCGCGCAGGATCCACCGGCGCCACGCCGGGCGATGCCATCCGGCGGCGGGGTCAGCCGGCACCGCCGGCACGGACCCGGCCTCGTCGTCGTCCACCTGCACTGGTTGCCGCATCGCTCAGCGCTCTCCTCGGGGTACGCGGGTGCTGGCTCGGAGAATCAGCCGGTTGGCGGCGCGCGGCAATCAGGCTGTTCCAACCCGTGGAACGCCGGGGACAGCAGCCGAGGCGGGCGGCATTAGATTCCGCCGTGCCGCCGCTGACCCGCGGTAGCCCGCAGCCCGCGCGGCCCGGCCTCGTCGTCAGATTCGGAGCCCAATGTGACCCGGCCAACTGAGTTCTGGCGTCAGCTGCGACCGATCGAGCACGCCATGAAGCCGGACGCGCTACCCGAGGTCTATCTGCCGAAGGCGGCCACGGACGACGACCGGTACTACGTCCCGTTCACCGAGACGGTCGGGTCGCGACCGCTGTGGATCAACGTCAAGGACAACTCCTGGTCGGACATCCTGCGGGCCAAGCAGCCGGGTCTGGTCAATCGCCACTACCACCCCCACGAGGTGTTCGCGTTCACCATTTCCGGCAAATGGGGGTACCTGGAGCACAACTGGGTCGCCACCGCCGGCGACTTCGTGTACGAGCCGCCCGGCGAAGGGCACACGCTGGTCAGCTACGAGAGCGACGAGCCGATGAAGGCGCTGTTCATCGTCAAGGGCCCGCTCGCCTGGCTCGACGAGACCGGCGAAGTAGTCGGACTGTTCGACGTGCACGACTACATCGCCATGTGCCGTGCCCACTACGACCGGGTCGGCCTGGGCGCTGCGTTGGTCAACTCGCTGTTCCGCTGATCGTCCGACTCGCGAGCGCTAGCCGACCGACCTCACGATTTGGGGCCGCACGCGTGCGGGATCGGCGTCGCCCTCATCGGCGGCGGGTTGAGCGGTCGTACTGAGCAGAACCCGGTTCCGGCCGGCGCGCTTGGCCGCATACAGGGCCCGGTCGGCGGCCGCGATGAGATCTTCCGATGTCCCGCCCCGCACTGCGAGGGACGCGACGCCGAATGACGCGGTCACCGCTCTGCGGTCGTCGCCTGAAAGCTGCTCGAGCTGGCTCCGGATTCGCTCGGCAACCACCATCGCCTCGGGGGTGGTGGTCTCGCGAAGGAGGAGACAGAACTCCTCTCCTCCGTAGCGGTAGGCGGTGTCCGAGGCGCGCAGCGTGGCGGCGAAGACACCGGCGAACTCTCGAAGCACCTCATCGCCGGCCTGATGTCCGAAGTCGTCGTTGAAGTCCTTGAAGTTGTCGGCGTCGAGCATGACGAACGAGAGTGGCCGGCGATAGCGCACCGACCGATCGCATTCCACGACCAAGTCGCCCTCGAGTCGCCGGCGGTTCGACAATCGCGTCAACGGATCGGTCTCGCTGGCCAGCAGCGCCGCATTGTGAGCGATCACCATGGCCGCCTTCGCGGCGGCATCTGCGGTCACGTCCGAGAGAATGCCGACCCACCCCGTCGTCGCATCGTCACGGTCGACGAGTGGTTTCGCCATTCCCATCACGATCCGGGCTACGACCCCGTCGCGATGCCGGATCTCGAACGGTCGGGTGAACGGAGGGTCGGGGATGACGCCGTCGGCCGTCTCGCCGTCTTCGGGCGGCTGTTCCGGATTCTTGATGAAATCCCAGGGATGGCCGATAGCGTCCTCGAAAGCAACGCCGGTGATCTCACTCCAGCGCGGGTTCACATAGACGTAGTTGTTGTCAGCATCCGTGCGAAAGATGCCGACCGGCGCCACGTCGGTGAGCAGGGTGAGTTGGTCGGCCAACTTCTGCACCTCCTGTGCCTGCGCGGCCAGCACCTCGGCCCGGAGGTACAGATTGGCGAACACCGACACCTTGGCCTGCAACTCCGCGGCGGGTACGGGACTGAAAATGAAATCAGCCGCTCCCGTCGCATACGCAACGAGATCGGCCATCTCTTCCTTGCCGTGTGCGGTGATGAAAATGATCGGCGTCAGCTCGGCCTGGCGGCGCTGCCGGAGGCGGCGCACCGTCTCGAAGCCGTTCATGGTGGGCATCCGGACGTCCATCAGGATCACCGCGAAGTCCTGCGCGATCGCGGCTCGCAAGGCGGCAACTCCGGAATCGGCTTCGACAACGCGATAACCGAGGGGCGACAGCAGGGACTTCAGTGCAACCCGCATGGCGGCGTTGTCATCCACCAGCATGATCGGCACGTCCAGGTACGGGATCGCCGGTGCGGCCGCCGGCTGCGCATTCAGCTGATGGATGACCGCCTTCATGACAGTGGCTTGGCATTGCGGGACGCCAACCAGGGCGCCAGGGCTTCGAAGAGGTCGGCTGAGTTCACCGGCTTGGACACGTAGTCGTTGGCTCCGGCATCCAGGCAGCGCTGGCGTTCGCCGTCGACGACCTTGCCGGTCACCGCGATGATCGGCAGGGCGATCGAGTCGGTGGTTCGCCTGATCGTCCGGATCGCTTCGTAGCCGTCCATCCCCGGCATCATGATGTCCATCAGGACCACGTCGAAGGCGCCCGGTTCGGCCAGCATCTTGATGGCCTCGAGACCGCTCTCTGCGTAGCCGGCACGCGCCCCGGCGCGCTCCAGGAGCGCGGTCATGGCGAAGACATTCCGCATATCATCGTCGACGACGAGAACATGCGCACCCGCAAGGGGATTGATCCCGTGGTCCGGCCCCAGCGGCACCAGCGGCTCGACCGGCACCGACTCGTCGACGACAGCTGCTTCCTTGGTCGCGATCCCTTCGGACGCCGGCGTGGGCTGCGGTGCGGCGAGTTGTGCTCCCGCAGCCGGGAGATAGACGGTGAACGTGCTGCCCCTGCCCGGCTGGCTGGCCACTTTGATGTCGCCGCCCAGCAGCCGGACGTATTCCCGGCTGATCGACAGGCCGAGACCGGTGCCGCCGTACAGCCGAGCGGTGCTGCCGTCACCCTGCGCGAATTCGTCGAAGATCCGCGCCTGATGGTGCTCCTCGATCCCGATCCCGCTGTCGGTCACCGCGAAGGCGAGCACGAACGGCGCTCCGACCAGCGACTCGACGGCAGTGCTCCACCCGTCGGCGGCGATGCTGACCTGCACGCTGACCTCGCCACGCTCAGTGAACTTGAACGCGTTGCTGAGCAGGTTCTTCAACACCTGACGCAGTCGGTCCGGGTCGGTGACGATCGTTGCCGGGCAGCCGCGCGCGAGGTCGACCGTGTAGGCAAGCCCTTTCGCCTCGGCGACGGGTTCGAACTCACGGAGAATCGCATTGCCGAGCTGCTCGAGCGAGGCAGCCGCCATGTCGACGGTGACCGTGCCCGATTCAACTTTGGCCAGATCCAGGATGTCGTTGAGCAGGGTCAGCAGGTCGTGCCCAGAGGACCGGATGACGCTCGCGTACTGCACCTGGGTGGCGGTCATGTTGTGATCGGGATTGGCCTCGAGCTGTTCGGCCAGGATCAACAAGCTGTTGAGCGGGGTGCGCAACTCGTGCGACATGTTGGCGATGAACTCCGACTTGTACCGTGACGACACCGCGAGCTGACCGGCCTTTTCCTCCAGCAGGCGAGCGGACTGTTCGACCTCGTCGTTCTTCTGCTCGACGTCGGCGTTGCGGTTGGCCAGCTGGGTGGCCTGCCGGGCCAGGTCTTCGTTCGAGTCGCGCAGTTCCTCCTGCTGAGCGCGAAGCTCCGCGGCCAGGGACTGGGACTGCTTGAGCAGGTTGTCGGTGCGGGTGTCGGCCTCGATCGTGTTGAGCACCAGGCCGATGCTTTCCGTGAGTTGATCCAGGAAGGCTTGGTGCGTCTGGCTGAAGGGCGAGAAGGAGGCCAGTTCGAACACGGCCCGGACGGAGCCCTCGAACAGCACCGGGACGACGATGATGTTGAGCGGGGGCGACGAGCCGAGCCCGGAGTTGATCCGCACGTAGTCGTCGGGGACCGAGGTGAACAGGATGCGCTTCTTCTCCTTGGCGCACTGGCCGACCATTCCCTCGCCGACGGCGAATGACGTCGAGAGGTGCTTGCGCTCCTGGTAGCCGTACCCGGCCTGCAGCTCGAGCTTCGGCTCGCCGGCGGCGGACGCGGCGCTCATCGAATAGAAGACGCCGTGCTGGGCCGACACGAGCGGAGCCAGTTCGGAAAGGATCATGTTGGACACCGCGTCCAGGTCGCGTTGGCCCTGGAGCATCCGGGTGAATCGCTCCCGGTTCGTCTTCAACCAGTCCTGCTCGATGTTCTGCCGGGTCGTCTCGCGAAGGTTGCGGATCATCTCGTTGAGCTTGTCCTTCAGGGCGGCGACCTCGCCGCTCGCTTCCACGCTGACCTGCCGGGTCAGGTCGCCCTCGGTCACCGCCGTCGCGACCTCGGCGATCGCCCGGACCTGGTTGGTGAGGTTGGCCGCCAGCTGGTTGACGTTGTCGGTGAGGTCCTTCCAGACGCCGCCGATCTCCTTCGACTTGGCCTGCCCGCCGAGTCGGCCTTCGACTCCGACCTCGCGGGCGACACGCGTCACCTCTCCGGCGAACGCGTTGAGCTGGTCGACCATCGCGTTGACGGTGTTCTTCAGCTCGAGAAACTCGCCCTTCACGTCGATGGAGATCTTCTTGCTCAAGTCGCCGTTGGCCACTGCGGTCGTGACCTCGGCGATATTGCGGACCTGGCCGGTCAGGTTGCCGGCCATCAGGTTGACGTTGTCGGTGAGGTCCTTCCAGACGCCGCCGACCTCGATCGTCACGGCCGCGGCCTGACCCAGCTTGCCCTCGGTGCCGACCTCGCGCGCGACGCGGGTGACTTCGGAGATGAAGCCGTTGAGCTGGTCGACCATCGCGTTGATCGTGTTCTTCAGATCCAGCATCTCGCCGCGCACATCGATCGAGATCTTCTTGCTGAGGTCACCGCCGGCGACGGCCCCGATCACTCGCTGCATCTCACTCGTCGGCCGGACCAGCGCGTCGATCAGGCTGTTTACCGACTCGACGCTGCCCGACCAGCTCTGCGCCCACCCGCCGAGCATCAGCCGTTGGGAGAGCCGGCCCTGCTTGCCGACGACGTCGCTGACACGGGCCAGTTCCCCGTCGAAGGCCTGGTTGGCGATGATCACGTCGTTCAGGCTGTCGGCCACCTTGCCGGCGACGCCGGTCCATTCGAGGGGCATGCGGGCGGTGAAGTCGCCGGCCTTCACCCGCGCCAGAACGCCGAGCAACACGGTGAGTTCGGCGGTGTCGTCCGCCGTCCCGGTGCCCGCGCCGTTGCTCGCCGAACTGGTCATCGTCGTCTCCGTCGAGGTGGAAGTGCGCTGTCGCTGTTCAACCCATCGGCTGTCGCGGGCCGAACAAGAGTGGCCAGGCCCGCGTCTTGGCCGGCAGTCGGCGAAATCGACCTGTTAAGCCCGGTATGCCAAGTCCGTGGGCGGCCGCGTCGGGCCGGCCACGACCTGAAAGGGTGACCCGGTGTTCAGCTATGAGTTCGAAGACAAGCGTCCGACGATTGCCGACGACGCGTTCATCGCTCCCACCGCCACCCTCATCGGCGATGTGACCGTAGAGGCCGGGGCCTCGATCTGGTACGGCGCCGTGTTGCGCGGCGACTGCGGGCCGATCGTGATCCGCGAGCGCGCCAACGTGCAGGACGGCTCCGTGCTGCACTGTCCGCCCGACGTCACGACCGAAATCGGCCGGGGGGCGACCGTGGCCCACCAGTGCGTCGTGCACGGCGCGGTGCTGGAGGACGAGGCGCTGGTCGCCAACGGGTGCATCGTGCTCGACGGTGCCCGCATCGGCGCCCGTTCGCTGGTGGCAGCGCAGTCTCTCGTGGCCGCCGGAGCGGTGATCCCGCCCGGAGTCTTGGCTGCGGGAGCGCCGGCCGTGGTGAAGAAGGACCTCGAGGGGACGCCCGCGCAGCTGTGGGTCCAGCTCAACCCGACGTTCTATCCCGAGCTTGCCCAGCGCCACCGCACGGGTCTGCGGCCGTTGTCCGCTCTGCCCTAGGCCCGCGACCCCTGGTCGTCCATCCAGCGCGAGAGGTCCTCGGGGGTGTCCAGGTCCGACGGGTCGCCCTCGACCTCGATCTCATCGACCAGCTCCGGATGGGCCGCGAGATAGGTCCGGGCACCCTCGTCCGGTCCAGCCCGGTCCAGCGCGGCCCGCCACGACTGCGGTGCCATCACGGTCGGGTGACCGCGACTTCCCTGATAACTGGCGACGGCGACCCGGCCCGGTTGCCAGGCGGTGACCACAGCCCGCACCGCGTCGGTCGAGACGCCGGGCAGGTCGACGAGCAGCACCGCCAGTGCGTCGGCTTCTGCGCCAGTGGCGTCCACCGCCAGAGCCAACGACGACCGCATGCCGCGATCGGGTTCGGCGTTTACGACCACCCGCGCGTCAGCGACATCGACGCCCGCCCGGACCACGGCGAGAACTTCGACGCACCCGCCCTGTTTCAGGGCAGCGACGGCACGGTCGACCAGACGGGCACCGTCCACCCGCAGGACCGCTTTCGGGGCACCCATCCGGCTGCCGGAGCCGGCCGCCAAAACCGCCCCGATCACGCTCGCCACGCGGTCAGACTATGCGGGCGCGGGTCAAAGAGGTGATGCTCGAAGGATGCAGCCGAGATCATTCGACAACCCGACCGAGGTGGCCAAGGCCCTCGACGCGGCCGGCTACCTGCCGGACATCGGCGTGGCGACCGCGGCGTATCTGGCCATCCGGATGAGCCGCCCGCTGTTCCTGGAAGGCGACCCGGGGGTCGGCAAGACCGCGCTGGCGCAGGCGTTGGCCGACATCACTGGTTCGCAGTTGGTGCGCCTGCAGTGCTACGAGGGCATCGACGCCAGCCAGGCGCTCTACGACTGGGACTTCCCCCGCCAGATCCTGCACCTGCGCGCGGCGGGCGACAGCGCGGACACCGCGACGCTCGAGGCCTCGTTGTACGACCGGCGGTTCCTCGTCGCCCGTCCGATTCTGCAGGCCCTGGAACGCAGCCCGTCGGTGTTGCTCATCGACGAGATCGACCGCGCCGACGACGAGTTCGAAGCGTTCCTCCTCGAAGTGCTGGCCGACAATGCCGTGAGCATCCCGGAGCTCGGCACGATCCGGGCCGAAACGCCGCCGCTGGTCGTGCTGACGTCGAACCGGACGCGCGAGGTCCACGACGCCCTGAAACGGCGCTGCCTGTACCACTGGGTCGCGCACCCCACGTTCGCGCGCGAGGTTGAGATCGTCCGCCGCCACATCCCCGACGTCGCTGAGCGGCTGGCCCGCGATGTGGCCGCGGCGGTAAGCCGATTGCGCGAGTCCGATCTGCTCAAGCCGCCCGGGATAGCCGAGACGATCGACTGGGCCCAGGCGCTGCACATCCTCGGTGCCTCCGGACTGGAGGAAGATCTCGCCGCAGCCACCCTGGGTGCCGCGGTGAAGTACCACGAGGACGAGGTCCGCGTCCGCCGCGACATCCTTCCCCAGCTCGCGGAAGAACTGGCGCAATGACCGCTCCGGACCCCGTTCTCACCGTCACCGGGTTCGCCCGGGCCCTTCGCGAGGCCGGCGTGGCCGCCGACCGCACCCGGCTGACCACGAGCCTGGCCGCTGTTGCCTGCGTCGACCCGCTCGACGTCGAGCAGGTCTACTGGGCCACTCGGCTGGCCCTATGTTCGGAGCCGGACGATCTGCCCCGCTTCGACGCGCTGTTCGATGCCTGGTTCCGGCGCCGGATGCCCCGCCTGCCCGGACCGGTCCGGCCCACCCCGACGCCTCGACCGGTGCCGGGCCGGCCGCTGAGCACCGACGAACAGGGCGGCGAGCAGGAACCCGAGGACGATCCCCTCGCGACCGCCGCCACCGACACCGAGATCCTCCGGCGGCACGACATCGTCGCACTCAGTGCCGACGAACGGGCTGAGGTCAACCGGATGATCGCCCTGCTCGCCCCGCGGGTCGCCACCCGGCGCACTCAGCGGCGTCGTCGTGGCGGCGCCGAACGAATCGACGTGCAGCGCACGGTGCGGACGATGTTGCGTGATGGCGGGGAACCTGGGCTGTTGGTTTACGACCGCCGGCGCGACAAACCCCGCCGCCTCGTGCTGCTCATCGACGTGAGCGGCTCGATGTCGCCCTACGCCGACGTGCTGCTTCGTTTCGCCCACGCGGCCGTGCGGGTCTCCCCCGGCCGCACCGAGGTTTTCACCGTCAGCACGCGGCTCACCCGGGTCACCCGCCAGTTGCGGCTGCGCGATCCCGAGCTGGCACTGCGCGCGGCCGGTCAGGCCATTCCGGACTGGAGCGGGGGTACTCGTCTGGGTGAGTCCCTGCGTGCGTTCCTGGACCGCTGGGGCCAACGCGGCACCGCCCGGCGGGCCGTCGTCGTTCTCGCGTCCGACGGTTGGGAACGGGGCGAGTCCGACCTGCTCGGGGAGCAGATGGCGCGGCTCGCCCGACTGTCGCACAAGATCGTCTGGATCAACCCCCACCGCGGCAAGGCCGGTTTCGCCCCCGCAACCGGAGGTATGTTGGCTGCCTTGCCCCACATCGATGAGCTCGTCGCCGGTCACAGCTTCGACGCGCTCTGCTCCGTCGCCGAGGTGATCTCCCGTGCGTGACGTGATCTCCGAGCTCGAATCGTGGTGGCGCGCCGGCGAGGCCGTAGGCGTGGGCACGGTCGTGGGCACCTGGAAGTCCGCACCGCGCCAGCCGGGTGCGTCGATGCTGGTCGGCCCAGAGGGGACGGCCGTCGGCAGCGTCTCGGGGGGGTGTGTCGAGGGCGCCGTCTACGAGTTGGCCGAAGCGTCGAGGGCGAGCGGCGAACCGGTGCTCCAGCGTTACGGCGTCAGTGACGACGACGCGTTCGCCGTCGGCCTCACCTGCGGCGGCATCATCGACATCTTCGTCGAGCGGGTGGACCGAGAGAGCTTTCCGGAGCTCGGCGACATCGCCGACGACATCCGGACGGGTCGTCCGGTGGCAGTGGCAACGTTGATCAGCGGAGTCGATGCCGAACGACTCGGGCGCCGGCTGGTCATGCGCGAAGGGGTCGTCAGCGGATCGCTCGGCAGCGAGCGACTTGACGACGCGGTCCGCGACGACGCGACCGGGATGTTGCTGCAGGGCCGCACTGGAATCGTCCACTACGGCCCCGACGGTGAGCGCCGCGGCGACGACATCGCGGTATTCGTCGCGTCGTATGCGCCGCGCCCCCGAATGATCGTCTTCGGCGCGATCGACTTCGCCGCGGCCGTCGCCCGGGTCGGGTCGTTCCTGGGCTACCGGGTCACCGTGTGCGACGCCCGGCCGACCTTCGCCACCGCGCGACGCTTTCCCGAGGCCGATGAGGTGATCGTGGAGTGGCCCCATCGCTACCTGAGCCAGACCGAGGTCGACGCGCGCACGGTCGTCTGCGTGCTCACCCACGACCCGAAGTTCGACGTCCCCCTGCTGGAGATTGCGCTGCGCCTGCCACTGGCCTACGTCGGCGCGATGGGTTCTCGGCGCACGAACGACGACCGGCTCAAGCGCCTGCGCGAGCTCGGCCTGACCGACGACGAGCTGGCCCGGCTGCACGCGCCGATCGGACTGGACGTCGGCGCCCGGACACCTGAGGAGACCGCGGTATCCGTCGCCGCCGAACTCATCGCCTCCCGCTGGGGCGGCACCGGCTCACAGCTGCGAAACATCGACGGCCCGATCCACCACTGATTCTGCTTCGGGAGTGTCCACAGCCGGTGAGCGCGACATAGATCCTCGTAATGCGGATCACAGTTGGGTACGGTCGGATTTCTACCCCCGCGGAGGCTCCCATGACGAAGATCAATGTCATTGTCGACGGCATTTCCTACGCTGACGAGGTCGAGCCGAGAACCCTGCTGGTCCACTATTTGCGAGAGCAGTTGGGCAAGGTCGGCACGGTCGTCGGGTGCGACACCAGCAACTGCGGCTCGTGCACGGTGTCACTCGACGGGCAGAGCGTGAAGAGTTGCACGCTGCTGGCCGTGCAGGCCGACGGAGGTGACATCACCACCGTTGAGGGCCTCGGCGGACCGGACGGCACGCTCGATCCGGTGCAGCAGGCGTTTCACGACAACCACGCCCTGCAATGCGGTTTCTGTACCCCGGGCATGATGATGGCCGCGCGGGATCTGCTCCACGAGAACCCGAATCCGTCCGAGCACGACATCCGGGAAGGCATCGAGGGCAACCTCTGCCGCTGCACCGGCTACGAGAACATCGTCAGAGCCGTGCAGTCCGCCGCGAAGGCGATGAGTCCGACCGGAGGTCAGTCATGACCGCCGTCACCGACACCGCGCCGCGGTCCGAACTCGAGATCGGCAAGTCCCGCCTTCGTAAGGAGGACCAGCACCTCGTCACCGGTCGCACGACCTGGACCGACAACCTGAGCCTTCCGGGCATGGTCCACCTCGCCATCCTGCGCAGCCCGATGGCCCACGCCACCATCACGTCGATCGACACGTCCGAAGCGCAGGCTCGCCCCGGCGTCATCGCTGTCTTCACTGGCCAGGATTTCGCCGATACGCAGGGCGACCTGCCCTGTGCCTGGCCCGTCACTCCCGACATGGTCAACCCGGGTGCACCGAGCCTGGCCGTCACCCAGGTCAACCACGTGGGCGAGGCCGTGGCCGTGATTGCCGCCCGCGACAAGGCCTCTGCGCAGGACGCCCTGGAAGCCATCGACATCGAGTACGAGCCGCTGCCGGCGGTCTTGGACATGGAAGCCGCCGTGGCCGACGGAGCACCGCTGGTCCACCCCAACACCACGTCCAACCGCTCCTACACCTGGACGTTCGAATCCGGCGCGGCCGGCACCGGCACGGCCATCGAAGCGGCCCTCAGCGGCGCCGAGGTGACAGTGCAGCGCCGCTTCATTCAGCAGCGGCTGATCCCGTCGTTCATGGAACCGCGCTCGGTCGTCGTGCAACCCGTCGGCGACGGCGTGACGATGTGGTCGGCGACGCAGATCCCCCACATCCTGCGCACCATGGTGGCGCTCACCCTGGGTATCGCCGAGCACAAAACCCGGGTGATCGCACCCGACGTCGGCGGCGGCTTCGGTGGCAAGCTCCAGGTCACCCCGGAAGAGATCATCACCACGCTCGTGGCCCGAAAGCTGGGCAAGCCGGCCAAGTACACCGAGTCCCGCTCGGAAAGCCTGATGGCGGCGCACCACGGCCGTGACCAGATCCAGGACGTCACGATCACGGCGCGACGAGACGGCACGGTGACCGGCCTCGACATCCACCTCTACGCCAACATGGGCGCCTACATCCGGCTGGTCGGGCCGGGCGTGCCCATCCTCGGCGCGTTCATGTTCCCCGCGATCTACAAGTTCCAGTCCTATCGGTTCGTCTGCGAAGGCGTGTTCACCACCACGACGCCCACCGACGCCTACCGCGGTGCCGGCCGTCCTGAAGCGACGTACGCCATCGAGCGGATCATGGACGAATTGGCCGACGAACTCGGCCTGGACCGGATGGAGCTACGCCGCAAGAACTGGATCAAGCACGAGGAGTTCCCCTTCACGACCGTGTGCGGTCTTACCTACGACTCCGGCAACTACGAGGCCGCGACGGCGAAGGCGCTGGATCTGATCGGTTGGGACGAACTGCGCCGGGAGCAGGCGGAACGGCGTGAGCGCAAGGACCCGGTGCAGCTGGGACTGGGCATCTCGACGTTCACCGAGATGTGCGGGTTGGCGCCGTCGCGCGTGCTCGGCTCGCTCGACTACGGCGCGGGTGGCTGGGAGAACGCATCGGTACGCATGCTGGCCACCGGCAAGGTCGAGGTGGTCACCGGGGCCAGTCCGCACGGGCAGGGCCACGAGACCGCGTTCAGCCAGATCGTCGCCGATCGGCTCGGTGTCGCGTTCGAAGACGTCGAAATCATCCATGGCGACACTCAGTCATCGCCCAAGGGCATGGACAGTTACGGGTCGCGCTCGCTGGCCGTCGGTGGCATCGCTATCGTCCATGCGGCCGACAAGGTCGTGGCCAAGGCTCGACGCATAGCCGCGCACCTGCTCGAGGCGAACGAGGACGATCTGGACTTCGAAGGTGGGTCGTTCAGTGTCCGGGGCGCTCCGGGGTCGTCGGTCTCGATGGCCGAGGTCGCGTTCGCGACGTTCACCGCACACAACCTGCCCGACGGCATGGAGCCGAGCCTGGACTCCGACGCCACCTTCGATCCGGAGAATTTCTCGTTCCCGCACGGCACGCATTTGTGCGCCATCGACGTCGACACCGAGACGGGCATGTCGACGATCCGCAAGTACGTGTGCGTCGATGACGTCGGCACGCCGATCAACCCGCAGATCATCGAGGGTCAGGTTCACGGCGGGCTGGCGCAAGGCATTGCTCAAGCGCTGTACGAGGAAGCAGTCTTCGACGACGCCGGCAACCTCACTACCGGCACCTTCGTCGACTACACCGTGCCGTCGGCGTCCGATCTGCCCTCGTTCACGACCGCACGCACCGAGACGCCGTCGACCACGAACCCGCTTGGCGTCAAGGGTGTCGGCGAGGCCGGCACGATCGCGTCAACCCCCGCGGTGATGAACGCCGTCGTCGACGCACTGCGTCCGTTCGGGGTCAACGACGTCCAGATGCCGGCGACGCCGGAGCGCGTCTGGCGCGCGATTCATCTCGGCGCCGAGAAGTCCGACCGAGCCGAGGGCGGTACGACGGCCTACGGAGGCGCCAGTACCGACACTTCCGACGGCTCAGGACAGCAAGGAGGGCAGCTGTGATCCCCGCTGCGTTCGACTATGTGCGGCCCGACACCGTCGCAGAGGCGGTCTCGGCCATCAGCGCGGCCGGCGAGGACGCCAAGATCCTCGGCGGCGGCCAGTCGCTGCTTCCCGTCCTGCGGTTGCGCATGGCCTATCCGTCGACCCTGGTCGACGTGGGTCGTATCGCCGAGATCAGAGGGGTCCGCGACGACGGCGACGCCATTGTCATCGGCGCGATGACCACCCACCACGAGGTCATGCATGACCCGCTCGTCACCGCGCACGCTCCATTGATCGCGCAGGCCACCGAGACGATCGCCGATCCGCAAGTGCGCCACCGCGGTACGTTTGGCGGCGCATTGGCCCACGCCGATCCCGCCGGTGACCTCGGCGCGGTGTCGCTGGCGCTGGAATGCGAGTTCATCGCCATCGGGGCGGCTGGTGAGCGGCGCATCGCGGCAACCGACTTCTTCCGCGACTACTTGACCACTGCCTTGCAGCCCGACGAACTGCTCAGCGCCGTGCGGGTTCCCAAGCTTGGTCCGGGCTGGTCGTCGCACTACGAGAAGTTCAACCGGGTGGCGCAGGCCTGGTCGATCGTCGCCGTCGCCGCGCTCGTGCGCCGGGACAACGGAGCGATCAGTCAGGCCCGGATCGGCTTGACCAATATGGCCCCCACACCACGGCGGGCCACTGCCGTCGAGCAGGCCCTGGCCGGCGGCGATGCGTCGGCCGAGGCCATCGCGGCGGCCGCGGCCCACGCCGCTGAAGGCACCAACCCTCCGAGTGACCTTTCCGGCGCTGCCGACTACCGTGAGCACCTTGCCCGGGTGCTCACCAAGAGGGCCGTCCTCGCCGCAGCAGGGGGTTGATCAGTGCAGCTGGAGCATTCCTTCACCGTGCCGGTCGGCATCGACGATGCTTGGCGGGTGCTGCTCGACATCGAGCTCATCGCCCCGTGCATGCCCGGCGCGGCCATCGACTCGGTCGACGGGGATCAATTCACCGGCACGGTGAAGGTGAAGCTCGGCCCAATCAGCCTGACCTACAAGGGCAAGGCCAGTTTCATCGAGAAGGACCAGGACGCGCATCGCGCGGTGATCGACGCGCGCGGGCGGGATTCGCGAGGCAGCGGCACCGCGAATGCCAAGGTCACCGCGACCCTCACCGAGTCGGGCGGCTCGACCCGCGTCGACGTGCTAACCGACCTCGACATCACCGGAAGGCCGGCCCAGTTCGGCCGTGGCGTGATGGTCGACGTGGGGAACAACCTCATCGGACAGTTCGCCGACTGCCTGGCCGGAAAGCTGACCGACGGCGCGACACCTGTGGCGGCCGCGCAGGCAGAGCTCAGCACAGCTGCCGGCGACGCGATTACCCAGCCCAAGCCGCGGACCCGGGGCGGCAAGGCAACCGCACCGTCGGCGTCAGCCGCGGCCCCTGCGAAAGCCACCAAGTCCGCGAAGGCGACCGCCCGGGCCGCGGAGAAGCCGCCGGCCAAGGCGGCCAAAGCCCCGGCCAAGTCCAGCGCCAAGGCGGCGGTCAAAGCCCCCACGAAGTCAAAAGCGAAGGCGACCGCAGCTGCCGCGGCCGCGCCGGCCGCGGCGAACGAGACCGTCCCGCAGACCGAAGCACCGTCCGCGCCGGATCGAGCCGCTGCGCCGCCACCTGCCGCTCAACCGGCCGCCGCCAGCGCCACTGCGGCGCCACCGGCTGCGAGCCCACGACCGGCGGCTTCCGACATCGAGCCGATCGACCTCATCCACTCCGCCGGCCCGGCCGTACTCAAGCGCCTGTTGCCGGTCATCGTTGTGGCGGTCTTTGCCCTGCTGGCGCTGCGACGGCGGCGCCACCGCTGAGGCGGCTCGCCGCATCACCGAACCAGCTCACGATCTCCTCCCCCGCCAGCACACCCATCGCAGCGGTCTGCACAACGTTCGGCGCCGACCAGCCGCATTCGTAGAGCTCGCCGTGCCGTGGATGGATGCCGAGTGTCGCGTGCAACAGCAGGTCGATATCGAGGACCGAATCGCCGGCCGCCAGCACCACGTCCGCATCGACACGCCGGGCGACCTCGGCCACGGCAGCGAACTTGGTGAGCGACTCGGGAACCCAGTACAACTTGCGGCCCTGCAGCGAGATCCGCCAGCCTCGCTCGGCCGCCCAACCACCGACGTCGGCGACGAAGCCGGCCGGCAGCCGGTTCGGGCGCACCACGGCGTAGCAGAACAGCCCAGCCGCGTTGCGTAGCTTGACCGTCCACTCAGGTCGACAGATCTGCGCGGCATGCGCCCACACCTCCGGGAGCGGAAACTCGCCCGCGAGCGTGCGCGCTACCGCAGCTGACCAATCGCGATCGGGTACGCCCTCGACGTAGAGCACTCCTCCGTTGGCCGCGATCGCGTACGGAGCCGGTGGGCCGGGCAGAGTCACGCGCTCGAACTGTTCCGGAACCCGCGTGGTGACCGGTACGAACGTGTTGTCGGTGGCGAGCACCGCGAGTGCCTGCGCCGCGGCCGTCGTCATGAACGACGATTGCGCACCGTCGTGCACCTCGACGCACGACAGCGGTACCCGGCCGGGCGCCAACAACAGCGCGCGGGAGGAGTAGATGAGCGTGCGGTCGAGGTCGCTCACGACCAGCGGCGTCACCGCGGGGCGCCGCTGTCGACCGGCCCGGACCGGGAGAAGTTCGGGTGGATGAGCCCCACGCAGCTGTAGGCGAGGTCCGGGACCTCGACGATCGGCACGCCGCGCTGGTGGGCCAGCAGCAGCACGTGGCCGAGCTCCGCGGCGGCGTCGGGGCGAACCAGCACCTGCCACGGCACCCGCCGTAGGAGCACCCGCGTCGTCTCGCCGACGCCCGGCTTGACCAGGTTCACGTCGTCGATCCCGTACCTGGCCGCGAGGGCTTCCACGGCGGCCCAGCCCGACCACGCCGGCCGGCGCTGCGCCGCCCGCAGCGACGGCCAATCGCGCGCCACGGCATCGGCGACGGCGTCGAACTGCGACGTGACCGCGTCCAGGAACACCGCCGAAACGTCGGCCCCGGCGAGGGCGGCGTAGAACTTCGCACCGTGGAACTGGCCTGGGGCGATGAGGTCATCGTTGAGCACGGTGCGCGACACGAGGCCGGATACCGTCGAATTGAGACAGGCCGAGGGGATCAGGTAGTCCTCGCGCGTGCCGAAGATCTCGACGCAGTGCCCGGTGTCGGCGAGCACGGCCAGCCCCGGGTGGAACTCGGTGCCGAGTTCGACGTTGACCGCATCCACGGCTAGGGCCAACTCCCGGGCGATGGCTCCCTTCCCGGTCCAGCCGTCGACGAACATGACGTCGGAGCTGGCGTGGTGGGCAGCGAGGTAGCGCAGGGCCATCGTGTCGATGCCGCGTCCCCGCACGATGCTGACCGCGTAGTGCGGCAGGTCCAGACCATGCCGGCGCCAGGCCCAGCGCCGCATCAGGATTCCGACCGGCGTCCCGGCCCGGGCCAGTGACGCCAGCACCGCGTTCGGCCCGCGCTCGGCCAGCACCATCTCGGTCACGACCCCGACCGCGTGAGCCACCCGGCCAGCCGATTCGGCGAGAGCCGTTGTGAACATCTGCTGGTACGCATCGCTCGGTTGGTACTCGACCGGCAGCGACTCCGCATAGTGTGCACCGCCGGACTGGATCGCCTCCTCGCGTTCTTCAACCGGTGCTTCGAGTTCATACGCCGACAGATCAGTCAGCAGCCACGCGACCTCGCCGGGCGGGTAGCTGCCGAACGCGGGCCCCCGCAAGGGCTGCGGGAGCGCGGGCTCCGGCCGGTAGTCCGGCACGATCACCGGATGCACCCGGTCACACACCCGCGCGAGTTGGTCCAGCAACCCGCCGCCGGCGTGCAGGGCCGGGGTGTCCCCGGTGGCATCCACCACCACAACGATGTCGGTATAGCGCGCAGCGCCGGCTGCCGGCGCCACGTTGTACGCGTAGCGCGGGCCGCTGCCGTCGAGCGGTTCGTCGTGGCACTGGAAACGCAGTGCCGTCCGGATCGGGTAGCCCGGCTCGTCGAGCGCCAGCACCGGCGAGCGGGTGGTCGACGAGAACCGCACGTGGCCCGAGCTGCCGAGTCCGTCGGCCAGCGCAGCGCCGATATGAAGGGGCGCATACATCAGTTCCTCGGTGCCCAGCACCAGCACCCTGGTTCCGGCGATGTCCTCGGCCAACCGGTGCGCGACTGCGGCTGCCGCACCGCGCAGCGCAGCCTCGTCGCCCGGTGTGAATCCGTGCCGGGCACCCTCGCGAACACCGCGCGGCCAGCACGTAACCGGCCCCAGCACCGTTCCGGCTCGCCGCTGTCGTGGCGCAATCGCCGTTCGAGCAGCGACGAACTGGGCCGCGCGCTCGGCGAACTCCGCGGGCCACCGCACGGTGCCGGTGGCCAGGGCGACGACCTCGATTCGGGTGCCGAGGCGGTGCGCCGTGGAGTGCATCGCCTCCCGGTCGATCGCGGTACGCAGGTCGACGAGGGCCGCGATGACGTAGCGTCGCCGCGGCATCATCGCGTGCAGCGCCGCGATCGTGTTGAGGGCCGTGCGACCCGTGGAAAGTTCGTCGTCGACGAGCACAAGCGGACCCGGACGGGCGAGCAGTTCGCGGTGCTCGGGTAGCAGCAGATGGCTGCTCGCGTGGCTGTGCTCCTCCTCGAACCCACCGACCCGGGCCACGCCGGCGACGGCGCGCCGGGTCGAGTGCAGGCAGTCGGCGCCGATGGCGTCGGCAACGCAATGCCCGAGTGCCGTCGCGGTCTCGGCGTAGCCGAGCACAACCGCGCCGCGGTCACCGGCCAGCAGCTCACCGACGAGCTCGCCGAGCTGCGCCCCCGTCGCCAGCACGGTCCGCGGATCGGTCGGTATGTGCTTTCCGAGCACGGTGGAAACGAGCAGGTGGGCGCGGCGCGGATTGCGCCGCAGTGCGACGCCGACCAGATCGGGCAATCGAGGCGGGCCGGCCGCCGGATCGTCCTCGACCACAACGCCGAAGCGCTCCGCCATCCATTCGCCGTCCCCGCGCGGCGCCGCCGACCGTACGGCTTGCTCGCTCACTGGTGCAGGCTCGCGCCGAGCAGATCGACGAACGAGATGCCCTCGTGCGCGACCCCGAAGACGCGGGCCCGCAGCGCGGTAGCCCGGGCCCAGGTCGCGTGCGGCTTACTCTCGTTCATCTTGTTGCGATAGCTCGAGGACGCCACCCCACCCGCCGCGGCCGTGCCGAGGATGTCGGTCGCGTCGGCGAACTCCTCGTGGCTCACGACCGACATCGCGTGCACCGCGGCGACGTGGGTCGGATGAATGACCGTCTTACCGATCAACCCGTTCGCGCGGTCCAGCGCCACCTCGCGAATGAGCCCGTCGAGGTCTCCTGCGATCAACTCGGCCCGCAGCCGCCGTTCGGAATGTTCCACGAACGGTGACTCCCGCAGTTGCGGCTTGAACAGCCGCTCGGTCGCCGAGAAGTACTCCCACACCGGTCCGGTCACGGCATAGCCGCTGCCATCGGCGCGACCGAAAATGTTGACGACGTCGGAGATGACATCGGCTACGAGCCGGACGTCGTAGATCGTCAATTCCGGCGAGCGGCGCAAACCGTACGGCGCAGACAGGTCGGTCGCGCCGATCCGGACCGCCAGTACGTGCTCGCGGTACTTGTCCAGCAATTGCCGCACCCCCAGCAGGGCGGCGAGCCTCGATTCGGCGAAAACGATCTCGCGCGACTCCAACACCGGCATGACGAGCAAGCGCCGGCCGATGCGCGTGCTCGCCTCGGCAACCGCGTCGAGGTATTCGCAGCCGCTGCTGTCGTCGGCGAATTTCGGCAGGACGAACCCGGTCAGAATGCCGACGTCGGCGCCCAACCCAGCGATGATCATTGGAATCTGTTGGGGCGAGCGCACCCGTATGAAGACCAAGGGGCCGGCGGCCCCACTCTGCGCGAACGCCCGCAACTGGCTCAGGACATTGCGCTCGGCATCGGCGAGTTCGGCGTCGGCGACAGCGTCTTCCAGACAAATCACCTGACTGACGACGCCGGCTGCGGCCCGCGCGGCGATGTCGGCAGCCAGTTTCGGCCGGCTGGCCGGGCTGTAGAGCGTGGCCCCGAGCGCGACCGACAACAGTGGCGGCTCGTCTGCCACCGTGAACCGCTCCGGTTCGCGGAAGAAGAGCCGCTGCCGGTCGTCGGCGCTGAGGAAATTGAAGTGGCGCATCGCCGCCATGCTTTCATGTCCCGGTGTCACTGTGTCTGGCACGATCCCTGGCATGACGCAAATGACCAAGGGCAGCAATATGGCGCTGACGGTATCGGCGCTGCGCGCGACCCTGCTGTGGACGGGCGGCGCAGGGGTTCCGGACGTGGACGCATCCGCCTTGTTGCTCGAGTCCGACGGTCAGGCCAGCGGCGACACCGACTTCGTGTACTACAACCAGCCTCAGCACCCTTCGGGGGCAGTACGGCATCTGGGCAAGTCGACGGGAGCCCAGTTCACCGACGTCATCGAGATCGACCTGGGTCAGGTGCCGCCGGATTTCGACCGGATCGTGCTCGCCGGATCCGCCGATGGTGGGACGTTCGGTCAGGTGCCCGGACTGGAGTTGCTGATCGCCGATCGCGTGTCGGGCGGCGAACTGGCCCGCTTCGCGATGACCGCGTCGGCTGAGACCGCCATGGTCGGCGGCGAGTTGTACCGCTACTCCGGCGCCTGGAAGTTCCGCGCGGTCGGACAGGGCTACAGCAGCGGGCTGGCCGGCCTGGCCGCGGACTTCGGCATCGGCGTGGAAGACGCTGCTCCTCCGCAGCCTCCGCCGCCTCCGCCGGTGAATCTTGACTTGGAGCCGCCCGCCGCTGCAGCGCCGGTCGGGGCACCACCGACACCGGACACCGCACCAGCGCCGGCACCGGCCGCGGCACCGGCACCGGTCGCGGCACGAGCGCCGGCACCAGCGCCTGTCTTGGACGTGCCGGCCGCCGCCCCTCCGCCGCCACCACCGATTGCCTACCCGCCGCCGCCGACCGACACGCCGATGCCACCTCCGGCTGCGTACCCACCGTCCGCGGCGGCCGCGCCAGTAACGCCAGCCGCTCCGGCTGAGCCGTCCGCTCCGTCCGTGGTCCAAGCGAGCCAAGCTCAGGCGCCGCCGGCGCCTACCGGCAGCATCGGATTGCGGCGCAACGAGTGGATCAGTCTGGCCCGACCCGACGGCACGCCGCTGCTCCGGCTCGTCGCCGGCGCCGGCTGGCAGCCCGTCCCGGGTTTGGCCAACATCGATCTCGACGCATCGGTCATCGCATTCGATGCCCTCGGCAAAAAGGAAGAGATCGTGTGGCACCGCAACGCCAACGAGTACATGGGCGCGCTGCAGCACACCGGTGACAGCAAGACCGGCACTCCGGTCGGCGACGCCGAACAGATCCTCGTCGATCTCGGACGCCTGCCGCACGAAGTCGCGGCGCTGGTCTTCACTATCAACTCGTTCACGGGGCAACGCTTCACCGACATCGCCGCCGCGTACTTCCGGATGGCCGACCAGCAGTCCGGCGAGGAGGTCGTTCGGTTCGATCTATCCGACACCCAGCCCAGCACAGCGGTGCTGATGGCGATCGTGCGCCGCGGCGCCACTGACGTCTGGGGCGTGCGCGCGATCGGGGAGTTCCACGACACCCGATTCGTGAAGAAGCTGGTCGAACCCGCTGCGCGGCACGTCACGATGCCGTAGCCGCGCCCCCCGTCACTCGACGGGGTTGCGGTCGTCGAGCCACGTGATCCGGTCGTAGCCATAGGCCCGCGCCGCTTCGCGGATGGAACCGCTGATTGTCTCGAGTTCAGCCCGCAGGACGAATTCACCATCGACGTTGTACAGGGACAGCAGCACGGCGACGCTGCCGGGCGCGAGCTGCTCCAGCGGTACCTCAATCTTCGCACCGGCAAATGTCGTCACGATGAGCGTGCCGCCCCAGTGCGGCTGCGCCCCGGACTCGGAGAAGGTGAACACGGCCAGCCGCTCGATGTCGCGCGTCTGCCGAAGGTCGACGCTGATCCGTTCGTAGCGCTCGCGCCCGCCGACGAGGACCGGTCGGCGCGACCGCGGCGGAGCGAACCGGTTGCCGCCCGTCGCTTGCACGGTGGACGACTGGCCGCTGTGGAGTTGATAGGCGCAACCCAGGCGCAGGTCGCCCACCTCGGCCGAGCACGCTGCGTCGATCGTCAGCGTGCCAACACCGCTCTGGGTGCGGGTGAGGGTGACGGTCGGAGTCGGACCGCCGAGGATGGTGCGTCCGCCCGCCGTGACCCGCCGCACGGGATAGGCGCGGACCCCGGCCGGGGCCGCTGCCTGGCGCGGAGCAGCCGGCGCCGGCGCGGGCGGCGCCGCGTCGAGATCCAGCGTCGCGCTGGCTCCGGCACCGACCTGCCCGGCCGCGACGGGTGGCGCGGCCGCAGTGGGCGCCGGGGCGTCGAGGTCGAGCGAGCTGCTCACCGGGGCCGCCGCGGGCTCGGGCGAACGCGGCCGCGGGGTTGGGGCTGGGGGTGGCGGCGGGCGCCGGGCTGGGGGTGGCGGCGGGCGCCGGGCTGGGGCCGGCGGCGGTGGGCCCGGGGCGGCCGACTGGTGGTGGCGTTCCGGCTGCGGTCCGCCACCGGAGACGAAATCGGCCACGGCGCTCGCGGCCGCGCCGGCGGTCGGCGCGGGCGGCGCCGACAGGGCGGGCGGCGCCATGGCCCGCAGCTTCTTGCTGGAGCGCCGGCGCAGGTAGGGCACATCGGTGCGGCGCGGGGCAAAGCGCGGGTCGGTAATCACGCGGGGCCGTTCACAGGGCTAGCCCGTAGTCCGACGCGATGCCGGCAATCCCCTTCGAGTACCCCTGCCCGAGCACCTTGAACTTCCATTCGCCGTCGTGGCGGTACACCTCTCCGAGCGCGAGCGCGGTCTCGGCGCTCAGAGCAGGGGCAAGATCCTCCGAACGCACGAGTTCGCGGTTGTCGGCCAGGTCCAGCACCCGCACCGTGACGCTGCGCAACTGCCCGAGCGTGCGGTGCTGCGCCGGCCCGTCGTTGACATACAGCACAACGACGATGCGGTCGACACTCGCGGGGACGGCAGCCAGGTCGATCTCGATCTGTTCCTGGTCTCCGTCGAGCGCCTTCTCCAGTTGTTGGACGGACAGGTCCGGCGAGGCCAGCTGGTTGAAGAAGACGAAGTGCTCGTCGGACAGCGCGCGGATATTCGCGTCACAGAGGATCGCGGCGAACACCAGGTTGTCCGTCAGCGCCGTTTCCGAGCCGGCATTCCAATTCACACCGACAACCACGCCGGTCAGGCCAGGGATCTCCCGGGTGAGCGCGACATTCGCGCCCCGCTTCATGGTCGCCACTACAGATCCAGATCCGATCCGGTGAACTTGGTCCGAAGGAAGTTACCCTGCGAGACCAACGCGTCCGCATCCTTGGCCTGCGCGGCGCTGAGCACGTCGGCGGCCCCAGCCCAGAGCGAATTGATCTGCTCAAGCAGCGACTCCCTGGGCGTGCGGCCCGACGGGCTGGGCACGTGCACGGCCTGGGGGTCGAGGGCCAGGTAGGCGCGCAGCGTCGTCGGCAAATAGTCGTTGACGATCCCCTTCACCGAGATGATCGCGTAGACGTCGAGGTGACCGTCGTCATCAGAGGTGTCGATGACCTCCCCGACTGCGTCGGTGACCCGCCGCGCGGCCACCACGGATTCTCCGGGCAACTTGCCGGCGTTCTGGTTGATGAACGCGACGAGTTGCTGCAGGCCGCGGCGCAGGGCCGCTGGGCTGTCCTCGGCTTCGGCGGGTTCAGCAGGCGGCTTGGCAGCCTCGCGCCTGCGGAACCATGTCATGCCTCCATTATCTCAATTCCGGAAGTTGCCCGCTCAGGACGTGATCTGCCCGGCCTGGGGGGCAGTGCCGTCGCCACGACGGGTGCGCTCCAGGTAGGGCTTGGCCCGCTCGATCTGGCCCTCGAGCGCGGTCACGGTCTGTCCCATGGAGTCGACGGCCTGGGCCCGGAACGTGTCGATCGCGTCCATCGTCTGGAACACGTTGTCGAACGCCGCCTGCAGCTTCGCGATGTCGATGGTGCTGCTCGCGGCCTGCTGGTTGATCTCCGCGCCCTGGACCCGCAACTGCTGCGAGGTCGACTCGATCAGGTTCGAGGTGGTCGCGTTGAGCGCGTTGATCTGGTCGAGCACGAGCTTCTGCCGCGAGAGCGCTTGGGAGACGATAACGGCGGTGCGCAAGGCGGAGACGGTCGTGGTCTGGGCCCGATCGACGCCCTTGATCAATTCGATGTTGTTCTTGCGGACCAGGTCGAGAGCCATGTAGCCCTGCACCGCTACGGCCATCTGGGTCAGGATGTCCTGGTGCCGCTGGCGGATCGCGAACAGCGCATCGGACCGAAGCGTGGTCGCCTCCTCGGTCTTGCCGGCCGCCTCGAGTTCAGCGACCTTGTTTTCGATCGCGGCGTCGAGGGCGGACGCGAGCTGGTTGTACTCACTCAGCTTGCCCATCGCCGTCCACATGTTGGCCTTCTCGGTCTCAATGGCGGCGTTGTCCTTGCGCAGCTCGTCCTGGCCGGAATCCAGCGACTTGATGATTGCGTTCAGGTGGCTCTGAGCCGACTCGTACTTGGCGAAGTACCGCTGGATCTTGTCTCCGCCGGGCAGCCACTTCAGAACCTTCTTGGCCCCGGTGAGATCGGCGCGGTTGGGGTCGAGGTCGGTCACCGTCGCGCGCAGGTCGACCAGGGTGTTGGCCACCCGCGATTGGGCGTCCCCGCCGCCGCCTCCCTTGCCGGCCTTCACGACCGCAGCCGGTCGGTCGAGCATCCGGCTCGACACCTGGGCCGTGGCCCGCATGTCCTTGTCCCCCATCGACGTGATCGAGTCGATCTTCTGGGTGAAGGCCGGTGAGCGGGTGTCCATGCCGGCCAGCTCCGCAGCGAACGCGGCCGCCTTGGCCTGCAGTTCGGTCTGCTTGGCCGGGTCGACCGGGATCGCCCCCGCCGCCTGCTGGGGCTCGACGACGGCTACTGGCGCCGGTGGCGCGAGGACGAGCCCGGTGCCGGCTGCCGTGGGCGCGGGTGCGGCGGCAGTCGTTGCGGCCGGGGTGCTGGTCGAACCGAGGTCAAGCTCGGACATGATGCGGACTCCTTGGTCTGGCGGTGTGGCTGGATCCCGAGTGATCGCCGACATTGCTGCGCGGCTTCACGCCGGCACCTAGAGGTACCCGGCGATCGCCGGGAGCAGATCGTGGAAGGTACGGCCCGAGGCCGCATTGCCGATAGCCGTCATCGACCAGCCCTGCCCGTCGCGGGCGACCTTGGCCATGATTTGGGCGGTGTGCGGGCCGGTGCCGGTTAGGTCGTAGCGGGCGATCTCGGTTTCGGTGGACTCATCGATCAGCCGGCAGAACGCGTTCTCGATCTGCGAGAAGTCCTGGCCGGTGAACGAATTGACGGTGAACACCAGCGTCGCGACTGCGGGCGGTACACGAGACAGGTCAACCCGGATCGACTCGTCGTCGCCCTCGCCGGCTCCCGTGCGGTTGTCGCCGGTGTGCTGGACCGAGCCGTCCTGGCTGCGCAACTGCTGGAACCAGACCTGGTCGACGAGCTTGCCGGCCGCGTCGAACAGCAGGGCGGAAGCGTCGAGGTCGATGCTCTGGGCCCGACTGCCGAACAGCCCCTTCTTGCGCATGGCATCCCAGCCGAGGCCCATGCGGACCTGGCTCAATGTGCCGCCGCCGGCCTTGGTCAACGAGACCTTCTGGCCCTTGCTCAAGCTGACGCTCACGCGTTGCTTCCTTCCTGCGCGGGTGGCGCTACTTGCGGCCCGCAGTCCAATTCATGCCCCAGCCGTAGGCCTGGTCGAGGACTCGCTGGCCGCCGTTGAGGTAGTTCACCTCACGCCGCACGGACAGGTCGCCACCCGAGCTTTCCAGCATGGCGATCCCACAGATGCGTGCGCCGTCGCGGGCCTCGTCGAGACGCACTTCGACTTCGGGTCCGTTCGCCGGATACAGGGTGACGACGCCTTCGGCCGCCGCCCAGTTGGCCGCACCCTCGTAGATCAGCGCGAAGACCATGACCCGCTTGATCTGGTCGGCGTAGGCGAGGTTGACGAACAGGTTCTCGCCGGCCGCGTTACTGCCCGAGCGATCGTCGCCGTCGAGCCAGATGACGTTCTCGTGAGCGCCCTTCGGCCGGGCCGAGAACGAGTTGCCGAGCGCTTGCACGACACCTTTGGAACCGTCGGTGAACTCGTAGAGACAGCCCAGGTCGAGGTCGAGCGCCGGCGTGGCCCGCTTGAACAGCCCGCCGGTCTGGCCCGCCGGTCTGGCGTTCCAGTTCAGGTTCACCCGCAGCAAGCCCGAGGCTGAGCCCTGCTTGGTCAGGGACACCTTCGGTGCGGCCTTGGTCAGCGTCACCTTCGACAACGACACCGCCGGAGCCGGTGTCACGGGCTCAGGGGCCGCCGCGGCGGCGGAACGTTTCGTGTAGTCGATACCCATGCTTACCTAACTCCCATCAGACCGCCGCCGGTTCCCGTTCGAGGCCATCAGTGTCGTCGGCCGAGGGCGAACGGCGGTTGCGCACGATCGACGAGACCAGCGCTGCACCGATGAAGCCGACGCCGATGAGGCCGGTGACGACCTCCGGCACCTCGTACTTCATCGTGATCATCAGGACGACGGCCAGCGCGCCGATTGCCCACAAGGCACCGTGCTCGAGATAGACGTACTCGGCCAGCGTTCCCTTGCGCACGAGGTAGACCGTCAGCGACCGGATGAACATCGCCCCGATGCCGAGACCGATGGCAATGATGATCGGGTCGGACGTGATGGCGAACGCACCGACCACACCGTCGAAGCTGAACGAAGCATCCAGAACCTCGAGATAGAGGAACAAGAAGAAGGCGGCCTTGCCGACCGCCTGGACGACAGCCCGGTTGCCGCCGGTGGCGATCCGGGCCTGCCCGTCGACCTCTTCGACGACGTCGTCATCGGTGTTGAAGAATTCACCGAGGCTGTTCACGACGATGTAGGTGACCAGGCCCAGCACGCCCGAGAGCAGCACGGTCGAAACCTTGTCGTCGGGGGCGAGTTCCTCGGCGGCGACGGCAAGGACGACCAGCGAGATGACCACCGACAGTTGATCGAGCTTGCCGATCTTGGCGAGGGGGCGTTCCAACCAGGTCAGCCAGGTGATCTCACGCTCCTCGAGGATGAAATCGAGGAAAAGCATCAGCAGGAAGATCCCGCCGAAGGCGGCGATGGCCGGGTGGGCCTGGTGCAGAAGGTAGCCGTAGGTGCCGTGCTTGTCCGGGTCACCCTTTTCCAGGGCGAGCCGGATCGCCTCGGCCGGGTTCAGCTTCGCCGTGATGCCCACGATGAGCAGCGGGAAGACCAGCCGCATGCCGAACACGGCGATCGCCACGCCGACCGTCAGGAAGATCTTCTGCCAGAACGGGTTCATCCGCACCAGCACGGTGGCGTTCACGACTGCGTTGTCGAACGAGAGCGAGACCTCCAGGACAGCCAGGATCGCCGTCACGGCCAGACCCGTCGGCCCGCCGTAGATCAGGCCAAGCGTGAGCCCGATCAGTGCGACGATCAGCGAGCCGCCGAAGGTCTTCCAGAACATGCCTATCCCTCTCCGATGTCAGTGCGCACTGACGCCGAGGTCAGCCGACGTTGACGCCGAAGTCGCGGGCGATCCCCGCGAGTCCCGTGCTGTAACCCTGACCGACGGCCCGGAACTTCCAGTCGCCGGCGTTGCGGTAGAGCTCGCCGAAGATCATCGCGGTCTCGGTCGAGGCGTCCTCGGACAGGTCGTAGCGGGTCAGCTCGGCGTTGTCGGCCTGGTTCACCACGCGGATGTAGGCGTTGCGGACCTGGCCGAACGACTGCGACCGGGCCTCGGCGTCGTAGATGGACACCGTGACGACGATCCGGTCGGCCTCGGCCGGCACCGCGGCGAGGTTGACCTTGATCACTTCGTCGTCGCCCTCGCCCTCACCGGTGAGGTTGTCCCCGGTGTGCTCGACCGAGCCGTCGGGACTGGTGAGGTTGTTGAAGAAGACGAAGTGCGAGTCGGAGAGGATATTGCCCGAGGTGCCCAGTATCAGCGCGCTGGCGTCGAGGTCGAAGGCGGCGCCGCTCGTCGTGCGGGCATCCCAGCCGAGCCCGACCAGCACGGCGGTGAGGCCGGGCGCCTCCTTGGTCAGCGAGACGTTGCCGCCCTTGCTGAGGCTGACGCTCATTCGGCTTCCTCCAGTTGATCGCGTGCGACGTTCGGCCGCGCCGCCTCCCGGCGCGAGTCTGACTGTAGTGCGGGGCCCTAGACCGCGACGCCGTAGTCGCGGGCGATGCCGGCCAGCCCGGAGCTGTAGCCCTGGCCTACGGCCCGGAACTTCCATTCAGCCCCGTTGCGGTACAGCTCGCCGAAAACCATGGCGGTCTCGGTGGAGGCGTCCTCGGACAGGTCGTAGCGGGCCAGCTCGCTGTTGTCGCTCTGGTTGACCACGCGGATGAACGCGTTGCGGACCTGCCCGAACGACTGGCCGCCGGCCTCGGCGTTGTAGATCGAGACCGGGAAGACGATCTTGTCGACGTCGGCCGTGAGGCTGGACAAGTTGACCTTGACCTGCTCGTCGTCACCCTCGCCTTCGCCGGTGAGGTTGTCGCCGGTGTGGGTGACGGCGCCGTCAGGCGAGCTCAGGTTGTTGAAGAAGATGAAGTGCTTGTCGGACACGACCTTGCCGTCCGGGCCGCACACGATCGCACTTGCGTCGAGGTCGAACTCCTGGCCGTCGGTGGTTCGCGCGTCCCACCCGAGGCCCACGGTGACCGCCGACAGGCCGGGGGCCTCTTTCGTCAGTGAGACGTTGCCACCCTTGGTGAGGCTGACTGACACGGTGTTCTCCAAACGTCGGGGCGAAGCCGGCCGCGGGTGGCCGGTTTCGCCGGAATCGGATCGGTCGTCCCCCGATGCTAGGGCGAAGTGCCCAGCGCGACGAGGGAAGTGATCGTCGTAAAGGCAACGTCGTAGCGGGGGTGCAGAGTTCCGGCTTCCTGGCCCAGAGCGAGCCGCACGGCCGCCCAGGGCAGGTTCACCCCGGCCAGAGCGGTCTGGAACAGGCCGCCGGAAATACGGGTGTTGAGCTCCAGTAGGTACGGGCGAGGGCCGTCGTCACCTGGGGCCTGCCAGTACCGCACCTGGGTGTTCGACAGGTAGGAGACGCAATGCGCGCGGTTGAGCGTCTCTGCCACTTCCCGGGCTTGGACGTCGTCCACGATCAGCCGACGCCGCTCCGACCGGCTCCGTCCCAAGGCCACCAGTGTCGTGCCGTCGCGGTCGGCCAGCGCGTCCACGCTGACTTCCGGGCCGGTCAGGTACGGCATGACCAGCAACGTGGGAACCGCGCGCCCTTCGGCGTTCGCGGCCTCGAGCGCAGCGCATACCCGACCGAGTTCGGCTCGGGCGCGCACCCGGCCGAGCAGCTCGTCCAGATCAGGGCCAGCCGTGGTCAGCACACGGTAACCCTCGCCGCCGGTTGCCCTTACGGGCTTCATGCAGACCTGCTCGGCAACCGCACGCAACTGCTCGTGGGCCGCCACGAGCCCGGCCGCGTCGTTGACCAGGTGATGCGGCGGCACCGGCAGGCCCAGCTCGGCCGCGGCGCGGTATCCGGTGCTCTTGTCGTCGAACAGGCGCGCCGTGTCCCCCGCCGGACAGAGCAGCGCGACCCCCGCCGCGGCGAACTCGGCGCGGGCATCGGCGAGCTCGGCCATGGCCAGTCGGGGTACGAACACGTCCACCCCGTGCCGTCGGGCGAAGTCCAGCGCCCAGGCCACGTACTCGGGGCCGGCGCAGGATTCGGGAGGTTCGGGATAGGCCTCGTCGGACGCGAGGAGTACGGGGGAATCCGGGTCGGTGTGGGTGCCGATCACGTGGACGGCCCGGCCGTCCGGATTGGCCCGCAGCATCGCGATGACGTGGCTGTTCGTCGCGTATGTGCGGTTGAACCAGATGCGCAACACCGTTCCTCCGCGGCAGCCGGGAAGACGATCGGCGGCACCGGCCATCCTGCCTCGCCAGCCACCCGCGGCGCAGACCTTACCAATCAGCGACAGGTGGCTTACTCCGTTGCGATTCGGCCGCCGGTCGCACAAGATGGAAGACGAGGACGACTGCAACTCCAAGTCGCCCCCGCACCGACCCGCGGTGGGATTGCGCAATTCCCACCGGCCCGGACCTGGAGGGGCGACATGGCCGTTTCACCCACGGCGACCAGTCTGGTCGAGCCGCTTAACCTGCGAGACGCCGAGCAGCGCGTCTATGCCGCTGCACTCGCCGAATCGGTGATCGGCAGGGTCGGACTCGAGTTGGAGACCCACCTGGTCGATTTGGCCGCGGTGCCCGATCGCATCGGCTGGGAGCGAGTGGCCGAAACCACAGCGGCCGTTGGTGCGCTGCCCGGCGGGAGCCAGGTCACCTTCGAACCTGGCGGCCAGTTCGAACTGTCCGGCCCGCCGGCCCTGGATGTCGCCAGTGCGGTCAGAGCACTGCGCGGCGACGAGCAACGCGCCCGGCTGAGGTTGGCTGAGCGCGGGATCGGCCTGGCCCACGTCGGGGCCGACCCGTTACGGGCTTCGCAGCGGGTCAACCCCCGCCCCCGTTACGCCGCCATGCAGGAGCACTTTGCATCCACCGGCCAGCTGGCCGCAGGGCTGGCCATGATGTGTTCGACGGCCGCCTTGCAGGTCAACCTGCAGGCCGGCCCTGCCTCGGGCTGGCGCGCCCGGGTCGGCCTGGCCCACCAGCTCGGGCCGACGTTGGTTGCGCTCTCGGCCTGCTCACCCTGGCTGGCCGGCCGCGATTCGGGTTGGAAGTCGGCGCGGCAACGTGTGTGGGCCGACCTCGACAGCCGCCGGTGCGGGCCGCTGTTGGGCCGCGACGAACCGGCGGTCGAGTGGGCGCGGTATGCCATGCAGGCCCCGGTCATGTTCGTGCGGCGCGCCGGCTCTGACGCCGTGGCCGTCCGCGGCATCGTGCCCTTCGAGGACTGGGTGGCCGGCCGGACGCTGCTCGATGACCGGCGCCCCACCGTGGCCGACCTCGACACCCACCTGACCACCCTGTTCCCGCCGGTGCGGCTGCGCAGCTTCCTGGAGTTGCGCTATCTGGACGTCTGTCCCCCGCGCTGGTGGCCCGCGATCGCCGCCGTTGCCACGGTGCTGATGGACGATCCGGCGGCGGCCGACGCCGCGGCAGAGGCCAGCGAGCCCACCGCACGGCGTTGGACCCAGGCCGCCCGCGACGGGCTGGGCGACCGCCTACTGGCTGAGTCGGCCCGCCGGTGCGTCGCGATCGCGGCAGATCGGGTTCCGGCCGAACTGGCCGCCGCGGTCGCCGATCTGGCTGAGCTCGTCGACGCCGGGCGCTGCCCGGGCGACCTGGTGGCCGAACGCATCGCGGAGGTAGGAGCGAAGACGGTGTTGGAGGAGATGGCCAATGCGTGATCAGGTGGCGGATGGGCTGGAGTCGGCCCGGGCTCGCACGCTCATGCTGACCGATCTGGACGAACCCGAACTGCTGGCTCAGCACGACCCGCTCATGAGTCCGCTGGTGTGGGACCTGGCCCACATCGGGCAGCAGGAGGAGCTGTGGCTGCTGCGGCGCGGTGACGGGAATCGTCCCGGCCTGCTGCCACCGGCGGTCGATTCGCTGTACGACGCGTTCAAGCACGCTCGGGCCGAACGACCGACCCTTCCCCTTCTGCCGCCAGTCGAGGCGCGCGCGTTCTGCCGGGAGGTCCGCGGTCGCGTCCTCGACGTCCTGGACAAGGTTCCGGACGACGCCGGCGAGCTGTTTCCCGCTGCGATGGTCGTGCAGCACGAGCAGCAGCACGACGAGACGATGCTGGCCACCCTCCAGCTTCGGCACGGACCGCCGGTCCTGCTCGGTGCACCGCTGCCCAACGGGCGTCGGCTCGACACCGACCGGGTCTTCGTCCCCGGGGGAGAGTTCGTCCTGGGCGTGAACGCGGCGGATGAGCCGTTCTCGCTCGACAACGAACGCCCAGCGCATGCCGTCGCCGTCGACGCCTTTTGGATCGGCCGCGCGCCGGTGAGCAATGCGCAGTGGCAGGACTTCGTGGCCGACGGCGGTTACCAACAGCCGCGATGGTGGTCGGCACGGGGCTGGGCCCACCGCGTCGAAGCCGGCCTGGAACGACCGAAGTTCTGGGCACTCGACGGCACCCGTCAGCGCTTCGGCGTCACCGAGCACATGCCACCCGACGAACCGGTGCAGCACATCAGCTACTTCGAGGCCGAGGCCTTCGCGGCGTGGTCCGGGGCCCGGTTGCCGACCGAGGTCGAGTGGGAGAAGGCCTGCGTCTGGGATCCCGCGACCGGGCGTCGGCGCCGTTGGCCGTGGGGCTCGGCGGAGCCCACCGCCCAGCGGGCGAATCTCGGTGGGACGGCCCTGCGCCCGGCCCCGGTCGGCGCCTACCCCGACGGCGCATCGGCCTGCGGCGCCGAACAGCTGATCGGGGACGTCTGGGAGTGGACGTCGTCGGACTTCACACCCTGGCCCGGTTTCGTCCCGATGATCTACCAGCAATACAGCGAGCCGTTCTTCGGCGGCGACTACAAGGTGCTGCGGGGCGGCTCGTGGGCGGTCGCCCCGAGCGCCGTGCGGCCATCGTTCCGCAATTGGGACCACCCGATCCGCCGGCAGATCTTCACCGGTCTGCGGTTGGCGTGGGACGCCTGAGCGCTGATGTGCCGACACTTCGCCTGGCTCGGCGCGCCCCGGTCGATCGGCGCGCTGATGCTCGAGCCCGAACACGGCCTGCTCGTGCAGTCCTACCGCCCCCGCCGGCAGTGCAACGGCCTGATGAACGCCGATGGGTGGGGCGTCGGCTTCTACGGCCCGGGTCGCGACGAGCCTGCGCGGTGGCGCTCCAACCGCCCGCTGTGGAGCGACGCGTCCTTCGCCTCGGTTGCGCCCACGATCACGGCGACATGCGTGCTCGGGGCGGTGCGCTCCGCGACCGTCGGCATGCCGATGGACGAGACGGCCGTCGCCCCCTTCACGTCCGGGCGCTGGTTGCTCTCGCACAACGGCGTCGTCGACCGGCACCTGCTCGGGCCGCACCCGGCAGCGGAGTCGATGTGCGACTCGGCGCTACTGGCCGCGCACCTCTTCGACATAGGGCCGGAGAACGTCGGCGCGTTCGTGGCGGAGGTCGGGACCCGCGACCCCGCGGCGCGGCTGAACCTGTTGTTGGCCGACGGGCATCGGCTACTCGCAACTCGGTGGAAGGACTCGCTGAGCGTGCTCACCAGCGATGATGGCGTGCTCGTGGCCAGCGAACCGTTCGACGACGACCCGCGCTGGGTCGACGTGCCCGATCACCACCTTGTCGACGTGACGCCCGCCGGTGTCGCGATCACCGATCTGGGGAGTTGACCACGTGCGTCCCGACTTGCGCCTGGAGCCATCCGCCTACTTGGCCGCCTTGCGCACTGACGTACGGGCCGGCCTCAGCGCCGACCCGAAGGTATTGCCGCCCAAGTACTTCTACGACGCGCGCGGCAGCGAGTTGTTCGATGAGATCACGCGGCTGCCGGAGTACTACCCGACCCGGACCGAGACCGCGATCCTCACCGAGCGGGCCGCCGAGACAGCCGAACTCTCGCGGGCCCGCACGCTCGTCGAGTTCGGCAGCGGCACGTCGACGAAGACCCGACTGCTCCTGCGTGCGCTCACCGATGCGGGGACGCTCGAACGATTCGTCCCCGTCGACGTCGACCCCGTGGTGCTCAGCGAGGCGGCCGAGATCATCTCAGCGGAGTACCCGGCGATTGCGGTCGAGCCGGTCGTCGCCGACTTCGAAGCGCCCATCGACGTGTCGCGGGGCGACGGCCCGGTCCTGATCGCGTTTCTCGGCTCGACGATCGGCAATCTCGAGCCGGCGGACCGCGGCCGCTTCCTGCGCCGGGTCAGTTCGGTGCTGCGACCGGGCGACACGTTCCTGCTCGGTACCGACCTGGTGAAAGACGTGGCCCGACTGGAACGCGCCTACGACGATGCCGCCGGGGTGACGGCAGCCTTCAACCGCAACGTGCTCACCGTGGTGAACCGGGAACTGAACGCCGACTTCGACATCGACGCGTTCGAGCACGTCGCCGTGTGGGATCCCGCGCACGAGTGGATCGAGATGCGGCTGCGCTCGACGCGGGCGCAAGAGGTGTGGATCAAGGATCTGGACCTGCGGGTGCGGTTCGCGGGCGGTGAGGAGCTGCGCACAGAGATCTCAGCCAAGTTCCGACCCGAGGGCGTCGCCAACGAGCTCAGAGCTGTCGTGCTGGACGTGTTGCGGTTCTGGACCGATCCCAACGGGGACTTCGGCCTCTCGCTGGCCAAGCCGCGATGAGCGCGGCGGACGCCTCATCGCCGTGGTCCGCTTGGCGCACGCGACGACCGCCGTTTCAGGGCATCCATCTCGACAACGCGGCCGCCGGTCCCAGCTCGACGGCCGTGCTGCAGGCGGTAGCCGCTCATGCGCGGCTCGAGGCTGAGACCGGCGCCTACGTCGCCGACGCGGCCGCCGCCCCGGTGCTGACAGCGGGGCAGGTCGACATCGCCGGCCTGCTGGGCGTGCCCGCCGAGGGCGTCGCGTTCGTGGAAAGTGCGACGGCCGCGCTCGACGCGATGTTGTCGGCCTGGCCGCTGCGCCCGGGCGATTTCGTCGCGGTGACGCCGAGTGAGTGGGGCCCGAACCTTCGTTCGTTCCGGCGGCGCGGACTGGCCATCGTCGAGCTGGCCGTCGACGGCGGCGGGCGGCTCGACCTGGACGCGCTGGAGCGCGTGCTGGCGCGCACGCCGCCGTCGGCGGTCGCACTGACCCACGTCGCATCACACCGCGGTCTGGTCCAGCCGGTCCGTGCCGCTGCCGCGCTGTGCCGCGCAGCCGGTGTGCCGCTCTGGGTCGACGCCGCGCAGGCAATCGGGCACGTCGACACCGCGGTCGACGCCGATGTGCTGTACTGCCCGAGCCGCAAGTGGCTGGCCGGACCACGCGGTGTCGGCATCCTGGCGATCGCGGAGCGCTGGTGGAACGCACTTGAGCTGGAACCACCGAGCATGCCGCCCGGCGAGTGGCCGATCGTGCACGGGCTGCAGTCCTTCGAGGCACACATCGCCGGTCGGGTCGGGCTATGCACCGCCGTGCGTGAGCACCTGGCCGACGGACCGGCCCGCGTCTGGGCCCGGTTGAACGAGGTGGGCCGGCTGACCCGGGCCACGCTGTCCGGGATCCGTGGCTGGGAGGTCGTCGCGGCGGCGGAGGACTCGGGTGCGATCAGCGCGTTGCGCCCGACCGATGGGCAGGACGTGGTGGCCGTGCGAGCTCGACTGCTGGCTGAGCACGGGATTCTCACTACGGCTGCGCTGCCGATGCGGGCGCCGGCCGATATGGCGCAGCCGTTGCTGCGGGTCAGTCCGCAGGTGGATTGCTCGGAGGAGTCGCTGGTGGCTTTGCGGGAGGCGCTGGGGTCTTGCGCGTTTTGAAGAGCGAAAAGCGGCAGCGACGAGGGTGTTGAGTGGGCGGCTGGGTCGCGCTTTCGGGTTGCGGCCGGGTTGCGGCCCGGAAGAATCGCTTTAGATAATAAGGGGAAAGTGCTTCCGTTCTGTTGGTCGGTAGTGGTATAATCGACCGTATGAGCGAAGCCATGGCGGATGAGCCGGAGCCGTACGTGCCCTCACTCCTGGACGCCGACGTCGCTCCCGATGATGTGGCGGCCTGGGCCGCGACCGTCACGCCCGGCTCGGCGGTGGTCAAGCCGCTCGTGCACGTGAACGTCGCGCGCTTGTCGTATGCGGGTCGGGTGGATGCGTTGGCGGCGTTGGAGCGGCAGCGGTCCTGGATCGACGCCCAACAGCTGCGGTTGTTGGCGGTGATGGCCAACGACCCGGTCGAGGCGGGCTCGATCGCCGAGATGGACAAGCAGTGGGTCAAGGAAGACGTGGCCTGCGCCCTGCGGCTCTCGGCGCAGACTGCGGCGGATCGGTTGGAGTTCGCCAAAGCGATGACCCGGCTGCCGTCGACGTTGGAGTTGCAGGAGCGCGGTGAGATCACCGTGCATCACTCCCGCCACTTGGCGGAGACGGTCATGACTCTCGATGACCCGACTACGACCGCGGTGGAGTCAGCGGTGTTGGGCAAGGCGCCGGAGCAGGTGCTGGCGAACTTCAAACGCAGCGTGCGCAAGGCCGTGTTGAGTCTCGCGCCGAAACCGGCGGAGGAACGCCACGTCGAAGCCGTCAAGCAGCGACGGGTGGTGCGCACTCCAGTCGCGGATGGCATGTCCGAGGTTTGGATGCTGCTGCCCGATACCGGGGCGACCACATTCATGACCGCCGTCGACGCCCTCGCCCGACGAGTCCCCTGTGGTGACGAGCGGACCGCGGATCAGCGCCGCGCCGATGCGGTGGTGCAACTCGCGTTGAACACCCTGCACGGTTCCGTGTTGGATGAGTTGCCCCGCGAACACGGCCTACGCCCCTCGGTTCAGGTCACCGTCGCGTTGTCGACCCTGCTGGGCCTGGATGAGCAGCCGGGCGAACTCGCCGGCTGCGGACCGATCCCGGCTGCGGTCGCGCGTCGGATCGCCGCGGACGAGTCGGGCACCTGGCGGCGTCTCGTGACCGACGAGACCGGTCGGCTGATCGACTACGGCCGGACCACCTACCGTCCGCCCAAAGACCTGGCCGAGCACGTGATCGCCAGGGACCGCACCTGCCGCTACCCCAACTGCAACCGCCAAGCCCAACTCTGCGACCTCGAACACGCCATCCCCTGGGAAGACGGCGGCGAGACCAACGAAGCCAACCTCAACGCCATCTGCAGCCGCCACCACCACCCCGGGTCCACATGGTTGTCGAATCACTTCGAGGATGAGGTGGATTCGTATGGGTTATCACCAGATCGCTTACCGGCGCGTGCTCCAGCGCCGGTTCTGGCGGTTGATCGCACGTCGGAACTGAGTTTTCAGCAGTTCGCATCGCCACCATGATGGGCGACGTGTCCGCACCGTTCATAGCTGGCCTGCAACTGTCCGAGCGCTTCTACCTGGAGGTCGTCGCGCCGCTGCTCGAGCGGCACTTTCCGGGCCTGCCCCACGCGGCCGCCCGGATCGGCGGCGGATCGGAAGTACTCGGCTACGACACAGCGCGCTCGGCCGACCACGAGTGGGGACCGCGTCTGCAGCTGTTTCTGACCGGCGACGATGCCGGTCGGCATGGGCCTGCAATCACGCAGATGCTGTCCGAGCAGTTGCCCAAGACGTTTCTCGGCTATCCGACCAACTTCGTGTCCACCGGCGAGGATGGCGACATTCGATACATGCAGTTCACCGACGGTCCGGTTCAGCACCGCGTAGAAGTGGCCGACACGACGACGTGGTTCGTGAGCCACCTCGGCTTCGACCCAACTCAATCGGTCACCACGGCCGACTGGCTAGCCACCCCTTGGCAGCGCCTGCTCGAGTTCACCGCCGGTGCGGTCTTCCGCGACGATCTCGGCACCATCACCGCCGCGCGTCGACTGGTCGAGTGGTATCCAGCCGAGGTCGAGCGCTACGTGCTGGCCTGCCAGTGGCGGCGAATCGCGCAAGAGGAGGCCTTCCCCGGCCGGTGCGCAGAAGTGGGTGACGACCTCGGCTCGGCGAACGTCGCCGCCCGGCTGATCCGCGACATCATGCAGCTCTGGCTGCTGCTCCATCGCCAGTACCCGCCCTACAGCAAATGGCTCGGCACGGCGTTCGCCCGGCTGCCCGGCACCGCCGATCTCGCTGCCCACCTGCGCGGGGCGCAACAGGCGGCGGGGTGGAACGCGCGAGAAGATCACCTCGTCGCGGCCTATGAGTCGACCGCCGAACTTCATAACAGGTTTCTGAGCACCGCGGTCGATCCGACCGTGAGCTACCACTTCGACCGGCCGTTTCGAGTGATTCACGCGCAGCGCTTCGTCGATGCGCTCCTGGGCTCGATCACCGACGGCACGCTGCGCGGTCTGACGCCGCTGGGCACCGTCGACCAGTGGATCGACAGCACCGACGCGCTCGGGCACAGCGGCGACCTGCGAGCGGTCGTCGAAACCCGGCTGGCGCGGATTGGCTGACTCCCCCACCGCTGGTGTCGAATTGGCGGCAGGCTGTTCGACGCACGGGTGAGCCAGGATCCCGACCGGTCGCGGTGACCGGCGCCCGGCGACACAGGAAGGCACTTCTGATGCGTTTCATGGCGATTGTGAAGGCGACTGAATCCTCCGAGGCGGGCGAGCTGCCCAGTGCCGAACTGCTCGAGGAGATGGGCAAATTCAACGAGGAACTGGTCAAGGCCGGCGTGCTGCTCGCCGGCGACGGGCTGCAGCCCAGCTCCAAGGGCGCTCGAGTCGTGTTCAGCGGCGACCAGCGCAAGGTCATCGACGGCCCGTTCGCTGAGACCAAGGAGCTGATCGCGGGCTACTGGATCCTCGAACTCGGCTCCCTCGAGGAGGCGATCGAATGGATGAAGCGGGTGCCCAACCCGACCGGGGAGGACGGCCAGATCGAAATTCGGCAGGTCTTCGAGGCCGAAGACTTCGGCGACGCAATGACGCCGGAACAGATCGAGGCCGAGCGGACCATGGCGCAACGATCTGCCGCGCAACGGCACAACTAGCGCGCACCCCGCGGGCGCACGCCAGGGGGCGTGCGCTGGCGGTTTGCCGGCCGGGCTAGTTTCGGCAGGTGAGCACAGCTGCGCCGGCGCACAGAGCGATCGACGCAGTCTGGCGCATCGAGTCGGCCCGCCTGATCGGTGGGCTGGCGCGAATGGTGCGAGACGTCGGCCTGGCCGAGGACCTGGCTCAGGACGCACTTGTCGCCGCGCTCGAACAGTGGCCGTCCTCCGGCGTCCCCCACAATCCGGGGGCCTGGCTGATGACGATCGCCAAACGGCGGGCCGTCGATCATGTCCGTCGCCAGGTCAACCTCGGCCGAAAGCTGGAACAGATCGGGCGAGATCTTCCTACCGACGACCAGCACGCAATCGACGTCGACCTGCCCGACCACCTCGAGGACGACGTTCTGCGGCTGATGTTCACCGCCTGCCACCCCGTACTTTCCACCGAGGCCCGCGTCGCTCTGTGCTTGAAGATGCTGGCCGGCCTGCGCACCGAGGAGATCGCGCGCGCCTTCCTCGTGTCCACCCCGACGATCGCGCAGCGCATCGTGCGGGCCAAACGCACCCTGGCCGAGGCCAAGGTGCCTTTCGAAGTTCCAGGTCAGGACGAGCTGTCAGAGCGCCTGTCGTCCGTACTCGAAGTCGTCTATCTCGTGTTCAACGAGGGCTACGCGGCGACTGCTGGTGATGACTGGATGCGGCCCGCCCTGTGCGCTGAAGCGCTGCGCCTGGGCCGAATCCTCACGGCGCTCGCCGCCGACGAGCCCGAAGCTCATGGCCTGGTCGCGCTCATGGAACTGCAGGCATCGCGGCTCCGAGCTCGGACGGGTCCGGCCGGCGAAGTCATCACCTTGCTCGATCAGAATCGCAGTCGATGGGACCAGCTGCTGATCCGCCGTGGTCTCGCGGCGCTGGAACGAGCAGAACAGCTCGGCGGCGCGGTCGGACCGTACGCGATCCAGGCCGCGATCGCCGCCTGTCACGCCCGCGCGCTCACTGCCGAGGCAACGGACTGGCCCCGCATCGCGGCGCTGTACGCCGTGCTGTCCCGGCTTGCTCCCTCGCCCGTCGTCGAACTCAACCGCGCGGTTGCCGTCGGCATGGCCGAGGGTCCGGCTGAAGGCTTGGCGCTCGTCGACGCACTAGCCGACGATCCGGTCCTGCGTGGCTACCACCTACTGCCAGGGGTGCGCGGGGACCTGCTGGCGAAGCTCGGTCGCGACGCCGAGGCGGGTGCCGAATTCGAGCGCGCCGCCGCGCTCACCCAGAACACCAGCGTGCGCAACCTGCTCCTCGCCCGGGCCCGCGCCTGTCGCGACGACGTTGCCTAGCGACGCGCAGCGTCAGTCCTGCTCACCGGACGCGACAACGTGCTCGGCGTCAACCGGCCGCAGGAACGCTGTCCGGGTCATCCGGTCCGGGCATCGGCTCGACCGGCGCGGGCGGCAGCGTCTCAGGGGTATCCGGCGAGAGCGTCCCCGGATCGTCGGGAACCGGCTCGTTGGGATCGATCGGCGGATAGTTGTCCGGGTCGGGACCTGGTTGCACCACAGATGCAGTACAGCACGAATCGCCGCGACCGGAATCCCCGCCCCGGGCCGCCGCAAGACCGACCCGTCAGTACGGGAAGACCAGGTCCGACACGACGGGATTGTGATCGGAGGGGATGACGCCGACAAACCGGCCGTTCACCAAGGTGAGGACGACCTGCCACGATCGGACCGCCACTCCGGCCGGCGCATAGACGTGATCGATGCTCTGCCCAACGGCCGGTGGCGTGCGCAGGTACAGATTCGCGCTGTTGTAACGCTGGTTCGTCAGGGCGGTAGCCGCTTCGATCCCATCGGCTGCGCGGATCGCGCGCATCGCGCGCCCGCTCCCGTCGAAGGCGTGGTTTCGGTTGAGTACGGAGTTGAAGTCACCGGCGTAGATCACCGGGACGTGAGCAGCCGCCGCGTACGCACCGGCCTGAGCCAGCAAGCTCTGCGTCTGGGTCTGGCGCTGAGCGTCCGCCGCTGCTCCGGCACCGGGGATGAGATGCGGCGAGACCGAGAGGAACCGGGCACCGCTAGCGCGGCTTTCCAGGATTTGGTACGCGGCGAAGTTGCCGTACGGCAGCGCCCAATGATCGCCGTTACCGACCGCACGATAGGTGGCCGCCTTGTAGAGCACGTAGTTGGCGGTGCGCCGATAGTTGGGCTCGCCGGGTGGTATCTCCGTGCGCGCCAACGAGTAGGTGCCGCCGAGGGCGGCGACGAGCGAGTCGATCTGGCGCGGGCCGCCCACCCCGGCCGTCCAGGCCGCCGCTTCCTGGATATCGATGACGTCAGGAGCGGCCTTCCTGATCAGCGCGACGACGCCCGGCTGGCGTTGCGACCAAGGGGCGATCACGTTGCCGCTCTCAATACTGCCGGCGGTGTTCGCCTCCATGAGGTTGTAGGTCATGACCCGGACCGCTTGCGAGCTGGACTGCACGATCCCTGTCGCGGCGGCGCTGTATGGCGACAGCGCCGTTCCGTTCACCGCCTGAACGCGAAAGTAATAGCGCGTCCCCCGGGCCAGGCCGTACGGGGTGAACTGACGCGCCGGTGCGTGGACGGCGTAATTGACCCGATGCGTGGTCATGGCCGCGTCGGTGGCCTGCGCGATGTGCACGCTGGTGACCGCGCCGCTGCGCCAGGTGAGGTAGATACCCGACGGCGAGGCCGTGACCTGCACGCCGATGGGCGCGGCCGGGCGCAACCGGACGGACAGAATTTGCGCGGCGAATCTGCCGCTCGTCGCATTCAGCGCTTCGAGCCGGTAGTAGTACGGGTCCGTCCGGTACCGCAGTTTGGTGAAGGTCACTCGAGTCGTGCTGGAAATCGCCGAAGCGCGACTGGAGTGAATACTGGTGAGGTACAGGGCGCTCCTGGTTGCAGCGGCAAAGACGCGGTACCGGTCTGCGTTCGCCGTCTTGTTGGCCAGAACGGTGAAGGCCGACGATGACACCGCTACGACGCGCCCGCCTGTAGGTATTGCGGGTAGCGACGTACTAGCGCCCGCGGGCGCAGTCCCAGGCGCCAGCACGCAGGCGAAGCCCACGAAGGCTACGAAGACCGCACCGGCCACGCTTGCCGGACGAATGGTCACGTGGTCCATTCCTGTGGTCGCCGGAGAAATGCCTTCGCCGGGCCACGGATCAACAAGATCGGGACTAGAACGTAACGTCAATTCAGTGTGAGATCTACCTGCCGCGCGGTTACCGGCCGTACGGCTGGGGCCTCCGGGACCCTAATGAACCCCACTGTGCTGCCGATGGTTATGGCAAGAACCGTTGGTCGGGAAGGGGTTCTGTGAGGCCTCCGGCGTGGAAGGTCGTGGTCGCGGCCGGGTCTGCCGTCGTGGCCGCGTACTTCGCCGTGCCCGGAGAAGCCGGCAAGGACGTGCTGTACTCCGCGATCGGGGTCGCGGCCACGCTGTGCCTGGTGCTCGCCGTACGGGTGCATTGTCCGGCCGAACGGTTGGGCTGGCTCCTACTCGCGGCAGCCAGCGGCTTCTTCGTGCTCGGTGACGGCGTGCTGGACACCTACGACATCGTCCTGCACCAGGAGGCGCCGTATCCGTCGGTGGCCGACGGCCTGTATCTGCTGGGCTACCCCTTCCTGTTCGCCGGGGTCTTTCGGGTCACCCGCTCGCGCCGGAGTCCGGGTTCGCGAGAGAGCTGGGCCGATGCCGCCATGGTCGCCATCGGCGCCCTGGCGGTGTCGTGGCAGTTCCTGATGGCTTCCTACGCCCACGACGCGGCGTCGGATGCTTTCGGTCGGCTGGTAACGCTCGCCTATCCGATCATGGACCTGGCGGTCCTTTTCATCGTGGTAAGCGCGGTGCTGTCCGGCACGGCGCGCCGCCCCGTGGACAAACTCATCTGCAGCGCGGTCGCCGTCATGCTGATCGCCGACTTCGTCTACGACGTCTTGACGTTGCACGGGCTGTATCGCGTCGGAAACCCGGTCGACGCCGGATTCCTCTTGAACTACGTATTCATGGCGGCGGCCGCGCTGCATCCCAGCATGGCCCGACCGCGCATTGTCGTGAGTGATGCGCCCCGGCAGGGGCGACTGTGGCTTCCGCTGGTTGCCGTGGCCGGCTTCGTGTCGCCGGTGATCCTGCTCGTCAGCACGTCGCTGCATCGACACGTCGACGTCGGCGTGCTCGCGGCGACGACGGTGGCCCTGTTCACGTTGGCGGTGTTCCGGGCATCCTGGCTCTTCGGTCGGCTGCGGGTCCAGACCGCTCAGCTGCGCCAGCACGGCGAGTCACTGAACGCTGCGCTGGCGGCACAGCAGGAACTGCAAGGCGATCTGCGTCACCAGGCGTTCCACGATAGTCTGACCGGCTTGGCCAACCGAGCCCTGCTGGACGACCGCATCGATCATGCGCTGGAGGCATCGCCACGCCTGAACGGAACGGTGGCGCTCTGCATTTGTGACCTCGACGGCTTCAAGGCGATCAACGACAGTCTGGGTCACCGATTCGGCGACGCCATGCTCGTGATCGTGAGCCGGCGGCTTGCGTCGGTCGTCCGGGGCGGTGACACCGTGGCCCGGCTCGGCGGCGACGAGTTCGCCATCCTGCTCGACAACGTCGAGGAGGTCGAGGTGGTGACCGCGCTGGCCGAGCGAATCGTCTCGGTGCTCCGCCAGCCCGCGCTCATCGATGGCCAATCTGTTCACCTCACCGTGAGCGTGGGCATCGCGATCGCCGAGGCCGACGCGACCACCGAGCGGCTGCTGAGCGAGGCCGACGCCGCGATGTACGAGGCCAAGGCCTCGGGCAAGGACCGCTACGCCGTTTTCGAGCCGTTCATGCGTTCTCGCATCATCGACCGGATGGCGTTGATGAACTCCTTCCAGGGATCGCTGCAACGCTCAGAGTTCTTCCTCGAGTACCAACCGCAGATCCGACTCGCGGACGGCCAGCTCGAAGGTTTCGAGGCCCTGGTCCGTTGGCGTCATCCCACGCTCGGGCTGGTTGGGCCGTATCGGTTCATCCCACTCGCGGAGGAGACCGGCTTCATCGTGCCCCTCGGCCGCTGGATCCTGGAAACCGCCTGCGTCGAGGCAGCCGAATGGGTTCATCCGGACGGAGAGCCCCTTGCCGTTTCGGTCAACCTGTCGGGCCGCCAGTTGGAAGACCCGCACCTGCTCGACGACGTCCGCGCGGCGTTGTCCTACAGCGGCCTGCCCGCGCAGCGTCTCGTGCTGGAAATCACCGAGACCGTGCTGATGACCAATCCGGCGCAGAGCGCGGAGGTGTTGCGGGCATTCCGCGAGATGGGCATTCGCATCGCAATTGATGACTTCGGCGTCGGCCACTCCTCGCTGAACTATCTCCGCCAGTTCCCGGTCGACATCCTCAAGATCGACAAGTCCTTCATCGACGCACTGGTCGATCCTTCCGATGGGGGCGCGGTCCTGGTCGAGACGCTCCTTCGGCTGGCCCGGGATCTGCGGCTGTCCTCGACGGCCGAAGGCATCGAGCATCAGGTCCAGCGCGACGCGCTCAGCCGCCTCAAGTGCGACAGCGCGCAGGGCTACCTGATGTCACGACCCCTCGGCCGGGGTGCGGCGCGCGAGTTCATTTCGCTTGCGTCGACCCCGCGGGCCGGACCGGTTCCGGCCAGCAGCGCAAACAAGGGCTGAGCTGCCCTAGAGTCACCTCCCCTACCAGCGCCGCCAGCGATCACACCAGCACGACGACGACAGCTGCTGCACAGGCGGTCAACACGAGGGCAACGGCCAGCAGGTCACTGACCGCCGAGCGAGGAAGCGGCAGACCGGCCTGCATCGCCGCGGTGACGGCGCGCCAGCGCAGCCGGGCGCCAGCGACCGTGACTCCGCCCAGGGCCACCAGACCCAAACCGACTCCGCGCCGGAGGTCTTCGACACCTGCTCCGGGTAGGGCGCCGGCCACCGCTACCCCAGCAGCGATCAACGCGAGCCCGGTGCGCAGATAGGCGAGGTAGGTGCGTTCTGCGGCGAAGCTCATCCGGTAATCGACATCAGGCTGCTCGCTCATCTTCACGCGGCCAAGTCTGTCCCAGGCCGTTCCACTGGCACCACATCGCCATGGCGGTCGCTCGCACAGGCGCGGGGCGCACCAGTTGTCGGTGACTCGCTAGCAGAATCGCGGTGCATGTGTGGGCCGCGCCCAGGCAGGCGCGCATGGTCTCGTCGGTGACGATGGGCAGCACGCGGCCGGCGACGTGGTTGACCGGGTCGATTCGTTCGGCGAGCGGGGTTCGCGTGGATCGTGGATCAGGGTGCCGCCCATTCCCTTTCCCTCTTCAACGTATAGCGCACTGGGGGGCTTGCGGCAAGCCCCCGGTCGGGCCGCAGAATCGGCCGCCGAACCCAACGAACCTCGAGGTTCGGCGGCCCGATTCACCGATCGACGGTCTCACCCTCAACTTGGAAGCGGATGACGTGAAACCCTTGACCACCAGTGCTTTCGCCCTACCCGACCACCTCACGGCCAAGGCCGATCCTGCGCTGATCGCTGCCGACGAGCTGCACTTCGCGGCGATCGCGGAGAGCCTCGCACAGTCGATCGCGGAGCTGTCCGACCGGCTCGATGCCGAGCGCAAGGCGCCCGGTGGCATCGGCCAAGAGGCGATGGACCGGGACATGGAGATCCACCGCTTGACCGCTCGCCTGCGCGCCCTGCGCCGCTTCGGTTTGGATTTGTGCCTCGGGCGCATCGTCAGCGCCGACGACCCCGAGCCGGTGTACATCGGACGACTCGGGCTCACCGACAGCACCGGGCGTCGACTGCTGCTCGACTGGCGCTCGCCGGCCGCAGAGCCATTCTTCGGAGCGACCCACGCCCACCCGATGGGTCTGGAAAGCCGCCGCAGGTATCGCTGGACCCACGGCCGGGTCAGCGATTACTGGGACGAGGTCTTCACTTCTGAAGTCATCGTGGGACACGCCGCCGCGCTGGACGACGAGTCGGCGTTCATCGCCAGCCTCGGCAGTAACAGGTCGGCCCGCATGAGGGATGTGCTCGGCACCATCCAGGCCGACCAGGACGCCATCATCCGCGCCGGATCCGGCGGCGCTCTTGTCGTCGACGGTGGTCCGGGAACGGGCAAGACCGTGGTCGCGCTGCACCGCGCCGCCTACCTGCTCTACTCCGACCCCCGCCTCGGCCACCGGCGGGGCGGCGTGTTGTTCGTCGGCCCGCACCAGCCCTACCTGGCCTACATCGCTGATGTCCTGCCCAGCCTCGGAGAGGAGGGCGTGCAGACCTGCACGCTGCGAAACCTCGTCGCCGAGGGGGCGGCGGCCGGGACCGAGACCGACCCCGCAGTGGCCCGCCTGAAGTCGTCCGCGCAACTGGTGAAGGCGATCGAGACGGCGGTCCGGTTCTATGAGGAGCCGCCCACCAAGCCGATGACGGTTGCGACTGCCTGGTCCGACATCCGGTTGACCGCCGACGACTGGGCCGAGGCGTTCCAAGCACCAGAACCCGGCACGCCACACAACGAGGCGCGTGACCAGATCTGGGAGGAGCTGCTCACGATCCTGATGGACAAGCACGACAGCGAAGCCTCGGTCGACGGCGACGCACCAGCTGAGCTGCTTCGGCAGGCGCTGCAGCAGAACGAGGAACTGCTTACGACCTTCAACCGGGCGTGGCCGGTGCTCGAACCGACAGAGCTCGTCGCAGACCTGTGGTCGGTGCCGGCCTACCTGCGCATGTGCGCTCCGTGGCTGGCACCCGACGAGGTTCGAATGCTGCAGCGCACGGAAGCCCACGCCTGGACGGTGTCGGACCTTCCGCTGTTGGACGCGGCCCGCCAGCGTCTCGGCGATCCGCAAGCGTCCCGACGCAGGCGTCGGCAGGAGGCCGCCGTCGCGGCCGAACGCGAGCTCATGGACAGCGTGGTCGACGACCTGGTCGCGGCCGACGACTCCGAGATGCTGGTGATGTCGATGCTGCGCGGGCAGGACGCCCAGAGCGTCCTGGTCGATCAGGCCGCCGGGCCCAGCGCCGACCCGGACCTGCTCGCCGGCCCGTTCGCGCACGTCGTCGTCGACGAGGCCCAGGAGCTGACCGACGCAGAGTGGCAGATGTTGCTGCTGCGGTGCCCCTCGCGGAGCTTCACGATCGTGGGCGACCGGGCCCAGGCGCGGCACGGGTTCATCGAGTCGTGGCCGGAGCGGCTCGGCCGGATCAGGCTCGACCAGATCCGGGTGGCTTCCTTGAGCATCAACTACCGGACACCTCAAGAGGTCATGGTCGAAGCCGAACCGGTGATCCGGGCCGTGCTTCCGGACGCCAACGTCCCGACCTCGATCCGCAGCACCGGCGTCCCCGTCCAACACGGATCCACCTCGGAGCTGCGGTCCATCCTCGACGCCTGGCTGGCCGGGCAAGCCGACGGCATCGCCTGCGTCATCGGCGATCCCAGTTTCCCGGGCACGTCCCGCGTCCGGTCGCTGACCCCGGAGCTGTCGAAGGGGCTCGAGTTCGACCTGGTCGTCCTCGTCGATTCAGCGGCGTTCGGAACTGGCATCGAAGGAGCCGTGGACCGCTATGTCGCGATGACCCGAGCGACCCAGCGTCTCGTCATCCTCACCTGAGGTCGATGTCTCGTATGCGTTTGGCGTTCAGCCACGATCACTCCTCGAGTCGCGGGTCGGCCCCGCTCGCCGCGTTTGCCGGGGGCGTCCTGCAGGTCAGCTGAGCACCTGCACGCCGGACAGGTCGACGTCGAACGGCTTCGGGGCGGCGCGGTCGACGACGGTGGCCAGCGGGACGACGAGCGCCGTGGCCGCGAGCGCGATAGCGGCGGCGAGCCTGCAGATCCGCCTCCCGGTGCTCACTGGCTCGCCGCGCACGTCAGTTGTGGGATGGCGATGTCCGCGTTGTCGTAGGTGACGCCGTTCCCGCCGTCGCCTACGTCGATACGCAACACTTGAGCACCGCTGATGTCGACGTCCGCGTGCTGGGTCGGCGTGGTGTTGGTGACCAGGCCGCTGTCGTAGAGCTGCTTGCCGTCGGCCGAGATCGTGTAGTCGACGCTGCCGGTGCCCTTAACCGAGTCGTCGAGGCCGAGGTCGGCGGTGAATCGCGTGCAGTTCGCGCCGACGTAGTAGTCCAGCGAGGCGACTGCGTTCGTCCACAGCCCGTGGGAGTAGGTGACGCCGTGGATCGTCAGGGGGCCACCGAAGTAGCTCTTGTCGACCAGCACCGGGCCGTAGCCGTTGGTGCTCGCGAGTGGCGTGAGATCACTGGCGAACGGCTGCCCGCTTGGCGGCACCAACACCTGGAAACCACCGGCGCCGTCCGACACACCGCTGCGGGTGCCGTCGTCCCACCGGTAGGTCGCGTTTCCGGTGATCTCGTAGGTCCCTGGCGGGGTGTCCTGTGGCACCGTCACCTGCCACCTGCCGGTCAGTGACCGGCCGCTTGGCAGGCCGCGTGAGCTTACGGCCGGTCCCGTGACGCTCCAACCCTCGGGTGCCTGCGCGGTGAGCCGGGCGGTCGTGATGGCCGGGCGGCCGTCGTTGCGCAATGCCGCGGTGACGTCGATCGTCTGGCCGGGCGAGGCAATGTGGAAGGTCGAGCCGGGGTACACCGGCGGGACGTCCGGCGTCACCGAGACATCAGTCATCGGCGGCGTCGAGTCGACGTCGCCGCGCAGCGGCGTCACGCGGTAGAGCATCGCGCTGTGCGCCGGGACCGAGGCCGCGATCGTCCGGGCCGCCTCGTCCGTTTTGTGGGCCCACAGGTCACGGACGGCGTAGGCGCCGGCGTGCGGCAGCCCCAGGCCGGAGATCGCGGTGGAGATCGTCTCGGCGTGATCGCCGCGGTTGAGCAGCATGACGGCCCGGTCGCGGTTGGCGAGCGGACGGGTCCACACGTCGGCGTCGGCGGTGTGCGAGGCGCGTGTCGCCTCGGCGCCCAGCGAGTCCTGGTCGATCGCGATCACCTCGCGGTTGGTGAGGATCGCCTTGGTGGCGTCCGACATCGAACGCAGGTCGTTACCGGCGAGCAGCGGGGCGCTCAGCATCGACCACGCGCTGAAGTGGGCCTGATCCTCGGCGTTGGTCATTCCGCCCAGCCCGACCTGGAGGATGTCCGGGTCGTTCCAGTGGCCCGGCCCCGCGTACGGCGCGAGGTTCGCCTCCTCGTCGAGGTTGGCGATGATTCGGTCCCACGAGTCGCCGTAGTCGTTGTTGCTCCGCCACATGTTGCTGATGGCCGGGGCCCACGTCCATGGCTGCAGCGCCGGGTTCCACTCGCAGATGCTGAAGAAGATTGGCCGGCCGGTGGCGAGCAGCGCCTGGCTGTACTGCGTGTAGAGCTTCTCGGCCACCTGCTGCTGCGTCAGCCCTGGGAAGTCGCCGAACGGCACGTTGCACCAGTCGACCTTGACGAAGTCGATGCCCCAGGAGGCGAAGGCGTCGGCGTCCTGCTGGACGTGGCCGTAGCTGCCGGGATACCCCGCGCAGGTCGCGGTCCCGACATCCTCGTAGATGCCCAGCTTCAAACCGAGCGAGTGGACGTAGTCGGCCACCGCCGTGATTCCGTCCGGGAACTTCGTCGGGTCGGCCTGCAGGTTGCCGTTAGCGTCGCGCGAGTGCGAGAGCCAGCAGTCGTCGAGGTTGACGTAGTTGTACCCGGCCGCCTTCATGCCCGAGCTCACCATCGCATCGGCGGTCTGCTCGACCAGTTGTTCGGTGACGTTGCACTTGAAGGCGTACCAGTCGTTCCAGCCCATTGGCGGGGTCGCGGCGAGACCGTTGTAGGAGCCGGCCGGCGGAGCCGGCGGCGCGGTCGGCGTGGCCAACGCGGCCGGCGCCGAGCCGAGGGCGACCGCGAGCCCTAGCGTTAACACGGCGCCGGCGATGACGGCGAGCAAGCGGCGGAGCATGCGGGATGTCCTTTCTCGGGGCTTCGGGCGCGCGCCAGCACGCCCCTTGGGACCAAGGCATTCGGATGAAGCTGTCTCCGGGCGCGTGTTACGGCAGGCCGATGGCGCGCACACCGCGACGGCGTTGTTGGATGATCACTGCGGCGACCAGCAGGAACCCTTGAGCGATGTCTTGCCAGAACGAATTGACGTTGAGGATGGTGAGGCCGTTCTCGAGCACGCCGAGCAGGAGGACGGCGAGGATGGTGCCGGGTATGGCGCCCTTGCCACCCCGCAGCGAGACGCCACCGAGGGCGGCGGCGGTGATCGACTGGAGTTCGAGGCCCTGGCTGCCGGAGGTCGGCTGGCCCGATCCGGTGCGCGCGGTCAGCATGACACCGGCGACCGCTGCGGCGAGCCCGGCCACCACGTAGCAGCCGATCACGAGGCGGTTGAGATTGATGCCGGCCAGCCGGGCGGCGGTGGCGTTGCCGCCCATCGCGTACAGGTTGCGGCCGACGTCGGTGTAGCGCAGCACGAGATGCGTCACGACCGCGACGACGACGAGTATCCAGATCAGCGCCGGGATCCCGATGATCGTGCCGCGAGCGATGAAGACGAACGTGGAATTGGTGCCGGTGTAGCCCTGCGCGCGACCGTCCGAGATGAGGTTGGCCAGCCCGCGGAAGCCGGCGTAGGTCGCGAGCGTCGCGATCACCGCGTTGACCCGGCCGTAGATGATCACGAGCCCGTTGAACAGGCCGGCCAGGATGCCGACGCCGAGTGCGGCGAGGATCCCGAGGACGGCCGAGGTCTGGCTGGTGAACACCATCGCCGACACCACGGACGTGAGCCCGGCCGCGCTGCCCACCGAGATGTCGAGGCCGCCGATCAGCATCACGACGGTCTGGACCACGGCCAGCACCCCGACGATCGAGACGGTCGTGCCGATCGTCTTGAGGTTGCTCACGAGCAGGAAGTTGCTGTTCTGGGCGGCGATGATCGCGACGAGTGCGGCCAGCGCGATCAGCAGGCTGAGGTTCTGCACGCCGACGACGTCTAGGCCGCGACGCAGGGACGATCGCTGGTCCGGGGAATCGGGGGCGCGGGCTACGTCGGCGGCCGGCGATGGCTTTGTAGTCGTGGACGTCACCTTTCAACTCCTTCGCGGGCGGCTGCGGCGCCGACGAGCTGATCGGACATGGCAAGGTGCAGGATCCGTTCCTCCGAGGCCTCAGCCCGGTCGAGTTCCCCGGCGATGCGGCCGGCCTGCATGACGACGATGCGGTCCGAAAGCGCGAGGATCTCGGGCAGCTCCGAGGAGATGACGATGACCGCCAGCCCGTCGGCCGCCAGTCCGTCGATCACCTCGTAGATCTCGGCCTTCGCACCGACGTCGACGCCGCGCGTCGGCTCGTCCAGGATCAGCACCTTCGGGCGGCCGGCCAGCCAACGCGCCAGGACGACCTTCTGCTGGTTGCCGCCGGACAGCTTGGCCACGACCTGCTCGAGCGACGGGGTGCGGATATTGAGGCGGCGGGCGAACTCGCGGGCGATCCGCCGCTCCTCGCCGCGCCGCACCACGTGCATCCGGCTGATGCGCGGGAGCACGGCGAGCGAGGTGTTGTCGCGCACCGATCGATCCATCAGCAACGCCTGGGCCTTGCGCTCCTCCGGCACAAGGCCGATGCCGGCCCGGATCGCGGCACGCGGGCTTCGGATGCGCACCGTCCGGCCGTCGACGATGATCTCGCCGCCGGTGCGCAGGTCGTCACCGACGATGGCGTGCGCGAGTTCAGATCGGCCGGCACCGACGAGCCCGGCGATCCCGAGCACCTCGCCGGCGCGCACGTCGAGGCTCACGTCGTGCAGCTTCTCCGAACGCAGCCCGCGCACCGAGAGCACGACGTCGCCGCGCGGGTGGGCCGCGCGCGAGTACATGCCGGTGAGATCCCGGCCGACCATCATCGCCACGATCTCGTCGGTGTGGGTCTCGGACGTCGTGCGCGTTCCGACGACGGCACCGTCGCGCAGGACGGTGACCCGGTCAGCGATCGCGAAGATCTCGGGCAGCCGGTGCGAGACGTAGAGCACCGCTACCCCGTCGTCGCGCAGGCGCCGGATGAGCGTGAAGAGCGCATCGACCTCAGTGTCGCTGAGTGAGGAGGTGGGCTCGTCGAACGCGATCACCCGGACGTCGGCGATCAGCGCCCGCATGATCTCGATGAGCTGACGCTGCGCCGGGGAGAGCTGCTCGCCCAGCGTGTCCGGCGCCAGCGCGTGGGTGAAGCCGTAGCGAGCGAGGTCGGCGCGAGCGCGCTCCTCTACGGCGCGGCGGCTGAACACTCCGTGCCGGTTTGGCAGTTCACCGACGTAGATGTTCTCCGCGACCGAGACTTGCGGGATGATTTCCGGCTCCTGGTAGATCACCCGCACCCCGGCCTCGTGCGCGGCCCGCGGCGCGGCGAAGCGCATCGGCTCGCCGTCGATGGAGACCGACCCGGCGTCGGGGGTGTAGGCCCCGGAGAGGATCTTCAGCAAGGTCGACTTCCCGGCGCCGTTCTCCCCCACGAGGGCGAGCACCTCCCCGGCCCGCGCCTCGACGTCGACGCCTCGCAGGGCGTGCACCCCGCCGAAACTCTTCTTCAGGCCGGCCATGACCAGGCGGCCCTGGGCGCCGCGCGTCTCCTCGCTCATCGGCCCGGGACTCAGCTGCAGGTGCCCATGACGGACTGCCAGTTCGACGCATCGACCATCGTCGTCTTGGCGATTGTCTTGGCCGGCAGCGGCTTGTTGTCGCGCAGGTGGTCAACGAGCGCCTTGACCGCCGCAGCGCCCACGTCGGCGCCACCGATGTAGAGCGCGGCCTTGTTGCCCGAGTTCACGTGGGCCTTCCAATCCTTGCAGGTGAGGTACGCGCCCAGGCCGACGCCGATGATGTTGGACGGGGACACGTTGCCGTTTTGCAGCGCCGTGACGACACCGGTCTCGCTCTCGTCGTTGCACCCCCACACAACCCAGTGCTTGACGCTGGGGTGTGCCGTCAGCGCGGCGGCCGCCTTGTTCTGCGCGTCGATCACCGAGTTGTCGGTGCCGAGCTTGACGATCGGCAGCGTCGCTCCGGCGGTGGACTTGAAGCCCTGCTCGTCGCCCTGCTCGCGCAACTGGCAGTCAGACAGATCTTGCTGGTAGGCGGCGATCACCGACGTGTTCGCGGCGGTCCAGCCGCTCCGCTTGAACAGCTTGCCCGCCTCGGTCCCGACCGCGGCACCCATTTGAGTGCTGTCGAAGCCGACGAACGGCGCCGCCTTGTTCGACCCCGACTTGATGGGGTCGTCGGAGGCGACAAGCGGAATACCCGCCTGGTCGGCCGCGTCGATCACCTGCGGGCCGATCTTCTGGTCGGGCACCACGATCGCGATGCCGTCGACCTTCTGGGCCACCTCGGTGCCTATGTCGCTGATCGCCTTGTTGGAGTCGGTGCCGAGGTCGACGGCGTCGACCTTCACGTTGCCGAGCTTCGCGGCTTCGCGCTTCGCGCCGTTGGCTTCGTCGACGAAGTACTGCTGGTCGCCCTGCTTCTGCAGGTACGCGACGGTGATCGTGTCGGTCTTCTTCGAACCGCCGCCGGTCGAAGCCGAGTTGCCCGACGCCCCGCCACTGGAGCAGCTCGCCAGCGCGCCGGCGAGGGTGATGGCGCCCAACCCGAGGGCGGCGAGGCGGAGTCGAGTTCCTTGCATGGTGGAAGCTCCTCTTCGGTCGGGCAACTATGGCCCCATTAGCACCTTCTACACCGATCGCACGATTCAGCGCGGTTTCGCTGGTGTCGTCCCTACATGATGGGAACCACTCATTAGACTGTCAATAGTATTTACATATTTAATGTCGGCCAGTAACGTCGGGACGACAACAGATCGGGAAGCCCGGAACGAGGGAAGTCATGGCCGCAGACCGGTTCGTCGGCCGTGTCGCGCTCGTGACCGGGGGCGCCTCGGGCATCGGTGCCGCCACCGGCCGCCGGTTGGCCGCCGACGGGGCGACGGTCGTCTTGGCCGACCTCGATGCGGCGCGGGGCGCCCGGGTCGCCGATGGCGTCGCCAGCGAGGGCGGCAACGCCTGCTTCACCGAGCTCGACGTTGCCCGGGCCGGTGACTGGGCGCGGGTGCGCGAGGAGGTCATCGGCCGGCACGGACGGCTCGACATCCTGCACAGCAACGCCGCCCGAGTGGTCGTCAAGCCCGCCCACGAGTTGGACGAGGACGAGTGGCACCTGCAGCTCGACTCGTCCGTGACCGCTACCTGGCTGGGCGCGCGCACATTCCTGGAAGATCTGCGCCGCGTCAACGGCTCGATCGTCATCACGTCGTCCGTGCACGCCATGTTCGGTATGCGGGGCCATCCCGCCTACGCCGCGGCGAAGGGAGCGCTCGGCTCGCTCGCCCGACAGTTGGCCGTCGAGTACGCCCCGGAGGTCCGGGTCAATGTCGTCGTGCCCGGCCCCATCCTCACCGGCATGTGGGAGCGGTTGCCCGAGTCCGACCGCGCCAGGAGCGCAGCTGCTACCGCCCTCGGTCGCCTCGGTCGGCCGGAGGAGGTGGCGGCGGTCGTCGCGTTCCTCGCGTCCGACGACGCGTCGTTCGTAACCGGTTCCGCCATCGTGGTCGATGGTGGGTGGAGCATCGTTAAGGATTCGGCTTGAAAGGGGGGACATCCGGTGATACAGCAACGGCCACGCGCAGTTGAACATCAAGTCGATCGACGCGACGGCGCGCGGTCGCTCACCGCGCTTCGCGGGTTGCACGGGCAGACGGTCGAGACGCTGGGACTGCGCATCGTGGGCGGGTCGTACGCGCCCGGGAGCGCGCTGTCCCCCGACGTGATCGAGTCTGAGTTCGGGATCAGCAAGTCGGTACTGCGCGAGGCGCTGCGGGTGCTGGCGGCCAAGGGTCTCGTCGACTCGCGGCAGAAGCGGGGCACCGTCATCCGGCCGCGGTCGTCGTGGAGCCTCTTGGACGCCGACGTCCTGCGCTGGCAGGGGGGTCAGCCGGATGCGCAGTTCTTTGCGAATCTCGCCGAGGTTCGCGAGATCGTCGAACCGGCCGGCGCGGCGCTGGCCGCGGGCCGGCGCGACGCGCACGACCTCGTTGCGCTGCGCTCCGCCGTGGAGGCGATGGCCGAGGCCGGCACCGATGCGCCCGCCGTCGTCGAGGCCGACCTGGCGTTCCACCGCGCTCTGCTCGACGCGGCGCACAACGAGTTGCTCAGCCGGATGGAGGTCGTCATCGAGGCCGGGCTGCGGGCGCGGGACGCGGTCGTACACAACGGCGAGCATTGGCCGGACTCGGTTCCGGTGCACCGGGCGATCATCGACGCGATCGAGGCAGGCGACGCGGCCGCGGCCCAGGCTGCCGTCCAGGCGCTGCTGATGCAGGCGTCGGCGGACGTCGAGGTTGCCGCCGACCGTCGGGAGGGCACGCCGCGTCGATGAAGATCACCGACCTGCAGACGTTCCTCGTACCACCACGCTGGCTGTTCCTGCGCGTCGACACCGACGAGGGCATCGCCGGCTGGGGCGAGCCGATCGTCGAGGGCCGCGCCGAAACCGTGCGCGCCGCTGTCGCGGAGATCGGCGCCGACCTGATCGGTGAGGATCCGCTGCGCATCGAGGACCACTGGCAGCGCAACACCAAGTCCGGCTTTTACCGCGGTGGTCCGGTGCTCTCCAGCGCAGCCGCCGGCATCGATCAAGCCCTGTGGGACATCGCCGGCAAGGCGCTCGGCGTCCCCGTTCACCAACTCCTCGGCGGCGCTGTTCGCGAACGCGTCCGGATGTACTCCTGGATCGGCGGAGACGAACCAGACGAGGTCGCCGACCACGCACGCGGGCAGGTCGAGGCGGGCTTCACAGCCGTGAAGATGAACGGGTCGGGCCGGATGGGCGCGATCGACACCGTCAGCCGTACTCGGGAGGTCGTGGACCGGGTTGCGGCGGTGCGCGAGGCGATCGGTCCCGACCGCGACGTCGTCGTCGACTTCCACGGGCGCATGACAGCGGCGATGTCGCGGCGGATCCTGCCGTTGCTGGAACCGCTGTTCCCGCTGTTCGTCGAGGAGCCGGCCGTCCCCGAGAACGGCCACCAACTGCGCGGCCTCGTCGAGTGCAGCGCGGTGCCGCTGGCCACCGGCGAGCGGCTGTACTCGCGCTGGGACTTCCGCGAGGTGTTCGAGGCCGGGGTCGCCGTCGCCCAGCCGGACGTGTCGCACGCCGGCGGCATCAGCGAGTTGCGCCGCATCGCTGCGATGGCCGAAGCGTATGGGGTCTCGATCGCACCGCACTGCCCGCTCGGCCCCATCGCGCTCGCGGCGAGTCTGCAGATCGCGTTCGCGATCCCGAACCTGCTCATCCAGGAGCAGAGCGTCGGCATCCAATACAACGAGGGCAACGAGCTGCTGGACTACCTGCTCGATCCCACTCCGATGGACTTCCGGGACGGTTACGCGGCGCTTCCCGTCCGCCCTGGGCTGGGCATCGAGATCGACGAGGACGCCGTTGCGCGGGCCGCCGAGATCGGCCACCGGTGGCGCAACCCCGTTTGGCGCGATGCCGACGGGGCACTGCGCGAATGGTGATCGGCGCCCCGGCGCCGTTCCGCATCGACCTCGAGCACGGTGGCCGATGGACGTCGCTGCACCTCGGGGGTCGGGAATGGCTGTGGCGGCGGCCGGACTCGGCCCGCGCCGGCGTCGCACCCGGTGACCGGTTCGTCGACGCCGGCGGCATCGAGGAGTGCGTGCCCACCGTTCGCGGCATGCCGGATCACGGCGCGGCCTGGAGCCGCCAGTGGCAACGAGTCGGCGACGAGGACGTTGTCGACTGTGCCTACTTCGTGTTGCGCCGGCGGATCCGCGCCCAGGCCGACGGCGTGATTGCGACCTACCGCCTGGCGGCCGAGCCCGGATACCGGTTCGTGTGGGCGGCGCACGCGCTGCTGGATCTCGGCGTCGGAGCCCGGATCCAGTTGACCGAGGGCGCGGAGGTGCGGCTGTATCGCGAGGCGGGCCCGCTGATCGACCTCGCGTGGCCGGCCGGCGCGGAGTACGTGGTCGGCGCGTGGCCGAGCCCGGGTGGACTGCCGCTGTCCGAATTGGGTCCCGACGACGGCACCGCCGTCGGCGCGACTGTCGTGGACGCCGGCGAGGTCGATATCGTCGACGGCGACCGCTGCCTGACGATGCGCGTCGATGCTGACCTCGACATCCCGGTCTCCGTCTCGATCTGGCGCAACCTCGGCGGCTTCCCCGCCGGGACGCCCTACCGTTCTGTGGGCGTCGAGCCGATGCTCGGCCGGGTGTTCGATCTCGCCACCGCTGGCGACGGCGACGCCGTGGTCGTCCCTGGAAGTGGCGAGGTCGACTGGATCCTTCGTCTGGGCAGCTCATGACGGCCTTCGCCGACGCCTTGCGGACTCACCGGCTGGTGGCGATCGTGCGTGGGTCCGACGCCGACGCCGCGCTGCAGACCGTCCTCGCCCTAGTCGACGAGGGCGTCGCGCTGATCGAGGTCTCCCTGACGACCACCGACGCCGAGTCGGTGATCGCCCGGGCCCGGGCGGCGCTCGGGCCGGATGCGCCGCTGGGCTGCGGGACGGTCGTGACGGCCGACGACGCCCAGCGGGCCGCGGCAGCCGGCGCGAGTTTCGTCGTCACGCCGGCACTCGGACCGGGCATCGCCGCCGCCCGCGACTTCGGCCTGCCGGTCGTCGGCGGGGCGTTCACGCCCAGCGAGGTGGTGGAGGCGGTTACCCGCGGCGTCAATGCGGTGAAGCTGTTCCCCGCCCAGCTCGGTGGCCCGGCGTACCTGCGGGCGCTGCGCGACCCGTTCCCCGGCCTGCCGATCGTGCCTGTCGGCGGCGTCGACGCCGCGGTGGCCCGCGACTACCTTGCCGCCGGCGCCGCCGCGGTCGGAGTCGGGTCACCGCTCGTCGGCGATGCCGCGGCGGGCGGCTCGCTCGACGTGCTGCGGGCGCGGGCCAGGTCGTTCCTGGCCGCCGTGAGCGAGGAGCCGCGCGCGTGACCGAGGTTCTCACGTTCGGCGAAACGATGGCGGCATTGCACGGGACGGGACCACTCCGGCTCGGCGGCACGATGACGATGACGATCGCCGGCAGCGAGTCGAACGTCGCGATCGGCCTCGCCCGCCTCGGGCACGCGGTCGAGTGGGTCGGACGCCTCGGCGACGACGAACTGGGCCGGCTCGTGCTGCGAACGCTGCGCGCCGAAGCGGTCGACGTCACCGCTGCGGTCGTGGACCCGTCCGCGCCGACCGGTACCCTGCTGTTCGAGCACCGCATCGCCGACGTCACCCGGGTCAGCTACTACCGGGCGGGCTCGGCCGGCAGCGGGATCCGCGCCGTTGATGTCCTCGCCCGTCTCGGCGCCCGGCCGCCGATCCTGCACGTCACGGGCGTGACGGCCGCCCTCGGTCCCGATGCGGCCGATGCCGTGCGCTCCGCGGCCGAGTCGGCGCATCGGGACGGGATCGCCGTCAGCCTGGACGTCAACTTCCGCTCCCGCCTGTGGAGTGCGGACGATGCGCGCGCGGCTCTGCGGGCGCTCGTGCCGTACGTCGACCTAGTCTTCGCGTCCGACGACGAGCTGCCCCTGGTCGCGCCCGATCCCGGGGTGGAGGCGGACGAGGCGGCCGGCCGCCTGCTTGACGAAGGTGTCGACGCGGTGATCGTCAAGCGGGGCGCCGCCGGCGCGATCGCGTACTCGACCGATGGCAAGGTTGTGGCTCCGGCGCGCGCGGTGCCGGTCGTCGATGTTGTCGGCGCCGGCGACGCGTTCGTAGCAGGGTACCTGTCGGCGCATCTCGAAGCTCTCGACGTCGGCGCATGCGTCGAGCGCGGCGTCATACTCGGTGCCTTCGCCGTGTCTCGCATTGGCGACTGGGAGGCGCTCCCGACGCGCGACGAACTCGGTCTCCTCGACCAGCCGTCCGGCACCACGTTCCGATGAACGCCGAGGTCGTCTGGGACGCGGTGGCTACGAGCCGGCCGCGGGTGCCCGCGGGGGTCCGCGACCGGCTGGTGTCCGTCGACGATCGCATCGCACGAGGATGACCCGCGATCCGCGGAGAGGTGTCGTTGCCCCCGCGATTACCTGACTCCGTCCTGGTGGGCGATACTGGGATCGAACCAGTGACCCCTGCCGTGTGAAGGCAGTGCTCTCCCGCTGAGCTAATCGCCCGCATCCGCGACCGTCGGCACGGGCCAGCCGGTCGCGAAGCTCGCCCAGCCTACATGGATCCGCAGAAGAGGCCGATTACTACGGGGGGCAGCGGCGCGGGCTGCTCACTCGTAGAAGTTGCGGATCCACCGATGCTTCTGCAGCGGCTCCAGACGATCGTTCGGCAGCCCGGCGCCGTCGCCGACGCGGACGTTGCGCTCCACGTTCGCCGGGCGGCGCATTCCCGGGATGACGCTGCTGACCGCCGGATGGCTCAGCACGAACCGCAGCGCGATCTCGGGCAGTTCATCGGCGGAGATGTCCAGGTCGGCCAGGATCGCGTTGACGTGTTCGGCCACCTGGGCCGGCCGATCGCCGCGGAAGTACGAGCTGCGCCAGTCGTCGCCGGCGAAGGTCGTGTCGGCCGTCATCGTCCCGGTCAGGCCGCCCTCATCCAGGGCGACGCGGACGATGACACCGACGCCGTGCTCCTGACAGGCCGGCAGCAATCGATCCTGTGGGCTCTGGTCGAAGATGTTGTAGATCACTTGGACGGTGTCGATGATCCCGCTGGCCACCGCCTCGAGTGCGGTGTCCGGTTCGTGATCGTTGATCGAGATGCCGAACGCGGTGATCAAACCGTCCCGCTTCATGGTGGCGACCTCGTCGAGCCAGTCGCCCTCATGCAACCACCGGGGCGACCAGACGTGGATCTGCTGGACGTCGACGTGATCGGTACCCAGCCGCCGGAGGCTCTCTTCGGTGCAGGCCCGCAGATGCCCGGGTGGCATTCCTTCGGAAACCGGCGTGTCGTGACCGGCCGGCCACACCCGGTTGGCCGGCGGCGCCTTGGTGGCCACGACGATCTGTTCGGATCGTCCGCGGACGACGTCGCCGACCAGCCGTTCGCTCCGGCCGTCGCCGTACATGTACGCGGTGTCGATGAACGTGACGCCGAGGTCGATCGCCCGCTGCAGCGCGGCGACGGATTCGTTTTCGTCAGTGGCGCCCCAGCCACCGCCGATGCCCCAGGCGCCGAAGCCGATCTCAGAAACGGTCAGGCCGGTCTTGCCCAATTCACGAGTATGCATGCCTCCACCCTGCATGATGCGGTACCCACCAGGTCAAGCGCGTACCCGAAACTTGTGAGCTGCGGTTGGGATCCGGTCGTCCGTCCATGATCAACTCACGCTAGGTGCGCGATTCTCCCGCAAACCGCACACTGGACGTGTGTTGATCATGATGGCGATGCACGGCTGTGCTCTACCTACTAGATGACGGTGTACAGGTACCACGAAGCGGCAATCGCACCGGCAATCACGAGCAGGCTGAGCAGGCCGAGGCCGATCCGTGCGACCATGCCCTGCTGGGCCGCCCAGCGAGTCCAATCGCCGACGAGGCGCCGGGCCCGCCGCAGCAGGCGCGAGGCCCATTCATACTCACTGGCCAGCAGTCCGAGCCCGGCGAAAATGATCAACCAACCGGGCCCGGGCAACGGCAACAGCAGGATGCCGATGAGGATCACGGCGACACCGAGAACCGTGATGGCGATCCGCCAGGCCAGCGCGCCGCCTGGCACTGCTCGCACCCGCCCGCGAATACTGCTCAGCCGACCACCGATGCCCGGCCGATCAGTTTGATTCGGTCGCCGGGTCTGCGCGGTCTCGGGCATCGGTTCACGGTACGTGAGAACGCCGACCGCCTAGAGTGAGCACGTGCCGAGCGACGACGACCGGGCCTTTTCCGGCCGCTTGACGGTGGGTGTGTTCATCACGGTCGTCGCGCTCATCGTGCTCGTCCTGGCGGCGCAGAAAATCCCGCACGCCAAGCGGCCGAGCATTCTGCAACCCACCGTGGTCGTCACCACGATCACCAACTCTCCGGGCGCCGCAGCGTCGCGACCCGCCGGCTGAGCCGACTCAGCCAGCTCTCTTCAGGTTGTACACGCGCGCGGCGTTCCCCGCGAGCACGAGGTCAGCGGTTTCGCTGTCGGGGCACAACGCGGCCACGGCGCGGGCGTTCTTGGCGATGCCCGGGATGCCCGGCCAATCCGTGCCGAAGATCATGCGACGGGTGAGCCGGGTCCAATCGTGGCGGGCGTAGTACGTCTGCAGCCGGGAGGGCGGCAGCCCGGACAGCTCGATCCAGACGTGTTCGTTGCTCAGAGCCAGGAAGGCGGCCGCGTCGTACCACCAGCCGCGCCCGCCGTGGGCCAGCACGATGTCGAGCGTCCGGAAGTCGCGCAACACGTCATCGAGCAGGATCGGGTCGGCGTACTGATTGAGCGCGCCCGGGAACGTCGACGTGCCGCAGTGCACGATAACCGGCAAGCCGGCGGACTGGCAGATGTCGTACGCCGGGTAGAGCGCTCGGTGATTCGCCGGGAAGCCGCCGTGCACGGGGTGCACCTTCAGCGCGACGGCGCCGAGCGAAAGTTGCCGGGCCAGCTCTTCATCGACCGGGTGGTGCAGATGCGGATTGACGTTGGCCGCGAACTTGACCCGCGCGGGGTTGTGCGCCGCCAGCACGGCCATGTCCTCGACGCTCTGCGTGCCGGTCACCTTCGGGCTGTATTCGGCGAGCACGACGGCGACGTCGACGCCCTCGGCCTCGAGGTGAGCGTCGAAAGCGCTGGGCACGACCGAACCGGACCCGTCGTAGAGCGCTTCGAGTTCGGGCCGGCCGAAGCCCTGCAGCCACACATCCCACGGCACTTTGAGCCCGGACAGCCGGGCCGGGTGCAGGTGCACGTCGATCAGCGGGCGTCCGTCGATCATCAGCGGGCGTCCTGCAACATGACGGCGGGATCGACCAGGACGCCCGCGGCCATGGCTCGCAGCTCCACCCGCCGGATCTTCCCGGTAGCCGTGGTCGGGTAACCGCCGACGAACACGATCCGACGTGGCCGCTTGAACGACGGCAGCGTGGCGGCGCAGTGCTCGAGCAATTCCGGCTCAGTGGCCGGGGCATTGGGTTGCAACACCACATAGGCCACCGGCTTCTCCAGTCCGTCGGCGTCGAGCGCGGCCACGACGACGGCCTGGGCGACCGCGGGGTGCGCGAGCAACCGCTCTTCGACTTCGGCCGGGGAAACCCAGATGCCACTGGACTTGAGCATGTCGCCGGTGCGGCCCAGGCAGCGGAAGTAGCCGTCGGCGTCCTGCTGATAGGTGTCCCCGGTGCGCAGCCATTCGCCCTGGAACACCTGCCGCGACGCGTCATATCGGGCCCAATAACCCGTTGCGGCGGACCCGCCGCGCACGAGCAGCATGCCCGGTGTCCCCGGGGTCACGTCGACACCGGATTCGTCGACCACGCGCAGGTCGTAGCCGGGCACTGCCGTCCCGGTCGTACCGGCGCGCACGCGTCCCGGGCGGTTCGACAAGAAGATGTGCAGCATCTCGGTCATGCCGATGCCGTCGAGGATGTCGACGCCGAAGCGAGCCGTCCACCGCTCGTACAACGCCGCCGGCAGCGCTTCACCCGCCGACGCCGCCAGCCGCACGGGCCGCATCGAGTCCGGTGCGAGGTCGGCGCGCAGCATGTTCGCGAAGAAAGTCGGCCCCCCGAAGAAAAGGGTGACGCCGGACTGCTGGACCCGTTCGACGATGAGCTCGGGCTTGGCCGGCGCTGCCTCCAGAACCGCGCACGCACCTACCGACAGGGGAAAGAGGATGGAGTTCCCCAGGCCGTACGCGAAGAACGCCTTGGCGGCCGACAGACACCGGTCCTGGGCGGTGATGCCGAGGACCTGCCGACCGTAGGTCTCGCAGACGACGCGCACCGAGCCGTGGCGATGCATCGCGGCCTTGCTGGTACCCGTCGTGCCCGAGGTGTAGAGCCAGAAGGCCGGCGAGTCGGCCGTGGTCGGGTACACGGCGACGCTCGGCTCGGCATCGTCGACGAGGCGATCCAGATCGTGCACGGGTAGCGCGGACGAGCCGACGTCCGCCCCGTTCGCCGCAAGCACGCCGCGCAGCTCGGACGCACTGCCGAGCGCAGCCGCAGCCACATCGGCGAACTGCGGGCTCACGGCGAGCAGGCGGGCCCGCGAGTCCTGGAGCAGCTCGGCCAAGCCCTCGGCACGCAGCATCGTCGACACCGGCACCGGGATGGCGCCGATCCGCATCGCCGCGAGGTACAGGCTCACGAACTCCGGGGAGTCGGCCAGACACATCAGCAGCCGCTGCTCCGGTTGCAGGCCAAGCTGCACCAGCACGGTCGCCGTGCGCTGCACCCGGTCGAGCAGCGCACCGTAACTCATTTCACCCGCGCGACCGGCGACAGCGAGCCGCTCACCATCGCCGGCCGCGACCCGCCGGTCAAGCAGGTATTCACACGCGTTGAACAGCTCGTCAGCCATGCTCGCCGCCTCGCACTAGGGCAGATGGACGTACTCGTAGTCGAACGGCTGGCCGTTGATGCCTTGCCGAGGCGGGGCGATCCACGAGGCGATCTTGCCGCGCTCGTGGACCGGCTGCATAAGGGAACGGACGTAGGTCTTGTCCACGGCAGTCGGCAGCCACTCCCCCTGCCGCCGCTGCCATTCCCCCTCGGGAATGACCTCCGCGTCGGGGGTCGCGTGGATGCCCGCGAACGCACCAACCTTGCGGTTGAACGCCACGCTCGGCAGCTTCAATCGCTGCGGCTGGCCGGCGTCGGCGAGAATGCGGTTCCAGCGGTTGACGCCGTTCTGGCAGTCGGAGATGTATTCCCGGCGCAGGTCGGTGTTCAAGCCGACGAGCGCGGCCACCTCGGTCTGGCCGATCTCGCCTTCGTCGGTGATGGCGTCGACCATGATCGACTCGCTGGTCAGCCGGTGGTCATCCTGACGACGCTCTTCCGACCACCGACCCTTCAGGCCGGCCGTGTAGTAATTCGCCACGTTCGTCGATGTCTCGCTCCCGAACAGGTCCAGCGACACGGTGTAGTGGAAGTTCAGGTACTTCTGGATCGTCTTCAGCGAGATGCCGCCGTACCCGGAGACGTCGTCGGTGTCGTATTCGGCCATCAGCTCGACGGTCCGCTCGACCACCCGGTCGACCCCGGTCGTGCCGACGAACATGTGATGCGCCTCTTCCTTGAGCATGAACTCACAGGTGCGCGACAACGGATCGAAGCCGCTCTCCTTCAACGTGCCCAACTGGTACTTGCCGTCGCGGTCGGTGAAGTAGGTGAACATGAAGAACGACAGCCAGTCGGGGGTCTCTTCGTTGAACGCGCCGAGGATGCGGGGCGCGTCCTCGCTGCCGGAATTGCGGTGCAGCAGCTCCTCGGCCTCCTCGCGGCCTTCGCGGCCGAAGTAGGCGTGCAGGAGGTAGACCATCGCCCACAGGTGCCGGCCCTCCTCGACGTTGACCTGGAACAGGTTGCGCAGGTCGTACAGGCTCGGGGCCGTCGCGCCGAGGTTGCGCTGCTGTTCCACGGAGGCCGGCTCGGTGTCGCCCTGGATGACGATGAGGCGCTGCAGTTCGGAGCGGTACTCCCCGGGGACCTTCTGCCACGCCGGCTCACCCTTGTGCTCGCCGAAGGCAATAGACCGCTCGCGGTTGCGCTCAGCCAGGAAGATCCCCCAGCGGTAGTCCTTCATCGGGACATGGCCGAAGTGGGCCCAGCCCTCGCGGCCGACGTTCACCGCCGTCCGGAGGTACACGTCCTGGGTCGGCAGCGTGGGGCCCATCGACTCCCACCAGTTCAGGAAGTTGGGCTGCCAGGACTCCAGCGCCCGCTGCAGGCGCCGGTCCTCTTGCAGATCGACGTTGTTGGGGATCTTCTCGGTGTAATCCGCTGCAGCTCCCATGGTCACACTCGCTTCCGGTCGAAGTCCGGGCGTTGGCCGGTGCCGAACCTGCTCAACGCGCCGTTGTCGCCCGAAGCGTTGGGACGGTAGAAGATCCAGTTCTGCCAGGCCGTGAGCCGGCCGAAGATCTTGGTCTCCATGGTCTCGGGGCCGGTGAAGCGATAGTTTGCCTCCATCCCGGTCAGCGCGTCCGGGCTGAAGCTGGCCCGCTGCTCGACGGCGATGCGGAGCTCTTCGTCCCAGTCGATGTCATCAGGCGCGAACGTCACCAGGCCTAGGTTTTCGGCTGTCTCGGCCGGCAGCGGCTTGGCCGACTCGGCGTGCACGGCAGCGAGCGACTCGTCGTCGCCGAAGAAGCGGGTCTGCAACCGGGTCAGCTCATTGCTCATCGGCAGGGGGCCGAAGTTCATCGCGCCCAGCGTGATCGTGGCCGGCTCGGCGTCGGCGTCCACGTCCTCGAAGACACCGGCCAAGTGGTAGCTGCGGTCGGCAGCCAAGGCGATTTCGAGCAGCGATCCGGCGAAGCAACTGCCGGGCTCGACGAAAGCGAGCAAGCTGCGGCTCGTGACGTCCAGGCGTTTCAAGGTCCGCTTGAGGTAGTGCCGGATCTCGTTGGCCAGCCAGTCGTCGGCGTTGTCGAGAAGTAGTTGGTCATGGCTGAGTACGTTGTCGGCCCGCCCGGCGGTCTTGAAGATCCAGGTGCCGAGCTCGAGTTCGTTCGTACGCAGGTCGAGGATGAGGTCGTCGAGCTCGCGGGTCATGGCAAGGGTCCAGAACTGCGCACCCTGCTCGTGCACAGCGGCGATGTCGGCGCCGGCCGAGCCCGCTGGCGCGGAGATCGTGATCTGGACAGTGCCGGCAACGTGGTCGAGCTCCGCGGCGACGTGTCGATAGTTGATCGCAGTGTCACTGCGTTGTTTCTCCAGTGGGCTGAACGCGACGCCCTTGGCGTCGACGGGGCGATTCGATCTGGCCGCGAACTCGGCTGCCCGCTCGGCCACCGTCTCGTCCCACCTCGGCCGAGCCACGGCTTCGTCGACGAGCTTCCAGTCGACCGCCTTCGTGCCGGCGAGCCCCTCAGCCTTCGTGGAGAAGTAGTCGGCCCGATCGCGGCGGACGTGGCGCTTGTCCACCAGCCGTGTCAGGCCGCCGGTGCCGGGCAGCACCCCGAGCAACGGCAGCTCGGGCAGCGACACCGCCGACGCGCGGTCGTCGACGAGCATGACGTGTTCACAGGCCAAGGCCAGCTCATACCCGCCCCCTGACGCCGTCCCGTTGACCGCGGCAACGTAGGTCTGACCGGAGTGCGCGGTCGCGTCCTCGATGCCGTTGCGGGTTTCGTTGGTGAACTTGCAGAAGTTGACCTTCCAGGAGTGCGGTGAACCGGCCAACATCCGAATGTTCGCGCCCGCACTGAAAATCTTGTCCTTGGCGCTGGTCAGCACGACTGTTCGCACCTGCGGATGCTCGAAGCGCAGCCGCTGCACGGCGTCGTACAACTCGATGTCGACCCCGAGGTCGTAGGAGTTCAGCTTGAGCTCGTAGCCCTCGCGCAGACCGGCCTTCTCGTCCACGTCCATCCACAGGGTCGCGACCGGACCGTCGACGTCGATGCGCCAGTGCCGGTAGTCCTCCAGGGCGACTCGGAAGTCGACGCGTCGAGGTGATTCGTCCACCGGCTTTGGCGCGTCCGGGCCGGGCGATTCAGCGTGCTGTGCGGCCAGGCTGGTCACGGGCGAGCCTTCCTCGCGGGGAACGACGGCCTCTATGTTCTACACTTCAGTGCGGTACCGTCAAGCGTTCGTAGCAGATTGGGCGATGTCCGATGGCGCAGCGTGTGACGCCACCTGTCCCGATCATGTCCCGTCACCATGCCGCCGGCGCCGACACTGCTCGCGGGCTCTTGTTCACCGTGCTCGGCGAATTGGTGCTGCCCAACGGCGGGGTCGCCTGGACCTCGGCTTTCATCGACATCCTCGGCCGGCTCGGAGTGGAGGAGAAGTCGACCCGCCAGGCCTTGATGCGCACCGCCGAGCAAGGGTGGTTGCAGTCCGAGCGGATGGGGAGGCGGACCCGATGGCGGTTGACCGCCAGCGCCGAGCGGTTGCTGCGCGACGGCACCGAGCGCATTTACGGCTTCATCAGTCCGGCCCGCCACTGGGACGGTCGCTGGCTGCTGGTCTCGGTGCGGGTTCCTGAGTCGGATCGATCGGCGCGGCATCTGCTTCGCACCCGGTTGCGCTGGGCCGGATTCGGCAGCCCAGCGCCCGGAATGTGGATCAGCACCCACACCGACCGGGTCGCCGAGGCCGAACGGGTGCTCAGCGAAGCCGGCGTGTTCGACGACGCGCGGATCTTCCGCGGCGAACAGGTCGGCGGCGGCGCGCTGACGACGATGGTGCGCCAGGCCTGGGACCTCGACGCCATCGAAGAGAGCTACCGGCGCTTCCGAAGCGACTTCTCCTCCCCCGGTTCGGGCGACGCGCTGGCCCGGGTCGTTGACCTGGTGCACACCTGGCGGCGGTTCCCGTGGCTCGATCCGGCCCTGCCGCGTGAGCTGCTGCCGTCGGAGTGGAGCGGCCGTGCGGCGGCTCAGTTGTTCGCGCGCCGGCACGGCGAGTGGGCTGACGACGCGCGGGCGGAATGGCTGCGCTTACCATGAGGCGCTGCGTAAGGCAGGACGGGCGGCGCGGAGCGGCCCCCTGAATTCTGGAGGCTTCGGTGGCTGACGGCCCCACGTTCTTGCTCACCTCCACCGTTCTCGGCGCCCCCGATCCCGGCGCGCTGGCCGACTTCTATCGCGAGCTGCTCGGCTGGCACGAGAAGACGCGCGAGCCCGACTGGGTGACCCTGAAGAACCCCGAAGGCGGCGCCGGCCTCGCGTTCCAGGAGGAGTCGAACTTTCAGCGGCCGGCCTGGCCGGAGCGGCCCGGCGAGCAGCAGATGATGGCCCACTTCGACATCCAGGTCGACGACATGGACGCGGCCGGGGCTCGCGCGATCTCACTCGGGGCAACGCTGGCCGACTTCCAGCCGCAGGACGGCGTCCGCGTCTACTTCGACCCAGCCGGACACCCGTTCTGCCTCTTCCTCAACTGATCGCCGGCGCGCCCGCCGTTACTTTGTCTGCTCCGGCGCGGCCACGTCGATGAGGACCTTGCCGACCGCGCCGGCCTCGACCGCGGCGTGCGCCTGGGCGGCCTCCTCGAGCGGGTAGTGGTGCAGCGGCAGCCCGGCGTCCGGGCCGACGTTGATCGCGCCGTCAAGGACCGCGGCGGCGACATCCTCGACGGCCCGCGCCTTCGCCTCGCTCGGCACGGTGTACACCATGACCAACTGGACCCGGGCATTGAGCGTCATCAAGGTCCGCAACGGCAGCGTCGCTTCGCCGCCGCCGCCGGTGGCGTAACTCGCGATCGATCCGTTGGCCGCGAGGACGTCGGCATCCAGTTTCGCGTTAGCTGCGAGCGCTACCTCGACGATCGCCTGGACACCATCGGGTGCGATCTTGCGAATCTCGGCCCCAGCATCCTGCTGGCGGTAGTCGATGACGTGGTCAGCGCCGGCCGCGGCGGCCAGGTGAGCCTTGCTCGCCGAGCTGACGGTGGCCAGCACGGTCGCGTCGGACCAGCGTGCCAGCTGGATTGCCGCGTTGCCGACGGCTCCCGCGCCACCGGCCACCAGCACCTTCCGGCCAGCCAGGGTGCCCGGGCCGAGCCGCGTGGGCAGGTGTTCGCCGACGGTAAGGCAGCGGTGCGCGGTCAAGAACGGGATGCCCAGGCTGGCGCCCAGGTCGTAGGACGCCGAGTCGGGCAGAGTCACGACCTGGCGGGCCGGGACCACAGCGAACTGTTGCGTGGTCCCCTCCGGGCGACGCCACGCCGCCTCCCACACCCAGACGCGCAAGCCGACGAGAGCCGCCTCCACCCCCGGTCCCACCGAACGAACGACACCGGCGCCGTCCTGGCCCGGCACCTGCGCAGGGTCGACCGGTTCCCCAGGTCGGCTGCCTTGACGCGACTTGAAGTCCGTCGGATTGACGCCGGAACGGTGGATCTCGACAACCACCTCCCCCGGCCCGGGTTGAGGGTCCGACCGCTGCACAACGCGCAGCACATCCGGCTCACCGGTCTGGCTGTAGGTCATCGCAGCATTCACGCGGCCTCCTCGGCTCTCGGACGCCCGAGGTTTACCCGATTGCCTGCGCGGCTCAACCGGCGCGGGTCATCACCGCAGACCCATCCGAGTCGCGCTGCAGACACGGGCAGCCCGGCGCCCAGGGGAACTGGCGGGACACCTCGGAGCCGAATGCCGTCGATGACGACAGCACCGTGCGGTGCCACAGGTGCAGCAGGCGGCCGCGACCGGTGACGGTCACGGAGGCGTGTTCGCCGACGTGCCCGGCGTACAGCTGGCATCGGCCGTAACCCTCGAGCCGACTCGCGCACCGGACGTCAGGTACCACACCTCGGGTGTACCCGAGGTGAGAAGTCGGGAAACTGGCGTCGCCTCGTGAGGAACGCGGGATCGATGGGAAAGCACCCCTCGTGACTTTCCAGCCGCGCAGCGCCATCGTGACCGCCTCCGACTCGGGGATCGGCCGGGCCACGGCCGTTGCACTCGCCGCAGCCGGCATGGACGTCGGCATCACGTGGCATTCCGACGAGGACGGTGCGCGACAGACCGCCGACGAGGTTCGCGGCCACGGCCGGAAGGCCGAACTCGTCCAGTTGGACACCTCTGACCTGAGCCGATGCGGCGACGCCATCGACGACCTGATCGGCCGACTGGGCGGGGTGGACGTCTTCGTCAACAACGCCGGCACCGGCGCGAGCACCCCGATGCTCGAGATGACGACTGACGACTGGCGGCACGTCGTGGCCACTGATCTCGACGGTGCCTTCGTCTGCATCCAACGCGCTGCCCGCCACATGGTGAGCGCCGGCAATGGCGGCCGGATCATCGCAGTGACCAGCGTGCACGAGCACCAGCCCCGCGTCGGATCGGCTGCTTATGACGCCGCCAAACACGGTCTCGGCGGCCTGATCAAGACCATCGCGCTGGAGTTGGGGCAATACGGCATCACTGCGAACTGTGTCGCGCCCGGCGAAATCGCGACGCCGATGACGGGACAGGAGGACGAGGACCCGCATGGGACCCACCGCCCAGGGGTGCCGCTGGGCCGGCCGGGCGATGCCCGCGAGATCGCATCGGTGATTGCCTTCTTGAGTTCGGCCCAGTCTTCCTACGTCACCGGTGCGTCGTGGGTGGTCGACGGCGGCATGTTGCAGATGGGCCCACAGGCGGGCTCGCACCTCACCAGCGATGACTGGCGCACCCCCTGAGCCGGCCGATGGCTTGACCATCAGCACCGGCGACCGCCCCCAAGACGCCGACGCGGAAGTCTTTCGCTCGGTGGCCGCGATCGCCCGAGCGTTGCACGTCAAGGACGCGGAACTGCGGCCTACCTTGGACGCCATCGTGTCGATGGCGGCCGCGACGACGGGCTACGACGTCGGCCTCATCCTGATGATCGGCAATCGGCTGGTTCCCCACGGGGCGAGCGGCCGGGCACCACACCTGCTCGACCGGGCCCAGCAACGCCTCGGCTACGGGCCATGCATCGAGGCCGCCCAACAGCAGACCACCGTGTGCGTCGCTGACACTCGCGTGGAGCAGCGATGGCCGGACTTCTGCACGAAGGCGGTCGGCCTGCGGGTCCTCGGCCTGTTGTGCATCCCCCTCTGGGTACACGAGAAGCGGCTCGGGACGCTGAGCCTGTTCGCCGGACAACCCGCAGCCTTCACCGATCACGATGCGCAGGTGACGTCGCTGTTCGCGACCCTCGCCGCCTTGGCCCTCGCCGACGCTGAACGGGCCGAGCAGCTGCGCGCGGCGCTGGTCAGCCGCGACCTGATCGGCCAGGCCAAGGGCATCCTGATGCAGCGGGAGAAAATCACGGCGGACGAAGCATTCGCCCGGCTTTCGCAGGTGTCCCAGCGGCGCAACAAGAAGGTGAGCGTCATCGTGCGCCACCTCGTGGAGACCGGTCAGCTCCTCGGCGAGTGACTAGAGGCGGCAAGACTTGTGCCCTTATTGCACTATTGACACCCTTTGGTAGAAGGGAGATGGTTTAGACCAAATGACGGGCGACGGGATCGCGCCGCCCAGACCATGAGCGAGGTAGCCCGTGTCTTCTTCGACCGCCCGCAACCGGCTCAGCCGGCGCAGCCTGCCCACGTCGGTCGCCATCGGTGCCCTGCTACTGGCCGGCGTGGTGGTCGCCGCACCTGCGCGAGCCGCAGTGGCCTACCTCGCTGACCCGGCCGCCAGCGTGAACCCGATCATCGGCACGTCGGGTGCGGTGGACGACTTCCCCGGAGCCGACGTGCCGTTCGGCATGGTGCAGTGGAGTCCGGACACGCCCAGCCGCCCGAGCGGCGGAGGATACGAATACAACGACAAGACCGTCACCGGTTTCAGCCTCACCCACATCAGCGGTCCCGGCTGCGGCGCCGCCGGGGACATTCCGATCCTGCCCACGACGGGCGGCATCGGGGCCGCGCCCAGTGACGCCACGCTGCCACTCGACCACGCCGCCGAGCACGCCGCGGCCGGGAACTACCGACTGGCTGCAGGCGGCATCACGACGAACCTCACGACCACCACCCGGTCGGGCATGGCGCAGTTCAGCTTCCCGGCCGGCGCGCCGGCCAACCTGCTGTTCAAGCTGTCGGGCAGCGCCAACGGCACGTCGTCCACCCACTTCCAGGTCGTCAACGACAGGGAGGTGTCCGGATGGGTCACCAGCGGGCATTTCTGCGGGGCCGATGACGTCTACAACGTGTACTTCGACATGACCTTCGACGCGCCGTTCACGTCCAACGGCACATGGCAGGACGACACCACGATCAACCGGGGCGCAACGACGCAGAATCGGTCCGCGAGCACCAAGCCGACCGGTGGCGCGAAGTCCACCGCACCGATGCAGCCGAAGTCCAGCAACGGCATCGTCCGGGCTCGTCCGCACATCCACAACGCCGCCGGCACCCGGGCCCCGAAGGCCGAGCCCCCGGTGAGCGGCGCGGCCGGCGCGTATTTGACGTTCGACACCGCGCAGCATCCCACCCTGCAAGCCAAGGTCGGGCTGTCCTACGTCAGTACCGCCAACGCCAAGGCCAACCGGGTGGCTGAGAATCCCGGGTGGAACTTCGACAAGGTCGTCACCGCTGCGCACACCGCCTGGAACCGACTGCTGAACAAGATCCAGATCGGCGGCGGTCCGGCGCAGCAACAGCAAGTCTTCGAGACCGCGATGTATCACGCCCTGCTGCATCCGAACGTGTACAGCGACGCCAACGGGCAATACCTCGGCTTCGACGGCCAGGTGCACAGCGCGCCGGCCGGCCGTACTGAGTACGCGAACTATTCGGGCTGGGACATCTACCGCAGTCAGGTGCAACTCGCGGCCATGGTCGCGCCCGCCGAAACGTCGGACTCGATCCGCAGCATGCTCGACCAGTACGACCAGACGGGCCAACTGCCCAAGTGGGAGCTCAACAACGGCGAGTCCTATGTGATGGTCGGCGACCCGGCCGATCCGATCATCGCCGACGCCTATGCGTTCGGTGCCCGCAACTTCGACAAGGCGCACGCGCTGCAGGCGATGCTGATGGAAGCCAACCAGCCCAACAACATCAGGCCCGGACTGGACTACTACGAGACGAAGGGATACCTACCGCTCGACGGCCAATACGGGTGCTGCAACTTCTACGGGCCGGTGTCGACCCAGCAGGAATACAACACGGCCGACCACGCCATTTCCAGTTTCGCGGCGGCGCTGGGCGATACCGAGACGGCCAACACGTTCGCGCAGCGGGCGAACAACTGGCAGAACGTCTTCAACCCCGCGTCGGGCTACCTGCAAGCCCGTTACGCCGACGGGCGGTTCGCGACCGGGTTCACGCCGAGCACGTCGACCGGCTTCGTCGAGGGCACCAGCGCGCAGTACACGCCGATGGAACCGTTCGACATCGCCGGGCTGGCCGCGGCCGACGGGGGCCGGGCGAACTGGATCGCCAAGCTCGACGCGCTCACGGCCAAGATCAAGAATCCCGGCCCGTTGAACGCGGATTTCGGCAACGAACCGAGCGTCGAGATTCCGTGGGAGTACGACTACGTCGGCGCGCCGTACAAGACCCAAGCCGTGGTTCGCAGCATCCAACAACAGATTTTCACCGCGACGCCGGCCGGCATCGCCGGCAACGACGACCTGGGTGCGATGAGTTCCTGGTACGTCTTCTCCGCCCTCGGGTTCTACCCGGAGACTCCCGGGACGGCGGATCTCGCGCTCGGCAGCGCAGTGTTCCCGAAGGCGGCGGTGCACCTTCCCTCCGGCAACACGCTCACCATCAGCGCTCCGGCCGCGTCGGCCACGAATCCCTACATCACGTCGATGACCGTCGACGGAGCCAGCTGGGCGCACGCGTACCTTCCACCGAGCGTGGTCACCAAGGGCGTCGCGATCACCGAGAACCTGAGCAGCGCTCCCAACACCGATTGGGCCACCGCGGCGAAGGACGCACCGCCGTCGGATACGCGTGGGCTGGCATCCGCGCTCGGGTTCGTCGGTGGGAACGGGTCCGCGGTCATCGCCCCGGGCGCGACGGGGACCCTCACGGTTGGCGCTCGGAACCTGCAGAGCACGGCCCAGAACGTGACCTGGTCGATCACGGCCACCGCCGGGCTGGCGGTGTCGCCCAACGGCGGCACGCTGCGCCTAGCGCCCAGCGGCGATGCCACCCATGACGTCACCATCACCGCGCCCGCGTCCGAAGGGCGCTACACGGTGACGATCAACTATCGATCCGGCACGGGCGCGGCGATGCCCTCGGTGGCGACCGAAGTCGACGTCGCCGGCCCGGGCGAACTGTGGCCGTACTACAACAACGCCGGCATCGCCTCTGACGGCGCGGCCGGGGTGTCGAACTTCGACGGTGACGGCTGGGCCTACTCGGCCCAACAACTGGCGGCGGCCGGCTTCGCGCCTGGATCCACGAACACCGTGCACGGCATCGCGTTCACGATGCCCGATACCTCGCCCGGGGACCTCGACAACATTGAGACCGGCGGCCAGACGGTTCCCGTCGCCGCGACATCGGTGGCCCGCATCGGGTTCATCGGCAGCGCGACCAATGCCTCGCCCGGATCGGCGATCGACGTCACGGTGCACTTCTCCGACAGGACGACGCAGAGCGTGCACGTCGGCTTGACGGACTGGACGCTCGGGGGCGGCGCACAACCAACACCGTCATACGGGAACACCATTGCCGCCACCACCGACTACCGCGACACGAGTGGAGGCGGCCGACAGCAGATCAAGACCTACCTGTTCGAGGCTGACGCGCCGCTCAGCGGCAACAAGACGGTGACCGGCGTCACGGTGCCGGCTGCCGCGAACGACGGGCAGTTCCACGTATTCGCGATCGGCACGGCCTGACGACGCGCGACGGAACGCCGGCCTAGCCGCCGGTGTGCAGCAACCGAAGGCGGGCCGGCGACTCCGTGGAGGTGCGCTGCAGCCACTGGGTCAAGTCGTCGGCGGCGAGCGGCGGGCAGATGAAGTAGCCCTGTGCGACCTCGCAACCGAGGGTGCGCAATTCGTCGAGCGTCGCCTGGTCCTCGACGCCCTCGGCGACGATACGAAGTCCGAGGTTGGTGCCCAGCGTGGCGATGCTGCGAATCAGGGCACGGCTGCTCGCTGCATCCTCACCGGTCAGGCCCAAAACGAACGACCGGTCGATCTTGACCTCGCCGACGGGAAGTCGCTGCAGATAGGACAGGCTCGAGTAACCGGTACCGAAGTCGTCCAACGACAGGCAGATCCCCAGGTCGCGCAACTGGTGCAGTACCGGCATCGTCTGCTCGGGGTCGCCCATGACGCTGCTCTCGGTGATCTCCAGAATCACCAACTCCGGCGGCACACCCGATGCGGCCAAGGCGGCGGCGACCCGTTCCGGCAGCGCCGGATCGCTGATATTGCGAGCCGACAGGTTGACCGCGAACGACATGTCGATACCGTCGGCGAGCCGCCGGGCGCATTCCTGCAACGCCGCTTCGAGCACCAGCGGCGTCAGCTTCTCGATCAGGCCCGTCGACTCGGCGATGGCGACGAATCGATCGGGTGCCACCACGCCCAGCGTCGGATGGTGCCAGCGCACGAGCGCTTCCACGCTGACCACCGCGCCGGAGTGCAAGTCGATCTTGGGTTGGTAATGCAGCACGAATTGCTCGGGATGCGTATCGAGCGACTGGCGGAGGTCGGCCAAGAGCGCAAGCCGCTCGATCCGCCCGCTGTCCATCTTCGGGCTGTACACCGCAACCCGCCGGTCGTCTGATTTCGCGACGTACATCGCCGTGTCGGCCTGTCGCAACAGTTCACTTTGCGGATTCGCGACCGTGCTCAGAGCGACGCCGACGCTGGCTTCGGGGGTCAACATCGCTTCCTCGAAATGCACCGGCTGGGCGATTGCTTCGGCGACTCCGGCAGCGAGCGCCGTGAGGTCAGCGACATCCTTGGGCGGATTCGGTACCAGTACCGCGAACTCGTCGCCGCCGAGCCGGGCCACCGTCGCATCCGGCGGCAGGCAGGCCTGCAAGCGACTGCCCACGACCGTCAGCAACCGGTCGCCGACGTTGTGGCCCAGGATGTCATTGACCTCCTTGAACCGGTCCAGATCCAGCAGCAGCACAGCCACATCCAGTCCGGCGGTGGACAGTGCGCGCTCGATCTGGCTGGACAGGAAAGCCCGGTTCGACAGGCCGGTCAGCGAGTCGTGGGTGGCGTCAAAGCCCAGCTTTTCCACCAGCCGGGTGCTGCGCAACGCCACCGCGACGTGACCGGCCAGCGTCTGAAGCAGGGTCAGGTCTTCCTCGGTGAAGGTCGCGGTCTCGCCGAAACGGTTCGTCACGGTCAGGGTTCCGGACAGGCCACTCGACTGCGGCAGCGCGACGATGACCGCGTCCTGCAGGTTGCGGTCGTTGAGCCAGCGCCGGATGCCGCGGTCCTTCGTCGTGCGCGGGGCGAGCGTCGGCTCCTCATCGGTGAGCACCCGGACGACGATCCAGTCGGTTTGGTCGATGTCGCGGCGGCTGACGACCAGCTCGGCGTTCTCGCTGACCGTCAGCACCAACGCCGATGACGTAACGGCAGGGACCGGGTAGGCCGGCACTGAGGTGGGCGTGTCCAGAATCGTCACTTCGGCGGTGGTGGCGCGCAACAGTCGCCGGATCCGGGTCAGCAGTTCTTCGGCCAGCGCCTCCAGCGACTCGGCCCCGACACCGCCGGTGACGAACTCGTGGACCAGGGTCAACGACTGGTGCCGGCGCCTGGTCATGGCGTAGCCACGGTAGCCCGCGGTCCCGAGCAGGAGCAGCATGACGACCAGGACACTGCCGAGTATGCCGCGCTGGAGCAGGATGACCATGTTCAGCGCGAACATGCTGCTGATCGCGCTCAACACCGCGGCCGGCACGAGGACGTGGAGGACATCGCTACGGCCGAGTGGCCCGTCGTGCAGGCGGATAAGCGTCAGGACGAGCAGGCTCATCAGCTGGTCGACTGTCGCGACGCACCCGACGATGATGAGGGCGCCCAACAGATGCAGGCTGTGACCAGGGACGAACACCCGCACCACGGCGGCGACGACGATCGCCTCGAACGCGTAGGCCGCGACGTTGTAGAACGCCTTGTCCAGCCTGACGCGTTGCAGCGCGAGAGCGAGCGCGGCTCCCATGACCCGAGCGAGGACGAAGGTCTCGGGACTGACTAGAAGAATACCGAGGACCAGCGGCACACCCGCCAGCGTGAACGAGTGGGCCTGGCGCCGGAACTCGACATTCATCAGGAACTGCTCAGCGACGAAGAACAACGCGACCAGGATTGGACCCAGGACGACCGTCGACAGGTCGACGGGCAGTATCGGCCCGCCGGTGGTCAGCAGACCGATTCCCACTGCGGCGCCAAGAAGGCCGACGCTGAGGACGAACGTCCAGAGCGCCGGGGTACCTACGCGCGGCATGACATCGTTAGCCCCAGACGTTGTCGGACCATCGGGCAGAAGACCACAGGACGGACGGCCAGAGCGTCGAGCCGAAGTGATCAATGTTGGTGCCGGCCATCGATGGTCCCTTTCGTCGGCCACGGAGCGACAATCTTGCTGTGCAATCACGTCCCGTAGCTGACCATGCAGGTCCGGTTAACACAGACCATACATATCTGGAAGGGTAACCACAACTGGGGAGGTGGTTTCCGGCACAACAAAGTTTGCCTTCCTGGCAAGGATTTACCGTCCGGTCGCCGAATTGACGCGCTTCTGGTGCCGATCTGCGGCTCGAAACCGGTGGTTACAGAGGGTGATATGTCGCGTTCAAGCGCTACTGGGCCAGGCGGCGCTCAGGCCTGGTCGACGTCGACGGGCTGCCGGCTGCGACGGCGCAAGATCGTCCCGCGTCGCCGCGGAGGCGACGCTGCATCAGCGCCCGCGTCGGCGTCGGCGTCGTAGCCAGCGGGCCGAAGCGGCGCACCCGCAATCGCGGTGGCCGAAACCGGTAGTTCGAGGTCGGCGCGGGCAGCTCGCCGGGTTCGCCACCGCTGCAGGGCTCGCCGCAACCGGACCTCGATGGCGTCAGCCCAGCGTTGCGCAGTCGGCATCACGGTCGGAAGCGCAAGGAGCACGAGGCCGCCGGCCAGCCAGCCTCCGACGACGTCCGAGATCCAGTGCATGTTCAGGTAGACGGTGCTGAACCCGACCGTTAAGGGGACGACGATCGAAATCGCGATCATGGTCTTGCGATGGCGGACGGCCATCCAGGTGAGCACACCGAGGAGTACGACGATGTTCGAGACATGACCGGACGGGTAGATGTTTCCACCCGCGAACACCGCGTCGGCGTGGCTGATTTTGTGCGGACCGATTCGCCCGGTGGCGACCTTCACTATCCCGACGCTGACGTTGAGCAGAAGCAGGGCCGCAACCAGCCGTACGAGCGGCGTGCTGGAGTGAAGGCGCGTGCAGCGCCAGATGATCCAAGGGAGGGCCACAAACGTCGACGGCGCCCGTTGCCCGACGTGGATGTATACGTTGATCCAGTCGTACGCCCAGGGCCAGCGGTGCTTCAAACGCAGGTTGGCGACCCACTCGTCCAACTGGATCGTCGGCCCGTTGCGCACCACGACCAGCACGGTCAACACGGCATAGATGACCAGCAGGGCCCCGAACGCGGCGTAGCGCCAGCGGGTCCGGCGGCTGCGTGCACCCGACAGGCCCGCGTCACCGGGAACCGTCCCTATGCGTTGCGTTATGCCCAACATCGCCAGGAGTCAGCCGTCCGCCTTGATCGCATCACGTGTCACGGAGCCAAGGCTCGCATCCCATGGCGGCAACACAGGCCTTCCCGGCTCAGCTCTCAGGCAGTCCATACACGCCGCGCCGGTAATCTCGATTAGGTGCCCCCCGATGATAGCGACGCGCCATCGCGTCCTGCTGAGAGCGGGCCAGCTGCGGGTTGGCCGGGCCGTTCGATCGGCCGGGTGACAACAGTATTCGCGGCCCATCGGCGACTGCTCGTGGTGGGCGTCCTGGTGGTCATGACCGGGCTGTCGGCGCTCACCCTGACGGCCTCGGGCGTGTACTGGTGGAAGTACCGGAACTTCAAAGCCAGCGTGAAGCACCTGGACGTCATCGGGGTGCCGGCCAGCAAGCCGACTCATGACATCGACGGCAAGGACCAGAACATCCTGATTGTCGGCAACGACGATCGGCACACGATGACCGCGGCCGAAATTCACCAGCTCCACACGGGCCGGGTCGGCGGCAGCCTCAACACCGACACGATGATGCTTGTGCACGCCCCGGCCGATGGGAAGAAGGCCACCCTGATCTCGCTGCCGCGCGACACCTATGTGAACATCCCGGGCAACGGCTGGAACAAGCTCAACTCGGCGTACTCCACGGCTTACCGGCGGGTCAACGGCAGCGACGAGGTCAAGCGGGCCGCCGGCGCCAAGCTCCTCATCCACACGGTCCAGAACTTGACCGGGCTCACCATCGATCATTTCGTACAAGTGGACCTGATCGGGTTCTACCGAATCAGCAATGCCATCGGCGGCGTGCCGGTGAACATGTGCGAAGCAGTCAGCGACTACAACTCCGGGCTCAACCTGCCGAAGGGTCACAGTGTCGTCAAAGGCCGGTCAGCCTTGGCGTTCGTGCGCCAGCGGTACAACTTTCCGAACGGGCTCGGCGACCTCGACCGGGTGCAACGCCAGCGGTACTTCCTCACGGCGGCATTTCGCAAACTCTCCTCGGCCGGGGTGCTGTTGAACCCGATCAAGCTCGAACACCTGCTGTCGGCGATCCAGTCGTCGATCTATACCGACAAGGGCCTCGACCCGCTCGCGCTGGCGCGGCAGATGGAGAAGCTGAGCGCCAACAACATCGTCGGCAAGACGATTCCCACGAGGTTCGAGAACGGCACGCCGGTCGGCGACGTGCTCGCGGTCAATCCGGCCCAGGTGAAGGCTTTCGTGAACCTCATCATCGGTTCTGGCGACTCGAAGCTCGACGAGGCGGAGTACGTGGATCCCGCCACCGTCGCGGTGCGGGTCGTCAACGGGTCCAGCCAGGCCAACGCTGCGGCGCACAGTGCGAGCGTGCTCAGGCACATCGGCTTCCAGGCGACGGTCGATTTCAGCAACGCACTGAGCACCGCGACCGTCGTGCAATACGCCGCCGGCATGCAGTCCCAGGCCAAGACCGTGGCCACATTCATTCCCGGGGCAACGTTCCAGAAGGTCGCGAACCTGACCTATGTGCGGGTGCTGCTCGGCGACGACGGGCTCGAGGCAACGGCCAAGCCGGCCGCACCCGGCTCAGCTGGGGGAACGGACTCCGGCGTCGCGACCAAGGCGATCGACGCCAAGTGCATTAACTAGCGGCCCGAGGCCGAGGGCGCGGCTGCCCGACCGGGGTGCCGTATTCTCACGCCCGTGACGGGTGTTGGCGGCGCGAACACCCGACCGCCGGAGTTGGACGTCGCGGAACTGGTCGCGCGCTATGGCATGAAGCGCGCCGGCGCCCGCCCGTCCCTGTCCGATTACACCCGGCAACTGTGGGGCCGACGGCACTTCATCCTCGAGTTCTCGAAGGCCAATAGCGCGGTCGGTTATTCACGCAGCCTGTTGGGCCAGGCCTGGCAGGTGCTAACTCCGCTGCTCAACGCCGGCGTCTACTACCTGATCTTCGGCGTACTCCTGACGACCAGGCGCGGTGTGCACAACTTCACCGCGTTCCTGGTCATCGGCATCTTCATCTTCACGTTCATGCAGAGCAGCATGCTGCAGGGTGCACGCGCGATCAGCGCCAACCTGGGCCTGACCCGGGTGCTGCACTTCCCCCGAGCGGTGCTTCCGCTCGCATCCACCCTCGTGGCCCTGCAGCGCCTGATCATCTCGATGGCGGTGATGCTGCCGATCGTGCTGCTGACCGGTGAGCCGCTGACGCTGCGTTGGCTGCTGCTGGTCCCGGCGCTGGCCCTGGAGTCGCTGTTCTGCTTGGGACTGGCCTTCGCGATGGCCCGAATCGGCGCCCGGGTGCCCGACACCTCGCAACTGCTGCCGTTCATCCTGCGCACCTGGCTCTACGTCTCCGGCGTGTTCTTCAGCATTCGCACGTTCACCGAGCGCTATCACAGCCATCCGCTGATTCGACATCTGCTGACGATCAATCCGGGCGCGGTATACGTCGAGATCGTCCGCGACGCGCTGCTCATCGACGACAAGACCGGCTCCCCGCACGAGTGGATCTACGCGATCGGTTGGGCGATCGTGGCGCTGATCGCCGGCTACACCTTCTTCTGGCAGGCCGAAGAGCGGTATGGACGTGTCTGAGGCGACCGAAGAGATCGCACCGACCGTCGTCGTCGACAACGTCCACCTGGTCTACCGAGTCGCCGGCCGACACGCGAAGGTCGGCGGTCCGGCCGCTTTGCGACGCATGCTGACCCGGCAGCCGCCGCCGGGACTACGGGAGATCCACGCCGTGCGGGGCGTGAGCCTGACCGCCTGGCGCGGCGAGGCCATCGGCCTGATCGGGCCGAACGGATCGGGCAAGTCGACATTGCTCCGCGCCATAGCGGGTCTCATGCCCCCGGAATCCGGAGCCATCTACACCCAGGGCCAGCCCTCGCTCCTCGGTGTCGCGGCCGCACTCATGAACGACATGACCGGCGAGCGCAACGTGGTCCTGGGTTGTCTGGCTATGGGCATGACGCCGGCGGAAGTGCAGGAGAGCTACGACTCGATCTGCGAGTTCGCCGGCATCGGCGAGTTCATCTCCCTGCCCATGAACACGTATTCATCCGGCATGGCCGCCCGGCTCCGCTTCGCCATCGCGGCAACGAAATCCCACGAGGTGCTGCTCATCGACGAGGCACTGGGCACCGGCGACGCCGAGTTCCGGCGCCGCAGTGAAGCCCGGATCCGGGAGCTGCGAGCCGCGGCGGGCACCGTATTTCTCGTCAGCCACGGTCTGAACGTGGTCCGCGAGACCTGCGACCGGGTGATCTGGCTGGAGAAGGGCGAAATCGTCGTCGACGGCGACGCCAAGACCGTCGTCGACGCCTACGAGGCCCGGCACGACCCGCAGGCGCTCGAGGATCGGCTGGCCGCGGCCCGAGCCGGCTCCGCGGTGAGCAGCCCGGACGAGCCTTCAGACATTTGACGTCGCGTCCGACAGATAGGCTCCGGGCTTCCCCGACGATGCGAGGATCCATGAACCGGCACGACTTCCTCAGTGGCATTCATGCGGCGTACCAGCCGCGTAACTACCTCGAGATCGGTATCAACGACGGGCGGGGGCTGCGCCGGTCCCGAACTCGCACGATCGGGGTCGACCCGGCCTTCAAGATCACCTCCGAGCTCGAGTGCGACCTGCAGTTGGTGAAGGCGACCAGCGATGACTTCTTCGCCCTCGAGCGTCCGATCGCCCGGTTCCCGGAAGGCGTCGTCGATCTCACCTTCATCGACGGACTGCACATCTTCGAATTCGCGCTCCGGGACTTCATGAACGCCGAGCGGCTGTCCGCCCCGACGAGCGTCATCGTCTTCGACGACATGCTGCCGCGGACCGTCGACGAGGCGGCGCGCGATCGGCACACACTGGAGTGGACCGGCGACGTGTTCAAGGTGGCAACCGTCCTCGAGCGCTACCGCCCCGATCTGGTGCTGGTCGGTCTGGACACCGTGCCCACCGGGCTGCTGCTCGTTTGCGGGACCGATCCGACCAACACCGTGCTCCAGGACAACTACGAGGCGATCCTGGCCGAGTTCGTCGGCTCCGACCCGCAGGCCGTGCCGGAGCAGATCCTCCATCGCTCCACGGCGGCCGATCCCCAGGCGGTTCTCGAGTCTCCGGTGTGGGCCGATCTGGTGGCAGCCCGCACGAACGGCAACGGCCGCCCGGACACGATCGAACTGTTGCGCGAACTCAGGGGAAGCGCCAGTTACGTGTCGAATCCCCCGCCGGCCAAGCCCTGGCCCCCGGCCAAGGCCCGACCCGCCGCCACCGCCACCGCGCCGAAGCCGGTGCTCGGCGCACAGCGCGGGCTGACCCAGGCCAAGGCCCTCGCGCGGCGCGTCCGCAAGGCGGTACAGCAGCGGCTTTGACCTTCGGGCCGGGTCCGAGGAGCTCAGATCAGGGGCGGGCGCCCGGCCCGCGTCATCCGCCACACCGTGCGCCACGCCATCGGCCGACGGGGGCCCGCGTCTTGGCGCAGCCCGTCGACGGCCCCGCGCGCCGCTTCAGCCAGGGCAGTTCGGCCGCGGGCCCGGACTCCGGTGAGCACCGTCCAGAGCAGGAGGTAGGCAATCGCCAGCGGTAGCGGCAGCCGACGGCGGGCCAGAAACACCCGATTGCGAGCCGAGAGCCGGTAGAGCTCCCGATGCCGGGTCGGCTCGATCGCCGGGTGGAGAGCGACGAGATTGCCGGCGTAGTGCACGCGCGCTCCGGCGTCCCACACGGCCCAAGCCAGATCGATGCCCTCGTGCGCGTAGAAGAACCCGCCCGGCCAACCGCCGATGCGCTCGAAGAGGTCGCGGCGCACCGCTACTGCGCCTTCCCACAATGCAGTCACGTCGCTGGGGCGCCCCGGGTCGCCGACGCGTAGCCGCGGGGTCCAGCGGCGGGGCGCCGGACGGCCGTCGGGGTCGAGCACGCGGGGCTGGACCGCGCCGAGATCCGGTTGGGCAACGAACATCCGGGCGATGCGCGCGAGCGTGTCCACGTCGCGCAGACAGGCGTCGTCGTCGAGGAAGAAGAGCAGGCGGCCGCGGACGTGAGGTACCCCGGCGTTGCGACCAGCTGGTATGCCGACGTTCTCCGGCAGGGTCACCGCCCGGACACCGTCGGGCAAGCCGGTCGGCCGCCAGCCGTTTCCGACCACGACCACGTCGAGGTCGACGCCGCCCTGGGTCAGCACGCTTCGCAGTGCGCGCCGCAAGTCGTCCGGGCGACGGCCCTGAGTGAGCACGACCACGCCGTACGACGGCCGCCCGCTCAGGACGCACGCACCCGGCTCGACGCCACGATGGCGACAAAGTGGCCGATCACCGACAGCAATGCGAGCGGAACCACTACGGCCAGCAGCGCGTGGGTGCCGCGCAGTTCGCCGGCCACCGAGTCGACGATCGCCGCCACCAGCACGATCAGGGTCAACTCCACGGAGTGGTAGATCCGGTGGAACGGCAAGAACCGGGCGCCGCTACGCACCCGCGCGAGCAGACCCGAGCGCGGTGTGCTCACCTCCGCCGTGTCGGGCAACCGTGCAAGGCCGGCCGCGGCTCGGGCTGCGTGCACCATGTCGTTGAGCGCCTTGTTCAGGCACAGCAGCCAGGCCAGCAGCGCGCCGAGTGCCACCCAGCCGAGATGGCCGCTCACCTCGTCGATCCCGCCCGCCGCGCGTACGCCCAGGGCAAGCGCGATCAGGGTCTCCACGGTGTAATGGCCGAACTTGTCGAGAAACACGCCCATCGGGCTGGAGGTGCCGCGCCAGCGCGCAACCTCACCATCGCAGGCGTCCCACATCATCTGCAGCTGGGTGAGCGCAACCGCGAGCGCCGCGCCGATGAGCGTGGGCAGCAGCAGGGCGCCGGCCGCGAGCCAGCCGCTGAGGATCATCAACCAGGTGACGCCGTTCGCGGTGATGCCCGTCGGCAGCAGGGCCCGGGTGACGTACGGCGACAGCTGCCGCATGTACAGGTCACCGGTCCAGTGCTCGGCCGTGCGGCGGCCCCGCACCGCGGGCGGCTGGGTGATCTCGCGCAACTGGGCGATCGAGGGCCGGCTCGGCCGACCGGATGCGTTCACCGCCGATCACCGCTCAGCCGGGTGGCCCGGGCCTGCAGCTCCTGCTCCCGCAGCTCGACGAGCTCGTCGCACACTGCGAGGAACCGGCTCATCGACGCTCCCGGAGAAACGTCGCCCATCGCGTGCTGAACCCAGCCCTGCCGCCCGGCGACATCGCCGCCGGCGAGTTCGCGGCCGATCACCTCGGCGGCGCGGCTCGCGTCGGCCGCGGGCAGTCCCGGTGCGACGTTCAGCACCGTGTCGGCGTCGAGGTAGGCCTCGGCCGCCACGGGCACGGTAACGACCAAGGGCTTGCCGGTGGTCATCCAATCGCTGGCCACGGCCGAGATGTCGCTGACCAGCACGTCCGCACGGTCATGTCGGGCATCCCAGGTGGGTTCGAGGTCGACGGCATGCGCGCCGAGGGGGTCGCTCTTCTGGTGCTGCGCCACCAGGGCGCGCAGGCGCTGGTCGGCGACGGCAAAGCCCGCGTCGTTGGCCCCAGTGCGGGGATGCGGCCGGTAGACGACATTGAATCGACCGGCCTCGAGCAACGAGGTCAGCAGGGCTTGGCCGTGCGAGACCACAGAGCTGTACGCCATGCTCGGCTGGGCGCCCTCCCACGTCGGGGCATAGAGCACGGTCGGACGCGGCTCGCCGGGCGACTGGCGTGGCGTCGGCCGGCGGAGCTCGGGAGCCGGTTCCGAGTCGAACTGAGGACGGCCGATCGTGCGGACGTGGGCGTCGGCGTCATAGCGCAACAGATTGCGGCGCAACCGCTCTCGCCCGGCGTCGCCCGCGACCAGCACGAAGTCGTAGGCCTTTACCTGGTTGCTGGCCGAGGCGGTCTTGTCGCTGTCTCCGTGCCCGAGGTAGGCGTGCAGCATCGTGACGAAGCGAAGCGGGTGCAGATTGCGCACGTTGTGGTTGACATAGAGCGCGAGCGCGACGTCGCTGCGTGACACCAGGTCTTCCAGCGTGCCGATCCGACCGCAGCAGACGACCGGGAGTCCGCACTCGGCTCGCACCGCCGCGGCGACTCGGCTGTCGAGGCACACCACTCCGACCCGGTACCGTTCATCGAGTCGTTGCAACGGGCCGTACCACTGCCGCAGCTGGTAGAGGTTGCGGATGACGTCCGGGAAATAGAGCATCACCGCGAACGGCAGCGACGTCCCGCGCAGGGCGTCGTCGTCGCCGAGGCCGTCGGGATCGCCTTCCGGCAGCAGCCCCCACCGCCGGATGAGCGAGCCGCCCGCGCGACGAATCCGCCGGGCCAGACCGGTGTTCAACGCCGCACTCCGACCGCGGGCATCGGCCCACGGCGGCCTGTCCGCATGCGACCTCCCGATTTCGGCGAAATGTAGCGCTTCGCAGCCGCCGCCTCGACCCGGCCTGCGTCGTCGCAGCCTAACCGGCGGCGCGGGCCCGGGCTGCAGGCAGCGCGCCGGGAGCCCTGCGTTCCGGCGGGCCGTAACGGCCGTTCCGGTAGAGTCAGGCGACCCGGGCGATCTCTCGCCTAAGCGACGGCGACCGGTCCGATGCTCATTGTGAGAACTGGATGACTCCTGCATGACCGCCGCCGCCCGCGACCCCCTTCGTACCGTCGCCGTCGTCCTGGCCGGGGGCACCGGATCACGGGTCGGGCTGGATCTGCCGAAGCAACTGCTCAAGGTCGCCGGCCGCACGATCATCGAGCACACCGTCGAGGCCATGCACGACTGCGCCGAGGTCGACGAGATCATGGTCGTGATGACGCCGGATTTCATTCCCGACGCCGAACGTCTCCTCCGCGCCGACGGACGCCTGCCGAAGCTGACCCGCATCCTGGCCGGCGGCGCCGACCGGAATGCCTCGACCAAGGTCGCGCTCGCGGCACTCGGCGATCAGGACTGCAACGTCTTGTTCCACGACGCCGTGCGTCCGCTACTTCCCGCCCGCGTGGTGCACGCCTGCGTCGAGGCGCTGCGGACATATCAGGCCGTGGACGTTGCCATCGGTTCGGCCGACACGATCATCCGCGTCGACGATGCGGACCGCATCGTCGAGATTCCGGAGCGCAGCCACCTGCGCCGTGGGCAGACGCCGCAGGGCTTCCGGCTGTCGACGATCCGCCGTGCCTACGAACTGGCCGATACCGATCCGGACTTCCGGGCCACCGATGACTGCGGTGTGGTGCTGCGCTACTTGCCTGAAGTGCCGATCTACGTCGTGCCCGGCGATGAGCAGAACATGAAGGTCACGTACCCGGTCGATCTGTTCCTGGCCGACAAGCTCTTCCAGCTCGGCTCACATCTGGCGACGCCACGCACCGCCGATGAGCTGCAGAGCGCGCTGAATGGCAAGACAGTCGTGGTGTTCGGAGGCAGCTATGGCATCGGCTGCGACGTCGTGGAGCAGGCTCGCGAGCTCGGCTGTGCGGTGTTCTCCTACAGCCGATCCACAACCGGCACGTATGTGGAAGATCCAGCCTCGGTGCTCCGCGCCCTTGAGCAGGCGCATGCCGCCAGCGGACGTATCGATGCTGTCGTGCTCAGCGCCGCTCAGCTGGCCAAGGGTCCGCTGTCGGCGATGGATGACGAACAGGTCCGCCAGCAGGTGGACGTCAACTACCTCGGGCCGGTGATCGTAGCCCGGGCCAGCGAGGCCTACCTTCGCGAAACCCATGGGCACCTGGTGTTGTTCACATCGAGTTCGTACACGCGGGGACGGGCCGACTACGTCATGTACTCCTCGACCAAGGCCGCGGTCGTGAACCTGGCCCAGGCGCTGGCCGACGAATGGTCGGCTGACGGAGTGCACGTGAACGTCATCAACCCGGAGCGCACCCGCACCCCGATGCGGCTGCAGGCATTCGGGGCTGAGCCCGAAGGCACCCTGCTCGACAGCGAAGCGGTCGCCGGCACAGTTCTGGATGTGCTCGCGTCGGGCCTGACCGGGCACGTCATCGATGTGCGCCGCGAGACGGCCGGCCGAGGGGTCCCCGAGGCGGACGCGGTCGCGCAGGCAATCGCCGAGGCGGAGGCCGAGGCCGAAGCGCAGGCAGAGGCGGAGGCGAACACGAGCGGCGGGCCACGGTGAACCGGGCGCGTGACGCCCTGGCGTGCGTCCTGCTCGCGGTTCTGTTCGTCGTCTTGATCATCGGCAGTGTCGGCCACAGTCTGGCCGCCGTGTTTTTCGCCTCAGCCGGGATCTACCTAGCGGACCTCCTGCTCCAGCGCATCGGTGACGCGCGGCTCCTGACCGGTCTGAACCTGGTCGGTGCCGGGCCGGGCTGGCGATTCTTCTACCGGCAGGTGTTGATCGTCGTCTTCCTGCTGCGCTCCGGCGAGCTGTCCGGGTCGGCGCAGGCACTTGTCGTGATCGCCGTAGTCGCCCATCACGGCGTGCACGCGCTGTTCAACGGCTTTCGCGTGCTCGTGAGCAGTGGCCGGCTGCGTCGCATCGAGACGCGCAACCTGCCGGTCCCCGGTGAGTCGCTACCGCCGGCCCCTCCGCCCTGGCTGCTTGCGTCCGGCGGTCCGATCGTGCTGCACACGGATGTGGCGTTGACGGTCGCGTTGGGCTGGGCACTGGCGACTGGTTCGTACTCGTGGGTGGCGCCGGCGGCGGTCGTGATGGTGCTGGCGGCGTTGGCGGTTGCCCTGACCCTGCTGCCCCAGGTGCTGGCGTTGCAGCATCTCCCATCCGGCGAGACGCGGCTGCAAGCCGCCCAGGAGGCCGTCCTCAATCTCAAACCAGTCGTGATCTTGTACTTCTCCGGCGGGGTCGAGGCGGTTTACCAGGTCAACATGTGGCTCGAGACGATGGAACGCCTGGGCCGGCCGGTGCTGGTCCTGTTGCGCGAACGCCGCTATCTGGATCAGTTCGGGCCGACCACGGTGCCGGTCCTGTGCATGCCGTTCTCAGTCGACCTGATGAACTTCGAAATGCCGAGCGGTCGCGTAGCTCTCTACGTCTCGAACGTGGGCCGCAACCTGCACCTGCTGCGGCTGCCGACCCTCAAGAGCGCGTTCATCGGCCATGGCGACAGCGACAAGACGGCCAGTTTCAACCCGTTCGCCAAGGTCTACGACGAGGTGTGGGTCGCCGGCGAGGCCGGCCGACAACGCTACCTGCGCACGCAGGTGGGTGTTCGCGAGGACGAGATCGTGCTCGTCGGTCGGCCGCAACTCGACGGCATCCTGCCCGCCGGCCCGACGCCCCCCGGCGCGCAGTTCACCGTGCTGTACGCCCCGACGTGGGAGGGCTGGACGGACGACCCACATCAGTCCTCGCTCATGCCGATGGGACGCGACATCGTCCGGATCCTGCTCGGCACGCCCGGCGTTCGGGTGCTCTACAAGCCGCATCCTCTGACCGGCTCGGTCAACCCCGAGGCGGCGCGGGCCAGCGCCGAGATCGTGGCCATGCTCGCCGCCGCCGGCTCCGAACACGTCGCGGTGCTCGGCGCGACGCCGCTCTACGAGTGCTTCAACAACTCCGACGCCCTGATAAGCGACATCTCCAGCGTGGTCTCGGACTATCTACGCTCAGAGAAGCCGTACTTCGTCACCAACGGCGCAGCCATCCCTGATCGGGTGTTCCAGGATCAGAATCCTTCCGCGGGAGCGGCCTATTTGATCGGGCCGGGCGCCGCCCGGCTGGTCGAGGGCCTCGAGTCGGCCCGCGGTCCAGACCCGCTTCGGGCCCGGCGCGCCGAGGTCCGGGACTACCTGCTCGGCGATCCCAACGCCGACGCGATGACACTGTTCCGCCAGGCCGTCGACAACCTCGTCGCCAAGTCCGACGCCCACCAGTCGGTCGCCCGGTTCGGCGTCGGTGACGACGACGAGCGGCTCGAGCAGCACACCGCGCCCGAGACGCTGAGCGTGGTTGCGGCGCGCGAGGTCGGCATGGAGGACGGGTGACGACCGGCGAAGGTGCACCCCCTGTCCGGGTGAGCGTGGTCGTGCCGGTCTACAACACCGGTCGGCACATCGAACAACTGATCGCGTCATTGATCGGCCAGACTCTGCCGCAGGACGAGTTCGAGGTGATCTTCGTCGATGACGGGTCCACCGACCACACTCCCGCCCGCCTCGACGAACTCGCCCAGGAGCGTTCGAACGTCGTGGTGATGCACGAACCCAACAGCGGCTGGCCCGGTCGGCCGCGAAATCTCGGCATCGATGCCGCCCGCGGCCAGTACGTCTTCTTCGTCGACCATGACGACTGGCTTGGGGTCGAGGCACTCCAGCGGATGACCGACTTCGCCGCCGAGAACGACTCCGATCTCGTGATCGGGCGATACGCCGGTCACCACCGCGGCGTGGCCAAGGCACTGTTCGCGAAGACCAGGCCCCTGGTGAGCCTCGATAACGCACCACTCATGGATTCCCTCACCCCCCACAAGATGTTCCGGAAGGCGTTCCTGGAAAAGCACGGCCTGCGATTCCCCGAGGGTCGCCGCCGGCTGGAGGACCACGTTTTCGTCACGGAGGCCTACTTCCTCGCCGAGCGGATCTCGATCCTGGCCGACTACCACTGCTACTTCCACGTCGGGCGGGCCGACGCCGGCAATGCCGGCTACCAGCGGATCGACCCCCGGGGTTACTACGGCAACGTCCGGGAGGTCGTGGACATCGTGCTGGCCCGCACCGAGCCGGGATCCGTTCGCGACCGCTACCTGCGCCGCACCCTGCGCACCGAACTGCTCGGTCGGCTCGACGGCCGCCGATTCCTCGACCAAGACGCCCAGTACCAGCGGCAGGTGTTCGACGAAGCGCGCAAGGTGGCAGTCGAGAAGATCCCCCTCAGCGCCGACGCGGGCTTGCCGCCGCCCCAGCACGTTCGCGCGTTGCTTTTGCGCGCGGACCGCCGGGCCGACCTGACGGTCTGCGTGGAGCACGGCCTGCGGCTGGGTGCCGACGTCGGACTCCTGGACATGCGCTGGGACGCCGGCGGAGTGCTCGAACTCGATCTGGACGGTTCCCTGCTGGACCAGGGCAGCGGGCGTCGGTGGTCTTATCACCGCGATGGGGCGGCTCTGTTGATGCCCGGCCCGGACGCGGTCCGCCGGTCCGTCCCCCCCGAGGTGCTGGACTGCAGCAAGCTGCTTCGCTCAGCGCGGTTGGACGTCGTCCTGCGCCGGCGCGAGGACAGCGAGGAGTGGCCGGTGCCGAGCGAGTCGTCCTTCGTCCTGCACGACGACGGCACCCGCGCCTGGGTGTCCTTCCGGGCTTCGGCCCGCATCGACCCCCGGACTCTCGGCGGCGGGCGGCCACTGACTCCAGGCGTCTGGGACGCCTACGCCCGCATCAACCAGACGGGGTTCAGCAAGCAGGTGCGGCTGGGTTCGAATCGCACCGAACGGGCCTCAAGCGCGTTGCGCACGGCCTTGTTGTCCGGGCAGTTGGTCACGCCGTACTGGACCGAGCCATACGGCAATCTCAGCCTCGATGTCGGCGCCAGTCCGAACCGGTTGCTGCGCGAACTGGGGCACGGTCGCCGGGTGGCCCCGGTGCGCGCTCGGCACGGGGCGTCGAAGCTGCGGGTCGTCGTCCCCCTGGAGTCGACGGCCGCTGACCCACCGCTCGCTCGGGTGCTGCTGACGCAGCGCGCCACCCAGAGTTCCTTGCCGCTCGACATCAGCGGCGTCGAATGGATCCCCGACGGGCTGTGCCTGACAGGTGAACTGCCTCCGCTCGCGCAAGGGGATTGGCAGGTCCTCGTCGGGCTCGACGTCGAACGCTGGCCGCAGCCACGTCCCAGCGGGGTACGCCTAACCGTGTCCGAGGGTGGGCATATCGCCGTTGCGGCGGAGACGAGGGCGGCCGACCAGCACACCCCGAAGGCCTCGACCGCGCTTCGCCGGATGCTGCGCCCAGGCCGGCGCCGGGTCGGCGCGCTGCGTCGACGGGTGCTGAAGCTACGGAGGTTCTGGCGACGCTGAGCGTTCAGGCCATGCGTCGATGCGGTGCCGGTCGTTGTGCGCGCCGAGCCGGCGCGGGCTGGTCAAGAAGCCCCAACCCCACGTCAGATGCATCGTGGCGAAGACGACCGGAAGCTGAACCGCCTCTTTGAGCGGCAGCCGGCGGCCGACGACGGAACTGGCCGCCAGGTTTGCGGCGGCGTAGGCGGCCGGTGCGAGTAGACCCACCCGACGTCCAGCGATCGCCAGTCCGACCCCCGCGATAAGCCCGGTGACCGTGACCGGAGGCACGAGGTAGGTCCACCGCACGGAATTGCGGTGGCGGCGCATGACGACGCGCCGCCAACGGCCGTAGTTGTAGTACTGCCGAGCCAGGGCCTGAAGCGAGTGGCGCGGTCGGTAGGAGACGCGTAGCTCAGGCGCGAACCAGACCAGGCCGCCGGCGCCACGTAGCCGGTGGTTGAGTTCCCAGTCCTGGGCGCGGGCGAATCGCTCGTCGTATCCCCGTGCGGCGACCAGGGCTTCGCGACGGAACACGCCCAGATAGACGCTGTCCGCCGGCCCGGGTTCACCGCCGTAGTGAAAGCGCCCGCCGCCCACCCCGAACGGCGAGGACATCGCGGCGGCGACGGTGCGCTCGAACGGAGTGGTGCCTTCGGCCGCCATCACTCCGCCGACGTTGACCGCACCGGTCTGCTGCAGCACCTCGACCGCGCGCCGCAGATAGCCGTCGGGAAGCAGCGCATGCCCGTCGGCCCGCGCGACGACGGGAGCCGACGTCGCGGCGACGGCGGCATTGAGTCCCGCCGGAGTCCAGCCGCTCGGGTTGGTCACGAGCGTGACCCGGGAGTCCTCCTCGGCCAGTTCGGCCGCAACGACTTCGGTGCCGTCGGTCGACGGCCCGACCGCGATCACGACCTCCAGCGGACCGGGATAGTCCTGGCTCAACACGCTGGCCAGCGTCTCGCGCAGCAGCCGAGCCTCGTTGCGGATGACCATCACGACCGCAACCGGCGGCCACAGATTCGCACGCCCACGAGTTACGGAAGTCTCGGGGAGGCTGGGCATGAGTGGCAGGGTATCTTGCCCAGCCACAGCCGCCGGTGGCCGAGGTTGCGGTTCGGGAGTGGCTGGCACGCTCACGCGCGGCGCCGCAGCAGCCTACGGCCGAAGCCGACCGCGCTGCCTGCGGCAAGGAGCATTCCGCCGCCGATCCCCAGCATCGCGTCGCCGGAATGGCGCGGGCCGGCCCAGCTGGTCTGCGGGGCGCACCATGAGTCTTCGATGTCTGCGGAAACGGCCATCCCGAGGCCAGCGACGCCCAGCGCGGCCGCAGGGATCGCCCATCGAACGATCCTCAACACGACTGCTCCTCTCCAGGGCGCAAGCGTCACGCCACGGCTGATTTGTTCCCCACAACGGTTGCGGTCAAACCTTTTCCGAGGGTCGGCCGAGGAACGGGCATGTGACGATATGGGCGTGTTCACCCTTGAGTCGCTGCGATACCCGATCGTTCAGGCTCCGCTGGCCGGCGGTGCGTCGACGCCGGCACTGGCGGCGGCCGTCGCGAACGCCGGCGGTCTCGGTTTCCTCGCCGCCGGGTACAAATCGGCCCAGGCGGTCCGGACCGACCTGGACCAGCTCCGCGAGTTGCTATCCCAGGGTGCAAGGTTCGGGATCAACATCTTCTCCCCGCCGCAACGGGGGGCGGCGGTCGACGACATCAACAATTACGCCGACAGTCTCCGGGCCGAGGCGCAACGCGCTGGAGTCGTGCTCGGCGCACCCCGGTGGGACGACGACCATTACGCCGAGAAGCTAGAACTGGTCTGCCGCGAACACGTCCCCGTCGTCTCGTTCACGTTCGGGTGCCCCTCGTCGCGGGAGATCGGGCAGCTGCACGATTCCGGCGCGGCTGTATGGGTAACGGTGACCACGGCCGAGGAGGCCGCCACGGCGACGGCAGCAGGCGCGGACGCGCTGGTCGTGCAAGGGACCGAGGCCGGCGGTCACCGCGGCGGATTCGACGACAGCGACCCCGAGCAGTACGGGTTGATCGCGTTGCTGCAACTGGTACGGGCCCGGGTCGGCGCCGCAGTTCCGCTTGTCGCCACGGGTGGCATCGCGACCGGGTCGGGCGTGGCCGCGGTGCTCGCCGCCGGGGCAGCTGCGGCCGCCCTCGGCACGGTGTTCCTGCTCTGCCCGGAGGCATCGACGGCGCCGGTCCACCGAACCGCGATCACCGACGGTGCGCGGCCCACGGCGCTGACCCGCGCCTTCACGGGGCGAACGGCCCGCGGCCTCGCCAACCGGTTCCTGCAGGACCACTCCGCGGCGGCACCAAGCGCCTACCCCGAGATACATCACCTGACGGCGCCCCTTCGCGCCGCAGCGCGCGGACGCGGTGACGCCGACACCTTGCACCTCTGGGCCGGGCAGGCCTATGCCCTGGCCCAGCCGCTACCGGCAGCGGAACTGGTCATTCAACTCGCCGACGGAGCGCGGGCAGCCCTCGCCGGGGCCGCCGCTCGGCTCGGTGCCGGAGTCGCTCAAGCGTCGGCGACCGAACCGGCGCCGTCGAAGCCCAACTGACGCCAAGCCTCGTACGTGGCGATCGCCGCCGAGTTCGCCAGATTCAGCGAGCGTCGTCCCGCGAGCATCGGGATCCGAAGCAGACCAGTGATGTTCGGGTCCCTGAGCACGTCATCGGCCAATCCGGTCGGCTCGGGGCCGAACATCAGCACGTCGCCGCGCCGGTACTCGATGTCGGTGTAGGACGTCCGCGCGCCGGTGGTGAAAGCGAACACGCGCGCGGGGAGCACGTCGGCCCACAGGCCGGCGAGGTTCGCATGCACGCTGACCGTCGCCAGATCGTGGTAGTCCAGCCCGGCTCGGCGCAAATGGGCGTCGGTCAACTGGAATCCGAGCGGCTCCACAAGGTGCAGATGGGCGCCGGTCACCGCCGCCGTCCGGATGGTGTTGCCGGTGTTGGGCGGGATGCGAGGCTCGACGAACGCGATGTGAAACACCTGCCACCGTATCCCGGTGGCTTGGGGCCGATCGGGTAGAAGTGGGAGCCGACCGACCGCGGAGACGAAAGGACGACGCCGTGCCCGATCACTACGATCTCGAGCGGTTCGTTGCCGCGCAGGATGCGGGCGCGACCTACGAGCGGGCGCTGGCCGAGCTGCGTGACGGACGCAAGTCCAGCCATTGGATGTGGTTCGTGTTCCCGCAGGTCGCCGGCCTCGGCCGCAGCCCGACTGCGCGCACCTACGCCATCTCATCCGTCGACGAGGCGAGGGCCTACCTGCGCCATCCCGTGCTCGGCCCGCGACTCGTCGCGGCCGCCGCCCTGGTCCGCGCCCACTCCGCTCGGCGGCCCGAGGACATCTTCGGCGCGCTCGACGCCCAGAAGCTGCAGTCGTCGATGACGCTCTTCCGCCAGGCCGCCCCCGATGAGGAGGTGTTCCAGGACGTACTCGACCAGTACTTCGGTGGGCGCCGCGATGCCGCGACCGAGGAGCGCCTCTGAGCAGGCAAAGCGGTCAGGGCCGGACGGCCAGGCTGAAGTCGCCGAACCAGGAGATCTTGTCGACGCGGATGTAGGCGCCCGTGTCCGGCGCGTCGAGCATGTAACCCGCACCGAGGTACATCCCCACGTGATGCAGGTCGCGACCGAAGAGCACGAGATCGCCGGGCAGGAGCTGGTTGGCAGCCACTCGCACGCCTTGCACGGCCTGGCTGCCGGTGAAGTGCCCGAGGCCCACACCGGCCTTGGCCCACGCCCATTGGGTCAGTCCCGAGCAGTCGAACGTGCTCGGACCGGCCGCGGCCCAGACGTACGGGTCTCCGATATGGGCCAACGCCGCGTCGATGGCCACCTCGGCCCGCATCCGGGTGTAGTGCGCCGGGTACCCGGGCAAGGTCGGGTGAACGGTCCGGCCGTTGGCGGGCAGCACGCGCGCCGCGCCGACCAGGCCGACACCACGGGCACCGGGCGTGGACAGGGCGTCGTTGGCGTACGGCTGCAGCGACCGCCCGATGCCCGGGCGGCCGCCCTTCTTGGCCGCGGGGTAGCTGCCCAAGGACGGACGCGGGCCCATGACGGCCTGCTCGTCGACGATCCGAGCCGGGCTGGCCACGGCGAACGCCGGCAGCCCGCGCCCCGCTGGGGGTCGCGCCGTCCGCCCGACCGCCTGCTGCAGCAGAGCCCGAGTCGCGAGGGCGATCGTCGTGGCCGAGTTCGCGCCAAGTGGGAAGCGCGACGCTGGTGCCGCACCGGAGCTGATCGCCTGGGCCCGGATCGCCGTCGCCGCCGCGGCGTTGGTCGCGACGTTGAGTGCGGCCGGATCGCCCGTGGGTTTGATGGTGAGCGTCTTGCACGGCAGGATCGTGTTTCCGCCCGCGGCGGTGTTGATCCCCACGGCACAGACCGAGTAGGTACCGGCGGGCAGCGGCGCCCACATCGTGTACGAGAAGCCGTGGTTCCCGCCGCGGCCGGGGTGCCGTTGCGCCACGTCCGGTCGGGGCCGCGTTGCCATCGCGGCGCCCTGCGACTGCCCGCCGATCATCACATCGACGGAGATCGGGTTGACGGTGTCGGGGTCGAGCGCCCAACCGTGGGCCGAGATCGTCTGGTTCGCCACGCTGTAGGTAAAGCCGTCGAGCAATCCGAACGGCCTTCTGGTCGCGACCACGGACGTCGCGGCGGCGGTGCTCTTCGGGGCCGACATGGTCTTGCAGCCGAGTGCAGTATCCGAACCGAGCCCCAGATCGCCGGCGACCAGGCAGACGGCGTGCGCGCCAGCTGGGAGTTTCAAGGAGCCGGCGAAGCCGCGATTGGCACCGTAGGCCGGATACACCTTCGCTACGTCCGGACGGGGCTGGTTGGCCAACATCGAGCTGACGACGGTGCCGTCCAGCGAAACGACCACCCGCACTGTTCCGCCGAGGTCCGGGTCGGTGACCCAGCCGCGGAACGAGACAGCTGCCCCGGAATGGGCCCAGGAGTCGACCGAACCGCGCGGATCATGGCTGGACGCAGCCGCGGCCGGTTCGGCGGCGAGTGCGACGAGGGCGATCGACGCACCGGCGGTTAGAGCCGCCGTCAGGACCAGCGACAGGCCGGTGTTGAGCGAGCGAGACATGTGGCAACTTTCGAAAGGGTAGGTCTGGCGTTGCACTGGCCCCGCAGGTGCACTTAACACTATTTTAACATGAAATTTTTAGCGCCCGCTGGCGACGATCCGGGCCATCAGCGAACGACCGGCCGCAACGACGGTGTCGCGCTGATGAGTGATGGTGAACTCGAAGCGCCGGTTGCGGTCAGGACCATCGTCGCCCAGGTCGCGGGCGATCAAGGCGCCGGCGTAATGCGGCCCGACGACGACGACGGTCCATTCGCCGCGCAACGCATCGTCCGGCGCCAGGTCGGCGCCGGACACGCCCGTAGCCGGAATGCTGGGCAGATCGGCGCCGAGCGCTCCGACGAACGGGCAGGCGTCGGCCAGCGCGGCATATCGTCGCGCCAGTACCGGCGTGAACCGATCCGCGGTCTGGAATGCGGCGAGCACGACCGGCGGGTCACTCTGAGCCATGGCCTGGCTCTCGATGTGGCGTGACATGGCCTGCAGGAGGGGTTTGCGGCCGACCCGCAGATCCCCGCGTGCGGCGACCAGGTCGAACGGCGTTCGTGCGACAGGTGCGGCCGGTTCGCTGAACGGCAGCCGGGCCGTCCCCGTTCGGGAGGCTGAAGCCACCAGCGGACCAGGCCGACCGAAAAGCCAGCCCTGCCCGTAGGTTGCACCGAACGAGAACGCCTGCTCGAGGTGGGCGTCGGTCTCGATCCCTTCGGCCAGGATCACCGCGCCGGTGCGTTCTGCGTGGGCCATGATCGCGGCCATCGTGCGGGCCTGCTGCTGCGACGGGGTCTGCTGAGCAAGGGCGAGATCCAGTTTGATCACATCCGGCGCCACGAACGGCAACAGGGCCAACGAATCGGGATTCGCCCCAACGTCGTCCAAGGCGACGCCCCAGCCATGATCTCGGGCCCAGCCGATCAGGGCCAGCAGGTCAGCTGGACGGCTCAGCAGCGAGCGTTCCGTCAGTTCGAGTACGACCCGTAGTCCGGCGAGAGCTTGCGCGATGAGCTCGCGGGCCGCAGCCGGCTGGGGCGCTCCGAACGAGGCGGCCTCGACGTTGATGAACAGTGTCTGGTCCGTGCCCAGACCGGCATCCAGCGCGCCCCGAAAGCCGGCCAGGCGAGCCATCCAGTCGAGCTCGGCGGACCGGCCGGCCGCTCGAGCCGCGGGAAAGACGGTGTCCGGAACCGCTCCGGTGATGCCAGGCCACCGCGCCAGTGCCTCAAATCCCACGGTGGCGCCCGACGCCAGTTCGACGAGGGGCTGAAACGCGGAGACCAGCGCGCCGGGCGCCATCACCTCGTCCAGATCAACGCCAACGACGGTGAGCACAGGTGCTGGCGCCATCACGTCTCGCTCCAAACCGGGGTCGCCCGAGGCCTCCGTCGGGCCGGGGCACGTTTCGACAAGACATCGGCCGGCGGCGGCACGACTTGAGGCGCCGCCGGCCGATTGGTTTGTTCAGCGACCGGGTTGGGTACGACATCTTCGAACGCACATTCGACTGAGGAGCTGACATGAGCGAGGCGACAGCGTCAGACCGCGATCCGCAGCCCCGGGCCACCGATCCGGCACAGCCCGGAGCCGGAAATGCCGAGGTTCCGGACCCGACGACCTGGCGCACGGGTGACGAACCCCCGACGGATCGCCAGGCCGCCTACCTCGAGACGCTTGCGCGCGAGGCCGGCGAGGAGCTGCCGGAGGATCTCACCAAGGCCGAGGCGTCGGAAAGGATCGACGAACTCCGCAACCGCACGGATCGCTCCGGGCAGTGAGTGTCAGCCGATAGCGGTTGGGCATAGTCGATCATCGTGCCGTTCCTTCGGGATGCGGTGATTCGTCGAGGGACGCCCCCCCGCCACGCGTATTGGGCGCTCGAAGCGCGAGCAGCGCGGCAGCAAAAAGGAAGATGCTGCTGGCCAGCAGAGCCTGGTGATAGCCGGCGGTCTGTGCGTACGGCAACGCCGCATGCCGGGCCAGCAGATGGGTGCTGCGGGCGGTGGCGATGGCGGAGAAGATCGCGAGCCCGAGCGCGCCGCCGATCTGCAGCGATGCATTGAGCAGCGCCGCCGCCAGGCCGGCCTGGTCGGCCGGCACGCCGGCATTTGCGGCCGTGGTGACTCCGACGAACACCGCTCCCAGGCCGAAAGACATCAGCATCATCCCGGGCAGCAGGTCGAGCAGGTACGAGCCGTCCACCGGGATCCGCGACAGGTAGTAGACGCCGGCGCAAGCGAGCAGCGCACCGACGACGATCACTGGCCGGGTGCCGGTCCGGGCCAGAATTTGCGCAGTGCCCCCGGCGGCAACGCCGACGCCGACACAGAGCGGAAGGTAGGCCGCGCCGGTCTGGATCGGCGAGTAACCCAGAACGTTCTGCATGTAGAGGGTGAGGAAGAAAAACATCGCGAAGAATCCGGCGAAGGCGATCAACTGGGTCGCGTCAGCGGCGGCCAGTCCTCTGACCCGGAAGATCGAGAGGGGCAGCAACGGACTGGGGACGCGCCGTTCGTTGAGCACGAATGCGAGCACCAGCAGCAGCGCGCCCGCGAGCCCGGCCCAGGTGCGCGCGGAGCCCCACCCCACGTCCGGCGCCTTGACCAGCGTGTAGACGAGCAGCAGCATGCCGCTGGTGACGAGCATCGAGCCGGGTAGGTCGAAGCCGACCGACCGGGCGGCCGGGCGCTCACCGCTGATCAGCCAGAAGATGCCGAACAGCACCAGCCCGGCCGCCGGCGGGTTCACGAACATCACCCAGCGCCAGCCCGGACCTTCGGTAAGCACTCCCCCGAGCAACACGCCGGCGGCGGAGGCCAGCCCGCCGACGCCGCCCCAGACCCCGAGCGCTTTGTGCCGGTCAGTCGCCTGGGTGAACGTCGTGGTCAAGATCGACAAGGCGGCCGGCAGCATCAGCGCGGCGCCGAGACCCTGCACGAGCCGAGCAGCGATGAGCGTCCCCTCGTTCGCAGCCAACCCTCCGGCGAGTGACGCCAGTCCGATCAGCGCCGTCCCGGTGACGAGCACGCGCCGGCGCCCGAGCAGATCCGCGGCGCGACCGCCGAGGAGCATGAAGCCGCCATAGGTCAGGAGATACCCACTGGGGATCCACTGCAGCCCCTGTACCGAGACGTGCAGGTCGTCGCGGATCGACGGCAATGCGACGTTGACGATGGAGGCGTCGACGAAGTCGAGGAATGCGACTGCGCACAACAGCGCCAGGACGAGCTTGCCCCGACGGGTGGCGAGGACGGACGGTGCGGCGTCGATCAAGGCAGTCATGCTGCTGGCCTTCCGAGAGTGGGTGTGTCAACAACAGGGACGACGCGTCCGCGCGGAATGTGACAGCGGTGTCGGTTGTCACTTTCTCCGCCGCTACTTCGTCCATGTGGAAAGAACGGCAACGACCACGACCTAGGGTGGGCAAGCAATGGCAGGCAAGCACGACAGCGATCGGGCCACCGAGGCCCAGTTCGACCGAGTCTGGCGGGCTGAGCGTGGCTTCCTGATCAATCTGGCCTACGGCATGCTCAGCGACATCGGGGCAGCCGAGGACGCCGTCCAGGAAGCGTTCGCCCGCTTCGCCAATGCCGACTACGCGACGATCGAGGACCACCGCGCCTGGCTCATCGTCGTGACGAGCCGCATCTGTCTGGACCAGATCGGCTCGGCCCACTCACGGCGGGAGCGTACGCACGACACCGCCACGATCGAGTCCGTCGGCGAACCGGCCGCCCAGCCGCATCCCGTCGATCCGGCCGACCGAGTGACGCTAGACGACGAGGTCCGGACCGCACTGGGCGTCGTGCTGGAGCGCCTCACACCGGCCGAGCGCGTGGTGTTCGTCCTGCACGACATCTTCCGAACACCCTTCGACAACATCGCCGAGACGGTCGGCCGACCCGCGGCGACGTGCCGTCAGCTCGCCCGCCGCGCCCGCGCGAAGATTCACGAACAACGCGCCACCGTCGCGGGCGCGGTCGATGTGGCCCAACACCGGCTGGTCGCTGAACGCTTCATCCAGGCCTGCTCGCTCGGGGACGTCTCAGCGCTGGTCCCGGTGCTCGACCCCGACGTCTGGGGTGAGGCCGACCTCGGACCCCACGACCGGCGCGGTGGCAGGCGTCGTGGCGCAACGAAGGTGGCCCGCAACCTGCTGCGTTGGTTTCGGCCCACGACCGCGTTGGTGTGCAACCCGATCGGCGATCACTCGGAGATATTGGCCTTCGAGGACCGCAGGCTTTACGCGGTTCTCCAGCTCACCGTCGAGGACGAACTCGTGCAGCGGATCCACGTCATCGTCGACCCGGCGAAGCTCGCGGTCATCGCGGCGCAGCTGTCGGCCTAGCCGTAACCCCCGGTTCGGCTTGGCCCCGCAGCCGGGCGACACGCCGCTGCGCCGCCGGCTACGGGGCCAAGCCGGTCGGTCAGATCTGGAAGAACGGGGTCTCGTCCTCGCCCTGCAGCCGGATATCGAAGCGCAGCGTGCCGTCGTCCTGAGCGTCGGCGATCAGTCGGCCCCGCTCGTCGGGGCTCAGCGTGCCGAGGACGGCGTCGCCCGCATTGGCGGTCTCGTCCGGGAAGTAGATGCGCGTGACCAGCCGGTGCAGCAGCCCGCGAGCGAAGACGGACACATCGAGATGGGGCGCTTCGGTGCCGTCGGCACCGTCGGGCAGCGGGCCGGGCTTGACGGTGTGGAAGTGGAACCGACCGTCGGCGTCGGTGGGGCAACGGCCGAAGCCGCGGAATCCGTCGTGCCTGGCCGCACCGCGGGGGTCGTCGGGATGGTCGAACCGACCCTGTGGGTCGGCCTGCCAGACCTCGATGAGCCCGTCCGGCACCGACTCACCCGCACCGTCGGTCAGCCGGCCGTTGATCGTGATCCGGCCGGGCGAGCCGGGAGCCACGACGTCGGGCCCGTCGGTCCACGGCAGCACGATTGCCAGATAGGGGCCGACCGTCTGCGAGGGCGTCGAGCCGAGCACCTCAGTCATCGTCGGGCTCGCTCTCGAAAGGGGTCTGCTCCCGACCCCGCAGCACGATGTCGAAGCGGAACCCGAGCGCCCAGTGATCGGTGGTGACCTCGTGGTCGTAGGCCGAGATCAGCCGGGCGCGAGCCTTGGCGTCGGGGACCGAGTTGAAGATCGGGTCCTGGAAGAACAGCGGATCGTCGGGGAAGTACATCTGGGTGACCAGCCGCTGGGTGAATGCGTGGCCGAACACCGAGAAGTGGATGTGCGCGGGGCGCCAGGCGTTGAGGTGGTTCTTCCACGGGTACGCACCCGGCTTGATCGTGGTGAAGCGGTAGCGGCCCTGATCGTCGGTGACCGTGCGCCCAAGGCCGGAGAAGTGCGGGTCCAGCGGCGACGGCCACTGGTCCACGACGTGGCGGTAGCGGCCGCCGGCGTTGGCCTGCCAGACCTCCAACAACGCATTCGGCACTGGCCGCCCGTCACCGTCCAGCAGGCGCCCGTGCACGATGATGCGTTGGCCCACTGCTTCGCCGCCGTCGAAGTGGGTGAGGTCGTCCTCGCCCGCGCCGACGCGCTCGACGCCGAACACCGGCCCGGTGAGCTCAGTCAGCCGGTGCGGCAGGAGGTGCAGCGGCTTGGCCGGATAGCGCAACGCCGTGCTCTTGTAACCACTGAACGACAGCGGCGGATGGGTGCCCTCGGGATCGGCGCGGTAACCGGTCGGCAACTGCAATCGATCGCGCCCGACGGTTTCGCTGGTCATGCCGGCACTCCTTCGAGCACGACGGCCAGTCCTTGGCCGACGCCGATGCAGATGGCGGCCAAGCCGAACCCGCCGCCGCGCTGGTGCAGTGCATGCGCGAGGTGTCCGACGATCCGCGCGCCGGAGCAGCCGAGCGGGTGGCCGATCGCGATACCCCCACCGTGGACGTTGACGATCGCCGGATCCAGCTCGGGCCAGTCGGCCAGACAGGCGAGCGACTGCGCCGCGAACGCCTCGTTGAGCTCGACCAGGGCCAAGTCCTGCCACCCGATGCCGGCGCGGCGCAGCGCCAGGTTCGCCGCCTCGACCGGACCGATGCCGAAGTACTGCGGCTCGACGGCGGCCACACCGCGGGAAACGATGCGGGCCAACGGCCTGCGCCCCGCGCTGGCTGCGCCCGCCTCGTCGGCCACGAACAGCGCGGCCGCGCCGTCGTTGAGCGGCGAGGAGTTTCCGGCCGTCACCGTGCCGTCGGGACGGAACGCCGGCTTGAGCTTGGCCAGCACCTCCAGCGTCGTGTCCGGACGAATCGGCTCGTCGCGGGCGAGTTCGACACCGGGCACCGCGACAACCTCGTCGGCGAACACACCCGCGTCCCAGGCCGCAGCCGCGTGCTGGTGACTGGCGAGCGCGAACTCGTCCTGCTTCTCGCGCGTGATGCCGTACTTGTCGGCCAGCTGCTCGGCGGCCTCACCCAGCGAGACCGTCCAGTCGGCCGGCATCGCGGGATTGACCATGCGCCACCCCAGCGTGGTCGAGTGCAGGGTCTCCGGACCGGCGGGGAAGCCCTTTGCTGGTTTCAGCAGCACCCATGGCGCCCGGCTCATCGACTCGACGCCACCGGCGACCGCGAGTGAGGCGTCACCGACCGCCACGGCCCGGTTGGCCTCGATCAGCGCCTCCATCCCGGAGCCGCACAGCCGGTTGACCGTCACGCCCGGCACCGACGTGGGCAGGCCGGCCAGCAGCGCGGCCATGCGGGCGACGTCCCGGTTGTCCTCACCGGCACCGTTCGCGTCGCCGAAGAAGACGTCGTCGATCGCGGCCTGATCCAGGCCCGGCGCCCGCTCCACCAGCGAGCGGACCACGTGCGCAGCGAGATCATCCGGGCGCATCCCGGCCAACGCCCCGCCGTATCGCCCGACCGGGGTTCGGACGGCGTCGAGGATGAATACGTCGGTCATCGCGGTCAGCCCCACACCTCGGCGGCGGTCTCGACGATGAGCCGGAGCTTGGCGATCTCGTCGTCGAGCGTGAGGTTGTTGCCCTCGACAGTGGACGAGAAGCCGCACTGGCCGGACAGGCACAGCTGCTCGAGCGGCACGTACTTCGCCGCCTCGTCGATTCGCCGCTTCAGGTCGTCCTTGGATTCCAGCTCGGGCCGCTTGGTCGTCACCAGGCCGAGCACGACCATCTTGCCCGGAGGGACGAAGCGCAGCGGCTCAAAGCCGCCGGAGCGCGCGTCGTCGTACTCGAGGAAGAAGCCGTCGACGTTCAGGTCGCCGAACAGCGCCTCGGCCACGAAGTCGTAGCCGCCCTCGGCCGTCCAGGACGACCGGAAGTTGCCGCGGCACATGTGCGTGGTGACCCGCAGTTCCGGCGGACGCCCGGCCAGTGCGGTGTTGATCTGGCGGATGTAGCGCTCGTGCTGGTGTTCGGCGTCGCCGCCCTTCGACGTGAGCTCGGCCCGCTGGGCCGGGTCGTTGAGGTAGGCCAGGCTGGTGTCGTCGAGCTGCAGGTAGGTGCAGCCCAGCGCGGCGATCTCGGCGACCTGCTTGGCATACGCCCCGGACAGGTCGGCCCAGAACTCGTCCTCGTCCGGGTACACCGACTTGTCGATCGCGGCCGGGCCGCCGCGGTAGTGCACCATGCTCGGCGACGGGATCGTGAGCTTCGGGGTCGCCGTCGTGACGACCGACTTCAGGAATTCGAAGTCCGCGCCGAAGATCGGCCCGTCCAGCCCGATCTTGCCGTCGACCTTGAGCGCGGCCGATGTGAAGTCCAGGTCGCCCTGCGCGTTGCGGAAGTGCACCTGGATCTGCTCGGTGGTGCGGCTGACGCCGTGCAACTGGTAGATGAAATCCATGTGCCACGACGTGCGCCGGAACTCGCCGTCGGTCGCACTCTGCAGGCCGATGTCCTCCTGCATGCGCACGACGTCGCGGATGGCGGCGTCCTCGACTGCGCGCAACTGCTCAGCGGTGATGGTGCCGTCGGCGTACTCGGCTCGGGCGGCGAGCACGCTCTGCGGCCGCAGCAGGCTGCCGACGTGGTCGGCTCGAAAGGGGGGTTCGCTACGAAGGGTCACATCTCGACCTTAGGACGGGCGACCGTAGCCGCCAACGGACGGGTTGGGTGCACCGAAGTCACCGGTACAAGCGGAAGATCGGCTGGGCCACGCACGCGGGCTTGGCCGCGCCGTCGCGTTCGATCACTGCATCGACGGTGACCTGGACGCCGCCTTCGATCTGGTCCACCGCCGCCAGGGTGGCGGTGGCCCGAACCTTCGAACCGACCGGCACCGGGTCCGGGAAGCGCACCTTCCCCAACCCGTAGTTGACCTTCGTTCGGGCCTCGCGGACGTCGAGGAGCTCTGTCCACATCGGGATGAGCAGCGCCAAGGTCAGGTAGCCGTGCGCGATGGTCGTCCCGAACGGCCCGTCGGCGGCCCGTTCCGGATCGGTGTGGATCCATTGGTGGTCCCCAGTGGCTGCGGCGAACGTATCGATGCGGTGCTGGTCGATCTCGACCCAGGAACTGGTGCCGAGGTTCTGGCCGACCAGCGGCGCCAGCTCGGCCAGGGTGTCGACGACGGTACTCATGTGGGCTCCTCGCGAATGGGTTCGGCGGCGGTTCGCAGGTCCTGCTTGCGTACCTTGCCCGTGGCGGTGCGGGGCAGATCGGCGACGAACCGGACGTGCTTGGGCAACTTGAAGCCGGCCAGGGTGGCGGTCAGGGCCGAGCGCAGTGACTGCTCGTCCCATGCCGCGGCATCGGAGACGACGACGAAGGCGAGACCCACCTCGCCCCACCGCTCGTCCGGCGTGGCGATGACCGCGCAGTCCACAACCCCTGGCAGGGCATTGATCGCCGTCTCGACCTCAGCTGGATAGATGTTCTCGCCGCCGGAGATGATGACGTCCTTGAGGCGATCGACGACGTAGCCCCAGCCGTCCTGGTCGATCCGCACGACGTCGCCGGAGTGAAACCAGCCCTCAGCCAGGGCGGCCGCGGTGTCTGCGGGCCGGTTCCAGTAACCGCGGAAGACGTTGAGGCCGCGTACCAGCAGCTCCCCGGTGTCGGCTCGCGCCTGATCCCCGGGCAGTTCGGCGAGCGAGACGTCGGTGAAGAAGTGCGGCACGCCCATCGAGACCGGGCGCTCGCGGGCGCCGTCGGGCACGGCCAGGAAGACGCCCGGCGATGCTTCGGTCATCCCGTAGCCCTGCAGGATCTCCACACCGCGGCGCTGCCAGGCGACGGCAACCCGCTCGGCGACCATCGAGCCCCCGTAGATGACAAACCGCAACGAACTCAGATCGGTGCGCGTGAACGCCGGGTGGTCGCACAGCATCTGCAACATCGTCGGCACCGCCGAGAACGAGGCGATGCGCTGCTGCTCTATGGCGGCGAGCATCCAGTCCGGGTCGAACTTGGGCGCCACCACGACGGTGCCGCCCTTGAAGATCGTCGGCAGGCTCACCTGGCCGAGGCCGGTGGCGTGGAACAGCGGCGCGGTGCACAGCGCGACGTCGGTGGACAGGACGTCCGCGTGGGCGAGCTGGTTCATGGTGTTGAACGTCAGGTTGGCGTGGGTGAGCACCGCGCCCTTGGGCCGGCCGGTCGTGCCGCTCGTGTACAGAATCACCAAGTCATCGGACAGCTCGATGTCACCGGCCGGGACTGCCCGCGGGTGGGCTGCCGCGATCACTTCGTCGTAGGAGCCCGAGCCGTCGTCGGCTGTGAACAGCACCGTCGGCGCGTCCGCCGCGGCGCCGGCGGCAAGGGGATTGGCCGTGTTCGGGCCGAGAACGAGCACCACCGGCTGAGCATCAGCCAGCAGCACATCGATCTCCGGGCCGGTCAGCCGCGTGTTCAGCGGCACGAAGATCGCGCCCAGCCGACCCGAGGCGAAGAACGTCTCGAACGTGGCGATGTCGTTCGGGCCGAGATAGGCGACCCGGCCGCCACGCTTCACGCCGAGCTCAGCCAGCCCGCCCGCGAGCCGGTCGACGCGCTCGGCGAGGGCCGCATAACTGAGTTGCCGGTCGCCCTGGCGTAGCGCGATCTTGCCCGCGCTGATGCGGGCGCGCCGCGACGGCCAGCTGCCCAGCCCGTAGTCCGGCACCGCTCACGGCTCCTGGGCGAGGAGTCCGAGCAACCGGGCCGCGTTGTCCTTGAGGATCAACTGCCGCACTTCGGGCTTGATGTCCAGCGTCTCGAAGTCGGCCAGCCAGCGGTCGGGAGTGATCACCGGGAAGTCCGAGCCGAACAGCACCTTGTCTCTCAGCAGGGTGTTGGCGCTGCGGACGAGTTGCGGCGGGAAGTACTTCGGTGACCAGCCGGACAGGTCGATGTGGACGTTGGCCTTGTGAGTGGCAATCGAGATTGCGGCGTCCTGCCATGGCACGGACGGGTGCGCGAGCACGATGCGCAGTTCGGGATGATCGGCGGCCACGTCGTCGATCAGCATCGGGTCGGAGAACCGCAGCTTGATGCCCCGCCCGCCGGGCAGGCCCGCGCCGATCCCGGTCTGTCCGGTGTGGAAGACGATCGGCAATCCGAGTTCAGCCGCGGTGGCATAGAGCGGGTAGTGCGCGGCGTCGTTGGGCGCGAATGCCTGCAGCGACGGATGCAGCTTGAGCCCGCGGGCCCCGGCGGCGGCGAGGTCGCGCAACCGGGCGCTCGCCGAGGGGCCGTCGTGGGGATCGACAGAAGCGAACGCCATCAGCACGTCGTCGTGCGACGCCGCGTCGGCCACGATCTTCTCGCTGGACAGGGCGGGGTGCCCGGTGGCGGTGTGGGCGTCGACGGTGAAGACAACCGCGGCCAGATTGCGTTCGCGGTAGTAGGCGGCGATCTGGGCCAGGTCGGGCGTGCGATTGGTGCCGGCCTTGAAGTACTTCGCCGACGCGTCCAACAGTTCCTGGTCGAGCGAGCAGTGGCCGTGGCCGTCCGATTCGACGTGGACATGCGTGTCGATCGCTGTGACCGCGGCCAGATCGATCGGCATCAGTACGGCTCCGGGAAGTGCTGCCCGACCGGCTGGGCGTGCGCGGCGAACTCCTTGGGCCAGACGTCGGCGATGGCTTGCGCGGTCCAGCCGCCATCGGCGAAGGCAACCACGGTTTCAGACGGGTGCGACCACAGGGCAAGCCGGTCGCCCCCGAGCCCGATCGCCTGCCCGGTGATGCCGTCTGAGGCGCTGGAGGCGAGAAAGACCAACAGGCCGGCGACATCCTGGGGCGGTCCGAAGCTCAGCTCGCGGCGAGCGTACGGCGGCAGCGGCTGGCCGCTGTGCAGGGCGTCGACGTAGGGCTTGAGGAAGGGGGCGGTCTCGGTCATGCCGGTGGCCGCCACCGGGATGACGGCGTTCACCGTGATGCCGGCCCGTTCGAGTTCCAACGCCCAGGTGCGGACCATCCCGACGATGCCGGCCTTCGCGGCTGCGTAGTTGGTCTGACCGAAGTTGCCGACCTGGCCCGTCGGCGAGCCTACGCAGATGATCCGCCCGCCTTCGGCCTGTTCACGCATCCGCACCGCGGCCGCCCGCACGCAGGTGAACGTCCCGCGCAGGTGCACCGCGATCACCGCGTCGAAGTCTTCGTCGGTCATCTTCCACAACACCGTGTCCCGCAGGATCCCGGCGTTCGTGACCAGGACATCGAGGCGGCCGAACTCCGCGACGGCGGTCTGCACCAGAGCGGTCGCCACATCGGACGAGCCGACCGCCCCGACGTGGGCGACGGCGCGTCCCCCAGCGGCCGCGATGGACTCGACCGCCGCGCGGGCGACCTCGGCGTCGACGTCGTTGACGACCACGGCGGCACCCTCGGCGGCCAGCGCTTGGGCGTAGGCCAGGCCGAGGCCGCGGCCGCCGCCGGTCACGATGGCGACCTTGCCGTCGAGTCGGGTCGCTGCGCTCATCCTGCTCCTTCGAATCGCCGTCAGCTACGCCAGCGACTCGGAGTTCATGAGCGTCTCGTGCGTACTGCCGTGCAACGCGAACAGCGCGAGCGCGGCCGCGATCACTGCGGCGATGCCGCAGACGACGTAGCCAAGGGAGTAGGCGTTGTCCAACGCGTGGAACGCGACATCCTTCAGCGGGTTGAACGGTACCGACTTGCCGTCCGGCAGCGTGACCTTCGACGGCACCGCGTTAGCGCCGAGCGGCCCGGAGTTCACCGCCCCGATTGCCTCCTGGAGTTTCACCTTCTCGCCCGGCGGGGCGTGCTCCGCCGACTTGTTGAACGCGGCCAACGCACTGCGCAATGCGGCGTTGGCGGCGACCTTTTCGTGGATCTCGCTGGCGGCACGGCTCAGCGCGATCGCGCCGATCACGGCCGGGCCGAGGGTGAAGCCGAAGTCGCGCAGCAGGCTGGTCGATCCACTCGCCATGCCGGCCAGGTTGTTCGGAACCGTGTTCACCGCAACTGCGGTCACCGCGGAAACCGCGAAGCCGAAGCCGATGCCGATCACGATCAACGGGGCGACGATCGGCGCCAACGACAGGTCGGTGGCGGTCGTCGCCGACATCCAGAAATCACCGATGCCGATGAGCAGGGCGCCGGATCCCAGCGCCCACTTGGGGTTGTAGCGCTCGAGGACGCGGTGGGTGATCGGCATCTGGAGCAGGCACATGCCCTGCAGCAGCACGAACGCGATGGACGTCTTGAGCGGGCTGAACCCCTGGATCGCCGACAACCGGATACTGGTCGCGTAGGCCGTCCCCAGGAAGCTGAACATGCCCACCACGGTGACGATGGCCGCGATCGCGAACGCACGGTTGCGGAACAGGCTCAGCCGCAGCAGCGGCGCCTTCGAGCGGTTTTCCGCCATGACGAACAATACGAGGAACACGGCCGCGACGATGAACCCGCCGATGACCTCGCCGCTGCGCCACCCGCTCGTCGGACCCTGGATCACGGCGAACAACAGCGCGAACAACGCGACGGCGATCGTGATCTGACCGGGCCAGTCCAGCGAGCGTCCTGCCGGCGCCGACGAGTTCTGGGCGAACAGAGCGGACACAGCCGCGCTGATCAAGGCCAGGACCAGCACCGCGATGAAGGCCCAGCGCCAACTCGCGAACTCGTCGCTGCCGAACTTCATCTTCGCGCTGAGCCCGCCGAGCACCGGTGACACCAGCCCACCGGCCGACAGTGCGGCGGCCCAGATCGTGATCCCCCGCGCGCGGTGGTTCGCGGTGTGCGTTCCGGCCGCGACCATGGCCAGCGTCGTGGGGAACAGCGCGGCCGCGCCCACACCGGCGATGATCTGGCCGGTCCACAGCACGAGCACGCGCGTGCCGGTGGACGATGACGCGCCGGGGGTGAGTACGGCGATGAGTTCGCCGACTGCGAGCAGCAGCGCGCCACCGACCAGCAGGCGCTTGCGGCCGAAGAGGTCACCCAGCACGCCGAACGTGAGCTCGAGCAGGGTCACCGGTACGAGGAACGCGTCGGAGATCCAGGTGAGCTGCGACGACGTAGTGCCCAGGTCCTGCTGGAACAGGCCGTTGAGCACGGCGGGAATCGCCAGCGCCACTTGGCCGAGACACACGCCCAATGCGGCCGCGACCAGCGTTCCGGTCGTCAGCTGCCGCGGCGAGTCGCTCAACTGCGTTTCACTGGGCGGAACGTCGGTGGTCGCCACGGAAGGCCTCCGGCAAAGAATGGAACCCAGGGCTAGGGCTGATTCGGCACGCTGCCACATGAACCCCGCGATGTACAGGTTTCCTGGCAAATCGGCAGGCCTCGTCGGCGGGGTCCTGGGCGAGCAACGAGCGTCAGTGAGCGGGCTGGTCGGCCAGCGCGGCTCGGCAGGCCAGCAGGCTCCTGCGGAACTCGGCGACTTGCCGCGCAGTCAGCCCGGAAACCATCCGCTCCTCCAGCGCGGCGACCTTCCCGCGGTACCGGTTGAGCAGCTTGCGGCCCTCGGGCGTCAGGGCCAGCACCAGCCGCCGCCGGTCGTCCGGGTCGCGGTGGCGCTCGATCAGTCCGAGCTGCTGCAGGGTCGTCACCAGGTCCGCCATGGACTGGGCCGTCACGAAAGAATTCCGGGCCAACTGAGCCGAGGAGAGGTTCGGGTGCCGCTCGAGCACGGTCAGCGCGGTGTACTGCAGCGCGGACATCCCGATTGGGCGGAAGATGTCGTCGAGGTGCGAGCGCACTGCGAGTTCCAACTGCTTCTGCATGTACAGCAACGATGGTTGGCGCCCGGCCTTACCGGTCTTGCCCGCGGCGGCGGACTTGGTGCGCGATTTCGATTCGGCCAAGACGCTCCCCGACGATATGGATTCCTGACGGTTGGCTGCGCCTAGTGTGCCAGCATGTCGCGTCGGGGACCCGGTTTAGCCACCCAGTACCGCCGGACGGTCGGCGTCCATGCTGTCCAATGTCGCCCAAACCGACGTCGGCAATTCGCGGGTGACCCAGTCGACATCGGTCGACGCCTGGTGCGCCGTCTGCATACCGGCGACGACGGCCGCCACCGTCGGGTGGCGGAGCGGGAACTGCAACGCGGCCTGCGGCAGAGTGCAACCGGCCGCTTCGCAGTGCTCGGCCAGCCGGCGAGCGTAGGCGAGAACGTCCCCGCGGGCCGGTTCGTAGTTGAAGTGGGCATCGTCGCGCGGATGCGGACGAGCCAACAGCCCGGAGTTGAACGGGGCAGCCGCGACCACCGAGACACCGCGGTCGGCGCACGCGTCGAGCAGTGGCTCACCCGACCGATCGGCCAGCGTCCACCTTCCGGCTAGCATCACGGCGTCGACGTCGGTCTCCGTCACGAACCGCAGCAACGCCGCGGTGAAGTTCATGCCCGCACCGATGGCGCCGACGACACCCTCGTCCCGCAGCCGTACCAGCGCGGGAACCGCCTCATGCAAGGCCTGCTCCATGTGCTTCTCTGCGTCGTGGATGTATACGATCTCGACGCGGTCCAGGCCCAGCCGCTCCAGACTGGCATCCAGGCTGCGGAGCACGCCGTCACGCGAGTAGTCCGGGTGGCGGGTCAACGTATCGGGCACGGCGAACCCGCCGTCGCCGAGGTCTGAACCGACTGGGTTCGGGTTGTCGACGAGCAGCCGGCCCACCTTGGTCGACACGACGAACTCCGACCGGGGCTTGTCCCCCAGTGCGGCGCCGAGGCGTCGCTCGGCCAGCCCGAGGCCGTAGTGCGGCGCGGTGTCGAAGTAGCGGACGCCGCCGTCCCATGCGGCAAGCACCGCCGCCCGCGCCGTCGCGTCGTCGATCGGCGCGTACAGATTGCCGATCGGTGCGGCACCGAAACCGAGCTCGGTCACGTACACGCTGGAATTCCCGAGCTGGGCCTGCTTCACCGGCCGGCCAACCCGTAAGCCCGCTCTGCCGAGGCGCCAAACACCCAGTCGCGCTCGTCGTCGGTCAACTGGGCGGTCAGCTGCGCCGCGGCGCGGACCACGCGGTGGTAGTCGGCGGCAAGTAGACAGACCGGCCAGTCCGATCCGAACATCACCCGCCGGGCACCGAACACGCTCAGCAGGGTGTCGGTGTAGGGCCGCAACGCGGTCTCGGTCCAGGTCGTGTGGTCGGCCTCGGTGACGAGCCCGGAAAGTTTGACGGTGACGTTGCCCAACGCGCCCAGCGCCCTGATGTGGGCTCGCCAAGGCTCGAGCGCACCTGTCGCGATGGGCGGTTTGCCGGCGTGGTCGAGGACGAACCGCAACCCCGGCAATGTGGCGACGGTCTCGACCGCAGCTTCAAGTTGAGCCGGCTTCACCAGCAGGTCGTACACCAGGCCGGCGTTCGCGACGGCGGCCAGCCCGCGCCGGACATCGGCCCGGCACAGCCAGCGCGGGTCGGGCTCGTCCTGCACGCCGTGGCGGATACCGACCAATCTGTCCCCGCCCGGCCGGGAGCGAAGCTCGGCCAGCTGATCGGGCACGTCGCCCGCCGTGAGATCGACCCAGCCGACGACGCCGGCGATGAGCGGCTGCGCGCCGGCGAGCTCGAGCAGTTCGGCTGTCTCGGCCGCCACCGCGACGGTCTGCACCAGCACGGTCGCGCCGATCTCGTGGGCCTGCAGTTGCGGCATCAACTCGCTGAACGGGAACGACCGGCGCAGGGTCGGCAAGCCGGCGGTCCAGGGCTGGTCGCGCACGGTGAGGTCCCAGACGTGGTGGTGCGCATCGATGCGTCGCTCGGTACTCATCGCTCGCTCCGCAAGCGTCGCTCGGTACTCATCGCTCGCTCCGCAAGCGTCGCTCGGATTTCATTGCTCGCTCCGCAAGCGTCGCTGGGTACTCATCGCTCGCTCCGCAAGCGTCGCTCGGTACTCATCGCTCGCTCCGCAAGCGTCGCTCGGATTTCATCGCTCGCTCCGCAAGCGTCGCTCGGATTTCATCGCTCGCTCCGCAAGCGTCGCTCGGATTTCATCGCTCGCTCCGCAAGCGTCGCTCGGTCCTCATCAGTCGAGGTGGAACACTTCTTCGGCCGGCGCCCACCACTCGCCGTCCGCCGCCGTCTCCAGCGGCCGTTGACAGGGATCGGTCAGTCGCCACCATCGCTGCGTCGTCTCGTCGGCCGCGACGCGGGCCATATCGGCTTCGAAGTCGTCGCCGTCGTATTCGAGGTAGCTGAACAGCAGTCCGTCGCGCAGAAAGATCGAGTAGTTGCTGACGTGCGCGGCCCGCAGCGCGTCGAGGACGCCCGGCCATGCGTCGGCGTGCAGTTTTCGGTACTCGGCCTCCTTCTCGGGGCGCAGCCGGATCACCGAGCCGAACCGGTGCACGTCAGGTCCTCGGCCGTAACCGTAGGCCGGCCATGCCGCCGTCCACGGCCAGCCAGGTGCCGGTCGTGGAGCCGGCGCTCGGTGCGGCCAGATAGGCAATGGCGTCGGCGACCTCGTCGGGCGATACCAGCCGGCCATGCGGCTGCCGGGCGGCCAACGCGGCCCGCTCAGCAGCCGGATCGTCAGCCGCATCGAGCAGCCGGGCGACCCACGGCGTGTCGGCGGTGCCCGGGTTCACCGCGTTGACGCGGATGCCGTCCACGGTGAGGTCGGCCGCCATCGCCAGCGTCAGCGACAGCACCGCCCCTTTGCTGGCCGAGTACAGCGCCCGATTGGGCAGGCCGGCCGTGGCCGCGATCGAGCAGGTGTTGACGATGGCGCCCGAACTGGACTTGCGCAGTTCTGGCAGGGCCGCGCGGGTGACCCGCACCAGGCCTTGCACGTTCACGTCCAGCACCCGGCGCCATTCGTCGTCGTCGTTGGCCTCGACGCCGCCCTGCGCGCCGACACCGGCGTTGTTCACCAGCACGTCCAGGCCGCCGAGCGCAGCGACCGCCTGCGCGACCGCGGTGCGTACCGCAGCGTCGTCGGTGACATCGGCACGCACGTACTCGAATCCGGCCGGGCCGCCCTCCACCAGGTCGAGCACCGCCACCCGCGCGCCGTCGCGGGCCAGTCGGTGCGCGGCCGCGAGTCCGATGCCGGAGGCCCCGCCCGTGACCAGCGCCCGGAGCCCGTCGAACTGACCCACCTCAGGCCGAGCCGAACATTTGCCGTTGCCGGCCGAGCCCGTCGATCTCGAGTTCGACCACGTCGCCGGCCCGTAGGTACGGCGTGTCGGGCAGTCCCATGGCCACACCGTGGGGCGTGCCGGTGTTGATCACATCCCCGGGACGCAGCACCATGAACTGGCTCAGGTACCAGACCAGGTGGTCGACCGCGAAGATCATGTCCCGGGTGTTGCCGTCCTGTCGCCGCTGACCGTTCACCGACAGCCGTAGCGCCAGGTTCTGCGGGTCAGCAATCTCGTCCGCGGTGGTGACCCACGGGCCGAACGGGTTGAACGTCTCGCAGTTCTTGCCTTTGTCCCACTGCCCACCACGCTCGAGCTGAAATGCCCGCTCGGAAACGTCGTTGCTGATCGCGTACCCGGCGATGCGCGAGCCCGCGTCGGCCGGGGAGTCGAGGTAGCGGGCCTCGTCCCCGATCACGATCGCCAATTCGACCTCCCAGTCGGTCTTCACCGAGCCGCGCGGAATCAGGACGTCGTCGTCCGGGCCGATCACCGTGTCTGGTGTCTTGAGGAAGACGATCGGCTCCGTGGGCAGGTCGGCTCCGGTCTCAGCCGCGTGGTCGCGGTAGTTCAGGCCGATGCACACGACCTTGCCGATCCTCGCGACCGGCGGGCCGAACCGGCCGAGCTCATTGACCGGAGGCAGCTCCGGCAGCGCCCGGCGTGTGGCGTTCAGGCCGTCCCGCAGGAAGGCTCCCGTGATGTCCGGCGTCAATCCGGCGAGCTCACGCCAGACCTCGTCGTCGCCGGCGACGATCGGCCGTTCGGCTCCCGGTGCTCCGTGCCTGGCCAGGCGCATGCAGTCTCCCTCTTCGAATCGACGGCCGGATGGCCGGGCGGATCACTCGTCGGAGCGTCCGCTGAGCACCCGCTGACCGATGAGTACGACGAGGATGACGGCTCCGTTGAGGAAGTCGAACCACTGATTCGGCACGCCCGCGAACGTCAGCACCTTGAAGATCAGGTTCAGCAGCAGCACCCCGGTGAACGCACCGAACAGGCTACCCTTGCCGCCATTGAGGCTGACTCCGCCGATGACCGCCGCAGCGAAGACGTCGAAGATCCGGCCACTGCCCATGTTCGATGTCACCGATGCCAGGTTGCCCGACTCGACGATGCCGGCCAGCGCGGCCAACAGGCCACCGATGATCAATACGGACCAGACGACCCGGTCGGTGCGGATGCCGGCCGCCCGGGCCGCGTCGATGTTGCCGCCGATGGCGTAGAGCGCGCGGCCGGGCCGAGTCTTGGCGAGCACGAAGATGCCTATGGCGAACGCAATGAACACGACCCAGATCGACGCCGGCAGTCCGAACCAGGTGCTGCTGCCCAGATACATCTGCGATCCGGTCAGGCCGAAGAACGTCTGGCCGTGCGAAATCCCGGTCAGCACGCCGCGCAAGGTGATCAGCATCCCGAGGGTGACGATGAACGCGTTGATGCGCAGCCGCACGATCAACAATCCGTTGATGGCACCGATCACCGCGCCGATGCCCAGCGCGATGGGGACCGCCCACACCCCCGGCACGACGTGCAGGCCGTGATTGATCCCCTTGGGCAGGGTCAGCCAGGCGGCGATTCCCGGCGCCAAGCCGACCGTTGATTCCAGCGACAGGTCCATCTTGCCGGCGATCAGGATCAACGACTCAGCCAGCACCAGCAGTGCGATCCACGCCATGGTCGAAAGCAGATCGGTGAAGGTGGCCCGCGTGCGAAACGCGGGATAGAGCACGCTGCCCAGCACGACGATCGCGATGATCGGCGGCACGAGGGCAAAGTCACGCAGTCGCCCCAGCGCCACCGTCACGTGCTGAGCTCCCGGCCCGGTGTCGCGTGATTTCTGCGGCGAAACGGTCGCGGTGTCGCTCATCTTGTCCTCTGGCTCTGCGTGCACACGCTCACCGCGGGATCCGCTGCGCTCCTTGCTCGGTGGCGCTCGCTGCGATGCTCACTCATACGGACAACTCAATTCCTTCCATCGCGGCGACGAGCTGTTCGTCGGCCCATTCGCCCTCGAGTTCGCCCACGACGCGACCGCGAAACATGATCACGACGCGATGGCAGTAGCGCAGGTCGCCGAGATCGTCACTGACGACCAGGACGCCGGCATCGGCCCGAGCCGCGCCGGTGGCCGCGTTCATCAAGGATTGCTTGGACTTGATGTCCACGCCGGCGGTGGGTGCCATCAGCACCAGCAGGCGCGGCTCGTCGGCCAGGGCCCGGGCCATGACGACCTTCTGTTGATTGCCGCCGGACAGTTCACCGACCGGCTGATCGGGCCGACGCGGCACGATCTCCAGCCGCTCTATGGCGGCCCAGGTCAGTTGGGTGCGCCGCCTGGCGCTGAGCACGCCGTGGCGCTCGAGGCGGTGCGGGACTGTCATCGTGATGTTCTCCGCCATCGTCAGCCCGGGCACGAACCCCTCGCGGTGGCGGTCCTGGGGCACGAAACCAACTCCCGCGCGCAGCCTGCCGGCAACGCTGGCCCTACGACTGGCGTCCCCGGCGATGGACACCACGCCGCTGTCGGCCTGTTGCTCGCCGACGATCACGCGCGCAACCGCGAACTTGCCGCTGCCACCGGCGCCGGCCAGGCCGACGATCTCACCGGGGCGCACGTTGAAGGACACGTTTTCGCACGCGCCGGCGACGGTGATCCCCTCGACCCGAAGGATCGGCTCGCCCGCAGGCGGCGACGGCGGCCTCGGGTCGTCGGCCTCGGCGGCTTGCTCGCCCGTCATCGCCGCGACCAGTTGCGCGTGCGGCAGATCAGCGATCGGCGCGGTGACGATGTGCCGGGCATCGCGGTACACGGTGACGTCCTGGGCCAGCTCGAAGATCTCGTGCAGATGGTGGCTGATGTAGAGGAACGTGACGCCCTGACCCTGCAAGGTCCGGATCCGCGCGAACAGCCGCTCGATCGCCGCGGCGTCCAGGCGAGCAGTCGGCTCGTCCAGGATGATGAACCGCGCTCCCCGGGACAACGAGCGAGCGATCTCGACACTCTGCCGCTCCTCCACCGACAGCGCACCGGCGCGGGTCCGCACGTCGATGTCGAGGTCCCAGTCCGCGAGCAACTGGGCCGACCTGGCCCGCAATTCGCGCCAGTTGATCGTTCGACCCGGGCGCGCCTGGCTGTTGATGAAGAGGTTCTCGGCCACCGATATCTCGGGGACGATCGTCGACTGCTGATAGACGCAGGCCACCACAGAGCGCCACGCCGCCCGGTCGCCCAGAGGTGGTGCCGGCCGGCCGCTGAACGAAACTTGGCCTGCGTCCGGCGCCTGCAGACCGGTCAGGATCGACACGAGGGTCGACTTGCCGGCCCCGTTGCGCCCGACCAAGGGCATGCACCGTGCCTGGCTGCACGCGCAGCGCCACGCCGTCGAGCGCGGTGGTGGCGCCGTAGCGTTTGGTGATCCCGACCGCGTCGACGACCGGATGGCGCAGCCCGCCGTTCGTCGACGCCTCGGGCGATGGCGCGGCCATCGATCCCCTTTCGGTTGCGCCGGTTGTGTTCAGCCGATCTGGTTGCCCCACAGCGCCTTGTCGTCGACCTTGGTCGAGGAGGGGTAGGCGCCGTCGACCGTGACAAGCGGGGCCGGGAGCTGGTCTTCCAACATGCCCTTTCCGACGTTGATGATCGTGCCGCCGTGACCGTCCGGCCCGGTCTTCTGGGTCTTGCCGGCGATCGCGTCCTTGACGAACTGCAGTGCGACCTTCGCGTAGGCATCGGCCGGCTGCGACACGGTGGCGTCCATCTGACCGGCCTTGATCGCCTTGTACTCGGCCGGCACTCCGTCGTTGGAGACGATGACGATGTGTCCGGCCTGGCCGCGCGGTTTCAGCAGGCCCTTCTGTTTGAGCAGTTGCAGGGTCGCAGGCAGGTAGATGCTGGCCTCCATGTAGATCGCGTTGACCGTGTTGCCGGCGAGCACCGACTGCAACTGCGACACGGCGGTGGGTGGATCCCACTTCGTCGGCTCGGCGAAGACCTTCATGCTCGAGTAGTTGGCTTTCATGCAGTCACTGAACGCGGTCGAGCGGTCCCGGCCGTTGATGGAGCCGAGATCACCTTCGAACATGACCACGTTGCCCTTGCCCTTCAGGGTGTCGCCGATGTACTTGCACGCCTTCAGGCCATACGCCTTGTTGTCGGCGCGGACCACCATGTAGACCTTGCCGCTGTCCGGCCGGGTGTCGACGGAGACAACCGGGATCTTCTTCGCCTCCAGTTGTTGCAACGTCGGCAGCACAGCGGCGGTGTCCTGCGGCGCGATGACGACGCCCTTGACCCCTTCCGACACCAGCGTCTGCGCGTTGGACTGCAGTTTGCTGATGTCGTTCTGCGAGTTGGTCGTCTTGAGCTTCAGCCCGACCTGGCTCGCCATTTGTGGCACGTACTTGATGTAGGCGTTCCAGAAGTCGGAGTCCGAACGCGGGAAGTCAACGCCGACCAGGGCGTGGCCCGAGGACGAGCCGCCGCCGCTTGAGCTGCAGCCCGCCGCGAGCGTACAGCTGGCTGCCAGGGCGAGCGAGACCTTGAGGGCCTTGTTCAGTCTCACGATTACTCCTCAGACGTGGCCGTGGCGGCCGGGATGGTTTGCTGCGATTGCCTGTCGGGTCGGGCCCAGATCGGCCCGTCGGGAAAGCGGTAGTCGGCCTGTGCCGACGGAAGGATCTCCGCACTGGTGCCCGGTGCGGTCGGGGCCCGGTAACGGCCGTCGACAACGCGGGCCGGGTCGGCGAAGTGCTCGTGCAAGTGGTCGACGTACTCGATCCAACGACCTTCGGTACTGGCACTCACGGCCACGAAGTCGAACATCGCCAGGTGCTGGACGATCTCGCACAGCCCGACCCCGCCGGCGTGCGGGCACACCGCAACGCCGAACTTCGCCGCCAGCAGCAGGATCGCGATGTTCTCGTTGACGCCGGCAACCCGGCAGGCGTCGATCTGGCAGACCCCGATCGCGTCGCTGGTGAACAGCTGCTTGAACACCACCCGGTTCGCGATGTGCTCGCCGGTGGCCACCCGCACCGGCCGCACACCGGCGGCGATGGTCCGATGCCCGAGGATGTCGTCCGGGCTGGTCGGCTCCTCGACCCAGTAGAGCCCGATCGGCGCGAGCCGGTTGACGTTCTCGATCGCCTCGGCGACTTCCCAGCGCTGATTGGCATCGACGGAGATCAGCACGTCCGGGCCGGCCAACTCGCGGACCATCGTGACCCGGCGCAGGTCGTCCTCGATATCGGCCCCGACCTTGATCTTGAGATGCGTGAACCCATCGGCGATGGCTTCGGACACCAGTCGCGCGATCTTCTCGTCGGGGTAGCCCAGCCAGCCGGCCGACGTGGTGTAGGCCGGAAAGCCCTTGTCCAGCAACTGCTGTTCGCGCTCGCGCTTGCCGACGGCACCGGTTTCGAGGATGGCCAGCGCCTCGTCGCGGGTCATCACGTCGGACAGGTAACGCAGGTCGATCAGGTCGACGAGCTCACCGGGGGTGAAGTCGGCAAGCAGCTTCCACAGGGGCTTGCCCTCGCGTTTGGCGTACAGGTCCCAGACCGCATTGACGACCGCGCCGATCGCCATGTGCATGACGCCCTTCTCGGGGCCGAGCCAACGCAGGTGGCTGTCGTGGACCAGCCGGCGCCAGAAGCCGCCCATATCGGCCAGGGTTTCCTCGAGCTCGAGGTCGAGCACCAGCGGCTCGAGCGCCTTGATCGCACAGAGCACGACGTCGTTGCCGTGTCCGATCGTGAACACGAACCCGTGCCCCTGCGCGCCGGCGCTGGTCGTGATGACGACGTAGGCGGCGGAGTAGTCGGGATCGGCGTTCATCGCGTCGGAGCCGGCCAGGTCGGCCGAGGTCGGAAACCGCAGGTCGACAAGCTCGAACGAGACGATCCGACTGGTCAAGAACCGATCAACTCCCAGGCAGGCTTCGGATGTACAGCCGCTGGATACGGCGGTTTGTGGGCTATCGCGGCGTTTCCGGGAAGGAAACATCGGATGTCTGTACTGTTATAGCGGCCGGACCGGGCGCTGTAAAGAAGTGGGAGGCCGGCCGTCCCTACGATTGCCCGGCACCGTCGAACCGGGGTGTGTTCGCTCGGCGACAGGTCCCGATGACTTTGGAGGCGCAGGTGGCGGTCACCGACGAAGCCATCGAGAAGCTGAAAGACATGATCGTGTCCGGTGCGCTCAGCCCGGGTGAGCGGTTGCCCCGCGAGGCCGACCTGGCGACGACGCTCGGTCTGTCCCGAAGCTCACTTCGCGAAGCGGTACGCGCGCTGTCGCTCGTGCGCATTCTCGACGTGCGCCAGGGCGACGGCACCTACGTCTCCAGCCTCGCGTCAGACTCCCTGCTCGAAGCGCTGAACTTCATCGTGGAGTTCCACCGCGACGCGTCAGTGCTGGAACTGCTCGAAGTGCGGCGCATCCTCGAGCCGGCCGCCAGTGCCCGGGCCGCGACCAAGATTTCGGCTGCCGCCGTGGATGAGCTCGCGGAGATCCTCGCCCGGGCCAGCGCACAATCATCCGTCGAAGAATTGGTGCGCGCCGACGTCCAGTTCCACCGCGCCATCGCCGTCGCCGCGGGCAACAGCGTGCTGGCATCGTTGATCGAGTCGCTGTCTGGCCCGACGCAGCGCGCCCGGGTGTGGCGCGGGATCACTCAAGAGGGGGCGTTACAGCGCACGCTCGACGAACACCACGCGATCTTCGATGCGATCTCCCGGCGCGACCCCGAGATGGCGCGCACGTGGGCGACAGTACACATCGCGGGCGTCGAGGACTGGCTGCGCAGCACGCTCACCGACTGAGTCAAACCGTGCGCCGGCACACCGTCTTGTCACCGGCGAGCTGCGATATTCTGCCTGCGTGTCTGCCGGCACCAAGCCCTACCACCACGGGCAGCTGCGCCGGGCAGTGCTCGACGCCGCGGTCAAGGAGGTCGAGGCGGTCGGCGCGGCCGGCGTGAGCATGCGCGAGATCGCGCGCCGCGCTGGCGTCTCGCACGCCGCGCCGGCCCATCACTTCGGTAGCAAAGCCGGTATCTTCACCGCCATCGCCACCGAGGGTTTCCGGCTTGCGGCCGAGGCGATCGGGCCGCGAGCGGCCGGGCCCAACGGCTTGCTCGATGCTGGCGTTGCCTACGCCGCGTTCGCGCTGGCGCACCCCGGCCACTTCGAGGTCATGTTCCAACCCCAGCTGTATCAGCGCGACGATCCCGGGCTCGTTGCCTGCCGCAACGCCGTCCACGACATCCTCTACCGCAGTGCCCGCGCTCTCGTGGGGGCCGACGCCGACGAGGACCTGTCCGGGCTGGTTGTTGCCGGATGGTCGCTCGCCCATGGCTTGGCCAATCTCTGGCTCAACGCCGACCTCGCCGACCGACTGGGGCCCGACCCGGCCGATATCACCCCGGCGCTGCGCCGCGGGCTGGTCACCCTCGGCGAGTGCGTGCGCCGGCAGTCCGAAGCCGCCGAACGGGCGGGCTGAGCCGGATCAGGCCAGGTGCGGCCAGCCGGCCCGGTCGAACACGAGATCGTTGAGGGCCAGATGCGGCGTTCCCGCGTTCGTCCCGTCGTAGTAGTGATAGATCAGCTGCCAGCCGGCGCGCTCCGGGACCACACTCTGACCGCCGGGTCCGATGATCTGGTCGTGCGTGCCGAGCACCTGCGTGCCGCCCCCTTCGAGCATCGGCCGGCCGGAGCGATCGACGAACGGGCCTGATGGCGCGCGCGAGCGCCCGACCATGATTCGGTAGCTGCTCTCCATCCCCCGGCAGCAGTAGTCGAACGAGACGAACAGGTAGTACCAGCCGGCGTGCTCGACGAGGGACGGGGCTTCCACAGCGTGGGTCGGATGGTCCGGGCGCGAAGCGACCACGCGTGGCGAGGGGTTCGCCGCCGGTTTGCCAGTGCGCGGGTCGAGAGGCAGCTGTGCGATGCCTGACCAGAACGATCCGAATGTCAGCCACCACCGTCCGGAATGGTCGACGAACAGGTTGGGGTCGATCGCATTGATGTCGTCGCCGGTCTTCGTGGCATAGACCAGGCCGCGGTCGGTCCAGGTGCCAGGCGCGGCAGTTCGGCTGGTCGCCAGCCCGATCGCCGAGTTGTTCGAGCCGAAGGAGGACACCGCGTAGTACATCCAGTACGTCGTGCCGTGGCGCGAGACGTCCGGCGCCCAGATCTCCATCGGATCGCGGGCGTATTGCGCGGCCAGCGCCGTGCCGTGTGGGAACGCCGGGCCGACACGGGTGAAGTGCCGCAGGTCGGACGAGACCCGTACCTGCACGCCGTCGTGCGTCGAGAAGACGTACCAGCGGCCGTCGGCGCCACGCACCATCGAAGGATCGTGAGCGACGAGGTCGGCGCCGCTGGCCGGCTGCGGGTCCGGATAGCCGTCATGGATGATCCGTACGGCCGGCTGGTGGTGCGAGCGGCTGACCGAAGCGGTGGGATTGAACTCGACGGCGACGGCCGGGACAGCCGCGGCACTGGCAACGGCCAGGATGCTGATCAGTCTGCGCATGGGACAAATCCTTACATTCCGAAACCGATTTCGGAAGCGCCCGTCCCAGCGCGGACTCGCTACCCGAGCATGGTGGTAACGGGCTCGAGCAGCCGATGCGGGGCGGACAGCGCCTGGCTGACCAGGTCGTCGCGTGCGAGTGAACCCGTCGTGCGCGGTCGGGGATTCAGAATCAGCTGCTCCGGGTCCGGCTCGGCGCCGCACGACGCGCAAGCGCCATCGCCGCCCACCGTGCCTCCGCAGCCGGCGTGGGTGAACTGCCGGCGCCGGTCGTCGGGGACGTAGTACTCATTTCCCCACGACAGCAGCGCGCGGATGGTCGGCCAGAGCCGCTGCCCCTTGGCGGTGAGCGAGTACTCGTCGCGGCCGCTCGGCGCGACCGTGCGCTCCAGGATCTCGTGATCGACCAAGAGGTTCAGCCGCTCGCTCAGCACCGCGCGAGGGATGTCGAGGTGGTCGCGGAAGTCACTGAACCGGGTGACGCCGTAGAAGGCGTCCCGCACGATCAGCAATGTCCAGCGCTCGCCGACGACCTCCAGGGCGCGGGCCAGCGCGCAATCCTGTCGCGCGTACTCACGAGGAAGAGCCATGTCCCCATTATTGCACTTGAAGTTCGGTGACTGAACCTATAGCGTGCACTACGGAAGTTCATTCACTGAACCATCAGGGGATCATCGATGTCGGCTCACGCCACCCTCGCTCACCGGCAAGACGGACCGGCACCGGCTCTCGACTTCGCCCGGGGCCGCCGGGTGCTGCCGCACCGGCTCGCTTACCGGCTCGTCGCCGCGGTGATCGGGCTCTGCTTGTTCGCGTCAGTCGTGCCGTCCCCGCTGTATCACGCCTACGCGGTGCGCTGGCACTTCTCGCCGCTCACCCTCACCCTGATCTTCGCCACTTACGCCTTCGGGGTCCTGGCCGCCCTGCTACTCGCCGGCCGGGTGTCCGACCAGGTCGGCCGGCGGCCAGTCCTCCTGGCCGCGCTCGCCGGCCTGATGGCGTCCTCAGTTCTGTTCATAGCGGCTGATGGCCCGGCCCTGCTGTTCCTCGCCCGGGGTGTTCAGGGCGTGGCCACCGGCTTGGCCCTGAGTGCAGCCAGCGCCGCGCTGCTCGACCTGCATCCCAAGCGCGACACGGCGAGCGTGGGCCTGGCCAATGGTGTGGCCAGCAGCGTTGGTCTCGGTCTGGGCACCCTCGTCTCGTCGGCACTGGTGCAACTCGGGACGGCGCCCCGAGTTGTGCCGTACCTGTTCCTGCTCGCGCTGTTCGCCGCCGCCTTCGTCGGCGCGTACTCGATGCCCGAGCCGGTGCGACAGCGCTCACCGTTGCGGCTCAGTCCCCAGCGCCCCAGCGTCCCCGCCGGAATCCGCCACCCCTTCTTCCTTGCCGGCCTGGCTGTGCTCGCATCCTGGTCGATCGGTGGGCTCTTCTTCTCACTCGGTGCGACCCTGTCGGCCCAGCTCTTCCACGCCACCAACGTCGTCGTCGCGTCGACCGGTGCCGTCGTTCTCGGGCTCAGCGCCGCGCTGTCGCAGGTGCTGTTCCGCCGGGCGGCGCCGTGGCGCGGCGCCACGGCCGGCTCAGTCGCGCTCGCCGCCGGGACCGTGCTGATCGTCGTGGCCTCCGCGCGCGACTCGGGCCCGACGTTTGTCGCGGGTGCCCTGGTGGCCGGCGCCGGATTCGGCGTGGCCTTCCTTGGCGGCCTGCGCCAACTCTCGGCCGTGATCCCCAACGAGCACCGAGCCGGCGTCATGTCGGCGTTCTACGTCGTGGCCTACGCATCGCTGTCGGTGCCCGCCGTCATTGCCGGCGTGACTGTCACCCACCTCGGCCTCGAGCGGACGTTCGAGACGTTCGGCAGCGTCGTCGCAGTCATCGCACTGGTCGTGGCGGCCGAAGCCTGGCGCACCCGCCCGATCTAGCGGGGCGCCCGCTTGGCGTCGGCTGCGACCCGCTCGGTGGGCTCGACGCCGAGGAATCGACGCTGTGCGTTTTCGTCAGCCAGCAGCTCCGACGACGACATCTCGACGGCGACTTCTCCGCCGACGATCACGAGCAGTCGCTGGGCGACGGCCGCGGCCATCGCCAGGTTCTGCTCGATCAGCAGGAGCGTGACACCCTCGTCGACCAACGTTCGGCAGGTCTGCGTGAGCTGCTCGACGATTGCCGGCGCCAAGCCTTCGGAGGGCTCGTCCATCAGAAGCAATTTCGGATTGGTGAGCAGGGCCCGACCGATTGCCAGCATCTGCTGCTCGCCGCCAGAGAGCAGGGCGGCGCTCACCTTCTTGCGCTCGGCCAGCCGGGGGTACAGGTCGTACACGTCGTCGATCGACCACCTCCCGCGCTTCACCAGGGATCGGTTGATCATGCGCAGGTGCTCGTCGGTGGTCAGCGAAGGGAAGATGCGACGCCCTTGTGGCACGTAGGCGATCCCGGCCCGGCAGATCTGGTACGACGGTCGGCCGAGGATCTCCTGTCCGTGGAACCGGACCGACCCCCGCGCTCGCGGCGGCGTCAACCCCATGACCGCTTTGCACAGCGTGGACTTGCCCATGCCGTTGCGGCCGACCACGGCAGTTGTCTCGTCACCGATCTCACAGGAGAGGTTCTGCAAGACATGCGCGGCGCCGTAGTACGCGTTCAGCGCCTCGACCTGCAACACGGGCTCAGACATTGGCGGCCCGGCCCAGGTAGAGATCGTGGACGCGCTGGTCGGCGCGGATTTCCTCAGGTGTTCCCTCCACGATCACCGCACCCTCGTGCATCATCGTGACGAATTCGGCAACGGTGAGCGCCACGTCCATGTCGTGCTCGATGAGCAGCACGGTGACGTCGCGATCCAGGTCGAGCAGCAGCGAGGTCAGCAATTGCCGCTCGGAGCGCGACAGGCCGGCGGCCGGTTCGTCGAGGAGCAGCAAGCGAGGCTGCGCCACCAGCGCCAGTCCGATTTCGAGTTGACGCCGCTCACCGTGGGACAGGTCTCCCGCGAGGGTCGACAGGCGCCCGCTGAGACCGATGCTGGCCGCGGCCTCGGCGCCACGCTCGCGGGCGGCCCTGTCCCGGCCCGTGCGGACGAGACGAAATCGGCCACCGTCGACGCCGACGGCGGCGAGGTACAGGTTGTCGGCAACCGAGAGGCCGCCGAGCAGCCGTGAGGTCTGGAAGGTCCGCGACAAGCCCATCCGGGTGCGCTGCCGGGCCCCGAGCAGGGTCACGTCACGGTCGAACAGTTCAATCCGGCCGGACGTCGGGTTGTCGGCACCGGCGATCAGGTTGAACAGCGTGGACTTTCCCGCGCCGTTCGCGCCGAGGACTGCCCTGCGCTCCCCTGCCCGGACGTCGAGGTTGACGTCGCGAACGGCATGCACACCGCCGAAACGACGGGACACACCCTGGACCCGAAGGATGGCGTCGGTCATGCCGATTGCCGTTCCGAGACCCGCGCCGGCGCGGTGCCCACCGGACTCGGGCGCCCGAGAAGTTGCTTGCGCAGCCAGTCCGCGGTCATGGTGAGCAGACCCACGATGCCCCCGGGGGATACGAGCAGGATGACGAGGAAGATCACCCCGAGCCAGGTGGTGAAGCGATCGGTCCAGCCGCGAACGTAGGTGTCGCACACGGTGTACACCAGTGCGCCGATCCAGGCGCCTTCGAGCCGATTGAGACCACCGATGACTGCGGCGGTCAGGACGAGGATGGCGACGGCCAGCGATACCGAGTCAGCCGACATGCGGGTGTTGGACCAGGCGGCCAGTACGCCACCGATGCCGGCTATCGGAGCGGCCACCGCGAAGCCCAGGGTTCGGTGCAGACGCACGTTGTAACCGAGCGCGGCCATCCGGATCGGATCGTCGCGCACACCCTGCATCGCGAGGCCGAACGCGGTGCGGGTCAGATAGCGCAGCGCCAGGTAGATGGCGACCGACACGGCGAGCAGGAAGTAGTACATCCGGGTCGGATGCAGGACCGGGTCGCCGAGCACTGCGGGTGGACGGGCTCGGTTGATGCCCTCATGGGCGCCGAATGTCGTCACGGCGGCGAAGTAGAAGTACGTGATCTCGGCGAAGGCCAGCGTGATCACGAGGAAGTAGATGCCCTCGCTGCCGCTCGCGATAGCGCCGAAGAGCAGGCCCACCACCGTGGCCATGACCACGCCGGCAAGTGCCGCCGCCCAGCCGTTCCAGCCTTGGTCAACCGCCAGCTTGGCCGCGATCAGGCCCGCCACCCCGAACAACGCCGTCTGGGCCAGCGAGACCATGCCGCCGTAGCCCGACAGGAACGTGAGACTGATCGCCGCAATACCCAACGTCAGCGAGGTGAGGCCCACCTGGCTGGTGAAGAACGTCGAGAACAGCACCGGCACCAGCACGACCACGACCAGCGCAGCGAGCAGCACCGCCCGCGTCCCCAACGACCAGACCCGGATCATCGGACGCTGCCGAAGAGCCCGGTGGGACGTACGGCCAGCACAACGGCCAGGAGCACGAAGGTGAGCAGGGCCGAGAGATTGGAGTAGTCCTGCGGCAGATAGGCGCTGGAGTACTGGTCGACGAGGCCGAGGAGCAGCGCACCGAGTGCCGCGCCCCCGAGGCTGCCCATGCCGCCCACGATCACCACGACCAGCGCGCTGACCAGGAACGTCTGATCCTGACCCGGGGCCAGCGAGAGCGACGTTCCGGCGAACACCCCGCCCAGGCCGGCAAGCGCTGACCCGGCAAAGAACGCGATCGCGAAGACCCGCTGGACGTTTACGCCCATGGCCGAGCTCATCGCCGTGTCGTCGACACCGGCTCGCACCACCATGCCGACCCGGGTGCGCTTGATGACGAACCAGAACAAGGCGCCGACGATGACGGCCGCGACGATGATCGCGAACCGGAATGCGGGATAGGACAGGTGATAGATGCCGAGACTGAGGGGATCGGCCAGGAACCCCGGCGGCGCGAGCGTGGTGGGGGTGGCCCCGAAGTGCGCGAGCAGCTGGTCACCGAGGATCAGCGACGCCGCGATCGTGAGCAGCGCCTGCCGCAGGTCCTGGCCCTGGTTCCACCTCAGGAACAGCTGGTGCATCAGCAGGCCGGCCGCCCCCGTGGCGAGCATGGCCAGGCCAGCGGCGAGTGCCCACGGCATGCCGTCGCCGGTGAACTCCAGGGCGAGATAGCCACCGAGCAGGAACAGTCCGCCGTGGGCGAGGTTGGTCACCCGCAGCAGCCCGAAGATGAGCGTCAGCCCGCTGGCGGTAATGAAGTACAGCCCGGCCAGACTCAGCCCGTTCAAGGTCACCAGCACGAAGGTGGGGACATTGCCGCGGTCACCCAGCCCGGAACTGAACGCCTGCCACAGGACCCCGAGCAAACCGAGCGCACCAACCAGGAGCGCGAACGCCGGGGCTAGGGCAGCTCGCAGGCGCGGCGAGAGGCTGCGGCTCGCGAACTGCTGGGACGCCATGCGCCGGCCCTTTCCGGGTTCAACCGATAATCGATTAGGCTCGACTTAAACACACCGGCTGGAGAGCCGTCAAGGCATCCGCGAGCGGTTGACAAAGAGTGCATCGAGAATCGATTATGTGTCTACCGGAGCCGTTCCGCCCGGGAAACCGGCACCGGCCGGCAGACCGGCGCGGCCTACCCGGTTTGTTCCGCGAGCGCCGAACCCGTCGCCCAATACGCCTGGAGGGACCGCCGTGCAGCGCGTGACGTCCAACGTCTTCACGTCCACTGAAATCCGTGGCTGCAACCCCAGCTACGTGGTCACATCCGACGGCGTCGTCGTCATCGACACCCCGCAGTTGCCGACCAAGGCCGTCGAGGTGCGGGAGGAGGCGCAGGCGCAGGGCCCTATCCGCTACGTCGTCAACACCGAGCACCACGTCGATCACATCTTCGGCAATTACTACTTCAAAGGCGCTGGTCAGGTCGTGCACCACCAAGGCGTTGCCGACAACTTCATGGTGCCGACGCCGGATCTGGACCCCTACGACTACGCGGCCGAGGCGATCCCCACCGACGATCCCGACGGTGCGTCGCTGTTCCCCGAGCGCAACGAGTACTACGACGACCCCAACCGCGGCGACCTGGTCTTCACGGGTGACCTGGATCTGCGCGTCGGCAAGCACACGTTCCACCTCATCCACACCCCCGGGCACACCCCCGGTCAGGTCGCGGTGTACGTGCCCGAGGAACGAGTTGTCTTCACCGGGGACACCGTCTTCTCCGAGTGCCAGACCTGGCTGATGACGTCCGACATCGACGAATGGCTCAACACCCTCGAAGTGCTGCGCAGCCTTGACGTCGATCGCATCGTGCCGGGGCACGGGCCGGTGACGAGCAAGGAGTACCTCGCGACCCAGCGCTCAGTGCTGCTCGAGTGGACCAGCGCCGTCGCGGTTGCGGTGGCCAAGGGCTGGTCGCGTGACGAGACCATCGCCCGAGTCAACTTCGCCGAGCGGTACCCGGTCGACGTCGGCCAGGGCTACATGATGGACCACATCCAGACGCTCAACGCGGCGTCGCTGTGGGACAAGTTCACCGCGACCCGAGCGCCGGCCCGATGAGCGCCCTGGACGAACTCCAGCGCTTTTCGCTGGCCGACCGCGTGGCCATCGTCGCGGGCGGCTCGGGGGGCGTGGGCGTGCGCACGTGCGCGGCGCTGGCGGCGGTGGGCGCGAAGGTCGCCATCCTCGGTCGTTCGGCCGAACGGCTCGGCGAGGCCCGCGAAGCGGTCGAGAAGGCGGGAGGCGAAGCCCTCGTCGTCGCCGGTGACATGGCCGCGAAGGACGAGGCCGACGCGGCCGTGCAGCGCACGCTTGACGCCTTCGGCCGGGTCGACATCTTGATCAACGCGATCGGCGGCGGCGCCGGAACCGCGCTGTACGCCGCTGAGGAGTACCCCCAGGCGGAGTGGGATCGGATCCTCGATCTCAACCTCACGACCGCCATGCTGGTCTCGCAGGCCGCGGTCCGGGCGATGATCGCGGGCGGCCGCGGCGGGTCGGTGCTCAATGTGTCATCGGTGCGCGGCCAGTTGGGCATCGACGCCGGCTACTCGGCCTACGTCGCAGCCAAGGGCGCCTTGGACGCCGTGACCCGGCAACACGCCACCGAGTGGGCGAAGCATGGCATCCGCGTGAATGCCATTTCGCCGACATTCGTCCGCACTGCCCAGGCGGCAAGCCTGCTCGCTGATCCGGCGTTCTACGACTCCCTGGTGGGCCGGATCCCGCTGCGCCGGATTGCCGATCCCGACGACCTGGTCGGCGCGATCCTGTTCTTCTGTTCGGATGCGTCGTCGTTCGTGACCGGCCAGATCCTCACGCTTGATGGTGGCCTCACCGCCACCCAGTGACCCCGGCTAGTCCCACGGGCTGAACGGCCGCGCACTCACCTCGCCCTCCGCGTCCAGGGCGTAGCCGTGCAGGTACGGCGGCTCCCCGGGATCCGAGCCCAGCAGTTGGGCGGCGACCGCGCGCAGTACCGGTGAATGCGTGATGCCGACGACGGTTGGAGCCGCTACGGCGACGCCGTCGCCCAGGCTGCGCGCGAACGAGGCGACGCGGGTCGTCACCGCTGCGGCGTCGTCACCGGGCGGGCGGTCGTGCTGCAGCCACCACCCGATGCGGTCGGCCGCGTCCAGGAAGCCGGCGAAGAACGGCACGCTCAACACGTCGCCTTCCGTCAGTCCGGGCGCTTGTTCGGCGAACGCCGCCGCAGAGCTCACCATGTCGACGCGTGCGCCGCCCAGGTACAGATCGGGGTTGCGCAAGGCAAACGCGACGTCTGGACCGACGACCGGCCGCGAAGGATCCGCGCTGCCCAAGCCCTGAGCAAGAAGCTGCGCCGTCTCCTGAGCCCGGCGGGTCGCCCCGCACAGCACGCGGATCGGACCGCGCCGGTGCGCCGCCAGGCGACAGCCGGCCTCGTGCGCCTGCGCTCGCCCGGCCGCGGTCAGCGGGACGTCGCCGCGGTGTGAGTCGACCGCGCCGTGGCGCAACAGGATGAGTTCCGGTGCGGGCCCGGCGGGCATCGACTAGAGCCCGGGATCGGGCAGCAAGACGTCGCGGACCAGCAGTTCGAGTTCGGCGCAGGCGCCCAGGAATTGGCGAAGGGTTCGCCGCGTGGCCCCGAAATCTTGGAATTCGGCCGGTTCCATGCCGCTCTCGTCGTACGCCCGCCGGAAATCGGCGAACTTCTCGTAGAGCGTCTCCACCACCGGCGCGGCGACCGGCTCGTCGATTCGCGGCAACGGATCGATACCGCTGGCATTGAGGCGCACTTGCCACTCGAACGGCGGCGAGATCACGACCTCGCCCCCGACGAGCTGACTCCAGTGCATGTGGTTGCGGAACGCTGCCGACAGCAGCCGCGTGCGGAAGCCGCGCTCGCGGTAGATCGCGTATGCCTTCTTGAACACCGCGACGCCGGCCCACTCCAGATAGCCGGGGTCGAGAACGATCGCGTCGCGCTGTGCGACCACCTTGAGCCAGTCGTCGAGCCGGCCGACCATGATCGTGCAGACCGGGCCCATGGCCGAGGTGTCGAGTCCGTCGCGCTCGCGCCGTTCGAGGCCGCGCTCGATGGCTTCGGCCACCGCAATCGTCTGCGGCACGGTGAACGACACCGTCGCGTTCACGCTGATCCCCCGATAGGTGATCTCCTCCATCGCGGCGATGCCCGGGTCGGTGGCCGCGATCTTGACGATCACGTTGTCGGCGAGGTCATTGAATTCAACCGCCTGCTGCACGAGTGCCTGCGTGTCGCGGTGCAGCCGCGGGTCGGTCTGGATCGAAAGGCGCCCGTTGCGCCCCTTGTGCGCGTCGAAGGCGGTACGCAGCAGCGCGGCCGCATCGACCGAGAGCTCGCGGACCAGCTGCCAGCCGATCTGCGATTCGGTCGCGGTCGGCTCGGCCGCGGCATACTCGCGGATGCGGCGAGCCCACCGCGGCAGGTCCGCGCGTAACGCCGCCAGCGCGATGACCGGGTTGCACGTGGCGCCCACCGCACCCCACCCGATCGAGGCCGACAGCTCCGCCGGTGTGGCCGAGTCGTTCCAGAGGCTGGTGGGCGTCGTCTGGGTCATCCGAAGCAGCGGCGCGGCCTGCGACCCGGCGGGGACCGAGCCGGCTCGCGTGGCCTCCTGAGTCACCGTGTCGCCCATGTGTCACTCCTTGTCGAGCGTCGATGTTCGGTGCGATGCGCGTGCGCCGCCAGACGTGGCCGTCGGCACGGCGCCGGGCTGGCGCCGTGCCGACAGCCGAGGTCGGCCCGCTACTTGCTCCACGGCGGCGGGTTGCCCGAGGTGCAGGAGGGCGACGTCCGGCTGGGTGCCGGCGATTTGGCGCCGAACAGCCCGCCGAACGTCTGGTCGACGCTGTCCACTGTCTTCACGACCTTGAAGCCCAGCTTGCCATTGTCCTTCGTGATCTGCGTGACGTAGGCCGGCTGGACCGAGTTGCGGTTGCTGTCGAGCTTGACCTGTCCGTTGGGGAACGACGACTGCATCCCGGCGAGAGCGGACTGCAGTGCCTTCTCGTTGTTGGACAGGTCACCCTTGGTCTGCTCGAGGCCCTTGATGATCGCTTCCATGCCGTCGTAGTACAGGACGGTGAACAGGCTGTCGACCGGCGCCTTCGGATATACCTTGCCGAAGCCGCTCGTGTATGCCTTCCACGCCGCGTCCGTACCGCCCAACGGCACCGGCGAGCCGCCGGTGAGCCCGACGAGGGAGTCGCCAACGGCGAAGGAGGTCGGGTCCATGACCGACGAGCCGCCGATGACCTTCTTGCCCGGGTTCTCGCCCAACTGCTGGAAGCCCTTTTCCGCCGCCACCGTGTTGGTGCCGCCGGTCAGCAGCAGCACACCGTCGACGTTGCGAGGCAACTTGGCCACCGGAGACGACCAGTCGGTCTGGCTCAGCGGTACCCAGTTCCGCGCGGTGACGTCTCCGCCGAGCGAGCAGAACTCCTTCACGAACCCGGCCGCCATCGTGTACGGGTAGGAGTAGTCCTCGCCCAGGATCGCGACCTTCTTCCAGCCCAGCGTCTTGTACGCATAGGTGCCCAGGCCGGCCATCCACTGGGCCCCGTCGCCGCCGAAGCGGAAGAAGTTGGGCGCCTTGACCGAGAGGGTGGTGCTCTGCGCGCCTGAGGTGCCGTTGACGAAGGTGACACCGGGCACACTCTTGGCGTAGTTGGCGACGGCCACGCCCTCGTCGCCCGAAAGTGGCCCGAGCAGGATCTTGACGCCGACGCTCTCGACGAGTCGGCGGGCTTCGGCGACAGCCTTGTCGGGCGTCGCGTCCGAGCAGCCGAAGCTGATGCTGATGGGCTTGCCGGCCACAGTAGCGCCGCTGACCTGGTCCTGCGCGCCCTGACCGGCGGCCTTTCCACCGGCATCCTTGACGAGTGCGTACTTCGCCCCGGACAGCGACTCCTGCTCGAACGAGGCGAATGGCCCGCCGCAGGTCGTCAGCACCCCGATCTTGATTGCACCGGCTGCGGCTGACGGCGGTGCCGCAGCCGTCTTGGGGGCCCCGTTGGAGTTGTTGCTCGAGTTCCCGGACTTCGACGTGCATCCGACCAGTGCGAGGGCCACGGCGCTCGTAACCAGGAGTGTCTTGGTCAACAAGCCGTGCCGTTTGCTGTGGTACTTCACTGACCCACCTGCTCCTTGTGGTGTGCAGCCGCCCCGGCCGCCCGGGGAGACACGACGTGGTGTCGATCGATCGTCTGCTGAACCGCGCTGTTGGGGGATCGAAGCCATACGACCGATAATCGATTGACGATTCTCCGGATCATAAGGAGCGGCCCAAACCCCGTCAAGACCCTGACACCTGCCCGAGAACCGGCCGTTGACACGACACGCGACCGGTGTACGGTAAATGATCGATTATCGGTTAGCGGCATCTCTCGCCGCCCGGTGGAGCAGGGGCGTGATGACGTTCGTATTCGACCTGGAGCATCGGCATGACCGTCCGCTGGAGGAGGTCATCGAGCTCGTCGGGGGCAAGGCTGCGCATCTCGGGGTCATGCTTTCCGAGCTGAGCCTCCCGGTACCTCCAGGCTTCGTGATCTCCACAACGGCCTGCAACGCCTACCTCGCCGACGGTTGGCCGGACGAACTCGACGACCAGTTGCGCCGGCACATGCACGCGGTCGAGCAGCGCGTCGGCCGGCGCTTCGGCGATCCAGGGGATCCCCTGCTGGTCAGCGTGCGGTCCGGCGCGCCGGTGTCGATGCCCGGGATGATGGACACCATCCTCAACCTCGGTCTCAATGACGCCACCGCCGCCGGCTTGGCCCGAGTGACCGCCGATGACGCATTCGCCGCAGACTGCCTGAAGCGCTTCGGCGCAATGTTCACCCAGATCGTCGGCTCCGACACGGTTCCGGCGGAGCCATGGCAGCAACTGCGAGCGGCGATCGAGGCGGTGTTCCGGTCGTGGAACAGTGACCGGGCCAAGGCGTACCGCGCGGTCGAAGACATCCCGGACGAACTGGGCACCGCGGTGACCGTGCAAACCATGGTGTTCGGCAACCGGGGCACCCCGTCCGGGACGGGCGTGCTGTTCACCCGTGATCCCTCGACCGGAGAGCGGACGCTGTTCGGCGACTTCATGTTCGGCGCCCAGGGCGAGGACGTCGTCGCCGGCACTCATCACACCGAACCGATCGCGGTGTTGCAGGATCGCGCGCCCGACATCGCCCGCGACCTCTGGCGGTACGCCGACGCTCTCGAGCACCGATTCGCCGACATGTGCGACATCGAGTTCACCGTCGAGCAGGGCCGACTCTGGATGTTGCAGGTGCGCACCGGGAAGCGCAGCCCGCAAGCCGCACTGCGGATCGCCGCGGAGATGGCCGACGACCCCGACTTCCCGCTTTCGCGCGCGGACGCCGTGCATCGGGTGCGGCGCCACTTGGCCGATCCACCCACGACGTGGGTGGGTCGCCCGGGTTCGCTCGTCGCGATCACCCGCGGCCTGCCCGCGTCGCCCGGTCTGGCGACGGGCGAAGTGGTGTTTTCCCCGGCGCTCGCCGCCGGCGTGGCCGAGGCCGGGCGCCCGTTCATCCTCGTCCGGGCAGAGACATCTCCCGAAGACGTGCCGGCGATGGCGAAGGCCGCAGGTGTGCTCACCTGCCGCGGCGGGCTGGCCAGTCACGCCGCGGTGGTGGCTCGCGGTTGGGGAATCCCGGCTGTGGTCGGAGCCAGGGAGGTCGACATCGCAGGTGACACCTGCACGATCGGCCCCGATCGCTTCGCCGCCGGCGACACGATCTCCATCGACGGCTCGACCGGTGAGGTCTTCGCCGGCGAGGTGGCCGGCGAGCAGACCGTCGTCCCCGAGGCGCGCACTTTGCTCACATGGGCCGAGGAACTCGGCATCGCGGTTTCGGCCGACGACCTGGAGCCGGTCGCAGCGCCACCGGATTCGGCGGGACCGTCGTCGGCCGTGTCGACCGACGATGTCGTGGCCTGCCTGTCGATCAAGACCATCGCCGCCTCGGACGGGCTGGCCGCGGCGCTGCTGAGTTCGGAGGACACCCTCGCGTCGCTGCTCGCCGCCTTGACCGATGACGGCCTGATCCAGACCGTCGCCGGCGCATGGCAGCTCACTGACGCAGGCACGCGTCGCGCCGAAGAATTGCTGGGCGCCGACCGCGATCGGTGGGGCCGGGACAACGCCGCTGGCGCGCTCGACGACTTCGTCCCGCTCGACCAGCGGATGAAGGAGACCGTGACGGCCTGGCAGTTGCGCACTGTGGACGGTGAGCAGGTGATGAACGACCACAGCGACGACGAGTACGACGCCGCCGTCATCGCCCGGCTGGAGGCGTTTCACGAAGACGCGGTGCGGTGGCTGCAGTCTCTCGGCAGCGCGGTCGGCCGGTTCGGCGGCTACCTGGCCCGGTTCCAGCGCGCGATATCAGCCGTCCGCGCCGGCGACGACCGATTCATCGCCTCGCCGCGGGTCGACAGCTACCACAGCATCTGGTTCGAGCTGCACGAGGACCTCATCCGGCTGGCCGAGCGCACCCGCGAGGACGAGGTCGCGGCCGGACGGGCCTGAATCCCGTTAGCGTGCCGTCGGCATGTCGAAGGACGCCTCCAGATCCAGCTCGGGCCAGCGGGCCGTGACGACCTTGGACCGGGTGTAGAAGCGCACCCCGTCGGGACCGTGCACGTGGTGCTCGCCGAACAACGAGTCCTTCCAGCCGCCGAACGAGTGATACGCCATGGGCACCGGAACCGGCACATTGACACCGATCATGCCGACGTTGACGCCGCGGACGAACTGCCGGGCGGCGCCGCCGTGCGAGGTGAAGATGGCGGTGCCGTTGCCGTAGGGGTTGGCGTTGATCAGTTCGATCGCCTCTTCCACCGTGCCGGTGCGCAGCACCGAAAGCACTGGGCCGAAGATCTCCTCGCGGTAGACCTCCATCTCCGGGCGGACGCCGTCGACCAACGTCGGCCCGACGAAGAAGCCGTTCTCGTAGCCCGGCACGACCAGCCCGCGCCCGTCGACGACCACCTTCGCCCCGCTCTCCTCCCCGGCCGAGACCAGGCCGACGATCCGGTCGCGCGAGGCCTTCGTCACGATCGGACCCATGTCGCTCTCAGGGTCACGGCCGGGTCCGACCCGCACCTGCCGGCTGCGCCGGTCGAGGGACTCGATGAGATCGTCCGCTACCGAGCCGACGGCCACCGCCGCGGAGATCGCCATGCACCGCTCGCCGGCCGAACCGTACGCCGCGGCCGCCAGGTGATTCGAAGTGAACTCCAGGTCGGCGTCGGGGAGGATGATCGCGTGGTTCTTGGCTCCGCCGAGCGCCTGGACCCGCTTGTTGTGACTGGTCCCACGCTCATGCACGTACCGAGCGATCGGGGTGGAACCGACGAAGGAAACCGCCGCGACATCAGGGTGATCGAGCAAACCGTCCACCGCGACCTTGTCGCCGTGCAGCACGTTGAACACGCCCGCCGGCAGACCGGCCTCGGCCCAGATCTCGCCGAGAAGGTTGGCGGCCGACGGATCGCGCTCGCTCGGCTTGAGGATGAACGTGTTGCCGCACGCGATGGCCACGGGGTTCATCCAGAGCGGCACCATGGCCGGAAAGTTGAACGGAGTTATCCCGGCGACCACACCGAGTGGCTGCCGGAAGCTGAAGCTGTCGACGCCGGAGGACACCTGGTCGGAGTAGTCCCCCTTGAGCAGGCTCGGTATGCCGCAGGCGAACTCGACGACCTCCAGACCACGCTGCACCTCCCCGATGGCATCAGAGAGCACCTTGCCGTGCTCGTCGGTGATCGCCTCAGCGACGTCTTGCTGGCGCCGGTTCAGGATTTCGCGAAACGCGAACAGGATTCGGGTGCGCTTGCTCAGCGAGGCCTGTGACCACTCCTCGAAGGCGGCACCCGCGGCCTGCACCGCGCGGTTGACGTCGCTCGGTTCCGCGAGCAGCACCTGGGCCTGCTGTTCCCCCGTGGCCGGGTTGTACACGGCGCCGAACCGGGTCGAATCGCCAGTCGTCTCCGCGCCGTCGATCCAATGCCGAATGGTTCTCACGTCGAACCTCCTGTTGTCTGATGGGTGGTGGATGAACGTTCGCGCATTGCCCGCCAGAGGCGCTCGGGCGTGATCGGGAGGTCCCGGATGACCACGTCGACCGCCTCGGTGACCGCGGATGCGATGGCTGGTGCGACGCCGAACAAGCCGCCCTCGCCCGCGCCCTTGGCCCCATAGGGCCCAGGCCCGTCCTCGTTCTCGACCAGCAGCGAGTGCAGCTGGACCGGAATGTCTTTGGTCGTGGGGATGCGGTAGTCCAGCGCGCCGAGATTGAGGATGCGACCCCGGTCGTCGAGAATCAGGTGTTCCATCAGGGTGTGGCCCAAACCCATGATCGCCGCGCCCTCGTCCTGTGACTCGACGTGGGCGGGATTGAGAGCCTTTCCGACGTCGGCGACCGAAACGTGGTTCACCACGAGCAACTCGCCGGTCTCCTGGTCGACCTCCACCTCGCAGGCCGTGCAGTTGAACTCGTAGAACGCCGGCGACCCGCCGAGCGGATGGCTGCGCACGCTCTCCCCGCGCCGCGAGCCGGTCCCGATGACTTCCCCGCGCACACCTGCAAAGGCCTCGACCATGAGCTCGGTGAAGCTCAAGGATCGGGTGCCGGCCCGGACCGTGCCGGACCCCACCTCGACGTCGTCGGGCGCGACCGCGAACGTATCCGCGGCCATCGTCGCCAGCTGGCGTTTCACGTCCCGGCACGCCTCCGCGACGGCGGTTCCCATGAACACCGTCGAGCGGCTGGCCGAGGTCTGCAGGTCGAATGGTGCGAACGCGGTGTCGCCCATCACGATCTGCACCCGGTCGACGGTCAGGCCGAGTTCCTCGGCCGCGATCTGCGACAGCACGGTGCGGGCGCCCTGGCCCATGTCGGAGGTGCCGGCGAGGACGGTCGCGCTGCCGTCGTAGTGCAGCCGGACGATCGCGTACGACGCTCCGGTGGTTGCGGATGACTTGAGTGCCACCGCGATGCCGCGGCCCCGGCCCGCAGGCAGCGCGGTTCCCCACCCGATCGCATCAGCGGCCTTGCGCAAGGACTCGAACCAGTCACCGTCGGCCGGGCGGTCCCTGGGCACGAATTCCTCGCCGCGACGCACGAGGTTGCGCAGCCGGATCTCCAACCGATCGATGCCCAACTGCCGGGCGGCTTCGTCCATTTGCGACTCCACCGCCCACGCCACCTGAGGCGTGCCGAAGCCGCGGAAGGCGGTGGCCGGCGGTGTATGCGAAAGCAGCGCGCGCACATGCACGCGCGCGTCGGGCACGCGGTACGGCCCGCACATCAGGTAGCTGGCCTTGGAGACCACTCGGATCGCGATGTCGGCGTACGCCCCGAGCAGGCCGTTGCAGTCGATGTCCTGGAAACGGATTGTGCCGTCGGCGTTGAACCCGGACCGCACGCGCACCTGGAACGCCGTGCGGCGCACAGCCTGGAACGTCTGCGCGAGCGACAGCGCCAGGCGCACCGGACGCTGGGTACGCAAAGCCAGGAACGCCAGCAGGGGCTCGAATTTCGCGTGCTGCTTGCCGCCGAAGGCGCCGCCGGGGTCGGGCGCGATGACTCGCACCTTGGCCAGCGGCAGGTCCAACAGATTGGCGATGACCTGCTGCAGCAGGTAGGGGTGCTGGATGGCGCTCCAGATGGTGACGCCGTCCTGCTCCGGAGCCGCCAGGAACACGTGCGGCTCGATGGCGAAGTGGGTCACCATCGGGAAGTTGTAGGTGTTCTCGACGATGCAGGCGGCGCCGACGCCTTCGATCTCGCCCCAGCCGAAGTCCCACTCGCGGACGGTGTTCGTCGCCGCCAGCGGCCCCTGGCGCAGAGCCGGGTCCTGCACGAGGTCGGAGTTCGGGTCCAGAGCTTGCTCGACGGTCAGTACCGGTGGCAGCTCGGCGCAGGTGACCCGCACCAGCGCCGCCCCCTCGTCGGCGGCCTGCTCGGTCTCGGCCGCGACGGCGGCAACCGGCTCGCCGTGGAACTTGGTCTCGCCGACCGCCAGGATCGGTCGATCCTGTTCCACCGGGCCGAATCGCGGCATCGGGTCGGGTAGGTCCCCGGCGGTGAAGACGGCGACGACGCCGGGCACCCGCTCGGCCGCGCTGGTGTCCACCGACTCGATGCGGGCGCGGGCGCAGTCCAGCGTGACCAGTTTGACGTGCAGCATGTTGTCCAGGCGCACGTCGCCCACGAACTGCTGGCGTCCGGTCACCCGCTCGACCCCGCCGACGCGTGGGGCCGAGACCCCGATCTGATGCTCGGTCATGCTGACTCGTCCGCTGCCGCAGCGAGCACCGCATTGGTGATCCGCTGGTAGCCGGCGCAGCGGCACAGGTTGCCCGACAAGCCCTCGCGAACCTCTGCGGGCTCGGGCCGTGGGTTGTCCCGTAACAGCGCCTCGGCCGCCATCACCATCCCCGGAATGCAGAACCCGCACTGGATGGCGCCCGCTTGCACGAACGCGTCCTGCAACCGGCTGAGTCGGCCGCCGGTGTCCAGGGCTTCGATCGTCGTGACGTCGAGACCGTCGGCCTCCACCGCGAGGACCAGGCACGAGTTCACCGCGCGCCCGTCCACCAGGACGGTGCAGGCCCCGCACTCGCCTTCCGCGCAGCATTCCTTGCTGCCCGTGAGGCCGAGCCGCCAGCGCAGCGCGTCGAGCAGCGTCTCCGTCGAGGAAACGTCCGCCGATCGGGCCACGCCGTTGACGGCAAGGTTTACCCGGTAGGTGTCGCTCACGGCTGTGCCCCCGCGTCGCGCCGGGAGATCGCGGCGTGCAGCACCCGGCGGCTCAACACCAGAAGCATCGCCTGCCGGTAGTCCTGCCCACCACGAATGTCGGTGATGGGCTGTGCGTGCGCCGTGATCGACTGCAGCACCTGCTCGCGCTCGGGACCGGCCGAGGTCGCGTCGGCCAACAGGCCGCTGTCGTCTTGAACGAGGAACGGCCGCGGTCCGACAGCACCGAAGGCAAACGAAGTCCGGCGTGCGTCCACCGAGCAACAGACACTCAACGTCGCCAGGTCGACGCCCCGCCGCCGCGTCAATCGCGCATACCCAGTGCCGAGCGACTCCGCCGGCGTCGGAAGTTCGATCGCCGTGGCAATTTCGTCCGCCTTCAAATCGGTGCTGCGCGGCCCGAGCAAGAAATCGTCCAGTGCCGCCCGCCGCTGGCCGGCCGGCCCGGAGAGCACGACCGAGGCGCGGTAGATGAGCAGCGCCGGAGCGGTGTCTGCGGCGGGCGAGGCATTGCAGATGTTGCCGGTAAGCGAGGCCCGGTTGCGGATCTGCACCGAGCCCACGGTCTGGGCGGCTTCGACCAGCGCGGGATAGCGCTGCCGGATCCGCTCGTCGGCCAGGATGTCGGTGAGCGTTGTCGGCGCCGATATCGACAGCCCGCCGGCTGTCTCCGCGATGCCGGGCGGGAGATCGCTCAGGTGCTTGAGGTCGATCACGAGCTTGGGTTGCAGCTTGCCGTTCTGCAGCCCCACGATCAGGTCGGTACCCCCGACGATCATTCGCACGTCGTGCCGATCGTGGGTTGCCAGCAAACCGTAGGCCTCGGACAGTGACTGTGGGCGCGCGTAGGCGAACGGGTGCATCAGCGACGGGCCTTCGCGACGTAGGGCAAGCTCGAGCGCGGCGCGGGCGTCACGACTTGCTGGCTTTTCCCCGACGACCACTGGCTTGGGCATCCGGTGTAGTCGGCCCGCTCGGCCTCGACTGCACTGCATCGGCACCGGATGCGCTGTCGGCGAGGCGGTCGGCCAGGCGACTGCTGACGTCCTCGAAGTGCAACTCGATGGCATGCACCGCAGCCGCCGTGTCTCGCCGGGCAACGGCGTCGAGGATCGGCTGGTGCAGGTCGGCGGTCCACTGCGGATCCGATCCCGGCACGATCAACGTGATGTAGGTGCGCGAGAACGGTTCGAGCGAACGCCACATGCGAAGCAGCGTGCGATTGCCGGAGACGTTCATGATGTGCTCGTGGAAGCTGGCGTCGGCGACGGCAACGGCGTGGCCATCACCGGAAGCCGCCGCTTGCTGCATCTGTTCCCCGAGCGTTGCCAGGACCTCGACGTCGTCATCGCTCATGAGGGGCATGGCCAGGCGAGCGCCAAGCGTCTCGATGGCTGAGCGCACGACGTACGCCTCGAGCAGTTCCTGCTGGTCGAGCCGTCGGACCCGGGCACCTCGGAACGGGGTGATCTCGACGATGCCGAGAGCTTCTAAACCGCGCAGAGCCTCGCGGACCGGCGCCTGGCTGGTGCCCAACTCCTTGGCGACAGCGGTCTCGACGATCCGGGAGTCCGGCGGGTAGGAACCGTCGAGGATGGCCTCCAGCAACCGCTCCTTGACCTGATCAGCGAGCACACTGCGGGTCAGCGCTTCCGAGCCTGCCATGAATCTCCCTCCTGACCGTGTTAGTCCAGGGACAGCGCGACATGGGCCGGCTCCCCGGCCATGCTAACGACGATCTGCACGGTTCCTTTGCTGCCGTCGACGCGGACCTGGTCGCCCGTGCTGATGCGGCGGGTGGCCTCCGATGTGCCGACGACTGCGGGGATCCCGAACTCGCGTGCCAACACCGCGGGGTGCGAGGTGGTGCCGCCGGTATCGGTCACCAGACCCGCGATCTTGGTGAACAAGACGACCCAGGCGGGGTTGGTCATCTGGCAGACGAGGATGTCGCCGGGAGTGACCTCGTCGAATTCGGCGACGGTGCGCACCACCCGCGCCGTGCCCTCGACGACGCCGGGTGAGCCGGCAATCCCGGTCAGCTCCGCGGCGTCGGCACTCACCTTGCGGTAGAAGCGATCGGGGTAGCCCCAGTTGACCCAGTAGGGGAAGTTGAGTTGATCCTCGGTGACCGTGCCGATCCAGTCCTTCGGCTGGCGGTCGGCCGCGGCATCTCGCTCGGCGCGCCGTTGGGCTGCGATCCCTCGTCCGTCGATCGCAGCCGGGTCACCGAGCAGGAAGCGCAGTTCGTCGTACTTCAGGAAGAGGACGTCGTCAGCGGCGTCCAGCCGTCCTTCGTCCACGAGGCGCTGACCCAACGTCACGAGCACCACGCGCAGCCGGGCATTCGCCCCCTGGTCGATGTAGAAGTGGTGGTCGGGCGTCAGCGGGGCCATGCGCAGGTTGATGGCGTTGGCCGCGGCCAGTTCGTCGCGGTCGGCGCCGCTGAGACCTTCGAGCAATTCCTGCGAGGCCTTCTCGATGTCGACCCGGACGGCCTCCAGCGCACTCGGGTAGTCGTAGTCGCTGTCGAGGTAGCCGCGCACCTGGTCGAGTAGCGGTTCGGGCTGCTCACGGAAAGTCGGGAAGATGAATTCGTGGCTCCACACTGCGCGCCAGCCGAACTCTCGTTGGTAGGGCTCCAGTCGCTCGGCGATGAAGCGCCGGCCGCGCTCGCTGTCCTTCAGGGCCGCGAGGATCTCGGCCCCCGAGCCCCGGAACGCCGCGCTGAGAGTCTCGTCCTGCTTGACCTCTTCCTTCATCCGCCACAGGCCCTCGACGGAATCCCAGTTCCGGTCGGCCGCGGAGTTCTGCAGGCGCCCCAGGAGCTCTTCGTCGACGTTGCCCCTGATGCGTTGCACCGTGGCCCGAAGACTGAGCGTGGCCGAGAGTTGGGCGAAATTCAGCATCCAGTGGATCTTCCAGTGCCGATCGTGGATGTCGATCGCGTCCTCGAGCAGGACAGCGAGCTGCATCGTGCTCATCGTCGCGGCCCGGTCGAGGTTGCGCTCCAGGTACTCGAAGTTGCGGGTCATCTCCGGGACCAGGCGGTCCTGCCACCAGTCGGCGAAGTGCTCGCCGTAGACCGGCAGGACGCCGTCGAGGTAGCCGCCCAGCTTTCCGGCATAGGAGTCCTCGGTCGGCACCCGGGCGGAGTAGCGGCGGCCGTATTCGGTCGCGCTGACCGCGAGCCCGGGGTCGGCGGGAATGGCTGCGGTGTAGAGGTAGCCGTTGACGTTCTTGGCCAGCCAGTCGACCGCGAAGGGCGTGGCGAAACGCCGGAACATGTGATCGCAGGTGAGCCACCAGCCCCCGATGTCGAAGTACATCGGGCTGAGCGGATGCGGACAGTGCAGGTCGTCGTAAACCCAGAACAGGTCGGACTCCTGCTCGGACTCCCACCGGACGGGAAAGTCGTCGTCGCCCAGGAATCGGCCCAGGACGTCTTCGTGGTCGCCCATTCTCATCCTTCCGCCGACGATCGAACACTCTCGATAATCGATGAAACGACCTTACTGACCGAACGAACGACGGTCAAACCCCAGGAATTGCTAGATCGTGAGCTGCTTGAACCTGGCCGCCTGGGCTTGGATCGCCTGCTCGGTCGGCAGACGTTCCATCGAGGACGCGCCGAAGAACCCCGACACGCCCTCGGTGTGCTCGAGCACGTACTGGGCGTCGGCCGGTTCGGCGATGGGGCCACCGTGGCACAGCACGATGATCGACGCATTGACCGCCTTGGCCGCGTCATGCATGGCTTGCACCGCCGCGGCCGCTTGCTCGAGACTCACCGCGGTGGCCGCGCCGATCGAGCCGCTCGTGGTCAGACCGACGTGGGGCACGAGGACGTCGGCGCCCGCGCGGGCCATGGCCGCGGCCTGCTCCGGGTCGAAGACGTACGGGGCAGTCAGCAGGCCGAGCTCGTGCGCCGTCCGGATCATGTCGACCTCAAGGTCGAAGCCCATGCCGGTCTCTTCGAGGTTCTGGCGAAAGGTGCCGTCGAACAGGCCGACGGTCGGGAAGTTCTGCACGCCGGCGAAGCCCATGCCGGCGAGCTGGCTCAGGAACGGCTTCATCAGCCGGAACGGGTCCGTCCCGCAGACGCCCGCGAGCACCGGCGTGTGCGCGACGATGGGCAGCACCTCGGCCGCCATCTGCACCACGATGGCGTTCGCGTCCCCGTAGGGCAGTAGGCCGGCGAGCGAGCCCCGGCCGGCCATTCGGTACCGCCCGGAGTTGTAGATGATGATGAGGTCGACGCCGCCTGCCTCCGCGGCCTTGGCCGACAGGCCGGTGCCCGCGCCGGCGCCGATGATCGGCCGACCGTCGTGGATCGTCTTTCGCAGCGCGGTGAGTGCTTCGGTGCGGTCCATCGTCACTTTCCCCGTCCGGACATCATCAGGTGCAGGGTCTGCGCGGCGTCGCGGCCGAATCCGGGGTCGTTGATCGCGCAGTCGACGTCGCGGACTGTCACCGCCGAACCGTCGAGTTCGGCGTGGATAGCGTCGAAGCAGGCCGAGTCCGCCGTGGCGTCCCGGAACGGTGCGCCCTCCACGTCGATGCCCGAGACGCCGCGCAGCGGTAGCAGGACTTCGGCCGGTGCGGTCGAGGCGGCGACCTTGGTCGCGATCCTGGCGCCGAGCTCGCGCATCTCGTCCGCGGTGGTTCGCATCAGGGTGACCGTCGGATTGTGTACGACGAACCGCCGATCCTGGAACCGCTCCGGAACCCCGTCCCGGGGGCCGAAGTTGACCATGTCGAGGGCACCCACACTGACCACTTGAGGAATGCCACGCCGGGCCGCGGCCTCGAGTCGGGTCGGGCCGGCCGAAAGTACGCCGCCCACCAGGTCGTCGGCCAGTTCGGTGGTGGTCAGATCCAGTACGCCGTCGATGAGCCCGGCGTCGATCAACGACTCCATCGCCCGCCCGCCGGACCCAGTCGCGTGGAAGACCAAGACTTCGTAGCCCAACTCCGAGAGGTGCGCCCGGGCTTCGTTTACCGCGGGTGTCGTCAGTCCGAACATCGTCGCCGCGACGACCTTCGTTTGGCTGCGGCGCTCGTTCCCGGTCTCGGCGTAGCGCCTGGCCATGCCCGCGATGCCTGCTGCCGCATTGCCGAGCACCAGCCGCGACACCGAGTTGATGCCCGCGATGTCGACCACCGAGTACATCAAGGTTACGTCGGACTGACCGACATACGGCGCGACGTCGCCCGAGGCCATGGTGGAAACCAGCAGCTTCGGGCAGCCGATCGGGAGTGCCTGCATCGCCCGCGCGGCCACGGACGAGCCGGAGGATCCCCCGAGCGCGAGCAGGCCGTCCAACCCGCCGTCATCGACAATCCGCTTGACCACGACCTCGGCACCCCGTGCCATCGCGTCCATTGCCGCGCCCCGGTCGTTGGCCCGGCGCAGCGCGTCGAGGTCGACACCGGCGGCCGTCGCTACCTCCCGAGAGGTGATGTCAGCCGATTCGCCGTCGTCGGAGAATGTCCCGACGTCGATCACGATCAATTGGCAGCCCGCGGCGGACAGTTGATCGGAGAGGTATCCGCACTCTTCGCGCTTGGTATCCAGTGTGCCCAGCAAAACGACCGTCGCCATGGTGCGATCACACCATGGCGACGGTCGGTCTTGCTTACGGAGTCCGCGCTCAGCGCATCGGCTCGGGCGATACGGGCTGCGCGGCCGCGCCTGCGGGGACGTCTTCGGGCATCAGGATCCACAGGATCGGGTAGACCAGCAGCTGGCTGCCGGGGATGAGCATGAGCACCAGGACGAACAGCAGTCGCGCCGGCCACGGCTCGATACCGAACCGGCGACCGATCCCGGCAATGACACCGCCGAGGACGCGCCCGTCCTTGACCCGGACGAAGCCCTCGCGGCGGAACGCGGCGCGGATGGATTCCATGATCTGACTCTCTTTCTAGCGACGATTTCGAATAACACCAGCATCGCGCTCGTGCGGCCGCTAGGCATCAGGTTCTCCCCCACCATCTCCCTGAGCTTTCCGGGCGCGCACTCAGGGGCGTGCAGCACTCGGTCCACCGCCGGTTACCGTCGTACCGACCACGATCAACCCGCCGTCGACAGCATCATCCGGAGGACAGATGGACGAGGACCGGGCCCGCAGCCTGCTGCAGGCCGAGCGAGCCGAGGTGCAACGGGCGCTGGCCGCCACGACCGGCGCCGGCAACCAGGACCGCGCGGCCGGCCAGGACATCGGCGACGCGGCCGACCACGCCCAGGGCTTCGAGGCCGAAGCGGTGGACGACACCGTCGCGGCCAGCCTGCGCGAGCGGCTCGCCGCGATCGAGCGGGCCGAACAACGGCTGGCGGCCGGCACGTACGGCCGCTCGGTGCGCAGCGGCAAACCGATCCCGGACGAGCGCCTCGAGGCCAATCCCGCCGCCGAGCTCACCGTCGACGAAGCGGAGGCGAACTAACGGTCTCGACACCAGCGACGCGGTGGCAGCACCGGAGCAGCGATCGGATCGTGGATGACGATTCCGCTGATGTCGTCAGGTCTGTCGGGTTTGCCGTGCGAGATGGCCCCCGTTGTTCGTCCGTTCGGACGGACGCTGCTCAGAGCGCCAGCCACTCGGTGTTCGTGGTGACCCGGTCGAGCTCGGCCGCAAGCGGCTCGACCCCGATCCCGGGCGCGGTCGGTACGTCGAGATGGCCGTCCTGCAGGACGAACGGCACCGTGATATCGGTGCGGTAGTAGCGGTCCGACCCGGACGTATCGCCGGGCAGGGTGAAGCCGGGCAGCGCCGCCAGGGCGAGGTTCGCGGCCCGACCCAGTCCGGTCTCGAGCATCCCGCCGCACCAAACCGGTACACCGTGCGCGACGCACACATCGTGAATCCGCCGCGCTTCGAGGTACCCGCCGACCCGCCCGGGCTTGATGTTGACGACGGAGCAGGCACCGAGTCGGATCGCGTCCGCCGCGGCGCGGGCCGACGTGATCGATTCATCGAGACACACCGGCGTGCGCAGGTGTTTCGCCAGTTCGGCGTGGCCGAGCACGTCCTCTTCGTCGAGCGGCTGTTCGATCAGCAGCAGCTCGTACGGATCCAGGCGGGCCAGGTGCCGGGCGTCGGCCAGCGTGTAGGCGGCATTGGCGTCGACCTGCAGCAGGACATCCGACCCGAAGCGTTCCCGCACTGCCGCCACCGGCGCCACGTCCCAGCCCGGTTCTATCTTCAGCTTGATGCGGACATAGCCGGCTTCGAGGTAACCGTCGACGGCATCGAGCAATTCACCGATCGAGTTCATGATGCCGACCGACACCCCGCACGGCACGCGGTCGCGAACCGCACCGAGTTCGCGGGCCAGCGGGCGGCCCAGCGCCCGTAGTTCGGCGTCGAGCACTGCCATCTCCAGTGCGGCTTTGGCCATCCGGTGACCGCGGAACTTCGCCAGCGTCGGCGTGACCGCGGCCGCGTCGAGCCGGTCCAGCGCGGCCAGCGCGGGAATGCAGAATCGGCGCAGCACATTTGTCGCCGCGTCGACGTACTCCGAGGAGTACAGCGGATCCGACATCGCAACGCACTCCCCCCATCCCTCGCCTTCGGCGGTGACCACGCGCACCAGTAGCGCGTCGCGGGTGGTCTCCGTACCGAAGGATGTTCGGAACGGGGCCACGAGCGGCATCTCGATTCGGCGCAGTTCGACGCCGGTCAGCTTCATCGGATCTCCTTCGTGTCCGTACGCGCCGGTTCGGCCCGCTGCACGATGTACCAGCCGGCCCGGTCGAATCCGGTGACCCGCCCGCCGTGGGCGATCAGTGGACCGAGTACCTCGCGAAGCGCTACCCGCCACTCTTTGCCCAGGCCGGGATCGCTCACTCGGAGCCCCTCGATGTCGGTCGGTATGCCGACCAGCAGCGTTGACGGGTCGAGCCCGCCAACGACAGGATGCCCCCGTTCGGAGACGTCGAGTGCGACCGCGGCGCCGGCGGCCAATGCGGCTTGCGCGTCGCCCGGATTCGCCGTGCCGGCACACGCCGCCGCCACGACGGTGTCGTCGAGCTTCCAGTCGACCAACACTCGATCGGTGTCGTCACCGCCGTTGATGGCGTCGTGCATCCCGCCGTAGAAGTTGGTGAGGTACTCCGTGGGGCGCCCCGCGAGCTTGGCCACGTTGAAGTACGCGTTGCGGCGCACCAACGGATCGAACGTCCAGGAGATCGCGGACACGCCGTGCAGCATCGCCCACGCGCGTTGATGGACCTTGAGCGCGAAGCCGACGCTGCGCCCGCGGGCGGCGCCGGACACCCCCGCGATGTGGCTGTGCAGCGCGCAGTCCGCGGGAGCTCCGAAAAATCCGACGCAGGCACCCACAAGTTCGTCGTCGTCGAACGCGCCGACAACGTAGTTCCCCGATTTCGTCAGGGCCCGAAGCAGCTCGCTGGTTACCGGCGGGTTTTTGGGATCGGGCCGCCAGATCGCGGCATAGAGGCGGTACACCGCATGGAGCTCGGCGAGCTCGCTGATCTCACGAACGTGGACGCCTGCGGCCCGGGCCGCTGCATCGGCAGCGCGCACGGCCGCGTCGGTCCGCGGCATGGCGGTGAACGCGCGATGCAGGTCGGTCACCGGTCCAATGCTGGCCGCCCCGCCCGATTCCGTCATGGGCGGTTCGCACCAGAGGTCTGGTCGCCGTTGGTCGCCTTGGACCTGCTCGCGCCGTCGAGCACATCGGCGATCAGGGCGCCGACCAGGGCCGTGCGGGGCGCCAGCTCGCTCACCAGCACGTGCTCGTCGTCGGCGTGCGCACCCCCGCCCACGGCGCCCAGACCGTCCAGGGTCGGCGCGCCGACCCCAGCCGTGAAGTTGCCATCGGACGCGCCTCCCACTGCGGCACCGGTGATGGGTGCGATGCCCAACTGCGTGGCCAGGTCGACCGCTCGGGCCAAGAGCACCGCCGAGGACGCCCGTTCGAGCGGCGGCCGATTGGGGCCGCCGCCGATCTCCAGGCGCGCGCCCTCGAGCACCGGTCGTAGCCCCTGCATCGCTGCGTCCACCCGCGCCTGCTCCGCCACACCGCGCACTCGGACGTCGACCGTGAAGTGCCCATCGGCGGGAACGGTGTTGGACGTGGTGCCGGACGCCAGCAGCGTCGGAGTCACGGTCGTGCCGCAGTCCGGATCGGCCAATGCCGCGACAGCCAGGATCTGCTGAGCCAGTTCGACCGTGGCGTTGACGCCGCGCTCGGGCTCCAGGCCGGCATGGGCGGCACGGCCGCGCGCCCGTACGTCGTACAGCGACACGCCTTTGCGCTCGATCTTGAGGGCGCCGCCAGGTGCGGATGCCTCCAGCACCAGGGCCGCGTCGCAGCCGGCCGCCTCGGCTTCGATGAGCGCGCGGGAGGTCGGCGATCCGAGTTCCTCATCACCGGTGACCAGGATGGTCACACCGGAGGGGTCGGCCAGCGCGGCGACGGCGTGCCAGGTGATGACCAGGCCGGCCTTCATATCGAAGCAACCCGGCCCGCGCAGCACGTCGCCGCTGATCCGGAACGGGGTGGCAGCCAGCGAACCGAGCGGCCAGACCGTGTCGTGGTGGCCAAGCAGGAGCACGCGCGACGGCCCGGTGCCCAGCCGCCAACGCAGGTGGGTGCGGCCGTCGATCACGATCCGCTCCGGCTCGACTCCGAGGTGGGCCGAACCGACCCGGGCCACAACCGCGGCACTGGCCGCGACCGCGGCGAGGTCCGCTGACGGAGACTCGCAGCCGACCAGCGTCTCGAGGTCGGCAAGCATCGACGGCAGGGCCGACGCAAACCGGTCCACGAGCGCTGCCGGCATGTCAGGAGACCTTCGGCGTGGCGCGGGCGCCGAAATGGACGTACGGCTCGCCGCCTGCCAACGCGTAGAAGACCACCGGCGTCCACGCCTGCGTTGCCGGCTGTCGGATCGCGAAGCGGTCGCCGGTCGCATCGAGCGGGGTCATCGCTCAACCGTAAGCGGAATTCCTCGCCCGGATCGGGCCCGCTGACGAACGCGGCACCCATCCATCGAGCCGGACACGGTGATCGTCGTCCCCGGCGAGGCGGACCGGCGTCACAGGCTGGACAGCACCTGCGGCGACTGGATCTTGAGGGTGGTGTTCGCCCACCGCACCTGACGCAGCGTCTCCGGGTGGCACTGCTGGGACAGCTCGAGCAGGTCCGGTAGCCGCTTGGCCTGGCTGAGCTGCGCAAGCATCTCCCACCATAGCGAGTTGCTCGATGCGCTCAAATACACCTCGCGCAGGTCCTCCAGCAACAACAGGCCGGGTTCCGGGCGCCGCCCGATCATCGTCGACATCGCCTGCCGAAGATGAGTGCCGACCCCGTTCGACTGGTCGGCGTCGTGTTCGAGGTCGAGTTCGTAGTGCTCGGCGCGGGCTGCCACCAGGGCGACATGCTGACGGGACCAGGCCGCGAGGTCGCGGGCGACGTGGTGGATCTCGTGCTCCACCCGGTGCGTCTCGGCCAGGCGCAGCAGTTGGACGATGAGGTCGTTCTCGGCCGCGTGCAGCGTACGCAGCGTGTACTGGACGCCGTTCATGACGCGACCCGGGCATGCAGCTCGACGCGAGCCGCCGAGGTCTTGAACAGCGGTTGCTTCGACACCGGATCCCAGTCGGTGATGGTGAGTTCGTTGGCGGCGCGGCCGGCACCGTTGGCCGGTTCGTGGCCGCCGGGAGTGTCCCAGTAGCCGTAGTGGAACGGCACGAACACCGTTCTCCCGTCGCGCACCGCGGATGCGCAGGCGGCGCGCGTAGCTGACCCCGCGGCGACACGACGGTGAGGACGTCGCCTTCAGCCGCGCCCAGCTCGGCGGCATCGGAGGCGCACAGCTCAACCCACACGTCGGGTGCGGCGGCCTGCAGCTCCGGAGCGCGTGCGGTCTTCGTCCGGGTGTGGAAGTGGAAGATCGTGCGGCCGGTGATCAGCTGGAACGGATACTCGGCGCTGCTGTCCTCGTGTGGGAGCAGATACCGCGCGGCCTTGATGATGGCCTTGCCCTCGGGGTTGAGCGCGCGGTATTCGACCTCCTCGACCGAGGCGCCGGTGGCGAGATCACGCCCGTAGCTCTCGCTGTCGTCGGCGCCGGCGCGGAAGTCACCGTTGGTGTAGAGCCGCTCGGTGCCATGCGGCGCAGCACTCGTGCACGGCCATTGGATTCCGGACGGCCCGCGGAGCAGGTCGTAGGTGATGGCGCTGTAGTCGCACGGCCGGCCGGCACTGCACCGCTTCCACGCCTCGAACGCCGACTCCGGGTCACTCCAGGTCGCCAGGGGCGCGCCGTCCTTGTCGCGCAGGTCGAGCCGACGGGCGTAGTCGAGAAAGATGTCGAGGTCGGGACGGGCATCTCCGGGGGGCTCAACCGCACGTTCCGAGAGATGCACGGTGCGATCGGCGTTGGTGAACACACCGGTCTTCTCGCCCCAGGTTGCAGCGGGCAGGACAACGTCGGCCAGTTGCGCCGTCTCGCTGAGGAAGATGTCCTGAACGACGACGAAGAGTCGCTCCTGCGCGAGGATCGCCCGGATGCGGCTCAGCTCCGGCAATGAGACGGCCGGGTTGGTACCGCTGATCCACAGGAACTTCAGCGAACCCTGCTCGGCGTAGCGGAACATCTGCATAGCGTGCGTCGGAGGGCCGTAGTGCGGAATTTGCTCGGGCTCCACGTTCCAGATCTCGGCCAGTTGCGAGATGTGATCGTCGTTCTCCCAGTTGCGAAAGCCGGGGAGGTCACCGTTGGCGCCGCATTCCCGGGTGTTCTGCGCGGTTGGCTGGCCGTTCATCTGCAGTACGCCGCACCCCGGGCGGCCCAGCATCCCGCGGACGAGCACGAGGTTGTTCACCTGAACAGCTGCGGCCGTTGCTTGATGTGACTGGTAGACGCCTTGCAGTACCGTGCACAGCAGCCGTTGCGCGGACCCGAGCAGTTGGGCCGCGGCCCGGATCTCTTCAGCCTCGATGCCGCAGATCTCTGCCGCCCACTCAGCGGTGCAGTCCGCCGTCTGCTGAGCCAGTTCGTCGAAGCCGACGGTGTGCCGGTCGAGGTAATCGTGATCGACCAGGTCGTGCTCGATGAGTTCGTGCAGCAGCGCGTTGAGCAGCGCGAGATTGGTACCCGGACGCGGGGCTAGGTGCAGCGTGGCGCGTTCGGCCACCGGCGTCCGGCGCGGGTCGACCACCAGCAACTTCGGCGGCGCGGCGCCGGCGAGGCGGTCCAGGATCCGCGACCACAGCACGGTCTGCGTCTCGGCCACGTTGTGCCCGAACAGGGCGATCACGTCGGCGTGGTCGACGTCGGTGTAGGAGGCGGGCTGTCCGTCGCAGCCGAAGCTCTCCTTCAAGGCTTCGCCGGCCGTCGCCGTGCACAACCGGGTATTCCCGTCGAGATGGTTGGTGCCGATGCCGGCTCGGGCGATCGTGGTGAGGGTGTAGTACTCCTCGGCGAAGAGCTGGCCGGTCGTGTAGAAGCCGATCGCGCCCGGCCCGTCGCTGTCGAGCAGCGTCCGCGTCCGGTCGGTGACGAGGGTCATGGCGGTGTCCCAGTCGGTCTCGACCAGTTCCCCGTCGCGCCGGACGAGCGGGCGGCTGAGGCGGTCGGCCGCGTTGTTCGCTTGCCAGCCGTAGAGATCCTTGGGCCCCAGCCGACCGCGGTTGACCCGGTCGTCGCTGCGGCCGCGTACACCCACGATCCGGCCGTCGGCGACGGCGATGTCCATGGCATCGCCGTTGGAATGCAGCAGCGAGGCCGACTGCACCCAACGCGTTACATCGCACTCCGCGACGGTGAGATGTTGGTCAACGCGCTGGGGCCAGGGCGAGCCCGGGTCGTACGGTGTGCGCCCGCCCCACGGCTCGCGATGCCGTCGCGCGGCCCGGTCGCTTGCTCATTCACAGGTCCCACCTCCGAGACTCGGATTGCCGGTCACGTCGTCCAGCCCAGGGCCCACACGTCGGTCTCGCGCGGCTCGCCGGCCGCGTCGGCGAAGGCGGTGAGCAACGTTGCCAGTTGGGTCCGATCCGCCGGTGCCATCCTGGCAGGGGACTGCTTGCCGCCGCGTGCTCATCACCTTGCGGAGGACGCGCCGGGACTTCGGCGTCAACGTGAGCGCCAGATGACGCCGGTCGGTGGGGTCGTCGGCGCGGTTCAGCAGGCCCTCCGTCACCATTCGGTCGCACATCCGGCTGGCCTTGGACATGTGGATGGCCGCCGCCGCGGCCAGCGCCCGTAACGACACCGCGCCCCGGCTGCCGACAACGACCAGCAGCCGGAACTGGGTGACGTCGACGACGCCCTCGACCGCGGCGATCGACTGCGCGCTCACTGCGACGAGTGCGCGGCAGGCCTCCAGTACCGCGTCGACATCCGGCTCGCTCACGTCCGGCAACGCCAAACGCGCCTCGCTCATCCCCACAGTGTGCGGGAATTGTGTGCAATTCGCAATGATTGCCAGATGGTTGGCAAGCAACTCGGGACGGAGCCAAGTTATGAAGCGGCGGCCGAGGTCGCGGTACCGACTCGATGAAGGGCGGCTGAGAAATCGAGACAGCTGGGTGGCCGCCGGGCATACCCAGCACTCCGGCGAGGTTGTCCCGCGTGACCGCGTTCGAGGCCGAAGGGATCATCACTATGCCTGCCACGATAAGCGCCCCGCCGCGGCGCGACGTCCTGATTGCCCGACTCGCAGCCTTGCGTTCTGACCGCGATCGGGTGTTGGCCGAGACGATTCCCGCCGGCGCAGGCGACCTTGCCGATCGCGCGACCAACGTCGACGGCCACGTGCGCCTCGCGATGCTCGAGCAGCGCATCGCTGCCGTGGAAAACGAGCTGGTCGAAGCCGACCAGCGCCGCGCCCGACCGCGTTCTGACGCAATCGCCGTGGGCGACGTCGTCACGCTTGATCTCGGTGACGGCCCGGAGTCATTCCTGCTCGGTTCGGTCGATGAAGCCGGGGACGACGTCGACGTCATCACCCCGAGCAGCCCACTCGGGCAGGCGCTGCAAGGCGCGCGGGTCGGCTCGACGGTGACCTACACGATCGGCCGCCGCACTCTGCACGCGACGGTGGCGGCCATCAGCTGAGTGGGTGGTCACTCTGCGCTGGCTGACGACGGTGGCGCCGTCAGCTCGAGGTCAGATGGCTGCGCCAAGTCGGAAACCTGAGGTCGAAGCCGAGCTCGTGTAGCCGCGAATTGTCGGCGCCGCGTTCCCAGGCAGCGGCCGGCGTCAGCGGGGGGACGTCCGGAACGCCGGCATTCCGGCACAGCTCCTGCACCCAGTCGGCGCCCGGCGCGGGATCGTCGTCCACCACGTTGACAACGCCCGATGGCCACGTCAGCGCGGCAGCGGCGGCCGCAGCAGCGTCGGCGACGTGAATGAACGACGCCGTACCCGCGCTGGCCGTGAACGTCCCGGCCCGCAACTGCTGAGTGAACAGACCTCCGGCGGCATTCCAGGTGCCGGGACCGTACAGCGCCCCGTAGCGCAGTACGACGTGCTCAGCGACGCGAGCGGCATCGGCTTCCGCGGCCGCCACGCCGTTCACCGTCGACCGTCGTGACCCGGTCGCCTCGAGGTCAAGCGGGTCGTCCTCTTTGGCGGGACCGACGCCCGGTGCGTAGACCCAAGCGATGGACTGGGAAATGAATCGGTCGATGCCGGCATCGAGTCCGGCCGTGACGAGGTTGTGCGTGCCCTCCCGTCGAGCACGGGCGTTGTCGACGACGTTGCGGGCGGCCAGGTCCGTGACCTGATTGATGATCACAGCCGGTCGGAAGGAGCTGACCACGTCACGAATCTGATCCGCGTCCAGGACATCCGCCTGCACGGCCTTCGTCCCCAAGTCGGCGAGCCAGCCGACTCCTGCCGCCGAACGGCTGAGGGCATGGACTTCGTGCCCCTCCTTGACGAGCGCCGGCACCAGCTGTCGACCGACTGCCCCGGTCGCGCCGGCGAGCAGAACTCGCATCGCTCCTCCTTGCTCAATTCAGCGGTAACCACGCACCTGTTCCGTGCCCTGCCGTGCCGTGCCCTGCCGTGCCGTGCCGTCGGCGAGCAACGCTGCGGTCAGTCGAAGCGGACCGTGAGCAGCACGGCGGCGTCGGTGTCGGCGACGAGCGAGTGCCGTTCGCGGGGAATGGCGATCAGCTGTCCCGCCGTCAGCGCGATCACGTTCGTCGAGGACGTCAACCGGACGTCGCCACTCACGACGAACAGCGACGCGGCGGGCGGCGCGGTGTGCTCGGCGAGTTCGTGACCGGCGCGCAGAGCGATCAGCGTCGCGCGCAGACCGGGCTCGTGCAGGACCGTTTTGGCCGCGCGGCCGCCGTCATGGCTCTCGCCGGACGACGCCAACAGTTCCTGCCCGAGTTCCTGCAGAACGACGGGCGCACTCGGCGGATCCTCTTCGGTGGGCACGGACCGAGCTTATCGTCGCAGGACGCTACGGAAGGCCGTAACGACTCGCGCGGCGTACGCGGTGCGCAACTGCTCGACCTGCCGGACTCATCCGACCATCATCGGGGCGTCTGTTGGTGCAGCGCCAACTTCCATCCGTCCGCGCGGCGTGCGTAGGTGCTGCTGATGAGCGCCGAGTAGGGGGTTGCGTCCCCGCGTCGCGCAGTGACCGCATACACCGCAACGGCGACGTCGTCGACCGGCTGGATGACCTGCTCGTCGGACAGCTCGTACTCCGACCAGGGTGCGCCGGACATCGCGTCGACGGCGGCCGCCCGGTCGGTCAAGACAACAGCGGCGTCGACGTCACGAGACCGCCTGCCTGCGCAGGTAGCCCGCTACACGGTGCGGATCTCATCAATTTAGAGGATGCACCGGCTTCTTGCTGCGGCGCAGTATTCGCTCGTAAGCGACTCGGGCCGCGTCCCCAGCAGTCGACGCGGAAGCTGCCTGAGAACGCGGACGTTCATGGCCGAGCTCCGGGGCGGCGCGGCCATGACTTACCCACCGCCCACGAAACGAGGTCGCTATGCGAACATCCATCCTGGTGTCATCCGTGGCCGCAACGGCGCTGGCTGCCGGCGCTCTTGCGCTGGCGAGCCCGTCGGTTGCCGACACGCCGGGCATCACTGGTTACTCGGTCTCCATGGGCGCGATGACCGCGATTCCGGCCAACAGCGCGGGCGTGTCGCAGGTCGCGGACGCCTTCTGCCCGAACGGGAAGGTCGTGCTCAGCGGCGGCGTCCTCAACCACGCCGTTCGGTCAGGCATCCGCACGTCCTACCCGACCGATTCGCGCACCTGGCAGGTCGTCGTCACGCCTACGGCGAACATCGGCTACGCCCAGTGGTTCCAGACGTACGCGGTCTGTGGCGATGCCGCGTCCGTGCCGGGCTACCACCAGGTGCAGACGGGCCAGCTCGCGGTCGGACCGAACACCTACTACGGCGCGAATCTGGCCGTCGGTGACGCCTACTGCGCCGCGAACGAGTACGTGGTGGGCGGCGGCGTCCGCAGTCACAACCCGAGCACGCTTCTCACCATTTCGCGTCCGACCAGTGACCAGCGGGCGTGGGAGGTCGAGGTTCACCTGACCAATCCGCCGTCGTATGGCGGCGAGTACTACCAGGTTTCGGCGGTCTGCATTCCCAAGGCGGACGTGATCAATTACGCGATCGCGACCGCGACCGCGTCGACCTACGGAACCGGTCTGACCACGGCCACTCCGCAGAACTCGGCCGGTAGCCCGTACTGCGGCACCGGAACGCTGGCGGTTGCCGGTGGAGCGACGAACCATGACCAGCAGAACGGGTACATCAGCTCGGTGATCCCGAACAGCAGCGGCAAGTACTGGGTGGTCTCCGATTACGACACGGCCCCTCCCTCGTACGGCGAGTACTTCCTGCCGGTGGGGGTCTGCGTGAGCGCCACGGCGTAGGTCTGGTGCCGCTCGTAGATCCTTCCGCTACACAGCAGCCCGGCCTCCTCGGGGCCGGGCTGCTGCCTGTGCGCTCGGCCTCAGGCCTCGATCGCGTTGCGCGGTCGGTTCCGACAAGGGACGTGCCCGAGACGCTCGAAAGTCGAAGACTCGGGTCTTCATGGTGGCGATATAGAGCAACCCGAGTGGACGCCGCCGAACGCGCCCTCACCCGTTACCCGTCCGGCTGGCTGGTATCCCGACGACTACGGCGTGGTCCGGTTCTGGGACGGCAACGCCTGGACTCAGCACATCGCGCCGCCACCGATGCACCCTCAGCAGCAGCCAATGCAGCAGGCGGCCTATGCGCCCGTGCCGCACCGGATGGTCACGAAGACGCGCAAGCACACGTCGCACACCTTCCACCTGATCATGACGATCCTGACGGCCGGTGCCTGGGGCTTGTTCGTGTGGCTGCCGATCACGATCTACAACTCGATGCGCCACGACAAACACGTCACCCGCGTCTACTGACTGCCGCCCGGCAAGTCCAGGGAGGTCAACCATGACCTACGCACCGCCGCCACCGCCGCCACCGCCAAATTTCGCCTCAGGCGGTCGTTCTAAGCGGCAGTGGTGGAAGGCGATCTGGGTGCTCCCGGCGATCGCGCTGACCGTCGGCATCGGGATCGGCGCCGCCGGCGGGAAGACTACGACAAAGAAGGTCGCAGGACCGACGACCAGCGTGACGGCAACTGCGACAGCAACAATGACGGCAACGACCACGCCGACGAAGGTCATAGCAACCCGGACGAGGACCGCGACAATCACCTACACACCACCGCCGCCCAAGGCATTCGGGGACGGCACTTACGTCGTCGGCACCGAGATCCACCCGGGGACTTACCACGCCGACGGCGGGTCGGGCTACTGCGCCTGGGTTCGACTGAGCAACCTCAGCGGCAGTAGCGGAATCATCGACTTGGGGAACAGCTCCGGCGGGCCACTCACGGTGGAGATTTTGCCGAGCGACAAGGGCTTCGAGGTGCAGGGCGACTGCACGTTCCATCGCACGGGCTAAGACTCGAAGGGGCCACCTACAAGCGGGCCAAAGCAGGCCGGACATTCAACGGCGATCAGTGAGGATGCGCTGCGGTACAACTGGCACGTGAAGGAGATCCCCGGACTGCCACCGCTTGAAGAGACATGCCGAGTAGCCCACCAACTGATCCGGTCGTGGGATAGCTTCGCCGATCAGCAGGCCATGGAGATCAAGTCCGCTGGGGCAGAGCGCTTTTTCGTTGCATACGGCCTCAGCGCTCACACTCACCGAATCGCCGTGGCCGCCTACGAGCTCATCGGCCAAGACAAGGCGCTCGAGGCGGTCCCAATCGTCCGATCCATGTTCGAGGCCGCGTTGACCGCCCACTGGGTCGCCCAGATCGACGGTGCCGCGGAGGCGTTCTTCAATGAGCAGACACGGCAGCGGAGGAATCTCTTTGAAGGAATCCCGGCCCTGGGAATCGCGTCGATTACTCCTGCGGAGATCGAGACTGCCAAGGCGGCTCTGGACGAGATGGAGAAGCTGGAGTCGAACGCCAGCACGAGCTTCGAGGCGATCTGTGCCGACCTCGCCCCAGGGGGCGACAGCGCATACACGCAGTATCGGATGATGTGCCAACTGACGCACGCATCAGCCTTCCTTGGTGGGCGATACTGGGATTGAACCAGTGACCCCTACCGTGTCAAGGTAGTGCTCTCCCACTGAGCTAATCGCCCTTATGTGCACCGCGCTGCGGTGGTTGTGAAACGCGAGGCGGCGGCGGGAATCGAACCCGCGTACAGGGCTTTGCAGGCCCTTGCCTAAGCCACTCGGCCACGCCGCCGGAGTCCGGCAAACCCTGATCACCCAGCGCGCCCGCGACGCGGAAGCGTCGAGGCGATGCCTCGAGCGGACGACGGGATTCGAACCCGCGACCCTCACCTTGGCAAGGTGATGCGCTACCAGCTGCGCTACGTCCGCGTTACCGACGGCCAGAAACCGTGCCGTCTGCCGGTCAGTGACTCTATCGGACAGCGGAGGACCGATCCAAACCGGCGGCCGTCACTGCTGGCCGCCTATGGCCGCTGCCCGGCGGCCCTGCAGTCGCTCCCACAGGGCGCCTACCTGCTCTGCCAGGGCGTCGCGCGAGCCGTTGTTGTCGATGAGTTCGGTCGCCACAGCCCGGCGCTGCTCGTCGCTGGCTTGGGCCGCCATGCGGGCTCGGGCGTCGTGCTCGGACAATCCGCGCTCGGCCAGCCGGGCCAGCCGCGTCGCGACCTCGGCCTCGACGACGACCACGGCGTCGTAACCCGCCGCCAGGTTGCCCTCGACCAGCAGCGGTACGTCGAAGACCACGATCGCGTCGTCGGGGATAGCGGCCAGGACCTGGGCCGCGCGCCGGCCGACCAATGGATGGACGATCGCGTTCAGGTCACGCCGGGCGTCGTCGTCGGCAAACACGATGGCAGCCAGTGCCGGCCGGTCGAGGCTGCCCTCGTCGGCCACCACGGCGGGGCCGAACCGGGCTACGACGGCCGCATACCCCGGCTTCCCCTGCTCGACCACTTCGCGGGCGATCGCGTCGGCGTCGACGATCACGGCACCGTGCTCGGCGAGCAGTCCCGCCACTGTGCTCTTGCCCGATCCGACGCCGCCGGTCAGTCCCACCTTCACCCTGCGGACCCTACCGACCGACCGCACCACGCACTCGGGTGACGTATTCACATGATCAGAGACGGCGAATTCCGCCGTCTCTGATCATCGAGATACGTCACCCAACCGGGGACTGCTGTGGGCTAGCGGCCGGCGAGCTTCTCGCGCAGCGCCGCCAGCGCCTCGTCCGAGGCGAGCGTGCCGTTCGACTCGGGCTCCTCCGACGTGTAGGAGCTGGCCTCGCCCGTCTCGGACGCAGCGTCGGCGTCGGCCTTCTTGGCGTCCTCCTGCTGCTTGCGGTGCGCCTCGAAGCGCTCGCGCGCCGCGGCATAGCGCTTCTCCCACGCCTCGCGCTGGGCGTCGTACCCCGGCAGCCATTCCTGCGTGTCAGGGTCGAAGCCCTCGGGGTAGATGTAGTTGCCCTTGTCGTCGTACTGGGCTTCCATGCCGTACTGCGCCGGGTCGAAGGACTCGTCGCCGAGTACGCCCTCGTTGGCCTGCTTCAGCGACAGCGAGATGCGCCGGCGCTCGAGGTCGATGTCGATCACCTTGACCAGCAAGTCGTCGCCGACCTGCACGACCTGCTCGGGGATCTCGACGTGGCGCTCGGCCAGTTCGGAGATGTGCACCAGGCCTTCGATGCCGTCCTGGACGCGGACGAACGCACCAAACGGAACCAACTTCGTGACCTTGCCCGGTACGACCTGGCCGATCTGGTGGGTGCGGGCGAACTGGCGCCACGGGTCTTCCTGCGTCGCCTTGAGCGACAGCGAGACCCGCTCGCGGTCGAGGTCGATGTCGAGCACCTCGACGGTGACTTCCTGACCGACTTCGACGACCTCACTCGGGTGGTCGATGTGCTTCCAGGACAGCTCCGAGACGTGCACCAGACCGTCGACGCCGCCGAGGTCGACGAATGCACCGAAGTTGACGATGGAGGAGACCACGCCGGTGCGCACCTGGCCCTTGGCCAGCTTGTTGAGGAAGTCGCTGCGGACCTCCGACTGCGTCTGCTCCAGCCAGGCTCGGCGCGACAGCACCACGTTGTTGCGATTCTTGTCGAGTTCGATGATCTTGGCCTCGAGCGTCTTGCCCACATAGGGCTGCAGATCGCGTACCCGGCGCATTTCGACGAGCGACGCGGGCAGGAAGCCGCGCAAGCCGATGTCGATGATCAGGCCGCCCTTGACGACCTCGATCACCGTGCCTTCGACGACCTCGTCGTTCTCCTTCTTCTGCTCGATCGTGCCCCAGGCGCGCTCGTACTGGGCGCGCTTCTTGGACAGGATCAGCCGGCCTTCCTTGTCCTCCTTCTGGAGAACCAGGGCCTCGACGGCGTCGCCGACGCTGACGACCTCGTTCGGGTCGACGTCATGCTTGATCGACAGCTCTCGAGAGGGAATGACACCCTCGGTCTTGTAGCCGATGTCGAGCAGAACCTCGTCGCGGTCGACCTTGACGATGGTGCCTTCGACGATGTCGCCATCGTTGAAGTACTTGATCGTCAGATCGATGGCGGCGAGGAAGTCATCGGCGGAGCCGACGTCGTTGATGGCAACTTGCGGGGTAGTCGAGGTCGGAGCTTCGGCGGTAGAGGTCATTGAGTAGGTGAATCCTGACAGTTTGTAGACGTGGCTGCGGACATGCCCAATCGCCGAATCAATGGCTAACCGACGAGCGGCCTACTCCATGTCGAGGCCACAGACCTGTTCCGCGCCGTCCAGCCTACTCCAGAGCCGGTATTACGGCGAAATTGCGGTCTTTTCGTTGCCCGTGCAGGGTCGTGGCCCGCTGGGGGTGCGACGCCAACCGGACGGGCTGGCAGGATCGCCGGGTGAGCGAGATACCCCAGGCGGTGGGCGTGACCCGCCGCGACGAGGACGCGACCACAACCGCCCGCACCAACCGTCGTTGGTGGGACAGCGATGCCGACAGCTACCACGCCATCCACGGGTCATTCCTCGGCGTGGCCGATTTCGTCTGGTCGCCGGAGCGCCTGCGCGAGGCCGACGCGCACCTGCTGGGCGATGTCGCCGGGAAGCTGGTTCTCGAAGTGGGCTGCGGTTCGGCGATGTGCTCGCGGTGGCTGGCCCGCGCGGGCGCTCGGCCGGTCGCCTTCGACATCTCCGCCGGCATGCTGCGCCACGCTCGCGTCGGGTCGGCCAATACCGGCATCGCCGTCCCGCTCGTGCAGGCCGACGCGCAGTATCTGCCCTTCGCGTCGGCGGCATTCGACGTTGCGTTCACCGCCTTCGGTGCCGTGCCGTTCGTCCAGGACTCGGCCCGGGTCATGCGGGAGGTGGCGCGGGTGTTGCGTCGCGGCGGCCGATGGGTCTTTGCCACGACGCATCCGCTGCGCTGGTCGTTCCCGGACGACCCCGGGCCGGCCGGCCTGACCGCAACCATGCCCTACTGGGACCGCACGCCGTACGTCGAATACGCCGAGAACGGCGAGGCGACCTATATCGAGCACCACCGCACACTGGGCGATCGGGTCCGCGAGATCGCCGGAGCGGGCTTCGTCCTGCGCGACATCGTCGAGCCGGAGTGGCCGACCGGACACGCTGAGGAATGGGGTCAGTGGTCGCCCCTGCGTGGTGCGATCCTGCCTGGCACCGCGATCTACGTCTGCGAACTCCCCGTCCCGGATTCGCGGTAGTCGCCCGCTGGGGGCGCATCGTCGCAGCGACGCGGATCAGTGCGCGGCTTCGTGCCAGGTGCGGCCGACGCCGATGGACACGTCGAGCGGGACGTCGAGGTGGTACGCACTGCCCATCTCCTTGCGCACCAACGCTTCGACAGCCTCCCGCTCCCCCGTCGCGATCTCGAGCACGAGCTCGTCGTGCACCTGCAGCAGGAGCCGGGACCGCAAACCCGCCTCGGCCAGCCCGCGATGTACCCCGAGCATGGCCACCTTGATGATGTCGGCCGCGCTGCCCTGGATCGGGGCGTTCAACGCGGCGCGCTCGGCCATTTCGCGCAGGTTGCGGTTGTCGCTGTTGAGCTTGTCCAGGTACCGGCGCCGGCCCATGATCGTCTCGGTGTAGCCGGTCTTGCGGGCCCCGTCGACGACCGACTGCAGATAGTCGCGTACGCCGCCGAAGCGAGTGAAGTACGCCTCCATCTGCACTCGAGCTTCATCCGCGGTGATCTTCAGCTGCCGGGCCAGCCCGAATGCCGACAGCCCGTACGCCAGCCCGTACGACATCGCCTTCACCCGCCGGCGCAGCTCACCGTCGATCTGTTCCGGCGGCAGGTCGAACGCTCGCGAGGCGACGAAAGTGTGCAGATCCTCGCCGGTCGTGAACGCCTCGATCAGTCCGGCGTCGTGGGACAGGTGGGCCATGATGCGCATCTCGATCTGGCTGTAGTCGGCCGTCATCAGCAGTTCGGAGTCCGGACCGATCGTGAACGCCTCGCGAATGCGCCGACCCTCTGCGGTGCGAACCGGGATGTTCTGCAGGTTCGGGTCGGTGGACGACAGCCGGCCGGTGGCTGCGATCGTCTGATTGAACGTCGTGTGGATGCGGCCCTGATCGTCGATCAGCGGGAGCAGGCCGTCGACGACGGACTTCAGCCGGGCGACCTCGCGGTGTCGCAGCAGCAGCTCCAACAACGGATGCTCGGTCTTGACGTACAGGTCGGCCAGTGAATCGGCGTCGGTCGTGTAGCCGGTCTTGATCCGCTTCGTCTTCGGCAGCTTGAACTCGTCGAACAGGATCTCCTGCAACTGCTTGGGCGAGCCGAGGTTGAACGCGCGCCCGACGAGGGTGTGGGCGTCCTGCTCCACCGCCTTGACGTGCGCGCCGAGCTCGGATTGCAGCTCGAACAGCGCGTCGGTGTCGGTGGCGATGCCGGCGGCCTCCATGTCGGCGAGGACGTACGTAAGCGGCAGCTCCATCTCGGCCAGCAGCCGGGACGCGCCGCCGGCGTCGAGTTCGGTGCCGAACACCGTCGCCAGATCGCGCACCGCGCTGGCCCGCACAGTCTCGACCTCAGCTATAGCGTCGTCGGATTCGTCCAGGCCGCCGTCGAGGGTCAGCTGCCCGGACTCCTCGATGTTGTTGCGCAGTTCGCGGTGCAGGTAGCGCAGCGCGAGGTCGGCCAGGTCGAAGGAGCGCTGGTCGGGGCGCAGCAGGTATCCGGCGAGCTGGGTGTCGCTGGTGACGCCGGCCAGCGTCCAGCCGTGCTGGCGAAGAGCGAGCAGCGGGCCCTTGAGATCGTGGGCCGACTTGGCCACCGAGGGGTCGGCCAGCCACGCCCCGAGCGCTGCGTCGTCAGCCGGGCTCAGGACTTCCGGATCGATGAATGCCGCCGCACCGTCGCCGGCTGCGATTGCGATGCCGGTCAGTGCACCGGTGCCGCGGCCCCACTGACCTCGGAAGGCCAGCCCGACGCGGGTGCTGTCCGCGCCGCGAGTGTGCTCGGTCAGCCATTGCTCGACATCGTCGACGCCGAGCCGGGTGGCGGTTACGTCGAAGCCTTCTTCGGCCTCGGGTGCCGCTGCCTCGACGGTGGCGAACAGCCGCTCGCGCAGCACCCGGAACTGCAGGTCGTCGAACAGCGCGTGGACCTCGTCGCGGTCCCACTGCTTGCGCTCCAGCGCGTCGACGGCCACGTCGAGATCGACCGTGCGGATGAGTTCGGTGAGCTGGCGATTGCGGATGACACTGGCCAGGTTCGCCCGCAGCGCGTCGCCCACCTTGCCGCCCACCTGGTCGACGCCGGCGACGAGCGCGTCGAACGAACCGAACTCCCGGATCCATTTCGCGGCGGTCTTCTCCCCTACGCCGGGGATGCCGGGCAGGTTGTCGCTCGGGTCGCCGCGCAGCGCGGCATAGTCGGGGTACTGCTGCGGAGAGAGGTTGTACTTCGCGGCCATTTCTTCCGGCGTGAATCGGGTCATCTCGCTGACGCCCTTGCGCGGGTACAGCACGGTGACGTCGTCACTGACCAGCTGCAGTGCGTCGCGGTCGCCGGTGCAGATCAGCACCTGCATCCCGGCCGCGGTGGCTTGGGTGGTGAGCGTGGCGATGACGTCGTCGGCCTCGTACCCCTCGACCATCACGGTCGGGATGCGCAACGCGTCGAGCACCTCACGGATGAGTGTGACCTGACCGCGGAAGTCGGACGGCGTCTCCTGACGTCCGGCCTTGTAGTCGGCGTAGACGTCGTTGCGGAAGGTCTTGCGGGAAACGTCGAAGGCGACGGCGAGGTGGGTCGGCGCTTCGTCGCGTAGCACGTTGATGAGCATGGAGGTGAACCCGAACACCGCGTTCGTGGGCTGGCCGGTGGTCGTCGAGAAGTTCTCGACCGGCAGGGCGTAGAAGGCCCGATAGGCAACCGAATGGCCGTCGATAAGCAGGAGCTTCGCGGTCTGGGTCTGCAGGGCCGTCACGGGCCCTGAGTTTAGGCGTACCGACCGACAGCGCGTCGGGCCACGGGTTACGGTCCCGCCGGGCGGGGCTCAGGCGCCGCGGCGCACCGAGCGAGTCGCCAGCGAACTGCGGTTGGCCCGAACCATACGGGCGCGCCGTAGCACCGCCATGCGCTCCGGGGCGTCGGCCATGCCGAGCGAGCGCCGCAGGACGCCGGTCGGGGCGATCCGGTGCACGACCAGCGGCGCGAAGCCGAGACGGGCGAGATAGCGGTTCGCCTCGCGCGAGCCCGAACCGGCGGTCGCCACGATGTGGCCCATCCCCCGTTCGTCGGCCAGGTGCACGGCCGCGGTGAGCAGCATTCGGCCGACGCCGCGCCGCCGCTGCTTCGGCGTGACCAGCAGGTGACTGACGTGCAGTACGGGGGTGAGGTCAATGGCGCCAACCTCGTCGAGCTTGGCCACCAGCAAGCCGACGATCGCGCCGGATTCATCGACCGCCGCGAGCAACGTGCGGTTGCCCTCGACGACGATCTCGGTGAGTCGCATCGCAATGTGCTCGGCGGAGGAGTCCAGCAGCGGGCGGCCGCTGAACGTTCCGGAGGAGAAGTCGACGGACTGGGTGAGCTTCACCAGCTCGGGGATGTCGGCCAGTTCAGCAGGACGCACTCGCACGTTGCTTCGCGACACCGCGTTGACTCCCAGGCTTGTGCTGTTGTCGGCCGGACGTGCTGGCTGCTCGGGCAACCATAGGCCGACCAGTTAACCCGGCTAGCAGTGGTATCCCCGTATGGCAGGTACTTGTATCGGCTCTTGGCCCAGCGGCGAGACGCTGACTAAGATGTCACGATTTCCTCGCCGAGGTATGCGGCTCGGATGCGTTCGTCGGCCAACAGGTCGCGACCGGTGCCCTGGAGCACGAGGTCACCGGTCTCGAGCACGTAGCCGCGGTCGGCGAGGGTCAACGCCTGGGCCGCGTTCTGCTCCACCAGCAGAACCGTCACTCCGGCCTCGTTGATCTCGCGCAGGATGTCGAAGATCTGGGCCACGATCAACGGGGCCAGCCCCATCGATGGCTCGTCGAGCAGCAGCAGTCGTGGCTTGCCCATGAGGGCCCGCCCGATGGCAAGCATCTGCTGTTCGCCACCCGAGAGCGTTCCGCCGAGTTGCTTGTAACGCTCGCGCAGCCGGGGGAAGAGTTCGAGCACGCGCTCGAGGTCGGCCGAATCCGTCTGCTTGAACCGGAACGCGCCCATCTCGAGGTTCTCGGCCACCGTCATCCGCGGGAACACGTGGCGACCTTCGGGGACGTGGCAGATGCCGAGGCTGATGAGGCGGTGGGCCGGGATTCCGTCGATGCGCCGGCCGTCGTAGCTGATCGAGCCGACCGTCGGCCTGAGCATGCCCGAGATCGTCTTTTGCGTGGTCGTCTTGCCGGCCCCATTTGCGCCGAGCAAGGCAACGATTTCGCCTTCGCCGACGTGGAACGAGATCCCCTTGAGTGCCCGAATGGCGCCGTAACGGACTTCGATGTCGACGACGTCGAGCAGTACCTTGCTGGACGCGGCAACCGGCTCGCTGACCGTGCTCGGCTCACTCATCGGTGTCCTCCTGCGGCGCGGGGCCTTCAGTGTCGATGAGGGTCAGTTCGGGGGCCTGCGCCGCCTGGTCCTGAGCTTCCTCAGCCGACGTACCGAGGTACGCGGCAACCACAGCCGGGTCACGCTGAATGTCGTGCGGGCTGCCCTCCGCGATCTTCTCCCCGAAATTGAGCACGATGATGCGGTGCGCGATGGACATGACCAGTTTCATGTCGTGCTCGATGAGCAACACGCTCACCCCGCGCTCGCTGTTGATCCGGGCGATCAACTCCGCGAGGTCACGCTTCTCGGCCGGGTTGGTGCCGGCCGCTGGTTCATCGAGCAGCAGCACGCCGGGATCAGTGCCCAGGGCGCGCGCGATTTCAAGGCGGCGCTGCTCGCCGTAGGCCAGTGACCCGGCCAGCTCGTTGGGCCGATTGCCGAGGCCGACGTCGTGCAGCAGCGCCAGCGCGGCACGAGTGCTCTCCTTCTCCTCCCGGCGCTGCCACGGCATGCCCAGCATCGCGGCCATTGGCCCCGAACGCTGTCGGGTCTCTATACCGACCTTGACGTTCTCGATGGCGGTCAACGCCGGGAAGAGGCGGATGTTCTGGAACGTCCGAGCCACCCCGAGGTGATTGACGACGTGCGTCTTCTTGCCGATGACACTTACCGGCTGAGCGCCGAGGCGACCGACCAGCGTGACCCGTCCCTCCTGGGGCGTGTACACGCCGGTGAGCGAGTTGAACAGCGACGTCTTGCCGGCTCCGTTGGGCCCGATGACGGCCAGGATCTCGCCCCGGTACATCTGCATCGAGACATCGTTGAGGCTGACCACGCCACCGAAACGCAGCGTCACGTGGTCAACGTCGAATACCAGGTCCGGCGCCGTCTGCTCCGCTGTCGTCGTCACAGTGCACCCCCGCGAGGCACGGCCGCGGTCTCGGCAGACCCAGGCGCATCGAGCCCTTCGAGTTCGGCCCTGCGTCTCTTCGCCGGCAGCAGACCAGCCGGTCGGAAGATCATCATCGCGAGCACCATCGCCCCGATCCACATCTGCCGGTCGTCCTGCGGGACCTGGTCCTTCAGGAACTGCGGCAGCCAGGTCAACATCGCGGCGCCGGCCATGGCTCCCTGCAGCGAGCCCATGCCGCCGAAGACGACGTACGCGACGATCAAGATCGACGCCTGCAAGGTGAACAGGCTGGGGTCGAAATATCCGACCTGGGTCGCGAAGAACGCGCCCGCCAACGCCGACGTCGACGCGCCGATCGCGAAGGCCAGCAGTTTGACCCGCGCGGTGTTGACGCCGGTGGCCTGGGCGGCGACCTCGTCCTCGCGGATGGCCGCCCACGCCCGCCCGAGTCGCGAGCCTTCGAGTCGGTAGAAGAACACGATGACGACCACGAGCATGATGAGCAGCAGATACCAGTAGGGCAGGTTGTCCTGACCCCAGGTGATCTGGAAGCCACCGATCTTGAGCACGGGGTGGGGCACGGTCGGCCCTTGCGGCCCGCCGGTGAAGCCGCCCGGGTTGTTGACCGCCAGAATCTGGATGATCTCGCCGAACCCGAGCGTGACGATGGCGAGGTAGTCCCCCCGCAGGCGAAGGGTGGGCGCGCCCAACAAGACGCCGGCGATCAGGCACGCGACGATCGCGAACGGGATGGTCAGCAGCGGAGTCATGTGCAGCCAACTCGGCGGCTTGACCGGCAGCGCTCCAACGAGATACGCCGTGGTGTACGAGCCGATCTCGTAGAAGGCGATGTAACCGAGGTCGAGCAGCCCGGCCCAGCCCACCACGACATTCAGTCCGAGGGCCAGCAGCACGAACACGCCGATCTGACCGACCAGCACGTTCTGCCACGTCACCGGCAACGTGGGTGGGTAGAACAGCGCCAGCGCCGCACCGACGACGAGCACCGACTTGCCGGCCGACGATGCACCGATCTTGCTGACCATCTCGGTCACGGGCAGCTTGGGCGCGCCGTTCGCGGGCGTCTCGCGGCGGCGGCGCCAGGCGAGCAGGGGAACGACCGCGGCGAGGAACAGCGCGAAAACGATGCAGGTCACGAACCCGCCTGTGCCCAGGTTTTTCCAACTCGCGCCGTACTGCGGGGCCAGCCTCGCGCCGACGTTGGCCATCGATTGGAGGGTGAAGAACGTCAGCACGATCCCTACGACCGACACCACCGCGGCCGCTGCGGCCAGGATTGAATGCCGAAGGTAGACCGCAGCGAGCGCGAGTACGGCGGAGCCGGCAAACAGCACCCAGCCGAGCCAGGCCAGATACTGCGAGGCCAACGGCGACAGTCCCCTTCCGACGAAATCGTCGTGCGCCTCGGAGAACGTGGCGTTCAAGCCCAGCGGGCCGAACCAGCCATCGGTGGTGAACGCGAGCAGCCCCATGATCACGCCGACCACGGCGAACGGCAGACCCGGCCGGTAGTCGATCACCGACCTCAGGAACCCGCGGGTGTCGGCAGTCTCCGACCGCGCGTGCACGGCGATTACGCCGGCACCCGCGAGGATGAGGAAGCCTATGATGTCGGTGTACACGCCGAGCGAGTGGTCAATCCCACCGCCGACGTCGACCACGTCGGAGTGGGCCAAGTAGCTCAGAACGGCGCCCGCAACTGCGACGGCGGCCGTCAGATATCCGAACATGCGCAGCCGGGTCACGATCGCCGCGCCGCAGGAGGCCAACGCGAGCGCGATCAACGTCCAGGCGAGCCAGTCGAAGAACGCCACCGTGAGCGAGGACAAGGCTGGTGAGTCGTCCACTACCGACCGGACCGCGTTGAACTTGCCGCTCCCCCGCGAACTGGCCAGGGGGTCGTACCAATTCATCACCGTCTGTGCGGTCACGACAACGAGCAGCCCTGCCCCGAGCGGCACGACGCCCGGTCGGGTCAGGTACGGGATCACCCGTGGCCAGAACGTGATCAGGACGAAGATCAGCAGCCCGATCGCCAGGAACACGAAAATGCGCGGTACCGCGATGGCGTGCCGGAACGAGACGCCGAAGTCGGTGAGCGTGCCTTCCTGGTTGCCGACCATGATGGCCAGGACAAAGCCACCGAGCAGGCAGGCAGCCAGGCGCTGCAACGTGGCGCGCGTGGTTTCGGTCATGCCGCACGCCCCAACCGCTCGCCGAGGATGCCCGTCGGCCGGACCAGGAGGATCAACACGAGGACGACGAAGCTGATGACGTCGTTCCACTTCGCCCCGATGAACGGCAACGCCGCAATGAGCACTTCGGCCTGACCCAGAACCAGTCCGCCGATCATGGCGCCGCGGATGTTGCCGATACCGCCGAGCACCGCGGCCGCGAACGCCTTGACGCCCGGGGTGAAACCCATCAGGTTCGAGACGCCGAACGCGGTCCCGAACATGAATCCGGCCGCGCCCGCGAGTGCACCACCGATAACGAACGTCCGAGAGATCGTCTTGTCGATGTCGATACCCATCAACGCCGCCGTGGGCGCGTCCTCAGCGACCGCGCGGATCCCGCGACCCAACTTCGTCTTGTTCACCAGACGGTCGAGGAACACCATCATGACGACCGCGGTAATGACGATGATCACTTGGATCAGGGATACCTTCGCGCTGCCGATCGTGAGCACGCGATGGTTGACGTTGAAGTACGTCGGAAAGGCGTTGTTGGGTAATCGATTGAAAAGTTTGCCGGCGAGGTTCGACAAGAACAGCGACGCGCCGATCGCGCTGATCAGGAACGCGAGTTTAGGGGCACCACTTCGCCGCAGGGTCTTGTACGCGACCTTCTCGAGCAGCCAGGCCATCCCGGCACCACAGATGGCACCACTCAGCACACCTGCCATGACGGTGAGCGGCACCATCATTCCGGTGAGATGTCGGTGCCCGACAATGCCGTTCACGACCAGGTAGCTGCCGAAGCCACCGGTCATGAACACCTCGCTGTGAGCGAAGTTGATCAACTGCAGAACGCCGTAGACCAAGGTGTAACCGAGCGCGATCAGGGAGTACACCGAGCCCTGCTCGAGTCCGATGACGATGTTCTGGGGAAGTTGCTGGACCCAATCTTGAGACTGGCTCACGCCTACGCTCCTCGCGATGACGGTGGGCGGCGTGAGATCGCAACAACCCGATTGGACAAGACGGTAGCGGGGGCGAATCGGATCACTCCGATTCGCCCCCGTCCCACTGACATCCGGCTAACTATCGCCAGTCGGCAGTCTTACTTGAGTTCTTTGATGTTGCCGAGCCCCTTGATCACCTTGTTCTTCTGCTGGAAGAGGTTGACGATCAGCGACGTCGACTGGAGTTCACCGTTCGACTGGAACTTGATCTGCGTGGTGATGCCCTGGAAGTCCTCACTGTTGAGGGCCGACATCACGCTGGTGCGAGTCGCCGGACCGCTGGCGGAGGCCTTCGAGATCGCATCGATCAGCAGGTTGGTCGCGTCATACGCCTCGGGTGAGTACGTCGACGGCGGCGTCTTGAACATCGTCTGGTAGTCCGACGCGAACTGCTTGGCCGACGGGGCAATCGTCGCGTCCTGGCAGCCACAGGTGAAGTACCAACCGTCACCGGCCGCGCCCGCGCCCGAGGTGAACACCGAGGACTTGCCGCCGTTGCCGGTCACCGTGCGTCCCTTGAAACCTGCTGCCACGAGTGCCTTGGCCAGCAGCGCAGCCTGGGCATCGTAACCGCCGTAGAAGATCGCGTCGGCTCCGGAAGCGGCGATCGTCTGAGCGATCGGGTTGTAGTTCTTGGTGGTCGTGCCGTCGACGCCACCCTTGACAACCGTGACGCCCTTGACCTTCAGTTCGTTTGCCATCGTGCCGGCCACGCCCGCACCGTACGTGCTCAGGTCACTGAGAACGAAGACCTTCTTGGCCCCGGTGCGCGCAAGCCAGTCAGCACCCTGCGCACCCTCGACGTTGTCGTTGGGGATGATCCGGTGCCAGCACTTGTTGCCCAGCTTCTGCAGCTCGGCGTTACTCGCCGAAGCCGTGACAGTGGGAATCGGCGGTGAGGCCGAGCAGAAGCTCGGGTTCACGGCCTTGCTCTCGCCGGAGAATGCAGGACCGACCACCGCGATGACCTCGGGGTCCTCGATCAGGGTCGTGGCTGCCGCCGGCGCCTTGGCCGGGTCACCCTCACTGTCCTGCGCGTCGAGCTGGATCTTGAACTTGAACTTGCCCGACTTGTTGGCCTGGTCGACCGCCAACGTCGCACCGTTGCGCTCGTTGATGCCCAACTGCGCGTTTGGCCCGGACAGGGCGCCGATGAAACCGACCTTGTAGGTCTTGGCAGCACCGCCGCTGCTGCTGGACCCGCCGCCACCTCCTAGACCGGTGTTGCTCTTCTTCTTGCTGCTCGAGCAGCCGGACAACGCCACGGCGCTCGCGGTGACGACCACGGCAATCGTGGTAAACGTACGGTTTCGCACTGAAATAGCCTCCTATGAGGGCCCTTTGTTGGACGCAGATCACCGCCCACTGCTCGCCGGACGATAGTCCAACCCGTCTCCGGATGGCAGACCCTTGGGTGTCGTGTCTTAGGTCGTGACCAAATCTCAACCCGGTGTCGGGCGGCGAAACCATACCCAGTCGGGCGGAGCCGGTCGCTACTGCTCGGTAATGGCGTCGCCACTGAGCACAAGATCGGCGACCGCACGCATCGACGTGCGGTTGTCCATGGCCGCGCGCTGGATCCAGCGAAATGCCTCTGGCTCACTCATTCCGTGCGCCGACATGAGCGACCCCTTCGCCCGCTCGATCAGCTTGCGAGCCTCGAGCCGTTCGCGCAATCCGCTGACCTCGGCTTCGAGGGCCTTGATCTCGGCGAAGCGCGATGTCGCCATCTCTATCGCCGGCAGGAGGTCACGCTTCTGGAACGGCTTCACCAGGTAGGCCATCGCGCCGGCGTCGCGGGCCTTTTCGATCAGGTCGCGTTGACTGAACGCGGTCAGCATGACGACCGGCGCCAGCCTGGTGCCGGCGATCTGCGCGGCCGCGGCGATGCCGTCCATTTTCGGCATCTTGACGTCACAGATCACCAGATCAGGGTGAAGTTCGTTGGCCAGCGCCACGGCCTGCTCCCCGTCGGCGGCCTCGCCCACGACGTCGAAGCCTTCTTCGATCAGCATCTCGCGCAGGTCGAGGCGGATGAGCGCCTCGTCTTCGGCGATGACCACGCGGACAGCTCGGGGCGTCGAGGGTGACGTCGCGGAACTCGCTGAGGCGGCAGCCACGGTGCTTCCCTCTCAGGTCGTTGCCTTGTGAGACGTGCGCCGAGCCTTCAGCCTAGCGCCGCTAGGATGCTCAAGGTGCCGGAAGGTGAGCACGCCCCTGTGATGGAACTGGCATACATGATGGTCTCAAACACCATTGCCGAAAGGCGTGTGGGTTCGAATCCCACCGGGGGCACGATGGACGCCCGGGCTCGGTAGGTTGGCCCGAATGAGCGCCGGAATGAACCAGGCACCGCACATGACGCCGGACGAGTTCCGCGAGTACGGACGGCAGGTCGTCGACTGGATCGCCGATTACCAGGAACAGGTCGAGACGCTGCCGGTGCTCTCCCAGGTCGCGCCGGGCGAGATCCGGGCCGCGCTGCCGCAGGCGCCGCCCGAGCAGGGCGAACCGTTCAGTGCCGTGCTCGCCGACCTCGACCGGGTGCTGCTGCCAGGAATTACGCACTGGCAGCATCCGGCGTTCTTCGCCTACTTCCCGGCCAATGCCAGCGGCCCGGCCATTCTGGGCGACCTGCTCGCGTCCGGGCTCGGCGTGCAGGGCATGCTCTGGGCCACCTCGCCCGCCGCCACCGAACTCGAGACGCACGTGCTCGACTGGTTGGCCACGCTCCTGGACCTACCGCACCGGTTCCGGTCCGGCGGCGCGGGTGGTGGGGTGATCCAGCATTCCGCGTCCGACGCGGCGCTGGTCGCGTTGCTGGCCGCCTTGCACCGAGCCAGCGGCGGTGCGACGGAACGGTCCGGCCTGGCCGGGGCGCGCTATGCGGTCTACACCTCCGGCCAGACGCACTCATCGGTCGAGAAGGCGTGCCGGATCGCCGGACTCGGCGCGGACGCGCTGCGCCTGGTCGCTGTCACCGCTGACAGCCTGGCCGCGCGGCCAGTGCATCTGCGGCAGCTCATCGAGCGCGACGTGGCTGATGGCGTCGTACCGGCGCTCGTAGTCGCATCGATCGGGGCTACCGGCACCGGCGCGGTCGACCCCGTGGCTGAGCTGGCTGAGATCGCGCACGAGCATGGCGCCTGGTTGCACGTCGACGGGGCGTGGGCGGGCGTCGCCGCCGTGGCACCAGAGCTGCGCTGGGTCAACGAGGGCCTTGAGGCCGCCGACTCCTACTGCACCAATCCGCACAAGTGGCTGCTCACCAACTTCGACTGCACGGCGTTCTGGGTGGCTGACCGCACGGCCGTCATCGGCGCCCTGTCGATCCTGCCCGAATACCTGCGCAACGCTGCCACCGAGTCCGGGGCGGTGATCGACTATCGGGACTGGCAGGTACCGCTGGGCCGGCGCTTTCGGGCCCTCAAGCTCTGGACCGTCATCCGCTGGTACGGCGCCGAGGGTCTGCGGGCACACGTCCGCAAGCACGTCGAACTGGCGCAGGAATTCGCGTCGTGGGTCGCTGCGGATGACCGCTTCGAACTCGTCGCGCCCCACCCGCTCTCATTGGTCACGTTCCGGCGCCGCGACGGCGACGACGCGACCCGGGCGCTGATGCAGCGGGTCAACGCCTCAGGCCAGCTCTTCCTCACCCACACCGTCGTCAACGGCGCGGTCGCGCTGCGCCTGGCGATCGGCTCGGTGCTGACCGAGCGCCGCCACGTCCAAGCCGCCTGGCAGGCGCTCTCCGCCTGAGCCTTCCGATTGTGCAACTGCTGGCTGCGTGAGGCGCCAGAAGTTGCCCGTTCGGGCATTTCACTCGCCGACGCGGATCAAGCCTTCCTGCACGACACTGGCCACCTGCCGGCCGTCCTGGGCGAAGAACCGCCCGGTGGCCAGCCCGCGGCTGCCCGACGCCGATGGGGACTCCGAGGCGTACAGCAGCCACCCGTCGGCCCGGAACGGACGCTCGAACCACATGGCGTGGTCGAGGGATGCCATCGAGATCGAATCGATGCCCGGTGCCAGCCCGTGGCGAACGAGCACGGAGTCCAGCAGGGTCATGTCGGAAGCGAACGTCAGCACGCAAACATGCATCAGCGGATCGTCCGGAAGCCGGCCGTTGGCGCGCATCCACACCCGCGTCAGCCCGGTGCGAGGCCCGTGGGCGTGCTGCTGCCACGGCGGGTCGTCCACGTAGCGCAGGTCGATCGGCCGCGGCAGCATCTTGAAGAACGCCGCCGCGTCGGGCGAGTCGGCGTAGCGCTCCTCGAGTGTCGGCAGCGACTCCGGCGGCGGGGCTTCGGGCATCTGCGACTGGTGGTCGATGCCCGGCTGGTCGAGCTGGAAGGACGCTGACAGCGAGAAGATCGCCTTGCCGTGCTGCACGGCCACGACCCGGCGGGTCGTGAACGAACGGCCGTCGCGGACCCGGTCGACCTCGTAGACGATCGGCGCGGCTGGGTCTCCCGGGCGGATGAAGTACGAATGCAGGGAGTGCACGTGCCGCTCGCGGGGCACCGTTCGACCGGCAGCCACCAGTGCCTGCCCGGCCACCTGCCCTCCGAAGACGCGCTGCCACCGCGCCTTCGGGCTCACTCCACGGAAGATGTCCTCTTCGATCTTCTCCAGGTCGAGGAGCGCCACCAGGCCGTCGACCACTGACTGGCCGAAATTCCCGTCGCGGGCGAAATGCTCCGGCGAGTCGTAGTCGGTGCCGAGATCCTCGGCGTGATTGCTGCGCCGCGAGGCGTTGGGGGGCGTCTCAGTTGTCATGGCGCAGGACGTCACCTATGCGGTGCACCCGAATCGTGTTGGTGGCGCCAGGGGTCGTCGGAGGCGTGCCGGCAACCACGATCACGAGATCGTGCGGCCGACACACCCCGCGGTTGAGCAGCGCGGAGTCGACCTGGCGCACCATCTCGTCGGTGGTCTTCACCGTCCAGACCAAGTGCGCCTCCGCGCCCCAGAGCAGCGCCATTTGCCGCTGCACCTGCTCAACCGGGGTGAACACGAGCAGGCGCTGGCGCGGTTGCAACCGCGACAGCCGCCGGGCGGTGTCGCCGGTCTGGGTGAACGCGACCAGCGCTACCGCCCCCAGGGCGTCACCGATGTCCATAGCCGCCTTCACGATGGCGCCGCCTGAGGTCCGCGGGTTGTGGTGCAGCGCCGACACCTGGATGCCCGAGCCCTCGACCGACGCAATGATCCGGCTCATCGTGGCCACCGCCTGCACCGGATACATGCCGATGCTCGTCTCCCCGGACAGCATCACCGCGTCGGCGCCGTCGATGACGGCGTTCGCGACATCGGAGGCCTCGGCCCGGGTCGGCCGCGAGTGCGTGATCATCGATTCGAGCATCTGGGTGGCGACGATCACCGGCTTGGCGTTGTTGCGGCAGATCTGGATGGCCCGTTTCTGGACGACCGGGACCTGCTCGAGCGGCATCTCCACGCCGAGGTCGCCGCGCGCCACCATGACGCCGTCGAAGGCGAGCACGATTTCCTCGATACGGTCGACGGCTTCGGGCTTTTCCACCTTGGCGATCACCGGGCAGCGGATGCCGACTTCCTCCATGACGCGGTGCACCAGCTTGACGTCATCGGCGCTGCGCACGAACGACAAGGCCACGAAGTCCACGCCCAGTCGAAGGGCGAACTCCAGGTCGGCCGCGTCCTTGTCCGACATCGCGGGGACGCTGACCGCAACCCCGGGCAGCGACAGGCCTTTGTTGTTGCTGACCGTGCCGCCTTCGGTGACGTCGCAGACGACGTCGGTGCCGTTCTCGACGTCGACCGCGATCAGGGCCACGTTGCCGTCGTCCACCAACAGCTTGTCGCCCGGGCGCACGTCGTCGGCCAGCTGCTTGTAGGTCGTCGAGACCCGGTCGTGGCTGCCCTCGCAGTCCTCGACGGTGATGCGCACTCGTTCGCCTGTCGCCCACTCGACCGGGCCGTCGGCGAAGCGGCCGAGGCGGATCTTCGGGCCCTGCAGATCTGCCAGCACCGCCACGTTGCGGCCGGCGGCCGTCGCCGCCTGTCGTACCTCGTGGAACCGGCGGCCGTGTTCCGAGTGCTCGCCGTGGCTGAAGTTCAGCCGGGCAACGTCCATGCCTGCCTCGACGAGGGCGCGGCAACGTTCCGGGCTGTCCGTGGCCGGGCCGAGCGTGCAGACGATCTTCGCGCGTCGCGTCACGTGCCCAGCGTATGGGCTACTCACCGGTCACCTGGCCATGGGAGCACCTCGACCGGTCGCGCCCATCCATCGGGTGACGTATTTCCTTGATCAGAGACGGACAATTCGCCGTCTCTGATCATGGGAATACGTCACCCGGCTGGGGACCGTGCGGACTAGCTGCGGGCTGCGGCCATGACCGCGGCGTCGACGTCCTCGCCGGCCGCGCGCGCCCGCCTGGTCGCCTCCTGGACCCGCCGGAAGTCGCGCGGAATGACGGCGCTGAACCGCGCCCGCGACGACGGCCAGTCCTGCAGTAGGCGGCGGGCCACCGCCGAACCGGTGTACTCGGCGTGCTGCGTCAGGATCTCGCGCAGCGTCACGGCTTCTTCGCCCGACAGGGACCCGACGTCGACCATCTCGCCGTTGACCAGCTGCGAGTCGAGGTCGAGTACGTATCCGAGGCCACCGGACATCCCGGCGCCGACGTTTCGCCCGGTCGGTCCGAGGATCACCGCGGTGCCGCCCGTCATGTACTCCAAGGCATGATCGCCAACGCCCTCGGCCACGATGGTCGCGCCCGAGTTGCGCACCCCGAACCGCTCCCCCACGACACCGCGCAGAAAGACCTCACCGCTCGTCGCGCCGTAGCCGATGACGTTCCCGGCGATGACGTTGTGTTCAGCGACGAAGGCCGCGGTCTCGTCGATGCCGACCGCGATCACGCCGCCGGACAGGCCCTTGCCGACGTAGTCGTTGGCGTCGCCGAAGAGCCGCAGCGTGATACCGCGCGGCAAGAACGCTCCGAACGACTGTCCGGCCGAGCCTCGGAAGGTGACGTCGATGGTTCCTGGCGGCAGGCCCTCGGCACCGTAACGGCGCGTGACCAGCGACCCCAGCATCGTTCCGACTGTGCGGTTGACGTTGCGCACCGGCAGTTCCAGCGACACCGGCGCGCCGTCGAGCAGCGCGCCCTCGCACAACTGCACGAGCGTGTTGTCGAGCGCGGCCTCGAGCCCATGCTCCTGCTCACGGATCCTCACCAGCGAGCTTCCGTAGGGCGTCTCGGGGACGGCGAGCAGCGGTGACAGATCCAGGCCGTCGGCCTTCCAGTGCTCGATCGCCGCGCTGGTGTCGAGCACCTCGACGTGGCCGATCGCCTCCTGCAGCGAACGGAAACCCAGTTCGGCCAGTAGTTCGCGTACCTGCTCCGCGATGTACTCGAAGAACGTCACCACGAACTCAGGCTTGCCGGTGTAGCGCTCCCGCAACACCGGGTTCTGGGTCGCGATCCCGACCGGGCAGGTGTCGAGGTGGCAGACCCGCATCATCACGCAGCCGGACACGATCAGCGGTGCGGTGGCGAACCCGTACTCCTCAGCGCCGAGCAGCGCGGCAACCACGACGTCACGCCCGGTCTTCATCGCGCCGTCGACCTGCACGGTGATGCGGTCGCGCAGCCCGTTGAGCAGGAGGGTCTGCTGCGTCTCGGCCAGCCCGAGCTCCCACGGCAGGCCGGCGTGCTTCAGCGAAGTGAGCGGCGCCGCGCCGGTGCCACCGTCGTGTCCCGAGATCAGGACGACATCCGCGTGGGCCTTGGACACTCCCGCGGCGACGGTGCCGACACCCGACTCGGCCACGAGCTTCACGTGCACCCGGGCCTGGGCGTTCGCGTTCTTCAGATCGTGGATCAGCTGGGCGAGATCCTCGATCGAGTAGATGTCGTGGTGCGGAGGCGGGGAGATCAGCCCCACGCCCGGAGTGGAGTGCCGCGTGCGGGCGATCCACGGATAGACCTTGTAGCCCGGCAGTTGGCCACCTTCGCCCGGCTTGGCGCCTTGGGCGATCTTGATCTGGATGTCGTCGGCGTTGACGAGGTAGTGGCTGGTCACGCCGAACCGCCCTGACGCCACCTGCTTCACCGCCGAGCGGCGTAAATCGCCGTTCTCGTCCGGCGTGAACCGCTGCGCGTCCTCACCGCCCTCGCCGCAGTTGGAGCGCCCACCGATGCGGTTCATCGCGATGGCCAGCGTCTCGTGGGCCTCGGCCGAGATCGAGCCGTACGACATCGCCCCCGTGGCGAACCGGGTCACGATTGCCGAAACCGGTTCGACCTCGTCGATCGGGACGGGGTCGCGGCCCGATCTGAACTCGAACAGCCCTCGCAGGGTGCCGCCGGCCCGGTTGAGCGCCTCGATCTTGTCGGTGTACTCGGCGAACAGTTCGTAGCGGCGCTGACGCGTGGCGTGCTGGAGCAGGAACACCGTCTCGGGGTTGAACAGGTGCACCTCACCCTCGCGGCGCCAGAGGTACTCGCCGCCGACCTCCAGGCGGCGATGGGCGCGGGCCGTCGGCACCAGCGGGTAGGCGTTGGCGTGCCGGGCGGCGGACTCGGTCGCGAGCACGTCGAGACCGACCCCTCCGAGCCGCGACGGCGTGCCGCCGAAGTACTCGGCCACGAACGGCTCGGCCAGGCCGAACGCCTCGAACACCTGCGCACCGGTGTAGGACCCGATCGTCGAGATGCCCATCTTCGACATCACCTTCAGTACGCCCTTCGACAGCGCCTTGACGTAGTTGCTGATCGCCTTCTCCGGCGCCAGGCCGGTGATCGCACCGGTAGCGACGAGGTCGTCGATCGTCTCGAACGCCAGGTAGGGGTTCACCGCGGCGGCGCCGAAGCCGACGAGCAACGCGACATGGTGCACCTCGCGAGCCTCGCCGGTTTCCACGACCAGACCGACCTGCGTCCGCTGCCCGGTGCGGATCAAGTGCTGATGGACGGCGGACGTCAGCAGCAGGGCCGGGATCGGGGCGTGGTCGCTGTCGCAGTCGCGGTCGGACAGGATCAGGATCCGCGCGCCCTCGCTGACGGCTCGCGAGCACTCGCGGCGCACCCGTTCGAGCGCTCCGGCCAGTGCCTCACCCCCGCCGTGCACGCGGTAGCGGCCGTCGATGAGCTTGCAGTCGAAGCCGGGCAGGTCGCCGTCGGCGTTGACGTGCCAGATCTTGGCCAGCTCGTCGTTGTCGATCACCGGACGGGGCACGACGATCTGCCGGCACGACGCGGCGGTCGGCGCCAACAGGTTCTGCTCCGGGCCGATCGTCCCGGCCAGCGACGTGACCATCTCTTCGCGGATGGCGTCGAGCGGCGGGTTGGTGACCTGCGCGAACAGCTCGCTGAAGTAGTCGAACAGCAGGCGCGGACGCTGTGACAGCGCTGCGAGCGGAGTGTCGGTGCCCATCGAACCGAGCGGTTCCACGCCCGACGTGGCCATGGGTGTGATGAGGACGCGCAACTCCTCCTCGGTGTAGCCGAAGATCTGCTGGCGGCGCGTCACGGACTCGTGCGAGAACACGACGTGTTCCCGCTCGGGCAGCTCCTCGAGCGCGATGAGACCGGCGTGCAACCACTCGCCGTACGGGTGTTCGGTGGCCAGTTCGTTCTTGACGTCGTCGTCGGAGACGATTTCGCCGCGAGCGGTGTCGACGAGGAACATCCGGCCGGGCTGCAAGCGGCCTTTGGCGACGACCGTCGCCGGGTCGAGGTCGAGCACTCCGGTCTCGCTGCCCAGCACGACCAGGCCGTCGGACGTCTGCCACCAACGCCCCGGTCGCAGCCCGTTGCGGTCGAGCACCGCGCCGATGACCGTGCCGTCGGTGAAGTTGACGCAGGCCGGGCCGTCCCACGGCTCCATCAGCGAGGCGTGGAACTCGTAGAAGTCACGGCGGGCCGGGTCCATCCCCGGGTTGTTCTCCCACGCCTCCGGGATCATCATCAGCACCGCGTGGGGCAGACTGCGTCCGCCGAGGTGCAGCAGTTCGAGTACCTCGTCGAAGGTCGCGGAGTCACTTACGCCCGGAGTGCAGATCGGGAACAACCGTTTCAAGTCACCGGGGATCAGGTCGGTTTCGAGCAGGGCCTGCCGGGTGCGCATCCAATTGCGATTGCCCCGGATCGTGTTGATCTCGCCGTTGTGCGCGATGTAGCGGTACGGATGGGCGAGCGGCCACGACGGGAACGTGTTGGTCGAGAACCGGCTGTGTACCAGGCCGATCGCACTGGCGAAACGCGCGTCGGTGAGATCGGGGAAGACGGCGCCGAGCTGGTCGGTGGTCAGCATGCCCTTGTAGACCAAAGTGCGGGACGACAGCGACGGGAAGTACAGCTCGAGGTCCGCCTCGCTGGCGCGCCGCTCCGCCACCTTGCGGGTGGCGAATGCCAGCCGTTCGAGCGGCAGGCCGGACTCGTCGCCGGCACCGCTCAGGAAGACCTGACGGAACACGGGCATGACGCTGCGCGCGGTCGGGCCGAGTTCGTCCGGACGCACCGGCACGTCCCGCCAGCCCAGTACCTGCAGGCCTTCATCGGCGGCCGTCTGCTCGACGATGGCCACGACGCGCGCGGCCTCGTGCGAGTCCTCGGGCAGGAAGGCGATGCCGACGGCGTACTCGCCCGCCGCGGGGAGGTCCAGGCCAGAGACCGCCCGCAGGAACGCGTCCGGCACCTGCACGGTGATGCCCGCGCCATCGCCGGAAGACGGCTCCGCCCCGGCCGCGCCGCGGTGGTCGAGATTGTGCAGGGCGGTCAGCGCATGCGCGACGATCTTGTGGCTGGGCCGGCCGCGCAGATCGGCCACGAACGCCACACCGCACGAGTCGGATTCCGACGCCGGGTCGTAGAGGCCCTGGGCGCTGGGCATGGAAGAGAACGGGATCACGCGGCGCACCCCTTCGCGGACGATGGTCGGAGCTGTCCGGGGCAGCCGCGGCGACAGCGGCTGCGGGTCCGGACCGGGACGGCATCGGCCCGTGAGGCCCCATCAGGTTACCGGGAGGTTTCGGGCGTTCGGCAACCAAATAGGTGTGAGCAGCCTCAAATTTCTGCCGGGCCGCTCAGATCCCGGTCAACTCGGCCTCGATGTCCGCGCGGGCCGCGGCCGGCACCGGCCGGCCGTCGCGAGTGGTCACGTAGAAGGCGTCGACCACGGCCCCCGCCGTCGACGACACCCGGGCGGAACGGACATCGAGCTGGCACCGGTCCAGCGCCGCGGTCACGCGGCACAGCAGGCCGATCGAGTCGGTGGCCCGGAACTCGACCACCGTGGCATCCGTCGCCGCGTCGTCGAACCAGTGCACCGTCGGGCGGGGCGGGGCCGCGGGGGCGGAGCGGGAGTAGGAGCGTTCCTTCTGGCGCAGCCGGTCGGCCAGCCCCAGCGTGCCGTCGAGGGCGCGCGCGAGGTCGCTGCGCACCAGTATCGGGTCAGGCAGCCGTCCGAATCGCGGTTCGACGACGAACGTGTTGACCGCCATCCCCCGGTGTGTACGGATCGATGCCGAGCGGACGTCGAGCGAGTGCAGCGCCAGCACGCCGGCGGTGCGGTACAGCACGCCGACGGAGTCGGGCGCGGCCACGATCACCTCATCTCCACGGATTCGCACCGCTAGCTGTCCGGCCTCGGCGAGGGCGCGGCACTCCTCATCCAGCGGCGCGACAGACGGAGGCTCCGCGCCCTTCAGCACTTCGTGGGCCCGGGTCACGAGGTCGTCGATGAGCCCGGCCTTCCAGTCGCTCCACGCCGCCGGGCCGGTCGCCGCCGCGTCCGCGATGGCGAGGTTGTGCAGCAGTTCCAGCAACTCACCTGAGCCGGATACCGCGTCGGCGACGAGGCGCACGGTGCGCGCGTCGTCGAGGTCGCGGCGGGTGGCCGTGTCCGGCAACAGCAGATGGTGGCGCACCAGCGCCGTGACCACCATGACGTCGTCCCCGAGCAGGCCCATGCGCCGCACCATCTTCTCGGCCTGCGCCGCACCGACGACTGAGTGCTCCCCCGGGTAGCCCTTGCCGATGTCGTGCAGCAGCGCACCGAGCAGCAGCAGATCGGGGCGGTGGACCCGTCGGGTGAACTCGGCCGCCTCAGCTGCCGTTTCGAGCAAGTGTCGATCGACGGTGAATCGGTGCACCGGGTTGTGCTGGGCCTTGCACCGCACAGCGTCCCACTCCGGAAGCAGCCGGGTGAGCAGCCCGGCGTGGTCCAGGGACTCGAGCACCGGCACGGCCGACTTTCCCGCACCGAGCACGGACACGAAGTCCTCGCGCACGGTGTCCGGCCAGGGCACGGGCACCGTCGGCGCCTCGGCCGCGAGCCGATCGAGCGTAAACGGCCCGAGTGGCAGCCCGTTCTCGGCGGCGGCCCGGGCTGCGCGCAGGGTCAGTCCGACGTCACCGCGCGGGTCGGCGTCGCGGGCGAGCACGACCTCGCCGCCCTGGGCCACGACGTCCTTCGCCAGCCCGGTGCGTTCGGGTCCGGACGGTACCGACGAGCCGAACAGCCGCCGGCGTCCGCCGCCTGAGCTACGACCGCCCGCCTCGATACGGCGCCAGGCCAGGTCGAGTGCGTACCCGATCGTGCGGGCCGCCTCGTTGACGTTGCGCAACATCGTGTCGCGATCCGGGCCGCCGTTCTCGTCAAAGAGGCCTAGCGCCTCAGCCACGCCGTCGTGCTCCTGCAGGTGCAGCACGTCGTCGGCCCGGCCGGCGCGGCGTTGCAACTCGCCGCGCACGTCGAGCAGCACCGGGTAGGCGGCCCGCACCGGCGCGCTGTAGTCGACGAACTGCGCAGCCGCCAACGCGTGCAGGGTCTGCGCGTCGCGCAGTCCGCCGTGAGAGTCCTTGAGGTTTGGTTCGAGCAGGAACGCCGCCTCGCCGGCGCTCGCCCACCGCGTTTGCGACAGCTCGCGCAGCTCGGCGGCTCGTTTGACCGCGCTCGCCCGCCACACCTCGAGTACGCGAGCCCGCAACGGGCCCCAAAGTCCGCAGTCACCCGCGATGTGACGGGCGTCGAGCAACCCGAGCACCACCTTCAGGTCGTCCTTGGCCACCCGGACCGCCTCGTCCACGGTGCGGACCGAGTGATCCAGCCCGATGCCGCTGTCCCAGATCGGGTACCAGATGGCATCGGCGAGTGCCTTGAGTCCGCTGACCCGTCCGTCGTGCAGGAGCACGAGGTCCAGGTCCGAATAGGGCGCGGGTTCGGTGCGGCCGAGTCCACCGACCGCAATCAGCTCCAGGCCGTCCGTCGCGGGCAGCAGCGCCCGCAGCCAGTCGTCGTACGCATCGGACAGGGCGAGCCGGAGCTGGACACCGACGAGCCCGGGCCGTCGCAGGACGCCGGCCCGGACCTCGGTGAGCGATTCAGATGGCGTCGACGTCACGCTCACCCGTGCGGACGCGGACGAGGGTCTCGACGGGTACGACCCATACCTTCCCGTCGCCGATCTTGCCGGTGCGGGCCGCTTCGGTGATCGCGTCCACCACCTTGTCCGCGTCGGGCGCGTCGACGAGTACATCGATACGCACCTTCGGGACCAGGTCGACGGTGTACTCCGCTCCCCGGTAGACCTCGGTGTGGCCCTTCTGCCGCCCGAAGCCCTGGACCTCGGTGACCGTCAATCCTTGGACGCCGAGCACCTCCAACGCGGCCTTGACGTCGTCGAGTTTGAACGGCTTGATGACGGCCGTTACCTGCTTCATGCGCCCACACTCTCTTTCGCTGCAGCGGCCTGTTGTGGCACGAACCCGCCCGACCCGCCGCCGGGACCGAATTCGTACGCGCTCTCGCCGTGGATCGACAGGTCGAGACCGGTGAGTTCATCTTCCTCCGCCACCCGCGTCTGCATGACGATCCCGATGACCTTGGCGATGATGAAGGTCCCGACGAACGAGAAGATCGTCACCGCGCCGGCGGCCGCGGCCTGGTGCATCAACAGGTTCCAGCCGCCGTAGTGGCCGCCCCCGCCGTAGAAGATGCCGTCGTTACCGAACGGGTTCGTGCCCTTGGTGCTGAAGAAGCCGACCATGAGGGTGCCGACCCAGCCTCCGACGAAGTGGACGCCGACGACGTCCAGCGAGTCGTCGTAGCCCAGCTTGTTCTTCAGGCTGATCGCGTATGCGCACACGAAACCGGCGATGAAGCCGATGAACAGCGATCCGACCGGGCTGACCCAGCCGGCGCACGGTGTGATGGCGACCAACCCGGTGACCGCCCCGGATGCCGCGCCGAGGGCGGTCGACTTTCCGTACCGCAGCTTCTCCGCCACGATCCAGCCGAGAAGCGCCGTCGCTGTCGCCGTGTTCGTGTTGACCCACGCGTAGGACGCGAGGTTGTTCGCAGCGAGGGCCGAGCCGGCGTTGAAGCCGAACCAGCCGAACCACAGCAGGCCCGCACCGAGCAGCACGAACGGGATGTTGTGCCCGCGCATGTTCTCCTTGGGCCAGCCGCGTCGCCTGCCGAGCACGAGTGCCATCGCGAGACCGGCGGCGCCGGCGTTGATGTGCACGACCGTCCCGCCGGCGAAGTCCTGGGCGAAGAAGTGCCCGTGCGAGCTGGGGATCAGTGACCGGTTCAACCAGCCGTAGCCGTCGAAGACCCAGTGTGCGACCGGAGCGTAGATCAGCACCGACCAGACGGCGACGAATGCCACGAAGGCCCCGAACTTCCAGCGGTCCGCGGTCGATCCGGTGATCAACGCCGGCGTGATGATCGCGAACGTGAGCTGGAACGCGACGAACGCCATCGTGGGCGTCGTCTGGGCCGCGCCGAGTGCGGGCACCACGTCGTTGATGTGGCGCAGGCCGACGAAGTGCAGATCTCCGAGCCATTGGTTGTCGCCGCCGAAAGCCCAGGTGAACCCCACTATCACCCAAGTGACGCTAACGATCGCGATGGCGGCAAAGTTCTGCATCAGCATGGCCAGGACGTGTTTGACCCGCACCATGCCGCCGTAGAAGAACGCGAGTGCCGGGGTCATCAGCAGCACCAGCGCCGCCGACGCCAGAACCCACGCGGTATCCCCGGCGCTGAGATTTTTCGGGTCGAACGGCGCGTAAGTGCCGGCGAGTAGTAGTTGTGACACAGGCTTCCCCTTTGTCGGTGTCGATGGCGCCGGAGGGCTCGGTGCTTGACGCAGAGACTGCGGGGGCCCTGTTTCGGCAAAGTGCCGCGCCGTGTTTCGGGGAGGTAACCAATGCAATAGCCTCGGCTCGATGCCGAGCCTGACGCACGTAGCTGCCCAGCGCCGGGCGGCTCTGATCGCGGTGACCGACTACGACGTCCGGTTGGACCTCACCGGCGACGCCGAGACGTTCGTCTCATTCAGCACCGTGCGCTTCCACGCCGCGGATACCGCATCGGCCACGTTCGTCGATGTCAAGCCCCATGCGCTGCGGAAGGCCACCCTCAACGGCCGCGCGCTCGACATCGAGCGGGCCTTCAACGCCACCGACGGCCGGCTGACCCTCACCGACCTCGAGGCCGACAACGAGCTGACCGTCGAGGCGGTCATGGCGTACTCCCACGACGGCGAAGGGCTGCATCGCCACGTCGACCCGGCGGACGGACACGCCTACCTGTACGCAATGTCGTTCCTCGACGCCGCACCGCGCTGGTTCGCCTGCTTCGACCAACCCGACCTCAAAGCGCCCGTGACGCTGTCGGTGCGGTGCCCGCCCGAATGGACCGTCGCGGGCAATGGCGCCGCCACGCAGGTCGAGCGGGGTCACTGGCAACTGGCCCCGACGCGGCCGTTGGCGACGTACTTCACCACGCTGGTCGCCGGGCCGTACCACTCCGTCACCGACAGCCACGACGGCATTCCGCTCGCTTTGCATGCGCGGGCCTCACTCGCGGCGTACCTCGATCGCGAGGCCGGCGAACTGCTCACCGTGACCCGCGACTGCCTGGACGAGTTCCACCGGCTGTTCGGAGTGCGCTACCCGTGGGGCGAATACCACCAGGCCTTCGTGCCCGAGTTCAACGCCGGCGCGATGGAGAATCCCGGCTGCGTGACGTTCCGTGATCCGCTGGTGTTCCGCTCCCGCGTCACTGACGCCGAGCGCAGCGCCAGGGCAAGCACCGTCGCACACGAGATGGCCCACATGTGGTTCGGCGACCTGGTGACCATGCGCTGGTGGGACGACTTGTGGCTCAACGAGTCCTTCGCCGAGTACCTCGGCCAGCGCGTGAGCGATCAGGTGACCGAACACGCGTCCTGGGTCAATTTCGGCATCCAGCGCAAAGCGTGGGGTTACGCCGCCGATCGCCGGCCATCGACGCACCCGGTGGCCGGCAACGGCGCCGCCGACGCCGCTAGCGCGCTGAACGATTTCGACGGCATCTCCTACGCCAAGGGCGCGTCCGTGCTACGCCAGCTTGCCGCGCATATCGGTGACGGCGTCTTCTTCGATGGCGTCCGCCGGCACTTCGACGCGCACGCCTACGGCAACGCGGGCTTCAGCGACCTGATCAGAGCCTGGACCGCAGCCGGCGCGATCGAGCTGCCTGCGTGGGCGGATGCCTGGCTGCGTACCTCAGGCCTGGACACCCTCGAAGCCGTCGATGTAGGCGGCGTAACCCAGATTCGGCGCGAGCCGCCGAGCGGTGCGACCACCACGCGGCCGCACGCGATCACGGTCGCCTCCTACGACGGGACGGGTGCGCAGCTGAGGCAGGTGCCGGTGGCCGTCCACCAGCACGTCAACCCGGTGCCGGCAGGTCGCGACGACGCGCCGGCCGCCCTGGCGCTGCCGAACGCAGGCGACGAAACATGGGCCAAGATCGCGATCGGCCACGACACGTGGGCGCAGCTGCCGCGAGTCCTGCCGGGAATCGCGGACCCGCTGGCCCGAACGGTGATTTGGAACGCGCTGCGGCTGGCCGTCGCCGACGCAGAGCTCGACCCGGCCGTCGCAGTCGAGATCGCGGTCGCCGCGATCGCCGAAGAAGCCAACGACGCGATCATCTCGAGCGTGCTGCGGTGGACGGTCGGTTCGCTCATCGCCACGTTCTGTGGGGCACACGATCGCCCGGCCGCCACCGAGCGCATCGCCGGCGCGGTGTTGGCGGCCGTGCAGGCCGCCGGGCCCGGATCCGGACGGCAGCTCGCGACGGTACGAGGGCTGGCGGCCTGCTGGTCCGACACCGACCGCATCCGGCAATGGGCGGACGGCCGGGACTTGCCGGCTGGCCTGGTGGTCGATGCCGAACTGCGCTGGGGGTTGTTGCACCGCCTGGCCGTGCTCGGCGAGCTCTCGCTGGTCGAGATCGACGAGGAAGCCGCACGCGACAACACCACCCAGGGCGTGGCGCATGCGGCCAGGTGTCGGGCGGCGGTGCCCGAGCCGATGGCCAAGTTGCGGGCCTGGGAGACCCTGATGACCGACCCGGACCGCTCGAACTACGAGCTTTACGCGCTGGCCGAGGGATTTTGGCAGCCGGAACAGAACGTCCTTACCGCACCGTTCGTCGCTCGCTACTTCGAAGAAATCGCGGCCACCGCCCGCTTCCGCCAGGGATGGGCCGTCGGCCGCTTGGCTGCGCTGGCCTACCCCTGGACCGCCGTTCACCCGGTCACGCTTGAACGGACTGCGACGCTGCTCGCCCGCGATGACCTCGATGAAGGCATTCGCCGATCGGTCCTCGACGCCGGCGACGACTTGCGCCGGGCCCTGGCCGCGCGGGAGAAGTACTCACCCGGCGGGTAATGGCTTGACCCTCACGCGACGTGAGGCGGCACAGTGTTCGGCGTGAACGAATACCCAGTGGGTGCGGTCGCCGATCTCGCCGGTGTGTCGGTGCGAACGCTGCACCACTACGACGAGATCGGTCTACTGGCCCCGAGCGAACGCACCGCGGCCGGCTACCGGCGCTACGGCTCGGCCGACCTGCAGCGCCTACAGCAGATCCTGTACTACCGCGAGCTCGGTTTCGGACTCGAGGAGATCGGCGTGATCCTCGCTGACCCCGGCACCGGAGCCGAGGAGCACCTGCGGCGGCAACACCGGTTGCTGCGCGCCCAGATCAACCGGCATCAGGCGATGGTGGCGGCAATCGAGAACGAGATGGAGGCACGTCAGATGGGCATTGCTCTGACGCCGGAGGAGCAGTTGGAAATCTTCGGCGAAAATCACCACGAGGCGGAGTACGCGGCCGAGGCCGAGCAACGGTGGGGTGACACCGACGCCTACCGGCAGTCCCAACGGCGCACGTCGGCCTACACCAAGGAGGACTGGGTCGCCATCAAGGCCGAGACCGATGCCAATGAGCACGCGTTCGTCGACGCCATGCGCTCAGGCGCCCCGGCCGACAGCGAGGCGGCGATGGCCCGGGCCGAGGCGCACCGCCAGTGCATCGTGAAGTGGTTCTACGACTGCGGCTACGACATGCACCGGTGCCTGGCTGACATGTATGTCGCGGACGAGCGCTTCGCCAAGCACTACGAAGACCTCGCGCCCGGCCTTGCGAGCTACGTTCACGACGCGATCATCGCCAACGCCGGCCGCGCGACCGCGAGCTAGACCCGCAGGTTTCCCCGCTGGTGACCGGCCCACCCGCGGTTTGCCCCGCTGGTGTTCGGTTTCGAACCGTCAAACCGGTCACCGGCGGGGAAAACAGCGCGGAAACTGTGCGGTCAGGAGGCGACGGCGGCTCGGGCGGCGACGAACGCCTGCACGCACGTCTCGACGTCGGCTTCGGAGTGGGCCGCCGACAGCTGCACCCGGATGCGGGCCTTGCCCTGTGGCACCACCGGATAGCTGAAGGCGATCACATAAACCCCATGTTGGAGCATCGCCTCCGCGATCCGGCCGGCGAGGGCCGCGTCACCGAACATCACCGGTGTGATCGGGTGCTCTCCGGGCAACAGGTCGAAGCCCTCGTCGCCCATCCGCCGCCGGAACAGCTCGGTGTTGCGGTGCAGCGCGCCTCGCTGCTCGCTGCTGCCGGCGACCAGGTCGAGCGCGGCCAGCGAACCGGCCACGACCGACGGCGCCACCGCGTTCGAGAACAGGTACGGCCGTGAGCGCTGCCGCAACAGTTCGACGATCTCGGCCCGGCCCGACAGGTAGCCGCCCGACGCCCCGCCGAGCGCTTTACCCAGCGTGCCGGACAGGATGTCGACCCGCTCTTGCACACCTGCGAGCTCGGGTGTGCCCGCGCCGTTCGCGCCGACGAAACCGACAGCATGCGAGTCGTCGACCATCACCATTGCGTCATGCTGCTCCGCGAGGTCGCAGATGTCGGCCAGCGGGGCGTAGTAGCCGTCCATCGAGAAGACGCCGTCGGTGACGATGAGCCGCCGGCGCGCATCGGCGGCGCTTTCCAACTGAGCCGCCAGGTCGGCCATGTCCCGGTTGCGGTAGCGGTATCGCTTGGCCTTGCACAACCGGATCCCGTCGATGATCGAGGCGTGATTCAGCTCGTCGGAGATCACCGCGTCCTGCTCGTCCAGCAGGACCTCGAACAGGCCGCCGTTCGCGTCGAAGCAGGACGAATACAGGATGGTGGCCTCGGTGTGCAGGAATTGCGACAGCCGGCGTTCCAGCTCGACATGCTGGGTCTGCGTGCCGCAGATGAATCGCACGCTGGCCATCCCGAAACCCCAGTCGTCCAACGCCTGCTTGGCCGCGGCGACCACAGCCGGGTGATCGGCCAGCCCCAGATAGTTGTTGGCGCAGAAGTTCAGGACCTCGCTACCGGCGCTGCGCACGTGCGCAGCCTGCGGTGAAGCCAGTTCGCGCTCGGCCTTGTACAACCCGGCGGCTCGAATCTCGTCGATCGTCGTCCGCAACTGCTCGCGTACTGAATACATCAGGCCAACTCCCAATCCATGACGACCTTCCCGCACTGGCCGCTGCGGGCGGTGGCGAACGCCTCGGCCCACTCTCCCGCCGGGAAGCGGTGAGTGATCACCCGCGAGATGTCCAACCCCGAGCGGAGCAGCGCGCTCATCGCGTACCAGGTCTCGTACATCTCCCGACCGTAGATGCCCTTGATTGTGATCATGTGGGTGACGACCTTGGCCCAGTCGATCTCGATCGGAGCGCTGGGCAGTCCGAGCATCGCGACCCGGCCGCCGTGATTGAGGTTGGCCAGCACTTCCGGCAACGCCGTCGGGTGTCCGCTCATCTCGAGCGCGACGTCGAAGCCCTCGACCATGCCGAGGCGGCGCTGCGCGTCGGCGATGGACTCCCGCGAAACGTCCAGCGCGAGGTCGGCGCCCATCGAACGGGCCAACTCGAGGCGGTACTCGCTGACGTCGGTGATGACGACGAACCGGGCGCCGACATGGCGAGCCACCTCGGCCGCCATCAGTCCGATCGGGCCGGCCCCGGTGATCAGGACGTCCTCGCCGACGAGCGGGAACGACAAAGCGGTGTGCACCGCGTTGCCGAACGGGTCGAAGATCGCGCCCAGGTCGGGATCGACGTTCGGGTGGTGCACCCAGACGTTCGACTCCGGCAGCACGACGAACTGGGCGAACGCGCCGTCGCGGTCCACGCCGACACCTGACGTGCGGATGCACAGGTGGCGCCGGCCGGCCCGGCAGTTGCGGCAGGTGCCGCACACGATGTGGCCTTCGCCTGACACCTGGTCACCGATGCGGACGTCGCGGACGCCGGGACCGAGCGCCACGACCTCGCCGCAGAACTCGTGGCCGACGACGAGAGGGGCGTTCACCGCGTCCGCGGCCCAGGGATCCCAGGCCTCGATGTGCAGGTCGGTGCCGCAGATCCCAGCCCGCAGCACCCTGATCTTGACCTCGCCCGGGCCGGCGTCCGGCTCCGGGCGATCGGTGAATTCGAAACCTGGGGCCGCAGTCGCCTTGTAGAGCGCCTTCACTGATCACCCAGCAGCGCGTCGACGAACTGTTCGGGGTCGAACGGAGCCAGGTCGTCGGCGCCTTCACCGAGGCCGACCAGCTTCACTGGGACTCCCAGTTCGCGTTGCACGCTGATGACGATCCCGCCGCGGGCGGTGCCATCGAGTTTGGTGAGCACGATTCCGGTCACGTCGACGACCTCGGTGAACACCCGGGCCTGGGTGAGCCCGTTCTGGCCGGTCGTGGCGTCCAGCACCAGCAGGGTCTCGTCGACCGGGCCCTGGCGCTCGACGACCCGCTTGACCTTGCCGAGTTCGTCCATCAGGCCGATCTTGGTGTGCAGTCGACCGGCGGTGTCGATCAGGACGGCGTCAACCTTGGCCGCGGTGCCCTGGCGGACCGCGTCGAACGCGACGCTCGCCGGATCGCCGCCTTCCGGGCCCCGCACGGTCGCGGCCCCCACCCGCGAACCCCACGTCTGAAGCTGGTCGGCGGCCGCGGCCCGGAACGTGTCGGCCGCGGCCAGCAGTACGGTCCGGCCGTCGGCGACGAGTACCCGAGCGAGCTTGCCGCACGTCGTCGTCTTGCCGGTCCCGTTGACGCCGACGACGAGCACCACGGCCGGCCGGTCGGAGGTGGGCAGCGTATGCAGCGAGCGGTCCAGATCCGGTTGCAGCACGGCGACGAGCTCGTCGGCCAGCAACGCCCGCAGCTCGCCCTGCGAACGGGTGCCGAGGACCTTGGTGCGGGTGCGTAGCCGCTCGACGATCTCGGTGGTCGCACCGACGCCGACGTCGGCGCTGAGCAGCGCCTCCTCGACCTCGTCCCACGCGTCGTCATCGAGGTTCTCGCGCGACAGCACGGACAGCAGGCCGCGACCCAACGTGCCCTGCGACCGCGCCAGCCGTGCCCGCAGCCGCAGCAGCCGCCCGGCGGTGGGCTCGGGCGTCTCGAGTGCCGGCGCGGTGTCGGTGACCGGCCCGGCGGCCGGAGGTGCGCTCAGCCGGTCGGCCTCGTCCGGGGTGGTCCGGGAGTCGGCTTCGGGCGGGGCAACGACGGCCGCTGAGCCCCGGCGGCGCGGCAGCACCAATGCGACCGCGGACAGCGCGGCCACGACGACGACGGCCAGGACGATCCAGACGTAGAGCACCCGGCCATCCTCTCAGCCCGGTGCCGGACCGAGGTGGGACAGGTCAGGTGTTCATCGTGACGACGCCGCCGGTGAGCCATTGGGGCCATGGCACGTTCCAATCGCCGTAGCCCTGGCCGAGCTGCATCTTTGGCCCGCTCGCGTTCGGGTAGATGACGACGTCACCGACGCCGAGGAAGTCATAGAGGCGCTGCGCGTCGGCCGGGCGAAGGTTCGTGCAGCCGTTGGAGGAGTCGAAGCGGCCGATGTTGCCCACATTCCACGGGGCGGAGTGCAGGTACTCGCCGCCATAGGTCAGCCGCTGCGTCCACTTGACGCCGCACTCGTTGTAGCCGGGGCCGCTCATGCAGATGCTCGCGCCCTTCTCCATGATCACCTTCGTGCCTCGCGCGGTCGGGGTGTTGCTGGCGCCGAGCGAGACGGGGAAGGTGCCGTACGGGCGACCGTCAGTGGTCACCGACATCATGTGCGTGGAGTCGTCGACGGTGGAGATGTGCGCGGCGCCGGTGGAGAAGTCCAGGGTGAGGCTGTCGTCGTAGGCCAGCCCCTTACCAGCCGAGAGACCCTTGAACGGCATGTCCATGTGGATCTTCGCGTGCGCGGGCCAGTAGTGCGCCAGCCGGAAGTGCGCCTCCATGATGTGACCGCTGGCCGGGTCGGAGTACTCGAAGAACCAGGCGCCGGTCGCGGGCGCGCCGTTCACGGTGACCTTGGTTGCCTTCTGGAACGCCGTGCCGTCCCGCACCTTGGTCTTGAACGTCGCGATGACCGGCATCCCGACGCCGACGGTCGCACCGTCGCTGAGGTTCACCGAAACGTGGACGGGCTTCGTCGGGACCGCAGGTTTCGTTGATGACGGCGGCGTCGACGCCGCACCGGCCGTCGTGCTGCCGTTGGACTTGGACACCACGACCGTCTTCGGTGAACCGCCGCCACCTGAGCTGCAGGCCGAAAGGGTGAGCGCGGCGGCGGAGAGGACGGCGAAGGCGCACCAAGTGCGGCGGGTTCGACGGACGGATCTCGGCTGGGTCACCCCAATACGGTAAGCGATGGCGCCCGGTCGTTCCTGTTCGGTCCTTTTGGCTTCCACCTCTGTATGTCGCCCAGACCCCCCGCGAGGTTGCGCGCGATGCGCTAATGCCTAGGCGTCGCGCAACCGCTGGCTGATGACCTGGGTCACGCCGTCGCCGCGCATGGTCACGCCGTACAGCGCGTCCGCGATCTCCATCGTCCGCTTCTGGTGGGTGATCAGGATGATCTGGCTGCTTGCCCGCAATTCCGCGATGAGCGCGATGAGCCGACCCAGATTGACGTCGTCCAGAGCGGCCTCGACCTCGTCGAGGATGTAGAACGGGCTGGGCCGGGCCCGGAAGATCGCGACTAGGAGCGCGACTGCCGTCAGTGATCGCTCCCCGCCGGACAGCAGGGAGAGCCGTTTCACTTTCTTGCCCGGCGGGCGGGCCTCGACGTCGATTCCGGTGAGCAGCATGTCCTCGGGGTCGGTCAGCACAAGCCGTCCCTCGCCGCCGGGGAACAGCGTGGCGAAAACCAGCTCGAACTCGCGGGCGACGTCGTGGTAAGCGCTGGTGAACACCTCGAGGATTCGTTCGTCGACCTCGCGCACCACGGTGAGCAGGTCCCGGCGGGTGGCCTTGAGGTCTTCGAGTTGGGTCGACAAGAACTGGTGGCGCTCTTCCAGCGCGGCGAACTCCTCGAGCGCCAACGGGTTCACCCGACCCAGCAGGGCGAGGTCGCGTTCGGCGCGGGCCGCCCGCTTCTCCTGCGTCGGCCGGTGGAACGGCCCGGGTTGGGGCGCGACGACCTGCTCCCCGCGCTCGCGGGCCTGCTCGTACTCGGCGGTCTCGATGGCACTCGGCGGCGTGGGCTGATCCGGGCCGTATTCGGCGAGCAGCGCATCGACTTCGACGCCGTACTCCTCTACCGCCCGCCCTTCGAGCTGTTCGATGCGCAGTCGTTGCTCGGCACGCATGATCTCGTCGCGATGGACCTCGTCGGTGAGCCGGGCCAGGTCCTCGACCAGCTCGCGGGTCCGCGCCCGCAGGTTCAGCAACTCGCCCTCGCGGACGACGCGGGCCTGCTGAGCCGCGTCGCGCTCGGCGATCGAGGCGGCGACGGACTCGGCGATGCGCCCGAGCGCGTGGGTCGCGGTGTCGCGGACCGCGGCTGCGACGAGTGCTCCCCGGGCCCGGGCCGCTCGCAGCTCGAGCTGACGTTGCCGCGCGGCGCGTTCGACCTCGGCGGCCCGGATCAACTGATCGGCCCGGCCGGAGACGGCGCGTACCCGCTCTTCGCCAGTACGCACGGCCAGGCGCGCTTCCATCTCGGCCTGCCGGGCCCGGGCGACCTCGGCCTGGAGCGAGTCCCGCTCGTCGGCAACCGGCTCCTCCGGCTCGCCGGCCTGGCTCTCGGCCAGGTGCAGCCGCTCCTCGAGGTCGGACAGGCCGGCCAGGTCGCGATCGCGCGCCTCCTCGGCGGCGGCCCGGGCCGCGTCCAGCCGGGCCGCCTCCGCGCTCGCCGACCGGGCGGCCTGGCCCAGCTGCGCGAGTTGCTCCGCAACCGCCGACAGCCTGGCGTCGGACTCGTGCAGTGCGAGCAGCGCGGCATCGACGTCGCCCTTGAGCGCGGCCGCGCGGGCGCGGGACTCGGTCAGCTGCGCGTGCAGGCGTTCGTGGCGCGCGGCCGCCTCGTCGGCCTTCAGTTGGGCCTCGTCCACGGCGGCCCGGATCTCGATGGCGCTCGGTGCGGACGACGACCCACCGGCCGACCACCGCGCGCCGAGGACGTCACCGTCGCGGGTGACGGCCCGCACATCGGGATGATCGGCGACCAAGCTGTGCGCGCCGGCGAGGTCGGCTACGACGGCGACTCGATCGAGCGCAGCCTCGAGGCTGGCGCGGATTTCGACCGGGGTCCGCACGAGGTCGACGGCCCAGGCCGCCCCGGGCGGCAGCGCCGGCCAGCCCGACCGGTCCAACGGCGACACGGCACAGCCGACCAGCAGCCCGGCCCGTCCGCCGTCCTCGTGCTTGAGCACCTCGAGGGCGCGCACCGCATCGGTGGCCGACGCGACGGCGACGGCATCGGCGACCGCGCCGAGCGCGGCGGCCAGGGCGGCCTCGTGGCCGGGTTCCACAGTCAGCAGCGCCGCAACCGAGCCGAGCACGCCGGGCAGGCGCGAGCCTGCGGCCAGCAGCGCACCGGCACCGTCCTTGCGCGTCAGGCCCATTGCCAGGGCGTCGGCCCGTGCGGTCCACGTGGCCCGTTCGCGCTCGGCTTCCCGCTCGCCGGCGGTCAGTTCGCGCACCCGGGCCTCGATCGACTCGTAGGCCGCGACCGCCGCTTCGTGTCGCTCGTCCAGGCTCAGTTCGCCCTCGTCGAGGATGCCCACCTCGGCTTGCACGCGCGCGAGTTCGGTGTCGGCGGCGTCGGCTCGCGTGCGCGCGTCGGCCGCGGCGGCCGACAGTCGCGCGATCTCGTCACCGCCCGCGGTGGCACGGGTGCGCAGGGCGTTCACCTGGCCGACCAACTTCGCCAGCCCTTCCCGACGGTCGGCCACGGCCCGGGCAGCGGCGACGAGGGCCCGTTCGGCTTCGGCCAGACGGCGTTCCAGGTCCTGCCGGGCGCCCACGATCTCGGTGAGTGCGGCGTGCGACTCCGCCAGCGCGGCCTGCAGTTGGGCTTCCTCGGCCCGGACCTCGACCGCTTCAGCCTCCATCGCCTCCGGGTCGCGGCCGGGGCGGGCCTCCTCGGGCTCGGCCGCCAGGTGCCGGGCTCGTTCGGCCGCGAGCGATGCGGTGCCCCGGAAGCGTTCCTCCAAAGCCGAGAGCCGGTACCAGGTTTCCTGCGTACGAGCGACGAGTGGGGCGTCGGCGGCAACCGCCTGCTCCAGTTCGGTCTCGCGGGCCCTCGCCTGCTCGACCGCGGCCTCGACTTCGGCCCGCCGACTGCGGATCGCCTCTTCGTCGGCGACCTCGCGGTCGAGTTCGGCCCGCAGCGTGACCATGTCGTCGGCCATCAGCCGCAAGCGGGAGTCACGCAGTTCGGCCTGGACGCCGGCGGCGCGGCGCGCGATCTCGGCCTGTTTGCCGAGCGGCTTGAGCTGCCGGCGCAGCTCACCGGTCAGGTCGGTGATGCGGGTCAGATTGGCCTGCATCGCCTCGAGCTTGCGCAGCGCCTTTTCCTTGCGCTTGCGATGCTTGAGGACCCCTGCGGCTTCCTCGATGAAGCCCCGCCGGTCTTCCGGGCGGGCCTGCAGCACGGAGTCGAGCTGGCCCTGACCGACGATGACGTGCATCTCGCGCCCGATACCGGAATCGGACAGCAGCTCCTGGATGTCGAGTAGGCGGGCGCCCTCGCCGTTGATCTCGTACTCGCTGATGCCTTCGCGGAACATCCGCCGCGTGATCGACACCTCGCTGAAGTCGATCGGCAGGGCATTGTCGGAATTGTCGATCGTCAGCGTCACCTCGGCGCGCCCGAGCGGCGGGCGACCGGCCGTGCCGGCGAAAATGACGTCTTCCATCTTTCCGCCACGCAGCGCCTTCGCGCCCTGCTCGCCCAGTACCCAGGCGATGGCGTCGACGACGTTGCTCTTGCCGGACCCGTTCGGGCCGACGACAGCAGTGATGCCCGGCTCGAAACGCAGGGTCGTGGCGGACGCGAAGGACTTGAAGCCCCGCAGCGTCAGCGACTTGAGGTGCACAGATCTCCCGGATCAGGTCTTCGCCACCGCAGCGGCGCGAGGATCGTCCCGAGGAACCTACAGCTCAAGCCAGGGCCGGTGCGGCAACCTCGGAGATCCGATGCAACTCGATGTCGAGCGCGGCCTGGTTGTGATCACGCAGTTCGGCGATCTCAGTCTCGAGCTCGGCGATGCGGCGTCGTAGCCGCGCAACCTCCAAAGCCAGAGTCTGCTCGTTGCTGTTGCCTACGTAGCCCAATAAGGCGCGTGCCATGTAGCGACCCTTCACTACCCGATGTCCGACGGCGCCGCGGCGAGTCTTGGCGTGACTCCCGCAACCGCAGGACGAGTTGCTGTTGTGGACGCGGCGGGAGGGGCGCAGTCCCAGCGACTGCCACAGCCCGAGTTGACGGACTGAGGGCTTCATCGCCGGCGCAGCTGGCTCCCGTCAGGTCAACCAATGGTCGCACCGGGGTAATGAACGGTCAACAATCGGGTCACGGGATCGAAACACCGGATGTCCGGAATCCACCGGATGCCGGCCCGCTGCGTCGAGAGCGTGCCACGGCCAGGGCCTCAAATTACGTGTGACACGTTCCTGGGTCGGTCCGCCGCGTGCGTCCGGGGCGGCCGCTGGCAGCGCGGGCAGAAGAAGCTCGAGCGGTTCATGAACGCCGCCCTGCGGACGGAAGTTCCGCAGCGTGGGCACGGCTGCCCCCCGCGCCCGTAGACGGCGAGTGAGCGGTCGAAATAGCCGCTTTGACCGTTGACATTCACGTAGAGCGCATCGAACGACGTCCCACCCGCCACCAGGGCCTGGCCGAGAACCGCACGGACGTCCGACAGCAGCCGGATCGCGTCGGGCCGGCTCAGCAGTCGGCCCAACCGCTGTCCGTGCAGGCGAGCCCGCCACAGTGCCTCGTCGGCGTAGATGTTGCCAACGCCGGAGACGAGCGTCTGATCGAGCAGAGCGCGCTTGACCGCCGAGTCGCGCCGCCGTAGCCGGGTCAGGAACAGGTCGTCGTCGAAGGCCGGGTCGAGCGGGTCTCGGGCGATGTGGGCAACCGCTGCGGGCACGGTGTCGCCTGCGGTCGTGGGCACCAACCGGTCGAGCATGAGGCCACCGAACGTCCGCTGGTCGACGAAGCGCAACTCGCGCCCGCCGTCGGTAAATGTGACCCGCACGTGCAGGTGCCGTTCGTCGGGCGTGTCCGGCGGCTGCACGAGCAGCTGCCCGCTCATCCCGAGGTGGGCGATCAGGCATTCGTCATGGTCACCACCCGGCTGCTCGAGCGGGAGCCACAGGTACTTGCCCCGGCGCGCGGCGGCGGCGATGCGCGCCCCGGCCAGTCGGGCGGCGAGGTCGGCGCCACCGGGCAGGTGGCGGCGCACCGCGCGTGGGTGCCGCACCTCGACCGTGGCGATGGTGCGGCCGACGACCCAGCGCTGCAGGCCGTCGCGGACGGTCTCGACTTCGGGTAGTTCGGGCACCGGGCTGGGTCAGGAGGCTTCGGCGTCGTGCGCAGTGATCGCCCGCCACGCTGTCTCGGCCGCGACCTGCTCGGCTTCCTTCTTGCTCCGGCCGGTGCAGGCCGCGAAGGTCTGGCCGGCAATGATCGCCCGAGCGGTGAACATCTTGGCGTGGTCAGGGCCCTCGGAGCTCATCAGGTATTCCGGCACGCCGAGACCGCGCTCGGCGGTGAGCTCCTGCAGGCTCGTCTTCCAGTCCAGGCCGGCGCCGATCGTCGCGGCGTCGTGCATGAGGTCGTCGAACAAGGCATGCACCACTCGCGCCGCGGTCTCGAGCCCGTGTTCGAGATAGATCGCACCGAGCACCGATTCGACCGTGTCGGCCAGGATGCTGGACTTGTCGCGCCCACCCGTGGCTTCCTCGCCGCGGCCCAGCCGGACATAGGCGCCCAGCCCATGAGGACCGATGCCCCGCGCGACGTCGGCGAGCGCCCGCATGTTGACGACGGAGGCGCGCAGCTTGGCCAGCTTGCCCTCGGTGAGGTCCGGGTGGGTTCGGTACAGGGTGTCGGTGACGACGATGCCCAGCACGGCGTCGCCCAGGAATTCCAGCCGTTCGTTGTGCGGCAGACCGCCGTGCTCGTAGGCATAGGACCGATGCGTCAGGGCGCGCTCGAGCAGCTCGGCGTCGAGTGTGACACCGAGCGCCTCGGCCAGGTCGTTCTGATCGGCCGGTTCACTCGTGCCGGCGATACGGGCCATGGCGGGTCAGACCGCCAAGACCTGCTTGCCGTCGTACTGGCCACAGTTCGTGCACGCGGTGTGCGGCAACTTCATCTCGCCACAGGCCCGGTTCGGGCAAGGGACCAGCGTCGGTGCCGTCGTCTTCCACTGCGAGCGGCGAGCCCTGGTGTTGCTGCGCGACATCTTCCGCTTCGGGACGGCCACGGTGACTCCTGACTAATCGAGCTGACGAGGTGCGTCAGCTGGCGTTTCCGGGTCACCCTGCGCGGCGTCGGTGAACGCTGCGAGCGCGGCCCAGCGAGGGTCGAGCACTTCGTGCGCGTGATCGGGCGGAAGGTCGTCGAGCCGCTGCCCGCAGGTGGGGCACAGCCCGGCGCAGTCCGGCCGACACAGCGGCGTGAAGGGCAGGCCCAACACGATCGCGTCACGCATCACCGGTTCGGCGTCGAGGTAGTCGCCGTCGAGACGGTGGACCTCGTCCTGCTCGGTGGTCTCGTCGGTTGTGCTGTCCGGGTAAGCGAACAGCTCGCGAAAGTCGACCACGAGCTCATCGGAGACCGGTTCGAGGCACCGCCCGCAGTCGCCGGTGAGCGGGCCGGTGGCGCTGCCCGTGAGCAACACACCCTCGGTCACCGACTCGAGCCGGAGGTCGACGTCGAGCGGGGCACCTTCCGGCACCCTGATGATGTCCAGGCCCAACCCCGCAGGCGCGGGAAGACTACGCCGATAAGTCCGCATCGCGCCGGGTCGGCGGCCCACTTCCCGAACGTCGATGACGAACGGACTGCGCGGGTCAGCACGGCGCGTAGCGTGCTGTTTCGGTGTCGTTTTCTCAGGCATACGAAGACGGCCCTGTGTTTGGTTGAGGCCGAGGTCAGCTTAGCCGAGGCGGACGGCTACTTCGAATTCGGCGGCACGGCGACGTCGTCGGCCGATTCGGCGGCCTCGCTTCCGGACCGGCGGTGCGCAAGTGCGGCGCGGCCCTGTTCGGCGGTACCGGCCGCGCGCTGGAGCGTCGCCGCAAGCTCCGCGAGGGTGGATTCGGCGTACTCCTCGGCGTCGCCGGTCAGCTTGGCGGCATAGCTTTCGGCCGCCTGGCGGGTGGTCTGCGCGTACTGCTCGGCCTCGGCCCGGATATCGGCGTCGAATCGGTTGGCCTCGGCCCGCAGCGACTCGGCCGCCTGGGTCGCGGCCTGATACACCCCGGTGGCCGAGACGAGGTGTCCGTGCTCCGCGCGGCCGGCTTCGACGATCTCGTGCGCGCGGACCTCGGCGTCGCGCACCAATTGCTCGGCCCGCCCGTGGGCATCGGCAACGGCCGTCTCCGCCGCGGCGGCCGCTTCATCGCGCAAATGCTCAGCGGCCCGTTCGGCATCGTGGAGCATGGCGTCGCGGTTCGCGATCAGCCTGCGGGCCTCGTCCATCTCCGGTGGCATCGTCTCGCGTAATTCGTCCAGCAGGTCGAGCACGCGCTCGCGCGGGAGAACGCATGAGGAGGACATCGGCAGCGTGCGGGCGGTTTCGACCAGTTCGACGAGTTCGCTGAGCAGCTCGTCGGCCCGCCGAAGGGTCTGGTCGGTCATCGGGTCCCCCTAGCCGGATGAGCCGGTGCGGTCCTGAAGGCGTTTGAGGACGGTGGGCGGCACCAACGAGGAGACGTCGCCGCCCCACTTCGCGATTTCCCTGACCAGGCTCGAGGCCAGGAAGCTGTACTCGGGATTGGTCGGCATGAACAGGGTGTCGATGCCGGCCAGGCCTCGGTTCATCTGGGCCATCTGCAGTTCGTAGTCGAAGTCGCTGACCGCGCGCAGTCCCTTCACGATGACGGGGATGCCGTGGGTGGCGCAATAGTCGACCACCAGCCCGTGGAACGTGTCGATCCGCACGTTGCCGTAGTCGGCCGTTACCTCGGCGAGCATGTCCCGGCGTTCCTCGACGGTGAACACGCTCGACTTCGACTGATTGATGAAGACCGCCACGACGAGCTCGTCGTAAAGGTGCGCGGCCCGGCCGATGATGTCGAGGTGGCCGTTGGTGACCGGGTCGAAGGAGCCGGGGCAGACCGCGCGGCGCACGAGCCGGTCGGGCCCAGCATTCGACGCTGTCGTTGGTGTGCTCATTGTCGGCGACCGTACCAAAGCACGCCCTCGCCGTAGCGCTTCTGCTTGATCGCTTCGATGGCCTCGGGCCACTGCGGTTGCGGCCCGCGGGCCGAGCGTTCCACGACCACCACGGCTCCATCGGCGAGCCAGCGCGGTGTGGCCAGTGTGGTCAGCAACACACCCAATTGTGGCTCGCCGAACGCGTAAGGCGGATCGACGAAGACGAAGTCGAACGGCTCGTCCACTCCTGCTCCGACGAGATAGCCCGCGGCGGCATGACGATGGATCTCGGCTCCGGGCAGGCCAAGCGCATCGGCGTTGTGCCGGAGAATCTCGCAGGCGGTCCGGTCCGACTCGACGAAACGCGCCATGACGGCGCCCCGCGACAGTGCCTCGAGGCCCACCGCCCCGGTGCCGGCGAAAAGGTCCAGAACCCGCGCGCCTTCGATATCGAGCAGGCCGGCGAGAGAACTGAACAGTGCTTCGCGGGCCCGATCGGACGTGGGCCGCGTTCCGCGGGGCGGCACACCGAGGCGCCGACCCTTTGCCTTCCCCCCGACGATGCGCATCAGGCCTTTTCCAGATAGTCGGCCTGTTCGTCGGCGACCAGAGCCGCGACCTGGGCGGCGAGCAACGGGTGCGCGGACAGATCGGGGTCCGCGGCAATGATCGCAGCGGCTTCGCTGCGCGCGTCGGTGATGAGCGCCTCGTCCTTGAGCAGCGACAGCAGCCGGAGTTGAGACCGCGTGCCCGATTGGGCGGCACCGAGCACGTCGCCTTCCCGGCGTTGCTCGACGTCGAGGCGAGCAAGCGCAAAGCCGTCGGTGGTCGCGGCCACGGCGTCGAGCCGTTCCCGCGACAGCGTGGCGGCCGGTGCTTCTGTCACCAACAGGCAGATCCCCGGCGCCTCACCGCGGCCGATGCGCCCGCGCAACTGGTGCAGTTGGGAGATGCCGAACCGCTCGGCGTCCAGCACCGCCATGACGGTGGCGTTCGCGACGTCGACGCCCACCTCGATCACCGTGGTCGCGACGAGCACGTCGATCCGGCCCGCGGCGAAGCCGGCCATCGTGCGCTCCTTCTCCTCGGGTGGCAGGCGGCCGTGCAGCGCGGCCAACCGCAACCCGGCCAACGGGCCCTCAGCCAGCATGGGCAGTACGTCGGAGACGGCGAGCGGTGGTCGACGGGGAGGCAGGTCGTCGGGCACGGGGACGTCGGCCAGTTCGGCCTCGTACTCGGAGAGGTCGGCCCCGATCCGCGGGCAGACGATGTAGGCCTGCCGCCCGGCCCCGACCTCCTCGCGGATGCGCTGCCACGTCCGGTCCAGCCACCCCGGCTTCTCGCTCGCCGGCACCACGGTGGTCGTGATCGGTGAACGACCCTGCGGCAGTTCCGTGAGCGTGGACGTCTCGAGGTCGCCGAACACCGTCATGGCGACCGTGCGCGGAATCGGGGTGGCCGTCATGACCAGCAGGTGCGGCGGGCGCTCGGCCTTGCCGCGCAGCGCGTCGCGCTGCTCGACGCCGAAGCGGTGTTGTTCGTCGACGACCACCAGGCCGAGGTCGGCGAAGCTGACCTGGTCCTGGATGAGGGCATGCGTGCCGACGACGATGCCGGCGCTGCCTACCGCAGCGTCGAGCAGGGCGGTCTTGCGGGCCACCGCGGGCAGCGAGCCCGTGAGCAGGGCCACCCGGGTGGCACCGTCGTCGCCACCCAAGCGCCCGCCCTGGGCGAGCGGGCCGAGCAACGCTTCGATGGAGTGCGCGTGCTGGGCGGCAAGCACCTCGGTCGGCGCCAGTAGGGCGGCCTGCCCCCCGGCGTCGACGACCTGCAGCATCGCCCGCAGCGCTACTACCGTCTTGCCGGACCCGACCTCGCCCTGCAGCAGTCGATGCATCGGGTGCGGCTGGGCAAGTTCGGCGGCGAGCACCTCACCGATCTCGCGCTGGCCCTGCGTCAGGGTGAACGGCAACACCGCGTCGAACGCCGCGAGGATGCCGTCGGCCCGGGGCGAGCGGGCAGTCGCCGGATCGGCCGCGGCCGCGGCCCGACGTTGGGCCAGCGCCAATTGCACACCGAGGGCTTCGTCCCACTTGAGCCGGCGCCGCGCGGCGTACCACTCGTCCCGGTCCGCCGGGCGGTGGATGGCCCGGATCGCGGTGTCGAAGTCGAGCAGGCCGCGCTGGGCCCGCGCCTTGGCCGGCACGGGATCGGGCAGCGGGTCCAGCATGCGCAACACCGTGCGTACCGCGTTCGAGATCGTCCAGGTCCGGACGTCCTTGCTGGCCGGGTACACCGGAATGAGCGCGCCGGCGAAGTCGTCGGCTTCGTGGGCGTCGAGGTCGTCGCCGCGCAGGATCATGTACTCCGGGTGCACCAGCTGACGGGTCTTGCCGAAAATCCCGACGCGGCCGGAGAACAGTCCGCGCAACCCTGGCTGCAACTCGTTCGCCCGCCAGGTATTGCGCCGGCCGAAGAACACGAGGCTGAGCTTGCCGCGGCCGTCGCTGACAACGATCTCCGCGCGCAGTCCTTTGTCGTAACCCTTGACCTCAGAGCTGAGCACCTCAGCCATCACCGTGACGTCTTCGTCGACACGAAGCGACGCGAGGTCGGTCAGCTCACCCCGCTCGGCCATACGCCGTGGGTAGTGCCGCAGCAGGTCGCCGACGGTGCGGATGCCGAACGCCTTCTCCATCGGCTTCGTGGTCCGGCCGCCGATCATGTCCGCCAGTGGCGTGTCCAACGCGCTCATTCGACGCCGATGATCAGCGGATAGTCCGGCTGCCCGCCCAGGTAGACGCTGACGTCGGTGAACGGCGCCCGTTTCCGCACGTGCCCGGCCAGCAACTCTCCGACACCGGCCGGCGCACCGCCACCCACGAGCACGGTCATCAATTCTGCGCCGACCCCGAGCAGTCGGTCGACCAACGTGAGCGCGACCGAGACCAGGCCGCGGCCGATCTCGACCACCTCGCCGTCGATGAGGCCGAGCACGTCACCTTCCTGGCAGATTCCCACCGACGTCAGCGCTTCGCGCTGGGCGATCGTGACTTCGGCGAAGCGAGTGGCTGCCGCGGCCTCGGCCATCGCCACCACGTCGTCGTCGAAGCGACGGGCGGCATCGTGCACCGCGACCGCGGCCAGGCCTTGTACCGGCGAGCGGGTCGGAACCACAGTGGCGTGAATGCCTTCGGCCCGGGCCTGCTCGGCTGCGGCCTCCGCCACGCCGGTGACCTGCGATGCGTTGGGCAGCAATACCACGTTGTCGGCGCCCGTGGCTCGGACGGCCGCGAGCACCTCACCTGTGGACGGGCTGCGGCCGGGACCGCCATCGACCACGCGCACGCCCTCGGCTTCGAAGAGGTGGGCCAGACCCTGGCCCGGCGCGACCGCGACCACCGCGCTGGTTCGCGACCTCGCCGGCGCGTCGGTTGTTTCGACGGGCACGTCGGTGCCTTGGCCTGCGCTGCGTTCGGTTGGCTGGTCGGCGAAACGGACAACGCTGATTCGGTGCGCCCGCCCCGCCTCGACGCCGGCTTCGATGGCGGCGCCGACGTCATTGACGTGGACGTGGACGTTCCAGACGCCGTCGCCCGTACCGACCACGGCGACGGAGTCGCCGAGGCCGCCGAGCTGAGCGCGCAACGCGGCCACGGCGTCTTCGTCCGCCTCGAGGAGGTACTGCACCTCGAACTGATAATCCGCACCGGCCGCCGGGCGGATGACGTCGGCCGGGCCTGGCTCCGGCATCGGAGGGAGTTCGGGCGGGCCGCCCGGCTCCCCGCTCACGATTCGGGCGAGGGCGTCGAGGATGAGGACAAGGCCCCGCCCGCCCGCGTCGACGACGCCGGCCCGAGCCAACGCCGGCAGCTGCTCTGTGGTGCGCAGCAGCGCATCCGCGGCCGCGGCGGCGGCGTTGCGGGTGACTTCGTGCAACGTCGCACCGTCGGTTGCCGCCTTGGCCGCAACGCTGGCCACGGTGAGAATCGTCCCCTCGACCGGGTCGGCCACCGCGGCGCGGGCCTGGTCGGCACCCAGCAGTAGCCCGGCTCGCACGAGGCTGGCGTCGCACACCGGGCCGTCCGCTGCAGCGTCGGCCAGACCGCGCAGCAATTGCGAGACGATGACCCCGGAGTTGCCCCGTGCCCCTAGCACGGCGCCGTGGGCGAAGACTCGAAGCGCGTCAGCGGCGCTGGCGGCGGCGTCGGCTGCGAGCGCATCGGCCGCGGCCCGGATCGTCAGCGACATGTTGGTGCCCGTGTCCCCGTCGGGGACAGGAAAGACGTTCAGCTCGTCGATCTCCGCGCGGTGCGCGTCGAGCGTTTCGACCGCGGCCCGGCTCCAGCTGCGGACGGCATGCGCGTCGAGAGCATCGAGCACGTGCACCCCCAGCCGTCGGTACGCTCCGCCGCAGGATACTGGGGCACGGCGTCGTTTCGACCATTTGCTCTGGTGGCCCGGTGGCTCGCCCGGCCTGGGCGCGGTTGCCGCGCTTCCGCTGGCATGGTGCGGTTTGGCCCGGCCCTGCGGCTGCCGTTAGAATGTTGAGGTTGCCCGGCGCACGGCCGGGAACCCACCAATTTCGGCACGTTTTCGTCGTGCTGCGTCGCCCAAGGAGTCCACCGTGGCCAACATCTGTGATGTCTGCGGCAAGAGCCCGGGCTTCGGGATGTCCGTCTCGCACTCGCACCGCCGCACCCACCGCCGGTGGAACCCCAACGTGCAGAGCGTGCGCGCCCTGGTCGCACCCGGTACCCGGCGCCGCATCACGGTGTGCACGTCTTGCTTGAAGGCCGGCAAGGTCACTCGCGCCTAGCCGGCACCCGCCCGGACCGGCCCGTCCACGCCCTGCGCGTGGTCGGGCCGTTGTGCTGCCGGAGCTAGGTCTTTGCCGTAGAAGATCGCTCCCGGAGTGCACGCGTAGTGGCCGAAGCCGTCACTGGGCGTGTATCCGCTGGACTCGTATAGAGCGATCGCTTCGGGTTGCTGGTGCCCGGTGTTGAGCACCATGCGGTGTGCTCCCGCGTCGCCGGCGCTGGATTCCAATTCGGCCAGGATCAGCCGCGCCAACCCGCGCCCGCGGGCGGAGTCGACGACGTACATCCGCTTGATCTCCGCCACCCCGTCGTCGATCCAGCGCCACCCACCGGTGGCCACCGGCGCTCCGTCGAGTGTGCCGACGAGGAACAGCCCGGCCGGCGGCTCGAACTCACCCGGCACAACCACGGCGGCGTCCGGCCCGCCGTAGCGGGCGATGTACTCGCCCTGGACGGCCTCAACCAGCCGGGTCACATCGGGGTCGCTGTATGGGCGCGGTTCGATCCGGAAGTCCACCGCACAACCGTAGCGACGGCCACTCAACGGAAATGCTCGTGCCCGCCGGCCGGCCAGCGCCGGCCGTCGACGCGCACACCCTCGCCGTCCGTCACCGTGCCGATCACCGTCCAGGCCTCGGGCAGCACCGTCTTCTTGGGGAAGCTGGCCGCGAGTGCGTAGTCGTCCCCGCCGGTGAACAGCCAGACCTGCGGATCGACGTTCAGCGCCGCGCCGACTTCGCGCAGCTTGGCCGGCACGGCGAGCAGGTCGGCGCGCAGGTCGATCCGGACCCCGCTCGCCTCGGCGATGTGCCCGAGGTCAGCAACCAGGCCGTCGCTGATGTCAGTCATCGCGGTTGCACCCAACTGCGCCGCTCGCGGTCCTTCGGCGTAGGGCGGTTCCGGCCGCCGGTGCGCCGTCACGACCTGTACCGGCGAGCGGAAGCCCCGGCCGAGCACGGCGAACCCGGCCGCAGCCCAACCCACCTTGCCGCATACCGCGACGACGTCGCCCGGCTTCGCTCCGTCGAGGGTGACCGGGTCACGGCCCTGCAGATCGCCGAGGGCGGTGATCCCGAGCGTGATCACGTCGGCTGCGGTGACGTCGCCGCCGACGATGGCCGCGCCGACCTCGCCGCACTCTTCGCGCAGGCCGGCCATGAGTCCGTCCACCCAGTCGAGGGCCAGCTCGCCCGGCATGGCGAAGCCGATGAGCAGCGCGGTCGGCACCGCGCCCATGGCGACGATGTCGGCGAAGTTGCGAGCCGCCGCCTTGTGGCCGATGTCGTTGGCGGTGGACCAGTCCCGACGGAAGTGCCGGTTCTCGACGAGCATGTCGGTGGACGCCACGATCCGGCCGTCGGGCGCGGCCACGACGGCCGCATCGTCACCGGAGCCGATCAGAGTGGATTCGACGCTCGCGAACCCAGCGGTGATCCGCTTGATGAGCCCGAACTCGCCCAACTCCGAAACGGTGATGACGCTTGCCCTTCAACGACGACGGCGGCCATAAGGCCGGTGCGGCCCTATGTTCTCGTACCGCGCAAAGTTACCTACGCTACGTTCTACCGGTCTCGATGAAGCGACGAGGAGAGGACACGCGGCGATGAGCGTCAATGCGTACGTCTTGATCCAGACTGAGGTCGGCAAAGCTGCTTCGGTGGCTCGCGAGATATCGGCGCTGCCTGGCGTGCTCAACGCCGAGGACGTCACCGGGCCCTATGACGTCATCGTGCGGGCCGAAGCCGACACGATGGACGAACTCGGCAAGCTGGTAGTGGCGAAGGTGCAGGCGGTCAGCGGCATCACCCGCACGCTGACCTGCCCCGTCGTGCACCTCTAGACCGCGGGACCCGCGATCGATCCGGTACGGCGGCGCGCTGCGCTCATTGCGACGGCCCTGACCCTGCCCGTCGTGGTTGTGCTGGCCCTTGTGCTCGCTCACCCCGGCTCGCAGTCGAAGAATCCGTCGACGCCGCCCGGCTCGGCCGGCCCGCGACCGTTGCCCCCCATCAGCGTGCCCGCCCCGCCGCCCAACGCGGCCGCCGACGCGTCGTGCACCAGGCTGCTGGCGAAGCTGCCGATCACCCTGGCCGGCCTCCCCGCGCGGCCGGCCCAGTCGACCTCGACCTATGTCGTCGCGTGGGGTGATCCCGCGGTGGTGCTCCGGTGCGGCGTCCCCCGCCCGCCCGGGCTGCGCAGCGGCAGCGCCGACCTGGACATCGTGATAAATGGCGTGCTCTGGCTGCCGGTTCAGCGCAAGGACACCACCGTGTGGACGACCGTCGACCGGCCGGTCTACATCGAGGCGACCGTCCCGAAGTCGTACCGGCAACCCCCGCTCGCCCCACTGTCAAACGCGATCATCCAGGCGCTACCGGCCGCCGTTTGCCTACCCCAGGCCGCACCGGGACAGCCGCCGCCGGACCCGAAGCGGCTGTGCACCAACCGCAAATAGCCCCCACCGACCTCGCGACGCCTCCCGCGGACGCGTGCGCCCGTCAGGCGTCGCAGACCAGATACACGATTTCGCCCTTGTCATCGGAGACGACGTGGTCGCGGCGGAACCCGATCTTCTCCAGGACCCGAAGCGACGGACCGTTCCAGGTGCGCACTGTCGACCAGATCCGGCGTCGCCCGGTCGCAAACGCCGCATCGAGCACGGCCTGCGCCGCCTCGGTGGCGTAGCCGTGCCCGTGCGCCCGCCGCAGGAGTTCATACGCAATCTCCGGCTCGTCGAAGCTCGCGCGACCGACCAGCAAGCCGCAGTACCCGATCACGTCTTGCTCCGCACGCCGCTCTATCGCGAGAAAGCCGAAGCCATTCTCATGCGCTTGGACGTCCTGCTCCGCGATCCGCTGCTGGACCTCGGCGAGAGTCTGCGTCGTACCGCCGACGCGCTCACCGAGCAGTTCGAGATTCCATTCCGCGTCCGCGGGGTTGCGAAGCCGCAGCGACAGTCGTGGCGTCTCGATGGCGAAGGCCATTGGCCGGTAGCGCTCGGCCATATTCAGCGAACCTCCTTTCGGGACGTCGTGCCGGGACACGCCGGCTAGACGCCGAGTAGGTCGTGGGTTCGGTTGCGTCGGGGGGTTTGGGTGGGGTCGATCCAGGCTGGTGGGGTCCAGTGTGGGGTGCCGTCGATCATGTGGCAGGTCCAGCCGAGGGTGGGGTGTTCGCGGTGGTGGTAGCCGCAGAGGAGGGTGCCGTCGTCGACGGAGGTGCGTCTGGTGATGGCGTAGTCGGTGATGTGGTGGGCTTGGCACCACGCTGGCCCGACCGAACATCCTGGGAATGAGCAGCCTTGGTCGCGGGCGATCATGGCGAGGCGTTGGCCTTCGGTGAAGATGCGGTGGGTGTCGCCGTAGGCGGTGATCTCGCGGGTTTTGGTGAGGGTGACGGGGATGAGGCGGGCGTCGCCGGTCAGGCTCAAGGCCTGCTCGACGGAGATGAGCGCCCCGTGCCCGGTCGTGACGAGCCCGGTGCGGGTTTCGGCTTGTTGGTCGGTCATGGTGAGGACGATGGTGGCGGCGACGCCGTTACACGCGGGCAGGTCGCCGCTACGCAGCAGGGTCAGCAGGGCGTCTTGGAGGCCGTCGTGGCGGCGTTGTCCGGGGGTGCGGGGGTCGCGGGTGCCGTCCTGCTCGGAGGCCGCGGGCTTGGCCACCGAGTCCAGCACGGACGAGGAGGGCTTCGGCGCAGATCGCCGTCACCTCCGCCTCGACATGGGCCGAGCCGTCGCGGCGCTGCCGCACCGTGAGGTCGCGGCGACGCTGACGGTCACGTTCCTCGGTCAATGTGCCGTCGGGGTCCAGGGTGTCGACGATCCGCCGCGCGACCTGCTTGAGCAGGGCCGGGTCCAGTTCGGCCGCCTGCTCGAGGAGGAACTGTTGCACCCACACCTCGTGCTCGGCCTGCACCGCCGCCGGCAACGCATCAACGGTCGCGGTCACGACCCGGGCATGGGCGACGGAAATCGTCCCCGCGGCTTGCGCGGCGGCGACCGGCGCGAACACCGGCGGCAGTGCCTGTCCGGTCAGCCCGCGCCGCGGACCCAGATCCGCAGCGGCACGCACCCGGCCCGTCGCCTCCGCGGGACTGACCCGCAATAGCTGAGTCACCAGGGTGGCGGTGTTGCGGCAGGCGTGCTCGTGGGCCAAACCCCGCGAGTCGATCTCGGCGATCAACGCGTGATCGACCGGAGCCAGGCGCCGCTTCTGCACTTCCAGATCGCGCAGCACATCGAGGACCTGATCGCCGGGCAGGGTGGTCAGGTCCAGGCTCTGCAGCTCGTCCACGACCGCGCTAAGCCGCGCGAGGACCGAGGCCGCGCCGCCGATCGTCCCGTCGATCGAACATGCGTTCAATATATCATTCGACTCCGACAGCCGCAAGCACTTTCCCCTTACTCCGACAAGGCATCTAACGCGAGTTGATCATGAAAACGTGAGTGCCAGGTGACCCCCCGACAGCCGCCAGCCGGCGCCCCAAGCCGAGCGACCCACGGCAAGCCGCAGCCGGCAACCCAAGCAGGGCACCACGGCAACTCCCTCCGTCGCCGCCGCTTTCCACCCACACCGCAAGGTGACCTAACAACAGGACGATCAGAAAGCCCGAACCAACGAAGAGAAGGGCATGAACGTCGACGCCAACGCCAACCCGATGAGACCATCAAGCCGACGCTAAGCAGGGGCCGAGCACCGCGGAGGGACACCATCACCGAAGCCAGGGGCCGCGTCGACGAGCAGGCGCTCACCGCACCCGTCGGGGATTCCCACGCCCGCCCGCACCGTCGCCGCAATCTGCTCCTCGCCGCCGTGGCTGTGATCGCGACGGCCCTGTTCGTGGTCTACCTCTGGGGCGGCTACGACCTCGGCTGGAAGTGGACCGGACTCTCGGACTCGGTTCACCTGTGGGACTGGCTGCAGGTCATCGCCTTGCCGATCACGGTGGCGCTCGCTCCATTGTTGATCCGGCACCGCCAATTCCTCACCAACCGGCACCGCGCGGCCATCAGCGCGGCGCTGATCATTTTCGCGGTGCTGGTGACGTCCGGGTACCTCGTCCCGCTCCCCTGGACCGGCTTCACCGGCAACACGCTGTGGGACTGGCTCGAGCTGACGCTGCTGCCCCTGGTTGTCGCGACCGCATCGTTGTGGGCCGGCCGCGACGGCGTGCATCGCTCGCACCCCTACGCGAGTGCCACCGTTCTCGTCGCCTTCGCCGCATTGGTGCTCTGCGGATACCTGGTGCCCTGGACGTGGACCGGGTTTCGCGGCAACACCGCATGGGACTGGATCAAACTGCTGCTGCTTCCGGTTCTCGTCCCAACCCTGCTGCTGCCGGCGTTGACCGATCGGATGGCGAATCGGCTCGCCGAACCGCAAGCCCGGCCCGGGCCGGCTACGCCGGACTGACCCGCTGGGCGTCGGCCCGCCGGACGAAGCCCACCGCACCCACCAGCGCGAGGATCCCCGCGGCGATCCACGCTATGACCGGACCCGCCGTCCCGTGCCCGGTCGTACCCGTGGTGGCGGCGGCGAGCAGCAGCAGCGCCGCCGTTCCGATTGCCGTACCGAGCTGCGCGGTCGTGTTGATGATCCCCGATGCCGTGCTGCGCCAGGCGGTGTCGACATCGGTACCCAGCGTCGTGGAGGCGACCGCCGCCAGCCCGAGCCCCAGACCGGCGACCGCCACACAGGCCGACAGCGCCGCGGCCGAGGCAGCGGTGCCGGCCAGCGCTCCGATCGCCAGAGCGATGACGGCCAACCCGACCGCCAGCACGCGCGCGGGCGGCAGCCGTCGCAGGACGGGTGCCGCGAGGGCCGACCCGACCACCACGGCCAGGCTGAACGGGACCAGGGCCGCAGCGGCCCAAAGCGGGCTGCGGTGTCGGGCGTGCTGGAGGTAGAGCGTGGCCAGCGTCATGGCCGAACTGGTGGTTGCGGTGTTGAGAAAGGCGCCGATCGCGCCCCGCCGCAGGGCGGGCTGGCGCAGGGCGGCGACGGGCAGCAGCGGATGGGTCGCGCGGCGCTCGACCATGATGAAAACGGCCGCGAGTCCGCCGGCCAGTACCACCAATCCGACGCCGGCCAGACGATGTCCGGCCTGCCCCACCAGCGTTGTCCCGACGATCACGGCCATGATCGCCGCGGTGAAAGTGAGCGCGCCGCCGACGTTCAGCGAGCCGGTGCGCTCGCCGGGACGGTCTCGCGGTACGGATGCGACGATGGCACCCGCGAGGACGGCGGAAAGGGGCAGGTAAGCCCAGAAGATCGCCCGCCAGCTGGTCAGGTCGGTGACGATCCCGCCGACCACGAAACCGCTCGCGCCAGCCGCGGCGCCGGCGGCGCTCCAGGCCGCGATCGCCCGCCGGCGCACCGGGCCGGCCGGGGTGAGAGTAGTGAGCAGCCGAAGCGCGGACGGGACAGATGTTGCCGCGGCCGCGCCTTGCACACAGCGGGCCGCGGTCAACGCGGCGATGGTGTCGGCGAGCGCGCCGACCAAAGAGCCGAGCGCGAACACCGCCAGCCCGACGACGATGACGCGGCGGTGGCCGAACCGGTCACCGAGCCGCGCTCCGAGGATCAGCAGACCGCCGAAGAACATGGCGTAGCCAGTGACCACCAGGCTGCCCGACGACTCGGGGGCAGCGAGATCACTCAGCATGCTGGGCAGTGCGGTGACGACCACCGTTACGCCCAAGACGTCGATGAACTGGACCAGGCACAGCGCGGCCACGGCCGGGCCCAGACGTCTCATGCCCGGACCGTACCCAGACGGTGCGACGCCGCTGGCGAACCGGCGGCGCGACCGGTGACTGACCCGTCAGCCTCGTACCGAGGAGCCGTCCGCGAAGCGCACATCGACGACCCGTACGGGTACCCGCGGCGGCTCCCCCTGCACGTGAACCCCTCGGTCGACGAGCAGGGGATGCACCACCGGATGGATGACGGATTCGAAGGCGTCATCACATGCCTGCTCGGACTCCCAGACGTCGAGGTAGCGCATCGTGCCGTCCGACTGTTCGATCGCTACGTGCACGACGAGACCGGGCATCTTGGCCGTGCCCATCCGCTCGGCGACAGCGGCGTAGAAGTCCGCGTCGATTGGCAGGTCCTGGCTCCAGGCGTAGAGACTCATGACACTCCAGATTTGATCCGATACTGCTTCGGATGAATATTGCTAAGCTAGCCACCGTGTCCGAGCGCGTCAAGCCCCGCCGCTACGACAGCTCACGCCGTCGCGAAGCGGCGCAGGCGACGCGAGCGGCGATCTTGCAGGCCGCGCGGGACCTGTTCGCGACCAACGGGTATGTCGCCACGACCGTCGCGCAGATCGCCCAGCGCGCCGGGGTCGTCCCGGACACGGTGTATGCCGCCGTGGGAACCAAACCTGTGCTGTTCGAGCTGTTGATCGAAACCGCACTGTCGGGACGCGACGAAGCCGTCCCCGGCGCGGACCGCGACTACGCCACCCGGATGCGAGCCACGCCCGACGCGCGCACGAAACTCGCGATCTACGCCGCAGCTGTCACGCAATTGCAGGTCCGCCTCGCCCCGCTGTTCCTGGCCTTGCGGGCTGCGGCGAGCGGCACCCCGGATTTGGACCAACTCTGGCGTCGGATCACCGAACGCCGTGCCGTCAACATGCGGGCGTTGGCTGACGATCTGGGTCAGTCCGGTGAACTGCGTCGGGATCTGAGCCGCGACGAAATCGCCGACATCATCTGGACGATGAACGGTGCCGAGTACTACGCCCTGCTGGTGCTCGACCGGGGCTGGACACCGGAGCGTTTCGAACAGTGGTTGCTCGACTCCTGGACCCGTCTGCTGCTGTGCTGACGGTGAGTGCAGTGAGCGCTCCTATGTCACGCCGCGGCGGGCGGCCCGGTCGGCCGCTCGCCCGAAGGCGCTGACGAGGCCTTGCACGGCGAGTGGGCGCAGCCGAGCCAGCATGGCGACGACCTGCTCATGATCGATCTCGCCGCGCTGGTAAGGGCCCCAGACCGCGTCCACGAACACGTCGGTCAACCCGTTGGCCACCGCTGTCGCGTGTTCGCCGATGATTCGGGCCGAGTCCTGCAGCACGCTGGTCGGCACCGGCAACTGCAACAGTTCGACAGCATGGCCAAGCGCTGCCGGCGACGTTCGGTAGACGCCGTCGCCGACCGTTTCGAGTGCCGCGATCTGCTCGAGGTAGCCGATCTCCTCGTCGGTCAGTCGCCGGCCGGCTCGTCGGTCAAGGGTGGCCCGGTCGATCTCCTCGGTCTGGTCGGGCAGCCATGGCGCGAGCACGGCGGCGTGCACCGCGTACTCCGCCGGGTTGGCGTCCACCGGGATCCGGGACAACACCCGCTCGATCGCGGCGAGCGTGTAACCGTGCTCCTGCAGCGTCCGGATGAGTTCCAAACGCATCCGGTGCCGGGCGTCGTAGTACGCGGCCCGGCCACGGCGCCGCGGTGCGGGCAGCAGTCCCTCGGTTGCATAGAACCGGACCGTGCGTACGGTCATCCCGGTGCGCGCGGCCAGCTCGTCGATCGTCAACTCGCCAGCTTCCGCGGACACCGATGACGCCATGTTTGCCGAGGGTAGACCAAGAACACATTTACTGGCACTTGACGACTGTGACAGTGATACTGGCACGATGAGGGCAACTCCGAGGATCTCGTTGAGGACGGTACCGGCATGAGCACTGAAGCTTTCGTCTACGACGCCGTGCGCACCCCGCGCGGCCGCGGCAAGAACACCGGTTCGCTGCACGGCACCAAGCCGATCTCCCTCGTGGTGGGCCTGCTCGACGAGTTGCGCAAGCGCAACCCTGGCCTCGACCCGGCCCAGGTCGAGGACATCATCCTGGGCGTCGTCTCCCCGATCGGCGAGCAGGGCGCCGACATCGCCCGCACCGCCGCCTTGGCCGCCGGTTACGAGACCTCCGGCCCGGGCTTCCAGCTCAACCGCTTCTGTGCCTCAGGTCTCGAGGCCGTCAACATCGCGGCCCAGAAGGTTCGATCCGGCTGGGAGGACCTGTTGCTCGCCGGCGGGGTCGAGTCGATGTCACGCGTACCGATGGGCTCCGACGGCGGCCCGTGGGCCATGGACCCAGAGACGGCCTACGCCACCGGGTTCGTCCCCCAGGGCATCAGCGCCGACCTGATCGCCACCATCGAAGACTTCAGTCGCGACGACGTCGACCTGTTCGCCACCGAGTCGCAGACCCGCGCCGGCAAGGCGCTGGCCGACGGCGCGTTCAGCCGCTCGGTGATCCCGGTCGTCGACATCAACGGCCAGCTCGTGCTCGACCACGACGAGTTCCCCCGCCCTGGGACGACGCCGGAATCGCTCGCCCGCCTCAAGCCGTCGTTCGAGGCGTTGGGCGAGATGGGTGGCTTCAACGCCGTGGCCCTGCAGAAGTACCACTGGGTCGAGAAGATCAATCACGTGCACACGCCCGGCAACTCTTCTGGCATCGTCGACGGCGCCGCGCTCATGCTCATCGGCAGCGAGCAGGCCGGCACGAACCTGGGCCTCACCCCACGCGCGCGCATCCTGTCGACCGGCGTCGTCGGTACCGAGCCGACGATCATGCTCACCGGCCCGGTGCCGTCCGCGCAGAAGGCACTGGCCAAGGCCGGCCTTGAGGTCGACCAGATCGACCTGTTCGAGGTCAACGAGGCATTCGCCGCCGTGGTGCTCAAGTTCATGCGCGACATGGGTGTCCCGCACGACAAGGTGAACGTCAACGGCGGCGCGATTGCGCTCGGCCACCCACTCGGCGCCACCGGCGCGATGATCCTCGGCACCCTGATCGACGAGCTCGAGCGGCGCGACCAGCGCTTCGGCCTGGCCACCCTGTGTGTCGGCGGCGGCATGGGTGTCGCCACCGTGGTCGAGCGTCTCTAAACCCAGCGAACCGATTCGGAGCGACCAGATGACTGAACAGAACACCATCCGCTGGGACCAGGACGCTGACGGCATCGTCACCCTCACGCTCGATGACCCGACCCAGCGCGCCAACACGATGACCGAGGCGTACCAACAGTCGATGCGCGCCGCCGTCGATCGGCTCTACGCCGAGCAGGACACCATCACCGGGGTGATCGTCACCTCGGCCAAGGACACCTTCTTCGCCGGCGGCGATCTGAAGTTGCTGGTGCAGGTCAACGACGACAACGCGGCAGAGTTCGCTGCGGGCGTCGCCGCGATGAAGTCCGATCTGCGCCGCCTCGAGACGCTCGGCAAGCCCGTGGTCGCAGCGCTCAACGGCGCTGCGCTCGGCGGTGGCCTGGAGATCGCGCTCGCCTGTCAGCACCGCATCGCGCTGGACAACCCGAAGTCCCAGTTCGGCGTCCCCGAGGTCACATTGGGCCTGCTGCCCGGCGGCGGCGGCGTCACCCGGATCACGCGCTTGCTCGGCATCGCCGACGGCCTGATGAAGGTGCTGCTGCAAGGGAACCGGTTCAAGCCGGCCGAAGCGGTCGACGTCGGCATCGTGGACGAGCTCGCAGCCACTCCGGAGGAGATGTTCGACAAGGCCCGGGCCTGGATCAAGGCCAACCCCGAGGCGGTTCAGCCCTGGGACGCCAAGGAGTACCGCATGCCCGGTGGCGTCCCGTCCAACCCGAAGCTCGCGGGCATGCTGCCCGCCTTCCCAGCGAACCTCCGTAAGCAGCTGAAGGGCGCTCCGATGCCCGCGCCGCACCACATCATGTGCGCCGCCGTCGAGGGGGCGAGCGTCGACATCGAGACCGCTTTCACGATCGAGGGCCGGTACTTCATCGACCTGGCGCGCGGCCAGGTGGCCAAGAACATGATCCAGGCGTTCTGGTTCGACCTCAACTCCATCAACGCCGGCGGATCGCGTCCGGAAGGCTACGAGCCCCGCCCGATCAGGAAGGTGGCGATCCTCGGTGCCGGGATGATGGGCGCCGGCATCGCTTACGTCAGTGCCCGCAACGGCATCGATGTGGTGCTCAAGGACGTCTCGATCGAGGCGGCCGAGAAGGGCAAGGACTACTCCAAGAAGATCCTCGACAAGGCCGTATCACGGGGCAAGGTGACCGAGACCAAGCGCGACGAGGTGCTCGCCCGGATCACTCCGACGGCCGACTACGCCGATCTCGCCGGGTGCGATCTCATCGTCGAAGCGGTCTTCGAGAAGGTGTCGCTCAAGCACGAGGTGTTCGGCGAGGCCGAGCCGGTCGTCGCGCCGGACGCACTGCTCGGGTCCAACACCTCCACCCTCCCCATCACCGAACTGGCCCAGGGCGTGCAGCGCAAAGCCGATTTCATCGGGCTGCATTTCTTCTCCCCCGTTGACAAGATGCCGCTGCTGGAAATCATTCGAGGCGAGCAGACGTCGGACGCCGCGTTGGCCCGGGCCCTGGACTACGCCACGCAGATCAAGAAGACGCCGATCGTGGTCAACGACAGCCGCGGCTTCTTCACCAGCCGGGTGATCGGCACGTTCGTCAATGAGGCGCTGGCCATGCTGGGTGAAGGGATCCCTCCGGCGACGATCGAGCAGGCCACCACCCAGGCTGGCTACCCCGTCGGGGCCTTGCAACTCGCCGACGAACTCAACCTGGAATTGTTCCTGAAAATTCGCAACGAGACGCGCGCAGCGGCCGAGGCTGCGGGCGTCGACTACCCGCGCCATCCGGCCGAGGACGTCGTCGAGAAGATGGTCGAGCTGGGCCGGCCTGGCCGCCTGCGTGGCGCCGGCTTCTTCAACTACGACGAGAGCGGCAAGCGCACCGGCCTGTGGCCCGGACTCGCCGACGCGTTCCCGGTCCGGAACAACCCTCCCCCGCCGGCTACGCCTTCATCGGCGGGGGAACCCCCGTCCCCGATCGAGCTGCCCGAGCTCGAGGAACGGATGCTCGTGATCGAGGCGGTCGAGTCGGCCCGCTGCGTCGAGGAAGGCGTCATCGTCAAGACGGCCGACGCGAACATCGGCTCGATCATGGGCATCGGGTTTCCGCCCTGGACCGGTGGCGTGCTGCAGTACATCAACGGCTATCCGGGCGGGGTGGCCGGCTTCGTCGAGCGGGCCAACCAGCTGGCCGAGCGTTACGGCGACCGGTTCAGCCCGAACCCGCTGCTGCGCAAGAAGGCCGAGAACGGCGAGACCTTCTAAGCGACTTGGCCCCATAGCAGGCGGCGCGTGGGCGTGTCGCCCGGCCGCGGGGCCAAGACCTACGGAGAGGACGCAGCCATGCCCGGGCCGCTCACCGGAGTCCGCGTCATCGAGCTGCCCGCGCTCGGGCCGGTGCCGTTCCTCGGCATGTTGCTGGCCGACCTCGGCGCCGAGGTCGTGCGCATCGACAAGCTGCCCGGCCCGGAGCGGATGTTCGGCGGACTGCCGGCGGGACCGCTCGGCCGCGGGCGCCGCTCGATCGGCCTGGACCTGCGCCGGCCCGGTGCGGCCGAGGTGGTACTGCGGCTGGCCGAGCGGTCCGAAGCACTCATCGAGGGCTTCCGGCCGGGGGTGGCCGAGCGGCTCGGTGTCGGGCCCGACGAGGTACTCGCCCGTAACGCCAAGCTCGTCTACGGGCGCATGACCGGGTGGGGCCAGCACGGCCCGCTCGCCGCGACGGCCGGCCACGACATCACCTACCTCGCCATCTCCGGTCTGCTGCACGGCATCGGGCCCGCCGACGGCCCGCCGGTGCCGCCGATCAACTACGTCGCCGACTTTGGTGGCGGGTCGATGTTCCTGGCCACCGGCCTGCTGGCCGCCCTGCTGCACGCGCGCGCCACCGGAGAGGGTCAGGTCGTCGACTCCGCCATGACCGAAGGTGCCGCCTACCTCAGTTCGATGACCCGGACGTTCCTGGCCGCTGGCGGATGGCACGACGTGCGCGCCGCCAACATGCTCGACGGCGGCGCCCCGAACTACCGTTGCTACGAATGCTCCGACGGCCGCTACGTCGCAGTTGGCGCCCTCGAACCACAGTTCTGGTCGGTGCTCCTAGGCGCGCTCGGCCTGGACGCGGACACCACGCCGTCCCCGTACGAGCCGTCGCAATGGCCGGCGTGCGCGGCGCTGTTGACCGAGACATTCGCCACGAAGACCCGCGACGAGTGGGCGGCGGTGTTCGCCCCGCTCGACGCGTGCGTGGCCCCGGTGCTCACGTTGAGCGAGGCACCGGGGCACGCGCACAACGCGGCGCGGGCCTCGTTCACGCGGGTCGGTGAAGCCACGCTGGCCGCGCCCGCCCCGCGGTTCGCAGCGACTCCCGGCGCGACCGGCCCGTTGACCGAGATCGGCGCCGACAGTAACGCGGTGCTGGCCGAGCTGGGCTTCGATGCGGCCGAGCTCGACCAACTGCGCGCCGACGGGGCGATCAGCTAGCGCCCGGGCGACGACGACGCCCGCAGCTCGGCGGCGAACCCGTCACGCCAGGACGAGTGAATCGGCTTCCACGCCAGCTCACGCTTCGCCAGCTCGTTCGAGCCGCCCCGCACCTTCGTCATCATCCGGACCGCACCGTCGCCCGCGGCGAGCCGCCCGACCCACACCGGCAGGTGCATCGGCCGCCGCGCACCGATCAGCGCGGCCAGCTCCGGCAGCCACTCCCGGACCGGAGCCGGGTCATCGTCGACGATGTTGTAGATACCCGCGCCGCGAGTGAGCGCCGCGAGGGCGGCGGTGGCGGCGTCGTACGCGTGCAGGAAAGACCAGTAGCCGCCGCCGTCACCGACGACCGGGAACTTGCGCTTCTGGATGGCGACGATCTGCGGACCGCCCCTGGCCATCGACGTGCCCGGGCCATACAGCGCGCCGTAGCGCAGGACGACGCCGCCGGGGGCGGCGCTGACCAGTTCTTCGAGTACCCGGATGCCGGCGAGCGTCTCGCGGAAGGCCTTGGGCGGGTTGGGCTCGAGGGCGTCGGTCTCGCTCTTGACCGGGTCGCCGCCGACCGCGAACGGCCAGCCGCAGTAGCTCTGGGCGACGAATCGCGCTGTCCCGACGGCTTGCGCGCCGGCGAGCAGGTTCGCGGTGCCCTTGGTCCGCAGTGCATTGGTGAGCGCGAACGTGCGGTCGAAGTGCCGGACGTTCATGTCCAGGCTCGACAGTGCGGTGGCCTGGTGCACGATCGCTTCCGGCTCGGCGGCCCGTACTGCCGCGAGCGTGGTGTCGGCGTCGAGGACGTCGAGCAGCACCGGCCGCGCGCCCATCTCGCGCAGGTCGTCGATCTTGTCGCGGGACCGGGTGGTGGCGAAGACCTCGTGCCCGGTGGACACGAGCAGAGGGACGAGTTGGCGGCCGACGACCCCAGTGGCGCCGGCGACGAATACGCGCATGATGCTTCCTCTTCCTGTTGTGACAACTGTTTGTGATGCCTCTAAGACGGCACGATCCGGGCCGCTGTGACAGGCTCAGCGGTGGTCGCTGTCACATCTGTGGCCCGTCGGCCGTCTCATGTCCGTGCAGCGAAACCCGACGAGGAGACCAGCCGTGTCCAGCGCGCTGAGCGTTGACGAGCTCTACCCCGCACTGCGGCCCCTCCTGTTCTCGATCGCCTACCGGATGCTCGGCACCGTCAGCGAGGCCGAGGACGTCGTGCAGGAGGCGTTCCTCAGATTCCACCGCGCGGCACAGGACGGCACCGTGATCGAGACGCCGAAGGCGTACCTGACGACGATCGCCACCCGACTGTCACTGGACGCACTGCGCTCGGCGCGGCGGCAACGCGAGTCCTACGTCGGAATGTGGCTGCCCGAACCGTTGCTCGCCGACGACGCCCCCGGTGTCGCCGAGCAGGTCGAGACCGGCGACTCGTTGTCGATGGCGTTCCTGGTGCTGCTGGAGAGCCTCAACCCGGTCGAGCGGGCGGTGTTCCTGCTGCGCGAAGTGTTCGGCTACGGCTATGACGAAATCGCGGAGGTCGTCGACCGCAGTCCGGACAACTGCCGTCAGCTCGCGGTTCGCGCGCGCCGCAGCGTGCAGGAGCGACGGCCCCGGTACGAGGCCTCCCGGGAGCGCCGCGACGAGCTCGCCGTCCGTTTCTTCGCCGCCTGCCGCGACGGCGACCTCGATGCGTTCAAGCAATTGCTCGCCGACGACGTGTCCTTCCACGGCGACGGCGGCGGCAAGGTCCCGGCGACCGCCCGGGTGGTCAGTGGCATCGACAAGGTGACCCGACTGATTTTCAGCATGCTCACGCAGGGCGCGGAGTTGGGGTTCGCCATCGAGCCGGTTCAGGTCAACGGGCAGCCCGGCGCCATCACGCGGACGGGCGACGGCAAGGTCGTCAACGTGTTCGCCCTCGACATCGCCGACGGCCACGTCCAGGCGATCCGCTCGATCGTCAACCCCGACAAGCTCGACCATCTGGGCGCCGTGGCCGACATGAGGGAACTCATGCGCTCGCTGCGGCACCGCGATGGGTGAGCGGGCTGCGCCTATCGTGGTGCCGTGATCCAGCCCGAGTTCGCCCTTTCGGACGAGCAGCCGGGCCTCGACCCCGGCGACCTGGCGCTCTGTCTGCGCGTCCTGGCCCGGGCCGAGGCGCTGCCGCCGCAACACCCCGACGCGGTCGCGATCCGGCGGGCCACCGCCCGGATCTTCAAGATGGTTAAGCAGGCGCGCCGCGCCGAGCGACGCGACGCGATCAGCGCGGCCGACCGTGCGGTGGTGGCCGCGACCGCGACCGGATCGGCGCAGCGCATCGACGACGAGACAGACGGCATCCCGCTCGTGTCCACCGTCGCGGGTGCGCTCGCGGGTCGTTTTGCGCGGCCCAGGCCGTGCTACATCTGCAAGCAGGACTACGTCGAGGTCGACGCGTTCTACCACCAGCTGTGCCCGCACTGCGCGGCCGTCAACCGCAGCCGCCGGGACGCCCGCACCGACCTCACCGGCCGTCGCGCGCTGCTCACCGGTGGGCGGGCCAAGATCGGCATGTACATCGCGCTGCGGCTGCTGCGCGACGGTGCGCATACGACCATCACCACGCGCTTTCCCAATGACGCCGTGCGCAGATTCACCGCACTGCCCGACCGCGCCGACTGGATCCACCGGCTGCGCGTCGTCGGCATCGACCTGCGCGATCCGGCCCAGGTCGTCGCTCTCGCCGATTCGGTCGCCGCCGCGGGGCCGCTGGACATCCTGATTAACAACGCCGCGCAGACCGTGCGCCGCTCACCCGGCGCGTACGGGCCGCTCGCGGCCGCGGAGTCCGAACCGCTGCCCGACGGGCGGTTGCCCGAGCTGCTCAGCTTCGACCACATCTCCGACGCGCACCCGATGGCACTGGCCGGCTCGCTGTCGGAACATCCGCTACCGCATCTGCCCGACACGCTGCGCGGCAGCGAGATCTCGCGCCTGGCCGTCGTCGCCGGCTCTGCGAGCACCGATCGCATCGCCCGGTCGGCGGCGATCGACGCCGGTGGCCTGGTGCCCGACCTGCACACGTCGAACAGCTGGACCCAGCGCGTCGATGAGGTCGACGCACTCGAGTTGCTCGAGGTGCAGCTGTGCAACATGACCGCGCCATTCATCCTGGTCAGCCGGTTGCGCCGCGCGATGGCCGCCAGCCCGGCGCGCCGCACCTACGTCGTCAACGTGTCGGCGATGGAAGGCGTGTTCAGCCGCGGCTACAAGGGTCCGGGCCACCCGCACACGAACATGGCCAAGGCCGCGCTGAACATGCTGACCCGCACCAGCGCCGCCGAGTTGTTCACCGACGGCATCCTCATGACCGCGGTGGACACCGGCTGGATCACCGACGAGCGCCCGCACTACACGAAAGCCCGACTGGCCGACGAAGGCTTCCACGCCCCGCTCGACCTGGTCGACGGCGCCGCCCGGGTGTACGACCCGATCGTCCAGGGCGAAGCCGGTGTGGACCTGCACGGCTGCTTCCTCAAGGACTACGCGCCTGCGAAGTGGTGAGCCCGCCCGCCCGTAGGCTCGGGGACCGTGCTGCCCAACGTCACCGCGACCCGCTACGTCACACCGCTTCGTGAAGGCGGGTCGCTGCCCGGCCTCATGGAAGCCGACGACCTCGGCACCTACGTGGTGAAGTTTCACGGTGCCGGGCAAGGCCGCAAAGCACTCGTGGCCGAGGTGATCAGTGGCGAACTGGCCCGCGCGCTCGGGCTTGCGGTTCCGGCCCTGGCCACAGTGGACGTCGACCCGATCCTCGCCGCGAACGAACCGGACCAGGAAGTGCAGGATCTCCTACGGGCGAGTCCGGGCCGCAACCTCGGCATGGACTTCCTGCCCGGTGCGCTAGACCTGGACACTGCGGCCTTCGACATATCGTCCGACTTCGCCGGCCGAGTGCTGTGGTTCGACGCGCTGGTCGGCAACGTCGACCGATCCTGGCGCAACCCCAACATGCTGTTCTGGCACGGTGCGCCGTACCTGATCGACCATGGCGCGACCCTCACATTCCAGCACAACTGGGCGGCGGTCGAGCGCGTGACGCAGCCGTACGACGGCACGGAGCATGCGCTGCTCGGCTGCTCCCCTGACCTGGCCGCGGCCGATGCCGCCCTCGGGCCGCTCGTGACGCCCGAACTGCTGCGGGCGGCGATCAGCCAGGTGCCTGACGAATGGCTGGTCGGTGAGCCCGGCTTCGCCAACATCACCATCCTGCGGGAGACATACCTGACGCAGATTCAGGCTCGCTGGCTGGCCCGCGAGCAATGGCTCGACGGGCTGCGCATCGCGGTCCGTGACCACGGGAGCCGCCAGCGCGTCGCCCCACGACCGGGAGCGAAACGTCCTGCGTGGCTGGGCGGAAAGCCATGACCGCAGCCGAACCCCGCCGGCATGCGTTCGAGTACGCGGTGCTGCGCCTGGTCCCTCGGGTCGAGCGGGGCGAGTCGATGAACGCGGGAGTCGTCCTCTACTGCCGCGACCTGGACTACCTCGGGGCGCGCGTACATCTCGACGTCGATCGGCTGCGCGCGCTGGATCCGTCGGCCGAGGTTGACTCGATTGCCGACGCGTTGGACGCCGCTGCGGACGTCTGCTCGAACGATGGCGATGGCCCGGCCGCGGACGAGGACATCGGCCGCCGCTTTCGCTGGCTGACCGCGCCGCGCAGCACGGTCGTCCAATCCGGGCCGGTGCACACCGGGCTGACCACGGACCCGGCAGCGGAGGCCGACCGGTTGCTCGCGCTGCTCGTCCTCCAGGGCTGAACCTGCCGGCGTCACGCGCTGGCGATGACCGCCTGGACAAGCAGGTCGCGGACCTCCTGGGCACAGCCCTCGACGTTGCACAGCACCATGGCGTTGACGTCCAGTTCGGGAAAACGCATGACGAATACCTCGACCCCCGGGTCGCCACCAGCGTGGCCGAAGCGCCAGGTGCGCCCACCCTCGTAGATGATCACGCCGTAACCCATGGACAGTCCCGGGTCGACCGGGGTTCGTGGCGTGAGCATCGCGTCCCGCAGCTCAGCACCAACCAAGGCGCCGTCGTCATAGGCGCGCAGGAACCGATCGAGGTCGGCCACCGTGCTGAATGCGCCGCCGTCCGCGCCGCCGACAATCGGCATCGCCGTGACGTTCGACCGCCAGATCCCGTCCGGCGTGGCCGGTGGGAGGTAGCCGACAGCCACGTCTGGCCGTGCCTCGTCGAGTGCGAAGAAGCCGCTGTCCAGCATCCCGGCACGCTCGAACACCCGTTGCGTCACCACGTCCACGTAGGGCTGCTCGGCGACCTCCTCGATGACCAGACCGAGGACGATGTAGCCGGCGTTGGAGTACTGGAACTGCTGCCCCGGCGCTCGGTAGGGCGGGAGGTCGCCGAACAGCGGCAGGAAGTCGCCGGGCCGACGCATCGTGTACGTCGGCCGCTCGGTCCACAGCTGTGCGTAGTCGGCGTCCTCGTCCTCCTCCTCGAAGTAGTCGGCGATGCCCGACGTGTGACTCAGCAGATGCGCCACGGTGACATCCGGGCGCAGCGTGCTCGGCCGGCGCTGCGCGGGCAGCACCTCGATGACCGGTGTGTTGAACTCCAGCAGGCCGTTGCCGACCATGTCGGCCACCGCAACCGCGGTGAACATCTTGGTCACCGACGCCAGGCCGAACCGGGTGCTGGGGCGAATCGGCACGCCGTCGGCGCGATTGGCCAGTCCGTAGCAGGCCTGGAACGCGCTCGGCCCGGCCGTCGTGATCGCCGCCGTGCCGGAGAAGTCGCGCCGCCGCGCGAACTCGGCGAGGTCGACCTCCAGTTGTTCGAAGGCGAGGTGCATGGGTCAGACCGTCCGGGTCAGACGGCGCCACGGCGCAGCGCGGCCGCGATCAACCGGTCGACCAGCGCCGGGAAGTCCACGCCGGACGCGGCCCACACCTGCGGGAACATCGAGATCGGCGTGAATCCCGGCATCGTGTTGATCTCGTTCACGATCAGCCCGTCGTCGGGCGTCACGAAGAAGTCCACCCGGGCGAGGCCGGCACAGTCGAGCGCCGTGAAGGCCCGGCAGGCGGCGTCCTGCAGTCGCTCGGTGACTCCGGCCGGAAGATCGGCGGGGATGTCGAACTCGCACGCATCGTCGAGGTACTTGGCTTCGAAGTCGTACCAATCGTGCCCTCGCACCAGTCTGATCTCGGCGGGGACGCTCGCCTCCGGACGTCCGGCCTCGTCCTCGAGCACCCCACACTCGATCTCGCGGCCCGTTACGGCGGCCTCGACGAGTGCCTTGCCGTCGTGTTGGAACGCGACCGCGAGGGCGTCGGGCAGGTCGGCCCAGTCGCTGACCTTGGTGATGCCGACGCTCGAGCCGGCCCGCGCGGGCTTGACGAAGACCGGTAGGCCGAGATGAGCCAGATCGATGCCGGAGACCTCCTGCCCGCGCCGGACCACTTCATAGTCCCCGACTGGCAGGCCCTCGGCCCGCAACAACTTCTTGGTGAATTCCTTGTCCATCGCTGCCGCGCTGGCGAACACACCCGGGCCGACGTACGGCACGCCGGCCATCTCGAACAGGCCCTGGATCGTGCCATCCTCGCCGAACCGCCCGTGCAGCACCGGAAAGACCACGTCGACCGACTCCAACACCTGTACGCCGGCCCCTGGCTCCAGCATGACCAGTCCAGAGGACGTGGGGTCGCCGGCCAGCACGACCGATGTGCCCTTCTCGACCTCGGGCAAGGTGCGCCCGGTGATTTCCAGGGACCTGGGGTCCGCGTCGCTGAGCACCCAGGCTCCGGCCGGCGTAATCCCGATGGGCACGACGTCGTATCGGGCCGGGTCGAGTGCACCGAGCACCCCGGCCGCGGAGACGACGGAGACGCCGTGCTCGCTGCTACGGCCGCCATAGACAACGGCCACCCTGATCCGCTTCACGAGTGCCGACCCTACCGACGGGCCGGGCGCTCGCTGGTCACCGAGCGCGACATCAGCCGTTCGACCATCACCGGCGGGGTCAGTCCGCGGAAGCACACCGCCTCCACCGCCGCGGTGATCGGCGCGTCGACGTCATGGTGCTGGGCCAGTTCGAGCACCGACCGGCACGACTGCACCCCTTCGGCGACCTGGCCGCGGGTGCCGGCCTGCGCCTCGTCGAGCGACTCGCCGCGACCGAGGCGTTCGCCAAAGCTGCGGTTGCGCGAGAGCGGTGACGAGCAGGTCGCCACGAGATCGCCCAGGCCGGCCAGCCCGGCGAACGTCATCGGATCCGCGCCGAGCTTGACGCCCAGCCGCGCGGTCTCGGCCAGGCCCCGGGTGATGATCGAAGCCAGCGTGTTGTCCCCGAAACCCATTCCCTGGGCGATGCCACACGCCAGCGCGATGACGTTCTTCACCGCACCGCCGAGTTCGCAGCCGATGACATCGGTGTTGGTGTACGGGCGGAAGTACGGTGCCGTGCACGCGTTCTGCACCGCTTCCGCGCAGTCTTCGTCGACGCACGCCACCACGGTCGCCGTCGGCTGCTCCTGCGCGATCTCGCGGGCCAGATTCGGTCCGGTCACGACCGCGATCCGTTCCGCGCCGGCCCCGGCCACCTCGCCGATCACCTCGCTCATCCGTTTCGTCGTGCCGAGCTCCACGCCTTTCATCAGGCTCACCAGCGTCGCCGCGCTCGGCAGCAGCGGCGCCCACTCGGCCAGGTTCACCCGCAGCGTCTGGGACGGGATTGCGAATGCCACCAGCTCAGCCTCGTGCAGTGCGGCCGCGGCGTCGTGAGTGGCGTAAAGCGAACTCGGCAAGGTGATGTCGGGCAGGTAGTCGGCGTTCTGGTGACTCAGGTTGATCTGTTCGGCGAGTTCGGGACGGCGGGCCCATAACGTCACGTCGTTGCCGGCGTCGGCGAGCACTTTCGCGAATGCCGTCCCCCAGGTACCGGCACCAACCACCGTTGCCGTAATCGTCACGCCGCGCCCTTCGTCGGCCGCTGCCTACGGACCCAGCGGTACAGCTCCCCGCGCGGGGCGTCGAGCCCACGCAGTTCGGCGACGTCGTCGCGCAGCCGGCGCATCAACACGTCGGTCATGGCGCGCAGCACCTCGCCGGTCACCTCGGCGTCGCGAAAGGCTGACAGGTCGATCGGATCGCCGACCGACAGGGTATGCCGCGGGCGGGGCACCAGACGTACCCGTTTGCGATACAGGTCAATCGAGTCCTGGACGCCCCACTGTGCGACCGGGATCACCGGCACGTCGGGCGCCAGCGCCGACAGCCGCGCGGCCCCGGTCTTGGCGGCCATCGGCCAGCCGTCCGGATCGCGCGTGACCGTGCCCTCCGGGTGCAACACGATGACCCGTCCGGCGGAGAGGGTGTCGACGGCCGCCGTAAGCGACTGGACGGCGTCCATCGTCCCGCGCTTGACCGGGATGTGGCCCATCGCGTGCATCGCGGTACCGACCAATGGCACGTCGAAGATCGAGTCCTTGGCGAGAAAGCGCGGCGTGCGGCCCGCGTCGATCACCATCTTGGCGACGAGGAACGGGTCGATGTGCGAAACGTGATTGACGACGACAATGGCCGCTCCGGTGGCCGGTATCCGGTCGAGATGGCGGTAGCTGAGCTTGACCAGCGCCGAGACCGGTGCGTAGAGAACGAGCCAGACGGTGCGCCACGCTGCGCCGAGCTTCTCCCCATGCCCTCGCCGGCGCAGTTTCGCAAGCTTCGCCACCGCCACCCCCTTCGCTACCCGGTCGTCACCCGACCCGCGAGCAGTCTGCCGCATCCCCGGATGACACCGGAGTGACTTCGTACACTCGAACGGTGCTGTGGACCGTGCTGATTCCGGCGAAGTCGCTGCCCGAGGCAAAATCCCGGCTGCTCGGGGCCACCGCCGACCGCGCGGCGCATGCCCGGCTGGTGCTGGCGATCCGGGCTGACACCATCGCCGCCGCCGAGGCAGCAGCCGGCGTCGGCCGGGTCGTCATCGTCACTGACCGCCCCGCCGCGGCCGGGAGCCATCCCGTGTTCGTCCAGTCGCAACCCGGTCTGAACTCTGCGCTTCGGGAGAGCGCGCAGTACGCCGCCGAGCACTGGCGCGGCGACGGGGTCGCGGCCCTCGTCGGTGACCTGCCCGCGCTGCGGGCGCAGGAACTGGCCGACGCCCTCGCCTTGGCCGCGGCGCATCAGCGCAGCTACGTGCCGGACGCGCACGACACCGGAACGACGCTGCTGACTGCCTTGGCACCCCGCGCGCTGCAGCCGGCATTCGGCGCCGGTTCGGCCGCCCGGCACGACGCCGCCGCGGTCCGACTGCCCGCCGGACTCGGCCTGCGTATCGATGTCGATACTGCGGCCGATCTCGACGCCGCCCTCGCCGTGGGGGTCGGCCCGGCCACCCGAACCGCGCTTTTCCTGCCAAACCAGCCGCCCTGCGTTCACTTTGATTCGGCATGATTGAGCCATGACCGTGCAAGGGACGTCAGCCCCGCCCGACTCGGCGTCGTCGCCTCAGGCCGCCGCCGAGACCGATGTCCGCGCGGCATTCATCGATCCGTCCGATTCGGTGCCCGACGGTGACCTCGAAGAACGACTGGATCTGTCCAAAGAGTTGCCGGCCAACCGGTTCAGCAACCGGGAGCTGTCGTGGTTGGCCTACAACTCGCGAGTGCTGGCCCAGGGCGAGGACACCGACCAACCGCTGCTGGAACGGCTGAAGTTCCTGGCGATCTTCGCCAGCAATCTCGATGAGTTCTACATGGTCCGGGTAGCCGGTCTGAAGCGACGAGCGGACATGGGCCTCCAGATCACGTCCGCCGACGGGCTGTCGCCTCGCGAGGTCCTCGCGGCCCTGTCCAAGCGCACCGGCGAGCTGGCGCAACGGCACGCGCACTGCTTCCTCGACGACGTGCTGCCGGCCCTCGAGCGTGAGGGCATCCACATCCGCCGCTGGGATGCGCTCGACAATGAGGAGAAGACACGCCTCGCGGAGTATTTCCGGGCCAAGGTGTTCCCTGTCCTGACTCCGCTCGCCGTCGACCCGGGTCATCCGTTCCCCTATATCTCGGGGTTGTCGCTCAACCTGGCCGTGTTGGTCCGCGAGCACGGCGGCTCGGGGCAACACTTCGCCCGGGTCAAGGTCCCGAACAACGTGCCCCGCTTCGTCGTCGTCTCCCAGAGCGCGGTCGAGTCCGAATTCCTGCCCCTCGAAGATCTGATCGCCGCCCACCTGTCGATGCTGTTCCCCGGCATGGAGGTGGTCGAGCACCACCTCTTCCGGGTTACCCGCAACGCCGACGTTGAGATGGAGGAAGACCGCGACGAGGATCTGCTCCAAGCGCTGGAGCGCGAACTGGTCCGGCGCCGGTTCGGCCCGGCTGTCCGCCTCGAGGTGACCGACGACATCCACGACGAAGTGCTCGACCTGCTCGTCAGCGAGATCGACGTCCAGCGCGAAGACGTTCAGCGCGTGCCCGGCCTGCTCGACCTGAGCGCGCTGTGGCAGATCTACGACGTCGATCGACCCAATCTCAAAGAACGTCCCTTCGTGCCGGCCACCCATCCCCGCTTCGCCGAAGGTGAGACTCCGAAGTCGGTCTTCGCCACCCTGCGCGACGGCGACGTGCTCGTGCACCATCCGTACGAGTCGTTCGCGACGAGCGTGCAGCGCTTCATCGAACAGGCGGCCGCCGACCCGAACGTGCTGGCGATCAAGCAGACGCTCTACCGCACATCCGGCGACTCCCCCATCGTCGACGCACTGATCGATGCGGCTGAGGCCGGCAAGCAGGTCGTCGCGCTCGTCGAGATCCAGGCCCGGTTCGACGAGCAGGCCAACATCAAGTGGGCCCGGGCGCTGGAGCGCGCGGGCTGCCACGTCGTGTACGGCGTCGTCGGGCTCAAGACCCACTGCAAGACCGCTCTGGTCGTGCGCCAGGAGGCCGGCCAGATCAAGCGCTACGCCCACATCGGCACCGGCAACTACAACCCCAAGACCGCGCGGCTGTATGAGGACCTCGGCCTGTTCACGGCCGACGAAGCGATCTGCGCCGACATCACCGACCTGTTCAACGTGCTCACCGGCTACTCGCGCCAGACCGACTACCGCTCCTTGCTGGTGGCGCCCCAGGGCATCCGCTCCGGGCTCATCGAGCGGATCGAACGGGAAATCGAGTGTGTGCGGGCCGGCGGGGAAGGCCACATCCAGTTCAAGACCAATCATCTGGTCGACGAGCAGACGATCGACGCGCTTTACCGGGCGTCGATCGCCGGCGTGCACGTGCAGTTGCTGGTACGGACGTTCTGCACGATCCGGGCCGGCGTCGCGGGTCTGTCAGAGAACATCACCACCCGCTCGATCCTCGGTCGGTTCCTGGAGCACTCGCGGGTGTACTACTTCGGCGGCGGTGGCCAGCCGGAGTTCTGGATCGGCTCGGCCGACCTCATGCACCGCAACCTCGACCGCCGCGTCGAGGTGCTCTGCCAGGTGTCTGACCCCGACGCTCGCGCTCACCTGCGCACCTGTCTGGAACTGGCGTTCGCTCCCGAGACCTCCGCATGGGAGCTGACGGCCGAGGATGAGTGGGTACGCTCAGGCGGCCCGGACCGGATCGACCTCCAGGAGCGCCTGATGAACCTGCTCGCCCACCGCGGCGAGTAGCGCGACGTGCCCCCGTCCAAGCCCGTCGCGGCCGCAGGTGGAGTTGTCTGGCGCGGGCAGCACAACGAGGTCGAGGTGGCGCTCGTCCACCGACCGCGTTACGACGACTGGACGCTGCCGAAAGGCAAGCTCGAAGCCGGCGAGTCGGAACTGGCTGCCGCGGTCCGCGAGGTCGAGGAGGAGATCGGCGCCTCTGTCGCGGTCTCGCGCCGGATCGGCCGGGTCCGCTACCTGCACGACGGGGCGAAGAAGACCGTCGCCTACTGGGCCATGCGCTACCGGCACGGCGAGTTCGGCCCGGACGAGGAAGTCGACGCGCTCGAGTGGTTGCCACCGGCCAAGGCCCGGGCCAAGTTGAGCTACGCGGTCGACCGTCCGGTGCTCAGCGACTTCGCCACGCTGCCGGTGCCGGATTCGGTGATCGTGCTCGTCCGGCACGCCAAGGCCGGCAAACGCAGCGAATGGCACGGCGAGGACCGGCTGCGTCCTCTGGACGACAGCGGACGGCAGCAGGCCTTGCACCTGGCCGGCTTCCTGCGCTGCTTTGCCCCGCAGCGCGTGATCTCCGCAGAGCCACTGCGCTGCGTGCAGACCGTCGAGCCATTGGCCGCATCGCTCGGCGTCGACGTGCTGGTGGATCCGGCCTTCTCCGACGAGTCATACGTACGCGCCCCGGGTGGTACCGAGACCGCGCTGCTGGCCCTCGCCAAGCCGGGCGAGGTATCGGTGGTGTGCAGTCAGGGAACCGCGATCCCCGGACTGATCGAGGCGCTGGGGCCCGACACCGACGCATCAGACACCCGGAAGGGCGCCGCCTGGGCCCTGTCGGTCGTCGACGGGGACATCATCGCCGCCGACTACTACGGCGACGCGTCGCGGTAGTGCTCGGCGCAGACGACGACGGGTGCCCGGTCGGGGCACCCGTCGTGCGTCGCGGCGATGTCTGACTAGCGGCTGGCCTTCTTCGCCGGAGCCTTCTTGGCGGCCGCCTTCCGAGCGGACGCCTTCTTCGCTGGGGCCTTCTTAGCCGGCGCCTTCGCTACTTTCCTGGCACCGCTGGTGACCGCCTTGAACTCCGCACCGGCCTTGAACGCGGGCACGGCGGTCTTCTTGACCCGTACCGAGGCACCCGTGGCGGGGTTGCGGGCCATACGCGCGGCTCGCTCGCGCTTCTCGAAGATCCCGAAGCCGGTGAGCCGGACCGGCCGACCCTTTGACACCTCGGCGTAGATCGTGTCGAGCACGGCGTCCAGCGCCGCGGTGGCGGTCTTCTTGTCGGCACCCATCCGCTCTGCCAGCAGATCGATGAATTGAGCCTTGTTGGGCACGTGTCCTCCCGAACGGGGTTGTTGGACGATCACGGTCAGATCGCTTCGTCGGACACGCTAGGACGGAACGATGCCGACAACAACGCAATCCGCTTGTGTCGCAGGAGTTTTCTCTCCCAGGGCATCGGTGGCCGCCCTCGCCGGCCAGGCGGAGGCCTGAAGAACGCCCTCATTGGATAGGAAGAATCCTCGCCGTCAGGCCAGGACGGACGGCAACCAGGGTTGGCGGCTGGCCTCGTAGTCGGCAATCGCAGCGGTGTGGCGCAACGTCAATCCGATGTCGTCGAGGCCTTCCTGCAAGCGCCAGCGGGTGTAGTCGTCGAGCGCAAAGTCGTGCACCTCGCCGCTCCAGCGCACCTGCCGGTCGACGAGATCAACCGTTACCTCCGTCGCCGGATCGGCCTCGACATCGTCCCAAAGCCGTTGCACGACCTTCTCCGGCAGCTCCACGGTCAGCAGGCCGGCCTTGAGCGAGTTGCCGCGGAAGATGTCGCCGAACCGGGGCGAGATGACCGCACGGAAGCCGTAGTCGACGAGCGCCCACACCGCATGCTCGCGCGATGATCCGGTGCCGAAGTCCGGACCGGCGACCAGGATCGTCGCCTTGGCGTACTGCGGCTGGTTGAGCACGAAGTCCGGCTCGTTGGTACGCCAGGCGTTGAACAGACCGTCCTCGAATCCGGTCCGAGTCACCCGCTTGAGGTAGACCGCCGGGATTATCTGGTCGGTGTCGACGTTGCTGCGGCGCAGCGGCGCCGCCGTCCCCGTGTGCACAGTGAACCTGTCCATATCAGCGTCTCCCTACAGGTCGGCCGGGCCGGCGAGGTGGCCGGTGACCGCGGTGGCCGCGGCGACGAGCGGCGACACGAGATGCGTGCGGCCGCCCTTGCCCTGGCGTCCCTCGAAATTGCGGTTCGATGTCGAGGCGCTGCGCTCGCCCGGCGCCAGCTGGTCGGGGTTCATGCCCAGGCACATCGAGCAACCGGCCTGGCGCCATTCGGCTCCGGCTGCCGTGAAGATCGCGTCGAGCCCCTCCGCCTCCGCCTGGACGCGGACGCGCATCGAACCCGGGACGACGAGCATGCGCACGCCATCGGCCACTTTGCGGCCGCCGATGACTTCGGCCGCGGCGCGCAGGTCCTCGATCCGCCCGTTGGTGCAGGACCCCACGAAGACGGTGTCGACCTTGATGTCGTGCAGCGGAGTCCCCGGCGTGAGAGCCATGTACTGCAAGGCCTTCTCCGCCGACACCCGGTCGGCGTCGTCTTCGAAGCCGGCCGGGTCGGGGACTCTGCCCGACAGCGGCGCGCCCTGGCCCGGGTTGGTCCCCCAGGTGACGAACGGGCTGAGCGTGCCGGCGTCGAGCGTCACCTCGGCGTCGAACTCGGCGTCGGCGTCGGTGCGCAGGCTCGTCCAGTACTCAACCGCCGCATCCCACTGCGCGCCCTTCGGCGCGTGGTCGCGTCCCTTCAGGTAGGCGAACGTCGTCGCATCGGGCGCGATGACGCCGGCCCGCGCCCCCCATTCGATACTCATGTTGCAGACCGTCATGCGGCCTTCCATGGACATCTGCTCGAACGCCGGGCCGCGATATTCGACCATGTAGCCCTGGCCGCCGCCGGTGCCGGTTTGTGCGATGACCGCCAGGATGATGTCCTTCGGGGTGACGCCCGGTGGCGGCTCGCCCGTAACGGTGACGGCCATCGTCTTCGGCCGGTCCATCGGCAGCGTCTGGGTTGCGAGCACATGCTCGACCTGTGAGGTGCCGATCCCGAACGCCAACGCACCGAACGCGCCGTGGGTCGAGGTGTGGGAGTCGCCGCAGACGATCGTCATGCCCGGCTGGGTGATACCCAGTTGGGGGCCGATGACATGCACGATGCCCTGCTCGGCGTCGCCCATCGGGTAGAGCCGCACGCCGAAGTCGGCGCAGTTCTTACGCAGGGTTTCGACCTGAAGGCGACTGACGGGGTCCGCGATCGGCTTGAAGATGTCCTGGGTCGGTACGTTGTGGTCCTCGGTCGCCAGCGTCAGGTCGGGGCGGTGCACGGGCCGGCTAGCCAGGCGCAGGCCGTCAAAGGCCTGCGGGCTGGTGACCTCGTGCACCAGGTGCATGTCGATGAACAGCAGGTCCGGTTCGCCAGAGGCGCTACGCACGACGTGGCTGTCCCACAGTTTTTCGGCGAGTGTCTTGCCCATCGGGCCTTCCTTCGCTTGCTATCTCACTATTTGAGACAATAGTATCGCTGTATGAGAAACGATAGCAGGGGTGTACGGCAGAGCGGTATCGGCGTCGTCGACAAGGCCGTTGCCATCCTGTCCACCGCTGCGGCGGCGCCCAGGACTCTGGCCGAGTTGGTCGAGGCGACCGAACTGCCGCGTGCGACCGCGCACCGGTTGGCCGTCGCGCTCGAAGTTCACCGCCTGCTGGCCCGCGACGGGGAGGGCCGGTTCGTGCTTGGCCCTCGGCTCGGCGAATTCGCCGCGGCCCTGCCCGACCCGTTGATCACCGCGGCCGAGCCGGTATTGGCGTGGGTCCGCGACGAGTGCGGCGAAAGCGCCCAGCTGTATCGGCGCGACGGCAGCGATCGGGTCTGCGTTGCGGCGGCGGAACGGGTGAGCGGGCTGCGCACGACGGTGCCGGTCGGTTCGCGCCTGCCGTTGACGGCCGGGTCGGGTGCGCAGGTGCTGTGTGCGTGGTCCGATCCGGCGTCCCTGCAGGACGTCTTCGCCGCGTCGGCGTTCACGCCGCGCTCGCTGGCCGAGGTCCGGCGTCGGGGCTGGGCTCAGTCCGTCGGGCAGCGGGAGGCCGGCGTGGCCTCCGTCTCGGCCCCCGTCCACGCCGTCGACGGTGAACTGCTCGCCGCCATCTCGATCTCCGGCCCGGTCGAACGCCTGGGGCGCACGCCGGGCCAGCGCTTCGCCCCGGTGCTCTTGACGGGCGCCCGCCGCATCACCGCCGCCCTCACCTGAGCTGAGATCCTCTCTCGCCGAGTGGTCACTTACGCGTCGAGTGGACACTCCGTCGAGTGACGTATTTCCATGATCAGAGACGAGGAAAATCGCCGTCTCTCAACCCGCGAATACGTCACTCAACGCGGTGGGTGAACATTTGGCGAACGGTCTGTGGACCGGGGACGGAGCACCCGGCCGGGCTGGTTAGCATCGCTGCGTGCGCCGGCCCGCCCTCGCCCTTTGCTGCGGCGTACTGGTACTGGCCGGCGGGGGCTGCGGCAGCGCGACGCAGCCCAACCGTGCGTCCGGCTTCACCCGCATCCACGTATCGGTGAGCGCGTGCGGCACCGGCTGGAGCCATCCGAAAGCCGGGCCGCAGCGGTTCGTGCTGACCAATTCCGATACCCGCGGGGGCGAGGTGCTGCTCACCGACACCCGCACCGGCGCGGTGTACGCCGACATCGAGCCGCTGGGGCCGGGTACCCACACCGAGTTGCACGTCGACCTCGGGTCGGGCCGGTACGCGTTCCGCTGCGCGATGGACGACGAGGAAGTCGTCACCGGCCCAACCGTCACAATCGCCGGTCGCGCGTCCGGATCGACACCGGCCGTGCTTCCGGTCACCCAGGGCGACCTGATCGCACCGACGAAGGCGTACGAGGCTTACGTCGCCGGTCAGATCCCGAAGCTGGTCGCACTCACCCGGCCGTTGCGTGCAGCGATCGCTCGCGGTGACCTCGCCGCCGCACGCCGGTCGTGGCTGCCGGCACATGTCGAGTACGAGCGCCTCGGCGCCGCGTACGACGCCTTCGGAGACCGTGCCGCGGCGATCAACGGCCGTCCGACCGGATTCAAAGGCGGCGTGAACGACGTCCGGTGGGTTGGCCTGCGCCGGATCGAGTACGGACTCTGGCACGGCCAGCCCGCACGCGCCCTGCTCCCGAAGGCCGACGCATTGCTCGTCGCGGAGCGGGGCCTCGGAACCGAGTTCGCCACAGCACAGATCGACCCGCTGCAGATTGCGATCCGTGCCCACGAGATCGTCGAGGACGCCCTGCAGTTCGAACTGACTGGCCAGAGCGACTACGGCAGCGGATCAAGCCTCGCCACCGTACGGGCCAACCTCGAAGGGACCCGGGTCGTGCTCAAGATCCTTGATCCGCTGCTCCGGCCTCGGTACTCAGCCCAGGTACGGCTGGCCACTCGCCTGAGCCGGACCGAGAACGACCTGGACGCCGTGCGGCGGGCGGACGGGACTTGGCCGGCCGTCCAGGCACTCAACCGCGGGCAGCGCGAGCAACTCGACGCCGACGTCAGCGACCTGAGCGAACTGCTCGCCCCGGTCGCGTCGATACTCGAACCGAGGCGCGCCTCATGACCGCCGACCACCGCGCGACGAACATCGAACGTCGTCGATTCCTGCAGGGCGCCGCGGCCGCAGTCGGCGGCGCCGCGGTGGGCGCTGTGGGCACCGCCGCGACGAGCCGACCGGCCAGAGCCGATCCCGTCCGCGACGCTGATCGGCGGTTCGCGTTCCACGGGTTGCACCAGGCCGGCATCGTGACCGAGCGCCAGTCCCGAGCCGCGTTCGTCGCCTTCGACGTCACAGCGCATGACCGCGGCGAGCTGACCGACCTGGCGCGCGCGTTGACGCAGCGGGCCCGGTTCCTGACCGGCGGAGGCACTCCGCCCGACCTCGGCATCTCGGCGCCGCCCCCGGATTCCGGTTTGCTGGGGCCGACCGCGCCTCCCGGCGGCCTGACGGTGACGCTCAGCGCCGGGGCCTCGCTGTTCGACGACCGGTTCGGGCTCGCCGCCCGCAAGCCGAAGCGGTTGCGGGCTATGGACGTGTTCCCCGACGACAACCTGGACCCCGCGCGCTGCGGGGGCGACCTGTTGGTGCAGATCTGCGCCGACGACGCGGACACTGTGCTGCACGCGCTGCGCGACCTCACCCGACACACCCGCGGTGGAATGCAGCCGCGGTGGCGCCTCGAGGGATTCAACGGACCACCGCGACCCACCGGCGCCCCGCGCAACCTTCTCGGCTTCAAGGACGGCACGGCGAACCCGACAGTGACCGATCACGCCGTCATGGACCGCTTGATCTGGGTGCAGCCGGGTTCGGCCGAGCCGGCGTGGGCGACGGGAGGCAGCTACCAGGTCGTGCGGGTCATCCGCATGCTGGTGGAGTTCTGGGACCGGGTCACACTCTCCGAGCAGGAGCGGATGATCGGCCGGCGCCGGGACACCGGGGCGCCGCTGTCCGGAAACACGGAGGCCGACGAGCCGAATTACACCGACGATCCGCGAGGCGCCACCATCCCGCTGAACGCGCACATTCGATTGGCCAATCCCCGCACGCCACGCACCGACTCGAGCCAGCTGCTACGGCGCAGCTACAACTACGACGCCGGCATCGACGCCAACGGCAACCTCGATATGGGACTGATCTTCAGCTGCTTCCAGCAGGACCTGGACCGGCAGTTCGCCGCGGTGCAGCAGCGACTGTCCGGCGAGCCGCTCGCCGACTACGTCTCGCCGGTGGCGGGCGGGTACTTCTTCGCCCTGCCCGGCGTGCGTAACGCCTCGGACTGGTATGGCCGGCCCCTGCTTACCTGACCTCACGCGGTGCCCGCAGCGCCAGGTGATCGGCCGTCGTGGAGCGTTCATTCAGCATTCATCGCCGGGCCAGGCTCGCGACGACAGTCGCGACAAGGGTCTTGGCATGACAGACCAAGTGCCCGGGCATGCCTACCATCTCGGGATGCCGCATCCACTGAACGAGAGGAAGCCACTGTGCTGATCCGAGCGCACCGGCGTCGAACGCTCGCTGCTGTTGTCGTGGCCACCGCCGCGGCCGTCGGGATGATCGCCGCCAGTTCCGGCAGTGCGACGTCATCGGCTGTGAAGCCAACTGCGAACCGATCCGGCATCACCGCCAGCCCGATCAAGCATCTGGTCGTGCTCTTCGACGAGAACATCTCCTTCGACCACTACTTCGGCACCTACCCGAAGGCCAAGAACACCGACGGCACGAAGTTCTACGCCTCGTCGCGCACCCCGAGGGTGAACAACCTGATCACCTCGCACCTGCTCACCAGCAACCCGAACCTGTACTACCCCAGCCGGCTCACTGCCTCGCAGGCCCTCACCTGCGACCAGAACCACGGCTACACGGCGGAGCAGAAGGCTTACGACGGCGGCAAGATGGACAAGTTCGTCCAGAACGTCAGCGTCGACACCTGCAGCGGTCAGCCGGTGATGTTCGGGGCTCCGGGTCTGACGATGGACTACTACGACGGCAATACGGTCACCGGACTGTGGAACTACGCCCAGCAGTACGCGATGTCGGACAACTCTTTCAGCAGCGTCTTCGGGCCTTCGACGCCGGGCGCACTCAACCTCATCGCCGGCCAGACCCACGGGTTCCGCGCCGTGACCTCCGTGACGCATCAGCCGACGTCGGACTCCTATGCCGTGGTCGCGCCCGATACCAACGGCGTCGGCACCGTCATCAATGACCCGGACCCTGCCTACGACGACTGCTCTGACAGCAACCACACCTCGACCAACAATCTCGCCGCTGCGACCGGGCGCAACGTAGGCAACCTGCTCAACGACCGCGGCGTGACCTGGGGCTGGTTCCAGGGCGGCTTCCGCCCGACCACACCAGCCAGCGGCTCGACGCAGTTCGCAGTGTGCGGGGCCAAGCACAACAACATCGGCGGCAACTCGGTTGTGGACTACAGCCCGCACCACAACCCCTTCGCCTACTACGCCTCGACGGCCAACCCGCACCACCTGCCGCCGTCGTCGGTGGCCCGGATCGGCAAGACCGACCGAGCCAACCACCAGTACGACCTCACCGACTTCAGCCGGGCACTGAAAACCAACCACCTGCCGGCCGTCAGCTTCCTCAAGGCCGCCTCGTACCAGGACGGCCACGCCGGCTACTCCGACCCGATCGACGAGCAGCACTTCCTGGTGAACCAGATCAACGCGCTACAGCAGTCCAAGCAGTGGTCCGGTACGGCCGTCGTCATTGCCTACGACGACTCCGACGGCTGGTACGACCACGTGCCAGCCAAGATCAAGAATGCATCTCACACGGCTTTGGACGACACGATCTGCGCCAGCTCGACTGCGCCGGTCGCGGGCGGGTACCAGGATCGGTGCGGGCCCGGGCCGCGGATGCCGTTGCTGGTCATCTCGCCCTACGCAAAGACGAATTTCGTGAGCCATGCCGCGACCGAGCAGGCGTCGATCACCAAGTTCATCGAGGACAACTGGTTCACCGGTCGCATCGGGGACTCCTCGTACGACGCGCACGACGGGAGGCTGAATTCCCTGTTCGACTTCACCCAGTCCAACAACAAGCAGGTGTTGCTCAAGGAGAACGGCGCGATTGCCTCGATCAACCCGATCCACAAACCCCGGCACTAGCAGCCGCGCTTGACCACGGGAGCCCCGGATCTGTCCGGGGCTCCCGCCACATGTCGGCCGCCGGGGTTAGGGTCGTCCCATCGGCGGCGCGGGAGGCGATGCGGTGCGAGGCGACGAGGCTCGCGATGCAGGCGGGTTGCTCGGCACGGCTCTGGGCGACATCGCCGAGATCGTCCGCGACGTGCACAAGGCCCTGGCCGCACGGCTGTTCGGCCTGGTCGGCCCGCCCGCACTGCCGGCCAGGCTGCTCCACGACGGCATCTCGGCCATCGCCTACACCTCCACCCGAGCGGGCGTGCGGCTTATCCCGGCTGCGGTGGGCCTGGTCGCGGCCAGCCGCATCGATCCGGCTGCGCCCTCACTGCACGAGGATCCCCGTGGCCGGTTCGCGCTGGGCGCGCTCAACGGCTTCTGGGGCGATCGGTTGGCCGACCAGCGGCCGGCGCTGGCCCAGGACATGCGCATCCGCGTCCACGGTGGGCGGCTGCGACGGGTACCCGCCAATGTCGTTTACGACGTCGCCGACACCGCTACCGGACGCGTCATCGTGTTCCTGCACGGATTGTGCGAGAGCGACCTGTCCTGGAGCTTCCAGGCCGCCCGCACGTGGGGCGATCGCAGCGTGACGTACGGCTCGCTGCTGCGCGACGAACGCGACTGGACGCCGCTGTACGTCTCGTTCAACTCGGGGCTGCACATCTCCGCCAACGGTCGGGAACTCGCTGAGCAGCTCGACGAGTTGGTGCGACTCTGGCCGGTCCCGGTCACCGAGTTGACCATCGTCGGCCACTCCATGGGTGGGCTGGTGGCCCGCAGCGCGGCACATCAGGCCGCCGACCTGGGACAGCCGTGGGTCGCCGCCCTACGGCACGTCGTCGGCCTCGGCGCCCCGCACCTGGGTGCGCCGCTGGAGCGAGCCGTGAACAAGGGGACCCGACGCTTGGCCGAACTGCCCGAGACCCGACCATTCGCCACCTGGCTCAACCGGCGCAGCGTCGGGATCAAGGATCTGCGCCACGGCGCGCTGGTCGAGGCCGACTGGTCCGGGTTCGATCCAGAAGACCACATCGACAACTGCACCGAGCTCGCCTTCCTCCCCGAGGTCGCCTACTACTCGGTATGCGCGACGCTCAGCCGCGCACCCGAGAGCCGGTTCCCCTTTCTCGGCGACCTGCTGGTCGATCACTCGAGCGCCACGGGGAACGGGCCGCGGCGTCGTCTGGAGTTCGAGGTCGAGCGCTCGCTGCACCTCGGTGGCAAGCACCACTTCCATCTGCTCGGCGACCCGGTGATCTACCAGCACCTGCGGGACTGGCTCGGGTAGGGCAGCGCGGTCATGTCAGATTTCGACGGACGACAGGTCGTAGTCATCGGTGCCGGTGGTGCGCTCGGCGCGGAGCTGGCGAACGCGTACGTCGCGGCCGGCGCCACGGTCCTCGGCTTGGACCGGGTCGTGCCGGATGCCGCACGACAGCTTGACCGGGTTGCCTATCGCGCGGTCGACGTCCTCGACGACGCGGGCCTCGCGGCGGCCTTCGACGACGCTCCCCCGCCCTGGGCGGTCGTCAACGTCGTGGGCGGCTTCGCCGGCCACCGGCCGCTCCCGGACCTCGACGCGGACGAGCTCAAGACGCAGCTGATGCTCAACCTCGCCAGCGCCGCGTTGATCACCAAGCACTCGCTGCGGCGCATGACGGCGACCGGCCAGGGGCGGCTCGTGCACACCGCCAGCCGAGTGGCGCTCGTCAGCGAGGGCTCCAACTTCGCCTACTCGGTCAGCAAGCTCGGGGTGCTGCACCTGGTCGAGATGGCCGCGGCCGAGACCCACGGCACCGGCATCACGGTCAACGCGGTGATACCGAGCATCATGGACACGCCCGCTAACCGTGCGGCCATGCCCGACGCGCCGCACGAGCGCTGGCCGAAGGTCGAGGACGTCGCGGCCGTGTACCTGTTCCTGACCTCACCGGCCGCGAAGCTGGTGTCGGGCGCCGCCGTACCGGTGTACGGACTGAGCTAGCGCGGTGGTGTGGTGAGATCGCCGCATGGACGGTTTTCACGAGCGGCTGCACCACGTCGCCGGTGACGCCCTGGTCAGCGACACTGCGCAGTCCCGCGGCATGCGGCGGCTCGAGGCGATCAGCGGCAAGTCGGTCGGCTCGCAGCGGCTATGGATGGGGCAGACGCACGTGTCGCCGTCATCTCGATCCGGCGACCACCACCACGGCGAGTCCGAGACGGCCATCTATGTCGTCGCCGGCAACCCGGTGTTCGTCTTCCTCGAAGGCGGACGGGAGCGACGGCTGGAGGCTGGGCCGGGCGACTACGTCTTCGTTCCGCCGTTCGTGCCGCATCGGGAGGAAAACCCGTCGCCGAGCGACGAGGCGGTGGTCGTGATCGCACGCACGACCCAGGAAGCGATCGTCGTCAACCTGGATTCACTGGCGCCGTAGCCTCTCCGGCACGACGACGAGGAGATTGCCGCGTTCGACGACCGCTGAGCCTGAGCCGGCTCAGTCGGCGTCGGGTGAGCGGGACTCAGCGACCCGATGAGGTACCCGCAGCAACCGCACCGACGTCACCAGCACGATTCCGCCGATGACGTTGCCCACTGCCGACCAGCCCAGCGCGCTCAGCCAGTCGAGGTAGCCGAACGGCGCCCCGGCGATGAGTGCCGCGAACATGAACAGCGAGTCGAGCACGCAGTGGAACAGTTGTCCGGCGGCGAGTATCGCCCCGAAGAGCACAGCCGGCACCAGCTGCACACCCAAACTCTCGGTCGACTGCTGCATGCGGGTCAACAGGGTGATGACGGCGCCGGCCAGTACGGCGAGGGCCAGCGAGCGCAGCGAGACCCCGAGGTCGGCGTAGTGCGCGCCCGCCTTGACCGCCTCCGCTTTGAGGTCGGGCCGGGCGGTGATCACGAGCCAGGCGATGATCCAACCGCCGACCAGGTTCCCGGCCAGGGTCGAGGCCCAGAGCCGAGCCAACGCCGTGGGGCTGCTCTTGCCGGCGACGACGGTGGTTACCGGAACCAGGAAGTTCTCGGTGAACAGCTCGCTGCGGGCCAGCAGCAGGGCGACGAAGCCGACAGAGAAGGCCAGCCCGGCCAGCAGCACGTTGTGGGTGACGTGCTCGACGAGCAGATATGCGAACACCCCGACGCCGACGTCGATGCCGCCGAGCAGCCCGGTTGAGACGAGGGCCAGCATCGGCCGGGCCAGCCGCACCTCGCCTTCGTCGACGATGCGGTCGAAGGCGTCTTCGAGTTCCGGTTCGGGGACGTCGGGTGCATCGGTGCTCATGGTGACCTCGATTCCGGGCTGCTCGATCGGGAGTCGGGGTCGCCGAGCCTGGTCGAGATTACCCGAGCCGCCGGCGTTGATCACCGCTTCGAGGTCGAGTGCACCGGCACCACGCGGGGCCCAGCCTCAGAACGGCGGCGGACCGAGGATCGCTATGGCGTGGGTACGCTCCGCCGACTGCCGGACCCGGTCGAAATCGATGCGACCGCTCGGCTGGTCCTGGCTGGTCGGCTCGCTTGCGCCCCGATAGAACTCCTCGCCGTTGCCAGGGGTCTGCAGGCACAGCATGCGGGCCGTCGGCGAAGTCACCAGGAACGCGTGGGCAAGACCGCGGGGAATGACAGCAATACCGCCGGCGCTGAGCGGACGGTCTTCATCGCCCACCCGAAGCCGGATCTCGCCGTCGAGCATGATGAAGGTCTCCTCGGCATCCGGGTGCAGGTGCAGCGGCGTGGCCTTGCCCGCGTCGAGGTAGTCCTCGAACACCAGGAATTGGCCGCCGGTCTCGGCAGCCGTCGCCAGCCAGGTGTGCACGCCGCCGCCGAAGAACCAGCGCCGTTCGCCTTCGCCGCGCTCTCGCACAGTCGCTTGCCGCATCGTCATGGCTGGCTCCTCTAGAGGCTTCGTGGTACTTGAGTACCATGATGAGATTACGATACCGTGTCGATCGTGTCAACGTACGAGCAGACCGGCCGCACCGGGCAGAAGTCGCGCACCCGCAGCGCACTGATCGCGTCCGCCCGCAGTCTCGTGGCGCGCGGCGGGGCGCCGCCGACCGTGGAACAGGTCGCGGCGGAGGCCTCGATCTCCAGAACCACGGCGTACCGCTACTTTCCGAACCAGAAGGCGATGCTCCGCGCCGCCCATCCGGAGACCGAGGCCGGCACCCTGTTGCCCCCAGACGCCGGTGATGACCCAGAGACGCGGCTGCAGCTTGCGGTAACGGCCTTCGCCCGGCTGATCGTCGACACCGAGGCTCAGCAGCGGACGATGCTGCGCCTCTCGCTCGAGCCCGAGACCTCGGCTGAGCAGTTGCCATTGCGCCAAGGCCGCGCGATCAACTGGTTCGAAGAAGCGCTCGCCCCGCTGCGGCCACGCCTATCGGCCGCCGACCTGCACCGTCTTGCGATCGCGGTCCGCAATGCAACCGGTATCGAATCGCTCGTGTGGCTGACCGATGTCGCGGGGCTGTCGCGCGACGACGCCGTCGAACTCATGCAATGGTCGGCCGTTGCCCTGCTCCGGCATGCGCTGGCCGAGCACCCCGGCTCACCCTAGGGCTACCTCGGCCGCCGCGTATCGGGCAGGCGGAGCAGAACGTTGCCGATGTGTTCGGCGAGTGTGCGCGCGTGAATCATGTCGTCGTTCGTCCAGCGTCGGTTCGTCCGATGCTGGAACTCCAGAACGCCGAGCGGAGTCGCGCCGCTGACTACGGGGATGAGCAGCAGGCTGGCCATTCCCTGGCCGGCCAGCAGGTCCCGTTCGGCCGGATCGCTGGCCGGATCGTCGACGTGCGCTTCGATCATCACCGCTGAGTCCAGCGCGCCTCGGGTGGCGGGAAAGTCGCCCAGCACGTACAGGGCGCCGTCTACCGGGGCCCCGGCGGCGCTGATCTCCTGAAGCAGGCCGTCGTCGTCCAGCGTCGACAAACCGATCACGTCGATGCCTAATCCGGCCGCGGCACTGCGTAAGGCCTTGTGCACGTCCGGCAGGGCCACGCTGCCGGCCAGCGCGGCCGTGATCTCACGGATGCGAGCCGATGAGTCCGGCGCGACAGTCAGCGAGGCCGACCGCAGCAGCTCGGCCCGCGCCCGCCGGCAGGCCCGCACCGCCGCCGCCGAGGCTGCGGGCAGCGTCGCGGCCGGAGCGGCGATCGCCCAGCCCTGTGCGTAGTCGACGTCGCGTTCGGTGAGGTTGGTCAGATCATCGATGGTTTCCGCGCCCTCACCCAGCACGCGGGCGCCGATGCGGTGCGACAGGCTGACCAGCGAATCGATGACGGCTGTCTTGGCGATGCTCTGCCGGGCCGCGGTCACCAGGCCGCGATCGAGCTTGACGATGTCCGGGCGCAGCGTGGCCAGACGCAACAGGCCGGCGTAGCCCGTGCTCGCGTCGTCGATCGCCACCAGAGCCCCGCGCCTCCGGAGATCGGTCAGGGCCACGAAGAGCGCCTCGGGATGCCCGGCCGACTGCTCCGTGACTTCGACGATCACCCCGCTGAGGTCGCCGCGCAGTTCTCGGCGCACGACAAGCGCGTTCACGGCGTTCGGGCTGACATTCACACTCAACAGGACGTCCGCGGGCATTTCATCCCGGCGTCGCAACGAAATTCGCAGGCATTCCGCCTCGAGTTCGAGACCGCGGCCCACGGCATACGCCTCGACAAAAGCGTCTTCGACGGAGAACCCCGCTTGGGCCGGGAACCGGGCCAAAGCCTCCGCGGCGACAACTGCCCCCGTGCTGACGTCGATGATCGGCTGCAACGCGACCTCGAGCTGGTCGAATGACAGCACCGGAGGTACCGAGGATGAATCCGGAATGCGGCGGACCTTGCGAAGGCCAGACACTGGCCACGACCTCTCGACACAGCGCCAGCCACGTTTCCGGACTGCGCGCAGGCAAACGGTATAGCTACCGGAGCCGCAAAGTCATGCGATTGCTTATCTTAACCTTGCAACGCAAATTCGACACCGGTGGCGGGAACGAGGGGCGGCTATGACCGCCCACGGCCGTAAAGTTAGCGCGGATAAATCTTTATAGGCAAGCAACTCGCCGACGACCGCGCAGCTTTGTCCACGCCGCGGCCGAGCCGCGCTTCGGCATCAGCCGGAGGCGAGCAACCGGCGGGCCTCGCCGGCGATCTGCAGATCCTCACGAGCTCGGATCACCACCGTGCGGGCCGCCGCCGCGGTGCCGGTGACATCGGCGTCTTGGCCTTCGTTCGTCTCGTTGCGTCGCTCATCGACAGCGAGGCCCAGGTAGCCGAGCCGGTCGGCCGCTCGACGCCGGACCATCGGCGAGCGTTCCCCGACGCCGCCGGTGAAGGCCAGCACATCGATTCCGCCGATGGCCGCGGTCATGGCGGCGATGCCTGCTGCCAGGCGATGGATGTAGACGTCGAGGGCCAGCACCGCGTCGGGCTCGTCGCGCCCGGCCGCGGCTTCCACCTCACGCATGTCCCCCGTGCCGGCCAGGGCCAGCAGCCCCGACTGCTGCTCGAGAGCAGTGGCGACCTGGTGTGGGCTCAGGTGCTCGTGCTCCTCCAGCCACAAGACCAGACCGGGGTCGACCGTGCCGGACCGCGTGGCCATCACCAGGCCTTCCAGCGGGGTGAAGCCCATCGTCGTGTCGACGCTGCGGCCCTGGAGCACCGCCGCCAGCGACGCCCCCGCGCCCAGGTGGCACGTGACGATCCGCAGCTGCGCCAGCGGCCGGTTGACGACGTCGGCGGCCCGTTGGGCGCAGTACGCATGCGACAGCCCGTGGAACCCATAGCGACGGATTCCGTAGCGCCGCCGCCAGGCCCGCGGCACGGCGTAGGTCGCCGCTGCCGCGGGGATCGTGGTGTGGAACGCGGTGTCAAAGCTCGCGACCGCCGGCACCTGCGGCAACCGCGCTGTGACCGCATCCAGGGCCGCGAGCGACTTCGGCTGATGCAACGGGGCGAGGTCGGTCAGCTGCTGGAGCTGCCGGCGCACCGAGGCGGTGAGCAGGACCGGCCCGGCGAACAAGGTTCCGCCGTGCACGACCCGGTGCCCGACGACGTCGGGGTCCGGCCAGTCGCGCAGGATCCGGCCCAGACGGTCGATGTCGAGACCGTCCGGGCCGGCCGGCAGATCGGACTCCTGCTCGACGGTGTCATCGGCACGGAGCAGACGCAGTTTCAGGCTGGAGGAGCCAGCGTTGACAACGAGCACCCGCACTGGGTCAGTCCTGCCCGGCCGACGCCGGCCAGGTCCAGCCGGTGATCGCCGGGTCGTCCTCGCCATGCTCGCGGGTGTACGCGCGGGCGGCCAGGCGGGCGTCGGACATCTGCTGCCGCAACGTGGCCGCATGGCTACCCAGCGACGGAACGCGGTCGATCACGTCCATGACGAGGTGGAACCGGTCGAGGTCGTTGAGCATGACCATGTCGAACGGAGTGGTGGTCGTGCCCTCCTCCTTGTAGCCGCGCACGTGCAGGTTGCTGTGATTGTTGCGGCGGTACGTCAGGCGGTGGATCAGCCACGGGTAGCCGTGGTAGGCGAAGATCACCGGCTTGTCGGTGGTGAACAGCGCGTCGAAGTCGCGGTCGGCCAACCCGTGCGGGTGCTCCGTCTCATTCTGCAGGCGCATGATGTCGACCACGTTGATGACCCGCACGTTGAGATCGGGCAGGTGCGTGCGCAGAAGGTCGGCCGCCGCCAGCGTCTCGAGGGTCGGGATGTCACCGGCGCAGGCGAGTACGACGTCGGGCTCGTCGTCGCCGGTGCCGGCCCACGGCCAGATGCCGACTCCCCGGGTGCAGTGCGCGATCGCCTCGTCCATCGTCAGGTAGTTGAGCGCGGGTTGCTTGCCCGCGACGATGACGTTGACGTAGTTGCGGCTGCGCAGGCAGTGGTCGGCCACCGAGAGCAGGGTGTTCGCGTCCGGCGGGAGATAGACCCGGACGATCTCGGCCTTCTTGTTGATCACGTGGTCGATGAAGCCGGGGTCCTGGTGGGAGAACCCGTTGTTGTCCTGGCGCCAGACGTGCGAGGACAGCAGGTAGTTCAGCGACGCGATCGGCGCCCGCCACGGGATGGCCCGGGTCGTCTTGAGCCACTTGGCGTGCTGGTTGAACATCGAGTCGATGATGTGGATGAACGCCTCGTAGCAGTTGAACAGCCCATGCCGCCCGGTGAGCAGGTAACCCTCCAGCCAGCCCTGGCACAGGTGCTCGGACAGCACCTCCATGACACGCCCGTCCGGAGCGAGGTGATCGTCGCCCGGCACCGTCGTCGCCTCCCACGCTCGGTCGGTCTTCTCGAACACGGCGCTGAGCCGGTTGGACACCGTCTCGTCCGGGCCCATCAGCCGGAACCGGTCGCCGTTGCGGGCAATGATGTCGCGCAGGAACTCGCCGAGCACCCGCGTGGCCTCCGTCCAGCTCTGCGCCGGACGGTCGACCGCGACGGCGTAGTCGCGGAAATCGGGCATGGCGAGGTCGCGTAGCAGCAGGCCGCCGTTGGCGTGCGGGTTGGCGCTCATCCGCCTGCTGCCGGTCGGCGCGAGTTCCTGCAGGTGCGGCAGCAGCTGGCCGGACTTGTCGAACAACTCGTCCGGGCGGTAGCTGCGCAGCCACTGCTCGAGCAGTTCGCGGTGGCCGTTGTTCGTCCGGGTTTCGGTCAGCGGCACCTGATGCGAGCGGAACGTGCCTTCGACCGGCAGGCCGTCGACCTCCTTGGGACCGGTCCAGCCCTTCGGGGTGCGCAGCACGATCATCGGCCAGGCCGGCCGGGCCGGCTGCTCCGTCCTCGGCCCGCCGTCACGGGCCGCCTGCTGGATCGCGACGATGTCGTCGAGCACCTGGTCGAGCGTGGCCGCCAGCTGCTGATGGACGTCGGCGGGATCGTCGCCGACCACGAAGTGGGGCTCGTAGCCGTTGCCCCGCATCAGGGCAGCCAATTCGTCATCAGGGATCCGGGCCAGCACGGTCGGGTTGGCGATCTTGTAACCGTTCAAATGCAGCACCGGCAAGACGGCGCCGTCGGTCACCGGGTCGAGGAACTTGTTGGAATGCCAGCTGGCGGCCAACGGGCCGGTTTCGGCCTCGCCGTCGCCGACCACACACAGCGCGAGCAGATCGGGGTTGTCGAATACGGCACCGTAGGCGTGCACGAGCGCGTAGCCCAGCTCGCCACCTTCGTGGATGGAGCCCGGCGTCTCTGGCGCGACATGGCTGGGGATGCCGCCAGGAAAGGAGAACTGTCGGAACAGCGCCCGCATCCCGTCCTCGTCCGGCCCGATGGACGAATACACCTCGCTGTAGGTGCCTTCCAGGTAGGCGTTGGCGACCAGCCCGGGCCCGCCGTGGCCGGGGCCGGTCACGTAGAGCGCATTCAGGTCGCGGTTCTTGATGACCCGGTTCATGTGGGCGTAGAGCAGGTTCAGCCCGGGCGTCGTTCCCCAGTGCCCGAGCAGCCGGGGCTTGATGTGCTCGGGCGCGAGCGGCTCGCGCAGCAGCGGGTTGGCCAGCAAATAGATCTGCCCGACCGAGAGGTAGTTGGCCGCCCGCCAGTACGCGTCGATCAGGTCCAGTTCCTCAGGACTCAGCGTCATGCCCCGATTGTGCCGCGTCGGCCCCCCATGGAGCGGCCACGACCTGCAGGTCCGCGGACCTACCCCAGGAGCTGGACGCGCAGCTGCCCCGCGCTGGACACGCCGGTCTTGTCGAAGACCGCTTTGACGTGGTCGTTGACCGTGTGCAACGAGATGTGCAATTGCGCGGCGATCGCCTTGCGGGACAGACCGACCAGCAGCTTCTGGGTGACGTCTCGCTCTCGATTGGTCAGCCCGTACGCCGCGATGATCAGCGGGGCGAGCGCCGACGGGCTCACCGGTTCGATCACCACGGCGACCGAGCCCGGTACCGCATCCAGGCCGGCGGCCTCCACCGTCAGCCAACTGCCCGAGGGCGCGCGGACCCGTGCGCGCGCCGCCCGTCGGCCCCAATCGCCGCCGGCATGCAGCGCCCCGACGACACCAAGGACAACGGTCGGCAGGGGCTCCACGCGCGGTCGGTCGAGTTGGTGGAGCTCGGCCAGCCAATGCGCCGCCGCCGGGGTCGCCGAGTGCAGGCTCGCGTCGGGGTTGAGCACGGCAACCCCCGGCCCGTCCCACGCGTCGGTGGACAGAGCCCGCTCACTGACCAGGGCGCGGCGCAACGCGCCCGCAATAACCGGTCCGATCCGCGCGATCGCCCGCGCATCCGCTTCGTCGAAGCCGGCTCGGGCCTCGGCGCGGTGCAGGCACAGCAGTCCCCAGCACTCACCGTCGAGCATGAGAGCGACACGCAACTCGTCGCCGAGCCCGTAGGGATACATCGCCAGGCGATACCTGCGCGCCGCCATCCGGTCGCCGCGCGTTGCCTCGTCGAGCCAGCCGACCGGACTCGGCGCCCGCGCGAGGTGGCGCAGTTGGTTGACGTCGTCGTCGCCCAGCTCGGTCTGGATGAACGCCGGCCCCGCCTCCGTCGGCATCCCCCGGCGGAACGCGCGGGTGTAGAGCAGGGTCGCCGGGTCGACCGCGGCGAGGAACACTCCGTCGAAGGGGATGGCTCGGGCCAATCGGTCGAAAAGCCCGCGACTGAACGTGTCGGCGTCGGCCGCAGTGGCACACCATCGCGCGATACCCGCACCGCTCGGCTGAGCTGCCACGCCTCGATGGTGACACGAGATCGCGGCCAGGGGACCCCCTGGAACCAGGGATGGCACCCGCTGTGGTGATCGCCGAGCATCGTTGCCATGACCGATATCGCAGACCGGCCGGCCAAGGTCGGCGTGTACCCGCCCGACGACGAGATGATGGCGGCCGCCCACACGGTGCCCGGCGTCCGGTTCACCCCCGGCGCGGTGATCGCCTTCGACGGGCCGACTCTGTCTGGACCGGAAGCGGCCGGAGCATTGACCTTGCTCCATACGACCTTCGCCGACAATGACGGCGCCCAGCGCGCGTATCGCAACTTCGCGGCCATGCAGGAGGAGTTCCGCTACCGGTCAGGGTTCGTGCGGTGGCTGGTCTTCAACGACGGGCCGCACGGCTACGCGCTCGGGCTGTGGCGCAGCCCCGAGGACGTGATCGCGTTCATCGGCGGGTCGGCGCACCAGAAGATGGCGCGCGAGCAACGCGAGCGCCCCTTCGAATACAGCCAGTTCTCGGGACTGTGGGCGGCGCACACGGTGGGACAACGAACGCTGTACTGCGAGCGCTGCCACACCGGTACGGCGGCTCCGGCCCGCGAATGCGGCAACTGCCGCAACCCACTGGACGACCCGTTCCTGGCTTGAACCACCGCTTGCCCGATCCAGTGCGGACCGGTGATCTAAAGTTTTGCGATGCCCCCGACCCGCACCGGTACGGCGCCGGTGACCGATGCCGCCGGCGTCGTGTTCGCCCTGCCCGACCGGGGTGGTCGGCTGGCCGGCGTGCGCCTGGTGCAGGAACTCGGTCTCACTGACGGACTGGCATTCGTTCGCCAGGGCGGCACGTGGACGTTGCGGCTGCCCCGGCCGCCGGTCGATCGCATGGAGTACCGGCTCGAGACGACCGACCTCGACGGCGGCACAGAGACGATCACCGACCCCGGCAATCCACTTCGCGCCGGCGGGGCGTTCGGCGACAAGTCGGTCGTGCTGTTCCCGGAGTACCGCCAGCCGCCCTGGCTCGAGTTGCCGCCCGCGCCGGAATCGACGCAACCGTTCAGCATCCACACCCGCGCCCTCGCGACCACGATCGACGGCGTGCTGTGGGCGCCTGATGGGCTCGAGCCCCGCCAACCCGCGCCGTTGCTGGTGGTGCACGACGGCCCGGAATACGCGCGGCTCGGCTCGTTCACCCACTACCTCGGCGCATCGCTCGCCGCGGGCGCCCTGCCGCCGCTGCGCGCCGCGCTGTTGGCGCCAGGTGACCGCAACGTCAACTACGCGGCCAACCGGGCCTACGCCCGGGCGCTGTGCGTCGACTTGCTACCGAAGTTGGACCGGCTGGCCCCGGCGTCGTTGCGGATCGGCGTGGGCGTGAGCCTTGGTGCGCTGGCGATGCTGCACGCCCACCGCTCGTTTCCGTCGGCGTTCAACGCGCTGCTGTTGCAGTCGGGCAGCTTCTTCACCCCGCAGCTGGATGCGCAGGAACGTGAGTTCTCCGGCTTCGAGCCAGTGACGGATTTCGTGGCGAAAGTCGCCCGCTCCCGTGACAACCGCAGGCCCCTGCCGACCGTGATGACGTGCGGGGTCGTCGAGGAGAACCTCGCCAACAACCAGCACATGGCCGACCTGCTGCGCGCGCTGGACTATCCGGTCGATTTCCACGTCGTCCGCGACGGCCATAACTACACGGCTTGGCGCGATGCGCTGCATCCGGCGTTCACCGAGCTGCTCGGAGACCTGGCTGGTGCGCATGCGGCGTGAGCAGGTCGAGCTCGGAGCGCTGACTCTGCTGGCTTATGGCCACTACGGCCGACCGGTGCTGATCTTCCCCTCAGAGCAGGGCCGGGCGTGGGACTTCGAGAACAACGGCATGGTGGCCGCCGTCGGCGGACTCGTCGACGCGGGACGGGTCAAGCTGTACTGCGTCGACAGCGCCGACGCCTACACCTGGTCGGACACATCGGTGTCCATCGAGCAGCGGGCGCAGCGGCACCGCGAGTACGAACAGTGGATCGTCGACCGGGTAGTGGCGTGGATCGCCGACGACTGCGGCGGCGCCGTCGACATCGCCACCCTTGGCTGCAGCCTCGGGGCGTTCCACGCCGCCAACTTCGCGCTCAAACGCGCCGACCTGTTCCCGTTCGCGCTGTGCTTTTCGGGTAATTACGACCCGTCGGCCTGGCACGCGTGGGGTGATGCCGGTGACGCCGCGTACTTCAACAACCCGATGCAATACGTCACCAACCTTGACGGCGAGCACTTGGATTGGCTGCGGGACCGAGTGAGCCTCCTGCTCGTCGTCGGGCAGGGCGCCTGGGAGGTCCATCCCACCGGGTCGCTGCCGAGCACGCTCACCTTTGCCCGCTTGCTGTCCGACAAGGGCATCCGCCACGAGCTCGATGTGTGGGGCCACGACACCCCGCATGACTGGCCGTCCTGGCAGGCCCAGCTCGCGCACCACCTGCCGCGCTTTTGCTGAAGGAGCCGCTCATGACCGAAACGACCCACCTCATCGGATTGCTGCTCGGCACTGAGCAGGACTGGCCCACCGCGTTCGAGTCGATCGTGCGGCGACTCGGCCCCGTCGCCGACGGCACCGGTACCCAGCATCGCTACGACGTCGAGCGGATCGCGATCGAACCGTTCGACCTGCGGGCCAAGCCCCGCTACGACCTGGTCATCGACCGCCTCGCGTACTGGTACTACCACCCGCGGGAGTGGCTGAAGAAGGTCGCGTTGATGGACGACGTGTACCTGCTCAACAGCCCGTTCACCTTCCAGAGCATGGAGAAGCACGCGGCTTATTGCGCAATGATGCGGCTGGGCCTGAAGGTCCCCGATACCGTGCTGGTGCCGTACAAGAATCCGCCCGAGCACGCCAAGTACGCCTACACCGCGGCTCGCTACAACCGGCCGTTCGACCTCGACGCGATCGCCGAGCGGCTCGGCTACCCGATGTTCATGAAGCCCTACGACGGCGGCGCCTGGGTCGGCGTGAGCCACATCCGTAATCGGGCCGAGCTGCACCGGGCCTACGACGAATCCGGGCAACGGCTGATGCACCTGCAGAAGGCCGTCGCCGGCTACGACGTCTTCGCCCGCAGCCTGTCGATCGGCGCCGAGACGATGGTGATGAAGTTCGACGCCGACCAGCCGATGCATGCGCGGTACTCGGTGACGCACGACTTCCTCGACGCCCGGACCGGCGCGGAGACGGTGACGATCGGACGCCTGGTCAACGCGTTCTTCCGGTGGGAGTTCAACTCCTGCGAGACCCTCGTCAAAGGCGGCGGGGTCTATCCGATCGATTACGCCAATGCCTGCCCCGATGTCGCGATCACCAGCCTGCACTACTACTTCCCGTGGGCGATGAAGGCACTCGTGCGGTGGTCGGTGTTCTGCACGGTCACCGGCCGGCGTCCCCGCTTCGATCTCGACACCCGGCGGTATTTCGACATCGCCGACCGGGCCGAGCTGAGCTATGACGAGAAGCTCACCGCCTACCGTCGCCTGGCCGACGACTACTTCGAGGTCGAGCGCTACGGCGACTTCTGCGCCAGCCGGCTGCGGCACCTCGACGAGGTCGTGCTCGAGTGGGTCGACGGGCCGGAGTTCGACACCCTGCTCGTCGAGACCGTCCGCGACACCTTTCCGGCCCACGAGCACGACCACTTCATTGCGCACTATCGCGGCCTGCTGGGTGCCTGGGCCCGAGACGAGCGCACCCGGCTGGGCTGAGTTATGCGCCCCAGGTGTGGACGGGTTCGTTGCTGTGCATGTGCTCGATGTAGCGCCGCAACATTTCGCGTAGCGAGTCGCCGCGGTGCAGCGGTTGCTTCTCATCGTCGATGCGGTGAAACGTCCGGGCCTGCCACTCGGCACCGTTGGTATGCGTGATGCAGCGCTGCTCGATGATGCCCAGCAGTCGGTCGGCCACCGCGGAGTCGACGCCCCACGCCGCCAGACCTTCATGGGCTAGGGGCAACAGTCGCCGCAGCACCAGTTCGGTGGCCGGCACCTCGCCCAGCCCGGGCCAATAGATCTTGGCGTCGATGCCGTGCCTGGCGCCGGCGTTGAAGTTGTCCTCGGCCGCCACGAACGACATCTGCGACCACACCGGCCGGTCCTGCTTGGCCAAGACCTGCAGCAGCCCGTAGTAGAAGGCACCGTTGGCCAGCACGTCGACGACGGTAGGGCCGGCCGGCAGGACCCGGTTCTCCACCCGCAGGTGCGGCTTGCCCCGGAACACGTCGTAGATCGGCCGGTTCCAGCGATAGATCGTGCCGTTGTGCATACGCAGTTCGCCGAGGCGCGGGGTGTCACCCCGTGCGAGCACGTCGCCCGGATCCTCGTCCTCGCAGATCGGCAGCAACGCGGGGAAGTACCTGACGTTCTCCTCGAACTGGTCGAAGATCGAGGTGATCCACCGCTCGCCGAACCAGACTCGCGGCCGGACGCCCTGGGCCTTGAGCTCGTCCGGACGAGTGTCGGTGGCCTGCTCGAACAGGGCGACCCGGGTCTCGCGCCACAGTTCCTTGCCGAACAGGAACGGCGAATTGGCGCCGAGCGCGAGCTGGACGCCGGCCAGGCACTGCGCGGCGTTCCAGTTGGCGGCATAGTCCTGCGGGCTCACCTGCAGGTGGAACTGCACGCTGGTGCACGCCGCTTCGGGCGCGATCGTGTCGGCGTAGGTCGACAGCCGCTCGGGCCCGTCAATCGAAATGTGGAGGTCCTCGCCCCGGGCTGCGAATATCTGCTCGTTGATCAGCGCATAGCGCGGGTTGGCGCTGAGGGCTTCCCCGGTGAGATGCTCGCGGCCCAGCGTCGGCAACATGCCGATCATGACGATGTGGGCGCCGAGTGCCTTCGAACGATCCTCGGCATCGTTGAGGCTGGCCCGCAGTTCGCCTTCGAGTTCGGCTACCGACTGCCCGTGCAGCCCCCGCGGCCGGACGTTGATCTCGATGTTGAACTGGCCCAGTTCGGTCTGGAAGTCGTCGTTGGCGATGGCGTTGAGCACGTCGGCATTGCGCATCGCGGGGTTCTGCTCGCCGTCGACCAGGTTGAACTCGATCTCCAGTCCGGTCATCGGCCGTTCGAAGTCGAACTTGGCGTCGGTGAGCATGTGGGCGAAGACGTCGAGGCAGCGGCGCACCTTCTCGCGATAGCGCTGTCGGTCCTGGCGGCTGAATTCGGTCTTGGCGACGTCCTCACCCATGCCGGCACCTCCGCGCGATCGACCCGACGTAGAGCCTGGCAGAACTGTGCCCGCCCGTCTCCCCGGCGAAACGCGAGCCTAGCGACGCTGCCGGTTGCGGCTAGCCCTCGAGCAGGCCGTGGTCACCGATCTCGTCGGTCAGGGCACCCGGCGCCGAAACGCCAGAGAGCTGATCGGACGCCGCGTCGTCCCTGGCGTCGACGAGCAGGCTGCGGATTGACCAGAAAACCGCCCCCGCCGCCACGACCGCGAGGATGAGGACGACGGCGACGATCCCCGGATTGGGGCCGGAGAACAACGACTCGAAAACCATGCCGGCGCTCGTCATGATCGCCACCTGACCAGGCAGCGATTCGTGGTTGCGGCTGAGGCTGAGCTTGACATGGAGACCCTTGCGGACTGGATCACCGGAGGGAGCGCAGAACCCAGTTCTGTCCAGCACCACGCAGGTTCTGGCCCGAGCTCGGCTGGGGTCCCAACCACTGCAAATATATCTAGTTAGCGTGGATTTTACAACGACGCCACGCGGATCGCATGAGTTTGATGTCGGGATTGTGGGTAGAACGCCCGCGTGACGATGAGAAGCGACAGACGCAGCTCGTTCCTGCCGGCACTGCTGACTCTCGTGGTGCTGGTCTGGTTGGCCATCGGCGCAATCGCCGCGGGCCAGCGGCACTACTACGGCGGCAAGAGCAAGCCGACCTGCACGAAGGCGAGCACCATCGCCGTCACCATTGTCGCCGGCCCGCTGAACTACATGGGGGCGAACCCCAAGGTGAAGTGCCACGTGCCGCAGCCCAGCAAGTAGTCGGTCACTCGACGCCGAACTAGCCGAGGTCGACGATTGCGGCGACGGGGCCACCTCCGTCGGGTCCCTGGTGGGCCGCCGACACCGACACGAAGACAGCCGGGTCACCGGTGACTGCCGCGGCGACGCCGCCGACGCAAGCCTTGATCTGGCGGTGCCAGTGGACGTCGGAGTCATCGAGCATTGCGTTGCGCCGACCGCGGACCTGACCATCTTGGCTGGTCTCGCACTTGATGAAGACGTTGACCAGCTGGCCGCCGAGATCGGTGGGGTGTGGGCGTTCGGGCAAGTCCAGGCCGGCATCGCGGATCGCGGACCAAATGCCGTCTTGGTCGAGGGCGTCGGTCATGACGCTGTGGCCGATGCGGTACCGCCCGCCGATGCCGCGCGTGTTGCCGACCACGACCACCTGAGCCCGGTCGAGCTCCACGCCTGAAGAACACGAGGCGACCGAGGAGTACAGCGCGCGGTCACGCAGGACGTCCTCGTCGCGCGGCATCTCGATCTCCTTGAGCGCCACCGCGACGCCCAGTGCCGTACCGCCGTTGGAGACGTCCATCGAGGTCAGGGTGTCCTCGGTGAACACGTCGTGACCGCGGCTTTTCGCGTCGCGGATCGTGTCGATGGTCAACAACGGCGTCTTGGTCTGCACGTAGTGCACGTCGGCGACGTCGGTGATGCCGGCCCGCTGCATGGCTTCGGTGACGGCGGCGGCCACCTTCGTGATCATTGCGGTGCGGCCGATGTCCTCCGGCAGCAGCACCTCGCTCATCGCGAACCCGACCGTCAACCGCGGCTCGTCGGTCTGCGGGGCGTTGTCCGCGGGAACGGTGGCGAAGATCGTCGCGTGCGGGCTGATCACCCCGTCGGTGCCTCCCGACCACACGATCGGCACCTGCTTCACGTCGTCGGAACTGCGGCTGCCTTTGGCGACCAGGACTTCGCGGAACGCCCGGTCGGCGAGAATGCGGGTGTAGTCGTTCACCCCGCCGTTGCCCTCGGTCTTGCCGACGACGGCGATCACGCGGTCGGCCTCGAGCACGCCGTCATCGATGAGCTTGACCAGTTCGCTCGCGTCGGTGACGTTGTGCAACGGGACCTTGCGAACCTCGATCGGTTCGGGCACAGGGCGCTCCTTGGGACTAGCGGATCAGGACGTGACGATCGTGCCGGCGCTACCGGCCAGCGCGTCGCCGATTCGGTGCAGGGACGTGATGACGGCCCGGCCGCCGGACTCGGCGAACCGGCAGGCCGCGTCGACCTTGGGCCCCATGCTGCCACCGGCGAAGTGACCTTCGACCGCGAGGGCGCGCAGCCGAGCCGCCGACACCGTGCCGAGCGGGGCGGCCTGCGCGGTGCCCCACCCGACGACCGCAGCCTCCACGTCGGTGGCGATCACCAGGACGTCGGCGTGCAGTTGGGCGGCGAGGACCGCCGCAGTCAGGTCCTTGTCGATCACGGCTTCGACACTGACCAGTTCGCCGTTGTCGGTTCGCACGACCGGCACTCCCCCGCCGCCCGCGCACACGACGACATAGCCCGCGGCGAGCAGCACCTCGGCCGCCGGCGCTTCCAAGCAGGCGATGGGGTCCGGGGAGGCGACGATCCGGCGCCAGCCGTGCTCACCGCGGTCCTGCCAGGTCTGGCCGTGCTCGATCATGAGGGCCGCCTCGGCAGCGGGCAGGTAGCGCCCAATCGGCTTGCTCGGCGCGGCGAAGTGCGGGTCGTCGGCGGCAACGAGCGTCCGCGATACGAGCGCGGCAACTTGCGGGGTACGGCCCCGAGCCGCGAGTGCCGCTTCCAGCGCGTCGAGGATCAGCAGGCCGATCGTGCCCTGCGTCTGTACCCCGCACCAGTCCAACGGGACGGGCGGCACCACGGCGGCGGCGATCTCGTTCTTGACCAGCAGGTTGCCGACCTGTGGGCCGTTGCCGTGGGTCAGCACCACCTCGGCGCCGGTGGCAACCAGGTCGGCGACAGCGGGCATGGCGGCCGTGACCGCGGCCAGCTGGTCCTCCGGCCGGGCCCGGCCGTCGGCCGCGGTCATCGCATTGCCGCCCAATGCGATGAGCACCCGCAACGGTGTTCCGATCATGGACTGCTCGGCTCGGCCGGCTCGGCCAGCCAGGCTCGGATGGCGGCGCCGTGCTGGTCGAGAGTTGGTGGGGCTGAATGGGTGCGCGGCGGGCCGCCGTCGAAGCGCACCGGTGGCCCGGGCAGCGTGATCGGCCCGAGCGCCGCGTGCTCGACGTCGACGAGCAGACCCTGCGAGCGGGTTTGCTCCCAGGCGTAGACCTCGGCCAAGTCGCGCACCTTGCCCGCGGGCACGCCGAGCTGGTCCAGGCGCGCGAGCAGTTCAGTTGCGGGGTACGCCGAGAACGCGGCGTTGATCGCGGCGACCACGCCGGCGCGGTCCGCGACCCGGGCCTGGTTGCTCGACCACTCCGGACGGTGCAGGCCGAACTCCGGCGCGAACCGGCGCCACAGCCCGTCGCTGCCGACCGCGATCTGGACCAGCCCGTCCGCGGCATGGAAGAGCCCGTACGGGCAGATCGACGGATGGTGCCCGCCCGTCGGAAGCGGCACCTCGCCGGCCACTGTGTAGCCGGTGCCCTGGAACGCGTGCACGCCGACTATCGCCGCGAGCAGGCTGGTGCGCACGACGCGCCCGCGCCCGGTCCGGGTCCGCTCGTGCAGGGCGGCCAGCACCCCGTACGCGCCGTACATGCCGGCCAGCAGGTCTCCGATCGGGACACCCACCCGGGTCGGTTCGTCCGGCGACGGACCGGTCAGCGACATGATGCCGGCCTCGCCCTGAGCGATCTGGTCGTAGCCGGCCCGGCCGCCTTCGGGACCGTCGTGGCCGAACCCGGTGATCGACAGCACGATCAGTCGCGGGTTGATCTCCTGCAGCCGTTCGACGGGAAAGCCCAGTCGGTCGAGCACGCCGGGACGGAAGTTCTCGACGAGCACGTCGGCCCGGCGCACCAGAGCGGTGAGCGTGTCGCGGCCGTCGTCACTCTTGAGGTCGAGGGCGAGCGATTCCTTGTTGCGGTTGCAGGACAGGAAATAGGTCGAGTGCGCCTGCCCGTCAGTGCCGGGCAGGAACGGTGGCCCCCATGAGCGACTGTCGTCGCCGGTGCCGGGTGACTCCACCTTGATCACGCGCGCGCCAAGATCGCCGAGCATCATCGCCGCGTGCGGGCCGGCCAGCGCTCTGGACAGGTCGACCACGAGCAGCCCGTCGAGCGGCGCGTCGGACGGTGCCGTCACGCCAACGCCGCCATAGCGGTTGTCGCCGCGACGGAGAGCGCCCCGTCGAGAACCAACACCGCCTGCCCGCTGAGCACCACCCGGTCGCCCGCCAACTCGACGCCGAGCCGACCGCCGCGGCGCGACGCCTGGAACCCGGTGAGCCTGGTCCGGCCGAGCTTGTCGGCCCAGTACGGTGCTAACACGGTATGGGCGCTGCCGGTAACCGGGTCCTCGGCGATGCCCACGCGCGGAGCGAAGAAGCGGGAGACGAAGTCGTAGTCGCGGCTCGCCTCGGCCCGCGCCGTGACAATGACGCCGCGCGCGTCGACACCGACCAGGGCCGCGATGTCCGGCGCCAGGTCACGCACGGTGTCCTCGTCGTGGAGCTCGCACAGCACGTCGTCGGTGCCGCCACGGCCGGTCCACACTGGCACGGTGCCGAGCGCTACCGTCAGGCCACCCGGTATCGCGATCGGCACGGGAGGCCGGGCCGGGAAGTCCATCGTCAATCCCGCGCCGGCGCGGCTGACGGTCAGCACGCCGCTTCGGGTGAGGAAGCGAATCGGCGCGGCAACGCCGTCGTCGAGCAAGCAATGCGCCGCGGCGAGGGTGGCGTGACCGCAAAGCTCGACCTCAGCGGCGGGGGTGAACCAGCGCAGCCGGAAGTCAGCATCGGGGTGCTCGATCGGCACGACGAAGGCAGTCTCGGACAGGTTCAGCTCGCTCGCGATCGCCTGCATCCAGTCGTCGGACGGCTCGGTTTCCAGCACCGTGACCGCGGCCGGGTTGCCGCTGAACGCGTGGTCGGTGAAGGCATCCACGATCCGGATCTGTTGCGCGGCCATGAGCTCAGGCTAGCCAGTCGCACTCGGGCCCGGCGGCGCCGCCGGACAGGCGGAGATAACCCGGTCCGCGGTCGAAGAACGGCTGATTTCCCGGCCGTTCGGCCCGCATTCGCTGCCGCAGTTCGCCGGTCGCAGCCAGGTCGGCGCTCGGCTCGTCGTCGGATCCGGTGACGACGACGCCGTAGTCCGCCGCCGCGCTGCGCCGCGAGACCTTGGCCCACAGCACGTCGCGCACGACCAGGTCGACGTCTCGGTCGAGCGGATCGCCCCAGCCGCCGCCACCGGTCGTGCGGATCCGGATCACGGTCCCGGCCGGGACGAACTCGGCGTCGACCAGCGCGTCGACGTCGTGCTCGCGCTCGGTGCCGGGGTCGACGGTCACCTGGAACGGCTTGCCAGCCTTGCCGCCGCGGACCCCCCAACAGGCCAGGATCGACCGGTCGGCGATCGACATGAAGTGCCCGTCCTTGCGCATGCGGATGTGCTTCTCGTAGCCGAGACCGCCGCGGAACTGCCCGGCGCCGCCGGAGTCGAGCGCCAGGCCGAGACGCTCGACGACGAATGGGAAGCGCGACTCCGTGAACTCGCTCGGCAGGTTGCGCGAGTCCGGCACGACGTGGATCGTGTCCTCGCCGTCGGCGTAGTAGCGCCCGCCCGATCCGCCGCCGAGCACCTCGCGCATCAGGTAGGGCTCGCCAGCGTCGTCCTCACCGTATACGCCGGTGTAGCGGATCGTCTCCTGGTCAGCCGGCATGCGACCGTCGACGGCCTTGGCCACGACGCCGGCGAGCACGCCGAGCAGCCGCAGGATCACGAAGGTCCGCGCGTTGGTGGGTGCGGGGAACACCGGCGTGAGCAGCGTGCCCGGTGGCGGGAAACGCATCTCGATCAGCTCGACGACACCCTCGTTGACGTCCAGTTCGGCCATCCGGTCGGGCGAGTCCGCCAGGTTGCGCAGGATCGGGGCCAGCCACTTCTTCAGGAAGTTGCCGTCGGCGTAGTTGCCGCAGTGGTTGATCGGGCCCTTGGCCTGCGCAGCCGTGCCGGTGAAGTCGACGATCAGCTTCGGCCCACCCGGCTCGTCGTCGCCGACCTTGGTGAGCGTGATGCGCTGAGTGTGCAGCCGCGGCTCGTCGACTCCGTCGTGCTCGGCATAGTCCTCCCAGGTCCAGGTGCCGCTGGGAATCTTGGAGAGGATTTCGCGGCGGTAGGTTTCCGCCGTACCGGCGACGATGGCGTCGAAGCAGGCCTCGACCGTGTCGCGGCCGTAGCGCTCGAACAGCTCGGCCAGCCGGCGCGAGCCCATCAGGCAGGCCGAGCACTCCGCGTCGAGGTCGGCGGCCAGGGACTCGGGCATGCGCGAGTTGCGGGTCATGATCGTCAGCGCGGCGCGGTTGGGCACGCCCGCGTCCCACAGCTTGATCGGCGGGACCATCAGCCCTTCCTCGTACACGCTGGTGGCGTGGCTGGGCATCGAGCCCGGCACCGAACCGCCGATGTCGTCGTGGTGGCCGAACGCCTGCACGAACGCGACAACGTCATCGTGGTCGAAGACCGGAACGGTGACACACAGGTCGGGCAGGTGGCCGATGCCGCCTTCGGAGCGGTAGACGTCGTTGTGGAAGAACACGTCGCCGGGACGCATCGACTCGAGCGGGAAGTCGCGCGCGACCGGATGCACGAGGGCGCTGTAGGAGCGGCCGGTGAGCTTGCGCAACAGCCGGTCGTGGATGCCGGCCCGGTAGTCGTGGGCGTCGCGGATCATCGGCGAGCGCGAGGTGCGCCCGATTGCCGTCTCAACCTCCTTCTCGATGGCGGCCAGGCTGCCGGCGATCACCTCGAGCAGGACCGGGTCGACCGCGCCGGCGTTGTCCGTCAACGTGGTCACGACGTCTCCGCGGCGACCAGCAGGTTGCCGTACCCGTCGACCCGGACACTGAAGCCGGGATGCAACGGCACCGTGGAGCCGTACTCCTCCACGATCGCCGGGCCCGCTATGACGTCTCCTGGCGCGAGGTCGGGGCGCCAGTAGACAGCGGTGTCGATGTAGCCCTGTTCCGCGTCGAAGCAGACCGGCCGGCTACCGCTGCGCGCGCGCGCCGTGTCGCCGTCGCCGCGCTGCTGTTGCCGCAACCGCGGCCGCTGGATCGGTCCGATCCCCGACACCCGCAGGTTCACCCACTCGACGTGCTGCCCGGGGTCGGCGCGAAAGTCGTAGCCGTACAGCGCCCGATGGGCGTCGTGGAATCGCCCGGCCACGCCGTCAGCTGCCGCCGCGTCCACTGCATCGGCATCGACCGGCACCCGGACCTCGAACGCCTGCCCGTAGTAGCGCAGGTCGGCCGTCCGGACGAACCGGTGCTGATCTGACGCGAAGCCCTCGGTCGTCAGGGCCGCAGCGGCCTCGCGCTGCAGATCCGCGAAGATCTCCTCGACGGCCTGCGGGTCGAGATCGTCGTGCCGCCGCACGGCAGTACGCACGTAGTCGTTCTTCACGTCCACGGTCAACAGCCCGAACGCGGACACGTTGCCGGGATTCGGCGGCACGAGGACGCCGCGCAGGCCGAGGATGTCGACGAGGCGGCACAGCAGCAGCGAGCCGGATCCGCCGAAGGTCGTAAGCGTGAAGTCCCGCACGTCCAGCCCGCGTTTGACCGTGAGCTGGCGCAGCGCGTTGGCCTGGTTCCAGGCCGAGATCTCCAGGACGCCGGTGGCGCAGGCCTCGGTGCTCAGCTCGAGCCGCTGGGCCAAAGCGGCCAGGCCGGCGCGCGCCGGTGCCACGTCGAGTGGCACCTCGCCGCCGAGCAGATGCGGCGGGATACGGCCGAGCACCACGTGGGCATCGGTGATCGTGACGTCCGTTCCGCCGGTGCCGTAACACAGCGGGCCCGGCTCGGCGCCGGCCGACTTGGGACCGACCTTCAGCGCGCCTTCGGGCGACACCCAGGCGATCGAGCCGCCGCCGGCGCCTACGGTGACCACATCGATCATCGGGATCTTGGACGGGTACGCACCGACGTGGCCCTCAGTGGTGAGCGTCGGCTCGCCGGCGAGCACGACCGACACGTCGGTGGACGTGCCGCCGCCGTCACAGGTGAGTACCCGGTCGAAACCGGCCGTGCGCGCGATCAGTGCCGCGCCGAGAGCCCCGGCGGCCGGGCCACTCAGCACGGTGGTGATCGGCTGGTGCACGACCTCGTCAGCCGACAGCACGCCGCCGTTGGACTTCATCACGTAGAACGGCAGGTCGTGGTCGCTCAGGGTCGCGAGCCGCTCACTGATCGCGCGCACGTACTGCGCAACCTTCGGCTTGACCGCCGCGTCGACCAGCGTCGTCATCGACCGCTCGTACTCGCGGTACTCGCGCAGCACCTGCGACGAGATAGAAACGACGGCATCGGGATGCTCCCGTGCGAGGACGTCGAGCATCCGCTCCTCGTGGTCGGGGTTCGCGTAGGCGTGCAGGAAGCAGACGCCGAGCGTGTCGATGCCACGGCCCCGGAACCACCGCGCCACCTGGGTCGCGCGCTGCTCGTCGAACGGCCGGAGCTCGGCACCGGTGTGGTCGAGCCGGCCGCCGACCGTCTTGACCAGATGGGCCGGGACGATCCGCTCGGGCTTCACCCAGAAGTAGGAGTTGCCGTAGCCGTCGGGCACGGACTGGCGAGCGATCTCGAGCACGAACTCATAGCCCTCGGTGGTGATGAAGCCGAGCTGCTTGACCTTGCCTTCCAACAGCTGGTTGGTCGCGACCGTGGTGCCGTGGCTGACCGCGGCAACGTCGGCACCGGCCGCGCCGAGCTGGCCGAGGATCTTGTGGACGCCGGCCATGAAGCCCTGCGCCGGGTCGGCGGGCGTCGACGGCGTCTTCGTCGTGTACAGCTGCCCGGACCGCTCGTCGAAGGCTACGACGTCGGTGAACGTGCCACCGGTGTCGATGCCGATGCGGATGTGCGCGGACTGCGCGGAACCCATGGCCACGAGTCAACTGGCCACCCCCGCCGAAGTCGTTGGCAGATCCTGCCGAGGAACCACCCGCAGGGTGACGGATTCTCATGATCAGAGACGGCGATTTTGCCGTCTCTGATCAAGGAAATACGTCACTCGAGGTGGGATCGTTGGCCGGGCCGCTAGCCTTCGCAGCCATGAGCTCAGCTGCGCAGTGGGGCGACGACGGCAACGCGTTCGAGGACATCGTGGGCTATCTCGACTATCCGATGTTCGTCGTCACCACCGTCGCCGGCGAGCAGCGCGCCGGCTGTCTGGTCGGTTTCGCGACTCAGGCGAGCATTCGCCCGCGCCGGTTTCTGGTCGGCATCTCCGACAAGAACCGCACCTACCGCATTGGCGCGAACGCGGACCGGCTGGCCGTGCACGTGCTTGCGGCCGGCGAGGACGGGCTGGCCCGGCTGTTCGGGGAACAGACCGGCGACGACATCGACAAGTTCGCCCAGTGCGACTGGCAGCCCGGCCCGGAGGGGGTTCCGGTGCTCACCGAGGCGGCGGCCTGGTTCAGCGGGCGGATCCTGGAACGACTGCGCCTCGGCGATCACGTGGCGTTCCTCATCGAACCGGATTCCGGCCAGCGCCACGAAAGCCTGGGTAGCGTGATCAAGTTCTCTGACGTCCGCAATCTCGAGCCCGGCCACGGCGCGTGAGCCCGAACCGGACCAGCCGTGCCAGGCTGGGCGGGTGAAGCTCAAGCTCGACCTGCACGACATCTACAACCGCGGCGGCGACATCGACCGGGCATTGCACGCCATCATCGCCGAAGCTGTTGCCAAGAAGGCGCCGCTGGTCGAGATAATCCCGGGCAAGGGCTCCGGTCAGCTGAAGAAGCGGGTCTTGCGCTTCTTGGAGCAGGACGAGATCAAGGCGCAGTACCACCGCGTCGAGAAGGACTCGAAGAACTTCGGCCGGGTCTTCGTCCACTTCCGCTGGAAGTAGCGCCGGGCTCAGTTGACGATGTCGTCGGGCTTGCCACCGTGCTCGAAGGAGGTTGCGGCGTCGCCGAGCAGCGCGTCGGCGTGGCGGCGGATCAGCCCCAGATTGCGATCGGCGAGATGGTCGAACGGCTGCGGCACCGACGAGCCCGGCGTGAGCGACGCGAGGGCGGTCGCCGGATCCAGCCGGGCGCTGATCCAGCACTCGTGCGACGCTGCCCGCGCCACGACCTCGGCGATGGGCGTGACGATCATCGAGTTGCCGAAGTAGATGACGCCGGCCGGGTCGACTCCGGTGCAGTTGGCCCCGATCACGTATACGTGGTTGTCGTAGGCGCGAGCTCGGTTCGTCAGTTCCCAGATGTCTGCCGACCGCAGCAGCGCCGACGGCCGGCAGATGATCTCGGCGCCCTTGATCGCGGTGATGCGCGACAGCTCGGGATAGTCGCCGTCGAAGCAGATGATCAGCCCGATGCGGCCGAGCGGGGTTTCCACGACGCAGATGTCCTCGCCCGGAGTCACCCAGCCGCCGCGGTCGGCTCGCTCGCCGCCGAAGGGGTGGGTCTTGCGGTAGACGCCGAGCAGCTCGCCAGCCGGGCCGACGAGCGCGGCCGCGTTGTAGACGATGCCGCGCTGCGGCCCGCGCTCGTAGCTGCCGACCACCAGGTGGATGCCGAGTTCGGCGGCCACCGCCGAGAACGGGTCGAGCACCGGGCCGGGGATCTCGGACACCAGCTCCCACAAGGTTTCGACGTCCACTCCAGGGGTGAACCCGGTCGTGGCCGACTCGGGCAGCACGACCAGCTCGGCGCCCGTCGCGGCCACGCAGTCACGGACGTAGGACACCGCGCGGCGGCTGTTGCCGGCGATCGATTCGGCGCTCAGCGGCGCCGACGAAGGCGCCAGCTGCACCGCGGCCACGGTCAATTCACGCATCAGCGCCGCCTCCGTCCGAGCAGTGACCCGACGAGCACGCCGGCCAGCGCGATGGCCGCACCGACGACGGTGCCGCGGACGAAGCCGTCACCGCCGATCGCGGAGCGGCCGGACGCCGGAGCCACGTACACGCCGGGCTCGGCCGGTGCGGCGCCGGGCTCGCGCGCCGGTGCCACCGCTTTGCCGGTCAGCACGTCGTCGACCGAGCTGAAGAACTCACCCGCCATCTTCTTGGCCACGCCGACCAGCATGCGCTGGCCGACTCCGGCGATCACTCCGCCCACGACCGCGTCCGCGTCGTAGGTCAGCGTGGTCGCGCCGTCGCCGTCCTCGGCCAGCGACACCCGTACCTCGGTGCTCACCGTCCCCGGGCCGCCCGCCCCGGACGCTCTCATCAGGAACGAGTTCGGTTCCTGCTGATCGCTGAGCTGCACCTCGCCGGCATAGGTGCCCTTGATCGAGGCGACGCCCGCGGTGACCACCATCCGGTACGCGTCGGGGCCGGTGCTCTCCAGGCGTTCGCAGCCCGGAATGGTGCGCACCAGCACCGCCGGGTCGTTGAGCGCCGTCCAGACCCGCTCGATCGGGGCGTGCAGCGTGGTGTCACCACTGACCTTCACAGTGAAGTCCCTTCGTGCCGAGCGCGGAGCTCGAACAGGTCGCTCGGCGAGATCGGCATGGCTCTGATCGGGAAACCCTCGGCATCCTCGATGGCGGCGGCGAACGCGGCTGCGCCGGGGATGACGCCGGCCTCACCCGCCCCCTTGATGCCGAGGGGGTTCAGCGGTGACGGCGTCTCGAGGTGGTCGATCTCGATCCGCTCCGGAACCTCGCTCACGTACGGCATGAGGAAGTCCATGAACGACGCGTTCTGCAACTGGCCGGAGTCGTCGTAGGCCATTCGCTCGTACAGGGCGCCGCCGACACCCTGCGCGACGCCGCCGTGGATCTGGCCCTCGACGATGCGCGGGTTGATCAGCCGTCCGCAGTCATGTACGACGCAGTACCGCAGGATCTTGATCTCGGCGGTGTCCGGGTCGGTCTCGACCACCACCGCATGCATGCCGCTGGCGAACGTCGATTGCATCGGCGAGAAGTAGTCGCGGCCTTCGAGACCAGGCTCGTCGTCCTCGTCGACGGGAGGCTTGCTGGTATCGCCGACCGCGAACTGCGTAGCCGCCTGGGCTGCGTCGTCGAACGCGTAGCGCAGCGGGTTGGACAGCACAGCCACCGTGCCCAGGCTGATCTCGGCACCGGGCACGCCGGCAACCCGCACCATGCCGTCGATGATCTCGAGATCGTCGGGGTTGGCCTCGAGCGCGTCGGCCGCGATCTTCAGCGCCTTGGCCCGGGCGACCCGTGCGGCCAGGGCAATGGCCGAGCCGCTCATCACCGCGGCCCGCGAGGCGAACGTGCCGACCGCGTAGCCGAAGCGCCGGGTGTCGCCGGTGACCACCTCGACGTCGGACATCGGCACGCCCAACTCGTCGGCCACGATCTGGGCGAACACCGTCTGGTGCCCCTGGCCTTGCGAGGTGAGTCCGGTCGCGACCTTGACCTTGCCCGAGGGCTCGATGACGACGTGGCCGCCCTCGTACGGTCCGACGCCGGTGCCCTCGACGTAGCAGGCCAGGCCGATGCCGACGCGCCGTCCCTCGGCGCGAGCCGCGGCCCGGACCGCTTCGAACTCGTCCCACCCGACCAGCTTCTTCAGCTTCTGCAGCGATACCGGGTAGTCGCCGGAGTCGTAGATCAGCGGCCGGCCGTCCTGGAACACCAGCCCGTGGTCGTAGGGCATCTCCTCGGGCCGGATGAAATTGCGTTCCCGGACGACGGTGCGGTCGATACCGAGTTCCGCCGCGATGGCATCCATCGTGCGCTCCATGACGAACACGCCCTGCGGCCTCCCGGCGCCGCGGTACGGCGTGACCATCACGGTGTTCGTATAGAGCGAGTCGAACTCGACGCGGTACGCGCCCGGCTTGTAGGGACCGACCAGCTGGGTCGAGGTGATGATCGGCACGATCAGGCCGTACGGGATGTACGCGCCGTGGTCGTGCCAGAACCGGACGTCGAGGCCGAGCAACCGACCGTCGTCGTCGAAGCCGACGCGGACGTGATGCAGCTGCGATCGCTCATGCGCGCTGGAGATGAAGTGCTCGCGGCGGTCCTCGACGAACTTGACCGGCTGCCCGAGCAAGCGGGCCGCCCACGGCACCAGCACCTCTTCGGGCCACGGATGCATGATCTTGACTCCGAAGCCGCCACCGACGTCGGGGGTGATCACGTCGACGTCGGCGAGCGACAGTCGCAGTTTGGTGGCGACGGCCGCGCGCACGCCGGTCGAGGTCTGCGTCGACGTCCACAGCCGCAGCCGATTGGCCTCGGTGTCCCAGCGGGCCAGCACGCCGCGGCCTTCGAGCGGGGTCGAGGCCGAACGCTCGATCGAGAGGTCCAGTTCGAGGACGTGCGGCGCAGTCCGCAGGGCGGCGTCGAGGTCGCCGACGGCCTGCACCATGTTGGCCGCGACGTTGCCCGGCACATCCGGGTGCACGAGGTGTTCCGCAGCCCGCGCCGCCTCGACGCCCACCACCGGCGGCAGTGGCCGGTACGTGACGGCGATGCGCTCAGCCGCGTCTTCGGCGAGGTAGCGGTCGCGGGCGACGACCATGACGATCGGCTCGCCGACGTGGTTGACGACGTCGCGAGCGAGGGCGTACTGGGTCCGGCCCTGGGTGAGCGTCGGGTGCGGGATCAGCAACGGCAGCGGATCGGCGAGTCGGTCGGGCAAATCCTCATAGGTGTAGATCGCCACCAGGCCTTCGACGTCGAGCGCGGCGGTGACGTCGATGTCGAGCACTTCGGCGTGGGCATGCGGGCTCCGCACGAACGCGCAGGCGAGGGCGTCGTGGCCGAGGTCGTCGAGATAGGCACCGTGGCCGCGCACCAAGCGGTCGTCCTCGACACGGACGACCGATTCACCGAACATCTTGGTCATGGCTGGGCCGCACGGGTGAGTTCGGCCGCGCGCAGGACGGACTTGACGATGTTCTGGTAGCCGGTGCAGCGGCACAGGTTGCCGCCGATCAGCTCCCGGGCGTCGTCCTCAGTCGGCTCGGAGTTCTCGCGGAGACCGGCCGTGATCGTCGTCAGGAAGCCCGGAGTACAGAACCCGCACTGCAGGCCGTGACAGTCCTCGAACGCCTGCTGCACCGGCGAGAGCGTGCCGTCGGCCTCGGTGAGACCTTCGACGGTGGTGAGGTGTGCGCCGTCAACGGATACCGCTAGCAGCAGGCACGACCGCATCGGCGTGCCGTCGACGAGGACAGTGCATGCCCCGCATACCCCGTGCTCGCAACCGACGTGGGTGCCGGTCAGGCCCAGGTCGTGGCGAATGCAGTCCGACAGCAGCCGCCGCGCTGGCACCCGGACGTCGTGGGCGGCGCCATTGACGACGAGCCGCACGTCGAAGAGCTCCTCGTCAGTCACGCTCGCCCCGCTCCTGCGCGGCGTTGTGGGCCGCGCGCAACGCCTGGGCGGTGAGCACCCGCGCGAGATGCCGGCGGTATTGCGCGGTCGCGTGGATGTCCGGCTCGGGGTCGACGAGTTCGTGAGCCAGCGCGCCGGCCGCGGCGAAATCCAGCCGCGGACCGAGCGCATCGGTCAGGTCGAGCACGAGCGGCGTCGGTGCCACGGAGAGGTAGGCCGCCCGCGCCGAGCGCAGCGCACCGGCCGGGTCGAGTTCGACCAGAGCACCCACGCCGCACACCGCGTAGTCACCCTTGCGGCGCGCCACCTCGACGAACGCGGTGCCGGCCCGCGGTGGCAGCACCGGGAAGCTGGCCTCGAGCGCCAGTTCACCGGGCTGCACCGCCGACTCCAGCGGGCCGAGGAAGAAGTCCCGCGCCGGCACGCGTCGTTGCGCCGTAGCACTCGCCACTCGCACCGACCCGTCGAGCAACGCCAGCACGGCCGTCATCTCGCCGGACGGGTCGGCGTGGACCAGGCTGCCGACCGTCGTGCCACGGTTGCGGATCGTGGCATGCGCGACCAGCCGTAGCCCTTGAGCGAGCAGCGGCTGGGCGGCGTGCGCGCGCCGGTCGGACAGCACTCGCGCGTGCCGGGCCAGCGCGCCGACGCGCACCTCGGAATCGTCGACGCTGACGAAGTCGAGTTCAGCCAGCCGGTTGATGTCGACGAGGTGGTGCGGAGCGGCCAGCCGCATGGACAGGATCGGCAGCAGCGACTGCCCGCCGGCAAGCACCTTGCCGTCCGGGCCCAGCGCGGCAAGCGTCGAGACCGCCTCGGGCACCGACTCCGGCTGCGAGTATCCGAACGGGGCTGGCTTCACTGCGTCGTATCGTCTCCAGCCTCCTGGCGGAACGGGGACACCTCGCCCGCGGGGGTTTCGACGTTACCCGTCGAGATGATGGCTCCGCCCTCATAGGCCCGCCCGCCTTCCTGCGACTCACGCATGTGGGCCGGGGCCAGCCACCGTACGAAGTGGTAGCCGATCAGGACGATGATCGTGCCGGCCGCGATGCCGGTGATCGAGAAGTCCTTGGTGAACTTGATGGCCAGGTTGCCGATGCCGGCGATGATGCCGGCGGCCAGTGGCACCAGATTCACCGGGTTGGCGAAGTCGACGCGGTTCTCGACCCAGATCTTGGCCCCGAGCAGGCCGATCATCCCGTAGAGCACCAGCGTGATCCCGCCGAGCACGCCGCCGGGCGTGGCCGCGACCACCGCGCCGAACTTGGGACAGAACCCGAACAGGATCGCAACCACTGCGGCTATGTAGTACGCCAGGGTCGAGTAGATGCGGGTGGCGGCCATGACCCCGATGTTCTCGGCGTAGGTCGTGGTGGGTGAGCCGCCGACGAACGACGCGACCGCGGTACCGACGCCGTCGCCGATGAACGCCCGGCCGAGATAGGGGTCGAGGTCGTCGCCCGTCATCTCCGACACCGCCTTCACGTGGCCGGCGTTCTCGGCCAGGAGCGCGATCACGGACGGGATGACCAAGAGGATGAAGGTGAACTTGAATTCCGGCAGGTGCGGTCCGGTGAGGTTGCCGAACGTGGGACTGACGATGTCCTTCGGGACGCCGATCCAGTGCGCGCTCCTCACGCCGCTCCAGTCGATGCGATGTACGTCGTGGCACTTCCCGGCGGCGTCGCACGACGGGATCGTCGTCATCCGGTCGGCGATCCACGAGATGAGATAACCGAAGATCAGCGCCAGGAAGATGGCGATGCGGCTGAAGAACCCGGGCGCGAGCACGGCCACGCAGATCACGAACGCCGTGGTCAGCAAGCCGATCCACTGCTCGCTCGGGAAGTAGGTCGTCGTCGCCACCGTGGCCAGGTTGAACCCGATCAACATCACGACCGCGCCGGTGACCACCGGCGGCAGCACGGCCCGCACGTAGTGCGCGCCGCCGAAGTGGACCAGCACACCCACCGCGGCGAGGATGAGCCCGGCGATGAGGATCGCGCCGGTGACGTGCGCGGAGTCGCCGCCTTGCGAACGGATCGCCGCGACCGCAGCCACGAACGATGCCGAGGTGCCGAGGTACGAGGGCACTTTGCCCTTGACGATCAACAAGAAAATGATGGTGGCGACGCCCGACATCATGACCGCAAGGTTCGGGTTCAGCCCCATGATCGCCGGGAACACGAACGTCGCCCCGAACATGGCGACGATGTGCTGCGCGCCGAGACCGCCCATGCGCAGGGCCGACAAACGCTCACCGGGCCGGACTACCTGACCAGTGGGTGGCGTTTTGCCGTCATAGACCAGCTTCCAGCCGAATGCAGACACCTCTGCCGCCTTTCCCGCGACGAGTGGACGCTCGCAGCGGTCATGTGACCGCGCTCACCCGCGACCGTAGGGCCGCTGTCAAGGGCAGGCATTGTGCAGATCTGACGAACGCGCCGGATATGCTATGTGCGAACCCACTCCGTCGATGCGGCCGTTACAGCCCGCTCATCTGCACGACCCGCAGGGCTAGCGCGATGTCCAGGCGCAGGTTGGCATCAGCGGTGAACGGCCCGACGATCGCCTCAAGTTTGCCGATGCGATAGCGCAGGGTGTTGTAGTGAAAGTGCAGCGACCGCGCGGTCTCGGCCACGTTGCAGTTCGTGTCGAGCAGCGTCTGCAGCGTCTGGCGCAGGTCGATTGCCTCGCTCGTGTCGGCGGCCAGCGCGCCTAGCACCTCGGCGGCGAAGGAGCGCAGTTCGGTGGCGTCGCTGACGAGGGACAGCAGTCGGTGCACACCGAGCGAGTCGAAGTGAGCGACCGCGCCGGGCCCGTGCATCCGCCGGCCGACGAGCACGGCCTTGCGGGCCTGCTCGTAAGCGGTGGGCAGGTCGCCGATCGAGTCGATCACCCGGCTCACCCCGGTGCTGAACGAGCGGCGCCCGCCGCCGCGATCACCTGCGACCGCGGCCACCAACTCGGCAACCACCGGCGTCACCGTCTCGGGGTCGGCCGAGACCAGGGCGACCACCTCGTGGCTGAAGCCGACCACCGGCGCGGCCCGGTCGCGAGCGCGCACGACCTGCTGCCAGGCTGCCGTGATGCGGTCCTGCGGGGCCCGGCCGGCCACTGGCGCGGGCAATACCGGCTCGTCCGTGTCGTCGAGGGCGGCCACGACGACCGCGAGCGGACGGTCGACGTCCCAGCCGAGCTGCGCACAGTGGGCGATCACCTGGTCCGGCGAGCCGGCTGCCCCGGTCAGCGCGTCGCGGAGGAAGTCGCCGCGGAACTTCGATTCAACCGCCGACACCGCCAGCTGCTTGGTGATCGCGAGCGCGGCCACCGTCGCAGCCCGCTCCAGTGCCTGGACCGTCGCCGGGCCGAGCCCACCGGAGCGGGCATAGGCCACGATGTAGCCGTGGTCGGTGCCGCCGGCGCTGACCTGGGCGACCGCGAGCTGACCCGGCCCGCCCGGAGCCCGCTGCAGGCCGGGCCGCAGCCGCTCGGTGCGAAAGCGGCCGGACCCGTCGAACAGGGCCAAGGCGGCCAGCGCCGACGCGTCGGCCTCGTCGCCCACGGTCGTCTGCACCCGACCGTCAGGCGAGCAGATCAGCACCGTGGTCTCGAACAGGGCAGCGACCTCACTCGCGATCTGCGGCAGGTCACCGCCTTCCAGGACGATTGCGGTCAGGGCCCGATGCAACCGATCGGCGACGTCGAGGGCCCAGGTCTGCCGGTCGACGAGTTGGGTGAACACGTCCGACATCACCTCGTCGAACGCGGCGGTGCGGGGCAGGACGAGCAGTGGCAGGTCGTGCCGGTCGGCGGCGTCGAGCATTCCGGGGGGCAGTTCGTCGAGGTAGCGACCGGTCTTCACGCCGAGCGCCGTGACGCCGCGGGCAGCCAGCCCGTCGACGAGTTCGGTCAGCGCGTTCGGGTCGAAGCTCTGCCCGCCGGTGGCATAGCGCAGCGGAAATCCGGTGGTCAGCAGCAGTTCGTTCGGCTTGACCCACGGCAGGATGTCCGGCACTTCCATGACGTTGACCCACCGGATGATCTGGTCGAGGCCGTCCGCGCCGGCGGCGAGCTGTGAGCCGGCCAGGCTGGGCAGCGTCATCAGTTCCCGGACGGTGAGCGCGTAGCCGCTGTCGGCTGGCACATCCCGTGGCTGGGCTGCCGCAACGTTGGCAACACTCTCCATGGGGTGACCGTACGCGGCGCGGCTAACGTCGACAGATCATGAGGGTCCCGGCTGCGGTCAGTACAGCCGTGCGTCCCGTCGTGACCGGGCCGGTGCAACCCGCGCAGTGGCTCGGCACCGGCCCGTCGGCGCTGTATCTGCTCATCGATTCGGGCCTGGTGCTGGCCGTCCTCGCGCACGACGCGGTCCGCCTGCCCCGCGCGGTCGTGCTGTCGAGTACGGCGGCCGAGTTGCCGCTCGTCGGGCTGGTGGGGGGCGACGAGCGGCGCCCGGTGGGACCGGCCCGCGTGGGGGGCGGACGCATCGAGTGGAGCGGCGCGGCCGGCCCCGTCACCGTCGACGCGGTGCGGGCGTGGGCGCCCAGTCGAGTGCGGCCCGGGCGAACGCGCCCGGCCGCGGTGGCAGGCCTGCGCGCGGCCCTGGCCGGCCACGATGTGGGCGTCGAGCCAAGCCGGGTCGACGACCTGGCGCAGGCGGGCGACGCGCGGCAGGAATACGCCGCGGCCGCCGCGCTGCTCGGCCGGGGCCCAGGGCTCACGCCGAGCGGTGACGATGTGCTGGCCGGCTGCTTGCTCGGGACCCGGGCATTCGGCCTCCCGGCGCCGGGCCTCGTCGCGGCGGTCCGTGACCTGGCGTCACGGGCGACGACTGCGCTGTCGGCGCAGCTGCTGCGCGACGCCGCCGGGCCCGGCCAATGCGTCCCGGAGCTCGCCGCCACCGTGGACGCGCTCTGCGGACGGCCGGCGCCGGCCGACGCGGTGGCCCGGTTGCTCGCCGTCGGCCATACCTCGGGCGCGGCGTTGGCGCTGGGCCTGCTGAGTGCGGTGACGGCGGCGGCCCGACCCCCTGCCGTAGGAGCGATGCGGTGAGCATTGAGCACGTCGCGGCCCGCAGTGGGGCATACGCCGACTCAGTGACGCTGATGCAGGTGAGCCGCACCGTGACGTCGGCACCCGGCGTCGTGACTGCCCTGGTTGCCATGGCCACGGAGCTCAATCTCGAACTCCTAGACGGCATGGGTTTCGCGCGTCCGGACGGCGTCGGTCCCAACGACTTGCTCGTCGCCATCCGGGCCGAGGACGACACCGCCCTCGCGGGCGGAGTCGCACTCGTCGACGAGCGGCTGACGGCGCGACCGGTCACGAGCGGCGGGTCGTCCGCCGACCTACCGCCTCGAACGGTTTCCGCGGCCGCACGCGCGACCGGACCGGCCCTGGCGTTGATCTCCGTGCCGGGACAGCACGCGTTCACCGAGGCGATGGACGCACTCGACGCCGGCTGCGACGTCATGATCTTCTCCGACAACGTGCCCGTGGACCAGGAGATCCGGCTGAAGGACGTCGCGGCCGAACGCGACCTGCTCGTGCTTGGCCCTGACTGCGGCACGGCTGTGGTCGGAGGTATCGGCCTCGGTTTCGCCCACACGCTCGAGCCCGGCCCGGTCGGTCTGGTGGCGGCTTCCGGTACCGGCGCCCAGCAGGTCCTGTGCCTGCTCGACGCCGCTGGCGTCGGCGTCAGCGCCGCGCTCGGTGTCGGCGGTCGCGACCTGTCCGCCGCCGTTGCCGGTCGCTCCACCCGCGCCGCGTTGACGGCTCTGGACGACGACCCCGCGACCGAACTCATCGTCGTCATCTCCAAGCCGCCGGCCGACGAGGTCGCGGCCGCGGTGCGGGCCTTCGCCGCCGACCTCGCCACTCCCGTGCAGTTCGCGTTGATCGGCGCCGGGCAGCCGGACCTCACCGAGACCACCGAGCACGCGCTGCGGGCGCTGGGCGCAGACGTGCCGCGGTGGCCGCGGTGGCCCGGCCGGGTCGAGGCCCCGCGTTCGGGGTCGCTGCGTGGCCTCTACGCCGGCGGCACGCTCTGCGACGAGGCGATGGTGATTGCCGCCGAGCAGCTCGGCCCGATCGGCTCGAACATCCCGTTGCGCGCGGAGTGGCGGATCGATCCGAAGGTCCCGGCCACCGGGCATGCCATGATCGACTTCGGGGACGACGAGCTGACCGCGGGCCGCCCGCATCCGATGATCGACCAGTCCATGCGCCTCGACCGGCTGGCTCGCGAGGCCGCGGATCCGAACACGTCGGTGATCCTGCTCGACGTCGTGCTCGGGCACGCGGCCCATCCGGACCCGGCTGCGGAGCTGGCGCCGGCGATCGCGGCCGTGGGCGATGACGTTGCGGTGGTCACCGCGCTGATCGGGGCCAAAGCCGACCCGCAGGACCTCAACACGCAGGCCGCGGCGCTGCAGTCAGCCGGCGCGCACGTCTACACGTCCAACGCGCAGGCCGCCCGGTTCGCCTGCGAGCTGATTGCGAGCGCCCGATGAAGCGGGGCCGGGCGGCTTTTCCCCGCCGGTGCTCGGTTGCGGCGACCCGAAGCGGTCACCAGCGGGGAAAACAAGGGGGGCCCGGGCGGCTTTCCCCGCCGGTGCTCGGTTGCGGCGACCCGAAGCGGTCACCAGCGGGGAAAACAAGTGGGGCCCGGCGATGAGTGAGTTGCTGCGTCGCGACTTCGAGCTGATCACGGCCGGCGCAAGCCTGTTCGCCGATGCGGCCGAGGCGCAGGCGGCCCGGGTGACCCGCGTCGAGTGGTTGCCGCCGATGCCCGACACCGAGCACGACCTTGCGTCGGTGCTGGCCGACCCGCGCCGGTCCGAGGCGAACGCCGAGGCCGTGCGCCGCATCCAGGCTGCCCGGGCGTTGCTGGTCGACGTCGTCCCCGCCGGCGAGGCCCTCGGACTCGGCCCGCGCGACATCCTGCACGCCGGGCCGCCCATCGACTGGGGCCGGGCCTCGGGACCGCTGCAGGGCGCCCTGATGGGCGCCGCGGTCTTCGAGGGCCTGGTCGACGATCCCGAGGACGCCGCCGCACTGCTGGAGCGTGGTGAGATCACGCTCGGCCCGTGCCATCACCGCGGCGCGGTCGGGCCGATGGCCGGGGTGACGTCGCCGTCGATGTGGGTGTCCGTGCTCGAGGACCCCGACACCCGCGCCCGCTCGTACTGCTCGCTCAACGAGGGACTGGGCAAGGTGCTCCGCTATGGCGCCTACTCGGAGGAAGTGATCGACCGGCTGCGGTGGATGTCCGCCGTCCTCGGCCCGGTGCTGCAAGCGGCAGTGCGCGCGCACGGGCCGGTGGACATCACGGCGATCCTCGCGCAGATGGTGCAGATGGGCGACGAGGGCCACAACCGCAACCGGGCCGGGACGTTGATGCTGCTGCGCGAGCTCGTGCCCGCGATGATCGACTCCGGCTTCGCCTCGAGTGACATCGCCGAGGCGGCGCGCTTCATCGGCGGCAACGACCACTTCTTCCTCAACCTCGGCATGCCGGCCTGCAAGCTGGCGCTCGACTCAGCGCGCGACATCCCCGGCTCGACCGTCGTCGTGGCGATGGCCCGCAACGGCACCGACTTCGGCATCCAGGTCTCCGGCACGGGTGACGCCTGGTTCACCGGGCCGGCCCAGGTGCCCGACGGCTTGTTCCTCGGCGACTTCGGCCCGGACGATGCCAACCCCGACATCGGCGACTCCGCGATCACCGAGACGGCCGGGCTCGGCGGCTTCGCGATGGCGGCCGCACCGGCGATCGTGCGCTTCGTCGGCGGGACGGTCGCCGACGCACTGGCCAACACCAGGCGGATGTACGAGATCACCCTGTCCGAGCACGCCGCGTTCACCGTGCCTGTCCTCGACTTCCGAGGGACGCCGCTCGGCATCGACGTAACCCGAGTCGTCCGCACCGGCATCCTGCCCCAGATCAACACCGGGATGGCCGGCAAGGTGGCCGGTACCGGGCAGGTCGGCGCCGGACTGGTCACGCCTCCGGCCGAGATCTTCCCGAGGGCGCTGCGTGCGCTCGCCGAGGCCGCTGCCGATCACCGCAATGGAGGTACGACATGAACCGCCGCCGTTGGTTCTCCCTTGGCCTGTCCGTTGCGGTCGCCGTGCCACTGGCCGCCTTGGCCCCGGCTGCGAACGGCACGCCGGACCGCGCCGGCAATCACCTGGCCCGGTCGCCGCAGCTGAGCGCGACTCCCCGGCTGGCCGACCGGCGCTCGTTCGTCATCGGCACCCGGTTCTACGAGGTCGGGGCAGAGGACGGCAGTTACCCGGCCGAGGGCTTCCACACCCGCGGCGAGATGGGCGGCTTCTGGAGCATGCCGATCAAGCTGCTCGACGGCGTCTGGTTCGGCCTCGACGGTTCGTGGCTGAACGCCAGCCGGTACAGCACCGGCTGGGGTTACACCCGCATGGATCTCGGCACCCACAACGGCGTGGCCGTCAGCCGCACCGACGTCGCCCCCGACGGACTGCGGGCCGGGCTGATCGGGCTCACGTTCACTGCGGCCCAGGCCCGCACGCTGCAGTTGACGATGGACGCCCACTCCGAGCTGATGAAGGCCTACCCGTGGGGTGAGACCACACCCAGCCAGACCGCCTACAACCTCTCCGACACCAGTGCCGTCGCCGGCCGCAACCTGGTGTTCCGTGAGGACGGCAAGCCGCCCATCGCCGACACCGCCGCGCACCATTGGGCGGCGGTGGTCGGCTCGACGCTCAGCCCGGCCCGACACCAACTCGGCCCGGACTTCCGCGGTCCGCAGGACCCGGCCGTGCGGTGCGGCGTCTCCGGGCCGGGCACTCCCCCGACTCCGCCGCGCTGCGACGACACCGCGTACGGCAAAGGCACCGGGGGGCAGCTCAGCTACCGGGTGCATGTCCCCGCCGGCTCGCGCACCGTCTGGTTCGCGGTCGGCGGGTCCGACCACGGACTGGGCGAGGCGGCCGCGATGCAGCGACGCGCGCTGGCCGACCCGGCCCGACTGCTCGCCGCCAAGGTCGCGCAGCGCACCCGGCTGGCCAAGCAGACCGCGGTCAGCCTGCCCGGCGATCCGCAACTGGCCAGCAGCGTCGCGTGGAGCAAGCAGAACCTCGCCGACGCCCGCCAGCAGGCCCGCGACCTGCAGCTGCGAGTGACCAACGCGGGCACCAAGTACCCCGCGCCGTCGGGAACGCTCGCCGATGCGCAATGGATCGGCGCGGGCTGGCCGGACTACCCGTGGATCTTCGGCACCGACGCCGAGTACACCGCGTTCGCGTCGGTGGCGGCCGGGCAGTTCGCCGCGATCGAGCAGCATCTGCGCACGCTGCAGCAGGTCAGCGACGTGGTCAACCATCGCAGCGGCAAGGTCGTGCACGAGGTCGTGCCGGACGGCTCGGTGTACTTCGGCGCCAACTCCGATCCGGGCAACACCGACGAGACCGTGAAGTTCCCCAGCACGGTCGCCCTGGTGTGGCGCTGGACGGGTGACAACGCCTTCCGCGACCGCATGTACAACTTCGCCGTCCGCAACCTGCGGTACGTCTTCAGTCAGCTGGACGCCGACGACGACGGCTGGCCCGAGGGCGCCGGCAACGTCGAACGCACCGGCATGGGACCGGAGAAGCTCGACGTGTCGGTCTACGCCATCCGCGGCCTGCTCGACCTGGCCGACATGGCCGCGAGCAAAGGCGATCGGGCGACCCTGCGCTGGGCGCGGGACAAGGCCGGGGACCTGCAGCGCCGGTTCGAGAGCACGTGGTGGAACGGCGCGAACACCAAGTCCTACGCCGACTCACTGGCCGACCCGGGCAACAGCAAACTGTTCCAGCGCTACTGGATCGGGCTGACGCCGGTCGAAGCGGAACTGCCCGCCGGCCCGCGTGCCGTGGCCCGGCCGCTCGCCGATCTCGCGCACGCGGTCGCAACCGTCGCCCAGCACGAGCTGGCTTGCTACACCGGGACGAACGGGCTCTATCACACCGGCACCGGGGCGACGTCCGACCCGAATGGGAACCCCGGGCCGACCTGCGACGCCGCGGTGTCGGCAGCGCCGAGCGACCGGGAGGTCTTCACGCTGACGACGTCGATCATGGCGGTGGCCGAGGCGGCGCTGGGCCGGATGGGCGCCGGACAGTTGCCCCGCTACACCGGCGACATCGCTCGCGTGCAGGTCGACCCGGCGGTGTCGGAGGCGCCCGGCGACATGCCGGAGATCTCGCCGTCGCCGGATTTCGGGACCAACATCGACAAGCTGTTCACCGAGCGGTCCAGCGGGCTGCAGGCGTGGGGCACCTACGGTGTGCTCTGGCCGGTGGTGCACTACGAACTCGGCGTGGCGCCCGACGAAGGACGGCACGCGCTCAGCATCGTGCCGCAGGTTCCGGACGGCCAGACGCTGGTGGCCGGCAGCGACATCAGGGTCGGCCGCGGGTCTGTCGACGTCACCGCGCGGCGGGCCGGCGGCGTACTCACGACGCGGGTGCACCGGTCCGTGCACGTTGCGTTGACGATCGGAGCGTTGCTGCCGACCGGCGCCCGGGCGACCTCGGCCCGGCTGAACGGGCGACACGTCGCGTATCGGGTCGTGCATTCCGCACGGGGCGCCGAGTTGCTCGTCGCCGTACCGGGATGGCAACGCACGAGCACACTGCAGGTCAGCTACCACTGACTCCTCAGTGATGCCCCAGTACCCGATGGGGCCGGTACGGCGCTTCCAGCCGGGCGAGCTCGTCGGCGTCGAGCGTGACGTCCACCGCCGCCACGGCATCGTCGAGGTGAGCGAGTTTGGTCGCCCCGACGATCGGAGCCGCGACGGCCGGCCGGCTGAGCAGCCAGGCCAGCGCGACCTGCGCGGCCGGCAGATCGCGTTCGGCCGCGACCGCGCGTACCGCGTCCACGACGTCGTAGTCGTCGTCGGTGTACATGTCCTCGGCCAGCGGGTCGCTGCCGGCCCGTACGGTCAACTGGGCACCGCCCCGCCCCCGGTTTCCCGCCAGCAGTCCGCGTGCGAGCGGGCTCCACGGGATGAGCCCCACGCCTTGGTCGAGGCACAGCGGGACCATCTCCCGCTCCTCCTCGCGGTAGACCAGGTTGTAGTGGTTCTGCATCGACACGAACGGTGTCCAGCCGTTCGTTGCGGCAAGGTGCTGGGCCTTCGCGAACTGCCAGGCGAACATGCTCGACGCGCCGATGTAGCGCGCCTTGCCGCACTTGACGACGTCGTGCAGCGCGGCCATCGTCTCCTCGATCGGCGTCTCGTAGTCCCACCGATGGATCTGGAGGATGTCGACGTAATCGGTGCCGAGCCGGCGCAGGGACGCGTCGATCCCGGCGTGGATGTGCTTGCGCGACAACCCGGCCGCGTTCGGCCCAGGACCCATCGGAAAGAAGACCTTGGTGCTCAGCACGTAGTCCTCGCGGTCGGCGAACAGCTTGCTGAGCACCCGCCCGGTGATCTGCTCGCTCAGCCCGTCGGAGTACATGTCCGCCGTGTCGAAGAAGATCACGCCGGCCTCCACCGCGCGGCGCACGATCGGCTCGGCCTCGTCCTCGCTCAGGTGCCACTCGCGTTCCGCGGTGCTGCCGTAGCTCATCATGCCGAGACAGATGCGCGAGACCTTCAGTCCCGATGAGCCCAGCCTGGTGTACTGCATGCGTTCTCCTCCGATCAGTCGGGTTCGGCTTGGGATTCGTGATGTAGCGCCACTCCGGCGACCACGAGCGCGATTCCGGCGAGGTCCCGGACGGTGGGCACCTGTGACAGGACAATGAGGCCGACGACGGCCGCGGTCGCCGGCAGCAGGGCGAGCATCAGCGCGAACGTCGCCCGCCGCAGCCGGGCCATGGCCAGCTGGTCGGTGACGTACGGGATCACCGAGGAGCACAGCCCGACGCCGATTCCCCAGAGCAGCCAGCCCGGATGGGTGAACGCCGACCAGGCCGGGCCCATCCCGAACGGCGTCGCAGCGATCGCGGCGACGAGCATAGCCGCACCGAGCTGATCGATTCCGCTCAGCGACGCGGTGGCTGAAGCCGGCGCCGTGCCGTCGGCGCGGGTGTTGGCGACCCGGTGACCGAGGACGACGTAGAGCATGAACCCGGCGCAGTTCGCGAACGCGAAGGCGAATCCCAGTGGTTCGCCCTCCCAGCGCAGCTGGGTCAGCAGGAACACCCCGCCGACCGCGAGCACCAGCGCGCAGAGATTGCGGCGGCTGCGGGCTCCCGCCGCCGCCAGGATCACGACGCCCAGGAACTCGATCGCACCGACCGTCGAGAGCGGCAACCGGTCGATGGCCAGGTAGAACAGTGAGTTCATGGCCGCCAGCACGAACCCCAGGCCGACAAGCACGCGGCGCTGGCTTACGGTGGCGGCCGCGAACACCCGCCACGGCCGGCGCCACGCGGCAAAGCACACAGCGGCGGCCGCGATGCGCAACCAGGCGACCCCCAGCACCTCGACGTGGGCGAACAGCAATACGGCATACGACGGCCCGAGATAGTGGAAGACGGCGCTGACTCCGAAGAACGCCGGCGCCGGCAGCGCGTCGACCGCGCGGGCCGTGCGGCCGGGCGCGGCCGAGGCCTTCGTCGCGGATGCCATGTGACCATCCTGCAAGGCGAGTACCATTCGTGCCATGGCATCCTTAAGGTTCAGGTGGCGATATGGCTAAGAAAGAGGAGATGGAATCCAGATCGACTTCAAGATCAGTTTACGAGCCCTTGGACTCGATCAATGTCAGGTTGCTCCAGGAGTTGCACGGTGATCCCCGGATCACGATGTCGGCCCTCGCTCGGCGCGTCGGGATGTCCTCGCCCGCCGTCACCGAACGGGTACAGCGGATGCAGCGCTCCGGCGTCATCACCGGCTTCCGGATGGACGTCGAGCCCGCGGCTCTCGGCCTGCCCGTCACAGCATTCGCTCGCGTGCGGCCCGCCGCTGGTCAACTGCCGAAGGTCGCCGAACTGGCCAAGGAGCTCGACCAAGTCAGCGAGTGTTATCGCATCACCGGCGAGGACTGCTTCCTGGTCAAGGTGCACGCGCCCACGATCGAGGACCTCGAGGCCGTGCTCGACCGCTTCCTGCTGTTCGGCCAGACGATCACGTCGATCGTGGTCGCCAACCCGGTGCCGCCCCGAGCCCTGCCCGTCACGCCCGCCGGCTGACCCGGCCCGCAATACTGGTCCGGACCAGAGCGCTCCAACAGCAGCCGCAGGAACCGCCGACAACACCCGCCCACGGTGCGAGGAGCCAGCATGACCAGCCCGCCGATCACCGAACGTATTGCCGGGGCCCCGATCTCGTGGGGCGTCTGCGAGGCGCCCGGATGGGGTTACGAACTGCCACCCGACCGCGTCCTCGGCGAGATGCGCGAGCTCGGGCTCGACGCCACCGAGCTCGGGCCAACCGGCTACCTCGGCTCGCAGCCACGAGACGTCCGCGCGCAGCTCGAACGATTCGACCTGGGCCTCGTCGGCGGGTTCCTCCCGGTGCCCCTGCACGTCGACCCCGCGTTGGACCTGGCGGACGCCAGGGCCGCGATCGCCACGCTCGCCGCGGGCGGAGCCGAGGTCGTCGTGCTGGCGGCCCAATCGGATGACGGCAGCTACGACCGCAAGGTCCCGCTGTCCGACGAGGAGTGGCCGGTACTGCTCGGCAACCTCGCGCGCTTGCAACAGGTTGTCGCCGACCACGGCCTGGCCGCGACGCTGCACCCGCACGTCGGTACCGCGATCGAGGACCGGGAGACCGTACTGCGGCTGCTCGAGGCCAGCGACATTCCGCTGTGCCTGGACACCGGTCACCTGCTCATCGGGGGGATGCAGCCGCTGGAACTGCTCGACATCGCCGCCGACCGGATCGCGCACGTGCACCTCAAGGACGTCAACGACACCGTGGCCGCCACCGTCGCCGCGGGCGAAGCGAGCTACCTCGGCGCGGTGCGCAACGGGCTGTACACCCCGCTCGGTGCCGGCGACCTCGACATCGCGGCGATTGTCCGCGCGCTGGAATCCATTGGCTATCGCGGCCGGTACGTGCTCGAACAGGACTGCGCCCTCGACGCCGAGCCCGAGCCCGGCGCCGGCCCCGTGCGCGACGTGCGCACGAGCATCGATTTCCTCACCACGATCGCACGCTGAAATGGCCGGCCCCGAGAAGCTGGGCGTGGCCGTGGTCGGGTTCGGCTGGATGGGCCAGGTGCATGCCCGCTCTTACGCGCGGGTCCGCCACCACTACCCCAACCTCGCGCTGGCGCCGCGCCCCGTGCTCGTCGTCGACGCCGAAGCCGACCGCCGGGAAGACGCGACCGGACGCTACGGCTTCGAGGCGGCCAGTGCGCAGTGGCGTGACGCGCTGGCCGACGACCGCGTGCAAGCCGTCAGTGTGACCGCGCCGAACTTCCTGCATCGCGAGATCGGCACCGCCGTCGCCGCCGCGGGCAAGCATCTGTGGATCGAGAAACCGGTCGGTCTGACGACCGCAGATGCCGCCACCGTCGCAGCGGCAGTGGCGCTCGCCGGTGTGCAGAGCACGGTGGGCTTCAACTACCGCAACGCCCCGGCGGTGGCACACGCCCGCGACCTGATCGCGTCCGGCGCCATCGGCACGGTGACGCACGCCCGGTTCCGCCTGTTCAGCGACTACGCCGCCGATCCAGAGGGAGCGTTGAGCTGGCGCTTCGAGCGGGCGCGCGGCGGTGCCGGGGTGCTCAGCGACCTCGTCTCGCACGGGGTTGACCTGGCCCGGTACCTGGTGGGCGAGATCGACTCGCTGGTGGCCGATACCGCGACGTTCATCGCACGCCGGCCCAGGCCCAGTGGAACGGGTAGCCACTACGCCCGGGCCGAGGGTGAGCCGGGCGAGGTGGAGAACGAGGACTACCTCAACTGCCTGCTGCGCTTTGCCGGCGGCGCCCGCGCATCGATCGAGTCCAGCCGGGTCAGCGTCGGCGACCAGTGCAACTACGGCTTCGAGATCCGGGGCACCGCGGGTGCGGTGGCCTGGGACTTCCGCCGGATGGGCGAGCTCGTCGTGACGGCCGGGACGGACTACCTCGACCAGGCCGCGAGCACGGTGTTCGTCGCACCGGGCCACGGCGAGCTGGCGGCCTTTCAGCCTGCGGCCGGCATCGCGATGAGCTACGACGACCTCAAGGTGATCGAGGCGGCCCGCTTCCTGCAATCGATCACCGACGGCGCCCCGGTGGGCGCGACCATCGCCGACGCGGTTGCCAGCGCGTCCGTCCTCGATGCAATGGGCGAATCAGCCCGCACCGGCAGGTGGGTGCGCGTCGGCGACGCGGACGGTCCGGCCTGACCCCGATTGTGCAACTCGTGGCGCGTGAGACCGCCAGAAGTTGCACAATCGGGGGCTCAGCGGGTCCAGCGCAGTTGGCGCAGCTTGGCCTCGTCGTAATCGGCGCGGCCGGCGAGCGCCGCGGGCACCCCGACCTCCCACCACGCGCCGGATTCCGTCCACGCCGACGGGCTGATTCGGCAGACCACGACGGCCGGCCTCCGTTCGCTCTTGGCCAGCCCGCGCGCCGTGGCGTAGCCGGCCCGCAAGTCGTCGACGGTTGCGCTGGCCGGCACATCAACCACCGCGCAACCCAGCGCCGCGGCGTGGGCGGCGAAGTCGACCCGCACCCCGCCCGGTTCGGCCCCGGGGCCGGCCGCGTCGGCGAAGAGGTTGTTGAAGCCGGCACCGCCCTGCCCGGTCTGGAGCCGGTGGATGACCGCGTAGCCACCGTTGTCGCAGACCACGGCGACGAACGGGTGCCCGGCGAAAGCCGCGGAGAACAACTCGGAGTTGAGCATCAGGTACGACCCGTCACCGAGCAACGCGGTGACCAGCCCGTCCGGATGACTGCCGGCCCGCGCCATCGCCGCGCCCCACGGACCAGCGATCTCGTAGCCCATGCACGAGAAGCCGTACTCGAGGTCCATCGTCGGGCCGGTCGCCGCCGAGCCGGTCCGCCAGCCGCCGTTGAGCTCACCGGGGATACCGCCGGACGAGCCCACCACGTAGTCGTCGGGGCCGCTCGCGTCGTTGACGATGCCGACGACGTGAGCGTAGGTGAGCGGGCCGTCCGTCGCCGGGCTCGTCCGCAGCCGGTCGATGTGCGCATCCCAGTGGGCCCGCTCCACGCCGACCCGCGCGGACCACTCCGGTTCGGCCTGCCAGCCCGCCAGTGCTGCATCCAACTCGGCGAGGGACTCGCGCGCATCGCCGACGACGGCGTGCCCGGCGTGTTTCACCGCGTCGAACCGAGCAGCATTGATCGCCACCAGTCGCACGCCCGGCGAGAACAGGCTCCACGACGACGTGGTGAAGTCCTGCAGCCGGGTGCCGACCGCGAGCACGACATCGGCCGCAGCCGCGAGCGCGTTGGCCGACGCCGAGCCGATCGTGCCGAGTGGGCCGGCGTTGAGCGGGTGCGGATCGGGCACGATCGTGCGGCCGGCCGCGGTCTCGGCCACCGGTGTCCCGTGCGCCACGGCGAAGTCGAGCAGTTGCCCACCTGCGCCGGAGTAGCGCACACCGCCCCCGCTGACGACCAACGGACGGCGGGATGTCCGCAGGAGCTGCGCGGCCGCGGCCAGGTCGACGGTGTCCGGACGGGCCCGCGGCACGCGGTGCAGGCGCGGCTCGAACATCGCCGCGGGGAAGTCGAACTCCTCGGCCTGCACGTCTTGCGGCAGCGCGAGCACGACCGGCCCGCAGTCCGCGGGGTCGGTGAGCACCCGGGCCACGTGCGGCAGGGTGGCCAGCAGTTGCTCCGGTCGGCTGATCCGGTCGAAGTAACGCGCCACCGGCCGGAACGCGTCGTTGACGCTCGCGGTCGCGTCGCCGAACGCCTCGACCTGCTGCAACACCGGATCGGGCGCCCGGCCGGTGAAGGTGTCGCCCGGCAGCAACAACACCGGCAGCCGGTTGGCGTGGGCCAGCCCGGCCGCGGTGACCATGTTCAAGGCCCCCGGCCCGATCGACGACGTGGCCGCCATAACCTGGCGGCGCTCCATCGCCTTGGCGAAGCCGACGGCCGCCAGCGCCATGCCTTCCTCGGTCTGGCCCCGCCAAGTGGGCAACTGGTCGCGTACCTCGTACAGCGCCGTGCCCAGCCCGAGCACGTTGCCGTGGCCGAAGATGGCGAACACGCCCGCGAACAACGGCACTTCGCTGCCGTCGAGCAGTTCCGAGCGTTGCGCCACCAGCCAGCGCACCAACGCCTGCGCCGTCGTCGACCGCACCGTGTCACTCATGGCCCGCCTCCTCTGCGACCCGGCCGGCCGCCGACGTCACCGGACACCTGGGATCGGGCGGGACGTCGGCCCACGAGTCGCGAATCCAGGCGTGCGCCGGGTCGTCGCAGAACGCCGTGGAGCGAGTGTCACCCGGCCCGGCGAGCACGTTCAGGTAGTACATCGGATATCCCGGCGCCGCTACGCACGGACCGTGGTAGCCGTACGGGATGAGCACGACGTCGCCGTCGCGGACTTCGATCGACTCGTCCTGGGCGGCCAGGTCCGCGGCAGCGTGTTCGGGTCCGGTGTAGGTGCGGTGGAGGCCGAATCCGGCCCGGCTCGGTGTCACCTGGTCCGGCCCGGCGATGCGGTAGTAGTAGATCTCTTCGTTGACGACCGCGCACGGTTCGGTGACGTCGTGCTTGTGCGGCGGGTAGCTCGACCAGTTGCCCGGCGGGGTGATCAGCTCGCAGCAGACGAGCTTGTCCGCGTGGTCCCACGCACCGGGGATGCCGAAGTTGGTCACCTGCCGGGTGGCCGGCCCGGCGCCGCGCACCTCCACCGGCACGTCCGCGGCGGCTCCGTATGCGGGCGGCAGCCGTTTCACGCAACGGGCCGACGGCAGCGCCACCTCCGCCCCGGCCGGGCTGACCAGCGTGAGCACACTGTCACGGCCCACGTAGGCGAAGTCGGTGACTGCGGTGAACACCGAGGCCCGCCCCGCGAGTTCGAGCGAAGCCGGCCGGCCGTCCGGCCCGGCCACCTCGACGCTCAGCCCGCCCGCCAAGGGCAGCACGAACATTTCGACGTCGCCCGTCGCGAGCGTTTGCGCGACGCCCGGCGCGAGGCTCAGCACTTGCAGCCCGCAGAACTGCCATCCGGCCGACGCCGGCGTGATCACGGTGGGCAGCCCCGCGGCCGGCAGATGCAGGCTCACGCGCGCCGTCCACCGACAGCCGCTACCGGCGCGGCCCGGCGGACGGTAAGGCCCTCGATTGCCGACGGCGCGTTCATCGGTACAACGCCGGCTTCGCCTGCAGCACCACCGGTTCGGTCTGCCCGCTCTCCAGTGCTCGGATGCCGGCCTCGGCGACTTCGGCTGCGACGTAGCCGTCCCACCCCGACGCGCCGCGCGCCGGATCGCCCACCGCCACGCCGTCCACCCAGTCCTGCAATTCCCGCCGGTAGGCCTCGGCGAAGCGGGGGCGCCAGTCGAACGGCACCGCCTGCGCGAGCTGGCCGGCCAGCCGGCGGGTTGTCGGGGTCGTCGGGTCCAGCTGCACCGATCCGTTCTCGGTCACCAGTTCGCAGCGCACCTCGTACCCGTAGCGCGCGTTGAGGAAGATCTCCAGGTCAACCAGCACGCCGCTCGCCGTGGCGAATACGAGCAGCATCGGATCCTGCGTGCCGCCGGAGGCGGACGACGGTCTGGGCCGGTGGACCGCCACCGACACCAACTCTTCGTCGAGCAACCACCGCGTGATGTCGATCTCGTGCGCGGCCGAACCGGAGATCAGGGTTGCGGAAGACTGATTGGGCGGCCCGACCGCATTGCGGTGGACGCAGTGCAGCAACAGCGGCGCGCCCATACTGCCATCGGTCAGAGAGTTCTTCAGCTCGGCGTAACCGGGGTCGTAGCGGCGCATGAACCCGACGCTGAGCAGTCGGTGCCCGACGCTGGACTCGGCGCCGAGGATGCGAAGGCACCCGTCCACGTCGGGGGCCAGCGGCTTCTCGCACAGCACCGGCTTGCCGGCGGCCAGGCAGGCCAGCACGAACTGCTCGTGGCTGTCGTCGGAGGAGGCCAGCAATACTGCGTCGATCCGGTCGTCCTTGATCAGCACCATCGGGTCGTCGAAGACGCTGCCACCACACGCGGCCGCGACACGCTGGGCCCGGTCGCCGTCGAGGTCGAAGATGGCGGCGACTTCGCTGCCGGATACGACGTGACTGAGCAGCCGGGCGTGCTCGGCCCCCATCACGCCTACGCCGATCACGCCGGTCCGGACTGGCATTGCGTACTCTCCCCGCGCTCGGCGTGGCCCGGCCTCAGCCCGACGGCTTGGTGTCCTCGAGCAGCTGCCGGCCGATGTCGCCGCCGCCTTCCCCCTCGAGCTCGTGCGCCAGCTCCTCCAACTCGGCGCCACCGGCCATCATGCCCGTGAGCTCGGACAGGCTGACGTCGGACTTGGCGAAGTCACCGAGGCTGCGGCCCCGCTTGAGCAGCAGGAACCGGTCACCGACCGGGTAGGCGTGATGCGGGTTGTGGGTGATGAAGATGACGCCGAGGCCCTTGTCCCGCGCCTGGGCGATGTACTTCAGCACCACCCCGGCCTGCTTGACTCCGAGCGCCGACGTCGGCTCATCCAGGATCAGCAGTCGCGCCCCGAAGTACACGGCCCGGGCAATGGCCACCGACTGCCGCTCGCCACCGGACAAGGTGCCCACCGGCTGATCCACGTCGCGGATGTCGATGCCCATGTCGGCCATCTCGGCGCGGGTGATCCGCTTCGCCTTCTCCTCGTCGAAACGCCGCAGCGGTCCCCACCCCTTGGTCGGCTCCGAGCCCAGGAAGAAGTTCCGCCAAACTGACATCAGCGGTACTACCGCCAGATCCTGGAAGACTGTCGCGATCCCCGCGTCGAGGGCATCGCGCGGCGTCGCGAAGTGCACCGGCTCGCCGTCCATCAGCAGTTGGCCGCTGTCCGGCTGGTGCACCCCCGACAGGATCTTGATGAACGTCGACTTGCCGGCGCCGTTGTCGCCCAGCACGCAGGTCACCTTCCCGGCACCCACCGCGGTCGAGATGTCCGACAGCGAGATCACGCTGCCGAACATCTTCGTCACGCCCTGAATCTCCAACATGGGGGCGGCAGCGTGGTCGCGCCGTTCGTCCTTGACCTCGGTTACCTCGATGTCAGGCATCGGGTTACCTCCTGCTCTGTTCGGCGTAACGCCGGACGACCTGGTTCGCGAGCACCGCGAGCAGCAGCATCACCCCGACGAACAACTTGAACCAGTCCGCGGCCCAGCCCGCGTAGACGATGCCTTGTTGGGTCATCCCGAAGATCAGGGCCCCCACTGACGCGCCGATCACCGAGCCGTAGCCGCCGGTGAGCAGGCAGCCGCCGATCACCGCGGCCACGATGAAGATGAGCTCGGTACCAACGCCGAACTGTGCCTGCAGGCTGCCACTGCGCAGAATCAGCGTGTTGCCCACGAACCAGGCCATCGCCGACGTGATCATGAACAGCGCGATGGTCGTCCGGCCCGTGGGGACGCCGACGTTCTTGCTCGCGTTCGGATCACCCCCGGTGGCGAAGGTCCAATTGCCGAACCTCGTCTTGAGCAGCAACCAGGACCCGATGACCGTGAACCCGATCCACCAGACGATCGCGATCGGAAAGTCAGCACCGCCGATGGTGATCGTGCTGCCGACCACGTTCTTGAGCTGCTGGTAGCCCGGCACGAGGTCGAGGTTGTCGACCGTCACCTTGTTGGTGACCTGCTTGGTCGCCCCGATGTTCACACCCTGCAGACCGAGGAACATGCCCAGCGTGATGATGAAGCTGGGCAGGCCGGTGCGGGTGACCAGGAAGCCGTTGACGAATCCGATCGCGAGCATCAACAGCAGCGACACGAACAGCGACGCGTAGACGTTGAGGCCCCAGTACGTGGTCATGATGCCGGTCGCCAGCCCGGCCGTGGCGGTCTGGACGCCGGCAGACAGGTCGAAATGGCCTCCGATCATCAGCATGGCGACGGGCACGGCCATGATTCCGAACGGAATCGACGCCGCGTCCAACCAGTTGGAGACGCCGGCCGCGCTGACGAAGACGTTCGACTGCGTCCAGAAGAAGACGAAGACGACGATCGCGCCGATCAGGGCGCCGAACTCGGGTTTGACCAACTGACGGCGCAAGACGCCGACGTGGGCTATGCGTTCGTCGGCGGGCGCCGCTGTCGCAGTCATCGGGTCCCTCCGGCCGCCAGCTTCTCCACCGCCGCTGCGTTCTCCTTAGTGACGAGGTTGGGGCCGGTCAGGACTGGTTTTCCGCCGCCGAGCACGTTGAGGTTGGACTTGTACTGGGTGAGCATGACGACGGCGAGGTAGCCCTGCAGGTAGGGCTGCTGGTCGACCGAGAACAACATCTTGCCGGCCGCGACGGCCTTGGCGACGTCCGCGTTGAGGTCGAACGTGGCCAGCTTGGCCTTGGAGTTCGCGCTGGCGATGGCCTTCTGGGCAACCGATGCGACCTGAGCCCCGAGGGTGACCACACCGTCGATCGAACTGTCCTGCTGCAACTTGGCCTGAATGATCTGCTGCGCGCCGGGCAGGTTGTTGTTGTCGACCTGCAGGTTCGTGACCTTGCCGCCGAGGGTGTCCTTGACGCCGGCACAGCGCTGTTCGAGTGACACGTTGCCGGCTTCCTGGATGACGCAGATGACGTTCTTGATGCCGTTCTTCTTCAGCTCACTGCCCACGGCCTGCCCGGCCACGCCCTCGTCGGAACCGATGTGGGCGAGCGCGCCATACGCCTTCGACTGGGCCTCGCCCGCGTTGATCGTGATGACCGGGATTCCGGCCGCCACGGCTCGCTTCACCGCCGCCCGCACGCCTTCGGGGTTGGCCATCGAAACCACCAGACCGTCCGGCTTCTGGTTCACCGCGGCGTCGATCAGCTGCGACTGCGCGTTCGGGTCTCCGCTGCTCTCGTAGGAGACCTTGTCACCCATGTCCTTGCCAGCCTGGACGACGCCGGCTTTGACGATGCTCCAGAACGAGTCGCCGGCGCCGCCATGCGTGACGACCGCAATCTTGTACTTGTATCCACCGCTGCCGCCGCCGGCCTTGTTGTGCGGCCGGTTCACCGCATTGACGCTGCTGCAGGCCGACATCAGCAACACGGCAGCAAAGACGGCGGCCAACCGCCATCGCGGCATCCGACGGATCATGTTGCTCCCCTTCCTCGGGACCCTGCCGACGCCTCAGGTGGCAGTCGGGAAGTGGAGCCATACAACTAGTCGAGGCGGCACCGTGTCAACGCTTTGTCCTGACAATTGTGGCCATGGACTTTGTTATTTAGGTAGGACATACTCCGGCCCATGTCGCCGCGGCCACCACCCGCTTCGACGCCCGCCCATGCCATTGCTCTGGACCGAAACTCCCCCGTCCCGCTCTACTTCCAGGTCGCCCAGCAGCTCGAGCGCTCGATCGAAGCCGGCGAGTTGCCACGTGGCACTCGGCTGTCGAACGAGGTCGAATTCGCTGAGCTGCTCGGGCTGTCGCGTCCCACTATGCGGAAGGCGATGGAGTACCTGGTCGACAAGGGGCTGGTCGTGCGCCAGCGCGGCGTGGGCACGCGGGTGGTCTCGCCGAAGGTGCGCCGCTCACTGGAGCTGACCAGCTTGTTCGACGACCTCGAGGCGATCGGACAGCGTCCGACGACCGAGGTCCTGTCCAACAATGTCGAGGAGGCCTCGCCCGAGGTGGCCGAACTGCTCGGCCTGCCGGCTGGGGCACCGGTGATCGCCATCGCCCGGCTGCGTAGCGCACTCGGCCAACCGATCGCGCGCCTGACCAATTTCCTGAGCGCGGCCCGCCTTTCGATCCCGACCGAAGTGCTGGAGACCGAAGGCCTCTACCGACTGCTCCGGCGCTCGGGCATCCACCTGCATTCGGCGACGCAAGTGATCGGCGCCCGCACGGCGACGGCGGCCGAGGCGCGACTGCTCGGCGAGGGCAAGGGTGCCGCGCTATTGACCATGCAGCGCACGGCCTACGACGACCACGGCACGGTCGTCGAGTACGGCGACCACATCTACTCGGCTGCCCGCTACAGCTTCGACATGAGCCTGCTGTCGGTCTGACCACGATTGGGCCCGGCCCAGCCTGGGTAAGTGCTGGACGTCAGGACGGATCGAGGCGAGAGCAGGAGACCGTGAGCGAGCACAAGCACGTTGAACCGGCCGGCGAGGGCGTGAGCGACGAGAAATTCGCCGAGCAGGTGGCCGACCAGACTTCCAGCGACCGCAAGTACGCCGACGTCTTCGAGCGCGAGTCCGACGGCGCGACAACCGACACCGAGGCGGCAAAGGCGTCAGCGGACGAGCTCGCCGGGGATTGACCGCGCCATTGTGGGCACCCGCGGTTATGTTGCTGCGATGACGACGACAGAGCGCAACGCGATGCCCGTGCTGTTGCTCGGTATCGACGATGCCTGGCAACGACTGTGGGCACGTATCGCGGGCCTCGGCACCGATGAGTACCGATGGGAACCGGTCGCGGATTGCTGGACGGTGCGGCCGGTCGGCGACCGCTGGTTGGCCGACGTATCCGACTCCGACACCGACCCCGACCCCGCCCCGGTGACGACGATCGCATGGCGGCTGTGGCACATCGGTTCGGACTGCCTGGCGTCCTACGTGTCGCGCTCCCTCGGCGACTGGCCATTGCCGGTCCGGGGCCGCGAGTGGTTCGGCGACGCAGCGTCGGCGTTGCCGGTTCTGCAGGCGGCTTTCGACACATTCCGCTCCCGGATCGAGGCGCTCGGCGAGGACGGCTTGTGGCAGCCACTCGGCCCCGACTGGGGTCCGTACGCCGAGTCGAGCTGGGCCGACCTCGTCGTCCACGCCCTCGACGAACTGGCTCATCACGGCGCCGAAGTCGCATTGCTGCGTGATCTCTACCCGCGCCTGACCGATCACATCGGGGGCGCAGCCCTCACTCGGGCGTGACGTAGGCCGCGCTGATCCCGCCGTCGACCAGGAACGTGGACGCGGTGATGAACGACGCGTCGTCGCTGGCCAGGAAACTGACCGCCGCCGCGATCTCCTCAGCCTCGGCGAAGCGCCCCATCGGCACGTGTACCAGGCGGCGCGCGGCCCGCTCCGGGTCCTTCGCGAACAGCTCCTTCAGCATCTCGGTGTTCACCGGCCCCGGGCACAGGGCGTTGACGCGCACGCCGTCACGGGCGAACTGCACTCCGAGTTCGCGGCTCAGCGCGAGCACGCCGCCCTTGCTGGCGGTGTAGGAGATCTGCGACGTGGCCGAGCCCATCACGGCGACGAATGAGGCGGTATTGATGATCGACCCGCCGCCCGTCGCCAGCATGTGTTCGATCGCGTACTTGCAGCAGAGGTAGACCGACGTCAGATTGACGTCCTGCACCCGGCGCCAGGCGTCCATGCCGGTAGTCGCGATCGAGTCGTCGTCGGACGGGGAGATGCCGGCGTTGTTGAAGGCAATGTCCAACCCGCCGTACTCGTCCAGCGCGGCCCGGTACAGGGCCTGCACCTCGTCCTCGGCGGTCACGTCGACGCCGAAGAAGAGACCGCCGACCTCCGCGGCCGCCTTTGCCCCGGTGTCGCGGTCGATGTCGGCGCACACGACCTTGGCACCCTCGGCCGCGAACCGCCGGGCCGTGGCCAGGCCGATCCCACTCCCGGCGCCGGTGATCACAGCGACCTTGCCGGCCAGCCGTCCCGCGGGTGCGCTCATCGACTACTCCTTTGTTGAGATGAAGACGTTCTTGGTTTCGGTGAACCCGAACGGTGCGTCCGGCCCGAGTTCGCGACCGAGGCCGGACGACTTGTAGCCGCCGAACGGGGTCCAATAGCGGACCGAGGAATGCGAGTTGACCGACAGGTTGCCGGCCTCGATGGCTCGGCTGACCCGGATCGCGCGGCCGACATCACGCGTCCAGATCGAGCCCGACAGTCCGAACTCGCTGTCGTTCGCGATTCGCACCGCGTCGGCCTCGTCGTCGAATGCGACGACGGCGACGACCGGGCCGAAAATCTCCTCGTGCAGGACCCGGTCGGCCAGGTCAGTGGGGGCCAGGACGGTCGGCGGGTACCAGAAACCGGCGCCGTCCGGTGCGGTGCCGCGAAATGCGACCGGCGCGTCGTCCGGGACGAACGCGGCGACGCGGTCGCGCTGTGCCGCGCTGATCAGCGGACCCATCTCGGCGTTCTCCTGAACCGGGTCGGTGACGACCACGCCCTTGACCGCCGCCTCGAACAAGCCCATGAACCGGTCGTACGCATCGCGCTGCACGAGGATCCGCGACCGGGCGCAACAGTCCTGGCCGGCGTTGTCGAACACGGCGTAAGGCGCGCTGGCCGCGGCCTGCTCGAGGTCGGCATCGGCGAATACCACGTTCGCGCTCTTGCCGCCGAGCTCGAGCGTCACCGGCTTGAGCTGCGGCGCGCACCCGGCCAGCACCTGTCGGCCGACCTCCGTCGAGCCGGTGAACACGATCTTGGCGACATCGCGATTGGCGACGAAACGCTGACCGACGACGCTGCCCTTTCCCGGCAGTACCTGGAACACGTCGGGTGGGATACCGGCGTCCAGCGCCAGCCGAGCGAGCAGCAACGCGGTGAGCGGCGTCAGCTCGGCCGGCTTGAGCACCACGGTGTTGCCGGCCGCAAGAGCGGGTGCGAACGCCCACGACGCGATCGGCATCGGGAAGTTCCAGGGGACGATCACTCCGACCACGCCGAGCGGTTCGTGAAACGTCACATCCAGTCCGTCGGGTACCGGGATCTGTTGCCCGATGAGGCGTTCCGGCGCCCCCGCGTAGTACGCGATGACGTCGCGGGCGTTGCCCGCTTCCCACCGCGCGTTGCTGATGGTGTGTCCGGAGTTGGTCACCTCGAGCTGGGCGAGGGATTCCCGATTGGCATCGACGGTCTCGGCGAAGCGGCGCAGCAGCCGGGCCCGATCGCCGGGCGCGACGTCGCGCCACGACGCGAACGCGGTCCGCGACCGGGCGATGGCCTCGTCCGTGGACACCTCGTCGTGCAGGTCGACGGTGGTGACCACCTTCTCGGTGGCCGGGTTGATCACCTCATAGGTGGCGGTCATGTGCGCTCGAAATTGCGGACGCGTTCCCAGTCGGTGACGGCCGCGTCGAACGCGGTCAGCTCGACCCGCGCCGTGTTGGCGTAGTGGTCGACAACCGCGTCGCCGAACGCGGCCCGCGCAATCGGGCTGTCCTGCCAGAGCTCGGCCGCCTCGCGCAAGGTCGGCGGCACTCGTGGTGCGTCGGCCGAGTACGCGTTGCCGCCGAACGGCTCGCCGGGCGTGAGCGCGTTGTCGATGCCGTGCAGGCCGGCCGCAATCATCGCGGCGACGGCGAGGTAGGGATTGACGTCACCGCCCGGTACCCGGTTCTCGAACCGCAGACCGGAGCCGTGCCCGACCGCTCGGATCGCGCAGGTGCGGTTGTCCAAACCCCACATCACCGCCGTAGGGGCGAAGGAACCGAGCGCGAATCGCTTGTAGGAGTTGATGTTCGGCGCGAAGAAGTAGGTCAGCTCACGCAGCGCGGCCAGCTGCCCGGCGACGAACTGCTCGAACACCGGCGACACTCCGTTCGGGCCGTCGCCGGCGAAGACCGGGTCGCCGTCACGCGTGCGCAAGGACAGGTGGACGTGGCAGGAGTTGCCTTCGTTCGCGTTGTACTTGGCCATGAACGTCAGCGACTTTTCGTGCTGGGCCGCGATCTCCTTTGCGCCGTTCTTGTAGATGACGTGGTTGTCGCAGGTCGTCAGCGCGTCGGTGTACTTGAACGCGATCTCGTGCTGGCCGGGGTTGCACTCCCCCTTGACCGACTCCACCTGCATGCCGGCGCCGCGCATCCCCAGTCTGATCGCCCGCAACAGCGGCTCGACCCGGCTGGTGCCGAGAATGGAGTAGTCGACGTTGTATTGGTTCGACGGCGTCAGCCCGCTGTAGTGCTGCTGCCAGGCCTGCTCATAGCTGTCGTCGAACACGATGAATTCCAACTCGGTCCCGACGAAGGCCAGCCAGCCGCGCTCGGCCAGCCGCTCCAGCTGGCGCTTCAGGATCTGTCGCGGCGATTCGACTACCGGCGCCGCATCGAGCCATTGCACGTCGGCGAGCACCAGCGCCGTCCCGGGCTGCCACGGCACGTTGCGGAGGGTGGCCAGGTCGGGCACCATCGCGAAGTCGCCGTAGCCCCGCTCCCACGACGAGATGTGGTAACCCTCGACGGTGTTCATCTCCACGTCCACGGCCAGCAGGTAGTTGCAGCCCTCCGTGCCGTGCGCGAGCGTGTCGTCGAGGAAGTGCGCCGCATCCATCCGCTTGCCCTGCAGCCGGCCCTGCATGTCGGTGATCGCGACGATGACCGTGTCGATGTCGTCGGATGACACCCGCACTCGGAGTTCCTCAAGGCTCATGGACGGTCTTGGCATACCAGTGCCTCTCCAGTGAAGGTTTGACGAACATACCTTCTCGCCTGGTCGGCGGGTAGGCCGATCCCGCTCAGCTCAGGAAACCGCGGAGCAGGGCCGCGGTGCCGTCCACGTGCTCCTCCATCTCCGACCGCGCGCGGTCGGCTTGCGCGCCGAGGATCGCATCGACGATCGCCGCGTGCTGCACGTTGGAGTGCGCGATGTTGGCCGGAATCACCGGGATGGCCCGCAGCAGTTCGTCCAGCCGCATCTGCACGTCGGCGACTACCGCCGTCACCGAGGCGCTCCCGCCGAGCGCCGCGATGGCCAGATGCAGCCGCGAGTCGGCCAGCCTCCTGGTGGCGGCGTCGCAGTTGGTCGCCTCGTCGAGGTAACGGAGCAAGCTGGCCCGGTCGGCCGCGGTCAGCGTTCGGGTGGCAGCGAGCGCGGCCGCACCCGGCTCGACCACCCGGCGCAGGTCCAACGCGTCATCGAGCGAGTGCCCGAGCGAGCGACTGATCTGATTCGCGGGCCGGGGCCGCTGCACCTTGGGCGAGACGATGAAGGTCCCGCCGCCGCGTCCGCGCCGAGATTCCACGAGCCCGATGTCGCGCAGCGCCTTGATCGCCTCGCGCAGCGTCACCCGGCTGACCCCGAAAGTCTCGGCCAGCTCGCGTTCGGGCGGCAACTGCTCACCGTCGACAAGCACGCCAAGACGGATCGTCTGGGCGAGGCGCTCGATAGTGACTTCGAACGGGTTGCGAGCCGCCACCGGGGCGAACAGCGTCCGGGCCCAGAGCGCCTCGACGTTGCCGGCCATCAGGCGTCCACGCGGGACTGGCCGGCCCGAAAGCGAGTGCATTCTGCGACGAAACCGGAGAACAGATGACCGCCGTCATGAACCTCCGGGTGCCATTGGACCCCCACGACCCACGCGGCGTCGGCGTGCTCGATCGCCTCGACCGTGCCGTCGGCGGCCCAGCCGGTCGCCACGAGTCCGGCTCCGAGCCGACCAGCGGCCTGGTGGTGATAGGTGGCGACGGTGGCGTGTGGCCCGAGCAGCGCCGCGACCTTGCTGCCAGGCGCCGTGCGCACTTCGTGCCGACCGTGCCGCCCTCGTGTCGGGCAGTGCCCGTCGTGGCCGACAACGTCAGGAAGATGCTGCACCAGGTCGCCGCCGAGCACCACGTTGAGCACCTGCAACCCTCGGCAGATCGCGAGTATCGGCATCGCCCGGTCCAGCGCGGCTCGCGTGAGTGCGGCCTCCCAGGCATCGCGCTCGGCTTTGGCCGGGCCGGTATGTGGGTCGCGCCGCGCTTCATACCGGGCCGGGTCGACGTCGGCGCCGCCCGTCAGAGCCAGGCCGTGGACGCCATCAAGCACTTCCCCCGCGGCGAGGTCGAGGTCGTCGATGACGCGCACGGGCAGCAGCAGCGCCACGCCGCCCGCCCTGGCGACCGCGTCCGCGTAACTGGCCGGCAGCAGGTCGGCGGGCTCGTTCCACACGCCCCACACGGCCGGGTCGCGGTAAGCGCTCAATCCGATCCGCGGCGGTACCCGGCTGGTGCCCATCGGCGAATGGTACGTCCGCCGACCCATCCCAGCGGTTGAATCCAGCGCGTCAACTCAGCGGGCGGCTGATTCCAATCACCTCAAAAGGTCTAGGGACTAGACCGTAAGCACTCGACGGGCCTACGATCCCGGCACCGCACTGCGGAACGGTGCGCAACGCGAGACCACCGATCTCGGATCGGGAGGAGGACGTGTTGATTGCTCAGCGGACCTTCGCTGCCCGCCAAACGCACGCGACTCCGACGTTTCGCAGCCGAACTGATCCCGAGGGAGCAACGCCGTGCCTGACGCCGTGGTACTCGACGCCGACGAGCAGCGACTCGCCGAAATGGGTTACAAGCAGGAGCTGAACCGAACCTGGTCCGGCTTCTCGAACTTTGCGATCTCGTTCTCGATCATCTCGATCCTGGCCGGCTGCTTCACCACGTTCGGTGTCGGTTGGAACAACGGCGGCCCGATGGCGATCGCGTGGGGCTGGCCGATCGTCTCGGCGTTCATCCTCGTCATCGGCCTGTGCATGTCCGAGCTGGTCTCGGCCTTTCCCACGTCCGGCGGCATCTACTGGTGGGCGTCAAAGCTCGGCGGCGCGAAAGCCGGTTACTACACCGGCTGGCTGAACCTCATCGGACTGCTGGCCATCGATGCGTCGGTCGCCTACGGCTGCGCCACTTTCGTCGACCTCACCCTCGACACGTACAGCAAGTCCTGGGCCGCGCATTACAGCCTGACCCGGGTCTTCATCATCTTCGTCATCGTGCTTGTCCTGGTGGCACTGGTGAACATCTTCTCCAGCCACCTGCTCGCCGTGATCAACAACGTCTCGGTGTGGTGGCACGTGGCCGGGGCCAGCATCGTGGTGCTGATCCTGCTGATCGCGCCCAGCCATCACGCCAGCGCGGGGTCGGTGTTCACCCACACCGTCAACAACACCGGTTTCTTCGGCGGGCACAGCGGCGGCATCGCGTTCTTCCTGGGCGTGCTGCCGCTGTCGGTGATCCTGACCCAGTACACGATCACCGGGTACGACGCGTCCGCGCACCTTTCGGAGGAGACCCACTCGGCCGCGAACTCGGCGGCCAAGGGCATCTGGCGCTCGATCTTCTATTCCGCCATCGGCGGTTGGATCCTGCTTCTCGCGTTCCTCTTCGCCGTGCAGGACGAGAAGGGCGTGACCGCCGGCGGCGGCGGGGTGGCCGTCATCTTCAGCCAGGCCCTCACCGTGAACTGGGCCAGCCTGATCCTGTTCATCTCCGCCGCCGGGCAGTTCTTCTGCACGGTCGCGTGCATGACGAGCACGACCCGCATGCTGTTCGCGTTCAGCCGCGACGGAGCGGTACCCGGCTCGCGGTACTGGTCGAAGCTCAGCGCCAACCGGGTGCCGGTGCACGGCGTCGTTCTCTCGGCCATCGTCGCGGTCGTCCTCACCGCGCCGGCACTGGTCAAGGTCGACATCAACGGTGCCCCGGTGCCCGTGGCGTTCTTCGCGGTCGTCTCCATTGGCGTAGTCGGGCTCTACGTCGCCTTCGCGATTCCGATCTTCCTGCGCTGGCGGGCCGGCAACAGCTTCAAGCCCGGCGGCTGGACGCTGGGGAACAAGTACAAGTGGATGTGCGTCGTCGCGGTGGCGGAGATCGCGGTCACCTCCTTCATCGCGATCCTCCCGACGTCGTCGGCCGGCGCTCCTTGGTACAAGGGGTTCGGTTGGTCCAGCCTGAAGTACGTCAACTACACCCCCATCGTTGTCGGGGTGCTGCTGCTCCTGCTCTGGATCGGCTGGCACCTCTCGGCCAAGAAATGGTTCACGGGTCCGAAGACGACGATCGATGTCGCGCCCGACGGTTCACCCTCCGACGAGGTTCTCCAGAAGCGCGGCGCCCTGCTCACCGACGAGCCCGGCCCCGGGGTAGTCGCCTAGCTGGCGTTCAAGCCTTACGAGGCACGCCTGTCACTGGTCGGACGCATACTCTGGCGATGGCATACGACGAGGAGCTCGTGAACCGGATCCGCGAGTTGGTTCAGGATGAGGACGGGCTGACCGAGAAGCGCATGTTCGGCGGCCTGACCTTCTTGGTCAACGGCAACATGTCCGTGAGCGTCAGCAGCAAGGGCGGGCTGCTGCTCCGGGTCGATCCGAGCCAGACGTCGGCGCTGGTCCGCACCCCACACGTCGAGCGGTTCGAGATGCGCGGCCGGCCCATGGACGGCTGGTTGCGTGTCGGCGTTGCGGCGCTCGAATCCGACGACGAACTCAGCCGCTGGGTGAACTACGGCCTCGGCTATGCCCGCTCGCTACCGAGCAAGTAGGTCAGGTCAGGTATACGTACATCGCGCCGACCCCGATCGTTACGGCGGCCGCCGCGGCTAGGGGGTAACGCGAGCCGCTCCTGGCCTGCATCAGCACGATCACTGACATTCCCCAGGACTCCAGGGTCGCGCGCAGGAACGCCACGTCGGTGTGCCACCCGCGCAATGAGAACGCGAGCAGCACCGCCAGCAGCCACGCGCAGATCTCTCCGACGGTGGCCGTGGTCCGCCGCCGGAGGATCTGCCAGCCGGCCGCCGCGATCAGTGCGAGCAACACGACCCGTTCGACCAACTCGGCCAGCCCGATGCCCAGGCCGGACGAGCGGTGCCCGGCCACGCCCCAGAACAGCGAATCGACCACCCCGGCGCCGGGGTAGGAAGAGGCGTTCTCGCCCTGCCCGGTACGGACCGGCAAGGTGCCCCAGACATGCCACAGCCACAGCTGCCACGCTGCTGCCACCACGGCGGGAACGAGCAGCCAACCCGCCCGCCAGGTCGAGGGCGCCCGACGGCGCGCGAGCGCCCACGCCTCACCCACCACCAGGCCGACGACAATCACCAGCGTCGTCTCGCGGGCCAACACCGCGCCAGTCAGGGCGAGCGCCGCCGGCACCCAGCGCCTACGGCGGACGAAATAGATGCCGGCCAGCGCGCCGGCCCAAGCCACCGGTTCGGTCAGATCACGGCCGACCGAGATCGACATGCAGGCTGGGATGGCCAGTACCAGCCCCAGCGGCGGAGCGCGGCCGATGTCCTGGGCCAGTGCAGTGCCGAACCAGATCGCCACGGCGACGGCGAGGACGTTGACGACGATCAACGCGACCGTCACCTCGAGTCCGGGCAACTCCGCCAGCGCGTGCGCGAGCAGCGGGGTCAAGATCCGTTGCTGCCGGTAACCGGGCAGATCCAGGGTGATGCCGTGTGCGGTCCGCAGTCGGGTGAACGGATCGAGGGCCAGGCGGTACACGAACTGACCGTCGTAGCCGGTCGGGTGAAGCACCAGACCGGCGGGCGTCCCCGGGCCGATGTTCGCGCCGCCGGCCAGCGGGAACGCACCGGGGCTGCCCAGCCGGACCAGCCGGGCAAAGACGAAAACAAGGACGGCCACCACGCCGGCGAAGCGGGCCTGACGAAGGGTCACGGCCGGGTCGTGCTCGTCGCGCAACGAGGCCTCGACTTCGTCCGAAGGGCGTACCGCACAGTCCGGCACCGCGGGCTCGAGACACAATAGCGCCGCGACCTATCGCTGTCGGGCCGGACATGTGCATACCGCGAGACCGATTCGTGATCTGAGACTTGCAACAGCGCGTGACCGGCGGGCGTCAAGTAGTCGTCACAGCCCGTCCCGGACCCACCGGGTTACGCCGCGGCTCGCACAGAAGTCAGGTACGCCGATGAAACTCTCACGCACAGCAGCAGCGCTCACGATGACGGGTCTGGCCTGCGCCGCCCTCGTCGCCGGCACCGGCGGGGCCGCGGCCGCGGCCGGGCCCGTGCTGAACGGCCCGGCCCAAGGTTTCGCCCCGGTCGGCAGCACGGTCTCCATCAGCGGCACTGCGCCGGTCGGCTCGACAGTCGACATCTGGTTCCACAAGCGGACCCCGCGCTACGACCCGCAGATCTACACCAAGCGCCGCAGCCTGACGGTCGGTGCCGACGGCACCTTCAGCACGACCTACGTGGCCAACGACGATTACCGCTACTTCGCGCAGGTTGGCAGCGCGAAGTCGAGCGCTCACCTGACCCAGGTACCGGTGCAGATCAACGGGCCGGCGACCCAGACGGCAATCCGCGACGCCGGTTACCACCTGACCGGGCAGGCGGTTCCATACACCGTGGTCAAGTTCCATCTGCACGCCAAGGGCTTTCCGGCCAATGACTACAACATGGTGCGGACGACGAACGTCCAGTCCGACGGCAAGTGGACCTGGAAGATCGCGTCGAACACCGACTACCGGATCTTCGCCATCTCCGCGGCCAACAATACGGTCACCCCGAGCTACCTCCTGCAGGATCGCTGACCGGTACCAGCTAGTCGGATGGGACCAGCGGATCACGCTGGTCCCGTCCGTCGAAGTCTGAGCAGGCAACGAGACGGCCGCTGCATATCGCGGCTCCCTGCGGTGTGATGTGTAGCCCCAACGGGATTCGAACCCGTGCTACCGCCTTGAGAGGGCGGCGTCCTGGGCCACTAGACGATGGGGCCCCAGTAACTTTCGGTCGTGCGCTGGGGTACCAGGACTCGAACCTAGACTAACTGAACCAGAATCAGTTGGGCTGCCAATTACCCCATACCCCACAGTGCGATCCGGACCGGTTGACCGGCCGGGCCGTCGTCAGACTCTACCGGACCACGGCTGAGCCCTTCAAAATGCCTCAGCTCACTGGTCGGCGCGTCGGCGGCCGGTGCATGGCTGCGGCGCGCCCGATGGCCCACGCGGCCTCGTTGATCAACTCGCGTCCGATGAGCGCTTTCCGGCAGATCCGCTCAGCAAGTGCGAGTTGATCACCAAGCCCGGCCCGAAACCCCCCACCTTCGCAAGGCACAGCCGCCGGAACCCGCCGCCGCGGGCCGCGAATCAGCGACGGGCCGCGCGCAGGCGGGCCAGCGAACGGGAGCGTCCGAGCAGCTCCATCGACTCGAACAGCGGCGGGGACACGGTGCGCCCGGTGAGGGCCACGCGCAGCGGGCCGTAGGCGTTACGGGGCTTGAGCGCCAATCCCTCGACGAGCGCAGCTTCCAAAGACCGCTCCAGCGCCTCGGTCGTCCAGTCGTCGAGCGCCTCGAGCGCCGGGATCGCGGCCGCCAGGACAGCCTGCCCGGCGTCGCCCAACTGCTTGGCCGCGGCGGCTTCGTCGACTTCGAACTCCTCGTCGGGCACAAGCAGGAAGCGGAGCATGTCGGCACCCTCGCCCAGCGTCCGGATCCGTTCCTGCACCAACGGGGCCGCCGCGGCGAGCAGGGCCGGGTCCGCCGACCGGCCCTGGCGTTGGACGAAGTCGGTGAGGCGGACCGCGAAGTCGTCAGGCGTCAGCAGCCGGATGTGCGTGGCGTTGATCGCCTCGGCCTTCTTCGGGTCGAACCGCGCGGGATTGGCGTTGACGTCGGCGATGTCGAACGCAGCCACCATTTCCTGCAGCGAGAAGATGTCGTGGTCGTCGGCAATCGACCAACCGAGTAGAGCAAGGTAGTTGAGCAGCCCCTCAGGCAGATAGCCGGCGTCGCGGTAGGCGTTCAGCGACGACTGCGGGTCACGTTTGGACAGCTTCTTGTTTCCCTCGCCCATGACGTAGGGCAGGTGCCCGAACTGCGGCACGAAGTCGGTGACGCCGACGTCGATCAGCGCCCGGTACAGGGCGATCTGCCGCGGGGTGGATGGCAGCAGATCCTCGCCACGCAGCACGTGGGTGATCTTCATCAAAGCGTCGTCGACCGGGTTCACCAACGTGTAAAGCGGTTCACCGTTGGCCCGCACGACGGCGAAGTCAGGCACGCTGCCCGCGGCGAAAGTGACCTCACCCCGGACGACGTCGGTCCAGGTGAGGTCCTCGTCGGGCATCCGCAGCCGCAGCACCGCCTCGCGACCCTCGGCGCCGAATGCGGCCTTCTGCTCGGCAGTGAGATCGCGGTCGTAGCCGTCATAGCCCAGCTTGGGATTGCGCCCGGCTGCCCGGTGCCGCGCTTCGACCTCCTCGGGCGTCGAGAACGACTCGTACACGTGCCCAGCCGTCATCAAGCTGGCCACCACGTCGTCGTAGATCGCCCGCCGCTCACTCTGCCGGTAGGGCCCGTACGGGCCGCCGACCTCGGGGCCCTCGTCCCAGTCCAAACCCAGCCAGCGCAGGGCGTCGAGCAGCTGTTGGTAGGACTCTTCGGTGTCACGAGCCGCGTCGGTGTCCTCGACCCGGAATACGTACGTGGCGCCGGTGTGCCGCGCGTAGGCCCAATTGAACAGGGCCGTGCGGATCAGGCCTACGTGCGGATTGCCGGTCGGCGAGGGGCAGAACCGCACCCTCATTTGGACCGGACCGGATTGCTCAGGGCACCAATGCCTTCGATCTCGACGGTCACGGTGTCGCCATCGACGATCGGGCCGACGCCGGCGGGCGTGCCGGTGAGGATGACATCGCCCGGCAGCAGCGTCATCACGCCGGCCATGAACGCGATCAACGTCGGGATGTCGTGGATCATTTGGCTCGTACGGCCGTCCTGGCGCAATTCGCCGTTGACCGAAGCGGTGATCCGGACGTCGGACGGGTCCAGCACGGTCTCGATCCACGGTCCGAGCGGGCAGAAGGAGTCGTGCCCCTTGCCCCGGGTGAACTGCCCGTCGGCACGCTGCTGGTCGCGAGCGGTCACGTCGTTGGCCGCGGTGTAGCCGAGGATGTGCGTCGTCGCGTCGGCTCGGGCCACGTCGCGCGCCGGCGGGCCGATGACGATCGCGAGTTCGGCCTCGTGGTCGACATGGTTCGAGTCGGCCGGCAGCCGGATCGTGTCGCCGGCGCCGATCACCGACGTCGACGGCTTGAGGAAGATCACTGGGCTCGCCGGTGCCTCGCCGCCCATCTCTTTGGCGTGCTCGGCGTAGTTCCGGCCGACCGCCACAACCTTGCTGGGCAGGATCGGCGACAGCAGCCGCACGTCGGGCAGCGCCCATCGGTCGCCGGTGAAGGTGATCGATCCGAACGGGTGCCCGTCAATGGCGGCGACCGTCAGCGCGTCGAGTTCCGCGCCGGGCGGACCTTCGACCGTGCCCCAAGCCACGCCGCCGGGCACGGCAGCCGAACCGGGATGGACGAAGCGAGCAATGCGCACGATCGTCAAGGCTACCGGGCACCGACGGCCTGGCCGCGCCCGTGCCTGGCGCCGGAGGTGTCCCGCTACCGGCATACTTGTCGCGTGGATTCGCGCCTCGCTCGCATTCCGATCGAAAGGCGGCAGCTGGTCGCCGCGACCGTCGGCCTGTTCGCCGTCCTCTTCGTCGCCGTCGGTGTCGTCGCCAGCACGGGGACGACCCCAGGCGTCGTCCGCGTATTTTCCGCGATCGCGCTCCTCGCCGCGGTCGTGCTCGGCGCCATCGCATGGGGCATCGCGCACAGCGTGAGGCTCGACCTTCGCGAGCAGCGGCTGAATCGAGCCATCGAAACCGCGGTGGCCGAGGCGGCGGTGGCGCGCGGAGACAGCGGCTCGGCCTACGGGTGCGGTCACGACCACGACGCCGACGAGTTACACGTCACGGACGAGACCTGTGCGCACGACGGGTCCGGCCACGACTGCACGCACACCTGCGAGAGCTGTGTGCTTGCGGCCCTGCGCCCCTCGCCTAAGCGTTCACGGGCCGAGCGGCTCGCGAAGTAGGCCGTATCGCACGGCGTCGTGCAGCGCGAGCCAGGATGCCTCGATGACGTTGGCGTGCACGCCCACCGTCGTCCATTCCTGCCGTCGATCTGACGTCTCGATCAGCACCCGGGTCACGGCGTCGGTGCCGTGCTTGCCTGGCATGATGCGCACCTTGTAGTCGGTGAGTTCGAGTTCGGCCAGTCGCGGATAGACCCGTTCGAGCGCCTTCCGCAGCGCTCGGTCGAGTGCGTTCACCGGCCCGTTGCCTTCCTCGGTGGAGATCGCGCGCTCACCACCGGCGAACACTTTCACCGTCGCCTCGCTGACCATCGTGCCGTCCTCGCGCCGGTCGACGATGACCCGATACGACTCCACCCGAAATGGCTCGGCGTCCTCGCCGAGTTGATCGCGCAGCAACAGCTCGAACGAGGCGTCGGCCGCTTCGTAGGACCAGCCTTCGGCTTCGCGCTCCTTGACGTGGTCGACGACTTTGCTGACCACGTCGGGTCGGTCGGCCACGTCCACGCCCAGTTCGCGCGACTTCAACTCGACCGACGCGCGGCCGGCCATTTCGGTGACGAGAATCCGCTGGCCGTTGCCGACGATGGCCGGGTCGAGGTGGTTGTAGAGCTCGGGCGCGACCTTGATCGCCGACGCGTGCAGTCCGGCCTTGTGGGCGAAGGCCGAGGCACCGACGTAGGGCGCATGGGTGTCCGGGGCCAGGTTGGCAATTTCGGCGATCGCATGCGCGACGCGCTGCAGTTCGACCAGGCAGCCGTCGGGCAGGACATCGCGGCCCATCTTCGTGACCAGCCCGCCGATCACCGCGAAGATGTCGGCGTTGCCGGCCCGCTCGCCGTAGCCGTTCGCGGTGCCTTGGACGTGCGTCGCGCCGGCATCGACGGCGGCCAGGGTGTTGGCCACCGCACAACCCGTGTCGTCCTGGGTGTGGATGCCGAGGCGGATGCCGGCCCGACGACGAATGTCGGTCACGACGTCGTGCACGCCCATCGGCAGCATGCCGCCGTTCGTGTCGCAGAGAACGCCGACTTCGGCGCCGGCAGAGGCGGCCGCGTCGAGGACGCGCACGCCGTAGTCGGAGTCGTGCGCGTAGCCGTCGAAGAAGTGTTCGCAGTCGAGGAACACCCGGCGCCCTTCGGCCCGCAGGAACGCGACCGTGTCCCGCACCATGGCCAGGTTCTCCTCCAGCGAAGTCCGGAGGGCGCGTTCGACGTGCCAGACGTCGGACTTGGCCACCAGGCAGACGACAGCTGTGCGGGCGTCCAGCAGCGCTTGCACTTGCGGGTCGTCCTCGACGCGGACACCCGCCTTCCTGGTGGCCCCGAACGCGACGAGTGCGGCGTTCTTCAGCGCGAGCTCGCCGTCCGCGGCGCGCGAGAAGAACTCGGTGTCCTTCGGCATCGCGCCGGGCCAGCCGCCTTCGATGAAGCCGACGCCGATCTGGTCGAGCAACCGGGCCACCGCCAGCTTGTCGGCCACCGAATAGGTGATGCCCTCGCGCTGGGCGCCGTCGCGCAGGGTGGTGTCGAAGACGTGGAAATCATCGGTCTGCATGACTTGTCCTTGCTCGCTTGCGTACTCGTCGCGGTATTCGATCAAAACAAAAGACCCCCCGCGGATGCGGAGGGTCTGCGCGTCGGTAGCGAACCGGCCGACGCGCTAACTGATAATGAGCTGGAACTGCACGGTGCGAGTCTGCCACACATTTCCCCGCTGGTGCTCGGCTGTGCGCCGCTTTTCCCCGCTGGTGGCCGATTTTCGTCCCAAGATCGGTCACCAGCGGGGAAATCAGGACGGGCGGCGGTCGCCAGCGGGGAAAACAGGGCGAGCCGCGGTCAGCCGGCGGCCGCCTTCGCCAGGCGTTCACCGATCTCCCCGGTCGTGCCCGGGTTGCGCTGGTCGCGGGCGGCCAGATCGGCCGCGACGGCTGCCTCGACCCGAGCCGCCGCATCGGACTGCCCGACCTGAGCGAGCAGCATGGCCACGGACAGCACGGCCGCGGTCGGGTCGGCCTTGCCCTGACCGGCGATGTCCGGCGCCGACCCGTGCACCGGCTCGAACATCGACGGATTGGTCCCGCTGACATCGAGGTTGCCGCTGGCCGCGAGGCCGATGCCACCCGACACCGCCGCAGCGAGGTCGGTGATGATGTCGCCGAACAAGTTGTCGGTGACGATGACGTCGAAGCGGCCGGGGTCGGTGACCATGAAGATCGTGGCCGCGTCGACATGCTGGTAGGCCGTGGTGACGTCCGGGAAGTCGGCGGCGACGGCCTGCACGGTGCGAAACCACAAGTCGCCGGCGTTGGTCAGCACGTTCGTCTTGTGCACGAGTGTCAGGTGCTTGCGCGGGCGGGCCTGAGCCCGGCCGAACGCGTCGCGGACCACCCGTTCGACTCCATAGGCGGTATTGACGCTCACTTCGGTCGCGATCTCGTGCAGCGTGCCCTTGCGCAGCACCCCGCCGTTGCCCACATACGGACCCTCAGTGCCTTCGCGAACCACTACGAAGTCGATGGCCGGCTCACCCGCCAGCGGTGTCGCGACGCCGGGGTACAGCTTGGCCGGGCGCAGGTTGACGTGGTGGTCGAGCTCGAAACGCAGCCGAAGCAGCAGCCCGCGCTCGAGCACGCCCGACGGCACGGAGGGATCACCCACCGCACCGAGCAGGATCGCGTCGTGCCCGCGCAGTTCGGCCAGCACCGAGTCGGGCAGCAGCTCGCCCGTGCGGTGCCAGCGCGCCGCGCCCAGGTCATAGTGCGTCGCGTCCACGTTCGCGACCACCGCCTCGAGTACTCGCAGCGCCTGCTCAGTGACCTCGATGCCGATTCCGTCACCCGGAATGACCGCAACCTTCATGCCGCGAGCCTAGCCGAGCGGGTCGCCTAGCTCTCAACCAGTGGGCTAGTCATCTCAGCTGTCGGGACGGTGGGATCGGGCTCTTCGTAGGACGGCAGCTCCCGCTGGTGCCGCAGCGGTGAGAAGTACACGGGCAGGAACACCAGACACTGGCCGATGGCAACCACCAACAGCGTGTGCCGAACGCCGATGACCGAACCGAGGACACCGCCGAGCAGGCCGCCGAGGGGCATCGTGCCCCAAACCAGGAACCGCATGGTCGCATTCATCCGTCCGAGCAGGGCGGGTGGACACAGGCCCTGCCGGAAGCTCACCTGGGTGATGTTGTAGACAACGACTGTCCCCCACCACACCACCTGTACTGCCGCGAGCAGGCCGAGCGTCCAGTCGCGCTGCACGAACGGAACCACGAAGGACATCGGGCCACCGACCAGAACGGACAGCCAGATCGTCGGGCCCTGACCAAGCCGAGCGGCGATCCGGCTCGCCACCAGGGATCCGAGCAGGCCGCCGATGGCCGACGTGGACATGATCAGGCCGATGATGCCGGCGGACAGGTCAAGCTCACGGGCGAGCAGGACATATAAGACGGCGAACGCCATCGAGCTGAACAGGTTTGCCGATCCGGTACACATGGCGATAGCGCGCAGCATCCGATTGCCGATGACGAAGCGCAGCCCCTCAGCAATCTCGCGCCCGAGATTGCGGTCCGGTCGGCGTTCCGGCTTCGGCGGCCGGACCTTGATCGCGGCCACCCAGGCGGCCGACCACAGGAAGCTGATCGCATCGACCAGTACGGCGTACGGGGCAGTCAGAACTTGGATCAGCAGGCCGCCGATACTAGGGCCGGCGATCTGGCTGACCGACTCGCTGGCCTGCAGCTTGGCGTTGCCCTCGACGAGTGACTTGCGGTCGATCAATTCCGGTAGGTAGGACTGGTAGGCCACGTCGAAGAACACCGTGCTGACGCCGACGAGCAGTGCCACCACGTAGAGCTGACCGATCGACAGGAAACCCAACCACGCGGCCAACGGGATCGAGCCCATCGCGACGGCGCGCACCAGGTCATTGACGATCAGCACGCTGCGAAACCGCATGCGGTCGACCCAGGCGCCGGCCGGCAGCCCCACCACGAGGAACGCGAGCGACTCGAACGCAGTCAGCAAGCCGACCTCGAACGTCGAGGCGTGCACAACCAGGATGGCCACGAGTGGCAGCGCGAGCTGGCTGACCATCGTGCCGAACTGGCTGACCGTCTCGCCGATCCACAGTCGACGGAACTCGAGGTGGTGCCACAATCCCCCGCGCCGACTCGGCGCCGCTGTGTTCTCGTCAACGGTCACGGTTGCCACTGTCGGACAGTGATTGGGATTTGTCAATCACTTTCGGTTAGAGTGACGGCATGCCGCACAGACGGACGCGCAGACTCGCGACCGACGAGGAAGCCCGCGCGCTCGCGTCGACGCTGCGCCTCCGGATCCTGCGACTGTGCCTGAACGAATCGCACACCAACAAGGAGATCGCCGAAGCGATCGGCCGGGATCCCGCGTCAACGCTGCACCACGTGCGCCGCCTGGTCGACACCGGATTCCTGGTCGCACAACCGGTGCGGCGCGGCACCCGTGGCTCGCGGGAGATCCCCTACCTCGCGACCGGAAAGTCGTGGCAGGTCAGTACGCCCGCACGCGGGTGGACGCTGCTGGACACCTTCCTCGAGGAAGTCGCGCTCGCCCCGGCGTCCGAACTCGACACCGCGCGGCTGGGACTGCGCCTGGCTCCGTCCGAGTGGGAGGAGTTCAAGGATCGCCTCAGCGAACTACTCGACGAATTCGCCCAGCGGCCCGACGTCCCCGACGCACCGCCCTGGTCGGTGTTCGTCGCGATGCACCCGGACGTCAGCCGCGCCGCACTGCGCCGCCAGTAATCCCCGATTGATGGTCAGCGGGCGGCGGTGCCCTCGGTGTAGTCGTCGTCGCCGGTCTGCACCCAGGACATCAGCCCGCGTAGCTTGCGGCCGGTGTCCTCGATCGGATGGGCCTCGCCCTTGGCCCGCAAGGCTTTGAACTCCGGCGCGCCGGCGTCCTGATCGGCGATGAACCGCTCGGCGAAAGCGCCGTTCTGGATCTCGGTCAGGATGTCTTTCATGTTCTGCTTCACGTGGGCGTCGATGACCCGTGGCCCGGAGACGTAGTCGCCGTACTCAGCCGTGTCCGACACCGACCAGCGCTGCTTGGCGATGCCCCCCTCGTACATGAGGTCGACGATCAGCTTGAGCTCGTGCAGGCATTCGAAGTAGGCGATCTCCGGCGCGTACCCGGCCTCGGTCAGCACCTCGAAGCCGTACATCACCAGCTGGGACGCGCCTCCGCACAGCACGGCCTGCTCGCCGAACAGGTCGGTCTCGGTCTCCTCGGTGAAGGTCGTCTTGATCGCTCCGGCGCGGGTACCGCCGATGCCCTTGGCGTAGGACAGCGCGAGCGCGAACGCCTTCCCCGACGCGTCCTGCTCGACCGCGACCAGCACGGGCACGCCCTTGCCGTCGACGAATTGCCGGCGAACCAGGTGTCCCGGGCCCTTCGGGGCCACCATGGCGACGTCGACGTTGGCCGGCGGCTTGATGTAGCCGTACCGGATGTTGAAGCCGTGGCCGAAGAAGATGGCGTCGCCGTCCTTCAGGTTCGGCTCGATCGACTCGGCGTAGAGCTTGCGCTGCGCCGGGTCGGGCGCGAGCACCATGATCAGATCGGCTTCGGCCGACGCCTCCCATGGCGTGAGCACCCGAAGACCCTCGTCCTGCGCCTTGGCCCGGCTGCGCGAGCCCTCGGGCAGGCCAACGCGCACGTCGACGCCGGAATCACGCAGGCTCAGCGCGTGGGCGTGGCCCTGGCTGCCGTAGCCGAGCACCGCGACCTTGCGGCCCTGAACTGCCGACAGGTCGGCGTCGTCGTCGTAGTAGATCTCCACTGCCATGAGCGAACGTTCCTCTTTCTCAGGTTGCGGTTACGCGCCGCGCTCGACTGAGCGCAGTGCGGCTTGGCTCATCGAACGCGGCCCGCGGCCCAGCGCGACCATGCCTGACTGCACCATCTCGCGGATACCGTACGGTGCCAGCATCTTCAGGAACGCCTCCAACTTGTCCGGCCGGCCGGTCAACTCGATCGTGAGTGCTTCCGGCCCGACATCGGCGACCTTCGCCTTGAACAGCTCGACGATCTGCAGCACGTCGCGGCGGTTGCTCTCGTCGGCGCGCACCTTGACGAGCAGCAGCTCGCGCTGCACGGCCTGCTTCTCCTCCAGCTCGACGATCTTGAGCACATTGACGAGCTTGTTGAGCTGCTTGGTGACCTGTTCCAGTGCCGTGCCCTCGACGCTGACCAGGATCGTGATGCGCGAGATCTCCTCGTGCTCGGTCGGCCCGACCGCCAAGGACTCGATGTTGAAGCCGCGCCGGCTGAACAACCCGGACACCCGCGCCAGGACGCCCGGCTTGTTCTCGACCAGGACGGACAGCGTGTGCGTGCTCATCACTACTCGTCCCCTTCGAATTCCGGGCGGATGTCGCGCGCGGCCTGGATCTCGTCGTTGCTCGCACCGGCCGCGACCATCGGCCACACCATGGCGTCCTTGCCGACGGTGAAGTCCACGACGACGGGGGTGTCGTTGATGGCCATCGCCTTGCTGATGGTGGCATCGACGTCGGCACTGGACTCACAACGCAGCCCGGCGCAGCCCAGCGCCTCGGCCAGTTTCACGAAATCGGGGACGCGTTGCTTGGTGCCACCGACACTCGCCGCGTCGAGCGTTGCGTGGGTGCCCAGTTCGGTCTGGCTGTAGCGCTCGGAGTAGAACAGCGTCTGCCACTGCCGCACCATGCCCAGGTTGCCGTTGTTGATGACCGCGACCTTGATCGGGATGCTTTCGACTGCGCAGGTCGCCAGCTCCTGGTTGGTCATCTGGAAGCAGCCGTCGCCGTCGATCGCCCACACCAACTTGTCCGGGCAGGCGACCTTGGCCCCCATCGCCGCCGGCACCGCGTAGCCCATCGTTCCCAGGCCGCCGGAATTGAGCCAGGTGTACGGGTTCTCGTAGCGAATGAACTGTGCGGCCCACATCTGATGCTGGCCCACGCCGGCGGCAAAGATCGTCTCGGGCCCGACGATCTCGCCCAGCCGCTCGATGACGTACTGCGGAGCGAGCGTCCCGTCGGGCGGTTCGGTATAGCCGAGCGGGTACGTCTGGCGCCATTGGTCGAGTTGCCGCCACCAGCCGGTGAGATCGGCCCGGTTGCCTGCGGCGTACTCGCCCTCGACGGCCGGGATGAGCTCGAGCAGCACCTCGCGCACGTCGCCCACGATCGGGACGTCGGCAATGCGGTTCTTCCCGATCTCGGCCGGGTCGATGTCGGCATGGATCACAGCCGCTCCCGGCGCGAACGTAGCCAGCTTGCCGGTGACGCGATCGTCGAAGCGGGTGCCGAGTGCGATCAGCAGGTCGGACTTCTGCAGCGCGGTAACAGCCGACACCGAACCGTGCATACCGGGCATGCCGAGGTGCTGCTTGTGGCTGTCGGGGAACGCACCGCGGGCCATCAGCGTGGTGACCACCGGTATGCCGGTCAACTCGGCCAGGCGCCGCAGCTCCGCGGCGGCCCGGGCCTTGAGCACGCCGCCGCCGACGTAGAGCACCGGCCTCCGGGCCGCGCTGATCAGCCGGGCCGCCTCGCGGACCTGCTTGCCGTGCGGTCTGGTCACGGGCCGGTACCCGGGCAGGTCCAGTCGCGGCGGCCACGAGAACGACATCTGTTCCTGCAGGACGTCCTTGGGCAGGTCGACCAGTACGGGTCCCGGGCGTCCGGTTGCCGCCAGGTGGAACGCCTCCGCGATGGCCTGAGGCACTTCGGCGGCCGACTGCACGAGGAAGTTGTGCTTGGTGATCGGCAGCGTGATGCCGGAGATGTCGGCCTCTTGGAAGGCGTCCGTGCCGATGAACGCCCGGCCGACCTGGCCGGTGATCGCGACCATCGGCACCGAGTCCATGTACGCGTCGGCGATCGGCGTGACGAGGTTGGTGGCCCCGGGCCCCGATGTGGCCATGCAGACGCCGACCTTGCCGGATGCCTGCGCGTACCCCTCTGCGGCGTGGCCTGCGCCCTGCTCGTGGCGGACCAGGATGTGCCGGACCCTCGTGGAGTCATACAGCGGGTCGTACGCGGGCAGGATCGCCCCGCCCGGGATACCGAAGACGACATCGGCGCCGACCGCTTCGAGCGAACGGACCAGCGCTTGGGCGCCCGTGATGCTCGACTCCGTCATGCCGCTACCTCTCTTCGGGTCGTGCCTGGTGGTGGCTGTGCTCGCAACAAAAAACCCCTCGTGCAGATGCACGAAGGGCTAGCGTCCTGAAGGGGCGACCTAGGCCGCGTCTCCAGAACGCCGATGGATAAGTACGAGCGTTAGCACGGGGCAGACGTTACCCGGTCAGGAGAAGCGAGTTCAACAGCGCGGGATCAGCTTCTCACGATGCGGGATGGGCCCGTCCAGCCAGTTGGCCAACCCTCGTTAAGTACGTGTAAGGTAGCCAAACACGGGGGAATGCGGGGGACGCAATCTGTCGGCTCTCTTTCTGGACGGTCCCCCATGTCGCTCGGTGCCCGACGGTTACGACGCAGCACGCTCGTCCTGTCTCTCGTCGTCACGATGCTCCTGACCGGCGCTGTCCTCAACATCTCCTCCGCTTCGGCGGCCCCGCCTTCGACGGCGACCTCGGCCAGCATCGCCCGGGCTCTCCTGCACGCCATCAACACCAAGCGGGCCAGCTCGCACCTGCCCGCGCTGCGGATGGACGCCCGGCTGATGACCAGCGCCCACCGGCACAACCTGGCCATGGCCCACCGGGACAACATGTCGCACCAACTGCCCGGCGAGGCGTCGTTCTCCGCCCGCATCTCCGGCGCCGGCTACGACTGGTCGAGCGCGGGCGAGAATATCGCCTGGAACTCGGATTGGACGCTGCGCGGGGCAATCGCCCTGGAGCGCTACATGAACGCCGAAGTGGCGCCGGACAACGCGCACAAGCTGAACATCGTGTCAAAGTCCTTCCGCGACGTCGGCGTGGACATCTACATGGACGCCGCTCATCACCGCATGTGGCTGACCCAGGACTTCGGACGCACCAGGTAGTCGACCGCCGCTCAGCCGCACACCGCGCCCGACGCGGCCGAACCAACGAGCTTGGCGTACTTGCCGAGCACCCCGTAGTCGAACTGCGGGGGAAGCGGCTTCCACTCCGCGCGACGCTGCTCGAGCTCGGCAGCGTCGACCAGCAGGTCAAGCGTGCGAGCACTCATGTCCAGCCTGATCCGATCGCCTTCGCGCACCAAGGCAATCGGCCCGCCGACGGCCGCTTCCGGCGCCACGTGCCCGATGCACAACCCGGTGGTGCCGCCGGAGAACCGTCCGTCGGTGAGCAGCAGGACGTCCTTGCCCAGCCCGGCGCCCTTGATCGCGCTGGTGATCTGCAGCATCTCTCGCATGCCGGGACCGCCCTTCGGACCCTCCCAACGGATAACCACGACGTCGTCCTTGGCCAGGCTCCCCGCCGCGAGCGCGTCCATGGCCGCCTGCTCGCGGTCGAAAACCCGGGCCGTGCCTTCGAAGAACTCGGAGTCGAAGCCGGCGCTCTTGACGACCGCCCCTTCCGGAGCGAGCGAGCCGCGCAGGATCGTCAAGCCGCCCGTGCGATGGATCGGGTTGCTCATCGCGCGCACGATCTTGCCGTCGACATCGGGGGGCGCGACGTCGTGCAGGTTCTCGGCCACGGTTTTGCCCGTCACGGTCAGCGCATCGCCGTGCAGCAGGCCGGCCTCGAGCAGCGCCTTCATCACGACCGGCACTCCCCCGACCGCGTCGATGTCAGTCATGACGTAACGGCCGAACGGCTTGACGTCGGCCAGGTGCGGCACGTTGTCGCCGATACGGTTGAAGTCGTCGAGATCCAGCTCGACGTGGGCCTCGTTGGCGATGGCCATCAGATGCAGCACGGCATTGGTGGAGCCGCCGAGCGCCATGACGACCGCGATCGCGTTCTCGAATGCCGCCTTGGTGAGGATGGTGCGGGCCGTGATGCCGGCGTCGACGAGGTGGACGGCGGCTTCGCCGGAGCGCTCGGCGTAGTGGTCACGGCGCGCGTCGGGCGCCGGCGGGGAGGCCGAACCGGGCAGCGACATGCCCAGCGCCTCAGCCGCCGAAGCCATCGTGTTCGCGGTGTACATCCCGCCGCACGCACCTTCACCCGGACAGATTGCCTTCTCGATCTCGTTGACCTCGTCGCGGCTGATCCGCCCGGCCAAACAGGCCCCGACGGCCTCGAATGCGTCGATGATGGTCACGTCCCGGCCTTGGTAGTGGCCGGGCAGGGTCGACCCGGCGTAGAGGAAGACGGCCGCGACGTCGAGCCGGGCCGCGGCCATCAGCATGCCGGGCAGGGACTTGTCGCATCCGGCCAGTAGTACTCCGCCGTCGAGCTGCTCGGCCCGAAAGACGGTCTCGACGGAATCGGCAATCACCTCTCGCGACACCAGCGAGTAGTGCATTCCGGAATGGCCCATCGAGATTCCGTCGGAAACAGAGATCGTGCCGAACTCCATCGGGAAGCCGTCGGCTCCCCGCACGCCGAGCTTGGCCTTCTTGGCCAGGCGGTCGAGCGACAGGTTGCAGGGCGTGATCTCGTTCCAGGACGACGCGACGCCGATCTGGGGCTTGCGCCAGTCGTCGTCGCCCATACCGACGGCCCGCAACATGCCGCGGGCGGCGGCCCGCTCCAGGCCATCGGTCACGATCCCGCTGTGCGGCTTGCGGTGCTGCCGGGGCTGCTCGGTGCTCACGAGCAAACCCTACGGGTTACCGTTCTTCGCGTGTCCTCCACCGCCGCCGGCCCGTCCGATCGCCGGACCTTCCGGCTCCCGGCCCTCGCCTACCTGATCGTGCTGTTCCTACTCTTCTGCACGGCGCCGCTCGCCTTCGCCGGCGATGGCAGCGAGGAGGCCCGCGCGGCACTGGGGCCCCGGGCGCTGCTGCTGCTCCTTCCGGTCTTCGCCGCGGCATTCATCGCTCGCACCCGCACGGTGGTCGACGAGAACGGCGTCAGCGTACGGGCGCTGTTCGGCACGCGGCACCTGCCCTGGACCGAGATGCGTGGCCTGTCGGTGACCGGCCGCTCTGTGTATGCCGTCAGCCGGGACGGTTCGGTGCGCCTGCCCTGCGTGCGGATCAGCGACCTGGCCGCCGTGACCAAGGCGAGCGGCGGGAAGCTGCCGGAGGTCGCCGAACCCACCCCGAAGTTCGCGCCGTCGCGCCGCCGCCGCTGAACCCCGAGGTCAGTAGCCGTCGGAGACGATGTTCTCGAGTGGCTCGCCGTTGTGGAAGCGGGCGACCTGCTCGCGGACCAGCCGGTAGGCCCGCCGTTCCCAGCCGGACGTGCCCCCGCCGACATGAGGGGTCAGCACCAGGTTCGGCGCGTCCCACAGCGGGTGCTGGGCGGGCAGCGGCTCCGGTTCGGTGACGTCGAGGAACGCATGCAGCCGCTGCGCGGTGAGTTCAGCCAGCAGCGCGTCGGTGTCGACGATCGGCCCGCGGGCGATGTTGACCAGCAGCGCGCCGTCGGGCATCGCCGCCAGGAACCGGGCGTCCACGAGCCCATGGGTATGCGGCGTGTGCGGGAGGGCCACGACCACGATGTCGTGCTGCGGCAAGAGCGCGGGCAGCTCGTCCAGGCCGTGAACGCCATCGCGCACCCGCCGGGCCACGAAGGTGGCCTGTGCGTCGAAGATCTCCACGACGGCCGCGATGCGCCGGCCGATGTCGCCGGCGCCGAGGATCAGGACCCGCTTGCTGTCCAGCCCGTCGGTGCCCCTGCGTTCCCACCGGTGGGCCGCCTGTTCCCGCACCCACCGAGGCAGCTGTCGCAGCACACTGAGCATCCCTGCGATCGCCAGTTCCGCGGTCGAACCACCGTGCACACCGCGGGCGTTGCAGAGCACCACGCCCTCGGGCACCCGGCCGAGCCAGGCCTCGACGCCCGCCGACAGCAACTGGACCACCTTCAACGCCGGCAGTTCGCTCAGTGCGTCGGACGTCAGCGCGGCCACGCTGTAGCGGGCGACCAGGAACGTGACGTCCTTGCTACCAGCCGGCGGCGCCCCCGTCCCATCCCAGATCACCACCTCGACGCCCGACGGCAATTCGCCGATCAGGTCTCGCGCTTCGGGGTCAGGAACGCAGATGGTGGTCACCATCGAAGGCTATCGACGCGCTCACAGCCTCACGAGGCAGACTGGACGGCATGCACCGCCTCCGCCGACCCGTGCTCGCGGTCGCGGCCGCGGTGTTGCTGGCCGGCTGCGGCACCGCGGCCAAGGCCAGCAACCCGACGTGGGTGCCGAAGCCGTCATTCCAGGGCGAGGGCCAGCCGCCCGGCGCCCCGTCGACGAATGCGGGCGCGCCGGGCCCCGGCGGCCGAGCGACGCCGGGCCCGAAGCGGACCGGTCCGACGTCCCCAGCGCCCAAGGGCCCGGATCCATACGTCGTCGCGACGAAACTGAGCTCGCCGGTCGGGCTGGCCGTGCTTCCCGACGGCACCGCGCTCGTCGGGGAGCGAACGACCGGGAGAATCATGCGGGTGCAACCGACGGCGGGCGAGCCGGTGCCCACCGTTCGGACGTTGACCGGTATCAGCACGGCGGGCGGTGGCGGACTGCTCGACCTGGCGCTGTCGCCGAACTACACCCAGGACAACCTGATCTTCGCCTATCTCACGACGGCCACCGACAACCGCGTTGTCGCGTTCACCCTCACTGGGCCGGTCACACCCGTGCTGATCGGCATCCCCCGGGGCGCGAGCGACAACAGCGGCCGGATCGCATTTGGCAGCGACGGATTGCTCTACGTCGGTACCAGCGACGCCGGTCACCCCGCGCTCGCCGCCGATGCGAACAGCCTCGCCGGCAAGGTGCTGCGCGTGAGCGACATCGGTAAACCCGCCGCCGGCAACCCCGCGCCGGCGTCACCGATCTTCACCAGCGGGCATCGCGTCGTCGACGGGCTGTGCCTGGTCGCCGAGGCCAACAAGCTGATCGAGGTGGAGGCGGGCGGCGCGACCGGGCGCGACAACGTCAACGTCCTGAGCGCAGGGCGCTCCTACGGCTGGCCGCACCCCGGCGCGTCGACGCCGAAGCCGCTCACCTCGTTGCCGGGCGCCCAGCGCGGCCCGGGCGGCTGCGCGGTCATGGCCGGCCAGCTGTACGTCACGTCGTTGACCGGCAAGGCGCTGCTCGTTGCGCCCCTTTCGCCCAGGGGACGCGGGTTGGCGGCGTCGAAGTTCACGGCAACGCTGCCGAACCGGTACGGACGGTTGCTCAGCGTTGTCGCCGATCCGGCCGCCGGGGTGCTGTGGCTGACCACCTCCAATCGCGACGGGCACGGGCGCCCGGTCGCCGACGACGAGCGAGTGATACGGATCCCGCCGCCGAGCGGCGGTGGAAGCAGCAACTCGCCGGCGTGAGCCGGCAGGTCAGGAATCCGGGGAGTCCCCACGCAGGCGGTGCAGGTCGGCCCGGCTCAACCCCGGCCCCGACAGCTCGCGCCGCTGCGCCTTCGGGCGCAGCCCTTCGACGAACAGATCCATATGACGGTGGGCCAGCTCGGCATTGAGCTCGGGCGGAATCGGCCCGGGCAGAGGTCGCGACAACCGCACAAGCAGCAAGCCCACGTCGGCAAAGGTGATGTCCTCGGGCAGTGCGCCCGAATCGTGAGCCGCATTGACGATGCGTTCGACCGCCTGAGCGGACGCCTCGCGAGCCGGGCGCAGTTCGGGGTCGTCCAGGTCGAGCTTGTCCAGCACGAGCGGAATGACCGCGGAGACCCGCAGGTCGAGTGCGGCGTGCAAGTACCTGGTCAGCGCATCGAACGGATCGGCCTCGGTGGCCAGTGCCTCTTCGGCGACGAGCCGGGTCCGCTCGAGAGCGTCGAGGACGACCGCGCGTAGGAGGGCCGTGCGGTCGGGGAAACGCCGATACAGCGTGGCGATGCCGACGCCGGCCCGCCGGGCCACCTCTTCGAGCGAGACCCCGGTACCCCGTTCGACGAACACGTCACGGGCGGCGGCCAACAACTGAGCCTGGTTTCGCCGGGCGTCCGCGCGCAACCCGCGCACCGAATCGGTCTGGCTCATGCGCTGGCCCCCTGTGGCGTCTGGCGTCGTGGCGTGCTGTCCCGTCAGCTTAACGCTATGTGGAGAAAAATCTTCCGGATCCTCTTGTGTCACAACCGCGGGCGTGGCAGGGTAACTGGAGGAAATTCCTCCGAATGCCTATAACGGGAGCCAACCATGTCCGGGCCAGATCTGCACCTCGGCGCTCAGGCGCCGCCTCCGCCTTCCGATCGCCGCTGGCTGGCCCTCGTCGTGATCGCGGTCGCCCAGTTGATGACCGCGCTCGACGCAACGGTCGTCAACATCGCGCTGCCTTCTGCGCAGCGCGCGCTCGGCTTCGACGACGGCGATCGGCAGTGGGTCATCACCGCCTACACGCTGTCGGTGGCCGGGCTGCTGCTGCTCGGCGGCCGGGTCGCCGATCACCTCGGTCGACGCCGCGCCTTCCTCATCGGCCTGGCCGGATTCGCCACTGCTTCGGCCCTCGCCGGTGCCGCGCCGAATCTCGGCGTGCTGGTCGCCGGTCGGGCGGGCCAAGGAGCCTTCGCCGCCCTCCTCGTCCCGACCGCCCTGTCGATGGTTGCGGTCAGCTTCACCGATCCCAAGGAGCGCGCGAAGGCCTTCGGCGTCTACGGCGCCGTCGCCAGTAGCGGCGCGGCCGTCGGGCTGCTCCTGGGCGGCGCGCTCACCGAGTTCCTGCAATGGCGCTGGTGCCTGTACGTCAACATCGTCATCGCCGTAGGCGCATTCATTGCCGGCCGCGCCGTGTTACCGAACCCGCCGGTCTTCGCCACGACAAAGCTCGACGTGATCGGTGCCGGGCTAATCACCGCGGGCCTCGCCGCGCTGGTGCTCGGCTTCAGTCAGGCGGTCGCGCACGGCTGGTCGTCTGCCGAGGTGATCGGTCCTATCGCCGGCGGCGTTGCCGCAATCGTGGCCTTCCTCGTGCGCCAGGCCCGCAGCACCGCTCCGTTGCTGCCGGTGTACCTGCTCGCCAACCGCGCCCGGGCCGGCGCCTACCTCGCCGTCGCGGCCGGCGTCGTCGGGTCATTCGGCATGTTCCTCATGCTGACCTACTACTTCCAGGTGGTGCGGGACTACTCGTCGCTTCGCGCCGGGCTCGCCTTCCTGCCGCTCAGTGCAGCGGTTTCGGCCAGCGCGTACGGCCTCGGCAGTCGCCTCTTGCCGCGGGTGGCGGCTCGGACCCTCGTCGTGCCGGGGCTACTCGTCGCTGCCGGCGGGCTGGCCCTGCTCAGCCGCCTCGACGCGTCCAGCGGGTATGTGACCCTGGTGCTGCCCGCCCAAGTGCTGGTAGGAGTCGGCATCGGCTGCGTGTTCACCCCGGCCATCAGCGTGGCCACGAGCGGAATCGACCCACGCAGTGCCGGCGTTGCCGCTGCTGTGGCCAACACCGCTATGCAGATCGGTGGTTCGATCGGCACGGCTGTGCTCAATACGGTGGCGATCTCCGCCACGACGACGTACTTTGCCGACCACGGTGGTTCCGATCGCGTGTCCGCTCTGGTCCACGGTTATGCCGCCGCCACGCTTGGTGCCGCTGCGTTCCTGGCCGGTGTCGCCGCCGTGGCTGCCGCTCTGATCAACACGCCGCGTCCAGCCAGTACGCCGCGGCCCGCAAGCAGCCCGGTCCCCTCCCGGTCTCGCCTTGAGACCAAGTCCTGAAGGAGTTCGAAATGCCTGTGCAGCTCAATCACACGATCGTCCATGCGCGCGACAAGCGCGAGGCGGCCGACTTCTTCGCCGACATCCTCGGCGTAGCGGCCCCGACCACGTACGGTCCGTTCCTCGTGTTGCAAGTCGACAACGACGTCTCCCTCGACTTCGCCGACGACCACGGTGCACCCGTGCCTCAGCACTATGCGTTTCTCGTCAGCGAGGCGGAATTCGACGAGATTCTCGGCCGGATCCGCGAGCGGGGACTGTCGTTCTGGGCCGACCCGTTTCACCGGCAACCGGGCGAGATCAACACCAACGACGGCGGCCGCGGGGTGTACTGGGAGGATCCGAACGGCCACTCGCTGGAGATCATCACCCGGCCGTACGGCAGCGGCGCGAGCTGAGGGCGGCACGGCATGTCTTACCCCGAACCGCGGTACTTCGACGATTCCGGCGAGGTCAGCGCCCGGCTGCGGCGCGACGATCACGAACCGGAGTTGGCCAGCCCGTCCGGCAACCGCACCCACTACCTGGCCACCGGCGCCTCCACCGACGGCGAATTCGGGCTGTACCGGTGGGAGATGGGCCCGACGCGGACCGGGCCGGATCCGCACTTCCACAAGACGATCTCGGAGTCGTTTTACATCCTGTCCGGGACGGTCCGGCTGTACGACGGCACGAAGTGGATCGATGCGACACCCGGCGACTTCCTGTTCGTGCCGGAGGGCGGTATTCACGGGTTCCGCAACGAGTCGGGCGAGCCGGCGTCGATGTTGCTGCTGTTCGCGCCTGGCGCGCCGCGCGAGGACTACTTCGAGACCCTCGCCGACGCGGCTCGCCGCGAGGCGCTGACGGAGCAAGAGCGGACCGAGTTCTACCTGCGGCACGACACGTACTGGCTCTAGCGAGCTGCCGATCGCTGTTCGGGGACGAGCGAACGTTGCATGAGGATCGTGTCGATCCAGCGGTCGAACTTGTAGCCGACGGCGCGCAGCCGGCCGACATCGTCGAAGCCGGCCGCGCGGTGCAGCGCGACGGAGGCGCCGTCCTCGGCTTCGGCGATGACCGCGATGACCTGACGGCTGCCGGCCGCCCGCGCGCGGTCGAGTAGCGCAGCCAGCAACGTCCGGCCGTAGCCACGCCGGGTGTGGTCAGGATGCAGGTAGATCGAGTCTTCGACCGTGAAGCGGTACGCCGGTCGGGGCCGCCACGGGGACAGCTGCGCGTAGCCGACGATCACGCCGGCCTCGTCGCCCACGAGCAGAGGCAGACCTTGCCGATTGCGCTCGGCCAGCGTGTCGAGCCACTGCTGCCGGCTCGGCGGTTCGGTCGCGAACGTCGCGACGCTGGAGCGCACGTAGTGGGCGTAGATGGCCGCGATGGCCTCGGTGTCGGCCGGATCGGCGTCTCGCGTCTGCACCGCTACAGGCCGTCCTGGCGAATGCGGACCGCCATCCGGATCTGGTTGATGTTGTCGCGCAAGAGGTCGGAGACGAGTTCATCGGTACGTGGGTCGGCGAGCACCTCCAGCAGCACCCGCAGCGTCGTCTCGCTCGCCTCGTTGATGAGCCGGTCGTGGAACGGCAGCAGGCCGATGTGACGCCCGGTCGGATCCTGCTTGATCTTCTCCGCGAACATCTGCTTGATCTCTTCATGATTCTCGCGCAGGGCCGACGCGATGTTGCGGGTGTAGTGGCCCGTCTGCAGGACCGCGGCCACCTCGTCGAGAACGGCGATCGTGATCGGTCGCTTGATGACGTCGACGATGCGCTCGGAGACTCGATTGATCATCCGCACGATCAACGGCTCGCGCAGCCCGCGGCGCACCAGCGCCCGCCCGACCAGACCGGCGACTATCGCGAGAACGACGGCTGCGGCGACGATGAGCAAGACCCAGTCGGTCGTGCTCATTCGGGCGGTGGCTGAGGTCATAACTGCTGATCCTGCCCTGCTCGGCTGCGGCGTGGGTGGGCTACCTGCCCCTACGCCCGCGCCGCATCAGATAGGCCGTGGCCGCGACCAGCGCAATGATGAGCAGGGTCGCGCCGACCTGGACCCAGCCAGAGGAACGGTGTTCCGAACGCGGTGGCGCAGCCTCGGTGCCCGCTCGGACGGGCGCGGGCAAGCTCGACGGCGCCCGGGATGCCGCGCTCGGGACCGGCCGCGGACGGGTGACCGACTCCGGCAACTCGACCTCGTACACCGCCGAGTCGACGCCTTCGGAATCGAGCAGCAAGTGATCGGCGTCGACCGCGATCCCCTCGCCTTGAGCCTGCGCGGGCAGCGCGATGCGAACCGGGCCGGCCTGTATCGCGGCGGCAACGTCTCGGTTGCGCACCGGCCAGACGTACGCATCGGTGTAGGTCCGCACGGCCAGGATCGACCCGTCGCGTGAGCAGGCTGCGCCCGTGGCTGTCAACTGCCCGATTCGGTTCGGGCCGCCGGGGGTACCGGTAAATCCGAAGCGCACGGGGCCGACGGCGCGCAGGACCTGAACCCGCAATGGGTCTGGGCGGGCCGGAAGGGCGAAGATCATCGAGTCGCCGATCACCGACTTGGTGACGACGTAGGCGCTGCCACCGGGCGCGACCGCCAGTGATTCGGCATTGTTCGCGCCCTGCGGGTAGCGCAGCCGCCACACCTGTGGCTCAGCGGTCCGAGGCGCGATCAGCGTGCCGCTGCGGTCGACGTGCGGCTCATCGACGCGGTAGACGTCGATCTCGTGGCGAGCGCCGCGATTGTCGCCGATGTCGCCGAGCCAGACCGACGGGACGCCGCGCGCGTCGCGAGCCACCGCGATGTCCTCCCAGTCGACGTTCCGGGCGTTTGGCACGGTATAGGTCGCAAGTGTGCGGCCGGTGTTCTTGTCGAGTGCGAAGAACCTGGCCTGGTCACCGCTGTCGTTCTGGAGGTAGAGCACGTCCGGGCTGGCAATGCCGGCCGCGATCCCACTCGCTTCGTCGATGCGGGGATCGCTCAGGTGGAACGCGACACCGGGCCGCGCAGCCGCGGCCGCCGCCGGCGCGCCCCCAATCCCGGCGAGCACGGCCAAGCCTGCCACCAGCAGGGGAAACCGGACCACCTACTCCGACACCCCGAGCCGCTCCAGCAGGATCGCCCGCACCGCGGCGGCATCAGCCTGACCGCGGGTGGCCTTCATGACCGCGCCGACCAGTGCACCCACCGCCGGCAGTTTGCCACCGCGCACCTTTTCGGCCACGTCGGCATTCGCCGCGATCGCCTCATCAGCCGCCTGCGCCAGCGCACCGGTATCGGAGACCCGCCGCAGGCCCCGTTCGGCGATGACGGTGTCGACGTCGTGACCAGTCGCCAGCACGCCGTCGACGGCCTGCCGCGCGAGCGCCACCGAGAGCGTGCCATCGGCGACCAGGGCGACCAGCCGGGCCACCTGCGCCGCGGTGATGGGCAGCTCCGCGGCATCGATCTCCCGGGCGTTGGCTTCTTGCACCAGGTAGCCCAGCCACCAGTTGCGCGCTTCGGCGACGGGCGCACCCGCCTCGACGGTCGCCCCGACCAGGTCGACGACGCCCGCGTTCGTCATCTGCTGCATGTCTTCCGCACTGACGCCGAGCGAGTCGCGCAATCGGGCCCGACGGGCGGCGGGCAGCTCGGGCAGCTCGACGCGCAGCTTCGCGACCCACTCGGGGTCGGGTGCGACGGGGACGAGGTCCGGTTCCGGGAAGTACCGGTAATCGGTGGCTTCCTCCTTGCTGCGGCCCGGACGGGTGTCGCCCGTGGACTCGTTGAAGTGGCGAGTCTCCTGCTTGATCCGCTCCCCCGCGTCGAGCAGCGCGGCCTGCCGGATCATCTCCGAGCGCACCGCCCGCTCGACGCTGCGCAGCGAGTTGACGTTCTTCGTTTCGGTGCGGGTACCCCATTCTCCGGCGCCCGGCGCGTTGAGCGAGGTGTTGACGTCGCAACGCAATGAGCCCTGCTCCATGCGCACGTCGCTGACCCCGAGCGTGCGCAGGATGTCGCGCAGTTCGGTGACGTAAGCCTTGGCCACCTCCGGTGCTACTGCGCCGGTGCCGGTCACCGGCTTCGTGACGATCTCGATCAACGGAATGCCGGCGCGGTTGAAGTCGACCAGCGAGTACTCCGCGCCGTGGATGCGGCCGGTGGCGCCACCGACGTGGGTGTTCTTGCCGGTGTCCTCCTCCATGTGCACCCGCTCGATACCAACGCGGTAGGTGGCACCGTCGACCTCGACCTCGAGGTAACCGTCGACGCACAGCGGTTCGTCGTATTGCGAGATCTGGTAGTTCTTCGGCATGTCCGGATAGAAGTAGTTCTTGCGAGCGAAGCGGCACCACGGCGCGATCGAGCAGTTCAGGGCCAGCCCGATCCGGATGGTCGACTCGATCGCCGCGACGTTCGTGACCGGCAGCGCGCCGGGCAAGCCCAGGCACACCGGGCAGATCTGAGTGTTCGGCTCGGCGCCGAAGTCGGTGGCGCAGCCGCAGAACATCTTCGACGCGGTGTCCAGTTCGACGTGGGTCTCCAGGCCGATCACCGGCTCGTAGCGGGCGATGACGTCGGTATAGCTCAGTGTCATCGGCGCACCCCCTCCAACGATGGCGGCAGCGCCGGTTCGACCGCCGACTCGAACGCCGCACCCACGCGGAAGCAGCGGTCGTCCTGCAGAGCCGGCGCCATGATCTGCAGCCCCACCGGCAGCCCCTCGGACAGCCCGGCAGGCACCGAGATCGCGGGGGTTCCGGCCAGCGAGGCGGGCAACGTGGCGAGGTCGTTGACGTACATCGCCATCGGATCGTCGATCCGCTCACCGATGCCGAACGCAACGAACGGCGACGTCGGCGAGACCAGGACGTCCGTCTGCTCGAACGCGGCCGCGAAATCCCGCGCGATGAGCGTGCGCACCTTCTGCGCCTGCCCGTAATACGCCTCGTAGTAGCCCGAGGACAGGGCATAGGTGCCGATCATGATGCGTCGCTTGACCTCGGGCCCGAAGCCGGCCTCGCGGGTCAGCGACATGACGTCCTCCAGCGAGTTGACGCCGTCGTCGCCGACGCGCAGCCCGTACCGCACCGCGTCGAATCGGGCGAGGTTGGACGAGCACTCGCTCGGCGCGATGAGGTAGTAGGCAGCCAGCGCGTAACCGAAGTGCGGACAGCTGACCTCGCGGATGTCGGCGCCGAGCCCTCGCAATGTCTCGACGGCGGCCTCGAACGACGCCAGAACGCCCGGCTGATAGCCCTCGCCCCCGAGTTCACGCACGACGCCGACCCGCACGCCGGTGAGATCACCGCGGGCACCGTCGCGCGCCGCCGCCGCAACCGGCGCCGGAGGCTGTGCGATCGAGGTCGAGTCACACGGATCGTGCCCAGCGATCACTTCGTGCAGCAGCGCGGCGTCGAGCACGGTGCGGCCGAACGGACCAGCCTGGTCGAGCGAGGAGGAGAACGCGATCAGCCCGTACCGGGACACCGCGCCGTACGTGGGTTTGTGCCCGACGACGCCGGTGACGGCAGCGGGCTGGCGGATCGAGCCGCCCGTGTCGGTGCCGATTCCCAGCGGCGCCTCGAACGCAGCGACGGCCGCCGACGAACCGCCTGAGGAGCCACCCGGGATGCGCTCGAGGTCCCAGGGGTTGTGGGTCGGGCCGAAGGCGGAGTTCTCGGTCGAGCTGCCCATCGCGAACTCGTCCATGTTCGTCTTGCCCAGCATCACAATGCCCGCGCGCTTGATGCGCTTGGTGATCGTCGCATCGTATGGCGGATGCCAACCGGCGAGGATCTTCGAACCGGCCGTTGTCTCCAGGCCTTGGGTGACCACGATGTCCTTCATGGCCAGCGGCACGCCCGCGAGCGGCGACAGAGCCTCGCCCGCGGCTCGCTTGGCATCGACCGCGTCGGCCGCCGCAAGCGCGCCGTTCGTGTCGACGTGCAGGAAGGCGTGCACCTGCGGGTCGACGGCCTCGATGCGCTCGAGGTGGGCCTGGGTGACCTCACGCGCCGACGCTTCGCCGGCCGCGATGGTCGCGGCGACATCGGCGGCGCTGAGCCGGGTCAGGTCGCTCATGCTCGCTCTGCTCTCATGATCGGCCGGCCCTACGCCTCGTCCATCAGGATCCGCGGCACGCGGAACTTGTGATCCTCGACCGACGGCGCCTCGGCCAGCACGACCTCGCGCGGTAGTGACGGGCGGACCTCGTCGGGCCGGAACACGTTCGTCATCGGCACGGCGTGGGAGGTGGGCGGGATGTCGGCCGCGGCGACTTCGCCGACCCGGGCAACCGCGCCCAGGATGACATCGAGCTGACCGGCGAAGACATCCAGCTCAGCATCGGTGACGGCCAACCGAGCCAGCCGGGCCAGGTGGGCGATGTCGTCGCGGCTGATGTGACTGCCGGATCCAGCGGAACGTTCGGTTGCGTCGGGCACGACCGATAAGTCTAGGAGACCGGGGTGAGCGCCCGCATTCGCCATTCTGTCCGGCGGGGCGGTAACGCGGCTGTCATCTCCATCCGGCAAGCTGTCTGACGTGTCCTATCTGCTCCGTATCGTCCTGCCGGACCGGCCGGGTGCACTCGGTGCGGTGGCGACGGCGCTCGGTCACGTCGGCGCCGACATCCTGAGCCTGGACGTCGTCGAACGCTCACCCGGGTGCGCGATCGACGATCTGGTGCTGGAACTGCCCCCGGACCGGCTGGCCGACTCGCTGGTGAGCGCGGCCGTCACCGTGCCCGGCGTGCGGGTGGAGTACATCCGGCCCTACGCCGGCCAGACCGACCCCTACCGCGAGCTCGAATTGCTCGAGCGCCTGGCGGCCGAGCCCGAGCAGTCGTTGCAGTTGCTCGTCGACGGCGTTGCCCGCATTTTCCGGGCCGGCTGGGCCCTCGTGCTCGACCCTCGGACGGACGGCTACGCGGACGTGCTCGCCAGTGGGGGCGGTGCACCGGAAGTCAGTCGCGTGGCCACGCCATGGTGGCCGCCGGGGCCGACCCGGGTCCTTGAACCCGACAGCCAATGGGCGCCGCCGGATTGGGAGCGGCTGGGCACCGAGCTTGCCGTCACCCCGATGGGCCAGCGGGCCTTGCTGGTGGGGCGCCCCACGTTGCGCTGGTTGCCGGCCGAGATGGTGCGGCTGCAGCACCTGGCCGCGATCGCCGCGACGGTGACGAGCTGAGCGCACGCCTCCCGCGACGACGCCGGAGCGCCTAGGGCAGTCGATGCCAACCCGATGTGTTCACCAGCAGCTGGCCGGCAGCCGGCGAGCGGCGTCAGGCGAATCGATCAGCAGGACGGCCCGTAGGGATCCATCGCGCCCGGGCGCAGGCCGAGGGCGATCCAACTATTGGCCGCCTCATTCATGTACGCGATCGGGCACGGGTCGGAGATGGCGATGACGCCGGTGTTCAGCGGGCACTGCGGCGGATGACTGACGCAGGTCATGGCCTGGGCCGGGCCGCCCTGGGGGTTGAACGCCGGCGCGGGACACAGCACCGTGAAGTGCGGCTCGGCGTGCGCGTGCAGATAGGCCAAGGCGGCGGCGCAGCCGTAGGCGTGGGCCGGCGCGGCCGCGGCGGAACTGGCAGCAGGCGCCGACGGCGGTTTGGGGCTGGGGAACTTCTCGAGCGAGACCTCGGGTTGGACGGCGGCGGCCTTGCCAACCGGGCTGGCCTGGACCTGCGCCGCTGACGCGGCGGCCGAGCTCGATGCCACGTGGGCTGCGGACAGCGACACCGTCGGCGGCTTGCTCGTCGAGCTGGCGACCAGCAGGACGGCGGCCAGGCCGCCGGCCAGAAGTCCCGCAGCGATGTAGCTGCTCTTGCCCCGCACGCTCGCTGGCCGCTTCATGGAATCGGAGCTCCTGGGCGGGCGCTCCCGGTCACTGACTGTGACGCTGCTTGTCCCGCGTTATCAGAAGTCTTCCATGGAAGTTACTTTCTAGCAAACTAAGACTTCACATGGCACAGGAGCGTCGGTCACTCCGGAACCGGGCGGCCCTTTCGGGCCGGCCCGGCCCGCCCGGCCGGCACGGCCGGCCGGGTCAGGAGTTGGTGCGGGCTTCGTGCTTCGCGTCGGCGAGTTCACCGAGCCGGTCCGCCTCGGCCCGGCGGTTGCGGGCCGCGCCGCGCTTTTCGGCGGCTTCGCCCAATTCTGATTTCGCCTGGGCCGTGGCCCGCTGTCGACGTGCTCCCGCTCGGGCTTCGGTCTGCTTGCGCTGTTGGTCGACCGCCGCGAGTTTGTCCGCGGCGCGGGCTTCCGCCCGCTCTTTCGCCCGGTCGGCCTGCACCCGGGCCCGCCGGCCGGCCGCCTGCTTTTGCCTGCGTTCGGTCTCAACCGCGTCCTGGACGCCCTCGCGCTGTTGCCGCGCGGCCTCCTCGCGAAGGTGGCCGGCCTGCTCCTCGGCCTCGGTGAGTGTCTCGTCCGCGGCCTGACGACGCTCGGCCGCGTCCTGCTCAAGGCGCACGGCCTGGCTACGGGTATCCGCGCGCTCCCGCGTCACCGTGCCCTGACTTTCCACGCTGCGATCGTGCAACAGCCGACCGGCCAGGGTGTCGAGCGAACCCACGACGCGTTCGAAGGCCAAGCGCGGTGCCGAATCCGCCGGCAGTCTCTTGACCAGCTTCGCGTCGAAGACCGCCAGCGGGGTGCGGGCGGCAAGATAGGGCAACTGCAAGAGGTTGCGGGTGTTCACGTTCATGAGCGCTCCCCTTCTGATGTCGCGACCTGCGCTCGCAGTTCGGCCGCACGACGCTCCTCGGTCTCCGCGAGGTTGAGCAACTTCTCGTGCTGCTGCGCAGCCACGGCCTCGGTGGCCTGCGCCTCGGATCTGGTGGCCTGCGCCTCAGCCGTCGTTTCGCGCACGTTGTGTACTGCCTCGACGCTCGCCTGATCCCGGGCAGCCTGCTCCTGCTGACGGGCGCCGGCCTCGGCCATTGATCGTTCGGCCACGGTGTCGTGCTGGATGGCCTGTTGCGCGATCGTGGCCGCGGCCGTGGCCGTCCGCTGTTCTGCCGCGGCATGCTCCTGCTCCTGCGCGAGGTGTTCCGCGGCCTGACGGGACTGGGCGTCGGCGATCGCCTGCTCGCTGTTGGCTTCCCGGCGGGCCCGGGCGTCGGCCTGCTGCAGCTGACCCTCTTCGGTCAGCTCGTCCTTGCCGGCCAGTGCCCCGGCGAATTCCTTGGCCTTTCCGGCGATCGAGTCGACCAGGCCTTTGCGGGCCTCGTCCGACGTGCTGTCGCTGGTCATGTCCTACCTCTTCCCTGACTCGTGTGCTTACTGGTCAGGTACCCAGGAACGACTGGCAGCAACTCCAACGTGATTGCCGCCACGGAATGCGCCGGACTTCGGTCACAGCCGGGCCTGGACCGACTCGGCCAGGCGTTGCAGCAGGCCGGCGAGCGCGTCGCGCTCATCGGCCGAGAGGCCATCGAGCAGGCTCGCCTCCCGTCCCAGCACCTCGTCGACGGTGCGCTCGATGAGCCCGTGCCCGGCCTTGGTGAGCCGCACCATGACCGCCCGGCGATGCTCATCCGACGGGCGCCGCTGAACCAGCCCGGCTCGTTCGGCGCGCGCGAGGCGCTGTGAGATCGCGCCGGCGCTGACCAGCGCGCGGGCGCTGATCTCACGGGTCGTGAGTTCGTAGGGTTGGCCGGAACGGCGCAGGACGCTGAGCAGATCCAACGTCGATGGATCGACGCCGAGTGCTCGAAGCACCCGCCGACGATCATCGGCAAGCACCTTGGCCAGGCGCCACAACGGGGTCACGATCTCGATCGAGGACGTCGGGGTGCCGGGCCGTTCCCGCCGCCAGGCGGCGGCGATCTCGGCGGCTGGATAGCTGGAGACCTTTTCGAGTGGGTACCCGTCCACACCGCTCATGTCTTGACCACCACCTCGGGAGGACTATATTTAGGTCTAAACATATCGAGAGAGGGAGCACTTCGCCATGAACCGCACCGTGCTCGTGACGGGTGGCAGCAGCGGCATCGGCCGGGCGGCGGCGGCGCGCTTCGCCGCCGACGGCGCCCGCGTCATCATCACCGGCCGGGATTGCCGCCGGCTGGACGCCGTGGCGCGCGAGTTCGACGTCCGCGCGATTGCGGGCGATGCGAGCAATCCCGCAGACGTGGCCGAACTTGCCGGACAGATCGACGAGCTGGACGTCCTCGTCAACGCGGCGGGCGGGAACACCGATTTCGACACTCCTCCTGACGGCGGCACCGAGTTGGACCAGCTGGCGCACACCTGGCGGGCGAACCTTGCGGCCAACCTGATCAGCGCCGTGCTGACCACCGAGGCACTGTGCGACAAATTCACCGATCCGGGGACGGTCATCAGCATCGGCTCGATCGGGGCGGAGCGAGGGGCGGGCTCGTACGGGGCCGCTAAGGCCGGACTGGCCGCGTGGAACGCGGGCCTGTCAGCGGAACTCGGCGCCCGCGGCGTGACCGCCAACGTCATTTCGCCCGGTTACATCGCCGACACGGGCTTCTTCCGCGACCGGCTCAGCGACCAGCGCCGAGACGTCCTCATCGCGCAGACCCATGACAAGCGGCCGGGCCGGCCGGAGGAGGTGGCGGGCCTGGCGTTCTTCCTCGCATCGGCCGACGCGAGGCACATCACCGGCCAGACCCTGCACCTGAACGGCGGGGCCTTCACGACGCGCTAGCGGCTGGTCAGCCGGAACCGAGCCGCCCGGCTGCCTCCGGACCCTCGGCGAGCAGGAGCGCAAAGCCGTCCTCGTCGAGGATCGGCACGCCGAGCTCGGTCGCCTTGTCGGCCTTGGTGCCGGCGTTCTCGCCGACGACCACGAAGTCGGTCTTCTTGGACACCGACCCGGCCGCCTTCCCACCCCGGGCCAGGATCGCTTCCTTGGCCTCGTCGCGGGAGTAGCCGGCCAACGAGCCGGTGACGACCACGGTCAATCCGGCGAGCGTCTTCGGGATGGACGTGTCGATCTCGTCGGCCATCCGCACGCCGGCCGCGGCCCACTTGTCGACGATCGCGACGTGCCAGTCGACGTCGAACCACTCCTTGACCGACTCGGCGATGATGCCGCCGACGCCTTCGGCCGCAGCCAGTTCCTCGACCGAAGCGGCCCGGAGCGCGTCCAGCGATCCGAAGTGGGCGGCCAGGGCACGGGCCGCGGTTGGTCCGACGTGCCGGATCGACAGCGCAACCAGCACCCGCCACAGAGGTTGCGACTTCGCCCGTTCAAGATTGGCGACCAGCTTCTGGCCGTTGGCCGACAGCACCCGGCCGTCGCGGACCGTCTCGGGCGGATCGGACTTCTTGGCCGCGCGGGTGAACAGCGGCACGGTGGCCAACTTCTGCGCCGCAAAGTCCGGGGCATCGTGGGCCGGTGCGAGGCTGAACAGATCGCCTTCGTCGGCGATGACGCCGGAGTCGAGCAACGCCATCGCGCCCTCGTAGCCCAGGGCCTCGATGTCGAAGGCACCGCGCCCGGCCAGGCTGAACAGCCGTTCGCGCAGTTGGGCCGGGCAGAACCGGCTGTTCGGGCAGCGGATGTCCTTGTCGCCTTCCTTCGACGGACGCAGTGGTGTGCTGCATTCCGGGCACTCGGTCGGCATGACGAATTCGCGCTCACTGCCGTCGCGCAGCGCGACAACCGGTCCCACGATCTCCGGGATGACGTCGCCGGCCTTGCGCAACACCACCGTGTCGCCGATCAGCACGCCCTTGCGGGCGACCTCGCCGGCGTTGTGCAACGTCGCCATCTCGACGGTCGAGCCCGCAACGACGACCGGCTCCATAACGCCGTACGGGGTGACCCGCCCGGTGCGCCCGACGTTCACCCGGATGTCGAGCAGCTTGGTGTTCACTTCCTCCGGCGCGTACTTGTAGGCGATGGCCCAACGCGGGGCCCGGCTGGTCGAGCCGAGCCGGCGCTGCAGGGCCAGATCGTCGACCTTCACGACGACGCCGTCGATCTCGTGCTCGACATCGTGGCGGTGCTCGCCGTAGTAGTCGATGAACGCCTGGACGCCGGCGAGGTCGGGCTTGACTTCGGCGCTGGCCGCGGTCGGCAGGCCCCACCCGGCCAGCACGGCATACCAGTCCGATTGCCGAGTCACGCTCGGACCGCCCTCGACCCGGCCCACCCCGTGAATCACCATGCTCAGCGAGCGGCTGGCCGTCACCCGCGGATCCTTCTGCCGCAGCGAACCGGCCGCGGTGTTACGCGGATTGGCGTAAGGGGCCTTGCCCGCGGCGACCAGCCCGGCGTTGAGTTCCTGGAAGCGTGCCACCGGGAAAAAGACCTCGCCGCGCACCTCGAGCACGCGCGGCACCTGTTCACCCGCGAGCCGATCGGGGACGCTGGCGATCGTGCGGATGTTGGGCGTGACGTCCTCTCCGGTTCGCCCGTCACCGCGGGTAGCGCCGCGCACGAGCCGACCGTCCTGATAGAGCAGGTTTACGGCCAGACCGTCAACCTTCAGCTCGCACAGGTAGTCCGGCTCGGCCCCGGCGTCACGTGCCACGCGTTGCGCCCAGGCCGCGAGCTCGTCCTCGGAGAACGTGTTGTCCAGGCTGAGCATCCGCTCGAGATGATCGACCGCGGTGAACAACGTCGAGTATGTGCCGGCGACCCGCTGCGTCGGCGAGGACGGCGTGCGCAACTCGGGGAATTCGTCCTCGAGAGCCTCCAGCCGGCGCATCGCCGCGTCGTACTCGGCATCGCTGGCCGTCGGCTCGTCGAGGACGTAGTAGCGGTACGCATCGTCGTCGACTTGCTGCGACAGCCGCGCATGCTCTTCGCGGGCTTCGTCGGTGGCGGTCTTGAGGGCCGTCGGATCCGTCACGCTAGGGACGGTACCGGCTGGGTGTGACGCGTCAGCGTGGTCAACTGCTGGGGGACCTCTCAGCATCGCACCGGCATGATCCCTCCGACCGCGTCGAAGGGCAGCACCGTCATCCAGAAGGGTCGGTATGCACCACCACTTGAGCTGGCTCGAAGCAGGAGTGGTGGGCGGCATGCAGGGCGTCGCCGAGCTTTTTCCGGTATCCAGTCTGGGGCACAGCGTGCTCATCCCCGCCGTCGTCGGCGGCTCCTGGGCCCGCGACCTCAACGTCCGGGCACCGGAGTCGCCCTATCTGGCGTTCATCGTCGGTCTGCACGTTGCTACCGCGATCGCGCTGTTGATCTACTTCTGGCGGGACTGGGTGCGCATCATCACCGGCTTGGTGACGAGCATCGGCCGCCGCGAGGTCAACACGTCCGACCAGCGGCTGGCCTGGTTGCTCGTCCTGGGCACCATCCCGGTCGGCCTGGTGGGACTGCTGGCCGAACACTGGTTCCGCACCACGCTGGCCCGGCCCACACCGACGGCCTGCTTCCTCACCCTCAACGGCATCGTCCTGCTGGTCGCCGAGCGGTTGCGGCGCCGCGACCCCGACCTGGACTCCACCTACGTCGACGAACGGATCACCGGGCCGCAGTCCGACGCGCGCCTGGCCCGACTGGGCATTGCCCCGGCAGTCGCGATCGGGTCGACCCAGATCCTGGCCCTGGCCCCTGGCATCTCGCGCTCCGGCATCGCCCTCGTGGGCGGCATGCTGCGAGGGTTGTCCCGCGAGGACGCCGCCCGGTTCTCGTTCCTGCTCGCCACGCCGGTCATCCTCGCGGCCGGGGCGCTCAAGCTCGGCGACCTCTTCGGGCCGCTCGGCGACGGCATCCGGGTGCAGGTGCTGTTCGGCTCGGTCCTGTCCGGCGTCGGCGCATACCTGTCCGTACGCTTCCTGACCCGTTACCTCGCGAACCGTTCGCTGCGCCCGTTCGGCGTCTACTGCATCGTCGCTGGCGTCGCCTGCGCCGTGCTGTTCACCGCGCGCTGAGATCCCTTTCAGCCGGTGTCTTCGCGCAGGCGTCGCCCAGCGTCTCGCAACACCTCGAGGACCTGCCGCACATACATCGGGCTGGCGCCGGCCAGTCCACAGCCGGGCGTCGGCACGACAGACTGGGCCAGCTGTTCGGGCGCGAAGCCGAGCTCGCTCCAGAGCCGCCGAATGGGGTCGCGAGCCGTGTCGACGGTGATGGCAGCGTCAAGGCTGGGCACAACTCCGAGCCACAGCGAGGTGCCGGCGTCGACAGTCTCACCGAGCTCGTCGTTGTGCCCGGTGCCGAGCGCGGTGAGGTCGAGGGCGAGCGCGTCGGCACCCGCCGCCCGGAGGACCGCGATGGGAGCGTCGTCGGCGCAGCAGTGCAACACCCGCGCCCCGGTTGGCACCACCTCGAGGACAGTTCGCAAGGTCTGCTCCACCACATCGGTCGTCACAGCCCGCACCGTGCCGTAGCCCGACGCCGTCGGCAACGAGCCGCGCAGCACGGCCGGCAGCGCCGGCTCGTCGAGCTGAAGCACCAGCCGGGCAGCGGGGATCCGGGCGTGCACGTCGGCGAGGTGCGTCCGCAGTCCCTCGGCGAGCGAGTCGGCCAGGTCGCGCACCGCGCCGTGGTCGCTCAGGACTCGATGTCCAGAGGGCAATTCCACGCCTGCAGCCAGCGTCCACGGCCCGGTCGCCTGAATCTTCAGCGCACCGGTGTAACCGTCGGCCTCGGCCTCGAGCGCGTCCAGATCCCGGGCCAGAAAATCCTGGGCCCGCCGCAGGTCCCGGCCCGCTCGCGCGGTCAGCCGCCAACCGGACGGGACGATCTCGACCGCGAGCTCGGCCAGCAACGCGGTGCCGCGCCCGATCATGTCGGCGCCGGGGCCCCGGTCAGGTAGCTCGGGCAGGTGCGGTAGGTCGGGCAACTCGCCGAAGATGAGCCGCACGGCCTCGACCGGGTCGCTACCGGGCAGCGATCCGATGGTCGTGGCCGCCCCGGGAGGCCAGGGCCGGTCGGTCATGCGGGTAGGTCGGCGCGACGTCCGGCCGCGATGGTGGCCGAGCCGAGCACGAGGTCACCGTCGTACATGACCAGCGCCTGTCCGGCGGCCACACCGCGCTGCGTGCCGTGCAACCGTGCGACGACCTCGTCAACGCCGGCCCGGACGGTGGCAGGTGTCACCATCCCGTGCGCACGCAACTGCACCAGACACTCGAATTCGCCGGAGCGCACCGTGCCCGAGGTCCACAACGGGCGCTCGGCGGTGACCTCGTCGGCGTCGAGCAAGGCACCAGGACCGACCACGACGGTGTTGGACTTCGGCTCGATCGACAGCACATAGCGCGGCTCGCCGCCCGGCGCGGCTCGATCGAGGTGCAGGCCGCGGCGTTGGCCGACCGTGTAGCCGAACGAACCGCCGTGCGCGCCGACCACGTCGCCGGTAACCGAGTCGACGATCGGGCCGTCCTGGGCACCCAGCCGGCGGGTCAGGAAGGCACGGGTGTCACCGTCGGGGATGAAGCAGATGTCATGCGAGTCTGGCTTGTCGGCGACGGCCAACCCGCGCGCGGCCGCCTCGGCCCGCACCTGCGCCTTGGTCGAGTCGCCCAGCGGGAACTCCGCGTGCGCGAGCTGATCGGGGCTGAGCACCGCGAGCACGTAGGACTGGTCCTTGTCCGGATCCACCGAACGGCGCAGGCGCCCGTCGCGGAGCCGGGCGTGGTGGCCAGTGACAACCGCGTCGAAACCCAGGGCGACCGCCCGGTCGAGCACGGCCGAGAACTTGATCTTCTCGTTGCAGCGAAGGCACGGGTTCGGCGTACGGCCCGCGGCGTACTCGCTGACGAAGTCCTCGATGACGTCCGCGCGGAACCGCTCGGCCAGATCCCATATGTAGAAAGGGATTCCGAGAACGTCCGCAGCTCGCCTGGCATCGTTCGCGTCTTCGAGAGTGCAACAACCACGCGCTCCGTGCCGCAGCGTCGACGGCGCGGCGGACAGCGCCAGGTGAACGCCGGTGACGTCGTAACCGGCGTCGACGGCGCGCGCTGCGGCGACCGCGGAGTCGACGCCGCCGCTCATGGCGGCCAGCACCTTGCGCCGGTCGCGGTCGGCCGCCGTCACGAGGCCTCCGCCGTGAGGCCGGCTCGGCGGGCCCGTTCGACGACGGGGCCGATGGCCTCGACGACCGCGGCGACGTCGTCGGCGGTGGTGGTGTGCCCGAGCGAGAACCGTAGCGAGCCGCGGGCGTGGCCGGGCGGGGTTCCCATCGCGATCAAAACGTGCGATGGCTGCGCGACCCCAGCGGAACAGGCTGAGCCGGTCGAGCATTCGATGCCGCGGGCGTCGAGCAGCATGAGCAACGAGTCACCTTCGCAGCCCGGGAAGGAGAGGTGGGCAATGCCCGGCAGCCGGCGCGAAGGGTGGCCGTTGACGGCGACGTCCGGCACAACCGCGCACACCCCGGCAACGAGCGAGTCGCGCAGGGCCGCGACGCGCGCCGCGTGCTCGGGCTGGCGGCCGACGGCCAGTGTTGTCGCGGTCGCCAGACCGATGGCGCCGGGAACGTCGAGGGTGCCCGAACGCACATCGCGCTCCTGCCCGCCACCGTGCAACAACGGCACGCAGGCGACGTCGCGACGTAGCAGGAGTGCCCCGGCGCCGTACGGGCCGCCCAACTTGTGCCCGGTCAGCGACAGTGCGTCGACGGTGCTCTCGGTGAAGTCCACCGGCACAGCACCGACTGCCTGCACCGCGTCAGTGTGCAGCGGAACGCCGTATTCATGCGCAACGTCAGCCAGCTCGGATATCGAGGCGACCGTGCCGACCTCGTTGTTGGCCCACATGACGGTGACGAGTGCGACATTGTCGGGATTCTGCAGGAGCGCGGACCGCAACGCCGACGGCGCGACCAGGCCGTATTCGTCGACGGGCAGCCACGTGACCTCGGCCGCCTCGTGGCGCTCGAGCCAGTCGATCGCGTCGAGGACGGCGTGGTGCTCGACGGAACTCGCGATGATCCGGCGCCGCTGCGGATCGGCGTCGCGGCGGGCCCAATAGATGCCCTTCACCGCCAGGTTGTCCGATTCCGTGCCGCCGGCGGTCAGGATGACCTCGGACGGGCGGGCGCCAAGCGCGGCGGCCAGTTGCTCGCGGGATTCCTCGACCAGCCGGCGCGCCCGCCGGCCGGAGCCGTGCAGCGAAGATGCGTTGCCGACCTCGCCCATCGCCGCAGTGACGGCCGTGAGGGCCTCGGGCAGCATGGGCGTGGTGGCGGCGTGGTCCAGATACGGCATCGCCTGCCAGCTTACGTGGGGGCCGGTGCTCGTACCTGCCCCGCGACCAGCACTCCGACCAGAGCGACTGCCGCCATGCCCACATCCAAGATCGTGAACGCAGCCGTGTAGCCGATCGTGTCTCGTGCGGCGGCCGCGACCAGCACTCCGGCCACGCCGGTGGTCACGGCGCTCGCCGTGGCGTCGGAAAGCTGCAAGGCCGCCGAGTCGGCGCCCCGGTCAGCATCGTTGGTGTAGCTGAGCAACAACACGCTGACGCTCGTCATCGTCAGGCCGGCGCCGATCCCGGCCAGCGCCCACGCCGGGTAGATCAGCCAGCCCGGGGTACTCGGTTGGGCCGTCACGGCGACGGCGAGTGCTGAGACGAGCACGAACACGAATCCGGCCCGGACCAAGCGCACCCGGTGCAGCTGTGGATCAGCGTGGCCGTCGCGGCCCTGCCACCAGGAGCCGAACGCCCAAGTCAGCCCCGAGCAGGCCAGGGGCAATCCCGCGGCAGTGGCGCCGTAGCCGTGCTGGACGGTGAGCGACAGCGGCACGAGCGATTCCACGGCGAAGAAGGCGCCGGCAAGCAGACCGCGCATCGCGATCGGCGCGGCGACACCCCGGCGCACCCGCAGCGTTCCCGACGGTAGGAGCGTGCGCAGTCCCCAACCGAGCGCGAGCAGCCCGACGATCCCGAAGGCCACCGACCGCGGGCTGGGATGCTGGCCGGCGTCCTCCAGCGCGGCGATCCCGCCGGCCACCGCGAAGGCGTGCAGTATGCGGCGCGGATCGGCCAACTTGCCGCTGCCCCGGGCCGTCCGGTTGAGGGTGCGCACGACCGGGATCATCAAAGCCGCGCCGATGAGGGCGAAGGGCAGCAAGCCGAGGAACACCCAGCGCCAGCTCAGGTGCTGGGTGAGCGTGCCGGAGATTGCCGGACCGATCAGGGCCGGGAGCACCCACGCCGACGAAATCGCGGCGAACAGCTTCGGCCGCAGCGCCTCTGGATACGTCTCACCGATGACGACATAGGTCGCGGTGATCAGCAAGCCGCTGCCCAACCCCTGGACGAACCGGCCGGCCACCAGTTGGAACATGGTCGTGGCCGTGCCGGCGAGCAGGAGGCCGCCGACGAAGCAGGCCATGCCGACGATCAGGGGCCCGCGCGGTCCGCGGCTGTCACTGAACTGCCCGGCCACCACCATGCCGACCACGTTGGCCACCAGGAAGCCGGTGAACGCCCACCCGAAACCGCCGAGGCCGTGCAGTTCGCGCGCCGCCGTGGGCAACGCCGGCGCCACGGCCATGGCCTCGAACGCCACCAGGGTGATCAGGATCAGGATGCCGACACTGGTAACCCGCAGCGCCCCGGAGAAGATCGACCGCGGAGCTGACCCATTCCCCCCGGGCGTGGCTCTCGATCTCCCCCGCTCGCTGGCGCTCGGGGGGATCCCGGGAGCCACAACGCGCCTTCGGCGCGCGCGGCGGCTCTTCGCGCGAGCACTCATCGCGTGGTGGTCACCCTTTCAAACGAGCGGTGACCACCATGCTGCATTACCCCTTCCGCTTCTTTATTTCTTCCGCGAGCTGGGGGGCGACGGTGAACAGGTCGCCGACCACGCCGAAGTCGGCCAGTTCGAAGATCGGCGCTTCGGGGTCCTTGTTGATCGCGACGATGGTCTTGGACGTCTGCATCCCGGCGCGGTGCTGGATGGCACCGGAGATGCCAACGGCGACATAGAGCTGCGGCGAAACCGTGACGCCGGTCTGGCCGACCTGCAACTGGTGGCCGACCCAGCCGGCGTCGACGACGGCGCGCGACGCTCCGACTGCGGCACCGAGCGTATCCGCGAGGTCCTCGATGATGGAGAAGTTCTCGGCCTTGCCGATACCTCGCCCACCAGATACGACGACGGAAGCGTCGGAGAGCTGCGGGCGTGAGCCCTTCTCCTCAACGACCCGGTCGGTGATCTTCGCCGCCTTGGCCGCGTCGGAGAGCGTCACCGACACCGCAACCTCTTCGGCCGCGCCCGAACTGGGCTCCGGAGGAACCGAGTTGGGGCGCACCGTGATCACCGGCGTGCCCTGGCTGACCTTGGCCTGGACGCTGATGCCACCGCCGAAGATGCTCTGGGTGGCGCCATCTGCGTCGACCGCGACGGCATCGGTCAGCACCCCGCTGTTGATCTTGAACGCGAGTCGCGCGGCCACCTCCTTGCCTTCGGCCGACGACGAGACCAGTACGGCGGCGGGCGAGGCCTGCTCGACGACCGCGGCCAGCGCCTCGGCGGTCGGAGCTACCGAATACCCGGCGATGTCGTCGCTTTCCGCGACGTAGATCTTGCCGGCGCCGTACTCGGCGAGTTGATCCTTGAGCGCGGCGGCGGTGCCGGGTGCGCCGATGACGACGGCACTCGGCTCGCCGAGAGTGCGAGCGGCCGTGAGCAGTTCGAACGTCGACTTCTTGACCGTGCCGTCAGCCGAGTCGACGAGAACGAGAACTTCTGCCATGTCTGATTCCCCTTGTCTGTCGTAGCTCGGTCAGATCAGCTTCTTGGCGGCGAGGTAGTCGGCGATCTGGGTGCCGCCGTTGCCCTCGTCCTTCACGGTCTGACCGGCCGCACGGGGCGGCGCGTTCTCGAAGGACAGCACCTGCGTCCACGCATTGGCCAGCCCGGCCTCGCTCGGGTCGACGCCGAGATCGCCGAGCCCGAGCACGGTGACCGGCTTGCTCTTTGCGGCCATGATGCCCTTGAACGACGGGTAACGCGGGTCGTTGATCTTCTCCACCACGCTGATGACGGCCGGCGTCGAACCTTCGACAGCCTCGTAGCCGGTATCGGTGACTCGTTCGATGGTGACCTTGGACCCGTCGACGGTGACCTTGCGGGCCTGCGTGAGCTGCGCAACGCCCAATGCCTCGGCGACAAGCGCCGGCACGATCGCCATGCGGGAGTCGGTCGCCTCGGACCCGGCGATGGCGACGTCCCACTCGACGGTGCCCAGCGCCTTGGCGATCACCTTCGCGGTCTGGATGGCGTCCGAGCCGTGCAGCGCCTCGTCGGAGACGTGGACGGCCTTGTCCGCGCCCATCGACAGGGCCTTGCGAATGGACTCCGTTGCGCGCTCCGGGCCGACGGTGAGGATCGTGACCTCGCCGCCGTGGGCCTCCTTCAGGCGCAGGCCCTCCTCGATGGCGAACTCGTCGATGTAGTTGATCACCGGGTCGACAGCGGCGCGATCGACGGTGTTGTCATCGGGGTTGAGCTTGCGCTCGGCCTCCGTGTCGGGCACCTGCTTGACCAGCACCACGATGTTCATGCGTTCGCTGACCTCTCCGTCGGGGCCCCGCCACTCGGCGCGGGCGGGGCGGCACGCGCGTCCCGGGATACGGGCTGCGCCAACCATTCTTGCCCATACTCTGCCGATGTTACTCACCAGTAGCAATATGACGGTGGTCTCGGCGCCCCAGAGCATCCCACTTCGAGCAGAGCGCGGGCGCACCCACCTGGCGGTCGCTGTTCGCCGGCCGGCCGGACGCTGACTGCGAACTACTCGTTGATTCCGGTGCGCTCCACACCCTGCACGATGAACCGCTGCAGACAGATGAACACCACCAACAACGGCAGGATCGAGATCGTCGCCGCGACGAACAGCTCGTGCAGATTCACGGTCTGGGCCGTGAGGAACGTCGACAGCGACAACTGAACGGTCCACGAGTCCGGGTTCTGGGCGATGACCAGCGGCCACAAGAACGCGTTCCAACTGCCGATGAAAGTCAGCGTGCCGATCGCCGCGAAAATCGCTTTCGAATTCGGCACGACGATCCGCCAGTACGCGCCCCAATAGCCCAACCCGTCGATGCGGGCGGCTTCCTCGATGTCGGAGGGAAACCCGAGAAAGTACTGCCGGAACAAGAAGGCGGCGAAGGCCTGGAACAGTCCCGGCACGATCAGCCCGCGCAACGTGCTGACCCAGCCCAAGCTCGAGACCAGGACGAAGCTGGGTACGAAGGTCACCGCCGCCGGGATCAGCAAGGTCCCCAGGATGGCCACGAAAACGGCGTTGGCGTAGCGGTACGGAATGCGGGCCAGCCCGTATCCGGCCAGCGAGGCGAGCACCAACACGCCTGCGGTCTGGGCGACCGCGATCACAATCGAGTTCACGAGGCTGTGCCACATGGGCACCGCTGGATCGTCGAACAGTTCCGAGATGTTGCCCCAGCGCAGATGTGCCGGCACCAGCCGCCAGGTGGTCGCGGTGATGTCGGCGTCGGTGGACAGCGCGTTGCGCAGCAGCAGGTAGAACGGCGTGAGGAACAACACGGCACCGAAGATCAGCACGACGTAGCGCAGGGCCGATCCCAACCGCTCTCCAGCCGAGCGGGCCCGCTTCACGGTGTCACCTGGGCGCCGGCCCGGCGGGCGCGGCGCCGCACCGCCCGCCGCTCGTCGCGCCGGGAACTGTCGCCGAACCCGAGCAACCGGCCCTGCAGCAGGGTGAACAGGGCGATGAGCAGGGCGAGGATGACCGCACCCGCGCTGCCATGGCCGAAATCCTGTTGTTGGCCCAGCGCGATGTAGTAGAGGTAGACCAGCGGCGGGCGGGCGTAGGGCGGGTAGCCCGCACTGGAGGCCAGCAGGTTGTAGAACTCGTCGAACGCCTGGAATGCGTTGACGAACAGCAGCACCAGCACGGCCACCGACGTCGCCCGCAACTGCGGGAAGGTGATGTAGCGCAGGGTCTGCCAGCCGGGTTTGGCGCCGTCGACGGCGGCGGCCTCGTAGAGGTGGAGCGGGATGCGCTGCAGGGCGGCCAGGAACAAGATCATGTAGAAGCCGACCTGCAGCCAGAGCCGCAGGGTCACGATGACCAACCAGTACCAGGGCGGATGCGTCACCGACAGCCAGGCAATCGGCGCCACTCCAGCCGGCTTGAGCACGGTGTTGGCCAGGCCGAAGCGCACGCCGCTGAAGATCGAGAGCTTCCACACGAGCGCAGCGACGACATAGGAGCACGCGGTGGGCAGGAAGTACACCGAGCGGAAGAACGCGCGGGCGAAGCGGGCCCGATTCACGAGCAGCGCCAGGCCCAGTGACGCGAAGAACGTGGCCGGCACGATGAACAGCGCGAAGAGGATGAACGTGCCGAGGCTGCGGGTGAACGCCGGGTCCTTGAGCAGGTCGCGGTAGTTGCCGAGTCCGACGAACGTCGACGGTGTGACCGTGTTCCGGGCGTCGAAGAAGCTGAGATAGACCGACCAGCCGATCGGCACGTAGACGAATACGGTGAGCCCGATCAGGAACGGTCCGACGAACGCCCAGAACCACAGGGTGCGGTTCTGCGGGCCACGGACGCGATCCCATACGCCGCGCCGCGGCGGGGGTCGGCTGCTCACCGGAGCGTCGCGAGGGCTAGTTCGTGATCCGTTTCAGCTCCGACTGCACCTTCGAGATCACCGACTTGAGCTCGGCGGCTGGGTTGGCGCCGTCCTTGACGATCCGGCTGACGGCGTCGGAGTACGCCGTGCCGGACGCGGGTGTCCACAGCAGCGGCGTCTGGGCCTTGCCGTTCTCCTTGGCCAACTTGGCCGCGTCGGCGGCCGGGCCGGACTTGAGCTTGTCGGCCTTGGCGACCAAGCTGCTGCGAGCGGGGATGTGGAAGCCGTAGCTCTGGGCGAAGTCGAGTTGGAAGTCCGTCTTGTCGACCCAGAGCCACTTGACGAACGTCTTCGCCGCATCGACGTGGTGGCTCTTGGCGCTGACCGCTTCGCCGTACGCACCCACGGGCACGGAAGGCGCGCCGACGCTGTCGGACAGCTTCGGCCACGGCGCTACCCCGAAGTCGTCGCCCAGCGCCTTGGTCAACGCCGGCACGGTCCACAGACCCGTCCACTGCATCGCCGTCAGGCCCTGGGTGATCGCCGACGGGTCGGACCAGTCGGTCGGGGCACCGAGCAGCAGCGAGCCGCTCTTGAACAGTTCGTGCAGCTTGCCGAGCGAAGTGGCCGCGGCGGGATCGTCGAAGCCGACCTTGTTCTCGTCGGTCAGATAGTCCACGCCGGCCGACCACAGCGCTGGGCCGGCGAGGACGCCGACCCCGGCGTCGTTGCCGACGAAGAGTCCCTTGACGTCCTTGGTGGTCAGCGCCTTGGCCGCGTCGATCAGTTCGTCCATCGTGCGCGGCGGCTCGACCCCGGCTTTGGTGAGCAGGCTCTTGCGATACACGAGTAGTTGCATATCGATGGTCTCGGGAACGGCATAGAGGGCGCCCTGATAGGTCATCCGCTTGATGATCGCCTGGTTGAAGTCGCTCTCAGCCGATCCGAGCACGCCGTCGAGACTCACGACCTGCTTCCCGCGAATCTGGTCGATCGTCGGCCCGTTGCCGGCCTCGAAGACATCCGGCCCGGATGCGGTCAGCAGGGCTGCGGCGGCCTTCTTGTCGTAGTCGCCCGGCGTCCAGGTGACCGTCACCTTGGCCTTGTCGTAGGCCGCGGCGTAACGCTTCACGGCCTGCTCGGTTCCGGCCTCGCCGTACTGGTGGTACCACTGCGCGAGCGACGACGTACCGCTGCCGCCGGTCTTGTCCGACGACCGCCCGGTGTTGGAACCACACGCGGCCAGGGCGGCCAGGAGCGCAGCCCCACCCCCGTAAGCGAGGAAGTCACGCCGAGTCGCGGTTCCTCGCGGTGCAGCCTCAGACATGTCGATCCCCCGAATCGTGAGTGGTTGGCCGAAATTAGCAGAGCTGGGCAAGGGCCAAATCGGCCGTGGGAGGGCTCGTGCGGCCAGGTGAATCAGGCATCGGACGCGCGGGCGATCGTCGCCTTGGCCCGCCGGACCGCGATGCGGCCCGACAGCGGGAGTACGTCGTCGACGAACGCGTAGGCCTGAGCTTGTTCGGCCGCCGTTGACGAGCCGCCGGCGGCCCGGGCGCGGACTCGGGCCAGCCAGTCGACGATGTCGCCCCAGCCCGGGGCGGCCAGGGATCCGCCGACGTACTGCACCGAGAGCCCCGCGCACAGGTTGGCGAAGGCCAAGCGCTGCCGCAGCGGCCACTTGTGCAGGGTCCCGAGCACGAACGCCGCACCGAACACATCGCCGGCGCCGGTGGGGTCGTAGGCCGGCACCGGGAGCGACGGCACCCACTCCTCCTCGCCGGTGGTGGAGTCGACGGCGAGCGCACCCTGTCCACCGCAGGTCACGACGGCAACCGGCACCCGGTCGGCCAGCGCGTGCAACGCGTCGTGCGGATCATCGGTGTGCGTGTAGGCCATCGCCTCGACGCTGTTGGGCAGGAACGCGTGGAACCGGTCGAGCTGGTCGAGGACGGCGGTGGACCACTGCTCCACCGGATCCCAGCCGGTGTCGGCGAACAGCAACATCCCGCTGTCCGCGGCCTGGTCGATCCAGCCTTGACGTTCGACGTCGAGGTGCGCGAAGGCAATCTGGGCATGGGGTGGCGTGCCCACCATCTCGTCGACCGGGACGGGAGCCGGGTGGGCGTGGGTCACCATTGCGCGGTCGCGGTCGACGACGAGGGAGACGGTCACCGGCGAGTGCCACCCGGAGAAGCGTTGCGAGCGCTGCAGGTCGACGCCTTCCTGCTCGGCCAACGTCGTCCAACAGAAGTCCCCATAGACGTCGTCACCGAACGCCGCGGCGAGCGACGTCCGCACGCCGAGCCGGCTGGCGGCGATGGCGAGGTTGGCGATACCGCCGGGACAGGAGCCCATACCGTCGGCCAGTACCTCGGTGCCCCGGGCCGGCATCGCCTCCAGGCCGGTGAGCACGACGTCGAGGAACACGGTTCCCTGAAGGAACAGATCGAACGAATCCTCCATCGTGCACCCCCTAGTCGGCCCGGCCTGCCGTTCGCGCCTGCGGTCTCCGCCCAGCCTGCCCGATAGGGTCGCCGGGTGCGAGTGGCGGTGCTGGGTGGCGGCGGTTTCCGCGTGCCGCTCATCCACGGCGCGCTCGTCGCCAGTTCGCTCAACATCGACGAGCTGGCGCTGCACGATGTGTCGACCGAGCGCCTTGGCGTGATGTCGGCCGTGCTGGCCGGTGACGGGCCGCCGCTGCAGACGACCACGGACCTTGACGCCGCGCTCGAGGGTGCCGACCTCGTCTTCTCCGCACTACGCGTCGGTGGGTTGGCCGGACGGGTGCGCGACGAACGATCCGCCCTCGAACACGGCGTGCTCGGCCAGGAGACAGTGGGTGCGGGAGGTTTGACGTCAGCGCTGCGCACTGTCCCGGTCGTGCACGACATCGCCCGGCGCACCGCCGAGCTGGCACCACGCGCGTGGACGATCTCGATGACCAACCCGGCCGGCATCGTCACCGAGGCCATGTCGGCGACGCTCGGCGATCGGGTGATCGGCGTGTGCGACTCCCCCATCGGCCTGATCCGCCGGGCCTGTACTGCACTTGGCGTCGACCCCGGGCCCTCGATGGCCACGGTGACCGAGCGAGTTGCCGTGGACTACGTCGGCCTCAACCACCTCGGCTGGCTGCGCGCGCTCTACGTCGACGGCGCGGACGCGCTGCCCAGGTTGATCGCGGACCCCGCGGCGCTGCAGACGATCGAGGAGGGCCAGCTGTTCGGTGCCGATTTCGTCCGAGCCCTCGGCTCGTTGCCGAACGAATACCTGTACTGGTTCTACAGCGCCCGGGAGGCGCTGCGCGCGGTAGTGGCCGCCGGGCGCACTCGCGGTGAGCACGTCCAGGCTCAGCAGGAGGCGTTCTACGCCGCGGCCGCCGCGGGCCCGGCCCAGGCCAAATCGCTTTGGCGCGCGGCCAACGACGAACGCAACCGCAGCTACTTCACCGAGTTGCGCGAGGGTGATCGCGCCGAGCAGGACGTCACCGCAGGGGGCTACGAGACGATCGCCGTCGCGCTGGCCACGGCGCTGTCTGGTGGCGCACCGGCGACACTGGTGCTCAATGTCCGCAACGACGAGACGGTGGCGGGTTTGCCATCGGACGCCATTGTCGAGGTGGCCTGTCGGGTCGACGGCGGCGGCGCGGCGCCGCTGCCCGTTGCCGAACCGACGGCGCACCAGCTCGGCCTGATGAGCGTGGTGAAGGGTTGCGAGCAGGCGGTCATCGAGGCGGCCCTGACCGGCTCGTCGGCGGCCGCGCTGCGCGCCTTCGCGCTGCACCCGTTGGTCGGCTCACTCGACGCTGCCCGCGCCCTCGTCCGCGCGGCGACCGACCGGTCGCACGGCCCAGTCGACTAGCCGCGGCGCGCAAGTATCAGCGCAACGGCGAGGACCGGCATGGTGATCGACAGCGTCTTGAGTGCCGCCTCCAGCGGCGCCATGAGCGCCGCCTTGTCCAGCGGCCGCTGGGTGCCGTCGATCATGGTGATCGTCCCCTCTGCGCTGCGGATGCGGCGGCGCAACGCCCGCGCCGGTGTGCTCAGGCGGCGTTGCGCGTAGGACAGCCCGGTGGCAGCCACCGCCAGGCCGATCGCACCCGCGGTGACCGGTCGGGTCAACGGGGGCGCCTGGGCGAGGAAGCCGACGAGCACAGGAAAGCCGCCCCATGCGGCGGCGAAGCCGAAGTCCGTGTGCAGGCGGCCGCCGAAGAGTTCCAGGTTGTAACCCAGCACGAGCAACACTCCGAGCGCGATGCACGGCACGAGCAGCAGGCTGCTGTACGGCACGGCGAACGCCCCGATGAGCACCGCACCGGCCAGGCTCACCGCCGCGGCGACCCACAGCATGCGGTCACTGATCGCGGTGCCCAGCGGACGCCCGTTCAGTTCGTCCAGCGCGTGTGCGGCCACGCCCACACCGAGGAAGAACCCGCCGACCGTCGCCGCGAGCATGGCCCATGACAGGTTGGGCGCGATGGCGGCACCCATTGCCGCGTAGCTCAAATGCCAGAGCGTGTACGGCGGGTGCAACAACGTCCACCACTGCGACCGCCTGCCACCGCTGCGGGCATAGAACGCGGCACCGACCGACAAGCGGTCAACCATCGCCCTTGCGCCCCCACATGACCAGCCCGCCGCCAAGGCTCATCGGCTTGCTTTCGACCTTCTCCAGCCCGGCGTCGCGCCACATGTCGTGCAGCCGTGCGACCGGATACCGCTGGTAGAAGCCACTTATCGACGGGCCGAGGAAGCGCCCGACTTCGTACCATTCCCGCCCGCCGGTGAGCAGCCCGGCGAGCGGTAACACGACGCGCGTGTAGGCCACCCAGGACGCCCGCCACAACGGGTTGGGCGGAACCGCGAATTCGAGATTGGCGACGTAGCCGCCGGGCCGCACGACTCGCGTCAGTTCGCGGATCACCGCCGCCGGGTCCTCGACGTACCGGAAAAGGTAGGTGAAGGTGAGTGCGTCGAACGTGCCGTCTTGGAACGGCAACTGTTCGCCCCGCGCGAGAAGCAGCCGGATGCGGTCGGACTTGCCGCGCTGCGCGACCCGGTCCCGGCCGCGGCGCAACATCTGCTCGGTGAGATCGGCTCCCGTGATCGACGCGCGGGTACGCTCGCTCAACATGAGGGCCACGCCGCCCGTACCGGTCGCCACGTCGAGAACCCGTTCCGGCGGCGGATCCATCGCGACTATCGCGTCGACCATGGCGGCCCGCCAACGGCGGTTCTGCCCGAACGAGAGCACCTCGGCCAGCGCGTCGTACCGACTCGGCAGCCCGCTGAAGAGATCCCGAGCGAAGTCGTTGGGAGTACTCACCGATTGCTGGGCAGAATGCATGCCGTTCTCCCCACGAGTGCTGGAAGGCCGATGACGTGCCGCGCTTCGACGCCGTCATCGTAGGCGGCGGCCCGGCCGGCAGCACGGCTGCGCTGTGCCTGGCTCGGGCCGGCGCCCGGGTGGCACTCGTCGAACGACGTAGCTTCCCGCGCGACAAGGCGTGTGGCGACCTGGTCGGGCCGCGCGGCGTACGCGTGCTGCGCGAACTCGGAATCGCCACCGACGACGCGCGACACGTCGGGGACATGGTCGTCGTGGGGCCGTCCGGACGCCGGGCGCTGCTGCCCACGTCGCCAGGTCTCGACTATCCCGGGCACGCCCTCGCGATCTCGCGACTGACGATGGACCGCAGGTTGTTCGAGGCCGCCGTCACCGCCGGGGCGTGCCCGATCCGGGATCTGTTCACCGGGCTGATCGGCAGCCCGCGCGCGACCACCGGCGTCCAGTTGGCCAGTGGCGCGGAGTTGCAGGCGGACGTCGTCGTGGGCGCTGACGGTGCGACGAGCCGGGTCGCGGCCGCAGCGGGTCTGGTCGATGCCGAACGGGCACTGTGGGGTTTTGCGCTGCGCAGCTATCTGGACGTACCGGTCGAGCTGCCGCACATCCTGTTGTGGGAGCCCGAGCCGTGGCAGCTGTTCCCCGGCTACGGCTGGATCTTCCCGACCGACGACGGCCGGGCGAACGTCGGGCTGGGGCTGGCCGTGGGTGCCGACCGGCTACTCGCCCGGCAGGCCGGTGAGCGTTTCGACGACTTCCTCACGCACCTGCGCCGGGAACGACTGCTGCCGCCTGCCGATGGCAGCGCGGCGCAACGCCTCGGCGGCTGGTTGAAGATGGGCGTCCTCGGGACCGTTCCCGCTGCCGGCAACGTGCTGCTCGCCGGCGACGCGGCCGGGTTGATCAATCCGCTGCAGGGCGAGGGCATCGCCCAGGCCATGGCGAGTGGTCGGGCCGCAGCCACCGCGATCGTGGCCGGTTCGCCGTCCGACGTGGCCGAGCGCTACCGCGCAGCGTTGCGGCCGCTCAGCGCCCACCACCGGATCAACGCTCCGGTGCAGGTTGGCATCGTGCGTCGGCCGCGAGCGGTGTCCGTCGCCGGGCGGATCCTCACCGCGCCGGTCGTGCGGAAGGCCGTCGGCGGTGCCTGGGGGCTGTACTGGAACGACCTCGTCGACGGTGCCGTGCCGGGTGCACGCCGGCGGATTGCCGCGGGTGCCACTCACCTGGTCTCGGCGCTCGCCTCGCGCACCGACGCCCACGCCTGGTTCGCGCAGGCACCTTGAGCGGCGCAGCCCCGCGAGCTACTCGGCGCGGAGGATCTGGGCGATGCGCAGCCGCGCTGCCCGGCGCCCCGGCCACGCGGCCAGCAGGTTGGCCGTGACCAGTGCGGCGGGCGCGGCCAGCCACAGCGCCCACACCGCGGACGGCGCGACGTACTGGAACGGTGTGTAGTCGGCGACGGCGCGCCACACTGTGCGACCGACGGCGATACCAAGCGGCACGCCGAAGATCAGGCCGATCACCGCCAGCACGCTGGCCTGGGTGACGACGATCCATCGGCACTGCGTGCGGGTGAGCCCGAGCGCCCGCAGCACCGCCAGGTCATGCGAGCGGCGCCGCACGGCGGTCGCCAGCGCGTGTCCCACCGCACCGACCGCGAGCACGGCCAGGAACAGGCCGAGCAGTAGCGGCAGCACCCGGACCTGGCGCAGCGCCTTCACCTGCGACAGCGGCGCGGGCGGTTCGAAGAAGAAATTCGCCAGATGCGGATCGGCGGCAGCGAGCGTGTGGGTGAGCTTCGCGCCTACGGCAGAGCTGTCCGTGCCCGGTCGCAGCGCGACGTACGCGACACGGAACTTGTAGCTGTCGAACAACGAGTCGTAGCCCGCCTCGGTCACCCAGCCACCGTCGGCGTAGATGTTGTGGAATCCGTTCGGCACGAAGCCCGTCCCGGTGACGACGAGCATCCTGGTCTTGCCCGTGCTGCCGATGAGCGGAACGCGCTGGCCGACGTGCGCATGCAACGTCTGCAATGTCTGCGGCGCCAGCAGCACCTCGCCCGCCGTGCGTGGCATCCGACCGGCGCTCACCACGACGTCGAGCGGCTTGGGCCCTGTGCTGTACGAGTACAGCGTCACCGACCCCTTACCAGCCGGCCCGGTGGCGACTGCCGTGCGCCCGTCGTCGACGCCTGCAACGTCGTCGTTCTCCCGCAGCGCCGTCATCAACGCGCCGACGGGTCCTAGGTCGTGGCCGCTGTCGCCGGCGAACGCGGTGAGCTGGAACGTCTGCCCGAAACGCTCGGGGTGATCGGCCGCGTCGGACACCGCGTGGGAGAACGTGAACGCGGCCAGCACGCCGAGCACACCGGCGACGGCACCGATCAGGGCTGGGCGGACCGGCACCGACGTCCGTCCACGGCCGGTCTCCAGGGCAAACCGGCTGCCGACCACCACGGGCACGGGCAGGCCACTGCGCGACACCATGGCCGCGACCGACGAGCGACGACCTGCGCCGGCCCGGTTGCCGGCGCCCAGGGCGAGCCAAGCCGCCGCAAGAGCACCTCCGGCCACCAGCGCGACCACGAGCGCCAGCCCCGGGCCGAAGACGACCCAGTCCGCCGACAGCCCGGGCGACGGCTCGCCATCCTTCGCCGTGCCGATCGGGAACCAGTGCGATGCGGCGAACGCCCCGACGACCCCCAGCACGCCACCCGCCGCGCCGACGATCGCCGGACCTCCCGCCGCTGCCGCGAGCGCTTGGCGAGGACTCATCCCCAGCGCGCGAAGCGTCTGCAGTTCCGCAGTGGTGGCCGCGGCGTAGCGGGTGATCGCCTGGCCCACGAGGAACAGCGCGGCGAAGAACGCAGCGAGCCCGAACGCGAGCAGACAGCGCGCCTCGAACGACGTCTGTTGCAAGAGCGGTCGGTCGACCCACACGTCCAGGTCGAGGACCTCGATGTCGGACCGCCCACTGACCCGGGCGAGGTCGGCCCGCAGCCGCGGGATGTCCGCGCTGCCCCCGTGCAACCGGAGCAGGGCGTTGGCGTACCCGGGCTGATCAACCTTGCCCGACGTGCCGACCAGGTTCCCGGGGTACTTCGCGACGAGCGCCGGTGAGATGACCGGGCCGTCGCTGAACCACTTCTCGAGGCCGACACCGACGATATGGACGGTCACGCGCGGTCCGGAGTACCGCCCGCCGCTCTGATTCGCCACCGAGGTCTGGAACTGCCTCGGCGTAGGCAGCACGATCTGGAATGTGTCGCCGACGCGCTTGTGGAATTTCGACGCGAAATCCGGCGGCACGACGGCCTCGTCCGCACGATGGATGTCGAACATCCGCCCGCTGAACATCACCGGCTTCTCGATCGTGCGGAACGTGGCGGTGTTGTACGCCGGCTGAGCTTCGATCTCAGCCGGCAAGCCGTCGATCGAATACGAGGGACCGAACATGGTGAACGCATCGACGTAGGGCAACCGGTCGATCGGACCCCAGTCGAAGTTGGGCGTGTTGGCCGTTATCGCCGCGTTCGCCGGAAGCGTTCGGGCTTCGAGCCGATCCAACACGCTGGCGCCACGACGGGCACCGGCCAGCGCGGTCATGACCGTGCCGGCAGCGACGGCAACGAGCAGCACCAGGACGCCGAGCGAGCGCCAGCGCCTTCGGACATCCAGGCGCAACCACGCCACTACGACGGGCATCGTCGGCCCCGTAGCGGTGTGCCCAGCGCACGGTTCCGCGACGTCATGCTGCCATTAAGGATCACCGCGGCCTGCGGGACAAGGTGGCCAAGACGACGGCGTGCGGGGTGCTGGCACCCGGCCACTCGGCAGGTGACGCCTGGTCGATGGCATCGTATGAGCCTCGGAGGTGACATGAACACCGAGGAGCTGCCGCTGACCGGCGAGCGGACCGTCCCGGGCATCCCGGCCGAGAACTACTGGTTCCGGCGTCACGAGGTCGCTTATCGGTTCGCGCTGCCGCACGTCACCGGCCGGTCGGTGCTCGAGGTCGGCTGCGGCGAGGGATACGGCACCGCGCGCCTGGCATCAGCAGCCGACCTGGTGCTCGGCGTCGACTACGACCCGCTGACCATCGCGCACGCCGCCGCCCGGTACCGCGAAGCGGCGTTCGTTCTCGGGCACCTGGCCGCGCTGCCCGTCGCATCGGCGAGCGTCGACGTCGTCGCAACGCTGCAGGTGATCGAGCACGTATGGGATCACCCGCAGTTCGTCGGGGAATGCCTGCGGGTACTGCGTCCCGGCGGCCTGCTGTTGGTCACGACGCCGAACCGGCTGACGTTCTCGCCCGGCCTGGATGCCCCGCTGAACCCGTTCCACAGCCGCGAGTTCACCGCCGCCGAGCTCACCGAACTGCTCGCAGCAGGTGGCCTGGCGATCGACGCCGTGCTCGGCCTGCACACGGGCCCGCGACTGCGCGAGTTGGACAGCGAGTACGGCGGCTTCGTCGACGCCCAACTCGCCGCGGCACCGGAGCAGTGGAGCGCACAGCTACGCGCGGACGTCGCCGCCGTCGACGCCGGGGACTTCGTCGTCAGCAACGCGGTCGTGGACGACGTGGACGAGTCGCTCGATCTCGTCGTCCTCGCTCGGCGCCCGCTCTGACCGACCCGCCGCTTCGCGCAGCGTCGCCAACGCGAGCACCACACCCGCGGTCAACGTGATCGTCGTGAGCAGGAGCAACCAGCCGGCGTTGTCGCGCGCCGCATCGTCCGCGTCGTCGACGAACATCGGGCCCCAGCCGAGACAGTCGATGTGCAGGTCGCCGGTGTACGGAGCGACGAACGTGCCCACCGCGTTGGTCGCCTTCGTGGCTGTCCCGGCCGCGGTCACGGTCAGGGCCTGACTGCCTGCGCCGCCCACGGACCATTCGCACTGCGGGTTGGCCACGTCGACGCCGCGAGCGTGCAGGTCCTTCACCCCGCCTGGCCTGGCCAGCAGGTAATTCTTGCCGGCCGTCACATGCACCGTGTTCGGGGCTGTCGCCCCTGGGGAGAAGGAGTGGTGCTCGGTGCCGCTGACGATGCGGTACAACGCCCCGAACAGCAAGGCGGCGATGATCAACGCCGTCGCCGCGGCCGCCTTCGGCGTGCTGGCCCGGACCGTCGACGGCATGGGTCGACAGTACTGGTGACCGCCACCGGCGGGCGGAAATCAGCTGATCGACATCCGCTCCGCCGAGAGGTAGGCATGTGCGGCCCATGCGGCCGGGTCACGGGCAAAGTGACGCTGCAGTGCGTTACCGGCCAGTGCGTTGTCGAGCGCCGCCATGATCATCGACTGATCCAGGACGAGGCGCCGATGCGCCACCGCACCCGTTGTCGGATTGACCGCGTCGTAGAACCCGCCGTCGGCGCGGTAGCTGCCGGGGTACCGGGTGCGCAGTCTCGTAATGTTCGCGTACGCCTGCTGCGGCATGACGCTCAACGCGAGGAAGGATGCGTGCGGTGTCACCGTCGTCTCGCTCGCACAGGTGGTGCACTGCGACAGTCCCTGCCCGGCCGGCAGCGCCAACCCCTCGACGCCGAAGCTCCCGTAGTCGCCGGAGTCGTCGGCCGTGCTCGACGGCGACATTCCCCATACCTGGTAGCCCAGCGTCTCGGTGGCGTACTTCATCTGCACCTGCGCGGTGCGCACGTCGGCCAGCCCGAAGCTGTGCGGCCCCCAGCTGGTCTCCGGCACGACCTCGTTGGCCATCAGCCCTTCGAACGTCCCGCCGGCGAACGTCGGGATGTACTTCAGCGACGTGCCGGGGTAGGTGTAGTGGCCTTCCCACACCCGGAACGCCTTGTGCGACTGGGGATCGTGGATCGTCGTCCAGTAGCCCTGCGGCGCCGGTTGGCCCTGCCACGAGAAGTCCGGGTCGGTCGGGCACTGCTTCGGCGGAAGCGTGCGCCAGGTCCGCCACCATACGTCGCCCGGTATCTGGTGCAGCCCCATGCCGACGTATATCGAGATCCGCGGATCGCTGTAGAGCGCGCCGTTGTGGTAGCCGGCCGGCCCCTGGTCGACGTAGTAGCCACCGTACTGCTGACCGGTCGGTTGGTTGCCCTCGATCGCCGGGTTGGTGTTGCAGTTCGTCTGGGCGCGGTCGTCGTAGAAGATCGAGAAGTCCATGGGCGCCATCAGGCTGTTGACCAGATGCGCGAGTTCGGGAACGGCCTGCCGCGTGACCATCAGCCCCGACGCGTACCAGCCGTTGTCGACCGCGGACAGGAAGTAGCAGTTGTCCTGGGCCGGCGTCGTTTCAGTGGCACAGTCGATGTCGCCCGGGTTGCGGATCACGTGACCGTTGCTGGTGTCGTACCACTGGTACATGAATCCGTACGTGCGCTTGAGCTTGCGCACGGACTGCAGCGTCGCGAGGATCAGTGACCGCTCCTGCGACCGGTTGATCAACTTGAGGTCGGCGGCGGAGACGACTGCCCACAGGTACACGCCGACGTTGGCCGCTGACGTGTACGTGCCGCGGACGGTGCCGGGGCCGAGGTTGTCCAGCGGCAGGTGGGTCGTGGGGTCGACGTCGTCGCGGTAGAACGCCCACGTGTCGCGAGCGATGCCGTACAGCGTGGCGCGTTGCTGCGCGCTGAGCCCCCACCCCGACGAGCCGGGAGCGGCGCTTGCCGGCACCGCGGCGAGGACGACGCCGGCCAGCAGGGCTGTTGCTACCGCGAGGTAGCGGCGCGGGCGGGAGATTCGCACGGGTGCTCCCTCACGACGGGCCGGCGGCGGACGCGCCGGCGATCGGTTGGCGGCGGCGGATTGACCACCGCCTCGAGCGGTACCGCCACTGTGGACGATTCGCTGCCAGGCGGCAAGACCCCCCAGTTCGGGCGTCCCGCGGCGGGACTGATCTAGTGTCGGTCGCCGTGCGGGTCTTGATGCTGTCGTGGGAATACCCGCCCCTCGTGGTCGGCGGCCTGGGCCGGCACGTAGACGCCCTCACCCGTGCGCTCGCGTTGAGCGGCCACGATGTGCGAGTCGTGACCCGCGGTGGGGCTGGACTTGCCGAGCACGAGATGCGCGACGGCGTGTGGGTGCAGCGGGCCGCGGTCGACCCGCTCGCCATCGACTTCACTGTCGAGAGCCTGCTGGCCTGGTCGCAAGCGGCTGACCACAGCCTGATCCGAGCGGCCCTGCCGTTGGTGCGGCGTTGGCGCCCCGACGTCGTGCATGCCCACGACTGGCTGGTCGCCCAAAGCGGGGTGACGCTCCGCCAGCCGACGGGGGCACCGCTGGTCGCCACCATGCACGCCACCGAGGTGGGCCGCCACCAGGGTCGGCTCTCCACGCCACTCAACGCGGCGATCGACTCGGTCGAGCGGTGGCTGGGCCGGGAAGCCAGCTCGGTGATCACGTGCTCGCGCGCGATGAGTGACGAGGTGCGCGCTCAGTTCGGATTGTCGGACGAGAAAGTTGCCGTGGTGCCGAACGGGATCGAGCCAGCTCGGTGGCAGGTGTCGCCGCGAGCCCGGCACGCTGTGCGGGAGCGGTTCATGGAGGGGGCATCGAACGCTGCGTTGCTGGTGTTCGCGGGACGCTTGACGCACGAGAAGGGGCTGCAGACGTTGCTGGACTGCCTGCCCGACCTGCGTCGCGCCCACCCAGGGTTGCGGCTTCTCGTTGCCGGAACCGGGCCGTACGAAGCAGCGCTGCGTTCGCGCGCGCGCCGGCTTCGGGTGATGCGCGCGGTCCAGTGGCCTGGGTTCGTGCCCGAGGGCGAACTCGCGCCGTTGCTCGCCGCAGCCGATGTCGCCGTCGTGCCCTCGCTGTACGAGCCGTTCGGGATCGTGGCGTTGGAAGCGGCAGCGGCTCGGACGCCGCTCGTGGTGGCGGAGGTCGGGGGGTTGCGCGATCTGGTTGCGAATGGGGTGGCTGCTGCTTCCTTCGTGCCGGGGGACGCGGCAGGGTTGGCGGGGGCGGTCACCAAGGTGCTCGGGGATGCTGACTGGGCCAGGCGGGCGGCCGTGCGGGCGGCGCGGGTGATCCGGCGGGATTACGCGTGGGCTGCGGTTGCTGAGCGGACGGTTGAGGTCTACCGGCGTGGCTTGTGACTTTGCTTCGAAAAGCGAAAAGCGGCAGCGACGGCGGGAGTTGGGCGGTCGGCTGGACCGCGTCCCCGGCTTGCGGCTCGTTGCGAATCATCATACGGATTAAGGGGAAAGTGCTTCCATTATGTGGTCGGTCGTGCTATAATCGACCGTATGAGCGAAGCACTGGCGGATCCTCGTGAACCGGAGCCGTACGTGCCTTCGCTCCTGGACGCTGATCTCCTTCCTGATGATGTCGCCGCTTGGGCGGCGACCGTCCCTCCGGGCTCGGCGGTGGTCAAGCCGTTGGTGCATGTGAACGTTCGCCGCTTGTCGTACGCCGGTCGGGTGGATGCGTTGGCGGCGTTGGAGCGCCAGCGGTCCTGGATCGACGCCCAACAGCTGCGGTTGTTAGCCGTCATGGCCAACGACCCCGTCGAACCCGGTTCGATCGAGGAGATGGACAAGCAGTGGGTCAAAGAAGACGTCGCCTGCGCACTGCGGTTGTCGGCCCAGACTGCGGCGGATCGGCTGGAGTTCGCCCAAGCGATGACCCGGCTGGCCGCGACGTTGGATCTGCAGGAGCGCGGGGAGATCACGGTGCACCACTCCCGCCACCTCGCCGAGACCGTGATGACGTTGGACGACAAGACGACCGCGGCGGTGGAGACGTCGGTGTTGGCGAAGGCGCCGGAGCAGGTCCTCGCCAACTTCAAACGTTCCGTTCGTAAAGCCGTGTTGACGGTCGCGCCGAAGCCGGCGGAGGAACGCCACGACGAAGCGGTCACACAGCGGCGGGTGGTGCGCACCCCGGTCGCGGATGGCATGTCCGAGGTTTGGATGCTGCTCCCGGACACCGGGGCGACCACATTCATGACCGCCGTCGACGCCCTCGCCCGCCGCGTGCCCTGTGGTGACGAGCGGACCTCCGATCAGCGCCGCGCCGATGCCGCGGTGCAACTCGCGTTGAACACCCTGCACGGGTCGACGTCGGACGAGCTGCCGCGCGAGCACGGCCTACGCCCCTCGATCCAGGTCACGGTCGCGCTGTCCACCCTGCTCGGCCTAGACGAGCAGCCCGGCGAGTTGGCTGGTTCCGGTCCGATCCCCGCCGCGGTCGCCCGCCGGATCGCCGCCGACCAGACCGGGACCTGGCGCCGGCTGCTCACCGACGAACGAGGTCGCCTGCTCGACTACGGCCGCACGACGTACCGACCGCCTAAAGACCTGGCCGAGCATGTGATCGCGAGGGACCGCACCTGCCGCTACCTCAACTGCAACCGCCAAGCCCGGCTTTGCGACCTCGAACACGCCATCCCGTGGGAAGAGGGCGGGCACACGAACGAAGCCAACCTCAATGCGATCTGCAGCCGGCACCACCACGCCAAACATGAAGCCGGCTGGCAACCGGAACGACAACCCGACGGCTCGATCGAATGGACCTCACCGACCGGCCACACCTACGTCGAGCCGCCCGCGTCGTATCCGATCGACCGAACAATCGAAGCGAGCGACGGCTAGCGAGGGAGCTCAGCGCGGCTCAAGCATGCGCGCGACTTCGTCCCGGTAGCGACTCGTCTCGAAGCCTTGCTCCGCGAGCCAGTCGTCGTCGAAGAACGTGCGGGCGTAGCGCTCTCCGCCGTCGCAGAGCAGAGTGACGATGCTGCCGGACCGGTCGGCGGCTCGAAGCTCGGCGGCGATGTGCAGGGCACCCCAGAGATTGGTGCCGGTGGACGGGCCGATGCGACGGCCGAGGAGCGGTTCCATCGCCCGGACCATCGCAATCGAGGCGGCGTCAGGGACCGCGATCATCCGGTCGACGACGCCGGGAAGGAAGCTCGGTTCGACGCGTGGACGGCCAATGCCTTCGATGCGGGAGCCCGTCGCGGTCGTGAGCCCGTCGTCGTCGCGCCAACCCGGGAAGAAGGCCGAGTTCTCCGGATCGACGACCGCCAGCGAGGTGTCGTAGCGGCGGTAGCGGATGAAGCGACCGATCGTCGCGCTCGTTCCGCCCGTCCCCGCGCCGACGACGATCCAGCGGGGCACCGGGAACCGTTCGAGCGACATCTGCTCGAAGATCGACTCGGCGATGTTGTTGTTGCCCCGCCAGTCGGTCGCGCGCTCGGCGTAGGTGAACTGGTCGAGGTAGTGCCCGCCGGTCTCCGCGGCGAGCCGGGCGGCCACGGCGTAGACGGTCGTCGGGTCGTCGACGAGATGACACTGCCCGCCCTCGCGCTCGATGAGAGCGATCTTCTCGGTGCTCGTCGAGCGTGGCATCACCGCGACGAACGGCAACCCCAGCATCCGCGCGAAATACGCCTCGCTGATCGCCGTTGATCCCGACGAGGCCTCGATGACCGTCGTCCCCTCAGCGATCTCGCCGTTGCACAGCGCGTACAAGAACAGCGAGCGGGCCAGCCGGTGTTTGAGCGATCCGGTCGGATGGGTCGATTCATCTTTGAGGTACAGGTCGACGTCGGGGAACGCGGCCAACGGCACGGGGACGAGGTGGGTGTCGGCCGAGCGGTTGGCGTCGGCCTCCACCCGCCGGATCGCCTCGTCCACCCAGTCGCGGGACTTGCGCGAACTGCGATCAAGGTCATCCACGACCCGATTGTGGCTCAACTTGGCAGGTTTGGGGCGCGACGGTCCTTGATGACCCGAGCCGGAAGTCCGACGGCAACGCTGTACGCGGGGAGGTCGCGGGTCACGACCGCGTTCGCGCCAACGACCGCGCCTTCTCCGATGCGCACGCCGCGGGACACCGTGACCTTGGTGCCCAGCCACACGTTGCGTTCGATGCGTACGCGGGACTTCTCGATACCCTGGTCCTTGATGGGCAGCCGCAGGTCGGCGAACTTGTGGTCGAAGTCGGAGATGTACACGCTGTCGGCGATCAGCGCCGAATCGCCGATCTCAACATCGAGGTAACAGTTGATCGAGACATCGCGCGCCAACACGCCCTTGTCACCCAGGCTCAGCGTGCCCTCGTGGCAGCGCAGGGCGGTGTTGACACCCAGGTGCAGCCATCGCCCCAGGATCAACCGGCCGTAGCCGCGCCGCGCATAGATCTCGACCCCGCGGTCCATGAACACGAACCCACGCGTGATCACGTGGGGACTGCGCAGCTTGAACCGCAGGAACCGCCAGTACCGCACCAGGTACCACGGCGTGTAGGCCCGGTTGCGCAGCACCCAGCGCAGTGAGGACAGCGTGCAGAACCGCGCGCTGCGCAACGGCGGCGACTCACGACGCTGCAGCACCGACGCCGTCCAGTCCGAACACGCCGGCCAGGTCAGGCGGCGCGGGGCAGACCACCAACGGCTGCGCGGCGACCAACTCCCCCGGCGCGGCATAACCCCAACCGGCGCCCACTGTCGCGATGCCGTGCGCTCGTGCCCCCTCGACGTCGTACTTGCGGTCTCCGACCATGACCACCCTCGACGGATCGGGCCGACCCAACCGCGCCAGCACCGCACCGATCACCAGCGTCTTGGTGGCCCGGGAACCGTCCAGGTCGTCGCCACCGATGACCTCGAAGTATTGGGAGATGCCGAGGTGCTCGACCACCGCCACCGCGTAAGGCTCGGCCTTGCTCGTCGCGACCGCCAGCCGCATTCCGGCCGCTTGCAGCCCCGCTAGCACCGGGAGGATTCCGTCGTAGAGCGAAGTGTTGAACATGCCGTCGCGGCCGTAGTACTCGCGGTATGCGCCGATCACGTCGGCGAGCGCCGCATCGCCGATCAGCGGCGGCAGCGAATCGTAGAGCGACGGACCGAGCAGGGTGCGCTCGGTGCGCCCGTCCAGGGGTGGCAAGCCATTCGCGGCGAAGGCGTACCGCAGCCCGCCGAGGATGCCCGGCGCCGAATCCGACAAGGTGCCGTCCAGGTCGAACATGATCACCACGGTGGCCGCCATGGCTTAGCGCTTGAGGCCGGTGATCTCGGCGTTGTAGAACAGGCCCTTGGGCACGAGCCGCTCGAGCACTCGATCGACCGCAGAGAGCCGCTGCCAGGCCCGCACCGCGAAGTTCGCCCACCGCATCCCGAGCTTGTCCTTGGGCACCGCGCACTCGAACGTGCGCACCGGCCAGCCGAACCACGCCGCTGTCAGCTCGGCCGTGGTCACCTTCACGTCGACGGCACCGGCCCGTCGCGCGGTCGCCTCCAGCTCCGCGGGCGGAAAGGTGTGGATGTCAACCACCGATTCCAGCGCAGCGGCGTGCGAGGACTCGTCGAGTTCCTCCTGGGGACGCCGCCAGGCGGCAAGAGCCGGCAGCCGGGTGGCGTGGGTCGTGGCCCACCAGGTGAACCGCGACAGCCGCCGCGCGATGAAATCGCCGTGCCGCGTCGGCTCGCCGGCGAAGACGAACCGACCGCCGGGTTTGAGCACCCGCAGCACCTCGCGGAAGGCGAGCTCGACGTCGGGGATGTGGTGCAGCACGGCGTGGCCGACGACGAGATCGAAGCTGTCGTCGTCATAGGGCAACCGCTCCGCGTCCGCTACGCGGCCCTCGACCTCGAACCCGAGCGACTTCGCATTGCGCTGCGCAACCTCGACCATGCCCGGGCTGAGGTCGCTCACGTGGCCCTCGTCCAGCACACCGGCGAGCTTGAGATTCAGGGTGAAGAACCCGGTACCGCAGCCCAGTTCGAGCGATGTCGGGTAGGGCCAGCCCGCTCTGCCGGCCACGTGCTCGAAGCGGTCGCGGGCGTAGTCGATGCACCGCTGGTCGAACGAGATCGACCACTTCTCGTCGTACGTGCCGGCTTCCCAGTCGTGGTACAGAACGTTGGCCAACTTCGGGTCGTGCCAGGCGGCCGCAACCTGCTCCGCGCTCGCACTCATCGCGCCGGCGCTCCGGTGAAGCGGGCGTGGCCCGGGCCGGACTCGATGAAGGACGCCATGCCGATCGTGCGGTCCTCGGTCGCGAACAGCGACGCGAACAGGTGCGACTCCAGGCGCAGGCCGGCGCTCAGGGCGCCATCGAGGCCACCGTCGATCGCCGCCTTCGCCGCGGCCAGTGCCAGCGCCGGGCCCTTGGCCAACTTCGCGGCAAGTGCGACGGCCGCCGGATAGACCTCGGCCGCGGGGACGACGACGTCGACCAGGCCGATGTCCAGAGCTTCGTCGGCCTCGACGAACCGGCCGCTGAAGATGAGGTCCTTGGCCTTTGCCGGTCCGATCAGCCGGGGCAGCCGCTGGGTGCCACCGGCACCCGGGATGATGCCGAGGAGGATTTCGGGCTGGCCCCAGCGGGCGTTGTCGGCGCTGACCCGGAAGTCCGCACTCACCGCCAGCTCGCACCCACCGCCGAGCGCGTACCCGGTGACCGCCGCGATCACCGGCATGGGCAGCGTGGCCATCGCCCCCAGCGCGGCCGATAGGCGGTTAGCGTCGCGCATCATCTCGGCATGGCCCTGGGCGGCGAACTCCTTGACGTCCGCGCCCGCGGCGAACACCTTCTCGCCGCCGTACAGGACCACGGCGCGCACCGATTCGTCGGCCCGCAGCTGAGCCGCGGCCGCGCCAAGCTCTTCCTGCATCTGGGTATTCAGGGCGTTCATCGGCGGACGATCGAGCCGGACGGTCGCGACGCCGAGGGGCGAACCGTCCGAACCGTCGCCCATATCCACCCGAACCAGCTCAGCCATGGACAACTCCATCGTCGGCGAACGCAACCAGTGGAGCCTAGGCGACGCGCGATCAGAGGGCGCGCGCGTACCACCGGCCGCCGCGCTTCTCGACGTGCAGCTTGAGTCCGAACGTGGCCGAGAGGTGCTTGTCGGTGAGCACGTCGCGGACCAGGCCGGCCGCCACGACAACGCCCTCGCGCAGCAGCATGACGTGCGAGATCCCGGGCGGCAGCTCCTCGACATGGTGGGTCACGAGCACCGAGGCGGCCGCGTCGGGGTCAGCCGCGAAACGAGTGAGGCGGCGCAGGAGGTCTTCGCGCCCGCCGAGATCCATCCCGGCGGCAGGCTCGTCGAGCAAGAGCAGTTCGGGGTCGGTCATCAGCGCGCGGGCGATCAGGACCCGCTGACGCTCACCCTGACTGAGCGTTCCGTAGGTCCGCTCACCCAGCGGACCCACGCCCATCCGGTTCAGCAGCTTGCCCGCGCGCCGCATGTCAGCGCGGCCGTAGGCCTCACGCCATCGGCCCAACACCGAATAGCCGGCGCTCACCACGACGTCGAGAACCCTTTCGCCGTTGGGAATTCGCTGCTCGAGGGCCGCGCTGGCCAGTCCGATCCGCGGGCGCAGCTCGAACACGTCGACGCTGCCGAGCCGTTCCCCGAACACGTACGCCGCGCCGGACGTCGGGTGCATAACAGCTGCCGCGACCTGCAGCAGCGTCGTCTTGCCTGCCCCGTTCGGCCCGAGCACCGCCCACCGCTCGTCCTCTTCGACCGTCCAGTTGATCCGGTCGAGCAGGATCTTCGAGCCGCGTCGGATGGTCACGTCGACGAACTGCAGCACCGCGTCGGGGTTGAGTTCGGACACGCGTCAATCAAAGCGTACGAATCCAGCTCCGCAGCGCATCAGGGTCGGCTAGTCGGCCGGCCCGATACTCAGCGTGACCACGGTGTGATGCGGTTGCCCCGCTGCGTCGAGCCAGGTCACTGAGACCGCGTCACCGGGGTCGTGGGCGGCCAATGCGGCACTCAGGGCGGCGGCCGAGTTGATCGACGTGCCACCGACCGCCGTGATGACGTCACCGGCGACGATGCCCGCGTTCGCGGCCGGCCCGCCGGCGAGGACGGACTCGATGCCCGCACCCGCGGAACTGTCCGTCGCCGAGACGCCCAGGAAGCCCGGGTAGCCGAGATGGATCGTGGCCGAAGCGTGGCCGACCTCGATCTCGGCCGCGATCGCCGTCGCCGTGGTGATCGGAATCGCGAACCCGACGGTGGTCCCGCGCCGGTTCGCCGAGGCAGCGGTGTCCATGCCGACCACGTGGTTGGCCGAGTCGTAGAGCGGCCCGCCGGAGTCGCCGGCGGCGATCGCAGCGTCGGTCTCGATCATGCCGGTCAGCCGCTCGGGGTTCTGGCCGCTCTCGTCCGTCGCAGTCAAGGACTGGTTGAGCGCCAGCACCGTTCCGGTGGCCGCGCTCGGCACGCCCCCTGTGCCCCCGGCGTTGCCGACGCCGGTGACCGTTGTGTCCACCTGGGTCGCGGCCACGTTCGCCGCGCTGCCGAGGTTCGCCGTCTGCAGGCCGGACGCGTTGCGTAGCTGCAGCACCGCGACGTCCTTGCTCGGATCGGTGCCGACAACGGTCGCGGTGTAGGTCTTGCCGGTCGTCACGACCTGCACGGAGATGCTGGTGGCGCCGGCGATCACGTGATTGTTCGTCAGGATCTCCCCCGACGACGTGAGCACCATCCCCGTGCCGGCCGCCCTCGCGCGCTGGTATTTCAACACGGTGTTGATGTCGACGACGCCGACCTGCTGCGGCGCGCTGGCCGTACCTGTAGCGGCTGCGCCGCTGTTCCCCGACCCCGAACCTTGCTTCCCGGTGCCGTTCTGATCCATGGCCGGCGCCACCTGTGCCGCCGAGCCGGACCCCGAGACGACCTGGCCGTCATGGTTGGTGACGGCCACGCCGGCAACAACCGCGGCCGCGACGAGCCCCGTCGCCCCCACCACGATCGGCGTCCGGCGTCGCGAAGGGCGCGGCGGCAGCGCCGCATCGGGGCTGATGGGCTCGGCGCGATACTGCTCGGACATCTGGTTCCACCTCCGTCGGCCACTCGGACCCGAGCGACTCGAATCCCAGGTAACCCGGCGTGACGAATCGACGGCTGAGCGTCGGCCATGCGCCGGCTGAGAATGGTGGGGGCGCCCCGGGGCCGAGCCGTCCGGCCACGCGCATTGACTACAGTCCAGCGATGCCGCCCGAACCACCCGCTGCCCCCGCCGCCGTAATGCCGGAGCGGGCCTGGCCGGGCCGGCCATTTCCCTTGGGCGCCAGTTGGGACGGCGAGGGCGCGAACTTCGCGCTTTGGTCGACGACCGCAACGGCGGTGAGCGTCTGCCTCTTTCGGGACGGCCACGAGACGCGGATCCCGCTCGAAGACACCACCTACCACGTCTGGCACGGCTACCTGCCGGGCGTCGGGCCGGGCCAGCGCTACGGCTTCCGGGTCGACGGACCGCACGACCCAGCCCGCGGGTTGTTCCACAACCCGGCGAAACTGCTCGTCGACCCGTACGCCCGGGCGTTGGAAGGCGACTTCGTCGATGACCCCGCCGCCTACGCCGACAACCCGCAGGACTCCGCGCCGTACGTACCGCGCAGCGTGCTCGTTCACGACGCGTTTCCGTGGGGCGACGACCACCGTCCGAACGTGCCGTGGGACGACACCGTCATCTACGAGCTGCACCTGCGCGGTTTCACCCTCCAGCACCCCGACATCCCGCCGGACCGGCGCGGGACGTACGCCGGGCTGGCCCACCCAGCCGCTATCGACTACCTGCGCAGCCTGGGTATCACGGCGGTCGAGCTGATGCCGATCCATCAGTTCGTCAGCGAGCCGGCGTTGCAGCGCCGAGGGATGTCGAACTACTGGGGCTACAACTCGGTCGGATTCTTCGCACCGCACGCCGCGTACTCCTCGCACCCTGGATCGGACGCGGGTGGTCCGGTCCGCGAGTTCAAGGCGATGGTGCGTGCGCTGCACGCGGCCGGTATCGAGGTCATTCTCGACGTCGTCTACAACCACACCGCCGAAGGCGCCCCCGACGGCCCGTTGCTGTCGTTCCGCGGCATCGACAACGGCTCGTACTACCGGCTCGCAGTCAATGACCCCTCGACCTACGCCGACTACACCGGCTGCGGCAACACCTTCGACCCCCGCCGGCCGTTCCCGTTGCAGTTGATCACCGACTCGTTGCGGTACTGGATCACCGAGATGCACGTCGACGGCTTCCGCTTCGACCTGGCGTCGGCGCTGGCTCGTTCCCTGCACGCGGTCGACAAGCTGTCGTCGTTCTTCGACACCATCCACCAGGACCCGATCATCTCGCAGGTCAAGCTGATCGCCGAGCCCTGGGACGTCGGCGACGGCGGTTACCAGGTGGGCGAGTTCCCACCGCTGTGGACGGAGTGGAACGGCAAGTACCGCGACACCGTGCGCTCGTTCTGGTCCTCGGGCGATGGCGGGGTCAGAGACCTGGCCTTCCGGCTGTCCGGCTCGTCGGACCTGTACGGCGACGACGGCCGGCTGCCGATCGCGTCGATCAACTTCGTCACCGCCCACGACGGGTTCACGATGCGCGACCTGGTGTCCTACGAACGCAAGCAGAACGAGGCCAACGGCGAGAACAACCGCGACGGTACCGACGACAACCGCTCGATCAACGGCGGTGTCGAGGGTGATCCGGCGCCTCCGGACGTGGTCGCGCTGCGCCTGCGGCAGGCCCGAAATCTGCTGACCACTCTGCTGCTGTCGACGGGAGCACCCATGCTCGTCGCCGGGGACGAGCGCTGGCGCACCCAAGGCGGCAACAACAACGCGTACTGCCAGGACAACGCGGTGTCGTGGCTGGACTGGACGTCCTCGCCGGAGGAGCAGGACATGCTCGCCCTCGTGCGCCGGTTGCTGGCGTTGCGGCGCTCGGCTCCGGTGCTGCGGCAGCCGGCCTTCTTCGAGGGGCAGCCGGTCGCGGCCGGCGACGGCTGCAAGGACCTGGCCTGGTTCCATCCCGCCGGGCACGAACTGGCCTCGCCGGACTGGTTCGACGGCGGCCTGCGCTCGATCGGCATGTACCTGGACGGGCGCGGCCTGCGGCATCGCGATGCGCGGGGCCGGGTGATCGTCGACGATTCCTACCTGCTCCTGCTGCATGCCGGTGACCAGCCCGGCATCTTCCGGCTGCCCGCGGCGCCGTGGGCCGACCGCTATCAGGTCGTCATCGACACCGCCGAGGCCGGCGGCCGGCCCGGCACCAGTACTCCTGAGGTCGCGGGCGGCACCGACCTGCCGATCGGCGCGCGCACGTCGTTGCTGATGAGAGTGCAACGCGACTAGTCGCGCCCGGCGTCCTCGCGGACTCCGCGTCCCGGCCGGCTACCGGGCGGCCAGCGCGTCGCGCAACGACACGTGGGCCGCAGCGCGTTGCGTCGCCTCGTGCGGAGCGAGCCCGGCGACCAGGTGCAGGACGGCGGCGCGCGCGTTCCAGTCGCACGCCTCCAGACCGGCCCAGGCGGCTGCGGGCGGGCAGCCGGAGATTTCGGCGACGATCCCGGCCGAGCGTTCACGCAGCTTGGCGTTGGCCGCGACCACGTCGACCATCAGGTTGCCGTGTACCCGCCCGGCGCGGGTCATCGCGACAGTGCTCATTGCGTTGAGCGCGATCTTCTGCGCCGTGCCCGCGGTCAAGCGGGTCGACCCCCGCAGCACCTCGTCGCCGACTGGCACCACGACCGCGACAGCGGCCAGCTCGGCCAACGGGGACGCCGGCGCGGTGACGACGGCAATGAGGGCCGCACCCGACGCCAGCGCGCTGTGCGCGGCCGTGAGCGTGTAAGGCGTCCGCCCGCTCGCCGCGACCGCGACGACGACGTCGGCTGCGCTCAATTCGACCGCGGCCAGGTCGGCCGTAGCGGCGGTCGCGTCGTCCTCATCCCAGTCGGTTCCGGCCAGGCTGCTGCGCGCGCCGGCGAGCACCGCTACGATCCGTTCGGTCGGCAGCCCGAACGTTCCCGGCAGCTCGGCCGCTTCGGCGACGGCGAGGCGCCCCGACGAACCGGCCCCGACCAACACCAGCCGGCCGCCGTCGAGCAGGCGGGCGGCTATCAGCTCGGCCGCCGCGCAGATGTTTGCGCTCGCAGTACGGACGGCCGGCACCACCCGCTCCTCGGCTTGCAGCAGCAGCTCGACGATCTCCTCGTTGCGCAACAGGTCAAGCTGCGGTGCCGGCTCGCGGCCGGAAGCGTCCGCCGTCACCAAGTCTCGGTCACCTTGGACAGCCCACGGGGGCGGTCCGGGTCGCCGCCCCGGTCGAGGGCCAAGCGCCAGGCCAGCTGCTGCAGCGGAAGGATCTCGAGGATGGGCAACAACTCCTCAGTGACCCCCGCGCTGGCAACGGGCAGACCGTCCTCGGGCCCGACCCGCAGCACGTTCGCGCCGGCTGCCACCAGCCGGGCCACGACCGGCTCCATCGCCGTGCCGCCCGCGCCCGGAGTCACCACCGCGATCACGGGCAGGTCGGGATCGACCATCGCCAATGGCCCGTGCAGCAGATCAGCCCCGGAGAAGGCCTGCGCGGAAAGGTACGACGTCTCCATCAGCTTCAGAGCGGCCTCGCGCGCCGTCGGGTACGAGAAGCCCCGAGCCGTGGTGACGAGCCGCTGGGTGAAGCGATAACGCTCGGCCGCCGCATACGCTTGTGGTGCGAAATCGAGGGTGCGGGCGGCGGCGTCCGGCACCGCCGCGGCGTCCCCGCCGCCCAGCAGCAGGTACAGCGCGAGCAATTCCGCGGTGTAGGTCTTGGTCGCGGCGACGGCACGCTCGACGCCGGCCCGGACGTCGACGTGGTGCTCGGCCGCCTCGGCCAACGGGGACGACCCGTTGTTGGTGACGGCCACCGTCATCGCACCGCAGGTCCGGGCCGCCTCGAGCGAACCCAACAGGTCGGGCGAACCGCCGGACTGGCTCACCGCGATGAAGAGCACGCCCGACAGATCCGGCCGAGCGCCGTAGACGGTGAGCGTCGACGGGGAGGCCAAGCCGGCGGGCAGTTGCAACCGGACTTCGGCGAGGTACTTGCCGTACAGCGCAGCGTGGTCGCTCGTGCCGCGCGCGGCGATCAGCACGAACCGGGGCCGGTAGGCGTCGATCGCCGACCGCACCTCGGCGATCTCCGTCGCGCCGTCGGCAAGCAGCCGAGCCAAAACCTCGGGTTGTTCGGCGACCTCGGCCGCCATCAGCGCACCCGGTGAACTAGGCGGCGCCGGGCTGTCTGCTGCGGTCATTTGGTGGGTCTCCGTCGCCTGAATGGACTAGACCACTAACGATCCTCCGTGGTTCACTTGACTGTCAATGGTGTAGACAAATGGTCGCAATTCGATCACGGGACGAGGAGACCGCCGTTGTCCAGCACCGCTCCCCAGACGCACCGCGAACCGAAGTACTACACGGTGAAGCGGCATCTGCTGGACAGCATCGAATCCCTCGCGCCCGGCAGCCCGGTGCCCACCGAACGGGTGCTCTCGGCCGAGCTTGGCACTTCGCGCACTACCGTGCGCCAGGCGTTGCTCGAACTCGTGGCCGAAGGTCGCCTGGTCCGACGGCAGGGTTCGGGCACGTACGTCGCCGAGCCAAAACTGACCTGGCCGCTGCATTTGACCAGCTTCACCGAACAGGCTGCTGCCAACGGCTTCGCCGCATCCACCCAACTGCTCTCGGCCGAACGCATTCGGGCCGACGACGCGCTGGGCGAGCGGCTCGGCGTCGACGACGGCGCGGCGGTGTTCCGCATCGAACGACTCCGGTTGGCCGACGAGCGGCCCATGGCAGTCGAGACTTCGCACCTGCCGGCCGACCGTTTCCCGCAGCTGACCCGGCACTTGCGCCGGGAGCCGTCGCTGTACGCCGTTCTCAAAACCGAATACGGAGTCGTGCCGGTGAGCGCCGAGGAGTCGATCTCGACGGCGCCGGCCTCACCGCGCGAAGCCGCACTGCTGGACACCGACACCGGCGCTCCGATGCTGGTGCTCGGGCGGCACACCTTCGACCAGTCCGGTGTCCCGGTCGAGTGGGTCACCAGCTGGTACCGGGGTGACCGGGTCACCTTCGTCGCCAACCTCATCTCCCCCAAGCCCCGATGAGCCCTGCCATGTGCTCCCCGCTGCTGCTCGGTCGCGGCATGTTTTCCCCGCTGGTGCACGGTCGCGGCATGTTTTCCCCGCTGGTGCTCGGTTCAGGGCCCCGCATCCGGTCAGCTGCGGGGCAATCAGGCGGCGGTCCTGCGCCTTTCCCCGCTCGTGCTCGGTTCAGGGCCCCGCATCCGGTCAGCTGCGGGGAAAACAGGACGGGCACGGTGCGCCCCCGATGACCGTCCTGTCCCATGCCCGGGTCGTGACGCCCGGCGGTGTCCTCGACGACGGCTGGGTCGCAATCGCCGAGGGCCGGATCGCCGCGATCGGGGCTGGAGCTCCACCCGCCGATGACGACACGACGGACCTCGACGGCGCGTGGCTGCTACCCGGCTTCATCGACCTGCACGTCCACGGCGGCGGCGGCCACGACGCGACGCGCTCACCCGAGGACATGGCCGCGGCCGTAGCGTTTCACCGCAGCCACGGCACCACCCGCACGCTCGTTTCGCTGGTCACCGCGCCCCTCGACGCGTTGGCCGAACAGCTCGGGTGGGTGGCCGACCTCACCACCGCCGGACCGTCGTCGGCCGGACACGTCGTGGGTGCGCACCTGGAAGGGCCGTTCCTCTCGCAGGCCCGGTGCGGCGCGCAGAACCCGGCCCACCTTCTGAATCCAAATCGGGATGCGTTCGCGGCGCTCGCCGCGGCCGCACGGGGCACGCTGCGCAGCGTCACGATCGCGCCCGAACTGCCCGGTGCCCTCGAGCTCATCGAGGACGTGGTCACGGCCGGGGCGGTAGCCGCCATCGGGCACACCGACGCCGGCTACGCCGACGCCCAGGCCGGCATCGACGCCGGCGCCACCCTGGCGACGCATCTGTTCAATGGCATGCGCCCGATGCATCACCGCGAGCCGGGCGCAATCGGCGCTGCGCTCGTCGCCGAACTGGCCTGCGAGCTGATCAACGACGGCGTCCACGTCCACCCCGCCATCACGACCTTGGTCGCGGCCGTCCCGCAACGCCTCGTCCTGATCACCGACGCGATGGACGCGGCCGGCGTCGGCGACGGCGACTATGTCCTGGGCGGCCAACCGGTCACCGTCCGCGACGGCCAGGCCCGCCTGGCCAGCGACGGCTCGCTGGCCGGGAGCACGCTCACCATGGACGACGCGCTGCGGCGCGCGGTGCGCGACTGCGGGCTGTCGATCACCGCGGCGTCAGCGGCGGCGTCGGGCAATCCGGCCCGGGTGCTGGGCATCGACGACAGATGCGGGGCGATCGTGCGCGGGCTCGACGCCGACCTGGTCGTCCTCGACGCCGACTTAAGGGTCCAGCTGGTGCTGGCCGGTGGCGCTCAGGCCGTCGCCACCACGCCCATCTCGGCCGGTGACGCCAGCAACTCGTTCCTCGGCAGTACCCGCACGGTGTAGCCGAACGACCCGGTGCGCTCGAGCGGCACGTCGCCTTCGAAGCGGCTGCTGCCACCGGACTGCTCCACCGACTTCAACGACATCGTCTCGATATCGACCAACCGATCGTCGGCGTCGACCGCCCCGTAGACGGCTTCGACGTCCACGTCATCGGGTGCCAGACCGTTGAGGGCGATCTCGGTGCGGAGCGTCAGCAGGCCACCGAGCTGAGGGTCACCGCTGAGCTGGGAGTCGACGTTGAGCACGGCCACACCCGGCCAGGCGGCCAGGACTCGAGTGCGCCACTCGGCGAGCGTGCGGGCGCAGGCGTAGTCGTCGCCGGCCATCCGCGCGGCGGACCGCGCCGCCGGCGCGTACAGGGTGTGCACGTAGTCGCTGACCATGCGGGTGGCCAACACCTTCGGCCCGAGGGACTTGAGCGTGTGCCGCACCATCTGGACCCAGCGAGCGGGTACGCCGTTGTCCCGGTCGTAGAACCGGGGGGCCACGTGCGACTCCACGAGGTCGTACATCGCGGTTGCCTCGAGGTCGTCGCGGCGGTCCGCGTCGGCGACGCCGTCGGCCGACGGGATGGCCCAGCCGTTCTCTCCGTCGAACCACTCGTCCCACCAGCCGTCGCGGATGGACAGGTTCAGCGCGCCGTTCAGGGCGGCCTTCATACCCGAGGTACCGCACGCCTCGAGCGGGCGCAGCGGGTTGTTCAGCCAGACGTCGACGCCCCAATAGAGGTAGCGGGCCATCGCGATGTCGTAGTCGGGCAAAAACGCGATGCGGTGCCGCACGGCCGGGTCGTCGGCGAACTTCACCATCTGGGCGATGAGCTGCTTGCCACCGTCGTCGGCGGGATGGCTCTTGCCGGCGATGACGATCTGCACCGGCCGCTCGGGGTGCAGCAGCAGCGCACGCAGCCGGTCCTCGTCGCGCAGCATCAAGGTGAGCCGCTTGTAGGACGGAACCCGACGGGCGAAGCCGATGGTCAGCACGCTCGGGTCGAATGCCGACTCGGTCCAGCCGACTTCGGCCTCGGTCATTCCGCGCTGCAGTGCCGATGCCTTGATACGCCGGCGGATCTCACCGACCAGCCGCTCGCGCAGGTCACCGCGGATGCGCCACAACTCCCGGTCGCTGACCTTATCTATGGCGTCCCACCGCGTGCCTTCGTCGAGGACATTGGGGCCGACCTCGCGCTCGGCGATTTCCAGGATGTCGCGGCTCATCCAGGTCGGTGCGTGCACGCCGTTGGTGACCGAGCCGATCGGCACCTCACTGGTGTCGAATCCGGGCCACAGGCCGGCGAACATCTCCCGGCTGACAGTGCCGTGCAGTTGCGAGACCCCGTTGGCCCGCTGGCCGAGGCGCAGTCCCATGTGCGCCATGTTGAAGATGGTGATGTCCTCTTCCGCGCCGAGTTCGAGAATCCGTTCGACCGGAACGCCCGGCATCCCGCCCAAGTGGGCGGCGACGAGGTCCCGCGGGAAGCGGTCGATGCCCGCCGGCACCGGCGTGTGCGTAGTGAACACGGTGCCGGCGCGCACCGCCTGCAAGGCCTGGTCGAAGTTGAGCCCGCCGCCGTCGACGAGTTCGCGGATCCGCTCCACGCCGAGGAACCCGGCGTGTCCCTCATTGGTGTGGAACACCTGCGGGGCAGCCGCACCGGTCGCGGCACAATAGGCCCGGATGGCGCGCACTCCCCCGATGCCGAGCAGCAACTCCTGTTCCAGCCGGTGCTCCTTGCCGCCGCCGTAAAGCCGGTCAGTGACCTGGCGGGCCTCCTTGTCGTTCTCCTCGATGTCACTGTCGAGCAGGAGCAGCGGAACCCGTCCGATCTGGGCCACCCAGACCTGAGCCCACAGCGTGCGCCCTTCCGGCAGCACCAGCGAGATCCGTACCGGCACGCCGCCGCCGTCGAGCAGGACGCGGATCGGCAGTCCCTGCGGGTCGAGTGAGGGATAGTGCTCCAGTTGCCAGCCGTCCCGGGATAGGGACTGGCGGAAGTAGCCGGCCTGGTAGAGCAGGCCGAGGCCGATGATCGGCACGCCGAGATCGCTGGCCGCCTTCAGGTGATCGCCGGCGAGGATGCCGAGCCCGCCGGAGTACTGCGGCAGCACGTCGGTGATGCCGAACTCCGGCGAGAAGTACCCGATGGTGGCGGGCAGGCTCGGATCGGACTGCTGCAGTTCCTGATACCAGCGCGGCTGGGTCAGATAGTCGGTGAGATCGTCGTGCACGTCATCGAGCCGACGCAGGAATTTGCGGTCGCGGGCGAGGGCATTGAGTCGCTCCGCGCTGACCTCCCCGAGCATGCGTCCCGGGTCGTGCGCGCAAGCCTGCCAAAGCGTCGGATCGACCGCTTCAAGTAGATCGAGCGAATCCGGGTGCCAGGACCAGCGTAGGTTGGCCACGATCTCGCCGAGTTTGATCAACTGGGCCGGGAACGGAGCGCGAACGGTGAGCCGTCGAAGTGCCTTCACCCGCGCGACGCTAGCACCTTCCGGAAAGGCTTACGGGGCCGCGTGACCGCCCGCCCGACGGCTCTTGAACTTGTTGACCGCCTCCATTGCCTTCTTGCGATTCTCCGGCTTGCTGGCCTCACGCTGCACGACCTGAACGACCTTGGCCAGCACTCCGAGCCGCACTGCTTTGCCGATAAAACCCATCACGTCTCCTGTCGATTGTCCTGACCGACATGTTCCCGGCAGCGGCTGGAATATCACCGAAGGCCCAGAGTTCGCTTTCCCGCCGCTGGGTACGGTGTCTGCGTGGTGGGAAGAATCGGACTCAGCAGCGTTACCCCGGTCGTCGGCTCGACCGTGTCCGCGGAATTCCCGGCCCGCGCCGTCATAGGCGAACCCGTACCGGTTTCGGCCCTGGTGTTCCGCGAGGGACACGACGCGGTGGGGGCCAGCGTCGTGGTCCGCGGACCCGACCGGCGGGTCCAGCCGCCCCAACGGATGTCCCTGGGCGCCCCGGGGACCGATCGCTGGCACGCGACCCTCGTCCCCGATCGCCCCGGGCTGTGGAGTTTCACGATCGAGGGTTGGAGCGACCCGTTCTCCACCTGGCACCACGCGGTCACGGCCAAGCTCGACGCCGGGCAGGGCAGCGAGGACCTGGCCAACGATCTCGAGACGGGGGCCCGCCTGTTCGAGCGGTTGAGCAAGGCGCTGCCCCGTGTCGAGCGGCCGCGCGCGCTCGCCGCCGCGCGAGCCCTGCGCGATACCAGTCTCGACCTGCCTCACCGGGTCGCCCCGGCGCTCGATGACTTCTTGCAACGTCTGGTGCACGACAACCCGGTCCGGGAATTCCTGACCCGCTCGCCGGCCTATCCGCTGTGGGTCGACCGCAAGCGGGCGCTGTTCGGCTCGTGGTACGAGTTCTTCCCTCGGTCGATCGGCGCGGAACTGGCCGGTGATCCGGCTGCGCCGGCCCGTCCGGCCCGCCACGGCACGCTCAAGGACGCCACCGAGCACCTGGACTACGTCGCCTCGCTCGGCTTCGACGTCGTCTACCTCCCGCCGATCCATCCCATCGGCGAGGTGAACCGCAAGGGACCGAACAACACGCTCGTCGCCGCGTCGTGGGACGTCGGCTCACCGTGGGCCATCGGTTCCCGCGACGGCGGACATGACGCGATCCACCCCGAGCTGGGCACGATGGCCGACTTCACCGCCTTCGTGCATCGCGCGAACGAACTCAATCTCGAGGTCGCGCTGGACTTCGCGCTGCAGGCCGCGCCCGACCATCCCTGGGTGACGTCGCACCCGGAGTGGTTCACGACCAAGCCCGACGGCACGATCGCCTATGCCGAGAACCCGCCGAAGAAGTATCAGGACATCTACCCGATCAACTTCGACAATGACCCGGCCGGAATCTACGCCGAATGCCTGCGCTTGATCGAACACTGGGTCGCCGCCGGAGTCACGATCTTCCGCGTCGACAACCCGCACACCAAACCGCTGAACTTCTGGCAGTGGCTGATCGCAGAGGTCAAGAAGACCCATCCCGAGGTGCTGTTCCTGGCCGAGGCCTTCACCCGGCCGGCGATGATGCACGAGCTGGCCAAGATCGGCTTCCACCAGAGCTACACCTACTTCACCTGGCGGACGACGAAGGAAGAGCTGGAGACCTACGCTCTCGAACTCGTGGAATCCGCCGACCACATGCGGCCGAACTTCTTCGTGAACACGCCGGACATCCTGCACGACTACTTGGTGCACGGCGGTCCGGCCGCGTTCGCGATCCGGGCTGTGCTCGCGTCGATGCTGTCGCCCAACTGGGGCGTCTACTCGGGCTACGAACTCTACGAGCACCTCAACGCCAGGCCCGGCAGCGAGGAGTACCTCGATTCCGAGAAGTACCAGCTGCGCCCACGCAACTTCGCGGGCGCCCTCGCCGACGGCCGTTCGCTGGCGCCGTTCATCGCCACCCTGAACAAGATCCGTCGCGAGCATCCGGCGCTGCAGCAGTTGCGCAACTTGCACATTCACGCGATCGACAACGACGAGATGATCGCGTTCAGCAAACGCGACGCAGCCACCGGCGACACCGTCCTGGTCGTGTGCACGGTGAACCCGCACGAGACCCGTGAGGCGACGACGAGCCTTGACCTCGAGGCGCTCGGCATCGAGTGGGACGAAACGTTCACGGTGCACGACCTGCTGAGCGGCGCCGACTACGACTGGGGGGTGCACAACTACGTCCGGCTCGACCCACACACGCAGGCCGCTCACATCTTCACTGTGCACACTCGCTAGGACGCAACCGTGACGCAAACGGCTCAGCACCACCCTCGGCCTGACGCCGAGCACCGCGACCCGGACTGGTTCAAGCGCGCCGTCTTCTATGAAGTGCTCGTGCGCGGGTTCTACGATTCCAACGGCGACGGCACTGGTGACCTGCGCGGGCTGGCCGAAAAGCTCGACTACCTGAAGTGGCTCGGGGTCGATTGTCTCTGGCTGCCGCCGTTTTATCCGTCCCCACTGCGCGACGGCGGCTACGACGTCAGCGACTTCACCGGCGTTCTGCCGGATTTCGGGACCATCGATGACTTCAAGCATTTCCTGCAGGCCGCCCACAAGCGCGACATCCGAGTGATCATCGACGTGGTCATGAACCACACGTCCGATCAGCACCCGTGGTTCCAGGCGTCCCGCCGGGACCCGGACGGCCCGTACGGCGACTTCTACATCTGGAACGACGACGACACCCGCTACCCCGAGGCCCGCATCATCTTCGTCGACACCGAGCCGTCGAACTGGACGTTCGACCCGGTGCGCAAGCAATACTTCTGGCACCGCTTCTTCAGTCACCAGCCCGACCTGAACTTCGACTCGCCCGGTGTGCAGCAGGCTGTCCTCGACGCGTTGCGCTTCTGGCTCGACATCGGCATCGACGGCTTCCGCCTCGATGCCGTGCCCTACCTCTACGTACGCGACGGCACGAACGGCGAGAACCTCCCCGAGACCCACGAGTTCCTCAAGCGGGTGCGCAAGGAGATCGACCGCGACTACCCCGACCGTGTCCTGCTGTGCGAGGCCAACCAGTGGCCCGACGACGTCGTCGAGTACTTCGGTGATGTGGCCAGCGGCGGCGACGAATGCCACATGGCGTTTCATTTCCCGGTCATGCCCCGCATCTTCATGGCGGTGCGCCGGGAATCGCGTTATCCGATCTCGGAGATCATGGAGCAGACCCCGCCGATCCCGGCGAACTGCCAGTGGGGGATCTTCCTGCGCAACCACGACGAGCTGACGCTGGAAATGGTGTCCGACGAAGAGCGTGACTACATGTGGGGTGAGTATGCGACCGATCCAAGGATGAAAGCCAACATCGGTATCCGCCGCCGGCTCGCCCCGTTGCTCGAGAACGACGTCAACCAGATCGAGTTGTTCACCGCCCTGTTGCTGTCGTTGCCGGGATCGCCGGTCCTGTACTACGGCGACGAGATCGGGATGGGCGACAACATCTGGCTCGGCGACCGCGACGGCGTCCGCACACCGATGCAGTGGACACCCGACCGCAACGCCGGTTTCTCCACGTGCGAACCCGCACGCCTATACCTGCCCGTGAACATGGACTCGATCTACGGCTATCAGGTCACCAACGTCGAGTCGCAGACCCGTAACACGTCGTCACTGCTGCAGTGGACGCGGCGGATGATCCACCTGCGCAAGGCCAACCCCGCGTTCGGCCTCGGCACGTTCACCGACCTCGGCGGCAGCAACCCGTCCGTGCTGAGCTTCGTGCGCGAGTTCGGCGACGACATCGTGCTGTGCGTGAACAACCTGTCGCGTTTCCCGCAGCCGGTCGAGCTGGACCTTCGGCCGTGGCAGGGCATCGAGCCGATCGAGCTGCTCGGCGGCAGCCAGTTCCCCCGGGTCGGGGAACTGCCGTACCTGTTGACGCTGGCCGGCCACGGCTTCTACTGGCTGCGGATGCCACGCATCAACCGGCCGACCTTCGAACCGGCCGCGGCCGGCGAGAACCAGCCGAACGAGGTGGGCGAATGATTTCCCGCGATCAACTACAACCGCTCGTGCAGCGCTGGCTGCCGACCCAGCGCTGGTTCGGCGGCAAGGGCCGAGACGCAGAGGTGAACGTGGCCGAGCTGGCCCCGCTGAGCGGCGCAGCGCACGAGGTATCGATCTGGCTCGCCCATGTGACCTACGCCGACGGCGGCGCCGAGACCTACCAGGTGCCCCTCGTCGTCCGCGACAACCCGGTGGAGCACCTCGAGCACGTCCTGCTGGGCACCGTCGAGACCGGCGACGGGCCGTCGTGGGTCTATGACGCGCTGCACGACAAGGACGTGACCCAGGCCTGGCTCGAAGGCATCCGCGCGGGCGCGACGGACGGACCGCTGCGCTTCGTCCGCAACGTCGACGCCGGCGAGATCCCGAAGGACGAGCCCAGCCTGGCCCTGACCGGCGAGCAGTCCAACACGTCGCTCATGTACGGCGATGTCGCCATCCTCAAGGTGTTCCGTCGGCTACAGCCGGGGGTCAATCCCGACATCGAGATCCACGCCGCCCTCTGTGAACGGCACGCGCAACACGTGGCGCGGCTGTTCGGCTCGGTGCACGCGGAATTCGACGGCGAGACGTATGCGCTGGCGATGTTGCAGGAATTCCTGACCACCGCGACCAACGGCTGGGAGCTGGCGAAGATCAGCGTCCGCGACCTGATGGCCGAGGCCGACCTGCATGCTGAAGAAGCCGGCGGTGACTTCGCGGGCGAGGCCGAGCGTTTGGGCGCGGCGATTGCGGAGACGCACGCCGACCTCGCGGCGGCATTCGGCACCTCGACCGCGCCCGCCGACGAGCTCGCCGCGCGCGTCGCCGGGATGCACGCCCGGCTGGAGCACGCCGTGGGCGTCGTGCCGCAACTGGCCGAGCTGGCCGAAGGTCTTGGCGCCACCTTCGACGCCATTGCGTCCGGCACCGAACCGGTCACCGTGCAGCGCATTCACGGCGATCTGCATCTCGGTCAGGCGCTGCGCACCGTGCGGCGCTGGGTGATCATCGATTTCGAGGGAGAGCCGATGGTCGACCTGAGCACCCGCCGCGATCCCGACTCGCCGCTGCGCGACATCGCCGGCATGCTGCGCTCGTTCGAGTACGCCGGACACTACCGACTGGCCGAAACCGGGCCCGACCCGCAACTGTCTTATCGAGCCGACGAGTGGACCCAGCGCAACCGCGCTGCGTTCTGCGCGGGCTACGCCGCCGTCGCCGGGCACGACCCGCGCGAGCAGGCCGCACTGTTGAGTGCATTCGAGGCGGACAAGGCCGTCTACGAAGCCGTCTACGAAGCCCGCAACCGCCCGAGCTGGCTGCCGATCCCGCTGGCATCCCTGTCCCGCCTCGCGAACGGAGCCAAGCGCTGATGACCTCGACGACGAACTTGGTGGAGCTTGATCTGCTGGTATCCGGCGCGCACCACGATCCGCACGCGGTGTTAGGGGCGCACCCGAACCCCGACGGCGGCACCGTCATCCGCACGCTGCGTCCCGAGGCGAAGGCGGTCGAGGCGATCGTCGACGGCAAGCGGCTGACGCTGGAGCGGGTGCACGACGGCGGGGTCTTCGAAGGTGTGCTCGACACACCGCTCACCGACTACCGCCTTGCCGTCGACTACGGCGAGAACACCGTCACCGTCGACGACCCCTACCGCTGGTTGCCAACCCTGGGCGAGATCGACCTGCATCTCATCGGCGAGGGTCGGCACGAGAATCTGTGGCAGGTGCTCGGTGCCCACGTGCAGCGGTACGAGACCCCAGGCGGAACGGTCACCGGCACGTCGTTCGCCGTGTGGGCGCCGAACGCGCGCGGTGTGCGGGTCGTCGGCGAGTTCGACTACTGGTCCGGACGGGCCCTGCCGATGCGGGCGATGGGCTCCTCGGGCGTCTGGGAATTGTTCGTCCCCGACGTCGGCGACGGCTGCCGGTACAAATTCTCGATCCTCGGCGCTGACGGGCAGTGGCGCGAGAAGGCCGACCCGATGGCCTTCGCCACCGAGGTTCCGCCGGCCACGGCGTCGGTCGTGTACACGTCGACCTACCAGTGGAACGACGCCGAGTGGCTGGAGCGCCGCGCCGGCACCCAGTGGCACGCGGCGGCGATGTCGATCTACGAAGTGCACCTCGGTTCGTGGCGGCTGGGGCTGTCGTATCGCGATCTGGCCGACCAGCTCGTCGAGCACGTTCTCGAGATGGGCTTCACGCACGTGGAGTTCCTGCCGGTGGCCGAGCATCCCTATGGTGGCTCGTGGGGTTACCAGGTGTCGTCCTACTACGCCCCGAGCGCCCGCTTCGGCAGCCCGGACGAGTTCCGCTACCTCGTCGACACGCTGCATCGGGCCGGCATCGGCGTCATCGTCGACTGGGTACCCGCGCACTTTCCCAAGGACGCCTGGGCGCTGGCTCGCTTCGACGGCACGCCGCTCTACGAGCACAGCGACCCGCGCCGCGGCGAGCAGCCCGACTGGGGCACGTACGTGTTCAACTTCGGCCGCAGCGAGGTACGCAACTTCCTCGTCGCCAACGCGGTGTTCTGGCTCGAGGAGTTCCACGTGGACGGGCTGCGCGTCGATGCGGTGGCCTCGATGCTGTACCTCGACTACTCCCGTAAGGCCGGGGAATGGGAACCCAACATCCACGGCGGCCGCGAAAACCTCGAAGCGGTCGCGTTCTTGCAGGAGATGAACGCGACCGTGTACCGGCGGGTGCCCGGCGCGGTCACCATCGCCGAGGAGTCGACCTCGTGGCCAGGTGTCACGCGGGCCACGCACCTCGGCGGGCTCGGCTTCGGCTTCAAGTGGGACATGGGCTGGATGCACGACACCCTCAGCTACATCTCCCACGAGCCGGTGCACCGGCAGTGGCACCACAACGAGTTGACGTTCTCGATGATGTACGCCTACACGGAGAACTTCGTGCTGCCGTTGTCGCATGACGAGGTGGTGCACGGCAAGGGTTCGCTGCTGAACAAGATCCCGGGCGACCGGTGGCAGCAGATGGCCACGCTGCGCACGCTGTACGCCTACATGTGGGCCCATCCCGGCAAGCAACTGGTGTTCATGGGGCAGGAGTTCGGCCAGGGCGCCGAGTGGGCCGAAAGCCGCTCTCTGGACTGGTGGCTGCTCGAGGCACCCGACCATCGTGGTGTCGCGCGCCTGGTCACTGACCTCAATCGGCTCTACCGCGACACCCCCGCACTGTGGTCCGGTGACTCCGATCCCTCGGGCTTCAGCTGGATCGACGCCAACGATGCCGCCGGCAACGTCTTCTCGTTCGTGCGGTTCGGCGTCGATGGAGGCAGCTCCGCCAATGGGGGCGTAGCCAGCGGTGGACAGTCACTACTGGCCTGCATCGCGAACTTCTCGGCCGTGCCGCACGAGGGCTACCGGATCGGCTTGCCGAAGGCCGGTCGGTGGGACGAGGTGATCAACACCGACGCCGATCTGTACTTCGGCTCGGGCGTGGGCAACTTCGGCGGGGTCGAGGCGGTCGACGAGCCGTGGCACGGGCAGCCGGCATCGGTGACGCTGCGGGTTCCACCGCTCGGTGCGCTGTGGCTGCGCTACGCCGGCGAAGGCGCCCAACCCGCGCTCTGAGGGGAATGCCGAGCGGGAGCGAGGCGTTGTGGCAGGTACAGTTGAAAGTGCAACTACTTGAGGAGGTTGCGATGCCTGCCGTCACGGCCGACACACTGACACTGCCCCGCATCGCCGCGGCCACGCTACGTGACACCGAGCGCCCGGTGCGCCAGATCACCACCGGGCCGAGGGGCTACGAGGGCGAGGGCTTCCCGGTCGTGCGCGCCTTCGCGGGCGTCTCGACGGCTGACCTGGATCCGTTCATCCACATGGATCAGATGGGCGAGGTGGACTACGCGGCCGGCGAGCCCAAGGGCACGAGCTGGCACCCGCACCGCGGCTTCGAGACCGTCACCTACATGATCGACGGCACGTTCCAGCACCAGGACTCCCACGGTGGCGGCGGCGTCATCAACAACGGCGCGACCCAATGGATGACCGCTGGCGCGGGCATCCTGCACATCGAGACGCCCCCCGAGGAACTCGTCATCTCCGGTGGCCTGTTCCACGGCTTGCAGCTGTGGGTGAACCTGCCGGCCAAGGACAAGTTCTCGGCGCCGAAGTACCAGAGCATCGAGGGCGGCGACTCGACCCTGGTGGCCTCGGCCGACGGCGGCGCGCTGATTCGCATCATTGCCGGCGCCATCGGCGGCAATACCGGCCCAGGTTCAACCCACACTCCCATCACGATGGCGCACGCGACCGTCCAGCCCGGCGCTCAGGTCTCACTGCCCTGGCGGCCGGACTACAACGCGTTGGTTTACGTGCTGTCCGGTCACGGAACCGCCGGCTCCGAGGGTCGGCCCATCCATGGCGGGCAGCTGGCAGTGTTCGGCGCCGGCGATCGGATCACGCTGGCGGCCACGCGGTCCCAGGACTCGAACCGGCCGACGCTGGAGGTCGTCCTGCTCGGCGGCCAGCCGATCCGCGAGCCGGTCGCCCACTACGGACCGTTCGTCATGAACACCAAGGAAGAGCTGATCCAGGCCATCGAGGACTACCAGTCCGGTCGCCTCGGCGTCATTCCCGACGGCGCGCTCATGCCGCACACCGTCAACTGAACGCAGCACCACGCCACGGCGAGGGCCGGTCCCGCAGCGGGAGCGGCCCACGCTTGCGTTGGTTGAAAGACACCGAGCGCCCTCCCTTGCGGAGTTCTTCGGCAGCACAATCGGGCACGGGACGGCGACACTCGTTCTCCGCCTGCCCAGCGCTTACACGTCGGCCTCGATTGCGAAGGTGTTGCCGTCCGGGTCTTGGAACCACGCGATGCGTCCGCCGCCGGCTCTAGCGGTGATGCCCTTAGCGTCATGTACGAAATCCTCGTAGCGCATGAACTTGACGCCGGCGGTGATGAGTTCGTCGACAATTTGGTCGATGTCGCCGACGTACCAGGTCGCCAACGTCGCTGAGGACTGCCCAGCTGATGCGGATTGGTACACATTCAGCGCTGGGCCACCGCCAGAACCGTAAACGCGGCTGCCATCGGCTATCTTCGCGCTAGGTCCGGACTGGACCGCCTGCAGACCAAGCGTCTCTTCGTAGAACGCGATCGCTCGATGGATATCGGACACCGCGACCGACGCTCTGACATGGAAGTCGCTGAGGGCCATGATCCAAATCTAGCTGTCATCGTGTGCACACCCACATTCCGATCTGCGCGCGGCAGGCTCGCGTCTGACATGCGCGAGATCGACGGTTCCAGCGCACGCCACGAAGGCGTTGTGAGCGGTCACCGTCGTGCAACAGATCTGCAACACAAGGATCGTAAGAGGCATCACATGTCAACGCATCCGTCGGTTGGAGGGCAGGTATCCATTGGTGTCCAGCGTCGTCCAACTACCGAGGAGCATCGCTTCCCAAGATCACGAATCAGGTACGAATCCGTCATCGTTGCGTCTCGCCACAGAAGCGTCTCACGGTGCCGGCGGAACAGCAGTAGGTATGGCCGGCGTGGGCGTCTCGGAAGGCGTGGCGGAGTGGCCGTGCGGGCCGGCTTTACGTCATCGAGGTGCGTGCCCGGAGCAGACGCCCGTAGCCGGTGACGTCCCACCTTGTGCCCGTAGCCACCAGGATCTCCCACAACAGCGCCTGGTTGGCCTCGAGGACGAGCCGAGCTGTGCGCAGCTCCAGTTCCTCCACCGCTTCTGCGGCACGGAACCCGTTACCAGCGAAGAAGACCGCCTCGACCCGGTCCTCGAGGTGGCCCTCGGTCCAGTCGACGACGTGCTGCGGTTCCACGCAGGCCGGGTCAGCGGGGAGACCCACAGCCTTGGTCACCACAGCGTCTAACCCCTGGCCACGAAAGTAGGCGTCGCCGAGCTCGTCGAACTCGTCGTCGAACCAGGGCGGGTGGACCACCTGGACCCGCTCGACCCCGTGCGTCCGCAGCGCAGCCACGGCTGCTGCACAGCTGGCAACGGCAGGTACCCCGAAGCGCTGCGAGAGGCGCTGGACAGTGGCAGCCTCGTCGCGATGACCGATGACGTAGCCGACGGTCGTTGACGCGTGAGCGACCGCGTCAAGCGTGCTACCCCTGAAGGTGAGCGCGGCGCGCTCGATCGCCGCGAGCTCGGTCGAGGCGCCCAACTCGCTATGAGGTGGTGGAACGAACCGCGGCGGTTCGTGCCCCGCTGGCGGTGGCGACCCTGTTCGGGCCACGACTGTGGCAATCCGACCGGATGTCATGGCGGGCAGTTCGACGTCTGGTCCTGCCGCCGTGTGCGGCGTCAGGACACCAACGGTGAGCCTGTTCCCGATCACGACGGCAGGAGCTGCTCGACCAGGCTGATGTCATCGCGACAGGCCCGGTGCTCGACGAGCATCCCGTCGACGACCCGGCAGATGTGCCTCGAGGCCGTGCGGACGCGGTGGTACACGGTGAGGTCGTTGCGTCGGCTCATCGCTGCACCGGGAACACCAGGTGGGTGACCCGATCGCCCCGGATGCAGATCGTCGGGTTGCCGAGCAGGACGTCCTCGCGGGAGAGCTTGCCGAAGAAGGGACGGTTGCCCTCGCCCATGACGACCGGCACGAGGTCGACCGCGATCTCGTCGAGCAGGCCGAGCTCCAGGGCCTGGCGGGCGATCGTGCCCCCGGTGACGGCGACGACGCGGTCACCGGCAATCTCTCGCGCACGCGCGATGGCCGCGCCCACGCCGTCGGTCACGAAGGTGAACGGCGCGTCGGGGTGTTCGGCCATCCAGTCCGTCGGCGGCCGGTGGGTCACCACGACGACGGGGACGTCTAGGGTGTGGCGGCCCCGCCAGCCCTGGGCCGTGTCGAACAGCTCGCGACCGCAGACGAGGGCGCCCACCGAGGAGGCCCACTGCCGCCAGTGCTCCACGCTCGCGGGACTCAGGTGGACGGTGAAGTCCTGTGCAGGGGTCGGGATGGCGATCTCGCCGTTCTGCAACCAATCGAACAAGCGGCCGATGCTGTTGTCCGGCTTGGCGACGTACCCATCCAGCGACATGATCGCCTGCGCCTGCACGATACCCATGGTTTTCCTCTCCTCGATGTCCGTCACGACTGCGTCGGTCGGTAGATCTGCCGGACGATGCCGCTGGGGAACGATGTGGATTCGATCAGCTCGAGATGTCTCGAGGCCGGCAGTCGGTCGAAGAGGGCCTGCCCCCGGCCCAGTACGAGTGGCTGGACGAGCAGGCGGTACTCGTCGATCAGGTCCGCCGCGGCCAGGGCACCGGCGAGGGCGGCACCACCCCACACGATGACCTCTGCGCCGGGCTCGGCCTTGATGGCGGCGATCTCGGTCGCGAGCTCGCCCCGCGCGACCCGGGTAACCGGCCAGCTCGCCTCGGCGTCGCTGAGTGTCGTGGAGAACACGACCTTCGGGATGTCGTTCATCGGGGCCGCGTACGCGTCGTCCGACTGCGGCCAGTACGACGACATCTCCTGGTACGTCGTGCGGCCCATGAGGTGCGCTCCGGCCCCACTGATCTGCTCGAGCTTCCACTGCCGGAGCTCGTCGCCCTCGGGGATCGCGATTCCCGGGTGCTCCCGGTCGCTGCTCACGAAGCCGTCGAGTGACATCGACATGTACAACAGGACTTCACGCACCGCAGTCTCCAATCCCTTCGCCCCTCTTGGATGCATGCCCTCAGCCGACAGCGCCCGCGCCAGGCGGTCAAACGCATGCGGCACACCGCGGCCGTGCTCCTCGAGCAGCTCCTCCGACCCGAAGCCCCACTGGAGCATCGTCATCAATGTCGCCCCGTCCCGGTCCGCGAACGTGAACTCGGTGCTGAAGGCGAGCGTCGACCCGTCGAGGCGGGTCTCGGTCGTGGCCAGCAGGAGACGGTGGGGGCGCTCGATCGCCTCGAACACGTGTCGGTGGCGGTAGAGCTCGCCCGGCGATGGACCGAACGCGACCTCCCACGCTCCGCCGACACGCAACTCGCAGCGCGAATTGACGACCCAGCCCGGCGCATCGTTGCCGTAGAACTCGCGCTGGCCCGCGGAACTGGTGAACAAGTCGAAGACGCGCGTGGGCGAGGCCCGGAGCAGACGCTCGTAGCGCAACCGACGGCTCACCCCGCGCCCTCGACGAACCGCTCGAACCGGTCGAGCCGACGCTCCCAGACCCGGCGATGAGCCTCGATCCACTCGCCCGCCTCGCCGAGCGGGCCGACCCGGCCCAGCCGGCACTCGCGCACCCGGCCCACCTTCTCGGTCTCAACGAGGCCCGCGACCTCGAGGATTCCGACATGCTTCTTGATCCCGTTGAGGGTCAGCCCCGACGGTTCCGCGAGCTGGCTCAGCGTCGCGGCGCCGCAACCCAAACGATCGAGAATGTCGCGCCGTTTCGGGTCCGACAGCGCGAAGAAGGTCTCATCGAGCGTCGACAATAGTGAACCCATCGGTGCACTATACAACCGACCGACCTGATCGCAAGGCAGACCAACGCGTCCCGCGTGGGGGTCGCTAACGGCGCTGCGGGACGCAGATCCTCAGCCGTCGAAGCGATACAGCGGATATGCCACTCTGTTGGGTTCGACCGCGCCGACGTAGCCGAAGCCGACCTTCTCAAGCACTCGGCGGCTGGCGACATTCTCGACCGCGGCGAGTGCCCAAAGATCAACCCCGCCACGGCCGGGGCGGAACGAACGCATGGTCACCGGTCGGAGTGCAGTCGGTGCAAACTCTCGACGTCCTCGGGCAACCACCTTGTCACCTGCAACCGGTCACTCGCGAGCACGATCTGACGTTCCACGACCAGAATGTTCCCCACGCACCAGCAGCAGACCAGCGCACCAGCGCACCAGCGAGGTCCCCCTCCGTTGCACGAATCCCGGTTTGACCACGCGCTCGTCAACGACTGACCGCTATGCGTCGAAGCGGTTACCGAGGTTAGTACGCTGACCGCCTCTCTCGCTCACGGGCGAGTCCACCGCGGCAACGTCGAGGAGGCTGGGCGATGACTGAAGCTCCCCACCCGGACTTTGGTCGAGCGGTTGAGCGCACCCAGCGTGCCGTGGCGGCGCTGTTGCAGGGCGACCCGGGGACGGAGAAGGAACTCTGGTCGCGGCGCGACGACGTCACGCTCGCCAACCCGCTCGGCGGGTACCGGCGCGGCTGGCCGGAGGTCGAGACCGGTCTGGATCTTGCGGCGGACGGGTTCGCGAAAGGCGGAACTTGCGTCTTCGAGGAGATCTCACGGGAAGCCGGCCGCGATCACGGCTTCGTCTTCGAGATGGAACGGTTTGAGTCCAACCTCACCGACGGACGTGGAGTGGCCTCCGGCGGGCTTCGGGTCATCATGATCTTCAGGGTCGAGGACGGCGAGTGGAAACTCGTCCATCGCCAGGCCGACACCCTGACCGAGTTCGGCGCGCACGACGATGCGATCCACCAACCGGTCCGTCGGATGAAGACGCTGCATACCGCCTACCGCGTCACCGATCTGAAGGTCTCGCGCGCCTTCTACACCACCCTCGGATACCGCGAGCTCGGTCGCGTCGACCTGGGCGACGGCAACAGCCTCACGATGCTCAGCTTTCCTGACGAGGACGTCGTGACCCTCGAACTGGCGCACCGCCCGGCCGACGGCGACGTCGAGATCGGCACCGGCTTCAGCCATATCGTCGTCCAGGTCGATGACATCGCCGCCACCGTCGAGGCCCTCACCCATGTCGGACTACGGCCCGGCCCGCTGGAACATCACGAGGCGCCGGATGGCCCGACGACATCGTGGCTCACTGATCCCGACGGCTATCGCATCGAGCTGGTGCAGTGGCCGCCCGGCCATGCCGACGGCCTCTCCAACGCCGACTTCGCTCAGTAGAAGCGGTGTTCGGATCCCGCGATCAGCGTCGGTGTCCGTGCTGTAGAGAACGACGTGGGCTCCGAAGACCATGACACATACTGTCTGGTCTGCGCGTTGGCTGGCGGAAACTGCCGTGCGCGAGATCGACGGATCACGCGCGCCGGCTTTCCATTCCGCGGCAAACGGTTGCGCGCGCTACGGCGGGGCGCCGGGCGGGTCGTTCGCCAGCTTGCGGTGGGAGAACCGGCTCGGCTGAAGGCGAGGATGCCGTGCCTTTGATGCTGTCTTAGGCGGTGCGTTGTCAGCCCCGCCGGGTCTAAACCGGCCGATCAGCCCTCTTCGGTCGCGAGCATCCGATCCAGGTCCGCGACCCGTTGGGTGTCGAGGAAGACGCAATCTTCGCGCATCTTTCCCCACGACACCCGCAGGTACTGTACCCACCGATTCTCATATCCACCGCCGTTGGACATATCGATGCGGTCGCGGCCGCGGGTGTAAATCCGCATGTTCCACGGCGGTCCGTTCGCGACGACGTCCTCGATGACGAACTGGGGATGCTGCGCCGCGAACCGTTCGAACCAGGTCGCGATTTGCGCTCGGTCCGTGGTGTCAAGAGCCCACGAATGGTCGCCCGGGAAGGTAAAGCGCGCACCGTCACCAAACGATCTCATTATTGGCCCCGTGTCACCGAGGCTGAGCATTTTGAAGCGACGGAGGATCAGCCGCGATACGAGCCATGTGTACATGAATCGAGCTCCTTACTCCTGGATTGCCTCGTCATCTCCGGCCGGAGGGCCGCACGCCGAATGATCGATCTACGACTGTCCTTACGCCCTCATGCTGAGTAGAGAATGACGGTTCGGGGGCTCGCTGAGCGCATGGGTTGCGGTGGTTGCGTTCAGCGCCGGGTGGCGATGAGTATCTCTGTGTCTCCTGGCCAGTCCCAGAACCGCCCAGTCGGCGAATGAGTCTCAAGTACCGCGCGTAGTTCGGCGATGAACTCGTCGAGCCGTGCACCGAACAGGTGCGGAGCGGCGTAGGACATGGACAGGCAGCCGGCGACGACACCGTCGGTGTCGCGGATGATGTCCGGCCGGCCCGGGGCGAACACGATGCGCGGGCTGCCAAAGGAGGTGCGCTGGAGTGTTTGCTCGAACCGCTCGACGCTGTAGTCGGCGACGAGCCGCTTCCCTGAGCGCAGGTCCGAATTCAGGAAACGTGTGATCAGCTGCCGGATCTGCTCATGCGGGATCGGCGTGGTGCCCGCCGGCGCTGGCGGCGCAGGCCTTGTCGGGTCATGGCTGATCAGAACCAACGACCCGCCCGGCTCAAGCAGCCGGTACACCGCCTCGGCCACGAAGCGCCGGTTCGTGCGGTGGAACGATTGTCCGAAGGTGACCGCCCGCAGCTCGCTCAACGCGAGCTGGGGCAGATCCTCGGCAGTCGCACGGACCAAATCGACCGAACTCAACCCTGCGGCCGCGGCGTGCGCGCGGGCCTCGGCGAGCATGGCCAGGTCCGGCTCGAGCAGCGTGACGTGGTCGAACAACCGGGCCAGTTGCACCCCCACTGTCCCGGGTCCACTACCGACGTCCAGCAGATGGCCGGTCCCGTCCAAAGCAAGCTCGTCAGCGAGAACGTCCCCCAAGTCAGCCGAGTACCCCGGCCGCCCGCTCAGGTAATACGGGGCAGCGCCGATGTACTGGGTCGGGTCGTACTCCACCGCGCCATGCTCGCACGCGCGTGACCCGACGAATTCTTGGACACCGACAGACTCATATGCGCGGGTCGGTCGCACCGACCGTCTGCTCGAGATCGACGGGAGTGCGCGCGCAGACAACGGGCAGATCAGGATGGTGTTGGAGGCTTCTTGGTCAGGTCACGCTCCGACGGTCGAGGTCGGCGAGCGCGTCGTAGTCGCGGATCGCGAGTCGGGCCGAGATCGACAGCGAACGTCGTCAGCAGTACATTGCCACCAACCCTAGGAGGGTAATGATGGCCGTCATCATGCAGCAGACGTTGCCGTCCGGCGTTCCCGTCGACATGCTCGATGCGGTTTCCGATGAGATGGGTGTTGACGACAATCCGCCCGACGGCATGATCGTGCACACCCACTTCGAGAAGGACGGTCACGTTCAGGTTCTCGACGTGTGGGAAACCGCCCAACACTATCGGCAGTTCGCCGAATCGCGACTGATGCCTGCGATGGGCAGGGTCGCTGCCGCGCGTGGTTTCGAACTGCCGCAGGGTGGCCCGGAGCCGACACTAATTGAGGTTCATCGCGTCGTGCGTGGACCTGTCAGCTGAGGCGCGCGACACCTCAGTCATATCTTGAAGTTGTCAATGAGTCGCGGTCGCTGAGGGCAGATCTGGCCGAATCTCGAGCACCAGATTCATTCATCTGCGCTCATCGCCAGCCTTGAGTGTGTGCTCGAGATCGACGGCTCGGGCGAGAACGCCATGCGATGGCAAGCGAAATGGGACGTGGCGCTGGCTTCAAAGCTGTGGCCTATGTTGAGTTCGTGAGTGACGAAGAGGACATCCGCGTGTTGATCGAACGTTGGGTATCGGCCGTGCACAGGGGTGACCTGGACATGGTGCTCGCGGATCACGCGCCCGACATCGTGATGTTCGACGTACCCCCACCGGAACGCGGAGTCCGCGGCATCGACGCCTACCGCGGCACGTGGCCGGGATTCTTCCAGTGGCAGGCCTCCGGGGCGTCGTTCGATCTGGACGAGCTCGATGTTGTCGCTGGCGATGACGTCGCCTTCGCCTACGCACTGCTGCGTTGTGGCACGCCGGCCGAGTTCGCCCAAGACCCCGACCACCGCCTGAGACTCACTATCGGACTGCGCAAGATCGAGGGCCGATGGACCGTCACCCACGAACACCACTCATTTGTCGACGCGACCGACTAGCAGATCGCCCCCAACACCGGCTGGTACGAGTCAAAGAGGTACTCGTGTGCAGGAGGCGCTCCTGACCGATCCATCTGCGCGGACTGCGCCAGCAACCTGGTGCGCGCCTATCGAGGCCTCCGCGCGCGGTTACCGGCCACGGCCAACCGGCGGACTACCGGTCAACCGCGCACGATCCGGGACGCACAGTGCCGGTCCATCCGCTTTCCGTCCTGGCGTAGGAAGATCGGGCCGTCGAGGCCTTCGCCGATGGCGAGGTCGATCGCTCTGGCGGTGCGGGGTGCGAGCGGGATGGTGACGATCTTGCCGCCCTTGCGGAGCACGGTCAGGGTGCGGTGTCCGCGTTCGATCCCGAGTGGGTCGATGTCGGTACCGAGCGCTTCGGAGATCCGTAGCCCATTGATTGCCAGCAATGAGATCAGGGCGTGCTCGTTCGGTGCGCCGAGGCCGGCGGCGACGAGCAGCGAGTCGACCTCATTGCGGTCCAGCCCGATCGCGTGCGACTCGTAATCTAGGCGCGGACGCCGTACGTGGACCGCCGGTGAGTGTTCGAGCAGTTCCTCCTCGACGGCATCGCGGTAGAAGCCGGAGATCGTGCACAGCCGGCGGGCGATGGGCGCCCGAGCCCGGCCGTTGGCTTCCAGGTCGCGGCCGAAGCACTCGATGTCGGCGCGGCGCGCCTGGAACAGGTGCAGCCCGTGCTGCTGGCACCAGCCGGTGTACATCCGCAGGTCCAAGGCGTAGGCGTCGCGGGTCAGGCCGCTGTAGCCGGCGAGGAACCCGACGAGCGCGCTCCGCTCAGCCTCGGTGAACAGCGGCTCGACCGACACGACGACGTCGGTCGATGCGGGGTGGTGGTGGTCATGGCGACCTTCCGGGACTCAGGTCGGAACCCGACGTCCTGGAGGCGTCGCTCCGACAAATGGATGAAGCAGCCAGGCTATGACGGGCACACCAGACCAAGGCCAAAATTGACACGAAGCGCCGAATACGTACGGGTTGCGGGCGGCGCACAGTGCCAACGTTGCGACAATATGCGCGCGGCGATTGTCGCGCCCCGGTGAACGCCACGCCGTGACAGGGGAGCGGAAAGCGCCCGAACGACGTCCGAGCAGCACCCACCCACAACGGCGAGGTGCCTGGATCCATACGCGTGATCCGACACAACCTCCGCGACCGACTACGGCGGGCGAATCCGCTCGCCGGGAATCGTCGAGGGCTCAGCCGACCGAAGTCATCGACCGTGCCCGTCGCACGGGGAGGACGTGCGGGAGACCTCGGCCGACAATGGTGAGCGTGCCTCCGATGCGCCGGAGCCACGAAGGATCCGGAAGCGGCGCGAGCGGCGCGGCCAAGTCCGCCACATCGACAAAATGCGCCCGTACGTGTCCGATGCCCTCAAGGTCGTGCGCGATCTCGTGCATCACCACCTCGGAAGAGGCGGTCCCACCGTTTCGGAACAGGTCGTCGGAAATGAGGACGTACTCCGGCACCTTGACGGGGTTCTTGAGTAGGCGGTGGACGTAGATCACGTCCAAGCCGACGAGCTTCTTTCGGCGCTTGATCGTCTGACTGGCGACCTCGCCAATGTGCGCGACGAACTTCAACTTCAAGGCACTGGTCTGTGTGCAGCTCCCGCAGGGGCATAGGTTGAGCTCGATGAGCCGACGTTCCGCGTGGAAGGCATGATGCATGGCGACGGCGGCACGAGTGATGGCGGACATCGTCGTCTCTCCGTCCAGCTCTTCTGCGTCGCGCGAGAGGAAGGCCGCATCGCCCTCGATCTCGATCAGGTCAAAGTCGCGTGCGGCGTCGACGATCTTGTCGAGCATGCGTTTCGTGACCGCCTCTGCGTGCCCGAGGATGCTGCGGTGGAACTGCATGTATTCCGTATATCCGCCGATGTCGGCGATCAGGAGCAGCGCACGGCGAGTCTGCATGGGAGGACGCTAACAGGGCCCGGCGGCCCGTGGCAGATCCTCGCCGGAAGCCCGCCCGTGGCGGCCCAAAGCCCGCATGCTGCCACCATTTGCCCGATCCCCCGGCTTAGCACGGCTACGGCTGATTCGCCCTCCTTGCGACTTGTCGACCGTTGCGAGACGCGTAACAGCACGTCTCACGAGGACCGCGAAACGGACCCGTCCTCGACCGTTGCGTTGTTCGCACCGGCATCAGGCCTTCAAGCACAGGGGGATCGTCAAGGCGTGATCGCGGCACGCAGTAACCCTGACCGCGTCTCACTACTTGCCCTCCGAGCCATGCACCGGTGTACCAGGAGCGTGGGCGAGGTAGGCCGACTTCGTTGCGTCGGCTGCTGAGCGCGCCTCGCGCGTGCCGGTGACCGCGGCGAGGAAGTCGCCGCCACTGATGGCGTACAGCCGGACATGGTCGACTGCTCGCACTGTCATGGTCCGGGTGGTGCTTGCCAGCAATGCGATTTCGCCGAAGCCCTGGCCCTGTCCCATCGTGCGTACGACCTGGTTGCCGTCGAGCACGCTCACGGTGCCGTCAGCAACGACGTAAAAGCTGTCGCCGGTCTCGCCTGCCTCGAACAACACTTCGCCTGGGCGCAGCTCCGTGCGGTGGACGCCGTGAGCGAGCTGTTCGATGACCGGCACGGGTAGCGGCCGTAGCATTGGCACCTGGCGGAGCAGCATGATGTCGTCGGTCCGTACGGCCACCGACTGGTCGATCGCGCTGAGCCGCCGCCACGACAGCAGACACACGACGGGAGCTACGGCACCCACGGTCAACAACGCGCCCCGGGTGCCGAGGAGCTCGATGAGCAGCGGCCCCGTGAGATACCCGATGCCTACGGCCAGGGCGCCCACGCTTTCGAGTACGCCGAACACACGAGCAAGAACGACGTTGGGAACCATCCGCGCGATCAGAGTGAACGCAGTGACGTCGACCATCGCGTTGCCAATGCCGATGACCCCGGCTGCGAAAAGAGCCACGACGTAGTACGGCAGAAGGCCGATCACCGCGATCGGCAGCCCCCAAAGGACGATCGCGACCCCGAGCCATCGCGTCATCGCGCGGCTACCGACCAGCCGCGCGCATCCCATGCTGCCAAGCAGAGCCCCGATGCCGACTGCTCCCTGAAGCAGTCCGACGCTCGACTGTTCGCCGCCGAGCAGGTCGATCGCGACGATGACGACGAAAACGGTGAACGCGCCGCGAATCGCGGCCTGCAACACGACGAAGCCGACCACGACACTCACCCCCACGTTGGAGTACACCGCGACGAGGCCGTCACGCACCTCGGACCAGAGGTGCCCTCGTGGCGCCGCCGGAAGCGGTATGCGTTCATAGTTCAGCCGGACGACAACACCGGCGGAGATCAAGGCGCATGCCCCGGAGAACACGAACACCGCGGAGACGTCCCAGACTGCCACCAGGAGCGCTGCAACCAGACCGCCGAGAATGACACTGATTGAGTCCAACGCGCCCCGGACCACGTTGACTGACGTCAGCTCGTCCGGAGCGCGACAGAGCGACGGCAAGAGGGCCGAGTGGCTGGCCCGGAACGGCGTGAAGGCGATCGTGGACACGATGGCCAGCGCGTACACGACCGCGACCGGGCTGCCGGTGACCAGCACGGGTGCGGCCGCGAGCGTCGCAATGCCTCGTATCGCGCTGGAGGCAAATAGCACCCGTTCGCGCGAGACCCGGTCGGCGTACGCGGCAATGACCGGCGCCAACAGCGCCGCCGGCACGAGTCGGAGCAGTCCGACAACACCGACAGCAAGGGCGCCGCCGTCAGCGAAGGCAACGAGCCCGACGGCGACGGTGAAAGACCACTCCGCCGTGAACGCGGCTCCGAAGGACAACTGAGCGCGCAGCAGGGCGCCATTTCCCAAAAAGCCCCCGAGCACCCTCACCGGCACATGGTTGCATGCATGCAGGTCGGCGCGGTCAGTGAACAGCCCCGCACCGTCAATGCCCAATGTGGGCACAAAGCGAATTGATCGCAATCGTTGGGTGCGCCGGAACGATCACCCTTCAGGCATCACGCGCGCTCTGACGTCGCCGAGGCAAACTCGCGAACGATCGATCTGGCGTGCAGTGCCGACAGGTCGGCGCCGCGCAGAACGAGACGGTTATCGCGCGCGCAATTGCCCGTTTCCGCGAATAGTCGCGAAGACAGCGGTTACGCCACGCTGTCCGAACGCTGCGCCGAGCGAGAACTGACGTTCCTTCCTATGGAGCGAGCTGGCGCGAGATGGGGCTCCGAACCGCCTCGGGTCCGGATCGTGAGCGCACGTCCTAGAACAGCGTGCGGGCGAGCTCGCGCCGGGCCGGGGCGACGCGGGGGTCGTCCGGGCCGAGCAGGTCGAAATACTCGATCAGTCGCTGACGGGCGGCGTCGCGATCGTCGCCGGTCGCGGCCCTGAGAACGCGCAGCAGGCGGTCGAACGCGGCCTCGGCGTCGTTGCGGGCGAACTCCAGGTCGGCAGCCGCGAACTGCGCTTCCAAATCCTCCGCGGCGTCGTCCGCACGTGCCGCCAACGCGGGGTCGGTGGACTCCACCCGCTCGAACAGGCGAACCTGCCGCAGCGCGACCGCAGCCTCGGCATTGCCCGGTTCGCTGTCCAGAATCGCCTGATAGCGCTGGGCGGCCAGCGGATAGTCGCCGTCCTGCAGCGCCGCCTCGGCCGCCACGAAGCGCGGGTCGTCAGGCTCCTCGACCGGTGCGGGCACCTGCTCGCCATCCGGCGACTCTGACGGCGCGGCGCCCACGGCCAGGCCCGCTTCGCGCCCGGCCTGATGCACCGCCGCGATGAACTCACGCAGCTGCTCGTCGGGCAGCGCGCCCTGAAAGCCCGGCACCAGTTGGCCGGCGAGCACGGCGAACACCGTCGGGACGGCCTGCACCTGCAACGCCTGTGCCAGGCGGGGGTTCGCGTCGACGTCGATCCGGGCCAGGATCCAGGTGCTGTTACTAGTCCGAGCCAACTGCTCGAGCGAGGTGGACAGCTGGTCGCTCGCGGGACTGCGGGCCGAGCTCATGAGAATGAGGACCGGCAGTTGGAAGGAACGGTCGAGCACCTCGGGCTGGAACGTCTCTTCGGTGACGTCGACGACGTACTGTCCGGCGTCCGGAGCGGGGGCTTCGGCTGCGCGCGCGGCCGCCTCGTTGCGCGCCTGCACGGCGGCCAGGTCGACGGCACCAGCCATTGCGGCGGTGATGGCTGGGTTAGGCGCGGCGGGTCGGCGGGGGGTACCAGGGGGCATGCGATGAGTTTCCCACGTTGACAGGAGCGGGGTTGCTGGCGAGGGTCGGCCCCGTGACGGTTCGTATTGATCGCAATGACGGCGTATGGACGGTGGTCCTCGACCGGGCCGACGTCCGCAATGCCGTGGACGGTCCGACAGCCCGGCAGTTGGCCGACGCGTTCCGTGCGTTCGACGCCGATCCGGCCGCGCGCGTGGCGGTGCTGTGGGGCGCGGGTGGCACGTTCTGCGCAGGGGCGGACCTGCACGCGATGTCCAACCGGCTCGATCCGGATCTGGCTGCCGACGGGCCGATGGGGCCGACCCGCCTGGCGCTCGCCAAGCCGGTGATCGCCGCGGTGAGTGGGTACGCCGTCGCGGGCGGCCTCGAGCTCGCGCTGTGGTGCGACTTGCGTGTCGTCGAGTCTGACGCGGTCATGGGCGTGTTCTGCCGACGCTGGGGCGTGCCGCTGATCGACGGCGGGTCGGTCCGGCTGCCCCGCATCGTCGGCGCAGGCCGAGCGCTCGATCTCATCCTCACCGGCCGTCCGGTCGCCGCCGACGAGGCGTTAGCCATGGGGCTGGCCAATCGAGTGGTCGCACCCGGGGAGGCCCGCTCGTCGGCCGAAGCGCTGGCAGCCGAACTGGCCCACCTTCCGCAGGACTGCCTGCGCTCGGACCGGCGTTCGGTCTACGACGCTCTGGGTGCCGACGAACTGACTGCACTGGCCACCGAGTTCGGCCACGGCCGAATGGTGCTGGACCAAGCCACCGAGGGTGCCGCCCGCTTCTCGGCCGGCGCCGGCCGCCACGGACAACCAGCCGACTGACCGGGTTGGCCCCCCGGCAGGGCGACACGCCGCGGTTCACCCTGCTGGGAGGCCACGCTGGTCAGAACCGGGCCGACTCTCGGTACTCGCCCCACATGGGCTTGAAGGCGTTGCAGATCTCGCCGAGTGTTGCTTCGGCGCGGGCGGCGTCGAGCATCGCCGGGAGGGTGTTCTCGTCCGCTGCGGCGGCCGCGACCATCCGGGCCAGCGCCGCATCCACCGCCCCCTGGTCGCGGCGGGCCCGGCGTTCGGCGACCAGCGCGCGCTGGGCCAACTCGACTTCGTGGGACACCCGTAGGATCTCCAACTCGTCGCCAACGTCGCCGGTGAAGGTATTGACGCCCACCACGCGCTTGTCACCCTTCTCCAGCGCGACCTGGTAGGTAAACGCGGAATCGGCGATTTCGCCGATGAACCAACCGTCTTCGATACCGCGCAGTAGGCCGGACGTAATCGTGCCGTCGCCGCCAAGCTCCTTGATCCGGGCGAAGATGGCCTCGGCCTCGGCCTCCATCCGATCGGTGAGTGCTTCGACGTACCACGAGCCGCCGAGGGGATCGGCGACGTTGAGCACACCGGTCTCCTCGGCGATCACCTGCTGCGTGCGCAGCGCGATCTGGGCCGCCTTCTCCGACGGCAACGCCAGGACCTCGTCGAGCGCGTTGGTGTGCAGGGAGTTCGTGCCGGCCAGCACTGCGGCCATCGCCTCGACCGCGGTGCGGACGATGTTGTTGTCGGGCTGTTGGGCAGTCAGGGACACACCGGCCGTCTGGGTGTGGAAGCGCAGCGAGAGCGCCCGGTCGGTCTGCGCGCCGTACACATCGCGCAGCCAGCGGGCCCAGATGCGTCGCGCCGCCCGCAGCTTGGCGATCTCCTCGAAGAAGTCGATGTGGGCGTCGAAGAAGAACGACAGACCCGGTGCGAACTGCTCGATGTCCAGACCGCGGGACAAGCCGAGCTCGACGTAGCCGAACCCGTCGGCGAGCGTGTAGGCCAGCTCCTGCGCGGCCGTGGCTCCGGCCTCACGGATGTGGTAGCCCGAGACCGACAGCGGCTTGTAGGCCGGCACGTCGTGGGCGACGTACTCCATGAGGTCGCCGATCAGCTTCAGATGCCCTTGGGGCGGGTAGATCCACTCCTTCTGGGCGATGTACTCCTTGAAGATGTCCGTCTGCAGGGTGCCGTTGAGCTTGCTGATGTCGGCGCCCTGTCGCTCCGCAGCCACGACGTACATGCAAAACACCGGGACGGCTGGGCCGGAGATCGTCATCGACGTCGTGGTCGCGGCCAAGTCGATGCCGTTGAACAGGATGTCCATGTCGGCGGCGGAGTCGATCGCGACGCCGCAGTGGCCCACCTCGCCCAGCGCGCGCTCGTCGTCGGAGTCGCGACCCATGAGCGTGGGCATGTCGAAGGCGACCGACAGGCCGCCGCCGCCCTCGGCGAGGATCATCTTGTAGCGCTCGTTCGTCTGCTTGGCATTGCCGAAGCCGGCGAACTGGCGGATCGTCCACGGCTTGCCGCGATAGCCGGTCGCGTGGATGCCGCGGGTGAACGGGTACTCCCCCGGCCAGCCGATGCGCTCCATGCGATCGTCGGCGCCGGTCGGCCCGTAGAGCGGCTCGACCTCGGTTCCGGACAGCGTGGTGTAGTCGCGCTCGGCCTTGCGCGCCGCGTCATAGCGGCCTTGCCAGCGCGCGCGTCCTTGCGCGACCTGCTCTGCGTCCATGTCTCGACCTTAAGAGAGCCGGGTGGCCGCATTCATGCGACTGCTTCCAATTTACTAGGACGTCCTAGTAAATCCAATCAGCGGCCGGCAGATGTGACCAGGGCCTCGATCCGGGCAAGCTGGGCTGCCAACTTGTCCACGTCCTGCTTCGTCGCGCCCTGCTGCTTCGGCTTGAGCGTCAGGATGAACTGGCCACCGGGGTCGAGCACGCCGGTCTCGACCTGCTGGATGTCATCGCCGTTCTGCAGTCGCACCGCGTGGTCGAGTTCGTGGCGGCGCACCCCCACCCGCCGCGCTGCCCCGGGCACGACATGCCCGGCCTCGATCACCGTCGTGTCGGTGCCGTCGAATATGCGCGCCATCCGATCGCTGCGTAGGGCCGCCCGATTCACGACCGAATTGACCAGGACGAGGGTTGCGGCGCCGATCGCGCCGCCGACCACGCTGTTGTCGCTGCCGATGATTGCGTTCTGCACGACGTTGGACAGCAACACCATGACCACGATGTCGAGACTGTTGAGCCCGGCCAGTCCCCGCTTTCCGCCGAGCCGCAGCAGCGTCGCAATCAGGACGTAGACCAACACCGTCCGGATGATCTTCTCGGCGAACGGGATCTGCTGGGCGAACATGTCGTGCCACATCGGCGCGCTCCGATCAGACGGGGTCGAGTTGACGGCAGGCTAATCCGTAGGCTCCAGCCATGCTGGGACAAGCGATCGTCGAAGCCCGTATTCCTACTCAAGACCTCGCTCGGGCGCGGGAATGGTATGCCGCCAAACTCGGCCTCGAACCAGTCGAACAGCGGCCCGGCGGGCTTCGGTACGAAGGTTCTGCCGGCGTCTTCTGCTTGTTCGTCTCAGCCGGTCGCTCCGATGGCTCGTTCACGCAGATGGGTTTCTATGTCGAGGACATCGAGGCCACCGTGGCCGACCTCAAGGACCGTGGTGTCGTCTTCGAGGAGTATCCCGGCTGCGTCGATTCGATCATGGACGTCGAGGGCAACTACCCGAGCAAGGGCTCCGGCGAGCGCGCGGCCTGGTTTCGCGACAGCGAGGGCAACATGCTGGGTGTCGCGCAAGTCATTCCGTAGCTTGCGGCCCGCCGCACTCGGTCGGCTGACTGGGACGTCAGCGACGGACGTTTGCCCCTGCCTTCGTGGGGGCTCGTCGTGCAGATCGATCACACCCTTGCACTAACTGCGTTCACATCAGGATGGAATCAGTCGAAACCGTTCACTTTCATGCACTCCATTGCTATGGTCCGCTCACAGCAGTGGTCAGCACGAGCGGAGGAGGAAGACAGATGGACAGGCGTTCATTCCTGGTTGCCGGCGGGGCGGCCGCGGCCGCGGCCACAGTCCCGTTGGGCGCACCCAGTGCGAATGCGGCGGGCCGGCCTGACCATCGCGGCTTCAACCGCCGCGACTTCGTCCCGGCAGAGAACTTCGAGGACACCGAGTTCGGCCCCGGACCGCGCGTCACCGATCGGCTCTACCAGGGCCCGTTCCCGCAGTACCGGCCACAGGTGTTTGTGCCGGACAGCACGCCGCTCATGGCCACGTGGTCACACAAGGAGCACAACAGCGGCTTCGGCAAAGGCCTGATCACCTACATAGCTGCCGACCAAGGCCTGACCGAGATCCAGGCCACCGACAAGCTGCGCGAAATCGACCGGCTGGCGGCCTACCCGCTCGGCGACAAGCTCTACCTGCGCCCGACATGGCGCGAACTGCAGCCGAAGCCGGGCGCACTGCGCCTGCCGGAGTACTGGAAGCGCGTCTTCGAGGCGGCCCGCGCGAACGGGAAGCGGGTCGGTTTCCGCATCCAGATGAGTGCGCCGGACTATTACCCGACGCCGGCGCTACCCGAGTTCGTTCTCGACCGGGTGCCCATGGTGCCGCTCACCGGCTCCATCCTCGAGGGTGAGAGCCGATGGAGTTCTCGGACCTACTACGAGCCGCGCTACGACCACCCCTATTTCCAAGCGGCCTGGCGTGATCTCGTCGAACGGTTGGCCGACGCCTACGACGGTCATCCGCAGGTCGAATTCGTCGACACGTTCATGTACGGGTTCTGGGGCGAGGGTCATACCTGGCCGTTCACCAACAACCCGTTCCCGAGCTACCAGGTTGCCGAGAAGACCTGGGCGAACATGTTCGAGGTTCAGCGCCGGCTGTGGCGACACACCCCGCTCGTCACCAACACGCAGCCGGACTGGAGCCTGGTCGGAAACTCCGTCCTGGTCGACCGCACCGTCCGGTCGTTCAACTGGCTGCGCACCGACACGGTCTTCATCGAGAACGTCCAGATCGACGAAATCTCGAACCGGCCGCCGTGGACCGCCGCGGCACTCGAGGTCGCAATGCGCCCCGACCCGCCGGCGCCGTCGTCGGATCCAGAACAGATCACCGTGGACGAAAACACGATCCGGCACGTCCTCGATGTCGACCCGAACTACTGGTCGTTGTGGAACTTCCATGCGATCTCGGTCGACAATCTGCAGCGCCACGTCGACCGCTTCCCGACCCTGTTCGAGGAAATCACCGGCCGCATCGGCTACCGCATCCGGCCGACGTTGATCTGGGTGTACGTGAAGGACGGCCGGCCGGGCCTGGTTGTCGGTCTGACCAACGACGGCGTGGCCGCGATCCCGGGCACGCTGCGGATCAGCGTTGTGCGTCCGGACGGGAAGGAGCTCGCAGGTGGCAGCCTCGACCCCGGCCTCCCACTGCCGGGCAAGATACGTCAAGCCGAACTCCAGCTCCATGCCGGCGACATACAGGTGGAGGTTGCGGAGGGCGGCGTCAGCGTCCTCGACTGGCGTGGCCTACGCCTGCGGGCGGAGCTGGAGGTCAAGGGCAAGCGCTACCCCGTCACGTGGGCGTGCACGCCGAAGCCGAACCCCGACGGCACGCTGACGCTCCAGAGCAACATTGGCTGAGCACGAATCGGCGCCGCATCGCAACGGCATTCGGTCCCTTGGCGCCATCCTGATACGGTTGTTGACATAGTCGTGCCATACTGACACACTCATGCCATGACGGACGATCAACTGCCTCTGCGTGAGCGTCAGGCGCACGAAGTCCGCGTGACCGTGCTCGAGGCGGTGATCTCGGAGCTGGAGAACAAGGTCGCCGACGACGTGTCGATGGCCGACGTCGCCCGGGCGGCCGGGATTTCCTTGCGCACGCTGTACCGGTACTTTCCGGACCGCTCGGCGCTGCTGCACGCGGCCGGAGAGCATTTGTACGCGACGTTGGGTGTGCCGTTCGACATCAGCGGTCCCGAGGACATTTCCGACTCCTTGCTGCAGGCCGCCGCCCGGTTGTCCATCCGTCCGGAACTGACCCGGGCGCTGGTACGGACGACGGCCGGTCGGGCCACCCGCTCGACGGTCCGCGCGCAGCGGATCGAGGCGATCCGGGCGGCTCTGAAGCCGGCGACCGACGGTCTCGATGCCGAGACCGCCAGCTGGGCCACGGCGGTGATCGCCCACCTGTGCAGCGCGTCGTCGTGGGTGATCATCAGCGACGAGAGCGAATTGGACGAGGCGGGTGCCCAGCGCGCGGTTGCTTGGGCCATCGACGCGTTGATCTCGACACTGCCCGGCACGGGTCGAGTCTCGCCTCCGAAGCCGAAGCCGAAGCAGTCCTGAGGACTGCTACAGCCACCTGCACCTACCACCACAGAGGAGACTGCGATGAGCAGCCCTATGAGCACCGAGGCTGATCGGGCGGTCCGGTCGGCGGAGCGTCACATCTTCAGCGAACCCGAGACCAGCCGAGCCTGGTGGTTCCTCGGAACGCTGGCCGTACTGCGGAACCCGGAGGGGACACCGCGCACGCCTGCGGTGATCGAGCTGACCGTTCCGCCCGGGGGGTCGCCTCCGCGCCACGTACACGAGGCACTCGACGACGCTTTCCTCGTCCTGGACGGCGAGGTCGTGGTGCGCTGCGGTGAGCAGACCCTGCTAGCCCGACCGGGCACCTACGTGCGGGTCCCGAGCGGGGTGGAGCACACCTTCCGGGTGACCAGCCCCGTGCCCGCCCGCATGCTGCAGGTGCACAACGACGAGAGCTTCCTCGCCCTGATCGAGGCCGTCGGCACGCCGACACAGGAGCTGCGGCTGCCACCTGCCGGCCAGTTCGACATGGACCTGGAGACTCTGGTTCGGCTCAACGCCGAGCACGACTCCCGGATCGTCGGGCCTTCGCTCGAGGAGGACGAGGCGCGCGCCGTGGTCGGCGACGGCAGCAAGCAGCCGAGCCTGGGCCCGGTCAACCACATATCGATGACCGTCACGGACCTGCGCCGCAGCGTGCCGTGGTACACCCACGCGTTCGGGTTGGTGCGCGTGGACGGCGAGGTGGCCGAAGACGGCAGCGGTCATGTCGTCCTGGCGAGCACGACAGGCGGATGGATGCTGTCGCTCACCGGCGCCGCGCCGCCCGGTGTGGAACACGTGGCCATTGGCTGCGCCGATCGCGACGAGCTGGTCGGATGGCGCGGCCTGCTGACCGAACGCGCGGCCGCACCGGGGACGATCACCGACGCGCCCTACGGGTCGGGCTTCGTCGTCCGCGACCCGGACGGCCTGGAACTCGAACTGTTCGCCCCGCCAGCACCAGCATTGTGAGGCCGGAAGCGGCGGGTCAGCTCAGGGTCTTGCGCATGACCGGCCTGCTGACGAAAGTGCGGCCGATCTCCTCGAATCCAGCAGCAGCAAACATCGTTTTGGTCCCGGTGAACAAGGCAGATGGCGAGGGCGCCGCTTTCAGCCGTCCGACGTCGACCGGGTGTCCGTCGAGCACAGCGGCGCCGTGCTCACGAGCGAACTCGGCCGCGGCCCGAAGCAGCGCGGTGCCGACACCGTGACTGCGCTGGCCGCGACGCACAGCAAAACAACTCACCCACCATGTCGTCGCGTCGCCTCGGACACCGTCTTCGCCGAAGAGTCGCCATAACGCCCTATTGCCGACGACACCAGGCAGCGTGCTCCGCGGAACCACCCTGGTCCATCCCACCGGGCTCTCGTCGAGGTAGGCCACCAGGCCGATGGGCACCGAGCTCGTGGCGATCTCGGCCTCGAGGGCGGCCTGGTTGTCGGCCGATTCATGACGACAAAAGCGCTGGCACCAACAGGCGTCTGCGCCCCGCCTGCCGGCGAACACCGCAGTCACATCCCCCCAACGGTGCCGTGTGGCCGGCCGTACCTCGATGTCCATCAGGCCTCCCTCGGTTGTCCGTTGGCAGCCTCCACCACGGCCGGCGACATGGTCCACCAGACGTCCGACCATGCCGCTCGGTGGGCTCGAGCCCTACTGACCGGCGTCCCAGAGGCCCAAGCTCGGAGCATCATCATCGAGGACCGGCCGAGGCAACCCTTTGGCGTGGTGCTGTCGTCTTCAGTGGTAGAAGGCGGGACGAAAGCGAGACGAGATGGCCGATGCCGATCGCGTTGTCTTCGAGCGATTCGTCGCCGAACACGGCGACCGACTGCTGCATACGGCCTACGGTCTGTGCGGCGATTGGCAACATGCCGAGGATCTCGTCCAGCACGCTCTCACCACCCTCGCGCGTCGCTGGTCGGCCGTGAACAGGAACCCACTCGGGTACGCCTACCGATGCCTGGCGCGGGCAAACATCGATCGCTGGCGCGTGCTGCGCCGACGGCCCGAGGTACTGCTGGATCCGCAGGATCTGCCGGCGCTCGGACCAGCGAGCGATCCGGTGGCGACCGAAGATCACCTCCTCGTGCTGGCCGTGCTGCAGACCCTGCCGCCCCGCCAGCGCGCAATCGTCGTGCTGCGGTATCTGCAGGACCTGTCGGAGCCCGACACCGCTGCCGCTCTGGGCATCAGCGTTGGCGCGGTCAAGAGCGGGGCGGCACGGGGCCTGGCCCGGTTGCGGGCCGAACAGTCGAGTCGATTGATGGAGGTGAACCGTGAGTGACGAGCAGACGGTGAGAACGCTGAGGCGGGCGGCGGATGCGGCAGTGCGCGACCGCCACCTGGAACCGCGAGTCGCCGCTGCGGCGTGGTCGGACGCGCAGGCGTCACGGCGGGGGGCCGGTCGCCCTCTGGCGATCGCGGCCGGCGTGGCGGGGGCGGTCGGCGTCGCGATAGCACTCGCGGTCTCGAGCACCGGCGAGCACGCAACCCCGTCTGCCGGGGGGTCGGCGTGTGCCGGGAACGTCTCCACCGCGCTGCTGCCTGGTTGGGCCCAGGCCGGCTTCGGCCCGGGCGGACTGCACACACCGCACGTGGTGGGCGACCGGGGCCAGATCATCGGGGTGCTGTTCGGGGACCTTCGGGTGCATCAGCCCGCTGGGACCCACAACAAGATCCTCTGGGTAGCCAAGGGCGGATTCGGGCCGCTGCACATCCAGGCCCGGTTGGAGGGAGCGTCCCGGACGGTCACGAGGACGCTGCCAGACGGGCCTGGCCCGTCGTACGTCGACATGCCCGCCGCTGGATGCTGGCAGATGAGCCTGAGCTGGGACGGGTTCCACGACACCGCCGCGTTCCGGTACCAACCTTGAACCGGGTCGGCGCTAGCAACCGGCGCCGTCGACGTCACAGATCAGGCCGGACACCCGCGGCGTGCCCCAGCCGGTCACGTAGTCCCAGCCGGGCAGCGTTGCGTACAGCCCGTTCGTCGCCGGCAGCCCGGTTGCGACGTCCGTCGAACTGACGTCGAAGAAGTCGCGGATGTAGCTGGCCGCGTTCTTGCCGACACGGTAGAACGATTCGTTGGCGAACCCGTTGCCGGTGGCGTTGGGCGAGGCCGACTGCACCCGGGCCCACATGCCCTCCCACAGCGGCGACGACAGTGACGTGCCGCCGCCCTGGGTCGCTGCGCCCGCGCTGATGATCGCGTAGCCGTTGCTGAGCACGTCGCCGGACTGCGCAGCGACGTCGGGCACGCCGCGGCAGGTGACGGCCGCGGTGACACAGGGCAGGGTGAGCCCGGCCGTGCCCTGCTGATACGACGGGGCCGGGGTGAACAGGGCCGAGCCGCCGCCGGAAAACGCCCAGCCGTACTCGCGGGTGCGCTGGCCGGAGCCGTCGGTGTACAGCACCGTGCCGCCGACGGCGACCACGTAGGGCAGCGACGCCGGCGAGTTGGTGACGGGGACGCCTTGGTTGAGTACGCCGTTGCCGGCGCCGACGACGGGCAGCACGACGATCGGGCACGACGACCCGGTGTCCCCGCTGGAGACGAAGATGGTCTTGCCTTCGATGGCCGCCTGTTGTGCGATCGGCGCCAGCGTCGCGTCGTTCTGGTTGCCGAGGCCGAGCCCCACCGGCAGCGTGGCCGCCGTCGGGCTGGACAACGCCTGGCCGACGAGGTCGCTGACGACCGGGATCGTCTCGCACTCGCCGTAGCTGGCGGAGGCCTGCATGGGTCCGTTGGCGTCGTCGGTGAACTGGCTGAACACCCGGTCGACATCGGCGTCGGAAAGATCGCTGCCGAAGTAGAGGCTCAGGTTCGACGCGTCCGGTGCCATGCCACTGGAGGCCTGAGTGTCGATGTTCCACTCGATGCGTCCGGAGTCGTCGGAGAAGTCGGTGTCGCCGGCCGGGCGCTTGACTGTGACCGGTATTTGCGGCAAGCCGTTCGCGGCCTCGAACTGCCGCAGATCGCTGACAACGCCGTCGGTCTGGCCTTCGCCGAACACCGCCAGTCCCTGACCCTGGCCGCTGTGCGCGGCCGGCTGCTGGTAGGTCGTCCACAGGTCCTGCGGAGTCGTGGCGCCCAGGCAGTTGCCGCTGAGGCAGACGTCTTGTGCCGAGTGAGAGCGAGCGGGCGTCGAGTACCGCTGCAGGGTGTTCAGCCCGACGATGTTGGTGATGCCCAACCCATACGGGAACACCGGCGCCGAGGTGTTGGCCACGAACGACTGCGAGCCGAACCGGTAGCTGTGGAAGCTGGTGTGCAGCAGGGACCCGACCTGGGTGGCGGTGCCGCTCAGCGAGTAGCGGTCGCCGGCGACCGACGCCGAGTCGACGTGCAGACCGGCCCCGGTGAACAGCGATCGGAGCGCGTCCCGGCGGCTGGCCGGCACCGCGAACCGCGCCGCGAACTGCGCCGGCGTCAGGAAGTGGCGGTAGCTCGGACTGGCCGGGTTGTGGACGGCGGCCAGGGTCGCGGTTTCCCCGCCCGGATCGGGGCGGGCCACCGAGACGACCAGATGCAGAGGCGTCGAGGCCGGTGCCGGGCCCAGGTCCGTGGCATGGGCCAGCCCCGGCAGAACGTTCTGGGTGAGGGCGAACTGCCCGTCCGCGCCCGCCGCGGCTGTGGCCAGCGGCACCAGGCCGGCGGCGGCCACTGCGGTACAGGCCAGAGCGACACGAACGCGACCAGTCATGAGCAAAACCCCGATTCAGTCGACTGATCGGGTAACGACTCAGTCAGGCGATGGGATACGCGCCGCCGGGTCAGTCGACGAAGTCGCCGGCGTCACGCCGCAGCCGGCGCAGTACCGCGAACAACTCACCGAGCTCGGCCAGGTCGAGCGCCGAGGTGCCGAAGCGAGCCGCGTTGAACGCCTCTGTCGCCTTGCGGGCAACCTCGCGACCGCTTTCGGTGATCACCGCGAGGGTGCCGCGCCCGTCGAGCGGGTTGGGCACCCGGTTGACCAGGCCGGCTCCTTCGAGTCGGTCGATGACGTTCGTCACTGACGTGGCATGCACCTGCAGACGCTCGCCGATCACCGACAGCGGCAGCGAACCTTGTCGCGAGTAGCTGAGCAACACGAGCGCCTCATACCGGCTGAACGTGATGCCGAAGGGCCGCAGCATCGCGTCGAGTTGCCCGATCAGGATCTGGTGCGCCCGCATGATCGACGTGACCGCCCGCATGGAGGCGTAGACCTCGGGATCCTGGTCCGGCCAGTGCTGTTCCCAGAGATCACCGGCGCGGTCGATCGGGTCGAACCCGAGCGGCGACGGCGGTTGGGGCACCAGCGCAGGGTATCGGCCCGGCGTAATCTCGCGGTCATGACCGATGCCCTCGATCGCCTGGACCTGCTCGACCTCGACGATGATTTGGGTGACGAGGACCGCCTCTTGCGCGACACCGTGCGCAAGTTCGCCGACGAGCGGCTGCGCCCGCACATCCGGGACTGGTTCGAGGATGGTCGCCTGCCCGCCCGCGAGCTCGCGCAGGAGTTCGGGGCCCTGGGCGTCCTCGGCATGCATTTGCACGGCTACGGCTGCCAGGGGGCCAAGCCGTCGCAGTACGGCCTGGTCAGTGCCGAGATCGAGGCCGTCGACTCCGGGCTGCGCTCATTGGTCAGCGTCCAGGGATCGTTGGCCATGTACGCGATCTACGCCTACGGCAGCGAGGAGCAGAAGCAGCGCTGGCTGCCGGAAATGGCCAAGGGCAACGCGATCGGCTGCTTCGGGCTGACCGAGTCCGATTCCGGCTCGGACCCGGGCTCGATGCGCACCCGCGCCCGCCGTGAGGGCGACGACTGGATCCTCACCGGCAACAAGATGTGGATCACCAACGGTTCGATCGCTGACGTCGCGGTGGTCTGGGCCCGTACTGATGACGGCGTGCGGGGGTTCCTGGTCGAGAAGGGCATGCCCGGGTTCACGACCCAGGATGTGCATCACAAGATCTCGCTGCGGGCGTCGGTCACCAGCGAGCTGATCTGCGACGACGTACGGCTGCCGGCTTCGGCCGAACTTCCGGGCGCGCAGGGTCTCAGAGGGCCGCTCGGCTGCCTGACCGAGGCCCGGTTCGGCATTGTGTGGGGCGTGACCGGTTCGGCACGAGACGCCCTGGCCTCGACGTTGGACTACGCCACGAGTCGCACCCAGTTCGGCAAGCCGATCGCGGGATTCCAGCTGACGCAGCGCAAGCTGGCCGAGATGGCCGTGGCCCTGCAGCAGGCCCAGCTGACCGCCCGCCGGCTGGGCGAGCTCAAGGACGCCGGTCGGGTCAAGCCGCACCAGATCAGCTTCGGCAAGTTCGCCAATGTCCGCACCGCCCTGGAGATCTGCCGCGAGGCCCGCTCGATCCTGGGCGGAAGTGGCATCACGACCGAGTACCCGGTGCTGCGGCACGCGGTGAACCTGGAGACCGTCTACACCTACGAAGGCACCCACGAGGTGCACACCCTCGTGCTCGGCCAGCAGCTCACCGGTATCGACGCGTTCCGCTGAGCAGGTCGGGCGGCCTCATCCTTCGTCGAGGGCGGCAATGCGGTCGAGCAGGAACTGCCGCTCCACCACGTTCTCGGTGAGCAGGATCGCCTCCTCATAGGCGAGGTGCGCGCCATCGGCGTCGCCGAGTTGTTGCAGGAAATCGGCCCGCGCGGCCGGCAGATAGCCGTACCCGGCCAGCTGCGGCTCGGCCCCCAGCGGGTCGAGCGCGGCCAAGCCGGCCGCCGGTCCGCGGGCAAAGCCGATCGCGACGGCCCGGTTGAGCGCGACCACCGGCGACGGCCAGATCTGGGCCAGCACGTCATAGAGGGCGACGATCTCACCCCAGTCGGTCAGGTCCCATGACGGCGCCTCGGCGTGCACGGCCGCGATCGCTGCCTGCAGGGCGTAGCGGCCGGGCGGCCGGGTCCGCAGGGCCTGGTGCACGAGCGCGACCCCCTCACTGATCGCGCTGCGGTCCCACGCGCTGCGGTCCTGCTCGGCCAGGCGCAGCAACCGTCCGTCCGCTGCGGTCCGGGTGGCCCGCCGGGCATCGGTGAGCAGGATCAGCGCGAGCAGCCCGGCCACGTCGGCGTTGTCCGGAAGTAGCGCACGCAGCATGCGGGCGAGGTCGAGTGCGCGTTCGACCAGGTCGCGTCGGACCAGGTCGGCGCCCACCGGTGCGGTGTGGCCGGTTGTGAAAACCAGGTGGATGACGGCCAGGATCGAATCGACCCGCTCGGGCAACTCCGCGGCCGACGGGACGCGATACGGGATTCGGGCGGCGGCGATCTTCTTCTTGGCCCGCGTGATCCGGGCGGCCATCGTCGACTCGCTGACCAGAAACGCCCGGGCCACATCCGTCGTGGACAGGTCACAGATCAGCCGCAGGGTCAACGCGACGTGCGCTTCCGGAGCCAGAGCCGGGTGGCAGCACGTGCAGATCAGCCGAAGCCGGTCGTCGGGGATCTCGTCCAAGGGTTCGATGGCCGGCTCGACATCATCCTCGACCAGCAACGGCAACGCGCGGCGCAGCACCGCGTCGCGGCGGAGCAGGTCCAGAGCGCGGCGTCGCGCGACGGTCGTGAGCCAGGCGCCGGGCTTGGCCGGCACCCCCGATACCGGCCAGTCGCTCAGCGCTTTCGCGTAGGCGTCCTGCACGCACTCCTGGGCGACGTCGAGGTCGCGGGTGACGCGCACCGTCGCGGCGAGCACGAAGGCCCACTCGCGACGGTGAGCGTCGGCGACGGCGGCCGCCACCGCGGCCGGTTCGCTCAGTTGAACACCATGATCGGCCGCACTTCGAGACCACCGAACTTGGCCGGCACCTGCTTGGCAAGAGCGATGGCCTCGTCCAGGTCGGCCGCCTCGACCAGGTAGTAACCGCCGAGGGCTTCCTTGGTCTCGGTGAACGGGCCGTCGGTGACAGTGAAGCCGCCGGCGCCGTCCGGTCGCACGGTGGTCGCCGTGCTGGTCGGCTGCAGCGCGTTGCCGCCCTGGATCGCCTTCGCGTTCTTCTCGCCGAAAGCGTTGTGGCCCTCCATCACCTCGTTCATGACGGCGGGGTCACCGTTCGCGTAGCCGGCCTCGTCCTCATAGATCAGGATCAGGTACTGCGACATGGCGGTCTCCCTCGTGTCCTGGCCCACCTGGTGCGGACCACTCAGCACTACGACGAACGACATTCGGTCGGATCGACAGCAGCCTAAGGGGATTTCCGCCCGACCCAATAGGCTCCGCCGGGTGGATTGGAACCTCAGGTCGTGCGCGCGCAAGGGGCATGTCACCTACGCCGCTGAGGAACCTGCGTACCGGGCCAAACTGGAGGCGAGCACACCGCTCGGTGACGCGTGGCGGTGCCTGCGCTGCGGGAGCTACGTCCTCGGCGAGCCGCACGGCCGCGGCCCCGCCGACGACGCACCGGTCCTGCTGCGGGGCAAGGCTCTGCGCTCGGCCTTCATCCTGCGTGCCTTGGCCATCGAACGCTGGGGACGCGGGCTGATCATCGTGCTGCTGGGAATCGGCGTCTTTCGCCTCAAGACCACCCAGATCAGCCTCCAACAGCTCTTCGACCGGGACCTGACTTCGCTCAAGCCGTTCTTCGACCAGATCCACTTCAATGTGCGCGACTCCAGCACGATCAACGCCGTCGAAAAGGTGCTTAACGCCAAGCCGTCGACGCTCAACCTGATCGCCGCCGGGCTGCTCGGCTACGGCGTGCTCCAGATCATCGAGGGCATCGGGCTGTGGTCGCTCAAGCGGTGGGGCGAGTACGTCGCCGTCGTCGGCACCACCCTGTTCATCCCGCTCGAGATCTACGAGATCACCGAGAAGGCCACCTGGCTCAAGGTCGTCGTACTCATCATCAACGTGGCCGCCGTCTTGTACCTCGTGTTGTCCAAGCGCCTGTTCGGCGTACGCGGTGGTCACCGGGCCTACGAGGAATCGCTGCGCGAGGTGTCGCTCCTGGAAGTCCAGGAATCCGCCGCAGACTTGGCTCCGTAGCCGGGCGACACGCCGCGCCGGTACCGGCAGCGGGGCCAGGTCAGTCCAGCGGCGCGGCGCCCTCCCGCAGCGCAGCCAACGCCTCGGGATACATCCGGGCCTTGATCGTCCCGAGCGTCGGCCCGGCCTTGCCGGCCAGTGCGCGCGCCATCTCCACCGCTTCGCTCAGCACATCGTCCTCGTGGGCAATCGCGTCGACGATCCCGGCCGCCAGCGCGTCAGTGCCGCCGTACCTGCGCCCGGTCGTCATCGCCTCGTGCGCGGTCTTGCGCGAGAGCCGGCCCTGAATCAGCGCCGACATCCCAGGCGTGAACGGGATGTTGATGTCGACCTCGGGCAGGCAGAAGTAGCCGCGATCCGCGCGCATGATTCGAAAGTCGTGGGCCAGTGCCAGCATCCCGCCGGCGGCGAACGCGTGTCCCTGGATCGCGGCCACCGTCGGTACCGGCAGGGCCAACATGCGTTCGAGCAACTGGTGCACCTCGATCAGGTAGCTGAGCAGTTGGTCGCTGTGCGCGCCCATCCACTCCAGATCCAAGCCGTTGGAGTAGAACTTGCCGGTCGCTGTCGTGACCAGCGCGCAAGGAGGGGCGGCCGCCGCCACCGTGTCCAAGTACTGCTGTGCCTCGACCAGCCAGTCCGGATTGAACCGGTTCTCGGTCTCGCCCAGATTGAGCACGAAGACCTCGGCATCACGGTCCATCGTCGGCATCGTCGGCTCCTCGTCCGCTCCTACCCTGGGCGGCTGATGTTACCGGCTAGTAGGCATCGGGTATCCATGGCTAAGACAGCATCCGCGCCGAACCACGGCGTGGTCGGTCAGCCGGATGAATTGCGATGGCAAACTCTGACGAAGATGACGTTGAACGCCGTCGAGAGAGCCCGCGGCCGGACGAGGGGGTGCGCAGTGTCAGACAGCGACCTGCTGCCGTTGCTGCGCGAACGCCTGCTCGGCGTCTACTCCCCCTTGCTCGCCGACACCACCGCGACGCTGCTGTTCACCGCAGGTGGGATGGCCAACTGGACGGTCGAAATCGACCGCGGACGGGCATCGGCCAGACGTGGCGGGCCGTCGAATCCGGACACCACCGTGCGCGCGCCCCTGCCGGTGCTCGACGACGTCGTCTCCGGGACTCGAAGCGGCATCGAGGCGTTCCTTTGCGGCGATCTCACCGTGCGCGGCAACCTGGCGCTGGCGCTGCAACTCGACGGCCTGTTCCCCGGCGACGACGGAGATGACACCCGCACGTTCACTCGTTCCACCAACGCCGGCGGCATCGAGACGTTCTATCTCGAAGCCGGTCCGGTCAATGCGCCGCCGGTCGTGCTGGTGCACGGGCTCGGCGCCACGAACGCGTCGATGCTGCCGCTGATCGCCGCGTTGTCGCACGACTTCCACGTGCTGGCACCAGATCTGCCCGGCCACGGCGGCACCCAGGCCCGAGGCGACCAGCACCGGGCCGAGTTCCTCGGCAACTGGCTGCTCGCGTTCCTTCGGCAGACGTGTGCCGAGCCTGCGGTCCTGGTCGGAAACAGCCTCGGCGGCCGGACGGCTCTCGAGGCCGCCCTGACGTCGCCGGACGACGTGCGCGGGCTGGTGCTGCTGTGTCCGGCGGTCGCGTTCCGCCGACTGCGCCAGTTCGTGCCGCTGGTCCGCCTCGTGCGCACCGAAATCGCCGCACTGCCGGTCCGGATTCCGCGCTCGGTCGCCATGCGCGGGCTGCGCAGCCTGTTCGCCGAACCGTCCCGGCTGGCCGATTCCTGGTACGACGCCGCGCTCGACGAGTTCATCCGGGTGTTCAGCATGCGGGCCAACCGGCTCGCGATCTTCTCCGCACTGCGGCACGTCTACCTGGACGAGCCGTTCGGCGAAAGCGGATTCTGGGACCGGTTGCCGGCCCTGCGGCCGCCGGCCCTGTTCCTCTGGGGCGACCGCGACAACCTCGTGCCCGCCGGGTTCAGTCGGTTCGTGGCCGAGGCCCTGCCCGCCGCCGAATGCGTCGTGCTCGAGAGCTGCGGGCACGTGCCCCAGTTCGAGCATCCGGAACTGACCGCGCGACTCACCCGAGACTTCATCGCGTCGCTTCCGGCGGTCGACGATCGTTCGGCCGCTGCTTCCAGCTGACGGCTCGACGTGCGGCCAGACACCGCTCAGAGCGAGGCGACCAGCTCATCCGCGGCGGTGTAGGGGTCGGCCTGCCCAGCCACTACGCGGGCCGCGGCCGCGTCCAACGCCGCGGACCCGTGCACCTCTGCGAAGCGCTGCCGCACCTCGGCCACGGCGATGGCCTCGATCTCACTGGCCGCCCGCGCCCGGCGCCGACGCTCGAGTTCGCCGTGGGCCTGCATCCAGTCCAGGTGTTTGGCGATGACCGCGATCACGTCGTCGGTACCTTCCCCGCGCGATGCGACGGTCTTCACGATGGGCGGGCGCCAGGCGCCGGCCACTGAGTGCCGTCCGCCCAGGGACTGCATGTAGCGAAGGTCACGGGCGACTTGGTCAGCGCCGTCGCGGTCGGCCTTGTTGACGACGAAGATGTCGGCAATCTCGAGGATGCCGGCCTTGGCCGCCTGGATGCCGTCGCCCATGCCCGGGGCCAGCAGCACGATCGTCGTGTCGGCGAGGGAGGCGATCTCGACCTCGGCCTGCCCGACCCCGACCGTTTCGATCAGCACGACGTCGCACCCGGCCGCACCGAGTACCCGCAGCGCCTGCGGCACCGCCGCGGACAGGCCGCCGAGCTGGCCGCGGGCGGCCATCGAACGGATGAAGACGCCGTCGTCGGTGGCGTGGTCCTGCATCCGCACCCGGTCGCCGAGCAGGGCCCCGCCGGAGAACGGCGACGAGGGGTCGACGGCGAGCACACCGACCCGCTTGCCGTCGGCGCGTAGTGCGGTTACCAGCGCGGACGTCGATGTCGACTTGCCCACGCCGGGCGAGCCGGTGAGGCCGACGACCTGGGCCTGGCCGCCATGCGGAGCGAGCGCCGCGGCCACCTCGCGCAGCACCGAGGAGCCGGCACTGCCGGAGCCCCCGCTCTCGACGAGTGAAATGAGTCGGGCGACCGCGCGCGGGTCGGCCGTCTGGGCCCGCGCCACCAGCTCGGCGACGTCGGCGCCGCGCCGAGTTGCCGACATCGAGCGGCTACGGTGCCGCGGGCACGTGCAGGATCAGCGCGTCGCCTTGCCCGCCACCGCCGCACAGCGCCGCTGCGCCAGTGCCGCCGCCGCGGCGCCGGAGCTCGTAGGCGAGGGTCAGGGCCAAGCGGGCGCCGGACATGCCAATCGGGTGCCCGAGCGCGATCGCCCCGCCGTTGACATTGACGATGTCCTCGCTGACGCCGAGGTCCTTCATCGACTGGATGCCGACTGCGGCGAACGCCTCGTTGATCTCGATCAGGTCGAGATCGGCGACGCTGAGCTTCTCCTTGCGCAGCGCGTCGGAGATCGCGTTCGACGGCTGCGACTGCAGAGAGTTGTCCGGGCCGGCCACGTTCCCGTGGGCGCCGATCTCGGCGATCCAGCTCAGCCCGAACTCCTGGGCCTTGGCCTTGCTCATCACGACCACCGCGCACGCGCCGTCGGAGATCTGCGACGCCGACCCGGCCGTGATCGTGCCGTCCTTCGTGAACGCCGGGCGCAACTTCGCCAGCGATTCGACCGTCGTGTCGCCGCGGATGCCCTCGTCCTCGCGGAATTCGATGGGCTCGCCCTTGCGCTGCGGAATCAACACGGGCGTGATCTCTTCGTCGAACACACCGTTCTTCTGCGCGATCGCCGCCCGCTGGTGCGATCGGGCCGCGAACTCGTCCTGCTCCTCGCGGCCCAGACCGAGCTTGCGGTTGACGTTGTCGGTTGACTCGCCCATCGGGATGTTGTCGAAGATGTCGGTGAGACCGTCGAAGGCCATGGCGTCGAGCAGTTCGATGGCGCCGTACTTGTAACCCGCGCGCGACTTGGGCAGCAGGTGCGGTGCATTGGTCATGGACTCCTGGCCGCCGGCGACGATGATTTCGAACTCGCCGGCGCGGATGAGTTGGTCGGCCACTGCGATCGCGTCCAGTCCCGACAGGCAGACCTTGTTGAGGGTCAGGGCGGGCACGCTGAGCGGGATGCCGGCCTTGTGCGCGGCCTGGCGAGCCGGAATCTGCCCAGCCCCCGCCAGCAGCACCTGACCCATGATCACGTACTGAACCTGTTCCGGTGACACGCCGGAGCGCTCGAGGGCGGCCTGGATGGCGACCCCGCCGAGGTCGGCGCCGGAAAAGTCCTTGAGCGATCCGAGCAGGCGGCCCATCGGCGTGCGGGCGCCGTCGACGATTACCGAACCAGCCATTGTGAGCCTCCTAGTGCGGCGGCGGCCACGCCCCCGAAAGGCGACGACCCGGCCGAGCCACGAACCGGATAGACCGTCAACTTTAGCCAGAACAGGGCGGGAACGCGTGTGAGCCACCGCACCTCGACTCGCCCGGCAGCGGTTCCAGTTGCCACGATGGCCCGGTGCCCGCCTCGAGCCTGTTCACCAAGATCGACCACGTGGGCATTGCCGTGCCCGACCTGGACGAGGCGATCGCGTTCTACGCCGAAACCTTCGGCCTCGTCAGTGTGCACGAGGAGACCAACACCGATCAGGGCATCCGTGAGGCAATGCTCGCGGTCGGCGACGGCACCACCATGATCCAGCTTCTCGCGCCCCTGAACGACCAGTCCACCATTGCCACGTTCCTCGATCGCAAGGGCCCGGGCGTGCAACAGGTGGCATACACGGTCGCGGACATCGAAGCCGTCTCCGCCGAACTGCGGGGAAAGGGCATGCGGCTGCTCTACGGGGCGCCGCGCCGGGGGACGTCGAACAGCAAGGTGAACTTCATCCATCCCAAGGACGCCGGCGGGGTGCTGGTCGAGCTCGTGGAGCCGGCGATTACCGACCGGTAACATCTGCGCCCAACAACGACTGCCCGCCCACCGTGGAGGCTCTTCGTGGACGACATCCGTACCGCCATTCTTGCTGGCGAGCCGGCCGCCGTGGCCGGGCTGCCCGTCCCGGAGACCTACCAAGGAGTGGTCGTCCGCGCGGACGAGACCGGGATGTTCGACGGGCTGGCCACCAAGGACAAGGACCCCCGCAAGAGCTTGCACGTGCAGGATGTACCGACCCCCGAACTGGGACCGGGCGAGGCGATCGTCGCGGTGCTGGCCAGCGCGATCAACTACAACACCGTCTGGACCTCGATCTTCGAGCCAGTGTCGACGTTCGACTTCCTGAAGCGCTACGGCAAGTCCTCTGAGTTGGCCCGCAAGCACGATCAGCCCTATCACGTGGTCGGCTCCGACCTCGCCGGCGTCGTACTCCGGGTTGGCCCGGGTGTCACCAAGTGGAAGCCCGGCGACGAGGTCGTCGCGCACTGCCTGTCGGTCGAGCTGGAGGACCCGCAGGGTCACGACGACACCATGATGGACCCGCAACAGCGCATCTGGGGCTTCGAGACCAACTTCGGCGGACTGGCCCAACTCGCCCTCGTCAAGTCGAACCAGCTGATGCCCAAGCCGGCCCACCTGACCTGGGAAGAGGCCGCCGCGCCCGGGTTGGTCAACTCGACCGCGTACCGCCAACTCGTCAGCCACCATGGCGCCAACATGAAACAGGGCGACGTCGTCCTGATCTGGGGCGCCTCAGGCGGCCTGGGCGGCTACGCCACTCAGTACGCGCTCAACGGCGGCGCCACTCCGATCTGCGTGGTCTCATCACCGGAAAAGGCCGCGATCTGCCGAGCGATGGGGGCGGAGCTGATCATCGATCGCAGCGCGGAGGGCTACGAATTCTGGCGTGACGGTGAGCAGCAGCCGGCGGAATGGAAGCGGCTGGGCAAGAAGATCCGCGAACTGACCGGGGGCGACGATCCCGACATCGTCTTCGAACACCCGGGCCGCGACACTTTTGGCGCGAGCGTCTACGTCGCGAAGCGGGGCGGCACCATCGTCACCTGCGCCTCCACCACCGGGTATTGGCATGAGTACGACAACCGTTACCTATGGATGACGCTCAAGCGCATCGTCGGCTCCCATTTCGCCAACTACCGCGAATCGTGGGAAGCGAACCGCCTCATCGCGAAAGGCGCGATCCACCCGACGCTGTCCAAGGTGTACGCCCTGGCTGACACCGGACAAGCGGCCTACGACGTGCACCGCAACCTTCATCAAGGCAAGGTCGGCGTGCTGTGCCTGGCGCCGGAGGAAGGGCTGGGCGTGCGCAACCACGACCTGCGGGCCCAGCACCTCGAGCAGATCCACCGCTTCCGCGATCACTGAGCCGAGGCCGTCCTGAGCCGGGGGGTGGGCGGCTCGAGGGCGGAGTGCGACCATGGGCACATGGCTTCGGAGAACCCCACGGACGTCCTGCCCATGCTGACCGACGCCAATCCCGGCTTCGCCGTCGCGATGCGCGGTTACGACCGCAGCCAGGTTGACCAGTTCCTCGGGCGCATGGACGACGACCTGCGCGCCACCATTGCCGAACGTGACGCGATAGGTGCGCGCACTGCCGACCTCGCCGCCCAGCTGGCCAGCGCGCACGCCCAGATCGAGTCGTTGCGCCGCCAGTTGCGCACTGCGAACGAGGCGGTCACCGCCGACAACATCGACGAACGCGTCCGAGCCCGCTTGGAGGCGGCGAACGCGGAAGCGGCCAAGATCCGGTCAGCGGCGGAGGACGAGGCCAATGCGATCCGCACCGGCGCGGCCGATGCTGCGGCGCGCACGCGGGGTGCGGCAACGGCCGAGGCCGACGAGATCCTGGCCCAGGCGACCCAGCGTCATCTCGAGGCCGATGACACGTTCCGCCGCCGTCTGACCGACGCCGACCAGCACCGGACCAGGGTCGAGGAGCAACTCGCGCAAAGCATGGCCCAGGCCCGGGCCGACGAGGATCGGCTGACCCTGGAGTCCGAGGCCCTCCGGGTCCGCCTGGATGCCGACGCCCAGGCCGAGCGGGACCGACTGGACGCGGAGTCGCTGGCCCGCCGGGCCCAGGCCGAAGAAGACTTCGAGGTCACCCTGCGGTTGCGCCGCACCGCCGAGGCCGAGCTGTCGGCCGAGCAGAAGGCAGCGGCCGCAGCCGAAGCCGCCCAGACCGTGGCGGCGGCCCGGGCCAAGGCGGCCAAGCTCGTCGACCAGGCTGCCGCGGAGGTGCGCCGCCTCTACCGCGACCGCGCCGACGTGCACGCGCAGCTGGAGCAACTGCACAGTCGCCTCGGCGCGCTGCTCGTCGAGGCGAAGGACTCCGCGCCTCCGTCCGCGCCGGAGACCCAGGCGACCTAGGACCGGGCGCCGGCGCTCAGTAGCGCGGAGCGGATCGGCTGCGCTGCACGCCCGGCGCGCGGCGGTCCCGAGCCGCCCAACACGCGGTATGCCAGTGTCGACGGTCATCGGCCGACGGGTCGAATGCCGGCCAAACCACGACGTGCGGCAGTCCGGCCCGGATCTCCTGGTCGCAGCCCGGGCAGCGGTAGGCCTTGGCCGCACCGGCCGACGTCACGGCGCGGACGACGTATTCCTCGCCCCGCCATTCCTCGCGCCGCTCCCCCACCGTGGTCAGCACCCGGGCCGCCGGAGAGGCGGCGTCGACGCGTCGGCGATTCTGGCGGGGCATGCCACCAAGCCTAGGCTCAGGTGTAGTCGCGGAAGCCCTTGCCGGTCTTGCGGCCCAGCCGCCCGGCCGTCACCAGATGCTCAAGCAGCGGCGCCGGCGCGAAGCCGGGTTCGCGGAATTCCAGGTAGAGCTCACGCTCGATCGCCAGGGACACGTCGGTGCCCACCACGTCGAGCAGTTCGAACGGACCCATCGGATAGCCGCAGCCGACCTTCATGGCCGAGTCGATGTCATCGGCGCTGGCATAGTGCGCCTCGAGCATCTTCACCGCGTCGTTGAGATACGGGAAGAGCAGGGCGTTGACGATGAATCCGGCTCGATCGCCACAGCGCACCGCGTGCTTGCCAATCTTGCGGCTGACGTCAAGCACGGTCGCTTCGACGTCCCCCGCAGTCGCCACCGTGGTGACGACCTCGACCAGTTTCATCACCGCGGCCGGGTTGAAGAAGTGCAAGCCGATCACATCGGCCGGGCGCGAGGTGGCCGCGGCGCACTCGATCACTGGCAGGCTCGACGTCGTGGTGGCCAGCACAGTCCCGGGAGCGCAGATGTCGTCGAGGTTCGCGAACAGGACCTGCTTGACCGCGAGATCCTCGACCACCGCTTCGACGACCAGTTGGACGGTGGCCAGATCGTCGAGCTCGGTCGTGCCGGTGATCCGGCCGAGCGTGGCGTCGCGGTCGGCCTCGGTGAGCTTGGCCCGTTGCACGCCCTTGTCCAGCGAGCGGGTGACCCCGCCGATCACCTTGGCAACCTTCTCAGCGCTGCGGGCCACGAACAGCACGTCGTAGCCGGCCTTGGCGAACACCTCGACGATGCCGGTGGCCATCGTGCCCGAACCGACGACGCCCACCGCGGAAACCGGGCGGGCACCCTCGATCGCGGCCCCCTCGGCCGGCGTCAGCGCGTCGGTCACGACGTTCGGGGAGCCGGGAGCGTCGTAGGTGTAGAAGCCGCGGCCGCTTTTGCGGCCCAGCAGTCCGGCCGTCATCATCTGCTTGAAGATCGGTTGAGGCGCGTGCAGCCGATCGCGCGACTGCTTGTACATCGTGTCCAGAATCTCGTAGGCCGTGTCGAGGCCGATGAGGTCGAGCAGGGCGAGCGGCCCCATCGGCAGCCCGCAACCCAGTTTCATCGCCGCGTCGATATCTTCGCGGCTGGCGTAGCGCGACTCGTACAGCGACGCGGCGTGATTGAGATAGCCGAACAGCAGCGCGTTGGCGATGAACCCGGCGCGGTCACCGATCGTGACGTCGACCTTGCCGAGTTTCTGGGCGAAGGCCTCGACTTCCTCGACGACGTCCGGTTCGGTGACGACGCTGCGCACGATCTCGACCAGCTTCATGACCGGCGCCGGGTTGAAGAAGTGCAGCCCGACGACCTTGCCCGGGCGCCCGGTCGCGACCGCGATCTCCGTGACCGACAGGGATGACGTGTTGGTAGCGAGGATCGCCTCCGGCTTGCAGATCTTGTCGAGCTGGGTGAAGATCTGCCGCTTGAGCTCCAGTTGCTCGGGCACGGCCTCGACGACCAGGTCGACGTCGGCCAGCGCGTTGAGATCGGTGCTGTAGCTGACCCGATCCAGCAGGGCCTGCTGCTCGGCGTCGGACAGCTTGCCTCGAGTGACAGCCCGGCCGGTCGAGTTCTCGAGATGGCCGCGGCCGCTCGCCACGGCCGCCTCGTCGACCTCGACGGCCACCACCGAGAGGCCGGTGCGCGCGAAGACCTCGGCGATGCCGGCGCCCATCGTGCCGAGCCCGATCACGCCGACCTGCTTGAACTCCCGCGTCATGACGCCATCCTCCTGGGATCGGTACCGCTCGGCTTACCGTACCGGCGAGTAACCGGCACCCGTCCGTGAGTTTCAGAACAGCCGCTGGGACGGGTCGTCGATGCCACGAAGCAGGTCGTAGTCGAGCACCAGGCAGGTTATCCCGCGGTCCTCGGCCAGCGTGCGGGCCTGGGGCTTGATCTCCTGCGCCGCGAACACGCCCCGCACGGGAGCCAGCAGCGGGTCGCGGTTGAGCAGGTCCAGGTAGCGGGTGAGCTGCTCCACGCCGTCGATCTCGCCGCGGCGCTTGATCTCGACGGCCACGGCCACGCCGTTTGGGTCGCGGGCCATGATGTCGACCGGCCCGATTGGGGTCGGGTACTCCCGGCGCACCAGCCGATAGCCCGGGCCGAGGGTGTGGATGTGCTCGGCTAGCAGCTTCTGCAGGTGCGCCTCCACGCCGTCCTTCACCAGACCGGGGTCGACACCCAGCTCGTGGGCCGAGTCGTGCTCGATCGACTCGATCGTGATGATCAACTGCTCGCCGGCCTTGTTGGTAACCGTCCAGGTCGCCTGGTCGCCCGCTGTCACTTCAACGAGGAGGCAGGGCGGGCTCATCCAGTTCAGCGGCTTGTACGACCCGCCGTCTGCGTGCACCAGCACCGAGCCATCGGCCTTGACCAGCAGCAGCCGCGTGGCCAGCGGCAGGTGAGCGGTGAGCCGGCCCACGTAGTCCACGCTGCAGCGGGCTATGACAAGGCGCACAGCAGGGCAGGCTACCGGCCTGGGTCCGGCCGCATGTTCGGCGGCCACGTCGGGTAGGACCCAAAGAGTAGACAAACCAGGAGGTTGCATTCATGGCTGACCAGCCAACCGTCAGGCTCAACAACGGCACCGCGATGCCGCAGCTCGGCTTCGGCGTGTTCCAAGTACCCAACGAGGAAACGGCGGCGGCGGTGAGTGCCGCGTTAGAGGTCGGCTATCGAGCCATCGACACGGCCGCGATGTACCGCAATGAGGAGGGCGTCGCCAAGGCGATCGCCGACTCCGGCATCCCCCGCGACGAGCTGTTCATCACGACGAAGCTGAACAACGACGGCCACGGCTACGACGATGCCCTGCGCGCGTTCGAGGCCAGCCGCACTCGTCTCGGCCTCGACTACGTCGACCTCTACCTCATCCACTGGCCGCTGCCGGCGAAGGATCGCTACGTCGACACCTGGCGGGCGTTCGAGAAGCTGCAGAGCGACGGGCTCGCCCGGTCGATCGGCGTCTCGAACTTCCAGCCGGCACATTTGCAGCGCCTGTTCGACGAGACCGATGTGGTGCCTGCGCTCAACCAGATCGAGCTGCACCCGTACCTCACCCAGGAGGCGGTGCGGGCGTTCGACGCCGAGCACGGCATCGCGACCGAGGCCTGGTCCCCGCTCGCCAAGGGCGGCGAGCTCCTGTCCGACCCGGCTATCACGTCACTCGCCGAGAAGTACGGCAGGACGCCGGCCCAGGTCGTCATCCGTTGGCACCTGCAGCTCGGCAACGTCGTGATCCCCAAGTCGGTGACGCCGGCGCGGATCAAGGAGAACATCGACGTCTTCGACTTCGAACTCGCCGACGACGACGTCACCTCGATCAGCGAACTGAACCGCGACGAGCGCACCGGCCCGGATCCGGACACGTTCAACCCCTAGCGCTAGCGCTTGCGCTTGCGATTTCTGCGGATCGCGTCGGCTCGCGACGCGCGGACGCTCCTACGCGCGGGCTTCTTCGATGGCGTCGACGATCTCGCTTAGTAGGTCGGTGATCTCGAAGTCCTTGGGGGTGAAGACACGGGCGACACCTGACTCACGCAGGGTGGCCGCGTCGGCCTCGGGGATGATGCCGCCAACCACGACCGGAACGTCGTCAAGGCCGGCGGCGCGCAGCCCCTGGACGACATCCGGCACGACGGACAGGTGCGAGCCGGACAGCACCGACAGGCCCACCACGTCGACGTCCTCTTCGACGGCCGAAGCGACGAGCTGCGCCGGCGTGAGCCTGATGCCGGAATAGACAACCTCGAACCCGGCGTCGCGAGCCCGTAGGGCGATCTGCTCCGCCCCGTTCGAGTGCCCGTCCAGGCCGGGCTTGCCGACCAGGAACTTCAACCGCCGGCCTAGGTCAGCGCCGAGGGCCTGCACGCGGTGCTGGACCTCGCTCAGCCCGCTCTCGTGTCCGCCACCACTGGCGCCGGCCACGCCGGTTGGTGGTCGGTACTCGCCGAACACCTCCCGCAACACACCGGCCCACTCGCCCACCGTGACGCCCGCCCGGGCACAACCGAGCGAGGGCTCCATCAGGTTGGTGTCGGTCTTCGCCGCGTCGCGCAACGTTGTCAGGGCCTCGTCGACCGCAGCCGCGTCGCGTGCGGCCCGCCACTTCCGCACCGCGGCAATGGCTGCCGCCTCGACGGCCGGGTCGACCGTCAAGATCCCGCCATCCGCACCCTCGACGAGCGGGTTGGGCTCGGACTCGGTGAACTTGTTGACGCCGACGACGACTGCTTCGCCGGACTCCATCCGTCGGCGGCGCAGGGCGAGCGAGGAGACCAGCGCCGACTTCAGGTATCCGGACTCGACCGCCGCGACCGCGCCGCCAAGTTCCAGGACGTGGTCGATCTCGGCCCGCGCCCCCTGCTTGATCTCGGCGACCTTGGCCGCCACCACCTTCGAGCCTTCGAAGATGTCGTCGTACTCCAACAGGTCCGATTCATAGGCGAGCACCTGTTGCATGCGCAGCGACCACTGCTGGTCCCACGGGCGCGGCAGGCCCAGCGCCTCGTTCCACGCGGGCAATTGCACCGCGCGGGCCCGGGCGTCGCGCGAGGACGTCACCGCGAGCATCTCCAGCAGGATCCGGTAGACGTTGTTCTCGGGCTGGGCTTCGGTGAGCCCGAGCGAATTGACCTGCACGCCGTAGCGGAACCGGCGCTGCTTCGGGTCCTCGACCCCGTAGCGCTCGCGCGTGATCTCGTCCCAGAGCGCGCCGAAGGCACGCAACTTGCACATCTCCTCGACGAACCGCACCCCGGCGTTGACGAAGAAGGAGATGCGGGCGACAACCTCGCCGAACTTGTCGGCCGGCAACTGGCCGGAGTCACGCACGGAGTCCAGGACAGCGATTGCCGTGCACAGCGCGAACGCAACCTCCTGTACGGGCGTCGCGCCGGCCTCCTGCAAGTGGTAGCTGCAGACGTTGATCGGATTCCACTTCGGCACGTTGGCCACGGTGTACGCGATCATGTCGGTGATCAGCCGCAGCGACGGCGCGGGCGGGAAGACGTACGTGCCCCGCGACAGGTACTCCTTGATGATGTCGTTCTGGGTCGTGCCGGCGAGCCGGGCTCGCAGCTCCTCCTTGTCGATCCCGGCTGCTTGCGCGTGTTCGTCGGCGACGGTGAGATAGAGCGCCAGCAGGTACATCGCCGGCGCGTTGATCGTCATCGACGTGTTCATCTCGTCCATCGGGATGCCGTCGAACAAGGCGCGCAGATCGCCGACGTGTGACACCGGCACGCCGACCTTGCCGACCTCGCCGCGAGCCAACTCGGCGTCGGGGTCATACCCGGTCTGCGTCGGCAGGTCGAAGGCGACCGACAGCCCGGTCTGGCCCTTCGCGAGGTTCCGGCGGTACAGCAGGTTGGACTCGACCGCCGAGGAGTGACCGGCGTACGTCCGCATCACCCAGGCAGGATCGCGCTTGTCATCGTGCGGATAAGGCATGACCGGCACCTCCAGGCGCTTGGACGGAGTGTATTTCAGGCCGGGTGCCGGACACCTACTGATCAGTAGCTAGTGTGGCCGACTTCGCACCCACGTCCGCCGGGCGAACCGGCACTGCGTTGAATACGTAGCCATGGGGGTGTCCGACCACTACCGGTTCCGCTCTGTCTGGCAGATCGGCGCCGGGCCCGACCGGGTGTACCGAGCCCTCGCCGATGTAGGCGGGTACCCGACGTGGTGGCCGCAAGTCCAGGAGGCCCGCCAGCTCGATGACGCGTCGGGCGAACTGCGCTGCCGCAGCCTGCTGCCGTACGACCTCGTCTTCGTCGTGCGGCGCGAGGTCGAGGACGACGAGCGCCGCATCCTCCGCGCGGCCCTCGATGGCGACCTGGCCGGTTCGAGCCAGTGGACGATCACCGGCGACGGCGGCCAGTCGCGCGCGGTGTTCGAGGAGGACGTCGTGGTGCGCAAGGCACTGGTCCGACTGGTGGGCCCGATGGCCCGACCGGCGCTTCGGTTCAACCACGACCGGATGATGCGGGCGGGTGAACGCGGGCTGCGCGAGTACCTGTCCCGTGGTGCCGCGGCGCCCTGAGCAGACCGTCGGGCCGGAACGGCTGGTCCCCGCTCGCAGGCCTGGCTACGGTTGGTCTGTGGGCGATTACGGCATTTCGGCCGAGATCACGGTCCTGATCGCCGTCGCCCTGCTGGCCCTCATCACGCGGTGGGTGTTCGGATCGTCGCGGCGCCGGGTCGTCCGGCCGGTGGACGCGTCGGACTCCCCCGAACTGGGCCTGCTGACCGTCGTGGTCAGCGCCGTGCCGCGGACCGAAGCCGTGCAGCGGCGCGCGGCACTTGGTGAGTTCGGTATCCGGTCGTCGATGTCGCGGCGACAGGACGGAAACATGGACGTCCTGGTCTTCCACCGCGACGTCGAACGGGCGCGCGCCGTGCTCGAGCCCTGAGCCGGCGGTGACCCCCACGGCAGCACCTCAGCCGTCGAACGAGTCGGAGTCAACTCGCACGACATCGGCGCCCAGCGACCGAAGCTTCTCCTCGAGGCGGACGTAGCCGCGGTCGATGTGGTGCACTTCGGCCACCTCGGTTATCCCCTCGGCGACGAGTCCGGCGATCACCAGCCCGACGCCGGCGCGGATGTCGGTGGCCCGCACCGGCGCTCCCGACAACCGCTCGCGGCCGCGGACGACCGCGTGGTGGCCGTCCGTGCGCACATCGGCGCCCATCCGGGCGATCTCGTCGCAGAACATGAAGCGCGCCTCGAAGATGTTCTCGGTGATCATCGCGGTGCCCTCGGCCACCGACAGCAACGCGATCGCCTGGGGCTGCAGATCGCTCGCCAACCCCGGATAGGGCAGCGTCACCACGTCGAAACTGCGCGGGCGGTGATCGATCGCGATCCGGAAGCCGTCGGCGCGTACTTCCACCTCGGCGCCGGCCCGCACCAACTTGTCCAGCGCGATCTCGAGGTGAGCCGCGTCGGCGCCGCGGACGGTCACGTCGCCACGTGTCGCAACCGCTGCGATTGCCCACGTGCCCGCGACGATGCGATCGGCGACCGCGTGGTGCGTCGTCGGCGCCAATGCGTCCACCCCAGTGATCTCGAGCGTCGACGAGCCGACTCCGTCGATCTGAGCGCCCATCGAGACCAGCATCTGGCAGAGGTCGACGATCTCCGGTTCGCGGGCCGCGTTGTCGATGACGGTGCTGCCCTTGGCCAGCACCGCCGCGGTGAGGATGTTCTCGGTCGCACCGACGCTCGGGAAGTCCAGCCAGATCGTGGCGCCACGCAGTTCCGATGCCTCAGCCAGAACGTAGCCGTGCTCGACCCGGACCTCCGCCCCCATTCGCTCCAAGCCGGCGAAGTGCATGTCGAGGGGACGGGAGCCGATCGCGTCCCCACCGGGCAGCGCAACCTTGGCCCGGCCGGTTCGCGCGAGCAAGGGGCCGAGCACGCAGATCGAGCCGCGGATCTTGCGCACCAGTTCGTAGGGCGCTTCCCACGTGGGCCGTTCGGGCACTGTGATCCGAACCTGGTCCACCGTGCCGTCGCCGGATTCCGCGACCGCGCAGCCGAGCCGTTCGAGGAGGCGGTGCATGATCAGCACGTCGGAGATCGCCGGCAGATTGCCGATCGTGGTCTCGCCGCTGGCCAGTAGCGCCGCGGCCATCAGTTTCAGCACGCTGTTCTTGGCGCCGCCGACCTCGACCTCGCCGGCCAGTCGCGCCCCGCCGGTAACTCGCAACACCTGCACCGACCCAGGCTATCGTCCGGGCATGGCCGTTCATCTGACCCGCATCTACACCAAGACCGGCGACGACGGCACGACCGCGCTCGGCGATATGTCGCGCGTGGCGAAGACCGATCCGCGGGTCGGGGCTTACGCCGACTGTGACGAGACTAACGCCGCAATCGGCACGGCCCTGGCGCTGGGCCAGCTGCCCGAGCGAGTCGTCGCTGTCCTCCGCGCGGTTCAGAACGATCTGTTCGACCTTGGCGCCGACCTGTGTACCCCCATCGTCCGGGACCCGAAGCATCCGCCGTTGCGAATCACCACGCCCTACGTCGAGCGGCTGGAGGGCTGGTGCGACGAGTTCAACGAAAACCTGCCCAAGCTGGCCAGCTTCATCCTCCCCGGCGGGACAGCCGGTGCCGCCCTGCTGCACCAGGCGCGGACGGTCGCCCGGCGGGCCGAGCGCAGCGGTTGGTCGCTCATGGGCGCCGACCCGGAACACACCAATCGCGAGGCGTTGCTCTACCTCAACCGGCTCTCGGACCTGCTGTTCATCCTGGCCCGCTTCGCCAATCCCGACGGTGACGTGCTCTGGCGGCCGGGCGGCGAGCGCTGAGCTCAGACCGGTCGGCGCGTCGCGGCCGGATCGTTGAGGGGACCCACGACCGTCTCGGCGATATCACCCAATGCCTTGATCTGCTCAGGTGTCAGGCGATCGATCAGGTGGGCCCGCACGGCGGCGACGTGCCCGGGCGCCGCCGCCTCCAATGCCCGCATACCGGCCTTGGTCAGGACTACGACCGAGCCCCGGCCGTCGGACTCGACGTCATCGCGCGTGACCAGTCCGCGCGTCTGCATCCGGGAAATGTGGTGCGACAGCCGACTTGGCGACCAGAGCATGCGGTCGGCGAGCGTCGTCAGTCGCTCGCGGTTTCGGTCCGCTTCGGACAGGGTCGACAGCACGTCGTAGTCGGCCTCTGAGAGCCCGCTGTCGTTGGTGAGCTCACGGGCCAGGCGGGCGTTGAGCAGGAGGAACATGCGGCGGTAGGCCCGCCAGGCGCGGTCCTCGTCGGGGTCGAGCCATCGCGTCTCGCTCACCCGGCCACTGTACCTGTTACTTGACACGTCATGTAAGTCACTCTAACGTGTACATGACACGTCAACAAGTTAGGTTGCCATGCCCGTCCTCGTTCGCCGTCTCGTCAGCCTCTACGCGGGCTTGGCCCTGTTCGGGCTCAGCATCGCGCTCATGGTGCGAGCTCGGCTCGGGCTGGCGTCCTGGGACGTGCTGCATCAGGGCATCGCAAACCGCACCGGACTGCGCTTCGGCTGGGTCGTCATTGCCGTCGCCGCCATCGTGCTCGTGCTGTGGGTGCCGCTGCGGCAGCGACCGGGTTTCGGCACGCTGAGCAACGTCGTCGTTGTCGGCCTGGCCGCCGACGCCGGGCTCAGCGTCCTGCCGACCCCCCATCACCTGGCCATCCGCATCGGCTGGCTCGTGGCCGGAATTGCCCTCAACGGCGTGGCGACCGGCCTGTACATCGGGGCCGGGCTCGGACCCGGACCGCGCGACGGCCTGATGACCGGCCTGGCCGCCCGTGGTCATTCGATCCGCGTCGTGCGCACCGCACTTGAGCTCACCGTGCTCGCCGGCGGGTGGTTGCTCGGCGGGGGCGTCGGCGTCGGCACCCTGCTGTACGCCGCGAGCATCGGCCCGCTCGCGCACTACTTCATTCCCAGATTCACGATCCCGCCGGCCGCCCGGCCCGCGCACACGTCAAACAAAGGAAAGCATTCATGACGGACCTGCAGTTCGGAGTCAACGTCTCCGCATCGGTCAGCGACAAGGCCGATCCGGTCGCCGCTGCGCAGCGCGCCGAGGAGCTCGGCTTCGACTTCGTCTCCGCGTCCGATCACCCCGGCAGCAGCAGCCCCAACTACGAGACCTGGACGATGCTGACGTGGATCGCCGGAGCCACCTCGCGGATCAAGATCGCCACCCGAGTGCTGGGCCTGCCGTACCGGTCCCCCGCGATGGTCGCGAAGATGGCCGAGACGCTGGACCGCCTGTCCGGGGGACGGCTCATCCTCGGGTTGGGCGCCGGCCATTCCGACGAGGAATTCCGTCGGTTCGGCCTGGGCGTGCCCACACCGCGCGACAAGGTGGACGGCCTGGCCGAGGCGATCACGGTGATCCGGGGGCTCTGGACCGAACCCGAGTTCTCCTTCGCCGGCCGGATCCACCACACCGATCGGGCCGACTTCGAGCCGAAGCCGGCCCGGCCCATTCCTATCTGGCTGGGCACCTTCGGACCACGGGCCTTGCGGGTGACTGGCCGGCAGGCCGACGGCTGGATCCCCTCCCACGGCTATGTCGCGCTCGACGAGCTGCCGGCCATGCGTACGCGGGTTCTCGACGCCGTGCGCGCCGCCGGCCGGGATCCAGCCGCGTTCACGTGCGCCTACAACGTCCCGGTGCACATCGGGGGCAGCGCCCCGGACGACCCGGACGTCGTTGGTGGCTCGGCCGATGCGGTCGTCGATCAACTCAGGGACTTCGTCACGCTCGGCTTCACGACCTTCAACTTCATGCCGCACGGGCCTGACGTCGCCGAGCAGACCGAACTGCTCGCAACCGAGGTGATCCCGTTGCTACACGACTGACGGTTGCGACGGCTGCACCGGCGTCACGGCCTCGGCCCGCTCGGTTCGCACCGCGAGCAGAATGCCGGCTACCAGCATCCACAGCGGTGCGGCGAAGTATCCGACGAAGCCACCTGGGCCGGCCAAGGACACGACGCCGACGACGAGCGCGACCCAACCGAGCCACTTCGGCAACAGTCCCGCGCTCAGCGCGGTCATGCCGGCCCCGATCAGGAAAACCGCGATGCCGCCGATGAACGGAATCCAGTTGTCGTTGCTCAGCACGTTCAGGGTCTCGGCAACCTGCGCTTGCTTGTGGTCCGACGCAGTGAGCAGCGCCAGGCTGAGTGCAGCACCGGCCAATATGCTCGCTGCCACCAGCACGGCACCGCCAACCAGGACGGTCGGTCCCGCGCCGCGAGGACCGCGCTCCCGGGCTCGGGTCCGGATCTCGCTGGCGAAAAGGATCAGCAGCGTGGCTGCCAACGGAGCCAGGAACACCTCGGTCGCCGTCCGACCTTGGTGAGAGTTGAAGTGCTTCATCACTTCAGCGCTTGAGGCCTTCTCGCCGGGAGTGCTGCCTTCGAAGATCAGACCCATGACCAAGAAGAGCACCCCGAAAATCGGCCCCGTCCAAATCAACCAGCGTCGGGCCCGCGAATCGTTCATGACATCCCCCAGATCTCGCAACGGTTGCGATCGGAGTCCAGTCTGGTTTCGAGACCCGCCGGAGCCGAGGGTGCGGGCATGCCAAACCGGGGGGAGCTAGCACCCTATTACCCATCTAGCTAGTGAAGCTTTACCTATTAGCCTAGGTAAGCTACAGTGGCTGGCATGTTGGATTTGCGCATCGATACGACGAGCGGGGTGGCGCCGTACGCCCAGGTCGTGCGACAGGTGAAACAAGCCTTGCGGCTGGGCTGGCTGCAGCCGGGCGACAAGCTGCCGACGGTGCACGAGGTTGCGGCAAGCGTCGCGATCAACCCGAACACGGTGCAGAAGGCGTACCGCGAACTCGAGCACGAGGGACTCGTCGCAGGACGTCCCGGACAGGGCACGTTCGTCCAACGCAGCCTCAGCCAGTCGAACCCGGCATCGCTCGCCGCTCTTACCCGCCGGCTGGAGCGCTGGATCGCCTCCGCGCGAGACGCCGGGCTCGACGAGGATGGGATCATGGACGTCGTCCGGGCGGCGATGCGGGATTTTGACGTGGAGGAGACCGCATGACGCCGTCCGAGAACAGCGCTATCGCCACCGTCGAGGCGGGTCGCCGCTACGGGCACTTCTGGGCATTGCGGCACTGCACGGTGTCGCTGCCGGCCGGGTCGCTGACGGCGGTCGTGGGACCGAATGGCGCGGGCAAGACCACGCTGTTGAACATGCTCGTCGGGCTGCTGCCCGCGTCGGAGGGCGAGCTGCGGGTGGCCGGCGTGCCGCCCAGCAGCAGCCCCGAGTTCCTGGCGCGAGTCGGATTTCTCGCCCAGGACTGCCCGCTGTACAAGGAGTTCTCGGTCGCGGATCTGCTCCGGTTCGGCCGCGCGATGAACCCGTCTTGGGACGACGCGCTGGCCCGCGAGCGACTCGTCGCCGCCGAAGTGCCACTTGATCGCCGGGCCGGCAAGCTCTCCGGCGGGCAACGCGCGCAGGTCGCGCTGGCCCTCGCGGTCGCGAAGCGGCCACAAGTGCTGCTGCTCGACGAACCGCTGGCCGCACTGGATCCGGTCGCGCGACGGGAGTTCCTCAGAACGTTGCTCGACAGCGCGTCGGCGACAGGCATGACCGTCGTGCTGTCCTCTCACCTGATCGGAGAACTCGCCCGCGTCTGCGACCACCTCGTTGTGATCCGCGACGGCGAGGTCCGGCTGTCGGGCGAACTCGACGACCTCCTCGCTGAGCACCACTGGGTCGCAGGATCGCCGGATGACGTCGCTCGGTTGCCCGCCGGAGTCGAGGTGCTGAGCCGGTCCCGACACGAACGGCACACGACCTTGCTCGTCCGCGCCCACGAGCCGTTGCTCAACCCGGCGCTGACGGTGAGCCCGGTCGACCTGGAAGCGCTCGCGATGGCCTATCTCGAGCGCTCCGACCCAACACCTGACCTCGAACTGGCGCGAGCACCGCGCGGAATGAGCCTGTGATGATCTGGACAACCTGGCGCCAACATCGCGCCGAAGCAGGAGTCGGCGCTCTCATCCTCGCCGCGCTCGTGGCCGCCATGCTGATCGTCGGGTCCGTGGCCAGGGATCGGCGGCGGTCATTGGGTCTGCCGGGGTGCGCGGGGTCGGACTGTAGCGACGCCCTGAACCGGTTGCATGCCGACTTCCACTCGATCCCGCCGTTCACCGGTGCGCTCATCGCCGTCCCCCTCATCGCCGGGATGTTCTGGGCGGCACCGCTGGTCTCGCGTGAGTACGAGGCCGGCACGCACCGGCTGGCCTGGACCCAGTCGGTGAGCCCGCTGCGCTGGATCACGGTCAAGATCGCGCTCATCTTCACTGTCGTGGCGGTCGCGACGTTGGTCCTCGGCATGCTCGCGACCTGGACGCTCAATCCGCTCACCGCAGCGTTCGGCGGCCGGTACAACAGCACGTGGTACGACGTACAAGGCGTCGTCCCGGTCGCCTGCGTTCTGTTCGCGCTCGCCGTCGGTGTCTCGGCCAGCGCAGTAATCCGGCGCACCATCCCGGCCATGGCGGTCACTCTCGTGGTGTACGCCGCTGTCCGAATCCCGGTGCACTGGATCCGCTGGCGCTTCGCACCGCTCGACACTCGCACCCGATCGATCCCGATCAGCAGCCTGCTGCAGAACCTCACCGGCTCGCCGGTCGACATGTCCAACTCGGCACTGCCGAGCGAGGCCTGGCTGCACGGCGAAACGCTCCGCGACTCGGCCGGCCACACCATCTCGAGCAACCAGGGCAACTTCAACGTGTTGTCGCGCTATTGCCCGAACCTACAGGTCAACGCGACCCGAGACGGCGTGCTCAACCCCGGCGCCTGCAGAGCCAAGGTAGAGCACCTGAGCCTGCACGAGACGATCACCTACCAACCCGCATCACATTTCTGGCTCATCCAGATCGTCGAGAGTGCGATCTTCGTCGGCCTCGCGGCCCTACTCGTCACCGCAGCCATCACTTTCGTCGCCAGACGCCGCCCCATCTGACGCGACCGCCGCACAATTCGGGATATTCCGGCGGCCCGCTCAACTCGCGAAAGTCGCTGCCGATATAGGGGGCAAGTGGCGCTTCGACCGCGTGAGCCGTCGGGCCGATGCGGGTGACGAAAGGCTGGATCTCACCATGAGAAGGTTCCTCTCCGTCGCGGCGGTCGGACTCGGCGTCGTCCTGATCGCCGGTGCCGCCGTAGTCCGCTGGACGGTCGCTCCGTCTCAAGCAGTCCTGCCGGCGGACACGAACACGACCACCACGTACACCGGTACCGCGGCTGCGCTGTTCAACCCGGCCGCGCTGAGCACCCCGGGCACGAAGGCCTTGCTCACCAAGGTTCCGATCACAACCACCCACACGACCAAGGTGCTGGCCACCAAGGGCACGAACGCGCTGGTCTCCGACTCCGGCAAGCTCAATGCCGGTGGTTCCCAGGTGGGCGGCTTCGACTACCGCTATGCCGTGGACCGGACCGACATGGGCCCGGGCAGCGGCTATCCGAACGTCGTGCACCAGACCGGCTTGACGTTCAACTGGCCGATCCGCGCGGCCAAGCAGAACTACGCCGGTTGGGTCTCCGACACGCAGAGCACCACTCCACTGCGCTACACCGGCACGGCCAAGCGTGGCGGCCTTTCGACGTACGTCTTCAGCGCCAACGCCAAAGCCGCGCCGGTGACTGACCCGGCCACGCTGAAGCAGTTGCCGGCGTCGATGCCGAAGGCCACGTTGGTCAAGCTTGCGGCCGGGCTTGGCCTGAGCCCCAGTCAGTTCGGCGCGCTGCAGCAGATCCTGCCGGGCCTGCCCGACCCGATCCCGTTCAGCTACAGCTATGCCATGAAGGCGACGTACTGGGTCGAGCCGCGAAGTGGTGAGGTTGTCGATCTTCAGGAGCGGGAGACCCGCACGCTGGCGCTCAAGATCGGGGCAACCGTCGTCCCGGTCACGCCGGTGATGGATATCAGCTACGCCGCGTCGCCGGCCCAACTGGCGACATCGGTGCGGGACGCTCGCCACGACGGCAACCTTGTCAGCCTGCTCTACAAGACAATTCCACTTGGCCTGGCGACTGGTGGCGCCGTCCTGGTGCTGCTCGGCGTCGCCGGCCTGGCCCTGTCTCGTCGCCGGGACGACTCCGGCGGAACGGCGGAGCCGGCCGACCCGCAACGCGACCTGCAACCGGCCTGACCGGCGTCAGGATCTGGGGGCTGAGGCCTCCAGCCAGGAGATGAAGCCGGTGTAGGCACCTTCGCTGAATCCGAAGGTGGCCGTTCCGTCGCCGTACCGGCATTCGACGATGATCGACGACGCCGGCAGGGACGCGAGTTCCGCCGGCACCGGCGAACGGTGGGTCAACACGCTGAGCTGATTGCGGTGCAGCACCTTCGTCGGCTTGGTGCCGATGCCGATGCCGCGGTACCAGCGCAACTCGCCTCCGGCGTAGCGGGCGATGCCGTAGACCCAGCGATAGCCCCGCACCCGTACCGCCACCGGGACGCCACCGGCCACCCGGAGCATGTAGCGCTGGCGGGCCAGGACAGCGGCAAGCAGGACGACCAGGACGACAGCCGCGGCCGCGACGACGATGTCGAAGACGTGCACGGCGGACTCCCGGCTACTCGGTGCGCGTCAGCCTCAGACCGATTCCCCTGCGGCCCGCAGGCGCGCCAGTGCGCGGTCACGGGCCGATGCCGCTTCCTCGTCGCTGTCGGCGTCGGCTCCGGCGCGGTCCAGCGCGGCTCGGGCCCGGGCGGTATCGATGTCGTCGGCCATCTCGGCGATCTCGGCCAGCACCGATACGCCGTCCTTGCGTACGGACAGGAAGCCGCCGTGCACGGCAACCCGCAGCTCGCCTTCGTCAGCGCGGTCGATGCGCACGATCCAGCCGGGCGCGAGCGCACCGAGCAGTGGCGTGTGGCCCGGCAGGATCCCGAGCTCGCCTTCCAAGGTGCGGGCGAACACGGCATTGGCGTCGCCTGACCACAGTGCCCGTTCCACCGAGACGAGCTCGACGTGCATCGTCGCCATGGATCAGGAGTCCTTGAGCTCGCGCGCCTTGCGCTCGAGGTCCTCGATGCCGCCGCACATGAAGAACGCCTGCTCCGGATAGTCGTCGAAGTCACCCGCAGTGAGCCGCTTGAACGCGTCGATCGTCTCGGCGACCGGCACGAACGATCCCTTGAGGCCGGTGAACTGCTCGGCGACGAAGGTGTTCTGTGACAGGAACCGCTCGATGCGCCGGGCCCGGCCGACGATGACCTTGTCCTCCTCGGACAGTTCGTCGATGCCGAGGATGGCGATGATGTCCTGCAGTTCCTTGTACCGCTGGAGGATCTGCTTCGTGCGTGACGCGACGTCGTAGTGCTCCTGCCCGATGTACTGGGCGTCGAGGATGCGCGAGGTGGAGTCGAGCGGGTCGACGGCCGGGTAGATGCCCTTCTCCGAGATCGGCCGGGAGAGCACCGTCGTGGCGTCGAGGTGGGCGAACGTGGTGTGCGGCGCCGGGTCGGTGATGTCGTCAGCGGGGACGTAGATCGCCTGCATCGAGGTGATCGAGTGACCGCGGGTCGACGTGATGCGCTCCTGCAGCTGGCCCATCTCGTCGGCCAGCGTGGGCTGGTAACCCACGGCCGAAGGCATCCGGCCGAGCAGCGTCGACACCTCGGAACCGGCCTGGGTGAAACGGAAGATGTTGTCGATGAACAGCAGCACGTCCTGCTTCTGCACGTCGCGGAAGTACTCGGCCATGGTCAACGCCGACAAGGCGACGCGCAGGCGGGTGCCCGGCGGCTCGTCCATCTGACCGAACACGAGCGCCGTCTTCGACAGCACTCCGGACTCGGTCATCTCGGTGATGAGGTCGTTGCCCTCGCGGGTGCGCTCCCCCACGCCGGCGAATACCGAGACACCACCGAAGTTCTCGGCGACGCGGTAGATCATCTCCTGGATGAGCACGGTCTTGCCGACGCCGGCACCACCGAACAGGCCGATCTTTCCGCCGGTGACGTAGGGCGTCAGCAGGTCGATGACCTTGACGCCGGTCTCGAACATCTCGGTCTTGCTCTCGAGCTGGTCGAACGGCGGGGACTCGCGGTGGATCGACCAGCGCTCCTTGACGTCGAGTTCGTCAGCGGCCACGTCGAGCGGCTGGCCGAGCGCGTTGAAGACGTGGCCCAGCGTCACGTTGCCGACCGGCACGGTGATCGGCGACTGGGTGTCGACCACCTCGGCGCCGCGGACCAGGCCGTCAGTGGGCTGCAGCGCGATGGCGCGCACCATGTCGTCGCCGATGTGCTGGGCCACCTCGAGGGTCAGCGTCTTCGACAGCTCCCCCAGGGAGATCTCGGTCGTCAGCGCGTTGAACAGCGCCGGAATCGAGTTACGGCCGAACTCGACGTCGACGACCGGGCCGATGACTCGGACGACGCGCCCGCTGGAGGCGTCGGCCTCCGGCTCAGTGGCTTGGGTGTCGGTAACTGTTGTCATCAGGCGTCACTTCCTGTTGCGGCAAGGGCGTCGGCGCCGCCGACGATCTCGCTGATTTCCTGGGTGATCTCAGCCTGGCGGGCCTGGTTGGCCAGCCGGGTGTATGTCTCGATGAGCTCGGTCGCGTTGTCACTGGCCGACTTCATCGCCCGCCGGCGCGCCGCCGATTCCGACGTCGCCGACTCGAGCAGGGCGGAGAAGATCCGGGCGCTGATGTAGCGCGGTAGCAGGGCACCGATCAGGCGCGCGGGTTCGGGCTCGAACTCGTACTGCGCCTCGGCGCCACCCTGCTCCGAGCCATCGTCCCCTTCGGACTCGCCGCCGGTGGCATCGTCGGTGGCGGACTTGACCGGCGAGACCTGCACCGCGGCCGGCCGCTGGGTTACCGAGTTCTCGAATCGGGTGTAGACGACGTAGAGCTCATCGATGCCCGGATCCCCGTCGTACTCACCCTGCGCAGTGGCGGTCAACGCGCCGACCACCGTCTCGGTCGCCTCCCGCGCGTCGGCGAAGTTGGGCTGCTCCGAGAATCCCGTCCACGCCCCGGCCACCGGGATTCGGCGGAACCGGAAGTACGCGACCCCCTTGCGCCCGATCACGTACCGGACGACTTCTTTGCCCTCGCCTTCCAGGCGCGCCGCCAATTCGTTGGCCCGCTTGAGGGCGTTCGCGCTGTACCCGCCGGCCAGCCCGCGATCGCTGGTGACCACCAGGATCCCGGCCCGCTGCGGCGACTCGACCCCGGTGAGCATCGGGTGCTCCAACGAGGCGTTGCGGCCGAGTGCCGCAAGCGCGCGGGTGAGTTCGTCGGCGTAGGGCCGGGCCGCCTTCATCCGCGCCTGCGCCTTGGCGATGCGAGACGCGGCGATGAGTTCCATCGCCTTGGTGATCTTCTTGGTCGACTGGACCGTACGGATACGGCGCCGGTAGACGCGAAGCTGGGCTCCCATTCAGTACCTACTTCGCCGCGTCGCCCGAGTCGGCGCCGGACCCGGCGTCGTCGGCCGGACTGTCGGCAACACCGCCGGAGCCGGCCTCGGGCGCGTCGGATTCGCCTTCGTTCGCCGGGCGCCCTGGGCCATCGTCGACCGGCGTGGGGCCGGACGACTCGGTCTCGGTGGGCTGGAACTGCTTGGTGAAGTCCTCGAGCGTCTTCTCCAGGGTCTTGACCATGTCGTCCTCGAGCGCCTTGGCGTTGGCCAGCGTCTCGAACAGCTCGGGAGTGCTGTGGGCGATGTAGTCGAGCAATTCGCTCTCGAAGCGGCGGATGTCAGGCACCGGGATCTCGTCCATCTTGCCCGTGGTACCGGCCCAGATCGACACGATCTCGCGGCCGACCGGGAAGGGCGAGGCCGCCGGCTGCTTGAGCAGCTCGACCATGCGGGCGCCGCGGGCGAGCTGTTGCTGGCTGGCCCGGTCGAGGTCGGAGCCGAAGGCTGCGAACGCCTCGAGCTCGCGGTACTGGGCCAGGTCGACACGCAGCCGCCCGGCCACCGCGCGCATGGCCCGGGGCTGGGCCGCACCACCGACGCGCGAGACCGAGATACCGACGTTGATGGCCGGGCGGACGCCGGCGTTGAACAGGTCGGTCTCGAGGAAGCACTGGCCGTCAGTGATCGAGATGACGTTGGTCGGGATGTAGGCCGAGACGTCGTTGCCCTTCGTCTCGATGATCGGCAGCCCGGTCATCGAGCCACCGCCGAGGTCGTCGGACAGCTTGGCGCAGCGCTCGAGCAGCCGCGAGTGCAGGTAGAAGACGTCACCCGGGTAGGCCTCGCGACCCGGCGGGCGCCGCAGCAGCAGCGACACCGTGCGGTAGGCCTCGGCCTGCTTGGTCAGGTCGTCGAACACGATCAGGACGTGCTTCTGGTCGTACATCCAGTGCTGGCCGATGGCCGAGCCGGTGTAGGGCGCCAGGTACTTGAACCCGGCAGAGTCTGACGCCGGAGCCGCGACGATCGTCGTGTACTCCATGGCGCCGGCCTCGTCGAGCGTGTCCCGCGAGGCGGCGATCGTCGAGCCCTTCTGGCCGATCGCGACGTAGATGCAGCGCACCTGCTTCTTCGGATCGCCGGTCTTCCAGTTGTCGCGCTGGTTGATGATCGCGTCGAGCGCGACCGTCGTCTTGCCGGTCTGGCGGTCGCCGATGATGAGTTGGCGCTGGCCGCGGCCGATCGCCGTCATCGAGTCGATGGCCTTGATACCGGTCAGCAGCGGCTCACGGACCTCCTGACGCTGCACCACTGTTGGGGCCTGCAACTCCAGCGCGCGCCGCTCGCTGGACTCGATCTCGCCGTTGCCGTCGATGGGCTGGCCCAGTGGGTTGACCACGCGACCGAGGTAGGCGTCGCCGACCGGCACCGACAGGATCTCGCCGGTGCGGTTGACCTGCTGGCCTTCCTCGATCTGGGACGCGTCACCGAGAATGACCACACCGATGTCACGGACATCGAGGTTCAGGGCGATGCCCAGCGTGCCGCCCTCGAACTCGAGCAGCTCGTTGGTCATCGCGCTCGGCAGACCCTCGACTCGGGCAATACCGTCGCCGGTCTCGGCCACGACGCCGACTTCCTCGCGCGAGGCCTCCGGAGAATACGACTGGACGTAGCCTTCGAGCGCGCTACGGATCTCGTCAACGGAGATCGTCAGCTCTGCCATCAAATTTTCCTTGCCTTAGTTGGATGTCTCGGTGGTCGTGGTGGTGCTAGCCCGCTAGGGCCTTGCGAGCGTCGGCCAGACGCCCAGCGATACTGCCGTCGATAACTTCGTCGCCGACCCGAATGATCAGCCCGCCCCGCACCGAGGGATCGATGGCGGTGCGGATGTTGATGGGCCGGCCGTACATCTCGGTGAGCGTGGCGGTGAGGCGGGTCTGCTGCGCGCGAGTGAGTGGCACCGCCGAAAGCACCCGGGCGATCGAGCGGTGGCGGCGGGTGGCCGAGAGCTGCAGCAGGTTGTCGATGCCGACGTTCACATTGTGCTTGCGCTGGCTGGCCACCGCGTGCTCGAGCAACATGCGGGTGGTCGGACGTACCTTGTCGGCGAGAACGTCCCGCAACAGCCCTAGGCGACGCTCGACGTCGACGGAGACATCGTCGAGCGCGGTGGTCAGGCCCGACTCGGCCTCGAGGATCCGCCCGAAGCGGAACAGCTCGTCCTCGACGTCGTCGAGTGCGCCGTCCTGCTCGGCCGCGCCGAACAGCACGTCGTCAGCCATCGTCTCCAGTCCGTCCAGCAGATCCCACGGCGAGGACCAGCGCAGCCCGACGGCGTCGCGCACGAGCTGCATCGCACTGGCACCGATCTTGCCGTCGAACACGCGAGCAGCGAGGCCGGCCCGGCCGTCGGCCGGCGTGCTGGGGTCGGCCAGAGCCCGGCGCAACCGAGGCTGATGAACGAGCACACCGGTAACCGCATAAAGGTCCTGGGCCAGTTCGCTGAGGCCCTCGCCCGTGGAGAACCGAGCGGTCACCGGATCGAGGCGATCACGCAGTCGGGCGAGCGCCTCGCGGCTGGCAGCGTGCTTCACGACTAGCTACCCGCCGTCTGGGCGCTGGCTTGAGCACTGGTACGAGCTTTGTCCTGGGCATCCAGGCCGGACAGGAACGAGTCGACCGTGGCACTGACCTGCGCGTCGCTGGCGAGCTGCTGGTCGACGATCTTCTCCGACAGTTCCACGGCCAACGTGCCGATCTCGGCCCGCAACTCGCGCACGATCGCGCCGCGCTGCAACGCCAGCTGCTCCTCGCCCCGCGCGATGATCCGGTCCGCTTCCTCGTGCGCCCGCTCCCGCAGCTCCTCCACCGTGCGCTGGGCCTCGGCGCGGGCGTGTTCGCGGATCTGCGCGGCCTCGACGCGAGCTTCGGTTAGCGAGTTCTTGTACTTCTCCTCGGCCTCCTTCAGCTTGCGCTTGGCTTCGTCGCTGTCCTCCATCTGCTTGCGGATGATCGCCTGCCGCTCGCCGAGCGCGCTCTGCAGTCTCGGCAGGATGTAACGGGCGATGATCCCCAGGATGATCAGAAAGGCGATGAACTCGGCGATGAACGTCGCGTTCGGCACCAGGAAGTTGTTCGACGCGAGCTCGGTGGGGTGGGCCATGGGAGGGCTACCTATTCCGCCGTCACTTGCTCGACAGCACGAAGACGAACAGCACGGCGAAGGCCAGGTTGATGAAGTACGCCGCCTCGACCAGCCCGACGGTCAGGAAGAACAGCGTCTGCAGCTGCCCCTGAGCCTCAGGCTGGCGGGCGACGCCCTGGATCAGCGAGCTACCGGCCAGACCGTCACCGATACCGGCGCCGACAGCGCCGCCGCCGAGGGCAAGCCCACCGCCGACGAGACCGCCCGCGGTTTCGATTGCCTGTTGGGTCGTGTTAGCCATTTCTCCTCAATTCGTTGACGTTGAACGTAAGTGCTGGTGTTGGAAGGTGCAGGGCAGGTCCTGCCCGGTTCAGTGGTGCGCGCCCTCCTCGGCCGGTGCCACGGAACTGAAGTAGATGATTGTCAGCAGGCCGAAGATGAAGGCTTGGATCAGCCCGATGAACGCGTCGAACAGCTTCCAGATGATGTCGGGCAACCAGAGGATGAACGCGGGCATGGCGGCGATCAGCGCGACCATGATCGTTCCGGCGAAGATGTTTCCGAACAGCCGCAGCGCGAGCGTGATCGGCTTCATGATCTCTTCGACGATGTTCAACGGGATGAGCAGGTACGGCTTGCGAAACAGGTGGCCGTAGTAGCCGCGAAGGCCGCGCTTGCGGATACCGACCACGTGCATCGAACCGATGACCAGCAGCGCCAGCGCGTAGGTCAGGTTGACGTCTGATGCCGGCGGCGGGGCGTATTCCGGGTGATGGCCGGTCGGGATGATCGCCAGCAGGTTGGCGATGAAGATGAACAGGAACAACGCCATCGCGAGGGGCACCACAAAGGGCGCGGACTTGATGCCCATCGAGCCCTCGACCTGCTTCTCGACCTCCTGGGTGACGCTCTCGAAGAACAGTTGAAGTTTCGTCGGCTCGCGCGTGCTCACGTTGCGACGCAAGAGGAAGCCGAGCAGCAGGATGATCGCGCCGGCGATGAGGGTGGCCGTGATCGTGTCGCCGTTGAGCGTCACGCCGAACAGATGCCAGTGGATGTGTTCACCCGGGGTGATGTTGATCGCGACGGTGGTGTCGTGGCCCGCAGCGCCGCTCATGAGGTCGGCCGCAGGCTACGGAAGACCGGCAGGGCCGCGCCGATCAGCATGATCACGTGGAAGACGGCCAGACCCGCGAAGGTGGCGTAGCCGTCGGGGCGGAACAGCAACGCCAGGACGATCGCGAGGATGGTGATCCCGGCCAGCCGCAGCATGACCCCGCCGCTGAACTTGCCCTTCGTGACGTCTGCCGACGCGTACTGGATGACCGAGCGCTGCAGCATCAGGTTGTTCAGGGCGGCCAGGGCGAGTCCCAGGCAGCCGAACACGCCAGCCAGCGGGTGACCGGCGACGGACGCCACGGCGATCGCGACCGCTCCGAGCGCAATGCTCACGACCACCGATCTGCGCAGGTTGGCAGCGGCAGACACTGGGGTGTAGCCAGCCGGTTCCACGGTGTGTGTGCTCCCCAATCAGTTCTTCAGGTACTTACGAAATTCGGCGACTGTGTAACAGATGCCCCCGGCTAGGCCGAGGGCGATTCCAACGAGGACCAGTATCGGAAATGTATGCAGCAACGCATCCAGCCACCAGCCGAGGGCGATACCCGCCCCGAGCATCAGCGCTGTTCTTGTGCCGATGCTCAGTAGGCCGGCCCACGAGAGGCCCTGCGAGTCGCCTTCGCCCACCGACGGCTAGCCGACCGTGGAAGCCTGCCCGCTGATGCAACTCACAGGCAGCTCCTCGACGGTCGAAGGTAACGTTGTCACCTAACTCGGAAGGCCCCGCAGCTGGCGGGGCCTGTTTCCTGCGTGTTCTGGTGCTTATTGAACCTATCACAGCACAAATGGGGCCTCCGACGCGCTCCCCGAGGTCAGCGCAGTGACCATCCCGCAGGGCTGTCAGCCGATGTCCGCTCACGGCGCCAAGCGACTCGCGAGCGTCGTGCGGCGCCGCTGACGCAGCCGCGGCAGCACCGAGATGAGCACCCCGACCGCCGCGACCGACAGCATGACCGTGAGCACGAAAGCGACCCGGAAGATCGACAGCGCGGCGCCGCCGAAGGCCAACAGAGCGGACCAGAAGTAGAGCAGGAACACCGCCCGCCGATGGCTGTGCCCGAACTCGAGCAGCCGGTGGTGCAGATGGCGCTTGTCCGGGGCGAACGGGGACTGGCCGCGGCTGACCCGGCGGATCAACGCCAGCACCAGGTCGACGAACGGGACGGCGAGGACGGCGATCGGGATCAGCAGCGGCAGGGCCAGCGGCAGCGAGCCGAACGCGCTGCCGAACGCCTGGGGGTCGGTGCTCGTGGTCGCCGTGGTGGCGGCGGCCGAGAGCATCAGGCCGACCAACATCGACCCCGAGTCGCCCATGAAGATCCGGGCCGGAGAGAAGTTGTGCGGCAGGAACCCGATGCAGGTGCCGGCCAGGGCCGCCGTGAGAAGCGTCGGCACGGCGGCGATGTCGAGGTAGCCGCTGCGAGCCAGGTGGTAGGAGAACACGAAGAAGGCGCCGGCCGCGATGGCGGTGACGCCCGCGGCCAGCCCGTCCAGTCCGTCGATGAAGTTGACCGCGTTGATGGTCAGCACGGTGAGCAGAATCGTCATCGGAATGGCGAGGTCGCGGCCCAGGCTGACCGTTCCGCTGCCCCACGGCAGGTAGATGTCGGTGAGCTGGACGCCGCCCAGGGTGACCATCACGCCGGTGGCCAGGACCTGGCCGGCCAGCTTGGTGAGCGAGTCCAGCTCGTATCGGTCATCCAGCACGCCGATGAAGCAGATGATCGCCCCCGCGCCCAGGACCCACGGCATCTCCGGACCGTTGGAGAACGCGGCACGCAATGCCGGTAACCGGGCCGCGACGAACAGCGCCATCGCGAAGCCGAGCAAGAGGGCGACCCCGCCCATGCGCGGAATCGCCACGGCGTGCACGTCCCGGTCGCGAGGGCGGGCCACCGCGCCCCACGCGATCGCGATCCGCCGGGCCAGCGGCGTCAGCAGAAAGCTGCCCGCCGCCGCGACGAGCGCGACCAGCGCGTACTCGAGGCTCGGATGATGGACGATCGGCACAGGTCAGCCCGCTATGTCCGCGACGACCTCGCGCAGCGCGTCGGCACTGACCGCGCCGGCCCGCAGGATCCGCGGGACCTCGGCCGTGACGTCGACGATGGTCGAGGCGATTCCGGTGCTGACCGGGCCTCCGTCGAGGTAGACCGCCACGCTGTCGCCGAGCTGCTCTCGCGCCTCGGTCGCAGTGAGTGCAGCCGGCTGGCCGGAGATGTTCGCGCTCGAGACCGCCATCGGCCCGGTGGTCTCGAGCAGTTCGATCGCGACCGGGTGCAAGGGCATCCGGACCGCGACGGTGCCGCGGGCATCGCCGAGATCCCACGACAGGGAAGGTGCGTGCTCGATCACGAGCGTGAGCCCGCCGGGCCAGAACGCTTCGATCAGCGCCCAGGTGCGCTCACTCACGACGCTGGCCAAGCCCTCGATCGTCGCCCAGGACCCGACCAGCACCGGTACCGGCATGTCGCGACCCCGGCCCTTGGCCGCGAGGAGGTCAGCCACCGCCTTGGCGTCGAAGGCATCCACGCCGATCCCGTACACCGTGTCGGTGGGTAGCACGACGAGCTGCCCGGACGCGACGCTGTGCGCGGCCGACGCGATCGCGCTCGTACGTTCGAGCACGTCGGCGCAGTCGTAGACAATGGCCACAGGTTCATCCTGCCCTACCTGCGCAGGGCCGCCGCTCAGCGCCGCAGCGCCGTGACGTAGCGGGGCAGACCGGCAAGATCGCGGTGCTCGACGACGTAGTCCCAATTTCGGTGCGCTGCGAGCAGGCCCGGCAACGATTCGGAGTGGGTGTCGTCGTGTTCGATCGCGGCCACTCCCCCAGGCCGCAGCAGTTCGGCCGCCAGGGTCAGCACGGCCGGCATCAGTTCCAGACCGTCGGGGCCGGCGAAGACGGCCTCGACCGGATCGGCTCCCACCTCCGGCGGCAGGACCGCGGCCGCGCGCGTCGGTACGTAGGGCGGGTTGCAGACCACTGCGTCGACCGTCCCGCGCAGCCCGGCCAGGGCGTCAGCGGCCCGGACGTCGTGCGCCAGGACGACCACGCCGGTGCCGACCGTATTGCGCCGGAGCCAGGGCAATGCCGCGGGCGAGTTCTCGACGGCGTACGCGCGGGTGCCCGGTGCCTCGTCGACGATCGCAAGTGCCAGCGCACCCGAGCCCGCGCACAGGTCGACGGCAACCGGCGCGGCCGCCGCCCGCAAAGCTGGAAGGACCGCGTCCACGAGCAGCTCCGTCTCGGGGCGGGGCACGAAGACTCCGGGGCCGACCGCCACCACGATGTGGCGGAACGGCGCCTGGCCGAGGATGTACTGCAAGGGCTCGCGCGTGATCCGGCGTGCGACGGCAGCGGCGAACGCCCTCTCGACCGGCGGCGGAATTGCCTCGATCAGCGGCAACCGCGAGCGTTCGACGCCCAGGCAATGGGCGAGCAGCAACTCGGCATCGACGCGCGGTGACGCCACCCCAGCGGCCCCGAGGACATCGGCGGCCGCGGTCAGCACCCCGCGTGCCGGCGTCACCGCGACGGCCTCACTCGGTGTCGGCACCGGCGAGCAACGCGTCGTTGTCGGCGCGGGTCAGCGCGTCGATGACGTCGTCCAGCGCGCCGTCGAGTACCTGGTCGAGGTTGTAGGCCTTGAAGCCGACCCGGTGGTCGCTGATGCGGTTCTCGGCGAAGTTGTAGGTGCGGACCCGCTCGGATCGGTCGACCGTGCGCACCTGTGAACGCCGGGCGTCGGACGCGGCCGAGTCGGCCTGCTCCTGAGCCGCCGCCAGTAGCCGGGCGCGCAGCACCCGCAGGCCGGCCTCGCGGTTCTGCAGCTGGCTCTTCTCGTTCTGCATGGACACGACCGTGCCGGTGGGGATGTGGGTGATGCGCACGGCCGAATCGGTGGTGTTGACGCTCTGCCCGCCGGGCCCGGACGATCGGAAGACGTCTATGCGCAGGTCGTTCGGGTCGATGTCGATGTCGATGTCCTCGGCTTCGGGCAGGACGAGCACCCCGGCAGCAGAGGTGTGGATGCGGCCTTGGGACTCGGTCGCGGGCACCCGTTGCACGCGATGCACTCCGCCCTCGTACTTCAGCCGGGCCCACACGGTGCTGTCGGCCCTGCGGGAGCGGACCGCGATCGTGGCCGACTTGATCCCGCCCAGGTCCGTGGGCTCCTCATCAAGCACCTCGGTCGTCCAACCCTGGCGCTCGGCATAGCGCAGGTACATGCGCATCAGGTCGGCTGCGAACAGCGCCGACTCGTCGCCGCCCTCGCCCGCCTTCACCTCGAGGATCACGTCCTTACCGTCGTTCGGGTCCTTCGGCAGCAGCAACTCGCGCAGCCGCGATTCCAGCTCGGCGATGCGTGTCGTCAAGGCCTCCGCCTCGGCGGCGAAGGTCGAGTCCTCGGCCGACAGCTCGCGGGCCGCCTCGAGGTCGCCCTGGGCCGTCTGGAGTTCGCTCGCCACGGCGACGATCGGCGCCAGCTCGGAGAAGCGCCGCCCCAGCGTGCGGGCCTTGCCCTGGTCGTCGTGAACGGCGGGATCGGACAGCGCCTTCTCGACGTCGGCGTACTCGGCCTGCAGCTCCGACAGCTTGCCGGTCTCGATCGGCCTGCTCATCGGTACTCCTCTCCCGCATCGCAGCCTGGGGTCTGTTTGCCCGGACAACCGAACGGCGCCCGCCGCCACACCGTTCGGTGTGGGGGCGGGCGCCGTCGGGACAGCTAGGAGTTGCGGACGCGCTTGCCGAACCGCTTCTCGAACTTGTCGACCCGGCCGCCGACGTCCATGATCTTCTGCTTGCCCGTGTAGAACGGGTGGCAGGCCGAGCAGACGTCTGCGTGCAACTGGCCGGACTTGGCCGTGCTGCGAGTGGTGAACGTGTTGCCGCAGGAACAGGTGACCTGGGTCTCCACGTAGTCGGGGTGAATACCTTGCTTCACTGCTGGATCCCTTCGCCGCGGGCGGACCGCGGAACTGATGGCCGCCGGGTCGCCCGCTGTCGCAGACAGCCGGACGTGAACCGGAGCCGGGTGGTTAGGTATCCCAGTCTGCCAGCCTCAGGGGCGACAAACCAAAACGGCTATGTAACGCCGGCGACGGGCCCGTTTGTTCCGGCGTCGCTCTCGCCGGGCGACCTCGATTCGGCGAGGGATATTGCGGCCTGCGCCCGCCGTGCGTACCGTCCGAAACGCAACCGCAACATAGGCGCACACGCCCGTATTGCGTCACAAAAGGCGTCGCGTCTCTCAGGAAACGGGGGCGCCGGTGCGCACGAACTCGATGTCGGTTCGTCACTTTGCGGGTTATCACCGCCCGATTCGGCGGCGTGCGCGCCGCTTGATCGCGACGCTGGGTATCGCCACCCTGGTCGCGGGCGCGCTCGCGGCCTGTGGCGGGGGCAGCGGCAAGATCACGCTGAACTTCTACAACTTCCCGGACAACTCCGGTGCCATCCAGAAGGCCGTCGACACCTGCACGTCCGCCGCCAAGGGGAGGTACCAGGTCAAGTACAACAAGCTGCCCACCGGCGCCGACGGCCAGCGCCAGCAGATGGTGCGCCGCCTCGCCGCCCACGACAGCGCCATGGACATCTTGGGGCTCGACGTCACGTGGGAGGCCGAGTTCGCCGAGGCCGGCTGGATTCGGCCGTGGACGGGGGCGAACCGGGCGGCGGCAACCAAGGGCACCCTCAAAGCCCCGCTCGAGACCGCGACCTGGAAGGGCAAGCTCTACGCGGTGCCGTACAACAGCAACACCCAGTTGCTTTGGTACCGCGACGATCTGGTGCCCAATCCGCCCAAGACGTGGGACGAGATGATCGACGACTCGATCAAGCTGGCCAAGCAGGGTAAGCCGCACCTGATCGAGATTCAGGGCGCGCAGTACGAAGGCGTGGTCGTCTGGTTCAACAGTCTCATCGCCAGCGCCGGGGGCAGCGTGCTGACTGCGAACGGCGCCAAGGCCTCGATGGGCGCACCGGCCGTCAAGGCCCTGTCGATCATGAAACGGCTCGCCAGCTCCCCGGCCGCCGACCCGTCGCTGTCGGTGCAGATGGAGGACCAGAACCGGCTGGCGATGGAGAGTGGCACGGCTGCGTTCCAGCTGAACTACCCGTTCGTCTACCCGTCGATGAAGTCGAACAAGCCGAAGCTGTTCAAGCACTTCAAGTGGGCGCAGTACCCGTCGGTCAAGGCGGGTGAACCGAGCCACGTCACGATCGGCGGCATCGATCTGGCGATCAGCAAGTACAGCAAGCACCCCGATCTCGCCTTCCAGGCGGCGTTGTGCCTGCGCAACCGCGAGAACCAGAAGATCGCCGCCACCAAGGGCGGGCTGCCGCCCACCCTGGGTGATCTGTACAACGATCCGTCGCTGCAGAAGGACTATCCCTTCCGCAAGGACATCCAGACCGCACTGCAGAACGCGAGTGTGCGGCCGAAGACGCCCGCCTACCAGAGCGTGTCTATCGTGATCTCCCACGCGGTGTCGCCACCGTCGAAGATCAATCCGACCAGTACGGCGAAGAAGATCACCGATCAGCTCAAGGACGCGATCCAGTCGAAGGGGTTGATCCCATGACGGTCAATACGGAGACCACCGCTTCGAAGGCCCCCGAGACGCGCAGCGAGGCGGCCCGCAAGCGCAAGCAGCTCTCGGAAGGCGCCAAAGCGGAGCGTCGCCTGGGCTGGATACTGTGCGCGCCGGCGGTCATCGTCATGATCGCCGTGACTGCGTACCCGATCGGCTACGCGATCTACCTGTCGCTCAAGCGCTACGACCTGCGCTTTCCGAAGCAGGCGAAGTTCGTAGGGCTCGACAACTACGTCGCTGTGCTGTCGTCGGAATTCTGGTGGCGCGCGTTTTTCACGACCCTGGTCATCACCATCATCTCCGTCGCCATCGAGCTCGTGCTTGGCATGCTGCTTGCCCTGCTGATGCACCGGACACTGTTCGGGCGCGGAACGGTGCGCACCGCGGTCTTGATTCCGTATGGCATCGTCACCGTGGTCGCCGCGTTCAGCTGGCAGTACGCGTGGACTCCGAACACCGGTTACCTGTCGGATCTCTTCAACAACAGCGCACCCCTGACACACACGTACCAGGCGTTGGCCATCGTCATCCTGGCCGAGGTATGGAAGACGACACCGTTCATGGCCCTGCTGCTGATGGCCGGCCTGGCCCTGGTGCCCGAGGATCTGCAGAAGGCGGCCAAGGTTGACGGCGCGACGGCGTGGCAGCGCTTCCGCCGGATCACGCTGCCACTGATGAAGCCGGCCATTCTGGTCGCGCTGCTGTTCCGCACGCTGGACGCGTTCCGGATCTTCGACAACATCTTCGTGCTGACCGCCGGCAACAACAACACCGGCTCGGTGTCGATCCTCGGTTACGACAACCTGTTCACGGCGTTGAACCTCGGCATCGGCTCGGCCATTTCCATCCTCATCTTCATCTGTGTCGCGATCATCGCGTTCCTGTTCATCAAGGGATTCGGCGCCGCGGCACCCGGATCGTCAGGAAAGTGAGGCGGCATGGCCACCACCGCGAAGCAGAAGGTTGGCTGGAGCAGCGCGAACGTCGTCGCGATCATCCTGGCGCTCATTCCGGTGCTGTGGATCGTGTCGTTGTCGTTCAAGCGTCCGGACACGATCAGCGATCCGAGTTTCGTTCCCAAGAAGTGGACGCTTGAGAACTACCGCGGCATCTTCAAGACCTCCGAGTTCACCCACGCGCTGATCAACTCGATCGGCATCGCGTTGATCTCGACGTTCATCGCCGTCGTGCTGGCCTCCATGGCCGCGTATGCGGTCGCCCGACTCGACTTTCCGGGCAAGGGGCTGCTCATCGGCATGTCGCTGCTGATCGCGATGTTCCCGGCCATTTCGCTGGTGACGCCGCTGTTCAACATCGAACGCTCGCTCGGGCTGTTCGACACCTGGCCGGCGCTGATCATCCCGTACATCGCGTTCGGACTGCCGCTCGGCATCTACACCCTCTCGGCGTTCTTCCGGGAGATCCCATGGGAGCTGGAGAAGGCCGCGAAAATGGACGGCGCCAGTCCGTACCAGGCCTTCACCAAAGTCATCGCCCCGCTGGCCGCGCCGGGCATGTTCACCACGGCGATCCTCGTGTTCATCTTCTGCTGGAACGACTTCCTGTTCGCGATCTCGCTGACGTCGACGACGCGAGCCCGCACGGTGCCGGCCGCGATCGGGTTCTTCACCGGTAGCTCGCAGTTCACCGCCCCCACCGGCTCGATCTCGGCGGCCGCGGTCATCATTACCATTCCGATCATCATCTTCGTGCTGCTTTTCCAGCGCCGCATCGTCGCGGGGCTGACGTCCGGTGCCGTGAAGGGATAAGGCAAATGGCCGACATCGTTCTTGACCAGGTGACCAAGCGCTTCCCAGACGGCGCCTTGGCCGTCGACCACATCGATCTCGAGATCGCGGACGGCGAGTTCGTGATCCTGGTCGGTCCGTCGGGGTGCGGCAAGTCGACGACGCTGAACATGATCGCCGGGCTCGAGGACATCAGCGACGGCGAACTGCGCATCGGCGGACAGGTCGTCAACAACAAGGCGCCGAAGGACCGCGACATCGCGATGGTGTTCCAGAGCTATGCGCTGTACCCGCACATGACGGTGCGCGAAAACATGGCCTTCGCGCTGAAGCTGGCCAAGACCCCGCAGGAGACGATCGACCAGAAGGTCAACGAGGCCGCGGACGTCCTCGACCTGACCCAGCATCTGGACCGCAAGCCGGCCAACCTGTCCGGTGGTCAGCGCCAGCGAGTGGCGATGGGGCGGGCGATCGTGCGCGATCCGGCTGCGTTCCTCATGGACGAGCCGCTGTCCAATCTCGATGCCAAGTTGCGGGTACAGATGCGGACCGAGGTGTCGCGGCTGCAGAAGCGGCTCGGGACGACGATGGTGTACGTGACCCACGACCAGACCGAGGCCATGACGCTGGGCGACCGGGTTGCGGTCATGCGCACCGGCACGATCCAGCAGGTCGGGGCGCCCCAGGAGCTCTACGAGAACCCGGCCAACCTCTTCGTCGCCGGCTTCATCGGATCTCCGGCCATGAACTTCATGCCGGGCAAGCTGGAGAACGGCAAGCTGCACACCCGGATGGGCGAGGTACCGCTCGACGACGAAACCCGTCGGTTGCTGGAAGGCAGCTCAACCGGCCGCGACGTCATCCTCGGCATCCGGCCGGAGAGCTTCGAGGACGCGGAACTCGTACCGGATGAGGCGAAGGACCGCGGCCTCACCTTCCGGGCCGCCATCGACGTCGTGGAGTCGATGGGCTCGGACGTGTTCGCCTACTTCACCTTCGAAGGAGAGGGCGACGTCGTCACCAGTGCGGATCTCGAGGAACTCGCCCGCGACTCCGGCCGGGCCGACACCGGAGGCAGCGGGGATCAGGTCGTCGCGCGGCTGGACGCCGCCACGAATGTGCGCGAAGGAAGTGAAGCCGAATTGTGGGCTGACGTCCGCTCCATCCACGTGTTCGACCCCGAGAGCGGCCAGAACATCACCCAGTCCCGCGCGAAAGCCGGAGCCAGCTAACCCGGGGAGACCGCGCGTTCAGCGGGCTTCGGCGCTGCGCACATCCAAACCGTGGGCCCGCAGCCCCGCCTCCGCCCGATAGATCTCGGCCAGCGGGACGAACGCCCGGCCGCCGGCCAGCGGCGGCGCCACGCCGAGCTGGCGGCAGGCAATGCACAGGGTGTCCACGTACGCGGCGCGGACGGCATTGACCCGCAGGTTCTTCCCGAAGAGGTTGTCGGCGATCTCAATGGCGTCGAGCTGATTGTGCAACCGGCACAGATCCGCCCGCAGCCGCTCGATCGGCACTTCGGGAATCGTGCCTGGCCGGTTCTCGAACCACTCCCGCCCGCGAGCGATGGCCACCACCGCGTAGCCGACCGCAGTAGGCAGCAGCAGCGCCGCGATCAGTAGGAGGGTCGTGCCCACGCATCCAGTGTCGGCTCGCGTGGGCCCAGGATCAACCCTTCACACTTCCGGCGAGCAGTCCGCGCACGAAGAACCGTTGCAGCGCCATGAACACCAGGATGGGGATGATGATCGAGACGAACGCAGCCGCCGGGACGACTTCAGCCCCCTGTCCCGCCGACGAGCCGACCAGGCCGGCGATCTTGACCGTGATCGGGCTGATGTCGGCGTTGCCGCCGGACATGACAAGCCCGACGAACAGGTCATTCCACACCCAGATGAACTGGAAGATGCCGAATGCCGCCAACACAGGCTTCAGCAGCGGCAACATGATCTGCCGGAAGATCTGGCCGTGGCTCGCGCCGTCGATGCGGGCCGCTTCGAGCAGGTCGCGCGGAATTCCGGACATGAAGTTGTGCATCAGGAACACCGCGAGCGGTAGCGCGAAACAGGCGTGGGCCAGCCAGACGGCACCAACCGTCCCGGCCAGGCCCAACGGCGGAATCAGCGTCACCGAGCCGAGGTGCGCGCCGCCCACCACGAAGCGCAGCAGCGGAACCACCGCGACCTGCAATGGCACGACCTGCAGCGCGAAGATGCCGACGTAGATCCAGTCGCGTCCGCGGAAGTCGATCCACACCAGCGCGTAGGCGGCGAGCGCCGCGACGACGATCGGGATGATTGCGGCCGGGATCACGATCGCCAGCGAGTTGACCAGGTACGGGATGACCGACTTGGTCGAGTTGCCGTGCAGGCCCGTGGTCACGGTGCGGTAGTTGTCCAGGGTGAGCCCGCTGAAGGTCCACCAACCCTTGCTGTCCTGCGCCGGCTTGGACCGGAAGGATTGGACGAGCAGTCCGACCGTCGGCACCGTCCACAGGACCCCGATGGCGACCGCGAGCACCGACATCACCGGGTTGTCCATGCCCTTGCGGACGCGCGAGACCTGCGTCGTGGCCGCCGGCATGGCAATACCGGGCGTGTTGCCCGTCGGATCAAGCACTAACTCGCTCATGAACCGGCCCTCGCTTTGACCATCTGCCGAACCTGGAAAATGACGAACGGGATGACGAGCAGGAAGATGATCATCGCGAGGGCGGCCGACCGGTGCTCGCCGAGTGAGCCGGCGGCCTGACCCACAGGTGCCTGCTTGTAGGTCGTGTACATGAGGTTGGCCAGCGTGTCGGCACCGTAGCGATCCGCACCGAACGTCTGGACCAGGTCGAAGATCTTCAGCGTGGCGATCGAGATGGTCACCAGCACGACGATGATCGTCGGGCGGATCGAGGGGATCGTCACCCGGCGGAAAGCCTGCCAGGCCGTCGCACCGTCGATCTTCGCCGCCTCGGCCAATTCAGCCGGGACGCCCTTGATCGCGGCAGACAACAGCACGGTAGCGAAGCCGGCCTGGATCCAGATCATGATCACGATCAGCCAGTAGGTCGTGTACTTGCCGTCGGTCGGGAAGTTGATCGGCCCCAGCCCGATGTCCTTGAGCAGCACGTTCAGCAGACCGGACGCACCGCTCTCGCTCGGCTGCTGGTACATCAGGCCCCAGATGACCGCCGCGCCCACGAAGGAGATTGCGGTGGGCAGGAACACCAGCGCCTTGGCGATGCCCTCGCCGCGGACCTTGTCGATCGCGTAGGCGTAGGCCAACCCGATGAGAGTGGCCGCGATCGGCGCGATGAGCACCCACTTGAGCGTGTTGCCCAACGCGGCCAGGGCGTCGCTGTCGGTGAAGGCCCAGCGGAAGTGGGCGAAGTTGTTCCATTCCCCGCCCCGGTCGAGCAGGCACACGTGTCCGGGCCGCGGGACACAGAGCCTCTTGGCCACCTCGGCCGAGGTCAGCGACTGGACCGCGGTCTTGATGATCGGAACGATCAGACCGACCGCGAGCAGGATCAGCGCGGGCAGCAGGAACAGGAAACCTTGGACCTTCTCGCGGCCCCGCTTCGGGGCTCGGTCGATGAGCAGTAGCAGCAGGCCGATGACCGCGAGGAACGCGACGACCATGATGAGCGCGAAGCCAAGCTTTCCGCCCGCTTTGTGCGCGTGCGCCAAGTCGTACAGCCAATGCACGGTCTGATCACTCCCCGGGGCTAATCATTGGGCCCTCATTCGTGCGGCGTGCGGCCGGACGGGTACTTGCGCACCCGTCCGGCCGCCAAACACCGCTCTGCCCTACTTCGGCCAGGACGCCTCGACCTTGTCGAGCGTTACCTTGTCGCTCTGGCCCTGGATCCATGCCGTCATCTGCGTCCAGAACGTGCCCGCACCGACCGAGGCCGGCATGGCGTCCGAACCGTCGAACCGGAACGTCGCCTTCGGGTCGGTCAGGAGCTGCACCGACAGTTGGTCCACCGGGTCAGTGAAAGCAGACTTGTCCACCTTTTGGTTGGCCGAGACCCAGCCAGTTGCGACCTTCGCTCGCGACGTGGCCCACTCGCCGCTGGCGAGGTACAGCTGGGTCGCTTCGACCTCTGGACGGTCAGCGAACGCGGTGACGAACTCGCCACCACCCTCGATGGGCTTGCCGAACTTGTCGCTGATCGTCGGCTCGTAGAAGGCGAAAAGCGCGTCGGTGCTCTTCGGTCCGATCTTCTTCTGGTAGGCCGGATCCCAGTTCGCCGCGTAGAAGCTGGCCTGCTGGTGCAACATGCACTTGCCCGTTTCGATGGGCAGGCCACCCTTCTGGAACGCCGTGGTGGCGATCGACTTCACATCACCGATGCCGGCATTCGTGTACTTGGGGTTCTTGAGGATCTGACCGACCATCTTGAGCACGTCCGCGACCTGAGGGTCATTGAACGGAATCTTGTGGTTGACCCAGTCGTCGTACACCTTCGGGCCGTGCAGCCGGAGCATGACTTCTTCCATCCAGTCCGTCAGCGGCCAGCCCGTGGCCGTGCCGGATTCGATGCCCGCGCACCACGGCTTGTTGCCGTCGGCGGCCATCTTGTCCGACAGCTTCAGCATGTCGGCCCAGGTCGTCGGCACGGTGTAGTGGAACTTGGCGAACTCCTTGGGCGAGTACCAGACTAGCGACTTGAGGTTGGCACCCATGGGCGCGCCGAAGTACACACCATCGACCGTGGCGTAGGAGATCCAGTCCTTGGTCCAGTTCGCGGAGGCTTCCTTGGTCAGCGCGTCCGACGCGGGCTTGAGCTTGCCCGACGTCGCGAAGGTCTGCAGGAGACCCGGCTGCGGCATGATCGCGATGTCCGGAGCGTTGCCGCCCTGGACCTTGGTCTTGACGTTCGACTCGAATTCCTTGTCGGCGGTGTATTTGATCGTGATCCCGGTGCACTTCTCGAACTGCGTCCACGACTTCTGCAGCGAAGCGCCCTCAGGATCGGTGATCGACGAGTACATCGTGACCGAAGTACCCGGGTGGCTGCCGTATTGCCCGTACGGCGCGCATGCGCCGGTCATCGTGGTGGCCTTGACCTTGCTCTTGGGCTGAGCACTCAGATCGGGACCCGAAGCGCTTGAGCTCGGCCCTCCACCGCCTGAGCTCTTCTTCTTGCTGCTGCTGCACGCCGCGACGGTTGTGGTGAGCAGCAGACCTGCGGCGCAAACCGCGGTCAGCTTCTTCCAATGCATGAACATCCCCTTCTCCGGGTTAACCCTTCAGACGCTCCCGTGAAATCGACCGGCAACGCTTGCAGCACGATGACACAGCTCACACATACAAGGAAGGGTGCCGGCGGGAAGATACCGAATTGTTGCCTTGCCGCACATACTCGAAATGCCCCGAAATCCGGGGGGACATCGGGGCATTTCGGGAGTTTGGTTCAGACGCGCGAAGTCATTCCTGGCCAGGCGTGGTCTTCGCGATCTGCATCAGGAATTCGAGGTTCGTCGGTGTCTTCTTGAGCCGGTCGAGCAACAGGTCGATGGCCTGTTGGCTTTCCAGTGCGTGCAGCACGCGGCGCAGCTTGATCGTCACGGCCAACTCGTCGGGCGAGAGCAGGATCTCTTCCTTGCGGGTGCCCGACTGGTCTACGTCGATGGCCGGGAAGGTCCGCTTGTCGGCGATCTTGCGGTCCAGCTTCAACTCGGCGTTGCCGGTGCCCTTGAACTCCTCGTAGATCACCGAGTCACCGGCCGAGCCGGTCTCGACCAGCGCGGTCGCGATGATGGTGAGCGAGCCGCCGTGTTCGATGTTGCGGGCCGCACCGAGGAATCGCTTCGGTGGATACAGCGCGGTCGAGTCGACACCGCCGGAGAGGATGCGCCCGCTGGCCGGCGCGGCCAGGTTGTAGGCCCGGCCCAGGCGGGTGATCGAGTCGAGCAGCACGACGACGTCGTGGCCCATCTCGACCAGGCGCTTGGCCCGCTCGATGGACAGCTCGGCGATCATCGTGTGTTCCTGCGGCTTGCGGTCGAACGTCGAGGCGATGACCTCGCCCTTCACCGAACGCTGCATGTCGGTGACCTCTTCTGGTCGCTCGTCGACGAGCACGACCATGAGGTGAACTTCGGGGTTGTTCGTAGCGATGGCGTTGGCGATGGCCTGCAGCACGCTGGTCTTGCCGGCCTTCGGCGGCGACGCGATCAGTGCGCGCTGGCCCTTGCCGATCGGCATCACGAGGTCGATGACCCGCGTGGTGAAGATGTGCGGCTCGGTCTCCAGACGCAGCCGCTCCTGCGGGTACAGCGGCGTGAGCTTGGTGAACTCGACCCGGTTCTTGGCCTGCTCCGGGTCGGCACCGTTGATGGTGTCCAGGCGGACGAGCGGGTTGTACTTCTCGCGACGGGCGTCGTCGCGCTGCTGCTTGATCGCACCGGTGACGGTGTCACCGCGGCGCAGGCCGAAGCGGCGGACGTAGGAGTTGGCGATGTAGACGTCGTCGGAGCTGGCGAAGTAGCCGGACGTCCGGACGAACCAGGTGTTCTTCTCCTCGATCGCGTCGACGATCCCGGCGACCGGCACCAGCACGTCGTCGTCAGAGACGGTCGGCTCGACGTCGTTGTTGCCAGAGCTGGGACGAGCCTCGCCGGGGCCACGGTCGCGGGTGCGGCCGCGACGGTCGCGGTAACGGCGACCGCGACGACGGGTGCCGTCGAACTCGTCGTCGTCGTTGCCGCCACCCTGGTTCGAGCCCTGACCCTGGTTCGAGCCCTGCTGGCGGTTCTGGTTGTTCTGACCGCCGCCCTGGTTCGAACCCTGCTGACGGTTCTGGTTGTTCTGACCGCCGCCCTGGTTCGAACCCTGCTGACGGTTCTGGTTGGCACCCTGGCCCTGGTTGGCACCCTGGCCCTGGTTGCGCTGGTCGGGCCTTCGGCCGTTGCCGGTCTGCTCGGTCCGCTGCTCGGTGTCGGCCGCGTTGCGCGGCTCGGTGCGCTGCTGCTCGTCGGCGGCGGCCGGCTCGCTGGCCGGCGAACTTGCCGAGGCATTCGCCCGGGCCGGGCGCTCGGAGCCGGATGTGCTCGGCGCGGTGCCGGAGCCGCTGCGGGCGGCCTGGATGGCGGCGATGAGATCGCTCTTCTTCTTCTTGGTCGTGCTGATGCCGAGCCCGCTGGCGACCTGCTGCAGCTCAGGCAGCAACATCGCCGAGAGCGAGCCGGCGCGCTTGGCGGCCGGACGTCTCGAGGCGGAGTCATCGGGGGTGGCCGTCGCGGATTTGCGCGCCTGGCCGGTGGCCCTTTCGCCGTCTGCGGCCGGCGCGGCGTCGCGTCCGGTGGTGGCGGGCAGGGCCTGTTCTTGGATGTCTGTCACGGTGTTGTCGGATCCTTCCGAGGGACGGCCGGCGGGCGTTGCTTACGCTGCGCGACCGGTAGGACCGGATCGGGTCGGGGACCGACTAGATCCAGCTCTCCCAAGCATCAAGCTCGGGGGAAATGCGGTGGTGAGTCAGTGGGTTCCGGCCGCTTGCGGTACTCATCCGGTTCAACACCAGAGATGGGTGCGAGCGGGCGGGTTGGCGCCTGCGCAATTGCGGCGGCGCCTGGACTGACGGAATTGAGCCTAGACGCTCAACCATGTAAGGAGCAACACTCGCCCGGCGCGGCGTGTTCCCTTGGCGTGCAATGTCCGCGCAATATCATCGCGCAGGCGGGACGACGTGGGCCCCGCGGGCGTCCACGGCGAGCTCCAGGGCGGCCCAGTCCGGCGGCAGCGCAGCCTGGGCGTTGTCGACCTCGTTTTGGTCTCGAGCCAACGCCAGCACCGTGGGTCCGGCGCCGGACAGCACAGCCGGCACCCCGGCCGCGCGCAGTTGAGCCAGGAGGTCAGCGCTCTGAGGCGTGTCAGGCACCCGGTACTGCTGGTGCAAGCGGTCCTCCGTGGCGGCCATCAGGATGGCGGGCAAGCCGGTCAGGGCCGCCACGAGCAGCGCCGAGCGACCGGCCGCGAAAGCGGCGTCGGCGTGCGGCACGCTGTCGGGCAGCAGGCCGCGCGCATGCTTCGTCGACGCGGAGAACGGTGGTACGAGCGCAACCGGACGGATGGCCGGGTCGCAGTGCAGACCGACGGCGCGACCAACGCCGTCTTCTCCCCAGGCAACCGTCAGCCCGCCGAGAAGACAGGCCGCAACGTTGTCGGGATGGCCTTCGATTTCGCTGGCCAGAGCGAGCAGTTGCGCGTCGGAAAGCGCCCGGTCGCCGCCGAGCACCAAGCCACGCGCCAGCAGCAGTCCGGCGACGATCGCCGCCGCCGACGAGCCGAGGCCCCGCCCGTGCGGGATCCGATTGGCGCAGGACAGTTCGATACCGCGCGGCTGGCCGCCCAGCCGGTCGAACGCTGCCCGCATGGCCCGCACGACGAGGTGCTTTTCGTCGCGGGCCAGGTCGGCGCCCTCGCCCGCGATGTCGACGAGCAAGCCGTCCTCGCCAACGCGGGCCACGACGTCGTCGTGCAACGACAGGGCGAGCCCGAGCGCATCGAAACCCGGGCCGAGGTTGGCGCTGGTGGCCGGCGTGCGAACGTGCACCGCTCCGGCGCGGAAAGCTGGTTTCACGGTCGGCCCCTCACCCCAGACCCAGATGCACGGCCGCAGCGTGCCCGTCGACCGGCACCGTGATCGGCCTGGGCGCCCCGGTGATGGCCCACTCCGGGTCTTTCAGGCCGTTGCCCGTGAGCGTGCACACGACCGTGGATCCTTTCGACAGCCGCCCATCGGCCGCAGTCTGCAGCAGCCCGGCAACGCTCGCGGCCGACGCCGGCTCGACGAAAACGGCCTCGCTGCGGGCGACCAGTCGATAGGCCTCGAGGATCTGCTTGTCGGTGACCGCCGCGATGAGGCCGCCGGATTCGTCGCGGGCCTCCTCGGCGAAGGTCCACGAAGCCGGGTTTCCGATGCGAATCGCCGTTGCGATCGTCACCGGCGCCAGGACCGGCGCCCCGTTGACGATCGGCGCCGCACCGGCGGCCTGGAACCCGAACATCCGAGGGGCGGACGCGACCACACCGTGGTCGGCGTATTCGCGGTAGCCCTTCCAGTACGCCGTGATATTGCCGGCGTTGCCGACCGGGATGCAGTGCACGTCAGGCGCACGGCCGAGCGCGTCGCAGATCTCGAACGCCGCGGTCTTCTGTCCTTCGATGCGGTAGGGGTTGACCGAATTCACCAAGGCGACCGGGTAGTCGATCGCTAGCTTGCGGGCGAGTTCGAGGCAGTCGTCGAAGTTGCCGTCGACCTGCAACAGGCGGGCGCCGTGCACCAGCGCCTGGGCCATCTTGCCGAGCGCGATCTTGCCTTGGGGCACGAGGACGGCGCAGGTCATTCCGGCCCGTACGGCGTAGGCCGCGGCGCTGGCCGAAGTATTACCGGTCGACGCGCAGATGACTGCTTTCGCACCCTCTTCGGCGGCCTTCGAGATGGCCACCGTCATGCCGCGGTCCTTGAACGAACCTGTCGGATTCGCACCCTCGACCTTGAGGTAGACCGTGCAGCCGGTCCGCTCGGACAACTCGTGCGCGGCGACCAGGGGCGTCCCCCCTTCGAACAAGGTGACGACCGGCGTGGCGGCGCTGACCGGCAGCCGGTCGCGATAGGCCTCGATCACGCCTGGCCACAGCGTCGCCATCAGTTCTCCTGGTCCGGGTGCATGCCTTCGACGCGCATGACGCTGGCGACGCGCCGCACGAATTCCATGCCGGCCAGCTCATCGACGGTGCCGGCCAAGGCGGCATCGGTGGCCGTGTGCGTGACCAGCACCAGCGTCGCAGCGTGGCCGCGGCCCTCCTGGCGCACGCTCTGGATGCTTACGCCGTGCCCGGCGAACGTGCCGGCCACGGCCGCCAGGACGCCCGGCTCGTCGGAGACGTCCAGCGCGACGTGGTAGCGCGTCGCCACCTCGCCCATCGACTGGATGGGCAGCGCAGCGTAGGAACTCTCGCCCGCTCCCCTGCTGCCGTTCACCCGGTTGCGAGCCACCGCCACGAGGTCGCCGAGCACAGCGCTCGCGGTCGGCGCGCCACCGGCGCCGCGCCCATAGAACATGAGCGACCCGGCCGCTTCCGCTTCCACGAACACCGCGTTGAACGCGTCGCCCACGCCGGCCAGTGGGTGCGTACGAGGGATCATCGCCGGATGCACCCGCATCGCGACGTGCTCGGCTCCGTCGCGGCCTTGGGTGCGCTCACAAATGGCGAGCAGTTTGACCGTGCAGCCCATGGCCTTGGCACTGGCCAGATCGGCCGCGGTCACCTCGCCGATGCCCTCACGGTAGACGTCGGACGCCGTGACCCGCGTGTGGAAGGCCAGCCCGGCGAGAATGGCCGCCTTGGCCGCGGCGTCAAAACCGTCGACGTCGGCGGTCGGGTCGGCTTCGGCGTAGCCGAGCGCAGTGGCTTCGGCCAGCGCTTCGTCGAAGCCCGCCCCGGTCGCGTCCATGCGGGAGAGGATGAAGTTGGTGGTCCCGTTGACGATGCCGATGACCCGGGTGATGCGGTCGCCGGCCAACGACTCCCGCAGTGGGCGCAACAGCGGGATGGCTCCGGCGACGGCGGCCTCGTAGTAGAGGTCGACGCCCGTCTTGGCCGCGGCGTCGTGCAAAGTCGCGCCGTCCTCGGCCAGCAGGGCCTTGTTGGCGCTGACCACGCTCTTGCCGGCCGCGAGAGCGGCCAGGAGCAAGGTGCGCACCGGCTCGATGCCGCCGATTACTTCGACGACCAGGTCGATGTCGTCACGGACAACGAGAGATGCGGCATCGGTGGTGAGCAGGTCGGCGGGGATGTCGGTGTGCTTGGCCGGTCGGCGAACCGCGACCCCGGCCAGTTCGAGTGGGACGCCGACGCGGGCGGCCAGGTCGTCGGTCTGCTCGTGCAGCAACCGCACGATCTGCGAGCCGACGACGCCGCAGCCGAGCAGCGCAACCCGCAGCGCGTCGCTCACGTCGATGCCCTCCAGCCGGGATCCAGGCGAAGCAGATCATCCTCGGTCTCCCGCCGCACGATGACACGCGAGGAGTCGTCACGGACCGCCACGACCGGTGGCCTGGGCACATGGTTGTAGTTGCTGGCCATGCTGCGGCAGTACGCGCCGGTGGCCGCCACCGCAATCAGATCGCCAGGGCCGACGTCGGCGGGCAGCCAGGTGTCGCGAACCACAATGTCGCCGCTCTCACAGTGCTTGCCGACGACGCGCGACAGCTTCGGTGCCGCGTCGGACGCGCGGTTGGCCAACGCGCAGGTGTATTCGGCGCCGTACAGCGCGGTGCGGATGTTGTCGCTCATTCCGCCGTCGATCGAGACGTAGCTGCGGGTCAACCCACCGTCGAGCGAGACGTCTTTGACCGTGCCGACCTCGTACACCGTGATCGCGCTCGGCCCGACGATCGCCCGGCCGGGCTCCACCGACAGCCGAGGCACGGGCAGGCCTGCGGCGGCACACTCTCGCTCGACGATCGTGCTCAGTCGCTCGACCGTCTGCTTCGGCGTCTCGGGGTCGTCGCCGGTCACGTAGGAGATGCCGAGACCGCCGCCGAGGTTGATCTCTTCGACGTTGACGCCGTGGGTGGCGTGGATCGCCGCGGCCAACCCGACGACGCGGTGAGCCGCAACTTCGAAGCCGGCGGTGTCGAATATCTGCGAGCCGATGTGCGAGTGCAAGCCGGCCAGCTCAAGGGAGTCGGCGGCCAGCACCGCCGCCACCGCGCGCTCAGCCGCGCCATCGCGCAGGGAGAAGCCGAACTTCTGGTCCTCGTGAGCAGTCGCGATGAACTCGTGGGTGTGTGCCTCGACGCCGACGGTTGCCCGCACCAGCACCCGCTGCCGGACGCCGGCCGAGCTCGCGATTGCGGCCAAGCGCTCGATCTCGTCGAACGAGTCGACGATGACATGCCCGACGCGGGCGTCGACGGCTCGGGCCAGCTCAGCGCGCGACTTGTTGTTGCCGTGCATGGCGATGCGGTCAGGTGGGAAGCCGGCCGCGAGCGCGACGGCCAGCTCACCGCCGGTGCAGACGTCCAGGCCGAGGCCTTCCTCGGCGATCCACTCGGCGACGGCCGTGCACAGGAAGGCCTTGCCGGCGTAGTAGACATCGACGCCTTGGTAGGCCGCGGCGTAGGCCCGGGCCCGCGCACGCAGGTCGTGCTCGTCGAGCAGCAAGGCCGGGGTGCCGTGCTCGGCGACCAGATCGGGCACGGCGAGCTCCCCGAGGTGCACGACACCGCCGACCCGACGGGCGGACGACGGCCAGATGGCAGGGTCCAGCCGATTGAGATCGTCGGGAGCGGCCACAACGTGCGTTTCGGGCGTGACGTCGGCGTAGCGCGCGCCGGCGGGGTGCGCTGAACGGCTCATCGGCTACATCCGTTCCGGAGCGCTCACACCGAGCAGCCGCAAGCCGTTGGCCAGCACGATGCGGGTCGCCTCCCCCAGCCACAGCCGGGCGTGAGTTACCGGCGTGGCGGGCTCGTCGCCCATGGGCAGGATCCGGCACGCGTCGTAGAAGCGGTGGTAGGTGCCGGCCAGCGATTCCAGGTAGTGCGCGACCCGGTGGGGCGCCGCCAGCTCGGCGGCCGAGGCCACCACCCGCGGGAATTCACCAAGTGCGCCCAGCAGATCCACCTCGCGCGGGTGACTCAGCAGGCCGAGGTCCGGATCGGGTGAGCGGACGATGCCCAGCTCGGCGGCGTTGCGCTGCAGCGACGCCATGCGCGCATGGGCGTACTGCACGTAGTAAACCGGGTTGTCGCTGGTCTTGCGCGCCCACAGATCCAGATCGATATCGATGCCCTGCTCGACGGAATACCGCACTAGTGCGTAGCGGGCCGCGTCGGCACCGACCGCGTCGACCAGGTCGGCGAGCACGATCACGTTGCCGGCCCGCTTGCTCATGCGCACCGGCTCGCCGTTCTTGATCAGGTTCACCAGCTGGCCGATGAGCACCTCGAGCGTCTGGTCGGGATCGTCACCGAAGCAGGTGGCCATCGCCCGCAGTCGGCGGATGTAGCCGTGATGATCCGCGGCGAGCATGATGACGACCTTGTCGAACCCACGCTCGCGCTTGTCGAGGTAGTACGCGCAGTCTGCGGCGAAGTAGGTCCACTCGCCGGTGCTGCGGACGATCACGCGGTCGCGGTCGTCGCCGAAATCGGTGGTACGCAGCCACGTAGCGCCATCCGCCTCGAAGACCCGGCCCTGATCGCGCAGGCGCGTGAGTGCTGCGTTGAGCTCGTCGCGTTCGTGGAGCTGGCTCTCTCGGAAGTACACGTCGAAGACGACACCGAAGTCTGACAACGACCGCTTGATCTCCACGAGCATCTGGTCGACGCCGTCGCGCGCGAACACTTCGAGTTGCTCAGCGTCGGGCCGCTGCAGCACCTGCGGGTTCCGCGCGAGAACAGCAGCCGCAATCTCATCGATGTAGCTGCCGGCGTAGCCGTCGTCGGGCACCGGGCGGCCGTTCGCGACCTCACGAAGCGTTCGCGCGAACCGTTCGATCTGGCTGCCGGCGTCGTTGACGTAGTACTCGCGCGTGACCAGAGCGCCGTTGGCTTGCAGCAACCGGGCCAACGCATCACCGACTGCCGCCCACCGGGCGCCGCCGATGTGGACGGGGCCGGTTGGATTGGCCGAGACGAACTCGAGGTTGAGATTCTGTCGGGCCAGCACGTCGCCGTGACCGTAGGCCGGGCCGGCTTCGACGATCTCCCGTGCGAGCTGGCCGAGCGCCTCGGCAGCCAGGGTGATGTTGAGGAAGCCCGGACCGGCAGCGTCGACCCGGGCGATTCCGTCGACGTCGGCCAGCCGCCCGGCGAGGAGGGTCGCGATTTCACGGGCCGGTCTTCCGGCCGGCTTGGCCAGCCGCAGCGCGACATTCGTGCTGTAGTCGCCGTGCTCCGGATTCTTCGGCCGCTCGATCACGACGTCCGGCAGTGCGGGCACCGCGAACTCACCCGCCTCAAGGCATTGCGAAACCGCCGCAGTGACGGCGGTGGCAAGATCGGCGGGAGTCACTGGGCAATCGTAGTGGCCGCCGCTGGGCCGATATCGCCCAGCAAACGCCCGTCCTATGACCGCTCTTATGCAGGCGACCTAGACTTGTCGGGTCACCGCGATTCCATTTCCTTTGTCGGCCACGAAAAGGCAGGTCCATGGCCCAGCGCAAGTCAGGCCCGTCCGCGTCGAGCAAGTCCGGTCCGGCGAAGGTCTCGACCGCACGCCCGGGCGGTCCGTCCAAGGCCATGAAGGCCGGTCCGGCGAAGGCCGCGAAGGCTGGTCCGCCGAAGGCCGCGAAGGCTGGTGCGGCGAAGGGCGCTCCTACTCGTCCGCCCGCGCGCCCTCCGGTGAAGAAGAAGCCCGGCAAGTCGATCGTCAACCAGAAGCAGACACCGTGGGGACTGATCATTACGACCGTGTTGATCGTGCTGTTCGCGGCCGCGATCGTCACGTACGCCGTGGCCAACCACAAGAGCTCGCCGAAGGCGAACAGCAACCCCTACCGCCAGCCCGAGCTGCCGGCGGCCAAGCAGATTTCCGGTGTCACCTACAAGGTGGAGCCGAACCATACGCACGTAGAAGGCAACCTCAAATACGACGCATCCCCGCCGATTGGTGGCAACCACAGCCAGTATTGGGCCGATTGCACCGGCACCGTATATCCCAAGGCGATCGCCAATGAGAACGCCGTGCACATGCTCGAGCACGGCGCGATCTGGATCACCTACAAGCCGAGCTTGCCGGCCGCCGAGCTCAGCAAGCTGAAGGAACTGGTCACCGGCCAGGACCGCATGGCGTTGAGCCCTTATCCGGGTTTGAAGGACAACATTTCGCTTCAGGCGTGGGGCTACCAGCTCTTCCTCAGCAAGGCCGACGATCCGCGCATCCAGCAGTTTGTCGGCGCACTGCGGTACAACAAGAAGACGACGCCGGAATATGGCGCGTCGTGCTCCCAGCCGACGTTCAAGACCCACCCCAGCACGTTCGGTCATCCGCTGTGGGTGCCCGCGACGTGAGTGCCGACGTGCACACTGCTGGCGCTTCGACCGACGAGGCGCCCGCAGCGGGCACTCCGGTTCGTCGCCCGCTGCCGATCATCCTGGTCGGCATCCTGACCGTCGCCGCCCTCGTGGCGGCGCTCACGCTCGGACACCTCTGGGGCAGCCACAGCGCCAAGTCTTCAGCTTCGGTTTCCGACTCCTCAGTCGACGCCGGGTTCGCGCGGGACATGTCGACGCACCACGTCCAGGCCGTCACGATGGCCGGCTACGAACGTGACCACACCACGAGTGCGTCGCTGAAGCTACTCGCCTTCGACATCGAAACGTCCCAGGACTTCCAGGTCGGCCAGATGCAGGGCTGGCTCGACTCGTGGGGCCTGAGCCGCGAATCCTCGCGGCCGCTGATGGCGTGGATGGGTGGGCACGCGCACCTCGACGGCGGGCAGATGCCTGGGCTGGCCACGCCGGCCCAGATGACCAAGCTGGAGTCGTCGCACGGCAAGGCCCTCGACATCCTCTTCCTGCAGCTGATGATCCGGCACCACCAGGGCGGCTTGGCGATGGCGCAATACGGTGCCGCCCACGCCCAGAAGTCCTACGTGCGCGATCTGGCCCAGTCGATCATCAACTCCCAGAGCGCCGAGGTCATCGACATGGAGCGGCTGCTGCGGCAGCTGGGCGGCTCCCCGCTCGCCCCGCCGGGCAACTGATCCCAGACCCGGTTCTTGCTAGGCTTGCCCGGTTTGCCGCCCCCGTAGCTCAGGGGATAGAGCACCGCCCTCCGGAGGCGGTGGCGCAGGTTCGAATCCTGCCGGGGGCACTCTGTGATGTCTCGAGACATCGGAATGGCTCGGACCTGCGGTGTGCAGGTTCGGGCTATTTCTTTTTGGTGGCGGGGCCGGGTGGTCGGCCGGTGGGTTGGTAGTCGCGGCGGGGGTCGATGATCAGGTCGCGTAGGAGTTCTCCGGTTGCGGTGTCGATGATGCGGACGTGCAGGTCCTGGACGAGCAGGATGACGTCGGTTCGGGCGTAGGTTCGGCCGACGCCGATGTGGCGTAGTCGGCCGGCGACGCGCAGGGTGACGCTGCCGGCTTTGTCGATCTTGTCGTGGCGGACGCGGTCGTGGGTGTCGCTGCTGCGGTCGTCGTTCGGGGTGGCTTTGGGCAGGCTGGTGTAGATCGTGGCGGGTGTGGCGTGGTGGGGCAGCGATCGGTGTGGCCGGTGCTGGTTGTAGGTGTCGAGGAAGGCGTCGAGCAGGGTCTGCAGGTCGCCGATCGTGGCGGGCTGAACCGATTGGGCGCGTAGCCATTTCTTCAGGGTTTGTTGGATGCGTTCGACTTTTCCTTGGGTCTGCGGGTGGTTGGGTTGACCGTTCTTCTGGGTGACGTTCAGGCGTCGTAGCTCGGTCTCGAGGTGGTTGCGGCCGCCCCGGCCGCCAGAGAAGCGGGTGGTGAACACCATCCCGTTGTCGGTCAGCGTGGAGGCCGGAATCCCATAGGTGGCAACGGTCTCGCGGAAGGTGCCGAGCACGATCGGGCCGGTGACTCGCCGGTGTGCGGTGAGTGACAGCAAGAACCTGCTGCAGTCATCGATCCAGGTCAGGATCTCGACGTCGGTCCCAGCGCTGAACCGCCCCGGCGAGTCCGGAGACTGCCGTCGGGATTGGTGAGTCGGTAGTGGGTGAAGTCGGACTGCCAGCACTCGTTGGGCTGGTCGGCTTCGAAGCGGATGTAGGAGGACTTGGGTCGCTTGGCCGGATCCGGGGTGACCGCCCCAGCTCGGACGAGGATCCGGTTGATCGTGGCCCGCGACAGGGTCGTGGCGTGATGGTGAGCCAGGTGCCAGCCGATCGTGGTGCCACCGGCGTCTAGACCAGCCTCGTCGAGTCGTTTGCGCAGCCGCAGCACCAACTCGACCGTCTCGGTCGGGGTCGCTGCCGGACTGGACCGAGGAGCCCGCGAGCCCGGCTCGAACGCAGCCTCGCCCTCAAGTCGGTAACGGGCCATGAGCCGGCTGACCCAGCCCTGCGAGACACCGTAGCTGCGGGCGACCTCGGACTGGGACTGACCGGCGAGAACAGCAGTGATGACAAGACGACGCTTCGACATGCCGCAGCCTCGGCACCGATCGCTATTCCGAAGACCTGCGACACGCTATTCCGATGACCCGAGACACCCCATTCCGATGTCCTGAACCAGGACACTGCCGGGGGCACTCAATAAATACGGGGGCTGTAGCGCCCCGGACCGCAGCAGTTCGATGCACGTGGAATGAATTGTGGAATGAGAGCTAGCTCGGCTCATGGTGTCGCCATCTTGAGATTGCCATCGTCGTCTCGGTCCCAGTAGTTGCCTTCGGCATCGCGAAACCGGACGTGCACTGGCGCACCCGGCAAGCTCGAGACCACCTCCATGGTCCGTTCGCTGGGCTCGACGGTTCTGGCCAGTCGAGTCCCGGGAGGAATCATCGGGAAGAACGGCAGACCGGCCTGCGGCATCATGACTTCATAGATCGGCAGGTCCGAACCGTTGAGGATGATGATCTCGAACCGAGGCAACTCATCTGGTCGATCAGCAGGCAGCTGTTCTACCCAGACGCAGAACCGCTCGGCTTGAGCGCGTTGACGCCGCAAGTCCTGCGCCGAACGTTCTGCGGCCAACGCATCTTCGGCGGCCTCCCGAGCGGCACGCTCTTCGGCGGTCTTGTTGCGCTCGCGCCGAGCCTGACCCACGCCAAAGAACAGGGCTACGCCGGTAGCCCCTACAGTTGCCAAGGCGCCGATCGCTGTCCAAAGGGTGTCCACCGCCACCGTGCCCTCCATCATCGGCCCAAGTCACGAAATAGAATCCCCGCCCGTCACGCGGGTGCAGGGCACACTGAACCGTCGCAGACAGCAAGCCGTGGCGGTGGAGCTTGACCCGGATTATGGATCGAGGGCGCTGCGGCAAGTATGGCGCAGGTTCGTTCACGTAGCCGACGGGCTTGGACCAGGTCGCCGACCATCGCCAAGACAGGTGGGCGGTCATGTCCATTGACCCCGTGACCCGGTCGGGCCACACTCGGCAGCAGCACGATGCGCTGGTCAGGCGCACCGCAAGCAATCGGAGATCCGATGCGCCGCATCCATATCATCGTGATCGCCGTGCTGCTGTCGACGATTGCTGGAATCAGCTCCACTGCCGCCGCAGCCCAGCCGACCAAACAGCACGAGCATCTGGCCGGCGTTCTCGCCTGGTCGCGCTACGACAACTTCGACGACGGCACCGCCCGCATCGTGCGCGCCGACGAGCACGGGAGGCACGTGCGCGCGATCACTCACCCGGCGACGCACGTCTACGACATAGATCCAAAGATCTCCCCCGACGGTCGACATGTGCTGTTCGAGCGCAACATCGACTCGCAAGGTCTCGCGGAGATCGGGATCGTCGGCATCGACGGCCAGGGCGAAAGGATCCTGAACTTGCGCTGCACCGACCCGTGCGTCGGCGTCGAGGCCCCGAACTGGACACCGGACGGACATCACCTGGTCTACGGTCGGATCATCGGCCCAATCGACCCCACGACCGGCAACGCGGTGGGTGAGCCGCTCTACCGTTCCGATCTGCACGGCGGCACCCAGACGCGCCTGACGAGGTTCGACGCGGTCCGCGCCTCCTTCTCGCCCACTGGCTACATCGTGTTCCTTCGGTCCAACCCTCGCGATGGTCACATTGCGGTGTTCCGTATGGACCCGAGCGGTCGACACGTCAAGCAACTCACACCCTGGGCACTCGACGCCGACCTCCCCGCGGCTTCTCCAGCAACCACCGGCCCGAGCAAGAACGCAGTCGTATTCGAGACCTATGGTCAGGGGCCACCCGACGGAAAGGCGCAAGCCGTCGCGACCGTGCCCGCGACTTGCCGATCGCTCGCCCAGTGCACCCGTAGCATCCGATATCTGACCTCGGCTACGAACGTGCCGAACCAGAACTTCAACCCGTCTTGGTCACCGAATGGCCGGCGGATCATCTATTGCCACTTCTCCTACGTCGACCCGGGACCCGCGGTGGGGGACATCTGGACTATGCGGTCTAACGGGAGCGACAAGACCGCGGTGTCGATTGACCCCAGGTTCGAGTTCCGGCCGAACTGGGGCCTGACACCGCGGCGGGGCTGGAGTTCTTGACGCAACCGCCGATCGCGGTGCGAGCTGTCGATCAGGTGCTCGGCGATCGCTTCGTCGCAGTGGCGGTTTGCCTTGACCCGCGGAGGGCACCGTGAATTCCGTGGCAGACGTTGATGACGAGGGTCACGAACCAGAGTGCGAGAAGTCCTGCGAAGACGCCGAGCATCGCGAAGCCGAGACGAGTGGTGACGGTTCCGGTCGAAGTGAGGTAACCGATCGCGAAACCGCCGGCGACTGCCACTGCGTATACGGCGAGGAGCAAGTGGAGGACCTTGTGGATCCGACGGCGCTCCGGAGTGTCTTTGAATCGGTCCGGGACCGCACCTCGGTATTCGGCCGGCTCGCCTTTTGCCGGGTGCCAGTCAAGAGTGACCTGGCCGTTGCCGTCGAGGTGGTAGGTGCCACTTCCCACCGCAAAGAGGGGATTGTTGAAACCTAACGGCTTGGCCGGGTTCCAGGCACCACCCATCGCTTCGAGCCACAGCACCCGGATGCGATGGTCGCCATCATGCGCACGGAGCGCGCTCATCACCCCAGCGGGCGTGTGGCCCCAGGCGCGTCGGCCCCACCAAGCCATCACCCCCAGTGCGAGCACGGCAGCGCACGCCGCAGCCACAATGCCGGGATCCATCCCGTACATGTTCCCGAAGCTGCGTCGGAGCTAACGGCACTGCCGGCCGCGCGGCGGGCCAGCACGCCTCGTCGCGTCTCTCCCTGGGCCAGCTACGACACCTCACGCGAGCGCTCGGCGAACCACGGCGACTGATACGGCACCACGTCGAACAGCAGACCGGACGGGTCGCGCATCACGACCCAGGTCCGGCCATCAGCGACCTTCACCGCGCCAAGCCTGGTCAACCGCTCGACCTCGGCGTCGACATCGTCGGTCTCGATGTCCAGATGAAAACGCGCCTCGCCGCTGCCGATGTTCTGCAACCCGACCCACGACAGCGAAGCCGCATCCGGCAAAGCCGTGAACTCGGGAAACTCTTCGATCTCACGCGCTTCGGTCACCAGCGCCGCCGCCCAGAAGTTACGCGTCGCGACGAACGTGTCGTCGGGGGCATCGACGACGACCTCACGCAACAAGATCCGGTGCATAACCACCAGTACTACCCGGCATCAACACCACCCACTGCAGGCGGGGCCAAATCGGCGACGACCACTGGGGCCAAGTCACTCCGCGGCGCGGCACAGTCGTCGGGGCGTCAGCCGAACAGGGTCTCGAAGGTGCGCGAGACGAATCGCCATCCGGCGTCGGTGCGGACGAATTCGTCGGTGTCCGCACGTTTGAGGCGACCCGCTCGCGGCCCCACTCGCGGATGGCGTCGTGGCCGACGAGTGGTGTGCCGCTTGAGGGCAAGTCCGTACCGACGTGCCCCGGCCCGGAGCCGAGGGTAGATCGCGAAGATTCGGCGACGCCCCGCGCACCGACTTCTGGGAGACGCTTGCACGATGCGGAAGCGGAGGCCACCGTGGAGCGGATCGAGGCGGACGGCGGGTCGGCCGCGGCGCTGCAGCTCGATGTCGCCGACCTGCCCGCTTTCGAGGTTTTCGTTACGCAGCTGCGCGACGTGCTGCGCGACAAATGGCAGAGCGAGTCGATCCACGGCCTCGTGAACAACGCTGGAATCGGCGGTGGCGCGCCGCCGTTCGCGGAGGTCACTGAGGAAATGTTCGACCACTTCCACCGCACTCTGCTCAAGGGGCCGTACTTCTTGACTCAGCAACTCCTTCCGCTGATCGAGGACGGCGGAGTTATCGTCAACACCGGCAGCACGTCGGCCCTCGACACTGGTATCGAAGCGGGCTACTCCAGCTACGCCACCTCCTGCCGCGCCGCAAGATCACCCCACCAGATGCCGCGACCGCCGCGTTCCGATGCGGCGATAGGGAGAGACCGATGCCGAGTGCCGATGAGATCCGAGACGGTCAGCGAGCGACGTGGGCCGGACTCTCTGCCGGCTGGGAGAAGTGGGACTCGGTCATCATGGATCAACTCGGCCCGGTCGGCGCAGCGATGATCGAACGCCTCGACATCACTGACAATCAGCAGCATCTCGACATTGCCTCTGGCACCGGTGAGCCGGGCCTGACCATCGCGAAACTGTCGCCAATGGGTCGCGTCGTGCTGACCGACCTCGTCGCGGAGATGCTGGACATAGCCGCGCGACGAGCCCATGCGCAAGGGATAGCCAACATCGAGACGAAGGTGTGCAGCGCCGACGACTTGCCGTTCAAGGACGCCGCATTCGACAGCGTCTCCGTGCGGTTCGGATACATGTTCTTTCCTGACGTGGCCAGGGCGACGGCCGAGTTCGCGCGCGTGCTCAAGCCGGGTGGACGGCTGTGCTCGTCGGTCTGGGTCGAGCCCGAGCAGAACCCGTGGACGACCATCGCCATGCAGGCCATCGCGACCGAGACAGCGATAGCGCCACCTGACCCCGACGGACCGAATATGTATCGCTGCGCCGCCCCGGGATATGTCACTGCCCTTTATCAAGCCGCCGGGCTGCGCGCCCTTTCCGAGTGGGACGTCGAAGTCGAACTCGTGACGCAATCGCCCGAGCAGTACTGGGAAATGATCAGCGAACACGTCTCGCTCGCGGTTGCGGCCCTGCACCGCGCCGACGCACTGGGGCGAGAGCGGATTCGCGCACACGCCGTTGCGAAGGTCAGCGCGTTCGAGAAGGACGGCAAGGTCCGGGTTCCGGGCCGGGCGCGGTGCATCGTCGGAACGAAACCCGCCTGAGCGATCACCGCCCAGGCCGGCGGTGACAGCCGGCTCGGCGCGAATCGCCCGCTCGCTGAGCATGCGGACCGGCGTCAGGTCATGCGAGTTGATGCGTAGGCGATCATGGCGTCCCGCATGTATTCGGCCAGGTTCGGATCGCGCGCGTCGAGGTGGGCCCGCAGTTCCGGAGCGGTCGTGAACGCCTGACCGAGCTTTCCATACTCCTCGGCGTTCAGCGGGAGGAGGCGGCTTTGCGCGGCGACATCGTCGTCGAGCACCGCGAAAACGGCCGGATCGTCCGGCGCCACACTTTCGCGCAGCAGGGCCAGCAGTCGCCGTTCGGTCTCGGCTGCGGCCTGCTCGGCCGCCCGGAACTGCTCGGCACTCCAGCCAGCCGTGCGCGCGCGAAGTTCGTCGAAGTACGACTGAACCGGTTGGCCGGATCGTTCGACGGCCACCGCCTCCAGCTCGTCGATCGTGTCCTCATCGAAACGGAATCCGTCGAACATCTCATCCGCGGGCATCGCAAGTCCTTTCTCCAGATGAGCGATCGTGGTCTGTACCGTCCGGATGAGGGTGTCGAGCTGGCCGCGTTGGCCGTGCAGCCGTTCCAGGTGCGAGCGCAACGCCTCGAGCTGGTTGCTGGTGCCGTTGACCACGGCCGCGATGGACGCAAGGTCCATACCGAGCTCTCGCAACAGCAAGACGTGCTGCAGGCGCAGCAACTGCTCGTACTCGTAGAACCGGTAGCCATTCGCGCCCAGGTGAGCCGGCCGGACCAACCCGATCTCGTCGTAGTAGCGCAGCGTTCGTGCCGTCACGCCCGACATCCGTGCGACCTGCTGGATGGACCAGGCCATCAGGACCTCCCGCTTCTTCCGGACACCCACGACGCTAGAAGCTGACGCCACGGCAAGGTCAAGGCACGATCCGGCGCCCTCGCACCGCGAGTTCGTCGCTCCTTGTCAGACGGGCGCGGTCGACGCCCCGAGCGCCGCTTCGAAGGCCACGCTGCGCGCGTGGTCGAGCCCCGCCGCGACCGCGCCCAACAGCGGTGCGTCCGGGCCCAGTTCCGACACCCGGAGCTCCGGCACCTGCAGCGGTACGAGTCGGACCAGCGCGTGCTCGATCGTGGGGAGCAGCAGGTCACCGTTGCGGCCGATGCCGCCCCCGAGGACCACGAGCTGCGGATCGAGCACGGCCACGACGCCGGCGATGGCCGTGGCGAGCCGAAGGGCCTCGGTCTGGACCGCGCGCTGCGCCGCCCGGGAGCCCGCCCGCGCGGCTTCGAACACCTCCTCCGGCCGACGGACCTCCGCGAGCCCTGACGCGTGCGCCTGCTCCACCACGGCCGCAGGTGCGGTGAGCTGTTCCAACGAACGGCCCCGCTGCACCCGCGGCGTCGTCGATGAGCCCAGTGGCAGATAGGAGACCTCGCCCGCCGCACCCTGCGCGCCTCGCAACAGCCGGCCGTTCACGACGATGCCCATGCCGAGACCAGTGCCCGCCGAGAGGAAGACGAAATCGGGAGCAGGCCGCGCGGACTCGGCCAGGTGCGCCAGCTCGGCGAGCGCCGCCAGGTTGATGTCGTTCTCGATGCGTAGCCGCCCAGGCAGCCGGTTGCGCAGCTCGGCGACCACTCCGGCGCGCCCCCACCCGGGCAGGTTCGGCGCCAGGTGCACCACGTCGGCCACCCGGTCGTACACGCCGGGGCTGCCGATGACCGTGGCGGTGATCGCCTGGTGGTCCAACCCGGACTCGTGGACCAACCGCTCGACCAGGTCGGCGATCTGCTGGACGAGGCGGGCGGCCGAGCTGCTGCGGGAGCGCTGCTCGTCGCGGGACACCACCGTGCCGGTCAGGTCCACGACTGCCGCCCGCAGCCACGACTTCCCGACGTCGACCGCGACCGCGCCGGCGGCCTGCGCGCACAGCCGGTACAGCCGCGGCGCGCGGCCGGCGTTGCCCGTGCGCTGGCCCAAGTGCTCGATCAGGCCCACCCGCTCGAGGTCGGACAAGGCGACGGAGACGGTTGGTTTGGACAGGCCGGTCCGCGCCACCAACTCCGCAGCCGAGGCAGCGGTGAGCGACAGGAATGCCTCGTACACCGCCCGCTCGTTGATCACCCGGACTGCGCTCGTGGTGCTGACGATGCCGGCGGGCCGGTCGGCGTCTGATCCCAGCACGGCGCACATGCTGCCACGTCCAACCTGGGTACTCAGCAAGCAATCTGGGTACGCCAAAGTGTTGTATTTGGAAGACAGTCTTACTAATGTCGCACAGCGCACCAAACCACGCCAGGACGACCGCACCGGCAGCCCCCACTGACCGGCAGTTCGAGGAGTGAGTGCATGACCGAAGAGGCGCTCCACGTGCCGAGCGAGTCCGGGAGCGACAGCGGCGGCCACTTCCGCCGCAGCGTCGGGACCCTGTCCGGAACCGCCATCAACATGACCCAGATGTGCGGCATCGGGCCGTTCATCACCATCCCGCTCATGGTCGCCACGATGGGCGGGCCCCAGGCCGTGCTCGGGTGGGTGGTCGGTGCGCTGCTGGCGATGGCCGACGGCCTGGTGTGGGCCGAACTCGGCGCCGCCATGCCCGGCGCCGGCGGCACCTACCTCTACCTACGCGAGGCGTTCCAGTACCGGACCGGGAAGCTCATGCCCTTCTTGTTCGCCTGGACGGCTGTCATCAGCATCCCGTTGATCATGTCGACGGGCGTCATCGGGCTCGTCCAGTATCTCGGCTTCTTCTTCCCCGACATGACCTGGTGGCAGATCCACCTCATCGGCATCGCCGTGGTCGTCGTGGTCGTCGGCGCGCTGTGGCGCCGGATCGAGTCCATCCGGGTGCTCACGACGACGCTGTGGATCATCATGCTTGTCACCGTGGGGCTCACCATCGCCGCCTGCTACTCCCACTTCAGCGCGCACCTCGCCTTCACCTACCCGCCCGGAGCCTGGCACCTCGACGGCCACTTCTTCACCGGTCTCGGCGCGGGACTGCTCATCGCCGTCTACGACTATCTCGGCTACAACACCACGGCCTACATGGGCGACGAGCTGAAGAACCCCGGGCGCACCATGCCCCGGTCGATCGTGTACTCGATCATCGGCATCATGGTGATCTATCTGGCGCTGAACATCGGCGTGGTCGGCGTGGTGCCCTGGGAGCACGTCGCGACGTCGAGCTCAGTGGCCTCGCTGGCCGTCACCACCGCCTGGAATCACACGGCCGCCGACATCGTGACCGTGCTGATCGTCGTGACCGCGTTCGGCTCGGTCTTCGCCGGTCTGCTCGGTGGATCGCGCGTGCCCTACAACGCCGCCCGCGACCGGGTGTTCTTCGGCGTATTCGCACGGCTGCACCCCACTGGCGGGTTCCCCTACGTGGCGCTCCTGGTCATGGGTGTGCTGACGGCTGCGGGATCTCTTCTGGACCTCACGACGGTCATCAACATGCTGACGACGGTCGCCGTGCTCGTCCAGTCCATCGCCCAGGTCTTCGCCCTCACCGTCCTGAGACGCCGTCAACCCGAACTGCACCGGCCTTACAAGCAGTGGTGGTATCCCGTGCCGAGCATCCTCGCCCTGCTCGGCTGGGCCTACGTGTACAAGTCGGCGACCGGCGTGTCCATCGTGCTGTCGCTGATCTGGATCGTCGGCGGCGTCGTCGTGTTCCTCGCGTGGGCGAAGATCAACCGGTCCTGGCCGTTCGCGCCGGTGCACGTACATGAGGCCTACCTCGAGGTCCAGCGCGCGGCCGGTGACCAGACCGCCGCCCCGGCCGCCGCGGCACCGGCGTGACCGGCAGGTCCGCGGGGCGCCCTCGGCACGGCCAAGGCCACCGCAATGCGATTTCCCCGCCAGTCATATTCCGCCCCGCAACGCCTCACTGCTTCGGAAGGTCGCCATGTTGCTGACACGGTTCTCCCGTCCCCAGGTGCTCGTCCTGGCCGGTTGTGCAGTCGCCGTCGTGGCGGCGATGCCGGCCGCGCAGGTGATATCAGGTCCGAGCGCCGCTGCCGCGACGCCTGCCTCCGATCCCGCTGCGGTCACCGCCGCGCTCCGGTCCGTCGCCGCGAGCGGTGGTCCGGGCTCGTACGGAACGTCGACGCTGGGCCGCTCCGGCTGGCAGGTACGCAGCAGCGCTGAGGTTCCGGCCGGCGGAAAGCTCATCTCGACGGCCGGATACTCGACCGCACACTGGCTCTCGGTGCAGCCGGACGACGCCGGCGCGCCGGGCACCGAGATCGAGGCGCTGCTCCAGAACGGCGCGTGCCCCCACGTGTTTTACTCCGACACGATGCGCCGCTGCTTCGGCACCCAGAAGAAGATCGGCCCGGAGACGGTCAAGCGGTTCGCCGTGCCGTGGTGGTACCGCACCACGTTCACCGCACCGCCGGCGGGGCGGCACGCCGATCTCATCGTCAACGGGGTCGTCGGTGAGGCGGACGTGTGGGTCAACGGCACCGAGGTCGCGACGGCCCAGCGGGTGCAGGGCGCCTATACGCAGTACCGCTTCGACGTGACGAAGCTCCTGCACCGCGGCGCCAACGCCGTCGCCCTCGAGGTCCACCCCAACGACCCCACATCGATGTTCACCGTGGACAACGTGGACTGGACCCAGATCCCGCCGGACCAGAACACCGGCATCCAGTTCCCGGTCCAGCTGCAGACCTCGACCGCGCTGGGGCTGACCGACGTGCACGTCGTCCAGCACGACGCGCCGGACCTGTCGAGTGCGGCCCTCACCGTCGTCGGCCGGGTCACGAACCACAGCGACACCACGCAGAGCGGCACCGTCTCGGCCCTGGTCATCGATCCGAAGGGACGGCACCCGGTCTTCGTGAGCCAGCACGTCACGGTCGCGGCCGCGACCGCCGAGCGTGTCACGCTGACCCCAGCAGCTCATCCCGCCCTTGTGCTGCGCCACCCGCAGGTCTGGTGGCCGTACCAGATGGGCGCCCAGCCGCTGTACACGGTCGTGACTGCGCTCTCGGCGCACGGGATGCTCGTCGGCTCAAGTACCGAGCACGTCGGCATCCGGAGGGTGACCAGCCGTCTCGTGGCCGGCTCGCCGCTCGCGCCCGGCGGCGTGCGGCAGTACGCGATCAACGGCCGCCCGTTCGTCGTCCGCGGCGGCGGATTCGACCCTGACCTCTTCCTGGATTACTCGTCCACGGACATCGCCCACCAGATCCAGCTCATCAAGGGCATGGGCCTGAACACCCTCAGGCTGGAGGGGCACTTCATGCCGCAGGACTTCTACGACCAGATGGACCGGGCCGGCATCCTCATCGCCTCGGGGTTCCAGTGCTGCGACGCATGGGAGATGTACGACCCGCCGACCCCACAGCAGCTGAAGATCCTGGAGCTGTCCGCCGTTTCCGTGGCGCAACGCCTGCGGGGTCATGCGAGCGTGTTCACCTTCCAGTGGAGCGACCAGAACCCGACCGACGAGCAGGAGGCGGTGACCCTCGACGCCTTCCGGGCCGAGGACTTCGACGTCCCGGTGCTCGCGTCGGCCGAGTACAAGTCCTCCCCGCGGCTCGGCCTCGCAGGCGAGAAGGAAGGTCCCTACGACTGGGTGCCGCCGTCGTACTGGTACGACCGGACGCACTCCGACTACGCCGACGACAGCAGCCTGTCGAACGTCGGCGGGGCGTGGGCGCTCGACAGCGAGCAGAGTGCCGGGCACACCATCCCGACGTTGGACTCGATGCAGCGCTTCATGTCCCCCGCCGACCGGGCGAAGCTGTGGCAGGACCCGAAGGCGAACCAGTACCACGCCAATCCCGAGACCGGCACCAGCGGTTACAACTTCGGCACGCTGTACAACTTCGACACCGCCCTCTCGCACCGGTACGGCAGCTGGAACGGGCTGGCGCAGTACACCCAGGAAGCGCAGCTGCAGAACTACGAGGACGTCCGGGCGCAGTTCGAGGCCTTCATCGACAACTGGACCCAGCCCGCGGCACCGTCCACGGGCACGATCTACTGGATGGCCAACAAGGGCTGGCCGACGCTGCTCTGGGCTCTGTACAACTACGACTACGACGAGGCCGGGAGCTACTTCGGCGCGCAGGAGGCCAACCGCACGCTGCACGCCTTCTACGTCCCGGGCAACCGGACCGTCACGCTCGACAACCTCGGGGGCCAGAGCGCGCACGGACTCACCGTCCAGGCCCGGGTCTGGACGTTGGACGGGGCCGTGCTCGATCAGGGGACGGCGGGCGGCATCAGCCTGACGTCGCAACAGGTCCGCAACCGGGTGCTGTCCTTGCACGTGCCGGCGCAGACCTCGCCCGGCCAGCGGGCCTCGGTGTACTTCGTCGAGGTGTTGCTGCGCAAGTCGGGCGCGGTCGTCGACCGCAACGTGTACTGGCAGTCGACCCAGCCGGACGTGGTGAACTGGGCCAAGACGGAGGGCAACCCGCAGGCGACGATGCGCCAGTATGCGGATCTCCGGGCGTTGCAGCGGTTGCCGATGACGTCGGTCCAGGTCCGGGCTCACTCGAACGTCGTCGGGGGCACTGAGCGCACGGTCGTCACCGTGACCAACACCTCCCGGACCAAGACCGTCGCGCTCTTCCTGCGCGCCGACGTGCGCCGCGGCAACCGCGAGGGACGAGCCCAGCTCGGCGACAACCAGGTCCGTCCGGTGACGTGGTCGAGCAACGACGTGACGCTGTGGCCGGGCGAGAGCGAGACGCTCACCGCCACCTACGCCCGCTCCGAGTTGCACGGCGCGCGGCCGGTGGTCAGCCTGTACGGCTGGAACGTCGGCAGGCAGGTGGTCGCGGCGCACTGATCGCTGGCACCTCGCCCGTCCACAAAGCCGTCGGCCTGACTTCCGACCGAAGCTGGTATGTCCGTCGGAGCGGATTCAGGCGCTCCCTACCTCGTCTTACGGCTGGCGTGGTCGTCGGGTTGGGTCCCACTCACCGGCGCGCGGCGAGTGCGGAGTTGATCGCGCTCGCCATCCGCGCATAGCCCGCATCGTTCGGATGTCCGGCGTGCGGACCATCGCGGTGAACCAGCTCGGCGTGCCCCACGAGGACGTAACCCGGATCGAGGAAGTCCGCCCCGACCGAAACAGCCGCCTTGTGCACCTCGGAGGCGATCGCGCGCAGTGCGGATGTCGGCGCCTCGTCATTCGAGAACGGCGCGACGGCGATGATCTTTGCTCTGGGCAACAGCGACCGCAGCATCGAATACGTGCGGGCGACGCCCCGAGCGACCGTCGGCGCCGGACTCCTCAGATCGTTGATGCCGCCGCTGACCAAAACAATGGCGGGATGCGCGGCGACAACCTCGATCAGCCGGTCGGGGTAGGGCTTGCCCGGCGGATGGTCCTGGCGGGTGCCGTATCCCGTACCGCCGACCCCTTGATTGATTTCCGTCCAGCCCTGCGCGGCGGCGACCAGGCTCGACCACCGGTTGGCCGCGGTGGAAGCGCCGGAGCCGCGCGTGTAGGAGTCGCCGAGGAACACCGCGCGCGGCTTGACGGCGCCCGTCCGGCCCGGGATCGGCCGTGCCGAGGTGGCGCTGTCCGGCGTGTCGGTCCGACCTGGCCGCCCGGTCGCACTCGTGCACGACACCAGCGTGCCGGCCACGGCGATGACCGCCAAGAAGGCCGGTAGCGTCCGCCCGACCCTCAGAAGTGCGCGATGGGCAGCCACGGCAGGTCCGCGTCCATCCGGGTGACGAACCAGGGGTAGGCGGCCGCCGTCGTGGTGAACCCTCGGGCGACGAGCAGGGTCAGTGACTGTTCCGGGGCATAGGCGATCAGGTTGGTCGTGCCGCCGTGTGCGAGGACGCTCACCCGTCCGGTGGTGCCGTCGATCGGCCGTTCGCAAGGCTGGCCGCCCGAGCAGGTGCCGTAGTTCGTCGCACCGCCCATCGCGGAAAGCTGCTCGTTGTATGCGGCCCGCAGCGCGGCAGCGCTCGAGAACGAGATGACCAACATGGTTGCCGGGCGCTTGGCCGGATCGCGTTGGCCCTTCGCGGTGGTGCAGGACAACGCCGCGGTCGAACCCCCTGGGCGAGTCGTGCTTCGCGTGCAGGTGCTCTGGGTGCGGATGTTGCGGTTCAGCAGGTTTTCCTCGGCCCCCGGCTGCGGCACATCGGATGTCGACACCTTGCCCGGCTTTCCGACAGCTTGGTCGTAGTCCGGCGGCACCAGGTAGCGGTGGTCACACGCCGGCCCGGCTGCCTTGAAAAGGGTGTGGAAGGTGGCCCGGAAGGACGTGCGATGGCCGTTGGCGTCGCCGGTGAGCGTCATGTCGGCCGTGGTCGTCAGGGTGCCATCGCGCTGTCCGTCGCCGCTGCAGTCGGCCGGGCGAGTGCCGAAATTCAGGGCAAACACGTCGGAGTCGCCGGCGGCGCTGGTGTCGCCGTCAGCGGGCACCTTGGCAACCGTCGGGCACGACGTGTTGACCGGGCACGTCATCGGCGCCGGCGTCTGGATCACCTTCAGTCCGCAGGAGCCGCTGCTGCAGTCCACCGACAAGGTCAGCTGCCGCAGGATCAGGCGATTCTTGGAGGCGCCGTCTTGCCACACGACCTTCATGGCCCAGGGCCCGAGCACGGACGGGCCGGCGATCGCCGCCGGCTTCAGGCCCTGCTTGCCGTCGAGCTTGACGTTCGCGGCGATGAACGGGTCGCCACGAAGGACGTCGGGCAAGATGCTTTGCACAGTTGGCTTGCCGGCCGCGGTCACCGACGCCCGCTGATGGGCCTGCAGGGTCAGCGCCGGACCCGACTGGGGCTGTACCTGCTGGGTCTCATCCAACGCTTGGTAGGAACATTGGGCGCCACACGTGATGACCATTCGGCCGGGCCCGACCTGCGCCTGCGCTGTGCCCACCGTGTGCAGTTGCAGGCGGTGACCGCTGCTGACCGTGGCGTACACCCGGCCTTTCACCACCTGGAACTCTGCGGCAGTCGTGGAGTTCGACGGGGATCCCGAGCCGGAACCCGCTTTCGGTGACGCGGTCGATCCGGACTTGGCGCTGGACAACAGTTCCGCGCCCTTGTCGAGTCGCACGACCGAGCCGGCACCGGTATCGACCTGCACCGGCCCGCTGACCGCTCTGACTCGGTCGCCGGCCCGCAGTTTGGTTGCACTCTTGACGGCGATAGTCGCACTCCCGCGGACAATCTCGGCCACGCCGAGGCCGGCCCCATCGCTCCGGACGGTGGGAATGCCGGAGTCGTTGGCCGCCGCGGCCCTACCCTTTCCGCCGCCCTTTCCGCCACCGCCCGGCAGGGTGATCGCGGCAATGATGCCGGCGACAAGCACCACCACTCCTACCGCCGCGGCGATGAGGATCGCCTTGCGGCGCGGGCTCGGCGGACGTGGTCCCGCGTTCGGGTCCGCTCCCGGGCTGCCCGGTGGTACGGAGCCCCGCCGCAGGCGCCGGTCGTCGGGCTGAGACTGATCGCGGGCCAGGTGAGCGGGGACGACCGTGGCGTCCGGGCCGGCCGCGGCGCCCACGGGGCGGCCCGCTCCGGCTGGCGCGCCGTCGCGCGTTCCGGCCGGACGCGAGCGCGGCGGCGGTGCACCACCGCCGGCGATCTCGGTGCCCGGCAGCGGAGCCGTCCGTCGGCCGGTATCCGGTGGCGGTGGCGCGGGCACCACCGTGACATCGGAGCCGGGCACCACCGTGACATCGGAGCCGGGCGGCAAAGTGACATCGGAGCCCGGCAGCACCGTGACATCGGAGCCCGGCAGCACCGTGACATCGGAGCCGGGCAGCATTGTCGCCGCTTGCGACGCAGCCGTGGGACCTCCCGCGCTGGTCGGCATCAGCGCAGCCGGGATCTGCTCCACCGAGAGCGCCTTCGCCCACGCGGCGATGCCGTAGTCGGCTTCCTCCGAGCTGAACCCGCTGTCGCGGAAACGATCCCGCACCGACACGCCCGTGGCCTCAGCCCGGCCGGAAAGCAAGATTTCGGGCACCTCGAACGCCGCGGCTTGGACGACCGCCTCTGCGTTGCGCCGGTAGGTCCAACCACGGTCGCCGAGCAGGTCCTTGATGAAGGAGCGCACGCGCTCAGGCTCGCCGCCGATAAGTCGGCCGAAGTCGCGCACCAGGTCGCACAGTGCGTCGCCGACCGGATCGTCGACCGGCCCTGCTTCCGACATCAGCGATCCCCCCAAAGGCGTCGACCATCCGCCGGTCCCTGGACTTGGCTGGCAATCATAGGGCTCTTCCGCCTTGCCGCGTACGACGATCGAAAGGCAGCAACCGCTTGGTTGCGGTCCGTGGGGATAAGCCCTTTTTGAACGCCGAGCGGCCAGCCAGCCCGTTGATTGCCGCGTGCTCAGTCTCGCCGTTGGTCAACATTTCGGCGTATCGTCTCGCCAACCCAGCTAGCCTTCCGACCCATTACGCCGGGAGTGACGCGCGTGTCTGACAGCCGAACATGAGGACCGCCACGGTGACGGTCGTAGCCGGTGCAGGTGCCGAGACGAAGCCGACCGAGCTCGTGATCACCTCGGCCAAGCCGTGGGTAATCGGCCGTTCGCGAGATGCCGACGTCGTCATCGATGACGCCCGGGTGTCGCGCCGCCATCTGGTGATCGAGTGCGCGGGACCGGCCTGGTTGGTCAAGGACGCCAGCTCAAGCGGCAGTTGGCACAACGGATCGCGGGTCGGACCCGATGGCGTGACGCTGCAGGGCGCGGGTCGTCTTCGCTTCAATCTCGGGGATCGAAGCGGTCCGGAGATCGTCCTGTTCGCGAACAGCGCGGTGGCTGCGGCCGAGGATTCGACGGTCCCGTTCGATCCGGCGCTCGCCGCGTCCACGGCCATCCTGGGGTCGTCGGCGGCCGCGCCAGCGGCACAAGCAGCGGCTGCGCCAGTGGCTCAGGCAGCCGCCGCACCCGCGACGCCGTCGGCGGTCGCACTGTCCCGGACGCCCGTCAAGCCGGCCAGTGCCGCTGACCGGCCGGAGCGCCCCGGCGAACCCCGGCCGGCCAGCACCCGACGCCGCGGCCGCCGAGTCGCCATCGCGCTGCTCGTCCTGATCCTTTTGTTGACGATCGCCGATCGCGCCGCAGCCAAACTCGCATCGAAGCAAGCCGTCGCTCAAGTCGTGCAGCAGAGCCAAGGGCTGACGGGCAAGCCCAGCGTGTCATTCGGTGGGTTCCCGTTCCTGACCCAGGTGGTGTTCGGTAAGTACACCGACATCAACGTGAAGATCGGTGGGATCACCGTTGCCGGTGCGCCGCGCATTCAGCAGATCTCCGGACACCTGAAGGGCGCGCACATTCCGCTGTCCAAGGCCATCGGTGGCCACGTGGGGAAGATCCCGGTCGACCATGTCAGCGCAACGGTGGCCATGACGTTCGCGGATCTCAACGCGTTTCTCAAAGATCAGCCGGGGCACATCGTGCTTGCGCAGCGCAAGGGCGCGCTGCAGTTCTCCGGGGGTTTCGAGCAGGCCGGCACGACAATCAACGTGACCGGTAGCGCCGAGATCGCCGCGAACGGCGACGGTCTGACGGTCACGCCCAAGAACATCCACGCCACCGGCAGCGGCGACACCGGTGATGTGCTCGATGACATCAGCGGCGCGCTGGACGGTGCGGCGCAGTTCTTTCCGCCGGTCCCCGTCCCGATGGCCGGCCTACCGTTCAACCTCCGACTCACGTCCGTGCACGTGAATGGCAGCGGCGTGACGGCCTCCGCGGCGGCGGACCACCTCATCCTCGACAGCAGCCAACGATGACGCTTACTGGACGGCACACATGAGCACTACCACGCTGGCGATCGCTCGCGGCCCCAACGGCTCGGCGCCACCGGTCACCACCGTCATCGCGGCCGACAAGCGCTGCGTCGTCGGACGCGCGCACGACGCCGATGTCGTCATCGACGACGCTCGGGTGTCGCGACGACATCTCGTGATCGAGCCGGAGGCGAACAGCTGGCGGATCCGCGACGTCAGTTCGAACGGCAGTTGGCACGACGGTGAACGCATCAACGACGATGGTGCGCTGGTACCGGTCAGGGGTGAGCTGCGAATTCATCTCGGTGCCAGCGACGGGCCCGAGCTCGTCGTCACGCACCGAGCGCCGCCGCCCGCGCGGGCGCCGATGCCACGCCTCGACGAGCAGCGCACGGTGCTACCGCGCCGGCCGGTTTCCGAGACGGCTACGCGAGGCGGCGACCCCGCGGCACCAGAGGCAACTCAGCTCGAACAGGAGCCTCAGACCGAGCACCCGCTGACGATCGGCCGCATGACGATGGGCCGGGATCCGGGCAGCGATATCCACCTGTCCGATCTGCTGGTGTCGCGCAATCATGCCGAACTGCGTGTCGGTCCCGACCACGCCGAGATCACCGACCTGGATTCCGCGAACGGCACCTTCGTCAACGGTCAACGAATAACGCAGACGTCGCCGATCTTCGCGGGTGACGTGATCGCCATCGGTCACTACCTGCTGCAGGTGCAAGACGGCGCCCTGGTCGAGTACGTCGATTCCGGCGATGTCAGTTTCGAGGCTCAGGGGCTGTCCGTCTTCGCCGGCAAGAAGCAGCTCATGCACGACGTCAGCTTCCGGCTCCCGGCCCGGACTTTGTTGGCAGTGGTCGGTCCGTCGGGCGCGGGCAAGTCGACGCTGCTGAACGCGCTCACCGGCTTCCGGCCGGCCGACGCCGGTCACATCCGATACGCCGGACGTGACTTGTACGGCGACTACGACGAGCTTCGCCGGCGCATCGGGTACGTCCCGCAGGAAGACCTGCTGCACACGTCGCTCACCGTCCGCAAGGCGCTGACCTACGGAGCCGAGCTTCGCTTTCCGCCCGACGTCAGCCCGGCCGAACGCAGCACGCGGGTCGACGAAGTGCTTGACGAGCTCGGGCTGACCAACCATGCCGACACCCGGGTCGGTCAGCTGTCCGGTGGCCAGCGCAAGCGGACCAGCGTCGCGCTCGAGCTGCTGACCAAGCCGTCACTGCTGTACCTGGACGAGCCGACCTCGGGACTCGACCCTGGGCTCGACAAGTCGGTGATGCACTCGCTGCGCGCTCTGGCCGACGACGGCCGGACCGTCGTGGTCGTCACGCACAGCGTCGCGAATCTCGACGTGTGCGACCTCGTCCTGATGTTGGCGCCCGGCGGGTACGTCGCCTACCTCGGACCGCCGAACGGAGCGCTGGCCTACTTCGGAGAACGCGACTTCGCCGATGTCTTCCTGTCCTTGGAGGCAACGCCGGGCCCAGAATGGGACACCCGGTTCCGCACGTCGAACCTGTACGTGACGGCTGCGATCGGAGCGCCGTCAGCGCGGCGAGTGGAGCAGGAGCTCCCGAGCATCCGACAGCAACCGGTCCTGCGCCAGCTGTCGACGCTGGTCCGGCGCTATCTGCGCGTGGTCGCATCGGACAAGTCCTACATCCGGTTGATCATCGCGTTCCCGTTACTGCTCGGCATCATCCCGCGAGTCGTCCCGGCCAAGCACGGGCTGCACGTCATTCCGCAGCAGCCAAACCAGGACGCCCCCACGGTGTTGATGGTGTTGATCTTGTGCGCCTGCTTCATGGGCATGGCGAACTCGGTGCGCGAGATCGTCAAGGAACGGCCGATCTACCGGCGCGAGCGGGCGATCGGCTTGTCGGTGACGGCGTACCTGGCTTCCAAAGTCATTGTGCTGATGCTGCTCACCGCGCCCCAGGCGATCATCTTCGCGATGATCGGCGTACTGGGTCGCACTCCCAGCGACGGCGTGCTCCTGGGATCGCCGCTACTCGAGGTGCTGCTCGCCGTGATGGTCACTGCGGTGGTCTCGGGTTTCGTGGGACTGCTCATCTCGGCCGTGGTCGACAACGCGGACAAGACGATGCCGCTGCTCGTGCTGATCACGATGGCGCAGCTGGTGCTGTCGGGCGGGTTGGTGCCGATTGCCGGGAAACCGGGACTGTCCCAGGTCAGCTGGTTCGCCCCGGCCCGCTGGGGCTACGCGGCGGTGGGATCGTCGGTCGACCTGAACGCCGTGCTGAGAACCCGGGACCACAACTTCAAGACCGGGCCGCCCGATCCGCTGTGGAATCACACCGCCACGACGTACCTGACCGACCTGGCGTTCTGCCTCGTCGTCGGGGTCGTGGCAATTCTCGGCTGCGCGTACCTGTTGCGGCGACGCGATACCAAGACGACCCGCCGAGCCTGAACGCGACCGAAGGCGAGGACGGTCAGCGGGACTGCAGTCGTCCTACGTCGTGATCGTGGCTGTCGTTCCACCGAAGTCGACGATCGCACCAGCCACCAGGCTCAACGCCCGCCCCGGTTCGACTTCCAGCTTGGCGTCATTGGGCATGCGCACGTTCCACGTGACGGTCCCGGTATTGCGTAGCCCCCACGAGGCGTGATCGGCTCGCAGCGCAACCCGGGCGACCGCTTCGCGGAAGTCGTAGTTGCGGCGGATGTGGTGCGGGTAGACCGACGTGTTCGCGTTCAGCACCAGGCTCGTGGAGCGGAACGTCAGCTGCACCGGATCGGCGATCTCCGCGTCGCACGACCAGCACCGCAGTCTCGGGGTACGCCGTTCGAAGTAGTTCTCGCTCTGGCACGACAGGCACTCGACGATCGAGTCGCGCAGCCGGGACGCGGCCGCCCGCCAGACGCTCTCCCGGACCCGTCCGTTGCGAGGGTCGCTCAGTCCGCGTCCGAATGCGGTGATGAAGAGATCTCTGATGAACGACGGGTGCATCGACCAGTTGTCGGCCACCGAGCCGTGGTACGCGGGCAGCGGACGGTTGCTGTCGTCATCGGGATCGAAGATGAACACCGGCGCCTGGCCGAACAGATCCAGCTCGGCGCTGTCATCGAAGACGCCGTAGTCGAGTTCCCGCGCGCCGACGAGCGGATGGCCGACCATCAGCAGGTAGAACAACAAGACCGACAGCGAGAACAGATCGGTGGCGATGCTTGGTGCGGCTTCGGATCGAACGATCTCCGGAGCCATGAATCGCCGCGTGCCCAGCACGAGCGAAGGGCTGGCACCGTCGACGCCGACGTTGTCGTTGTCGCAGATCAGCGGCGAGCCGGTACCGGGGTCGAAGAAGACATTGCCGAAGCTGATGTCGCGATAGCACAAGCCTTGAGCGTGCAGGTTGAGGAACGCATCGGCGAGCAGCATGGCCAGCGTGCACACCGTGGAGAACGGGACGTCGACGTTGCCGGTGAGCAGATCCGACAAGCCGGCGTACTGATCGTCGCGAAGCGGCATGAGATAGCCGAACCCGGGCCGGTGATCAATCGTGACAATCTGCTCCGGCCACAGGAATGCAGCGCTGGGCGAACCACGCTCGACCAGTTCTTCGATCGTCTGCCGCTGCGATCGGGTGGCCGTGTGCGGGTAGTACCACTTCAGCGCGCGGGACCGCCCGAGCGTGTCGCTGACCTCGACCACGGTCCCCTGACTCCCCTGGCCGATCGTGCGCGCAACGGTCCAAGCGGCGTCGTGACCCGAGAACCTGACCCGCTCTCCGTCGGCGAACAACGCTGGGGCCCCTAACCGAACTCGTCGTCCACTCGGGCGTCGCCACACTGTTTGCCGAACCTGGCCCCGCCCGACCACTGTAGTTATCCTATGGTCGATTACCGGGAAGGCGGGACGTGATGGGCCAGCGACCGGGATCGGTGCTTGCCCGCCGCCCCCTCCATTTCATAGTGCTTGCGGACTGTTCCGGGTCCATGGCGGCCGACGGGAAGATCCAGGCGCTCAACAACGCGTTGCGCGAGACGATCCCGCATCTGACCGAGATCGCGGCCCAGAATCCGCACGCTGAGGTGTTGGTGCGAGTCCTGGCCTTCTCTACGGGCGCGCGGTGGCACATCGAAACGCCGACGCCGGTCGAGCGGCTGGTGTGGGAAGACCTCAGCGCGTCGGGCTATACCGACCTCGGCGCGGCGCTCAGGTTGCTGATCCCGGAACTGCGGTCGCCGCCCATGCAGGAACGAGCCTTGCCACCGGCGATGGTGTTGATCTCCGACGGCATGCCGACCGACGACTACCGTTCGGCACTGGGACTCATGCTCGACGAGCCGTGGGGGCAGCGGGCGGTGCGAATGGCGATCGGTATCGGTCGCGATGCCGAACACTCGATGCTGTCGAGATTCATGGGCTCGGCCGACCTGGCGCCCGTGAGCGCCAACAATCCCGAGCAATTGATGAGCATGATCCGGTGGGCTTCGACGCACGTCTCGCGGATCGCGTCGCAGTTGGCCACGGTGCCACCGAAACCGTTCGGTCCGGTGATAAGTCCGCCATCCGAAGACAGCACCAGCCAGGTTTGGTGACGGTGCCGCGCTGGAAGGCCACGACGGCCAGCGTTCGCGGGTCTGTCCACGAGCGGGCCGGGCTGCCGAACCAGGACGCCGTCGCGGCCGAGCCCCGTGGCGACAGCGGCCTGGTCGCCGCGGTTGCCGACGGTCATGGGGGTCGCCGCTACGTGCGCAGTGACCGCGGCTCGGCCCTGGCCGTGACCCTCGCGGTCGAACTGAGCCGCGCCGTGCCGGCGAACGGGTCACCCGACGCCGGCAACCCGCTGGAGAGCCTGGCTGACGGGTTGGTGGGGAAATGGCACGAGCGCGTGCAGGCCGATCACCGCGGTGAACCGTTCACCGCCCAGGAACGCGAACGCGCTCAAGCGGACTTGGACGCGAATCCGGTTCTCGCCTACGGCAGCACGTTGCTCATCGCACTGCTGTCCCCTGACAACGTGCACCTGGCCCAGATCGGTGACGGCGACGTCGTCGTGGTCTCCGCCTCCGGGCACGTGTCGGCGCCCATGCCGGGCGACTCCCGGCTCGTGGCCGGAGAGACGACCAGCTTGTGCGCGCCGAGCGCGCGGGCGGACTTCCGCTTCTGCTCGGTACCGGCTGCCGCCAACCCGGCGCTGGTGTTGTTGGCGACCGACGGGTACGGCACCGCCTTCGCCGATCCGGACTGGCAAGCCGGCGTCGGACGTGATTTCTTGACGGCCGTCACCGACAGCGGCTGGGAAAATCTGCAGACGCAGTTGCCGGTGTGGTTGGCAGATTCGGCCCGGGTCGGTGGCGATGACGTGAGCGTGGCCGTGGTTGCCGCCGACTCGCCGCGCCGCTGAACCCACTCCAGGCCACCGGCGGTGCACTGATGAGCGGGCCGACCGGTCAGGATTGCGGCGAGGTGTTGAGTTCCTCCATGAATTCGCCGTTCGCGTGAGCAGCTGGACGAGTCGGTTCTTACCTGTCGGGCTTGGCCATGACTCGGTGCATGGCCGCGTTGACGCGGTCCGGCAGCACGCTGGCGATGGCCTCCTGCACCTTCGTGGTCACCGACGCTGCAATCACACGGTTCTTGCCCGCCATGAGTGCCTCGTAGCCCTGCCGCGCTACGTCGGCCGGGTCGTCCTTGCTACTGCTTCGGCCGATCTTGGTGTTGTTGGCCATATCCGCGCGACGGAAGAAGTTGGTCTCGGTCGGACCCGGCATGAGCGACGTGACCGTGACGTCGGTGTGCTTGAGTTCGTCCTGCAGGGCCACGGCGAACGACTGCAGGAACGCCTTGGATGCGTTGTAGATCGCTTGGAACGCGCCCGGCATCGTCGACGCGATCGACGACGTGATGAGCACCCGCCCGGCGTTGCGCGCAACCATCTCAGGCAGGATGCGCTTGGCCAGGTGCACCGTCGCCCGGACGTTCAGGTCGACGATCGCCAGCTCATCGGCGAGGTCCGAATCGACGAACGCCCCGCCCTGGCCGATGCCGGCATTCAACGCGACGGCGGCGACGGGACGCCCGTGAGCGGCAACGACCTTGTAGAACTGCTCGACGCCGCCGTAGCCGCGCAGATCCTGCTGCACGGCCTCGACCTGCGCACCCCCGAGGCGCAGGTCTGCGGCCGCCGTGTGAATCGCGTCGTCTTCGGCGCAGATCACCAGGTCGTAGCCATGATCGGCGAACTGCTTGGCCAATTCGTATCCGATGCCGCTGGACGCACCGGTCACGACGGCCAGCGGCTTCTCTGTAGCCATCCCACTCCCCTGCCGGTCCTCGAGTACCCGCCTCCCCTGGGGCGATCACCGACTGGGCTACCCCCGGTACCGCGGCCTCAAACGGTGCGACTTCGCCGGTCCTGCGGCTCGGCAGCGGTGATCGCGGACGATCACGCGGGTCGGTCCGTCCCGTGTGCGGACAGTGAACGGCCCGGCCGTCCCCCGTGGGTCGGCCGGGCCTGAGCGTCAGCACCGGCTGGCTGAGCTGAACGCCTGACGTTCAGGATGCCGCCTTAGCGGACAAAATGGAAGAGTTCGAAATGCCTGAGCAGCCATCAGTTCGCGGTTTGGACGGCCCGGCCGCCTGCTTGACCGAAGCGGACCGGGCCTAGGCGTCAACGGCGTCTCGGGAGGGAGGAGACGCCAAGACCTCGACCCGCCTCGTCGTTGAGGTACCGCACGGACCACCCTCAGGGCCCAACCGCTCACTGAGCGTGCGCTGCGCCACGCGCAATGACGGCATTACTCGTACATGTGGCAGTCTCTTGCGCTTGATCTTCGTAACGGTCGGTAGCGATTGCGCTACCACGCGCGCTCTCGGATGCCCTGTCGCGCGCCGGTTTACCGGACCTATGCCCCCGGCATGCTGCCGGCTCGCCTGATGCGGACGGCGCTGCGGTGTGGTTCGCATATGCCGGCCCGGGCGTCTTGTGTCTGAGAGTTGACGGTTCGGCAACAACCTGCCGCACGGTGCCGACTCGGGCCCGGTAACCAGCTCGGCGGTCTTGGGCTAGCTCAGTGCGATGCCGACGACGGTAACCGCGGTGGCGCATTCGACCAGCGCTCCGAAGACATCGCCGGTCACCCCGCCGAGTCGCGCAGTGGCGTGCAGCCGCACGCCGAAGGCGAGCACGAGCGCGACCGACTGGGCGGCGAGCCAACCGACCGGGTTGGCGTCGACAGCGACGGCCAGCCCGACCCCGACCGCCAGCACGGCCCCGGTCTCAACAACGGCGGAGGCGCCGCTCACCGAGCCGGTGACCAGTGCGCCGAAACCGGATGGCCGCGCGGATGGCACTCGCCCAACGGCCGCGTGCAGCACGGCGACGCGGCCGGTTGCCGCCGCGGTCGCGAGCGCGGCGACCGGTGTCCAGGCACCGGACGGCAGTTCGGCCACCGCCGCGACGTCCAGCAGCAGCACGAGGACGATCGCGACCACGCCGAAGGGGCCGACGTCGGACTGTCGCATGATCTCCAGCGCTCGCGGCGCCGGCGCCCGGCTGGCCAGTCCGTCGGCGGTATCAGCCAGCCCGTCGAGGTGCAGGCCTCGCGTCAACGCGGCGAGGGCAGCGACAGCGATCACCGCGCTCGCAAGCGGCGCCCGGTCGGCGGTCTCGCGGATCAGCGCTACCGGCAGTCCGGCGAGCGCGCCCAGCAGCAGCCCGATCATCGGCAACCAGCCGACCGCACGCGCAGCCTCGGCCCGGCTGAGCACCGGATCGGCGCGCACCGGCAGCACCGAGAACAGGCTCAACGCGCGACCCAAGTCGGCGAGGCTCATCGCAGGCGCTGCGCGATGCCGGCCGTCACCAGGTGAACCTCGTCAGAGGCGGCGGCCAGTCGTTGGTTGACCAGCCCGAGTTGATCCCGGAATCGACGGCCGGCCACCGTCGGCGGTACCACCCCGCTACCGACCTCGTCGCTGACGAGCACGGCAGCTCGCGACGTCACCAGCCACGCTTCGCAGAGCCGATCGATGCGGGCCGCCAGCCCTTTCGCCGCGACGTCGGAGAGCTCTTCTTCCCAGTACCCGCACTCGTCCATCGCGGCCGCGAGCCAGCTCGTGACGCTGTCGACCAGCACGGCCGGGCCGGGCTGCGCGAGATGCTCCGCGACCGCTGTCGTCTCCACCGTTCGCCAGGACCTGGGACGACGTTGCTGATGCTGCCGGATCCGCTCGGCCCACTCGGCGTCTGCCGCACGGCGGGTAGCGGTCGCCACGTACTCGACCTCCTTCGCCGCGCCCAGCACCGACTCGGCGAATCGGGACTTGCCCGACCGGCTGCCGCCGAGCACGAGCACCCGGCGCGCGCTGCGCTGGCGACCGCCGGCCTCGACGACGACGACGGCGGGATTGCCCACCTGGGCGCCAGCGACGTCCGCGGCCAGGTCGGCGAGCGATGACCGGACGACGCGCTGCGACGGCAGGCTGGCGTCGGCAACGCAGTACGCGGGCGCGTTCGTCGCAACCCCGTCGCTCACCAGACGCTCGGCTATCGCGGCGAGGTTGCGCATCCCCATCAGCACCACCAACGTGGTGCCCGACCGGGCAATCGCGGTCCAGTCCAGCCGGTTCGCGGGGTCATCCGGACGCAAATGACCGGAGACCACGGTGAACCCCGCGGCGCCCTCGGTGCTGGTCAGCGGTACCCCGGCCAGCACCGGCGCGGCCGTCGCGCTGGTCAGGCCCGGCACGACCTCGACCGGGATGCCCGCGGCCGAGCAGGACTCGACCTCCTGGGCACCGTGTGCCAGCACGAAGGGGTCGCCGCCCTTGAGCCGCACGACGGTCTTGCCCGCCCGGGCCCGGTCGATCATCAGCTCGACGATCTCGTCGTAGCTCAGCGTCCGCATCCCGGGCGCGCGGGCCGCATCGATCAGTTCGACGTCCGGACCCAGGCGATCGAGCAGGCTGGTCGGAGCGAGCCGATCGGTGATGACGACGTCCGCGTTGAGCAGGCGGTCCAGGCCGCGGACGGTGATCAGGTCGGGGTCGCCGGGACCGCCTCCGACCAGGACCACCCGTCCGGTCACGGGCCGTCCTTGTCGGTGACTCCCGCCGCATCGAAGCTGGCGACGTCACGCAGCACCCGGGCTGCGCTCTGCACGAGGGGCAGCGCCAGCACCGCGCCGGAGCCCTCCCCGAGCCGCAGGCCCAGATCGACCAACGGCGTCAGGCCGAGGACATCGAGGGCGATGCCGGCCCCGGGCTCAGCCGAGCGGTGCCCGGCGATCATCGCCGCCACGCTGCGCGGTGCGAGGGCATGCGCGACGAGGGCGGCGGAGCAGGCGATGACGCCGTCGAGCACGACCGGAGTGCGGGCGGCGGCCGCGCCCAGGATGAAGCCGGCCAGCGCGGCGTGCTCGAGGCCGCCGAGCTCGGCCAGGGCATCGATCGGATCACCCGGTGTCGCTGCGGTGCGTTCGACCGCCGATCGGATGACGGCGATCTTGCGGGCGAGCGTCTCGTCGTCGATGCCGGTCCCCCGGCCGGTGGCCGCTTCGGGAGTGACGCCGGCGAAGACTGCGATGAGCGCGGCGGCCGCCGTGGTGTTGGCGATGCCCATGTCCCCGGTGAGCAGGCAGCGATTGCCCGCGGCGATGAGGTCGCGCGCCACGTTGATGCCGACGCGGAGCGCCGCAACCGCCTCGTCGCGCGTCATCGCCGCCGTGACGCTCAGGTCAGCCGTACCGGGCCGGACCTTGCGGCCGAGCAGGCCGTCGACCGGATCGAGCGACGCGGCCACGCCGACGTCCACGACCTGGACCGAGACATCGCATTGGGCCGCGAACGCGTTGATGACCGCGCCGCCGGACAGGAAGTTGGCGACCATCTGGGTCGTCACCTCTTGCGGCCACGGGGACACGCCCTGGGCGTGCACACCGTGGTCGCCTGCGAAGATCGCCACCGCCGCGGGTGCGGGCATTGGCGGCGGACACTTCCCGGCCAGGCCGGCCAGTTGGATGGAGATGTCTTCGAGGACGCCGAGTGAACGCCGCGGTTTGGTCAGCCGATCCTGGCGCTCGATGGCCGCATTGACCGCGTCGAAGTCGAGGCCGCGGATCTGCGCGACGGTCGCCGCGAGCTGATCGGTCATGCCAGCACCTCCTGTAGAGCGTCGACGAACGCCGTCGACGTCGCCCGGTCGCGCACCGCCACCCGGATCCACCGCTCGTCCAGCCCGGGAAACGTCTCGCCGCGGCGTACCGCGAAGCCATGCTCCTGTAGCCGGAGGCGGGTGTCGGGGCGGCCGGTGTGGATGAGCACGAACGACGCCGCCGCCGAGCCGAGCACCCGGGCGCCCGGCACCAACCGGTCAATCAGTCCGACCAGGTGCTCGCGAAGGACATCGAGTTCGTGGGCCCACGCCGCGGCCTCTGCCACGGCGTCGGGCGCCGAGCAGGCCACGCACGCCGCGAGCGCCGGTCCGCTCACCGGCCAGAGCGGCTGGGCCGAGCGCAGCACCTCGACGACGCCCGGTTCGGCGAGCAGGTAGCCGGCCCGCAGCCCGGCCAGCCCCCAGGTCTTGGTCAGGCTGCGCACGATCACCAGCCCGGCGAGGTCGGGCTGGCCCGCCAGCGATTCGGTTTCCCCGGGAACGCAGTCGGCGAACGCCTCGTCCACCACGACGAGCCGGCCGGGGCGCGCGAGCGACCTCAGCGTTTCGCGCGGATGCAGGACGCCGGTCGGGTTGGTCGGATTGCCGACGAAGACCAGGTCGGCCGCCCGCGGCACCAGGCTCGGGTCGAGGCTGAAGGGCTCGTCGAGCACGAGGCGATCCACCGCCTGCCCGGCCGCGCGCAACGCGGCCTCCGGCTCGGTGAATTGCGGGTGCACGACCACCGCCAGTTCCGGCAACAGCGCGCGGGCCAGCAGCACGAAGGCCTCGGCGGCACCTGCGGTCAGCAGCACGTCGTCCGCCGCTCGCCCGTGGCGAGCCGCGACAGCTGAGAGCGCGTCGGCCTGGTCGGGGTAGCCGGCCAGATCCGCGGCGGCGATCCGTTCGCGCAACCAATGGGGAGGCGCGCCGGGGCGCACATTGACCGCGAGGTCCACCAGGCCGGGCAGCGCGTCGGTGTCGCCGTGCTGACGTAAGTCCTCCGCCCGGGCCAAGTCGGTCATACCGGTACCCGCTGGGCCCGGCAGGCGCCGGCCAGGCGTTCGGCCAGGCCCGGCACCCCGGCCCAGTGCAGGTGCAGGTACGACGCGTGAACGCGGCCGGCAACGAAGCCCTCACGCACGGCACCGTCCGCCGACCACAGCCAGGCGGCCTGCCCGCCGGACGTCGGGGTGCAGGTGGTGCGGTGGAATTCGTGCCCGCGCACGCGACCGCCCGCCTCGATGAGCACGGAGTCGTCGGGCGCCACCGCTTCCCGGTAGCCGAGGTTGAGCTGCCCGGTCATCGCCGCGTCGGTGTCGAGGACCCCGCACATCGGCTGGCCGTCGAGCGTGCGGGACAGGTAGAGCAACCCGGCACATTCGGCCACCACCGGTCGGCCGGAGCGCGCGAATTCGGCAATGCTCGTGCGCAGCGGGACGTTCGCCGCGAGCTCGGCGACGTGCATCTCGGGAAAGCCGCCGCCGATGACCAGCCCGTCGACCTGCGGCGGCAGTGCTTCATCCCGGGTCGGGTCGAAGGGCACCACTTCGGCGCCGGCCGCTTGAAGTAGTTCAGGGTGTTCGGCATAGCCGAAGGTGAACGCCCGGCCGGCGGCGACGGCGATCCGGGTCGTGGCCGCGTGTTCGCGCGGCGACGGCATGACGGCGCCGGCGGTCGGCAGCGGCGGCGCGGTCGCGGCCAGCCGCTCGATCGCGGCGAGCTCGACGCTTTCGCCGATCACCCGGCCCAGGGTGTCGACCGTGCGGGTGGCCTCGGCCGAGCGCTCGGCGGCCGGGATCAGCCCGAGATGCCGCGACGGCACGGCCAGTTCGGCGCTGCGGTGCACCATCCCCAGCGCGGGTATGCCGATCGAGTCGGCGGCCGCGCGCAGGATCTCAGCGTGCCGGGCCGAGCCGACCTGGTTGAAGATCACCCCGCCGATGTGGATCGAGGGATCGAACGTGGCGAAACCTTGCACGAGCGCGGCCACCGAATGGGCCGCGCCGGAAGCGTCGACGACGAGAACGACCGGCGCCGTCAGCAGGCGGGCCACATGCGCGGTCGAGGCGAAGTCACCGCGTCCCGAAACGCCGTCGAACAGGCCCATCACACCCTCGACGATCGCGATGTCGGCCGGCGTCGGAGTGGTCGCGCCGTGCCGGAACAGGCCGGTGATGGCGTCCTCGCCGACCAGCCACGGGTCGAGATTGCGCCCGGGCCGACCGGCCGCGAGCGTGTGATAGCCCGGATCGATGTAGTCGGGGCCGACCTTGTGCGGCGACACGATCCGGCCCCGCGCCCGCAGGGCGGCCAGCAGGCCGGTGGCCACGGACGTCTTGCCCTGGCCACTGGCGGGGGCGGCGATCACCACGCGCGGGATGTTCACCACTCGATACCTCGCTGGCCCTTCTGGCCCGCGTCCATCGGATGCTTGATCTTCGTCATCTCGACGACGAGGTCGGCGGCCCCGACCAGCGCCGGGTCGGCGTCGCGGCCGGTGATGATCACGTGCTGATGGCCGGGACGCCGCTGCAGCGCGTCGACAACCTCGCCGGCGTCGATCCAGCCCCATTTGATCGGGTAGGTGAATTCGTCCAGGACATAGCAGCCGTAGCGCTCGGCCGCGAGGTCGCGCTGGATCTGCTGCCAGCCCTCGCGGGCATTGGCGGCGTGGTCGTCGTCTGGCCCGCGCTGGAGCCACGACCAGCCCTCGCCCATCTTGTGCCACGCGACCGCGCCGCCCTCGCCGGTCTGCTCGTGCAGGCGGCCGAGCGCGCGGAACGCGGCTTCCTCGCCGACGCGCCACTTGGCGCTCTTGACGAACTGGTAGACACCGATGTCCCAGCCCTGGTTCCACGCCCGCAGCGCCAGGCCGAACGCGGCGGTCGACTTACCCTTCATCTCGCCGGTGTGCACGATCAGCAGCGGCCGGTTGCGGCGCTGACGAGTGGTCAGGCCGTCGTCGGGCACCGTCTGCGGGACGCCCTTCGGCATCAGGCCACCGCCCGCAACGCCCGCACCGAATCGGCCAGGTCGCCGGCGGCGAGTTCGCCAAGCTGCAGACAGACGCCACTGAGCGCCACCGCCAGTTCGGCGGCCAGGCCCAGGCGCACCGGGCCGGATTCGCAGTCGACGACCACGGCCGCGGTGCGGTCGTGTTGCAACAGGGCCGCGGCTCGCTCCGGTTGGCCGCTCCCGGTGTTGCGGCCGTCCGTGACCACCACCAGCAGCGGCCGCCGCTGCGGGTCACGCAGCCGTTCCCGGGCGAGCGTGGCCCGGGCCTCGAGCAGGCCGGCCGCCAGCGGGGTGCGGCCACCGGTCGGCAGGCTGCTCAACCGACGCGCCGCTGCGTCGATGGACGACGTCGGCGGCAACAGGACCTCAGCGCCGGAACCGCGGAAGGTGATCAGCCCGACCTTGTCGCGGCGCTGGTAGGCATCGAGCAACAGCGACAGCACGGCACCCTTGACCGCGGCCATCCGCGAGCGGGCCGCCATCGAACCGCTGGCGTCGACGAGGAACAGCACGAGATTGGACTCCCGACCCTCGCGGCGGGACTCCCGCAGATCATCGCGACGCAGGATCAGACCGGCGCCGGCCCGGCCTCGGCCGCGCTGATACGGAGCGGACGCCGCCAGCGTGGCGGTGAGATGCAGGTGCTGGATGCGCCCGGCGGGGCGGGCCGAGCCGACGGTCTTGCCGATCTCGGTCTCGGCCCGCGAACGTCGGCCCGCGGACCCGGCGCCGATCCCGGGAACCTCGAGCCGACGGGTGCGATACGCCGCCGACGGGGGGGCGACGCTGTCCCGAGGGGCGCCGGGAGCGCTGGACGCGTCATCGGGCGCGCCGGAGCGGTCGGCGTCCGACGTCGGCGCCTGGTCCGAGCCGGGCGGGGCGTGGCCGCCGCCCGGCCCGGAATCGTCCGGGCCGGGATCGTCCGGGTCGGTGTCGTCCGTGGGGGGCAGCGCGTCGTCGAGTTCGCGTTCGTCGATGCCGGGGGCGTCGAACGGGTTGCGGCGGCGCCGGTGCGGCAGCGCGAGCCGGGCGGCGGCCCGGATGTCGTCAACCGAGACCGTCTCGCGACCGTGCCAGGCTGCGTGGGCAACGGCCGCGCGCGCGGTGACGATGTCGGCGCGCATCCCGTCGACGTCGAATGCGGCGCAGACCCCGGCGATCCGTTCCAGCGCGTCGTGGGTGAGGACGACAGACGGCAGCAACGCCTGGGCGGCCCGGATCGAGCGGGCCAGTTCGCGCTCCTCGACGCCGAACCGTTCGATGAACGCCTGCGGGTCGGCGTCGAACTCCATCCGCCGGCGCACCACCTCGGCCCGGGCCTTGGGCTGCTTAGGCGCGGCGACCTCGACGGTGAGCCCGAACCGGTCGAGCAGTTGCGGGCGCAGTTCGCCTTCCTCGGGGTTCATGGTGCCGACCAGCAGGAAGCGGGCGGCGTGGCGGACGGACACGCCGTCGCGCTCGACATAGTTCGTGCCGAGTGCGGCGGCGTCGAGCAGCAGGTCGACGAGGTGGTCGTGCAGGAGGTTCACCTCGTCGACGTACAGCACGCCGCGATGGGCGGTGGCGAGCAGTCCGGGCTGGAACGAGGTGATGCCTTCGGTGAGGGCGCGCTCGACATCCAGGGAGCCGGTCAGCCGGTCCTCGGTCGAGCCGACCGGGAGCTCGACGATGCGCGCGGTGCGGGTCACGCCCGTGGCGTCCTGGCCGTGCGGGCCGTCGGGGCACAGCGGATCCGGAGCGACCGGGTCGCAGGAGAAGCGGCAGCCGGCGACGACCGATACCGGCGGGAGGACTGCGGCCAGGGCCCGCACTGCCGTCGATTTGGCCGTGCCCTTCTCGCCCCGGACGAGCACCCCACCGATCGAGGGCGAGATCGCGTTGAGGATCAGGGCCAGGCGCATGTCGTCCATCTCGACGACCGCGCTGAACGGGAACTCCGGCACCGTGGCGTGACCCCTCACCCGGCGGGTGTCCACGCCCACCGATGGCGACGACCACGAGACGGATACGCCTCGTGGCACGGCTGCCGATGTCCTGGCTTCCGGCTGACGCCGGTCACAGTGGCGGGACCGCCCCGGACTTGGACGCCGTCATGGCCGCCCGCACCGGTGTTCCTCCGCATCCGTCGCGAAGATGCTCTCACACCTCACCGTCAGGCGGTGATCGCCCGCGGGACACGTGGCACTGTTGGCGGCGTGAGCACGACCGAGGTGTACGACGCGTTGCGCCGGGCGGCCGAGGTCGGGCCGTACTTCGCCCTGGACCGCAGTCCCGCTGCCGGTTGGCTGCCGTTGCGGGTACTGCTCACCGACCGCGGGGTGCTGACCGACCGGGTGTGGTTGGTGCGCGCGGCGATCGCGTCGCGCGCAGGCCTGGGCGCCGAACAGATCGAGGAACGGGCGTGCGCGTCGATCCACTTCCTTGCGCTCGCGTCGCGGATGCTGGCGCCGGCGCTCGGCGCCGCGGCCTTGTGCGAGACGGTCCCTGACGTCGACCCGGACAACGTCTCGTGGTTGCCGGTCGACGGTGGGCCGATCCCGATGAGCTGGGCTCGCGCGAATGGCACGGCGGTGAACACTGCTGCCGAGGCCGCCGCGCTCATCGACTCCGGCATCCTTCGCCGGTTGGTCGCGCCGCTCGCGGAGAGCTTCGCCACGACGTTCCGGCTGTCCGGCCAGGTGCTGTGGGGCAACGCCGCATCCGCGCTCGCCGGCGCAGCCACGATGCTGGCGTCGAGTGCTCGATCGACGCCGCTCGACCCCGTCGACGTCGTGGCCGCCTGCGTGCGGGCGGGAGCGTTGGCCGGCACCGGGGCCTATGAATCGACGACTGTGGGCAGCCCGGTGTTCCGCCGGGCCAACTGCTGCCTGTTCTACCGAATTCCGGGCGCCGGACTGTGCGGTGACTGCGTACTTACGCCTCCCGCGGACGCACTCACGGGCTGAGGCTCAGACCGCCACCGCGTCGCCGCGGGGCTCGCTGCGGGTCACCGGCGCCAGCAGGCGTTCGGCCATCGGCGCGAACAGCAGACCGAGCGCGCTCCAGAGGATGACTTGGGCGCCGACCGAGTAGAGCCGGAAGTTGAACAGCACGTCGGCCGGAAAGCCCGGATAAACGATCTTGCCGCTCGGATCCTTCAGCGGCTGCGGCGTCTCCGTCGCGACGTTCCCGTAGTCGGCTCGGTTGGCCGGCAGGTGCCCGAACTCGGGCAGCAGCAGCATCACGATCCCGATGGCCACGATGAACGCACCGCCGGCGATGAGGGACGCATTCCAGTTGCCGAAGCGCGCTCTCAACCGCTGGCCCAGCCAGACTGCGGCGATCAGGAAGATCACCGAGGCCAGCACCATGACCAGGTACAGCCCGCCGCGCTGCTTGATCGTGTCGGCATGGCCGATCGCGGGCGGGTTGGCCGGATACTTCACGAAGGGGACGAGGTACATGGCCAGGAACCCGCCAACCGCGACGAGCAGGGCGATCGAACGAGGCCGCAGCCGCCCGACCCGGCCCAGGCACACCGCGTAGGCGACCGCGAACAGCGCACCCATCGCCGCCCCGAACGCGATCATGCCGACGCCGAGGCCGAGGTTGGCCTGCACCGTGCGGCTGAAGATCTCCGAGTCCTCAGCCGCCACCTTGAGTCCGGCCGCCCGGTCCAGAGCCGCCTGGGCCGCCCTACGGCCGTCCTCGTAGTCGATCGCCTTCTGAATCTGCGATTCGGCGAAGATCCGGGCGAAGACAAAGGCGAACAGGCCGGCTACCGCGCCGGCCAGCACGCCCCGCAGGACGAGCTTGCCCTCCACGGGGGTTCGGGCCGGTCGTCAGTGGCAGGGGAAGCCGAGGAAGTGGCGACCGTCGTGCATGAACTCGTGCAGCACCGTGTTGTTGCCGAACACCGACAACGCCCCTTGGTCAACGCCGACGAAGTAGTACGTGGCCAGGGCCAGGATCGTCACCATCGTCAGCAGCAGCGCCGTCCTCGAAAGACTGATGACGACGGGTGTGGTGGACGGCAGTGCGGTGCTGCTGCTCATGTGGAGCCTCCTCTGGGGATGGTGCGTCCCCTGTCGATAGCGGCGTGGGGGGCAGTGTCTGACTCACCGGCAGTTCGGCCGGTTCACAGTGGCGCCACCGTCCCGGAGTCGCACCGGGTTCCTGCATCCATCACGTAGCGGCCACGCTAGGGCTCACGCAACGGGCGCGTCAATCGCGACAGGCCCGGTGCGGCACACTGCTGTTCGTGTCGGACGAGGCTTCGGGTCAGTCCCCCGGCTCCGGTCTCGACGTCGTCGGTATCGGCGCGGACGGGTGGGCCGGGCTCACCGACCGTTCGCGGGATGTCCTGCGCGACGCCGAAATCGTCGTCGGGGGCGCCCGTCAACTCGAACTGCTCGAGGAGTCGCTCGGCGCCGGCCGCGAGCTGCTGCCGACGCCGTTGCAGCCCGGACTGGCCGAGCTGCTGCAGGCGCACGCCGGCCGACGGGTGGCGGTGCTGGCCAGCGGCGACCCGATGTTCTTCGGCATCGCGAAGACCTTGATCGCGATGCGCGGCCCCGGTGCGGTCCGGGTCCACGCCCATCCGTCGTCCGTCTCGCTCGCGGCGGCGCGGCTGGGCTGGCCGCTCGAGGACGTCGAGGTGATCAGCACGGTCGGCCGCCCCCTGGAAGCCCTGCATCCGGTCGTCCAGCCCGGCCGGCGCGTGCTCGTCCTCGTCGCCCGGCCGGACGGTGCCGACCGCGTCCGGGCCCTACTCGCAGAACGCGGATACGGCGGCAGCGGCGTCACAGTCCTGGCCCAACTCGGCGGCCCCGCCGAGCAGATCAGCACCTGGGCCGGCGAACACGACCCGCTCGCGATCGTGGCGGTGGAATGCGTCCCCGACCCCGGCACCGCGCCGTTGCCGCGCACACCTGGCCTGCCCGACGACGCGTTCGATCACGACGGGCAGCTGACGAAGCACGAGATCCGGGCGGTGACGCTGGCCGCGCTCGGGCCGGTGCCGGGCCACCTGCTGTGGGACATCGGGGCAGGCTCGGGCAGCGTCGGCATCGAGTGGATGCGCACCCATCCCGCGTCGCGGGCCATCGCCGTGGAGCCCCGCGCGGACCGGCTGGCCCGCATCACCGAGAACGCCCGGTCGCTCGGCGTCCCGGGCCTGCAGGTCGTGCCCGGCTCGGCGCCCGAAGCGTTGGCCGGCCTGCCGACTCCCGACGCCGTGTTCGTCGGCGGTGGCGTCAGCGTTCCCGGAGTCATCGAGGCGGGCATCGCTGCCCTGCCGATCGGTGGTCGCCTGGTCGCCAACGCCGTGACCGTCGAGACCGAAGTCGTGGTGGCCGGCTGGCACGCCCGCCTCGGCGGCACGCTCACCCGCATCATGGTGCAGCGAGCCGAGCCGGTGGGCGGATTCACGGGCTGGCGGCCCGCGATGCCGGTCACCCAGTGGGCGCTGCGGAAGGAGCACTCGTGACCATCCACTTCGTCGGCGCCGGTCCGGGGGCACCGGACCTGCTCACCCTGCGCGCGGTGCAACTGCTGGGCGAGTGCGCGGTGTGCCTGTACGCCGGCAGCCTGGTGCCGCCCGAGGTACTCGAGCATTGCCGGCCCGGTACCCGGCTGGTGGACACCGCCGACCTGAACCTCGACCAGATCGTGGCCGAGCTGGTGTCGGCCCACGCGGCCGGGACGGACGTGGTGCGGCTGTGCTCCGGTGATCCGTCGGTGTTCAGCGCCGTGGCCGAGCAGCTCCGCCGCCTCGACGACGCCGACGTGCCGTACGACATCACTCCGGGCGTGCCGGCATTCGCGGCCGCGGCCGCAGTCCTGGGCCGTGAACTGACCGTCCCGGGCGTCGGGCAGACCGTCATCCTGACCCGGATCGCGCACGAGGCGACGCCCATGCCCGCCGGCGAGGACCTGGCCACGCTCGGCGCATCGGGCGCGACGCTCGTGCTGCATCTCGCGGTGCAGCACATCGAGCGGATCGTCACGGAACTGACGCCGCACTACGGCTCGGACTGCCCGGTGGCCGTGGTCGCCTACGCCAGCCAACCGGGTGAGCAGGTCCTCCGCGGGCCGCTGGCCGACATCGCCGAGGCCGTGCGCGCGGCCGGCATCCGGCGCACGGCGGTGGTGATCGTCGGGCGGGCGCTCGCAGCCGAGGGCTTCACCGACAGCCACCTCTACTCGGTGGCGCGGGTTCGGTCCTGAGCCTCGCGTCGTAGCAGGTAGGTGTCCATGATCCAGCCGTGCCGCTCGCGCAGTTCGGCCTTGGTGCGGACGATGTCACCGGCAACGTCGCGCAGCCGCCCGGACATCAGCACCTCATCGGGCGTGCCGAGGTAGGCGCCCCAGTACACGAACAGGTCCGGGTCGTCGATGTCGGCCGCGGCAAAGCCCGCATCGAGCATGACCACCGCGCTGTCCAGGCCGTCGGGCAGGTTGCCGGCGGCGGCGATGCGCCGGCCGGTCGTGATGTGGATCGGCCCGCCGATCCGGTTCAGCGGCAGCCGATGTTCGGCCGTGAGCACCTGCACGCTCGTGACGCCGGGGATCACGCGGTAGTCGAACGGCACATTCCCGCGAGCAAGGATGCGGTCGATGATCCGCAGGGTGCTGTCGTACAGGGCCGGGTCGCCCCACACCAGAAATGCGCCGACCCCGTCTTCACCGAGATGCTCGAGCATCGCCGCCTCGAACAGCACCGCGCGCTTCTCGTGCCAGTCCTCGACGGCCTGCTGGTAGGCCTCGGCCTTGCGGTCCCGCGCTTGGGTCCGGGATCTCGACGATGCGGTAGCCGGACTGGTCGCGGATGTGCCGCCGACAGATCTCGTCCCGCAGGGCCAGCAGGCCGCTCTTGTCGTCGCCCTTGCCGACGACGAAGAACACCTCGGCCCGGTTGAGCGCCTCGACCGCCTGGACGGTCACGTGGTCGGGGTCGCCCGGACCGATCCCGATCACGAGCATCTCGCGCATCCGGCTTTGCCTTTCCGTCCCTGAGAAGTGCAGACCGGTACCGGCCGCGCCCTAGTGTCGTGCACGTGCGCGTGCTCCTGCTCGGCGGTACGGCGGAAGCCCGCGCGCTCGCCGGCGTTCTGACCGGGCGCGAGGTCGACGTCATCTCCTCCCTCGCCGGCCGGGTCAGCAATCCGGCCCTGCCGCCCGGCCCCACTCGCATCGGCGGCTTCGGCGGGCCGGACGGGCTGGCCGCGTTCGTCACGGATGAGCACATCACCGCGATCGTCGACGCCACCCATCCGTTCGCCGCGTCGATCACCGCAAACGCCGCGAGTGCCGCGGGCCGCACGGGAGTACCGCTCGTGGTGCTGCGCCGGCCGGCCTGGACGCAGCGACCGGGCGACCAGTGGCAACGGGTGCCTGACATCGCCGCGGCGGCCCGGCTGGCCGCCGAGGCGGACGCGGCGACGATCTTTCTCACGACCGGTCGCCGCGACCTGGCCGCGTTCGCCGCCGACGCGGGGCACCACTACCTGGTGCGGACGGTCGACCCGCCGCGGGGCCCGGCGCCGCGGCGGATGACGCTGGTGCTCGACCGTGGTCCCTATACCGTCGAAGCCGAACGCGACTTGATGACTGCCCACGCGGTGCGGCTGCTCGTCACCAAGGACAGCGGCGGCGAACTGACCGTGGCCAAGCTCGACGCGGCGCGGGCCCTCGAGCTCCCGGTCGTGATGGTCGACCGTCCGTCGCCGCCGGCCGGTCTGCAGGTGGTCGATCGGGTCGAGGACGCGGTGGATTGGGTGGCTCAGCTCCGGTCCGGGTAGCGGCGGGGCGTGAAGACCCGGGTCGTTCCGCCGGGGCCGGAGACGGTCTTGGTCTGCGACGACCCGATGATCAGCAGGCAGCGCATGTCGATGCCGTCGGGGTTCAGCTCAGCGAGCGTCGTCACCGTCACCAGCTGGTCCTCGCGGCCGACCGCGCGACCGACGACGACCGGCGTATCAGGCCGGCGGTGCCGCAACAGCAGTTCGCGGGCGTCGGCAACCTGGGTGCGGCGCGATTTCGACGCCGGGTTGTAGATCGCGATGACGAGATCGGCCTGGGCCGCCGCCTCGAGGCGCTGGGCGACGACGCCCCAGGGCTTGAGCCGGTCCGACAACGAGATCACGGCGAAGTCGTGCCCGAGCGGTGCGCCGACCGCGCTCGCTACGGCTTGCGCCGCGGTCAGGCCCGGCACGACGGCCACGTCGACGTCGGCGTACCGCTGCTGCGCCGCGACCTCGACGACAGCACTGGCCATGGCGAACACTCCGGGGTCGCCGGAGGACACCACTGCCACCCGGGCGCCGCGCCGCGCGAGGTCGAGTGCGAACTCGGCTCGTTCGGACTCGACCCGGTTGTCGCTCGGGTGGCGCTGCTGGCGCGGGTTGAGGGGGACCCGGTCCAGGTACGGGCCGTAGCCGACGAGGTGATCTGCGGCGCTGAGGGCGGCGTGGGCCTGTGGTGTCAGCCAGTCGCGGCCGCCCGGCCCGAGTCCGACCACGTCGACCCGGCCGGCCCGGGCCGGCGCTCCGGCTTCGGCCGGGTCGGGGCGGCCGGCCGCCTCGACGCCGGGGACGATCACGACCGCCATGTAGGGCACCGAGTTGGGGTCGACGTCGGCGACCGGTTCGGTGCGCTGGTCGGCCGCGGACGCCCGCTCGACGTAATAGGCGTCGTCCAGCCGACCGGCTTGCTTGAGCGCGTCCTGGATGCCGGCGAAGTGCCGGCTGACCTTCATGATCGCCGCGCCGTTCGTGACCCGCAGCCGCTCGGCCAGTTCGGCGGGTGGCAGCGTGCCCGGCAGCACCGTCAGCACGTCGTCGCCTTCCACGAGCGGCGTCGCGATCGCGGCCGACGCCGCGCTCACGGACGTCACTCCCGGGACGATGTGGGTTTCGAACTCCGGCGAGATGCGCTTGTGCATGTGCATGTAGCTGCTGAAGAACAGCGGATCGCCCTCTGCGAGGAGTACGACGTCGCGTCCGGCGCGAAGGTGGGCCGTCAACCGCGCGGCGGCGCTCTCGTAGAAGTCGGCGATCGCACCTTCGTAACCGCCGGGGTGATCGGTCGTCTCGGTGGTCACCGGGTAGACGAGCTGCTCTTCGACCTGGCCGGCGTGCAGGTACGGCGCGGCGATGGAGCGCGCGACCGAGCGGCCGTGCCGGGCCGAGTGATAGGCCACGACTTGTGCGGCCGAGATCAGGCGGGCGGCCTTGACCGTCACCAACTCGGGATCGCCGGGGCCGAGCCCGACCCCGTAGAGGATGCCGCGCCGGCGCTCGTCGCCGACCGCACCGGTCATTCCTCGTCGCTCGCGATCGCGTTTAGGGCCGATACGGCCAGCGCGCTGCCGCCGCGCCGGCCATGCACGACGAGGTACTCCAGGTCGCTGTCGGCCAGAGCCTGTTTCGACTCGGCCGCCCCGATGAACCCCACCGGCACGCCGATCACGGCGGCAGGACGGGGCGCGCTGTCGGCAATCAGCTCGAGCAGCCGGAACAGCGCGGTCGGAGCATTGCCGACGGCGACAACGGCGCCGTCCAACCGGTCGAGCCAGAGCTCGATCGCGGCAGCCGAACGGGTGTTGCCGATGCGGTCGGCGCGCAGCGCGACCGCCGGATCCGACAGGGTGCAGATGATCTCGTTGTCGGCCGGCAGCCGGGTGCGAGTGATCCCCGACGCGACCATGTTGGCGTCGCAGAGGATCGGCGCCCCGGCCGCCAGCGCCTTGCGAGCGGCGGCGACGACGCCGGGTGAGTAGTCGACCGAGTCGGTGAGATCGACCATGCCGCACGCGTGGATCATCCGGACCACCACGCGAGCCACGTCGTCAGGAAACCGGGCCAGATCGGCTTCGGCGCGGATCGTGGCGAACGAGCGGCGATAGATCTCGCGGCCGTCGCGGACGTAGTCAAGCATCGACGCGGCTCCGGCCGGCGTTGAGCACGCGGTAGCCCACGTTCGTCGCCTCGACGTCGATCTCCGTGCCGACCGGGCGGCCGCAGTGCCGTTCGCAACCACTCCAGTGCACCCGCCGTCCCGGCCATCGATCGATGGCGATCGCGGCGTCGCGCTGCACGTCGGCGAGCGCGCTGGCGCACCGGGGCCGGCCGGCGCAGGCGCTCACCAGCGACCACGCCGAGCCGGGCCGGCACTCGACGCCCAGCCGTGTGGCCGCCTCGGCCGCCGCGCCGACATCGGCGAGGTCGGGCAGCACGATGCTGCGCCACGGCGTGATTCGGGCTGGGCGCCCGCCGACTTGACCGGCCACCCAATGGGCTTGGTCGTGGGTGAGCCGGCCCAGCCGAGGCAGGACGACGAGTGCGGCGCCGCCATCCGGCTGCCGGATCGGTCCGAGCGGTGGCTCGCAGCCGACGGCGAGCAGCGGGGCCGGCGTAGACGGCGCCCGGCCGACGCGGTCGCGCACACGCTGCCGGCCGTCGGTCAGTTCGTCCACGCGCCAGGCCGGTGCGCGCTGCTCCGCCCGCTCGTCCAGAAAGGCCACGGCGTGGCGCAGCATCAGCTCAGGGACGTCCGCCGCCGTGCTGGGCGAGCCCTCCACCCAGGCGCCATCGGCCCGCACGATCGCGAGCACGTCGGCGCCCAGCCCGGCGACGTCACCGCGGCCGTCGTCGACTGCGAACAGGAAGCGCCCGGAGAGTTCGGCCAACCGGCGGTCCGCGCACAGTCGCCGGTCGAGTTCAGCGACGATGCCGCCGAGATCAAGGCCGGAGTCGATGCCGGCCAGCGGCGAGGCCACGATGTTGCGGACCAATTCATGCGACGCCGACGGCAACAGCCCGGCCGCACTCAGCCGCTGGCCCAGCTCGACACCCGCACCGGCGGCCAGGCCGCGGACCTGGACGTTGCCCCGCGATGTCAGCTCCAGCCGCCCGTCGCCGAGCTCGTGGGCCGCGGCCGCGAGCGCGACCAGCGCCTTCGGTATGACGAAGCCGCCCGGCAACCGCACTCGCGCGAGCCGGCCGTCGGCGGCGTCAAGGAGCCGCACGACACCGGGACAACGGTCGTCGCGATCCCGGTCGGGCTCGGCAGCCTGCACGAGGCGGATCGTACGTGACCTGAGCCCAGCCCCGGACTGCTCGCAGCGACGGCCGGTGTGCGAGGCTACGAACGACCAGACGGCAACGGGTGAGGAGCATCGGTGATCGCCCTGCTGTCCACCTCGGACACCGACCTGCTCTCGGCCCGGGCCAGCGGTGCCGACTACCGGCTGGCCAATCCGGCCCGGCTCGGGCCCGCCGAGGTGCCTGCGCTGCTGGCCGGAGCAGACATCGTCGTCGTGCGCATCCTCGGCGGCCGGCGCGCGTGGGAAGAGGGCCTCGACGTCGTCCTGGCCAGCGGGTTGCCCGTCGTAGTGCTCGGCGGAGAGCAGACGCCCGACGCCGAGCTCATGCAGCTGTCGACGGTGCCGGGCGGTGTTGTCGCAGAGGCCCACGCCTACCTGGCCCAGGGCGGCCCGGCCAACCTGGCCCAGCTGCACAACTTCCTGTCCGACGCGCTGCTGCTGACCGGGTTCGGGTTCGACCCGCCCGCTTCGATGCCGACGTGGGGCCGTCTCGACCGCGCGGGCGCGCTGGTCGACACGGCCCGGCCAACCGTCGCGATCCTCTACTACCGGGCCCACCAGGCTGCCGGGAACACCGGCTTCGCCCACGCGCTGGCCGATGCGGTCGAGGCCGCGGGCGCCACCGCGTTGCCGCTGTTCTGCTCCTCGCTGCGCACCGCGGACGACGCTCTGATCGACACGCTGCGGGCCGCCGATGCGATCGTGGTCACGGTGCTGGCGTCGGGTGGTTCGCTGCCGGCCGCGGCCGGAGCGGGCGGCACGGACGAGGAGTGGGACGTCGGTGCGCTCGCCCAGCTCGACGTGCCGATCCTGCAGGGCCTGTGCCTGACCTCCTCGCGCTCGCAATGGAGCGACAGCGACGACGGGCTGACTCCGCTCGACTCGGCGACCCAGGTCGCGATCCCGGAGTTCGACGGCCGGCTGATCACCGTCCCGTTCTCGTTCAAGGAGACCGGCCCGGACGGCCTGACCTCCTACGTGGCCGACCCGGAGCGCACCGCGCGAGTCGCGGGCATCGCGGTGAACCACGCGCGGCTGCGGCACGTCCCGCCCGCGCAACGGCGCGTCGTCGTCATGCTGTCGGCGTACCCGACCAAGCACTCCCGGATCGGCAACGCGGTCGGGCTCGACACCCCGGCGTCCACCGTGCGCCTGCTCGCCGCACTGGGCGACGCGGGCTACGACATCGGCGCCGACGGCGAACTGCCCGGGGTCAGCACCCAGGACGGCGACGCCCTGATCCATGCCCTGATTGCGGCCGGGGGCCAGGACGAGCAGTGGCTGACCGAGGCCCAGCTCGCCGGCAATCCGGTGCGCATCACCGCGGCGACCTACCGCGCCTGGTTCGCCGGGCTCGACGCCGAACTGCGCGACGCCGTCGTCGACAAGTGGGGTCCGCCGCCGGGCGACCTGTTCGTCGACCGATCCCAGGACCCGGACGGCGAGATCGTGCTGGCCGCGCTGCGGGCCGGCAACGTGGTGGTGATGGTGCAGCCACCGCGCGGGTTCGGCGCCCGCCCGGTCGCGATCTACCACGACCCGGACCTCCCGCCCAGCCACCACTACCTCGCCACGTACCGCTGGCTGCGCGAGGAGTTCGGCGCCCACGCGATGGTGCACGTCGGTAAGCACGGCAACCTGGAGTGGCTCCCGGGCAAGACGGCCGGGTTGTCCGCGTCGTGCGCGGCCGACGCGGCGATCGGTGACCTGCCGCTGGTGTACCCGTTCCTGGTCAACGACCCGGGCGAGGGCACCCAGGCCAAGCGCCGGGTGCACGCCACTGTCGTCGACCATCTGGTGCCGCCGATGGCCCGGGCCGAGAGCTATGGCGACATCGCCCGGCTGGAGCAGTTGCTCGACGAGCACGCCCAGCTCGCGGCCATGGATCCAGCCAAGCTGCCGGCCGTGCGGGCCCAGATCTGGACGCTCATCCAGGCGGCCAAGCTCGATCACGACCTGGGCCTCGACGACCGCCCGCACGACGCCGAGTTCGACGAGTTCATCCTGCACGTCGACGGCTGGCTGTGCGAGATCAAGGACGCCCAGATCCGCGACGGGTTGCACATCCTCGGCCAGGCGCCGACCGGACCGGCGCGAGTCAGCCTGGTGCTGGCCATCCTGCGGGCCCGGCAGATGTGGGCCGGCCAGACGCAGGCACTGCCGGGGCTGCGTGAGGCGCTCGGCCACGTCGAGCGGTCGGAGGACCGCGGCGGCACCGACGACGTCGAGGCCACCGCCCGCGCACTCGTCGAAGCGATGGAGGCGGCCGACTGGGATCCCGCCGCCGTCGACGACGTCATTCGCACCGCCCTCCCGTTGGGTGACGGATCGTCAAGATCAGAGACGGCGAATTCGGCGTCTCCGGACGTCCAGATACGTCACCCAACGGAGCAGGACGTCGCGCGGGTACTGACGTTCGCCGCTACCGAGGTGGTGCCGCGGCTGGCCGGGACCACTGACGAGACTGACGCACATCCTGCACGCGCTGGACGGCGGGTACGTGCCGGCCGGGCCGAGCGGATCACCCTTGCGAGGACTGGTGAATGTCCTGCCGACGGGGCGCAACTTCTACTCCGTCGACCCCCGCGCGATCCCGTCCCGGCTGGCCTGGGAGACCGGCCAGGCGATGGCCGACTCGCTGCTCGAGCGCTACCGCACCGACACCGGCGGCTACCCCGAGTCGGTCGGGCTGTCGATCTGGGGCACCGCGGCCATGCGGACGTCCGGCGACGACATCGCCGAGATCCTCGCGCTGCTGGGCGTGCGGCCGGTGTGGGACGAGGCGTCGCGCCGGCTCAGCGCACTGGAGGTGATCGAGCTCGCCGACCTCGGCCGGCCCCGCATCGACGTCACCGTGCGCATCAGCGGATTCTTCCGCGACGCCTTTCCGCACGTCGTCACGATGCTCGACGACGCCGTTCAACTCGTGGCCGCGCTCGACGAGCCGGCCGAGCAGAACTTCGTCCGCGCGCACCTGCAGGCCGATCTCGCCGCCAACGGCGACCGGCGCCGGGCCACCACCCGCATCTTCGGGTCCAAGCCGGGCGCGTACGGCGCCGGACTGCTGCCGCTGATCGACGCCCGCAACTGGCGCGACGACGCCGACCTGGCCGAGGTGTACGCGGCTTGGGGCGGCTTCGCCTACGGCCGAGGCCTGGACGGCCGCGAGGCCCGGGCCGAGATGGAGACCACCTACCGGCGCATTGCCGTCGCCGCACACAACACCGACACGCTCGAGCACGACATCGCCGACTCCGACGACTACTTCCAGTACCACGGCGGCATGATCGCCACGGTCCGTGCGCTCACCGGCCAGTCGCCGCGCGCCTACATCGGCGACTCGACCCGCCCCGACACGGTTCGGACGCGCTCGCTCGAGGAAGAGACCGCGCGCGTGTTCCGGGCCCGCGTCGTCAACCCGCGCTGGATCGACGCGATGAAGCGGCACGGCTACAAGGGCGCGTTCGAGCTCGCGGCGACGGTGGACTACCTGTTCGGCTATGACGCCACCGCCGGTGTGGTGCACGACTGGATGTACGAGACGCTGACCCAGTCCTACGTCCTCGACGCCGCCACGCGGGCGTTCTTCGAGCGCTCGAACCCGTGGGCCCTGCACGGGATCACCGAGCGATTGCTCGAAGCGGCCGACCGCAAGCTCTGGGACTCCCCTGACCCGGACACGCTCGCGGCACTGCGCCAGGCGTACCTGGAGACCGAGGGTGACCTCGAGGACCGTTGAGCCCCGCGCGCTACTCCAAGGCGGAGCGGACCGTCGGCAGCCCGCCCGGGGCGCCCTCGCTGATCAACTTCGTCAGCGCACCGGTGTCGAGGTGCTCTGCCACCAGGTCGGCCAGCAGATCCAGGCGCCGCTCCCGCACCGCGGCGAAGCTGACGTCGCTCGCCCCGACGAAGTTCCGGCCGGTTCGCGCGGCGAGATCGCGCAGGAACGCGCGTCGGAACTCGTCGTTGTCGAAGATGCCGTGCCAGGTGGTGCCCCACACCGCGCCGACCTGACAGCCGCCTAGGAATTCGGCGCCGCCCTCGGCCGTCACCACGCCGTGCTGAATCTGGTAGCCGGTCACATCCGCGCCGAGCGCCCGCCCGTGGGGGCGGCCCAGCGTCTTCTCGCGACCGAAGTGCACCGAGGCGGGCAGCAGGCCCAGGCCGTCGACCATGCCTTGTCGGCTCTCGACGTCGTCGTCGATCTGGCCGGCCAGCATCTGGTACCCGCCGCAGATGCCGAGGATCGGACGCTGTTCGGCGGCCCGCGCTGCAATCGCGGCGGCCAGTCCGCTCGACCGCAGCCAGGCCAGGTCGCTGACCGTCGCGCGGGTCCCCGGCAACACGACCAGATCCGCGTCCGCGAGTTCCTCAGGCCGGTCGACCAGCCTGACCGCGACACCCGGCTCGGCCGAGAGCGGATCGAGGTCGGTGACGTTGGACAACCGCGGCAGCCGCACGACCGCGATCCGAAGCGCGTCCGCGCCGAGCGGCGGCAGGGCGTCGCGGGGGCGGGACTCGAGGTCGAGCGAGTCCTCGGCGTCCAGCCACAGATCGCCCCGCCAGGGCAGCACGCCCAGCATCGGCCGTCCGGTCAGCTCTTCGAGCATCCGCAGTCCGGGTTCGAGCAACCGCGCGTCGCCGCGGAACTTGTTGATCACGAAACCGGCGACGAGGCGCTGGTCGTCGGGCGAGAGCACGGCGAGGGTCCCGAACATCGATGCGAACACCCCGCCGCGGTCGATGTCGCCGACCACGATCACGGGCAGGTCGGCCGAGCGGGCCAGGCCCATGTTGGCCAAGTCGCGCTCGCGCAAATTGATCTCCGCCGGACTGCCCGCCCCTTCGCAGATGACCACGTCGAACCGCGACCGCAGCTCGGCCAGGGCGTCCGCGACAACCGTCTCCAAACGCGGCTTGAGCTCGCGATAGTCGAGTGCGCCGACCTCGGCGATGGGCCGCCCGAGCACGACGACTTGCGAACGGGTTTCGCTGCCGGGTTTGAGCAGCACCGGGTTCATGACGGCCTCCGGCTCGATTCCGCAGGCCGCTGCCTGCATGGCCTGGGCCCGGCCGATTTCCGCACCGGCGTTGGTCACGAACGAATTCAGCGCCATGTTCTGGGCCTTGAACGGCGCCACCCGCACGCCCGAGCGCGCGAGCCAACGGCAGATGCCCGCGGTCAGCACGCTCTTGCCCGCATCGGACGTAGTGCCCGCGACCAGCAGCGCGCCTCTCATCGCCGCCCCCGTACGACATACGCGAGCGCGGCCGCGGCCCCGGCCGATGCGGCGGTCAGCGCGGAACACAACGCGGCGGCCCGGTCGAGGTCATCCGGGCTCGCGTCGCGGCCCGCGCCGATCACCGGACGGTCTTCGGTCCGGCCGGCGTACACATTGCGACCGCCGAGCCGCAGCCCGAGAGCTCCGGCGTAGGCCGCTTCGCTCAAACCGGAATTCGGGCTGGGATGGTCGCGACCGTAACGACGGGTGACCCGAACGGTCTCGCCGACCTGCCCGCCCACGGCGGGTGCCGCCACCGCCGCGAGGGCCGCACTGAGTCGCGCCGGAACGAGATTGGCAAGATCGTCCAGCCGGGCCGCGGCCCAGCCGAACCTTTCGTAACGCGGTGAGTGATGCCCGACCATCGCGTCGAGAGTGTTCACTGCGCGGTATCCCACGAGGCCGGGCAGCCCGGCGACGGCCCCCCAGAACAGCGGTGCGACCACGGCGTCACAACTGTTCTCCGCCACTGACTCGACGCCGGCCCGAGCCATTCCGGCAGCATCGAGCGCGGCCGGGTCGCGGCCCACGAGGTGGGTCACCCGCCGCCGGGCTGCGGGCAGGTCAGCATGCTGCAGCAACCGCCGAAGGGCGCGGGCTTCGCCCCGCAGCGACCGGGAGCCGACTACGGCCCACGTGGTGATCGCAACGATGGCGACGCGGCCCCGGCCCCGTCGCGAACGGCGCTCGATCAGCCGAGCGAGCGCCACCGGCGGCGCCACGCAGGCCAGCCAGTACGCCGTCCCGCGTAACCGACTGTCGGACCACATGCGGTTCTCCAACGTGGTGGCGAACATCCCGAACCCCGCGACCGGATGACCCCGCCCCGGATCGGGTACGGCGGCGTCCAGGGCCGTCCCGAGCAGCAGCCCTGCGGCCAGTTGAGCCCCGGCCGACCGACGCCACGGCGTCGCACCGTCACTGACCCGTTGCCGCCGCACTCAGCGCAGCGTAGCCAGCGGCACGTCTCCGCCTTGAGGCGGCGGCGCGTCGACCGCCCGCTGAACGGCTGGCAGCACACGCTCAGTTGCGGGTGACCTCGTCAGCCGGCACCTGCAGTTCGGTGATCTGCAGGAAGCCGGTGCTCGTGCCCGGCGCGGGGCTGGTCAGGTCAAGCCGGATCCTCGTCGTGCTGACCGGGTCGAAAGTGATCGACGTCGGCTGGTTCGAGGCGGAGGCGAAGGTCGTGTGCTGGTTGGGCACCCTCACCCAGTGCGAGCCGGTCCAGTATGAGACGACGACGGAGCTCGGCAGCACGCGGTTCGCGCTGATCGTGAAGTACGGCACCACCGAGTGCAGGCGCTGCGCGTCCGGCCAGCTCACCGACACCCACTCGGTCGCGTGCGCCACACTGACGGCCGGCAGCACGTTCGTGGCCGACTTGTTGTAGAAGTTGGACCAGCCGCCCGACGTCGTCGCGCCGTCGAGCATGCCGGCCGGCACGGTCGAGGGGGAGCCCGAATAGCCGGCGTCGGCTGATGGCTTCGTCGGACTCGTCGCCAGCGCGATGTCCTGGTCGGACCTGAATGACGACGTCACCTCAATCGTGGCGACGGCGTCGGCGGCGACGCCTAGTACGTCGCCGGTGACGGTGATCCGACCCGGCGCGGCGTACTTCGACGGCGCGACGTGCGACCAGCGAACGGCGGCCTCACGGGTGGTGCCGTCGCTGTTGAGCACGGTCACGACGTCAGGCAGCCCAGGTGGCGTGCCGACCGGCACCACGGTCGAGTACGGCGCCACGCTGTTCGCCCGGTACACCGTCACCACGGCTTCGGCGCTGCTGCGCAGCCCCAGCACGCGGCCGTTGATCGTGTGCACGCCAACCGGAAGCACCAGTCCGCGCCACGCGCCGTTGACCTGCCAGTGCACCGGCAGCGTGCGCTCCGTTCCGTCAGCGGACACGGCGGTGACGGTGTGCGGCAGTCGGGTGGGCGTGCCCCGCTGGTTGCGCAGGTACACGGGCTGGACGCCCGCGAGGCCTCGGGCGCCCCGATCGACCGAGTACAGCGTCGTCGTCACCGGTTTCAGCCCCGAGCCGGTGGCGGTGACCGTGATCGGCCCCCGCTGCCCGGCCTTCGATGCCACGATGGCCAGCACCTTGCCGTTGAACGCGGTGTGCGTCGTGGACTGATAACCCTCGGCGCTGTCCTGCTTGCCGTTGTCGGCGCCGGCGAACGAGCCCGCGCCCGTCACCCAGAACTTCAGCGCGTTGTCGGCGTGCGGCACCACCACACCGTGCGCGTCCACGACGTCGGCCGTGATGTAGGACAGCGACTTGCCGTCGGCCAGCAGGACGGTCTTGTCCGGCCGCAGCCGCACCGTCGCAGGCGCGCCGGCCGTCTGCTGCTGGTCGCGGGCGACGGCCCGGCCGTCGCTGCCGTGGGCTACCGCGACGAGTCGGCCAGGCTGGAACGGCACGTGCCAGGTCAGGTAGAGATGGCCGCTGCTGCCGTTCGGGCTCTGGTAGCTGCCCGGGCAGTTGCCGCCGGTGTAGTTCTTGTCGTCGTTGCTGCATTCGGTCGTTTCCAGGTACCGAACGCCGTCGGTCGAGGTCTTCGCGTCGAACGACTTCGTCCCGAGCGACCGGCCGTTGAGGAACAGTTCGACCGACTTCTGGTTCGAGTAGACCTCGACCTGCACGTCTTGCCCGCGCCGGTAGTTCGTCCAATTCATCGGCACGATATGCACCATGGGTGCCGTGCTCCATTGCGATTGGAACAGGTAGTAGGCGTCCTTCGGGAAACCAGCCGTATCGATGGTTCCGAACGACGACACCTTCACCGGGAATTGGTTGTAAGGCGTGGGTTCGCCGATGTAATCGAACCCGGACCAGATGAATTGACCGGCGAAAAACTGTCGGTCGCGATCCTTTTTCAACCCGTACTCGTCGCTCATCGTCCACGACGCCAGGTTGTTGTCGTAGGAGGACGGCAGCCGCTTGCCGGGCGTGTAGTTCTCCCCTGTGTTGACCAATTCCGGATCCTGGTACACGCCGCGCGCCGACGTTTCCGATGATGATTCGGATTCGAAGAAGAACTTCGTCGGGAATTGGGCATGCAGCCCGTCCACCGACTTGGCCGGGTCGTAATTCAGGCCGAGGCCGTCGAGATTGTCGACCATCTGGGCGGCGACCGAACCGGGCGCCGGCACCGAACGGTATTGGTCCGAACCCGCCACCACGGGCCGGCTCGTGTCAATGGCCTTCACGTCGGCGATGAGGCGCTGCTCGATCGGCAGACTCGACGCCGACGTCCAGCCCGGGATCTCGTTGCCGATCGACCACATGATCACCGCGGGCGAGTTCTTGGCCTCGTTGACCATTTCGGCGATGTCCGCGTCGCTCCACTGGCCGAAGTACAGGTGGTAGTCGTTCGCGACCTTGCCCCGGTCCCAGGCGTCGAACGCCTCGACCATCATCACAATCCCGAGGCGCTGGCAGACGTCGATCATCTCCGGGGACGGCGGGTTGTGCGAGGTGCGGAAGGCGTTGACGCCCTCGGACTTGAGGATGCTCATCTGGCGCCACAGGGCGTCGTAGTTGTTCACCGAGCCGAGCGCGCCTTGGTCGTTGTGCAGGTCGACGCCCTGCAGTTTGAGGTGGTGGCCGTTCAGTGACACCCCGTCTTTCGGCGAGAACACCAGCCAGCGGACGCCGAACGTGGTCTGCAGTCTGTCGACGGTGCGCCCGTTCACGATGACGTCTGATTCCAGCGTGTAGAGGTACGGATCGGTCGTCGACCACAGGTGCGGGTGGCGCACGGTGATGTCTGCCTCGGACGTGACCGGTGTGGCCCCGAGGGTGAGCGGCGCCGACCGGTGCTGCGCGACGATCCGGCCGTGCGCGTCCTTGATCCTGGACATGACGCGGGCGGACGCCGACCCGGCGCCGCTGTCCTGGACCTGGGTCGAGACGTGGGCGTCGGCATAGCCCGATCGGATGGTGTGGGCGAGATCGGGGGTGGTGACGAAGGTGCCGTTGCGGGCGACGTGCACCGGGTCCGTGACGGTCAGGTGCACGTTGCGAGTGATGCCACTTCCGGAGTACCAGCGGCTGCTGGGTGCCTTGTTCTGGACCACGACCGCCAGCACGTTGGGCGTCGTGCCGTCGGTGTGCACGCGGGTGGTCACATCGAAGCTGAAACCGGTGTAGCCGTATGGGTGGTTGCCCAGCAACTCGCCGTTGAGATAGACGTAGGAGTTCATGTAGACGCCGTCGAAATCGACCGACAACCGCTTACCGGCCATCGCGCGCGGCAGCGTGAAGGTTTTGCGATACCAGCCCAAGCCGCCGGGGAAATACCCGGTCGCGTTGCTGTTGGCTGGGTCCGGCTGCTGCTCGATGCTCCAGTCGTGCGGCAGGGTGACCGAGCGCCAGGACGAATCGTCGAACCCGGCCGCGGCGGCGAGCGGGTCGGCCGACGTCCCGTACTGCCCGCTCGGGTCGGTGGTGTCGGCGGTGTTGACCAGCTTGAACTTCCAGCCGCGGTCGAACGCGAGCGTGCGCGAGCCCTGGTTGAGCACGCCGTCGGCGGGATGGCCGGACGCCGCGGCTGAAGCCGATCCGCCGCCCGGGCCCGTCGGTTCCGGTCGCGATGCCGGCCGAGCTTGGGCGCTGATCGACGCTACCGAAAGTCCCACGACGGTCAGGACGACCGCGCACAGCCGGGCAGCGGCTGATGACGACGGGCGACGGAGGCGGGTTGCGGGCATGCCACAGCTCCTAGATCAGGCATTTACACCGGAAGCGACACATCGCCCCACGTTATACATACGAAAGCCGCCTATTTCAATACCGAAAGGCGGCTTCAGCGGGCGATGCGCACCTCGCAGCCGCCGTCGCGGAGCTCGCTCACCACGTCCGGGTCGGCCGACGCACCGCTGATGACCAGGTCGACGTCTGCGGTCGAACACAGCTGAGCCAGCTCGACCCGGCCGATCTTGCTGCCGTCGGCGAGGACGATGCGCCGCCGGGCGACGCCGAGCATCCGGCGTTTGACCTCAGTTTCCGGGAGATTGACATTGGTGATGCCACCGAGCGGGTCGACTCCGCTGCAGCCCAGGAACGCGGTGTCGACGTGCACCTGCGCCAACAACGCCGACGCCAGCGGATCGACGAGCGAGTGCTGCAGTCGCCGCAACGTCCCGCCCAGGACGACGACGGTGAACCGACCGATGGCCGGCTCCAGCTCGAGGGCCGTCTTGAGTCCGTTGGTGAAGATGACGACATCGGTGAGTTCGGCCCGGGCCACCAGGGCACGCGCTGCCGCCACCGACGTCGTCCCCACATCGAGGATGATCGACTCCCCGTCGCTGACCAGTTGCGCCGCTGCCTGCCCGATCGCCACCTTCTCCGAGGCGAAGCTCGCCTCGGTTTCCTCGAAAGCTCGCTCCAGCCCGCCTATTGCCCGCGGGGTCGCGCCGCCGCGGAACCGGTGGATGCGCCCGCGCGAGGCCAGCGTCTCCAGATCGTTGCGCACCGTGACTTCGGAGATGCCGAACTCGGCGCTGAGCTCGCCGACGCGCACGAACTGGCGTTCCTCGATCACCGCCAGCATCCGATCACGGCGCCCCGAAGCGGTCATTGGAACGTCACCGTGCTCGGCGCGATCAACCAACGATCCATTCCGCCGGTCCCGGCGGCCGCGTCCTCAGCCACGCTCGCCAACCATCGTGCGCCTCCGGACTCGAGGATCGTCATGCGCGCCCGCTTTGCCCCGTAACGCGCTCGCGCCGTAAGCATAGGCAACACCAGGACGCGGTGGTCAGGGTGAAGCGGCGGAACTCAGTGCACCCCTAAGGGGTTGATACTTCGTGACGCTATGCTGCGTTGATATCTCGACCTCCGAAGAAATGGGTGTTACCGATTATGGCCCGGCAATACGTAGAGCAACTCACTGATGATCTCGACGGCGGCAAGGCGGACACAACCGTCCGATTCTCTTGGGAAAGTGCGACGTACGAGGTCGACCTGTCCAAGAAAAATGCCGCAGCGTTTGCCAAACTCATCAAGCCATATGTAGACGCCGGTCGAAAGGTGCGCCGTTCCACCGGTTCACCCGGCCGCCGCGGTGGACGGGCCGGCAACGGTGCCCGCGGCCGCGCGCACGATTTGAGCGCCGTCCGGACGTGGGCAAAAGAAAACGGCTACCCGGTAGCCGATCGCGGTCGCATTCCCGCGTCAGTCCTGGCCGCCTACCAATCCCGCTGACGGCAATACCGCCGATTGTGCAACTCCTGGCTGTCTGAGGGCACCAAAGGTTGCACAATCGGGGAAGAATTCGGCGTGAGCGCCGGATCAGAGCGCGGTGGCCGACCAGCCCGACCAGCGCTGCACCTCGATCGTGATGAACGGGCCGGCCGGCGGCGCGTCGCGGTACTGCGCGTAGCGCTCGCTGAGCAGTGCCAGCACCGGCCCGCCGTGGTCATGCACGTGCGCCCGACCGTCGGCCCGCGCCCACCACAACTGGGTCCAGTCGTCGTCGTAGTGATCGACCAGCACGCTGACCTGCGGGTTGGCCGCGATGTTGGCCAGCCGCCGCAGTGCGGTGCCGGACTTGGGCTTCGCGTCCACGGCCGAGTAGATCGTCGCGCCGCCGAGCGCGAACACCAGTGGCACCAGATGCGGCCGGCCGTGCTCGTCCGCGGTGGCCAGCCGGGCGACGCGAGCGGCCGCGAACCGGTCGCGCGCCCAGTCGCGGTCCATGCGCATTTGTCGAACAATAGGGTGGACACATGCGATTCGGACTCTTCATCCCCCAGGGCTGGCGGCTCGACCTCGCCGGCGTCGAACCCAAGGACCACTGGCAGACGATGCTCGACGTCGCCCACGCGGCCGACGCCGGGCCGTTCGAGTCGATCTGGGTCTACGACCACTTCCACACCGTCCCGGTCCCGACGGATGAGGTGACCCACGAGGCCTGGTCGCTGATGGCCGCGCTGGCGGTCGGCACCGAGCGCGTGCGGCTCGGCCAGATGTGCACCTGCATGGGCTATCGCAATCCGGCCTATCTGGCCAAGGTCGCGGCAACCATCGACGTCATTTCCGGCGGCCGGGTCGAGATGGGCATTGGTGGCGGCTGGTACGAGCACGAGTGGCGGGCCTACGGCTACGGGTTCCCCGGTGCCGGCGAGCGGCTCGGCATGCTCGACGAGGGCGTGCAGATCATGCGTCAACTCTGGACGACCGGTACCGCGACCCTCGACGGCAAGCACTACCAGGTCGACGGCGCGATCGGCCGTCCGCTGCCGCTGCAGGAGGGCGGAATCCCGCTGTGGATTGCCGGTGGCGGGGAGAAGAAGACGCTGCGGATCGCGGCGCAGTACGCGCAGTACACCAACTTCGACGCGACGCCAGAGACGTTCCGGCACAAGTCGGAGGTGCTGGCCGCGCACTGCCGGGACCTGGGTACGGACTTCGACGCAATCGTGCGCTCCGGTAACTACAACGTGATCATCGGCGAGACCGAGAAGGACGTCCAGGACAAGCTCGCCTGGATGCGGGCGCACTACCAGCCCCTGATCTCCGCGGACCGGCTGAACACCGCCTACAAGCAGTTCGCGAGCGGTCCGTTGGTCGGCACGCCCGAGCAGTTGGTCGAGCGGTTGACCGACGCGCGCGGGATGGGACTGACCTACGCGATCACCTACTTCCTCGACGCCGCTTACGACCGCGGCAGCATCGACCTGTTCACCCGCGAGGTCGTCCCCGCCCTCGCCGACTAGCGCGACCAGATGGCCGTGATGGGGCGGGCCTGCGCGCTGGCCCCGATCGGGGTAAGGCCGTAGGCGTCCTCGATCGTGCGCAAAACCGAGTAGTGATCGACCCGTCCCGGATAGCTGCCGGGGATGACGTGGGCGCCGACGATGATCGTGGCGATCCGGTTCACGGTGGTGAAGTCGTCCTCGTCGTTGGTGAGGATGAGCAGACTGTTGTGCGTCGGCGCCCAGTCCAGGTAGCTGCCGAGGTGAGCCCGCAGCCATTGGTCGGCCTGGTTGAGGGTGCCGTCGTGCAGGTCGTGGTCAAGGTTCGGGATCACGAAGCTCACGGTCGGAAGCGCGGCGAGATTCGACGGGAACGCCGTCATCGGCTGGTTGACCCGCGGCGGCAGGTTATTGAAGTCTGCCCAGGGGTTGTGCTTGCGGGCGTACTTGCCGGCGCTGCATCCGGTGAAGCCGGTCGACGGCAGATCCTCGGAATATCCGACGAACGAGTGGCCGGCGTCGAGCAGGGCCCGGCCGAGGTTCGCGCTCGCGTAGGTGTGGGGGCACGAGTCGTCGCTGAGCCCCTGCGTCGAGCCGGAGAACAGGGCGAGGTAATTGGGCTGGCTCGGATGCGTGATCGCGTAGGAGTGGGTGAACACCGCACCGCGGGACTCGAGCCGGTCGAGGAACGGCGCCTCGGGTCGGCCGACGATCTGCTCGTATGAGGCGTTCTCGAGGACGGCGACGATGACGTGGTCCGGGCGGGGCACACCGCTGGGCGACAGCGGAGCCGATGATGACGATGACGGCCGTGGCGGCGCCGTCGTTGAGGGCGCGGCCGCAGAGCCGGGTGCCTTCGCCGGCGAGCTGGGGTGATCCCCGGTCGAGGCACAGCCGGCGAGCACGGCCGCAAGCGCGGCAAGAGTCAGCAGCCGGGTGGTACGCACTTGATCCATCCTGCCAAGTTCTGGCGGCCTAACGCCTGGATGCACATTGGACGCATCGCCGGGCGGCCGGGCGGGCCAACAGGCGCTCCTGCCCGATCGCTGTGCCGCACTGTTCGCACCGCCCGTAGCTGCCGTCATTCAGCCGGTCGATTGCGCTGTCGATCTCGGCCAGGTCGGCGCGGGCCGCGGCCAACAGCGCGGCGAGTTGGGCGCGTTCGAACGCGACCGTGCTGCCCTCCGGATCATGCTCGTCATCGGCGTTAGCGTCAGTGGACGCCCGGACGACGGCATCGAAATCGGCCGTCAGCGACGCGATCGTCCGCGCCGTCTCGGCCCGGGCCGAGAGCAACGCCGCCCGGATCTGCTCGCCCACGACGAAATGATCCCATTCGCGACACGGGATTGTCCTGGCCCGCACAGGCAATTGCCGCTTGGCGTGGCACGGTTGCGCCTGTCGGCGCGCGGTCCGGGTCGTGCCGCCGTAGCGTGCGAAGCAATGCGTGCGTGGTGCGGGTACGACCGACCGCTGGCGACTCCGGTGATCCGGAATCCCGCTGTGGCGTGCGTCGCCGTCCTGCTCGTCGGGCTCTCCGCAGCCTGCTCGGGGTCGACCGGCGAGCCGCCCGGGTCCACAGCCGCCGCCGGGCCGACGTCCACATCGACGTCGCTGTCGACGCGCGCCCCGGTCCGGCCCGGCTCGAGCGCACCGGCCCCGCCGGTCGGCGCGACCGCGTCGGCCGGGCTCGCCGCCCTGTCCATCAAGGGGCGCGCCCCGATGACCGGTTACGCCCGCACCGACTTCGGCCAAGCTTGGAGCGACGACAACGACCAGCCGTTCGGGCACAACGGGTGCGACACCCGCAATGACATCCTGCGCCGCGACCTGACCGCCGTCGTCGTCAAGGCCGGCACGGCTGGTTGCGTCGCACTGTCCGGACGACTGGACGATCCCTACACCGCGCTGGCGATCGCATTTCGCCGTGGCGCGGCAACCTCGACCCGGGTGCAGATCGACCATGTCGTCGCGCTCGGCGACGCCTGGCGCTCCGGGGCGCAACAGCTGAGCGGCACCCAACGCCAAGGGCTGGCCAACGATCCGCTCAACCTGCTCGCTGTGGACGGCTCGGCGAATATGCAGAAGAGCGATTCCGACGCCGCGTCCTGGCTGCCGGCGAACAAGGCCTTTCGCTGCGCGTACGTTGCCCGCCAGATCGCGGTGAAGCTCAGGTGGCGGCTGTGGATCACTGCGGCCGAACACGCCGCCGTGACCGCCGTGCTGGCAACGTGCCCCGATCAGCCGCTGCCGGCCGAGCCCGGTGCCCTCGGTCGCATCGGGGGCCGCGCCGGCGCGTCCCCGTCCTCGGCAGCGCTCCCGACGTCGGGTGCAGCCCCGGTGCTTCTGCCGACCGGCGGTGGTGCGTACTACCCGAACTGCTCCGCGGTGCGATCGGCGGGCCGGGCGCCACTGCACCGCGGGCAGCCCGGGTACCGTGCCGCACTCGATCGCGACGGCGACGGCGTGGCCTGCGAGTAAGCCTGCGGCCAAGCTGGCGCGGCGCTCACAAAATGGACAGGCCGGGCATGGTGAGATAGGCCGCGTGACTCAGAGCCAGCCGCTTGCCCCGGCGAACGCAGGCCAGCCGGACGGCCGCATCGTCGTGCACGAGCTCAGCAAGACATTCCGCGGCAACATCCGCGCCGTCGACCACCTCAGTTTCACCGTCGAGCCGGGCTCGATCACTGGCTTCCTCGGGCCGAACGGCGCGGGCAAGACGACGACGCTTCGGATGGCGCTGGGGCTGGTCAACCCGACCAGCGGCTACGCCACGATCGGCGGGCGCCGCTACCGCGACATCACGAATCCGCTGTCCTTGGTCGGCGCCTCATTGGAGTCTTCGAGCTTCCACCCGGCCCGCACCGGGCGTAATCACTTGCGCATTCTGTGTACGGTCGCGGCGCTGCCGGTGCGGCGGGCCGACGAGGTGCTCGATCTGGTCGGTCTGCACGACGCCGGCCGGCGCAAGGTCCGCGGCTACTCCCTCGGCATGCGCCAGCGGCTGGGGCTCGCGGCCTGCCTGATCGGTAACCCTCGGGTGCTCGTCCTCGACGAACCGGCGAACGGGCTGGACCCGGAAGGCATCCGCTGGTTGCGGGGCTTCTTCCGTCACCTCGCCGATGAAGGTCGCACGATTCTCGTGTCCAGCCATCAGCTCAACGAGGTGCAGGAGATCGCCGACCGCGTGGTCATCCTCAACCGGGGCCGGCTGGTCCGGGCCGGCTCGATCGCCGAGCTCACCGCGGGCACCGACACGGTGCGGGTGCGCACGCCGAACGTCGCTGGGCTGAGCGCGGCCGTCGCCGCGCAGGGCCTCAAGGCCCAACAAACCGATCAGGCGACGCTGGAGTTGCGCGACGCCACGTTGGAGCAGGTCGGCCACATCGCCTTCACCGCTGGTGTGGAGCTCCACGAATTGAGCCTGCAGCGCTTCGACCTCGAGCAGCTCTTCTTCGCCCTCACCGAAGCGCCCCAACAAGGGCCGCCCCAACAAGGGCCGCCCCAGCAAGGGCCGCCTCAGCAACAAGCATCACCGCCGCCAGGACCTCCGCCACCCGGGTGGTTCCCGCCGCCGCCACCGGCCCCGGGTCAGCAACCGCAGCAAGGAGGTGCCCCATGGTCCGGCTGATCAACGCCGAGTTCATCAAGCTGCGGACCACGCAGGTCTGGTTCTGGCTGTTGCTGGCCGCCGTCGCCATCGCCGGCCTGTTCGTCATCGGCCCCCTGGCCAGCAGGGACGGCATCAACACCACAGCTGACGCCGTCGACATGTTCACGTCGTCGGCCACTTCGTACGTGGCCGTGTTCGTGCTCGGTGTGCTGGGCGTGACCACGGAATTCCGCTATCAGACGATCACCCCGACCGTGCTCGCTACGCCCAGCCGCTGGTCGCTGATCGCCGCGAAGATGATCACGTACGCAATCGTCGGCGCCGTCTACGCCGCCATCTGCCTGATCGTCCAGCTCGCCATCGCCCTGCCCTGGCTGTCGTCGAAGAACATCGACTTCTCACTAAGCAGCGAGCACGTCCCGCGGGCTCTCGGTGGCGTCTTCGCCGTCGTCGCGCTTTTCGGGATCGTCGGGCTCGGGGTGGGCGCGCTGCTGAAGAACCAGATCGTCGCGGTCACGGTCGGCGTGATCTTCCTGCTGGTCCTGCAGAACCTGCTGGTCATCATCCCCGGGGTCAAGCACGTCTTTCCGTTCATGCCGGGCGGCGCGGTCGCCAGCATCCTGACCATCACCGGCGACCGATCGGCCAACGGCGTCCAGCTGCTGTCCCCGTGGGGCGGCGTGGCCGTCCTGCTCGCCTGGGCCTTCATCCCGGCGATCCTGGGTGCTGCGATCACGATGAACCGCGATATCACCTGAGGCGCGCAACCGCTCGGTCGGGCTGCCGTCGCGCCTACCGCCGGGTAATCTGGATTGTTGGCACGTCTAGCAACGACCCGAGGATGGCCGAACACTGTGACGACTCACCAGTCGACAGGCAATGACCCCGCCCCTGCCCCGGGGGATTTCGGCACGAACGAGTGGCTCGTCGAGGACATGTACGAGCGCTTCCTCAGCGACCCGGGCAGTGTCGACGAGGCGTGGCACGACTTCTTCGCCGACTACCGGCCGAGTTCGGGCAACGGGGCCGGACGTCGCCCCGCACCGGCCGCCACGAGCACCGATGGCGGCACGCCGCCGCCGACGCCCGGCACCGATCCGGGCGCGAAGCCAAAAGCCCAGGCAACGCCGGAGCAGGCCGACGCACCCGCCAAGCCCGAACCGAAGCCGACCCAGAAGGCAGAGCAGAAGGCGGCCGAGCAGGACGGCAAGCCCGCGACCGCGCAGGACGGCAAGCCCGCGACCGCGCAGCAGCCGCAGAAGTCCGGCGGCGGCGGATCTTCCGGTGCCAGCACACCGTTGCGCGGCGCGGCATCGCGCGTGGTCGCGAACATGCAGGCCTCGCTGAGCGTCCCCACCGCCACCAGCGTGCGGGCCGTCCCGGCCAAGTTGATGGCCGACAACCGCGTCGTGATCAACAACCACCTGCGCCGCTCGCGCGGCGGCAAGGTGAGCTACACCCACATCATCGGCTACGCCGTCGTGCGCGCGCTGCACAACCACCCCGAGATGAACAACGCGTTCGCCGAGGTCGAGGGAAAGCCGACCCTCGTCACCCCGGAGCACGTCAATCTCGGGATCGCCATCGACCTCGTAGGCAAGGACAACTCGCGTTCTCTGGTGGTGGCCAATATCAAGGCCGCCGAGACGATGGACTTCGCCACGTTCTGGAACGCCTACGAGGACATCATCCGGCGCGCCCGCTCGGGCAAGCTCGGCGCCGACGACTTCAACGGCACTACGCTCAGCCTGACCAACCCCGGCACGATCGGCACCAACCACTCGGTGCCGCGCCTCATGGCCGGCCAGGGCACGATCATCGGCGTCGGCGCGATGGAGTACCCGGCCGAGTTCAGCGGGATGAGCGACGAGAAGCTGACCGACCGGGCGATCAGCAAGATCATGACGCTCACGTCGACGTACGACCATCGCATCATCCAGGGCGCACAGTCCGGGGAGTTCTTGCGCCGGATCCACGAATTGCTGCTGGCCGACGACTTCTACGACGAGATCTTCGCCGCGCTGCGGATCCCGTACGAGCCGGTGCGCTGGATGGTCGACCGCGACTTCAGCCACGAAGGCCAGATCGACAAGAACGCCCGGGTCATCGAGTTGATCAATTCGTACCGGGCCAACGGGCACCTGATGGCCGACACCGACCCGCTCGAGTTCACAGTCCGCACGCATCCCGACCTCGACATCACCCGGCACGGGCTGACGCTGTGGGATCTCGACCGCGAGTTCCCGGTCGACGGCTTCGCCGGCGCGAAGCTGATGAAGCTGCGCGACATCCTTGGCGTGCTCCGGGACGCGTACTGCCGTCGGGTCGGCGTCGAGTACATGCACATCACCGACCCGGCTCAGCGGCAATGGCTGCAGAACCGCATCGAGGTCAAGACCGACGCTCCGACCCGTGAGGAGCAGTTGCACATCCTCGGCCGCCTGAACGCGGCCGAGGCGTTCGAGACGTTCCTGCAGACGAAGTACGTCGGCCAGAAGCGCTTCAGCCTCGAAGGTGCCGAGACGGTGATCGCCCTGCTCGATGCCGTCCTCGCGTCGGCCGCCGACCAGGAACTCGACGAGGTCGTGGTCGGCATGCCGCACCGTGGCCGCCTCAACGTCCTGGCCAACATCGTCGGCAAGCCTTACGCCAAGATCTTCAACGAGTTCGAAGGCAATATCGACCCCGACACCGCGCAGGGTTCCGGCGACGTGAAGTACCACCTCGGCGCGGCCGGCACCTTCCGCGCACCCAGCGGCCGCGAGATCGCGGTGGCCTTGACGGCCAACCCATCGCACCTGGAGGCGGTCGACCCGGTGCTCGAAGGCATCGTGCGGGCCAAGCAGGACATCCTGAACAAGGGCGAGGCCGGATTCACCGTGCTGCCCGTGCTCATGCACGGCGACGCCGCGTTCGCCGGTCAGGGCGTCGTCGCCGAGACGCTGAACCTCTCGCAGCTGCGCGGCTATCGCAACGGCGGCACGGTGCACGTGGTCGTCAACAACCAGGTCGGGTTCACCACGTCCCCGTCGGCCTCACGCTCGTCGCTGTACGCCACCGACATCGCGCGGATGATCGCGGCGCCGATCTTCCACGTGAACGGCGACGACCCCGAGGCGTGTGTGCGCGTGGCCGAGCTGGCCGTCGACTACCGCCGGGAGTTCAAGAAAGACGTCGTCATCGACATGGTCTGCTACCGGCGTCGCGGGCACAACGAGGCCGACAATCCGTCGTTCACGCAGCCGCAGATGTACGACATCATCGACGGCAAGCGCAGCGTCCGAAAGCTCTACACCGAGGCGCTCGTGGGCCGCGGTGACATCACGCTCGAAGATGCCGAGGCAGCTCTCAAGGACTTCCAGCAGCAGTTGGAGAAGGTCTTCGTCGAGACCCGCAACGCCTCGGGCTCCACTGCGCCGGAGCCGGACATCGAGAACACCACGCCGTCGCAGCAGGTGACGACGGCCGTCGGCGTCGAGGTGATCAAGCGCATTGCCGATGCCTACGCCAACCCGCCCGAGGGCTTCACTTTGCACCCCCGCCTCAAGCAGCAGATCGATCGACGGGTGGCCATGGCCAGCGGCGGCAACGTCGACTGGGCCACGGCTGAACTGTTCGCGTTCGGATCGCTGGTCATGCAGGGCCGTCCGGTGCGCGTGGCCGGCCAGGACACCCGGCGGGGGACGTTCAGCCAGCGTCACGCCACCCTCATCGACCGCAACAACGGCACCGAGTACACGCCGCTGAAGAACCTGACCGACGACCAGGCGCCGTTCTGGATCTATGACTCGCTGCTCTCGGAGTACGCCGCGATGGGCTTCGAGTACGGCTATTCAGTCGTGCGTGAGGACGCCCTGGTCTGCTGGGAGGCCCAGTTCGGCGACTTCGGCAACGGTGCCCAGACCATCGTCGACGAGTTCATCTCCTCCGGCGAGGCGAAATGGGGGCAACGCTCAGCGGTGTCGCTGCTGCTCCCGCACGGTTACGAAGGTCAGGGCCCGGATCACTCGTCCGGCCGTCCCGAGCGGTTCCTGCAGATGGCGGCCGAGAACAACATGACCGTGGCCATGTGCTCGTCGCCGGCGAATTACTTCCACCTGTTGCGGCGCCAGGGACTCTCGCCGGTGCGTCGTCCGCTCATCGCGTTCACGCCGAAGTCCTTGCTGCGGCTCAAGGCCGCGGTCAGCGAGATCGAGGACTTCACGTCCGGCTCGTTCCGGCCGGTGCTGGGCGATCCGCAAGCCGAACCAGGCAACGTGCGCCGCGTGCTGCTGTGCAGCGGAAAGGTGTACTACGACCTGGCCACGGCCCGCAGGGAGCAGAACCGCAACGACGTCGCGATCGTGCGCCTGGAGCAGCTTTACCCCTTGCCGGTCGACGAACTGCGGGTCGAGTTCGCGCGCTTCCCTGACGCCGAGCTGGTGTGGGTCCAAGAGGAGCCGGCCAACCAGGGCGGCTGGCCGTTCATGGCGCTCAACCTGCCCGAACACCTCGAGGGCCGGCAGTTGCTGCGGGTTGCCCGACGCCCCTCAGCCTCACCGGCCGTCGGCTCCGCGCGTATCCACGAAGCGCAGCAGCACGAGGTCGTCGACGCGGCGTTCGGCTGATCGGCTGGTGAGCGCACCGATCCGCTGGGGGATCCTCGGCGCGGGCGGGATTGCCGCTACCGTCAGCGCCGACATAGCCGCCTCCGAAGCCAGCATTCTCGGCGCGGTCGGCGCTCGCGACGGCCGTCGTGCGGCGGAGTTTGCGGATCGGCACGGCGTTGCCCGGTCCTACGGCTCCTATCGCGAGCTGGTCGAGGACCCCGACCTGGACGTGATCTACATCGCCACGACGCACGCCCAGCACCACGAGCACGCCCTGCTCGCGCTCGAGGCGGGCAAGCCGGTGCTGGTCGAGAAGGCCTTCACCCTCAACGCCAAGCAAGCTCGCGAGGTCGTGGCGGCGGCTCGCGCGCGGCAGTTGTTCTGCATGGAGGCCATGTGGATGCGGTTCAATCCGCTCATCGCCGAAGCCCAGACTCTGGCTGCCAGCGGCCAGATCGGTGAGGTGGTCAACGTCCGCGCCGACCTCTCGCGGCGTTTCGACTACCGGCCGGAGCATCGGCTGTTCGACCTTGCGGCCGGCGGGGGCGCTCTGCTGGACCTCGGCGTGTATCCGGTGACGTTCGCGTGGCTGTTCCTCGGTCAACCCGATGTCGTCCAGGCGACGGGCACCCGCTCCCCGACCGGTTCCGACGCGACCGCCGCCGTGCAGCTCGGTTACCGCACTGGTCAGGTGGCCCAGATCCATACCAGTGCCACGTTCCACAGTCCGTTGGGCGGCCTCGTCGCGGGTACCCGCGGCTGGATCCGCATCGACTCCCCCCTGCACCGACCAGTCAGCATCACCGTGCGCACCGACGACGGCGAGCGAGTCATCACCCGGGATGTGCCGGGCCGTGGCTACGGCCTGGAGGTGGCCGAGGTCGAGCGGTGCCTGCGCGCCGGTGAGTTGGAAAGTCCCGTCGTACCGCTCGAGGACACCGTTGCCATCCTCGGGATCATCGACGAGGCGCGCGCTCAGCTCGCAGTGCGCTATCCAGCCGACGAGGAGTGAGCCGTCATGTACTTCACCGACCGGGGGATCGAAGAACTCGTCGATCGGCGCGGCGCGGACCAGGTCAGTTTGGAATGGCTCGGCACGCGGCTGCAGGCCTTCGTCGACACCCACCCGGACTTCGAGGTCGCGATCGATCGGTTGGCCACTTGGCTTGCTCGCGAGGACGACGACGACTGAGCTGCGATAGCGCCCGGGGACGCCTCGGGGATTACCGAGACGCCCACCGGACCCGTCAGTGGTTCTTGTGGCGGCTGCCCTCGGCCATCGAAATGGCGGCCAGCGCAGCCAGGGCCACGAGAACGAGCACGACGCCCGCTCCGGTGCTGGTGAACATGGGTTCTCCTTCCCCCAGATCAAGGTGCTCCCAACTCCAAAGTAACCGGTACTAGCGAGTAACAGTTACCGCAGGTTAGGTGACGGTCGTCGCAGCCGGAGCGAAGGCCGAAACCACTGGCTCCGCGGCCCTCGGCTTGCTCTGGACATCGAACAGAGGCATGAAGATCTGGACCAGCGGGCCGATGCCCAGCGCGAACACGACCGTGCCGATTCCAACCGTGCCGCCCAGCAACCAACCGGTCGCGAGCACCGTGAGTTCCAGGAGGGTGCGGGTCAGGCGGATCGAGCGACCGGTCCGGCGGGCCAGTCCGGTCATCAGGCCGTCGCGAGGGCCGGGACCAAGGTTCGCGCCGATGTACATGCCCGTCGCCACGCCGCAGAGCACCACGCCAACCAGTAGGTCGGTGATGCGCCAGCCCAGCACGTGGACATGCGGCAGCCACATCAGGGACGCATTCATCGAGACCCCGATGAGCACCACGTTGCTGAGCGTGCCGACGCCGGGCAGTTGCCGCAGCGGTATCCACAACAGCAGCACGCTCGCGCCGACCAAGATGACAAGTGTGCCAATGGCCAGCCCCAAGTGCCGAGCCAGGCCCTGGTGGAACACATCCCACGGATCCAGGCCCAGGCCGGATCGCACTTGCAGCGCGCCGGCCAGGCCGTAACAGACCAGGCCAATGTAGAGCTGAGTTAGTCGACGAGGCAGTCGGCTCCGGGCCATTGACGTCACGTTGTCCATAGTGTCAGGACCTACCAACCGATATCGCGCGCCAATTGCAAGCTAATGGCGTACCAATCAGGCCAATGTCGTGCCACGATGGAGCGATGGCTGCTGTCTCCCGGCTGGGCGGGCGTGCCCTCGCCGCCTTGTTGCCCGACCTGCATACCTTGCCCGGGCCGGTCTACCTGGCCCTGAGCTCGGCGATCACCGCGCTCATCCTCGACGCCCGAATCGCCACCGAGACCCGACTGCCGTCCGAACGCGAGCTGGCAGTCGCCCTCCAGGTCAGTCGGGCCACCGTGACCGCCGCCTATGACACCTTGCGGAGCGAGGGCTTCCTGACCAGCCGCACCGGATCCGGAAGTTTCGTCACCGTGCCCGGCGGATCACGCGTGCGCACGTCGCTGGCGCGGTGGAGTACCGCCGACAGCGACGCGCCTGACGTCATCGATCTGTCCTGCGCCGCCCTGCCGGCGCCGCCTGGCCGCATCGAGGCCGCAATCGCTGCCGCGACCGCCCGGATCACGTCGCTCACGGCCGGGGACGGCTACGAACCGGCCGGCATTGCCGAGCTGCGAGAGGCAGTGGCGCAGCGTTACACCGCCCGCGGTGCCGCGACTTCGGCCGACCAGATCCTGATCACCAGCGGCGCATTGCACGGGTTGGACCTGCTGCTTCGGCTGCTCGTCGGGCCGGGCGACCGGGTGCTCACCGAACTGCCGACCTATCCCGGTGCGCTGGATGCGATCAGGGGCAACGGCGCGCGGGTGCTGCCCGTGCCGATGGCCGCAACCGGTGGCTGGCAGGTCGACATCGTCACCGCCACGCTCCGGCAGACGGCTCCGCGCCTGGCCTACCTGATGCCGGACTTCCACAATCCGACCGGAGCCCTCATCGACGAAGCGGCGCGGCGCGAGGTGTTCCGAGCCGCCCGACGCACCGGCACCACGGTCGTCGTCGACGAGTCCTTCGTCGACCTGGGCTTTCGCACCGGTGAGCGCCCGAGCGCCGCGATCGACTCGTCGGTCATCAGCATCGGCTCGCTGTCAAAGCCGGTGTGGGGTGGCCTGCGGGTCGGCTGGCTGCGGGCCTCCACCGACCTGGTGCACCGACTCGCCGCCTTACGGGTGTCGATCGACATGGGTGGGGCGGTCCTGGACCAACTCATCGCTGCGCAGTTGTTCGCCAGCCTCGACGAGATCGCGGCGCAACGACGGGCGGAGCTGCGCCCCCAGCGTGATGCGCTGGTCACGGCGCTGGCCCGCGATCTGCCGCAATGGCGCTTCGCCGCGCCGAACGGCGGCTTGTCGCTGTGGGCCGAGCTCGATGCACCGTTGTCCACGCCGCTCACGCTGCTGGCCGCCCAGGCCGGCGTGGTGTTGGTGCCGGGCTCGCGCTTCGGCGTCGACGGCACGCTCGAACGGTTCCTGCGATTGCCGTTCGCTCTGCCGGCGGCGCGTCTGGACGAAGCTGTCCGCAGGGTGTCTCGGGTGTGGACGCAGCTCGGCCGATCAGGCCTAACCGCCCGCCAGCTCGTCGTGGCTTAGCGGGGCCGGGGAAGCAACGCCGTCGGCCCGGGCCTGGGCTGCGACCGCAGCGGCCACGGCAGGAGCAACGCGTTTGTCGAACGGCGTCGGCACGATGTGCTCGGGCGTCAGGCTGCCTGCGACGACGTCGCCGAGCGCCGCGGCCGCGGCCAACTTCATGTTCTCGGTGATTGCGCGGGCGCCAGCGTCGAACGCCCCGGCGAACACGCCGGGGAATGCCAACACGTTGTTGATCTGGTTCGGCAGGTCGCTGCGGCCGGTGGCGACCACGGCCGCGTGCCGGTGCGCCACGGCCGGCTCGATCTCCGGCGTCGGGTTGGCCAAGGCGAAGATGACCGCATCCGTATTCATCCGGGCCACCGAGACTTCACCGATCGCGCCCGCACTCACCCCCAGGAACACGTCGGCGCCGTCGAGCGCGTCGTGCATCGAGCCTTGGATACCAGCCTTGTTCGTCGTACGGGCCAGCTCCTCCTTGACCGGGGTCAGCCCGCCACGGCTCGAATGCAGGACGCCGCGAGAGTCGACCACCGCAATGTCGCCGATGCCGGCGGCAAGCAAGATCTTCGTGCAAGCGACGCCGGCGGCGCCGGCCCCCGACACCACCGCGCGCAGGTCACTGAGCTCGCGCCCGGTGATCTTGGCAGCATTGCGCAGGGCCGCGAGCACGACGATCGCCGTGCCGTGCTGGTCGTCATGAAATACCGGGATGTCCAGGACCTCGCGCAGCTTGGTTTCGATGTCGAAGCAACGCGGCGCTGAGATGTCCTCGAGATTGATGCCGCCGAACGACGGCGACAGCCTGATCACGGTCTCGACGATCTCGTCGGAGTCGGTCGTGTCGAGGACGATCGGCACAGCGTTGAGCCCGGCGAACTCGCTGAACAGTGCGGCCTTGCCCTCCATCACGGGCAGGGCGGCGGCCGGTCCGATGTTGCCGAGTCCGAGAACTGCGGTGCCGTCGCTCACGACCGCGACCAGTCGGGAGCGCCAGGTGTAGGTGCGGGCCAGCGCTTCGTCCTCGGCAATCGCGGAGCAGACCTCGGCCACGCCGGGTGTGTAGGCCAGCGACAAGGACTCTCGGTCAACCAGCGGGAGCGTGCTGCGCACGGCGAGCTTGCCGCCTTCGTGCACGCGGAACACCGCGCTGTCCGGGTCGAACCCCACTGCGTGTGCCTTCCTAGCGTTGTCGTCCTTCGATGTCCGGTGCCCGGCCAGGTTACGGCGCGATCGGTGCTGCATACGGGGTTCGCCCGCCGCCAAGTCTGGCACGTCGGGCCCGGAATCGAGGCCGGTTGTCCCCCGCACTATCGTCGGCGGACATGCACACCCGACCTCTGTCGATCGACGGCGCCTGGGAATTCACGCCCCGCGCCTTCGGCGACGATCGCGGTGTGTTCCTGGAATGGTTCAAGTCCGACGTCCTGACCGAGGCCATCGGCCACCCGCTCTCCATCGCGCAGGCAAATCAGTCGGTGTCCGCTCAGGGCGTCGTGCGCGGTCTGCACTTTGCCGCCGTGCCGCCGAGCCAGGCCAAGTACGTGTACTGCACGCAGGGGGCGGTTCTCGACATCGTCGTCGACATCCGAGTCGGATCACCGACGTTCGGCGAGTGGGACGCGGTGCGCCTTGACGACGTCGACCGGCGCGCCGTCTATGTGGCGGAAGGACTCGGCCACGCGTTCATGGCGCTGGTGGACGGCAGCGCAGTGACCTACCTGTGCTCGACGCCGTATACCCCCAGCCGGGAATTCGGAACCCATCCCCTTGACGCCGAACTCGGCCTGCCCTGGCCACCGGACATCACGCCGATCCTGTCCGAGAAGGACGCCGCCGCTCCGACGCTGCGCGAGGCCGAGGCCGAGGGATTGCTGCCGACCTACACGGCGTGCCGGGAGTTCTACGCGCTGCTGACCGCCGGCCCGGGGCCGGATCCTCGCGACCTCGGCTAGACAAACCGGCAATATCGGCGCACCGTGACATTGCGCCCAACCCGGGCATCCCCTGGAGGTCACATGAACCGTCTCGCCCTGGTGGCCGGTGTCGGCACCACCGTGCTCGTCGCCGCCCTGTCGAGCGCCGCCAGCGCGGCCGCCGCCCCAACCACGCCGTCGGCCGCTGTCTCTCGCCACGCCGAAAAGGTCTGTAGCAAAGCTCCGGCCGGCTACGCCGCCTGCGCCGCACAGGTGGTCGTCGACAGCGCCGGCAAGCCGCAGGTTGCCGCGGCGCCGAGGGGCTACGGCCCGGCCGACATACGGTCGGCCTACGTGCTCTCCGCGTCGGCCGGCAGCGGCAAGACCGTAGCGATCGTCGACGCCTACAACGATCCGACCGCGGCGGCGGACCTGGCCGTCTATCGGTCGACCTACGGCCTGCCGGCCTGCACGACCGCCAGCGGCTGTCTGCGCATTCGCAACCAGAGCGGCGGGACCAGCCTGCCGGCAACGAATGCCGGGTGGGCGACGGAGATCAGTCTGGACCTCGACATGGTGTCGGCGGCCTGCCCGGCCTGCAAGATCTTGCTGGTCGAGGCCAATTCAGCGTCGTTCGGCAATCTCGGCACCGCGGTGAACTACGCCGCAAGCCAGGGCGTGGCCGCGATCAGCAACAGTTACGGCGGCAGTGACAGCCGCGCCAGTTCGGCCTACAACCACCCGGGCATCGCCATCACCGCGTCGAGCGGTGATGCCGGGTACGGCGTGGAATCACCCGCGAGCTTCGACAGCGTCGTCGCGGTGGGCGGCACCAGCCTGACCCGCGCGAGCAACGCGCGAGGCTGGACCGAACGGGCCTGGAGCGGCGCGGGAAGCGGCTGCTCCACGCTGAACGCCAAGCCGTCGTGGCAGACGTCCGTGACCAAGTGCTCGGGCAAGGCTGTCGCCGACGTGTCCGCGGTCGCCGACCCGCAGACGGGCGTAGCGGTCTATGACACCACGCGGTACCAGGGCGCCTCGGGCTGGCAGGTATACGGAGGCACGAGCGCATCATCGCCGATCATCGCCAGCGTGTACGCCATGTCGGGCAACACCGCGGGCTATCCCGCGTCCTACACCTGGGGCCACCCGGGCGGCCTGAATGACGTCACCTCGGGCTCGAACGGCAGTTGCCCGACCTCGATCTGGTGCCACGCCGGAGCCGGGTGGGACGGGCCGACCGGCCTGGGCACCCCGAAGGGCACCAGCAGCTTCTGACGGAGCGAGCTGAGGGCCCGGTCTGCTGACCGGGCCCTCAGTGCTGTCCGACCAGGCCGTGAAACGTCCGATATCTTCCTAAGAAGCGGCCTAAATCGCTCACGGACGGTGTCTGGCCAGCAAGGACGGTCGGGCCGTCGCCGGTCGGCAACCGGCTGTGCCCCTTTGATTACAAGGGTGCCGCACAGTTGCCAACTCGTCCGATCATGTGTAGTCTCTGTTTAGGAAGATATTTTCACTAAAACTAAATGCAAGATCGTTGGCACGCAGCAGCGTGGCGTCGAAGCCTTCGGGGGCACCGAGTAGAGGGTCCATGAATCGCTCCGCACGCACCGCCGCGAAAGCCGGTATCGCCCTCCTTGCCACCCTCTGTGCCGTCGTCACGGCCAGCACTGTGACCGCCAGGACGGTCGCCCCGATCGCCCGGGCGGTGGCAACACAGACTGAGCACTCCTGCGCCGTCGCCACCGCGGGCTTCGCGAACTGCGACGCACAGATCGTCGTGGACTCCCAGGGCCAGCCGGCCAGCGCCCAACCGAACGCGGTCACCGGCACACCGAATGGCTTGGGCCCGGCGCAGATTCGGTCCGCCTACGCATTGCTCGCCGCGGCCGGCAAAGGCCGAACGGTCGCCGTCGTCAACGCCTACAACCATCCCGGAGTAGCGGCCGATCTGGCGGTCTACCGCAAGAAGTTCGGACTGCCCGCCTGCACGGTCGCCAACGGCTGCTTCCGCAAGGTCAACCAGACCGGCGGCTCGGTGATGCCGAAGACCGACGCCGGTTGGGCGACCGAGACCAGCCTGGACGTCGAGATGGTGTCGGCGGCCTGCCCGAGTTGCAAGATCCTGCTGGTTTTGGCCACCACGTCTTCGATGGCCAACCTCGCGATCGCAGTCGACTACGCGGCGACCCAGCACGTGTCGGCCATCAGCAACAGCTACAGCGCGCCGGATTCCGCGCCGAACCCGGCCTACGACCATCCCGGCATCGCAATCACCGCGTCGACGGGCGACAACGGCTACGGCGTGAAATCGCCGGCCAGCTTCGACACCGTGATCGCGGTGGGCGGAACCAGCCTCAAGAAGTCAGCCACCGCCCGTAAGTGGACGGAGACCGCCTGGAGCGGCGCCGGGAGCGGTTGCTCGAAGTTGAACGCCAAGCCGTCATGGCAGAGCGCGGCGACCAAATGCACCGGCAAAGCCGTGGCCGACGTGTCCGCCGTCGCCGACCCGAACACCGGGGTGGCGATGTACGACAGCCTCAGCTTCCGGGGCGCAGCGGGTTGGCAGGTGTACGGCGGTACCAGCGTCGCGGCCCCGATCGTCGCTGCGGTGTACACGATGTCGGGCCGGACGGCTGGGTATCCAGCCTCGTACAGCTGGACGCATCCCGGCAATCTCAACGACGTCAAGACCGGCACGAACGGCAAGTGTCCGCTGGCAACTGCATCGTGGTGCACGGCTCGGACTGGCTGGGATGGCGCGAGTGGGCTCGGCACCCCGAAGGGCACTGGCGGGTTCTAGCCCGAAGCTCGCGTTGAAAAGCGAAAAGCAAAAAGCGCAGCGACGAGGGAGTTGGGTGGTCGGCTCGGGTTTGCGCTTTCGGGCTGCGGCTCGTGCGAATCACCTTACGAGATAACGGGAAAGTGGCTTCGTTTCGTCGATCACCTGTGCTATAATCGACCGTATGAGCGAACCTCTGGCGGACGATCCGGAACCGTACGTTCCTTCCCTCCTGGACGCCGACGTTGCTCCCGATGATGTCGCGGCCTGGGCCGCGACCGTCACTCCTGGCTCCGCGGTGATCAAGCCGCTCGTTCATGTGAACGTGCACCGCTTGTCCTATGCCGGTCGGGTGGATGCGTTGGCGGCGTTGGAGCGGCAGCGGTCCTGGATCGATGCCCAGCAGTTGCGGTTGTTGGCGGTGATGGCGGCTGATCCGCCGGTGAAGTCCCCGACCGAGGTCCTGGACAAGGAATGGCTCAAGGAAGACGTGGCCTGTGCGCTGCGGTTGTCGGCCCAGACCGCGGCGGATCGGCTGGAGTTCGCCAAAGCGATGACCCGGCTGCCCGCGACGCTCGATTTGCAGGAGCGCGGGGAGATCACCGTGCACCACTCCCGGCACCTGGCCGAGACGGTCATGACCCTCGACGACAAGACGGCCACGGCGGTGGAGACCTCAGTTCTGCCGAAGGCGCCGGAGCAGGTGCTGGCGAACTTCAAGCGTTCCGTCCGCAAATCCGTCCTGACGGTGGCTCCGAAGCCGGCGGAGGAACGCCACGTCGAAGCGGTCAAGCAGCGGCGGGTGGTGCGCACTCCGGTCGCCGATGGCATGAGTGAGATCTGGATGCTGCTGCCGGATACCGGGGCGACGGCGTTCATGACCGCCGTCGACGCCCTCGCCCGCCGAGTCCCCTGTGGTGACGACCGGACCGCGGACCAGCGCCGTGCCGATGCGGTGGTGCAGCTGGCCCTGAACACCCTGCATGGCACCAACTCCGATGAGTTGCCGCGTGAACACGGCCTGCGCCCGAGCGTTCAAGTGACGGTCGCGCTGTCGACACTGCTGGGTTTGGATGAGCAGCCCGGCGAACTCGCCGGGAGCGGTCCGATCCCGGCCGCGGTCGCCCGCCGGATCGCCGCCGACCAGACCGGCACCTGGCGGCGTCTCGTGACCGACGAACGCGGTCGGCTGGTCGATTACGGCCGAACGACGTACCGGCCACCGAAAGACCTGGCCGAGCACGTCATCGCCCGGGACCGCACCTGCCGCTACCCCAACTGCAACCGCCAAGCCCGACACTGCGACCTCGAACATCAGATCCCCTGGGAAGACGGCGGCGAGACCAACGCCGACAACCTCAACGCCATCTGCAGCCGCCACCACCACGCCAAGCACGAAGCCGGCTGGCAACCGGAACGACAACCCGACGGCACCATCGAATGGACATCACCGACCGGCCACATCTACGTCGAGCCGCCCGCGTCGTATCCGATCGACCGAACGACTCAGACCAATTCAGCACCGCCGGCGTGGGCAGGCTGAGTTCCGGGAAGCACACGTCCTAGCCGCCGATCGGGGTGCCGCTGCTCCAGCCGTGCCAACGGTCGATCTCGACGTGGACGCTGACACGTGGGCGTTCCCGGTTCCGGTAGGGCCGGCCGGTGTAGTGCTGGGCCAGTCGGTCGATATCGCGAAGGCCCTCGTCGTCGACGATCGAGACGACGCGGCCCTGCACGCTGACGTGGGTGTACCAGTCGTTCTCGGCCAGCGCGGTCAGCGAGACGCGCGGATCTCGCCGGAGGTGCTCAAGCCGCGCTCGCTTGGCGTCGAGGCCGAGCAGGATCGTGCCGTCGGGCTCGAGCAGGTACCAGGTGGCCACCGTGACCGGTCGACCGTCCGCGGCGATGGTCGCCATTACCGCGGGATTGGGCCGGGCGAGCAGTTCGAGAACGTTCTTGGGCAGTGGCGTCGATGGCAACGCGAACCTCCGAGAGAGCGACCGACGTTCCAGTATCCGTAGCGGCCTACGTCTGATTGATCGACCGGGCCCTGGTGCCTACCGCACCCGCCGCGGCCACGAGCCACGCCGCCAGCGAAGGACGACCCGGGCCTGCACGTCGGCGACACCGTGCACGGTGCTGTCACCACCGGCGGCGCTGTTGTCCGATACCAGCCACCAGCCATCGCCGCAGCGCTCAGCGACCCGCTTGAGCACAGGCCGATCCGGCAGGTCGCGAAAGCGCGCAAGGACGACGTCACCGGCTCGGACTTGGGCGCCGTGGCGCACCACGACGAAGTCGCCGTCGCGCAACGTCGGGCTCATCGACGGACCGGAAACCCGCACCCGTTGCCAAGGAAGCACAGCCGCGGGCATGGTCACCATGCTGCCCGTCAACGCGAGAGAGACGGCAACAGGGCCGGTAGTAGGGTCGAATTGAGTACCACCAAACAAGGAGGCCGATTCATGCGACTGTTCCGCCCGACGATCACCGCACATGCACATTGCGATCTGCCCTGCGGCGTCTACGACCCTGCTCAGGCCCGGATCGAGGCCGAGTCGGTCAAGGCGATCCAGGAGAAGTACCAGGGCAACGAGGACCCGGTTTTCCGCACCCGCGCCCTGCTGATCAAGGAGCAGCGGGCCGACCTGGTCAAGCACCACCTCTGGGTGCTCTGGACCGACTACTTCAAGCCCCCACACTTCGAGAAGTACCCGCAGCTGCACGAGCTGTTCAACCAGGCGACGAAGCAGGCCGGCGCCGCAGGGGGGAAGGGCTCGATCGACCCGGCGGAAGGCCAGAAGCTGCTCGACCTCATCGCCGAGATCGACAAGATCTTCTGGGAGACGAAGAACGCGGCGTGACTGAGTGACCAACCCGACGCTGAAGGCCGGCTCCGACGGGGAGCCGGCCTTCGCCGTGCCGAGAACGCTGCCGGACGGCGTCGAACTGTGGCTCATCCGGCACGGCGAGACCGAGTGGAGCAAGTCCGGACAACACACCGGTCGCACCGATCTCCCGCTGACACCCAAAGGCGAGGAGCAGGCGAAGGCCCTGCCCGCTCTGCTGGGCGACATCCGTCCCGCCCACGTCGTGAGCAGCCCGCTCGAGCGGGCCCGGGCCACCGCTCGACTGGCCGGCTGGGCGGTCGACGAGATCGACCCCGACCTGGCCGAGTGGGACTACGGCGACTTTGAGGGCCGCACCACCGGGCAGATCCGCGAGGAGGTACCCGGCTGGACGATTTGGACGAACGGCGCGCGTAACGGCGAAACCATCGAAAACATCAGCGCCCGCGCCGATCGAGTGCTGCAGCGCGCCGCGGAGCGGCTGACCGACGGGCCGGTGATCCTGCTGTCCCACGGCCACATGAGCCGCGCTATCGGCGCCCGTTGGATCGGGCTGCCGGCGATCGACGGCAGCCGCCTCACCCTCGCGACGGCCGCGCCGTCATTGCTCAGCACCCAGTACGAGGTGCGAGTGATCGAGCGATGGAACATGCTCAACCCAGCGGCAAGCGAAGGGAACGCACGGTGAATTCAGCGAGTCAGGCTCCGGACGGCGACGTCGTCGAGATGCGAGTGCCGGCCGACCCGGCTTACGTCGCCACCTTGCGCATGGCGGCTGCCAGTCTTGCCGCCCGTTGCGATCTGACAGTCGACGACATCGAAGATCTGCGCCTCGCGGTGGACGAGGCCTGCGCACTGTTGCTGCCCCATGCCAGCCCGGACAGCACACTCCACGCCCGCTTCGAACTGGCGTACGCGCGCCTAGAGGTGCACGCCAGCGTCACGAGCGTCGACTCCGCCCACGTCGACCGCGACGGTTTCGCCTGGACGGTGCTCGGCGCGCTGGCCGCGCCCGTCGAGGTGCACAACGAGGACGGCCGACTGACGATCGCCCTGACCAAGCGCCGCGAGTTAGCCGACCAGTGAGCCCTGATCCGAAGCCGAACGGCGGCGAGCGGAGCGCTACGGCAGCGACGGCCATGTTGACCGAGCTGCACGACCTGCCCGCCGACAGTCCGCGGCGTAAGGCGTTGCGCGATCAGCTCGTCGAGGCGCACATGCCGCTCGTGGTCTACCTGGCTCGGCGCTTCTCCGGTCGCAACGAGCCGATGAATGACCTCGTCCAGGTCGGCTCGATCGGCTTGCTCAAGGCGATCGACCGCTTCGATCCCGAGCGCGGTCTGGAGTTTTCGACCTACGCCACGCCAACCATCCTCGGTGAGATCAAGCGGCACTTCCGCGACACCGGCTGGCTCATCCACGTACCCAGGCGCGCGCAGGAACTGCAGACGACGGTCAACACCGCCCGCGCCGACCTGAGCCAGGAACTGGGGCGCGCGCCCACGGTCAAAGAACTCGCCGAGCGCATCCAGGTCGACGAGGACGCCGTGTTGGAGGCGCTGGACGCTGCTCGCGCCTACTCCGGCGTGCCACTCGACGTCCTGGCCGCGCCGGGCGAAAGCGTCCCCGAGCACCCGATGCTCGGCATCCTCGACGCCGGGTTCGAGCAGGTCGAGCAGCGCGCCCTGCTCCGCGACGTCATCGCCAAACTTCCGGAGACCGAGCGGGAGATCCTGCTGCTGCGGTTCGTCGCCAACAAGACCCAGACCGAGATCGCAGCCATTGTGGGCGTGTCCCAGATGCAGGTGTCGCGGCTCGTGGCCCGGGGCCTCAAGCGGCTGCGCGCCAGCCTCGGCGCTGACGAGCCCCAGCCCTAGCTCGGCTCCCGGTCGAGGGCGTCCCGGGCCGGCGGCGTGAACAGCAGGTAGAGCACGACCACCGCCGCCACCAGGATCGGACCGCCGTAGGCGACGACGCCGGCTTGGAACGCCATGCTGTAGCCCACCGGCAGGGCCAGCACCTGCAGCACCACCACGGGCGTGCGGGCGGCGGGCCGGAGGCGCAGCAGCCCGCGAGCGCACAGACCGAGCAAGGCCGCCGCGCCCACGGCCAGGACCGCACCCAGCAGGGCCCGGCCGACGCTGTCGGGGTGGCCGGTGACCGACTTGGCGACCAGGACGACGCCGGCGGCGAGCAGACCCAGGGCTTCGAGGCCGATCAGAGCGGCCGCAATGCGGACCTGCCCGGGGGGTCGGCCGTCGCTGCCGTCGGCTCGAACCACGCGGGCAACCCTACCGACGCAGTATTGTGCGCGCCGTGCGTGTACTCGTGGTGGTCAACCCGCACGCAACCGCGACAACCGCGCGGGAGCGTGACGTACTGGCGCACGCAGTCGGCAGCACGGCCGAGCTTGAGGTGGTCGAGACAGCCAACCGCGGCCACGCCGCGGCCCTGGCCTGCCGGGCCATGCGCGACGGCACCGACGTGGTCGTCGCCCTGGGCGGCGACGGCACGGTGAACGAGGTGGTCAACGGCCTGCTCACCGACGGGGTGCACCCCGGCGTCCCCGCGCTGGGGATAGTCCCGGCCGGCTCGACCAATGTCTTCGCCCGCGCTGTCGGCGTCCCCCATGACCGCATCGAGGCCACCGGCGCCCTGCTCGAAGGGTTGCGCACCGGCTCCCGCCGGGCCGTCAGCCTCGGCATGGTCGACGACCGGTGGTTCGTATTCGCCGCCGGCATCGGCTTCGACGCCGCGGTGGTGGGCGCCGTCGAGCGTCACCGGCGCCGCGGCACCCGCTCGACCCACAGTCTGTACGCCCGGGTGGCCGTGCGGGAGTTCTTCCGCACGGAGCGGCGCAGCCCTCGACTCCACGTCGAATTGCCCGACGGCACCACCCACGACGACGTCTTCTTCGTCATCGTCGCGAACACCGACCCGTGGACCTACGTCGGCAACCGCCCATTGCACCCGACCCCCGGCGTCACGCTGGACAGCGGGCTGGCGATCTACGCCCGGCGCCGGATGGGGGCGCCCGGCATGCTGTACGCGGCCGCCCGGATGTCCGGCAGCAAGCCGAAGGTCGGCAAGCGGGGGGCCCATGTGGCCCTCAATCTGGACGGGCTGACCGTGCGCGCCGACGCCCCGACACCGGTCCAGGTCGACGGCGATTACCTCGAACCCCGCGAAAAAGTGGTCTTCCGGTCGGTTCCACAGGCATTACGTATCGTAATTTGACCGGTTTGCCAGCAAGATGGGGTCGACGGATCGCCGGTGCTGTGCGTACGGTGGCAAAGTTCAGTCGCCAGGACATGCGCACTGGACAACAATCCGGAGCCTGACGCGGCCAACCCACGGCCGCAGATCTGCGGGTGACCTGCCTTGCAGTACGAGCAAGCCCTTGAACCGCGCCCATGCTCGTGAAAGGATTCACAAGCGAGGCCGGCCGCACATTAGCGCGTGCCGGATGCCGAGTAAGGAGACCGAACCATGGATTGGCGTCACCGCGCGATATGCCGTGACGAAGACCCGGAATTGTTCTTTCCCATCGGGAACACCGGGCCGGCGTTGTTGCAGATCGAGCAGGCGAAAGCCGTCTGCCGCCGTTGCCCGGTCATGCAGGACTGCCTGGCTTGGGCCTTGGAAAGCGGTCAGGACGCCGGTGTTTGGGGCGGGTTGTCCGAAGACGAGCGCCGCGCATTGAAGCGCCGCAACGCCCGGGCTCGCGCCCGCCTGGCCTGAGCCGGGCGGGACAACCGCGCCCGCTACCCGCCAACCCTGGGGCGCCGTCCGAGCGCCATCGAGACCACCGCATCTGCGCCGCCGCCGTTCCCGCGGCCGCGGAAATCCACCGAGCCGGCCAACTCGGCCGACACCAGCGTCCGCACGATCTGCAGCCCGAGCCGGTCGGCCTTCTCCGACGCGAAATCGGTCGGCAGCCCGACGCCGTCGTCGCGGACCGTTACCTCGAGCCGCCCTCGCGCGCGCTCGGCGATCACCTCTACCAAGCCGTCGGCATCCCCGGGGAATGCATGCTCGATCGCGTTCTGCACCAATTCGGTGAGCACCAGCACCAGCCCGGTGGCGACTTCGGCCGGGACCACGCCGAACGAGCCGGAGCGCCCGACGCGGATCCGTTCGCCCGAACCCATCACATCGGACAGCATGCCGAGCAGCCGATCGACGATCTCGTCGAAGTCGACCTCCTCGTCGACCGACACCGATAGCGTCTCGTGGACCAGGGCGATCGAGCTGACGCGGCGCATGGACTCCTCCAGCGCCAGCCGGGCCTCGGGTGCCTGCACCCGACGGGCCTGTAGCCGGAGCAGCGCCGCGACCGTCTGCAGGTTGTTCTTCACGCGGTGATGGATCTCGCGGATCGTCGCGTCCTTGCTCAGGATCTGCCGGTCGCGACGCCGTAGCTCGGTGACGTCCTGCATGAGCAGCAGCGCGCCGAGCGTCTCGCCCCGTGGGCGCAGTGGCAGGGCCCGAAACAGGACCGTCGCGCCGCCGCCCTCGACCTCGATGCTCGCCGGCTGACCGCCGTCGACAGCCGCCGTCACCGCGGCCGCCAAGTCGCTCGCGTCGAACGGGTCGTCGGCGACCGTATTCGTCAGAGCAGCGATCGGCTCGCCCAGCACGTTGCCGTTGATACCGAGCCGGCTGAACGCCGACAACGCGTTCGGGCTCGCATAGATGATCGTGCCGTCCGGTTCGATCCGCACCACGCCGTCCCCGACGCGCGGGCCCGACCCCTCCTCGATCCGCGCTTCAGGCGCCGGGAACGTGCCGTCGGCGACCATCGCGGACAGGTCGGCGGCGCTTTGCAGGTACACCAGTTCCAGCTGGCTCGGGGTGCGGATACTCGCCAGGTTGGCGTCACGACCGAGCACCGCGATCACCTCACCGGCCAACCGCACCGGGATGGCCTCCCGCCGGATCGGCAGGTCCCCGTCCCAGTCGGGCTCGACCTCCCGGAAGATCCGCCCTTCGGTGAGGGCCGTGCGTAAGGGGGTGGCGCGCTCGCCGCGCAGGAGCACGCCAACCTGGTCGTGCTGGTAGGCCGTCGGGCCGGTAGTCGGCCGGCACTGGGCCACGCACAAGAACCCGGCGACCTGCCCGGCGTCGCCCACTTCGACCTCGACCGGCACCCACACGAGCAGGTCGGCGAACGCGAGGTCCGAGAGCAGCTGCCACTCGCTGACCAGTCGTTGGACGTGCTCAACCTGCGCGTCGGTCAACGACGTGCGCGCCGCGAGCATCTCCGAGAGAGCTGACATCCCCAGACAGCCTGCCATGGGCACAACGTGCCAGCGGCAAAGGCTTGATAAAGCGGCGTCGCACGCTATGGTCGTCGTCGGTTAACCCCCATTCACCCGGTTTGATCTCATGGAGCGGCCATGTCGTCGGATCCTGTACCCCCCACCGAGTCCCGCCGCCAGGTCCCGCCCGTGCCGACCAGATCAATCGTCATCGCGGCAATCCTGGTGGGCATCCCGCTGGTTGCCCTGGCCCTGGTGCCCACCTACGCGAAGGACGACCCGCACCTGTGGGGCTTCCCGTTCTTCTACTGGTACCAGTTCCTGTGGGTCTTCCTGACGTCCGGGTTCACGTTCGGTGCCTACCTGGTCATCGAGCGCGGCCGCCGCGGCGGTGACCGGTGAGCGCGCTGGCCGCGGGCAGCGGCGTCAACGGCGTCGAACTCGGTGTCGTCATCTTCTTCTTCGTCGTCGTCACTTTCGGCGGCTTCATCGCCATCCGTTGGCGTCGCTCTGCGGACGACTCGATGGCGAGCCTGGACGAGTGGGGGCTGGGCGGTCGCGGCTTCGGCACGATCATCACCTGGTTCCTGCTCGGCGGCGACCTCTATACGGCCTATACGTTCGTTGCCGTCCCGGCCGCGATGTTCGCCACCGGAGCGGTGAGCGGGTTCTTCGCGGTGCCCTACACGATCGTCGCCTACCCGATCGTGTTCATCTTCCTGCCGCGGCTATGGAGCGTGTCGCACCGCCGCGGCTACGTCACACCGGCCGACTTCGTGCGCGGCCGCTACGGCAGTCGCATCCTCGCGCTCGCCGTCGCGCTCACCGGCATCGTCGCGACGATGCCCTACATCGCGCTGCAGCTTGTTGGTATCCAGGCCGTGCTCGACACGATGGGCCTCGGTGGCTCGGGTAACGCGTTCGTCCGCGATCTGCCGCTGATCATCGCGTTCGCCGTGCTTGCCGCGTACACCTATTCCTCAGGCCTGCGGGCGCCGGCGTTGATCGCGTTCGTCAAGGACACCCTCATCTACATCGTGATCGTCGTCGCGATCATCTACGTCGGCGCCAAGATCGGCTTCGGCACCATGTTCGACAGCGCGCAGACGAAGATGAAGTCGCCGACCAAGCCCGGTGGGCCACCGACGGGCGCGTTCCTCCCGTCCAACCAGCTGTACTGGGCTTACGCCACGCTGGCATTCGGCTCGGCGATGGCGCTGTTCATGTATCCGCACGCCATCACGGCGGTCCTGTCGGCCAAGAGCCGCCGCGTGATCCGGCGCAACACGGCAATCCTCCCGACGTACTCGCTGATGCTCGGCCTGCTTGCGCTGCTGGGCTTCGCCGCGATCGCCAAGAAAACCAGCGTTTTCGGGCAGGACGGCTTCGCCAATGCCCAACTCGCGGTGCCGCACTTCTTCGACCAGGTCTTCCCGGACTGGTTCGCGGGCGTGGCGTTTGCGGCGATCGCGATCGGAGCGCTGGTGCCCGCGGCGATCATGTCGATCGCGGCGGCAAACCTGTTCACTCGCAACATCTACCGCGAGTTCATCCGGCCCGACGCGCCGCCGGCCGAGGAGGCGCGGGTCTCCAAGATCGCCTCGCTGGTCGTGAAGTTCGGGGCGCTGCTGTTCGTGCTGGAGATGGACCGCCAGAACGCCATCAACCTGCAGCTGCTGGGCGGCGTCTGGATCCTGCAGACGTTCCTGACGATCGTCGCGGGGCTCTACACCCGCTGGTTCCACCGCTGGGCCCTGCTGCTGGGGTGGGCGGCCGCGATGGTCTACGGCACGGTCACGGCCTACCGCCAGACCGTGCCCAATGCCAAGATCAAGTTGGTCAACGGCGAGAAAGTAACCACCGTGCACGGCATGCGCCACTTCGGTGCCTCGATCGCCGACTTCCCGTTCACCAGCACCAAGGTCTACATCGCGGCCAGCGCGCTAATGATCAACGTCGTGGTGGCGCTCGTGCTGACGGTGATCTTCCGCGCGATCAAGGCGCCGGAGGGCGCCGACGGAACCGAACCCGACGACTACCGTTCCGACGCGGCGTCGAAGCAGGTGCGTCAGTTCGCCGACTCCGAACTTGCCGGCGGGTGAGTGCTACTCGGCGCGGTACTCCACGTGGGCGATCTCGATGGACACCTCGGTGATGCGCAGCTTGATGCGTTCGTGCAGGCTCTGCGGGGCCCGGTCGCTGCCGCACGAGCGCGCGACGAGTGAGCGAACGTCCTGCTCGAGGCCGTACTGCTTCAGGCACGGCGAGCAGGCATCGAGGTGCTGGCGGATGCGGTTCTTCACCTCGACGTCGGTCTCGTCGTCGAGGTAGAGATAGAGGTCCTTCAAGACCTGGTCGCAGTCGATGTTTCCTGGGCCGAAACCCCCGATGAAGGTCATGACTCTCCTCCGACACCGGCCTGGATGAGGCCTCGACCACGGGCGTAGTCGGCGAGCAAACCCTGCAACTGCTTGCGGCCGCGGTGCAGCCGCGACATCACGGTCCCGATCGGCGTGCCCATGATCTCGGCGATTTCCTTGTAGGCGAAGCCCTCGACGTCGGCCAGGTACACCGCCAGCCGGAAGTCCTCCGGCAGCTGCTGCAAGGCGTCCTTGACGTCGGAGTCGGGCAGATGGTCCAGCGCTTCCATCTCCGCCGACCGCAGCCCACTGGAGGTATGCGATTCCGCGCGCGCGAGCTGCCAATCCTCGACGTTCTCGCCGTTGGACTCCTGCGGCTGGCGCTGCTTCTTGCGGTAGGTATTGATGAACGTGTTGGTCAGGATGCGATAGAGCCAGGCCTTGAGGTTCGTACCCTCGGTGAACTGGTGAAATGCCGCGAATGCCTTGACGTAGGTCTCTTGGACGAGATCCTCCGCGTCGGAGGGATTGCGGGTCATTCGCATCGCCGCGGCGTAGAGCTGGTCCAGGAAGGGCAGCGCGTCACGCTCGAAGCGGGCCCGGCGTTCCTCGACCGTCTCGTCTGCCACTGCACTCCCCTCGTCGACCGCGCGTTTCTTGGAGGATACGGGGCCCAGGTCGGCTCGCGACTCCCGGCGGTCGAAACGGAACGCCGTCGGGCGCGTCCGCACGTCCAGCATGGTCATCGCATCCCTTTCATCGCCCGACTGTCACAACCAGAACCAGCAAACGCGCGCCCGCATTCCTTGTACAGTCCCGCAGGTGGCGAAGGGAACCCCTGCGACCGCTCTGCTTTCCCGGGCCGGCGTCGCGTTCACGCTGCATCCCTACCCCCACGACCCGCGGGCTGAGGGGTTCGGGGAAGAGGCCGCCACCGCCCTCGGGGTGGCGCCCGAGCGCATCTTCAAGACCCTGATCGCGGCCGCCGACGGGGCTCTGGTGTGTGCGGTCGTGCCGGTTGCCCATCGGCTGGACCTCAAGGCGCTGGCCGCCGCAGTGGGGACGAAACGGGCCGAGCTGGCCGAACCGGCCGCAGCAGCGCGGGCAACCGGTTACGTCGTGGGCGGCATCTCGCCGCTGGGCCAGAAGGCGCGGCTGCGCGTGGTGCTCGACTCGTCGGCGACTGCGTTCCCGACCGTGTACGTCTCAGCGGGCAAACGCGGCCTGCAGGTCGAGATCGCCCCCGAGGACCTGGTCCGGCTCGCCGGGGCCGAGCTAGCCGCGATCGCCGCCGCGTGACCGCTCCCCCGGGGTTGCGCTGAGCCGGTCGGGCAGATGCTGGACCGCGGCCGCGACCACGATCGTCAGGAGCACGTAACCGGCCGCGAGCGGCCCGATGCGCTTGTCCACGCCGGCAGCGACCGCCAGTGCCGCGATCACGATCGAGAACTCGCCGCGGGGGATCAGCGCCACCGCGGCCCGCCATCGGCCACGCCGTTTGACCCCGTTGCGCCTGGCTGCGACGTAGCCGGTGCCCATCTTGGTGCCGGACGTCACCACGACGAGCACGATGGCCAGCGGCAACACCGGCAGCAGCGAGCCGGCATTCGTCGACAGGCCGAATGTGACGAAGAAGGCGGCGGCGAACACGTCGCGCAGCGGGGCCAGCACCTCGCTGGCCGCCTCCGCCACGGTGCCCGACACCGCGATGCCGACCAGGAACGCGCCGACGGCAGCTGACACCTTGAGTTGTTCGGCGACGCCGGCGACCAGCAGGGTCAGGCCGAGTACACCGAGCAGCAACGACTCCCGGTCCTGCGCGGACACCAGGAGCGTGACGTGCCGGCCGAAGCGAGTGGCCACGACGATGACGACGCTGACCGTGCCGATCGCGGCGACGACCGCGATCAGCACCGTGCCTGCGCCTCCGCCCGCGAGCAACGCGGTGAGCACGGGCAGGTACAGCGCCATCATGAGGTCCTCGATCACCAGGACGCCGAGGATGGCCGGCGTCTCGCGGTTACCGAGCCGGCCGAGGTCGCCGAGCGTCTTGGCGATCACGCCCGACGACGAGACCCAGGTGACGCCGGCCATGGTCACGGCGGCCAGCGCACCCCATCCCGCGAGCAGCGCCACGGCCGCGCCCGGCACCGCGTTGAGGACGCCGTCGAGCACCCCGATTGGTGCCTGCGCGCGCAGACTGCTGCGCAACTCGTCGGCCGTGTACTCCAGGCCCAGCATGACGAGCAGCAGGATGACGCCGATGTCGGCAGACACCTTCAGGAAGTCGGCACTGGCCGACAGCGACAGCACCCCGCCCTGCCCGAAGAACAGGCCGGCGGCGAGGTACAGCGGGATGACCGGCACCCGGATCAGGCGGGCAACCCGGCCCAGGACGCCGAGAACGAACAGGATCGCGCCCAGTTCGATGAGCAGGGTGGCGACGTGCAGGTCGGCCCCGCTCCCGGACGCGAGTGACATCGCCGCGTCCTAGCCCGGCGGGTCGGACTGGATTGCGCCGTCGAGGATGCGGGCGACCTGGTCAACGGCGTCCTGGGTGCCCACCGTGACCACCAAGTCGTCGGTAAGCAGGACGAAGTCCGGAGCGGGCGACGCGACCGCCGCGCCGTGGCGAAGCACGGCCACGATCGACGCGCCGGTTCGGGTGCGGGCCTGGGTGTCGCCGAGCGGGCGGTTGGCGAACGGTGAATCGGCCGGCACGGGAAGCTGCTCCACCATGAGACCGTCAGCCTGGCGCTGCAGCGCGGCCAGGCGGAATGTCAGCTGGGGAGCGCCGAGAATCTCGGCTACGGCGTTGGCCTCGTCGTCGGTCAGCGCCACGTCGGCCGCCGCACCGTCGCCGTCGTCGTCGTAGAACACGATGTCGCGCAGCCCGTTGCGCCTGGTGACGATGCCCAGTCGCCGGCCGTCGTGCAGCGTGACCTCTTGACAGACGCCGATGCCCGGCAGTACCCGGCTGGTGATCTCGACGTTCATCCCGGCAGCCTATCGGCGGGCAACTACACGTTGCGGCTGATGAACTCGATCACCGCACCGGAGATGGTTGCCCGCCCCTTCTTCAGCGAGTGATCGGCCCCCTCGATGACGACGATCTCGGCCGAGCCCGGCGGCGGCATCCCGAACGCGTCCCGATCACCTTGCACGACGAGGACCGGAACAGTCGGGAGCAACAGTTCCGCGAGCCGGCTCTTCTCCGGCCGGCCGGGCAGGTGCAGTGGAAACGCGAGCGCGACGACAGCCGCCGCGCCGGAGGCCGTCGCGGTCCGGCAGGCCACGCGCGCGCCGCTCGAGCGACCCACGGCCACCAGCGGTACCGCCCGCAGGCCGCGCTGGGCCCGCAGCGCGGCGACGACCGCAAGCCAGGCCTCGTCGAGCCGGGGCGCCGGTGCCGGTGCGCGCCGGCCGGCGGCGCGGTACGGCTGGGTTATCCGGGCAACCGCGAACTGGGCCGCCAGTGCCGCATTGCGTACGGCGAGCAGGTCGGGCGCGTCGACGCCCCCACCCGCGCCGTGGCCCATCGCGAGCAACGCGCTCGGTTTGCCGCGCGGGCGCTCGAGGTCGACCCGAGCCGGGCCGCTGGGCGTGGCGACCTCGAGTTGCGTCGTCGGCACGGACCGGGCTGGCATGCCAGCAGCATGCCGGGGCTGGCCACCGCCAGCAATAACCCTTGCCCTACGGCGCTACTACGAGCGCGCGGGGTTCGACCACGTAGCCGATCCAGCCCATGCGCGGTGGCCAACGAGCCGCTACGAGAAACCGACGAGGGAGTGAGCCTAGGCCGCTGTCAGAGCCGGCTTGGATACTGGAGGCATGTGCGGCCGATACGTCAGCGTGGCTTCGAGCACCGATCTCACGGCGGAACTCGATGTCGAAGATGTTGTCGGGGAGGAACTGGATCCGTCGTGGAACGTCGCGCCGACCGACCCGGTGCGGATCGTCGTCCAGCGACCGCCCCGTGAGCCCGAGGACGGGGTCGACCAGGTCCGCCAATTGCGAACCGCGCGATGGGGGCTGGTGCCGAGCTGGTCGCGCGACCCGAAGGGCGGCGCCAGGATGATCAACGCCCGGATCGAGACGGTGACCCAGAAGCCCGCGTTCAAGGCCGCCGCTGCCCGCCGGCGCTGCCTGGTCCCGGCCCTCGGTTACTACGAGTGGCAGAAGACCGACGGTGGCAAGATCCCGCACTTCCTGCACGACCCTGACGGCGGCCTGCTCGCGATGGCCGGACTGTACGAGCTTTGGCGCGACCGCTCACGCGATGACGACGACCCGGCCCGGTGGCTGTGGACGTGCACGATCATCACCCAACAGGCCACCGACCTGCTTGGCGAGATCCACGACCGCAATCCCGTCGTCGTGCCGCGCGACCTCCGCGACGCCTGGCTGGACTGCTCGAGCGACGACCCCGCCACGGCCGCGCGGCTGCTGGATCGCATTCCAGAGGCCCATTTCGAGCCTTACGTCGTCTCACCCGCCGTCGGCAACGTCAAGAACAACGGCCCAGAGCTGATCGAGCCGGTCGATCCGGCCCAGCTGCCCGAGCAGGAAACGCTCGACCTGTAGGTCTCGCACCTCACGCCGCATTTACGGCAGACTGGGGTAGTGGCTTCCTGGGCGGCTCCGCATGTGACCAAGCCGGTTGGCGCCCGCGTCGCACTCCCCGGCTCCAAGTCGCAGACCAACCGGGTGTTGGTCCTGTCGGCCATCGCCGACGGCCCGTCGCGCATCGTGCGTCCACTGCGGGCGCGCGACACGACGTTGATGGCCGACGCGCTGCGGGCCGTCGGCGCGAGCATCGTCGACGTCGATGGCGACTGGGTGGTGACTCCCGGCGCGCTGCACGGTGGCGTCATCGACACCGGCCTGGCCGGGACGGTCATGCGGTTCATGCCGCCGATCGCGGCGCTGGCCGACGGTCCGGTCACGTTCGACGGCGACGCCTATGCTCGGGAACGCCCGATGGCGACGCTGATCGACGGACTGCGGCAAGCCGGCGCGGTCGTCGACGACGACGGCCGGGGCCGGCTGCCGTTCACCGTACGGGGCACGGGCGGGGTGGACGGCGGACCGGTGCACATCGACGCGTCCGCGTCCTCGCAGTTCGTGTCCGGGCTATTGCTCGCCGGCGCCCGCTACGACAAGGGCATCGAGGTGCTGCACACCGGCGCCGCGGAGGTGCCATCGCTGCCGCACATCGAGATGACGATCGCGATGCTCCGCTCCGCCGGGGTCGACGCCGGCACCAGTTCGGCCGATGTCTGGCGCGTGGCGCCGGGACCGGTTCGCGCGCGCGACTGGATCGTGGAACCGGATCTGTCCAACGCCGCGCCGTTCCTCGCCGCCGCACTCGTCACCGGCGGGTCGGTCACCGTGCCGGGTTGGCCGCAGCAGACGACTCAGGCCGGCGACGCGCTGCGCCAGCTGCTCGTCGAGATGGGCGGCACCGTCGAACACGACGGCGTCGGTCTCACCGTCGCCGGTTCGGGTGACATTGGCGGTCTCGACGCCGACCTGCACGAGGTCGGCGAGCTGACGCCGGTGCTGGCGGCCGTAGCCGCGGTGGCGACGTCGCCGTCACGCTTGCGGGGAATCGGGCACCTGCGGGGGCACGAGACCGACCGACTGGCGGCGCTGGCCACCGAGCTCACTCGGCTGGGCGGCGAGGTGGTCGAGGAATCCGACGGTCTCAGCATCCTGCCGCGGCCGCTACATGGCGGAACGTGGCGGGCCTACGCGGATCACCGGATGGCGACAGCCGGCGCGCTGCTGGGGTTGGTCGTCGACGGCGTGGCCGTCGACGACATCGACTGCACCAACAAGACCCTGCCAGACTTCCCAGGCATGTGGACGACCATGCTGGGTTGCTGACCTTGCCGTCATCGCGCGACGCCCGCCGGATGGACGAGGACGACGTGCGCAGTCGCGCCAACCCGCGCGGCACCCGACCCCGCTCCAAACAGCGCCCGGCGCACGGCGACGCGGCTGAGGGCATGGTCGTCACCGTCGACCGCGGCCGGTACGGAGTCGTCGTCGGCGACGCTCTCGTCACGGCCATGCGGGCCCGCGAGCTCGGCCGCAAGGGCATTGCGGTGGGTGATCAGGTGAGCCTGGTCGGCGACATGTCGGGTGCGCCGGACACGCTGGCGCGGATCGTGCGCATCGCCGAGCGCAGCACGGTGCTTCGGCGCACCGCGGACGACGACGATCCACTCGAGCGGGTGATCGTGGTCAACGCCGATCAGCTCGTCATCGTCGACTCGCTGGCTGACCCGGACCCGAGTTACGGATTCATCGACCGGTGTCTCGTCGCGGCGCTGAGCGCCGGGCTGGAACCGTTGCTGTGCCTGACCAAGTCCGACCTCGCCCCGGCCGATGACGTCCTGCACCGCTACGCCGAACTGTCCGTGCCGGCCGTCGTCACCCGGCGGGACGCGCCGTTGGACGACCTGCTGGCCCGCCTCCGCGGTCAGGTGTCGGTACTGGTCGGTCACTCCGGCGTGGGCAAGTCGACGCTCATCAACGCCCTGGTTCCCACCGCGGACCGGGCCACGGGCGTGGTCAGCGCGATCGGCAAGGGCCGGCACACCTCCTCGTCGGCCATCGCGCTGCCGCTTCCCGACGACGACGGCTGGGTCATCGACACCCCGGGCGTGCGTTCGTTCGGCCTGGCCCACGTGACGGCCGACGACCTGCTCTGGGCCTTCCCCGATCTCGAGGACGGCGCGACGCAGTGCCCGCCCGGCTGCGAACACCTCAGCCCCGAGGCCGGTTGCCGACTCGACGCCTGGGTGGCCGAGGGCCACTCGAGTCCGGAGCGCCTTGCTGCGTTTCGCCGCTTGCTGGTCAGCCGCGCCACCTGAAGCCGAAACCAGGTGCCCGGCTGCGTTAGCGTCGGGGCGTGGAGCTGACCCTGACCGCGATCAACCGCTATCCGGTGAAGTCCTGCGCAGGGCAGTCGCTGACCTCGGCGTTGGTCGAGCCATGGGGTCTGGCCGGGGACCGCCGGTGGATGGTCGTCGACTCGACCGGCGCCCCAGTGACCTCCCGAGAGCATCCCCGCCTGATGCTGGTCCGGCCCGAACTCACCGACCACGGGCTGCAGCTGAGTTCGCCCGACCTGGACGAGCTGACCGTGCCCGTTCCCGACGGCAACACGCTGGTCGACGTAAACGTGTGGCGGGGTTCGTTTCCGGCAGCTTTGGCCGAGGCCGGCCACGAGTGGTTCAGCAAACTCGTCGGCGAGCCGGCGCGCCTGGTCTATCTCGACGACCCGACGCGCCGGGCTCCGAACCCCGCCTTCAGCAGGGAATCCGACCGGGTCTCCTTCGCCGACGCCTACCCGGTCTTGCTCGCGACGCAGGAGTCGCTCGACGCGGTCAATGATCTGATCGCCGTCGGATCGAATTCGGACGAGGGCCCGCTGCCCATGGCCCGGTTCCGGCCCAACCTCGTCGTGCGCGGGGCGCCGGCGTGGACCGAGGACGGATGGCGCCGGCTCAGGGTCGGCGACGTCACGTTTCGAGCCGTCAAGGGCAGCGACCGGTGCGTCATGACCCTCGTCGATCCGCAAACCGCGCAGACGGGCAACGAGCCGATCGCGACGCTCGCCCGGCACCGCAAGTGGGACGGCAAGACCTGGTTCGCGATGAACCTGATCCCGGATACGCCCGGCGCGACGATTACGGTCGGGGCCGAGGTCGAGGTCCTCGAGTCGGTCCGGTCCGACGGGCCGCCACGCTGATCAGTCGCTCGCGCCGGCCGAGTGCGGTGCGAGTTCGGCCGACCACTTCTGTTCGATGCCCCCGTAGTGCCAGATTCCGATCGCGATGAGCCAGGAGATCACGAACAGGCCGACGATCCCGTACCCGGCATAGTTGAGGTTGATACTTGCGATCGCCGACAGCGGCCCGGACGAGATGTGCGCCTGGTCGGCCACGACCGAGATCAGCTCGATCGAGCCGATGATCACCGCCACGGCGATCGAGATCGACGTGATGGTGATGTTGTAGAACACCTTGCGCACCGGCTTGGCGAACGCCCAGCCGTATGCGGCGTTCATGAAAACTCCGTCGATGGTGTCCATCAGGCACATGCCGGCGGCGAACAGGATGGGTAGTACGAGGATCGAGTAGAACGGCAGGTTGAACGCGGCTGCGCCGCCCGCGAGGACGAGTAGGCCGACCTCGGTGGCGGTGTCGAACCCGAGCCCGAATAGCAGGCCGACCGGATAGATGTGCCGCGGCTTGCGCACCGACCTCGTCAGTCCGTTGAGGAACCGGTTCATGAAGCCGCGCTTGTTGAGCTGGTCCTCGAGTTGCTGCTCGTCGTAGATCCCGTGCTGCATCTCGCGGAAGATCTTGATGATGCCGAGCAGGACAGCGAAGTTGAGGATGCCGAGGATCCAGAGGAACACGCCGGACACCGACGCGCCGATCACTCCCGTGACCGAGTGCAGTGCGGACCCGTCGTCCTCGACCGGGCCGGCCAGGGTCTTGACCCCCGCGGACAGCAGCAGCGCGAGCGCGAACACGACGGTGGAGTGGCCGAGGGAGAACCAGAATCCCACCGACAGCGGCTTGCGGACGGTCGCGGTTTCGTCTCGTTCGGCGGTGGCGTTGTCGGCCAGCAGCTTGCGGGTGACGTTGTCGACGGCGGCGATGTGGTCGGCGTCGAAGGCGTGCCGCAAGCCGAAGGTATAGGCCAGAACGCCGACGCCGACCCCGAAGACGCCCGACGTGCCGAGGTCGTAGTGGTGCGGGACGACCAGACCGAAGAGGACGCCGAATCCGACGACGTGCAGCAGCACGATGAACCCGAGCATGCCGGCGAGCGAAGTCCGGTCCCGACTGGTCAACGTCCCCCGAAACTGGGCGAGCCCTTTCGGTGCGGCACTCGCGGACGCGGCCTGGACGCTCATACAGCCCCTCGTCGATCAGCTCGGGCGGACGGTTCGGACGCTAGTACCGCCGACGCCCTTATCGCAACTCTTTGGCGATAAGACTGGGCTGGAGGGATGGCGCTCAGCGCCGGGGCAACCAGTCCCCCAGCAGGTCGACGGCTTGGTCGATCTCCGCGGTGTCGCCGGCGAAGCACATCCGGATGAACCTGCCGCCGTCGACCGGATCGAAGTCAACGCCGGGAGCGACCGCGACGCCGGTCTCGGCGAGCAGGCGCGCGGCCCAGGCGAGCGAGTCCGCGGTCCAGCGTGACACGTCGGCGTACACGTAGAACGCGCCGTCGGCCGGTGCTAGGCGGTCCAGGCCGATCGTCGGCAGTCGGGTCAGCAGAAGATCGCGGTTGGCCCGGTAACGCGCCACGTTGGCGTCGAGCTCCTCGTAGGCGTCGAATGCCGCGACGGCCGCCACTTGGGACAGGGCCGGCGGGCAGATCGTGAAGTTGCCGGCCAGCCGGTCGACCGGATCGAGCAGGTCGTCGGGCACGAGCAGCCACCCGGCTCGCCAACCCGTCATTGAGAAGTACTTCGAGAACGAATTCACCACTACCGCCCGCCGGCTGAACCGCCACGCGCTGACCGCCGGATCGGCGTAGCTGATGCCGTGGTAGATCTCGTCGCTGATGAGGCGCACCCCGTTGCCGTCGCACCACTCGGTGATCGCGTCGAGTTCATCGGGTTCGACCATCGTGCCGGTCGGGTTGGCCGGGCTGGCCAGCACCAGGCCCTGAGGCCGCTCGGGCAGCGCATCCAGCTGAGCCACCGTCGGTTGGAATCGCGTCTGCCGCCCGCAGGGCAGTTCGACGACGGTGCAGCCGAGCGCGGCCAGCATGTTGCGATAGGCCGGATAGCCGGGGCGGGCCATGACCACCGTGTCCCCGGCGTCGAATGCCGCCAGGAACGCAAGCAGGAAGCCACCGGACGAGCCTGTTGTCACCGCGACCGAACTGGGCGCAACGTCGACCGAATCCGTGCGCAGGTAGTGGGCGGCGACCGCCGCGCGCAACGCGGGGATGCCCAAGGCGTTCGTGTAACCCAGGCGCTCGGCCCCGATCGCGGCGGCAGCGGCCGCCCGCACTCGTGCCGGCGCGGGCGTCGAGGGCTGGCCGGCCGACAGGTCGAACACCGGCAGACCGAGCGCCCGCCGGGCCACGACCGCGTCGATCACCCGCATGACCTCGAACGCGGGAACACCCCCGCGGACCGACGCCCCTGGTACGCGTACGGGCGAGCTGGTCACGCCTCGACGGTAGCCTGCGGGTCGTGGCGCCCACGACGTATGCCGACGATCTTGCGCTCGCCCGCACGCTGGCTGACATCGCGGACACGATCACGCTGGCCCGGTTCGGTGCGGCTGACCTGGCCGTCGCCGCCAAGCCAGACCTCACGCCGGTCACCGACGCCGACCGCGCTGTCGAAACGGCGGTTCGCGCCCGGCTCGCGACTGATCGCCCGGACGACGCGGTAGTCGGCGAGGAGTTCGGCAGCGCCGAAGCCGGTGGAGCGGCAGCGGCTGCACGACGCTGGGTGATCGATCCCATCGACGGCACCAAGAACTACGTGCGCAACCTGCCGGTGTGGGCGAGCCTCATCGGGTTGCTCGACGGGGACGACGCGGTGGTGGGGGTGGTGTCGGCCCCGGCACTCGGCCGGCGGTGGTGGGGTTGCCGCGGCGGCGGCGCCTGGACGTCGTGGCAGGGCGGTCCCCCACGCGCCATCGCCGTCTCGAAGGTCGCGCAGCTCGGGGACGCCAGCCTGTCCTACGCGTCACTCGGCGCGTGGGCCCGACGCGGCCGTCGTGATGCGTTCATCGCCCTCACCGATCAGCTGTGGCGAACCCGCGCCTACGGCGACTTCTGGTCGTACATGCTGGTTGCCGAAGGCGCGGTCGATCTTGCGGCCGAGCCCGAACTGGCGTTGTGGGACATGGCCGCTGTCGCGCCCATCGTCACCGAGGCCGGCGGGCGCTTCACCGGCCTCGACGGCGTCGACGGCGTGCATCGCGGCAGCGCCGCCGCCAGCAACGGCCTATTGCACCGAGCCTTCCTCGCCGCGATCGGCGACTGAGCCTCACTCGACGATCCGCCGCCCGCCGCCTGCCCGAGTCCCAGCCCAGCCCGCTCGGCCGCCTGCCGCCCGCCGCCCGCCGCCTGCCGCCCGCTCCAGCCCAGCCCCCGGCCCCGGCTTTTCCCCGCTGCTGCTCGGTCGGCGACCGCTTTTCCCCGCTGCTGCTCGGTTTTCGTGCCTCGAAACGGTCACCAGCGGGGAAAACAGGCTGCGCCGCGGTCACCAGCGGGGAAAACAGGCTGCGCCGCGGTCACCAGCGGGAAAACAACCGGTCAGCTGCAACCGGCAACCGGCCAGCGGCACCGGCCAGCGGCCGACGCGCAGCGGCCAACGCAGCGGCACCGGTAGCTGCCAGCGCGCAACCGGCCAGCGGCACCGGTCGGCGGCAACCGCCAACGGCGCAGCCGCCCCCGGCACTCAAGGCAGCAAGAGGCAACTGTCGCCGAACTCGTGCCACAGGTAGCGGTGCCGCAGTGCTGCCGCGTAGGCCCGCGCGACCAGGGCCTCGCCGGCCACCGCCTCGAGCAGGCGCAGGTGCGACGCCCCCGGTGCATGCCAGCCGGTGACGAGCCCGCCCACGACGCGGGCCGGCCGTTGCGGGCCGAGCACCAGGTCGGTCCAACCGGCGCGGGGGAGCACCGTGCCGTCCGGTTCGGCCGCCGATTCCAGTGCGCGGGTGACGGTGGTCCCGGCCGCCACGACCCGGCCACCAGCCGCACGCACGACGTTCGCCAGCCGCGCCGTCACCTCGGGAACCTCGAAGCGTTCGGGCAGCGGCGGCTCGCCGGTCTCCAGGGACGAAACCCCGGTGTGCAGCAGGACCGGCGCCACGACCACACCGCGCACGACCAGGTCCGTGACGATCTCTGTCGTGAATGGTCTGGCCGCGCTCGGCATCTCGGCGCTGCCGGGCTGCCGGGCGAACACCGTCTGGTAATCGGCAAGTGGATACGCACCTGGGACGTAGCTGTAGCGGATGGGCCGCCCAACGCGGTTGAGGAAACCTTCGACGCCGCCCTCGACGCCGATGTCCGCGCGCCAGAGTCGCGGGCGCGTCGCCCCGCGCGGATAGGGAGCGGCCACGGTCAGCGCGACCCCATCGGGCAACTCGACGCGCTCACCGGCGAGGACGTCACGCAGCGGTCCACTGGCGTTTACCGGTGGCCGCAGCTCGACCAGCCACCCGCCGTCGTCGAGCGCCGTGGAGAAGTGCACGGTGACGACTCGTCCGTCTTGCCGCCGGCCGTCGACCGCGGCGGCCAGCGTGGCCGACGTGTTCACGACGAGCAGATCTCCGGGCGAGAGGACCTCGGCGATCTCGGCGAACTGCCGGTGTCGGATGCCGGTACGGCCGGCCACGAGCAGGCGCACGCGGTCGCGGTGCGGCGGCGGCGCGCTCGCCGCCAGGTCGTCCGGCAGGTCGAAGTCAAGATTGTTCATCGGAGCGCCTCGCCGAGTGCTCCCGTCGGCTGCTGCGCGGTCAGGTCCGCGGCCCGGTAGCGCCCGCTCGCCGGACGCTCGTCGATCAGCCGGAGCAGCGCCGGTACCGCGGCGCCCGGCTCCGGTCGATCGGAAATGTCCTCGCCCGGAAAGGCGCGCTGGTGCATTTCGGTGCGCATGTCGCCGGGGTCCAGCGTGTAGACCCGCAGGGCGGGCTCTTCTGCTGCGAGGACGGCACTGAGGTGATCGAGCGCCGCCTTGCTGGAGCCGTAGCCGCCCCACCCTTCGTAAGCCTCGACCGCGGCATCGGAGCTGATGTTCACGATGGTGCCGCCGACCGGGACGAGCGACGGCAAGAACAGCTGGATGAGCGCGAGCGGTGCGATGACGTTCGTTTCGTAGACGGCACGAGCCGCGTCGAGGGAGTAGGCGCGAAGGGGTGGCAGTGGACTGGGCCCGAGGTCGCTCGCGTTGTTCACGAGCAGGTCGAGGCCGCCGAGGACGTCCACTGCGGCCGCAAGTGCTTCGCGGTGCGCCGGATCAGTGACATCGCCGGCGACGGCAACGACGCCCGGGAGCTCCGCCGCTGCTCGACCGAGGTCGTCGGCGTTGCGGGCGTCCAGGACGAGCCGCCAGCCGCGGGCGGACAACTGCTGGGCCACAGCGTGGCCGAAGCCCTTGGACGCGCCGGTCACCAGCGCGGTCGGAGTGTTCGGTTGCGTAATCTGCGTCATGAGCTCATCGTTGTAGTTGAAGTCAACTTCAAGTCAAGCGGAGAGGCGTGAGATGCAGCCCACCGACCTGCTCACGGTCAGCGAGGTCGCGCGCCGCAGCGGTTTTGCCCCCTCGGCGCTGCGGTTCTACGAGCGGGAAGGCTTGGTCTCCGCCACTCGGACGTCCGGTGGCCAGCGTCGCTATCAGCGCAGCGTGCTGCGGCGTTTGGCGTTCATCCGCGCCGCGCGCAACGTCGGGCTGACCCTCGAGGAAGTCGCCGCGGCGCTCGCCACGCTCCCCGACCGCCGCAATCCGACCAAGGCCGACTGGACGCGGCTGTCGCATTCCTGGCGACGTCGCCTGGACGACCAGATCGCGGCCCTGACCAAATTGCGCGACGGCCTGGACTCCTGCATCGGCTGCGGCTGCCTGTCCCTACAGCGCTGCGCGATCTCGAATCCGGCTGACCAGGCCGCCCGTGCCGGCCCGGGCGCGAACTTCCTCCCCCGCCTGCTTCGGCAACCGCACGGCTAGGCCCGCAGTTGGTCAGGACGCCAGGCCGTCGATCACCTCGACGCCGGGGAACTCGGCCAGGGCGGACGACGGCAGGGCGAGCTTGGAACGGCGCACCCCGCTACCGATGACGACGATGTCGCGGTCGAGGACGCCGTGATCGACCAGGATCGGCCACGACGGCGGCAGGCCGATCAGCGTGATACCGCCGTACTCCATGCCGGAACGTTCAACCGCGTCGGCCATGGGCGCGAACGACGCCTTCCGGGCTTCGAGGCGCCGGCGTACCACGCCGTTGACGTCGGCACGCGTCGTCGCCAGAACGACGCAGGCGGCGTAGCGGACGTCGTCACCCCGGCGGCCGGCAATCACGACACAGTTCGCCGAGTCGCTGAGCGACACGCCATAGCGGGCGCAGAACTCCGCTGTGTCGGCGAGGTCGGGATCGATGGGAGCCACGCTGACCTCGCTCGCGCGGGGCCAGGACGACAGCGCGGCGGCAACGGCCGGTGCGACGAGATCGTCGGCCACCGGCTGCCAAGGAAGCGAGCCCGGACCAGTCACGAACGAGACCTTAGTGTGGAGCCATGGACGACACCGACACGATCGTCGAGAACATCCTCACCCAGTACGAGACGATCACCGTGGTGGGTGCCAGCAACGCGCCGCAGAAGCCCGCGCACTACGTGCCGGCCCACATGCAGGCGCACGGTTGGCGGATCATCCCGGTCAACCCGGCGGCGACGGAAATCCTGGGCGAGCCGGTCTATCGCACGCTCGCCGACGTGCCCGAACCGGTCGGCCTGGTGGACGTCTTCCGGCCGTCGGAATCGACGCCCGACATCGCCCGCCAAGCCGTCGCCGCCGGCGCCACTGCCCTCTGGCTGCAACTGGGCATCGCCTCGGCCGAGGCTCGCAAGATCGCAACTGATGCCGGTCTGGTCTACGTCGAGGACCGCTGTTTGATCATCGAGCAGCGCCGGCTGGGGCTCAGCGCACCGAAGCCAGCGCACTAGCCTGCCAGCCCGCGAAGTCGGTCAGCTGCTTGGCCACGATGCGCAGCGCGCCGGTGATGCGCGCATCGAAGGTACCGTCGGGGGCGAGATGCTTTTCGGCCGAGTTGACCGTGACCCCGAACGGGGTCGGCCATCCGCGTAACGAATGGACGGCCGAACGGACCGAGACCAGTGTGGTGCCGCAGGCCTGCCAACCGGCGGCGGCGACGATGACCCCGACCGCCCGCCCGTCGAGGTACGGGCGCTCATCGTCGCGCAGCAGTTCCAGGTGATCGAGCGCATTCTTGACCAGCCCGGACATGCCGCCGTGATAACCGGGTGTCGCGATGACCACGGCATCGGCGCCGCGGACGGCTTCCACCAGCGCCTCGGCCGCCGGCGCCGGCGGCCGCTCGTCGTTCGCGGCATATATCGGCAGGACCGCCAGCTGATCGCCGGTGAAGGCGATCGTGCGTGCCCCCAGTGCGGCGGTCTCGTCCAGGCAGGCTTGCAGCAGCAAGCTCGTCTCCGAGGACGGGCTGGTCGAGCCGCCGATGCCGACGATGAGCGGTCCGCCGTCGGTCATCCGCAGCCCTCCCGTTAGTGGTCGACGCAATCCACTCTAGGGTCGGAACGGACCCGCCGATCACGCAGGAGGACGCAGATGGCACTCGACCGCCCGGAAGCCCAAGATCCTTATGCCAAATTGCCGCACGTCGCGGCGTTCACCGTGACCAGCACGGACCTGACCGACGGGCAGCCGCAGGACGAGGCGCACGCGTACAACGGCGCCACCGACAACGCCGGCAACATCTCGCCGCAACTGTCGTGGGGCGGCTTCCCCGACGAGACGAAGAGCTTCGTGGTCACCTGCTACGACCCGGACGCGCCGACACCATCGGGTTTCTGGCACTGGATCCTGGTCGATCTGCCGGCCGACACGACCTCGCTGGAGACCAACGCCGGCGCCGCGGGGGCCACCCTGCCCGGGAACGCGTTCCACGTCCGCAACGACTGGAGCAGCAAGGATTACGGCGGGGCATTCCCACCCGACGGTGACCGACCGCACCGCTACTACTACGTCGTGCACGCCGTCGACGTCGAGACGCTGGGAGTCGACGACGACGCCAGCGCCGCGGTGGTGTCGTTCAACCTGGCGTTCCATACCTTGGCCCGAGCCCAGCTCGTCGCCACATTCCAACGCTGAGACATGTTCCGACGCTGAGATGGACATAGCCGAGGCGCAGGACTTCCTGCGCAGCAACAACCGAGGCGTACTGGCCACGAGCCGCGCGGATGGCCGCCCCCAGCTGTCTCCAGTGACAGTGGCCGTGGACGGCGCGGGTCGCGTGATCATCAGTACCCGCGAGGGTGCGGTCAAGGTGCGCAACCTGCGCCGCGATCCTCAAGTATCGCTGGTCGGCCTTAACGACGGGTTCTACGGCGACTGGGTCCAGGTCGAGGGAACGGCCGAGATCATCGAGCAGCCCGAGGCCCTCGAGCTGCTCGAGGACTACTACCGGCGCGCCAGCGGCGAACACCCGGACTGGGCCGAGTACCGCAGCGCGATGATCGAGCAGCGGCGCGTGCTCGTCCGGTTCGAGATCGAACGGGCCGGCCCCAACGTCAGCGGTTGAACGGCGCTCAGCCGACCCGGAACGTGGCGGGCTCGTTGCGCGGTTCGCTCCACGTGCGCTCGATCCGGCCGACGAAACCCGGTGCCGCATCGCTGCCTATCGCGTCCAGCAGCGACTGACAGGCCTCCCGACTGCCCTCGACCACGACCTCCACCCCGCCGTCGGGCAGATTCGTGGCTGAGCCGCGCAGCCCGAGGTCATCGGCTCGGCTGCGGACCCAGTACCGGAAACCCACGCCCTGCACGCGGCCCTGAACCCGAACCGTCAACCGCGCCTGCTCGCCCACGGCGGTCAGCCGAGCACGACGGACGAGCCGTGGTCGAGCAAGTCGGCGGGGTCGCGCCAGACTTCGATCGCGCCAGCCTCGCGCAGTTCGGCCTCGCTCGTGCCGCCGCACGTGACCCCGATGAACGGCACCCCGGCGCGCTTGGCCGCGGCGCCGTCCCACACCGAGTCACCGACGAAGTGCACCCGATTGGGTGGCAGTCCGGATTGGTCCAACGCCGCCTCGAGAATGTCCGGCGAGGGCTTGCCCGCGTCGGCATCGGTGGAACTGGTGGCGGTGTGGATGGCGTCGTCGGCGTCGAGGGTCGAGCGCAGGGCGCTGAGCTCTTCTTCGGACGCCGATGAGGCCAGCACCACTCGAAGCCCGCGCTTGGTGCAGGTGCGCATCAGTTCCACCGCTCCCGGCAGCGGCCGCAGCCGTCCCCAGAACGTCTTGTACAGGGCGAGGTGGGCGGTCGTCAGGGTCTCGTCGTCGTCGTGGTCGCGGTCGGCCCCGAGCAGGTGGTCCAGGATCTCGTCGGAGCCCATTCCGATCGCGCGATGCACGGTCGCCATCGGCACGTCATGGCCGGACTGCCGCAACGCCTCGGCCCAGCACACGGCATGCAAGTACGGCGTATCGACCAGGGTTCCGTCTACGTCGAACAGAACCCCGGCCGGCTCGCCGTTGGTGTCATCGGTTCCGGCGCTGGCAGCCACTGGCACTTCTCCTCGTCCTCAATCCTTGTCGCCCGGTAGATACTGCTGGGCCTTCTGTTTGATGCCCTCCTTGACGATGCCCCAGGTGTCCTCGTCACCGTGCAGCAGCGCAGTGGCCGTCGACTTGGCTTGGGCGAAGGTCGCATGCGGTGGGATCGGCGCCACGTCGGGGTCGCAGCGCACGTCCAACAAGACGGGGCGGTCGGCCGCCAGCGCCGACTCCCAGGCCGGCGCGATCTGCTCGGTGAAGGCCTTGGCCACGCCCGCGCCGAGCAGATCGGCGATTTCGGTGAGCTCGGCGACGCAGCCGCGTGCACCCTGGCCGACCAGGATCGCCGGCTTGGCCCCGCGTTGAGCAGCTCGGCCGCGGCGCGCAGCCCATCGGCAGCGGGCGTCTCGGTCGACTCGAACGTCCCCAGGCTCGACGGAACCTGTTTGAAGGCGTGCCCAGGTGCCTCGTAGGGCAGGTCGAGCACGTCGGACGGGAAGATGATGCAGGTGGGAACGCGCTCGGCAGTCGCGATCCGGATGGCCCGGGGATGCCGCCCGGGCCGCTTGTAGCGGCACACACCCCGACCTGGCCGCTGAACTTGGCGTAGCCGACGGCCTCGAACGCAGCCATCTCTTCGTGCCGGGCCTGCCCGAACTGCGGGTCGTTGTCGGCCCGTCCCCACGCTGCGAGCAGTCCGTTGATTCCGTCGCCGGGATACCCGAATACTTGCCGGACACCCCACTCCCGAAGCCGCGCGAGCAGGACGTCGGCAACCGTGTCAGCCATGCCCGTGAAGTCCCCGCTGAGGGCGCTTCTCAAACATGGGTCAAGGCCCCACGGCACCGACCTCGTAGAAGTAGTCGGGGTAGGCCAGCCGCCCCCGCAGGCCCGGCCGGTACGACGGCAGCGTGACCAGCTGGAAGGCGGCGGGGGGGACCAAGTCCGAGGGCGGTTCGATGCCGAAAGCAGCCGCCGGTTGAAATCCAAATTTTGGGTACATGCTCGGACTTCCCTCCAGGAACACGAGCGGTTCGGCGCGACGCGCGGCCCGCTGCAGGACCTCGCTGACCAGAGCGCGGGCAGTCCCGCAGCCGCGACGGGCGGGGTCGACGGACAGCGGCGAGAGGTACAGCACGGGACGGGGGCCGTCGGCGGTGACCAGCGGAAGCTGAGTGAGCATCACGTGACCGACAAGCCCATCGGCGTCGACGGCGACGAGGGACAGCTGACCAATCCAGCCCGCGGACGCGTGTAACCAGTCAGCCAGTTGGCGGGCGATGCCGTCAGGGGCGAACGCCCGGTCGATCAGGGCGGCCACATCCGACCACTCAGCCGGACTGTGCGTTCTGATTTCAACGGGCACGAGTCCACGGTCCCGCCGAGGGCAAGCAGATAGTCATCAGTCGTTCGGCGCTGCTAGCCGCCGGCGAAGGGAGGGAGGACGTCGACCACGGCGCCACTGGCGAGCGGCGCGGCATCGGATGCCTGCTGACCGTCGACGAGGAACGAAGCGACCTGCGACAGCTTGCTCAGCTCTGGCCGCGAGGCCAACAGCTCCCGCAGTTCCTGCACCGTCGCTGCGGATGAATTTTCCTCAGCATGCCCGGCCGCGCGCTGCGCGCCGGCCCAGAACCGAACGGTGATCTCTGACACGCACTCAGCCTGCCACGGGCTCCCGGTAGGCGACGAGGTCGGTGGCCTTGGCGGTGAGCCAGACCGGCCGTCCCGGCGCGAGCGCCAACTCGGCTACGGCCGACGCGGTGACGTCGACGAAGACGGTCTGCTCCCCCTCCGCCGTCAACCGGATTCGGTCGCCAAGCGGTGCGAGCGCCGTGATCGTCGCCGGCCACAGGTTGCGGGCGCTGCCGGCGTGTGGCTGCTCGGTGTACACGGTCAGCGCCGAGGGCCGCAGGGCCACCAGCACCCGCCCGTCGCCGGCGTCGGGCACGACCAATGTCCCGCCGCCGTCGAGCGCGACGATCCCGCCGACGGCGCGCCCGGCGTAGAGGTTCATGCCGACCAGTCGGGCGACGTAAGGCGTGGCCGGCCGGCTGGTGATCTCGGCCGGCAGCCCTTGCTGAGCCAGGCGGCCGCCTTCGAGCACAACGATGCGCGAAGCCAGCAGAAGCGCCTCGATCGGGTCGTGGGTCACGAGGAGAGTAGGCCCGGCGAACCCATGCAGGTGTTCGCGCAACTCGCCCTGCACCTCGGCCCGGGTCTGGACGTCCAAGGCGGCAAGTGGTTCGTCGAGCAGGAGGGCGGCCGGGTCGCAGGCCAGCGCGCGGGCCAGCGCCACGCGCTGAGCCTGCCCTCCGGACAGTTGGCCGGGGCGACGCCGGGCCAGGGCGGTGAGATCGAGCCGGTCCAGCCAGTGTTCGGCCTGAGCCCGGGCAGAGGCGCGGGCGACACCCCGGGCCCGCAGCCCGAACGCCACGTTGTCGAGAACTCGCAGATGTGGGAACAACCGATGGTCCTGGAAGACCACGCCGACGCGGCGCCGCTCCGGGGCGACGAACACGCCGCGAGCTGGGTCATCGAGCACGGCGGCGTCGAGCTCGATGCGGCCGGAGTCGACACCGAGCAGTCCGGAAATTGCGCGCAACAACGTCGACTTGCCCGCGCCGTTCGGGCCGAGGACGGCGAGCACCTCGCCGGCCGCCGCGTCGAGAGACACGTCCAGCGTGAACGCGTCGCGCGCCACGGTGGCAGCGAAGCTCAGCGTCATGAATTCGCGATCGGGCGCAGCCACTTGTCCCGCAGCGCGGCCAGGATGACGACGGCGAGCAGCATGAGCGGCAGGCTCAGCGCGACCGCGTCCTCGGGCTGGTTCTGGAACGCCGACAGCACCAGCGTGGTCATGGTCTGCGTCGAGCCGGGCGCGTTCCCACCGAAGAGCACCGTGGCGCCGAACTCGCCCAAGGCGCGAGCCCAGCACAGCACTGAACCGGCGACCAGCGACGGTATGACGAGCGGCAGCGTCACCCGGCTGAAGATGCGCAGTCGATTCGCCCCGAGCGTGGCCGCGGCCTCCTCCAGGCCGCGGTCGGCCGTGCGGAACGCCCCCTCGACGGTGACGACCAGGAACGGCATGGCGACGAACGTCTGCGCGAGCACGATGCCGTGCTGGGTGAAGGGCAGGCTGACGCCGAACCAGGAGTACAGGTAGCGGCCGACGTAGCCGTTGCGGCCCAGGGCGAGGAACAACGCCACCCCGCCGACGACCGGTGGCAGCACCAGCGGCATCGTCACAATCGCCCGGACCAGGCCCATGCCCGGCACCACCAGGCGGGCCAGGACCCAGGCGAGGGGGACGCCGAAGACGAGCGACAGCGCGGTGGCTTCGAGGGACGTGATCAACGAGATGCGCAGGGCGTCGGTGATGTCGCTGTGGGCGTAGATCCGGCTGAGTGAACTCCACGGCGCCCGCAGCAGGAGGCCCAACGTAGGCAGCAGCAAGAACGCCACGCCGATGAGGGCCGGCGGGAAGAGCAGCGCTGGCGTGCCCACCCCCACCGCGTCCCGGCGCGGCCTCATGGGCTCAGGAAGCCGGCCGCACTGAGCACCTTCAGACCGGCCGCAGACCGCACGTAGGCGACGAAGGCCCGGGCCAGCGCGGGCCGCTTGGCGTGGGTCAGGGTGGCGATCGGGTACTCGGTGAATGCATTGAGCGAGTCCGGGATCGCGACGCCGACGACCTTGGTTCCAGCGGCGCGTACGTCGGTCACGTAGACCACGCCGGCGTCGGCCTCACCCTGTTCGACAGTGGCCAGCGTCGACTTGACGTCGGGTTGGCTGGCGGCCGGCTTGACCGTCACCTTCGCGTTCGTGAAGACCTCCTGGGCGACGACGCCGCAGGGCACGGTTGGCTCGCACAGCGCGACCTTGACCGACGACTTGGCCAGGTCGGCCACCGCGCTGATGTGGGCCGGGTTGCCGGGCGGAGTCGCGATCTCCATGCGGTTCTTGGCGAAGTTGGCTGGTCGGCTGGCGTTGCCGGCGGTCACGACGTCGTTCATGTTCTTCGGTGCCGCTGAGGCGAAGACATCGGCGGGTGCGCTCTGGTTGATCTGGGTGGCGAGCGTGCCGCTCGCGCCGAAGTTGAGCTTCACGAGCGAGCCAGGATGGGCCTTTTCGAACTGGCGGCCGAGGTTGATGAAGCTTTCGGTCAGCGAAGCTGCCGCGTAGACCGTGATCGTGCCGGACAGGCCGCTGCCCTTCGACGACTGCTTGGACGACGAGCAACCGGCCGCGGCGAGGGCCGCGGTGATCGCGACGGCGACAGCGATGCGGGCGGGGCGGGTCACGGGCGCTCCTGGGGGATTTCGATGACCACGTTGGTGGACTTCACCGCCGCGATTGCGGTCGCGCCTGGTTCCAGGCCGAGTTCGTCGGCCGCCTCGCGGCTCATCAGGGACACGACCCGGTAGGGGCCGCACTGCAGTTCGACCTGGGCCATCACGGTGTCGCGGACGACCCGGGTCACCAGCCCCACAAAGCGGTTGCGCGCCGATTCCTGGTGCACCGGCTGGGCCTCGGGTACGGGGGCCGCGTTCGCCTCGGCGAATCGAGCCAGTTCGGCCCCGTCGATCACCCGACGGCCGCCCTCGTCCGTTGTCGTCGCGACCCGCCCGGCCTCGGCCCAGCGGCGCAGCGTGTCATCACTGACGCCGAGCAATGCGGCAGCGTCGCGGTATCGATACGTAGGCACGGCAGAATATTAGCTGATCGTCCGCGTTTGCGGACCTATCGGCCTCATGCAGACGCACCTGCGGACGGCCCATCCCGGGCTGGCGGCGTCCGTCGTGGTCCGGTCGATCGGGTAGGTGGCGGGTTCTTCCCGGTAGCGATGCGCGGTCGGGCTGATCCATTCGATCGTGCCGTCGGGTTGTCGGTCGGGTTGCCAGCCGGCCTCGTGCTTGGCGTGGGTGATGGTGCCGGCTGCAGATCGCGTTGAGATTCGCCTCGTTGGTCTCCCCGCCCTCTTCCCAAGGAATCTGGTGTTCGAGGTCGCAAAGCCGGGCTTGGCGGTTGCAGTGCGGATATCGGCAGGTGCGGTCCCGGGCGATCACATGCTCGGCCAGGTCTTTCGGCGGTCGGTAGGTGGTCCGGCCGTAGTCGACGAGGTGGCCTTGTTCGTCGGTGAGCAGCCGGCGCCAGGTGCCGGTCTGATCGGCGGCGATCCGGCGGGCGACCGATGCCGGGATCGGGCCGGAGCCGGCGAGTTCGCCGGGCTGCTCATCCAGGCCCAGCAGGGTCGACAGCGCGACGGTGACCTGAATCGAGGGGCGTAGGCCGTGTTCGCGCGGCAACTCATCGGAGTTGGTGCCGTGCAGGGTGTTCAACGCGAGCTGCACCACCGCATCGGCGCGACGCTGGTCAGCGGTCCGGTCGTCACCACAGGGGACGCGGCGGGCCAGGGCGTCCACGGCGGTCATGAACGTCGTCGCCCCGGTATCCGGCAGCAGCATCCAAACCTCGGACATGCCATCCGCGACCGGGGTGCGCACCACCCGCCGCTGCTTGACCGCTTCGACGTGGCGTTCTTCCGCCGGCTTCGGGGCGACGCTCAGCACGGCTTTGCGGACGGAACGCTTGAAGTTCGCGAGCACCTGCTCAGGCGCCTTGCCCAACACCGCTGACTCCACCGCGGTCGTAGTCGGGTCATCGAGAGTCATGACCGTCTCGGCCAGGTGGCGGCAGTGGTGCACCGTGATCTCTCCACGCTCCTGCAAATCCAACGTCGACGGCAGCCGGGTCATCGCCTTGGCCAACTCCAACCGATCCGCCGCCGTCTGCGCCGACAACCGCAGTGCGCAGGCCACGTCCTCCTTGACCACTGCTTGTCCATCTCGGCGATCGAGCCCGCCTCGACCGGGTCGTTAGCCATCACCGCCAACAACCGCAACTGCTGGGCATCGATCCAGGACCGCTGCCGCTCCAACGCCGCCAACGCATCCACCCGACCGGCGTAGGACAACCGGCGAACGTTCACATGCACCAACGGCTTGACCACAGCAGAGCCAGGAGTGACGGTCGCCGCCCAGGCCGCCACATCATCGGGAACGAGATCAGCGTCGAGCAGAGAAGGCACATACGGTTCCGGACCGTCCGCCATGGCTTCGCTCATACGGTCGATTATAGCACGACCGACCAACGTAATGGAAGCACTTTCCCCTTAATCCACAAGGTGATTGGCGCGAGCCGCAGCCCGAAAGCGCAAAGCCGAACCAACCACCCAACTCCCTCGTCGCTGCGCCTTTGCCTTTCGCCCTTCGAAAGCGAAGACCGTCCACCTCGTACAGTTGCCTCCGCCAGCCACCGGCAGAGAGGAGGCCAAGTGCGTACCCAGATCGGCATCGTGGGAGCAGGTCCAGCCGGCCTCGTCCTCGCCCAGTTGCTCCACCTGCAAGGTATCGAATCGGTGGTCCTGGAACGCCGCGACCGCGACTACGTGGAAAACCGGGTGCGCGCCGGAGTCCTCGAGCACGGCACGGCCGAAACTCTCCGCGAGGCCGGCGTCGGCAAGCGCATGGACGCCGAGGGTCTTCCCCACGACGGCACCGAGCTCCGCTTCGCCCGGCAACGGCACCGCATCGACTTCACCGAGCTCACCGGTCGCAACATCACGGTGTACGGCCAGCAAGAGGTGGTCAAGGACCTGATCGCCGCCCGCGTGGAGCAGGGCGGCGACATCCACTTCGGCGTGGAGGACGTGCGCCTGGCCGGCCTGGAAACCCAAGGGCCTCGCATCCAGTTCGTTCAGGCGGGCGAGCAGCACACGCTCGAGTGCGACTTCGTGGTCGGCGCCGACGGCTTTCACGGGATCAGCCGCGACTACATTCCCGGTCTCGCGATCCGCGAACGCCAGTACCCGTTCGCCTGGCTCGGCATTCTGGCCGAGGCTCCCCCGTCGTCGCACGAACTGATCTACGCCCGCCATGACACTGGTTTCGCGCTGCACTCGATGCGCTCGCCGACGGTCACCCGCATGTACCTGCAGGTGCGGCCGGACACCGACATCGCCGACTGGCCGGACGACCGCATCTGGGCCGGACTGCACGAACGGCTGGCCACCGATGACGGTTTCGCCCTCACCGAAGGGCCGATCCTGGACAAGTCCGTCACACCGATGCGCAGTTTCGTCGCCACGCCGATGCAATACGGCCGGCTGTTCCTCGCCGGCGACGCGGCCCACATCGTGCCGCCCACCGGCGCCAAAGGGATGAACCTCGCCGTAGCCGACGTGCGCGTGCTGTCCCATGCGTTGGGCGGCTACTACGGCGACGGCCGTGAGGATCTGCTCGCGGGCTACACCGAGACCGCACTACGCCGAGTCTGGCGGGCCACCCACTTCTCGTGGTGGATGACGACCATGCTGCACGTCGACCCCGACGGTGACGCGTTCGGCGAGGCGCTGGCCCGGTCCCAGTTGGACTACGTGACATCCTCGCAAGCCATGGCAACGTCACTGGCCGAGAACTACACGGGCCTGCCCTACGAGCAGGGCTGGGGCTATCGATGACGACGCTCGCGGACAGCGCGGAGCGCCACGATGAGTGAGCTGTTCGGTCCGATCTTCGGCGCGACCGCGGTCGACGCCGCGATCGACGACCGGGCCTGGCTGTCCGCGCTGTGCGAGGCCGAGACCGCGTTAGCCCGCGCTTGCGCCCGCTGCAGCCTGATCGAGTTGGCCACGGCCCTCGACATCGGCGCGGCCTGCGAAGAGGCCGGCCGCGGTGATCCAGCCGAGTTGGGCCGCCGGTCGGTCGCGGGTGGCAACCCGGTGATCCCGCTCGTGGTCACGTTGCGCGCGAGTGTGGAGCAACGCGCGGGCGCCGAGGCCGCGGCAGCGGTGCACCTCGGCGCCACCAGCCAGGACATCCTCGACACGGCCATGATGCTGATCTCCCAGCGGGCGCTCGGCGTCATCCTCGCTGACCTCACCGATTGCGCCGACGCGGCGGCCCGGCTCGCCCGCGACCACCGGGACACGCCGATGGCCGGGCGCACCCTGCTCCAGCCCGCGGTGCCGACGACGTTCGGCGCGCTGGCCTGCGTCTGGGGTACGAGTCTTGACCGAGCGGCGGCCCGGCTCACCAGCCTGCGCGACGCGCTGCCGGTTCAGCTCGGCGGCGCGGCCGGCACGCTGTCGGGTCTGCGCCCGCACGGGCTGGACGTACTCGCCGCGTTCGCTGACGAACTCGGGCTGGCCGAGCCGGACGGCGTGTGGCACGCCGACCGCGGCGTCGTGGCCGAACTCGCCGGCGCGCTCGGGCAGGCCGCGGCCGCCGCGGCCAAGGCGGCGACCGACATCGTGCTGCTCTCCCAGCACGAGGTCGGCGAGCTGCACGAGGCCGCACCCGGCGGATCTTCGACAATGGCCCACAAGCAGAACTCGATCGCCGCAGTCACGGCCCGCGCAGCCGCCGCGCAGGCCCCGGGTCTGGTCGCGACGCTGCTTTCGTGCGTGCCGGAACTGCAACGCGGCGCCGGCCCCTGGCACGCCGAGTGGCTGCCACTGGTTTCGCTGCTGCGTAGCGTCGGCGGCGCGGCATCCCGGCTGCGGACCTCGCTGTCGGACCTGCACGTCGACACCGCCGCGATGGCCGCCCACGTCACCGAGCTCGCGGAGCCCGACGCGGACAGTCCCGACTTCGGCCATGCCGGCGACCTGGTCGAGCGCTACCTCTCCCGGAGGTCCCGATGACCAAACTTGTCTGGCAGGCCGACGGTCCGGACGGCGCGCCCGTCCTCGTCCTGCTCAGCTCCGTCGGCGCCACGTCGGAGATGTGGGCGCCCGGACTCGCACCCCTCACCGAGCAGTTCCGGGTCGTGCGCATCGATACTCGCGGCCACGGCGCGTCACCGCCGGCCGCACCGGGTGAAGTCACCACCATCGAGGATCTCGGCCGCGACGTGCTGGCGGTCCTCGACGAACTGAACACCGAACGCGTACACCTGGCCGGCCTGTCGCTCGGCGGCATGACGGCGATGTGGATCGCGATCCATCACCCTGAGCGCATCGCTCGACTGGCCCTGATCTGCACCAGTTCCTACGTCCCGCCGGCGCAGAGCTGGCGCGATCGGGCCGCCACCGTCCGCCGCGCCGGAATGGCGGCGATCGCCGACGAGCGGGTCAGCCTGTGGGTGACGCCGGCCTTCGCCGCGGCGAACCCGCACGTCGTGGCCCGGCTGCGGGAAATGATCGTCGGCGTCGATGCCGAGAGCTACGCCCAGTGCTGTGAGGCGATCGCCGCGATGGACCAGCGCGCTGACCTCGCCCGCATCGCTGCCCCGACCCTGGTCATCGCTGGTCGCCAGGATGAAGCGATGCCGACAGAGCACGCGCAGTTGATCGTCGACAGCATTGCCGGCGCCCGGCTGGAGATCCTCGACCCGGCCGCGCACATCCCCACCATCGAGCAGCCCGGCGCGACCGCGGACCTGCTGCTGCGGCATTTCCAAGGTGGAGCCACGCTCGCCGCCGGCTATGCCACGCGGCGCGAGGTTCTGGGCAACGCGCACGTCGAACGCTCCATCGAAGCGACGACGCAGTTCACCGCCCCCTTCCAGGAATTCCTCACCCGATATGCGTGGGGCGACGTATGGTCGCGCCCGCAACTGCCGCGCCGGGACCGGTCGATCGCCACGCTGGCCGCACTCGTCGCGATCGGGGCCGAGCATGAACTGGGCATGCATGTCCAGGCGGCACGTCGCAATGGCCTCACGCCCGAGGAAATCACCGAGGTCCTGCTGCACACCGCGCTCTACGCAGGCCTGCCCCGCGCCAACCGTGCGTTCGCCATCGCAAGTGAGGCCCTGGCGGCGGACGAAACCCCCACCGATTGATCACCGGCCCCCACAGAGCTTGCCCAGGAGGTACGGTCGGCAGCGGTTACGACCGGGAGCATCGAGGTACGCATGCATGAATTGTCGATCTGCGGATCCATCGCCGACATCGTGACCCGACGTGCCGACGGGCGGCCGGTCGACACCATCCACGTGCAGGTCGGGCAATTGCGTCAGGTCGTACCGGACACCCTCGTCTTATTGCTGGTCGCTCGTGAGCGCCGACACCGTCCTCGACGGCTCGCACATCGAGATCGACACCGTGCCGGCCCGGATCCAGGTGCCGCACGTGCGGCAGCAACCATGAAGTCGGTGCGTACCCCGTCCTGCTGTGCGCGAAATGCGACAGCGCCGACGTGGAGATCCTGACCGGGGAGGAATTCATCGTCACCGCCCTCGAGCTTGCGGAGGTCTAGCTGACATGGGTCGCTTCCATCGCCACGACGACGGCACCGAACATGAGCACGACGACCTCCAGCACGACGACCACCAGCACGACCACGGGACCGCGCACCAACATGACGACCTCGGCGATCATTCCGGCTACGAGACCGGCCGGGAGCGGGTCGAGGTGCTCGAGCGGATCTTCGACGAGAACGACCGCACCGCCACCGCCAATCGATCCGATCTGGCCCGTGCGGGCGTGTGCGCGATCAACCTGATGTCCTCGCCGGGAGCCGGCAAGACCACCCTGCTGCGGGAGACCCTGCGCCGCTTGGCCGGCTCGATGCGGGTGGGAGTCATCGAAGGCGACATCGAGACCAGCTTGGACGCCGACCAATTGACCGGCTTCGGCGCCCAGATCACGCTCGTCAACACCGGCAACGGCTTCGGTGGGGAGTGTCACCTCGATGCGCCAATGGTCAGATCAGCCCTGCCGCGGCTCGCCCTCGCCGAGCTCGATCTGATCGTGATCGAGAACGTCGGCAACCTGGTCTGCCCGGCCGAGTTCGACGTCGGCGAACACGCCCGAGCGATGGTCTATGCGATCACCGAGGGTGAGGAGAAGCCGCTGAAGTACCCGGTGATGTTTCGCTCGGCCGATCTGGTCGCGATCAACAAGATCGATCTGTTGCCGCACCTGGACTTCGATCTCGACAAGTTCCGGGCCAACTTGCGCCAGGTCAATCCGAATGTGGCCACGATCGAGCTCAGCGCCCGCAGCGGCGACGGCGTCGATGCCTGGTGCGAATGGCTGCGCAGCCAGGTGGCCGGGGCCCGCCAACCCGCGACGATCGCCCAGTGAGCCGATCGTGAAGTTCCTCGTGCTCTGGCGGATGGAGCTGTCGCTGTTGTCGCGTGAGATGGCCCAGGCCGTAGGCCGGATGGCCGGCTACGGCGCCACGCTGGAGGCAGAGGGCAAGGTGCTCGCCCGTTACCACGTGGTCGGCGCGCACGGCGGCGCGTGGATCTACCAAGTCCAGTCGCACGAGGAGTTCGAGCGACTCCTGGCCCGCGCGCCGATATTCAATTTCGCGCGCTACGACATCTATCCGCTCGCCGACATGGGAATGGGCTCAGGGGCCGGCGGATGAGCATCGGCGCCGACGAGGCCTGGCCGCATCGTCAACTGTTCATCGCCCACCGGCTGCGGCAGCGGCGCAGCGATATCGGGCTGACCCAACAGCAGGTGGTCGGCCGGCTGGCGGCGCACGGACTGCACACGACCAACCGGGTCCTCTCGAGCCTGGAGCACGGCGCGGGCCTCGAAGTGGCCAAACTGCCGCCACTCGCCGCCGCCCTGGAGTGCACCGTCACCTACCTCGTCGGCCTCACCGACGATCCGCTCCGCTGGACACCGGACAGTATTGCCGACGAAACACCGGCCAAGTCGCGCGGCAGCGCACAAGCCGGCCAGGTCAGTTCCGGACCGTCGCTGATTCTCGGCGCCGACGTTCCCGATCGGGCACCGCATCTGACTCTCGACGGCCGCCTCGCCGGGCCTTAGGGTCACCGGGGCCCGCGGAGGAGGAGCCGATGACCATGCGAACGTCGCGAGCGCTTCTCGTGTTGCCGCTGCTGGCCGCAGCGCTGGCCGGCTGCTCGAGTGGTCGCACCGGCGGCTCGGCCAAAGCCCTGACCCTCTACACCTGCGCCAGCGCCAATGTCGAGCAGGCGGTGATCAAGGGCTTCCAGGCCGAACACGCCGGCGCCAAGGTGAACGTCTTCCGCGCCCCGACCGGGCAGTTGAACGCCCGAGTGGCGGCCGACCTGCGCTCCGGCGGGATCCGGGCCGACGTCATCTGGGCCTGCGACCCGCTGACCATGTACGGCTATGACAAGCAGCGACTGCTGCGCGCCTGGAGCCCGCCGAACGCGTCGGAGATCCCGCGCCGCTACCGCACCGCTCACTTCACCGGAATCGATCTGCTCTACATGGTGGTCGTCGCGCACAAGGGCGCCGCCGTGCCCACGACCTGGGCCGGCCTGACGCGACCCCGATTACCGAGGCGGCCTCGCGGTGCCGAGCCCTACCGTGGCCGCGTCCGCCCTCGGGATGCTCGGCTACTTCTCCTCGGCCGCAACCTACGGTGTCGAGTTCTATCGACGGCTCAAGAGCAACGGTGCCGTCCAGGTCGATACTCCTGCCGACGTCCTGACCGGCGTGGAACAAGGCAGATACCGGGTCGGTGCGACGCTCGCGAACGCCGCATACGCCGACGTGAAGAAGGGCTCGCCGGTCAAGGTGGGTTGGCCGGCGCCAGGCGGCATCGCGATCTACGCACCGATCGGGCTGACGACAAAGAAGCAGCCATCGTCGCTCGCCGAACCGTTCGCCGCCTTCGCGGCCAGCCGCGCCGGCCAGCACATCATGGCCGAGCAGAACACGTATGTGCCCATCGCCGGCTTCGGCGGGCCTCCGATCCCCGCCGGTAGCCCGACCATCGCCCCGGACTGGGCCGCACTGGCCGCGAACTACAAGGCCATCCTGGCCGAGTACGCCACCGTCTTCGGCACCTGAGCTGCACGTGCGCCGACCGTCCTGGACCCGCGACCGCCTCGTCGTTGTGGCGGTATCGGCCGCCTTCGCAGCCAGCGCCGGGCTCGTCGTGGTCCCGCTCGTCAAACTCGTGCAGGTGATGTCGGAGGACGGCGGGTCCTCGATCAGCCGGGTGCTACGCGCGCCCGGGACTCGGCACGGCGGCGCTGCACACGATCCTGCTCGCGTGCATCGTCCCGCTCATCGCGGTGCCAGCTCGGTTCGGCCGCAGCGTTGTTCCTCCGGCGCAGCGACGTGCCCGCCCGGGGCCTGCTCCGGCTCGCGATCGTCCTGCCGCTGATCATCCCTCAATTCGTCCTTGGCTACAGCTGGACGCAGGCCTATGGACGCGCCGGCTTCACCGACACCCTCCTCGGGTTCGGGTGGACGCGGCTCGAGGGGCCGGTCGGCATCGTGGTCGTCCTCGTCGTCGATGCCGCGCCGCTGTGTTACCTGCTGACGACGGTCGGCCTGGCGACTCGGGCTCAACCCGAGCTGGAGCGGGCTGCGCACGTTTCGGGCGCGACGGGCTGGACAACCTTGCGCACGGTCACGCTGCCGCTGCTGCGCCCGGTGCTCGCCGCCGAACTGGTGCTTACCTTCGTTGCCACGATGGAGAGCTTCGCTGTGCCGCAGGTGCTCGGGGCGCCGAACGGGTTCGCCACGCTGACGACGCGGATCTACGCCGACTTGGCGCTTGGCCAGCGATCCCGACTCCTTCCTCGACGCGGTCACCCTCGCGCTGGGGTTGGTGGTGCTCGCCGCCGCCGTACTGCTGCCGGCCGACCTCGTGCTCGGACCCCGGTTGCGGGCGAGGCGTACCGGCCAGCCGCCGACGCCCGCGCCGACCCGCGCCCGCAGCTGGCGCACGGTCGGGCCCAGCGTGGCCATCGTCGGGTACACCATTCTCGCCGTCGGCGTGCCGACGCTCGCGCTGGTGGCCGCGGCCATCACCAAGGCCATCGGCGTGCGACCCACTCCTTCGAATTGGACCCTGGGCAATTTCCGGGCCGCACTGGACGGTCCCACCATCGACGCGCTGTGGAACAGTGTTCAGTTGGCCGCGCTGGCCGCATTCGCGCTCACCGCGTTCGGAGTGTTGATCGCCGCTCTCGAGCGCCGCGGCGCCGGTCGCGCGCTGGGCACGATCGCGATGCTGACGTTCGCGATACCCGGCTCGGCGCTCGCGGTCGGCCTCCTCATCGCCTATGAACGCTGGCTCGGCGCGGGCATCGGCCTGATCCTGGTGGCCTACCTGGCCAAGTTCTGGGCGCTCGCCCATCGCACTGTGTCCGGCGCCGTCGATCGCCTGCCCCACGCCGAGTGGCAGGCCGCCCGCGCCAGCGGGGCGCGCCCGCCTGTGGCGGCCGTGACGGTCTGGCTGCCGTCGCTTGCCCCGGCGCTGCTGGCAGCCTGGGCGCTCGTCTTCCTCAGCGCGCTGCACGAGGTCACGATGTCGAGCCTGCTGTATTCGTTCGGCAACCAGACCCTCGCGGTGGCCGTGTTGAACCAGCAGGAGCTCGGCGACGTCGGCGCAACCGCGGCGTTGTCGGTCGTACTCACCGCGCTCATCATCGTTGCCGCCGTGCCGGTATGGCTCCTGCTGCGTCTGGTGTCCAGGCGCAGGGCCGGTGCCGTCGTCGGTGGGCTGGCGGTCCCCGGCCAGGGAATGGCGGTGGCGGGTGCGCGCTGAGCCGGGACAGACGACAGAACAGGTGACTGACGCACTGCGGTGCCGCGGCGTCAACGTCGACTACGCCGGCGTACCGGCGATTGCCGACGTCGACCTGACTGTCAATCGCGGCGAACTCGTGGCCCTGCTCGGTGCCTCCGGCTCGGGCAAGTCGACGCTGCTGCACGCCGTCGCCGGGCTCGTGCCGGTGTCGCGCGGCGAGATCTGGGTCGACGGACGACAGGTGGCGACCACGCGGCGCAGTCTGCCGCCCGAACGGCGCAATGTCGGCCTGGTGTTCCAGAACTTCGCGCTCTGGCCGCACCTGTCGGTTCTCGATACCGTCGCCTACCCATTGCGCCGCGCAGGACGATCACGCGACGAGGCGGCCGCGATCGCCGTCGGGGCTGCTGGCCGATCTGTCCATCGCTGATCTCGCGAGCCCGGCGGCCGGCAGAACTTTCCGGCGGCGAGCAGCAGCGGGTCGGCCTGGCCCGGGCGCTCGCGCGTGACGCGCGGCTGTATCTGCTCGACGAGCCCACCGCACATCTGGACACCCACCTTCGAGCGGCATTCCAGGACTCGGTTGTAGTCCGCCAGCGGGAAACCGGAGCGGCCGCGGTCTATGCCACCCACGACGCCGCCGAAGCACTCGCACTGGCGGACCGGGTAGCCCTGATCGTCGACGGCCGGCTCATCCAGCTTGCGCCGCCCGCGACGGTCTACGCCGAGCCGGTGAGCGTTGCTGCCGCCGCGCTGAGCGGGCCCTGCTCAGTCCTGTCCGCGGTAGTCGGCGCGGTCGGCCCGGTCGACGACCGAGTGCTGTCGGTCGATTTCGGTTCCGGCCCGGTAGCGGTGCTGGGCGGTGGCGCCGAAGCCGGACCGGCGCGGCCCCGACGGATCCTGGTCCGACCGGACTGGGTGCGCGAGGGCGGCCCGCTGGTGGGGCGCACAACTGCCGTCGACTTCCGGGGCCCACACACCGACTACCGCATCACCACGGCCGCCGGCTCACTGCTGCTTCGCCTGGTCGGCCCGCCGCGGCACGCCGTCGACGAGGTCATGTCGTGGACGCTGGAGCGGGCCTGGGTCGTCAGCACCGACCGTCCGACCTCGCCGGCGCCCGAGCCGCCGGCGGAGTCAGCTCAGCCCAGAGCGACTATCGCCCCGGAGTGATCGAGCCGATCGTTGACGACATCGAGGTGCATCCGGGTGTAATGACGCAGGGCCGCCAGTTGCTGCGGGCCGAGCCGGTCGCAGACCCACTCCCAGTGCATCGAGACCCAGTCACCGACCTTGAACTCCGACACCAGCCCGATGCCGTCAAGCGTTCGCTCCACCGTCTCGACGATCGGCGGCCCGAGGAAGAGGCGACCCTCGTCAAAGAGCAGTGGCTGCGACTGCACGACGAGCTGGTCGGCGCGGACTTGCTGCACCTGGCCCCACCGGATCCGGCACCGGTCCAGGACCATGAGCGCCTGCTCGTAGCGCCGGTCGTCACCAAGCAACCCGACCCAGGGGTAGATGCAGAACACGTGGTAGCTGTGGTGCGGCGTTCCGCCGGCCAGCACGGCGTCGGCGACCCGGCTGAAATGCCGGCCGGTCTTGGCCCGGAACCGATCCTCCATGGAATCGCCCAGGGGACGCACGCCCACGCGGTCGAGCAGACCGTTACCGACCCAGTACGCCTCGACCACGCGTCGATCCAGCGGGTCACCGACGCCGGTGGCCTGCGCGATGAGCTCGAGGTAGGGCCAGGCGCCCGCGAATTGGCGGGCCAGCTCGCGTACCCCGTCGTCGACGACCTGCGCCGCGCCGTACTGGAACAACGCCTGGTGGTCCGGAGGGCCGCACGCACCGTGGTAGTTCGGCGGGAAGGCATAGCGCACGAACAGCGTCGGCCCGGGTATCCGGGCGGTATCCGATGCAGTCAGCGTCGTCACGGTCCAACCCCTTCGGCGCGCGCCTCGTGTTCGGGACCAGGGCTGTCGTCGGCGAACGGCTGCAGCGCCTCACGGGCGTCGTCGGGGCTCATCCGTTCCAGCGCGAATCCGCTGTGGATCAGGATGTAGTCACCAGCGACGAACGGACCGTCGAGCAGCCCGATGTTGATCTCGCGGACCACGCCGGCGACCTCGACCTGCGCCACATCGCTACCCGGTCGGATCTCGACGACCCGGCCCGGCAGTCCCAAGCACATGGTCAGGCGTCCCTCACATCGACCGGATCTTCAGATACCGCTTGATGTCCGGCAGGGACCGCACGGCCAGCGCAGCCACACTTGCCAGCACCGACAGGCGAATGAGCTTTCCCATGGTGATCGCCTCCGATCCGAACGGCTCGACCGTCGCGCGCATGGCACTGCGCGTGCCGGAGTCTGCGACGAGCGCACAAGAGACCTTCCGTGGCTCGTCGTATTTCGCGACGCTACACGCGGCGGCGGAGGTCGTCCATGAGCCGCGTTTGGGGCAGATTCCTTCACGTAGAGACAACCTCGCAAATCGCCGTAAACTCGATCTTGACACCGCTCAGCACGCGGGCGTAGAACGTGACATAGGCCACGCAGGTGGATCGATGGTCGGTTCCGGTGGCCAGGGAGAACAACTCCCGGAAAGCTGCGACGGATGCTCACTGAGGCAGCGATCAAAGCGGAAGAAACCCTGATTCACGTCTTGTGGATCAACGCAGGCCTCAGTTGTGACGGCGACTCGGTCGCCCTGACTGCGGCAACCCAACCCAGCGTCGAAGAGATTGCGCTCGGCGCATTGCCCGGACTGCCGAAGATCGCGGTGCACTGGCCCCTCATCGACTTCGAGTGCGGCCCCAACGGCGGCGCCGACGACTTCCTCGAATGGTTCTTCAAGGCCGACCGCGGCGAACTCGAACCGTTCGTCCTCGTGGTCGAGGGATCCATCCCGAACGAGAACCTCCACGACGACGGGTACTGGTGCGGATTCGGCAACAACCCGGCCACCGGTCAACCCATGACGACCAGCGAATGGCTCGACCGCCTCGCCCCGAAGGCCACCGCGATCGTCGCTGTCGGCACCTGTGCGACCTACGGCGGCATCCACGCCATGGCCGGCAACCCCACCGGCGCGATGGGCGTGCCCGACTACCTCGGCTGGGACTGGAAGTCCAAGGCCGGCATCCCCATCGTGTGCGTGCCGGGCTGCCCGATCCAGCCCGACAACCTGTCCGAGACGCTCACCTACTTGCTGTACATGGCCACCGGCCAAGCTCCGATGATCCCGCTCGACGACGCGCTGCGACCCACCTGGCTGTTCGGCAAGACCGTGCACGAGGGTTGCGACCGGGCCGGCTACTACGAGCAGGGCGACTTCGCGACCGAGTACGGCTCACCCAAGTGCATCGTCAAGCTCGGCTGCTGGGGCCCGGTGGTCAAGTGCAACGTACCCAAGCGCGGCTGGATGAACGGTATGGGTGGCTGCCCGAACGTCGGCGGCATCTGCATCGGCTGCACCATGCCCGGCTTCCCCGACAAGTTCATGCCGTTCATGGACGAACCGCCGGGCGGCAAGCTGTCCACGACCGCGGTCGGCGCCTACGGCGCCGCGATCCGCAGGTTGCGCACGATCACCACGAGAACGGTCGACAAGGAGCCCAAGTGGCGCCATCCCGGCCGCGAACTGACGACCGGCGCCACTCGTACCTGGTAGGTAAACCGCACCTCCCGGAGGCGCGGCGTCCCCGGGCATCCATTCGCTCAGAGAGGTACGCCATGTCGGCGACGATTCCCAGGCCTTCCCACCGAAGTGACAGCGGCGACCTTGTCGAGATGGCGTGGGATCCGATCACGCGCATCGTCGGAAGCCTCGGCATCTACACCAAGATCGACTTCAAGCAGAAGGAAGTCGTCGAGTGTCACAGCACCTCGTCGATCTTCCGCGGCTACTCGATTTTCATGAAGGGCAAGGACCCGCGCGACGCCCACTTCATCACCAGTCGTATCTGCGGTATCTGCGGCGACAACCACGCCACCTGCTCGTGCTATGCGCAGAACATGGCCTACGGCGTCAAGCCGCCGCACCTCGGTGAGTGGATCGTCAACCTCGGCGAAGCGGCCGAGTACATGTTCGACCACAACATCTTCCAGGAGAACCTGGTCGGGGTGGACTACTGCGAGAAGATGATCGCGGAGACCAATCCCGGCGTGCTCGAACGGGCCAACTCCACCGAGGCACCGCACGCCGGCGACCACGGCTACCGCACGATCGGCGACATCATGCGGTCGCTGAACCCGTTCACCGGTGAGTTCTACCGCGAGGCGCTGCAGGTCAGCCGCTACACGCGCGAGATGTTCTGCCTGATGGAGGGCCGGCACGTCCACCCGTCGACGCTCTACCCGGGCGGCGTGGGCACGGTCGCCACCATCCAGCTCATGACGGACTACCAGATCCGGCTCATGCGCTACATCGAGTTCATGAAGAAGGTCGTGCCGATGCACGACGACCTGTTCGACTTCATGTACCAAGCGCTGCCGGGTTACGAACAGTCCGGCCTTCGCCGCACGCTGCTCGGCTGCTGGGGCTCGTTCCAGGACCCGGAGTTCTGCAACTTCGAGTACAAGGACATGACCGAGTGGGGCCGCAAGATGTTCGTGACCCCAGGTGTTGTGGTCGACGGCAAGCTCGTCACGACCGACCTGGTCGACATCAACCTCGGCATCCGGATCCTGCTCGGCTCGTCGTACTACGACGACTGGCAGGACCAGGAGATGTTCGTCAAGAACGACCCGCTGGGCAATCCGGTCGACCGTCGGCACCCGTGGAACCAGCACACCAACCCGCAGCCGCAGAAGCGCGACTTCGACGAGAAGTACAGCTGGGTCATGTCGCCACGCTGGTACGACGGCAAGGACTACCTCGCGCTCGACACCGGCGGCGGCCCGCTCGCCCGGCTGTGGTCCACAGCCCTGGCCGGCCTGGTCGACATCGGCTACGTGCAGGCCACCGGCACCAGCGTCAAGATCAACCTTCCCAAGACCGCGCTCAAGGGGCCGGTCGAGCTCGAGTGGAAGGTGCCGCAGTGGAGCAACACGATCGAGCGCAACCGGGCCCGCACGTACTTCCAGGCCTACGCGGCCGCCTGCGCCCTGCACTTCGCTGAGAAGGCGCTCGTCGAGATCCGGGCCGGCCACACCAAGACCTGGGAGAAGTTCGAGGTCCCCGACGAAGGCATCGGCTGCGGCTTCACCGAGGCCGTCCGCGGCGTGCTCTCACACCACATGGTCATCAGGGACGGCAAGATCGCGAACTACCACCCGTACCCGCCGACGCCCTGGAACGCGAACCCGCGCGATTCGTACGGCACGCCCGGGCCCTACGAGGACGCCGTGCAGGGGCAACCGATCTTCGAGGAGAACGACCGGGAGCACTTCAAGGGCATCGACATCATGCGCACCGTCCGCAGCTTCGACCCGTGCCTGCCCTGCGGCGTGCACATGTACCTCGGCCAGGGCAAGTCACTGGAGACGATGCACTCACCAACGCAGTCCGTCACCGGCGAATAGCCGTGGCCCAACCCGACCAGACCGATCCCCCGCCGCTTGACCTTCAGGCGGCGGGTGATCGGATCGAAGCCCTGCTCGTCGCGAGCGCCTCGGGCGGCGTGGTCGCCCGCGAGCGTTCGGAAGAACTCGTGCGGATCGTCGCCGACCTGTACGGCGCGGGCATCGAGCGGATCCTCGACATCCTGCACGAGATGGGCCGGCTGGACGACGATGTCCTGGCCGCGCTGGCCGGGGACAAGATGGTCTCCAGTCTGCTGCTCGTGCACGGGCTGCACCCGTACGACATCACCACGCGGGTCGAGAACGCGCTGGAGAGCGTTCGCCCGTATCTCGGTTCCCACGGCGGTGACGTGAAACTGCTCGACGTCACCGAGGACGGCGTCGTCAAGCTGCGGTTGCTCGGCAGCTGCGACGGCTGCCCGTCCTCGTCAGTGACGTTGACGCTCGCCGTTGAGGGCGCGGTGGAGGCGGCGGCACCAGAGGTCACGTCCATCGAAGTCGAGCCGGCGACCCAGGCGGCATCGGCCGGCCCAGTCATTTCCATCGACTCGCTGCGCGCGCGCATCGAAGAGCCCCCGCCGGTGCAGGGCGCCGCGTGGCAGGCCGTCACCGAACTCTCGCAACTGCCTTCCGGTGCGGTTGCACACCACGTGCTCGCCGACACGGCGATCCTGGCCTGCCGGGTCGGCTCCGACCTGTACGCCTTCACGGATTCCTGCCCGCGGTGCGAGCATGCGCTGACCGGCGCGACGGTTGCCCGGCGACTCGGTGGCGCCGCCGACGACGCTGTGTTGGTGTGCCCGACCTGTCGCGGCCACTACGACGTCCGGCGGGCCGGTGCGAGCCTCGATGAGAACGGTGTGCACTTGAACCCGCTCCCACTCCTGCAGACGGGCGGCGTCGTGTCGGTGGCCGTTCCCACAACAGTCACCGCATGACTTCTTCCCCGGCCGGCAACGGTGGGCGCGGCAGCGCACCACTGGCCGCGCTGCGCCGGATCGCGGCCAGCCGTCCGGCGCCGATGACCGAGGAACGCTGCGAGATGTGCGCCGAGCCCATCTCCGACAGCCACCAGCACGTCGTCAACCTGGAGAGCCGGGTGCTGATGTGCACCTGTCGCAGCTGTTACCTGCTCTTCGCGGTCGACGGTGCCCAACAGCGGTACAAGGCCGTCCCGGATCGATATCTGTCGTTCCCCGAGTTCACGCTCGGTCCGGGCCAGTGGGATGAGCTCGAGATCCCGGTCGGACTTGCGTTCCTGTTCCGTAACTCGGTGCAGCACCGCATCGTGGCGTTCTATCCCGGGCCGGCCGGCGCGACCGAGTCGGAACTGCCGCTCGCCGCATGGGATTCGGTGGTAGCCGGCAACCCGCAGCTCGGCGTCCTGCAGCCCGATGTGGAAGCGCTGCTGATCCGGGCGCCGGACAAGAGCCGGGGGCAGGGCAGCGGCGACTACACCTGCCACGTCGTTCCGATCGACACGTGCTACGAGTTGGTCGGCCGGCTGCGGCAACTGTGGCGCGGTTTCGACGGCGGTTCCGACGCACACGCGGCGATGGACGCGTTCTTCGAGATGGTGTCGGCCCGCAGCCGACCGGCGCCCGCCGTCGACGAGGCCCGGCGATGATCGAGCTGCAGTTCACCGTCGCCGACGTGTTCGCCGAGCGCTACGCGGCGGCGCCCCAGCTCACCGCCCGCCTGCGCATCGACGAGAGCAGCGGCGAGACGATCCACGCCATCGCCCTGCGTTGCCAGGTGCGCATCGAACCCCAGCGGCGCAAGTACAGCCCGGACGAAGAGAGCGAACTGCTCGACATGTTCGGCACCCGCGACCGGTGGTTCGACACCCTCAAACCGTTCATGTGGATGCAGTGCAACGCGATGGTGCAGGGCTTCACGGGGATCACCGAGGTCGACCTCGTCATGCCGTGCACCTACGACTTCGAGGTCACCTGGTCGAAGTACCTGCACGCCCTGCGCAACAACACCATCCCCGTCGCCTTCCTGTTCTCGGGCACGGTGTTCACCCGCGGCACGAGTGGTTTCGGCGTCGAACAGGTGCCGTGGGACTGCGAGGCGCGCTACGAGATCCCCGTCTCGGTGTGGCGCGAGATGATCGACCACTACTTCCCCAACACGGGCTGGTTGCGGCTGCGCCGAGAATCCATCGAGTCGCTGGCCCACTACAAGTCGGTCCGAGGGCTGACCACGTGGGAAGAGACGATCGAGTCATTGCTGGCCAAGGCGCAGGTGATCTCGTGAGTCTGGAGCAGGCGCGCACGGTCGCCGACGCGGTGTTGTTCGAGGGCTACCTGCTGTACCCGTACCGATCCACGTCGCGCAAGAACCAGGTCCGGTGGCAGTTCGGCGTGCTCGGGCCACCCGGTGCCGCCGAAGCCGGCGTGGGCGAGGAACGCGAGATGGCCGCGCAATGTGTGCTGCGCAGCGGCTCCGACGATGCCCGCGTGACCGTGCACGTTCGGTTCCTGCAACTACAGACGCGCGAGGTCGAGCGGTTGAGCGACACGCCCGGCCAGTTCGACCCGGTCGAGCAGTTCACAGCCGGTGCCCGCACGTGGGTCACCTGGGACGAAGCGGTCGAGCGGGAGATCGAGCTCGACCCGGGCCCGCTGTCCGAACTCACCGACCCCGGCCGCACCCTGCCGGTCAGCGTCGTCGGCGGCGAGGACGTCGAGATGATCTTCGACGATGACGGCGTGCCGGTCGGTCGCTTGGTCCGGCGCAGGTGGCCGCTCGAGGCGCAGCTCTCGCTGACCGCCGCACCGGTCGGGGGATTCGTGCAGCTCACGCTCAGCATCGAGAACGTCGCACCGGGGCCGGTCACCGACAAGGACCAGGCCATCCGATCGTCACTCATCGGCGCGCACCTGCTCGTGCAGGCACATGACACCGAGTTCGTGTCGCTTCTCGAGCCTCCGGACGAGGCCCAGGCGGCGGTGGCAGCCTGCACCCAACGCCGCTGGTGGCCGGTGCTCGCCGGTACCGGTGGGGACACCGATCTGGTGCTGGTGTCGCCGATCATCCTGTACGACTACCCCGAAGTCGCCGAGGAGAGCGCCGGTGCCCTGTTCGACTCGGCCGAGATCGACGAGATCCTCACGCTGCGCATCATGACCCTCACCGAGGAAGAGAAGGCCGAGGCCCGGGCCACTGACCCACGGGCGGCCGAGATCATCGATCGCAGTGACGCGCTGACTCCCGAGGCGCTGGCCCGACTGCACGGTGTGCTGCGCGACCCGCACGCGGGCATGGTCGCCGCTGTCCCCGATCCCGGCGAAGGGCGGTTCGACGTCCGTAACGTCGACCCGCCGACCTTCGGTACGCCAGAGGTCCCGTGGTGGGATCCGGAGCAGGACGCCAGCGTCAATCCCGATGTCGACACCGTGTTGATCGACGGCACTCCGGTCTCGCGCGGCAGCATCGTGCGAGTCCATCCGTCCCGGCGGGCCGACGCCCAGGATCTGTTCTTCGCCGGGCAGACCGCCCGGGTCACGTCGGTGCATTCCGACGTCGACGGCAACATCCACGTCGCGGTCGTGCTGGTCGACGATCCCGCGGCGGAGATGCACGACTGGTACGGGCGCTATCTGTACTTCGCCCCGGAAGAGCTCGAGCCCTTGGCAGTCCCGCCGGAGGCGAGCGTCGATCCGGTTCAGAGAGAGGGAAGCCGATCATGAGCATTGTTGGAGAAGTGACGCTCGCCGTAATCGCGGTCGTCGTACTGATTGGTCTTGTGGTGGGCCTGCGATCGATCCCAGACGTCAGGCGCTATCTGAAGATCCGGAACATGTGAGCTCGCGCGACGCAGCCCGATCGAGGAACAGGAGTCAACGATGAGCGACAAACCAGCCGAGCAGCTGAGTGAAGAGCCGCAGGAGGAACGCGGAGCTCCCGGCTCCCGCGACACCGGATCGGACGAACCCGCCGGCGGGCCGGTCGACCGCACCGCCGGCACCTCGGAAGAGGACAGCGACAGCTCGGTCGACGCGAAGGGCGCCAAGGACGACGACATGCCCCACATGCCGTCCGGAGACCAAGGCGGCTGAGCCGCAGCACAGAGAGGAGCGCGCTATGAGCGAATCAACCGACAGGCCGATGCCGCCGTACGACGATCGTCAGAAGAGCGGCGAGGTCGACTCGGACGGCTCCCGCAAGGACGGCGCCAATGTCGGCGGGGCGACCGGACCGGTGGAGGACTCGGAGATGAAGGCGACGCCCAAGGAGGACACCCCCCGCGGCGCCGAAGCGTCCCCGTCGGACGAGCAGCCGGCGAGCGAGATGCCCGAGACCGACCTCGACGACGACACGGTCGGCCCGGCCCACACGCCGGGCACCGGCCAGGGCCAGGACAAGAGCCGGGACCAGCGCTAGGTGACGGCACGGGTCCTGGTCGCCGGGATCGGCAACATCTTTCTCGGCGACGACGGTTTCGGATCGGAGGTTGCCCGGCGCCTGGTCGGGCAACCGCTGCCCGACGGCGTGCGGGTGGTCGACTACGGCATCCGCGGGATGCACCTTGCCTACGATCTGCTCGACGGCTACGAGGTGCTGGTGCTCGTCGACACCGTGCCATGGGCCGGCCAGCCCGGCGACATCACCGTGCTCGAAGTCGGCCCGGAGGACCTTGGTACGGGCGAACTCGACGCCCACGGGATGGACCCGGTCGCGGTACTGGCCAGCCTCGATTCCCTCGGCGGCACGCTGCCCCGAACGTTCGTCGTGGGCTGCCAGCCGAGCGACGTGGACGAGCGCATCGGGCTTACCGCGCCGGTCACAGCCGCAGTCGAGACGGCCATTGCCACCGTCCATCAAATCCTGGCCGACCTGCTCACCGGGCAACCCGTGGGCGCCAGCACCCGACAGGAGTCCTGACATGTGCCTCGGCATCCCCGGTCGCGTAGTCGCGCGCGTTGACGGCTACGGCGGCCAGTTGGCCCTGGTCGACGTGCTCGGCAGCCAGCGCCGCGTCAACATCGGCATGCTCGAGGACGCCGACCAGGCCGCCCTCACACCCGGCGAGTGGGTGATCATCCACATGGGTTTCATCGTCGAGCGCGTCGATGAAGCCGCCGCCGAGAAGGCCATGGTCGGGCTCGAGCTGATGGGCCAGTCCCGCGAGGCCGCAGCGCCGGCCGACGACGAACAGCTTCCCCGGGTCGGCTGAATGAGCCTCGCCGGTACGGCCCTGTTCGCCCGCTACGCCTACCCGCCGAACGAGCTCGGGTACTGCGGGCCGGACAACGCGTCGGTGCTGCTGACGACAGACTCGGCCGCCGCCGAGCAGCAGATCGCCGAGCATGCTCGCCAGTTCGAAGGGGCTTGGTCCTACCTCGAGATCATCGCGGCGGCAGCGAGCATCGCCGACCCGCTCGACCCCCGCGTCGTCGAGGCCTACTGGATCGGCAACGACCTGCTCGACAACGTCGACCCCGACGTCTTGGTAGAGCAGTTGCGAGGGCGCTTCGGTGACCAATCCGGGGCAAGTTGGGTGCCCGGGCTGCCGCATCACGGCTTCCACGTCTTCGCGGTCTACCCCTGGGTGGGGCTGCTGCGTCGCGGCACCGGCAACGACGTCGCCTTGTCGGTACTGGATCAGTGCCGGATCAGATGGGGCCAGGTGCTCGACGTTGACGGCGAACGCGTCCGGGTGCAGGGCCGGCCGCTCACCCTGGCCGACGGCCGGCTCGAGCTCGGCCCGCCCGCCGCACAGTCAGCGGCATGGTCGATGGCGGGACGTTCCCTGCTCCCCTCCGGCGACCCGCACCGTCCACCGGTAGCGGTTGGTGACCACGTCGCCATGCATTGGGACTGGGTGTGCGACATCCTCAGCCCGCCGCAGGTGGCCGAACTGGAATCGCGGACGGCCGACCAGCTGGCGCGCACCAACGCCGGGCTCCAGGTCGCTGCCGGCTGACCGGCTGTGCAGTCAGCGGCAACGTAGCGTCCCGGCGGCTCCGGCCGCCCCGCCTTCTCGAGGCTGGGCCATGATGGTGGTGCAGCGCGCGCAACTGGGGCCGCCGCACCGGAGACGACAGGGCCGGAGGCGCTCGTGGACGACTACAGCCACCTTCCATCGGAGCTACCCGTACCCGAGGACGACGGCGCGGCGAACCAGCTATCCGGGCGGCCGGTGCCGCGGCTGCGCTTGACGAGCACGGCCGGCGAGGACGTCGCACTCGACGAATTCGGCGCGGGACGCACGGTGCTCTACGTCTACCCGATGACCGGCCGGCCGGGCACGGCGCTGCCGACCGGGTGGGACGACATCCCCGGTGCCCGCGGCTGCACCCCCGAGGCGTGCGGCTTCCGGGACCACTTCGCCGATTTGCGGCAAGCCGGCGCCGATCGGGTGTTCGGCTTGTCCAGTCAGGACGTCGACTACCAACGCGAGGTCGTCGAACGGCTCGCTCTGCCGTTCGCGATGCTGTCCGATCCCGCGTTGAGCCTGGCCCGAGACCTTGGTCTGCCGACGTTCTCGACCGGTGAGCTCACGCTGTACAAGCGGTTGACGCTCGTGATTCATGACGGCGTGATCGAGCACGTCTTCTACCCGATCTTCCCGCCCGATCAGCACGCCGGTGAGGTCCTGGCCTGGCTGCGGGGCCGATTGCTGTCGATCTAGCGCTCTCTCGTTCGTCGTGAGGACAGTGACATCGACAAATCGAGGAGGTCAGCGATGGCCGCAAGCATTTGGCCGACGATCCACGCCGAACGACAGGCGTTGGCCGACGATCTCGACCAGCTCAGCGAGGAGCAGTGGGCAACTCGCTCACTGTGCTCTGATTGGGACGTGCACGACGTCCTCGCCCACCTGTTGTCGGCGGCCAAGATGACGCCGGCCCGGTTCATGACGAGATTCGCCGCCGCGGGCTTCAAATTCGACAGGTTTGCGGCCGAACAAGTGGCGGCCGAAGGTGCTGGCGGCCCGGCGGCGACATTGGCGGCATTCCGCGCGGCGTCGCCACGCGAGAGCGCGCCCCCCGGACCCAAGGACACCTGGCTGGGCGAGGCGTTCGTGCACGGCGAGGACATCCGCCGCCCGCTAGGCATCAAGCACGCATATCCGCTTCCGTTCGTCGCCCGAGCAGTCGCGTTCTATGCGAAGAGCAACGCCATCATCGGCGGTCGAGACCGAGTCGCGGGAATTACGCTCAAGGCGACCGACGCCGACTTCTCGGTCGGCTCCGGCCCAGTCGTCGAGGGTCCGGTCCTGTCGCTGCTCCTGGTCGCGTCGGGCCGAAAATCCGCGCTGGATGAACTCGCCGGTCCAGGTGTCCAGACGTTGCGAGAGCGCCCCTGATGGACGTCCTTCGTGGCGGCCTCGGTCTGTCCGAGTCGCCCCGATGGCACGACGGCCGGCTCTGGTTCAGCGACTGGATCGCCGGCGAGATCATTGCGATCGACGATGCCGGTGCATCCGAGCTGATCGTCCAGCACAAGTCGTTGCCGCTGTGCTTCGACTTCCTGCCCGACGGCCGCCCGCTGCTGGTGTCCAACCAGCGGCTGGCGCTGTTGACCTTCGAGGCTGACGGTAGCTTGGCGCCCTACGCCGATCTGGCGGCCCTGTCGCCGTTCGGTGGCAACGACGTCGTGATCGACGGACGCGGCAATGCCTACGTCAACAGTCCCAACTTCGAATTCTCCGCCGGGGCGCCCGGCGGAGCGGTCCAGCCCGGGCGCGTCGGGCTGGTCCGACCCGGGGAGGAGCTGGAGGTGGTCGCCGAGGACATCGCGTTCCCCAACGGTATGGCCGTTACCGCCGACAACCGAACTCTGGTGGTCGCCGACTCGTATCGACATCACCTGGTCGGTTTCGACATCAGCGCGGACGGGCGGCTGTCCGGCCGGCGGATCTGGGCCGATCTCGGCGACGCAGCACCGGACGGCATCTGTCTCGACGCCGACGGTGCAGCCTGGTACGCCGACGTGCCACATCAACACTGCGTGCGGGTGGCCGAGGGCGGCGAAGTGCTCGAGACGGTGCCCCTCGACCGTGGCGGGTTCGCCTGCATGCTCGGCGGGACACATGGCACACAGCTGTACGTGACCGCGGCCCGCTGGCCGGGCCTGGCCGGCCTGAGTGGCAACGTCGACTGGGACGGCCAGGTGGTGCGCACCGGGGTGAGCGTCCCTGGCGCGGGCTGGCCGGCTCGCTGAGCACACCGGGCCCAGCCCGATTCGTCAGCGCAGCACGGGGCCGATGGCTGCGATGCCTTCCTCGATTGCCCGGACTCCGGTGTTGCCGAAGCCGAGGACGAGCTGCGGCGGCGTCGTCCCCTGACCAGCGCGGTAGCGGCCCATTCCGTACAGCCCGACCCGGCGCTCGCGGGCTGCGGCGACGACGGCATCCTCGTCGGCGCTGTCGGGCAGGTGCGCGACGGCGTGGAAGCCCGCGGCCAGCCCGGTGAGCGGGACATGCGGCGCGTGCTCGCCCAGCGCCGCGACGAGGGTGTCGCGCCGCCTGGAGTACTCGGCCCGCATGCGGCGCAGGTGTCGGTCGTAGCGTCCGGACTCGATGAGTGCGGCGAGGGCGAGCTGATCGAGGCCGGGTGCGCCGCGGTCGGCCACCTGCTTGGCCGCACCGGCCGGCTCGACCAGCCACTCCGGCAGTACCGCCCAGCCCAGTCGTAGCGCCGGCGCCAGCGACTTGCTCACCGTCCCGAGGGACACCACCCGCTCCGGCGCGAGACCCTGCAGGGAGCCGATGGGTTCGCGGTCGTAGCGGAACTCAGCGTCGTAATCGTCTTCGACGATGACAGCATCGCGCTCACGTGCCCACGCGATCAGGTCGTGACGCCGTTCGGCGCTCAGGACCACGCCGGTCGGCCATTGGTGTGCCGGCGTCACGACGGCCACCCGCGCCGTGCTGGCATCAAGAGCGTCGACATCGATGCCGTGCTCGTCCACCCGCACCGGCACGCAGTCGCCGTGCGCGGCGCGGGCCGCGGCGGTCACGGTGCCGATGGAGCCCGGGTCCTCGACGGCGACGAGGGGGCGCCCACCTGCCGCGAGCGTGCGCAGCAAGATCGCCAGGCCCTGTTGGAACCCGGCGCAGACGACGATCCGGTCGGCGCTCGCGTCGACGGCGCGCACCCGGCGCACATAGGCGGCCAGCACCTGACGCAGTCGTGCGTCACCACGCGCATCGCCGTAGTCGAAAGCGGTGTTCGGCGCAGTGCGGCACGCTTCGCGCACCGCCCAGGCCCAGTCGTCGCGTGGGGCCAGGCCGAGGTCAGGTACGCCCGATTGGAAGTCGGCGACCAATCGCGGCGGGGCGGCCGGCGCGTCCACCCGGGGCGCAGCCGCTTCCCGCAAGGTCACCTCCGCCACCCGGGTCGCAGAACCGCCGCGCGAGATCAGGTAGCCCTCGGCCACCAGCTGCTCGAAGCACTCTTGGACCACCCCACGGGAAAGGCCGAGGGATGCGGCCAGCGCCCGGGAACTCGGCAGCCGCTCCCCCGCCCCGAGCCGCCCGGTGCGGACCGCGTCGCGCAGCTGTGATTCCAGCTGCGCCCGCAGCGGGGTCGTCGACGCCCGGTCGAGAGGCAAGAGCAGATCGGGTCCGGAAGTGGACCACTCGATAGTCACGGAAGTGGACTCTAGCAATAGGCCGCATTAGCTCTAGCGTCGTTGTCATGACGCCACTTCTGTCCCGGGCCCTGCTGCTGCGACTCGTCTCCGTCGTCGCCGGCGCGATCGGTTTCTACCTGCCGCTCGCCGCGGTACCGATGTTCGCCGAGGCCGCCGGTAATCGGACTGCCGCCGGGCTCGCCAACGGCGGACTACTGCTCGCGACCGTCGCCGGTGAGCTGGCCACGCCCCGGCTGGTCGCCCGAGTCGGCTACCGCTGGGCGCTGGCGGCCGGACTGGTCCTACTCGGCACACCGGCACTGGTCTTGATCACCGGCCTTGGCGCGTCCGTCCCGGCCATCGTTGCCGTCAACGCAGTGCGCGGCGTCGGGTTCGCGATCTCGGTCGTCGCCGGCGGCGCGCTGACGGCGGCACTGATCCCGGCCGAGCGGCGCGGGGAAGGGCTCGCGCTGGTCGGTCTGGTGGGCGGCGTACCGGCGCTGCTGGCCCTTCCGTTCGGGACCTGGGCCGCGGCGCACTGGGGTTACGGTGCCGTCTTCGTCCTGACCGCCGCCGTGCCGCTCGTGGCGATCGCAACGGTGCCTGGGCTGCCGGCTCGTGACGCCGCCTCCGGCGGCCCGCACGGCATCGCGGCCGGTTTGCGCAACCCCGGCCTGATGCGCCCGGCCGCGATCTTCGCGGCGTCCGCCTCGGCCGCGGGAGTTCTCGTCACGTACCTGCCGCTCGCCGTTGCCGCACACGCCGCCTGGGTGGCGCCGGTCGGGCTGCTGCTGCAGCCGGCCGCAGCCACTGCCGGCCGCTGGTTCGCCGGTCGGCTCGGAGACCGCCAGGGGCAGACCCGGCTGCTGGTACCGGGCGTTGCCCTGTCGGTGACCGGTATGACGGCGATGGCGATCACGTCGTGCGGGCCGCTGGTCGTCATCGGCGCGGCGGCTTTCGGCGCAGGCTTCGGCGTGCTGCAGAACGCGACGCTGACACTGATGTACGCCCGGGTGTCGGCGGCCGAGTACGGCACGGTCAGCGCCATATGGAATGGTGCCTACGACCTCGGCATGGCGGCCGGTGCGATCGCCGTCGGCGCGCTCGTCGCCTGCGCCGGCTTCAGCGCCGCATTCCTCGTCGTCGCCGCGGGCATGCTGCCGGCGCTCGCCCTCGCCCGCCGAGAGGCGCAACCGGACCTCGTCCGCGGCGCCGAGGTGGACCTGGTCCCCGTCCCTGCTACTGCTTAGGTTCAAGCCATGACACGTAACAAGATCATCGTATGGATGCAATCGTCGATCGACGGTTTCACGGCCGGGCCGAACGGTGAGTTCGACTGGCCGCAGATCGGCGACGAGATCCACACCCATTTCGTGACCACGCTGCGCGACGCCGGGCTCTTCGTCTACGGTCGCAACGTCTTCGAGATGATGGCCGGCTACTGGCCCATCGCCGACACACTGCCCGGCGCCACACCCAACCAGGTCGCCTACACGCAGATCTGGAAGCCGATGCCGAAGGCGGTGGTGTCTCGGACGCTGACGCAGGCCGACTGGAATGCAACGGTCGTCGGCGAACCGGCGCGCGTCCGCGAACTGGCCGACGCGGCGGACGGTGACGCCTACGTGTTCGGGGGTAGCCAGACGGTCGCCGCCCTCGCCGATGCCGACCTCATCGACGAGTACCAGATCTTCATCCATCCCGTCGTGCTCGGGGGCGGCACGCCGTTCTTCCCACCGCTTTCGGAACGGCAACCCATGACCCTCGTCGAAGCGCGGACCTTCGACGGCCGCGTCTGCGGTCTGCGCTACGCGCGAGCGCGGGTGACGTCATGACCCGCAACGTCGTGCTGTACGAGTTGATGTCGCTGGACGGCTTTGCCGATGACCCCGGTGAAGGTGAGTGGTTCGGCGACGCCGACGCCCGGCTCATCGATTTTCTCGGCGACGTGATCACCCGGCAGGACACCGTCCTACTCGGCCGCCGCACCTTCGAGAAGTGGGCGCCGCACTGGCCGACCTCGACCATGCAGCCGTTCGCCGACTTCATCAACACGACGCCGAAATTCGTCTTCTCGTCCACCGCCCCGACACTCGAATGGTCCGGGACCGCTCACGTCAGCGCGCCCGCGGCCGGATTTGTCGCCGACCTCAAGGACGGCAGCGGCGGGGACATCGGTATCCACGGCAGCCTCACCCTGGCCCGTACCCTGCTGGCTGCGCACCTCGTGGACGAACTGCGTCTCGTCGTCGCACCGAGCCTCGCTGGCCACGGCAAGCGACTCTTCGACGGCGATACCGACCTGCAGCGCTTCGGACTCCTCAGTTCCGAGCGCTCGGGCGGCTGCTTGCTCCTGCACTATCGCCGGCGGGCGTGAGCCGCCCGCGCCTGATGCGGTGAAACGGTCAAGGGCTCCGGTGCGAAAGCACCGGAGCCCTTGTCGTACTTGCTGGCCTTGTAGCGGGGGCAGGATTTGAACCTGCGACCTCTGGGTTATGAGCCCAGCGAGCTACCGAGCTGCTCCACCCCGCGTCGGTACCGCCAGCTTACCCGGCCCGCGCAGTCGCCCGCAAAACCGGGTCACTTCGTCGGGGTCGCCGACGGCAGTGGCCCGTACTTCTTGAGGTACTGCTGAAGCAACGTCAAGACCTTGGCCTGAGCCTGGGCCTGGGCACTGAAGTCACCGGACTTGTTGGCCTGCTGCAACTGTTCGAACGCGTTGTTGAGCTGGGCGATCGCGGCCTTCTGGCCGGCCGGCAGGGTCGGGGTCGAGGTGGGCGGCGTCGACGAGGACGACGGCGGCGCTGACGACGAGTTCGATGACGGCGGCGGCGGGGTTGACGTCGGACTGCCGCTGGGATTGGTGGTCGTCGAGCCCAGTTTGAGTGTCGCACCCGGACTGCGGTTCAACGTGAGGTCGTCCAGCGCATCGTTCAGCGTCGCGCCGTAGCCGATCTTGTCGCCGAAGGTCACCAGCACGCGCTGCAAGGTCGGGTAGGTCGACTGCACGTAGAGCGGCTCGACGTACAGGAACGAGTCGCCGAGCGGCAGAGTCAGCAGGTTGCCGTGGATGATCCGGGACTGCCCGGTATCGAGCAGAGTGATGTCCTCTGAGATTTGGGACTGGGTCTTGAACACGTTCGCGATCTGCTGTGGACCTTGGATTGCCGACTTGTTCGGCACCCGGAGCACGGTCATCTTGCCGTAGTCGGGCCCGTAGTCGCTGTTGACGGAGATGTAGGCCGCGAGGTTGGGCGAGTTGTTCACGGTCATCGGCGTCGTCAGCTGGAATTCTGGTGTCGCACTCGTGCCGAGCGGCGGATTGGCCAGCACGTAGTACGGCGGCTGATCGCCCGCGTTCGCGAAGGGGTCGGCCGGGACCGTCCACTTGTCGGCGACGTTGTAGAACCGCACCGGGTCATCGACGTGGTATTGCTCGAGCAGCGAACGCTGCACGTCGAACAGGTCCTGGGGATAGCGAATGTGGTCGCGAATCTCCTTCGGCATCTTGGAGCCGGGTTCGATCACTCCCGGGAAAACCTTCTCCCACGTCTTGAGGACCGGATCGCTGTTGTCCCACTGGTAGAGCTTCACCGTGCCGTCGTACGCATCGACGGTCGCCTTGACCGAGTTTCGGATGTAGTTGATCTGGGTGTTGGCCTGGTCCTTGCTGATCGAGGTACCGGTGAGATCCGACAGGGATCGCCGTTCGGAGTACGGGTAGTTCGCCATCGTCGTGTACGCATCGACGATCCAGACGATGCGGCCGTTCACCACTGCGGGATAGGGATCACCGTCGGCCGTCAGGAACGGTGCGACCTTCTCCACCCGTTGCTTCGGGTCTCGATTGAAAATGATCTTCGCGCCGGAGGAACTGACCGCGTTGTTGAGCAGGAAGTTCGTCTGCTTGAAATGGGTCGCGAACGCGAGCCGGTTGATGAAGTTGCCCAGCGACACGCCACCCTTGCCGGTATAGGTCGTTCGCGAGTCGGCGCCGTCGTACTCCCGTTGCGAGCCTTTGGCCCCGACGATCGCGTAGTCGTTCATCAGTTCGCCGTAGTAGACCTGCGGGACAGTCAGGTCCAGGGGTCCGGTCGGCGGGATGTCGCCCTCGGTGTAGTCCTGGGTCTTGCCGTTGGTGACGTCCTTGTCGGCCTCGGCCGCGACGAAGCCGAAGCCGTGCGTATAGAACGTGTGCGAGTTGATCCAGTTGCCCTGCGATCCCTTGAGGTTGGCCGGGACAAGTTCGCGCACGCCGACCACGTAGTCGTGCTCGACGCCGTCTGCGGTTTGGTAGCGGTCCATGTCGAGATTGGGCGCGAACCCGTACGGTGCCCTGATCCGCTGCGCGTTGGTAACTGTCGGCGACACGACGTTCGGGTCGAGGATGCGGATGTTGTCGACGGTGGTGTCCGTGGGCTTGATCGCGGAGTCCGCCGGACTGGACGTCGCGGCGTAGTCCTTGTAGGTCACCGTGCCGTTCGGTGTCTTGGGCGTGTTGGTGACGATGCCGTACGCCTGCCGCGTCGCCTTGATGTTGCGGCCGATGTAGGGCGCTTCCTTGGTGCTCGCGTTCGGCTTCACCGACACCTGCTGCACGATGGCCGGGTAGATACCGCTGATCAGGATGCTCAGGATCAGCAGCACACCGAAACCGATTCCGGGCAGCAACGCGCTGCGCAGCCACATGCTCGCGAGTACGCCGAGTGCGATCAGGATCGCGATCCAGAACAGGATCGTCTTCGACTGCAACGACGCATGCACGTCGGTGTAGGAAGCTCCCGTGAACTTGCTGCGCGAAGAGAACACCAGGCCGTACCGATCCAGCCAGTACGCAACCGCCTTCAAGGAGACGAAGACGAAGACGAGGATGGTCAGGTGGCGCCGGGCCGAAAGCGTGATCTTCGGACCGGGGGTTTGCAGCCGGATCGCGCCCGAGAGGTAGTGGACGCCGATCGAGAGGATCAGCGCGAACAGGATCGCGGTGAACCCGAAGCCCAGCATCAACCGGTACGCCGGGTAGTCCCAGGCGAAGAATGAGATGTCGCGGTGGAATTGCGGATCCTTCTGCCCGAACGTCGTCCCGTTGAGCCACAGTTGCCAGGTGCGCCAGTGGCCCTGCGCCGACAAGCCGGACGCCAGCAGGGCGATCGCGACGATCGCGCCGAGGATCAGCCGCTTACGCGGCTCGATCATCACCCGGTAGCGCTCGAGGTTCTGCTGCTCGGCCGACATCGGCCGAAACGGCGGCCGCAACAGATAGGCCACGACGAGGTTTCCGCCGATGATCAATGCCATCAGCAGGCCGAAGATGAGGAACAGGATGATCTTGGTCCACAGCACCGTCCGGTAAACCTGGCGGTAGCCGAGCTCGCCGAACCACAACCAATTCACAAAGATGCCGGTGAGCGAGGTGAGCACGATGAGCGCAACGATGAGAATCCCCACTACCGCGAGGACGATCTTCCATCGGCGCGACAGGGCCAGGCTCGGAATCGGCGGCCGCATGGCCACGGGGCAGCTCCTCGACGCGGGACAGTCAGCTCTGGGCACAACGTACCGGGCCCGCTCGGGGTTCCGGGGCAGCGACGACACCGGTGCGGCACGATGTGAGCGTGACCGCGCCCGCCTTCCTGGAATCCGCCGCCGCAGAGATCGAGGCGCACGTGGGCGGATCCGGTTGGGACCAGCCGCCGATGTTGTTCGCACTGGTGCGGGCCGGGCAGTTCGCTGCGGACGAGCCGGAGGCCGCGGCCCGGCTGGGGTTGACCGACGCAGCGAGCGAGGCACTCACACCGATCGAGCAGGAGGGCTTGCCGGAGGGTCCGCTGGACGAGACGCTCGCGCACATCGCCTGGCCGGACTCGGTCGCCGGCTGCGCGCTGAGCCAAGAGATCGTCTTGCTACCGCCGGGCGTCGAGGGCGAGGTGGGCGACGACCCCGTCACCGCTGCCAACCATCCGGAGCGGCGCGAAGCCCGGCTCGTGGTGGCTGTCCTGCGCGATCAGACGAGCGCGGCCGTGCTTCGGTTACGCGGCACGGACGGCAGCGATGATGACCTGCTCACCGGGCCTGATCTCGCGCCGAACCTCGTCGAGGCCCTGTTGGCGACGTTGGCCTGAGCGCTCAGCAGTGCGGGACGTTTCGGTGCTGCTGCAGGGCCAGCAGGTCCTGCACGGCCGAGTGCAAGGTGCCGACCTTCACAACCTGCAGTCCCTTGGGTATCGCACCGCGCACATCGCTGCAGTTGCCCGCCGGGGCGAGAAAGACCGACGCGCCCTTGTGCCGTGCGGCGATCATCTTCAGCGCGATGCCACCGATCGGGCCGACGACTCCGGTGGCAGTGATCGTTCCCGTGCCGGCGATGAACATGCCTTTGGTCAGGTCCCGCGTACCGACTTTGTCCATGATGCCAAGGGCAAACATCAGGCCTGCTGATGGCCCGCCGATCTCGTTCCCCAGCCCGAGGTCGACCTCGAACGGGGCCAGGCAGGTCTTCGAGACGACGATTCCGAGCCGGGCCCCCTTCGCGCCTTTCGGTGGCGCGGTGAGCTTCACCTTCACGGCGACGGGCTTCTTGTTGCGCACCACCGCCACGGTCACCGTGGTGCCGGGCTGCTGGGCCTGCAGGACGGCCGTGATCTTCTCGCTCGAGTCGATCGGTTTGCCGCTCAGAGTGCGCAGTTGATCGCCGGGGCGCAGCCGGTCATGCGCCGGGCCCTTGGCATCAACGCTGATGACCCCAAACCCCTGCGGATAACCGAGTTCGCAGAAAGCGGCCGACGTGGCGCTGTCCTGCGACTGGGCGAAATCCGCGGTGTTCTGCTGGTCGACCTGTTGCTGGCTCTTGCCGGGCGGGTAGATCGAGGATTTCGGCACGACCACCTCGTCGTGCAGCAACCACCCGTCGAGCGCGGCGAACGCAGTGAGCGGCTGGGTCGACACGTTGACGGTCGTCAGATTGAGGTGACCGCTGGTTGCTTTCGGCTTCGTCCCGTTGATCACGATGATCGAGTGGCCGGCCTCATCGGTTCCCAGCGTGTTGTACGTAGGCCCCGGCGACAGGATGACGTACGGCACCGGCATGGTGAGCGCCAGCACGAACAGCACCAGGAAGAGGACTCCCCCAACCAGCAGGGTGCGAACGCGTCGACTCACTCCGGCACCCTATCTGCCGCTCCCGTGCCTGCTCTGCGTCGCGAGTCCGGCCGGCTTGGGCGACGGAGCGGGAGCCAGGTGCTCGCTGCCGGCCGCTACGGCCAGGGCGTCCAGATAGGCGCGATGAGCCTGCATGGCTTCGCGTACGGTGGGCGCCCGCCGGGGCCGCCCGCGCCACCAGGCCCACAGCGCAGCGAGCGCGGTGACAACGATCGGCACCGCCAGCCACACCGCCCAAGCCATGCTCGCGACGCTACTGGCGTTGGTGCGTTCGCCGTCGGCGCAACGCTGGCCGGGAACAATGCGCACGCATCAGTCGTCGCTACTACCGTGGCAGACATGACTAGTGGCGGCGGCAATCTCCCGTTCGGATTCGGCAGCGGCTCGGGCGGGGCTGGTGGCGGCGACGACCTGACCGGCGCCATGCCGTTGTTCGCGGAACTGCAGAAGCTGATGTCGTGGTCGGGCGGCCCGGTCAACTGGGACCTTGCCCGCCAACTCGCGGTCTCGACGCTGGGCGGCGCCCAGCAACCGGTCACCGACGCCGAGCGGGCTGCGGTCGCCGAGGCGATCCGGCTGGCCGACCTCTGGCTGGATGAGGCCACCGACCTGCCGTCAGGGGTCACGTCGGTCGAGTCCTGGACGCGACTGGACTGGATCGAGAAGACCCTGCCGGTATGGGCCGCGCTGTGCGAGCCGGTGGCGGCCCGGGTCGTGGCGGCCATGTCCTCGGCGATTCCCGCCGAGCAACTGGCCGAGATGGGCTCGGGAAACCCGCTCGCCGGGATCATGAGCCAGGTCGGCGGCCTGATGTTCGGGGCCCAGGTCGGGCAGGGCCTCGGCGGCCTGGCCCAAGAGGTCGTGGCGTCCACGGACATCGGCGTGCCTTTGGGCCCAACCGGCGTCGCGGCGCTGATCCCGCAGAACGTCGCCGCCTTCGGCGCCGGCCTGGAACGGCCGGACGAGGAGGTACGGCTCTACCTCGCACTCCGCGAGGCGGCTCACCAACGGCTGTTCGGCCACGTGCCGTGGCTCCGGCAGCGGTTGCTCGACACGGTCGAGGCCTACTCGCGAGGCATCAGCGTTGACATGTCGGCGATCGAGCGGGCGATGAGCGAGGTCGACCCGGCCAATCCCGAGAGCGTGCAGAACGCATTGACGGGCGGACTGTTCGCGCCCGAAGAAACTCCCGAGCAACAGGCGGCGCTGCGCCGGCTGGAAACCTTGCTCGCGCTCATCGAAGGCTGGGTCGACGCCGTGGTCGCTGCAGCCACGGCCGAGCGCATGCCTGGCGCGGAGGCGCTTCGTGAGGCGTCGCGGCGCCGGCGGGCGACCGGCGGTCCGGCCGAGCAGACCTTCGCCACCCTGGTCGGGCTGGAGTTGCGGCCCCGGCGCCTACGCGAGGCGGCCGCGCTGTGGTGGAGCGTTACCGAGAAACACGGCGTCACCGGTCGCGACGCGATCTGGTCGCATCCGGATCTACTGCCCACCGCCGACGACCTCGACGACCCGCTCGGTTTCGCCGATGCCTCCGGCGCACACCAACTCACCGGCTTCGAGGACCCGCCCCCAGCGGAAGCCGACCCGACGGCGATCGATCCCGACCAGCCGCCCCCGTCATAGCCGGCTCGGCGGATCCAGGTCACCGGCGAGGTCGTCGGCGATCTGCAGATTCGCGGCTGCACTGACCCCGTCGAGGTAGCCGCGGGCCCGCTCGGTGCGCGGAAAGCGTTCGACCAGAGACCAGAAGTCGGCGTTGTGCCCGGCCACCAGCAAGTGGGCGAGCTCGTGCAGCAACACGTAGTCCTGCACCCACGCCGGCATCTCGCGCAACTTCTGCGACAGCCGGATGGTGCGATCGATCGGCGTGCACGACGCCCACCTGGTGCGCATCGAGCCGACCCAACGCACGCTGGCCGGATCGGCCCGGTTGTCGAGGTACTGGGCTGACAGGGTGCGGGCCCGCCGCATGAGCGCGGCATCGGTTCCCGCCCGCCGCTTGAGCGGACGCTGGCCGGTATCCAGCCGAGCCACCATCTTGGCGACCCACTGTGCTTCCTCGGCGCGGGTGAAGCGCGCCGGAATCATGACCACAATGCGCTGGCCCTCGCGGTAGGCCGACACGGTCCGACGCCGCCGGGCGCTGCGTCGGACCTCGACCTGAACCGGCATGGCGCACACGGTAACCCGTCCCGCGGACAGATCTGCACACGGGAACCCCGATGCCGCGCACTTCGAGCCTCCACAGGCCCAGCAGGGATTTCCACAGGCTTAGCTCCGGCGTTTCGGACACTGTCCACAACGTTATCCACAGGTGTGGACGCCAGCTTGAGGCCGAGGTTGAGGGTCCCGGGCGCCGATTCGTCCGCGCAGCGCTGTGGATAACCGGCTCGCCTCGCCGCGGCCGTGCCACCGTGGACAGATGCCGCGCAGTGCTCCTTTCGACCTCGTCCTCAACCCCGCCGCCCGCCTCCTGTGGCGGGCCGAGGACGTCGTCCAACTCGAACTCGGAGCGCGCGCGGTGCTGGTCGAGGGGGTCGACGCGCTTACCGTGCGGCAGTTAGTCCGTGCGAGAACCTCCGGCGAGGCCGTGCCGTTGGAGCCGCCTGATGACGTCACCCGCCGTTCGCTGGGCAGCCTCACCGACGCCGGCTACCTGTGGCCCCGAAACCGCGCGGACCTCGAGCTCGGCGGCGACGCGCGGTTCGCGCCACCACGCCCGCGGCTGGCGGCCGACCTCGGCGCCCTCGCCGCGCGGCATGGTGCGACTGCGGCCGAACTGCTCAACGCCCGCCGGCACTGCGCGGTCATGATCCAAGGTGCCGGACGGGTAGCCGCCCACGTGGCCGCCTTGCTCGCGGCCGCGGGTGTCGGTCGCGTTCACATGGTCGACGCGGACGACGTGCGACTGCACCAGGCCATGCCCGGAGGGGTGGGCCCGGGTGATGAGGGCCGGCGCTTCGTCGCCGCGGCGAGCGCGGCGGTGCAGCGGGCAGCGCCGGAAACCGAGATCAGTCAGCTGTCGATGGGCGAGCGACCCGACCTCGTGGTGCTCGCAGTTGACGAACCGATCGACCTCGACCGGCGCGACGCCCTGCACGCCCGCAACTGTGCCCACCTGGTGGTCCGGCTCAGCGTCGATCACGGGGCGGTCGGGCCTCTGGTCATCCCGGGTCTCACGAGCTGCCTGCGCTGCGCCGACCTGCATCGCCGAGACCGAGACCCGGCCTGGTCGGCACTGGCTGTGCAACTGACGGTCACCCGCAGGTACGGCCAGGCCTCCGATGTCGGGTTGGCCACGGTCATTTCCGGGGTCACGGCTCTCCAGGCCCTGGCCTATCTCGACGGCGACGAGCCGGCCGCGGTCGAAGGCACGCTGGAGCTGCACCTGCCCGACTGGCGGATCCGGCGGCGCAGCTGGCCCGCGCACCCGGATTGCGATTGTGCGCGCCCCCCTGCTGCACAATGATCGAGTGAGCGACATTCCGCAGCGCCGAGTGGCCCGAACCGCGAAGCTCGCGTCGTTGCCGCTCGGGGTGGCGGGGCGGGCGACCGTGGGACTCGGCCGGCGCATCAGCGGTCGCTCCGCCGACGAGGTCAACGCGCAGTTGCAGGCCCGCACCGCCGAGCAGCTGTTCACGGTGCTCGGCGAACTCAAGGGCGGGGCGATGAAGCTCGGGCAGGCGCTGTCGGTATTCGAAGCCGCGTTGCCCGAAGACACCGCCGCCCCCTACCGGGAGGCGCTCACCAAGCTGCAGGAAGCCGCGCCGCCGATGCCTACGACCACCGTGCACCGGGTACTGGACGAACAGTTCGGCCGGCGCTGGCCCGATCGGTTCGAATCCTTCGACGAGGTCCCCGCCGCCGCGGCCAGCATCGGGCAGGTGCACCGCGCCGTCTGGGCCGACGGCCGAGCGGTTGCCGTCAAACTGCAGTACCCCGGCGCCGGCCCGGCGCTGCTCGCCGACTTCACTCAGCTCTCGCGGATGGCCTGGCTGTTCGCCCGGGTGTCGCCGGGGCTCGAGGTCAAGCCACTCCTGGCCGAGCTCAAGCAGCGAGTGCTCGAGGAACTCGACTACGCACTCGAAGCCGACGCCCAGCGCAGATTCGCCGCGGCTTTCGCCGACGACCCTGACATCACGATCCCGCGCGTCGTCGCCAGCGCTCCGAAGGTCATCGTCACCGAATGGCTCGACGGAACCCCGCTGTCGCGGATCATCGCGACCGGCACTGTGGCGCAGCGTGACCGGGCCGGCTCGCTGCTCGCGCAGCTGCACTACTCCGCGCCGGCCCGCGCCGGGCTGTTGCACGGCGACCCGCATCCCGGCAACTTCCGGCTGCTGGACGACGGGCGACTCGGCGTCGTCGACTTCGGGGCGGTCGCCCGCCTGCCGGGTGGCTTCCCCGAACCGCTCGGCCGGTTGACCCGGCTGGCCCTCGAGGGAAATCGCGAGGGCGTCATGCGCGAGATGCGTTCCGAGGGCTTCCTGCGCCCCGGCGTCGACGTCGACCCGCAACAGGTCATGGACTACCTCGGCCCGATCGTCGAGCCCCTGATGACGCCGACCTTCACCTTCACCCGGGAATGGATGCGAATGCAGGCCAACCGCGTCACCGATCCGCGTAACGACGAGGCCCGGGTCGCCCGGCAGTTCAACCTCCCCCCTTCCTACCTGCTCATCCACCGCGTGACGCTCGGCTCTATCGGAGTGCTCTGCCAGCTCGGCGCGACCGCGCCGTACCGCGCGCTGGCCGAGCGCTGGCAGCCCGGTTTCGCGGCACCGGCAGCATGAGCACGCAGGCGGCGCCCGAGAGCGTCTTTACCTACGGGGCCCCAGCCCTGAAGTTCGGGGCCGGCGCGGCCGAGGAGATCGGCTACGACCTGGCCCAGCTCGGCGCCCGCAGGGCTCTGGTCGTCACCGATCCCGGGATGGCGGCCACTGGCCTGCCCGAACGGGTCGCGGCCCAGATGGCGCAGTTCGGCGTCGAGGCCGCCGTATTCGACCGCGTCCACATCGAGCCGACCGACGCGAGCATGCAGGCCGCCATCGACTGGGCCCGTGCGCACGGGCCGTGGGATGCATTCGTCGCGGTGGGGGGCGGGTCGAGCATCGATACCGCCAAGGCGGTCAACCTGCTGCTCACCAATCCCGGCGAGCTCATCGACTACGTCAACGCGCCCGTCGGCGGCGGTCAGGCACCGCGTGAGCCGTTGCATCCGCTCGTGGCCGTGCCGACGACGACCGGCACCGGCGCCGAGAGCACCACCATCTGTGTGCTGGATGTCCTGGCCCAGCGGGTCAAGTCCGGCATCAGCCACGCGCGGCTGCGCCCGACGCTGGCCGTCGTGGACCCCACCTTGACCCTCACCCAGCCTGCGGGCGTCACGGCCTCGGCCGGGATGGACATTCTGTGCCACGCCCTGGAGAGCTATACCGCCCGTCCGTACACCGCCGTGCCGCGCAAGGAACCAGCCGAGCGCGTCCCGTACTGCGGGTCGAACCCGATCTCTGACATGTGGTCGGAAAAGGCGCTTTCCCTGATGGCGTCGCGTTTCCGGCCGGCCGTCCAGCAGGGCGACGATGTCGAGGCCCGCGGGGCGATGGCGCTCGCCGCGACATTTGCCGGGCTCGGCTTCGGCAATGCCGGCGTGCACATCCCCCACGCCAATGCCTACCCGATCGCCGGTCAGGTCCGCGACTTTCATCCCGCCGACTATCCCGCCGGCGAGCCACTGGTTCCCCACGGCATGGCCGTGTCGCTGACAGCGGCGGAGGCGTTCCGGTTCACGTTCCCGGCGGCACCGGAGCGGCATCTGCGCGCGGCCCGGCTGCTCGACCCGTCGGCCGAGGTGCCCTCCGACCCGGCTTCCCTGCTCCCGGACACGCTGACCGGGCTGATGCGCGACATCGGCATTCCACCCGGTTTGGCCGCAGTGGGCTTCGTGGACGCCGACGTCGACGACCTGGTCGACGGCGCGCTGAAACAGCAACGACTGTTGGCAACCGCCCCGCGGCCGGTCGAGGCCGAGGATCTCGCCGCAATCTTCCGGCGCTCGATGTCGCTGTGGTGACGGCGGCGGCGAGAACCTGCCAGTTGGCAAACCGGCCGCGGATCGCCGCAGGCGCAGGGTAGGAATGAGGACGTGCAGGAGACGTGTTCGATCTGTGGTCGGATGGCCGACCCGGCGGAGGACGGCGACCCACCGCTGACTTGGTGCGCCGATGTCATCGAGACCCACGACGGCAACCGGACCCGATGGGTCTGCGGCGACTGCACCCGTCGCTACGTCCGTTCGATCGAGGCCAAGCTCGATCAGCAGTGGTGGTGAGTGCGCAACGGCCGCCGGATCGGAAGATCCGGCGGCCGTTCGGGTTGTAGGACGCGGGCGGCGAGAGGCCGCATCGCTCGGGTCAGACCGCCCGGCGGGCGTGGCGCCGCCCGACTGCGCGGGCCCGCCGACCGGCGGCGCTCGCGCGCAGTTCGAAGCGGTGCCAGCGACGGGCCGCAGCCAGTTCCCTGGCTACGCGCAGTTGGTGCGCGTCGCGGTGACTCGCGCACATTCGTTCGCGCGCGAGCGCTTCGTGCATGGTGTACATCTCGATGCTCCTTGTCGGCATGTTCGTTTGAATGAGTCGGTTTGGTACGCACAGCGCGGACCAGCGCGCTGTACCGCTCGCCTTGCCGGCGGGTGGGCGGGGACCGGCCGGGGCAACGCTCGTCACGCAGCCACCTCGGTGCGGTCGTCCTTGCGAGGACGGCCACGAGGACGCTTGCGGGCGACGATCGCGCCCCGCTCGAAGATCTCGCCGCCCCAGACGCCCCACGGCTCCCGACGCTCGAGGGCGCCGGAGAGGCAGGCCAGCCGAGCCGGGCAGTCCAGACACAGCGTCTTGGCCTGCTCGAGTTCTGCTGGTGTCTCGGCGAACCAGAGGTCCGGGTTCTGCACCCGGCAAGGCACGTCGTCCGGACACTCCTTGGCGAGCGGGTCGAGCAACCCTTGCGTTTCAGGCAGGGGTCCGATCCCGATCGTGTCTGGCGTGACGTCCTCTGGTGCAAGGGTCGTCAACACGTCGGGTCACCTCCTTCGGTGTGGATGGATATGTAGTTGGACAAAGAAAAAGGCCGCGGTTCCCAAGCTGGGAGCCGCGGCCTCGAGAGCCTCTCGCTGACGGTGATCAGCGGGGTACCCCTCGAGGAGGACGGTCCTGCTTGGTGGCGACGCGGACATCCGCGCCGGCCATCGTGGCGGTGTCGACAGTGGTGAGCTTCGGGTCGTTAGAGCGGATGCGGGGCCCAAATCCGAGGACACCGGCGCGCTCCGCGGAGTTCGACACCGCCCACTGCCACGACGTCGGTGCTGCGGACGGCAGCGTGAACGGGGACTCGCTGCGCGAGCGCACGGCAGCCGCTGTCGCGATCGTGTTTGTCAGCACAGCTGGCCACCTCTTTCCGTTCGTAGCGCGCGCATGAGGAGCGGCGCGGTGTTTTGGGTCGTTGCAGAGGCTAACGAAGGTTACGAGAGACCCGCAAGGTATTTATTTTCGCCTTGAGCGATCTTGGCCTCGTTAGCGCGTAAAACTAGTACGAACGGTACGTCCGAACCCGACGGAGGGACGATCTCGTGATCAACCGCGACGCAGGCGCGAGCGCGAGAACTCGACGAATGCCGGCCGCGATGCTCGCGAGCCTGCTGATCGTCGCGCTGTGCGCCTGCGGCGGCTCGAAGGGAGATTCGCCGAAGTCGGGCGGTTCGACGCCGAGCGGCACCGAGGTCGCGAGCGGAGTCGCCGCGGCGGCCGCCACCGAAGTGACGACCAGCTACGTCCGCTTCTTCAACCCCACCGTCGCTGCAGCTGAACGGCTCGGACTGATCCAGGACGGCACCGCGTTCTCGCCAGCCATCGCCGCGCAGGCGAAGTCGGCCTTCGCCAAGGCCGCGTCGGTCAAGGTCGGCAAGGTGACGGTGACGTCCCCGAACCGAGCGACGGTGATCTACACGATCCTGCTGTCGGGTTCGCCCGTGCTGTCCAACCAGACCGGATACGCCGTGCATGAAGGCGGCAAGTGGAAGGTCGCCGGCGAGACGTTTTGCGAGTTGCTCCAGGTACAGGGGCCGCTGCCCCCGGTCTGCAAGATGGCTTCTGCAACCAGCCTGCCGAGCTGAGCAACTCCGTGACGTCCACCGTTGCGTCTGCGGTGCGCGGCCGAGCCGGACCGAAGCGGGCCGCGCTCACCACCGTGCTGGCGGTGCTGTTCCTGACGTTCCTGGACACGACGATCGTCAGCGTCACCCTCGGCAGCATTCAGTCGGACCTGCACGCGGGTGTGATCGCCCTGCAGTGGGTTGTCAACGGCTATGCGCTGGTGTTCGCCAGCCTGATGCTCATCGCCGGCTCGCTCGGTGACCGCCTGGGTCGCAAGGGCGTGCTGGTCGTTGGCATTGTCATCTTCTGTGGCGGTTCGGTGGTCTGCGCGCTGGCGCCCAACGCCGGCACCCTGATCGCCGGGCGCGCCGTCATGGGAGTAGGTGCGGCCGCATCGGAGCCCGGGACGCTGTCGGTGATCCGGCACTTGTATCCCGAACCTGCGGTCCGCGCGCGGGCGCTGGGCGCCTGGGCCGCCGTGTCGGGCTTGGCGCTGGCGCTCGGCCCGGTGATCGGTGGACTACTCGTGGGTCTCGGCGACTGGCGCACGGTGTTCTGGTTCAACCTGGCGCTCGGTGGCGCGCTGCTGCTGGCCGCCCTCGCGTTCGTACCGAACAGCGCCGACCCGCAGCCCGGCCGGCCGGACTTCGGCGGCTTCGTCCTCGGCACTGCCGCGCTCGGCTGCTCGATCTTTGCCGGCATCGGAGGCGAAACGGCCGGCTACAGCGCGCCGAGGATCCTGGCGCTGTTCGTGATCGGCGGTGTGTCGCTCGTCGGCTTCGTGATCGTCGAACGCCGGGTGCGCAGCCCGATGCTGGACCTGCGCTACGTGTCGAAACCAATCGTCAGCAGCGCACTGTTCGTTGCCTTCGCCGTGTACTTCGGGGTGTTCTCGATCTTCTTCTTCACCGCCTTGTACCTCGACGTGGCGGTGGGTTACTCCGGCTGGCGCTTGGCGGCGGTGTTCTCACCGATGGCGGCGGCGATCGTGGTCGGCTCGCTCTTGACCGGCAGGTGGGTCGGCCGGGTGGGTTCACGGCGGCCGATGATCGTTGGTTGCGTCCTGGCGGCAGTAGGCATCCTGCTGGCCCGGCACAACCTCACCGCCCATCCCTCATTCACCCCGCTCGCGGCCGTGCTGGCGGTGGCCGGCATCGGTTTCGGCATCGCCGTGGTGCCGCTGACCGCCGCCGTGCTCGGTCACGTCCCGGCCGCCCATTCCGGGATGGCCGCCTCTGCCACCAACACCAGCCGTCAGATCGGCGCTGTCGTCGGCGTGGCGGCGCTCGGTGCCCTCGTGAACGCACACCTCACCGGCGACCTCGCGGGCCGGCTCAAGGACATCGGCATCACGGGCTCGGTGCAGTCGCTGATCATCAACGCCGTCGAAACCGGCGGCGGCAGCGAGGGCGCCGGCATCGACATCGCCCACCCGCCGAAGTTGCTCAAGCCGATCGTCGACGCGGCCACCGCGGCGTTCCGGACCGGCCTGCACCAAGCCTTGCTGGCTTCGGCCGTCGTCATCCTGGTGGCGGCGGCCGTGACCGCCCTGACACCGGCGGAGCCAGCACCGACAGTCGGCGCGGAGTTCGACTAAGTCACCTCGACCGGGGCGACCGACTGCGGGTCGGCGCCCGCCAGCACCGCCAGCAGCGGTTCGGCATAGCGCTGCAACTTCATCGGCCCCACACCGGAGATCCGCGCGAGTGCCGCGGCGGACGCCGGCCGGGCGTCGGCAATGGCGACCAAGGTGGCGTCGCTGAAGACGATGTACGGCGGCGAGCCTTGGGCATCGGCCTGGGCCTTGCGCCAGGCCCGTAACCGGCCGAACAGCTCGGCGTCGGCCGCCTCGGGCGCCGGACTCTTCGTCTTGGCCGGTTTCGGCGCGGCGGCGCCGGCATTGCTGGGGCGCAGCCCGTCGAGGAAACGACTCGGCCGCCGGCCCCGACGCTGGCCCGGGCTGCGGGCCAGCGCCCACGACAGCGCAAGTCGCTCGCGGGCGCGGGTGATGCCGACGTAGAGCAGCCGCCGCTCCTCGGCAATCTGGGCCTCCGTGGTGGCGTGCTGGATCGGCACGGTCGTGTCGGTGAGCCCGACCAGAAAGACCGCATCCCACTCCAGGCCCTTGGCCGAGTGCAGCGACGCGAGCGTGACGCCCTGGACCGTCGGGGCGTGCTGGGCATTGGCCCGGGCATCGAGTTCGGCCACGAGCTCGGGCAACTGTGCGTCGGGCAGCGTCGCGATGAGGTCGTCGGCAAGGTTCACCAGCGCCGACAGGGACTCCCACCGTTCGCGGGCGGTGCCACCGGGCGGCGGGTGCTCGGCGTGCCAGTTGAGGCTCGACAGCACGGAGCGCACCGCGTCGGGCAGCTTTTCGCCGTCCTGTCCGGCGCGTGCGGCGCCGCGCAGCAGCAGCCGGGCTTCGCGGATCTCGGGCCGATCGAAGAAGCGCTCACCGCCGCGCAGCACGTACGCAACGCCGGCGTCGGCCAGCGCCTGTTCGTACACCTCCGACTGGGCGTTGATCCGGAACAGCACCGCGATCTCGGCTGCGGGCGTACCGGCGTCGATGAGCGCGCGGCACTGCGTGGCGACGGCGACGGCCTCGGCCGGTTCGTCGTCGTATTCGGCGAATGTCGGTGGCGGGCCGTCGGCGCGCTGGCCGACGAGGGTCAGCCGGGCGCCGCCGACGTTGCCCCGCACCAGCCGGTTGGCCAGTTCGACGACTTGCGGGGTGGAGCGGTAGTCGCGCTGGAGCCGCACGAGCACCGCCTCGGGATAGCGGCGGCGAAACCCCAGCAGGTGCTCCGGCGTGGCGCCCGCGAAGGAGTAGATCGTCTGGTTGGCGTCGCCGACGACGCAGAGGTCGTCACGGCCGCCGAGCCACGCGTCGAGCATCCGCTGCTGCAGCGGCGAAACGTCCTGGTACTCGTCCACGACAAAGTGGCGGTAGCGGGAGCGGACTTCTTCGGCGACGTCGCCGTACTCCTCGATCGCGCCCGACATCACCAGCAGCAGGTCGGAGAAGTCGAGTTGGCCGGCCCGGCGCTTGGTCTGCTCGTACTCGGCGTAGACCTTGGCGATCGTGTCTGGCGTGGTCGAGGTCTCGCGTCCGGCGGCCCGGGCTCGCGCCGGGTATTCCTCCGGAGTGGCCAGGACCGCCTTGGCCCAGTCGATCTCGGCGGCCAGATCGCGCAGTTCGGTCCGATCCGTGCGCAGCCGCAACCGCGCGGCCGCGTTGCCCACCAGGCGAAGCGGCTTGTCGACCACCTCGGGCATCCCGCCACCGAGCACGCGAGGCGCGAAGTAGGTGAGCTGGCGCAGGGCGGCGGCGTGGAACGTCCGGGCTTGCACCCCCTGCGCCCCCAGCCGACGCAAGCGGGTGCGCAACTCGCCGGCCGCACGGGCCGTGAAGGTGACCGCGAGCAACTGATCGGGCGGCACGGCGCCGGAGCGGACCGCGTAGGCGATCCGGTGGGTGATCGCGCGGGTCTTGCCGGTGCCCGCACCGGCCAGGATGCAGACCGGGCCGCGAACAGCGAGGGCGGCTTCTCGTTGCTCCGGATCGAGCCCGGCCAGCACCGCGTCGGCAGGATCGAGTTCGGTCACGCCCCGATCGTGCCAGCGCGCTCCGACGATGCGGTGTGCCGGGTCGGCAGGTCGCGGTCGTGTCGGATCGGCGCGGCCAGCAGGATCAGCGAAGCCAGCACGAATGACCCGAAGAGGATCCACAGGGCGCCGTGAAATCCGACCGCGTCGGCGAGTACGCCGCCGAGCACCGCACCGACGGGGATCGCACCGAAATTGACGACCTGCATGCTGGTGGTGATGCGGCCGATCAGCCCGGTCGGGCAGTAGGCCTGCATGAACCCGCCTGAGATGACGTTGCCCGCCACCACTCCGCCCACCATGCCGACGGCGCCGACCACGAAGAAGCCGAGCCGCCAGCCCGGACCGGTCAGCGGGATGAGCAGACCGAACGGCGTGGTGCCCACCTTGCACAACAACAGGGCACGCGCGCTGCCGATGGAACGGGCGAGCTTGGGAGCGAGCAGCGCTCCGAGGACGCCGCCGGTGCTCCCGGCCGCGATCAGGACGCCGGCTGTCCCCGGACTCAGGCCCACGCCGCGCACGAGGAACACGACCACGATCGCGTTGTAGCCGGTGAGCACCAGGTTCGCGGCACCACCGAAGACCATGAACACCCGCAGCAGCCGATCGCGCGCCACGAACCGCATTCCCTCGGCGATCTCTGTCCGCAACGAACGGCGGGTGCGCTCGACGCGCGGTTCGCGGGCACGGATCCCCCGCAGGCACAGTGCCGAGACGGCGAAGCTGACGGCATCGGCGATCAGGCCGTTCGCCGCGCCGAACGCCTGGGCGAGCAGACCGCCGACACCGGGCCCGGCCACCTGAGCCGCGGACTCGCTGCCGAGCAGTTTGGAGTTGCCTTCGACGAGTCGGTCCTCGTCGATCAGGGACGGCAGGTAGGCCCGGTACGCGGTGGAGAAGAAGACCTTGGCGACGCCGGTGAGCAAGGCGACCGCGAGCAGTTGCGCCATCGTCAGCACGCCCAGCCAAGCGGCGACCGGCACGCTGGCGAAAAGCGCCAAGGAAAACGCGTCGCACGCCATCATCACCGGGCGCCGCGGCATCCGGTCGACCCACGCGCCGGCCGGCAGGCCGATGAGCAGCCACGGCAACCAGGCAGCGGCACTGAGCAGGCTGACCGCGAGCACTCCGGAGTGAAGGACGGTGAGGGCGACCAGTGGGAGCGCGACCGAGGTGACACTGCTGCCGAGGCTGGAGGTGGTCTCGCCGATCCACAGCAGCCGGAAGTCGTGATCGCCCAACAGGCCGCGCTGACGACGGCGTTCGACCGGCTGCGCACTCATGAGGGCAGTCATGGCGTGGCCGGGACGGCGCGGGCGAACGCGAACACCGGGCGGCGTTCCTGGCCGTCGTCGGGGATCTCGCGCTCGGACCACTGCCGGAACAGGTCGATCACGGCCACGGAGAACTCGGCGGCCTCGGCCGGAGTCATCCGCAGCCAACTGTCGGTCGAGAACGGCCCTTCGCCCCACCACTCGCGCTCGTCGGGGTCCGCGGCGGCGTACGCGCGCACGAAGCCGACCTGGCGCTCGAGGTTCAGTGACGCCGCGGCGAGCTCGACCGCCTCCGATGCAGCGTCACCGCCGAAGTCCCGGCTGGACCAGCGGGTGGCAACCGACGCCCGCCGCCACCACCGCTCGCGCCGGTCGCGGGCGAGTTCGGGTACCTCTTCGATCAGCTCGCAGGCGGCGAGGGTGTGCAGGTGGTGGCTGATGTTGCCCACCGCCTGGCCGGTGTGCTCGGCCAGCATGCTCGCGGTCGAGGGTCCGTTGACCCGGAGCACGTCCAACAGCCGGCCTCGGAGCGGGTGGGCCATGGCGGCCAGTACGCGGGAATCGGTGATCTGGCGGATCTCGCTGTTGGTCATGTCGTCGACGATAGTTACACGAGAACTATTGCACAAGAAATATTGTGTATCTGCTGGAATGATGTCACCCGTGGCCGGCGTTGACGTTAGGACGACCATTTCCGCTGGCGGAGGACCCCCACGATGTTGACGATGTACACGACCCCCTGGTGCGGCTATTGCGTGCGGCTCAAGGCCGACCTGCAACGGGCCGGTATCGAGTACGCCGAGGTCGACATCGAGCGCGAGACCGGTGCCGCGGACCTGGTCATGAGCGTCAACGGCGGCAACCGGACCGTGCCCACGGTGGTCTTTCCGGACGGGCGGGCCCTGACCAACCCGAGCGTCGCCGAGGTGCAGGCCCAGCTCGCCGCTTGAGCGGCAGCTACCAGCCGGTCGACGTCGGCCGGCTGCCTGAGTTGCTGGCCGAACGTCTCGACCAGGCAAAGCGACCGGGCCCCGCGCTCCGGGTTGCCGTTGACGGCCCGGGATGCGCAGAGCCGACGACGCTCGCGGAGTCCTTGGTGACGCCGCTGCGGGCCCGTGGCCGGCCGGTCAGCGTGCTCGCCGCCGAGACGTTCTGGCGCGACGCGTCACTGCGGCTGGAGTTCGGCCGAGAGGACGTCGACGCATTCACCGGCTGGCTCGACGACAACGCGCTGCGGCGCGAGGTACTCGATCCGCTTGGCCCCAATGGCCGCGGCCAGTACCTGCCGTCGCTGCGCGATCCGAACACCAACCGGGTCACGCGCGCACCGGCCCGCGGCGCGACCGAGGGCGAGATCGTGATCGTCGCCGGCGAGCTGCTGCTGGGCCGCGGCTTGCCGTTCGACCTCAGCATCCACCTCTCGATGACACCAGCGGGCCGCGCACGCCGCACCGCGCCCGAGCGACGGTGGACCCTGCCGGCGTTCACGCGCTACGACGCGGCGGTGCGACCGGTCCAAACGGCGGACATCGTCATCCGCGTCGACGACCCGCGTCATCCGGCGATCCGCGGCTGACTCAATTTTCCGCCGGCCCTAGCGCGCGTTGCGGAGGGCCGGGCTGGCGAGCGCAGCCGCCCCGGCCACGCCGCAGGCGCTGGTGGCGACGACGGTGAGCGCCGCCGCCGACATCCGGTCGAGCAGCAGCGCACCGGCGGCCACACCCAGCGGGAACACCGAGGACAGCAGGGCCCGCTGGATGCCGAACAACCGGCCGTGGCGGAGCGGATCGGTCCACCGATGGATCGCCGTCGTCTCGATGGCAATGTAGGGGCCCCAGACCGCCCCCGACACCAGCATCAATCCCGCGGCAGCCGACGTGTGCTGCAGCAGCGCCAGGGGGAGCGTGACCACCCCCCAGATCAGCGCCCCGGCACCGTTGACCATGCCGGGCCGGAATCGGCTGAGGTACGGCACGGCGGCGAGCGCGGCCAGCGAGCCGAGCCCGAAGCACGTCCACAGCAGTCCGTAGCTGTTGGCATCGCCGTGCATCCGACCGCGCACGAGTTGCGGCACCGCGGGCTCCAGCGGTCCGTAGCAGAGGTAGTAGGCGACCGAGAGGCCGAGGAGCAGCCAGACCCGACGAGGAACGTCCGGCGCACGCTCCGACCGTACGCCGCGCCGCGGGACTGAAAGCGGTCGCTCGACCGCCACAGTGCGACGGCCGCCGTCCCGGCCCTTGGACCGCATGAGCGCGCTCGCCAGCACGGCCGCCGCCAGCAGCAGCACGGGCGGCAGCAACAGCGCCCGGCCGGCGCCGAGCGCCGTGATCGCCGGTCCGGCAACCGCCGCTGACACGACTGCGGGGAGCTGATCGCCCACGGACATGACCGCATTGGCCCGGCCCAACTGCTCCGGCGCGACCAGCTCGGGCACCAGCACCCGAGTGGCCGAGTACGTCATCGGCATCAGTGCTGTGCTGATCGCCCCGAACACGAGGACGGCCGCCAACGGCACCGGGCCGGCCCAACACGACGCCGCCAGCAGAGCCAGCACCGCGGCCGAGACCAGCAGCTGCGAGCTGAGCAACCGCCGCGCACCCAGCCGATCGATCACCCGACCGCCGAGCAGACCGCCCAGCAGCACCGGCAACCGGATGACGAGGATGACAGCGGCGAGCTGGGCATTCGACCAGTCCTGCGGCTGGGCCAGCCACAGCAGCACCAGCAACAGGTAGCTGTCGGCCGCTGACGCCAACGTCCAAATCGCGGCGAGGACGCTGACCGATCCTGGCAGGGCGATCCGTCGCGGACGAGTCCGGGCCGGCCGCGGTGCTGTCGGCCTCACCCGTTCGACGGCGGCGCGACCGGAACCGAGCGGTCCACCGGACAGGGATCGCCACACGCCCGCCAGTCGCAGGTGCGACAGGTGGTGTCGGCCTCGACCCGCCGCCGCGATGTGCCCTCCAGCGAGCTGGACAACAGCTGGACGAGCGTCGCGGTCTGATGCGGGCTCAGCTGGCCGACGGCCACCTCGACGGCTGCGTCGGCAGCCCGCCGCCACCGCCGAAGAACGGTGCGGCCTGATGCTGTGATCGACAACCCGACCTCTCGACCGGCCCGGGTCCGACGGGCCCAGCCGGCCCGCTCGAGCCGGTCGACGAGCCGCACGGTGCCGGAGTGGCTCAGCCCGACCCGCGTGCCCAGCCAGTCGATCGTCCGGCCGGGACGAGTCTCGATCAGGTTGAGGGCCGAGGCCTCGCGGATGTCGACGTCAGCCTCGACCGCGGCCGCGTCCAGCAGGTCCCGCGTGAGCAAGGTCCAGGCGCTGACGACGCTCGTCATATGCATGACTCATACATTGATGCATTCGCCGCCGCGTGTGCAACTCCTGGCGGCGTCAGGCCGCCAGAAGTTGCACAATCGCAGTGGGCTAGCTGGGTAGCTCGCCGGCCAGCCAGAGGTCGATGAGGTAGCGCGAGATCGACAACTTGGGCGAGACGCCTTTGACCCGGGCAGTCGGGTCCGGCTCCGCGCCCGCATCCACCCAGTCGGCCGCCCGCTGCACCTCGGCCCGGGTGAACCAGCCCGCCTCGGCCATCTCGATCGGGTCGAGTTCGATGGTCGGGTCGCCGTCGAGCCGGGCGCTGAACCCGAGCATCAGCGAAGCGGGGAACGGCCAGGGCTGGCTGGCGATGTAGCGGATGTCCCGGACCCCGACGCCGACCTCTTCGAAGACCTCTCGTGCCACCGCGGCCTCGAGGGACTCCCCCGGTTCGACGAAACCGGCCAGCGTCGAGAACCGCCCGGGCCCCCACTGCGGGCCCCGGCCGAGCAGGGCCAGGTCGCCGCCGTCATGGATGAGCATGATCACGGCCGGATCGGTGCGCGGGTAGTGCTCGCTGCCGTCGTTCGGGCAGGTACGCGTCCAGCCGCTGTTGGACTCGACCGTCGGCTGCCCGCACAGCGGGCAGTGCGTGTGCCGCTGATGCCACTGCTCGAGCGCGATCGCACTGGTGAGCAGACCACCTTCGAGATCGTCGATCGTCGGCCCGAGGTCGCGCAGTGTGCGCCAGTCGTCGCTGTCGGCTTCGACCGTGGCGGCGAAGTACGGCACGGCGTCGATGATCCCCAGGAACCGCCGCGGCGCGTCGGCATCGATGGCCGCTGGTTCGCGAAACGCCAGCCGCAGCGGGCCGCCGGGATCACCGGTCACCGGGGTGGCCGACTTCGGGCTGACCGCGACCACTCGCGCTCGCGGCCAGGCCTGCGCCAACCAGTCGGAGTCAGCCCGGAGGTGCGCCGCGCGGTCGTAGCCGGCGCGCGAGAGCAGTGGCCCCTGCCCCGACGTCACGAGTCCGTGGTCACCGGTACGAGCGCGGCAAGCGGTGCCGTGATCGTCTGCGCGTCGCCCACCACGACGCTCGTCAGCCGGGCCGGGGCCAGGAATTCGGCTGCCGCCGCGCTGACCTCATCAACGCCCACTGCCGCCAGGCGGCGGGGATGCTCGATGACCCAGTCGAGTCCGAGGTCGAACACGGCCAGGGCCGAGAGCGTGGACGCCAGCCCGGCCTGCGTGGCCGTCGACAGCGCGAGCGAACCAATTGCGTACTGCCGCACCGAGTCGACCTCGGCCGCCGTGACCGGCAGCGACGCGATCCGCCCCAGCTCGTACAAGGTCTCGAGCAGGGCCGGAGCGGTGACCTCGGTCGCCACCTCGACGTCGAACAACAACGACGAGCCGAGGACGTTGTGCTCGATTCGGCTGTGCGGGCCGTAGGTGTAGCCCTTGTCCTCGCGGATGTTCTCCACCCAGCGCGAGGAGAAATAGCCGCCGAAGATCAGGTTCGCCAGTTGCAGGGCCGGGTAGCGCTCATCGGCGCGCGGCACGGCCAGACCGCCCATGCGCAGCGAGGACTGCACCGACCCGGGCCGGTCGACGACCAACAGCGCGCCGGCATCCGGCTTGGGCAGCGCCGGAACGCGTCCGAGCCGGGCCACCCCGGTCCAACCGGCCAGCGCGGCCTCCACCTGATCGAGAACCCGGTTGGCCGAGACGTCGCCGACGACGACGAGCACGCCTCGGCTCGGCCGCACCATCTCGTCATGCAGTTTGCGCACCTGACCGGGCGTGGTCGCCGCCACCGCGTCGGGTTGGGGCAGGTCGCGCGCATATGGGTGCTCGCCCCACATGCGGTGCGCGAGTGCCTCGCCGGCGATCACTCCCGCGCGCGAGCGGGCGATCGACAGCTTCTCGACCAGCCGGTCCCGCTCGGTGCCGACCTCGTCATCGGGATAGGTGGCGTCGACGACGACGGTGGCCAGCAGCTCTAGCAGGGCCGGCAGGTTCGTCGCCAGCACATTGCCCGCGACCATCAGCCGATCGGCGTCGACGCCGACCGACACGTCACCACCGAGCGTCTGGATGGCGGCGGCCAGACCGCTGCGGTCGTAGCCGGCCGCGCCGGTGAGCATGGTGTCGGCCAGCAGCGCCGAACGGGCCGGCTGGGTGGCCCGTGCCGAAGCGAACGGCAACCGCAACCGCACCTCAGCCAGCGGCACGCCCGGCTTGCGGACGACGATGACGCGCAGCCCGCTGTCGGTGACCCGCTCGGTGACGGTGAGCCGCTTGGCCTTGCGGGGTTTGGTCAATGCCGGAACGGTCATCGCGCACCCCCCGCCACCAGTTCGAGCACGGCTCGTCCGTCCGGGCGCAGTTGGCCCGCGGCGTCGCGCACGGCCTGCTCGGTGACGGCCGCCAGCCGGCCGGGCAGTTCGGCAATCATCTCGGCCCGCCCGTAGATCAGCTCGAACTTGGCGAAGTTCAGCGTGCGCGAGAGCACCGCATCGAGCTCGCGCAGCAGCACGCTGACCAGTCGGGTGCGTACGCGGTCCAGTTCACCCGGCGCCAGCCCGTCGTCGCTAATACGCACCAGCTCCTCGTCGACCGCGCGCAGAATCGCATCGAGCGACTCCGGGTCGGGGTAGTGCGCCGTGACAGTGAGCGCCGTCGGGTCGCGCTCGTCGAACGGATCGCCGAACTCGCCGATGTACGCGGCGATGTCGGTGACGAGTTGATCGCGCTGCACGAGCCGCTGCTGCAGCCGCGAGGCGTCACCGTCGGTCAGCAACTCCGCGAGCAACACGTTGGCCAGATGCTCGTCGAGACTGCCCACCGGATCGGGCACCCGGTAGCCCACGGCGACGGCCGGCATGGGCGCGTGCGGGTCGTCGTGCGTCGCCCGGCGCTCGGCCGACAGCCGCGGTTCGCCGAAGCTCGGCCGCTTCGGCGCGCGCCGCTTCTTGACCACGCCGAAGTGCTTCTCAACCAGTTCGATCGTTTCGTCGACGTCGAGATCCCCCGCGACCGAAAGCACGGCGTTGGCCGGCGCGTAGTAGCGGGCGAAGAAGTCCCGTGCGTCCTCCACCGTCGCGCCCTCGAGATCCTCGAAGCCGCCGTACCCGTTGTGCGAATTGGGGAAGGTGTCGAACAGGACGCCGGGCAGCACGATCCAGGGAAAGCCGCCGTAGGGCCGGTTCAGCACGTTCACCCGGATCTCGTTCTTGACCACCTCGAGTTGGTTGGCGAGGTTCTCCTCGGTGATCCGCGGCGCCAGCATACGGTCGGCCTCCAGGAACAGGCCGCGCTCGAGCGCATTCGACGGCAGCGCCTCGAAGTAGTTCGTGTAGTCGAAGTGCGTGCTGCCGTTGAACGTGCCACCCGAGGACTGCACGTACCGGAAGTGCTCGAGCTTCTCGAGGTTGGCCGAGCCTTGGAACATCAGATGCTCGAACAGGTGCGCAAAGCCGGTACGTCCCTCGGGCTCGGAACGGATCCCGACGTCGTAGAGGACGGCGACCCCAACGACCGGCGCGGAACGGTCGGGGGCGACGACCACCCGCAGTCCGTTCTCGAGCGTGTGGTGCGTCAGATCGAACGTGGGAGCAGGCAACTTGACGGGGCGCGGCACGCCAGCCACCTTACGGGGCGGCCGGATCAGTCGACGCGGATGCTCTTCATGATCGTCGCCACCCGGGGCCACAACGACGAAGCGAGGTTGGGGATCGAGGTGTACCACACCGTGTCGTCGCTGTCGGACACCTTCATCACCACGATCCACAGACGCTCGGACGTCACCTTCGTCCCCCGGCCTCGCGCCCAGGCGGGATTGAGCGTGATCGCGGTCTGCAGGACGTGCGCGGACACGCCAGCGACAGTCGTGTCAGCGTCCTGGAGGACACGCAGGGTGGGCGAGCTGCCGTAGCCGCCTTCGGCGATCATCTGGCTGCGGATACCGCGGGCGATGCTGGTGGCCGAGCGCGAGCCCGGGTCGCCCCAGTTGCCGGCGCCTTCCTCGAGAACCCAATCGGTCGACGGTTCGACCGTCTTGTGCAGGCTGACCGGCCAGATCGGGTTCGAGGGGCTCAGCGTCAATCCGTCGATGATGCAGTCGAACGTGAGATGGGCGTGGGGGTAGGTGATGGTGGGACAGCTGAATTCGCCGGACGGGGCGCCCGTCGGCGGGACCGACGATGCGGTGGGAGCCGCGCTGCTCGAGGACGCCGAAGGCACCGGCCCGGGCGCGGACGCCGACGTCGGGAAGTCGGTGGCCTGGGACGGGGCAGCCGCGGCATGACCGGTGCCGTCGACCGTGGACGCACAGGCGGCCAACGCCGCGGCGCACGCGAGGCCGGCAACGAAGGCGCCGAGGCCCTGGCGGGGGTTCATGCGAAGCTCCGATCGACTTCGGGCCACCGCACCGGCGCTCCCGTCATCTCGTTTGCAGACCGCTGCGGCCGAGGTGGGCAAAGCCCTCCCAAAGCAGCGCGGCCGCTTCGGCACCTTTGTACAGCATGGAGAGGTTGACCTTTTCGTTCGGTGCGTGGATCTGGTCGTCGGGCAGGCCGACCCCGAGGAAGACCATCGGCGCGCCAAGTGCCTGCTGGATCGCGGCCTCCGGTCCACTGCCACCCTCGCGCGTCGGCAACACCGGCCGGCCGTCGAACGCCTGACTGATCGCGTCGGCGAGCGCCTGGTACGCGGGGGTGTCGAGCGGCACGAGGCAGGGCGCGACACCGGGGCCCTCCCATTCGATCTTCGCCTCGATGCCGTCGGGGGTGTGCGCGGCCACGAACGCCTCCACCGCGGTGATGATCTTGGCCGGGACTTGATGGGCCACCAGCCGGAACGACAGCTTGACGAATGCGTCGCTCGGCACGATCGTCTTGCCGCCGGCGCCTTGGTAGCCACCGCCGATGCCGTTGACTTCGGCGGTCGGCCTCGCGCCGACGCGCTCGAGCGTCGTGAAGCCCTCCTCGCCGGCCAGGGCACGTGACTTGGCCACCGCGAGGAACTCGGCGTCGTCGGTCGGCACCTGCGCGAACAGTTCCCGCTCCGCCGCCGTGAGTTCGACGACGTCGTCGTAGAACCCCGGCACCTGGATGTGTCCGTGCCCGTCGTGCAGCGCGGCGGCCAGGCGTGCGATCGCCGTGGCCGGATTCGGCACCGCGCCGCCGAAAACCCCGGAGTGCAGGTCGAGATCGGGGCCGTGGAACTGGACCGTGCACGACGTCATCCCTCGCATGCCCGTGACCGTGCTCGGGCGGTCGGCCGCGATCATCCCGGTGTCGGTGATGACCGCGACGTCACAGTCCAGCCGGTCGCGGCGCTGGGCCAGGAGTTCCTCGAAATGCGGCGAGCCGGACTCCTCCTCGCCCTCGATGAGGAACTTCAGCGTGACGGCTGGGGTGTCGCGGCCGGTGGCCGCCAGGTGGGCCCGCAGGCCGAGCAGGTGGAACAGCAACTGGCCCTTGTCGTCTGACGCTCCACGCGCGCGCAGCAGGTCACCGTCGATCGTCGGGTCGAACGGGTCGGTCTGCCAGAGGTCGAGAGGATCGACGGGCTGCACATCGTGGTGGCCGTAGACGAGGACGGTGGGCGCGTCGGTCTCCGCGCTGGGCCATTCCGCGTAGACCGCCGGCAGGCCACCGTTGGTCGGCCAGATCTCCACGGTCGGGAACCCGGCCGCCCGGGCGGCCCCGGCGAACCATTCTGCGCTGCGCTGCACGTCGTCGTGGCGCTCGGGAACCGCGCTGATGCCAGGGATGCGCAGCCACTGGTCGAGGTCGGCAAGCAGCTCTTGGCGATGCTCAGCGACGAAACTCCGTACGTCAGTCATGTCCGCGACGTTAGCGCCCGCGGGCGGCGCGCTGCGGTGGTGGTCGGACGCGGGGGGACTACGTCCCGGCGACCAGCCGGCGCAGGCCCTCGGCGTCGAGCAGGTCGGCCGGCTGCACGGTCTCGTTGCTGCGCACGTAGTGGAACGCGGCCCGGACGGTGTGCAGCTGATCGTCAGGAATGCCGGACAGCCGAGCCCAGGCGAGGCGGTATGCGGCGAGCTGGACCGCTGCGGCAGCGGCCGCGGCGCCGCTCGGGCGCCGGCCCGTCTTCCAGTCCACTACCAGCCAGCCGTCGGCCCCGCTTCCGAACACGGCGTCCATCCGGCCGCGCAGGATGCTGCCGGCGATCGTCATCTCGAACGGCACCTCGATCTCGACCGGGGTGCGGGTAGCCCATTCGCTGCGCTCGAACGCGGCGCGCAGCTCAGCGAAGTCGGCATCGTCAGCGCCTTCGTCGGCGGCACCGGGAAGTTCGTCGACGTCGAGGAGCGTCTGGGCCTGCCAGCGCTGCTCGAGCCAGGTGTGGAATGCAGTGCCGCGCCGGGCCAGCGGAGCGGGCGGGCGGGGCAACGGCCGGCGGATGCTGCGGGCAAGCGCGCCCGGGTCGCGCTCGAGCTCGACAAGTTGCGAGACCGAGAGCTGGTGCGGCAACTCGACCGCGAATGCGTCCGAGCCTGCTAGCCGGGCACGCTCCTCGAGCAGCACCCGCACGTCGCGGCGCCACTGCCCGGCCCGGGCGGGGACGGCCAGGTCGGGCAACCGGTCGTCGCCGCTGTCGACGACGGCGGCGCGTACGAGGGCGGCCCCGCGTTCGACCGCGGCCCGTCGACTGGTGCCCGGCTGTTGGCCACCCAGGGCCGCCGGCGGTTCGAGTGGGTCGAAGGGCCACAGTCCGGTGCGCGTCTCGGCCGTGACCGGATTGGTCGCGTCGGCCGCCGGCACGAACCACTCGTCGGGTTCGGCAAACTCGCGCAGCGCGACGAGGTACGGCGAGACATCGCGAGGTTTGACGGCCGAGTCCCATGCGAAGCCGGAGCCGAGCAGAACATGCCTGGCTCGAGTGAGCGCGACATAGGCCAACCGCCGCTCCTCGTCGGCGTGGCGGGCGACGAGATCGTCGTGGTGGCGCTTGAGCCGTTTGGCCAATTCGGCCAGGTCATCGGCGCCGGCCAGCTCGAACGCGGGCAGCTCGCTGCGGTCGCCACGCAGTGGTCCAGGAAGTTCTTGGCGGGCGCGGGTCCAGTTCGTCCCCCGCGGTTCGGCCGGAAAGATCTTGTCGACCAGTCCGGGCACCGCGACGATGTCCCACTCGAGGCCCTTTGCGCCGTGCACGGTGAGGATCTGCACGCGTTCGGCCGCCACCTCGACCTCGCCGGTCTCCAGCCCGTTCTCCTCATCCTCGGCCGCGTCGAGGTAGGCGAGGAACGCGCTCAGCGTCGCGCTCGACGCATCACCGGCCTCACTGACGAACTGAGCGGCCTCGTCGAGGAATCGGTCTAGGTGCGCGCGGCCGACGGTGACGCGGTCGGGGCGCGCGAGCACCTCGATCTCCAGTCCGGTGACCCGCTCGACCTCGGCCACCAACTCGGGCAGTGAGCCAGACACCCGTCGCCGCAGCCGGCGCAGCTCGGCTGACAGCGCGCTCATGCGTCGGTAACCTTCGGCCGAGTACCGTCCGGGCGGTCCGAGATCATCCAGCGCCTCGACGAGGCTGAGTGGTTCGTCTTCGGAGGCCGCGGCTGCGGCGGAGGTGGCGGAGGCGGCGGAGGCGGCGGACGCCGACGCGGCTTCCGACGGCGCGTCGTCACCGCGGACCAGCCAGCGGGCTCGATCACGCAGCGCGGCCAGGTCGCGTGGACCGATCCGCCAGCGCGCGCCGACCAGCAGTCGGGCCAGGGATGTTCCGGCCGAGAAGCCGGCCAGGACCCGCAGGGTGGCCACGACGTCGGACACCTCGGGCGTGGTGAGCAGTCCGCCCAACCCGACGACCTCGACCGGAAGCCCCGCGCCCCGCAACGCGTCGGCGAGAATTGGGATCTGGGCCCGACGGCGCACGAGCACCGCGGCCGTGCGGCCCACTGGGGGCAGGTCGTCCCACGCGGCGCGGAGGCGTTCGGCCACCCAGCGGGCCTCATCGAGATGGGTCGCGGTGAACGCGATCGCGAGCGTGCCATCGGTCGCGGCCGGACCCGGACGCAGCCGGCCCAGTGACGTGCTGGTGCGCAGCGGAGCAGCGACCGCGTTCGCCGCGGACAACACGCGGCGGTCGTTACGAAAGCTCGTGGCGAGCGGGTACACGGCGGCGGGTGAGGCGTCGGCGCGGCCGAACGTCGAGGCGAACACCTCGATGTTGCCGGCGCTGGCGCCGCGCCAACCGTAGATCGACTGGAACGGGTCGCCCACCGCGGTGACCGGGTGCCCGTCGCCGAACAGGCCGTGCAGCATGGCGATCTGGGCGTGGCCGGTGTCCTGGTACTCATCGAGCAGCACCGCGCCGTAGCGCGCGCGCTCGATTGCGCGTACTTCGTCGAGCTCGGCGAGCCGCGCGGCCAGGCGCATCTGATCGCCGAAGTCGACCGCGGGCAAAGCCGCCTTGGCCGCGGCGAACTCAGCCACGAGCGGTAGCAGCGCGCACCGGTGCGCGGCCGCACGCAGGAACGTGGCGACGTCACCGGTTTTGGTCAGCTTGCCGGGCAAGGCCTCCACTTGGGCGATCGCGTCCGTGCAGAACGCGCCCACGTCGTCGGCGTCGACGAGGTGGTCGGCGAGTTGGGCCGCCATGAACAGCACGTACTTGACTAGTGAGGATGGTGCGCCGATGTCGGCCGGCAGCGCGCCGGGATGGTTACGCATCACCCGGTCGGCCAACTGCCACGACACCGCCGGGGACATCAGCCGGGCATCGGGCTCCACTCCGAGCCGCAGCGCCTGTTCGCTCACCAGGCGACCGGCGTACGCGGCGTAGGTGGAGACGGTCGGCTCGGCGGCGCGCAGCAGCGCGAGGTGCTCGACCTCGTCGGGCAGTTCGCGCTCGACGACATGGCGCCACTGCGCCAGGCGCCGCCGGATGCGCACGCCCAACTCGGCCGCGGCTTTGCGGGTGAACGTCAGGCCGAGCACGGCGTCGGGCGCGAGCTTCCGGTTCGCAACCAGCCAGACCACTCGGGCGGCCATCGTCTCGGTCTTGCCCGAGCCGGCGCCGGCGATCACGACCGACGGGACCAGGCCGGACTCGATGACCTCGGCCTGCTCGTCGGTCGGCGCCGGCAGGCCGAGCAATCGGCTCAGTTCGGCGGCCCGGATGACCGGACCTCTTGGCCTGGCAGCAGGGTGACCCGCCGCAGGATGACCGGCTACGGGGCCAAGCTGGGCGGTGTTCACGCCGTCACCTGCCGACCCTCGGACTGCAGCGGGCAGCAGGACTTGACGTCACACATGCGGCAGTCCGCGTTGACGGTCGCACTGAACTCGCTGCCGCGCAGGCGCGCCGCGACCCGGGCCACCTCTGCCGCGACCCAGTCCGGGTCGTCGGACTCGTCGAGCGCGCCTTGGCGCTGTTCGGCCGCACCGCTGGATGCCAACTGCACGAGCAACGCGCCGCCGGGGCGGTCGCCGGCGACGAACCCACCGCGAGCCACCGCCAACTGGTAGGCCCCCAGCTGAGGATGGGTGGGCAGCTCCTCGCTGCGGGGCTTGCGCTTGCCGGTCTTGAGGTCGACGACGACGAGTCGGCCTTGGCGGTCGCGTTCGAGGCGATCGACGCGGCCCCGCAGTCGGGCATCGCCGATGTCGACGGAGAACGGTTCCTCGACGCCGACCAGCTGCAGGTCGTCGCGGCTGGCGCGCAGCCAGGCCACCAACCGGGCCAGGATGCCGGCCGCGCGCTTGCGCTCGTTCGCGGCGTACCACTGGGCGCCGAAGTCGAGCCGGGACCACTGGGCATCGAGCCGGCGCTCGAGCTCGGGCAGGTCGGCGTCGGGCGGTGCCTCGGCCGCGACCGCATGCACCAACGTGCCCAGCGAGGCGGAGATCTGGTCGCCGTCCTTGGCCCCGAGGTCGGTGAGCAGCGCCCGCAGCTCGCACCGCAGGAACGCCTCGATCCGCGACGGGCTGACCGGCACCGGCGCGTCGGGCTCCGCGACCGGCCGGTCGTCGGACAGCGGCAGCAGACCCCACCACTGCTCGGGATCGGCGCCCGCGACGCCTGCCGCGGCCAGTTCGGCCAGCGCGGCGGCGGCGGCGTCCTGTTCCCCGGCGTCGGCTGCCGGATCGCACACCACCGATCGCAGCTCGGCGACGAGGCCAGGCAGGTGGACGCCGCGCGGCGGACTGGCCAGCGGGCGGTCCCCGTCGACCGGGTCGACCTCGTCGAGAAAGCGCGACGGCTGCTCTTCGTCGCCAGACACTGCTGACACCACGACCCGGCTGCGGGCTCGGGTGAGGGCAACGTAGAACAGCCGCCGTTCCTCGGCCAGCTGCGGGGCGACGAGCGACACGCCGGCGCCGTCGCGGCCGGCCAGCAGGTCGACCAACAACTCCGAGCCCAGCAGCGAACCGCGCCGGCGCAGATCGGGCCAGACGCCTTCCTGCACGTTGGCGATGCACACGAGGTCCCACTCCAGGCCCTTGCTCGCGTGTGCGGTCAGCACGGCCACCGTCTCGGCTTCCGCACCGCCGGCCACCGAGGAGTCGCCGGGGATCTGTTGGGCGGCGAGGTGGGCGGCAAAACCGGCGACGTTCTCGTGCGGGAGTCGGTCGGTGAAGCGGGCTGCGGTGGTGAACAGTTCGACCACGGCGTCGAGGTCGCGGTCGGCGGTGGCGCCCGCGTGCCCGCCGGCCTGACTGGCCCGCTGCCACCGTCCGGCCAGCCCGCTCGCCGACCACACCGCCCACAGCACGTCCTCCGGCGAACCGCCATCGCGCAGCGCCCGCGTGCCCGCGTCGAGCACAGCCGCTACCCGTTCGACCGGAGGGCGGGCGTGGTCCGGCAGGGCGGCCGCGCCCTTGAGGTCGAGCACGGCCGGCGCGAGCAGCGTCGGCAGTCCGGCGGGCTCGCCCAGTTGCCGCAGCACCCGCCGCAGGCGCCGCAGGTACACGGCATCGCCGCCACCGATCGGGCCGAGTAGCAGCCGCTCGGCCGCGTCCTCGGAGAGCAACGGCGCCTCCTCGGCGGTCGCGCCGTCGCCGCCGGCGGGACGCGCCGCGCAGGCCAGCACGCAGTTGACGACATCGAGCAGCATCGCCACTGCGGGCTGCTCGGCCAGCGGCAGGTCGTCGCCGCGGACCGAGACGGGCACGCCAGCGGTCGTCAGCGCGCGGCGCAGGGTGGCTAATGCGGTTGTGGTCGACCGGACCAGGACGGCCATACGCGACCAGGGCAGGCCTTCGAGATGGGCCCGGCGCAGGGTGCCCGCGACGAAGGCCGCCTCTTCGCTGGCCGACCGGAAGACGCCGACCTCGACCTGACCTGAGTCCACGCCGTCGACCGGCACCAACTGCCGGTGCTCGGCCCGGCCGGGGAGTCGCTCGGCCACCCGACGGGAAGCAGCGAGCAGCGGGCCACCCGATCGGCGCGACCGGGTGAGGGCCACGACCGGAACCGGCGCGCCCGTAGCGAAGCGGACGTCGACGTCGCGGATGGCGGATTCGTCGGCACCGCGGAAGGCGTAGATCGATTGGTCGGGGTCACCGACGAGGACGACCTCTTCGGCGCCACGCGCGACCAGGGCCAGCAGTTCGCCTTGAGCCGGGTCGGTGTCTTGATACTCGTCGACGAAGATGTGCCGGCGCGCGGCCCGCTCGCCGGCCAGCAGCGCCGGGTCGTCCTCGAGGACGCTCAACGCGGCCCGGATGAGTTCGGCCGGGTCGTAGCCGCCCGGGCTGCCGAGGGCCGTGACGTCCTGGTACTCGGTGAGAAACTCGCCAGCGGCAACCCAGTCGGCCCGGTGGCGGCGCCGGCCGAGAGCGGCCAGCTCAGGGCCGTCCAAGCCGCGTTCGACGGCGCGCATGAGCAAGTCGCGCAATTCGGCGGCGAAGGCGCGCGTGGGCAGCGCCGGGCGCAGTGCCGGTGGCCAGCGTTCGGCCGGGTTGCCGGCCACCAACTGCCGGAGGATGACGTCCTGCTCCGGAGCCGACAGCAGCCGCGGCGCCGGCAGCTGGTTGGCCACCGCGGCCATTCGCAGCACGCCGAAGGCGTAGGAGTGCAGCGTGCGCGCGACCGGCTCGCGCACGGTGCGCGCGAGCCGCGCGGTGACGCGATCGCGCAACTCGCCCGCCGCCCGACGGCTGAACGTGAGCATCAAGATGTGCTCGACCGGCACGCCCGCACTGACGCGCGCGACCGCTGCTTCCACCAGCGTCGTCGTCTTGCCGGTTCCCGGCCCGGCCAGTACGAGCAACGGGCCACCGGCGTGTTCGACCACGCGCCGCTGCGCATCGTCGAGGACCGGCGCAGCCACGGCGGCGCGCTGCGGCCGAATCAGCCGGTAGTCGGGAGCAGTGCGGGTCACGGTTTCCATCCCAACACGGCTCACCGACATTTCCGGGCCGACCCGCAGGCGGTGTCGGTCGGGCGCAAACCGGTTGCGGTCGACCGGGCCCGGTCTCGTAGGTTCATGGCCATGGATGACAGCGCCGTGGGCGAGCGAACGACCGAACTCAAGACAGAGCGACTGCTGCTGCGGCGCTGGCGCGAGAGCGACCGCGAGCCGTTCGCGGCGATGAATGCCGACCCCGAGGTCATGCGTTACTTCCGGGCGCCGCTGGAACGCGCTGCCAGTGACGCATTCATCGACCGCGTCGATGCCAAATTCGACGCCCAGGATTACGGGCTGTGGGCGGTCGAGGTCCGTGCCACGAAATCGTTCATCGGGTTCATCGGGTTGGCGCAGCAGACGTTCGAGGCGACCTTCAACCCGTCGGTCGAGGTCGGCTGGCGCTTGAGCCGCGAAGCGTGGGGCCACGGCTATGCCACCGAAGGGGCGCGGGCGTCGCTCGCGCACGGCTTCGGTCCGGTCGGGCTCGAAGAGATCGTGTCGATGACCACCAAGACCAACTTGCGCTCCCAGGCCGTCATGCAGCGGTTGGGTATGACGACAAACCCGGCCGACGACTTCGAGTACCCCCTGCTGCCGGAGGACCACCCGCTCCGACCGCACGTGTTGTACCGGATGAGCCGGGAGGCGTGGCGCGCGCTTGGACCCGCCACACTGGACAGTGACGGCAACCCGAGGAGAGCGACATGACGGCTGGCAGCATGCCGACGGGCAAGCGCATCGTGGTAGGCGTTGACGGCTCGGATGAGTCGAAAGCTGCGTTGCGCTGGGCCGCGCGTTTCGGCGCCATGACCGGTGGCGGTATCGACGCGGTGCTGGCCTGGCACGCACCGGTGAACGTCGGCTGGACGTATGTCCCCGACGACTGGCGGCCGGACGAGGATGCAGCGAAGACGCTCGAAAACGCCGTCGACGAGGTCTTCGGCGCCGATCGGCCGGCCGATCTCGCGCTCATCGTTGAAGAGGGCAACCCAGCGAAGGTTCTGCTCGACCACAGCGCGGGCGCCGAAATGCTGGTGACCGGCAGCCGCGGCCACGGCGGGTTCGCCGGGCTGCTGCTCGGCTCGGTCAGCTCCCATTGCGCCGAGCACGCGACCTGCCCGGTGCTCGTCGTGCACGGTGACCAAGCGCCGAGCCCACTGCGCTGACCCGCCCTGGCCGACCAATCTGAGCGCGCCCATGGCTTGCCGTTGCCCCGGGGCAGCCTCGTAGGTTGCAGGCATGGACGCCGGCGACGCGCTGCTGAGCGTCGGCAGTGTCGGCCGACGAACCGGCCTGACACCGAAGGCACTGCGGCACTACGACCGGATCAAGCTGTTCCGACCGGCCGTCGTCGACTCGGCCCGTTACCGCTGGTACAGCCGCCAGCAGTTGGCCGAGGCACGATTGATCGCTGCGCTGCGCGCCGTGGACGTGCCGCTCGACGATGTCCGCCGGTGCCTCAACGCGACCAGTGATCGGGCCAGCACCGTTGCGGCCGTGCTGGCCGCTCATCGTCGCCGGCTCGAGGCGCGGTTGACCCGCGTCCAGCGCGACCTCCACGACATCGGCCATCTCGCCACCGACAGATTGGACACGCTGATGGGATCCAGCGGGGCCACGCCGAACGCCAGTCCCGGCATCGACGACGAACGCGCTCTGGCGGCGGCGCTGTTCAACGCCACTTGGGAGTTGCTGGAGAAGGAGAACCGCAGCCGTGACGAGGACGACGCCATGCTGCACATGGCGCACGCGTCGCGACACCACTGGGGCCAAGCCGGCACGCCCGTGCATCGAACCCGCGGCGAGTGGCAGTGCTCGCGGGTCTACGCCGTACTCGGCCGTCCAGAACCGTGCCTGCACCACGCCAAGCGCGTGCTCGACCTCGCGCACGAGCACAAGCTCGGGCCGTTCGACGTCGCTTTCGGCTACGAGGCGCTCGCACGCGGCTCCGCCCTGTCCGGTGACGCCGATCAGGCCCGCGCCTATATCGAGCAGGCCCGCGCCGTCGCGGAGGACATCACCGAGCCGGACGAGCGCGAGCTGCTGCTCGCTGATCTGGAGACCATTGCCGAGGACCGCCCGCGCTCACACGCCGAGTAGGTCGTGCGTTCGGTTGCGTCGGGGGGTTTGGGTGGGGTCGATCCATCGTGGTGGGGTCCAGTGTGGGGTGCCGTCGATCATGTGGCAGGTCCAGCCGAGGTTGGGGTGTTCGCGGTGGTGAAACCCGCAGAGCAGTGTCCCGTCGTCGACGGAGGTTCGTTGGGTTATCGCGAAGTCGGTGATGTGGTGGGCTTGGCACCAGGCTGGTCCGACGGAGCATCCGGGGAATGAGCAGCCTTGGTCGCGGGCGATCATGGCGAGGCGTTGGCCTTCGGTGAAGATGCGGTGGGTGTCGCCGTAGGCGGTGATCTCGCGGGTCTTGGTCAGGGTGACGGGCATGAGGCGGGCGTCGCCGGCCAGGCTCAACGCCTGCCCGACCGAGATCAGCGCGCCGTGCCCGGTGGTGACGAGCCCGGTCTTCGTTTCGGCCTGCTGATCGGTGAGGGTGAGCACGATGGTGGCGGCGACGCCGTTGCAGGCCGGGAGCTCACCGCTACGCAGCAGGGCTAGCAGGGCGTCCTGCAAACCGTCGTGGCGGCGTTGTCCGGGGGTGCGGGGATCACGGGTGCCGTCCTCGGCGGCCGCGGGCTTGGTGACCGAGTCGAGAACGGACAGGAGGGCTTCGGCGCAGATCGTGGTCAACTCCCCCTCCACACGGGCGGAGCCGTCGCGGCGCTGCCGCACGCTGAGGTCGCGGCGCCGCTGACGGTCGCGTTCCTCGGTGAGGGTGCCGTCGGGGTCCAGGGTGTCGACGACCCGCCGCGCGACCTGCTTGAGCAGGCTCGGGTCGAGTTCGACGGCTTGTTCGACCAGGAACTGTTGCACCCACACCTCATGCTCGACCTGCACCGCCGCCGGCAACGCATCGATCGTCGCGGTGACGACCCGCGCATGCGCGCTCGAAATCGTGCCGGCGGCTTGAGCGGCGGCGACTTGCTCGAACACCGGCGGCAGCACCTGTCCGGTCAACCCGCGCCGCGGACCCAGGTCGGCGGCGGCACGCACCCGCCCCGTCGCCTCGGCAGGGCTGACCCGCAACAACTGCGTCAGCAAGGTTGCGGTGTTGCGGCAGGCGTGTTCGTGGGCCAGGCCGCGGGAGTCGATTTCGGCGTTCAGCGCGTGATCGACCGGGGCCAGCCGCCACTTCTGCACTTCGAGATCGCGCAGCAGGGCGAGGACCTCGTCGCCAGGTAGAGAGGTCAGGTCGAGGCTCTGCAGTTCGTCCACGACCGCTCTGAACCGCGCGACAACCGAGCAAGCACCGTCCTCGGAAGGCTCATCGAACATGCGTTCAATATAGCATGCGACCGTGACGGCCGCAACCACTTTCCCCTTATCGGACAAGGCATTAAACGCGAGTTGATCATGAAAATCGTGTGTGCCAGGTGACCCACGAAAAGCCGCAAGCCTGCGTGCCGACGAAGCCGCAAGCCGACGTCACAGGGAGAACCGCAAGCCGACGTCCCACGGCAAACCCGCAAGCCGGCGACCCAACCAAGCCACCATGCCAACTCCCTCCGTCGCTGCGCTTTTCAAGAATCAGCGCAACGCGAGCCGAAAGAGGAGCGACCTAAATGTCAGCGAAGAGCGTGAGCTGCAGACCAGCGGGACCCTCGAGCCGCGAATTGAGCGACCCCCACGGCGTCCGCGTAGGCGGCGCCAGCACCGTCGCACCGGCAGCGGCCAACTCATCAGTAGTAGCCGGGACGTCGGCGACCTCAAGGGCCACCCGAATAGGTCCGGCCACGCGTCGGCCGACCTCCACCTCGTCGACATACGCGGCGTGCGCCGGGTCAGCAAGCTCCAATGTCGCCCGGCCGGCGTTCAGGATCGTGACGTGTCCTCCCGGCGAGGAGAACGCGCCAATCTCCGGCATCCCGAGGACATCGCGGAAGAACCGCAACGCCTCGTCGTAGTCGGGCGCAGTCACAACCAGGCGTAGTTCCGAAACAGTCATAGCCCGTCAACGGGCGCCGAGGGAATCAGATTCCGTCCCACCGGTACGAAGCCAGATCGACGCGGTGGCCAACAAACCGCACGCCCTCGCTCAACAGCCGCTGCCGCTGCTCCGTGTACAGGTGGTCGGCGCATGTCCCGTCAGCGCGCACGACCCGGTGCCACGGCACGGTGCCACCGTCCGCAGCCAATACCCGACCCACCATCCGGGCCGCCCGGCTGCCGACGTATTCAGCCACATCGCCGTACGTCATGACCCGGCCGGGAGGTATCGACTCCACGCAGGTCAGGATCCGCAGCGGCAATGAGTCGTCGGGCACGCCGCCGATTCTGGCACCCGGCCCGCTGCTCTCAGTTGGGCTTGCGTCCGGTGGCGGCGACGAGCTTGTCGATGGTCGGCGCGTTGTCAGGGACGTCGACCGGCTCCTTGAAGTACCCGGAGCCGGACATGTCGCCGGCACCAGCGACGCGTTCGTAGACCGATGAGACGAGCTCGTCCGGGAGCGGAGCGTCGTCCCCGATCGCCTGGCCGAGATCCCAGGAGTGGATCGTCAGATCCATGATCAGCTCTTCGAGGTAGGTACGCACGGGCGTTGCGCCGCGGGATAGTTCGACGTCGCGATCAAGCGCACCGGGCGCACTGAACGCTTCGGCCGACCCAGTGGCGGCCTCGTCCCACTCCTGCGCCAGGTTCGCGCCGACGCCGCCGTCGACCGGCAGCGACCGTGCGCCCTCGACAACCTTGGCCGCAGATTCGAAATCTTGGCCGTGGACCAGCGGCGCGGCCCAGCGGTGCTCCTCGACCATATGGCCGACGAGGTCGGCGACGGACCATTCGGAGTCGGGCGTCGCGGCCGTCCACTGATCCTCGGTGATCGTATGCACCCGCGCCCCGAACTCGCGCTGGCCGGCGTGGAACAAAGCAAGCAGATCGTCCATGTCAGCGTCCTACCCGCGGCCGCCGCGCGGCCAAACCGCGCGGGCGCCGGGGCCCGATCAGTACGACGGCAGGCTGGGATCGACTTGGTTCACCCACGCGGTCACGCCGCCCTGCACGTGCACCGCGTCCTGGAAACCGGCGTTCTTCACCGCGGCCAGGGTCTCGGCCGAGCGCACGCCGGTCTTGCAATACATGACGATCTGCTTGTCCTGCGGCAGTGAGGCCAGCGCGTCGCCGCGCAGAATCTCGTCCTTCGGAATGAGCGTCGCGCCGGGAATCGAGACGATCTCGAACTCGGCCGGCTCGCGGACGTCGACGAGGTACAGCGGCTTGTCCGAGTCGAGCAGGTCCTTCAGTTCGGTCGCCGTGATCGTGGAACCGACCGCGGCCTGCTGCGCCTCGTCCGAGACCACGCCGCAGAACGCCTCGTAGTCGATGAGTTCGGTGACGCTCGGGTGCTCGCCACAGACCGCGCAGTTCGGGTCCTTGCGTACGTTGATCTTGCGGTACTCCATCTCCAGCGCGTCGTAGACCATCAGCCGGCCCAGCAGCGGCTCGCCGATGCCGGTGATCAGCTTGATCGCCTCAGTCACCTGGATGGCGCCGACCGAGCCGCAGAGCACGCCCAGTACGCCGCCCTCGGCGCACGACGGGACCATGCCCGGCGGCGGCGGCTCGGGGTACAGGCAGCGGTAGCACGGCCCGTGGTCGGCCCAGAACACCGACGCCTGGCCGTCGAAGCGATAGATCGAACCCCATACGTAGGGCTTGTGGAGCAGCACACAGGCATCGTTGACGAGGTAGCGAGTGGCGAAGTTGTCGGTGCCGTCGACGATCAGGTCGTAGTCGGCGAAGATCTCCATCACGTTCGAGGAGTCCAGCCGCTCTTCGTGCAGGTTCACGGTGATGAGCGGGTTGATCTCGAGCACCGAGTCGCGGGCGGACTCGGCCTTGGAGCGACCGATGTCGCCCTGGCCGTGGATGATCTGACGCTGCAGGTTGGATTCGTCGACGACGTCGAAGTCGACGATCCCCAGCGTGCCCACGCCGGCCGCGGCCAGATACATCAGGGCGGGAGAGCCGAGTCCGCCGGCGCCGATGCACAGCACCTTGGCGTTCTTCAGCCGCTTCTGCCCGGCCATGGCGACGTCGGGGATGATCAGGTGGCGGCTGTAGCGGCGCACCTCGTCGATCGTGATCGACTCGGCCGGCTCGACGAGCGGGGGCAACGACACGGTCCCGGTTCCTCACTGTCTCGATCAATCACTGTCCAGCCCCAATTGTGCAACTTGCGCCGCTCTCAGGCAGCCGCAAGTTGCACAATCGGGAGATCTGCAGGCGTAACCGCAACGGGCGCCCTGCGCATTCCCCGCCAGTCTGCCTGCGGCCGGTGCCCGCGGCCCACCGGGGGTCAGTCGTTCTTCAGCCCGAACTCGGTGTTCTGGGACGTGTCGGCTTGTTCCGAGCCGGGAGTGCCCTTGACGCCCGGCGGGTACGGCCAGGGGTTGGCGCGACACATCTTGCCGGTCGCGGCCGATTTCAGCCCGATCGTCTGCTGCATCATCACCGGCGCCAACCCTCCCGGCAGGCACTGGTGCGCGTGCTGGTGACCGAGCGCGTGGCCGTCCTCGTGGTTGATGAGGTAGATGCGGTAGGCGTTCGGATCACCGACGTAGGCCGCGTCACCGCGTACCCAGCGCGAGTCGTTGATGACGACCCGGTTCACGTCGGAACCGGCGGTGCCGGCCGGCACGAAGCAGGACGTCTCGATCGGGATGTCGTAGCCGCACAGCTTGCGCACGGTGTAGGACGACGTCAGGGACACGTGAAAGTCCGCAGGACCGCTGTCGACCCGCTGCAGCGCGATGCCGGCGTGACCGGCCCAGCTGCGCGAATCCGACAGCGTCGTCTGCACCTGGCGGGCATAGCCGGCCAGGTCAATACCCGCGACGCCGTTCTCGACCTCGACGGTGTAGCGGTGCACGGTGCCGGTGCCAACCAATGGGCTGCTGCCAGCCAGGACCCGGAATGTGCCGGTGCCGCTCAGCGTGTAGTCCGGGCCGGGCGGCAGTGCGGCCGCGGTGATCACCTTGTCCTGCGACCCCGAGGCCGGCTGGTCGGATTTCAGCGGGATGTCGCCGGCCGCGGTCGGAGGGGTCGACGCGCTCGCGCCACCGCCCCCCGCATGGTGCGACGCCGGCGCAGGCCGTTTGGCGCCGCCCGCCGTCATCAGTGCCAGCACCGTGATGACGACGAGGACGGGCAGAGCGTAGGCGCGCCAGCCGTACCGGCGCGCGAACTCGCGAAGGGATTCGACCAGGCTCGGGTCGTCGGGGCCGCCGCCGAACGTCGGTGCGCTGCGGCGAGCGAAGGCGACGTCTTCGTTGCGCTCGGTCGTCAGAACCGACGCGGACCAACTCCGCGGCTCGTCATCTTCCCAAGCGGGCACGGCTTTAGGTTGCCACAACCGGCGCGCGCTCCCGGTTAGCCGGGGCCGAAACGTGGCCGATCTTCCTCAGGCCGACCCCGCCGCCACCCCGCCGCCGTCCAGCTCAGCCGCCGGTCAGGCCGACCTGCGCACCTGGCTCTTCTTGGCCGGTGCTTTGCGGGCGGCCGATTTCTTGGCCGGTGCCTTCGCGGTGCTGGCCTTCTTGGCCGGTGCTTTCTTGGCTGTGCTCTTGGCGGCGCCGGACTTCTTGGCCGGCGCCTTCGCCGCGGACTTCTTGGCCGTTGATTTCGTCGTGTCGGCCGCCTTCGCCGTCGCGCCGGCCTCGCCCCGGCCCCGCTTGGCCGCGTCGACCGACGCCCGCAGCGCCGACATCAGATCGACCACGGTGCCCGAGCTCGGCTGGGCCTCGTCGGCCTCGACGACCTCGCGGCCCTCGATCTTCGCGTCGATGACTTCCTGCAAGGCGGTGCGGTAGTCGTCGGTGTACTGCTCGGGATCGAAGTCGCCGGCCATGCTGGCGACGAGCGATTCGGCCATCTTGCGCTCCTGCTGGCGCACTTCTACGTCCTCGTCGAGAAACGCGAAGGACGGTTCGCGCACCTCGTCGGGCCAGATCATCGTCTCCATCACGATCACGCCTTCGCGCACCCGCAATGTGGCGAGCTGCTCGCGGTTACGGATCGCGACCTTCACCAGTCCGACCATGCCGCTTTCCTCGAGGGCGTCGCGCAGCAGGACATAGGGCTTGGCCGCGTTCTTCTCCGGCTCGAGGTAGTAGCTCTTGGCGAAGTAGATGGGGTCGATCTCTTCGGCCGGGACGAACTGCAACACGTCGACAACGCGGGTCGATGGCAGGGGCAGATCGGCGAAGTCCTCGTCGGTCAACACGACCGTTTCGCCGTTGGGCAGCTGATAGCCCTTGGCGATGTCGCCGTAGGCGACCTCCTCGCCGTCGGCCTCGGCGACCCGCTTGTACCGAATGCGGGATCCGTCGGTGCGGCGCACCTGATGGAAGCTCACATCGCGCTCTTCGGTGGCGGTGTAGAGCTTCACGCCGATGCTCACCAGTCCGAAGGACACGCTGCCTTTCCAGATGGCACGCATCGCTGACCTCCGGGTGTCGACGGGCACGGGACTCGAAAGATACCCAAAATGGTAGGCGTGCACCCCATGCTTGCCACGGCAGTTACTGAGCTGCCAACGGAGGAAGGGTGGGCATTCGAGTTCAAATGGGACGGCGTGCGGGCTCTGATCGACGTTTCCGGCCAGGGCGTGGCCATCCGGAGCCGGGTCGGCAACGATGTGACAGCGGCTTATCCGGAGCTCACCGCGCTCGGGGCGGGGGTGGAGGACAGCCTGCTCGACGGCGAGATCGTCAGTTTCGTCGACGGCCGGCCGTCGTTCGAGCGCCTGCAATCGCGCATGCACGTGCGCTCGGCCGCCGAAGCCAAACGGTTGGCGCGCGCGGCCCCGGTCACGTTCGTGGCGTTCGACCTGCTGCGCCACTACGGGGTCGATCTCTCCGGACGGCCGTACATCGAGCGGCGGGCAACCTTGGAGCGGTGGGCGGCCGAGCGGCCTACCTGGACGATCAGCCCGGTCTTCGACGACGGTGTCGCCACTGCCGCCGCGGCCCGCGAGCACGGCCTGGAAGGGGTCGTGGCCAAGCGCCTCGACTCGTCTTACCGAGCCGGTGTGCGCAGTCCAGACTGGCGCAAGCTGCGCTTCGTGCGGGCTGGTGACTTCGTCGTCGTCGGCTGGGAAGCGGCCGTCGCGAAGCCCGGTGAATTGAGTTCGCTCGTACTCGGCTACTACCCGGGCGGCCGCTCGCTCGCGTTCGCCGGCAAGGTCGGCAGCGGATTGACCTTGCAGACGGCCAAGCAACTGCAGGCGGCGCTCGTGGGCCGCACCGACTGCCCACTGCCGGAGCCGCCACCGCTGACGGCCGGGCGAGCGGTGCACTGGGTCGAGCCCCGGATCGTCATCGAGGTCGAATTCGTCACCTGGACTGCGGAGGGTCGGTTGCGTCATCCGGTCTTCCGTGGGGTACGCAAGGACAAACGAGCCGATGAGGCGGTGGGCGATGGCTAAGCGGGCAACCGTGACGGTCGAGGTGGAAGGGCGGCACCTGACGCTGTCCAATCTGGAGAAGGTGCTTTATCCCGCGACGGGCTTCACCAAGGGCGAAGTGATCGACTACTACACCCGCATCGCACCCGTCCTGTTGCCACACCTCGCCGATCGACCCCTGACCGTGAAGCGCTACCCGAACGGGGTGGACGGGCAATTCTTCTTCGAGAAGAACGCCAGCCGCGGAACGCCGTCGTGGGTGCGCACGGTGACGCTGCCGGTGCCGGGCTCGACGATGAACCGCGAGACGATCAACTACGTCGTCGTCGAGGAGCTGGCGACGCTGGTGTGGCTGGCCAATCTGGCCGCCCTGGAGTTGCACGTCCCGCAATGGCAGGTGCCGCGGCGGGCCCGCAAGCCGCGTACCGACCTGGTGGTGTTCGACCTGGATCCAGGTGCCCCCGCCACGATCAAGGAATGCTGCGAGGTCGCGCTGGCGCTACGGGAGCTGTTGGTCGCCGACGGGCTCACGCCGGTCGCCAAGACGTCGGGGTCGAAGGGGATGCAGGTCAGCGCTGCGGTGTCCGTCGACGACCCGGAAATGCCGTCCCAGTACGCCCACGCGATCGCCGAGCACCTCGAGGCCGAGCGCCCCGACCTGATCGTCTCGCGGATGACCAAGTCATTGCGGCCGGGCAAGGTCTTCGTCGACTGGAGCCAGAACAATCCGGCCAAGACGACGGTCGCGCCCTATTCGCTGCGGGCCCGCGACGAACCCACCGTCTCCACTCCCCTGAGTTGGGACGAGGTCGTGCCCGGCTCGGAACCCCGGTTCACCGCCACGGACGTGTTGGACCGGGTGACCGAGCACGGCGACCTGTTCGCCGCGGCCCTGGACAAAGCCGCCCGAGCCCGCATCACTCCGACATTGGCTACTCGTTAGTAGACTTCGCTGGTTGCTGACCTGCCGTCGCCACACCGGATCCGGAGAGGACGCGATGTCCAGCGCTGCCGATGCCGGTTCGACCGACCTGGCCCGCGGTGCCCGGCTGCCACGCTCAGCCCGGCGCAAACAGCTGCTTGCCGCGGCCCAGCAGGTCTTCGTCGCCAACGGCTACCACGCCGCGGCAATGGACGACATCGCCGAGCGCGCCGGGGTCTCCAAGCCGGTGCTCTACCAGCACTTCCCGGGCAAGCTCGAGCTGTACCTCGCTCTGCTCGACACCCAGGCCGAGATGCTGCGCACGGCGGTCACCAGCGCACTGGCCGAGACCGACGACAACCGCGAACGCATCCACGGCGTGCTGACCGCCTACTTCGATTTCGTCGGCCGCAGCGACGAGGACGGTGCGTTCCGGCTCATCTTCGAGACCGACCTGGGCAATGAGCCGGCGGTGCGCGAACGGGTTGAGGCCGTCACCCAGAAGACGATGGAAGCCGTTGCTGACACCGTGGCGGGCGACACCGGTCTGGACCGGGCCCGAGCCGAACTGCTCTCCACCGCCCTCACCGGCGCGGCCCAGGTGGCGGCCCGGTGGTGGCTGGCCAGCGAGCGGCCGATCTCGCAGGGTGACGCGGTGCGGCTGCTGGAGTCGCTGCTGTGGCGGGGTATCTCGAACTTTCCCCGGCAGGGCGAGCAACCGCACTAGCCCCCGTTCGCTGTGGGCGCAGCCGCTGCGCCGACCCGTGCCCGGGCCTGGACTACCGTGGGTGCCCAGAGCATCGCAACGACTGCAGGAGGACCGCGTGGAGGTCAAGATCGGCGTGCTGCACACGCCGCGCGAGATCGTCATCGAGAGCTCGCAAACCCCCGCCGAGGTCGAAGAGCTCGTCGAGGCCGCGCTCAAGAGCGTCGACGGTCAGCTGACGCTCGTCGACGAGCGGGGGCGCCGGGTGATCGTCCCGGCGAACCTCGTCGCGTACGTCGAGATCGCCCAGTCCGACGTGCGCCGCGTCGGCTTCGCTGCAGGCTGACGCCGCGCCGCACCGCGCGACGGCACCGGGCTAGGCGGCCACGCTTGCCGGTGCCGATCCATGCCGTCCGGGCGCGCCTGGTCGGATGATTTCGCACCGGAACACAACGGATCGCCCCTCGACACGAGTCATCTCTAGTGATGACTGATTACGAGGCGTTCGCGAAGGAACAGTTGCCCCGCCTGGTGCGGTACGCGGTGATGTTGACCGGGGACCGCGAGCTGGCGGCGGATCTGGTCCAAGACGTGCTGGTGAAGGTGTACCGGCAGTGGCCGCGGGTCCGCAGCGCGGATCGGCCGGACCGGTACGCGATGCGGATGGTGACCAATCAGTTTCTCTCTTGGCGGCGTAGCTGGGGCGTACGCAACATCGTCGCGATGGACGAACTGCCCGAACGCGGCCGTGGTGACGGCTTCGAAGCGACCCACGCCGTCCGCGACGTCGTGTGGCGCCGGCTCGCCAAGCTGCCGAAGCGGCAGCGCGCGGTGCTGGTGCTGCGCTACTACGAGCGGCTCACCGACGTCGAGATCGCCGGGGTGCTGGGGTGCACGGCCAGCACCGTGCGGGGGTACGCGCACCGCGCGATAGCGAGCCTGCGAGATGACCTGGATGCCGAACTGATGGCTGAAACTGAGGAGATCACATGAACATCGACACGCTGCTGCAAGACACCTTCGCCGCCCACGAGGAGCTCGCTCCAGCCAGCGACGACGTCCTGGCCGCGGCGCGCCAGCGCATCGCGCAGCGGCGAACCGGGCTGACCCGGCCACTGGCCATCGCCGCGAGTGTGCTCGTGGTGGCAGCCACCGCCACCGGCGCCGCCGTCGCCTTGAACCATGACTCCCGGTCCGGCCAATCGAATCAGCCGGCCGCGGGCAGCCCCCATCTGCCGACCGCGGGCCACCCATCGGCGCACGGCATCGCGCCACTTACGATGCCGTACGACCTCGGTTGGCTGCCTGAGGGCTCGGTGACCTACCTCGCGCGCCGGATCAACGTGGGCGCGGTGCGCCAGACCAGTCCACCCTCCTTCGGAGGGGAATACCTGCTCACGGTGACGACTGCCGCAGCGACCATCGACATCGACACCCAGCAAATGCCCGGTGACCTTGCCGGTGTCCAGTTCAAGTCCGGCCCGGGCGTCCCGGTCACCATCGACGGCCGCGACGGTATCGAGAGTTCGAACTCCGGCGGACCTGGCGGCTACGAGGTCTATTTCCACGACGCCGACGGCGGGTTGATGTACGTCAACGCCGGACCACACACCGTCGGCAAGCTGTCGGCGGCCGAACTCACAGCGATCGGCCGGCGCGTTGCGCAGAGTGTGCGGTTTCCGGGCAGTGCCCAAGTCCGGCCGAGCTTCGGCGTCGGCTACGTCCCCACGGGTCTTCGAGTGCGCGCCTTCGATGTCGAATCCGGGCAGAGCGAGCTACCGACCTCGACCGGCTCGAGCGGACCAAGGACCTCCTACGACGTGGGCGACTCGACGCATTCGGACTCGGCGGTGAGTGTCGGCACCAACGCGGCGGGCCTGCCGTCGGGCACGCCCGGTCGCCCAGTGCAGGGACACCCGACCCGGTACGCCGACGACCATGGCTACCGCACGCTCCAGGTCCGCGATGCCGTGCCCGGGCAAGCGGTGGCGATCTCCGGCCGGCTGCCGCTCAGCGAGCTCTACAAGATCGCCGACGGCCTCGTCCTCCCGGAGTAACGTCCGTCCGGCCGCAATCACCTGGGCTTGGCCCCTGAGCCGGGCGACACGCCGTCGCAGCACCGGCTCAGGGGCCAAGCCGGCGCGGGCTCAGCTGTTGAGGCCGAGGGCGCTCATGCGCTCTTCGTGCCGGTCGGTGATTCGGCCGATCAGCCCGGCCATCCCGCTCAGATCCCCGGTGCCACCGACGAGCAACATCATCAGCGCGTCGCGGTCGGCCAGCACATGTTGCGTCTGGCTGATCGCCTCGCCCACCAGGCGGCGAGCCCACAGCGCGAGCCGGCCGGCCACTGCCGGCTGCTCTGCCACCGCGGCGTGCACCTCGCGCACGGCGAATTCCGCCCGACCCGCGTCGGTGAGCACCTCGTGGATCAGTTCCCGTGTGGACGGATCGACGAACTCGGCCACCTCGCGGTAGAAGTCGCCGGCCATCCCGTCGCCGACGTAGGCCTTGACGACGCCTTCGAGCCACGTCGACGGTTCGGTGAGCGAGTGGTAAGTCTCCAGGGCCGGAACGAAGGGCAGCATCGCCTCCTGCGGCGGCGCGCCGAGCTGATCCAAGCGTTCGGCCAGCCGCTGGTAGTGCCCGAGTTCGACCGCCGCCATGGCCGACATCTCGGCCCGCCCGAGCAGTGTCGGCGCCATCCGGGCGTCGTCGGCCAGGCGGTCAAATGCGCACAACTCCCCGTACGCCAGCGCGCCGAGCAGGTCGACGAGGGCGTCATCGGCGGGCACCAGCGCAGGGTAGCGGGCCGGTGTGGGGCCAGCGACGGCTAGACTGTGATCACAAGAGCACCACGAATCTGCGCGTTGACCGCGGGTCCACCCTGGCGCCTGCCTCATATTGAGCCGCAGGCATCGTTGTCACCAGAGCTCTAAGAGTCGGTCGACGCACCTGTACAGAGGACGTCCATGACCGACAATTCCATATCTGAGCTGCCCGACGGGCCCAATCCCGAGGCCGAAGTAGCTCCGCTCGCGGCCCGCGCGCCGGTACGAGACGACAGCCCCGCCTTCGCCGACTTCGACGTCCGCCCCGAGATCGTCGCGGCCTTGGCCGACGTCGGCATCGTGCGCACGTTCGCCATCCAGGAGCTCACGCTGCCGATCGCGCTGGCCGGCAACGACCTCATCGGCCAGGCCCGAACCGGCACCGGCAAGACACTCGGTTTCGGCGTCCCGCTGCTGAACCGGCTCAACCTTCCTGGAGGCGCCGGCGCCGCTCCGCAAGCCCTTGTCATCGCACCCACCCGCGAGCTCGCGGTGCAGGTCTCGGGAGACATCGCCGCCGCCGGCAAGAAGCTCGGCGCCCGCGTGCTCACGATCTACGGCGGGCGGGCCTACGAGCCCCAGATCGACGCGCTGCGCGCGGGGATCGACGTGGTGGTCGGCACCCCCGGCCGGCTGCTCGATCTCGTGCAGCAGGGTCACCTCGTCCTGGGCGCGGTGCGCATCCTGGTCCTCGACGAGGCCGACGAGATGCTCGACCTCGGCTTTCTGCCGGACATCGAGAAGCTCATGGCCATGGTGCCCGACCAGCGCCAGACCATGCTGTTCTCGGCCACCATGCCCGGCCCGATCGTGGCGCTGGCGCGGACGTTCCTGAACCAGCCCATCCAGATCCGGGCCGAGCACGGCACCGAGACGCCGCGCACCGACCACATCGACCAGTTCGCCTATCGCGCCCACGCGATGGACAAGACCGAGGTGCTCGCCCGCATTCTGCAAGCGCGCAACCGCGGGCTGACGCTGATCTTCACCCGCACCAAGCGGACGGCAGCCAAGGTGGTCGACAACCTCGTCGAACGCGGGTTCGCGGCCGCCGCCATGCACGGCGACCTCGGCCAGGGTGCCCGCGAGCAGGCGCTGCGTGCGTTCCGCTCAGGCAAGGTCGACGTGCTCGTGGCCACCGACGTCGCGGCCCGGGGTTGGGACGTCGAGGGCATCACCCACGTCATCAACTACCAGGCGCCCGAAGACGAGATGACCTACGTGCACCGCATCGGGCGCACCGCTCGCGCGGGCGCCTCCGGCAACGCGATCACCCTGGTCGACTGGGACGACATCCCACGCTGGAAACTCATCTGCGACAAGCTCGGCCTGCCGTTCCACGAGCCGGTCGAGACGTACTCCACCTCTCCGCACCTCTACCTCGAGCTCGACATCCCGGACCAGGCCAGTTCGACCTTGCCTCGCGGGGACCGGACTCGCGCCGGCCTGGACGCCGAGGAGATCGAGGATCTCGGCGGCCGCGACGCCAGGCGGCCCGCGCCGGCGCGCTCGGCCGGGCGGCGCGAGAGCGGCCGGGCACCCGGCGGTAGCGCCAAGGGCAGCGGGGGCGGGTCGCGTCGCGGCAGCTCCAATGGAGCGCCGAGCGCCGAGCCGCGGCCCGCTCGTCTCACCACTGAGCGCAACCGGCGGCGCACCCGGTCCGGCGCTCCGGTCGATGGGGCCGCCGACGCCGCCGACAGCCCCAGCCCAGCCGGCCGCGTCCGCGCCGCAGACGGCGAGTCCAGCCGGCCGCGGCGCCGGCGCCGGCGACCGAACGCGGCTTCGGCCTCGCCGAGCGGCGAGGCTGGCCCCGCCGCTGAGTGACGACCACGGCATAGGCAAGGATTGCGCGTGTGACGGTCGACAAAGCCGGGGCGGCCGAGCCCGGCCCGCGCGACTCCGGCGCCGTGCTCACCACCGACCCTGACCCGTCCCAGGCCGCCCTCGAGCGCTACCGGCAGCGCATGCGGCGCAGCCGGCGCCTCTACTTCGCGGTGATCGCCGTCGTGGTTCTCGCCGTCGGCAGCACGGTCGGAGTCGTCTGGTCGCGCGGCGAGGCCGCCCACACCACCCTGCGTATCGCGGCGCATCCGGCGCCTTCGGTCGCGCTGGGCACACCGGCGGCTGTGCTGAGCAAGGCCTGGCAGAGCGGCGACCGAACCGCGATCGGCACGCCCTACTGGGGCGGCACGGTGATCACGTACTCGCACGACAGCGTCCGGGGGCGCAACGGCTCGACCGGAGCGCTCACGTGGTCCTACACCCGCAGCGACCGGACCCTGTGCCAGGCGATCCAGGACCACGGGCTAACCGTCGCCGTGTACGAGCTGCACGGCAACTGCGACGAGCTCACCGCGCTGGACTCGGCCACCGGCGCGCGTAAGTGGACGCGCACGCTCGACAAGGACCACCAGCCGCTCAACGGCCACCCGGCATACAGCCTGAACCAGTACGCCATCCTGCTGCGCGGCGCCCACGTCATCTACACGATCGATCCTTCGACCGGATTGGATCGCTGGGTCTACCAGCCCGCGGACTGCACCATCAGCGGCGCGGTGATCGGGGTGCAAGGTGCGCTGATCAGTCAGAACTGTACGCGACCGAAGTGTGTCGGGCTCACCTTCTGCGGCAGCGGCCCGCAGTTGTTACTGCGCGACGCGAACGCCGGGCGCAGCGACGACCAAAAGCAAAAGGCCAACCCGGATCAGATCAAATGGAATCTGATCGGCACGACCGCGGTGCCGGCATCGGCCGACCAGCTGATCTCGGCCGTGGACCCGGTCAATCGCCGCCTTCTCGTGCTCGACGGGTCCAAGGGCAAGACGCTCGCGCGCCTCGAGCTGGAGCGAGCGGCTACGTCGAGCGGCGGCGTGGCCGCAACGACGACCGACCGCGCGGAACTGGTGTGGGTTGCGGGGACGACGTACGCCGTCGCCGTCAGCGGCTCCGGTCTGATCTGGTCTGCGCCTACCGCCGGTCCAGTGACCGCCACCCAGTCGACGGGCAAGGTGGTCAGCCCGCCGAAGTTGGCCTCGTCCTTGCTCGCTGCCCCGAGTGCCACTGGCATCGACCTGCTCGACCCGAGTTCCGGCAAGACCACGCGCACCCTGACCGGCCTGACCGCTCCCGTCGCCCGGGCCTACCCGTTCGGCACCGGGTTCGTCGTCGCCGGCTCGTCGACGGCGGTGTACCGATGAGCGCCGTAGGCCAGCTGCAGCGCGGCACGGCCCGCCGGCTGACGATCGAAACGTCCGGGGGGCCGATCGCGGCCCTGCACGCCGGTCCGGGCGGCGCCCCGGCGGTGCTGCTGGTGCCGGGCTACACCGGCAGCAAGGAGGACTTCAGTCCGATCCTCGACCTACTTGCCGCCGCCGGATTCGCGGTCACTGCGATCGATCTGCCGGGCCAGTTCGAGTCGCCCGGGCCAAGTGAGCCGGCCGGCTACACCCCGGACGCGCTGGCAGCCACCGTGCGCGAGATCGCCGCTGCGCTCGGTCCGAGCCCTCATCTGGTCGGGCATTCCTTCGGCGGGCTCGTCGCGCGTGCGGCTGTCATCGCCGATCCGTCGGCCTTCGTGGATCTGGTCTTGATGAGTTCCGGGCCGTCCGCCTTGGTGGGCGCGCGCCGGGCCCGCATCGAGTTGCTCGCGCCGGTCCTGGAAGCGGCCGGGCTGGCCGGGGTGTACGCCGCCATGCAGGCCGCCGAGGCCGCAGCACCGGACTACACGCCGCCGCCCGTGGAACTGGCCCAGTTCCTCGAGCGGCGGTTCCTGACCGGTTCCCCGCTGATGCTGCAAGCCATGGCCGACGCACTGCGCAGCGAGCCGGACCGCGTGGCCGAACTGAGGCGAACCGGCATCCGCTGCCTGGTCGTGCACGGTGCCACCGACGACGCCTGGCTCCCGGCCGTCCAGGCCGAAATGGCCGGGCGATTAGGCGCGCAGTATTCGGTACTCGACGCCGCCGCGCACTCGCCGGCCGTGGAGGATCCCCTGGCAACCACCGAAGCACTCCTGCGCTTCTGGCTCGGCCCGGAAGACGTCGGCACCGTGGCATCCTGAAGGTGTGACCGCCGCTGCCAGGCAATCCCCCGTCGACGTGGGCTATTTCGGCCCGGACAGCGTGACCTGGCGGATCCATCGCGAACCGTTGTCGTTGGTCGGTGGCCTGCGCGCGCTGCTGCTGCAGGCGCTGCACCCGCAGGCGATGGAGCTGCTGTACGCGAAGTCGGACTTCCAGAGCGATCCGTGGGCCCGGCTGCAGCGCACGGCCGGGTACGTCTCGACGGTGACCTTTGCACCTTCCGCGCAGGTCGACGCAGCCGCAGCTCATGTCCGCGCGGTACATCGCCGGCTGGGGATCGACGACCCGGCTCAGCTGGCCTGGGTCCACGCCTGCGAGGTCGACTCGTTCCTGGCCGCGGCGCGGGCCACCGGCGTCGAGCTCGACGACACCGACGCCGATCGGTACGTGAGCGAGCAGATTCGCGCCGCCGAACTGGTCGGCGTGCCAGATGACATGACGCCGCGAACCGTCAGAGAGCTCACCGAATACTTCGCCACCATGCGACCCGGCCTGTCCGGCACCGCCCAAGCCCGCGAGGCCGCGCGGTATGTGCTCGCGCCGCCCATCCCGGTGCCCAGCCGGTGGGCGCTTCCGGCCCGCTTGGGCTGGACGACGATCGGCTCGCTCGCGGTCGGCCTGTTGCCCGGATGGGCGCGGAGGATGTACCGCCTGCCGCCGGCGCCCGGGACCGGGCTGGCTACCGCCGCCGGCATGCGGACGCTGCGGCGGGCGGTGCGGGCGCTGCCGGAGCAGTACCGCGAAGGACCCATCTACCGCGAGGCCAAGGCCCGCGTAGCGGCGCTCAGCTGATCCTGTCGTCCGCCAGGCCGGCCCACGGGTCGAGCTCGGCCGAAGCCGCGCGGCCTTCCGGGCAGTGCCGACGAAAGTCGCACCACGAACAGCCCGGTCCCGGTGCGGGCGGGAAGACATCGTCAGGGTCGGCGCCCGAGGCCAGCGTGTCCGTGGCGGTGATGATGTCCTCAGCGGTCTGCTCCGCCCGGCCGATCTGGCGCGCCAACGACTCGTCGGTGTGCTCGAAGGCGGTCACCGTTCCGCTCGGCAAATGGTGCAGCTCGACTCGGCGGCAGCCGCGGCGCAGCGTTCGGCGGGCGGCAACGACGTACAGCGCGAGCGCCTGCGAGCCGCGGGCGTCGTCGTTGGTGAGATCGCGCCGGCCGGTCTTGTAGTCGACCACGACCAGTTCCCCGTCCCGGTCGTCGATGCGGTCGACCCGGCCGCTCAGTGCGAGCCGGCCCGTCGTGGCGCCGACGGTGCGCTCCACGCCAACGGGCTCGACATCGGCGTCGACCCGCTCCGACAGGTAGCGCCGCACCCAGTGCTTGGCAAGTTCGAGGGACGCCCGGGATTGGGCGTCGTCGCGAAAGCCGATGGTTTGCCAGCCCCGTTCGACCAGCCCAGCACCCTCCTGTGGGGTGCGACGGCCGCGGGCGAGCAGCCACCAGCGATGCAGCGCCAGATGGACGACGGCGCCGACCGTGTTGTGCGCCCAGGCCGCCCCGCGCGGCGGTGTCGGCCGATCTAGGTAGGTCATGCGGTACCGGCGCGGGCAGTCGAAACTGGCCAGTCGCGACGGAGTGCAGGCGAACAATCGCTTCGGCATCGCGCTCAGGATGAGCTGGCCGGGCAGCCGCCCGGTCTCAACGGGTGAGCTCGCCACCGCCATAGTGGTCGCCTCCCCCGCTGTCGTCGCCGGATTCCGCCTCGCCGTCAGCGAATGGCCCGGCACTCAAGACGCTGGCGAACTCGCTGTCCGCTGCTGGGTCGGCGGCCGTGTCCGGTGCCTGCCGCTGCTTGCGCCGCCCGTAGAGCACGAGCGCGCCGATCGCGGCTCCAGCGACAACAACGACGGCGACGGTCCAGGCCCATATCGCGCCGGCCGCGGTCTCGCCGGCACCAGCATCGGCCTCGGCGCAGGCACCACTGTCGATCCGGGCCCGGCCGAGTCGCTGAACGAAGTCCCGGATTGCTGGACCCAGCTCAGCGTTGGCCAGCTGGGCGTCGTCGGCGCTCGCGACCGCCTGCGCCTGGGCATCGGCGACGCCGGGGCAGTATTTCGACGACGCCGCCCGGAGCGATACCTGGGCCGGCCCGCCCACCGTGAACACGCCGATCGTCAGCGGATGGCGCGGGTCGGCGTCAAGCGCCTGATCGATCTGCCCGGCCAGCGTTATCGCCAGGCCGGCGTTGGCCGGCAACACGGCGATCTTCAAATCGCTGGGCAGCGCCGCCGCCACCGCGGGGTCGATGCGCACGCTGGGCAGGTCGGGCGCGACGTAGAGGTTGGCAGTGCGAAGGGCCACGTCGGCGTCGCCGGCCGGATCGGCCGACGCCGGCGGCGCCGCGACCAGGACCGCCACCGCGCACGCGGCAACCGCAGCACACCCACGTCGGCCCCACACAGTCATCACGTCCGTCACCGTAGCCGTCGGCGACGACGGGATCCGGTTACGACGCGACCGGCGATCGCGCAGTCGGCAGCGCGAGCAGTTGCGCGTACGCCTCGGGATTGGTCGTATCGGCGCCGAGGCGGGTGGCCTTGTTGCTGCCGTGGTAGTCCGACGATCCGGTGGGCACGAGGCCGAGGTCGCGAGCTAGCGCCGCCGCGTGCGCGCGGTCGACGCGGTCGTGGTCGGGATGGTCGACCTCCATCCCAACCAGCCCCGTCGCCGCCATTGTGGCGATCGTCTCGTCGGACACCACTGGCCCACGCCGACGCGCCAGCGGGTGCGCGAACACCGGCAGACCACCGGCTGCTCGGATCAGACCGATGGCGGCGAACACGTCCAGGTCGATTTTGCGTTCGTAGTACTTCCCCCGGGAGGACAACAGGTCGGCGAATGCGGCGGAGACGTCGGGCACCGCGCCGGCCTCGACCAGCGCTCGGCCGATGTGCGGGCGGCCCACCGCGCCCCCATCGGCGAGTGCTCGGACGCGCTGCCACGTGACCGGGTAGCCGTCCGCGGCGAGGCGCTCCACGATGATCCGGGCCCGATCGCGCCGGCTCTCGCGCAGCTGCGACCGTTCGGCGCGAAGGGCCGCGTCGTCGGGGTCGAACAGGTAACCGAGCAGGTGCAGGCTCACCCGTCGTCCGTCGTCGTCGTGATGCACGCACGAGAATTCCGCGCCGGGCACGACGGTCAGTCCGGAGGGCCGGGCCACCAATGCCTCCGCCCAGCCGCCGGTCGTGTCGTGGTCGGTGATGGCCAGTACGTCCAGGCCGGCCGCACGGGCGGCCGCCACCAGTTGCGTCGGAGTGTCGGTGCCGTCGGAAGCCGTGGTGTGCGCGTGCAGATCGATGCGCATGCGCTCAACACTAGGTTCCGCGAAGTCTCCGCTGGTCGGGCAGCCTCGGCAGCGGAGCGGTGATGAAGTCCTGTGGGCGGTCGTCCGGATCGAGGTCGGCCCCTTCGCCGAAAACCACCCGGCGCACCTGCAGGTAGAACGGTCCGGGTCGGGCGATCTTGGTGAGGATGCGCACGTCCGGATGCTGGCCGGGAGCTTCGAGTTCGATGGAACCGTAGTCCAGCAGTTTGCCGAGCACGGTCTGCTCGAGCACGACGCCGGAAATCCGGTCCAGCCGCAGCGACGACTCGGCCGACGTCGTCTCCGGCACGCCGCGGACCCGGATCACGCGGGCTCGGGTGAGGATCACCGACTCAGCCCGCCACGTCTGCCAACGCAGGAAGACGTTGGCACCGAGCACAGCGGCGAACACGAACGCCATCGGATCCGGGTCGACCCAGGCCATCAGGAACAGCAGTAGCAACGCCACGCCGAGCACCGGATGCGGAAGTCTGAACAGCGTGATCCAGTGGTGCCGCACCCGTCCGAGTACTGGCAGTTCCGACGGCAGGAAGGCCGGCATGACAGCGGGCTAGGCAGCGAGCCGGTTGAGGAAACCACCCACGCCGTGGGCGACGTTAACGGCTACATCCCACGTACCCTGCACAATGTTGGCCGCAGGCCCGGGGAACGTCATGATGTAGAAGATCAGGAACGCCACGACGAGCCACGTGACGACCTTCTTCACAGCGCCTCCTCCGACCGCGGGGGCACGCGGAAACAGCGCGCCAGTCGATACATTCATACCGCGCGAAGCGGGCAGGTCATATGCGCCGCGCCGGTGCGGTGAAGGAGTTGCAATGGCCACTGGCGTGCCATGCGCGGGCGCAATCATATTCGACGAGGCCGATCGGCTGCTGTTGATCAAGCGCGGCCGCCCGCCGTCGGCCGGCCTGTGGTCGATACCGGGGGGCCGGTGCCGCCCCGGGGAATCGGCGGCGGAGGCGTGCATTCGCGAGGCCCGAGAAGAGACCGGGCTGTCGGTGCGGGTGGTGCGCTTCGCCGGCCGGGTCCAACGCCCCGGCGCCGACGCGGCCAGCTACGACATCGACGACTTCGTCTGCACGGTCGTCGGCGGTTCACTCCAAGCGGGCGACGACGCCGTCGACGCGCGGTGGGTACGACGCGATGAGCTGGCCGGCGTGGAGTTGGTGCCCGGGCTGCTCGAGGCTCTCAGCGAGTGGGGGGCGCTGCCGGCCTGAGTCGCTCGGCCGTGCCGGTCAGCCGCGGGGTGCCGGATCCGGCCGACCCGGCTGCTCGCCGCCGCGTGCGTCGATGTACTCCTTCGTCGGCACCATCACCTTGCGGCGAAAGATGCAGACGACCGTGCCGTCCTGCTTGTAGCCGATCGTCTCGACGTGCACCACACCGCGGTCGGTCTTGGACCTCGACGGCGTCTTGTCGAGCACGGTCGTCTCGCCGTAGATCGTGTCGCCGTGAAAAGTCGGCGCGACGTGGCGCAGCGATTCGATCTCGAGGTTGGCGATCGCCTTGCCACTGACGTCGGGAACCGACATGCCGAGCAGCAGCGAGTAGACGTAGTTGCCGACGACGACGTTCTTGCCGAAGTCGGTGTTGTGCTCGGCATAGTTGGCGTCGAGGTGCAGCGGGTGATGGTTCATCGTCAGCAGGCAGAACAGGTGGTCGTCGTACTCGGTCACCGTCTTGCCGGGCCAGTGCTTGTAGACGTCGCCGACGTCGAACTGTTCGTAATAGCGGCCGAACTGCACAGCGCTCTCCTCAGGTCCGATCCCGGTCTGCCTGCAAATCCTGCCCTGCGCGGGCATCGGGTGGGCGGCGAGGTGACCGAACCCTCGGTCAATCGGCCCGAATCCAGGCGCCACGGGCAGGCACACTCAGTCCAGCGAGACGGCCCGGCGGCCCAACTCCAGCAGGTCGATCCACTGGCTGGCCCACCGCTCGCGCAGAGCCGGCGCGCCATGGACCCGGCACCAGGCCAGCTCGGTCGACGTGGCAGGCACCACCTGCAGGACGCTGACGGGTCCGTTGGCCGTCTCGATGTCCGCGAGCTGGGGCTCGGCTACGACGACACCCGTGCAACGCGAACTCGGCACCAGCGGTTTGCCGAGGTCGACGGTCAGGTCCGGCGTGTACACCACCCCTTCCACCGAGGGGGCGGCCGCCAGCACCGCCAACTGCCGCCAGACCTCGTCAACGTCTGCATCGCCGGCTCGAACGTGCAGCATCAATTCGGCGCGGGGGCCGTCGGGTCCGACGACCAGGTCCCCGGCCGCCGTCATCGGCCGCCTCGACATGCCCAGGGACAGGTAAGCCCGCTCGCCCGGGATCGGCTCGAAGCGCAGCACCTCGATCGGCTCGACACCGAGAAACGACACCGAGGCCCGGGCCGGCCGTTGCCCGAAGTGGTCGCACAACGCCTGCTCGACCGCGGCCACTGCGTCGGGAGCACTCACCGCCCGAACGGTAGTGCGGGCGACCCGGTCCCCGGTCAGCCGTCCCCCTTCGGCTGACCGGGGCGCTTCCCGATTCTTCCGGTTGCCGCCCGCCCATCACCGGAACGATGCGGCGATCTGCTGTTCGACCTCCGCGTAGCTCGCTCCGGCCCGGCCGAGCAGTTGGCCGATGCCGTCCAGGGCGTCCGAAAGGCCCTTCGCATGCTGGTCGAACTGCTGGTACAGGGCCGTGAACTGGGCTGCCGCCGCGCCGGACCAGTCGGCGCCGAACAACGGTGCCAGCTGGCCCTTGAGGCCCTGCTGCGCACCGCGGATGTCTGCGGACACTCGGGCGACCGAGCCGCCCATTGCCGACAATTGGTCCGGCGTCACCTTCAGACCGGGCATGCGGATCCTCCCCTTCGATTGGCTGGCTCGACTCAGCGCACGGCCCCGACGGGCGGCTCTGATGGCGGCGAACGCTACGCAGCTGGGCGGCGATTGCAACGATGAACGGAGCAGCTGTGGACAACTGCGCACCGCCACGTTGGTTATCCACAGGTCGAGCTCGACAGCTCGTCTTTCGTCGGTGCGCGTCCGGACACTCACCGCATGCGCATCGAATGCACCGTTCGCGACCGCGACGGCGAACGCGATGTCGCCCTCACCGCGCCGCCGGGCAGCGTCGTTGGCGATCTCGACGACAGGCTGGCCGAACTGCTCGGCGCGCCGTCTCCCCTGCACCTGTGGGCGGGCGCGCGGCCCCTTCCGGCGACGACGCCACTCGGTGCGCCGGGCCTGCGCACCGGAGACGTGGTCACGGTCGGGGCACCCGGCGATCCCGATCCTTCGGCCGACGCAGTGCTGCGCCTAAACGTTGTGGGAGGTCCGGACGCTGGGCGCGTTGTGGCACTACCCCGGGGGATCGTGACCGTCGGCCGGGCCGCGGACTGCGACCTCGTGCTCACCGACCCGGACGTGTCCCGCCGGCACGCGTGCCTCACGGTGACGGCTGGCGGAACAACCGTGCACGACCTGGACTCGCGCAACGGCACGACGATCGACGGCGTTCCCGTCGACGAGGACGGTGCCGCGTTGACCGACGCAGGCTTGCTGCGGGTGGGCGATTCGTTCCTGTCCATCGGCCGTGGCCACGAACCACCGGCGGCGTTACGTTCGACTGCCGACGGCGGCTTGCTGGTCAACCGCCCGCCGCGGGACGGAACGCCAGTCAGCGTCCGCGAGATCGAGTTTCCGGTCCGCGGCGACGTTGGCCGGGCGCAGCGCATGCAGTGGGCGGCCGCGCTTGTGCCGGCGCTCGCCGGCGTCGGGCTCGCGCTCGCCCTCGGCACCGCGCAGTTCCTCGCCTTCGCGCTGCTGTCGCCGGTGATCATCCTGGCCACGTCGCTCAGCGACCGACTGCATTGGCGGCGCATCCGCCGGCGCGACGCGATCAGCGGGCGCCACCGCGAGGCGATGGCCGCCGCCGAGGCCGCCACGGCGTTGGCACTGGAGGTTCGCTTGCGCCGTCGGGCGCACCCTGATCCGGCCTTGCTGCGCCAGCTGGCCTGCACACCGAGCACCCGCCTGTGGGAACGGCGCCGCACCGACCCCGACGCGTTGAGCGTGCGGTTGGGTCTGACCGAACTGGCCTCGGCCGTACAGACTCGCCGGGGGCCGGTCTCGGTTCCGGCCGGCCGCCTGCGCGACGTACCACTGGCGATCGACCTGCGGCTCGGTCCGTTGGGCGTCGCAGGCCCGGCCGGTGTCGCGCTCGGCATCGCGCGGTGGTTGCTATGCCAGCTCGCCGTGCTGATCTCGCCCGCCGACCTGGAACTGGCGCTGCTGCTTTCCGATGCGGCCGCCGCGCAGTGGTCGTGGGTCCGTTGGCTTCCGCATCTGACCCGCGCACCGGCCACGACAGCAGCCGGTCGCCGAGCGATGATCGCCGACCTGGGTGCGTTGCTCGAGCAGCGGCTGGCGAGGCGACGTGAACCGCGCGCCTGGACCGGCCCGTGGTTGGTTGTGCTCGTCGACCGAGCCGTCGAGTCCAGCGATCAACCCGGCCTGTCCGACATTCTCATGGCCGGCCCGGCGGTGGGCATCACCGCGATCTGCGTCGACACTCAAGGTCGGCACCTCCCGGCGGCCTGCGTCACCTCCGTGCTGGCGGCCGGAGAGACCGGCGCGCGCCTCGATATCTCCGGACGTGCAGACCGCGACCGCGTCAGCGCCGTGGCCGATCGGGTCACGCACCGGTGGGCCGACTCCGTCGCGCGCGCCCTGGCCCCCTTGGCCGACGGCGGGGGCGCGATCGGCAATGGCCTGCCGCTGCAGTGCCGGCTGCTCGACCTGCTCGGTCTCGATGAGCTCGACGGCACGGCAGCGCGGCAGCGCTGGGCGAGCAGCGACTCCGGCGCCGGCACCGTGCTGGGAATGGGCGTCGACGCAGCGGTGCGCATCGACTTGGTGCGCGACGGACCGCACGCGCTGGTCGCCGGAACCACCGGCGCGGGCAAGTCGGAGCTGCTTCAGTCACTCGTGGCCGGGCTCGCCCTGAACTATCCGCCGGATGCGATCTGCTTCGTCCTCATCGACTACAAGGGCGGCGCGGCGTTTGCCGACTGCGCCCGGTTGCCGCACACCGTCGGCCTGGTCACCGACCTCGACGGGCCGTCGACGGAGCGCGCGCTGCGCTCCCTGCACGCTGAGCTGAGTCGCCGCGAAGCGCTGTTCGCAGAGGTGGGCGCCGTCGACCTGACCGGATACCGAGCGGCCGCTCCGCCCGGCCCGCCACTGCCCCGCCTGGTCCTCGTGGTCGACGAATTCGCCGCCCTGGCCGAGGAGTTGCCGGAATTCGTCAGCGGACTGATCGCGATCGCGCAGCGCGGGCGTTCCCTCGGCATCCACCTCGTCCTCGCCACCCAGCGTCCCGGCGGTGTGGTCTCGCCGGAGATTCGCGCGAATACCGCGCTGCGGGTCGCGCTGCGCATGTCGGATCCGGCCGAGTCGGTCGACGTCATAGGCAGCGAGCGGGCCGCGCTGCTCCAACACGACATGCCGGGCCGCGCCATCATCCGGATCGGTACGACCGTCACCGACGTACAGACTGCGCGCGTGGGCGCCCCGGCTACGGCGCCCGGTTCGATGCGTGAGATCTCGGTGGTGCCGCTCGGGCCATGGCGGGCAGCAGTCGCCGCACCGACCCGGCCAGGCGGCGCGCCGACCGACCTGCAACTGATCGTTGATGCGCTCGTCTCCGCGGCCGCGGCAGCCGGGCACCGGGCGGCCCGCCGTCCCTGGTTGCCACCGCTTCCGGCCGAGTTGTCGACAACGGCGTTGCCGCCGTCCACGGACCCCACCTCGATCGCGATCGGGCTGGTCGATCGTCCGGATCTCCAGGAGCAGACGCCACTGCACCTCGACCTCACCGCGGGCGGATCCGTATTGGTGACGGGCGGTCCCCGATCCGGGCGCAGTACGGCGCTACTGACGATAGCCGTGGTTGCTGCACAACAACTCGGCTGCGACGAGCTCGCGATCTACACCGTCGACTGCGCCGGCGGCGGACTCGTCCCGCTCGCCGACCTGCCGCACGTGGGCACTGCCGCCACGCGCGAACGCTTCGAACTCGTCGATACTCTGCTGCGGCGCTTGGAGGCGGCCGTACACCGCCGTCAGAGCTGGCTGACCGAAGTCGGTATGAGCTCGATCCGCGACGCGCGGGTCGCGGGACATCGCGCGCCGCTGATGTTGTGCCTGCTCGACGGCTGGGACGGCTTCGTCGCAATCGCCGAGGACTACGACGGCGGTCGAGCCGTGGACGTGGTGCTCCGCCTACTGCGCACTGGTGCAGCCGCCGGTCTCACGGTCGTCGTGGCGGGTGATCGAATCACCCTGTCCGCCCGGCTGGCCGGTGCCGTCGCAACCAAGTTCGTGCTGGCGCTGGCCGACCGCAATGACTTCGCGCTGGCCGGTGTTCCGGCTCGCGCCGTGCCACGGCACTTGCCGCCGGGGCGCGCGATCCGCACGTCCGACGGCGCCGAAGTGCAATTCGCTTACGTCGGCGCAACAGCGTCCGGCCCGGAACAGCGGCGAGTCATCGCGGCCTTCCCGCCGCCGGAGCACGCCGGCCCCGACGCACCGGACTGCACCACACCGTTCGCACCGATACGGCTCCGGCCGTTGCCCAGCCGCATCGACCTGTCGCAGCTGCCGGTCACTCGCGGCCGGTTCACAATCGGCGTTGCCGGTGACGGTGCCGACATGTACGACGTCGACCTGTTCGCCGGCGCCGGGCGGTTGCTCGTGACCGGCCCGCCCCGGTCTGGACGCAGCACCACCCTGTGCGTGTTGCTGGTCCAGGCGATTCGCGACGAGCTCGCCGTGCTGCTCGCCGCCCGGGCCGGTAGCCCACTCGCGCGGGCCGGCCAGACCCGGGGCATTACCGCGCTCACGCCCGAGAGCACCACCGACCCGGTCGTGCCGGTCGTGCCGATCGACCAACACTGGCTACTGCTGGTCGATGACAGTGAGGCGTTTGTCGATACGACGGTCGGAGCGGCGCTGACGAACCTGGTCCGCGGTGCGCCTGATGGACTGGCTGTCGTGGTCGCCGCCAACAGCGACGACGTTGCCCTGACGTATCGAGGGCCGGCGGCCGAAGTACGTCGCAGCCGCTGCGCGTTGGTGCTGCAGCCGGGTCCGGGCGACGGTGAGCTGATCGGCCGACGGCTCCCGCAACGGCGCGCCATGACCCCGCCCGGCCGCGGCCTGCTGGTGCCCGACACAGCGTGGGGCGATTGCCACTCACCGGAACCGCTGCCGGTGCAGGTTGCCCGACCATGAGGCCATCAGCCCATGTGCGGATACCGATGGTCGACCGCCGGCACGAAGGTCTCCTTGATCGAACGCGGCGACGCCCATCGCAGAAGGTTCCACACCGAGCCGGCCTTGTCGTTCGTCCCCGACGCACGCGCGCCGCCGAACGGTTGCTGCCCGACGACGGCCCCGGTTGGCTTGTCGTTGACGTAGAAGTTTCCGGCGGCAAAGCGCAGTACATTCGACGCTTCCAGGATCGCGGCGCGGTCGCGCGCGAAGACAGCACCGGTGAGCGCGTACGGCGATACCGATTCCAGCTGGGTCAGCGTCTCGGCCCAGTGCCGATCGTCGTAGACATGCACCGCGAGCAGCGGGCCGAAGTATTCGCTGCGGAACACGTCGTGTCCCGGGTCGCCCGACTCAACCAGCGTCGGTTGCACGAAGTAGCCCACGCTGTCGTCGCTCTTGCCGCCCGCTATCACGGTCGTGGCTGGGTCGGCCTGCAAACGGTCCTGCACACCGCTGAGCCGGTCGAACGCGCGGCGGTCGATGACGGCCCCACCGAAGTTGCTGAAGTCGGTGACATCGCCGTAGGTCAGCGACTCGGTGACTGCGACCAGCTCGTCGCGCAGGCCGGCGTCCCAGAGCGAACGCGGCACGTACGCTCGCGACGCCGCCGAGCACTTCTGGCCTTGGTACTCGAACGCTGCCCGTACCAGCCCGGTCACCAGGGCAGCAGGGTCGGCCGACGGATGGGCGAGTACGAAGTCCTTGCCCCCTGTTTCGCCCACCAGTCGCGGGTAGCCGGCGTAGGTGTCGATCGCGGCTCCGACCGTGCGCCAAAGCTGCTGAAAGGTGCTGGTCGAGCCGGTGAAGTGAATGCCGGCCAGCGCCGGATGAGTCAGTGCCGCTTGGCTGACCGCCTGGCCGTCGCCGGTCACCATGTTGATCACGCCAGGTGGCAGCCCGGCCGCCTCGAACAGCCGCATCGTGTGATGGGCTGCGAACTGCTGGGTCGGCGACGGCTTCCACACGATCACGTTGCCGAGCAGGGCCGGCGCCGACGGCAGGTTGCCGGCGATAGCCGTGAAATTGAACGGGGTGATGGCCAGGACGAAACCCTCGAGCGGTCGGTAGTCCGAACGATTCCAGGTGAGCTCCGGACTCGTCGGCTGCTCGGCGAGGATCTGCCGGGCGAAGTGCACGTTGAAGCGCAGGAAGTCGGCGAGTTCACAGGCCGCGTCGATCTCGGCTTGCTGCGCCGTCTTGGACTGGCCGAGCATGGTCGCCGCGTTCAGTGTGTCGCGCCACGTCGTCGACAGCAGATCGGCTGCACGCAGGAACACCGCGGCGCGCTCGTCGAATGGCAGATCGCGCCAAGCCGGAGCAGCCTTGAGCGCGGCCCCGATTGCGGTCTCGACGTCCGCCGGCGTGGCCTGGGCGGTGGTGCCCAGGACGTGGGCGTGCTGATGCGGCGCGACGACGGCCACGGGTTGGCCGCCGGCCATCTGCTGCCGGCCATCGATCGTCATAGTGAGTTCGGCCGGCGAAGCGGCCAGATCCCGCAGCGTGGCGGCGAGGGTCTCCCGCTCGGTGCTGCCGGGGGCATAGCTGCGCGCCGGTTCGTTGGCCGGTGCGGGTGGTTTGGTGATTGCGTCCATACCCCGATCGTGCCATGGGGCAGGCCGCTCAGAGCAGGTCGACGAACGGGGCGATCTCCTGGGTGGCGTACCAGCTCAGCTCGTAGCCCTCCGTGTCATCCACGGCATCCTGGGCGGCAGGGTCGCCGAGGTCGGCCGCAATTATCGACTCGGCCGCCGCCGCGACCGCGGCCTCGGCATCCGGGCCGTCAACGTGCAGGGCCGCGATCTGCGACATCGGGACGGGTCCGGACAGCTCTACGACGCCACGATCGAGGTCGTCGCGAACGGCGACGTCTCCGTCAGGAACGTCGGCGGCGAGGACCACGCGCCGCCGGGCTGCGACCGGATCACTGTCGAGCAGGCGCAGCGACGCGCGGGCGGCCTCGAGCATTGCGGCGTACTCCAGTTCCTCGAGATCGTCGTCGACGTACCACTCGCGCAGTCCCGGCGTGACGGCGAACGCGGTGGTGGGCTCGGTACCCAACCGGCCGGCGTCGACGAGCTCGCGCAGTCCGGCAGTCGTCGCGGGCAGATACACCCTCATGCCCGCGCCCGTCCGGTCGCGTCGAGGTCACCGCCGCCGCGCCTCCAGCCGGCGGTCGGCGAGAGCTGTCGGGTGAGCTGTCCGGTCGCCGTGTCCTGGGCCGTCTCGAGTACCTCGGTACGCCGACCCGGGTTCATCAGGTTCAAGCCGAGCACCTCAAGGTCGGCCGGTTCCGGCGTCACCACGCACACCCGCATACCGGCCGAACGCAACTCGGCGACGTCGGCCAGGATGCCCCGGGTGATGGCCCGCCGCACCAGCCGCTCTATCCGCCCGACGGCGGTCGTGGCGCGGTCGGCCTGCACGGACGCCATCGGCGCGAACACGTAAACCTCGTCGACGGGAGCACCGCGCAACACGTCGACCGAGGCGTTCGACAGCGTGCCTCCGTCGATGTAAGGCACTCCGTCGATAACGATTGGGGGGTACCAGGCCGGGATAGAACACGAGGCGGTCACTGCGTCGGCCAGCGTCGCCTGCCGGATGGTGCGCGGGCCCGGCGGCGGGAAGTTGTCGCGCCCGAACACCACTCGTCGACCACTGCGGTAATCGGCGGCGACCACCCACGGCCGAGGGCTGCTCGGCCAGGCATCGGCGAAGCCGGATTCGCGCGCGACCGTGCCCACCAGTTCGCGTACCGGATCCAGCGTTCCGCGCCCGGCGGGCAACAGCGCGGCCAACGTGACCAGCGGCGAGAATCGGCGCGGATGGCGCAGCGCAGCCCGCAGCAGTTGCGGCGACCCCGGCCGCCACCCCGGCCGCGGCGGAAGAGCGCCGCCCGTGGCGCCCTCATAGGTGTAGGCGATCGGCGGGTCGGCCGGTGCCGGCATCCCTTGGTGATGGCGGGAGATCGCTTCGAGTGGCACGCCGCAGCCGAGCAGCGCCGCCACCACCGAGCCGGCCGAGGTGCCCACGATGGTGTCGACCTCCCGCACGTCGAACTCCGCGACCGATTCGAGGGCGGACAAGGCGCCGAGCATCCACGCGAATCCCAGCACGCCACCGCCACCGAGCACGATCGCGCGCCGGGGTGGCGACGCCGGGGGGCTCACGGTCGCGGCTCCCGCGGAATGCGGCTGACCGTCCGCCGGCCGGCCGGACGACGACGCGGCGCCCGCCGGTCGGCGGCGACCGAACCGACTCCGGCACGGGCCGCCGGGCTGACTGCGACGAGTTCGGCGAGCGCATCCTCGAGCAGCCCGGCCAGCGCCTCGACGTCCGGCACCGCATCCCAGTCACCGTTCACGCCGTAGTACACCCCGCCGTCGTAGGACGTCAGCCCGATCGAGACCGCCTGTCCCGGCCCGAGCGGCAGGATCGGGAACATCTCGCTCATCCTGGCCCCGGCCGCGTACACCGGCGTCTGGGGTCCGGGCACGTTCGTCACCACGAGACTGAAGAGCCGGCGGGCCAGGCCGTTGACCGCGCGGGCGCCGAGAGCATGCAGCGTAGGTGGCGCGAACCCGCTCACCGCCATCAGCGCGTCGGCACTCACCGATCGCCCCGATCGCTTGTGATCGGCCATGGCTCGCGTGACTTGGGCGAGGCGGAGCACCGGGTCCGGCTCGCCCACCGGCAGGTCGACGAGCAATGCGGCGACGCGGTTGGCCTCGGCGCTGTCGACGTTGACGCTCACCGGCACCAGCGCGCGCACGCACAGCCCGGGTGGCACCGCTTCGCCCCGCTGAAGCAGCCAACCGCGCAATGCCCCGGCCACCGTGGCCAGCACCACGTCGTTCACCGACGCGCCGTGCGCCTGGCGGACCCGGCGGTAGTCCTCGAGCCCGGTGCGAGCAACCGCGATGCGTCGCTGTTGACCGATCTTCGCCCGCAACGGCGAGGACGGTGCCGGGCGGACGAAGGCGGCCGCGGCAGCCAATGCCCCGCCGAGTGCCGTTGTGACTGCGCCCGCCGACGCCCGCACGTCCTTGGCGCCGAGCCGGACCGCGTCGACGGCCGCGGCCGGCCGGTGAACGACGCCGGACAACGCGTCAAGCACGAGACCGGTCGCACTGGGCTCGGGTTCGGGCATCCACAACCCCGCGACGCCCTCAGCCGCCACCGGTGCCGAGTCGAGTATGACCTGGGCGATGTCAACGGCGCCGAGGCCGTCAACCATCGAGTGGTGCGTCTTGGTCACGATCGCGACGTTGCCCCCGGCCATCCCTTCCACCAGGTACATCTCCCACAGCGGGCGGGACCGGTCGAGCAACCGGGATTCGATGCGGGCGCAGAATTCCAGCAACTGGGCTTCGTTGCCCGGACGGGGCAGCGCGGATCGTCGCACGTGATATGTGATGTCGAAGTTCGGGTCATCGACCCATACCGGGTTGGCCAGGTGGCCGGGGACGCTGCGCACCCGCTGTCGATAGCGCGGCACGAGCGCGATCCGCTGCTCGAGCAGGGTGACCAGGCGGTCGTAGTCGAATCCGCCGTCCGGCGGGACGAAAACGGCGAGCCCGCCGACGTGCTGCGGCGTCGTGCGCCCTTCGAGATAGAAGAACGAGACGTCGGCCGTCGACAATCGTTCATTCATGGCAAGTGGGCTCCTCCGCAGCTCGGAACCCCATTGTCAGGTATGTCCCGGACCCAGCCGACAACCGTACGCGCGCCGCTCGGGGCGCCGCGCGACTACCGCCCGTGGTGCAGCACCCACCGGCGGCGGCGGCCGCGCTGGCTCGGCAAGCCCACGAGCGCGGCCGCGAGCTCGGCGACGGCCTGGCGCAGCGGGCTGGCCGGCCGGCATTCAGCCAGCAACCGGCCGGCCGCGAGTGCGGCGTCGACCGCGTCCAAGTCGAACGGCAGCAACGACGCCGGGCTACGTCCGGCGAAGCGTTCGAGTGCGGCCGTGACCTCGACGGCCGGATCGCCGGCAACCACCCCGCGGCGCACCTTGTTGAGCACCACCCAGATGGGCGCGGAGACCTCTGCGTCGCGCAACTCGGCCAGCCCGCGCACGAGACGCTGCAGCCCGATCGGATCGGCCGCACCAACTGCCACGACGACATCGGCCTGATCGAGGACGGCCAGGGTCGCCCCGTTGCGGCGGGGCGCCAACGAATCGAAGGAGAGCTCCTCGTCGGTTTCCAGACCGAACCCGCAGTCGAGCACGGTGAACTCGGCCAGCGCGCGGGTGGCGGCCAGGACCGGCTCGATTGCCGACGCCCGCACCTCCGGCCAGCGCTGCGCGATCGGTATTCCGGTGAGCACCCGCAGCGTGGGGGTGAGCTGCCAACACAGATCCGCGAGCGCGGCGGGATCCAGGCGCGTTGCGCCGGCTTGGCGACAGGCCGCGGCCAAGCCCGGCGATTCATCGAGCAGCCCTAGCAGTACCGCGACTGTGCCGCCGTAGACGTCGGCGTCGACGAGCACGGTAGGAGTTGCGAGCCGGGCGAGCTCGTCGGCCAGATTCGCGGCGACGGTGGTCCGTCCGGGCGCGCCGGTCGGGCCCCACACCGCGATCACCGAACCGCGGCGCGGCGGCAGCTCGGCCGCCACTGCGGTCCCGGCGCCGGGCGGGATCGGCATCGACATGGCCGGATCGCCGAACATCCGCCCGGCCCGTCCGCCGGCAGTGGTCGCCGAGACGGCCTCGGCGATAACGGACGCCACGACGCTGGGTTCGGCATCCTCAGGCACGAGATGGCCGATTCCGGCCGCCCGCAACCGGTCCTCGTCCGCCGCGTCGCCACGGCGCACCACACCGACCGGAATGACGTCCGCGGCGAGCAGCCGGTCGACCGCATCGGCGTCCAACCGGCGCAGCCGGGCCGACACCAAGGCCGCCCGGCCTTGCCCGGCAGCCGCCACTGCCAGCAGGTCGACGATGTCGACGCACCGGCGCACGACCCGAACGCCGTGGTCTCCGCAGTCCAGAGCGGTGACCAGTCCGGCTTCCCAGGCCGCGCCGTCGGCGGCCGTCAGCACGGGCAGCTTCACGACGACCCGGGGCGTGCGGCGCACGTGTCCAGCGCGGGCAGCGCTTCGTTCGCGCCCGGTCGCTGTGGCCCGGTGAGGACGCCGGCGCGGATGCTGGCGCCGTCCAAAGCCAGCGCAGCGACGACTCGGTCGGCGAGGTTCGGCGAAACGCTGACAACCACGTTCTGCCCGCCGCTGGACGCGAACGACGTCCCGGCGGACCCATGCACGGCCTGCACGGTCACATCGGCCAGCAGCACGATTGCCGGGCAGGCCTTGCTCGCCAGCCAGATCTCGATGCGCTGCCCAGGCGACAGCCGCGGTGCCGAGTCCGGACTGAACGGAACCGTGAGCGTCGTCAACGCCGCAGGTCGACTCAACGCGGCGGCGGGCACCAACTCGCCCCGAGTGAGAGGCCGGTTGAGTTGCTTTCCGGTGACGTCGGCGTCGGCGGGCAGGTACGTCCCATCGCCGTGATGCGGTAGCTGGACCCGGACAGTCTCGACATCGTCGCGGTTGAGGAGGGTGCCGGCGGCCAGGTCCCGGTTCACCGCCAGCATCCGATACGTGTGGTTGGCACCCGACACGATCTTCGCGCCGACCAGCACGGAGGCAAGAACCAGGACGACGCCGAGGACCAGCCGCAGATCCAGCCAGCTCGGGGTTCTGACCCGGCGCGGCGTCGGAGATGGCGCGCTCACGCGGTCATCGTGCCGGATACCGGCATATCTGTCGAAATGCCCACGAGCCGCCCTGTGGACAGTCGGCGTCCGGGCCGGCGCCGATGCCAGAATGTCGGAGCACGCGCCGCGCGCCGACCGCGAAGGGAACCTCGAGCCAGCATGGCCAGCGACCGCTTCCTGACCCTCGCCGACGTCGCCGACGTCCTCAACATCTCCGCGTCCCAGACCTACGCCCTGGTCCGCAACGGCGACCTCGAGGCGATCAAGGTCGGCGGCCGCGGGCAGTGGCGGGTCGAACGGGACAAGCTCGAGAGTTACATCGCCCGCATGTACGACGAGACCCGCCAGTTCGTCGCCGAGCACCCCTTCGTCGAGGCGGAAGAGTCCACCTGACCTCAACCCTGCCGGCGCACCGCGGCCACGGCGCGGAACGGTACGTCGACCACGTCGCGAACCTCGCTTCGACGGCGGGTCTCACCCGCAGCGTGCAGCGCGAGCTCGACGAAGTCGGCGCCGACGCGGTCGATGGTCGCGTTCAGCGTCGAGCCGTCGACGCGGGCGACCTGCACGGCCGAACGATCCCGCGCCAGGCCGCGCAGCACGTGCCGCAGCGTGAGTCGCGATTCGACCGGCGAGCTCGAGTTCGGCACCGCCGACAGCCGGCTCAGGCCACTGATGCCGAGCACGGCAGCAAGCGGCACGAGGTCCTCTCGGCCGCCCTCGTCCAGCAGTACCCAGTCCGGGCCGACGCGGCGCACGTCGCCCGCCAGCAGCAGCGCCCCGGCGCACTGCAGTCGCAGCGGCGAGCCGACGGCCGCGCGCAGCCGATCGACAAGTGCCAACGTCGCTACTTCGATGCGGGTCCGCTCGTCGACCTCGGCGGCGCGTTCGGCGTGCTCCAGGGCGTCGGCCTGAGCTTCCAGATCACCGAACAAGGCATCCCAGCGCATGGTTACTCCGAACTCGCTCGTTGTTCGCGACGATATTGCCCGGCTCGGCCGCGACCCGGCCGGGGTCGTCGACGGGGTGGCACCTTGACTGCCCGGTGTTACCGTCCAGAAACTGTTCAGCTCGCCCACTGGGGAGATCCGATGGCGACGTCCGACCCGCTCGACGCCGTCACCGGCGCCTTCAGCTACTCCGGATCGGCCATCGCCCGCGAGCTCCTTGCCGCCGGGCATCGGGTGCGCACGCTCACCGGGCATCCCGAGCGCGCTCCCGATTCGACGCCGATCGACGTCGCACCGCTTGACTTCACGCGCCCGGGCGACCTGGTGCAGTCGTTGCGCGGCGTGCACACGCTCTACAACACGTATTGGGTCCGCTTCGCCAGGGGCCGCGTCGATCACGACCTCGCGGTGGCCGACAGCCGCACGCTGTTCGACGCAGCGGTCGCTGCGGGTGTCCAGCGGATCGTGCACGTCTCGATCACCAACCCGGCCCTGGATTCGCCCTATCCCTACTTCCGCGGCAAGGCGGAGGTGGAACGGCTGCTGCGCAACAGCGGTGTCTCCCACGCAATCGCGCGCCCGGCGATCCTGTTCGGTGGCGACGGTGTCCTCGTGAACAACATTGCCTGGCTGCTGCGGCACGTGCCCGTCTTCGCCATCGGAGGCCGCGGCGAGTACCGCGTACGCGGCATCCACATCGAGGACCTCGCTCAGTTGTGCGTGCAACTCGGTGGCCGCACCGACGACACGACGGTGGACGCGGTCGGCCCGGAGTCGCTGACGTTTCGCGACCTGGTGAGCGCGGTGCGCTTCGCAGTAGGCAGTCGCGCGCTGCTCGTGCCGGTTCCGCCACCGGCCGTGCCGCTGCTTTCCGGCGTGCTGAACCTGGTCCTGCGCGACGTCCTCCTCACCCGCGACGAGTACCACGCCATGGCCGACGGGCTGGCCGATTCGACCGCTCCGGCGACCGGCCGGACGCTGTTCACGGAGTGGGTCGCCGAGAACGGAGCGCAGCTCGGGCGCGCGTACGCCAACGAGCTGCACCGGCACTTTCCGGCAATTCGACCAAGCCGGTAACGGCGGATTTGCGCCGTCATGGCGGCTCCCGAAATATGTCCGGTGTAGTGTCACTGTTCGACAGCGGAAACCCCCGGCCGCGGTCAGAGAGGCGTGCGTGCGCTTGTGAAGCCAGCGGCCCAGCACGTGATCGTGTTGCCTGGCGCGCGGGAAATCATCCGCAAAGCCGGCTCGACCGTCCTGACCGCATCGCTGGTGCCCGCCGCAGTGTTCTACCTGACCCTGTCGTTGAGCAGCCTTCGGATTGCCGTTGCGGTCACCCTCGGCTGGTACTACGCCGGCCTGCTCTGGACCCACACACGCGGCAAGCCCGTCCTCGCGGCCGCGATGCTTGGTGCCGGACTGCTGACCTTGCGGGCGGTGTTCGCGTTCTGGACCAACAGTGCGTTCCTCTACTTCCTCCAGCCCGTCGCCGGAACCGTCGCAACCGCCACCGCCTTCGCGCTCACCGCGATCGCCGGCCGGCCATTGTTGGACCGGCTCGTGCACGATTTCTGCCCGCTGCCAGAGGCGCTCAGCCAGCGACTCCGGGCCAACCATTACTTCCGTTACGTCTCAGTAGTCTGGGTGCTGGCCTATCTCATCAACGCCGCCGGGACGGTGTGGCTGCTGTCGACGGCATCGCTCGGCGGGTTCCTGATGCTGCGGGCGTTGCTCTCGCCCCTGCTGGTGACCCTGACCGTCATCGCGTCGTACGTGCTGTTCCGGCTGATGATGCGTCACGAGAACGTCCGGCTCACCCGCCGAGCACCAGTACCCGTCGCCGCCTGACGCCTCGGGTGGCGGGGCGTCCCGCAACGCGACAGCGACCACCCGGGCTGGGCCCGGATGGTCGCTGCTTGGTGCAAGAGTGCCGGCCCGTCTGCGCCTCTCGGCGAGTGGCCGCGCTCGGCGGCTGAAGGTGAGGCCCGGGGCATGAACCGGACCGGCAATGTCTGTAACGAACCGGGCCGGGCAACAATTCCCGCTCAGTCGAACGAGGCCGGCTTGCTCTTCTGCCACAACCAGGTGTCGAAGAACGCGCCCAGATCCGCGCCGGACACCCGCTCAGCCAGCGCCACGAACTGCTGGGTGGAGCCGTTGCCGTACCGGTGCTGGGCCGTCCAACGGTGCAGGAGGTCGAAGAAGTCGTGGTCGCCGATGCGGTGCCGCAACGCCGCCAACGTCATGCCACCCCTGGTGTACACCGCGCTGCTGAACATGGTGTCGCGCTGGGGATCGGCGATCGACTGGTTCCAGAACGACGACGTAGCCGCGATCCGGTTGTAGGCGTTCAGCGCGCTCGCGTAGGTGCTGTTGCCCCCCGTGTGCTCGGTCCACAGCCAGGCCGCGAACGTGGCGAAGCCCTCGTTGAGCCAGATGTCACGCCAGGTCCGCACCGAGACGCTGTCGCCGAACCACTGGTGCGACAACTCGTGTGACATCGTGCCGGAGTCCGGCGAGAAGCCGTACAACGGACGGGTCTGGGTCTCCAACGAGAAACCGACGTCGGGCACGTTGTCGACGATGGCGCCCGTCGACGTGAACGGGTACGGGCCGAACTCCTTGCTCCAGAAGTCGGTGATCGCGCCGGTCTGTTCGAAGACCTGGCCGGTCTGGGCCTGAGCCGTGAGCGCCGGGTCGACGGCCATGGTCTCGGGGATACCCGCCGGCGTGGTGCCGTTACGGAAGTCCCAGGATCCGATGTCGATGGTGGCGAGGTACGTGGCCATCGGGCTGGTCTCGTCCCAGACGAAGGTGGTCTTCGCATTCGTGGTCTTCGTCGACACGAGGTCGCCGTTGGCGACCACCTTGCGACTGCTGGGCACCGTGATCCGGAATGTGTAGCTCGCCTTGTCGATGGGGTGGTCATTGCTGGGGAACCACGTGCTCGCGGCGTTGGGCTCGTCACCGACGAACGCGCCGTCGGGGGTGTACTGCCAGCCGTAGTCGGCGCCGAACACGATCGGCGACCCGGTGATCGTCTGCGGTGAACCGTCGTAGCGCACCGCCACGTCGAAGGCCGAGCCGCGGTGCAGGCCGGTACGGGGGGTGATCTGCAGTTCCTGCCCGGACCGCTGGAATGTCGCCGCCACGCTGTTGACCTTCACCGCGCCAACGGTCATCCCCGAGAGGTCCAGGTCGAATCGCGACAGGTCCTGTGTCGCGCGCGCCGCAATGTGGGCGGTGCCGGCGAGTTGGTGCGCGTCGGGATCGTAGGTCAGGTCGAGCGTGTAGTGCCCGACGTCGTAGCCGCCGTTGCCTTCGAGCGGGAAGTAGGGATCACCGACGCCAGGGGCGCCGGGGCTGAAGGCGGCCGCGGTTGCGGACGGAGCGGCGGCAAGGGCGAGCACCGTGATGCCCGAAGCGGCGACAGCACACGCGGCGCGGATGGGGGTTCGGGACACGGCTGCTCCTCGGGCGGGCATATGCGTACTTCGATCGGTTTGACCGGCTACGACCACCTTGGTCGGACCGTCCAGCGCGGTCAAGGCCAACCCGACCTCTCCGGCCCTCCGAAGCGATCGGTATTGACCGAATTCAATCGGAGGCTTATAAAGGCAAACGAGTACAAACGAAGGAACCTAGATGAATCTGCGCCGCTTGCTTGCCGCGTCGGGCGTCCTGCTCGCCGACCTGACTGCCCTGCTCACCTTGGTCTCCCAGCCGGCGGCACTGGCCCGTGGCCTCGCCTCGCCCCATGCCTGGCTGGCCGAGGTCGGCGCCGACGCAGCCGCGAGCACGCTCGCCGGCGCCGCGTTGTGGTTCGTTGCCGTCTGGCTCGGCCTGGGCCTGGTGGCTGCGCTCGCGATCCAGCTGCCTGGTTGCCTGGGCCGCGTGGCCAACGCGAGCGCGCGCATTCTGTTGCCGCGCACGTTGTACCGGGTCCTCGCCGGTGCGCTCGGGTTCGGCATTCTCCTGGCACCGGTCGCGGCCAGCGCTCGCAGTGGGGTGGTGCCGCCAGCCGGCGCCCGGCCGGCCGTCCCGTCGCTCACCCCACCGACACCACCCGCGCCCCCGTCGGCGCTTCCGGCACCCACCTGGCCCGGCGCGTCGCCGCCAACCCTCCCAGCGCCCACGTTGCCGGGCGGGGCAAAGCCGGCCGGCCGCGCTGCCGACGGCGTCATCGTGCGCCCCGGCGACTCGCTGTGGCGCATCGCCGCCCGCCACCTGGGCGAACGAGCGTCGACTGCGCGGATCGCCGCCGCCTGGCCGCGGTGGTACGCCGCGAATCGACGCGTCATCGGCGCCGATCCCGACCTGATCGAACCGGGCCAACACCTCCAGGCCCCCGCCGACTCGGCCCAGTCATGAGCAGCGCCATCGCGGCCGGTCCGGCCACGGCCGTCCGCCGGGTCCAAGCGGCCCGCCCGGCCCGATCGATGACGGTGCGTCCCGCGCCCAAACGCGAGCCCCCGTTCGACGACGAGGTGCCGCCCCACCTGTATGCGGTCGGCCCGCTCGACCAACAGTTGCCGTTCGAGCCCGCGCCGTGCCGTCGAGCGGCCGAACCGCGGCCGGTACCCCGCACCAGCCTGCCGGACCCGGCCTTGTGGGGACGCCGGCTGCTGACCGGCATCATCGAGACGGCCGGCGGCCGACGACCACTGCAACAGCTGTCGGCCTTGCTCAGTCACTCCGTCGCATACGGGCTCGGCGCCGACTTCGAGCGTGCGGCCCAGCGCCGCCGCCGACACTGGACCCACGCCGCGAGCATCCGGTCGGTGCGGGCGTGCGCGCCGGCCGACGGTGTCGCCGAACTGTGCGCGACCCTGCAGGTTGGCCCCCGCGTCCGCGCGGTGGCCCTGCGCCTCGAGGCCGATCAAGGCCGCTGGCGCTGCACCAAATTGCTGTTGGGATAGGCCGCAGGCGCGGCGGCCGCAACGACTACCGCTTTCGCTTGTTGCCTCGGCTGCCCTTGTTGGGGTTGCCACGCTGTTGGCGGCGCGCGGTGCTGGACGTGGCGGCCGGCTTGTCGGTCTTGGTCGTCTGAACGGCCGGCGCCTCTGAGCCCAACTCGGGCGAGGTGTAGACGAGCGGCTTGGCCGTGGTGTCGCGGTCGAGGCCCTTCGCATGGACGTGCGGGGCCGACTTGCCGTTCTCGACCACGGCACCGTCGGCAGCGGCCTTGATCAGCGACAGGTCCAGTTGCGGCGTCTCGGCCTCGAGAGCCGGCGCGTCGGCCTCGGCGGCCGGCGCAGCCGCAGGTGCGTCCGCGTTGCCCGGCTCGTCGACCTCCACCTCGAGGTTGAACAGGAAACCGACCGACTCCTCCTTGATCGCCTCCATCATCGCCGAGAACATGTCGAAGCCCTCACGCTGGTACTCCACGAGCGGATCGCGCTGGGCCATTGCCCGCAGGCCGATGCCTTCTTGCAGGTAGTCCATCTCGTAAAGGTGCTCGCGCCACTTGCGGTCGAGCACCGACAGCAGGACCCGACGTTCGAGCTCACGCAGGACCTCGGCGCCGAGGTCCTCCTCGCGGGCGTCGTAGGCGGCCTGCGCGTCGGCGACGAGTTCGTCGACCAGGAATTCTCGGGTCAGGTCCGACTTCTCCCCACCCGCCTGCTCGATAGCCTCGTCGACCGTGAGCGAGATCGGATAGAGCGTCTTCAGGGCCGTCCACAGCTGGTCGAGGTCCCACTCCTCGGCGTAGCCCGACGAGGTGGCGCCCTCGACGTAGCCGCGGACGACGTCGTCGATCATCGGCCGGATCTGATCGGAGAGGTCGAGACCGTTGAGCACCGACCGGCGCTCTTCGTAGATCACGGTGCGTTGCTTGTTGAGCACCTCGTCGTACTTGAGGACGTTCTTGCGGATCTCGAAGTTCTGCTGCTCGACCTGGGTCTGCGCGGACTGGATCGCCTTGGAGACGGGACGGGCCTCGATGGGCACGTCCTCGGGCAGCCGCAGCAGGTTCATCATGGCCGCGACCCGCTCGCCGTTGAACCGGACCATCAGGTCATCGCCGAGGGAGAGGTAGAACCGGGACTCCCCCGGGTCGCCCTGGCGTCCGGAGCGCCCGCGCAGCTGGTTGTCGATGCGCCGGGACTCGTGGCGCTCGGTGCCCAGCACGTACAGCCCGCCAAGCTCGACGACCTCGTCGTGCTCCTTGGCCGTCTCGCTCTTCGCCTTCTCGAGCGCGTCGGCCCAGGCGGCCTCGTACTCCTCGGGCGTCTCGTCGGGAGTGAGGCCGCGCTCGCGCAACGCGGCGTCGGCGGCGAACTCGGGGTTGCCGCCGAGCATGATGTCGGTGCCACGACCGGCCATGTTCGTGGCGATCGTGACCGCACCCTTGCGGCCGGCGTTGGCGATGATCGCCGCCTCCCGCGCGTGCTGCTTGGCGTTGAGCACCTCGTGCGGGATGCCCTTGCGCAGCAGCAGCGAGGAGAGCCGCTCGGACTTCGAGACGCTGGCGGTGCCGACGAGGATCGGCTGACCGGCCTCGTTGCGCTCGGCGATGTCGTCGATGACGGCGGAGAACTTGGCGTCCTCGGTCTTGTAGATGAAGTCTGTGTGGTCCTCGCGGATCATCGGCATGTTCGTCGGGATCGGGATGACACCAAGCTTGTAGATCTGGTGCAGTTCGGCCGCCTCGGTCTGGGCCGTGCCCGTCATGCCTGCGAGCTTGTCGTAGAGGCGGAAGTAGTTCTGCAGGGTGATCGTGGCCAGCGTCTGGTTCTCCTGCTGGATCTGCACGCCCTCTTTCGCCTCGATGGCCTGGTGCATGCCCTCGTTGTAGCGGCGCCCGTGCAGCACGCGGCCGGTGAACTCGTCGACGATGAGCACCTCACCGTTGTTTACGATGTAGTCGCGGTCGCGCTTGAACAGCTCCTTGGCCTTCAGCGAGTTGTTCAGGTAGCCGACGAGCGGGGTGTTCGCGGCCTCATAGAGGTTGTCGATGCCGAGTTGGTCTTCGACGAACGCCACGCCCTCCTCGGTGACCGCGACCGTCCGCTTGCCCTCTTCGACCTCGTAGTGCTCGTCCTTCTTCAGCCGGGGCGCGATGCGCGCGAACTCGAGGTACCAGCGCTGGTTCTCCTCGGCCGGCCCGCTGATGATGAGCGGAGTCCGAGCCTCGTCGATCAGGATCGAGTCGACCTCGTCGACGATCGCGTAGTTGTGGCCGCGCTGGACGAGATCCTCGAGCGACCAGGCCATGTTGTCGCGCAGGTAGTCGAAGCCGAACTCGTTGTTGGTTCCGTAGGTGATGTCGCAGGCGTACGCCGCCCGGCGCTTCTCCGGTGGCAGGTCGTTGAGGATCTTGCCGACCGACAGTCCGAGGAAGCGGTGGACCCGACCCATCCAGTCGGCGTCGCGACCGGCCAGGTAGTCGTTCGTGGTGACGACGTGCACGCCGTCGCCGGTGAGCGCGTTGAGATAGGCCGGCAGCGTGGAGACCAGGGTCTTGCCCTCACCGGTCTTCATCTCGGCGATGTTGCCGAGGTGCATCGCGGCGCCGCCCATGAGCTGCACCTTGTAGTGGAACTGGCCCAGGGTGCGGCGGGCCGCCTCGCGCACGACCGCAAACGCCTCCGGCAGGAGGTCGTCGAGGGTCTCTCCGTCGCGGTAGCGTTCCTTGAACGTGTCGGTCAGCGCGCGCAGCTCGGCGTCGGTGAGATCGACGTAGTCGTCCTCCAACGTTTCGATGTGCGCGGCGATGGTCGAAAGTCGCCGGACCATTTTGCCTTCACCGGCGCGCAGAATCTTGGCTAGAACCACGGCGGCCATGTTACGGGCTCAACCCGGGTGATCACGGCTAGGTCACATCGGAGCGCCAGAAACCGCGGCGCAGCAATCCCGCGTGACCGGCCGGCGCCGGCTCTGCCAAGCTCGATCCATGGGTCGCTACGCCGGGATCGAGCTCACCGATCTGGTCCTGACCAGCGAGCGGCTGACGCTGCGACCCTGGCAGGCGGACGACGCGGCCCCGGTCCAGGCGGCTATGCAGGACCGCGCCACCCACGAATTCCTCCTCCTGCCCGATCCCTACGAGCAGTCCGACGCGGTCGAGTTCGTCAGCGCCATCGCGCCGGCCGGGCCGAACGCCGGTGCGGGTCTGGCTTGTGCGGTCGTGGAGACCGCGACCGGGCGACTCACCGGCTCAGCCGACCTACGGCTGCCCGCACCGAGGCGGACCGCCGCCCAAATCGGCTATGTGATCTATGGCCCGGGGCGCGGGCACGGCTACGCCGCCGAGGCGTCGCGGGCCCTTGCGGCGTGGGCGTTCGACCGCGGGGTCAGCCGGGTCGAGATCCGGTGCGCCGTCGCCAACCTCGCGTCGGTCAAGTCGGCACTCAATGCCGGTTTTCGGTTCGAGGGCGTACTCCGTAGCGAGATTGCGACACCGGCCGGCCCGGCGGACGGGGCCGTCTTCGGCCGGATACCCGGCGATCCCGACGGCCCGGTCGAACGCCGGTTCGCGCCGCTGCCGCCGGCCGGTTTGAGCGACGGCGTCCTGCGGCTGCGTCCGATGCTACCCGCCGATGCGTCGGCAATTCACGAGCAAGAAGCCGACCCGGTGTCGCTCGAGATCGGTTTCAGCGGCGCCGCCCCGACTGCTGACGACATCGCCCGCATGACATCGCGCGCCGGTCTCGACTGGCTCGTCGGCACCGCGGCGCCGTTCGCGATGGTCGACGACGCGACCGGTGCGGTCGCGGGCTCGGTGCGACTGCGGTTGGTCGGTCCTCCGAACGTCGGTGGCGTCGGCTACACCGTGCATCCGGCCTACCGTGGCCGCGGTTATACGGCCAGAGCGCTGCGCCTGCTCGTGCGGTGGGCGTTCGAGGTCGCCGGCTTCGCCCGCCTCGAATTGGGGGCCAAGCCGACGAACATCGCCTCACAGCGCGCCGCGCTGCACGGCGGCTTCGAACCCGACGGTGTGCGGCGGGCCCGGCTGCGCAACGTCGACGGCACCTTCGCCGACGAGGTCCGCTTCGCGCTGGTCAATCCGCGGTTGCGGTCAGGGGACTAGCCGGATCAGTCCGTAGTCATACGCGTGGCGGCGGTAGACCACGCTCGGGCGGCCGGAATCGACGTCGCTGAACAGGAAGAAGTCGTGGCCGACCAACTCCATCTCGAACAACGCCTGGTCGACCGTCATCGGCTTGGCCGTGTGCTCCTTCTCGCGCACTACGCGGCCCGGGCCGTCGTACGGTTCCTCTTCGACCGCTTCCTCAAGGGCATCGAGCGGCCCCAAGGCGGTGACCCCGTTCGCCATCACAGCAGCGATCGTGGGCGGTGTGCGGCGGCCGTGGTGGACCCGCCGGCGGTCGGCCGCCTGCCGGAATCGCCGTTCGAGTCGTTCGGTGGCCAGATCCAGCGCCTTGTAGAAGTCCTCGGCACACGCCTCGCTGCGTACTACCGGTCCTCGGGTGCGGCACGTGATCTCGACATGCTGGCACCGGCCGGTCTGCCGTGGGTTGCGTTCGTGCTGTAGCTCGACATCGGTTCGGATGATCTTGTGGTCATAACGCTCGATCTTCTCGAGCTTGTCGGCGACATGCTGCCGGTAGTGGTCCGGGACGACGACGTTGCGACCTCGCACGACGATTTCCATGCCCAGGGCAGTTTCCATGCGGCCTCCACCATGCAATGGCGCTCGGCCCGCTCCGGTTACCCCGGTCCCGCGGCGGGTCGACGTACGCCTACGGTCAGGTCGACATCACGCTAGTCCGGTTGGCACCGACGTGCCAGCGGCAGGACGCGCAGTCGCAGCCACGACGGCGGCCGAGCAAACCGCCCAACCCGCGCAATCGAGCGCGCGGGCGGCCTCGCGCAGCGTTGCTCCGGTGGTGACGATGTCGTCGACGATCACCGCCGCCTCGCCCGGTCGCCGGGCTGGTGTCGCCAGCATCGCCTGGTGCAGGTTGCGGGCTCGGTCGCGGCGGCCGAGCCCGGCCGAGTCCCGCACCGCCCGGTCCAGGCGCAGCGGGGCGGCGACGCGAACGCCGCGGTGCCGGGCCGCCACGCGGGCCAGTCGCAGCACGTGATCACCGCCGCGGGCCCGCGCGACCGCGTCCGCACACGGCACCGGTACGAGCATGACCCCAGCCCGCGGCACGGCACGGGCCAGCAGTTCCCCGAGCGGGCGGGCCAGGTCGCGTCGGCCCCGCTCCTTGTAGGCGAGCAGGGCGGTGCGAAGGCCACCGGCGTAGTCGGCCGCCGCCACGACCGGCAAGCCGGCTGCGTCCACTTGCACCAACCGGCTAGATGCACAGCTCGCGCACAGCGCCGCGCCGTCGCGTCCGCAACCGACACAGCACTGCGGCAGCACCAGGTCGATGAGCGCCGGGAAGAGCGTGCGCATGATCGCAACCCTGGCCCCCAGCCGAGCCGACGTCATCCGCTATCGAGCCGGCTGTGGACGCAGAGCGGGCCTGTGGACGGCGGTTAGGTCTATTTTCGGCGGATGGATGTGCTCGACTGGCTGCTCGACTCCGACCCGGCGCTGCGCTGGCAGGCGCTGCGCGATCTGACGGACGCGCCGCCCGACGAGGTGGCCGCCGAGCGCGCGCGGGTCGCGACCGACGGGTGGGGCGCCCGGCTGCTCGCGCTGCGCGACGACGACGGCCAGTGGGCGGGCGGTGCGTGCTTCCCCGCGGACTTCCGCGGCGACTTCTCCCAAGGGCAGCCCTGGACGTCCACCTTCCCCACCTTGACGCTGCTCCGCGAATTCGGCATCGACCCAGACGCCGAGCCGGTTGCCGAGACGATCGCGCTGGTGCGCGCGAACGCCCGATGGGAACACGCCGGGCAGCCGTTCTTCGCCGGCGAGGTGGAGCCGTGCATCAACGGACGGACGGTCGCGATCGGCGTCTACTTCGGCGTTGACGTCGACGGCATCGTCACCCGGCTGCTCGGCGAGCAACTGACTGACGGCGGCTGGAACTGCGAGGCCGAGAACGGCTCGGTGCGTTCATCGTTCGCGACGACGATCTGCGTGCTCGACGGGCTGCTGGAGCACGAGCGGGCGACCGGCGGTTCGGCCCAGACCGTCGCGGCCCGCCGCCGCGCCGAGGAGTACCTGCTCGAGCGCCACCTGTTCCGGCGGCTGAGCACTGGCGAGGTGGCCGACCCGGACTGGCTGCAGTTCTCCTTCCCGACCTGGTGGCACTACGACGTGCTCTGGGCCCTCGACTACTTCCGGTCGACGGGCGACGCGCCCGATTCGCGAATGACCGAGGCGGTCGAACTGTTGCGATCGAAGCAGCAGCCCGACGGCACCTGGCTGCTGGAAAAGACGCATCCCGGCGCAGTTCACTTCGAGATGGAGGACGGCGACGCAAAGCCGAGTCGCTGGAACACGCTGCGCGCACTTCGGGTGCTGAACTGGTACGAGGGCAACCGCGGCTATTCGAGGTAGGTCGGGTTGGTGCACCCGCTGGTGCTGCCGTTGGGGCTGGCCCACGATCCGCCGGTCTGAGCCCACACGGTGCCGCCCACCGATACCCAGGCCGGCACGCCTTCGGCAACCGTGATGCTGTCCGGCGGGCCGGGCAGGTCCTCGGTACCGGTCCGCGACGTCCACAGCGACCCGTCGACCTGCACCTCGTAGACATGACCCTCCCCCGACCCGGGCACCGTCCCGATCGTGAACAGCTTCAGCTCGTCGTTCCACGCGACGTCGGAGACCACGATCCGCTGCGGGCTGATCGGCTCGAGGCTGTCGACCCGCACCTGCGCCTGTCCGCTGGCTCGCACGACGAGGCCTACCCACACCTGGGCACTGGCCTCGTCATTCCCGCTCAGCACCATGGCCACCCGCGAACCGTCGGGGCTGAAGCGCAGCGCGCTGACTCGGCCGGTAGGCGCGTTGGCGCCCGCGACCGGCACGTCGCTCGGTCTGCCCCCGTGGGACACCCGGTACACGCGCGAGCCGTCGCCGACCCAGACCTCGTCCAGGCCGGGCGCCCACGTCGGACGCGACAGCCGGCCCCGCAGGCTCGTCGCCCGCAGTCCGCTCGACCGGGTGCCGACGAGCAGGGTGGCGTTGTTGTCCGGCCCGGACGTGCCGGCCGCGAGCAGGTCTTTGGAACCCGCTTTGGCGGCGAGGGAAATGGAGGTCAGGTTGTCCGCGCCGGAACCCAGCTCACCCGGCAGCGGCCGGCCGGACGCGTCGACGACGGCGTGGTTGCGGATGTAGAACAGTCGGGGCGACGGACGGGCGGGATTGGCCGGCGCCGCGATGCCGGTGGCGGTGAAGCGCGTACTGCCCGCCGAGGACACGACGACGGGTCGCCCGCCGTCGAGGATCGACATAACCGATCCCGGCGTGACCTGATCCAGCGTGAGGGCCACCTGCCCGGCCAGTCGCGCGCGCGTCGCGAGATCGAGCTGATTCGCGCCCGGCACTTCGATCGTGACCGGCGATCCGAGGATGACGGTGACCCGGCGAGCATCGGTCTGGGCCGGAAGTTCACTGCTCACGGCGTTCTGCAGCTCCGGGCGCGGCGCCGAGGCCAGCTGCCCCATCAGCCAGTTCGCGAGCAGCGAGTCGCTCAGCGCGGTGTAGCGCGGATCGGGGATGAGGCGGTGCTCCATGAGATCCCAGAAATAGATCTTGTGCTGCTCGTAGACCCGCTGGAAATCGTCGGATGTCAGGATCAGGCCGCTGGTCAGGGTGTCGATACGCCACTGGTCGTCGATCTTCCTCATGCCGAACGTGAACGGCACGGGCGTGGCGCCGTTGCCCTGCAACACCGGCGTGTAGATGCCGAGAGCGCTCACCGTGCCCAGCTTCTGGCCATGCACCGTGACCGAGCCGTGCACGTAGTTGCTGATCTGCTCACTGGCCACCACGGTGACCGTCGTATCCGACCAACGGTTCTTCGCGTCGGGCGTGAGGAATTCCCGCGCGCTGGTGTGGTGCTCGTCGGCCAGCGCGTTCGCGGCCAGGAAGTCGCGCACCATCGTGCGGGGGTCGGCGTCGGGCGCCGGCGTCACGGCCGGGCCGGCACCGGCAGTGGCCACGCCCACCGGCTTGACGACTTCTGGCGAGGACGACGTCGGCACGCCGGTGCACCCGATCAGCGACAGGGCCGCGACCAGCAGCACAGCGGCCAACCGGCGGTTCATTCCTCGTCGTCCTCGTCAAGTTCGTCGGGGTTGAGCGGCAGGGGTGAGGACGTCAGCGTATGTCCGGCCTGCCGCGGCAGGGTGAGACGGAACTGAGCCCCGCGACCGCGTTCGCCCCACGCCTGCAGCCAGCCGTCGTGCAGCCGGGCATCCTCGAGGCTGATGGCCAGGCCCAACCCGGTTCCCCCCGTGAGCCGGCTGCGCGACGGGTCGCCGCGCCAGAAGCGGTTGAACACCAGGCCGGGCTCGCCGGGGCGCAGCCCGACGCCGTGGTCGCGCACGGTGACGGCAACGGCGTGTTCGTCGTAGCCGATCGTGATCACGACCGGTTTCCCTTCGCCGTGGTCGAGAGCGTTGCCGAGCAGGTTGCGCAGGATTCGCTCGACACGCCGCACGTCCATCTCGGCGGTCACCGGCCGGGCGGGCTGGTGGACGACGATCTCGGTGCCGTGCCGTTCGGCCAGCACCTGATTGGCGTCGACCGTCAGCGCGACGACGTTGCCCAGGTCAGCCACCTCGGATTCCAGGTTCGCCACCCCGGCGTCGTAGCGCGAGATCTCCAACAGGTCGGCGAGGAGAGCTTCGAACCGGTCCAGCTCCGCTCGCAGCAGTTCGGCCGACCGGCTCAGCTCGGGCGGGAAGTCGCCGCGGTTGGCGTGCAGCAGTTCGGAGGCCATCCGGATCGTCGTCAGGGGCGTGCGCAGCTCGTGCGAGACGTCGCTGGTGAAGCGGCGTTGCAGCCGCGACAGTTCCTCGAGCCGGCGGATCTGACGCTGCAGGCTGCCGGCCATGTCGTTGAACGACTTGCCCAGCCGGGCCAGGTCGTCGGTGCCGCGGACCTTGATGCGCTGGGCCAGGTCGCCGGCCGCCAGCCGGCCCGCGGTCTCGGCCGCGACTCGCACCGGGCGCACGACCTGGCGGGTGACCAGCAACGCGATCGCGAGCACCAGCAGGACGAGGGCCAGACCGGAGAGGAGCACGGTGCGTTGGATGAGGGCGATCGTCTGCTGCTCTGCGGTGAGCGGGAACAGGTAGTACAGCTCGAACAGGCCGGTTCGCGCCTGCACCGGCTCGCCGACTATCAGTCCACGCACGGTCGCGTGCTTGCCGGCCGATTCCCGCACCGGGGCGTACTGCACGGCGAGGTTCAGGCCCTGGACCGCCCGGCGCAGCGAGGCCGGGATCTGAGCCGCACCCGTGGCTGCGCCGTTGCTCGCCGACGTCGACGCGATGACGATGCTGAACAACCCGGCGCTGCCGCCGCTCGCGGTCAGATCCGCGGTGATCTGGTCCTGGGCGTCGCTGACGTCGGCGACCACGCCGGCGTCCTTCCCGGCCAGCACCGCCTGGGCCGACGCCAGCCCGACCTTCGCCTGGGTGATCGCCGCCTGCCGCTTGGCCCGCAGGATGCCACCGGTCACCTGGTCGGTGAGCAGGATGCCGATGATGAGCACGACCAGGCCGGTGACCACGACAGTCGTGGTGCCGACGCGAAGCTGCAGCGAGTGCCGCCAGGCGTTCAGCACACCCCGCCCGGCGCGCTGCGCCTGACCGGCGAGGCGATCACGGGCGTCGTGCCAGCGCTCGCGCGCGCGAGCTGACGCGCCGGTGGCGGTCGGAGCCTGGGTCACGGAGGCCCGGCTTTGTACCCGACCCCCCGGACGGTGAGCACCACCTCTGGCCGCTCGGGGTCGCGCTCGACCTTGGACCGCAGTCGCTGCACGTGCACGTTGACCAGTCGGGTGTCCGCGGCATGCCGGTAGCCCCACACCTGCTCGAGCAGCACTTCACGGGTGAACACCTGCCGCGGCTTACGGGCGAGCGCGACCAGCAGGTCGAATTCGAGCGGGGTCAGCGGCACGTGCTCGCCGTCGCGGGTCACCTGATGAGCCGGGACGTCGATATGGACGGCGGAATCGGGCGGCCCGATGGTCAGCGCTTCACTGGCGATGTCCTCGTGCTGGCGCAGCCGGGCCCGCATGCGGGCCACGAGCTCCTTGGGCTTGAACGGTTTGACGACGTAATCGTCGGCGCCGGACTCCAAGCCGAGGACGATGTCCACCGTGTCGCTCTTGGCCGTCAGCATGATGATCGGGGTGCCGCTCTCGGCCCGGATTGCTCGGCAGACGTCGATGCCGGACAGCCCGGGCAGCATCAGATCGAGCAGCACTACGTCCGGTTTGGACTCGCGGAACGCCTGCAGGGCCCGGCTACCGTCGGCGACGAAGGCTGGGTCGAAGCCGTCGGTACGCAGCACGATCCCCAGCATTTCGGCAAGGGCGGAGTCGTCGTCGACCACGAGCACGCGAGGTTTCACGCCCATATCGTGACACCTCACGGGCAAGAGGCGGCGATCCGCCGCAGCTAGGGTGTGTCCGACGACCAACGGGAGGGGCGGCGTGGCGCAGCCACCGTACGGCTACAACCCGGCTCCGGACCCGTACTACGCCGCGCTCGCCCCGCAGCCGGGCTGTATCCCGCTGCGCCCGCTCGCGGTCAGCGACATCCTCGACGGCACGTTCAAGGTCATCCGCCGCAACCCGCGCGTGACGCTGGGGCTCTCGGCGATCGTCGCGGTCATCCAGGTCATCTGCACGGCCGGGTTCCAGGTCATCGCCTTCCGCCAGCTCAGTGAGGTGCGGCTGAATGACACCGCCAACGCCGACGACCCCTCGGCGAACCTGGCTCCGCTGCTCACCCAGCTCACGGCGCTGTTCAGCGTGCTGGTCATCGGCGCGGTGTTGGGCGCCGTACTCACCGGGATGCTCACCCTCGTCGTGACCCAGGACGTGCTCGGCGTGCAATTGAGCGGGGGCGAGGTCTGGCGTCGAGTCCGGGGGCGGATGTGGCCACTCATCGGCCTGTCGTTGCTGACGACGCTGTTGGAGGACCTCGGCTTGATCCCGTGCCTGGTGCTCGGCGTGTGGCTGTGGGGCATCTGGGCCGTGGCCGTACCCGCATTCGTCGTAGAGGCGACGACCGTCCGCGGCGCGATGCGGCGCTCGCGTCAACTGGTCTCGGGGACGTTCTGGCGGGTGTGGGGGATCCGCGCGCTCGGTGCCCTCCTCGTCGCCATCGTCGGGTCCCTCGTCGGGCTGCCGTTCACGCTGCTCGGCCTGGCGCTGAGCGGCGGCGGCCTCGACGCGTTGACCGGCCAGGCCGGAAGCCTGCCCGCCGCCTATCTCGTACTGACCTCGATCGGCTCCGTCGTGACCGTGACGTTCACCGCGCCGGTACGAGCCGGCATCGATGCGTTGCTGTACGTGGACCTCCGCATGCGCAAGGAGGGGATGGACATCGCGCTGCAGCAGGCCGCCAGCCAGCGCGCCGGCGCACCCCGCACTACCCGGCAGCCACCGACGGGCACGGCGTTCTAGCACATGGGTGTCGTTCTCGGCCTGGTACTCGACCCGGTAGGCGGCTCGGCCGCGCAGCACGCGGCCGAGCAGGAACTGCGCAAGGTGCAGTACCACCGCGACGACCCGTCCGTGCTGGCCCGCGCGCTGCACTGGCTGGCTGAACGGCTGCAGTGGCTGTTCAGCGGCTCACCCGGTGGGCATACCGCTCTGGTCGTGCTCATCCTCCTGCTCGCCGGGATCATCTTCGCGGTGGTGCGCGCCGGCGTGCCGGCGCGCTCGCTACGGCGCATCCGGTCCGAGGACGACGACCCGTTGCGATCGCGTGGTGCTCGCGACCACCGCCGGCTGGCCGGTGAACTCGCGGCCGCAGGGCGGCGGGCCGAGGCGATGCGCGAGTGGCTGCGGGCGGCGGTGCAGACGATCGAAGACCGCGGCGTGCTCGCCCCGCAACCTGGCCGCACCGGCGCTGCGACGGCCCGTGAAGCCGGTCCGGTACTGCCCGCCGCGGCCGACGCCCTGCGGGAAGCGATGGCTGCGTTCGACGAGGTGTGGTTCGGCGGGCGCCCGGCCGCCGCCGCCGACGTTGCCGCGGCGCGGACTGCCGCCGACGCGGTGCTCGCGGCCCGAATCGAGTCCGGGTTCGCCCCGGTCGGCCAGTACGCGCTGCCGTGGTGACGACCGCGGCGCGGCCCGACACTCCCGCCCGGGCCGGCGAGCTGGTGCGGCCGACGTGGCGGCGAGCGCGGCTGTGGCTGGCCGTTGCCCTCGTCGTGATCGTCGCCGGGCTGGTGGTCGCCGCCCTGTCGGCTCGGCCCGGCCGTCCGCTCGACCCCACGTCGGCGCGCAAGAACGGCAGCAAGGCATTGGCGGTGCTGCTCGCCGAGCGGGGCACGCATGTCGCCAGGACGACGAAGCTGAGCACCGCGACGCAAGCTGCCGCCGCCGCCGCCCCCGACACGATCCTCGTCGCATCACCGGGTTCGTACTCCAGCGCCCAACTCGCCCGGCTCGCGCGCGCACCGGGACGGCTCGTGCTGGCCGGCCCGTCCGCCGCGACGCTCGCCGCGGTGACGTCGGAAGTCGTGGCCGTCGGCGTGACGAATGGGTCCACCCGCCCCGGCTGCGCTGCGCCCGGCGCGCGCGCCGCAGGCCGGGTCGAGCTGCCCCCGTCGCGGACCTACCGCACCACTTCCGGCACTGCGTGCTTCGACGGCGCAGTGGTCATCGCGCCGCGGCTGGTCGTGCTCGGCTCGGCCGACCTACTGCGCAACGACACCCTGGCCGACGACGGGGTGGCCGCGCTGGACCTGAACGCGATATCCGACGACGGTTCGGCGCGGCACGTCGTGTGGCTGTTGCCAAGTACCGAGGCCACCGGGCGGGGTGCGCCGAGCGTCTGGGAGCTGTTCCCGGCCGGCGCGCATCGCGCATTCGGTTGGCTGGTCGTGGTCGGGCTGCTGCTCCTGCTCTGGCAGGGGCGGCGCCTGGGCCCGGCAATCACCGAGCCGCTGCCGGTCGTCGTGCGGGCCGCCGAAGTGGTCGAGGGCCATGGCCGGCTGTACCGGCGCGCCGGAGCCCGCGACCGCGCTGCGGCGGCGCTGCGGGCGGCGACGACGGCCCGGCTGGGCGCGCACGCCGGGCTGAATCGGGGCTCCGTCGAACAAGTCGCGCGAGCGGTCGCGGCCGCCACCGGGCGGTCCGCGCCCGACGTCGTGCAGCTGCTCGCCGGCCCGGCTCCGGCCGACGACGACGCGCTGTTGCGGCTGGCAGTGGCGCTCGACGAACTGGAGGCGGCGGCCGGCGTGCCGCCCCGAACGAAGGGATCGCATCCGTGACTCAGGCCAAAGATGCCGGCCGCGAAGGGCTGCACCGGTTGCGCACCGAGGTGGGCAAGGCGGTCGTCGGTCAGGATCCTGCCGTCACCGGCGTGCTCATCGGCCTGTTGTGCCGCGGCCACGTCCTCGTCGAGGGCGTTCCCGGCGTGGCCAAGACGCTGTTGGTCCGGGCACTCGCGGCGGCGCTCGAGCTGCGGACCACCCGCATTCAGTTCACCGCGGACCTGATGCCGGGCGATGTCACCGGCTCGCTGATCTATGACCCGTCGACCGGGCGCTTCGAGTTCCGGGAGGGCCCGGTCTTCACCAATCTCCTGCTCGCCGACGAGATCAACCGGACTCCGCCCAAGACCCAGTCCGCGCTGTTGGAGGCGATGGAGGAGCGCCAGGTCTCCGTAGACGGTACGCCGCGGCCGCTACCGGATCCGTTCTGCGTCATCGCGACCCAGAACCCGGTGGAGTACGAGGGCACCTATCCGTTGCCCGAGGCCCAGCTCGACCGGTTCCTGGTCAAGGTGACGATGCCGCTGCCGGACCGCGACACCGAACTGCGCATCCTGGCCGCGCATGCCGCCGGCTTCGACCCGCGCGACCTGACCGCCGCCGGGGTGAGCGCCGTGACCTCGGCCGCCGACCTGGCCGCCGCGGCCGGTGCGGTGCGGGCGGTACGCATCGATCCGGCCGTGCTCGGCTACATCGTGGAGCTCGTGCGGGCGACCCGGGCCGCGCCGTCGGCGGCGCTGGGCGTCTCGCCGCGCGGGGCCACCGCGCTGCTGGCCACGTCCCGAGCCTGGGCCTGGCTATCCGGACGCGAGTTCGTCACGCCCGACGACGTGCAGGCCCTGGCCCGGCCGACGTTCCGGCACCGCATCCAACTGCGGCCCGAGGCTGAACTCGAAGGCATGACAGTGGACGCGTTGCTCGAGTCCGTGCTGTCCGCCGTCCCCGTGCCGCGGTGATGCAATGGCGCTGAGCGGCCGGCTCGTCGCGCTGGCGGCGGTGGGACTGCTGCTGGCGGCCTGGTCGGCCTCCGCGGTGCTCGTGTTCGCGGTCCTGCTGGCCGGTGCGGTGGTGACAGATCTCCTCCTCGCGGCCCGGATCGCCGATCTGCGGCTGATCCGTGCGGCGAGCGCTTCGGTCCGCCTCGGTGAGCCGGGTGAGACGGTGCTGCACGTCCACAACACCGGCCGCCGGCGGCTGCGCGCACTTATCCGCGACGCATGGGTGCCCTCGGCCGGAGCCCAGCCGCCGCGCCAAGCACTGGACGTCGAAGCGCAGGCGCGGCGGCCGGTCGTGACTTCGCTGCACCCGACCCGACGCGGGCACCGCGGCACCGCCGGCGTCACGATCCGGTCGTACGGACCGCTGGGCCTCGCTGGGCGGCAGCGGCGGGTCGAGGTCGCGGGTTCGCTGGCCGTGCTCCCGGCGTTCGGCTCTCGGCGCTTCCTGCCGGAGAAGCTGTCGCGGCTACGGCAGATCGACGGCGCCGTGCTGATGCGCCAGCGCGGGCAGGGCAGCGAGTTCGACTCGCTGCGCACCTACGTGTTCGGTGACGACGTGCGCGCGATCGACTGGCGGGCGACCGCGCGGTCGCGTGACGTGGTCGTGCGCACCTGGCGCCCGGAACGTGATCGGCACATCGTGCTCGCCGTCGACACCGGCCGCACCTCGGCCGCGCGATTGGGCGACGAGCCCCGGCTCGACGCGGCGCTGGACGCGTGTCTGTTGCTCGGCGCGGTAGCGTCCCGCGCCGGCGACCGGGTCGCGCTGGTCGCGGCCGACACCACCGTCCGGGCCCGGCTCGGTCCCGCCACCGGGCGCGACGTGCTGCCCAAGCTCGTCACCGCGTTGACCCCGCTAGAGCCGGCGCTGGTCGAGACCGACCCGCAACTGCTCGCGGCCGAGGTGCTGCGTCAGGTGTCCAAGCGCTCCCTGATCGTGCTGTTCAGCGCGCTGGATACCGCGGCCGATACCGGCCTGTTGCCGGCCGCGCGACTGCTCGCGGCGCGCCACGAACTCGTCGTCGCATCGGTGTCCGACCCGTCCGTCGCTGCCCTGGCCGCCGCACGGGCGGATTCGGCTGACGTGTACACCGCCGCGGCGGCTGAGCTCGCCGCCGCCGCACGTTCCGCCGTCACCGAGCGGCTGGGCAAGCTCGGTGCCCACGTGGTCGACGCGCCCGCCGACGTCTTCGCCTCGAAGGTGACCGATGCCTACCTAGACCTCAAAGCCGCCGGGCGGTTGTAGCCAAACCACGGCACGACGCCAACGGCGGATCAAACCGGGAGGACGTCCTCGCGCTCCTCGGGGATGAGGTCGCCGGTCGCGCCGGCTCGTACGCCGCGCCGGCCCAGCACGAGCACGTACGTCAAGAACCCGACTTCGGCCAGCGCGCCGATGCCGATGCGGGCGGCGGTCGGCAGGCCGGAGGGCGTCACGAACGCCTCGAGCACGCCGGACACCAGCAGCACACCGGCCAGCCCGAGCGCGACGACCGCGGCCACCCGTCCGGCTTCGGCCAACGCCCGGGCCCGTGGCCGCGGTCCGGGCGCCACCCAGGCCCATCCGGTGCGCAGCCCGATCCCGCCGGCCACGAACACTGCACTGAGTTCGAGCAGGCCGTGCGGGAGGATCAGCCCGAAGAAGACATTCGCCTTGCCCGCCCCGAGCATCGCCCCGCCCACCACGCCGAGGTTCACCGCGTTCGACCAGAGCAGGTACAGCGTCCCGACCAGGGTGACGCCGAGGAACAGGGCCATGGCCGCCACGAGCGCGTTGTTCGTCCAGACCTGGGCCGCGAACGAACGGGCGGGGTGGGCGGAGTAGTAGTCGCGGAAGTCGTGGTCGACCAACTGGCGGATTTCATCCGACGACAGCAGCCGATTGATGCGGTCCGGGTGGGCGCGCAACCACAGCATCATCGCGGCCGCGACGGCGATGTTGGCCGCTGCCGTCCCGACCGACCAGCGCCAGGTCCGGTACACCGCGACCGGGAAGTCGACCGTGACGCCCCGCGCAAGCGCGGCCCAGCCCGACGCCCGGCTCCCGCCCACCGTTGCGGCCCGGGCTCGGCTGAGCAGCCCGGACAGCCGGCCGGCCAGCATCGGATCCGGGGCTCGCGACTGGACGAGGGCCAGGTGGGTCGCCGCCCGCTTGTAGAGGACGACCAGTTCGTCCGCCTCGGCTCCGTCGAGCCGGCGTCGGCGCGAGAGCGTCTCGAGACGCGCCCACTCCGCGCTGTGACTGGCGATGAAGGAGTCGAGGTCCACGGTGCAGCGCAGTCTATGGTGCGGCCATGGAGGAACGGCTCGTTTCCGGCGAGGGGGTCGCCTACGAACTGAACCATGCCGGGATCGGGTCGCGCACGGTCGCGGCCCTGATCGATCTGATGGTCCAGTTCCTTTTGCTGGTGGTCCTTTTAGCCACCTATGCCGGGATCGGCAGCGACTCCGCGGCGGCGACCGCGATCAGCATCGTCACCGTCGTCCTGGTGCTCGCCGGCTACCCGATCATCCTGGAGTGGCTGACCCGCGGGCGCACGCTCGGCAAACTCTGGATGGGGCTGCGGGTCGTGCGCGACGACGGTGGACCGATCGGCTTCCGGCAGGCGCTGGTCCGCGGACTGGCGGGTCTGATCCTGGAGAAGCCCGGGTTGCTCGCGCCGTTCACCACCGTCGTCGGTTTCGCGACCATCCTGTTCAGCTCGGCCCAGAAGCGGCTCGGCGACATGCTGGCCGGCACGTTCGTGGTCAACGAGCGGGCGGGCTCACGGCGCTCGATCGTCGCCAACGACTTCTATGTGCCCTACGGACTGCAGCCGTGGGCGGCCGCGCTCGATCTGAGCCGGCTCGACGACCAGCTGGCCCTGGCCGTGCGGCAGTTCGTGCTGCGCGCGCCTCAGCTGACCCAGGCGGCCCAGCTCGCTCTCGGGGAGCAATTCCGGGGACGGTTGCTCGCCGTGATCGCTCCGGCGCCGCCCGTGGGGACGCCGACGCCACTCCTGCTCACCGCGGTCCTGGCCGAGCGCCGCCGCCGGGCGGAGGCGTCGAACGCGGCCCTGGCGCAGGGCGGCCACTGGCAGGGCCGGGGGCCGGTCTCCGCGCCGGGCGCCGCGCCCAGCTCCGCGCACAGCTCCGCGCCGGGCGCCCCGCCGCTACCGGCCAGACCGTCGGCCGTTCCGACACCGGCGCCCGTGCCGCACCCCGAGTCGCCGTTCGCGCCGCCCAGCTGAATGATCATCAGGCGTTCCGGTCTTAACGGATAACTGGTACAAAGGGTCAAATCTGTTGCGCCCCAACCCGGAGGCTGCCGTGATCAAGACCCGCCTAGCGCTACTGACGCTCCCCCTCACCGCATTCGTCGCAGCGCTTCTGTTCACCGCTCCCGCCGCCGGAGCGGCGGGGGCCCACTACGTCGCGCTCGGGGACTCTTACTCATCCGGCGTCGGCGCCGGCAGTTACATCGCGGCCAGCGGCAGCTGCGATCGCAGCACGAATGCGTATTCCCAGCTCTGGGCGAACGCGCACGCGCCCGCTTCCTACGTCTCGGTCGCCTGCTCCGGTGCGAAGACCACGGACGTCACGGCCAACCAGCTCTCAGCCCTGTCGACGAGCACCACCCTGGTCAGCGTCTCGATCGGCGGCAACGACGTCGGCTTCGCCGGCATCATGGAGGACTGCGTTCTCTACAGCACCGACACCTGCGTCTCCGAACTCAACGCGGCCGAGAACGTCGCCCGCACGTCGTTACCAGGCTGGCTCGACACGACCTACAACGGCATCCGCAGCCACGCCCCTACCGCACGCGTGGTCGTGATGGACTACCCGCGCTTCTACCACGACGTCTGGTACTGCGTCGGGCTCAGCTCGACCGACCGCAACAAGATCAACGAGGCGGCTGACGTCCTCGACGGCGTGATTCAAGCCGCAGCCGTCCGGCACGGGTTCGCGTTCGGTGACGTGCGGTCGGCCTTTGCCAGCGGCCACGAAATCTGCGACGGCAGCAGCTGGCTGCACTCGGTCGACTGGACCGACATCGGCGAGTCGTACCACCCGACCGCGGCCGGCCAGTCCGGTGGCTACCTGCCCGCGTTCACCGCCCAGGCCGGTAGCTGAACTCAGGCCGGTGGCGGATCAGCCGCCGGCCACCGACGGCAGCACCAGTACCTCGGCGTTGTCGGGCACCGGCGCGGCCAGCCCGCCCGAGCGCCGAGCGTCCTCGCCGTCGACGTAGATGTTGACGAAGCGGCGCAGCTCGCCCTGCTCGTCGCGGATCCGGCGGGCCAGCGCGGGCTTGTCGGCGGCGAGCGCGTCGAGCAGCTCGCCGAGCGTTGCTTCGTCGCCGAGCGCGATATCGATCGTCGACTCGCCGTCGGTGAATTGCCGCAGCGCGCCCGGCACAACCACGCGGCTCATGCGGCTGTCATCCCACCGCGGCGGCGCGGACGGTGAGCACGTCGGGCAGGTGCGCCGCGACTTGCGTCCAGTGCTCGCCCTCGTCGGCGCTGGCGTAGACCTCGCCGTTGCGGGTGCCGAAGTAGATGCCGGCGGGCTCGACGTCGTCGGCGCACATCGCGTCGCGCAGCACGGTGCCGTAGTAGTCCTGCTGGGGTAGGCCGGCCGACAGCGCCGTCCACGACTTGCCGGCGTCCTCGGTGCGGTACACCCGGCACGCGTGCTCGGGCGGCACGCGCTCGCCGTCGGCGACGATGGGGAAGTTGTAGGCCACGTCGGCGCGGCGGGGGTGGGCCAGCATCGCGAACCCGAAGTCGGTCGGCAACGTGTCGGCGATCGAGTCCCAGGTGCGGCCGTCGTCGTCGCTGCGGTAGACGCCGTGGTGGTTCTGCAGGTAGAGCCGGTCGGCTGCCTGCGTGTCACGGGCGACCTTGTGCACGCACTGCCCGAACTCCGGCCAGGGGTCGGGGAAGAAGTAGGCCTTGATGCCCTTGTTCGCTGCCGACCACGTGGCCCCGGCGTCCTCGGTGCGGTAGACGCCGCCGGTCGACATCGCGACCAGGACGCGCTGGGGATCGTCGGGGTGCGGCAAGACCGTATGGATGGCCGCGCCGCCGAAACCGGCGCCCCACTCCGGCCGGTGCGGGTGATCCCACAGCGACTGGACGAAGGTGAAGTGCTCGCCGCCGTCCTCGCTGCGGAACAAGCCCTGCGGCTCGCTGCCGGCCCACACGACATTGGGCTCGCTGGGCGACGGCACGAGTTGCCACACCCGGGCCAGCGAGGCCTCGGTGTCCTCGGGGAAGGCGACGGCACCGTGCTCGGGCTCGGCCCACGTCTCGCCGAGGTCGTCGCTGTGGAAGACCGACGGCCCCCAGTGCTCGCTGGTGGCCGAGGCGAGGACCCTGGGCCGCTCGCCCCGGGTGTCGATGGCCACGGCGTACACGCCGTTCATCAGGAAGTGCGGTTCGGACAGTTGCCAGGTGGCGCGGTCGGTGCTGCGGGCCAGGAACAGTCCTTTGGCGGTGCCGATCGCGAGCAGTACGTCAGTCATGGCAGGCAGCCTGGCACGGCCCACCGACACCGGCTAGCCCCCACCACCACCAAGTCTTGGCCCCGCAGCAGGGCGACCCGCCGTCGGCGTGCCTGCTACGGGGCCAAGTTGGTCAGTAGCGGTAGTGGTCGGGCTTGTACGGACCGGCGACGTCGACGCCGATGTACTCGGCCTGCGACTTCGTCAACGTCGTCAGCTTGGCGCCGACCGCCTCGAGGTGCAGCCGCGCCACCTTCTCGTCGAGATGCTTCGGCAGCACGTAGACCTTGTTCTCGTACTCGCCGCGCTTGGTGTGGATCTCGATCTGCGCGATCGTCTGGTTCGAGAACGACGCCGACATGACGAAGCTGGGGTGGCCGGTGGCGTTGCCCAGGTTCAGCAGGCGGCCTTCGCTGAGCACGATGATCGAGTGCCCTGCCCGACTCCCATCTCCAGCGAAGACCCACTCGTGCACCTGCGGCTTGATCTCGATCTTCTGGATGCCCGGCACCTTCGCCAGCCCGGCCATGTCGATCTCGTTGTCGAAGTGGCCGATGTTGCCGACGATGGCCTGGTGCTTCATCTGGCTCATGTGCTCGGCCATGATGATGTCCTTGTTGCCGGTGGTGGTGATGAAGATGTCGGCCTTGCCGACGACGTCCTCGAGCGTGACCACCTCGAGGCCGTCCATCGCCGCCTGCAGCGCGCAGATGGGGTCGACCTCGCTGACCACGACGCGGGCGCCCTGGCCGCGCAGTGACTCGACCGAGCCCTTGCCGACGTCGCCGTAGCCGCAGACGAGCGCGAGCTTGCCGGAGATCATCACGTCGGTGCCGCGGTTGAGTCCGTCGATGAGCGAGTGCCGCACGCCGTACTTGTTGTCGAACTTCGACTTGGTGACCGAGTCGTTCACGTTGATCGCGGGGAAGAGCAGCGTGCCGGCCTTGGCGAACTCGTAGAGCCGGTGCACGCCGGTGGTCGTCTCCTCGGTGACGCCGATGATGTCGGCGGCCATGCGGGTGTACTTGCCGGGGTGCTCGGCGACCGAGCGGCGCAGCGTGTCGAGGATGATTCCGTATTCCTCGGAGTCGTTCTCGTCGGTGGCCGGCACCGCGCCGGTGGCCTCGAACTCCACGCCCATGTGGATCAGCAGGGTGGCGTCACCGCCGTCGTCGACGATCGAATCGGGGCCGGTGCCGTCGGGCCAGGTGAGCATCTGCTCCGTGCACCACCAGTACTCCTCGAGCGTCTCGCCCTTCCAGGCGTAGACGGCAACGCCCTGCGGGTTGTCCGGGGTGCCGTCCGGGCCGACAACAACTGCGGCGGCCGCGTGGTCCTGGGTCGAGAAGATGTTGCAGCTGACCCAGCGCACGTCGGCGCCTAGCGCGGCGAGGGTCTCGATCAGCACCGCGGTCTGCACAGTCATGTGCAGCGAACCGGCGACCTTCTTGCCCTTGAGCGGCTGCGACGGCCCGAACTCGCGGCGCAGCGCCATCAGGCCCGGCATCTCGTGCTCGGCCAGGCGGATCTCCTTGCGGCCGTACTCGGCCAGCGAGAGGTCGGCGACCTTGAAGTCGGCGACGCTGCCGGCGCTGTCCGGGGTGAGGGTGACGCTCACGGGTGCTCCTTGGTGTTGGTGTCGGGGGACGGGGTGTTGCTCGTCGGGGGTGGCGAGCCGGCGGTAGATGCCGGCCCCGGGTGGTGCGGCGGAACGGTGGATCGGCCCGAACCAGTCGTCGACCGCGCGGGCCAGCTGGGGATCGGTGCGCATCCGCAGCTCGAAGGCGATCTCGGTGATGCCCAAGTCGTGGCGGTCGATCAGCTCGCGCAGGCCTTGTAGCCGCTCGATCTGACGAGGGCCGTAGTGTCGATGACCGCCGGGGCTGCGCAGGGCGGCCACCAGGCCGGCCTGCTCCAGATAGCGCAGCATGCGCTGGGACCACCCGGTGGTCTCAGCGGCTTGCTGGATCGTCAACGACTGCATCGCGGCCGAATCTACCACGGTCGTGTCAGACTTCAGAAATTGCCGGCGGCAGCCCAGGTTTCCGTGCCGGTCGTCGCCAGGAACACCTGGCCGGTGCCCCCGATCTCGAAGGCTTGCTCCCGGGCGGCCACGAACGCCGCCTGACCCGGCGCGAGTTCGGCCGCGTCGCCGAGCGCCTCGACCCGGGAGTGGCCGGACGTGCAGAGCACGATGTGCGGGCCGTGCCCGCCGACGGCAATTCCGCCCTTGTAGTCGTCGATGTCGAGCATCGACAGGGCGAAGTCCGGCACGAGCGGGCGGTAGCTGAGGTCGAACCCCTCGTCCTCGCTCGGAAAACGAGGTTCGGGCAACGGCCTGAAGTCGGTGATCTTCAGCAGTTCCGGCACGTCGACATGCTTGGCAGTCAGGCCGCAGCGCAGCACATTGTCGCTGTTGGCCATGATCTCCACACCGGTGCCACGCAGGTAGCAATGCACGTTACCGGCGGCGAGAAAGATCGCTTCACCGGGCGCGAGGCGGACGTAGTTCAGCAGCGCCACCAGAACGGCGCCGACGTCGCCCGGAAAATCCGAGGCAGCCAGCCGCACGGCGCGGGCAGCACCGGCCCATTCGTCGCCGTCGTCGACCTCCGAGGCCCGCGCCGCGACGGCGGCCACCAGCGGCTTCGGGTCGGCGAGGGTGAGCAGATACGTGAACGCGGACCGCAACCCGTCCGCGCCGGCGAGCCGCTCGCGCACCGGCGCCAGGTCCGGCACGTCCCACGAGTCCAGGAGGCGGAGTGTGTCCTCCACCGGCCGGAACCCGCAGACCGCCTCGAACGGGGTGAGCGCGCAGATCAGCTCGGGCTTGTGGTTGCGGTCGCGGTAGTTGCGGTTCGGTGCGTCGCGCGCGATGTCAGCGGCGTCCTCGGCCGCGAATCCGGCTCCGGCCTGCTCGATCGTCGGGTGCACCTGGATCGACAGGGCCGTGTCGACCGCGAGCACCTTGAGTAGGAACGGCAGGTGCGGGCCGAAGCGGGCCACGGTTGCCGCACCGAGCAGCCGGTGCGGTTCCGCGGCGATGAGGGCGTCGAGGGTGGCGTGATGAGCCGGCACTGGGGAGGGGTCGTCGGGATGCGCGCCGAACCAGAGTTCGGCGGCCGGCTCACCGTCGGGCTCGACGCCCAGCAGCTGCGGGATGGCTGTGCGCGAGCCCCACGCGTAATGGCGGATGACGCCGTCGAGGGCTAGCACTGCGGGCACCGGCACCGCAGCATCCTATGGCGTCGGCGCCGCGCGGGGCTCGCGGTCTACGTCGGGCTCGAGATAGATGACTCGCGCGGACGGGACGGCTTCGCGCACCCGCGCCTCGGCCGCGTCGATCGTGCCGGCGACATCGGCGAAGGACGTATCGGCCGGCATTGAGACCTTGGCCGCGACCAGCAGTTCCTCCGGGCCGAGGTGCATGGTGCGCAGATGGATAACGCGGTCGACGCGACCGCCCAACAGCGCCGCGGCGATCGCCCGCACCTGCGCCGGTGCGGCCGCCTCGCCTACCAGCAGGCTCTTGGTCTCGATCACCAGCACGACCGCTACCGTGACCAGCAGCAGGCCGATGCCGAGCGTCCCGATGCCATCCCAGACAGCCTCGTGGGTCAGCGACGACAGCCCGACGCCGACGAGGGCCAGGACGAGGCCGATCAGTGCGGCGACGTCCTCGAGCAGCACGAGCGGAAGCTCGGGCACCTTGGCGTGCCGGATGAACCCGGCCCAACTGTCGGACCCCTTGTGCGACCGGGACTCCCGGACTGCGGTGCGCAGGGACAACGACTCCAGCCCGACCGCGACGGCCAGCACCACGACGGCCAGGATCGGCGACTCGAGGTGGTGCGGGTGACGGATCTTCTCGATGCCCTCGTAGATCGCGAACAGCCCGCCGGCCGAGAACAACATCAGCGCGACGAGAAACGAGAACACATACCGGTCGCGGCCGTAGCCGAACGGATGGTCGGGCGTGGCCTGCCGCCGCGACGAACGGCCACCCACGAGCAACAGGCCCTGGTTGCCGGAGTCGACAACGGAGTGCACGCCCTCGGCCAGCATCGACGACGACCCGGTGATCGCGAACGCGATGAACTTGATCACGGCGATGCCGAGATTCGCGCCGAGGGCGGCGAGGACAGCCTTCGAGCCGCCGGAGGTGCTCATCAGTGCGCCAGTTCCGCCGGGTTGGCCGACCCGGGATCCAGACCAAGGCCGAACGCGAGATAGGCCGCGGTGAATTCCCCGAAAGCGGCCGCGGCCGCGAAGCGCACGAGCGGATCACCGGCCGGGACGTCGACACTGGAGGAACGCAACCCGAACTCCCCGGCCAAGGTGTGCAACGCGGCCGCAGCCCGGCGGGCGGCCACTTCGTCGAGCTGGATCTGGGCGCCGGTGCGAGCACCGAGCCCGGGATCGTCGGGGCTGCCGTCGTCGCCGATGACCAGCAGCCGGGCGCGCGTGGCGGGCGGCTCTTCGGCCCGGTCCCGGAAGATGTCCACCGGTGTGCCCGGACCCGCGCCGCGCAGCAGGGCCCCGGCCCGGCCGACGCCGTCAGGAAGGCTCACCGCAACCGCCGGAACGCCGGCGCACAGCTGCAGCGCGTCGGCGGTCGCCCGCGCCGCCACGCCCGCAAGCGCGCCGGCACCGGCGATCAGTGGCAGCGATTCGGCGAACTCCACCGCCAGCGACTTGGCCGCGTTGGTGAACACCTCGCCTGTCGGTCGGCAGGTCTCCGCGGTCTCGTCGAGAACGTCGGCGATCTCGCCGAGCAGGCCCGGCGTGGTCGTGTGCACGCCCAGCGCGTCGAGCGCCTGCAGCAGCGGCGTGAGGACGGCCCAGCGGGCGGCGCGCGGGTTGACGTCGGCGAACAACTCGTGCAGCGGTGCCCGGCCCGAAGCGGCCGCAACCTGCGACCCGGCCGGCGCGACCACGGCCATCGCCAGCCCGCGCCGGGAGCCCTGCTCGGCCAGCTCGGCCAATCGCGGATGCCGGCCGTCGACTGCTCCGATCAGCAGGGCGTCAGACGGCCCGGCCCAGCGCGGCAGTTCGACGCCGTGCCACGGCATCGCCGGCGCGACCGCGCAGCTCAGCCGGGTGAGGACTCGCGCGGCCGCGGACGGCGGGGCGTCGGTGGCAATCAGCAGGGCTCGGGGCACGTCGCCGCGCAGTCGCTCGACCCCGAACTCCGGCGCGGTGTCGATCGCGTGCCGCACCTGGGCGCCGGCCGTGGCCAGTTTCCACAACAACCGCTGCTCGTCGCGCCGGGCCAACATGTCGGCGTCGCTGAGCAGCGCCTCGTCGAAGCTCACGGACGGCGCCGGCGCTCGGGGTGGCTCATCCGGCGGCGGCCGCGTTGCCGACACCGTTCGGCCCCGGCGTCGCGTCATCGAGCAGCAGCACCGGGATGCCATCGCGGATCGGGAAGCTCGAGGCGCAGTACGTGCAGACCAGCACGTCGTCGCCGCCTCTGCTCTCCTCCCGGAGTGGGGCATGGTCGTCGCTCGGGCAGGCGAGCAGTTCGAGCAGCGTGGGGTCGATCATAGTGTCCTCGCGCTTCAACCGCGGATGACGGCGAGGACGTCGTCGCGGACCTTGGCCATCGTCGCCTCGTCCGGCGCCTCGACGTTGAGCCGCAGCAACGGTTCGGTGTTCGACGCGCGCACGTTGAACCAGCTGCCGTCGTCGAACTCGATGGTCAACCCGTCGAGCTCGTCGCTGTGGCTGGCCCGCTCGCCGAACTCTGCCCGGACCGCGTCCAGCCGGGCGGCCTGGTCGTCGACGGTCGAGTTGATCTCCCCGGAAGCGCTGTACCGGGTGTATTCGGCGGTCAGGTCGGCGAGCGTGCCCGGTTGCTCGCCGAGCGCGGCGAGGACGTGCAGCGCGGCGAGCATGCCGGTGTCGGCGAACCAGAAGTCGCGGAAGTAGTAGTGCGCGGAGTGTTCGCCGCCGAACACCGCGTTGCGCCGCTTCATCTCGCCCTTGATGAACGAGTGCCCGACCCGGGTACGGACGGGCTCGCCGCCGTTCTCGCGGATCACTTCGGGCACGGCGTGGGAGGTGATCAGGTTGTGGATGACGGTGGCACCGGGCGCCTTGGCGAGCTCGCGAGCCGCGACGAGTGCGGTGATCGCGCTCGGCGAAACGGCCTGGCCGGCCGCGTCGACGATGAAGCAGCGGTCGGCGTCGCCGTCGAAGGCGATCCCGATGTCGGCGCCTTCGGAGAGAACCGTCCGCTGCAGATCGACGATGTTCTCCGGCACCAGCGGGTTGGCCTCGTGGTTGGGGAAGTTGCCGTCGAGTTCGAAGTACAGCTCGACGAGCGTCAGCGGCAGGGGCGGCAGCACGGCGTCGCCGAGGACGGCCGGCACGGTGTAACCGCCCATGCCGTTGCCCGCGTCGACGACGACCTTCAACGGCCTGATACCGGACAGGTCGACGAGGCCGCGCAGGTACTCGGCGTACGGGGTCAGCAGGTCGACCTGCTCCACCGTGCCGGCGACCCCGGCCGCCGGTAGCCCGCTGTCGAGATAGGTCTGCGCCCGCTGGCCAATCTCGGCGAGCCCGGAGTCCTGGCCGATCGCCTCCGCGTTGGGGCGGACCATCTTGATGCCGTTGTACTGCGCGGGGTTGTGGCTGGCGGTGAACATCGCCCCGGCCAGCCCGAGGTGCCCGGACGCGAAGTACAACATGTCGGTTGAACCCAACCCGGCCTCGACGACCGAGGCACCGCGATGCAGCGCTCCTTCGGCGAACGCGCGAGCCAGACCCGGACCGGAATCGCGCATGTCGTGGGCGGTGACGATCTGTTTGGCGCCGGTCACGTCGACGAAGGCCGCACCGATGGCGCGGGCAATCGGTTCGTCGAGCTGATCGGGCACCGTGCCGCGTACGTCGTAAGCCTTGACGATTGTCGAGAGATCCACGATCCGGGAGCCTACCCAGCCCGAAGGCCGCCGCGGCGCCCAGTACGCACGATTTGGCGCGGCTGCCGGTGTCGGCTACGGGCTCAGTTTGCGGGCGGCACGACCCGAAGATGACCGCGACGCCCGGTTGGCACGTCGGACTCCGAATTCACCAGCTGGGACGGCTCGACCCGGGCGGCTTCACGTACGGCGTCCGCGAGCGCTTCGAGGTCGTCGGCATGCGGGATCGGAGCCGGGAAGTCGCCCACATGCCGCATCACTTCCCAACCGCGCGGGACGGTCAGCCCGAGAGCGTGTTCCTCGCACAGGTCATAAGAGTGCGGTTCGGCGAACGACGCGAGAGGTCCGACGACGGCGGTCAGGTCGGAATAGGCGTACGTGAGCGTCGCGACTGCCGGCCGGCCGCACCCGGTTCGGGTACAGCCGCGCATGTGCCTCACCGCTCGCTCCGCCATCGCGCAGTCCTTAGCTAGCTCCCAGGCCGCGACATTAGCGCCTCGGCCACCGCGAATCCGGCTTCTGGCCACTCGGCGCGTTCCGTGTCGCTAGTGGGGATCGATCTCGTCGACGTCTTTGCCCAGAAGTTCGGCGACCAGTTCGGCGACGATCATGAAGACCAGGTCGGCGCGGTCGTCGCGGTCTACCGCTCGCACTTCGATCGGGCGGCGGTAGAGCACGACGATCGGCTGGGAGATCCCGGCCGTACCGGTGCGGTACAGGCGGCCGAGCGGAATGCCGCGATCGAGCACGGTCTCCGGGTCGAAGTCCAGGGGCGCCGCCTGGTCGAGCGGCGGCACCTCCTCAACGGCGAACTCGACGGCGGCCAGCTCGGTGGCCCAATGCTCCTCGAGTTCGTCGACCGCATCGAGGACCAGCTCGTCGAAGACTTCGCTCGGCGTCCGGTTCACCGGGACGGCGCGAGGGGCCAGACCACTTCGCATGCCCCGCCCGCGGCGGTCCCGGTGCGGCCGTCGCCCGGCCAGCGGTTGAGAGGGACGGCGATCGCGAAGCACGATCGAAGCGTAGGGCTCTATACGGCCCGGCGCTTCAACCGGCGGCGTTCCCGCTCGGACAGCCCGCCCCAGATGCCGAACCGCTCGTCGTGCTGAAGTGCGTATTCGAGGCACTCGCCGCGTACCTCGCAGCCGGTGCAGATCCGCTTGGCTTCCCGGGTGGAGCCACCTTTCTCCGGGAAGAACGCCTCGGGGTCGGTCTGCGCGCACAGCGCGCGTTCCTGCCAGCTGGCTTCGGCGGGCAGCCCGAACAGGTCGGCAAGATCTTGGTCAGCCAGACTGCTGGTTGCTTCGGTCACGGCGTCCTCCTGAATCTTGGGCGGCCCCGGTACGCCTGGAACATCATGACTGGAATTACACGCGTGTCGTTCCCAATAGTCAAGCCGCGGCTCTGTTATTGGGCCGGTCCTCGCGCGGTCTGTCGCTTTTGCGCCACACTGGGGCCGGCAGCCGCGCCGATCGCGTCCAGAACGGCGGCCACCACGGGCCTTCCCAACGCGCTCGCGCGCGCTACGGCAACCAGCCGACGCTCCAGTTGCGGCGGCCGCAACGGTCGAACGTCGACGTCGGCAACCCTATCGGCCACGGACAGGCGCGGGAGCACGGCCACCCCGTGCCCGGCCTCCACCGCGCGCACCAGCAGCAGCAGGTCATCGGTCTCCCAGCGCACCCTCGGCTCGAACCCCTCGGCCCGGCAGGCGGAGCGCACGGCCAGTCCGCACGCGGCGTCGTCGGGGGGCATCACCCAGTCGCGCGTCGCCAGGTCCGACAGCGCGGGCCGGCCGCGGCCGAAGGCGCCCTGCGGGCCGACCGCGACCAACGGTTCGCGACCCAGGTCCCGGGTGACCACGAACTCGGGCAGCGCGAGCGGCACATAGTCGTACTCGTCCACGATCGCCACGTCGACCTCGCCCGCGACGAGGCGGCGCAGGGCCGGCGCCGGCTCGGTGGCCCGGACCCGAACCTCGATGCCTGGGTGCGCGGCCCGCACGGCGGCCACCGCGTCAGACACGAACGTCGCCGCGGCGCTCGCGATAGTCGTGACCGAAACGGGGCCGGCCAGGGAGTCGCCGATTCGATCGAGATCGGCGCGGGCGCAGGCCAGCACGTCGAGCACCTCGCCGGCGCGCGCGGCGAGCAATCGGCCCGCTCCGGTCAACACCACGCCGCGGGGCGACCGGTCGACGAGGGTCGCCCCGGCTTCGCGCTCGAGCACCGACACCTGCTGCGAGACGGCCGAGGGCGTGAGACCGAGCGACCGGGCCGCGCCCGCGATGGTGCCGCGCAGGCCGACCTCGCGCAGGACGCGGAGCCGACCCACGTCGAGCGTGCGGTCGTCGCCACTTGGCATAAGCACAACTTACGGCATAGGTTGGCAGCCGTAAGTCAATACGAGGAGTATGAGATGCCCGTCCCCACTCACGACGCCCTCGCCGCCGAGACAGCGGCGATCCTGTCCCGCCTCGGCGTCGAGGAACTCCCCCGCGACGGCGACCTGGTGGCCCGGTCTCCGATCACCGGCGGGGAACTCGCCCGGCTGCGGTCCTACTCCCCCGACGAGGTGGGCGCCATCGTGGGTGAGGCCCGGGACGCCTTCCACGCCTGGCGCGACGTCCCCGCGCCCGTCCGCGGCCAGCTGGTGCGCGAACTCGGCGAGCTGTTGCGCGAACACAAGGCCGACCTCGGCGCCCTGGTGTCCATCGAGGCCGGCAAGATCCGCTCCGAAGGTCTCGGCGAGGTGCAGGAGATGATCGACATCTGCGACCTTGCCGTCGGGCTGTCGCGCCAGCTGTTCGGGCTCACCATCGCGTCGGAACGCCCGGGGCACCGGATGATGGAACAGTGGCACCCGCTCGGTGTCGTCGGCATCATCAGTGCCTTCAACTTTCCCGTCGCCGTCTGGTCGTGGAACTCGGCGTTGGCCCTGGTCTGCGGTGACGCGGTCGTGTGGAAGCCGTCGGAAAAGACGATGCTCACCGCACTCGCCTGCCAGGCTCTGGTGGCCAAGGCCGCGCGCCGCGTAGGTGCACCAAGCGCGATCTCGGCCGTCGTGCTCGGCCGGGCCGAGGTCGGCGAGGCGCTCGTCGACGACCCGCGCGTCGCCCTGGTCAGCGCTACCGGCTCGACCGCCATGGGCCGCGCGGTTGCTCCCCGCGTTGCCGCCCGCTTCGGGCGACTGCTGCTCGAACTCGGCGGCAACAACGCGGCGATCGTCGCCCCGTCGGCCGACCTCGACCTGACCGTGCGCGGGATCGTGTTCTCGGCGGCCGGTACCGCGGGGCAACGCTGCACCTCGCTGCGTCGGGTCATCGCTCATGCCTCCATCGCCGACGAACTGGTGGCCAAGATCAAGGCCGCCTACGAGACGCTGCCGATCGGCTCGCCGCTCGACGACGGCACGCTCGTCGGTCCGCTCGTCGACCAGGCCGCATACGAGGGTTACACCGCCGCATTGGACAAGGCCCAGGCCGACGGCGGCGAACTGATCGCGGGCGGCCAGCGCGTCCTCGCCGACGAAGCCGGCGACGCCTACTACGTGCAGCCGGCGGTGGTGCGGATGCCGGTGCAGAGCGACGTCGTACGCAGCGAGACGTTCGCGCCGATCCTCTACGTCCTCACGTACGGCACCGACGGCGCACACGCGTCGGCGAAGGACCAGTTGGACGAGGCGCTGGCCCTGCACAACGACGTGCCGCAGGGACTGTCCTCATCGATCTTCACGCTCGACGTGCGCGAGGCGGAACGGTTCCTGTCGGTCGACGGATCGGATTGCGGCATCGCCAACGTCAACATCGGGCCGTCCGGCGCGGAGATCGGCGGCGCGTTCGGTGGGGAGAAGGAGACCGGCGGCGGGCGCGAGTCCGGGTCGGACGCCTGGAAGGCGTACATGCGCCGCGCGACCAACACTGTCAACTACTCGACTGAGCTGCCCCTCGCCCAGGGCGTGCAGTTCGGCTGAGTGCCGGCGTCCAGGAGGTTTCCGCTAGCCGTGGCAGCACAATCCTCCTCTCGCCGTGGGCTGGCGGTGCGACTCGGGCAGCTGGTCGCGTCCTGTGTCGCGCTGGGTATCGGCGTCGGGATGCTGCTGCTCGCCGCGCTCGGATCGGACGGCTACTCGACCCTGATCAACGGCCTCTCCCTGCACTTCGACGTGTTGTTCGTCTTCGTGAACGCGGCCGTCGGCGTGCTGTTCGTTGCGATGGCCTGGTCCCGAGGCCTGCGGCCGGGCCTCGGGACGATCGTGCAGCCCGTCGTCGTGGGCACGACGGTGTCCGCGGTGTTGACCGCCTTCGACCAGCCGGCACACGTCTGGCCGCGCATCGCCTTGTTGATCGCCGCGTTTCCCGTCCTGGCGGCTGGAATCGCCGGCTACCTGGACAGCGCGCTGGGCGCCGGCCCGACGGAGGCGGCTGCGCTCGCATGGGATCCGCCGGTCCCGTTCCGGTGGAGCTACAGCGTCTTGCAGGGTGCCGGTGCGGTCGTGGGGTGGCTCCTGGGTGCGGCGATCGGTCCGGGCACGCTCGCCGTGATCTTTCTGCTCGGCCCGATGGTGGACCTGTTCCGGCGTCGCCTGGAGGCCGCCCGGCCCGTGGGCAGCCGTTGCCCCAGTTAGGCGCTGCCCGACTGAGGGCAGGTTGTTTGGTTGACCCGCCTGACCTAGCGTGACTGCCGGAGCGGCGCGGGTTCGAAAGATTTCGGGGGGTGCAGTGACGGAGACCGAGCCGCTGCTCATTGCCGGGCGGTATCGCCTCGTCACAGCGCTCGCGTCCGGCGGTATGGGCGTCGTCTGGGAGGGCTGGGACGAGCGGCTGCATCGCACCGTGGCCGTGAAGCAACTGCGGGTGCAGCCCGGACTCAGCGAGTCCGAAGCGACGGTCGCCCGCAACCGGGCCATGCGTGAGGCCCGCAACACGGCCCGGCTGCATCATCCGCACGCGGTGCCGGTGTACGACGTCGTCGAGCACGACGGCCAGCCCTGCCTGATCATGGAGTTCCTGCCGTCGATCAGCCTGCAGGAGGCGATCCGTCAGCGCGGGACCCTGCCCCCGGCGGAGGTCGCCCGCATCGGCAGTGAAGTGGCCAAGGCGCTCGCTGCCGCTCATCGGGCCGGTATCGTCCACCGCGACGTCAAGCCCGGCAACGTGCTGATTGCCGAGGACGGCACGACCAAGCTGACCGACTTCGGGATCTCGCACGCGCTCGGGGACGTCACCCTCACCGCCACCGGGATGCTGACCGGCACGCCGGCCTATCTCGCTCCCGAGGTCGCGCGGGGTCAGCCGGCCAGCTTCGCCTCGGACGTCTTCTCACTGGGCTCAACGCTGTACACCGCCACCGAGGGCATTCCGCCGTTCGGCAAGAACGACAACGCGATGGCCGTGCTGCACCGGGTGGCGTCCGGCGAGTACCGGATGCCCGAGCGGAGCGGACCGCTCACGCCCCTGCTGTCGCGGATGCTCAGCGTCGACCCGCAGGCCCGACCGAGCATGAGCGACGTGGACCGCACGCTCACCGCAGTGCACACCGAGAGCAGCACAGCGGACACAGCTCGCGACAAGCCGGCCCGGGCCGCCGTGGCTCCGGTGTCCACCGCCCCGGCCGCCCAGCCGGCCGCTGCACCGCCGGAACCCGGCCCGGCGGTGCCGGTGGCAACGAAACCTTCCCCGCCGACCCTGGCCGATCTCATCCCCGTCGGCGAACCCACATTGGCCGGTCCTCGCGGTCCACGCGGTCCGCGCCGCCCGCGCCGCCTCATCGCGGCCCTGCTTGTCGGCATGGTCGCCATCGGCGTGGCCGTGCTGGTGTTCGCGCTGACCCGCCCCGACAACAAGCCGGGCGGCGGCAGCCCGTCGCGAGGGGCGGCGGGCGGACCGACCACGTCGGCGAGCCACGCGCGGCCAAGCACGACGAGTCACCCGCCGACGACCTCGCCGGTGACGCAGACCTCGGCCAGCACAGGTTCGTCGCCAGTGACGGGGACGAACCCCGGTGCCGCTGATGCCGCGGCGTTGGCGCGGGCGATCACGGATTACTACGCGCTGATGCCGAAGAACCTGAAGGAGGGCTGGACGCGGCTGACGCCGGCATACCAGCAGAACACGTCGCGCGGTTTCGACGGCTACAAGCAATTCTGGGGCCAGTTCAAGAGCGTCACGGCGACCAACGTCAATGGACAGGCGCCCGACACCGCGCTGGCCACGATCACCTACGTCTACAAGAAGGGCAACCAGAGCGTCGAACGCACCAAATTCCGCCTGGTCAACAGCGGCGGCGTCCTCAAGATCAACGAATCAGAGCGGATCAGCTGACGCCGTGCGGCAGTTCCGCCGGGGCGGGCTGGTCTTCGACGTCATCGACGCCGGGCCGGCGGACGGTCCGGTTGTCGTCCTGCTGCACGGCTTTCCCCAGTTCGCGGCCAGTTGGGGCGCGGTGGTCGACCAGCTGACCGCAAGAGGTTTCCGCTGCCTGGCGCCTAACCAGCGCGGCTATTCCCCCGGCGCCCGTCCGCCCGGACGGCGGCCCTATCGGATCGGTGAGCTGGTCGAGGACGTGCGGGCACTGGTGATGGCCAGCGGCTCGGAGCGGGTGCACCTCGTCGGGCACGACTGGGGTGCGGCGGTGGCTTGGGCATTCGCGGGGCAGCATCCCGAGCGGTTGATCACCTTGTCCGCGCTCTCGGTGCCGCATCCGGCCGCGTTCCTGCGCTCGATGCTGACCAGCCGGCAGGGCCTGGCGTCGTGGTACATGTACGGCTTCCAACTGCCGGCGGTGCCGGAGCGGATGCTGCTCGGCGCGGACGGCAGCCAATGGCAACGGCTGGCCCGCTTCCTGCGACAGTCGGGCCAGTCGCCTGACGCGGCGCAGCGCGACGCCCGGGCGATGGCCGACTCGCATGCGCTCCCCGGCGCGTTGAGCTGGTATCGCGCGATGCCGCTGATCGACCCGCGCTCGACCGGCGCCAAGATCGGGACGCCCACGTTGTTCGTCTGGAGCGACGGCGACACCGCGATCGTGCGCAGAAGCGCCGAGCTGTGCCGCGATTGGGTGAGTGGGCCCTACCGGTTCGAGGTGCTGGCCGGGGTCTCGCACTGGATCCTCGACGCGGCGCCGGATCGGCTGGCGCCGCTGCTGCTTGCGCAGGTCGCCGGGTATCCCGACTGAGCGGTTGAGTTCGCCGGTCGATGGGTATGGCGCAACTGCCGGCGAGAACTTCCGGTCAAGCACTTCGGGGAGCCGTTCGATCGAGAAGGAGACGCCGTGGACCTGTCCGCGACCACAACTATCAGTCTGCCGCCGTCGGAGGTGTATGCGTTCTGGCGCGAGCTGGAGCACCTGCCGACGTTCATGGCCCACGTCGATGACGTCGTGCGATCCGGCGATCGCGCCAGCCACTGGACGGTCAGCGCCCCGTTCGGCCGCACGGTCGAGTGGGACGCCACGATCACCGAAGACGTCCCGGCCGAGCGCATCGCTTGGCGCTCCACTGAGGACGCCGACATCGAGAACGAAGGCGTGGTTTCGTTCGTCCCCGCTCCCGGCGACCGCGGCACCGAGGTGCACGTGAACATTTCCTACCGGATGCCGGCGGGCAAGCTCGGGGAGGCCGTGGCCCGGTACTTCGGCGAGGATCCGCACCAGCAGCTCGACGACGACCTGCGGCGACTCAAGCAGGTGCTGGAGATTGGCGAAGTGGTGCGGTCCGACGGCGCGCCCGGCGGTAAGCGCGCCCGCCGGGAATTCCCCCAGCACCCGGCACAACCCCTGACCGATGACGAGTTCGCCGCGGAGGTGCTGGCATGAAGGCCACGTGTTGGATAGGGCCTAACCAGGTCGAGGTTCAGGACGTTCCTGACCCCAGGATCATGAACAAGCGGGACGCGATCGTGAAGGTCACCTCGACCGCGATCTGCGGGTCGGACCTGCACCTGCTCGACGGCTACGTGCCGTCGATGCAGAAGGGCGACATCATGGGCCACGAGTTCATGGGCGAGGTGGTCGAGGTCGGTCCGGGCGTCGACGCCTCACGGCTTACGGTCGGCGACCGGGTCGTCGTGCCCTTCCCGATCGCGTGCGGTGCGTGCGCGATGTGCCGCGCTGAGCTCTACTCCTGCTGCGAGAACACCAATCCGAACGCCGGGATCGCCGAGAAGCTCTTCGGACACCCGACCGCCGGCATCTTCGGATACTCGCACCTGACCGGAGGCTTCGCCGGCGGCCAGGCCGAATACGCCCGGGTGCCGTTCGCCGACGTCGGCCCGTTCAAGATCGAGTCCGACTTGGCCGACGAGCAGGTGCTGTTCCTCTCCGACATCCTCCCCACGGGCTACATGGGCGCGGAGATGTGCGACATCCAGCCCGGCGACGTCGTCGCGGTGTGGGGGGCGGGCCCGGTCGGGCAGTTCGCGATGGACAGCGCGCGCGTTCTCGGCGCGGAGAAGGTCATCGCGATCGACAAGGAGCCCTACCGCCTGAGTCTGGCCGAGCAGGCCGGCTACGTCCCGCTGAACTTCGAGGACGTCGACGTCCGCTCGCAACTGCTGGAACTGACCGGCGGCCGCGGACCGGACAGGTGCATCGACGCCGTCGGGCTCGAGGCCACGCACGGCGCGGCGCATGTGAACACCTATGACCGGGTCAAGCAGGCTGCCCGCCTGGAGACGGAGCGTCCGCACGCCCTGCGGCAGGCGATCATGAGCTGCCGAAGCGGTGGCACCGTGTCGGTCATCGGCGTGTACGGCGGATTCATCGACAAGTTCCCGGCCGGCGCGTGGATGAACCGGTCGATCACGTTGCGCACCGGGCAGTGCCACGTGCACAAGTACATGCGGCCGTTGCTGGAGCACATCGAGAGCGGCGCCATCGACCCGGTGCGGATCATCACCCATCAGCTCCCGCTGAGCGAGGCACCACGCGGCTACGACATCTTCAAGCACAAGCAGGACAACTGCGAGAAGGTGGTCCTGAAGACGTCAGCGGCATGACGCGGTTGGGGCCGGTCGCTCGACTGGCCCCGGCAACGCGCTCTCAGCCGGTCGGAGCTTCGCCTGCGGTGGTGCCGAAGCGCTTGTCGGCTTCGGACTGCAGTTCGCGGCTGCGTTCGGCGTGGTTGCTCTTCTGGTCCTCGGTGCCTTCGGCCTGGATGTCGTCGCGTTTCAGGTTCAGCTGCTCAAGCTCCCGGCGAAGGTCTTCATCAGACAGCGAACCGGCTGGGATTCCGGTGTCCATACCGCTCCTTCGGGTCGGTGTCCGCCGTTTCCGGCTGGCTGGCGTTGCCCTGTCGGTATGCCCAACCGCCGCCGTCCTGACACCGCGGCGCGACGTCCATCGAGGAGAACCATGACCGGCACACCCGGCGCGCGGTGCGCGCTCACATTCATCGGTACCGCGACCATGCTGCTGCGCTTCGGACCGTTCAGCCTGCTGACCGATCCGAACTTCCTGCACCGCGGGCAACGCGCGTATCTCGGCTACGGCCTGTATTCCAAGCGGCGCACCGAACCAGCGATGACGGTGGACGAGGTCCCGGCTCTGGACGCCATCGTGCTGTCGCACATGCACGGCGACCACTGGGACCGGGTGGCCAAGCGCGGGCTGCCCCGCGACGTGCCCATCCTCACCACTCCCAAGGCGGCGCGGGCGCTGAGGCGGCAACGCTTCACCGCGCCGCGCGGACTGGACACCTGGGAGAGCGAGACGCTCAACCGCGACGGGCACACGCTCACCGTCACTGCGGTCCCGGCCCGGCATGCGCCCGGGCTCGCACGCAATCTCCTCCCGCCGGTGATGGGCAGCGTCATCGACTACCGCTCGCCCGATGGCCCCGTGCTGCGGATGTACATCACCGGCGACACGCTCTTCGTCAGTGAACTACGCGCCATCCCCGGACGATTCCCTGACATCGACACTGCCGTGCTGCACCTCGGCGGCACCACCCTGCCCGGCGGGCTCGTCGTCACCATGGACGCCCGCCAGGGTGCGGATCTCGTCAACTTGTTGCGCCCGCGCATGGCCATCCCGATCCACAACGACGACTACGGCGTCTTCAAGTCACCGCTGTCGGACTTCCTCACGGAGACCACGTCACGTGGCCTGAACGACGTGGTCCGCGTCGTCAAGCCGGGCGAGACGACCGAGCTGCTCGCCTGATGTCGTTGGGAACGCGACGAGTCACGACGGCGGACTGGAGACCGTCGCGGCTATGAGCTGACTGCCGGATGGGGTGCGGGTGTAGAGAACGGATCGCCCCGCCCGTCGTCGGGTGATCAGTCCGGCGTTGCGCAGCACCGCTAGGTGGTCGCCGACGGTGCCGAGCCCGTACCCCGTGAGTGCGACGAGTTGACTGGTGCTGCGGGGCGAGTCCAGCTCGGTGAGGACGATCGCCCGGCCGGTGCCGAGCAGGCGGGTCAGCGCGTCCGGCGGGGTCGGGTGGCGGTCGGCGAGTGTCCCGGAGCACGGGTAGATCACCGCGTACCGATCCGCCTGGTCCCAGGTCACCCAGCCGTGGGGCGAGGTGTTCGGGACGAAAGTCAGCCGCGCGCCGGTCAGGTCACGCGGTGGGTAGTCGTAGGTGTTGATGCGTAGTTGGTTGCCGCCGAGCCATCGCATGCCCGGCCGCATCCCGGCGAGTGCTGCTGTCCAACCGCCGGTGCTCAGCTGGGCGGTACGGGCCAGGATGTCGGCGTCGAGCAACTGGCGGCGGCGCGGCCAGTCGGCGCGCACGGTCTGGGTCCACACCCAGTCGAGCAGGTCGGCGGCGCGATCGGCGAGGTCGTCGCGGCGGAGCGCACGAGGCACCGGGCCGGCGTAGCCGTCACTGAGCACCTCGCGCACGAACGCCGGCGTGGTCGCGCGCACGCGGCGCAGCGCGTCGTGGAACGTGCGATCGGAGGGGTCGGGCGGCGGAATGATGAAGTCGGCGATCCAGCGGGGATGGAACAGCCCGTCGAGCAGTGGGTTGAGTAAGGGGTCGTCGGCCAGCAACTGCCGGAACGCCGGTCGGTATTCGTGGTACCAGTCATGCTGGTCCACTCGCGGGCGGCCGCGCACCAGCACCAGCAGCGCGCCGACGGTCTCCAGTAGCGGCGAGACGACCATCCGGCTGTCCGCCAGCTCGTCCGCGCCGATCTTCCAGATGCCCACGTTTCGCCTCCGACCGAAACTCTAGGTGGGAGCGGACGGTCGCGACAGCCTGATCCGGTGCGTACTTACCGCGATCTGTTCGGCGTGCCGGAGTTTGGTGCGCTGTTCGTGTCGATGTCGCTGCGTTACGCCGGGACGACCACACAGGGGATCGCACTGGGCACGCTGGTCTACCTGCGGAGCGGCTCGGCGTTGCTATCGGCGCTGAGCATGTTCGGCCCGTCCGCGGCGCAGGTGCTGGCCGCGGCGACCCTGCTCTCGATCGCCGACCGGGTGCGACCGCGCACGGCGCTGGCCGCGATGGGAATCGCCTTCGCGGGCACGTCGGCGGCGCTCGCGATTCCGGCGTTGCCGGTCGGTGCCCTGCTGGTGATCGTGTTCAGCACCGGTCTGGTGAGCGCAATGGGCGGCGGCGTGCAGTGGGGGCTGCTGAACGAGATCGTCCCGAGCGGCGGGTACGTGCTGGCCCGTTCGTTGTTCACCATGGCCAACGGGGTCATGCAGATGGCCGGATTCGGTCTCGGTGGGCTGCTCGTCGCCGCCACCTCGCCCCGCGCGACGCTGCTGGTCGCGGCGGCGCTGCACGCCGGATCCGCGCTGTTGACCAGGGCGGGACTGCGAGACCGGGCCCCGCGCCTGGACGAGCCAGCCTCGGTGCGGGCGACGTGGCAGGGCAACCGGCTGCTGTGGGGCGACCCGCGGCGCCGCGTCCGCTACTTGGCCATGTGGGTGCCGAATGGCCTGATCGTGGGTTGCGAGGCGCTGTTCATCCCGTACTCGACACGCTGGTCCGGGCTGCTGTTCGCGGCGAGCGCGCTGGGCATGCTGGCCGGCGACGTCGTGGTCGGCCGGGTGCTCACCGCCCGCCGTCGGCAGCCCCTGACCGAACCGCTGCGGCTGCTGCTCGCCACGCCGTACCTGCTGTTCTTCTGCGTGCTGCCCGTCGGCGTTGCCGCCGCTCTCGTCCTGATCGCCAGCATCGGGTATGCAGCCACGCTCTTGTTGCAAGAACAACTGCTCGCAATCACGCCTCCCCACCTCAGCGGACACGCGCTCGGCCTGCACACCGCTGGCATGTTGACCATGCAGGCTGTGGGCGCTGCTGTCGCCGGTGCGGTGGCGAGCCAGCTGTCCACCGGGACGGCGATGGGCTGTCTGGCAATCGCGTCGATCGCCGTCACCGTTTCGCTGACGCCCGGCCTGCGCGCGACGCCTCGGCAACTAGCAGCGAGCGCCGCGCCGTCGACCACACCGGCCCGCTCCGGTTCGAGTGACTTCCCGACCGGGAATCCGGTCATCGGAACCCGTCCGTCACCGACCGGTGGCGGCGACGTCTAGAAAGGGGAACGGCAATGGAGCAGCACGTTATCGAGTCCGAACTGTCGATGGCCGGCGCGCAGGAGTTGCTGGCGTCGACGTCATCGGCCCACCTCGGGTACACGGCCGAGGACGGAACGCCGCGGGTGATTCCGGTCGGCTATTTCTGGACCGGCGCCGAGTTCGTCGTCTCCACTGCCCCGACCTCGCCGAAGGTCGCCGCGTTGTGCGCCCGTCCTGACGTCGCACTCGCAATCGACGGGGGGGCTACGCCCGAGCAGGCGCGGGCGCTGTCCGTACGGGGGCGGGCGAGCGTCACGATCGTCGACGGCCTGGTGCCCGAGTACGTTGCTGCGGCGCGCAAGTCGATGAGTGCCGAGGCGGCCGCCGAGTTCGAGAAAAACTGTCGTGAGATGTACGACCAGATGGCCCGCATCGCGATCGTGCCGAACTGGGTGCGCTTCTACGACTTCGGCGCGGGCCGCATGCCGAAGTTCCTCCAGGAGCTAGCCGAACGCGCCCAGTCATGACGCGGCACCGGGCTGCACTACTGCGGATGCGTCAGGGGTCGGCTGTGTGGTCGATCGGGTAGGTCGCGGCTTCTTCCCGATACCGATGGCCGGTGGGTGATGTCCATTCGATGGAGCTGTCGGGTTGTCGTTCGGGTTGCCAGCCGGCCTCGTGTTTGGCGTGGTGGTGGCGGCTGCAGATGGCGTTGAGGTTGTCGGCGTTGGTCTCGCCGCCGTCTTCCCAGGGGATCTGATGTTCGAGGTCGCAGTGTCGGGCTTGGCGGTTGCAGTTGGGGTAGCGGCAGGTGCGGTCCCGGGCGATGACGTGATCGGCCAAGTCTTTCGGTGGCCGGTACGTCGTTCGGCCGTAATCGACCAGCCGACCGCGTTCGTCGGTCACGAGACGCCGCCAGGTGCCGGTCTGGTCGGCGGCGATGCGGCGGGCGACCGCGGCCGGGATCGGACCGCTCCCGGCGAGTTCGCCGGGCTGCTCATCCAAACCCAGCAGTGTCGACAGCGCGACCGTCACTTGGACGCTCGGGCGCAGGCCGTGTTCACGCGGCAACTCATCGGAGTTGGTGCCATGCAGGGTGTTCAGGGCCAGCTGGACGACGGCATCGGCACGGCGCTGGTCCGCGGTCCGGTCGTCACCACAGGGGACTCGGCGGGCGAGGGCATCGACGGCGGTCATGAACGTCGTCGCCCCGGTATCCGGCAGCAGCATCCAGATCTCACTCATGCCATCGGCGACCGGAGTGCGCACCACGCGTCGCTGCTTGACCGCTTCGACGTGGCGTTCCTCCGCCGGCTTCGGAGCCACCGTCAGCACGGCTTTGCGGACGGAACGCTTGAAGTTAGCGAGCACCTGCTCCGGTGCCTTCGGCAGAACTGAGGTCTCGACCGCAGCGGTCGTCGGGCCGTCCAATGTCATGACCGTCTCGGCCAGGTGCCGGGAGTGGTGCACGGTGATCTCCCCGCGCTCCTGCAAATCGAGCGTCGCGGGCAGCCGGGTCATCGCTTTGGCGAACTCCAGCCGATCCGCCGCGGTCTGGGCCGACAACCGCAGCGCACAGGCCACGTCTTCCTTGAGCCATTCCTTGTCCAGGACCTCGGTCGGTGACTTCACCGGCGGATCGGCCGCCATCACCGCCATCAAGCGAAGCTGCTGGGCATCGATCCAGGACCGCTGCCGCTCCAACGCGGCCAGCGCATCGACCCGACCGGCATAGGAGAGCCGGTGCACATTCACATGAACGAGCGGCTTGACTACCGCGGAACCGGGCGTGACGGTCGCGGCCCACGCCGCGACATCATCGGGAGCAACGTCGGCATCCAAGAGCGACGGCACATAAGGCTGCGGCTCGTCCGCCATGGCTTCGCTCATACGGTCGATTATATCATGGCTGACCGACAGAATAGAAGCACTTTCCCGTTATCTCGTAAGGTGATTCGGCACGAGCGCAGCCCGAAAGCGCGAATCCAACCCACCACCCAACTCCTCGTCGCTGCCGCTTTTCGCTTTTCCCCGAAACCACCCCAGCCCGGTAACGTCAAACGCCGTGGCCTGCTACGTCGACACCGTCCGCTCCTACCCGGGTAAAGGCCTGCGCTACACCGAGTTCTGCCACCTGCTCGCCGACACCCGCGCCGAACTGCACGCGATCGCCGACCAACTAGAGATCCCGCGCCGCTTCTTCCAGGACCACCCCTGGCGCTGGCACCACGACCTACCCGAGCACCTGCGCACCCGCGCAATCGAGCTCGGCGCGCGCGAGATCACCATGCACGAGGTCGGCGCCCTGCTCCGCGCCAGACGCGCGGAAATTGCCGCCCAGGATGTCGCGTAGGTTCGAACAGTGCGGATTACGATTCTGGCCGGCGGCATCGGCGGTGCGAAGTTCCTTCGTGGCGTGCGCGCGGCCCGTCCTGACGCTGAGCTCACCGCCGTGATCAACACCGGCGACGACGTCACGCTGCACGGACTGCGGATCTGCCCAGACCTCGACAGCGTCATGTACACCCTCGGCGGCGGCGCGGACGACGAGCGGGGCTGGGGCCGCAAGGACGAGACCTGGCGGATCAAGGACGAACTGGCGCACTACGGCGCCGAACCATCCTGGTTCGGCCTCGGCGATCTCGACATCGCGACCCACCTGGTCCGCACCCGGATGCTCGACGCCGGCTACTCCCTGACCGAGGTCACCGCCGCACTGTGCGATCGGTGGCAGCCCGGCGTCCGGCTCCTGCCGATGACCGACGAGCGCTGCGAAACGCATGTCGTCGTCCAGACCGACGAAGGGCGACGGGCAATCCACTTCCAGGAATGGTGGATCAAGCATCGCGCGAGCCTGCCGGCCCAAGCGTTCGTCCAGGTCGGCGTCGACGACGCGACGGCAACCCCCGAAGTCCTCGAGGCCATCGCCACGGCCGACGTCGTGCTGCTCGCGCCGAGCAACCCGGTCGTGTCGATCGGCACCATCCTCGGCGTGCCCGGTATCCGCGACGCGGTGGGGGCCGCGCCTGGCCCGGTTGTCGGAGTGTCCCCGATCATCGGCGGCGCCCCGGTACGCGGCATGGCCGATTCCTGCCTGCCCGCGATCGGGGTCGAGGTCAGCGCCGAAGGAGTGGGCCGCCACTACGGCAGCCGGAAGGACGGCGGATTGCTCGACGGCTGGCTCATCCACGAGAGCGACTCGGCCACCGTTCCCGGCGTCACCGTTCAGGCCCTGCCGCTGCTGATGACCGACGACACCGCGAGCGCGGCCATCGCGCAGGCGGCGTTGGACGTGATTCGGTGACCGCCGGCGATCACGCCGCCGCCCACGTCGAGATCCTGCCCGTCCTGGGCATGGGTGAATTGCGGCCCGGCGACGACCTGGCGACCGAGATCGTGGCTCACGCTCCGCCGCTGCAGGACGGCGACGTCCTCATCGTCACGTCCAAGGTCGTCTCCAAGGCCGAAGGCCGGATGATCGTCCTCGACACGGCCGACCCCGACGCCCGGGAGGCGGCGCGGCAGCAGGCGATCGAGGCCGAGACCGTCCGGCTGGTGGCCGAGCGCGGTCCGCTGCGCATCGTCGAGACCCGGCACGGGCTGGTGCTTGCCGCCGCGGGTGTCGACGAGTCGAATGTGGCCCGCAACGAGCTCGCGCTCCTGCCGGTCGACCCCGACCAGTCGGCCCAACTGATCCGCGAGAGCATTCGCGAGAAGGTCGGCGTCGAGGTCGGCGTGGTCATCAGCGACTCGATGGGTCGGCCCTGGCGCGCCGGCATCACCGACGCGGCTATCGGAGTGGCCGGGCTGACCGCGCTGACCGACCCGCGTGGGCGCAGCGACGCGTACGGCAACGTTCTGGCCGTCACCCAAGTCGCCGTCGCCGACGAACTCGCCTCTGCCGGCGACCTGGTCAAGGGCAAGCTCGGGGGCGTTCCGGTTGCGGTGATCCGTGGCCTGGCCCACGATGGCAAGCTCGCCGACGACGGCCTGGGCAGCCGCGCGCTCATCCGCGGCTCCGACGAGGATCTCTTCCGATTGGGCACGGCCGAGGCGATGGCAGTCGGCCGCGAAGACGTCGGCTGGGCCACCGACATCGCTCCCCCGCTGCACATCGACGCCGTCCGCGTGATCACCGAGATCACGACGACCCACGACGAGCAGGCCGCGGTGCGCCAGGCCTTTCTCGGCTTCCTCGCCGCCCGGCCGGACGCGATGTGGCGCTCGTGCGCGCCCGGGCACCTGACCGCGAGCGCGTTGATCATCGAGCCGCGCCGCCGCCTGGTGCTGCTGACCCTGCATCCGCGCGCCGGCATGTGGGTGCAGGTCGGCGGCCACTGCGAGCCCGGCGACAACACCCTGCTCGACGCCGCGGCCCGGGAGGCCCGGGAGGAGAGCGGGATCGGCTCGCTGTCGTTCGACCAGGCCCCGCTCGGCCTGGACGTACACCCGATCACCTGCTCGCTCGGCGTGCCCACCCGGCACTTCGACGTGCGATTCCTCGCCATCGCGCCCGCCGGAGCCGAACCGGTGCGCAGCTCTGAATCACTCGACCTGCAGTGGTTCTCCTGGGATGCGCTGCCGCCCGGAACCTCACCGGAGTTGCCCCGGCTGGTCGAGGTGGCGCGGATGCGGCTGGGCCTGTGAGCCTGTCCGACGCGCTGGCGGTGGTGGACGACTGGCCGGTCTCCACCGCCGCCGCCGCGGTGGTCGGACCCGACGGCGTGCTCGCGGCGCACGGTCCGACCGACCACGTGTTCGCGCTGGCGTCGGTCACCAAGCCGCTTGCCGCCCTTGCGGTGCTCGTGGCGGTCGAGGAGGGCGCGCTGGACCTGTCCATCCCGGCCGACGAAGCGCTGATCCCCGGCGCGACGTTGCGTCATCTGCTCGCACACGCGTCCGGACTGGCCCCCGAGCGGCCCATGCGATCGTTCCCCCCGGCCGAGCGCCGGGTCTACTCCAACGTCGGTATCGAACTGGCCGGGGCGTTGGTCGAGGCCGCGGTCGGCATGGCCTTCCCGTCCTACTTCCAGGAGGCGCTCGTGCAGCCGCTGGCCTTGGCCGGCACGTCGCTGCCGGGTTCCCCGGCCCGCGACGGGCGCTCGACCGTCGACGACCTCGTCCGAGTGATGCAGGAAGTCCTCAAGCCGCAAGGGCTGCTGCATCCATCGACGCTGGCCGACGCAAGGAGCGTGCAGTATCCCGGGCTGCGCGGTGTGCTGCCGGGCTACGGCGGCCAGAACCCGAACGACTGGGGCCTGGGCTTCGAGATTCGCGGTCGCAAGAAGCCGCATTGGACGGGCGCGAACAACTCGCCGGCCAGCTACGGCCACTTCGGCCTGAGCGGCACGATGTTCTGGATCGACCCGGCTGCCGACGTCGGGCTGGTCGCCCTGGCCGACCGCGACTTCGACACCTGGGCCGCCGAAGCCTGGCCCGCCCTGTCCGACGCCGTCCTTGCCGCCATTTGACCCACCCCTCTGTTCGTTGAGTGACGTACTTCCTTGATCAGAGACGGGCAAAATCGCCGTCTCTGATCATGGGAATACGTCACTCAACGGGGGCGGGGGGGCGGGCAGGGTTAGATCGCGCGGATGTCGACCGGGGAAAACCGTGGGCCGAAGCGGGGTTGTCGGACGCCCGACACCTCGATGAGCCGCACCACGCGTTGGCGCTGGCCGGCCCACGGCTCGAGCAGGCCCAGCATCTCGGCGTCGTCGCCACGGGGCCGGCCGGTCAGGAAGTGCACGACCTGGTCCTTGATGTGGTAGTCGCCGACGCTGACCGCGTCGGGATGACCCAACGCGCGCTGGGCCGTCTCGGCCGCCGTCCATTCACCCACGCCGGGCACGACCCGCAGTCGGGCGAGCGCAGCCGCGGGGTCGAGGGCCACGCACTCCTCCAGCCGCGGCGCGACCGTCGCGGCCGCGCGAATGGCCCGCTGGCGCTGCGGGTCGACGCCGAGGCGATGCCACTCCCACGTCGTGATGTCGAGCAAGACCTGCGGGGACGGGGGCACCCGCATGCGGGTCGCCGGGCCGGGCGCCACCCGCCCGAACCGGCGCAGCAACAGCCGCCAGGCCCGCCGCGCGTCCTGGCCGGTCACCCGCTGCTCGAGGATGGCCGGGACGAGGGAGTCGAGCACCAGCCCGGTGGCCGGCAATCGGAGCCCGGGATGACGCCGCAGGACATCACCCAGCTGCGGGTACGAGGCGAGGTCCAGTGCCGACCAGTCGTCTTGCGCACCGAGCAGCGCCGGCAGCCGGTGGAGCAACCACTCGCGGCCGGCTCCCCACGCGCGGGCCGACACCACGCCACCGTGTGCCTGCAGGGCGAGTGTCGCGTCACCGATGGGCGTCGCGCACGCCCACCAGAAGACGCCAGTCGGATCGAGCAGGTGGGCCGGATCGCCCGCGCCGCGCGTCAGCGGTGCCAGCGTGGCAGCCAGGTCAACCGGACGCCCGGCGTCCCACACGCGATCCGGCGCGGTCGTCACAGGTCGCTAGAGAAGCGGATGGCCCCGTCGGGGACGACGACGTCGGGCCAGACGCGCGCCCCGGCCAACAGCTCGACGCGGGCACCGATGCGAGCCCGATCGCCGACGACGACGTCCTCCAGCACCGCTTGAGCACCGACAGCGGCCCCGAAACCGAGCACCGACCGGCGTACCACCGCCCCCTCACCGACCACCGCGCCGTCGAACAACACGGAGCCGTCGACCACCGCGTCAGCGCCCACGTCCGCGCCGGCCCCGACAGTCGAGCCGCCGGACACCGTCGCCGAGGGGTCGACGTGCGCGCCGGCCAACACCAATGCCTCGTCCACCGGCCCCGGCAGCTCGGGCGACGGGGCCAGGCCCAGCACCAGATCAGACGAGCCGGCCACAAAGTCGGCCGGCCGGCCGAGATCGCGCCAGTACGCGCCGTCCAGATGCCCGATGACGACAGCTCCCGCCGCAAGCAGGCCGGGAAACGTTTCGCGTTCGACCGAGACCGGTCGGCCGGCCGGGATCGCGTCGACGACGGCTCGCCGGAAGACGTAGGTCCCGGCGTTGATCTGGTCGGTGACCGGGTTCGGGTCCTTCTCCAGGAACGCCGTGACCCGCCCGTCCGCGTCGGTGGACACGCAGCCGAAGGCGCGCGGATCGTCGACCTTGGTGAGGTAGATCGTCGCGTCGGCCTGGGCGTCGGCGTGCGCGGCCAGCAGGGCGCGAAGATCCACGCCCGACAGCACGTCGCCGTTGAAGATCAGAACAGTGTCGCCGCGCAACCGGTCGGCAACGTTGCGGATTCCGCCGCCGGTGCCGAGCGGCTCGGTCTCGACGACGTACTCGATCTCGACGCCGAACGCCGAGCCGTCACCGAAGTGCGACTCGAAGACCTCCGCCCGGTAGGACGTGCCGAGCACGATGTGCGTGACGCCGGCGTCGCGGACGCGGCCGATCAGGTGGGTCAGGAACGGCACGCCCGCCGCCGGCAGCATCGGCTTCGGGGCCGACATGGTCAACGGCCGCAACCGCGTGCCCATCCCGCCGACCAGAATGACGGCGTCGGTCGAACTCATCGTCAGCTCACCTCTCGCGCTGTTCGCGACGGCATCCGGCTCAGTCACGCCGCTGCGGTTCGGCGCCGGCAGCAACGCGCCGCACTCGGGTCGCCAGGGTGGCGCGCAGACTCAGCCCGGCCCGCAACACCACCCGAAGCGGCAGCCAGCGCAGCCCGCGATAGCGATGGGACAGGTAGCGCCAGGCACTGCGGTGGTGTTCCAGCGCCATCCGCGAGAAGTCGCGCGACGTTGCGTGGCCGCCGATATGCGCGACGACGGCCGACGGCACGTAGACGTTCTGCCAGCCGGCGGCCGTGAGGCGCTCGCCCAGATCCAGGTCCTCGAAGTACATGAAGTAGTCGGCGTCAAAACCGCCGACGGCGTCGAAGGCGTCGCGGCGCAACAGCAGGCATGAGCCCGACAGCCAGCCCGCGGTCCGTTCGGCCGGAGCGTCGTTCTCGACCCGATAGGCGGCGGTCCACGGATTCGAGGGCCACCACCAGCCGAACAGGGCATGGCCCACGCCGCGGCCCAGCGACGGCAGCGCCCGCGCCGATGGGTAGATGGTTCCGTCGGGCGTGCGGATGAGCGGACCGAACGCAGCGCCCTTGGGCCAACGTCGAGCGGCCGCGAGCAGTGCGTCGAGCGAGCCGGGCTTCCAGACAATGTCGGGGTTGGCGATGACGAGGAACTCGGCGGTGGTCTCACGCACGCCGATGTTCGCCGCCCGCCCGTAGCCGAGATTGCCCCCGGTCTCGACGACCCGGACGCCGGAGCGGCCAGCGGCCTCTTCAACCGCGCCATCCGTAGAGCCGTTGTCGGCGAGGACGATGTCGAGCGGCTCGGTGGTCGCGAGCTCGAGCGTGTCGAGGAAAGTCTTCAAGGAATCACCAGGCGAATACGTCACCGTCACGACGGCGACGGGCTCCCTCATCGCGCGGCCCGCTTCACACCCGGCGACCGCGGGGCGACTTCGTGCCTGGGCCGGGGCCGACCGGCGTCCATGGCTCGTTCGTAGGCCAGCGCATGGGCCCGCGCGCACGCGTCCCATGTGAACAGGCCGGCGCGCGCCAAACCGGCCCGCGACAGCTCAGCCCGGCGGGCCGGGTCGTCGAGCAGCTCGGCCAGCGCGGCCGCGATCGACGGCGCGTCGGGCTCGGTGTAGGCGACGGCGTCGCCGCCGACCTCCGGCAACGCGGTGCGTCGCGTGGTGAGCACGGGAGCGCCGCAGGCCATCGCTTCGAGAACCGGGAGTCCGAAACCTTCGGCCAGACTCGGGTAGGCCACGAGCGCGGCGCCGCCGAGCAGCCCGGCCAACTCGGTAACGGGCAGATAGCCGGTGCGCACGAGCGTCAAACCGGCGGGCACTTCGGCTACAGCCGCGTCGATTTCGTCGTCCCAGCCGGTTGCTCCGGCGAGCACGAGGGCCGGCGCGTCGGTACGGCCGGCGCAGGCCCGGACCCAGGCCCGGATCAGCGTAGGGACGTTCTTGCGCGGTTCGATCGTGCCGAGAAAGGCGAGATACGAACGATCGAGCCCGATCCCGAGCCGGTGCCGGGCGGCGGCCCGCGCCGGTTCGGACGGCGGCGCGAACACCGCGGGATCGACGCCGTGGTGCGCGACCTGCAGCCGGGACGCGTCGGCGCCGGCGACCCGGACCAGCTCGTCGGCGGTGGCCTGCGACGGCACGACGCAGCAAGCGGCGCGACGAAGGGCCAGCCTCGTCGCCGCTCGGAAGAACGGTGCCTTCACCGAACCGTGCACGCCCGGGTTGGTGAAGAAGGTGGCGTCGTGCAGCGTCACGACGAGTGGACGCCGCACCGCGACCGCATGGGTGTAGTGCGGCGCGTGGAGGACATCCGGACGCGTGGCGGCGACGACCCTCGGCAGCCCGACCTGTTCCCACACCAGGCGCGCGGCGCGATTGCGGCTGACGGCCGGCGCGGCAATCGGCTCGGCGTCGCTCAGCTGCGCGTAGTGCCCGGTGTCCCGGGGCTGACAGACCACGCGGACGTCGATGCCGATGCGCACCAGGGCCGGGACCAGACTGTCGACGTACCGGCCGACACCACCGCGATCAGGGGGTACGGCGGTGGCGTCGAGAAGCACCCGCACCACGCCCCTGAACCTCCCTGCACCAACCCCGACCGGACTTCCGACACCTTACAACCCGGGTACGCCCGCCAACTCCCGGTAGAGCCGCCACGTCCGCCCGGCAACAGCGTCCCAGGTGAACCGCGCCGAGCGGACCAGCCCCGCGGCAATCAGGCGCGCTCGCACCGTCTCGTCGGCCAGCACGGCCGCGACGGCATCGGCCAGTGCGCGCGCGTCACCTCGCCCCACGACCATCGCCGCGTCGCCCGCGACCTCGACGAGCGCGGGGGCATCGGAGCAGACGACCGCGGTGCCTACCGCCATTGCCTCGACGACGGGCAGTCCGAACCCCTCGGCCAGACTCGGCGCGACCAGCAGATCCGCCGCCCGCAACACCACTGCGAGATCGGCGTCCTCGATTCGCCCGAGCTGACGCACCGCGCCTTCGCGCAGTCCGGCGGCCCGCGCCGCCGCGGCGAGATCGACCCCGCCCCACCCGGGCTGGCCCACGACGAGCAGCGGCGGCGCCCCCGGGCCCAACTGCGCCAGTGCCGTGATCAGCACGTCCAGTCCCTTGCGCGGCTCGAGCGTGGCCAGGCTGAGGATGAAGCGATCGGGCAAGGCCAACCGCGCGCGCACGGCCGCCGCGTGTTCGGCCGACGGCGGGGCGCGCAACTCGTCGGACACGCCCGCGCCGAGCACCCGCACGCGGTCGGGCGGCAACGCCGGCAAGACATCCTGCAACTCGGCGCCGACAGCTTCGGTGAGCACGGCGAGGGTCGCTCCGGCACGGACGGCCCGCTCGGCCATCGCCCGGTGCCAGCGCGCGCCGCGCGGGGTGAGCGTGTGCGGGTGCGTCCACGGCACGGTGTCGTGCACCGAGACCACCAGCGCTGCTCCCCGCGGCGGGGGGAACAGCAAGCTGGGCGCGTGCACGAGATCGGCACCTCCCGGGGCCGGGCCGAGCCCCCACTGCCACGCGGCGGCGAGCGGGCGGCGCGGCAGGCTGAGTCGGCGCGGACCGCGCACGCCCGGCAGGGCCGCAGGTGAGGTGGTTCGGTGCCAGGCCGTCCACGCGGTGAGCGCGTCGTCGGAACCGGCCGAGCGCACGAGAGCGGCCGACAGCTCGCGGGTGTAGCGGCCGATTCCGCCCGGTACGGGCCCGAGCAACTGCTCGGCGACGATCGCGACCCGCACGGGCCGACTCTAGCCGCGAAGCGTGCCGCAACTCGGCTAGGCTGGCCGATCGTGCCCCCCGCCCAGCCGACGCCTTCCGGCGGAGCGACCCGGCGGCGATCAGCGACAGCGCTGCACATCATCGGTATCGCCGTTGCCGTCGCAGCGGTGGCGTTGTGCGTCAAGACGATCGTCAGCGAATGGTCGCGCATCAGCTCTGCCGTCGCCAACGCCGACGTCGTTCCGCTGCTGCTCGCGTTCGTCTGCAGCGCAGCGTCCATGACCGGACTGGGCCTGCTGTGGTGGCGCTGCCTGCGCCTGTTCGGATCGCCGACAAGACCGTCGGTGGCGGTCGGCTGGTACTTCGGCGGTGAGCTCGGCAAGTACGTACCCGGCGGCATCTGGACCGTCCTCGGCCGGGGCGAACTCGCGCAGCGCGGCGGAAAGATCGACCGCAGCGCCGGGTACGCCACCACGCTCATCTGTTACGGCTTGATGTGCATCGCCGCCGCCGTCGTCTGCGGCGTGCTCGCACCGTTCCTGTCGGTCGAGGGCGGCGGCTTGGGCGCCACCTGGATCATGCTGCTGCTGATCCCGCTCGGCATCGCCGCCGTGCACCCGGCGGTGTTCGGGCGCATCCTCGCCGTCGGCCGACGGGTGACCCGTGGCGGTCTCGACTTCTCGCCGCCCACCTGGTCGTCGATGCTGCGCCTGATGGTGTGGTCATTGCCGACGTGGGTGCTCCTGGGCCTGGCCTCAGTGCTCGTCACCGAAGCGCTGGGCTACCACCAACATCCCGAGCGGGTCGCATTCGCGGCCATCAGCGCGTGGATCATCGGTTTCCTCGCCGTGCCGGTGCCGGCCGGCGCAGGCCTGCGCGAACTCATCTTCGTCGGCGTCTGCGGCCTGGACGCCGCGCCCGCCACGGCGGTGGCGGCGATCGCCCGCGGGCTGCTGCTGCTCGTCGACGGTGTCGGCGGCGTAGCCGGCCTGTGGTACACACGAGCGACCATCCGCGATGCCCGGACATCGACGGACTCAGCAAGTGGACTCGGTCCACCAGAAACGACGGAGGCTGTCAATGGACCGGGGTGACGTGCTCCGAGGAGCCAAGAACACCTACGCGGGTGCGGCGTCCAAGGCCGGAGAGGCGCTGGCCAAACTGGGCCTGCTGACCACGCCGCCGCACCGCGACCGCCGCCTGCAGCACTGGGCCTACAGCCTGACCCGCGTCCACGACTCGGTGGCGATGGCGGACTTGGACGTGCCGTGGTGGACGTACCGCGCCATCGACATCGTCGACGCCTGGCTGGCCGCGCGACCACATCCGGTCCGCGTCTTCGAATACGGCTCGGGGGCGAGCACGCTCTGGCTGGGCCGGCGCGCCGACGAGGTGTACTCCGTCGAGCATCACCGCGGGTTCGGCGAGCACATGGCGCCGCTGTTCACCGAGTTGCCCAGCATCACGTTCCGCATCGTCGAACCGGTCAAGTCGGACCATCCCAGCGTGCCGTCAGCAAAAGAGGGCCATGCCAATCTCGACTTCGCCGACTACGTGGCCGCCATCGACCAGGTCGACGGCGCGTTCGACCTCGTCGTCATCGATGGGCGGGCCCGCGAGGCCTGCCTGGCCCGCGCGGCGTCGCGGATCAAGCCCGACGGCATCATCTTGTTCGACAACAGCCATCGCGCGCGCTACCGCGACGCGATCGCAGCGTCGGGGCTGGTCGAGCGGCGGCTGCGCGGCCTGACGCCCACGCTGCCCTACCCGGAGCAGACGTCCCTGCTCACCGCGCACTAGCGGCCCGGATCGGCGCCACGAGGCCTGACCGCTAAACGCCCGCGGGAAGCTCCATCTCGCGCAGGTCGTGGGCCTCGACGAGCGGCGGTTGGGTGGCCGCACGCACGTCGTGCACGCCCACACCGGGCGCGAGTTCGCGCAGCATCAGCCCGGACGACGTTACGTCGACGACGGCAAGGTCGGTGATGATCCGCTGCACGCACGCCTTGCCGGTGAGCGGCAGCGAGCACTCGTCGACGATCTTGGGCGAGCCATCCTTCGCGGTGTGCTCCATCATCACGATCACCCGCTTGGCACCGTGAACCAGGTCCATTGCCCCGCCCATCCCCTTGATCATCTTGCCCGGGATGGTCCAGTTGGCCAGGTCGCCCCGTACCGAGACCTGCATCGCCCCGAGCACGGCGACGTCGATGTGGCCGCCGCGAATCATCGCGAACGACGTAGCCGAGTCGAAGAACGCCGCACCCGGCAGGATCGTCACCGTCTCCTTGCCGGCGTTGATCAGGTCCGGGTCCTCGTCACCGTCGTACGGGTAGGGGCCGACGCCGAGGATGCCGTTCTCGGACTGCAGCACCACGTGCACGCCCGGCGCAATGTAGTTCGGTACCAGCGTCGGCAGGCCGATGCCGAGGTTGACGTACTGCCCGTCGGACAGTTCGGCGGCGACGCGCGCGGCCATCTCGGTTCGGGTGAGCATCAGGAGCCAGCCTCCGACGGGCGGGGACGGGTGGTGTGCTTCTCGATCTGCTTGCCGGCCGGGCCCACCTCGACCACGCGCTGGACGAACACGCCAGGTGTGTCGATCTGCTCGGGATCGAGTTCACCGGGTTCGACAAGCTGCTCCACCTCGGCGATGGTGATCCGGCCGGCCATGGCGCACAACGGGTTGAAGTTGCGCGACGACTTGGCGTAGCACAGGTTGCCGTGGCGGTCGCCGCGCGCGGCCCGGACCAGCGCGAAGTCGGTGACGATGCCGGTCTCGAGCACGTAGTCCTGGTCGCCGAAGCGGCGGACCTCCTTCGGCGGGGACTCGACCGCGACCGTGCCGTCGGCGTTGTAGCGCCAGGGCAGGCCGCCGTCGGCAACGAGGGTGCCGACCCCGGCCGGGGTGTAGAACGCCGGAATCCCCGAACCGCCGGCCCGCAGCCGCTCGGCCAGCGTGCCTTGCGGGCAGAGCTCGAGCTCGAGCTCGCCGGCCAGGTACTGGCGGGCGAACTCGCGGTTCTCGCCGACGTAGGACCCGGTCGTGCGCCGGATCCGACCGGCGTGCAGCAGCATGCCCAGCCCGGCGTCGTCGACCCCGCAGTTGTTCGACACGGTTTCGAGTGACGTGGTGCCCTGGTCGAGCACCGCGGCGATGAGGTTGAAGGGGATGCCACCCAGGCCGAAGCCCCCGACCGCCAGCGACGCGCCATCGGGGATGTCGGCCACGGCGGCCACCGCGGAGTCGTACGTCTTGTCCATCTACCTCTCCCGTGCCGCGTCGCGCGACGTCGCATCGAGCCGGCCCTCGGACCTTACCGAGGCCCCTGAGCCCGCCGCAGGGGGGCGGTTCAGGCCGACAGGACCGCGGCCACGCGTTCCTGCGCCGCCCGGCGTTCCAGCACGGCCGGGTCGTCGCAGTTACGGACGTAGACCACCGAACCGCCGACCGCGAGCGGGGCCAGGACCGTGTCGAGCCAGTCCGGGTAGCCGGCCCAGTCGCGCGTGCTCAACACGCGGGCACCCGGACCCAGGCCGAGCTCGGCGGCCCGGCGCGCGGCGGCGTCGGCCAGCTCGCCGCGGGTCAACCCGCCCGCCCCCGGGTCGGCCTCGATGGCCGCGAACCGCACGCCGGCCCAGGCGTCGGCCTGGGGACGCACCGCGGTCACGTAGTCCTGAGTACCGGCCGGCACTGCGGAACCGAACCCGACGGCGGCCGAGTCGGGTGCGACGGCATACACGTCGGCAATGGCCGACGCGGCCGCTCGGCCGTCCGGAGTGACGAAGGCGACGTCGGCATCCGCGTCCGGCGCCGCGCTCAGCGCGAGCCCGGCCGTAAGGCAGCCCAGCAGCGCCGGCACGGAGATCCAGTGCGCCGGTAGCGAGATCAGCGCGGTGTCGCCGACGCCGAGGCCGAGTTCGTCGCCGAGCAGATGGTGGGTCTTCGCGACCCAGTTCGCCAGTGACTTCGCGGAGAGCTCGGTGCGCTCACCGCTGGCTTCGTCGTAGTAGGTGACGAAGGGGCGTCCGGGTTCGGCCGCCAGCAGGTCGGCGAAAAGTTGTTCCGGCGTCATCAGTTGATGCAGCCGGCGTCGATCGCCTTGGGTTTGGGCTTCGACGGGGCGTGGGAGGCCGGTGCCGTCGACGACTTCGTCGCCGGAGCCACCGCCTTCAGTCCGTCGGTGCCGAGCAGCAGGGTGACGTGGCTGATCGAGGACACCTTCTGCAGCCGGGCGCCCGGGACGTAGCCGGCCAGCGTCTTGGCCTCGGCCTGCATCCCGTCGCGGTACTCGACGACCGTGGCGGTGGACGGGCTCGGGGCCGTGCCTGTCGTGCCGACCTTGAAGCCGGCGTGGCGCAGCACGTCGGCGTTCTGACCTGCGGCGCCGTCGAAGCTGCCCGCGTTCATCACGTCCACCGTGACGCTGGACGGCGCCACCGGCTTGGCCTGGTTGAGCTTGGAATCCACCGGGCCGATCAGCCGGTTCACGAACGTCTTCACCTCGGCCGGGTTGACCTTGACGATGCTCTGGCCGTTGTCGGCGGTGCCGAAGCCGTCCGTGGGGATGGTGCGGCCGACGATGTTGTCGGCCGAGAGGTTTTGCATCTGCGCGGCGAGGTCGGCCGGGTTGAGCCGATCGTCGAGGTAGATCGAGGCCTGTACTGCGGTCAGCAGATGTTGCAGCTTGATCGGGTTGAGGATGACGCCGGCGGAAACCAGCTTGCGGAACGCGGCCGTGAGGAAGTAGCGCTGGCGTTGGACGCGGTCCAGGTCGCCGTTGCCGTCCGGGAAGTTGTAGCGCTGCCGGACGAATGCCAGCGCCTGCTTGCCCTCGATGCTGTTGACGCCCTTGTGCAGGTTGATGCCGGAGTCGGGTTCCTTCACCGCGGCGCACATGTTGACCTTGACGCCTTTGATCGCCTTGCTGATGCGGTAGAAGCCGAGGAGATCGACCTGCACGAAGTGATCGACGGTCAGTCCGGTGAGGTTCTGGACGGTGGCCATCAGCAACTGGGCGCCGGCCGCGCGCTTGTTGTCGGCGCTACCGGTCGTGGCCGTGTAGCCGGTCGGATAGGCCGAGTTCAGCTTGCTCTGGCCGTGGCCGGGAATGTTCACGTACGAGTCGCGTGGCAGTGAGATCAGCGTGGCCTTGGTGCCATCGGCCGGCACGTGCACGATCATCATCGTGTCGGTGTTCAGGCTGCCACCGTCGCGGGTGGTGCCGAGCTCGCGCAACTCGTTGGGGTCAGCGGTGCTTCGGTCGTCGTTGCCGACGATGAGGATGTTCTGGTCCTTGCCGTCGATGTCGCGGCTGGGCTTGCCCGACGACGAGCCGAAGATGCTCAGCCGGTGCAAGCCGTTGTTGAACGTGTGGTACTTCCACCAGTAGGTGCCGAACGTCACCACGATGAGGACGGACAGCGCGGCGGCGAGCGCTTGGGTGGCGAAGCGAAGGTTGTGCCGCCAGCCCCGCGAGGACGGCCCCCCACCTCGGTGCTTGCCGCGCGGATCGAGCTCGCGAGGCAGCGCAGGCAACGCGTCGCCGAACCCCTGCGACGCAGCAGAACGGTTGGCCGGCACGCGTCGAGGTTACGGTGCCCCAGATGTGCGGGCGATGAGCAACCCCGGGCGGCTGCCCGGAATGATCAGTTTATGCAGCCCTGATCCGTGGAGGCGGCCGCAGCCGGTGCCGGCGTCGACTTGCCGGCGCTCGCGGGTGGCCGGCTCGCCGCCACGCTCGTGTTCCCGCCCGGGACGGCGACGCCCCGCACGTGACCGTGGTTGCCGCCCAGCAGCAGCGTGGGCCGGTCGACGGTGGAGGTCGGGACCAGTTTCGCGCCGGGCACGGCCGCGCCGACTGCCTTGGCGGCCGAAACCATGCCGACCGGGTATTCGACGACGGTGTCAACCGATGCGCTGCTGGAGTCGACCAGGTTGACCTTGAAACCCAGGGCACGCAGGGCCGTGGCGTTGCGGCCGGCCCAGCCGGTGATGCCCGCCGCATTGAGAACGTCGACGGTGACTGAGGACGGCGCGGCCGGCTTCGCCGCGACCAGTTCCGGGTCGGCCGGCTTGCCCTGCAGTTCGCGGATGAATGCCGGCATCGCGGCCGAATCCACCTTCACGACCGACGTCTCGATCCCGTCGGGGTAGATCAGCTGCGACCCCTCGTTGGGGATCGTCTTGAAGGTGATCTGGCCCGCCGACATCTGCTCGAACTGCCGGCCGAGATCGAGCAACTTCAGCGCCGGATCGGTGAGCAACGACGAGCCGACCGCGTTGAGCAGATCGCGCAGCTTGAACGGGTTGAGCAGCACGCCGGCCGAGGTCACCTTGCGAAACGCCGCGCCCAAGAAGTACTGCTGGCGTCGGATGCGGTCGAGGTCGCCGCCGGGCAGCCCGTGACGCTGGCGAACGAACGCCAGTGCCTGCTTGCCTTTGATCACCGAGACGCCCTTCGGCAGGTCGATGCCGGAGTAGCCCTGGCCGAACTGGTCGGAGTCGGTCCGCGGGTTCTGCGCCGCGTTCAGGCACACCCGCACGCCGCCGATGGCGTTGCTGATCCGGTAGAAGCCGAGGAGGTTGACCTGCACGTAGTGGTCGATGTGCAATCCGGTGAGGGCGTCGACCGTCCGGGCCGTCATGATGATTCCGGCGCTTTGGGCCGACCGTTCGCCGGCGCCGCTGTTCTTGGCCGCGGTGTACCCGATCCCGTACGCCGAATTGATCTTGCCTTTGCCGTGACCCGGGATGCCCACCCACGAGTCGCGCGGAAACGACACGATCGTGGGCTTCGCGCCGTCCGCGGGCACGTGCAGCAGCATCATCGTGTCGGTGTTCACACTGCCGCCGTCGTCCTGGGTGGACAACGCCTGCAGTTCCGCTGCGCTGGCGCCGGCCCGGCTGTCATTGCCGATCAGCAGGATGTTCTGGTCCTTGCCGTCGACGTCCTTGCCACCGAGGCCGAGGGGCGGAACGGCCGAGCCGTGCGGGACGCTATCGGTGAAGTTTTGATAGGAAGCCCACGCCAACCCGCTGCCGATCATGATCAGGAACGACACGGCGGCGGCCGCGATCCGAACCCGCTGGCCCGATCTGCGCCGCGTCGGCTCGGGCCGCACATCCGGTGCGCCCGGCGACGATTCGTAGCCTGCCATCACAACATCCGAGCCTAGCTTCGACCGGTCGTGCATCCGGCGCGCCGCGCGCGGCCGGCGCCGGCATTGCCGTTCGTTCCGGTCCGGCGCGCATAGCGGTCTGGAATACTGCCCTGAGTCTTGCCCAATCGGAAAGGGCGTTGTGCGATGCGGGTCTTGGTCACCGGCGGGGCCGGTTTCATAGGCGCGAACTTCGTACACCACACCCTCACGCACCGACCCGACGCGGACGTGACCGTCCTGGACGCGTTGACCTACGCCGCCAGCGAGTCCAGTCTGGACCCGGTTCGCGACCGCATCCGGTTCGTCCGCGGTGACGTCGCCGACGCCGCCGCCGTCGATGTGCTGGTCAAGGAAGCGGACGTGGTGGTGCACTTCGCCGCCGAGTCCCACAACGACAACTCCCTGCGCGACCCGTCACCGTTCATCCATACGAACCTCGTCGGAACGTTCACGATCCTCGAGGCCGTTCGCCGCCACAGCGTGCGGCTGCACCACATCTCCACCGACGAGGTTTACGGCGACCTCGAGCTGGACGCCCCGACCAAGTTCACCCCCCAGACTCCGTACAACCCGTCGAGTCCCTACAGCGCCAGCAAAGCCGGGTCCGACCTGCTCGTGCGCGCCTGGGTTCGCTCCTTCGGCATCCACGCCACGCTGTCGAACTGTTCGAACAACTACGGTCCGTACCAGCACACCGAGAAGTTCATCCCACGTCAGATCACGAACGTGCTGTGCGACATCCGACCGAAGCTGTACGGTGCCGGCGCCAACGTGCGGGACTGGATCCATGTCGACGACCACAACGCCGCGGTCTGGACGATCATCGACCGCGGCAAGCCCGGCGAGACCTATCTGATCGGCGCCGACGGTGAGCACAGCAACCGCGAAGTGCTCGAGCTCATCCTCGAGCTGATGGGCCGCCCCCAGGACTGGTACGACCGGGTCGCCGACCGCCCAGGGCACGATCTGCGCTACGCGATCGATGCGAGCAAGCTGCGGGCCGAGCTGGGCTGGGCGCCACAGTTCACCGATCTGCGGGCCGGACTGGCCCGCACGATCGACTGGTACACCGAGAACCGCAGCTGGTGGCTCGCCGACAAGCAAGCCGTCGAGGCGCGCTACGCCGAGGTCGGCCAGTAGTGCGCTGGCTGATCACCGGCGCCGGCGGGCAGCTCGGGGCGGACTTGCAGCATGTCCTGACAGCGAGTGCCGACGACGTTGTGCGGGCCGCCGGCTCGAAGGACCTCGACATCACCGACTCGGCCGCCGTGGATGCCGCCGTTGCCGACTTCTCCCCCGACGTCGTGCTGAACGCGGCCGGATACACCGCTGTGGACGCAGCCGAACAGGACGAGGAGCAGGCGTTCCGCGTCAACGCGACCGGTCCGGCCCTGCTCGCCGCCGCGGTGTCTCGGCACGGCGGCCGGCTGCTGCACGTCTCGACCGACTACGTCTTCGCCGGCGACAGCACGCGGCCGTACGAGGTCGACGACCCGCCCGACCCGCGCTCGGCCTACGGCCGGACCAAGCTGGCCGGGGAGTTGGCGGTGCGCGAACTGCTGCCTGATCGCGGCTACGTCGTCCGCACGGCCTGGGTGTACGGCGCAACGGGCACGAACTTCGTCCGGACGATGGTCCGCCTCGAGGCCGAGCGCGACACGATCAGCGTGGTCGACGACCAGCGCGGCTCACCGACATGGTCGGCCGATCTCGCCGGAGCCCTGGTCGAACTCGGCCGTTCGGACGCGCCGGCGGGCACCTACCACTGCGCTGGCGGCGGTGCGACCACCTGGTTCGGGCTCGCCCAGGCCATCTTCAGCGAGCTCGACGCCGACCCGGCCCGGGTGCTGCCGATCGCGACCGACGCGGCAGCGCGCCCCGCCCCTCGGCCGGCGTACTCGGTCCTCTCCGACGCGAGCTGGCGCGCGGCCGGGCTGACCCCGATGCCGCCTTGGCGCGACGCGCTGCACCGGGCGTTCGTCGAGTGCGGTGACGCGCTACGACGCTGACGCGCGCTGATAGGCGGTGGCGGTCGATTCAGCGCAGCCGCGCCACGTCCAGCGGGCGGCCTGGGCCTTGCGGACGGCATCGGCGTCGGCGTCTCGCGGTGCCCTCAGTGCGGCCCCGATCGCCGCACTCAGCGCGTCGAGGTCGTCGCTCGGCACCAGCGTCGCCGCGGTGCCCAGCACCTCGCGGGTGACCGGGATGTCACTGGCCACGACCGGTACGCCGCAGGCAAGAGCTTCGACCGGAGGCAGCCCGAAGCCCTCGTAGATCGAGGGGAAGACCAGGCAGGTGGCGCCGGCGACGACGCCCCGGAGCAGGCGGTCGTCAAGGTAGCCGGTCATGATCACCGCGCCGGGAGGCAGGGTGGTGGTCGCCAGCCGCGGCCCCCACCCGGCCGGCCCGGCGAGCACGAGCGGAGGTGTGTCGGGATCGGCGGCCAGCAGGTGGGCGTAAGCGGCAACCAGATGACGCAGATTCTTGCGCGGTTCGAGCGTGCCCAGTGCGAGCACGTACCGTTCGGGCAGCCCGATGCGCTGCCGCTCGGAGACATCCAGCGGCCGGGCGTCGAACCACGATTCGTCCACGCCCGGGCTGGTCACCTGGATCCGCTCCGGCTCGATGCCGTACTCGGCCGCGACCTCGTCCCCCATCGCCCTGGTCAGCGTGCAGACCACGGCCGCGCGGTCCACGCTGCGCGGCACCAGTTGCCGGTAGTGCAGGGATGCGGAGTTGACCGTTTCGGCATACCGCAAGAAGGACAGGTCGTGAATTGTGACCACGCCCGCACCCCGTCGTTGCGGAGGCAATACGAAGTTCGTTCCGTGAAAAACGTCGACGCGGCCGCAGAGCCACTCCACCGGCGGGAATTCGCCGCGTTCCCAAGCGGCACGCAGCAGCCGGGCCGGCACCGGCCGGGCCCGGACGGGCAGAGCAGTGGGCAGACTCGCCGCCAACCGGTTGCGTCCGCGCAGCGTGAAAGCGGTGGCGACGAGCTCGGGGGCGACCGCTAGTTCGCCGAGGGATTCAATGAGCCGGCGGGTGTAGACGCCGATGCCGGTGAGCTGCCCGAGCAGCGGGGTGGCGTCGAAGCCGACGCGGCAACGGGGGTCGGGTGGCGTCGTCACCTCGGTATCCCACCACAGGCCGATTTGCCTCCTCCGTGACGCGAGCACACGCCGGCAAAACGCCCGGCGAATTGGACAATGCGGGTCGGCGCGTGCTTTGCTTGATCGATAGCGGGTGGGGGCTCGTCCGGATTCCGGGGCCAAGCTCCATGAAATGGCGAAATGATCGCGCCCCGCAAAATTGTCCTTATTTGCAGTGTTATTGCCCTCGCCGGCCTTTTCACCAGCGGTGCCGCCACGGCCGCGCCGGCCCAGCTCGACGCGGCCGTCCCCCAGCTGGTCACCCCCAACGCATGGGGCTACGGCGTCTCCCATCCCCAGTACGGCGTCAGCCAGTCCTCGCCGATCACCGTGATGCGCAACGGCGTGGCCCAGGTTGTCGTCGCCGACTCCGGCGGACGCCTGTACTCCTACAACCGGGCGACCGGCGCCGTTTCCTGGAGCCGCAGCCTGGCGGCCAGCGCCGTCCTCGCGCCGCTGTCTACCGACAACACGTCGATCTTCGCCGGCTTGACCCAGCACACCGCCACGAACGTCACGGTCGGCGCATACAACGTCGGCAGCGGAGCCACCCTCTGGGGCGGGAATCGGTGCGCCCACTGCATGCAACTCGGCGGTACGGCAGTCAGCGGGGCCGAAGCCACGATGGGCAGCGCGCAGTCGCACGTGTACGGCCTGTCCGCGACCTCCGGCGGCAAGCACTGGAGCTACCTGAACACTGACTCGGTCAACTCGACCCCGGCCGTTGCCGACCTTTACGGCAACGGCTCCCACCAGTGGATCTTCACCACCGACCAGACGGGGAACTCCCATGTGCGGCCGCCGGCCCTGCCGGGCGGTCACCTGCGGATCTTCAGCGCTCAGGGCCAGGAGATCTGTAACGCCAACGTCGGCGGCGGGGCGCAGCCAACCGGCTCCTTCGACTCCTCGCCGGCGGTCGTCTCCTTCGGCTCCGGGTCGATGATCGTGTTCGGCACCGGCGAGAGCAACTCCAATGCCAGGCGCCTGCTCGTGTTCAACGGCGCGTGCCAGAAGATCTGGATCTCGCCCCAGCTCGCGGGGACGACGGTCGGTGCTCCGGCCATCGCGGACACCCAGGGCACCGGCACGCCCGTCGCCATCGAAGAGGTCGCGAACTCAGCCGGTCACCCGGTCGTCTACAAGATCGACATCCGTAACCAGCGCATCCTCGCTTCCAAGACGCTGACCGCCTGCAACCACTTCCGCCCGGGCACGTCATCGTCGGTGGTGACGGCCGACCTGCGCAACAGCGGCCACCAGGACCTCATCGTCCCGGCCGGTGAGTGCGGCGCGGTCATCCTCGACGGCCAGACGCTCCAGCAGATCGGGCTCGTCGGCAAGAACTGCGGGATGCAGAACTCGCCGCTGGTCACCAATGACGGTGGCGGTCGCGTCGGCATCACGGTCGCGGGCTACTCGGCCAAGCCTGGTGGCGGGATGTATGGCTGCGTAAGCCACTACACCGTGTCCGGTGCCTCCTTGGGCACGCTGGGCTGGCCGACGTTCCACCACGACGCTCAGCTCACCGGCGTGCTGACCCAGCACATCACGCAGCGCGACGGGATGATCGCCGGCCAGACCTTGGCCAGTGGCGGCACGCTCGTGTCGACCACCGGACCGAACACCCTCACAATGCAGTCGAACGGGTACCTCGCCGTACGCAATCACTTGGGCACGGTGCTGTACTCCTCCGGGCACACGCCGTACCCGGGATCGCGGTTGGTCCTGACCAACACCGTGCTCCGGCTCTACACCTACGACGGGCGAATGGTCCGGCAATTGTGGGCAGTCGCCTCCAACAGCCAGCCCACCCACCTCGTGATGCAGAGCAACGGTCACGTGGCGGTGTACAAGGCCGGCGCCAACGCCTGGTCGGCCGACGTGCGGCTCTGGACGTCCTGACCGCGCGCGGCGACGCCGCGCCAGGTCAGGGCTGCGGCTGCGTCGGCGTGACCGACCCGTCGGGCTGAATGGTGCCGGCGTAGAGCACGCGGTTCTCGTACGTGGCCGCCGACGGTCGAGCGCTGATCAGTGACGGCCAGGACGGGTAGCTCCCGGCATGGATCGGACTCGGCGGCGAGGTCCACGCGATGCCCGGGGCATGGAAGCTGATCAGATCCACCGGGCCGGCGCCCCAGTCGCGCCGAATCTTGGCCAGCGCGGCCGCGTTCGGGTCGCCGAGGTAGACACTTTCGGCCCCGCAGACGATGCGCGTGCTCGGCAGGTAGTACCCGCTGGCCGGTATGCCGCTGACCACCACTCGTCCGGAGTGGATGGCCTGGCAGGCTGAGGCGACCTCGTCGTATTCACCCTGCTGCTCGCCGACCGTCACCAGGGAGTTCCAGAACAACAGCGGCGAGGCGCAGATCCCGGCCGCGACGACGCCGGCGAGCCACAGCGCGGGTGGCCAGCGGCGAACCAGTTGCACGCACAGCCAGGTCGCCGCGATCAGCAGCCCCGGCAGCACGACCGGCAAGAAGCGGCGCACGGCCCACACCTGGATGGGGGTGATGCTGACATCGTTGAGGTACAGCGCGGCGACGGTCCCGAAGACGCCGAGGAAGCAGACCAGCCGAAGATCGCGGGTGCGGGCGGCCCGGGCCACGAGCCAGATCAACCCGGCGGCGGCAACCAGGACCAGCGGCCAGCCGAGGTACCACGACAGCCAGCGGACGGTCTGCTCGTCGTAACTGCGCGATCCGTCGATCGGCAGCCCCTCCCGTTGCTGGTAGTGCGTGATCGACGTTCGGATCGCCGCTTCCTGGATGAAGTGGCCCTTCCACCACAGCGGCCGGGAGACCAGTAGCGCGACGACGACCACACCCAGCCCGCCCAAGGCCCGGCCGACCACGGGCGCGCGCTGCGCGAGCACGGTGCGCAGCGACGACAACGGCAGTGCGCTCAGGACCAGCAAGCCCAGGACGGCCGCGGCGGCCAGCACGAAGAGCGGATTCGTGCGGCTCTCCTCGGCGTTGAAGTACACGGGGCTGTTCACTTTGAGGTCGACGGTGCCGAGCCCGACCGTGATGGCGGCACCCAGGACGAACGCGATCAGTGCCAGCCGGCCGTGACTTCGGCGCTCCTTGTCCCGCGCCAGGATCGACACGGCCCCGATTCCCACGCAGGCCCCGACGACCGCGACCAGTCCGTCGATGCGGGCGATCTGCGATGCGCCGATCGTCAATCCGGCGAACGCGAAGCGCCACAACGAAGCGCGGGTGCGTTCCGTGGCGGCCGACCACAGCATGGTCAGCCCGCCGAAGACGAACAGCATCGCGACCGGTTCGGTGTACTCGGCCCGGCTGAAGTAGACCATCGGGATGCACGCGCCGAGCGAAATCATCGGCGCGAGTGCCCACACTGGTCCGACCATGCGGCGGGCGAAGCCGTATACGGCCACCAGCCCGGCCGAACCGACGGCGACGTTGGCCTGGAGCAAGGCGTGCTGGCCCCCGAGCCAGCCGGTGAGCCCGAGCAGGCCGGGCAGCAAAGTCGTCCCCTGCGCTTTCAGGTCGTCGCCGGCGCGAGGGAAGCCGCCGGCATCGACCGCTGCTCCGGGCACGTTCGCGACCGCGTGTGCGGCCGAGCCGATAGCGATGTTCGGCGAGTGGTGGTGCATCAGCCACCAGCCGCGCAGCGTGTACACGCTGGGGTCGCGGGCGACGGAAAGCAACTGTCCGAAGTAGTGGCGGTTGAGCAGGAACCAGGCCAATGCGAGCAGCAACGCCACGGCCGAGCCGAGTGCAGCGTGGTCGTCACGCCGGTAGGGCCGCGGCGCCAACCGCCAGGTGGCCGCCACCAGCACGGCCGTCGCGACCAGCACGAGCGGCGGCGAGAAGTAGCCGGCCACCATGGACACGCTGATGACGACGCTCAGGCACACGACCGCCATGACCAGGCGGTCGGGAGCGCCGACGAGTGCCGCGGTGATCAGTGCCCGGGCGCGCTCGGGCCGGTCGCGGTCGGCGTGGCGTCCGGCCGGTTCTCTTGACGCGGTCCCAGTGGTCTCGGTTTGCGGGCTGCGGACCGTCACACCGGCATCACGCTGGGGTCGCCAAATACGCCAGCGTGTAGCTGCGTTCGATGTCGTCATACAGGCCCGGGTTTTCCACCAGGTCGGTGAGCTCGAACGCCCCGGATGCGGCGGTTGCCGGCAGGTACCCGATCCCGTGCTCCCGCACCACCCGCAGACCGGCGTCGGCGAACAGGGCCAGCATCTGCTGGTGGGTGTACTCGACCTTGTGGTCGGGGTTGATGAACTCCTCGCCCTGTTCGCGGGCCTGGATCGACGTCATCGCGCCGTTCGGCGTGTCCAGGGCCAGCACGCCGTCAGAGGTGAGCAGGCGCCGCACGTCGTGCAGCAACTTGGCTCCCTCGTCGGGATAGATGTGCTCGAAGGTCTGCGCCGAGCAGATCATGTCGAAGCTACCGTCAGCGAGGTCGGCCAGGTCGGTCATGGACCGATACAGGTAGCGCACCGGGCCGCGCTCGGTCTGCACCGCGCTGTTCTCGGGCAGGCGGTACAGCTCGTGGCGGTCATCCGCCGGCAGTTCGATGATCACCAGATCCTCGAACTGGTACGGATAACCCATCGCAACCAGTGCACCGCGATCATCGCCGAGACAGGTGCCGCCGAGATCGAGGATGCGACGGGCCGGCGGGAGCGATCGGATCCAGGTCACGCGCGAGCCGTGAAACGCCTCGAGCGCCATCCGCGGAATCGGGCCGTCGGCCGCTTCCTGGGAATCGGAGAGCGCACCGACGACGTCGGCCCGGGTCCAACCCTCGGCCAGCTTGGCCACGTGCAGCGCGACCCCGGCCGGGTCTCCCTCGCGCCCCAGCGCGACCTGGTAGGCCTCGCGGACGAATGCCTCGTCGTCATCGATGCTGTCCCACCAGTTGGGCTCGGGAGCCGGGACGGTCGATCGGGATCGAACCACGCGGTGCGCGGCGCTCAGGGCACGAGCGCGCAAGCCACGCAAGACAGGTCGAGGCACCCGAAAACGCTAGCACGTGCAGGCGGCCTCGTCGGGCCGGCCTCGCGCTAGTCCTTGATGACGAGTTCCGGCGCCACGTACAGCGGGCCCAGTCCTCGGCCGTCGGCTTCCACGGTGAAGCTCGCGGCCTCTTTGATCCGGTCGATCTCGGCCCCGCTCTGTTCCGCGATCGCCCCGTGGACGGTGTAGGAACCCTCGCCGAGCCACACCTGCGGGAGCTCGATCTGGAACGTGCGCTCGCCGGAGAAGGACGGCATCGCGATGTTGAGCATCCGGGTGTTGGTGCCGTAGACACTCGTGCCGAGCGCGGTCTCGATGCCGAATCCGAGGATCCAGTTCTCCAGCCGCGACGTGGCTCGCACGGTGATGTGCAAGGTGATCGGGTCGCCGGGCGTCAATGCGGTCAGTGGTTGTCCGTCGCGGTCACACAGCATGACCGAATCGACCTGGGCTGAGGAGGTGGCGTGGCTCAACTCGGACTGGCGCTCCCGCTGCCGGTCCTCTTGCATGGTCACCTCGAAGTCGGCGCGCAGGAAGCGCAACGCGTCGAGTGGCTCGCCGTCGACCCGCATGTTCCCGTGCTCGAGCACGATCGCGCGGTCGCAGAGTTCGGCAACCTGGTCGAGTGCGTGGCTGACCAGCACGATCGTGCGACCCTCCGCCTGGAAGCTGCGAATACGGTCGATGCACTTGCGCTGGAACGGCTCGTCGCCGACGGCGAGCACCTCGTCGACCAGCAGCACATCCGGGTCGACGTGCACCGCGACCGAGAACGCCAGCCTGATGTACATGCCGGACGAGTAGAACTTCACCTGGGTGTCGATGAACGGTTCGATGCCGGAGAACTCGACGATCGAGTCGAAATGCTGCCGGGTCTGTTCCCGCGACAGCCCGAGGATCGCGCAGTTGAGGTAGACGTTCTCGCGGCCGGTGAGGTCGGGATGGAAGCCCGCGCCGAGCTCGATCAATGCCGCCAGGCGGCCGCGGCGGGTCACGGTGCCCGACGTGGGTTGGATGATCCCGCCGATGAGTTTCAGCAGCGTGCTCTTGCCCGAGCCGTTGGCGCCGATCAGGCCGACTGTCGAGCCGGAATTGATCTCGAAGTCGATGTCCCGCAACGCCCAGAAGTCATCCTTGTGTCGCTTCGAGCGACCGGCGTTGACGATGCGCTCCTTGAGCGATTTCTCCTTGCGGATGACGAACCGCTTGGAGACATCGCGTACGCGCACGACCGTGGTGTCGGTACCCATCACAATTCCTGGGCGAAGTTGGCCTCGAGGCGAGCGAAGATGCGCTGACAGATCCACAGCAGGCCCAGACCCACGACTGCCACCACGGCCATGTGCGCGCCCAGGTTGTGGATCGTCGCGCTCTTGGCCGCACCCCCCGACCAGAACGCCCGCTGGAAGCCCAGCACCGCTTCGGTGATCGGATTGGCCAGGTAGATCCGCAACATCCAGGGGTTGTGCAGGTGCGGCCGGACCAGGCTCCAGCTGTAGATGACGGGGGCGGTCCACATGCCCCACATGAGCATGATCTCCACGAGGTACTGAACGTCACGGAGGTAGACGTTCACGGCGCTGAGGACGAACGCCAGGGCGGTGCCGTAGACCAGCACGATGATCACGGCCAGCACGGCGTAACCGAGCCGGTCGACATGGGGTGGCTTGCCGGTGATCAGGGTGCCGATGAACAGGACACATACCTGCATCAGGAAATTGAACAGCGCCGACCCGATGGCACTGAGCGGGAACACCTCGCGGGGCAGATAGATCTTCTTGACCAGGCCGCCGTTGGCCAAAATCGACCCGGTGCCCGCTCCGACGATCTCGGAGAACAGCTGCCATATCGTCAGCCCGGAAAACACATAGATCGGATACTCGGCGACCGCCTTGGACGCACCGAGGAATTCGCCCACCGCGATCGCGTACACCGCGAGCTGGGCAAGCGGGCGCAGCAGGCTCCATACGAAGCCAAGGGCGCTGTCCTTGTACCGGGCCTTGAGTTCGCGCCGGAACAGCAGGTTGAGCAGCTCGCGATAGGCCCAGACGTCGAGTACCGACCGGACCGTGCCACGCAGCAGGCCCTGAGTCGGTCCGGCCGACTCCATCGGAAGCGTGGCCAGGTGCGCGGCCCGCTCGGCCGAGGACTGCGACGCGGTCTGGTCGGGCTGCGCGGTGATCGTCACCTCTCACCTGCCCGAGCCGGCAGCGGCTCGTCGAAGGCCGGGCGCACGCTGTCGACGAGAAACTCCCAGGCCTCGGCCGCGTAGTGATCCCAGGTCCGCACGTCGTGGCGGGCCGCCTCGCGGGTCAACCGCTGGTAGGTAGCGGTGTCGGTGAGCATCGTACGAAGAGCGCCGGTCACGTCCTGATCGTCGGCCGGGTCGACGAGGAGGGCACCGCCCTGCGCGGCGATTTCGCGCATGCTGCCGAAGCGCGAGGTCAGGACGGGCGTCCCGCTGGCCAGCGCCTCTGCAACCGGGAGCCCGAACCCCTCGTTCAGCGACGGGAACACTACGCAGTGCGCCAGTCGATAGGCCGCCCACAACAACTCGTCCGACAGGGCTCGGATCGCCTCGACGGGCCGGCCGGACGAGCGGAGGTCGGCCAACCCGCTCTCGAACTGCTCACCGTGCCAGCCGTTTCCGCCGACGAAGACGAGGGAGAAGCGGTGACCCTGCCGCCACAGCAGTTCGGCCGCGTGCAGCACCGCGAGATGGTTCTTGCGGGGCTCGTGGCTACCGACGCACAGCACCATCGGTAGCTGCCCGCTGGTCAGCAACTCGCGGGCATCCTCAAGCGCCGCCGGGCTGGGCTCGGTCGCTTCGACCGGCAGCATGATCGGGGCGATCTGTGGACCGGCCATTCCGGCGCCGCTCAGCATCCGCCGCCAGCCGCTGTACTCCACCGCAGCGGCCTGCGAGATCGTGGCGATGCGATCGCCGTGGGCGATCGCGGTCAGCATCATGCAGAAGCCGTAGCCCATCCCATCGGCGGTGGTCCGCGCGGAGGTCAACGGGACGCAGTCGAAGCCGATCATGGACCCGGAACTCCCCGAGAACCGCAAGACTCCCTGCAACGCCCGGGCGCGTGCGGGCTCGGTCAGCAGCTCGGGTAGCACGTAACGGCAGCCCCACGGGACCAGGATCTCGGCCGATCGACCGGGCGCAGCGGCAACGCCCGTGCCGTGCAGCGCGTTGTCCTGCTCGGCCGGGTGCAGCGCTCGCAGCGCGCGCAGGTCCGGCGTCCATCCCACCAGCGAGATCGAGTGGTCGCGCCGCCAGCGCTGCGCGGTCTGGCGGGCGACGCGCTGGATGCCGGTGGCCAGGCCGGTCCGCGCAGTGTGGTGCAGGTCGACGAGCACCTCGTCGGTGACAACGCGAACCGTGGGCCACGGCCCACGAGTGAACGGCCAGCCGCTGCGCGGCGCGGTGATGGCACCCGTCAGCGCATAGAGCGCGCCGTCGAGACGAGCGGCCCGGGTGGTGGCCAGCACGAGTTCCGAATCGGGCAACTGGCCCCGCAGCACCGCCAGAGTCAACCAAATCTGTTCGTTGGTGGGCTCGTGGAGCGCCTCGTCAAGCCGGCTGAGCAGATTGGCTGTCGACGCCCGAGGTGCCGCCGGCCCGCCGAGCGTTTCGATGACCAGCCCGATTCGCTGCCGTAGCGCGCGCCGGCGGTGCACGCCGCGAGCGTCGATCGCCACGGCGAGCGCCGCCGCCCGCGCTTCGTCTCGTCGACTCATGCCGGCACTCCCACGCGTTCGGCCTCGAGGCTCGTCAGCTCCGCCGCCACCAGGGCGTTCCACAGCTCCGCGGCGTAGTCCTCCCACGTGCGGCGGGGACGGCGGCCGATCTCGGCGTGCAGACGGGCGAGGTGGTCGTCGTCGACGAGCAACCGCCGCATCGCCCGGACCAGGTCCTCGTCGGAACGTGGATCGACCAGATCGACGCCTCCCCCGGCCCCGATCTCGCGGGTGCTGCCGTAACTGGTCGTGATCGCAGGCACGCCGAACGCCAGCGACTCGGCCACCGGGAGTCCGTAACCCTCGTGGACTGAGGCGAAGACGGTGAAGCGGGCCTGGCGGTAGGCGTCGGCGAGGCGAGCCTCGCTGATGGCCGTCTCTGATCGCACGGAACGCCCGGCCGAGCGCAGCTGCCGCACTCGCCGGCCGAACGCGTGCCCCCACCCCCCGCCGCCGATGAAGCGCAACTGGAAACGCAAGCCTTCCCGCCACAGGACTTCGGCGGCGTACAGCACGGCCAACTGGTTCTTGCGGGGCTCGATGCTGCCGACACAGAGGACGACCGGCTCGTCGGAATCCGGGATCGGGGTCGAAACGTCGGCGCCGGACGTGTCGACCGGAAGCGCACATTCCACGACCGTGGGGCCGGGCAAGCCCTGAGCCGGCAGCATCTGGGCGAAGCCCTGGAACTCGGCTGCGGCCGAGACGCTGATGCCGGCCACCCGGCGGCAATGCTTGATCACCTCGAGGTAGTGCACGAACCGACTCGGTTCGGCCATCGGCACCAGGTCCGCGCTGACCACCGGGATGCAGTCGTAGCCGATCGCAACCACGCGGTTGCTGGTGAACTGCGCGAGCGCGGTCAACTGCGGGCAGGTCGTGCGGGCCGGAACCTCCACCAGTGCCAGCACGCTGTGCCACGGCACGACCAAGGTGGCCGGGGGTGCTGCCGGGCTCGGCCCCGCCGGCAGTCGGCCCCAGTGCAGCAGTCGGCGTTCCTCGCTGTCGGTCAGTCGTCGCAGGCCGCCATGGGTGTCCGTCCACGCCACTGGTGTGATGTCGTGGTCGCGCCGCCACAGTGGCATCGTCGCCCGCACCACTCGCTGAATGCCGGTATGCAAATCGTGCCGAGCGCTGAAGTCGGTCTCGACGACGACGGCATCGCTGACGATTTCGAGCGTCAGGGCGGCCGAGGAGTGCCGGCGCGTAGCGGCCAGCCCGTTGTCGAGCAGCCACAGCGTCGCGCCGACGTCGTCGGTGAGCTCGAAATGCCGCGTGGCGGCGATGAGTGTGTCTGGCGTCGGCAGCGTGGCGGAGACGGCGACGTAAAGCAACCAGATCTGTTCGTGATCGAGAGTCGACCGAACCAGCCGAACCAAGCGTTCCAAAGTGCTCGCCGCACTGACCGGACCGGCATCGTCCCAGCCGGACCCGAGCAGCACATCGGCCGCCGCGGCCAGTCTCTCGGCGAGCGCGGTCTTTGCGGTCAGTTCCGGAGTTCCCGGCATCACGATGAAGGCCGCCAGCGCGTGCCGGCGGCCTGCCGGACCGCGCGCAGCGGTTTGGTGACCCGCCAGGACACGGTGTTGCGCATGGCTTCCAGTTCCGCCTGAGCGCCGGTCGATACGGCCGGAACGCGGGCCGCGTCGGCCCAGGACCCGAGTGCCGCCGACCGCCAGCGGATCAGCTCGTTGGTGAGGCGCTCGACCGTGCCTTCGAGTTCGTCCTGACGGTCGACCAGATCCGCCTTCTCCTGAGCGAGCAACCGGTAGGCGTGCGTGGTGTAGTCGTCGATCGCGCACGCCGGGTAGCTCAGCTGGGCCCGCAGCGTGGCGGCGTGTTCGGCCGCGACATAGAAGCGCGACAAGCCGTCGAAGAGGCAGAACTCGTAACCGGCTTTGAGGACGATGTCCTCCCACACCGCGTGGGTGGGCTCGGTACTGCGCGGAGCGGTGGCCTCGATCACGAGAACCCAGGGCCGCCAGACCGTCAGATCGATGCTGTTCAGTACGGCAGCTTCGGCGCCTTCGACGTCGACCGTCGCGAAGTGGATGTCGCAGCCGCCCCAATCGGCCTCGGCCAGGACCGTGTCGAGCCGGCGAGCGGCGACCACGATGTCGTGGCGCTGCAAGCCGGATGCAACGTGCTGTTCGCCGATCTCGTCGACGAGCGTCGACAGCCCGGTGTCGTCGACTTGATGCAGCGTCACCGACGTGACGTCGGTATCGATGATGGCCGCCTCGACCACGACGTCGCGGATCCGCTGCGTGCGGTGCCGTTCGGCGTACTCGGGCACCGGCTCGATGGTGATCCCGCGCCAGCCGCGGTCGTAGAACGCGCGCGTGATCGAGTCCACCGTGGGGTCGTTGGCGCCGACGTCGACGTACCGGCCGTTCGGGATGTTGCCGAGGGCCCTCCACAGCACGACGTCCTCGCCGTTCTGGGCATAGGACTCGAAGGTAGTCGAGGTCATGGGGCCATCCTAAGGTGCATTCCGGGCCCTTCCCGTGCACCGGTGCCCGGTCGTGCCGTGAGGCGCCTGCTGGGCGTGGGCGGCGGATATGACCGAGTAATCTGCCCTGGCACGCAGCCGGCGTGTGCCACACGTCGACGAAAGGTAACCATGCCCAGCGCGCTCGTTACAGGCATCACCGGCCAGGACGGCCTGTATCTCGCCGAACTGCTCCTCGCGAAGGGCTACGACGTCTACGGCTTGATCCGCGGGCAGAACAACCCGAAGTTCCGCCTCGTCGAGGAGACCGTCCCAGGCGTGAAGCTGGTGACCGGCGACCTGACCGACCTGCCCAGCCTCATCCGGGCGTTCAGCACCGCGCGGCCGGACGAGGTCTACAACCTGGGCGCGATCTCGTTCGTCGCCTACTCGTGGGAGAACGCGGGACTGACCTCCGAGGTCACCGGCTTGGGCGTGCTGAACATCCTCGAGGCCACCCGGCTGTACGCCGGTGACGACATCGGCAAGGTGCGCTTCTACCAAGCCTCCAGCTCCGAGATGTTCGGCAAGGTGCAGCAGGTGCCGCAGAGCGAGGCCACGTTGCTGTGGCCGCGGTCGCCCTACGGCGTGGCAAAGGTGTTCGGCCACTACATGACGATCAACTACCGCGAGAGCTACGGCATGCATGCCAGCTCGGGCGTCTTGTTCAACCACGAGTCGCCACGCCGCGGCCCGGAGTTCGTCACCCGCAAGATCAGCCGGGCGGTGGCCCGCATCGCCCTCGGTCTGGATTCCTCGATCTCGCTCGGCAACCTCGACGCCAAGCGCGACTGGGGCTTCGCGGGTGACTACGTCGAAGCGATGTGGCTGATGCTGCAGCAGCCCGAGGGCGACGACTACGTGATCTCCACCGGCGAAACCCATTCGATCCGGGAATTCCTCGACCACGCGTTCACCCGCGTCGGCATCGAGGACTGGTCGTCCTATGTCAAGCAGGATCCACGCTTCTTCCGCCCGGCCGAGGTCGAACTCCTGATCGGCGACTCGACGAAGGCCCGCACCAAGCTGGGCTGGACACCCAACGTCAGCTTCCCTGAGCTCGTCGCGATGATGGTCGATGCTGATCTCGCCGAGCAGCGGGCGTTGGCCGGCAAGTAAGGCGCATCGATGCCCACCGCGCTGATCACCGGCATCACCGGCCAGGACGGCGGCTATCTGGCTGAGTCGTTGCTCGCCGAGGGTTGGCGGGTGCACGGCCTCGTCCGGCCGGCCGACCCGGCGCTGGGCGAGACGATGCAGCGGTCCCCGCAGATCGTGGTGCACGAGGGTGATCTGTCCGACGCCGAGCGGGTCCGGGCTCTCGTCGACGACCTCGAGCCCGATGAGATCTACAACTTGGGCGGGATCAGCTCGGTGGCGCTGTCCTGGGCCGAGCCCGTGGCTACCGCCCTGGTCAACGGAGTCGGCGCCGGCATCATTCTGGAAGCCGCGTGGCTGGCGCAGGAGCGGTTGGGCCGGCCAGTTCGGGTGCTGCAGGCATCCAGCGCCGAGATCTTCGGCGCGCCCGAGAGCTCGCCGCAGGACGAGACGACGCCGATCCGTCCGGTCTCCCCCTACGGCGCGGCCAAGGCGTTCGCCCACCACCTGGTCGGGGTCTACCGGGGGCGTGGGCTGCTCGCCTCGAGCTGCATTCTCTACAACCACGAGTCCCCGCGGCGTCCGGATACGTTCGTCACACGCAAGATCACCAAGGCTGCCGCCGACATCGCGGCGGGCAAGCAGGACGTGCTGGTGCTCGGCAGCCTCGACGTCCGCCGGGACTGGGGCTGGGCGCCGGACTACGTCGACGCGATGATGCGGGCCGTCCGGCACCCCGTCGCCGACGAGTATGTGATCGCCACCGGCGAGTCCCGCTCGATCCGCGACTTCGTCGCTGCGGCGTTCGCCCACGCCGGCCGGCCGGAGTGGGAGCAGTACGTCCGGTTCGACCCGGCCCTGGTTCGGCCCGCCGACCCGGAAGAGCAACTCGGCAACGCGGCGCACGCCCGCGCCACGCTGGGCTGGGCGCCAACCGTGCCGTTCGAGGAGATGGTCGCCCGCATGGTCGACGAAGACGTCATTACCGACCCGAAGGGTTCGGGCCCGGGTCGCTAGAGTGCCTGCCACCGCGCCGCCTGGCATCCAGCCGCCGGCGGACGCGAAGAATTCCAGATGATCGGAGCGGCTCGATGAGCCACGGTCGGGATCGCCGCGGCGAGGATCGGGCCCAGCGTTCGGGCGCCGTGCGGGCCGCGCTGGGTTTGATCGCCAGCGTCCCCGATCGGCTGGCTCTGGTGCTGCTTTCGGCCACGGTAACGGTGACGGTCATGCTGCAGCTGCGGGTCTTCGATCCGTTTGCGGCGATCGGCGTGACCGTGGTCCTGGTGGCTGCGACCTGGCGGCTGCCACCGGCCGCGGAGCGCCCGGACCGCCGGTCCGTGCTCGGGGTTGTGGTCGCGCTCGAGGTCGTGGCCGCATGGATCTGGGTCAACGCGCCGTACTACGAGCAGGAACTCTCGGTCTACCGCGACCCGTCGATCTACGCGTTGCGGGGATGGTGGCTGACCCGGCACTCCTCGCCCGTCATCGACATGTCGGCTGCAATCCGCGGCGCGAGCTCGGTCCCGGGTGCGGCAGTGGCGTCCGGCGGGTTCCCGGTCCACGGTCACGTCGCCTATCCGCAGGCGGCGAGCCTGGTGCCGGGGCTGCTTGGCGTGGCCGGACGGGTCGGCGGACTACGGGTCATGCTCGCGGCGAACCTGGTGATCGGCGGCACGGCGTTGCTGTTGGTGTACGGGGTGGCCCGGCGGCTGATGGGCCCGATCTGGGCCCTGGTTCCGCTCGTGGCCCTGGCCCTGTCGATGCCGATGGTCTACTTCGCCCGAGCGTCGTACTCCGAACCAACAGCACTCGCGGCCGTGTTCGGCGGTCTGCTGATCCTGTGGTGGGCCTTCGACAGCCGGCGGCTGAGCCTGTTCGTCCTGGCCGGGCTCAGCGTCGGCGTCTCCGCCCTGGCCCGCGTCGACGGCGTCCTCACGGTCGTCGCGGCGATGCTGGGTATCGGCGTCGCCGCCGCGGCGGCCACCCAGCCCGACAACCGACGGCAACTACGGCGGGCCTTCGTGGCCTTCGCCACGGGTGGGCTCGTCAGCAGCCTGGCCGGTTGGTACGACCTAGCGCACAACAGTCCGTCGTACTACTCCTCGCAGGCCGGTGATCTGCACGCACTGTTCGCGCTGTACGCGGTCGTGTTCGTCGTCGTGTTCGCACTCAGCTATCTGCCGCTGGGCCCGGTCCGGCTGGCCCTCGCCATGCACCGCTTCGGGCTGGCCCGGATTGCCGCGGTGTTCGTGCTCGTCGTCTGCGCCGTCATGGCCTCCCGGCCGCTGTGGTGGACCGGTCGGTTCATCACCGAGCCGGCGATCCAGGCGGCGGTGGGCCAGCGCCAGCGCGCCGCCGGCCTCGCGGTCGATCCACCACGCTCGTATGACGAACACACCGTCAATTGGCTGGCCTGGTACCTCAGCTGGCCCGTGGTCATCCTGGCCTCCGCGGGCCTGGCCCTGCTCCTGCGGCACGCGGTGCGGCGCCGGGACCTGCGCGCGCTGGTGTTCTTCGCCGTCTTCGGCGTCGTTGCCGCGCTCTACCTGAACGACGTCAACATCACGCCGGATCAGATCTGGGCCAGCCGGCGCATGTTGCCGGTCGTGATCCCGGGCGTCGTGATTGCCGCCGGGTACGTCGGCGCAACGCTGGCCACCAAGGCAAGCCTGCGGTGGCTCGCGGTACCGGTCGGTGTGCTGGTCGCCATCGGCCCCGCGTTGCAGTGGCGCTACGTGTTCATGCAAGCCGAGTTCGGCGGGGAGCTGGCCGCCGTGAATTCGGCCTGCGCGGCGATCGACCGCGGCGAAGCGGGTGCCGCACAGCGGTACGCGGTCGTCGCCGGCTCCACGCCGCCGACGGGTTTCTGGTCACCGACCCTGCAGATCGTGTGCGAAGCGACGGTGGTCACGCTGCCGCGTCCTACCGCGGCTGCGCTGCGGCGGGTACGCGCCAATTGGGGAGGTGCACCAGTCACGGTGATCACCTTCGCGGCCGACAGCGTCCCGTGGACGGCGGCCGTCCCGGCCCCACGGTTCGACGGGCAGGTGACGTTGTGGAACCAGTCGTTGACCGCCCGGCCGACCGGAACGTCGACGATCCGCACCGCGTTCTGGGCCGGCACGGTGGACCCCGATGGCGCGGTTTCGCCACTTTCCCCCTGATTGGCGGTCCGGTTGAGCCGGATCATAGAATCCACCGGTGGCGAACCGGTCCTGCACCGGGTGAATCTTGCAGACGCCTGATCAGCAGGCGACGAGATGAAGGTGGCACGTGAAACTGGTGGTGCAGGTCCCGTGCCTGAACGAGGAAGTCACCCTCCCCCTCGTGCTGGAGTCCATCCCGAAGAAGATCCCGGGTATCGACGAGATCGTCATCCTCATCATCGACGACGGCTCGACCGACCGGACGGTCGAGGTGGCCAAGGCGCACGGCGTCACCCACTTCGTCACGCACGCCCGCAATCGAGGCCTGGGCCGTTCGTTCCATGACGGCGTGCAACGCGCGCTCGAACTGGGCGCCGACATCGTCGTCAACACCGACGGCGACAACCAGTACCCGCAGGCCCGCATTGCCGACCTCGTCCAGCCGATCATCTCCGGCGCGGCCGAGATCGTGATCGCCGACCGGCAGGTGCACCTGGTCGAGCACTTCTCGCCGTTCAAGATCGCGTTGCAGAAATTCGGCAGCAAGATCGTCAATGTCGCGGCCGGCACCAACCTGCCCGACGCCGCCAGTGGGTTCCGGGCCTACTCGCGCGAGAGCCTGATGCTGCTGAACACGATCACCCGGTTCAGCTACTGCATGGAAACGATCATCCAGGCGGGCAACAAGAAGCTCGAGATCACCAGCATTCCGGTCATCACCAACGAGAAGACCCGCGAGTCCCGGCTCTTCAAGTCCACGCACCAGCATGTGCTCAAGTCGGCTGGCGCGATCATCCGGGCCTACATCATGTATCGGCCCTATGTCATCTTCACCTGGCTCGGTAGCCTGCTCGCCTTCGCCGGCCTGATCCCGTTCGTGCGCTGGGGCATCCTGCAAGTCGTCGACACCCGTCCCGGTGGCCACCTGCAGTCGCTGATCCTCGGGGCGGTGCTGCTCATGATGGCGTTCATGTGCGTGATCATCGGAATAACGGCGGACCTGATCCGCACCAATCGGATGCTGATCGAGGACACGTTGGAGCACACCAAGAAGATGCGCTTCGGCCAAGGCGAGGACCTGCCGCAGCCGAGCGTGACCCACATTCCACGTGCTGACGCGCGGGTGGGCTGAGCATTTCCCTGGGCTCAGCGCCTCTCCTGTGAAAAGCCAAGAGCGGCAGCGACGGAGGGGGTTGGCGGCCGGCTGGGTCCGCGCTGCCGGCTTGCGGCTTTAGTTGCGCATCACCTTGCAAATTAAGGGGAAAGTGGTTCCGTTGCGTCGGTCGCCTGTGTTATAATCGACCGTATGAGCGAAGCATTGGCGGATCCTCCCGACCCGGAGCCGTCGTCCTACGTTCCTTCGCTCCTGGACGCCGACGTTGCTCCCGATGATGTCGCGGCCTGGGCCGCGACCGTCACGCCCGGCTCTGCCGTGGTCAAGCCGCTTGTTCATGTGAACGTTCGCCGCTTGTCGTACGCGGGTCGGGTCGACGCTCTGGCGGCGTTGGAGCGGCAGCGGTCCTGGATCGACGCCCAACAGCTGCGGTTGTTGGCAGTGATGGCGGCCGATCCGCCGGTGAAGTCCGCGACCGAGGTCTTGGACAAGGAATGGCTCAAGGAAGACGTCGCCTGCGCACTGCGCCTGTCAGCCCAGACCGCGGCGGAACGGCTGGAGTTCGCCAAGGCAATGACCCGGCTGCCCGCCACCCTGGATTTGCAGGAGCGTGGCGAGATCACTGTCCACCACTCCCGGCACCTCGCCGAGACGGTCATGACATTGGACGGCCCGACCACGACCGCTGTGGAGTTGTCGGTGTTGCCGAAGGCGCCGGAGCAGGTTCTCGCGAACTTCAAACGCTCCGTCCGCAAAGCCGTGCTGACCGTCGCGCCGAAACCGGCGGAGGAACGCCACGTCGAGGCGGTCAAGCAGCGACGCGTGGTGCGCACCCCGGTCGCCGATGGCATGTCCGAGATTTGGATGCTGCTGCCCGACACCGGGGCGACCGCATTCATGACCGCCATCGACGCCCTCGCCCGCCGAGTCCCCTGCGGCGACGAGCGGACCGCGGATCAGCGCCGCGCCGACGCGGTGGTGCAGCTGGCCTTGAACACCCTGCACGGGTCGGTGGCCGATGAGCTGCCCCGCGAACACGGCCTACGCCCCTCGGTTCAGGTCACCGTCGCGCTGTCGACGCTGCTGGGTCTGGATGAGCAGCCCGGCGAACTCGCCGGCTCCGGCCCCATCCCCGCCGCGGTCGCCCGCCGCATCGCCGCCGACCAGACCGGCACCTGGCGCCGTCTCGTCACCGACGAACGCGGTCGGCTGATCGACTACGGCCGCACCACCTACCGCCCACCCGAAAGACCTCGCCGAGCACGTGATCGCCAGAGACCGCACCTGCCGCTACCCCAACTGCAACCGCCAAGCCCGACTCTGCGACCTCGAACACGCCATCCCGTGGGACGACGGCGGGGAGACCAACGAACAAGCAGGCCGGTAGGTGCGCGCGGAGGGATCAAGCCTGACCGCCCGGAGCGCGTGCCTACCGGCCTGCCCCCAAGTGCCCGAAAACCGCAACCCAACAACATGAGGCGACCATGCGGAACGGCCCCCCGCAGGGCTCAGAACGGATAGCCAGGCGGCTTGCTCCGCATGGTCACCCACCGAGTCTCGGTGAACGCGTCGATGTTGGCCGCGGCCCCGCCGAGCCGCGACCCGGTGCCAGAAGCGCCGACACCACCGAACGGGCTGTTGGCCTCGTCGCTGATCGTCTGGTCGTTGATGTGGACGATGCCGGTGGGAATGCGGTCGGCCAGGGCCAAGCCGCGCATGACGTCGCGAGTCACGATGCCGAGTGACAAGCCGTACTCGCTGGTCGACGCGAGTCGGACCGCCTCGTCCTCGCTGCTGAACCGAGTGACCGGGGCGACGGGACCGAAGATCTCCTCGGTGAACGCGCGGGCATTGGCCGGCACGTCGGAGAGGACGGTCGCTTGATAGAAGAGATCCTCATACGTCCCGCCGGCCGCGACCTTGGCCCCGGCCGCCACACTGCTCGTGACGACATCGTGGATCCGGTCGCGCTGCCCGGAGTCAATGAGCGGGCCCAGGGCGACTTCGGAGGTGGCCGGGTCACCGACCGGAAGCTTGGACGCCTTGTCGGCGAGCCGCTCGACGAACGCGTCGTATACCCGGTCGTGCACCAAGTGCCGCCCGGTCGTCATGCAGATCTGGCCCTGGTGAAAGAACGTCCCGAACGCGGCCAACGTCGCCGCCTCGTCAACGTCGGCGTCGTCGAGCACGACCAGCGCGGAATTACCGCCGAGCTCGAGATGAACGCGCTTGAGGTGCTTGCCCGCGAGTTCGCCGACCCGACGGCCGGCCGTTGTGGATCCGGTGAACGAGATGACCCGGACGAGCGGGTGGGTCACCAGCGCTTCACCGACGTCAACACCGCCCGGCAGCACCTGCAGCGTCCCGGCCGGAAGCCCGGCCTCCTCGAAGATCCGGGCGATTGTCACACCGCCGGTGACCGCTGTGCGCGGATCGGGCTTGAGGATGACGGCGTTGCCCAGCGCCAACGCGGGCGCCACCGACCGGATGCCCAGGATGATCGGCACATTGAACGGTGAGATCACCCCGACCACGCCCGCCGGCATCCGCCGGGCCATCGACAGCCGCGGTTCTTCGCTGGCCAGTAGCTCGCCGTACGGCCGGCTGGGCAGCGCAGCTGCTTCGTAGCACTCCTGCTCGGCGACGTGCACGGCGAAGCCGGCCATCGCCGGGACCGTCCCGACCTCGCGGACATTCCACCGCGAAATCTCCTCAGCGTGCTCGGCCCACAGTTGCCCGGCCTTACGCAGCACGGCCGAACGCTGTGGGTGGGGCAGCGCCGCCCACTCGCGCTGGGCGTCAGCCGCGATCTCGGCCGCCTTGGCGACATCGGACGCGTCCGCCAAGCCGACCTCGCCCAGGGTGCCTCCGGTGGCTGGCTCAATGACGTCAGCAACTCCGGCGGATCCGGATCCCCACGCCCCGCCGATGAAGATCTTGCCCGACCAGGTTGACTCCTCGAGGAACATCGCAGCGCCCTTCGTCGGCTCGTTGTTGCCCGAAGGTAAGCGCGCCGCGGCCATTGCGCAACGAGCCCGTTCCGGTAGCCGAACCGAGCTTCAGCCGAGGTCAGCGTTCGGCAACAGGGTCGGTTACTTCAGGAGGTTGCGCGCCATCACCATGCGGTTGATCTGGTTGGTGCCCTCGTAGATCTGGGTGATCTTGGCGTCGCGCATCATCCGCTCGACCGGGAAGTCCTGGGTGTAGCCGGCGCCGCCGAACAGTTGCACGGCGTCGGTGGTCACCGACATCGCGGTATCGGAGGCGAAGACCTTCGCCGCTGACGAAGTGAAGGTCAGGTTCTGTTCGCCCCGCTCGGCCCGGGCTGCGGCGGCGTAAACCAGCTGCCGGGACGCCTCGATGCGCATGGCCATGTCGGCCAGCATGAACTGGATGCCCTGGAAGTCCGAGACAGCCCGGCCGAACTGCCGGCGCTGCTTGACGTAATCGAGCGCCGCGTCGAACGCGCCCTGCGCGATGCCCAGGGCTTGGGCCCCGATCGTCAGGCGGGTGTGGTCGAGGGTGACCAGGGCCGTCTTGAAGCCGGTGCCGGGCTCGCCGATGATGCGCTCGGCCGGGATGGTGCAGTCTTCGAAATAGATCTCGCAGGTCGGCGATCCCTTGATCCCGAGCTTGCGCTCCTTCGCGCCGACCGAGAACCCGGGATCGTCCTTGTGCACCACGAACGCCGAGATGCCGTTGGCACGCTTTTCCGGATCGGTGACGGCCATGACCGTGTAGTAGGTCGAGACCCCGGCATTGGTGATCCAGGCCTTCGTGCCGTTGAGGACCCAGTGATCGCCGTGGAGCACGGCTCGGGTACGCATCGAAGCGGCGTCGGATCCCGCTTCGCGCTCGGACAGCGCGTAGCTGAACATGGCCTCGCCCGAGGCGACCTCGCCCAGGACCTGCTTCTTGAGCTGCTCGGAGCCGGAGAGGATGACCGGCATCGTGCCGAGCTTGTTCACCGCCGGGATCAGCGAGGATGCCGCACAGGCCCGCGCGACCTCTTCGACCACGATGCAGGCCGAAATCGCGTCGGCGCCCGCTCCGCCGTACTCCTCGGGAATGTGGACGGCGTGGAATCCCGCCCGTACCAGCGCGTCGTACACGTCGTGCGGGAACTCGGCCGTCGCGTCGATCTCGGCCGCGCGCGGTGCGATCTTGTCGTCGGCCAGGTCCCGCACGGCCTGCCGCAGCAGGTCCTGTTCCTCGGTGAGGCGGTAGCAGTCGAAGCGGGGGTTGCCGGTGGCCATGCCGCAATAGTAGGACGACCTACTAATTCGCGGACAACTCTCGCGCGTGACATTGACCGCCCGCTATCCTCGGGGCGAGCCGTGACTGGCGTGTTCGTAAGGTGGGCTCTACCACCGGGGAGCGGCTCGGCCACGAAGCCGCGCGCCTGGGTGCCCTCGACCAGCCACGGAGGCGCGCCATGTCCCAGCCATTCGACGCAGCAGCGGCATCGACCGCGTACCGCAGCGCGCTCGAAGTCATCTCAGCCGTCGAGCCCACGGTCGCCGGAGCCATCCGCAGTGAACTGGCCGACCAGCGCGCATCCCTGAAACTCATCGCGAGCGAGAACTACGCCTCCCCCGCGGTACTGCTGACGATGGGCACCTGGCTGTCGGACAAGTACGCCGAAGGCACCATCGGGCACCGCTTTTACGCCGCCTGCCAGAACATCGACACCGTCGAGCAAGCCGCCGCCGACCACGCGAAGGCGCTCTTCGACACGCCGCACGCCTACGTCCAGCCGCACTCGGGCATCGACGCCAACCTCGTCGCCTTCTGGGCCATCCTGGCCCAGCGCATCGAGTCACCCGCGCTGGCCGAGGCCGGCGCCAAGCACGTCAACGACCTGTCCGACGCGGACTGGGAGTCGCTGCGCGAGGCATTGGGCAACCAACGGGCGCTGGGCATGTCGCTCGACGCCGGCGGGCACCTCACCCACGGCTTCCGGCCCAACATCAGCGGCAAGATGTTCCACCAGTCCTCCTACGGCACCGATCCCGACACCGGGTTGCTCGACTACGACCTCGTGCGGGAACGGGCGCGCGAGTTCCAGCCACTCATCCTCATCGCCGGCTACTCGGCCTATCCCCGCAAGATCGACTTCGCCAAGATGCGCGAGATCGCCGACGAGGTCGGGGCCGTGCTGATGGTCGACATGGCCCACTTCGCCGGGCTGGTCGCGGGCAAGGTCTTCACTGGTGACTTCGACCCGGTGCCACACGCGCACGTGACCACCACGACCACCCACAAGTCACTGCGCGGTCCGCGCGGCGGCATGGTGCTGTGCCAGCCCGAGTTCGCCGACGCCGTCGACCGAGGTTGCCCGATGGTGCTGGGCGGCCCGCTCGGGCACGTCATGGCGGCCAAGGCGGTCGCGCTGGCTGAGGCCCGCCAGCCGTCGTTCCAGGCCTACGCCCAGAACATCGCGACGAACGCAGTGGCGCTGGCCGAAGGTCTCATGCGCCGGGGGGTGCGCCTGGTGACCGACGGCACCGACAACCACCTCGTGCTCCTGGACGTCACCTCCTTCGGGCTCACCGGCCGGCAGGCCGAGTCGGCCCTGTTGGACTCCGGCATCGTCACCAACCGCAACTCGATCCCCCGCGACCCGAACGGGGCCTGGTACACCTCCGGCGTGCGGATGGGCACGCCCGCGCTCACGTCGCGTGGCTTCGGCCCGGACGACTTCGACCGCGTCGCGGAGCTGATCGTGGACGTGCTCACCTCGACCTCGCCCACTGCGGCGGCGTCCGGTGGCTCGTCCAAGGCCAAGTACACGATCGCGGACGGCGTGGCCGGCAAGACGCACGCGGCGGCCGACGAACTGCTCGGCGCCCACCCGCTCTACCCCGGCCTGGAGCTCAGCTAGCCACCCCGATCGGGTTGACGACGTGGTTGGGGAAGACGCTGCTCAAGGTGCCCACGCCGAGTCGCTTCTGCACGAGTTCGCCGAGTACGTCGAAAGCGTTGTTGACGCCGGGGACGTCGCCGTCGGCCAGTGTGCCTGCTGACAACGGGGTCCAGTTGCCGTGGACCTTCCCGCCGACGACGCCACCGCCGAGCAGCCACATCAGGCTGCCGTGGCCGTGGTCGGTGCCGCCGCTGTCGTTCATCGGCACCCGCCGCCCGAACTCGGTCATGACGACGACGGTCACCCGTGACCGGCGCGCCGGACCCAGGTCGGTCATGAACGCGGCCAGCGACGCCGCGGCCGATGCCAGCAGGCGGTCCAGATCCTGCACCTCGTCGGTGTGGGTGTCCCACCCACCGACGTCGACGGTCGCGACCTGCAGACCCACGTCCGCCCGCAACACCTTGGCCAGGTCCTTGAGCGCGTTGGAGAAGTCGCCGTTCGGATAGACCGCCCCGTTCTGCACGCCTACGCCGGCGCGGATCGTCGTCGCCGTGGCCAGCGCCGCGACGGTCGACGGCACGTCCGTGCCGAGCGGCCCACCCAGGCCGCGGTACAGCTCACTCACCGCCCGTTGCGAGCCCGGCCGGATGTCGTCCCAGCCCGGGAAGGTGAAGTTCGCGAGCGAGTCGATCACCAGCTTGGGCTGGTCCCCGCCGAATGAGGCCGGTGCACCGTACCCGCCGGCCATCGCCCGGAACGTGGTGCCCGGCCCGAGCTGTTGCAGCACCCGGTCGAGCCAGCCCGTGCCGTAGCTCGTCGAACCGCCCTTCTCCAGCAGTTGCTGAGCGGCGAAGTGGCTCCGGGTGACACCGTCGGCGGACACGGCCGGGACGAAGGCCAGTTCGCCGCTCGACCAGAGTCCGTCCACGAGCGGCTGCATGGCCTTGTTGACGGCCCAGCCGCTGGTGCCGGCAAGCGGGGCCAGCTGAGCGTCGCCGGGGACGAGCGGCCCGCGCACCGACTGCAGATAGTCCAGGCCCAGGGCGGAGGAGTTCGGCGCGAGAATGCGCAACCCGTCGGCGGCGCCGCGCAGGAAGATCGTGATCACGGTGTTCTGGGCCGTTGTCGGGGTGGCCGCGTACGCGACCTTGGTGGTGACGAGTTGGCTGCCCAGAGCGGCAACACCGACCACCCCCATGCCGCTGAGGAACCGGCGTCGGGTCCAGCCCTTGGTGCCCCACGCGTCGTCCTGCGCGCACAGTTCGGACCGCACCTGGTCAGCTCGCCGGCGCAGCGCCACTTCGGCGGCCTTCGAAGGCGGGGTCGTCATCAGCTCTGCGTCCTCGGGATGGGAGGGATTCGGCACGGGGTGCGGTTCGTGCAGCTCAGCGCAGCGCATGATGTGGCCCGTCCAGGATGATCGCGATCAGCGGCTCCAGGTACCAGCGCAGCCGCGACTTGGCCATCGACGTCGACGCCGCCTCGCCGAGGAAGGTCTGCAGCGCGGCCCGGTGCGTCGTGGAGAACGTCATCCCGGTGAGCCGCTTGGTCAACAGGTTGATCGCGTCCGCGCTCGTGGTCGGCGCGCGGCCATACAGCGCGGTCTGATCGGCCTTGGCGAAGCCGTCCCACCAGCTGCCGGCGAAGCCCAGGTGCTGTTCCCACTGGCTCAGCAGCCCGCTCGACGAGCGCCAGGAGGCGGCGACGTCGGGATACCCGTTGGGCGCGGACCAGTCCAGCGGCACGTGTCCGACGTCGGCGGACATCCAGTGCAGCGTGTCCAGCGCCTTGGTCATGCTGGACACCTTCGGAAGCAGGATCCGGACGGTGGCAATGAGGTTCTCGGTCGGCCGCCGCACCTTTGCGCCGCGGCTCTGCCAGAACTCGGTGGAATGCATGATCGTCAGCAGCATCGGCATGATCTGGGTGCCGCTCGTCAGGTACGCGTTCGCGACCGCGGTTACCAGCTCGGCGGACGGGTTGTCCGACACGTAGCGCACGCACATCTTGCGGGCCAGCCGCTGGGCCGTCGCCGGATGCTTGGCCAGGTAGCGCAGGAGAGCGTCTCCGGACGGCTCGCCGTCGCCGGCCGCGGCGTTGGCGTCGGCGAAACCGAGCACCCGGATGGTCCCGGTGTAGTGCCGGGCCGGGCGGTAGACGTAGTTGGAGTAACTGTCGACGGTGCGGCCGGTGAGCAGCTTGGCCGTGTTCTTGACGTCGTCCTCGGAGTAGACGAGACCGACGGTGTGCAGTTCGAGCAGTTCGCGGCCGTAGTTCTCGTTGATCGCGGTCTTGGTCGAGTCGGCCAGGTTGAGGAAGATCAGCATCGCCGGATGGCGGGCCGAAGCCAGCAGCATGTCGGTGAACGAGCCCATGGCGTGCTGGCGGATGACGTCGCGGTCGTAGGCGTGCCGGGTGTTCCACACGTCGCCGTTGTGGTTGGCCACGTTGAGGTGGTTGGAGAAGAAATCGACGAGGGTTTCATACATCTGGGCGTTGCTCCACGTCTGCAGCCCGAGCGTCACCCGCGACAGCTGGTCCATTGCCGTCCAGCCGTACTCGCCCCCGTTCGCCTTGAGGTACTGCCGAACCTCCCAGGGGCTCTGGGTCAGCAGCGGGCCGAGCGCCGCGACCTCCGGCTTCCCGCTGTAGCCGCGGTACCTGGCGCCTTCCGCGAGTTGCAGGTTGTACCAGGCGGTGACGCCGTACTTGACGACGTAGGCCCGGGAGTTGACGGTGGGACCGAACGCAGCTCGCGACAGCAGGTGATTGACCGGATCCCAGCCCAGCGGCGCGTGAGCCGTGTGGCTCGCCTGCGCCACCGCTTGGGCGATCGTCGGGCAGATCAACGGCATGGGCGGTCCTCGCGTGGTGAGCACCGAATCGCCGGCCCGGAGCGCCCCGCTCTATGTGAAGCTAGCGTTAAAAGACGGTTCGAGCAACTACGCCGGCTAGCTTGGACCGGGGCCCGGGGCCGGTCGCCGCTAGCGGTACGGACTGGTCGTCACGCCCGCGCCGTCGCGCCACTCGTAGACCGCCACGCCGGAGACGAAGACCTGCTCGGCCCGGCTCATCACGTCCAGCGGGTCGCCATCCCAGACGACGACGTCACCGTCGAGGCCGACGGTGAGCGATCCGACCCGGTCGGCCAGGCCCATCATCTCGGCCGGATTGACGGTCAGCGACCGCAGCGCGTCCTCGCGCGTCATCCCTTCCTTCACCGCGAGCGTCGCCTGGTGGACCAGGAAGTTGATCGGCACGACGGGATGGTCGGTGGTGAGCGCAACCGCGACGCCGGCGTTGGCCAGGCGACCGGGGTTGGCCAGCGTGCGCTCGCGCAGTTCGACCTTGGACCGGGTGGTGAACATGGGACCGACGATGCACGGGATGTTGCGCTCGGCGAGCACGTCGGCAAGCAGGAAGCCCTCGGTGGCGTGGTTGACGATCAGCCGGTAGCCGAACTCGTCCGCGAGCCGGATCGCCGTCGCGATGTCGTCGGCCCGGTGGGTGTGTTGGCACCAGGGCAGTTCGCCGTCCAGCACACGCACCAGCACCTCGCTGGTCGGATCACGCTCGAACACCTCGTCCTTCGCGCCGGCCTGGGCCCGCTTCGCCCGGTAGTCCTGCGCCTTGGTGAGCGCGTCGCGGATGACCGCGGCCACGCCCTGCCGCGTCGAGGGCAGTTGCTTCTTCTCGCCGTAGACCCGCTTGGGGTTCTCGCCGAGTGCGCTCTTGACGCTGCACGGCGCCATCAGCACCATCTCGTCGACGACGCGGCCCCACGTCTTGATCGCCACGGTCTGGCCGCCGATCGGGTTGCCGCTCCCCGGCTTCACGACTACCGCGGTCACGCCGCCGGACAGCGCGTCGCGGAAGCCCTCGTCAGCCGGGTTAATCGCATCGAGCGCGCGCATCCGGGCACCGTTCGGGTCGGTCATCTCATTCGTGTCGTCGCCGGCCCAGCCCTGGGACTCCTCGTCGATGCCGACGTGGGCGTGCGCGTCGACGAAGCCCGGCAATACCCACCGGCCGGTGGCGTCGACGACCGCAACCCCGTCGGGCACCTGCACGTCAGCCCCGACGGCGGCGATCACACCGTTGGTGACCAGCACGGTGCCGTTGTCGATCACGGGGCCGTCGACGGGAACGACCCGTCCTCCGGTAATGGCGACGCTGCCGGTGAGTTGAGTCATGCCGCCACCGTATTGGTCGGCCCCTAGTCGACGTGCGGCAGTCCACCGACCTTCTCGCGGAGCAGCCGTCCGGGAGCGTCCGAGTCGGCAGTGTGGATCCGTGGAATCCCCCGCACCCACGTGTGATCGCCCATGCCGGGGTTGTGCGTCGTGGTGCCGTCAGGCCAGAACACCTGCGGGCTGCCCTGGATCGGCAGGCTCTTGCTGCGTTCGTAGTCGGCCAGGACGTCGGCCCGCACCGTTCCGCTGTCCCACATGGCGAGCACTTTGGCCGCGTCCAGCTCGGGGTTGATCCCGGCCGCGGCCGCGAGCGCCTTCTCGAGGCCGGCCCGGATGCTGACGTCGACGGACTTTCGGAAGAACGCCAGCCGCAAGGAGTAGTCGACGTCCTCGGCCGCGCGGGCGCCACCCACGCGCCGGGCTGCCGCGACCAGCTCGAACGCCGGCAGGAACGTCGAGGGCCACGACTCGTTGCGGTAGGCGCTGAACAGGTCGGGCTCGTGCTGGGCCAGCACCGCGGTTTCCTGGACGACCAACTGCGGCGTGCCCTGGGCGTTGACGAACTCGAGCGGCCAGGGCCGCTGGTCGAAGACCACGTCGAGCTGGTCGCGGTCGCGGGCCGCGCGCAGCCGGTGCACCGCGACGGTGGCCCACGGACAGTGGATGTCGGACCAAACGCTCACCTCGATCACGTCCCCAAGCTACCGAGCGGACGGCCGCTACGGTGATCGGCGAGTCGACCGGAAGGGACGCACGAATGACTGAACAGGGCTCGGCCCAGATCGGGGTCACCGGCTTGGCCGTAATGGGCCGCAACCTGGCCCGCAACCTCGCCCGGCACGGTTTCACCGTCGCCCTGCACAACCGCACGACCGCGCGCACTCGCAGCCTGGTCGAGCAGCACGGCGGCGAAGGTGCGTTCGTCCCGAGCGACACCATGCCGGAGTTCGTCGCGTCGCTCACCCGGCCGCGCGCGATCATCGTCATGGTCCAGGCCGGCGCGCCCACCGACGCGGTCATCGGCGAACTGATGCCGCTGCTCGACGCGGGCGACATCGTCGTCGACTGCGGGAATGCGCACTACACCGACACCATCCGGCGCGAGGCTCAGCTGCGGCAGCACGGCCTGCACTTCGTCGGCTCCGGCGTGTCCGGAGGCGAGGAAGGCGCTCTCAACGGCCCGAGCATCATGCCCGGCGGTTCGGTGGAGTCATACCAGACGCTCGGCCCGATCTTCGAGTCGATCGCCGCGCAGGTCGACGGCACGCCGTGTTGCGTGCACGTCGGCCCGGACGGTGCCGGGCACTTCGTCAAGATGGTGCACAACGGCATCGAGTACGCCGACATGCAACTGATCGCCGAGGCCTACGACCTGCTTCGCACCGGGCTGGCGCTCGAGCCGGCCGAGATCGGCGAGATTTTCCGCACCTGGAACGAGGGCGACCTCGACTCGTTCCTCATCAAGATCACCGCGGACGTGCTGATGCACGTCGACGCGGCGACGGGCCGGCCTTTCGTCGACGTCGTCCTCGACCAGGCCGAGCAGAAGGGCACCGGCCGCTGGACCGTGCAGAGCGCGCTCGACCTCGGCATCCCGATCACCGGCATCGCGGAGGCCACGTTCGCCCGGGCCCTGTCGGGTCACGCCGACCAGCGCGCGGCCGCCCGCGCCGCGTTCGGCGGCGAAGCGGGCACGGTCGAACTGTCGGACCAGCAGACGTTCATCGAGGACGTCCGCCGCGCGCTGTACGCGTCCAAGGTGGTGGCCTACGCGCAGGGTTTCGACCACATCGCCGCCGGCAGCGAGGCCTACGGCTGGGGCATCGACCGCGGCGCGATGGCCACGATCTGGCGCGGCGGATGCATCATCCGGGCCCGGTTCCTCAACCGCATCCGCGAGGCCTACGACGCCGACCCCGCGCTGCCGAGCCTGCTGGTCGCGCCGTACTTCGTCGACGCCGTCAAGCACGGCGTCGACAGCTGGCGGCGGGTGATCGGACAGGCGACCGCGGCCGGTATCCCCACGCCCGCCTTCTCGTCGTCGCTGGCCTACTACGACGGGCTGCGCCGCGATCGGCTGCCGGCGGCGCTGATCCAGGGGCTGCGCGACAACTTCGGCGCGCACACCTACCGCCGCGTCGACCGCGACGGCCTGTTCCACACCGAGTGGGCCGGGCCCGATCAGACCGAGTCACCCGCATGACTTGGCCCCGTAGCCGGTGATCGCCCGGGGTGTCGCCCGGCTGAGGGGCCAAGACTCAAAGCAGGCGCAGGCCCACCAGGATCCTGGTGGTCAGGGCCGGTCGGCCGTCGAGCGGCGCGCCAGGATCGTCGGCCGCGACCCCGCCCGCGGCGATGCGGTCGAGAGTGTGCAGGCCGAGCGGCAGGATCCGGCCGAAGATCGTGTAGTCCGGTCGTAGGGCGGAGTCTTTGTAGACGAGGAAGAACTGACTGCCATTGGTGTCGGGACCGGCATTCGCCATCGCCAATGTGCCGCGCGCGTAGACGCGCCGGGCCCCGGTCGGATCGGTCGGGGCCGGCGGCAGGTTCGTGGGCAACTCGTCGCGGAACTCGTAGCCCGGGCCACCCTCGCCGGTGCCGCTCGGGTCGCCGCACTGCAGCACCGACAGGGTCGGGTAGGTGGTGAGCCGGTGGCAGATGGTGTTGTCGTAGAACCGCGATTGCAACAGGTGCAGGAAGCTCTGGACGGTGCACGGCGCCTCGGCCCGGGTGAGCACCATCGGGATCGCGCCGCGGTTGGTGAACAGCGTCACCAGGACCAGGCCGCGGTCCGGGGTGTGCTGCGGGTCGGGCGGTAGCGACACCGGCCGGACCGCGGGATCATCCGGCGTCGGGGTGTACGCGCACGGGCCCGCGGTCGGGGCGGTGGGCGGAGCAGTTGCGTCGGCCGTCGCGGAGACGGCGGGGCTCAGGGCGAGGACGAGCGCGGCCGAAGCGGCAGTGACCGCGGCGCGGCGGAGCAGATGCATGATGACCCTTCTGTCCGAAAGAGAGGCATCACACTTTGCCAGCGATTACTCCCCGGTGGGTAGCTCCACGTGGCCACCGAACTCCTTGCGCATGGCCGAGAGGAGCTTGTCGGCGTAGACGGCCTCGCCGCGGCTGCTGAACCGCGCGAACAGCGCCGCGGAAAGCACGGGCGTCGGCACGCCCTCGTCGATGGCCGCCTTGATCGTCCAGCGGCCCTCGCCGGAGTCCGACACCCGGCCGGCGAGCTTGGCCAGGTCGGGGTCGGTCGACAGTGCGTGGGCGGTCAGATCCAGCAGCCAGGACGCGATGACCGAACCCCGGCGCCAGACTTCCGCGACCTTGTCGATCTCGAGGTCGTACTGGTAGTACTGCGGCTGGTCCAGCGGCGTGATTTCGGCCGAATGCTCCTGGCTCTCGTTGCCCGCGTTGGCGTGGTGCAGCACGTTCAGGCCCTCGGCGTAGGCGGCCATCATGCCGTACTCGATGCCGTTGTGGACCATCTTGACGAAGTGCCCGGCCCCGTTCGGACCGCAGTGCAGGTAGCCCTGCTCCTCGCGAGCGGGCTCCCCGGTGCGGCCGGGCGTGCGCGCCGCGGCGTCCAGCCCCGGCGCGATGCTCGCGAAGATCGGGTCGAGGTGGTCGACGGTCTCCTTGTCGCCGCCGATCATCAGGCAGTAGCCGCGGTCGAGGCCGAACACGCCGCCGCTCGTGCCGACGTCGACGTAGTGGATGCCCTTGGGCTTGAGTTCGGCCGCGCGGTCGACGTCCTCGCGGTAGTTCGAGTTCCCGCCGTCGATGATGATGTCGCCGGGCTCCATCAGGTCAGCCAGCTCGCCGACCACCTGGGGCGTGATCCCCGCGGGGATCATGACCCAGGCGACCCGGGGCTTGTCGAGCTTGGCCACGAAGTCGTCGAGCTTCAGTGCCCCGACCGCGCCGTCCTTCTCCAGCTCCGCGACCGCATCGGCGCTGACGTCGTACACGACCGCGGTGTGCCCGTCCTTCATCACCCGCCGGATGATGTTGGCGCCCATCCGGCCCAGGCCGATCATTCCCAGCTGCATGCCGACTCCTATGTCTGGTCGCGCGCGGCGCCGCGATAGCGACGGATGAGCGCGTTGGTGGAGCTGTCGTGTTCGAGCGGCGGCTCGTCCGGGGCCGAGAGCTCCGCAGCGACCCGCTTGGCCAGTACCTTGCCCAACTCCACGCCCCATTGATCGAAGGAGTTGATCCCCCACACGGTGCCCTGCACGAACACGCTGTGCTCGTACAGCGCGATCAGGGTGCCGAGCGCGTGTGGCGTGAGCCGGTCGAGCAGCAGCGTGTTCGAGGGGCGGTTGCCCTCGAAGACCCGATGCGGGACCAGGTCATCGGCCACGCCCTCGGCTGCGACCTCGTCCGCGGTCTTGCCGAACGCCAGCGCCTCGGTCTGGGCGAAGACGTTCGCGCTCAGCAGGTCATGGTGCTCGCCGAGCGGGTTGAGGGAGTGGGTGAAGCCGATGAAGTCGCACGGGACGAGTTCGGTGCCCTGGTGCAGCAACTGGTAGAAGCTGTGCTGCCCGTTCGTGCCGGGCTCGCCCCAGTAGACCGGCCCGGTGGCGTAGTCGACCGTCGTGCCGCTGAGCGTCACGTGCTTGCCGTTGGATTCCATCGTCAGCTGCTGCAGGTAGGCCGGGAACCGCTTCAGATACTGGTCGTAGGGCAGCACGGCCTGCGTCTGGGCACCGAAGAAGTCGGTGTACCAGACGGTGAGCAGCCCGAGCAGCACGGGCAGGTTGGCCTCGAACGGGGCGGTCCGGAAGTGCACGTCCATGGCGTGGAACCCGGCCAGCAGTTCACCGAACGCCTCCGGGCCGATCGCGACCATCGTCGACAGGCCGATGGCGGAGTCCATGGAGTAGCGGCCGCCGACCCAGTCCCAGAAGCCGAACATGTTCATGACGTTGATGCCGAACTCCTCGACCGCTTCGGCGTTCGTCGAGACCGCAACGAAGTGCTTGGCGACGGCCGAGGTGTCGCCGTCGAACGCGGCCAGCACCCAGTCGCGCGCACTGGCGGCATTGGTCATCGTCTCCAGCGTGGTGAACGTCTTGGAGGAGATGATGAACAGCGTCTCGGCCGGGTCGAGCTCGCGGGTGGCCTCGGTGAAATCGGTGCCGTCGACGTTGGAGACGAACCGGAACGTCAGATCGCGGTCGCTGTAGTGCCGCAGCGCCTCGTAGGCCATGACCGGCCCGAGGTCCGAGCCCCCGATGCCGACGTTGACGATGTTGCGGACGGCCTGGCCGGTGTGCCCGAGCCATCGGCCACGACGCACCTTGTCGGCGAACTCCCCCATCCGGCCGAGCACCTCGTGCACCGCGGGTACGACATCGATGCCGTCGACGGTGATCCGCTCGCCCCTCGGTGCCCGCAGCGCCACGTGCAGCACGGCGCGGTCCTCGGTGGTGTTGATCTTCTCGCCGCGGAACATCGCCTCGATGCGCTCGCGCAGCCCGACGTCCTCGGCCAGGCGGAGCAGGAGCCGGAGTGTCTCGTCGGTGATCCGGTTCTTCGAGTAGTCGAGGTAGATGCCCTCCGCTTCCAGCGAAAGCCGCTCGCCGCGCTTCGGGTCGTCGGCGAACAGCTCGCGCAGATGACGGTCGCGGATGCTGGCGTGGTGCTCGGTCAGCGCCGTCCATGCCGGCTGGCTGCGCAGCGGCTTCGAATTCGCGAGGGCCATAACGTCATCCCTACCAGACCGTCGCGTGGCCCCGCATGAGAAGGTCGCCGGGCCCGGCCCGCTACCCTCTGCTGCGTCATCGGCGCACGCCAGACAGGGGACCATCACGTGAACGACAACCGGCCGCGGCTGTCCGTCATAGGCACGGGCTACCTCGGTGCCACCCATGCCGTCTGCATGGTCGAGCTCGGCTACGAGGTCATCGGTCTGGACGTCGACGAGGCCAAGATCGAGCGACTGCGCGCGGGCCAGATCCCGTTCTTCGAGCCTGGGCTGCCGGAGCTGCTGGCCAAGCACATCGACAGCGGCCGGTTGCGCTTCACCACGTCCTACGCGGAGGTGGCCGAGTTCGCCGACGTGCACTTCATCTGTGTCGGCACGCCGCAGTTGAAGGGCGAACTCGCCGCCGACGTCAGCTACGTCGAGGCCGCGTTCAGCGCGCTGGCCGAGCACCTGACCCGCAAGGTGCTGGTGGTCGGCAAGTCGACGGTGCCGGCGGGCACGGCCGCCCGGATGGAGGCGCTGCTGCAGGAACTGGCGCCGGGTACCGACGTCGAACTGGCCTGGAACCCGGAGTTCCTGCGCGAGGGGTTCGCTGTCGAGGACACCTTGCATCCGGACCGGCTGGTCTTCGGCGTGCACTCCGACTGGGCCGAGCAGCAGATCCGCGCCGCCTTCGAACCGGTGCTGGCCGCCGGCACGCCGGTCGTCGTCACCGACTTCGCCACCGCTGAGCTGGTCAAGGTGGCCGCGAACTCGTTCTTGGCCACCAAGATCTCGTTCATCAACGCGATGGCCGAGGTGTGCGAGGTCACCGGGGCCGACGTCACCCAGCTGGCCGAGGCCATCGGGCATGACGCTCGCATTGGGCGGCGTTTCCTCAACGCCGGCCTCGGCTTCGGCGGCGGCTGCCTGCCCAAGGACATCCGGGCCTTCATCGCCCGGGCCGGCGAGCTCGGGGTCGACCAGGCGGTGTCGTTCCTGCACGAGGTGGACGAGATCAACCTGCGCCGCCGCTCCCGCACCGTCGACATCGGACTGGATCTCGTCGACGGCTCGTACCAGGGCACTCACGTGGCGGTGCTCGGTGCCGCCTTCAAGCCGAACTCCGACGACATCCGCGATTCGCCGGCGCTGGACGTCGCCGCGTCAATCGGCCGCCGGGGCGGCACCGTCGTCATCTACGACCCCCAAGCGATGGACAACGCACGACGGGTGCATCCCGAGCTGACCTACGTCGACTCGCTGACCGCGGCGGTCACCGGAGCCGACGTCGTCATGCTGCTGACCGAGTGGGAGGAGTTCCGGTCGATGTCGCCGGACACCATCGGTGCCCTGGTCGCGAAGCGCAATCTCGTCGACGGCCGCAACGTCCTCGACCCGACGCAGTGGCGGGCCGCGGGCTGGCACTACCGCGCCCTCGGCCGCCCCTAGAGCCGTCCCTGAGCCCAGCCCGCCTTTCTCGTTGAGTGACGTATCCCCATGATCAGAGACGGCGATTTTGCCGTCTCTGATCAAGGAAGTACGTCACTCAACGAGGGCGGCGAGGTTGGCCTTGTGGATAAGTCGGGCTGACCCCGCGAAGGCGGCATCCTGGCGCCATGACGGCTCTCCGGGAAGACACCGATACGTCGAGCGCTCCGGCCGCGGTCCCCGTCGATTCGCTCGCCGCGGTGCTGGCTTCGTTGCCCGAGGACGCCGTGCTCAGCCACCGCACCGCCGCGGCCCTGTGGGGGCTGTGGATCGCGCCGTTCGACGGCATCGAGGTCACGTCGCCGGCCGGTGATCGCGGCAGCCGGTACACCACGAGCGTCCAGCGACGCAGCATCGTCGCCCACCGTCGCCTGGTGGCGCCGCATCACGTCACATCGCACTGCGGCCTGCCGGTGACGACGCTGGCGCGCACATGGCTCGATCTCGCTCCACTCGGCGACATCCACGACCTGGTGGCCGCCGGAGACTCGGCCCTGCGGGCGGGTGCGTCCGTTGCCGAGCTTGAGACGCTCGTCGCCGAAGCTCACCGGCTGCGTGGCCTGGTGCGGGCGCGGGTAGCCGTCACCGTTCTCGACGAGCGTTCGCGGTCTCGGCCCGAATCACGCATCCGCAGTGCGCTCGTGCTGGCTGGTCTGCCTCGACCACGGGTGAACGAACCGGTCCACGATGAACAGCACGGCTGGGTGGCCGAACCCGATCTGCACTACCGGGAGGCTCGGCTCGCGCTCGAGTACAACGGCGCCGATCACGCCGGCGTCGACCAGATGCGTAAGGACGCGACGCGGTTGCTCGATCTCCAGCGTGCCGGTTGGGAAGTGCGCACGTACACCGCAGTCCAGGCGTTCCGCCGGGTCGACGAGGTAGTCACCGATGTGCAACGTCTGCTCCGCCGGCGCGCCCCGCACCTGCTCGCCGCCACCACCCTGGACCGTCGAGTGACGTATCTGGGTGATCAGAGACGGAAAAAACGCCGTCTCTGATCATGGGGATACGTCACTCGACCAAAAGGGGGGGTCGGGAGGCGACGCCGTCAGCTGGTGATGTCCTTCCGGTCGAAGCGCAGCCAGGCGACGGCCAGCAGCACGGCGGCGTAGATCAGCGCCAGGCCGGTGCCGCGCAGCATGTCGTCCCAGCTGACGCTCGGGGCGAGGGCGTCGAGCCAGGAGTACTGGAAGTGCGTGGGCAGGAAGCGCCGGTACGGGTCGAGCGCGGTGATCGAGTCCAGGATGTTCGACACGACGACGAGCATCGTCGCGCCGCCCACGGCCCCGAGCGGGTTGTCGACCGTCACGCTCAGCAGGAACGCCAACGCGGCCACCACCAGCGACTGGCCGCACGCGTAGCCAACCACGATGGCCAGCCGCCACAGCGACTCGCTGAACGTGAACGTCCCGCCGACCGGTGACCGCGCGTCCGCGGTGCCGAAGAAGACGTCGCCGACGAGCATGCCCCACACCGGCAACAACAGGTTCGCGGCGAAGCTCAGCGTCAGGGCGACGATGAGCTTCTGCCGCAGCAACCGGGCCCGCGGCACCGGGATTGCCAACAGGTAGCGCAACGACGACCAGCTCGCCTCGCTGGCCACGGTGTCGCCGCAGAACAACGCCACGATGACGACGAGCAGGAATCCGACCGACGCGAACTCGGTGAACAGCGCGAAGTTGACGCCTCCGGTCGTGGCCAGGTCGACGAGAGCCGGAGCACCGGACGAGTCGTCGCTGCCGCCGCCGAGCTTGAATGCCAGCGCGATCAGAATCGGCAGCACCAGCAGGACGAGCAGCACGAACTGCGTGCGCCGGCGCTTGAGCTGGCGCGCGAACTCGACCCGCAGCCGCAGCGTGCGCCGCGGATTGAACTCCGGCGGCGCACCAGCCGGCATCGCCGCCAACCGTTCGTGCGCCCCCCGCCTCGTCGGTGCGCTCATCGCGAATCCTCTCCGACCAGGTCGAGGAAGACGTCCTCGAGGGCACGGCGGGCCGGGACGGGGTGCGCGCTGATCCCGGCCGCAGCGAGCACCGCGGCCGCCCCGGCCGGGTCCTCCACCGCGAGCTGGACGCCGCCGCCACCGGCGATCTCGGCGACCGAGCCCGCAGCCACGAGTCGGCCGCGGTGCATGACCACGACGTGACTGCAGGTCTGCTCGACCTCGGCCAACAAGTGGCTCGAGATGATCACCGTGCGGCCGGTCTCCGCGTAGCGCTGCAGCACCTCGCGCATCTCAGCGATCTGCGGCGGATCGAGACCGTTCGTCGGCTCATCGAGGACGAGGATCTCGGGCAGGCCGAGCATGGCCTGGGCGATGCCGAGGCGCTGGCTCATACCGTGGCTGTAGGTCTTGACCCGCCGATCGATCGACGCGTCGAGCCCGGCGATGTCCAGGGCGGTGTCGAACTCGGCGTCGACGTCGGCGCGACCGGTCGCGGCCCAGAACAACCGTAGGTTCTCCCGGCCGGTCAGATGTGGCAGGAAGCCCGGACCTTCGATGAAGGCGCCGATCCGGGCAAGAACGGCCGCACCTGGCGTCACCGGCTGGCCGAAGACGTGGACGGTGCCGGCGGTGGGCGTGATGAGCCCGACCAGCACCCGCAGCGCGGTGGTCTTGCCCGCGCCGTTCGGGCCGAGCAGACCGACGACCTGACCGCGCTCGACCGCGAACGAGATGTCGTCGACCGCGCGGTAGCCGTCGCCGTACTCCTTGACCAGCCCGCCGATCGAGACCGGCACGTCGCTGAGATCGGGGTCGGCCCGCCGCGCCCGCCGGCGCCGGACCAACACGACTCCGACGGCGGCGCCGGCCACGACGCATACCGCGATGCCCGCGAACAGCCAGGCCCTCGGATTCCCCGGGTGCGCGACGTCCCCGCTCGCCGTCGGGATCGACAGTCGGGGCCGCACGCCGGCCAGGGCCACGGTGTAGCTACGCGCATCGGAGGGCAGTTGGTAGGCGAGATCGGTCGTGGCCACGCTCACCTCCAACCGGTGACCGGCGGCGACAGCGCGCACGACCGCGGGCAGCCGCACGGTGACGGTGCGCGCGCGACCCGGGTGCAGGCCGGTCAACCGCAGCGGCGCAACCAGATTGGCGGCCAGCGCGTCCGTCCCATCCGGCGCCACATCGTGCAACCCGAGGAACAGCGTCGCGTCCGTGCTCGTGCGCGTGGTGATGCTCAGCCGCGCCGTCGGCGCACCGGCGACAAGCAGCGACTTGGTCAACCGGGCCGAGCCGAACCGGGCCACCTGCCCGGGGACGGTGCCGAGAGCGCCGACGGCGGGCAGCGCAGCTGCCGGGCCCAGGGCAGCGCCGATGACCGGCAGGCTGGTGACCGCCGCCGGATTGCCACCGGCCGGCGCGGCGATCGGCTGCGGCGGACCGGCTACCGCGATGGCCCGGCGCGGCTCCGGCGCACCGTCCAGCCCCGGGTAACCGTCGACATGCAGCGTCTGGTCGACCGTGCGGCCGTTCGCCGACGACAACGCGGAACCCTGCTCAGCGACCGTGAACGGTTGGCGCCCATGGACCCGGCCGGCGAACACGTCGTCGAGCCAGTGCGTCAGCGCGCTGACGGCGTCCTGCGTTCCGCCGACGCCGTCGTGGCCGCCCGTGCGCCAGACGACCCGCACCGGCGTTCCGGTCGCCGCGATCCCGCGGGCGTTCGCGTCGGCTTCGGTGAGCGGGAAGAGCGCATCCTGCTCGCCCTGGGTGAGCAGCGTCGGCGCGGTGATCTTCGCCAGCACGGATGCCGGGCTCGATGCGCGCATGAGCGCGAGCAATGCGGTGCTAGGGCGGCCGGTCCGGGCGGTCTGCTGGTAGGCCGCGCACAGGTCGGGCGCGAACCGACCGCACGCCGGATCCTGGCCGGGCCCAGCGTTGACCGTCTGGAACAGGTAGCCGGCCCACAGCTTCTTGAACACACCGGGCTCAGCCCCGGCCGCGTTCGGGAACAGCGCATGTCCGAGGTCGTTCCACGTGATGTCGGCTCCGGCGGCCTGGATCCGGTCGTCAATGCCGGCAAGCAGCAGCGCCAGCGCTCCGCCGTACGACGCGCCGGCCACCGCGATCTGCGGCTTGCCGCCGGCACGACGCACCTGTGGCAACGCGGCCAGATGACTGACCAGCAGGCGAGCGTCACGCACTTCGTAGGCCGGTGCATCGAGGTGGACGAGACCGCCCGACGCACCGAACCCCCGGGCGCTGTAGGCGAGGACGACGTAGCCGTGGCGGGCGAGCGCCCGGGCCTCTTTAGCCAGGTCGGACTTCGAACCGCCCAGGCCGTGCGCCAGCAGCACCGCCGGCGCGGGCGTCTTCTGCGGCAGGTACAGGGTGGTGTCCAGGCGCACCGGCCGTCCGGCCTCCGGCGTTCCGGTAACGAACTCGGCCTGCGTGCGAATGCCCGGTGCAGCCGTGACGAGCACCGTGATCGTCACCGCCGCCGCGGCCAGGAGGAGCGCGGCGATTGCGACCACCAGCTTGCGCGGCGCGTTGCGGACGCGCCGCGGCAGGATCACTCCTGCAGCGTACGGAGCGACTCGGCGAGGGCGGCGTCCTTCGCCTGGACGCTCTCAGCCAACGCAGCCTGGAACCCGGCCATGCGGGTGCGCAGCGGCTCGTCGGTGGCAGCCAGGATCCGCACCGCCAGCAGACCGGCGTTGCGGGCGCCGCCGATCGACACGGTGGCCACCGGGACACCCGCCGGCATCTGCACGATCGACAGCAGCGAATCCATCCCGTCGAGGTACTTCAGCGGCACCGGCACCCCGATGACCGGCAGCGGCGTCAGCGCGGCGACCATGCCGGGCAGGTGAGCCGCCCCGCCGGCGCCGGCGATGATCACCCGCAGGCCGCGACCGGCGGCTTCTTGGGCGTAGGCGGCCATGCCCAGCGGAGTGCGATGCGCGGAGACCACGCGGACCTCATGCGGCACCTCGAATTCGCGCAGCGCCTCTGCCGCCGCAGCGAGCACCGACCAGTCGGAATCACTGCCCATGATCACGCCGACGAGGGCGTCAGCCATGCGCGTCTCCGTTCACGAGGTATTCGGCCGCGGCGGCGACCCGGGCGCGCACCGTGGCCACGTCGTCGCCGGTGGCGGTGACGTGGCCGACCTTGCGGCCCAGCCGCCAGCCCTTGCCGTACAGGTGGATCTTCACTTCGGGCCAGCGGGCCAGGCAATGGTGGAGACGCTCGTCGATGCCCTTCGGCACGACGTCGTCCGGCCCACCGAGCAGGTTGGCCATCACCACGACGGGGGCGGCCAGCGTGGTGGCGCCGAGCGGGTAGTCGAGCACGGCCCGCAGGTGCTGCTCGAACTGCGATGTGACCGCGCCTTCGATCGTCCAGTGCCCTGAGTTGTGCGGGCGCATCGCCAGCTCGTTGACCAGCAGCTCCCCCGTCACCGTCTCGAACAGTTCGACGGCGAGCACACCGGTGACGCCGAGTTCGGCCGCGATGCGCAAGGCCAGCTGCTGGGCCTCGTCGGCTCGGCGCTCGTCCAGCCCGGGAGCCGGCGCGATGACCTGGACGCAGATGCCGTCGCGCTGGACGGTCTCGACCACACACCAGGCGGCGCCCTGCCCGAAGGGCGAGCGGGCCACGACCGCAGCCAGCTCGCGGGCGATCGGCACCTTCTCCTCGGCCAGCAGCGGGGTGTCCGAGGCCAGGACTGCCTGGGCGTCGTCGATCGAGTCGAGCACCCACACGCCCTTGCCGTCGTATCCGCCTCGGGTCGCCTTCAGCACGAGCGGCCAGCCGACCTCCGCTGCGAATTCGGCCAGCCGGGCGGCGGGGTCGTCGGAGATGGACAGGTCGGCCCACCGCGGGCTGGGCACGCCGAGCGCGGTGAGCCGGGTGCGCATCGCCGCCTTGTCCTGCGCGAAGCGCAGTGCGTCGGCGCCGGGCTGGACGGAGACACCGTCGGCGGCCAGCGCCGCGACGTGTTCGTTCGGGACATGCTCGTGGTCGAACGTGAGAACGTCGCAGCCTTTGGCGAAGGCGCGCAGGTCCTCGAGCGAGCGGTAGTCGCCGACGACGACGTCGGCCGCGACGAGGGCGGCGCCGTCGTCGGGTGACGCGGCCAGGATCCGCAGCGACTGGCCGAGCGCGATGGCGGCCTGATGCGTCATGCGGGCCAGCTGGCCGGCTCCGACCATGCCGACCACCGGCAACCCGGTGCGCTCGTCCACGGCGAGTGAGCCTAGTGGTCCGGATTTTGGGACGGCTCAGGCTTCGCCCAAGAACCGTGCGTAGGCTTCTGCGCTGTCATGACTGCCTTCGCCGGGATCGCTGCGCTGCGCGAACACGTCCGCATGTCCTGGCGCATCCTGCTCAAGGAAATCACCGCGTTCGGGGCCATCGGAGCGTTCTGCCTGGTGATCGACCTCAGCATCTACAACCTGCTGTCACCGATCGGCTGGCTCAAGGCCAAATGCGTGTCGACGGTCGTGGCGACCACGATCGCGTACCTGGGCAATCGGCATCTGTCCTTCTCGCACCGCGCCCGGACGAGCCTGGCTCGAGAGACGTCGTTCTTCTTCGCGATCAACCTGATCGCGCTGGTGTTCTCCGAGCTCGTCCTGGGGCTTTTCGCCTATCCGCTGAACCAGCGCAGCGATCACCTCGTGATGAACGTGGTCAATCTCGTGACGATCGCGGTGGGGACGATCTTCCGGTTCTGGTCGTACAAGCGGTTCGTGTTTCTGCACCCCGACCGCGTGCATGCGCCTGATGTCGATCTCGACGCCGAGCTGACCGAGTAGCCCTGCTAGTCGCCGCCGCCGATGTCGGTGTCGTAGGCCTCGTAGATCAGGTCGGCGCCGCGTTGGCGGTGCCGGGCCAGCCGGCTCAGCAGGCTGGTGCCCTGTTCGCGCACTGCGCTGACGTCCTGATCGGTGACCGGTGCCTCCGTGGCCAGCACCAATTTGGCGATCTGCGCCGCGATCTCGGCGTGCTCGGCGGCGAGGGCGTCAACCGCGTTGGCCAGTCGCAGGTCGCCGGCCAGGATGGCCTGGTGCAGCCCGTTCGTTCCTTCGGTGACCTCGACGTGCTCGGTGAAGTCCTCGGCCATGGCCTCCAGGACGGTGTGCACCTGTTCGCCCCAGACCACGGCCCGGGCTGATGCCGGCGCGGCGAGCGCGTATTCGAGGCGGCCCATGGATTCGCGCAGTTCGGCTCGCCGGGCGCGGACGGCGTCGAGTTCGGCCGTGCGGGTGGTGACGACTGGTTCCATCGGTGCCTCCCGAGGTTCCCGACCCATAGTGGGGCCTGCGGGGTCATCCGTCCAGGTCCCGGACAACCCGTGACAATCCGGCCGGGGCTGCGTTGCGCATCTGCGCCAGGTTCTGTTGATCAACTCGCGTTTGCGGTGCGATTTCGCCGATTTCCGCGCACTGAACGCGAGTTGATCAAGGGACATTTGTCCGGTTGACTAAGTCGAACAGGTGTTCGATGATGATGTGATGCTCGATGTAGCGATCCGCAAGGCCGACGGCTCCACCGCCGTCGATCTGGGCCGCCGCGCCGCTCCCCCACTGCCGGTCGCTCCGGCGCTTACTGCGATCCTGCCCGACGGGCTGCGGCGAGGCAGCACCGCCAGCGTCACCGGGTCGATCTCGTTGTTGCTGGCCATGCTGGGGGCCGCTTCGGCCGACGGCGCCTGGTGCGCCCTGGTCGGGCTGCCCCGCATCAGCGCCGAGGCCGCGGCGGAGTACGGCATCGAACTGTCCCGGCTGGCCATCGTCGAGCAGCCGGGTTCGGGGTGGACGACCGCAGTGGGCGCGCTGCTTGACGCCGTCGACCTGGTAGCCGTCCGTCCCCCCACCGGCCGCTCCGCTCTGTCGCCCGGCGACGTGCGCCGCTTGGCCGCTCGGGCCCGAAGTCGCGACGCCGTGCTCATCCCTTATCTCGGCGGCGGAGCCGACTGGCCGGGTGCCGACGTGCGCCTGAGCGCGCACCCCGGCCACTGGGCCGGCATCGGACCCGGCACCGGCCGGCTGCAGGCCCGCCAACTCGACGTCACCGCCGAAGGCCGCGGCCAAGCCGCCCGCCCCCGCTCGGCCACCCTCTGGCTGCCCACCGCTGGCGGAGGCGTCGCCACCGTGCCCGCCGTCGCCCCCGTAGTCCAACTAGCCGGCTAGCCCGCTGCACCAATGAGAACGATCGCTGTCTGGTGCCCGGACTGGCCGGTGACTACGGCTCGGCTCGACGCCGGGCTGCCGGCCGAGGCACCGATTGCCGTCGTCACCGCAAACCACGTGGTGGCCTGCTCGCACCAGGCCCGTACGGCGGGGGTGCGGCGCGGGCTGCGGCGCCGCGAGGCCCAGTCGCGCTGCCCGGACCTCGCCGTGCTGGCCCGCAACGAGGCGGCCGAGGCCCGCACCTTCGAACCCGTCGTGGGCGTCCTCGAGTCGATCGCACCCGGCGTCGAGATAACCCGCCCCGGGCTGGCCGCGATCGGGATGCGCGGACCGACGCGCTACTTCGGCGGCGAGACCGCAGTGCTGCATGCGCTGTCCCGGGCGGTCGCAGGGCTGCCGGCCCTCGGGGGCGCCGACGTGTTGATCGGCGTCGCCGACGGCGCGTTCGCGGCAGAGCAGGCCGCCCGTCGAGGGCTGATCGTCGAGGCCGGCGAGTCGGAGCGGTTCCTCGCCGCGCTGCCGGTGGAGACACTCGACCCGTCCGGAGCCTCACCTCTGATCGATCTGCTGCGCCGGCTCGGACTGCTGACGTTGGGCGCATTCGCGGCGCTGCCGGCTCGGGACGTGCTGGCCCGCTTCGGCCCGGTCGGGGCGTGGGCGCATCGGCAGGCCGGTGGCCGCGACGACCGCCCGGTGTCCGGCCGCCGGCCGCCGGTCGAGTTCGCGGTCACGCTCGACCTCGAGCCGCCGGTCGACCGCGTCGACACGGTGGCGTTCAGCGCCCGCGGGGTGGCCGAGCAGTTCGTCACCGACCTGGCCGCGCACGGGCTGGCCTGCACCTGCCTCGAGCTGCAGGCGCTGTCGGAGAACGGCGAGGAGACGGTGCGTCGTTGGCGGCACGCGGGCGTGCTGTCCACCGTCGACGTGCTCGACCGCATCCGGTGGCAGCTGGAAGGTTGGCTGTCGCGGCCGGGCCGACCCACCGGCGGCGTGAGCCGGCTGCGGCTCGTCCCGATCGAGGCGGTGCCCACCGGCGCGCACCAGCAGGCCTTGTGGGGCGGCTCGGGCGAGCACGACGAGCGGGCCCATCGCGCGCTGGCCCGGGTGCAGACGCTGCTCGGGCACGGTTCGGTGCTGGCGCCGGTGCTCGACGGCGGGCGAGATCCGGGCCAGCGCACCCGATTGGTGCCGTGGGGCGACGAGCCGACGCCGGTCCGCTCGCCCGAACAGCCCTGGCCCGGGCAGCTGCCCGCACCGGCCCCGTCGATACTGCTCGATCCACCTCGCCCGGCTCAGGTGCTCGACGACGCCGGGCGGGCGGTGGTCGTCACGCCGCGGGGCGGGGTGCCGCACCCACCGGCCCGCTTCGGCTTCGGTGGTGACGTGGTCGCGATCGCGTCCTGGGCCGGGCCGTGGCCGGTCGACGAGCGCTGGTGGAACGCCGAGTCAGCGCGGCAGGTCGTGCGGTGTCAGCTCGTCGACGTCCGCGGCCGAGCCTTCCTCGTCAGCGCCACGATGACGCCCGACGGGCCGCCCCAATGGCAGGTCGACGCGATCTACGACTGAATCCGTCGCTGCCGCACCAGCAGCCGGCCGAGCAGGCCCGCGGCCAAGACCGCCGCGCCGGCGACGACCGAGCTGCCGGGCAGGCTCAGCGCCAATACCGCGCAGCCGCAGACCCCGAGCACGTTCCACCCGCGCGGCCAGCGCCGCTGCTCCCGCGGCTGGCCCAGCGCCGACAGGTTCGCGATCGCGTAGTACCCGAGCACCCCGAACGACGAGAAGCCGATGACGCCGCGCAGATCGGTGGTGAGCACCAGCACGCTGACCACGACGCCCAGTGCCGCTTCGGCGTGGTGCGGAACCCGGTACCGGGGATGGACCGCGGCCAGCCAACCGGGCAGGTCTCGGTTGCGGGCCATCGCCAGACTCGTCCGGCCCACCCCCGCGATCAAGGCGAGCAGCGCACCCAGGCTCGCCAGCGCGCCGCCGACCCGTACGACCGGCGCAACGCCGGCCGCACCGGCCGCCTGCACCGCCGCCGTCAACGGCGAGCTAGCCCGCGCGAGAACGCCCGGCCCACCCGCCGCCAACCCACTCACCGCCACCACCACGTAGACCGCCACCGTGATCGCCAGCGCCGCCGGGATCGCACGGGGAATGGTGCGCGCCGGATCGCGCACCTCCTCGCCCATCGTCGCGATGCGGGCGTAGCCGGCGAAGGCGAAGAACAGCAGCCCCGCCGACTGCAGCAGCCCGGGCCCGCCGTCGGGTGACAGCGATGCCCAGCCGGACAGGTTCGCCGCGCGGGCCTGCCCGCCGATCCAGATGCCGATGACGACAACGGCCAGCGCGGTCAAAGTGCAGGCGACCAGCACCCGGGTCAGCGCGGCCGTCTTGGTCACGCCTCGGCAGTTCAGCCCGGCGATGGCGACCACTGCGGCTACGCCGACAAGGCGTTGGGCCCACCACGGTCCCGGCAGGGCGTAACTCGCGAACGTCAGCGCCATCGCCGCACACGACGCCGTCTTGCCGATCACGAACGCCCAACCGGCAGTGAAGCCCCACCACGGGCCGAGCCGCTCGCGGCCGTAGACGTAGGTGCCGCCGCTGGTCGGGTAGACCGCCGCGAGCTGGGCGGACGCGATTGCGTTGCAGTAGGCGATGACCGCGGCGATGCCCAGCCCGATCAACAAACCGGAGCCGGCGGCGCGGGCGGCCGGCCCGAACGCGGCGAAGACGCCCGCGCCCAGCATCGAGCCCAGCCCGATGACAACCGCGTCGCCGGTGCCCAGCCGACGGGCCAGGCTGGACTCAGCCGTCATGGGCGGCCGCTGCTCAACCGAGCAGGGTGGCCGCGACGGTCGCGGCGAGGTCCCAGCACGCCTCGCGGTCGTCGTTGCCCGGCGCACCGGACACCAGCACCGGCTCGTGCACCCGCTCCCAGCCCATGCCTTTGGTGATCGACTCCGCGGCCCGGACGGCCCCGGTCGTGTCGAGGTTGCCGTGCACGTACAACCCGTACGGTGCACCGACCTTCGCGGTCAGGCAGGGGTAGTACACCTGGTCGAAGAAGTGCTTCATCGCGCCGGACAGGTAGCCGATGTTCGCCGGCGTTCCCAGGACGAAGCCGTCGGCCGCGAGAACGTCGACCGCGGTCGCCGCCAGCGCGGCCCGCACCTGCACGTCGACGTCCTCGAGACCTTCGGCCCGCGTGCCGTCGAGCACCGCTTCTAGCAATTCCTGCAGCGCTGGCGAGGTCGTGTGGTGCACGACGAGCAGGACGCGACGATCGGCCACCGCGTCAACCTATCGGCCGCCGAAAGGATCAGTCGGCCTCGAGCCGGAAGCCGACCTTCAGGCCGACCTGGACGTGGCCGACGGCGCCGTCCTCGATGTGCCCGCGGATCTCGGTGACCTCGAACCAGTCCAGGCCGCGAAGGGTCTCGGCGGCGCGCCCGACGGCGCCTTTGATCGCGTCGTCGATGCTCTCGGTGGAGGTGCCGACGATCTCGGTGACACGGTAGGTATGGCTGGGCATCCGGACTCCTTCTGCGATGGGGACGGGTGCGGGTGCGGTCAGACCCGGTCGCGCGCGCCGACGGACACGACGAGCTCGATGGCTTGTTCGGGTGACAGGTCCGCACCGGCAGCGTAGGCCTCTTGCCACTCGCCGACCGGCACGGACTCCCGGATCGGATCGAGCCACTCGTGCAGCCGTCCTTCTTCGGCGAGCGACCGGGGCATCTGGATCGAGGCGCGCTGGGCGTCGGCACCGCCGATCAGCCGCGCGGCGAGAATCGGCTCCCCGAGTCCGGCCACGACGGCCGCCCCGATCTCCATGAGCTCGACGGTCAGATCCTTGTCGCGGAAGGAGAAAATCTCCGGTGCCCACTCGACGTAGCGGCGGTGGGCTGCCTGCGCCCCTTCCGCTTGCAAGATGGCGCCCAGGTAGTTGAGGCGGTCGATGGCCACGCCCCACGCGTCGCCCTTGCGGGTGTCAGCGGCGATGGCTTCCTCCGCGGCGCGGGCAGCTTCGGCGTACTGACCGAGGTCGATGTACACGACGACCAGGTTGCCCAGCGCCGCAGCTTCGTAGCCGACGCTGCCGCTGGCCCGGCAGACTTCCAAGCTCTTGCGCAGCAATGCCATTGCTCCGGCCGAGTCGCCGCCCTGCCGGTGGGCGATGGCTAGGTCGTTGTAGGCCCGGGCCTCGAATTCGCTGTGGCCCAGCCGCTGCGCCATCTCGAGCGCGCGGGTGAACACGTCGGTAGCGCCGTCGACATCGGTCTGCTGCAGCACGGCCACCCCGAGGCCGTGCAGCAACGTGACGTTCGCTTCGGAGTCGACGTCGTCGGCGACGGCAACACCGCGCTCCTGCCACTGCCGGGCCTCGGGCACAGCCACGTTGCCGAAGCGATACCAGTAGCTGGTGACGAGATTGAGCAGGGCGGCACCGGCCTCGACCCGTTCGTGGCCGTCGGTGTCGGCCGGTCGCAATGACCAGTCGAGCGCGGCTCGGATGTCGTTCTCCACCGCGCTGATGCTGTCGAGCCCGATCATGTGCAACGGCCCGCGCAGCAGCTTGTTCATCCGGTCGACGACGTCGATGCACCAGCGCACGTGCCGCAACCGCACGGCATCGGCCTCGCCGGACTCGACCAGCCGATCGAGCGCGAACGCGCGGATCGTTTCCAGCAGCGCGACCCGCGGTTCGGCGTCCACCCCTTCGTCGACGCGCACCAGATTCGTCGCGACCAGCCGCCTCGCGACCGCGAGCGTCTCGACCCCCTCCTCGCCGGCGACGGCCGCGACGGCATCCAGGTCGCAGCTCGCCCGGAAGACACCGAGGCGGCGGAACACGGCCCGTTCGGTGTCGTCAAGCAGGTCGTAGCTCCAGGCGATGGTGGCGCCGAGCGTGCGCTGTCGCTCCGGTCGGTCAGCCGCGGTGAGCCCGGCACCGAGCTGGGTGTCGATGCGCGACAGCAGCGCCCGCGGGCTCAGCATCCGACAGTTCGCGGCCGCGAGTTCGAGCGCGAGCGGCAGCCCGTCCAAGCGGCGGCACACCGCCACGACGTCGGTTTGGTTCTGCTCGGTCAGCGTGAACGTCGGACGGACCATCTGGGCGTGGCGCACGAACATCTCCACCGCCGCCGACGAGCGCACTGCGGCCGGATCGGCGGAGGCCGGCAGCGCTAACGGTTGCACTGGAAACTCATGCTCACCGGCCAGCAGCAACGGCCGGCGCGAGGCCGCAAGGACGCGCACATGCGGTGCGGCCGACAACAATGCGTTGACCACCGCATCGGCGTCGCGGATCTGTTCGAGGTTGTCCAGCAGCAACAGCACGCGGCGCTCGGCGAGATGGCCGGTGACGCGCCCGGCCGCCGTGCCGTCGGCCGCTCCGCCGGCACCGAGCACCTCGCCGATCACTGGCCACATGTGCTGGCCGGTGTCGACCGTATGCAGACCGACGAAATACACGCCGTCGGGGTAGTCGGACTCCAGCTGCGCCGCCGCGGCGATCGCGAGGCGAGTCTTGCCCGAGCCGCCCGGTCCGGTAAGGCTGACCAGCCGGACGTCATCGTCGGCGAAGAACTCGCACAAGGCGGCCAGGTCGCTTTCGCGTCCGACAAGCGGCGTCGCGGCGATCGGCAGCGCCGCGGTCTTACCGAGACTGCGCAATGGCGGGAACTCGGCGAGCATTCCCGGGCCGACCACGTCGTAGAGCTGCTCATCGCCGGGGAGGTCCTTGAGCCGGTGGTGGCCGAGGTCGCGTAGCTCGACGTCGGCGAGATCTCGCACCAACCGGTGGGTGGCGCTCGACAGCACGATCTGGCCGCCGTTCGCGGTCGAACCGATGCGGGCGGCGCGGTGCACGTCCTCGCCGATGTAGCCGTCCTCGTGCCGTTGCGGTTCGCCGGTGTGGAGTCCCATCCGGACCCGCAGCTCGGCGGCGTCCGGCCATTCGTGTCGCTTCAACCCACGCTGCCCGTCGACGGCGGCCGCGACGGCGTCGTGCGCCGAGCGGAAGACCACGAAGAAGCTGTCGCCCTCGGTGCCCATCTCGATACCGCCGTGCTGGGCGAATGCGGCGCGGAGGATTTCGCGCTGCCCCGACAGCGCCTCACCCCACCGCGGGCCGAGCCGATGCAACAGCACCGTCGATCCTTCGATGTCACTGAACAGGAGCGTCAACGTTCCCGTCGGCAACGCAGCCATGAGCAGCAGTATGAGGCGCGCGGCGAGAATTTGACCGTCGCTTGACGAATTTTGAGCTAGCCCGCCCCGCCGACGTGGACGAGCCCGGCGGCCGTGACAGCCGCCGGGCTCGGGGGGAGGGAGTCTATGAAGCGGGCAAGCCGCTTATCGCCGGCGTGGACACGGTGGGTAGCCGAGACTGAACTGGTAATTCGGACCTTTCGGTCGAACCCATCCGAATCACCGCCCGAATCTGGACAATTTGTGTAATCGATGTGCAGCCTGGCACACGCGGTGTAAAGCCTCTGTGAGATTCAGTGGTGGTTGGCGTGAACTCATCGCGTCTACTAAGCGTCAGGTCAAAACTGATGTAGATAGAACGGCGTGTGCTGGTCGTCGGCGCAATCCGATTCCAGCGCGTACGGCCGCTGCACCGGATCGGTCGCGGTTCCCCCGGCCGCCCGGACCCGGGCTACGGCCTCGGCGATGTCGTCGACCCGGTAGCAGAGCACGGCGCCGGGCCGCTCGCCGCGGCTGATCCCGATCTGAGGCGTGGCCTGCGGGGACCCGTCCTCGAAGTGCCACCCGAGCACAGCACCGTAGAAGTCTCGCGCCACGGCCGGATCCCCCACGATCAGGCTGACGTAGCTGATGTCGCCGGCCTGGACGCCGTTGCGCGCCGGCCGTCGGCCGCTAGGTGGCAGCTGGTGCAGGAAGAAGTCGATGCCCTGGTTGTCGACGCACTCAGCGGCGAGCCCGTACGGCTCGTCGTGCGGGTCAGTCGCAGTACCACCGTGCGCGCGCACCGCGGCGACGGCTTGATCGAGGTTCTCGACGCGATAGCCGAGTACGGCGCCGTGTACCTGGCGATCGGGTGGCAGCGGACCGGACCATAGCCCGACCTGCGGGATGACGTCGTCGACCTGGTTGCCGACGCTTTCAACCTGCCCAGGGCCGAATGTCCAGGCCAGCACGTGGTTGTAGAAGTCCCGGCCGCGAGCGAGATCGGGCAGCGCCAGCGTGATGTAGGAAACGTCTCCAGGTCGTGTTCCGTTGCGGGAAAGACCGTCGCGGAGCAGGGCATCAGTCATCGGTTCCTCCTGGTGTGGTGCGGCGAGCACCGCACGAATGATGCTCTGGCGCAGGTCGGCCGCGAATTCCGGATCGGGATCGACGGGTATGACGGGGCTGCGCAGCATGTCCAGTGGATCACTCATCGCTGCCCCCTTCGTAGTCGTGGCGGAAGGCTCGGCGGGCCCGCACCAGGAGCGCCTCGGTGGCGTGCACGGTGCGCTCGAGAATGGCGGCGGTCTCAGGCACGCTCAGGCCGTCGAGATAGCGCAGGGTGAGCGCCGCGCGGTGCTGCGGCGCCAAGTTGTCGAGGACCTCGCGGGCGCGGAGTACGTCCAGCGCGACGTCCCAACTGTCGCCAGGTTGCGTCGCCCCGGCCACGGACTCGAGCAACCGCTGCTGGCGGGCCTGCCAGCGCCAGTGATCGGCCAGCTTGTGGCGGGCGATACCGATCAGCCAGCCGACGGTGCGCGGCGCGTCGGACGGTGCGGCCAGGGCAGCGAGGAAGGTCTCCGCCGTGAGGTCCTGGGCGAGTGCCCGGTCCGAGCAACGCGCGATGAGGTATCCGTAGACGTCCGGCAGCGCTCGGTCGTACAGCGCCAGGAACTCAGCGCCTCGGTCCGGAACGGCCCTCACACCTATAACGTCGTCCGCTGGGCCCGCTTTCCGACACCCGACACGCCACTCGATTTCGGCGGGTCACGGCTGGACTCAGCGCGATTGGCCCCCTTCGCTATGGCGGACCAGCGCTGGGATGAACACATCCCAGAGTGGCTTCGGGACGTCGTGGCCCGCGCCTTCGAGAACCAGCAGTTCGGCGCCGGGGATCGCGGCACACAGCGCGTGGCCATGCGCGAGCGGCAGGAGCGGGTCGTGGTCGCCGTGGACCACCAGCGTCGGCGCCTGAATGTCGCCGAAGCCGCCGCCAACCGGGCCGTCGAATTCGATCGCGTAGTGGTTGGTGAGTGTCGACGCGATGTTCCGCGCTCGGTCCACGTCGCGCTCGACGAGATCCCGCGTGGCGGCCTCGTCGAAATAGGGCGAGCCACCCGAGTAGGCCTTCGTTGCGGCCACGACATAGTCGACGACCGTGGCCCGGTCGTTCGGGTCAGGTTCGGCGATCCCGCCGAGATCGGTCGACGGGGGTGGCAGGTTCGGCTCGCCGGTGCTGGAGCAGGCGAACGTCAGCGACGCGACCCGGTCGGGGTGGTCGACACCGGCAATCAGTCCGATCCCGCCGGACCACGATCGGCAGACGATGTGCGCGCGGTCGACGGCCAGCGCGTCCAGAATCCCGAGCGCATCCCCGGTCAGATCCGTGAACGAGTAACCCGGCTGTCCGGGCGGATAGTAAGTCGACCTGCCGGTGTCGCGGTTGTCGTAGCGGATCACGAAACGCCCGTTGGCCGCGAGCTGTTCGCACAGCTCGGACTCCCACCACAACATCGAGGCGGCCGCGCCCATGATCAGCAAGATCGCTGGGTCGGCCCGGTGGCCGAATGTCTCCACGCACAGGTCGACCCCATTCGCCTGTACCAGTCGCTCGGTCATCAAGACTCCATTCATTGGCGGCCGTGAAGCCTTAGGCATCTCGATATCGGTCCCGCCGCTCGGGGAGACGCTGGAAGCCGGCCGACTCGTAAGTGGCGACGCCGCCGACATTGGCGCTCGAGGTGCAGACGATCGCACTCGACGAGCCGAGCCCCTGGAGTGCGGCCGCGCCGGCGACAGTGATCGCCCTGCCGTAGCCGTGCCCGCGATGGTCCCGGTGCACGCCCATCGGCTCGACCAACCCGGGCCTGCCCGGGCCGGCCGACCAAACCGTCACGGCCGCGACCGCGTTGCCCTGGCCGTCGTGCGCAACCAGACAACGGGCGTCGGAGAACGGCAATCCGGCCGCCATCGCGTGCCAGCGCTCAACCGTGAACGTCGATTTGTCGAATGATGCCCGCAGTACGGCAGTCCACTCGGGCGCCTGCTCCGAACCGACCGTCTCGATCCGCACGCCGGGGTCCGGCACCGGCTCGATGAGCTCCAGGCGCAGCGGCGTCCAGGGCTCGTCGGCCGGCCAGCCCGCCTCGGACAGCAGCTCCTGGACCAGTGCGCCGCGTGGCGCCTCGACGTTCACCTTGCCCGCTGGCAGTACTCCCCGCTCCGGATCGCTCAGGTCCTCAACCAGCTGTTGCGCCAACTCCTCGTCGCGCCGAGCCTGCGGCGCCGTCGTCAGCCGCATCAGGTCGACAGCGTCCAGCAGCCCGACCGCGAGAATCGTGCCGCGCCGGCTCCAGGTGCGGACCGCGGCGGCCGTCGCCTCTGCACCGAACCGCCAGAACCAGCCCAGGTCGCCCGGATGCAGTTGCATCGGCGTCCCGTCGTCCTGCCACTCCCGCAGCACGTCCACGGCATCGCCCAGCCCGTCGACTGCCGGCTCGCCCAGCACAATCGTCATCCCCCGATGACACACCACCGAGCCGGCATTCTGCGCCTGGTTTTCCGCCGGCCGCCGTAGCCCCCTAGCCCAGCTGGTCGCGGCGGCGGGTCAAGTAGGCGGTCTCGGCGGTGTTGCCCGCCAGCTCGATGGCTCGGTCGTACGCCGCGCGCGACTGCTGACTGCAGCCCAGCCGGCGCAGCAGGTCGGCGCGGGTCGCGTGGTAGGCGTGGTAGCCGGCCAACTTGTCGGCAAGACGGTCGACCGCGGCCAGAGCCACCTCCGGACCATCGAGCTCCGCGACCGCGATGGCGCGGTTGAGGGCGATGATCGGCGACGGGTCGAAGCGGACGAGCTGGTCGTAGAGCGCGACGATCTGGGACCAGTCGGTGTCACGCACGTCGCGAGCGGACGTGTGCACCGCGTTGATCGCGGCGAGGATCTGGTAGCGACCCGGCGCCATCCCGGCGACGCCGGCGGCCAGGCGCTCGCGTACCAGCCGATGCCCTTCGGCCACCAGCGCCGTATCCCAGGCCCCGCGGTCCTGCTCATCGAGGGTGACCAGTTCGCCGCTCGCCGAAACCCGGGCGGTGCGGCGGGCCTCGGTCAGAAGCATGAGCGCCAACAGCCCGGCCACCTCACCGTCGTCCGGCATGAGGGCTCGGATCAGGCGAGTGAGCCGGATCGCCTCCGCGGTGAGGTCGTGACGTACCGGATCGGTGTCGGGGCCGGTCGCCAGGTAGCCCTCGTTGAAGACGAGGAAGAGGACAGCGAGTACGCCGGAGACGCGGGCCGGGAGATCCGACGCTGCCGGCACCCGATAAGGGATGCGAGCCGCCTTGATCTTGGCCTTCGCGCGGGTGATTCGCTGGCCGACGGTGTTCTCCTGCACCAGGAAGGCCCGGGCTATCTCGGGCACGGTCAGTCCTCCGACCATGCGCAGGGTCAGCGCCACGCGCGCCTCCATCGCGAGCGCGGGGTGACAGCAGGTGAAGATCAGCCGCAACCGCTCGTCGTCGATGACGCCGCGAGGCTCGGGCGGCTCGTCGTCGTAAAACATGTGAGCCTCCTTCTGCTTGTCGTCGCGCTTGCCCTCTCGCCGGATCCGGTCGATCGCCTTGCGATTGGCGGTGGTGGTCAGCCAGGCGCCGGGGTTGGGCGGTACGCCGTCGGCCGGCCACCGCTCGACGGCGGTCGCGAACGCCTCGGCCGCCGCCTCTTCGGCGACGTCGAGGTCACCGAACCGCCTGGTCAGGGCGGCGACCACCCGCGCCCACTCGTCGCGGTGCGCCCGGGTGATCGCCTCCTCGACATCGATCACAGGAACGGCCGCACCTCGATCTTCCGATCGCAGACCTTCGACGCCTGCGTGGCGAGCTTGAGCGCCACGTCCAAATCGGGGGCCTCCCACACCCAGACGCCGGCGAGGTACTCCTTCGACTCCACGAACGGCCCGTCGCTGAAGACTGCCTGCTCGCCGCGGTTGTCGATGACCGTGGCCGCCTGGGTGTCCGCGAGTCCGCCCGCGAAAACCCAGTAGCCCTCGGCGATCAGTCGTTCGTTGAACGCGCTGATGGCCGGCTGCCGGTCCGTGCTGCCCGGGTTGCTCTTGTCGTCGATCACGGAAACCAGGTATCGCATCTTTAGATCATCTCCTGTGGTTCGGGGCGCCCTCGTGGACGGCCGCTCACCCTTGCTACGAACGCCGCGGCCCCGATCCGACACCGCGTCGCGGATTTCGTGGATTGCGTTCTAGCCACAGCTCACGCTGGACGGCGGCTTCGGCCACCCGCGCTTGCGGTACCCCGCCCGCCGCAGGCCAGTCGGCCCCGGAGATAGTTGGAGGCGGTGTCGGATTCAGACCGGGGCGTTCGTAGTGGGGGTGAGGCCGCCCACAAGGAACGGCGCCAGGCTGAGGAAGGGCGGTCGTGATGACGACGGTCGAGGTGAACGGTGTCACGCTTGGGGTCGAGCACTTCGGCGACCGGGCAGCGCGGCTCGTTCTGCTCGCGGGCGGTCCGACCATGCTCTCCTGGCCGGACGCGCTCTGCGCGGCGCTCGCGCGCGGCGGGTGCCACGTCGTGCGGTACGACCTGCGCGACTCCGGCGCGTCGACCACCATCGATCCCGAGGCTCCGACCTACGCGCTACGCGATCTTGGCGCCGACGCCGCGGCGCTCGCCCGCGAACTGGACGACCGGCCGGCGCACCTCGCGGGCATCGGCATCGGCGGGATGGTCGCCCAGGTCGCCGCGCTCGACCACCCGGACGCGTTCTCGGCGCTCACCCTCGCCGGAACGCGGCCCGTCGCTCCAGGTCCGGTCGACGACGACCTGCCTGACCATGACGCGGCGACGATGGCCAGGCTCTTCTCGCGCCCGATGCCCGACTGGTCCAACCGCGCTGCCGTGGCGGAGTTCGCCGCAACAGGCGCCCAGCTCCTCGGCGACGACCCCGCCGCAGTGCGCGCGAGCGCCGGGCGCAAGTGGGACCGCACGCCGAGCACGGAGCCCGCGGTTCACATGGCCAACCAGCTGGGCATCGTGTTCGGAAGGCTCGACTGCACACCACGCTGGCGCGACCGCCTGTCCGAGCTCGCGATCCCGGTGCTGGTGGTACACGGTCGCCACGACTCGTTCTTCCCGGTCGGCAACGGCGAAGCGCTCTCGCGGGATATCCCCGGTGCGCGGCTGCTCGTGCTCGAACGGGCCGCGACGGCGCTCCCCGACGCGGCTGCCGACGAGGTTGCGGCAGCGATGCTCGCGCTGGGGCGAGATCCTGATCGGCAGGTCGACGTATGACGCGATGCCCGCCGTCTCGCGTTGCTCGGTCGAGCTTCTCCACGGTGCATCGAACCCTCGCCCGAAAATCATCGCTGCACGTCGCCCTGTGTGGCCTGACGAAGGCGTTCGAGCCGCTGTCACTCCCGCGGCGTTGGCCGGCCTGACGGCTGAGTGATGCCGTCGAGCAGGACGGCAGCGGTATGCTCGGCGTAGCGGTCGGAGTCGATCTCGGGGTGCGCGCTGAGGTGATTGAGCATGGTGTCGACCAGCCCCTGGTAGGTGACGGCGAGCAGATAGGGATCGAGGTCGGTGCGCAGGTGTCCTTCGCGTTGCCCGCGGCCCAGCAGGTCGGCTTGCCGTTGCAGGAGCGGGTCGTACTCGCTGTGCCGCAGCAGCGGTAGACCGTCGGGCCCGCGGAGGTTGTCGATCAGGTGCCGGATGGCCCGCAGCTCGCGGCCGTGGGTGGAAGGCAGGGTGGCGGCGCGATGGATCGCCGCGCGCAGCAGCTCCGGTAGCGCCGCGGTGACGTCGATGTCGGCAGCTACCGCAACCTCAAGCACCTGCAACGCTCGGCGGGCGGCGTGGACGAGCAGATCGTTGAGGTCCGTGTAGTAGTGCCACAGCAGACCCTTCGACGCGCCGGCGGCGCGCGCGATCGTGTCGGCGCTCGTCGCGGCGTACCCGCCGTCGGCAATGACCTCAATCGCGGCCAGCTCGAGTTGCTCGCGCCGCGTCTCAGCGCTCAGCCGCTGCCGGCTCACCCTCAGACCCGTTGTCGGATCACGAACCCGAGTAACACGGCCATCAGCACGGCGATCCCCACCATCTCGATCCGCATCCACACCGGCACGAAGCCCGGGATGGCAGCCTCGACGACGTTGACCAGAAAGAGCGCGGACGAGATGAGGCCGACCGCGCGCATCGCCGCTTCGCTGCCGCGCTGCGCGGCCCGCAGCCGCAACGGTAGCAGGACGGCGAATACCGCCACGATGATCGCGTGCACCCATGCCTCGCGCGGTGCCTGCCGTGGCGCCGCCGCCGACAGCACCGCCAGCAGTCCGATTGTTCCCACCACAACGAGCACATAGACGCGCACGACCAGCCGGATGTAACCCAGGTTCGTTGATGACTTCACGATATTGACCATGCGGTCAACAGTATTGACCGTCCAGTCAAGATGCAAGATAATTACGCTGAGACCGCCTACGGACGCTACGGTCGCTGGGTCGCGCCGCCTTCAGCCAATCACGCGGTGGCCCGCCCGGCGCAGCAGCTCAGACGCCTCGTCCACCTGATCAACCGGGATCAGCACGATGTCGCCGTCGAAGCTGGCCGCGACCCAGACAGGCACATTGCCGGCTGCGAGCGGCGCCACGATCGCAGCCAGCATGCCGGTCGCGTCCGGCGGGTGCGCCTCGTCGCCATTCCACAGCGCCACCCAAGCGTCGCCAGACGCATCCTGGCGTCGCATGCACGCCCCGCCGTCAGGGCCGTGCACGACCGCGAGCACCTCGCCACTACCGGCGACCTCGACGTCCGGTACCAGGCGCTCGAGTACGTATCGACCCTCCAGCACCCGCAACGTCTGTGAATCAGCGGCTGTCACCGGCGCATCATCGCACATCAAGCCACGTAATTAGAACCGAAGTTCTATAGTAGAGGGATGGGCTGGCAGTTGCACCGATCCCGTGACACGAGCTGGAACGGATGAGCTGTTCAGACCCCCGCGCGTTAGCTCGACGGGTAGCAGGCCAGATCCTGTCCGGGCGAGTAGGTGTAGCCGGAAGGGTCGTTCACGCCGATGATGTCGACGTCCACGTAAGAACGGAACCCGACAGTCGCGGTGCTGGAGCAGTCCTCATGCGCGGTGATCCACTTACCGCTACCTCCGCCGGCATAAACGTCGCCACTCTTCTTATCCACCGTTTTCCAGTCGCAACCGTCATTCGTGCAGTAGACAGCCTGAAGGTAGGTGTCGACGTTCGACTTGCTCGGGCACGTCCCGCCCTTGTTCAGCCACCAACCATGACTTTGCGCGGCGCGGGTGCTGGAGGACGTCGAGATGTGTGCATTGTCGATCCCCTGCTGGTAATAGCACGAGCCGGCGCCTTGTCCAAGAAGCAGGACGGGTCCGCCCGTCGGCCGGAGGTACCGTGATCGGCGCGACGAAGCTCACGAAAAGGAACTGCTAGATGCACCGGTGCGAGCAGGTTGCGTCGGCCGACTGGCTTGTGCACAGCAAGACGCCGTGGGCACAGCTGGCCACGTTCGGACCGTCCGGCTTCGAGGCGTACGCGCGGCTTCGTTTCATTCCCGATCCCGAATTTGTCGGGCAGCGGGAAAACGACGTTTCGATCCCGATCGATCACCCATCGAATATTGAGTTGGCCCGTCGGGCGCTACTGCACCTGGCGAGCTTCACGGACACCGCCGACGCGTGCTATTTCTGCGTGTGGACCGGCTATACCCAGCCAGGGGCTGATCCGGCGAACGAGTACGGCCCGCTGGTGGCGATTCCGCACCGGCGATACACGTTGTTCACTGGATCGCTGGACGGCATCACGAACTGGGACCAGACATTCACCTCTGAGCCAGCAGTCGCCCCCGCGTTCGTGTGGCCAGCGGACCGGCGCTGGTGCTTCGCCAGCGATGTCGACCCCCACTGGGCCGGGATCGGGGCGGAACGCTCGGCGATAGACGCCCTCGTCGCGGCGCCAGACATCGACGCTGTTCACGCCGACCCAGAGCGACAGCCGACGCCGTACGCCTGATCTCACGATGCGCCTGCGACGACGTGGGGCTCGGACGCTCAGGCAGGCACGCGATCACCGCAGGATTGCGGCTTGACGCATATCAGTTCGCATAAATCGAACTGGCGTTCTAGAGTGGAAGAATGGGCTGGCAGAATCCACCGATTCCGTGGCACGAGCTGGAGCGGCGGCTGTCCGGGCGGCCTCCACCCACGAACCGGCCGGTACCGGTCGACGGTGGAGACTCACCAGCCTGGTCACGCAAGCGCCCGGCCTACCAGCCCGCCCCGGTGCTGCGCCCGCCCAGCTCAGTCGGCTACGCCGAACTGCACGCGCACTCGTCGTTCAGCTTCCTCGACGGCGCCAGCTCGCCGGAGGAACTCGTCGAGGAGGCGGTCCGGCTCGGACTGTCGGCGCTTACTCTCACCGATCACGACGGCATGTACGGAGTGGTCCGCTTCTCCGAGGCGGCCGAGGCGCTCGGGCTGCCCACTTCGTTCGGTGCCGAACTGTCCCTGGATGTGGCCCTGCCGGCCACCAAGGCCAAGCAGATGATCGCGGCGCGGGTCGGCGTCCCCGACCCGCCAGGAACGCATCTGCTCGCGTTGGCTCGCGACCCGACCGGCTACGCCAGCTTGTGCCGCGTCATCAGCAAGGCGCAGTTGCGCGGTGGTGCGAAAGGCCGTCCCGTCTACGACATCGACGAGATCACCCAAGCCGCAGCGGGGCACTGGCTGGTGCTCACTGGCTGTCGCAAGGGGGCAGTTCGGCAGGCGCTCGAAGACGGCCGCGGCACGTTCGCCCTCGATCCGGCCCGGCGGGCCCTGGCGGAACTGGTCGAGCGGTTCGGTCGCGACAACGTCGCTGTCGAGCTGAGCTACGAGCTCGACCCACTTGCCGACGAACGTTACGACGCCCTGGCCATGCTGGCCGACGAGGCCCACCTGCCGATCGTCGCTACCACCGCGGCGCACTATCACGCCCCGCCGCGCCGTCCGCTCACCACGGCCATGGCCGCCATCCGCGCGCGCAGCAGTCTGGACGAGCTCGACGGCTGGCTACCAGCTGGATCTTCAGCGGCCGGGCAGCACCTGCGCTCGGGCGACGAACTGGCGCAGCGGTTCGCCCGGTGGCCCGGCGCGGTCGAGAACGCCGAACGCCTGGGCAAGGAGCTGGCCTTCCCGCTCAACCTGATCGCACCTGACCTGCCCCCGTTCCCGGTACCGGCCGGGCACGACGAGATGAGCTACCTGCGCGAGCTGACCTACGCCGGCGCGGCCACGCGCTTCGCCGGCAAGGAGCACGAGGCCAAGGCCTACCAGCAGATCGAGCACGAGCTGGGCATCATCGAAGAACTGCACTTTCCCGGCTACTTCCTGGTCGTCTGGGACATCGCCCGGTTCTGCCGCGAGAGCGGCATCCTCTGCCAGGGCCGGGGTTCGGCCGCGAACTCCGCGGTCTGTTACGCGCTGCAGATCACCGCCGTCGACCCGGTCTTCTATGACCTGATGTTCGAGCGGTTCCTCGCCCCCGAACGCGGCGAGCCGCCCGACATCGACATCGACATCGAGTCCGACCGTCGCGAGGAGGCCATCCAGTACGTCTACGAGCTGCACGGGCGCGAGCACGCGGCCCAGGTCGCGAACGTCATCACCTACCGGCCCAAGTCCGCGATCCGCGACGTCGCCAAGGCGCTGGGCTACTCCACCGGCCAACAGGACGCCTGGAGCAAGGAGATCGAGCGCGGCTACTACTGGACTTCTCCGCCGAAGGTGAATCTCCTCAAGGACCACTCGCTGCGCTCGGGTCCATCGTCGATCCACACGCAAGCTCGCTCCGCTCGCGCGGCGGCGGGCTCTTCGCGCGAGCGCTCATCGCGCGAGCGGACGACCGAGGACGACCTGACCGAGGTGCCCCCGCTGGTGGTGTCCCTCGCGGCCGAGTTGCAGAACGCGCCGCGGCACCTGGGCATCCACTCGGGCGGGATGGTGATGTGCGACCGCCCGGTGATCGAGGTCTGCCCGGTCGAGTGGGGACGACTCACTTCTCGCACCGCAAGCGGTGCTGGGAAGCCCTTACGCACCGTGCTGCAGTGGGACAAGGACGACTGCGCCTCCGTCGGGCTGGTGAAGTTCGACCTGCTCGGACTGGGCATGCTCTCGGCCCTGCAGTACTGCTTCGAGCTGATCGAGTCCTGGCACGGCGTGCACTACGACCTCGACTCCATCCCCAAGGAGCAGGTGTGCGTCTACGACATGCTCTGCGAGGCCGATTCGGTCGGGGTGTTCCAGGTCGAGTCCCGCGCCCAGATGGCGACGCTGCCCCGGCTGCGGCCGCGCAACTTCTACGACCTCGCGATCGAGATCGCGTTGATCCGTCCCGGCCCGATCCAGGGCGACTCGGTGCACCCTTACATCCGGCGGCGGCACGGCAAGGAGCCGATCACCTATCCGCACCCGCGCCTGGAAGAACCGTTGCGGCGGACGCTGGGCATCCCGCTGTTCCAGGAGCAGCTGATGCAGCTGGCCGTCGCGGTCGCTGACTTCTCGCCGTCCGAGGCCGATCAGTTGCGCCGGGCGATGGGGTCCAAGCGGTCCCGAGCCAAGATCGACGAGATGCGCATCCGGCTCTACGACGGGATGGCCACCAACGGCATCACCGGCGCGGTCGCCGACGACATCTACGAGAAGATCCAGGCGTTCGCGGCGTTCGGGTTCGCCGAGAGCCACTCGATCAGTTTCGCGTTACTGGTCTACGCCTCGTCCTGGCTCAAGCGGCATTACCCTGCAGCCTTCTGCGCGGCGCTGCTCAATGCCCAGCCGATGGGTTTCTACTCGCCGCAGTCGCTGGTGCACGACGCGAAGCGTCACGGCATCGAGGTCCGGCCGCCCTCGCTCGCTGCATCGGAGGCGACGGCCTCTCTCGAGACCGGGACCGGTGCGTCGCAGTGCCCATGTCTGGACGTCCCGCAGCCGGCGGTGCGGCTGGGGCTGGGCAGTGTGCGCACGATCGGAACCGACCTGGCCGAACGGATCGTGGCCGAACGTGCGCAGGCTCCGTTCACGTCCATGGCCGATCTGGCCCGACGGGTGGGACTGACCGCCGACCAGGTCGAGGCATTGGCCACCGCGGGCACCTTTGACTGTTTCGAGGTGGGCCGCCGCGATGCGCTCTGGGGGGCGGGGGCGGCGGCGACGGCCCGGCCCGGTCAGCTCGATGTGGTGACCTTCGACGAGTCGGCCATCCCCACGCTGCCGCCGATGAGCGAGCCGGAACAGCTGATCGCCGACATGTGGGCCACCGGCATCACGACCGCGGCCTATCCCACGGCGCTGATCCGCGACCGGCTCGATGCCCTGGGCATCGTCACCGCGGCAGGGTTGCGTTCACTCGACGACCACACGCGGGTGACCATCGGCGGAGTCGTCACGCACCGGCAGCGGCCGGCCACGGCCCGCGGGGTCACCTTCCTCAACATCGAGGACGAGACGGGCATGGTGAACGTGATCGTCGACGAAGTGGTGTGGGCCCGGCACCGCCGGGTCGCGCGCGAGGCCGGCGGACTGCTCATCCGCGGCATGCTCGAACGCACCGACAACGTCCTCAACGTCATGGCCGAACGCATCGACAAGCTCAGCCTCGGCGTGCGTACCGCGTCCCGGGACTTCCGATGAGCGAGTTCCGCTGGAAGCTGGCCGACGAGGAGCAGGACGGGCAGCCGCCGTTGTTCGGGGTCGACGGCCTGACCGGGCCCGAGCGGGGCACCGGCAAGCTGTCCGGGCTGGAGTTCCTGCACGTGACGGCCAAGCGCATCCTCAACGAAGTACCGCCGCAGTCGCGCATGCCCTTCCGCTGGACGATCAACGTCTACAGGGGCTGCAGTCATGGGTGCGCTTACTGCTTTGCTCGGCCGACGCACGAATATCTTGGCCTGAACATCGGCGAGGACTTCGACCGCAAGATCGTCGTCAAGATCAACGCGGTGGAGAAGCTGCGGGCCGAACTGGCCAATCCGGCCTGGACCGGCGACCCGGTGGCGATGGGCACCAACACCGATCCGTACCAGCGCTGCGAGGGCAAGTACCGCCTCACCCGCGGAGTGCTCGAAGCGCTGGCCGAGCACGGCAACCCGTTCTCGATCCTGACCAAGTCCCCGCTGGTGGTGCGTGATCTCGACATCCTCATTGCCGCCGCGGCTCGGGCCGACGTCTCGGTGAACTTCTCGATCGGCACGCTGGACGAACGGGTCTGGCGGGCCACCGAGCCTGGTACCCCGCATCCGCGGCGGCGGGTCGACGCCCTGCGACAGATGGCTGCGGCCGGTATCCGCACCGGGGCGATGATCGCTCCGGTGCTGCCCGGCCTGAGCGACCGGCCCGAGCAGTTGGCCGAGGTGGCCGGGGCGATCCGCGCGGCAGGCGGGCGGGTCATCGGCGTGCTGCCGCTGCACCTGCGGCCCGGGGTGCGCGAGCACTTCCTCGGCTGGCTGGCCGGCTTCGACCCCGACCTGCACGCCGACTACGTGCGGCGCTATGCCCGCGGGGCCTACGCCCCGAAGCACTACTCGGAACGGTTGAAGGCGAGCATCCGCGAGCCGTGATCTTGATGCTCACGTCGCGTCATGACTCGACCTCGGCATCAAGATCGCGGAGGTGGGCTGTGGACGGCGACGCGAGTCGTCCACATGTCGTGGCCGCCGCCCCACGTCGCGGCCAACTCGGGACAGGCTGCGAACGTGCTCACCGCAGGAGCCCGACGAGCCCGGGGCCGCGATCTTCAACATTTGGACCCGGTCTGCTCGCGCGCAGATCTCGCCCGCGCGGGCATCGGCCCCAATCGGGTCGCCGCACAGGTTGCGGCCGGGCGCTGGCAGTTGTGCGGCACAGCAGTGGTCCGGCACAACACCGCCCTGACGCGGGGCGAGCAGTGGCAAGCCGCGTTGATCAACTGCCGGACCGCGGGCCGTGCTGACCTCGTTCACCGCCGCCGAGGCATGGGGACTCCGCGGCTGGAGCCGTCCAGAGGTACATGTGTTAGCGCCGGCCGGCACGACCCGTCCACGACTTCCGGGCCTCGTACTGCACCGAACCGGCGACTGGGGACGCGCGGAGGTCAGCGTGGCCGAGCGCCTGCACCGACTGGCGCCGGCGCTGGTGATCGCGGCGAGCAGCTTCCCAACACCGCGGTCAGGCAGCGGCCTGCTCGCCGCCGCCGTACAGCAAGGCCTCGTTCGGGCGGTTGACCTCCGCGCCGCTGTCGACGATGCACTGCGTACGCGACATCGCCAGGCACTGCTCAGCGCCGTCGCCGACATCGCTCAGGGCGCCGAAGCGTTGAGCGAGATCGACTTCGGCAAGTTGTGCCACCGCTTCCGCCTGCCCAAGCCGACCCGCCAGGCCGTTCGAACCGAGCAGAGTGGCCGGCGCCGCTATCTCGACGCCGAGTGGCGCCGCCCGGGTCGGCGGACCGTTGCCGCCGAAGTCGACGGTGCGCTGCACCTGACGCCACGGCGCTGGTACGACGACCAACTCCGGCAAAACGAGGTGGTGATCGCCGGCACGATGGTGCTCCGGTACCCCAGCGTTGTCGTGCGTCATGAGCCGGCCCTGGTGGCCGCGCAGCTCCGGCGCGCCCTGCTCGCTTGAAGGATCTTGATGCTCACGTCGCGTCATGACTCGACCTCGGCATCAAGATCGTCCGAATTGTCTATATGGGCTCGGCTGAGCAATGACTAGCGTTTGCCGCGAGACTCGGGCAGTGTCGATCGGGGACGAGACAAAGGTGGGCAGATGAACATTTCCGACATCCTCCGCCACAAGGCCACGGCCGGCGCCACAGGCAAAGGCCCGACGGTCGTGACGATTGCGCCGTCCGGGACGGTCAAGGAGTTGCTCGCCAAACTCGCCGAGCACGGAATCGGCGCGCTCGTGGTCGTGGATGGCGAGAACGTCGTCGGCATCGTCTCCGAGCGGGACATCGTCCGCCGCCTCGACGACCGTGGCGCGGGCATCCTCGACGGCCCGGTTGCCGACATCATGACCTCCTCGGTGGTGAGCTGCAGCTCCCAGGACTCGGTCGACAGCGTGGCCGCCACCATGACCGAGCGGCGGATCCGGCACATGCCGGTGATCGACGGCGGCAAGCTCGACGGCATCGTCACGATCGGCGACGTGGTGCTGAGCCGCACCCGGCAGTTGGAGCAGGACCGCAGTCAGCTCGAGCAGTACATCACCGGCTGAACCCACCCATACCGGTTCGCCGGCCCGGCTGCTCCGCTGGGCTCAGCCCACCGGCTGAGCCGCCCCGCACCGCCCCCGATTTGCGGGCGGATATCCCTCATGTTGCCTCCCGAAGGCCCGATAAGGACGACAAGCGCTTGGCGTGGCCACGCCTCGCCACCGCCGTCCGAGGCTGCCGTCGCGCAGAAAAGGGGTCAGCGTGTACGCGAACTACCGCCCGTTGCTGGATGCTTTGCAGGCCCGCGGCGCGGACGCGGCTGCGCTGCAGGAGGCAGCTGAAGAAGCCGAGCGCAGCAGTCGATCCATCCGTGACGTCCTGATCAACGACCTCGTCGTCACCGAGGTCGAGCTGCTCGAGGCGTCGGCCGACGTGAACGGGCTCAACAGTGTCGACCTCGTCGGCTACCCGATCGACGCTGCGGCGCTGGCCAAGATCCCCCTGCCGCTGGTCCTGCGCCACCGCGTACTCGCCATCGCCATCAATGACGACGAACTGGTCGTCGCGGTCAGCGATCCGGACGACGTCGTCGCCCTCGACGACATCCGGGCCGCCACCGGCATGAAGATCCGCCCGGTCGTTGCCGCCCGCAGCGAGCTGCGCAAGGTCATCGACCGGCTCAAGCGTGAAGGCAGCGACCTCGTCGACGTCGCGTCTTCATTGCGCAGCGAGGACTCCGGCAGCGTCGCCAACCTGACCGACGCCGGCGAGGACGCGCCGATCGTCCGCTACGTCAACTCCCTTATCGAGCAAGCCATTCAGAACCGTGCGTCGGACCTGCACCTCGAGCCGACAGAGACTGACCTGCGGGTGCGCTACCGCATCGACGGCGTGCTGCACGAGATCGACCGGGTGCCGGCCGGTGTGCAGTCGGCGCTGATCTCCCGGCTGAAGATCATGGCCAATGTCGACATCACCGAGCGGCGGGTGCCGCAGAACGGCCGCATCACAGTCCGGCTCAACCAGCACTCCGTGGACCTGCGCGTGGCCACCCTGCCCACGGTCTGGGGTGAGAAGGTCGTGCTGCGGGTGCTCGACACCGGCGGCATCGACCTCGACCTGAAGTCACTCGGTTTCTCCGACGACATCTACGAGCGTTACAGCACGTCGTTCAACAAGCCACACGGAATGGTTCTGGTGACCGGCCCGACCGGATCGGGCAAGTCGACCACGTTGTACGCGACGCTGGCCGAGATCAGCAAGCCCGAGGTCAACATCATCACCGTCGAGGACCCGGTCGAGTATCGGCTGGCCGGCGTGAACCAGGTGCAGGTGAACCACAAAGCGGGCCTCACCTTCGCGGCTGTGCTCCCGGCGATCCTGCGCTCGGACCCCGACATCGTGCTCATCGGCGAGATCCGCGACAAGGTCACTGCGCAGCTGGGCATCGAGGCCGCGCTCACCGGCCACCTCGTGCTGTCCACGCTGCACACCAACGACGCGCCGAGCGCGATCATCCGGCTCACCGAGATGGGCATCGAGCCCTTCCTCGTCGGCTCGTCGCTCGACTGCGTCCTCGCCCAGCGGCTCGCGCGTCGGCTGTGTGAGTGGTGCAAGCAGCCCTACGCGCCCACCGACGCCGAGCTCGACGGCATGCACTGGCCGTCCGAGCAGCTGAAGGTACCGGAAACGCTCTGGCGACCGGGCAGCTGCCGGGCGTGCGGGCAGACGGGCTACCGGGGCCGGCTTGCCGTCAACGAGGTGATGCCGGTGACCGAGGAGATCGAACGTCTCGCCGTCCGGCACGCGTCGGCCTCCGAAGTGACCGCCGTCGCGGTGGCCGAGGGCATGTCCACGCTGCGCGAGGACGGGCTGCGCAAGTGCGCCAACGGCGTCACAACAGTCGAGGAGATCTTCCGTGTCACCGTCTGACGAACTGAACGAAGGGTCGATATGAGCATCATGATGACCCCAGCAGAAGCTCATCCGCTCCTGGACGAGCCGCTGCAACGGTTGCATGACCTGTTGACGCTGACCGTTCAACGAGGCGGCTCCGACCTGCATATCACCAGCGGGATCGCCCCCTGCATCCGGGTGAACGGTGCGCTCTTTCCCGTCGAAGGCCGCGATCGGTTGGACCCGGCGGACACGGACGCGATGGTGCGGGCCATGTTGACAACCGAGCAGTGGCAGCAATTCTCCGAGACGCACGAGCTCGACATCGCGTACGCGGTGCCCGGCGTGAGCCGATTCCGCGTCAACGTCTACCTACAACGTGGCTCGGTCGGCGCGGCGTTCCGGTCCATCCCGCAGCACATCAAGTCTCTCGCGGAACTGGGCCTGCCGTCGAGTGTCGAACGCTTCGCGCATCTGCCACGTGGGCTGGTGTTGGTCACCGGACCGACGGGGTCGGGCAAGTCGACAACACTGGCGAGCCTGATGGACGTCGCCAACAAGACGCGCTCGGCGCACATCATGACCATCGAGGACCCGATCGAGTACCTGCACGCGCACGGCAAGAGCGTGGTGAACCAGCGCGAGGTCGGCTCGGACACTGCCGGCTTCGGGGTCGCTTTGCGGCACGTGCTCCGGCAGGACCCGGACATCATCCTCGTCGGCGAGCTGCGCGACTTGGAGACAACCTCGGTCGCCATCACCGCGGCGGAGACCGGCCACCTCGTGCTGGCCACGCTGCACACCCAGTCCGCCGCACAAACCATCGACCGCCTCATCGACATCTACCCGCCGCACCAGCAGCAGCAGATTCGCGCCCAGCTGGCCAACTGCCTGCAAGGTGTGGTCACCCAGGCGCTGGCCCCGACCCGCGACGGCACCGGCCGGACCTGCGTCGTCGAAATCATGATCGCGACCTCGGCGATCCGGAACCTGATCCGCGAGGACAAGGTGCACCAGATCCCGACGTTCCTCCAGTCGTCCGGCCAGATGGGCATGATCAGCTTCGATCAGCACCTGGCCCAGCGGTATGCCGAACAGCTCATCAGCAAGACCACGGCGATGGAGCTGGCGCACGATCCCAACGAGTTCAAGCGACTGGCGAGGTTGTAATCATGCAGGTAACCAAGACGTTCGACTACGAGGCCATCGACGCGCAAGGAGTCACGGTCAACGGGAAGATCGACTCCGACTCCGCAGATGCGGCCGCCGCCTCGCTGGCCAACCAGTCGCTGATCCCGATGTCGCTCAAGGCAACAGGCACCGGCATGCAGAAAGACATCAAGATACCGGGCTTCGGCGGCCGGACGAGCCTCAAGGATCTCGCGATCCTGTCGCGGCAGTTCGCCTCGATGACGACCTCCGGGCTGACCCTGTTGCGCTCGCTCGGCATCCTTGAGGACCAGACGGTCAAGCCGAAATTGAAGGCGGCGGTCACGAAGGTGCGCGAGGACGTGCAGGAAGGCGCGACGCTGTCCAGCGCGATGGCCCAGCATCCTGATCACTTCCCGCTGCTGATGGTCAACATGGTCTCGGCCGGTGAGGCCGGCGGCTTCCTCGACGATGCGCTGGCCCGCATCGCCAGGATGTACGAAGCCGACGCGAACCTGCGCGCGAAGATCAAGTCGGCGATGACCTACCCCGTCATCGTGCTGATCTTCTCGCTGTTGCTCGGTACTGGCGTGATCATCTTCATCGTCCCCGTGTTCACAAAGATGTTCAAGAACTTGGGCGGCAAGCTGCCGCTTCCCACCCAAATGATGGTGAACCTGTCGCACAACATGTACTGGGTGTTACCCATAGGGTTGATCGGCGCTTTCGTCGGCCTGCGGGTATACCGCAAAGGCGTTCAGACCAGCAAGGCGTTCCGGCTGAAGACAGATCGGCTAAAGCTGCGCCTGCCGGTGTTCGGCACGCTGTTCACCAAACTCGCCATCAGCCGCTGGTCCCGCAACCTGGGCACGCTCCTGGGCGTCGGGGTGCCAGTGCTCCAAGCTCTTGAGATCGTCGGGGGCACGTCCGGCAACGCCGTCATCACCGAGGCCATGGACAACGTCCGCGAAGAAGTGCGGATGGGCGGGCAGATGTCCAAGGCACTGGCTGCCCACCCGATCTTCCCGACCATGGTCGTGCAGATGCTGGAGGTCGGTGAAGAGACGGGCCAGATAACCGAGATGCTCGACAAGGTCGCCGACTTCTACGACAAAGAGGTCGAGACGGCGACGGACTCCCTCACCGCCGCCCTCGAACCGCTCCTTGTCGTGCTCATGGGCGCGGTCATCGGCACGATGGTCATCTGCCTGTACCTGCCAATGTTTTCGATCTATAAGAACATTCAGTCCAACTGACGTAGCAATGCGCAACGCCACGCCCCTGGGAGGGAGCGTGGCGTTTCCCATTTAGAGCCCGTCCCCGACGATTTAGGCCCGCAACGCAGGGCCGACCGTTACCTGATCGTGATCAAACAGTTCGAGTCGGGGCTTCGGTCCGCTCATGTTGGCGCGTCCGAGGCCGATTCATTCATTCGAAGGGACACAGATTCGGCATTCTCGCCGAGCCCCCGAAACGAGCCTAGGAGGCTCTCATGTTGAATCGGCTGGCCAAGCTCCGCGAGGAGCGCGCCCAGGGTGACAAAGGTTTCACCCTGATTGAGCTGCTGGTGGTCGTCGTGATCATCGGCATCCTGATCGCGATCGCGATCCCGCTGTACCTGAACTACCAGAAGGGCGCGAAGAACAAGTCGGCCCAGTCCGACGTGCGTAACGCGGTGACGACGGTGCAGCAATGCATCGCCGACAACGACAACGCCCTTCCGTCTGTTCCGGCCGGCAACGCCACCAAGGGCTCAAATTTGGTATTCAACTGCCCAAGCGCAACGGTGCAGCAGACTGCCAACGTGTCGACCAACAACACGCTCACGTTCGCAGTTGTGGGCTCGGCCGGCGATTACACGATCGCGGGCACCAACTCCGACGGCGGAAAGATCTACACGTACTCCAGCTCCACCGGCAAGATCGTCCAGTCGTAGCGCCTGCGACTGCATCGATGTGGTTGGGCGGGGTGACATGCCCCGCCCAATCGCATCATTGCCGATATGCACTCGCGCCTGGTGCATCAGACATGACCACCCGCAGCTCGTCCGCTTCGGTTTTGGAGATCAGATGAAGCATCGCCAGGTCGCTCTCAACAAGGTGGGCGTCATCAACAGCGACGGTCACGCCATCGGGTTGGACATCGGCGCGATGTCAGTCCGGGCTGCCGTCCTGGCGCCGGGCACTCTCGACGGCCGTCCGTCGGTGACCGTGCACGGCGTCGGCCATGTCGATCTGCCGCCTGGCACCGTCGTGAACGGCATCGTGGTCGATCAACCGACGCTGACCGCTGCGGTCAAGCGCCTGTGGCACGAGAACAAGTTCGAATGCCGCAATGTCATCCTCGGGATCGCGAACCAACAGGTGGTCGTCCGCGACATGGAGACGCCCAACCTCACGCCTCAGCAGCGGGCCAAGGCTCTGCCGTACCAGGCCCGGGAGATCATCGCGCTGCCGATCGAGCAGGTCGTCCTCGATTTCGCCACGCTCGGCGAGCCGGCTCCGGGGGACGAGACCGTACGCGGGTTGCTCCTCGCCGCACCCCGCGAGCCCATCCTCGCGGCGGTTCACGCGGTCGAGCGGGCCGGCCTCAATGTCGCGAGGGTCGACCTGTCGGCGTTCGCGGCGTTGCGCTCTATCGCCGACGAGACTCTTTCCGTCGAGGCAGTGATCGACCTTGGCGCCCAACTGACCACGATCGTCATTCACAACCAGGGCGTCCCGAAACTGGTGCGGACGTTGCCGCGCGGCGGCCAGGAGCTCACCGAGCAACTTGCCGACCGGATGGACATCGCGTTCCCGCAAGCGGAGGCGGCGAAGTTCGCGGTCGGGCTCGACGGCGCAGACGCTGAGGTTGCTCGGGTCCTCAACGAGGCGCTGCGCCCGCTGCTCGCCGAGGTACGCACCTCGATCGGTTACTTCCGCTCCAACAACGACGCCCCGGTCGCCCGGATCTCGCTCACCGGCGGCGCCTCGGCGCTGTCGGGCATCGCGGAGGTATTCACCAGCCAGACCGGTCTGCCCACCCGGATCGTCAACCCGATGCAGCACGTCCGCAATCGGCTGGCATCGGTCTACACACGTGACGGAGTCACAGACTACGGCGCCAGCGCGGTTGCCGTTGGTCTTGCGATGGGAGCCGCAGCATGACCACCACCAGCATCAGCGCCCTCCTCACTCCGCCGCCGCCGGACAACCGGCTGTGGAGCTCAATGCCCGGTTGGGGCATTGTCGCGGACCTCACCCCACCCGAGCTCATCGCGGAGCGGCACTTGCGCGTGCTGCGCAAGGTGATCGTCGCCGCGCTGTCGCTGGTCCTGGTGCTCTGCGCCGCCGGCTATGTTCTCGCGGTCCGGCAGCACTCGTCGGCCGCGGACGCCGCTGATGCCGTGAACGCACGCACCACTCAGCTCCAGCAGCAGCTCGCTGACCCCTCCTTCCGAAACGTGGTGCGGATGCAGGGCACTCTCGCCAAGGTGCAGGGCCAGGTCGCAGTCCTGATGAAGGACGACGTAGATCTGCCCGGCCTGTTGAGCAAGGTCCGCACCGCCGCTCCGGCCAGCATTGCGCTTACCACGCTCACCGTGACCATGAATACCTCAGCCACCGCACCGGGCACGACGACCACAGGCCTCGACACATCCGGGCACACGGTGATCGGCACAGTCGTCGTTGCCGGATCGGGCAAGACGCTCGATGACCTACCTGCCTACATCGATCGGTTGGCGAAAATCCCCGGCGTTGTCAATTTGGTGCCCACCACAAACCTGGCCGCACAGGGCAGCGTCGCCTTCAGCCTCGCTTTCGCCGTGACGGACAAGCTCTATAGCCACCGGTACGACGTCTCGACCACCACTGGGGGCAAGTGATGCATCTCCTCAACGACAAGCGCGCATGGCTTGGCGGTGGTGTACTCGTCGCCGTTCTGATCGCGGCGGTGAGCTGGTTCATGGTGATTGGACCGGAGCGCTCGTCGACGGCCTCGCTGGGCAGCCAAACGAGTGCGGCCCAACTGCAGAATGCGGTCACCCAATCGAAGGTCGCGAAGCTCCGCACGCAATCGCAGAACCTGGACAAGCTCACCCACTCGTTGGCAGCCGCGTTCAATTCTCTGCCGAAGGCCAGCGGGCTGCCGGCGTTCACCCGCCAGCTCAACGCACAGGGCGCCGCGAGTCGTGTGGCCGTGACGAGCATCGCGATCGGCGCGATAACCGGAACCGATGCCGGCGGCGCGGCCGTCGTCCCGGGCGCGGCCGTCGTCCCGGGCGCTGCCCCCGCGACGACCGCGCCCAGCGGAACCACGCCGTCGACTACCGCTGCCCCAGCGGCGACGGCAGCCGGTGGCGTATTCGCGATCCCGGTCACCGTGATCTCGTCTGGCAGCTTGATGAACGAGTTGGCGTTTCTCAAGGCGATCCAGACGTTGGGGCCGCGACGGGCACTGGTCACGTCGACGCAGTTCCTGCCCGTAACCAGCGGTTCGGTGAAGGTACCGCTCGACAAGGCCACCACGGTCACCGCCCAGCTCATAGTCTTCTCGGCCCCGTGAGCGGCATTGTCCCGCGCAATTGCAGCAGCTCCACCAGAACGTCAACAGAACGTAGGCATCGGTGATCCGATTCTCGAGCGCAATCCGCCGCCGTCGGCGTGACAAGGACGCCGACGACGGCGGATTTGTGCTGCTCGAATCAATCGTCGCAATGGGAATCGTCACGGTGATCATGGCCGCGCTGATGACCCTGCTGACCACGACTATCAAGACCACGAGCCACCTCCGCACCAGGCAGGAAGCGATCCAACTCGCCGACACCCAAATCGAGAAGATCCGTGCTTTCGCACCGACTGCGCTGGTCACTGGCAGGAACGCGGCCACCGTCGCACCTCAGTACAACGACGGCGTCGCAAGCACATCGCCGCCTGACCTGGCCAACCTGCTGAAGACCACTACGCCGGTGTCGGATTCGACCCCGGTCGCTCCGAACTTTCCGGCTTCGCCGCAACTCACTCCGGTTGGAACCCAGTCGTTCTGGGTGAGTACCTATTTGGGCTGCGACTCGCCGACTCCGTGCGATGTGTCGTTGGTGTTGCACGCCATCGTCGCGGTGACGTGGACGAACCCTGTGACGAACCCATGCTCGAACGCATCCTGCAGCTACGTCACCAGCACGCTGGTCGATACCCACCCTGACCCCAGGTTCAGCGTCGTTCACACCACCGACCCGTCGGCGATCGACGTTAACGACATGTTGAGCGACGTTGGCGACAAGGCTCCGTTCACGGGCAGTCCAGCCATGCACCCAGGTGTCGGTGTCGGGCCTTTCACGTGGTCGGCGACGGGTTTACCCCCGGGGGTGACGATGGCCCCAGACGGCACATTCAGCGGAACGCTCGCTGATCAATCCGTCTCAGTCCCTTCCGTGGCATACGCCGTCACGGTCACTGTTGTCGACGGTTTGATCGAACGACGGTCCGACAGCTTCACCTGGACCGTCCGGCAACCCACGATCGTTACTCCCGCGCCTGCTCCGACGCCGATTAACACACCAGTGAGCCTGCAGGTCGTGGCCACCTGTTGGAAGGCTCCGTGCGTCTACAGGATGAACGCCAATGCCCCGACCGGCCTCACGATCGACGCGGTCACCGGCCTCATCACGGGTACGCCCACTGCGGTGGGAACGGCGCGGGACGTCGCCGTTTCGATCACGGATGGCAACGGTGTCACGGCAACGAGCGACCTGTTCGACTGGGTGATCGTGCCGCCGCCGACTTCCGTGTGTGTGCCGGAAATCGCGTTGACGAACGGCAGCTTCGAAGATCCGAACACCCCGATCGTCCAGAACGGTGCTCCGAACTGGATGGTCGGTGGCAGTTTGCCGCTGAAATGGGACACCACCGAGCCGGACAATGTCATCGAACTGTGGCGCAATGACGGCGCACCAGGGCCGGCACTAGGGCTCTCCGCTCAGGCGGCTAACGGCGGGTTGCCTATCTCTGCCCAGGACGGATACCAATGGGCCGAGTTGAACGCCAACCAGACCGGCGCGCTCTTTCAGAATCTTCCGACCAATCCCGGAGTGGTCCTGCAGTGGTCGGTGTGGCACCGCGGTCGCTACAGCGGCGTAGCCAACGCCGGCAAGAAGGACATCATGCGAGTGCAGATTGGCTCGACAACGCCTGGGAGTCAGTTGGATCAGCCCGCGACGAACGTCGCCACCGGGATCACCGCCACGGACATCAGCGACGACTCGACGGCCTGGCATCTCTACCGCGGCTTCTACATCGTGCCCCCGGGTCAGACCACGACCCGGTTTCAGTTCGCAGCGATCAGCACCGCCTCGGGCAACAACAGCATCGGCAACTTCATCGACAACTTGTCGCTGAACAATCAGGTCGCCTGCGTCGAGAAGCTGCCAGATCCCCAGACGAGCACGCTCCTTACACCGATCGACCCGTTGCAACTCGCGGCAATTCGTGGCTCCGGCAACTACACGTGGGGCGGCGGCAGCACGCTCCCGGTGGGCCTCAGCCTCAGCACCAGCGGCTTGGTCACCGGCACGCCGCTCGCGGTCGGTACCTGGTCCGTCGTGCTGACGCTCACGGACACGCAGACCACGTACAAGACGAATGTGCCGTTCACCTGGACGATCGTCCCTAAGCCGACGGTTACAGCGCCAAGCAACCAGACCACGTCGACCGGCGGGGCCGTCAAGTTGCAGCTCGCAACCACCTGTCTGAACAAGCCATGCGCCTACACCATGGCCAGCGGCCCGTCGGGTCTGATCGTCAGCAACCTCGGGCTCATATCCGGGCGAGTCACCAGCTCCGCCCAGACGTTCAGCGCAGTGAAGATCACCGTGGTTGACGCCGACGGCGGCACGGCGACGAGCGCTGCATTCACCTGGACGGTGCTCGGTGATCTGGCTGTCACGAGCCCCGGCAACCAGAAGACCCAACGCGGCGCGGCCATAACACTGGACATGGCCCCCCGTGCGAGTGGCGGAGTTCCCTTCTCCGGGACACCGCGCTACACCTTCAGCGCCACCAATCTGCCGGCTTGGTTGACAATCGACCGTTTCGGCGTGATCTCCGGCGTGGCTCCGTCTTCGGCAGACAGCACAACGCCGGGCATCACCGTCACCATCACCGACAGCGTCAACGCAACGGCGACGACCGCGGCGTTCAGCTGGGCCGTCTATGCGCCGCCGACGGTCACCGCCCCGGGCAACCAGGCGAGTGACGCCGGTTCGAGCGTGAGTTTGCAAGTCGCGTCGACCTGCGGGAACTCGCCCTGTACGTTCTCGATCAGTGGCCAGCCGAGTGGGCTGACCATCAGCAACACCGGCTTGATCAGCGGAACGGTCACCGCTACGCCGCAGACGTACGGCAACGTGCGCGTCGTCATCACAGACGCGGCCGGCGCAAGCACGCGCTCGAACGGCTTCACTTGGACGATCAACTACCCGCCGCCGACGATCACGCCGGTGAACCAGACCACCACCGTGACCTCCACCAATACCAACTACACCCCGGCATCGACGTGCCCGAACACGCCGTGCACCTTCACCATGACCGGCGCACCAGCCGCGTTGAGCATCAACCTCAACACCGGCGCCATCACCGGCACGGTGAATGACACCAACAAGGTCAACGTCGTCGTGACGATCAAGGATGCCGGCAATATCAGCGTGCCCTCCTCTCCGTTCACCTGGACCGTCCTCGCCAAGCCGACGATCACGCCGACGAACCGGACGACCACGCAGGGCTCGACCACTACCAACTACACCCCGCCATCGACCTGCCCGAACACGCCGTGCACCTACACGATGACCGGCGCACCGACCGCTCTGACGATCAACCTCAACACCGGTGCCATCACCGGCACCGTGTCCGGCGGCACCCAGAACAACGTCATCGTCACCATCAAGGACGCCGCGAACGTCAGCGTTGCATCCGCCCCGTTCACCTGGACGGTGAACGCGGCACCGACGATGGGCAATCCCGGCAACCAGACGGTGCGCGGCGGCACCGCTGCGACCCTCAACGTCTCTGGTCAGGTGGCAGGTGGAACTGCGCCATACACCTACTCCGCCACCGGCCTGCCGGGCTGGTTGAACATCAACTCCACGAGCGGCGTGATCACCGGGACGGCGCCGACGACGCGCAGCCTTACCCCTGGCATCACGGTGAGCGCCACTGACAGCACCGGGGTCCTCGCGACGAGCACGACGTTCCAGTGGTTCGTCAGCTACCCGTCGGTCACGATCGCGAACCAGGTCACCAAGGTCAATGTGGTCGTCAGCATCAACCTGGACAGCTACACCGTCGGTGGTACCGCGCCGTACACCTATGTGATCGCCAACAAGCCCGCCTGGTTGACCTACACCGCCGGCACGCACGTCCTCTCCGGGACGGCGCCCGCCACTACGAGCACGACGTCGAACATCACAGTTACCGCCACCGACGCCGCGGGCACGGTCGTCACCAGCGCGCCGTTCAACTGGAGGGTCATCGCGAGCTCCACACTTTCCTGGAACACCATTGTGACAAAGTCATCGATACCAAATGCCCCAATCACCAGCGTCGACCTAGCGCCGTCTGTGACAAACGAGGCGGCGGGGACCTTCACCGCCGTCGGCTTGCCGCCAGGTTTGGTGATCAGTTCGGCCGGCGTCATCAGCGGAACACCGACGCTGCCCGGCAGTTACCGCGTGACCGTGTCGGCGAACGATTCGCTCGCAGTCGCAATGCCGAGCGCGCCGTTCGTCTGGCAGATCACCAACCTGACATGGAGCACAATTCCGTCGCAGACCTCGGTGCACGGCGTCGCGGACACCCTTGACGTCACGCCATTCGACACCGGCGGAGTTGCCCCGTTCACCTACACGGCGGCCACCCTGCCGGTTGGGCTCACCATGAACTCCGCGACGGGGCTCATCAGCGGGACCCCGACTACGGCCGGGACGAAATCCGTAGTCGTCACCGTGACCGACACCAGCGGTGCGGTACTTGCGGCTGTCGCGTTCAGCTGGGTCGTGAGTTGATGAGCGTTCGGCGCCGGATCGCCGGCGACGAAGGCACGACTTTGATGGAACTCATGGTCGGCATGACCGTCATGGCGGTCTTCATGGCGATTTTCACTGCGGCGGTGGTCACGATGTTCTCGTCCACCAACAAGACCCAGGCCGTGGTGAGCAGCTCTACCCAACTCAACCTCGCGTTCGAACATTTGGACACGCAGGTTCGGTACGCGACCCTCATCGATCAGCAGGTCGTCACACCGACTTGGTCCGTTGCGTTCCAGACTGACGGACCGACGGCGACAACGTGTGTGAAACTCATGATCAATCCGACGGTCCCCAGCGTTGTGCTGAACGGCATCGTCGTGAACAACTTGACCGCGCTCACCTGGACCATGAACGTGGCCGCCGATGGCACGTTACCGATCCCTCCGCTCGGCTCGGGAACCCAGACCGTGCTCGCAACGGGAATTGAACTGGTGGACCAGAACGGGGCAGCGGTCACGCCCTTTTTCGTCTCAACGCCGGCGTTGGGCACGCTGGCGCAGCCTCAGCAAGAGGTTCATCAGCAACTCCGGCTACGACTGGTCGGGGTGGGCGGCAACCAGAAATCGCTGACGAAGTCCTTCAGTGAACTTACGTTCAGCGCCCTCAACTCGGCGACGCCAACCACGGCGCGATCGCGCGTAGCGGGCACGTCAGTCTGTGCGGTTACACCATGACGTTCATCTCGTACATCCGCGCGCATCATGTCGCTCGAGCGGGCACAAGCGAGCGCGGTTCGATGGCCATGGTGATGATCATCGTCATCGTCGGCATGGCGCTCGGGGCTCTGATGGTTCCCATCATTCTTACCCAGAGCCAAAACACGTCCCATTCGGATACGCGAGTCCAGGCGCTGCACCAAGCTGAGTCCGGCATCAACACCATGCTGAGTCGTGTTCGCGGCGCAACCACCGATGGCGGAGTGTCCGGTGGGTCCGCTCTGCTGCCGTGCGGCCCGCTGTCGTGGCCGACGGCATCGCCCACCAACGGGTACACGGTCACGGTGAAGTACTACACCTCGGACCCGCTCAAGGTCGTTGCGTCAGCGAACCCCCCGGCGACGCCGACTGCCATGACGTGCACGCCAAACGCCGGGCCTACCGATGTACCCAGCTTCGCCCGGATCACGGCGACTGGATTGGACGGCACTGGCAAGCGCAAGTCCACCCGCACGCTGTCGAGCACCTACGCGTTCAACACGATCGATTCCTTCAGCTACAACCAGTCGAAAGCCGTGACGGTTGGCGGCCAGATTCGCCTGAACCCGAGAAACTTCTTCGACGTCGACGAGACCGAATGCCTCGCCGCGACCGGCGCTGTGCCCGAAGCCGGGATGGCCCTGTCGGTCCAGGCCTGCAGCACAGCAGCAGCGCCGACCAATCTGCAGTCGCAACTGTTTGCCTACAGATCAGACCTCTCGCTGCAACTAGTGTCTTCGACGACGAGCACCCCTCCCGACGGCCTGTGTGTGACGGCGTCGAATACGACGAACGCGATAACGCTTGAATCGTGTTCGACCCCGGTTTCCGCCAACCAGCAATGGAGCCTCAACGCCAACGGCGCGTTCCAAGGAACAGGCACGACTTCGCCCATCTGTCTGGCGGTCCGGCCGACTGGAACCGACATCGTGGCCAAGACCTGCAGCGCTACCTACGATTCGACGGCGGCTTGGTTGCCAACGCCGTCCGCTGGTTCGGGCGGTGCGGGGGCGAGTAGCAACCAGCTGGTGAACTTCAATCAGTTCGGCCAGTGCGCACAGGCCGCGAACGACCCGGCCAGTCCTCCGTCGACGACCAACCCCGTCGTGCTGGCCTCGTGCGCACAGGTCGCACGGCCGACTGCGGCGCCCCCAGGCCAGCAGTTCAGCTTTGACCCGATCGCCGGCAAATGGACGACAACCGCCTCCGGGTCGAAATGCCTCACCAGGGGCTCGGCGAACGCTGTAACCGTCGCGACTTGTACGGCCAACGATCCGGCACAGGTCTGGAAAGACCACGGCGCAGCGTCTGCCAACCAGCTCAACGCCAGCCAGTGGGCCTTCAGTGAGCGCTACACAATCACTGACTCGGCGGGCGTGTCATGTCTGTCGCTCAGCCAGGCATCGGGTCAGCCGTACACCCGGATCACATGGGAAACGTGTGACGGCAGCTCGCGACAGAAATGGAACGCCGGAGGCGACGCTCTGCAATCGTCGACCGTGAAAAATACCAGCGAGACACCCAGCTAGTCATGCGAGGGCGCGGTTAGCCTGGCGGTATGAAGCAGATCGGGTTCGCTCTCCGCATCGGCCTTGGTTTGATAAGCGTGGTCGCCGTGACCGCGGCGGGCACCGGCTGCTCGAAGTCGACCCACCACAGCACTCCGGCGCATACCGCGTCGTCGTCGAAGGCATCCGCCACCGCGGCGGCAGCAACGCCAACCCGCTGGTGGTCGAACAGCGCGGTCCAGGTCGGCAGCCCGATCGATCCGGCCAACCCGGGTGCGGCGACGGCGAAGCTGCACCCGTCGCAGGCGGACTACTGCGGCATGCTCAAGCAGACCGTCAAGGCCGGCAAGTCGCTGGTCACGAGCGCGCAGACTGCGGACACCCGCGTGCGCATCGGGATCGAGGCGTTCGTCCCGGAAATCTCGAAGGTGGCACCAAGCCCGGTCGACTCGCAGTGGCGGGTGCTGGGGCCGGTCGTCCTCGCCGCTGCGAAGGCCGGCGCGTTGCCGTCGTCGGGCGCCGGCGCGGGCACCGCTCAGGCGCTGCAGGCCGTCAGTGTCGTCGCCGCGGACGCCAAGTCCCGCTGCGGCCTCGACCTGACCCCGCTGATCACTGGCGCGACCGGCGGCTGATCGGACCGAGCGTCACCGCTGCGGCGGGTACTCCTGGGTCGGCGGCGGCGGCTGATACCCCGGCGGTTGCTGGTAACCCTGCTGTGGCGGCTGCTGGTAACCCTGCTGTGGCGGCGGTTGATAGCCGGGCGGCGGGGGCTGGTACCCCGGCGGCGAGCCACCATAGTTCAGCCGGGCCCGACGTTCGCCGTCCTGCTCGATGAGCCGGTTCAGCGTCTGCTGCATGGTGTCCGACCGCGGGACGTTGTCCAGGTTCTGCTGGCCGTGTTCACCCGCGGACTCGATCGTGAGCGTCCCGGCCTTGACGATCCGGTCCCACAGCGTCTGCGAGAACCCGACGTCGTTGATGCGCTGCAGGGCGATGTCGCGCCCGGTGTGGCGGAACACGCCGGTGCGGATCAGCACCCGGTGCGTGGTGAAGACGTAATGCGTCGTGCGCCACCGGATCCAGGGCGCGAACGACAGCCACGACAGCAGCACCAGTCCGACGACGACGATGAGGATGATCACGACAGTTCGGCCGGTGCCCTTGTCGGGCGCGAATGCGATCCCGGCACCGCCGGCCGCGCAGATCGCCGCGAACCACAGCGTCGCCGGCACCAGCGTGATCCAGTGCGGATGCAGGTGCGCCACGACCTGCTCGTCGTCGGCGAGGATCTTTTCGGGGTACGCCACGTGAACCTCCGGGAAGCTGTTGGCCGCAACGTTATCGGGTCAGCGCCCGGTTGGGGCTGTGATCACCCGGCGGGCCGGACATGCTCGACATCCCCGGCCCCGATCGGACGGACGACTCCGTCGGTGTCCACGTGCAACCGCCCGGTGGAGTCGACCCCGACGGCCGTGCCCCGGACCCGACTGCCGTCGGTGCCGCTGACGACGACGATCTGACCGATGGTGGTGCAGGCGGCGCGGTAGGCGGCGGCCAGACCGCACGCTTCGGCGTCCCCTTCGGCCGCCACCCACGACTGGCACCAGTCGTCCAGCCGAGTGAGAATTGCGTTCAGCAACACGCCCCGATTCACCTCGACGGCGCCGCACAGCGCGAGCGACGTGGCCGCATCGCCCGGCAATTCGGCCCGGGTCGTCGAGACGTTGACCCCGATCCCGACGACGACGGCGTCACCGTTGGTCTGGGCCAGGATGCCGGCCACCTTCGCCGGCGGCACCGAGCCATCCGAGCGAGCCAGCAGGTCATTGGGCCACTTGAGTGCGACCTGTACGCCGCTTACCGCACCAACCGCCTCGTGCAGGGCCACCCCCGCGAGCAGGGGCAGCCAGCCCCAGTGCACCAACGGCACGGGCGGCCGAAGCAGCACTGAGAACGTCAGGCCGGCGCCGGGGGGCGAGACCCAGGGGCGATCGAGGCGACCTCGCCCCGCCAGCTGGTGTTCGGCCACCAGGACCGCGCGGTCGGGGACCGATGGATCGGCCAACAGGTCGGCATTCGTGGAAGCCGTCTCGTCCACCACCGCGACCCGGCCCCAGGCGGTCCCCAAGGCCGCACGCAGGGCGTCAGCGTCCAGCGGCGCGCGGTCGTCCATCGCCATCAGGTTAGTCCCGATGATCGGCGAGAACGGTGACGTGCGACCCTCCGATTCGGGCCGCGGAATAGGGTGCTGTCCATGGCAGTAGAGCCCGTCGGCAAGGCATCGGACGCTAAGCCCGACCTTGACCCACATACGACGGCCGGCAAATTGGCCGATCTCGAGCGGCGTTACGACGAAGCCGTGCACGCCGGCTCGGCCCGCGCTGTCGAGAAGCAGCACGCCCGCGGCAAGAAGACGGCCCGCGAGCGCATCGCCGCCCTGCTCGACGAAGGTTCGTTCATCGAGCTCGACGAGTTCGCCCGCCATCGGTCCACGACGTTCGGCATGGACAAGAGCCGGCCGTTCGGCGACGGCGTGGTCTCCGGCTACGGCACGGTCGACGGGCGTCCGGTCTGCGTCTTCAGCCAGGACGTCACTGTGTTCGGTGGCAGCCTCGGCGAGGTGTACGGCGAGAAGATCGTCAAGGTGCTCGACTTCGCGATGAAGACCGGCTGCCCCATCGTCGGCATCAACGAAGGCGGCGGCGCCCGCATCCAGGAAGGCGTCGTCAGCCTCGGCCTCTACGGCGAGATCTTCCACCGCAACGTGCTGGCGTCCGGGGTCGTACCGCAAATCTCGCTGATCATGGGTGCGGCAGCGGGCGGTCACGTCTACTCCCCCGCGCTCACCGACTTCGTCGTCATGGTCGACCAGACGTCCCAGATGTTCATCACCGGCCCGGACGTCGTGAAGACCGTCACCGGCGAGGAGGTGACGCTGGAAGAACTCGGTGGGGCTCGCACCCACAACACGACGAGCGGCAACGCGCACTACCTCGGCACCGACGAGGACGACGCGATCAACTACGTCAAGGCGTTGCTGTCCTACCTGCCGAGCAACAACCTCGATCCACTGCCGGTGTACGAGGGGATCGCGTCGGTCGACGTCGAGGAGGCCGATGCCTTCCTGGACGAATTCATCCCCGACTCGGCCAACCAGCCCTACGACATGCACGTGATCATCGAGCACCTGCTCGACGACGGCGAGTTCCTCGAGGTGCACGCGCTGTTCGCCCAGAACGTCGTCGTCGGTTTCGGTCGCATCGACGGCCAGCCGGTGGGCATCGTTGCCAATCAGCCGATGCATTTCGCCGGTTGCCTGGACATCGACGCATCCGAGAAGGCGGCCCGGTTCGTGCGTACGTGCGACGCCTTCAACGTGCCGGTCATCACGCTGGTGGACGTCCCCGGCTTCCTGCCCGGCGTGGGGCAGGAGCACGCCGGCATCATCCGCCGCGGCGCCAAGCTCATCTACGCCTACGCCGAGGCCACCGTCCCGCTCATCACCATCGTCACCCGCAAGGCGTTCGGCGGGGCGTACGACGTCATGGGTTCCAAGCACCTCGGTGCCGACATCAACGTAGCCTGGCCGTCGGCCCAGATCGCGGTGATGGGCGCTCAGGGCGCAGTGAACGTCCTGCACCGCCGGGCGATCGCGAAGGCTGACGACGTTGAGGCGCTGCGGGCCAAGCTGGTCACCGAGTACGAGGACACGCTGGTCAACCCGTACGTGGCGGCCGAGCGGGGCTATATCGATTCGGTCATCCCGCCGTCGCTGACCCGGTCCTACGTCGTGAAGTCGCTGCGGATGCTGCGCAACAAGCGCGAGTCCCTGCCCCCGAAGAAGCACGGGAACATCCCGCTATGACCTCGCCCGAACCGCCCACGCTGCGCGTCGTGCGCGGCGACCCGACTCCCGAGGAACTCGCAGTGGTCGCCGCGGTCGTCGCGGCCGCGTCGAGCGCCGGGGCGGACGTACCCGCACCCGAGCTTCGACGCGGCCGCTGGAACGATCCGGCCGCCCGCCACCGCCGGCCCTGGCTGCCCGGGCCGGGTGCCTGGCGGGCGTCCGTCCGCTAAGCCCCCGCGCTCAACAGGCCTCGCAGAGCACCGCGGGCTCGCCGGCGAGCTCGAGCTCGAGGGCGGCCAGCTCGGCCGACCGGCGCAGTCGGGACAGCGCCGCGATCCGAACGACGGTCAGCACGACGCCGAGCAAGGACACGCCGACGGCGACCGCGATGGCTGTGGTCATGCCGGGCAGCAATTCCCCGGGCTTGGTTGCGGAGCTGCCGCGACCGGAGCCGAGGATCGCGGTGATCACCGCGAGGACAACGGCGCCGCCGATCTGGATGCTGGTGTTCACCAGTCCCGACGCCAGCCCTTGCTCGTTGTCGACCACGCCCGCCGTCGCCTGCGCGTTCACCGCCGGGAAGCACAGCGCGAAGCCGAGGCCCAGCAGCAGCATGGTCGGCAGCAGGAAGTTGACGTAGGACATGGACGGGCTCACGCGGAGGAACAGCGCGTATCCCGCGACGAACGAGCCGAGCCCCAGCAGGATGAGCACCGAGGTGTCCATCCGCTCCAGCAGCGCACCGATCTTGACCACGCTCGCGACCACGATGAGGCCGGCCGGCAGGAAGCCCATTGCCATTGCCAGCGGTGACCAACCCAGCGAGTTCTGCAGGTACAGCGTGACGACGAACTGGAAGGCCACGTAACTGCCGAACATCACGGCGCCGGACAGGTTGGCGTGCACCAGGGAAGCGGAGCGCAGGATGCCGAGGCGGATCAACGGCCGGGGGTGGCGGTTCTCGATCACGAGGAACGAGGCCATCAACGCCGCACTGAGCGCCAGCAGGCCAATGGTGGCCGGTGAGCCCCATCCCCGCCGCGGTGCCTCGACCACGGAGTACACGAGCACGAGCAGCGCGGCCGTGCTGGTGAACGCCCCGGCCAGGTCGAAGTGGCTGAGGGACACCCGCTGCCGCTCGCCGTGCGGGATGACCCGCAGACCGGCGATGAGCAATGCGATGGCGACCGGCCCGGGCAGCAGGAACGTCATCCGCCAGCCAACCTCCGTCAGCAGGCCGCCGAAGATCAAGCCGGACGAGAAGCCACTTGCGCCGCAGACGGTGTAGATGCTCAGGGCTCGGTTGCGCGCCGGTCCCTCGGTGAACGTGGTGGTGATGATCGACAGGCCGGCGGGGACGGTGAACGCGGCCGCCGCGCCTTTCACGAACCGCAAGGCGATGAGAGCGGTGTCATTGCTGAGCCCGGCGCTGACGACCGACGCCACGCCGAACACGGCGACCGCGGTCAGGAACACCGGCCGACGGCCGACCAGGTCCGACACCCGCCCCCCGAGGAGCAGCAGTCCGCCGTAACCCAGCACATAGCCGCTGACGATCCATTGCAGTGAGCCGGCCTCGAGGTGCAGGTCCGATCCGATGGACGGCAGCGCGACGCCGACCATCGAGATGTCGAGGCCGTCGAGGAACAGCGCGCCGCAGAGGACGACGAGCAGTCCCCAGATAGCGGGCGTCCAGGCGGTGCCGCGGACGACCGTGGCCGCCCGGCCGGAAAGTGGCTGCGCGACGGGGGACAGTGGAGTAGTAGGACGGACGAGGTCCGTGTCAGGAGAAGCCATGGCGGCTAGTCTATGCATGTGCAACTAATGTGCAAGACAATTTTGTGGCGGCATATTGTGCAGGTGCATGTGTTATAGTGCGGGCGTGGGAAAGCTCAACGCCGACGATGATCTGGCACGGGCCTGGCACGAGCTCATGGGCCGCTACCAGCGCGTCACCTGCACCCTCGACCGCGAACTGCAGGCCACGCACGGCATCACGGCCAGCGACTTCGAGGTTCTGCAGCAGCTGTACGCGGCACCCGAGCGCTCCCAGCGCATGCACGATCTCGGCCAGAACGTCCATCTGACCCAGAGCGCGCTGTCACGCCTCGTCGCCCGCCTCGAGCGCGACGGCCTGGTCGAGCGCTGCATGTGCACCGAGGACCGCCGCTCGGTCTGGACGTCCATCACGCCCGCGGGCATGGAGCGCTACCTCGCCGCCCGGCCGACCCAGCGGGCCATCCTGCGTGAGCACGCCGGTGGCTGCCTCGACCCGTTCGTCACAGTCTCCTGAATCAGGGCAGTTCGAAGGATGCCGGCAGCGCCGCGGTGTCGGCGCACCGGCAGTCGCCCTGCTCATCCGGCAATGCGGCGAGGGTCGCGACGAGTAGCTCGCGCAGCCGGGGCAGGTTGGCCGCGAACGCCGCGAGTACCTCCTCATGGGTCACGCCCTGTCCGGCTTCCACTCCGGCGTCGAGATCGGTGACGAGGGCGAGCGTCGTATAACACAGCGCCAGCTCGCGGGCCAGGCACGCCTCCGGCATGGCGGTCATCCCGATGATCGCCCAACCGTGAGACTGGAACTCCGACGATTCGGCCCGCGAGGAGAATCGCGGACCGTTCACGACCACCAGCGTCCCGCCGTCGGTGACCGGCTGACCCGCGCCGAGAGCCGCCCGCCGGCCGCGCGGGCAGTACGGGTCGGCGAAGGAAACGTGTCCGACGCCCTGCCCGCTGTCGAAGTAGGTCTGCGCGCGGCCATGCGTGCGATCAGCGATCTGGTCGGGCACGACCAGCGTCCCGGTCGGCAACGCGAGGCGCAGGGACCCCACCGCCGACAGTGAGACCACCTGCCGTACGCCCAGCGAGCGCAGTGCCCACAGATTGGCCTGGTACGGGACGATGTGCGGCGCGAAGCGGTGGTCGGCGCCGTGCCGAGGCAGGAAGGCCACCGGCCGTTCGGCCAGGGTGCCGACGGTGATCGCATCGCTCGGTTCGCCGTAGGGCGTCGCGACCTTGCGCTGCTCGGCCGCGTCGAGCAGCGAGTAGAAGCCGGAGCCGCCGATTACGCCCACCAACTCTTCGGAAACCATGCCCCGACGCTAGCGGCCGCGGCCCGGGCCGCAGCCGCGGCTGGTACAAAGGCGGGGACGGATCGGCCGACCAGCCAGGGAGAGCCACCATGCTGCGCAAGCATTTCGACGCCGACCACGAGGCGTTCGCCGAAGCCTTCCGGGCCTTCGCCGACAAGACCATCGTGCCGAATTACCTGGACTGGGAACGCGCCGGTATCACGCCGCGCGAGGTATTCACCGAGGCCGGCAAGAGCGGCTTCCTCGGCATGCAGGTGCCCGAGGAGTACGGCGGCGGCGGCGTCGAGGATTTCCGGTTCAACCAGGCATTGGACGAACAGGTCGCGCTGGCCGGAATCACCGGCTCGGGTCTCGGGATCACGCTGCACAACGACACCTGCCTGCCCTACTTCCTCACGTACTGCAACGAGGAGCAGAAGCAGCGCTGGCTGCCCGGGATCGTCTCTGGCGAGCTGATCACGGCGGTGGCGATGACCGAGCCGGGAGCGGGCTCCGATCTGTCCGGCATCCGCACCAGCGCCCGGCGCGACGGTGAGCACTACGTGGTGAACGGGTCCAAGACCTTCATCACCAACGGCATCAATGCCGACCTCATCATCACCGCGGTGCGCACCGGCGAGGACCGGCACAAGGGCATGTCATTGCTCATCCTCGAACGCGGGATGGCCGGCTTCGAACGCGGTCGCAACCTCGACAAGCTCGGGCTGCACAGCCAGGACACCGCCGAGCTGTCGTTCACTGATGTGCGGGTCCCGGTCGCCAACCTGCTCGGCACCGAGGGCGACGGCTTCGCGCAATTGGTGAAGAAGCTGCCGCAGGAACGCATGTCGATCGCAGTGTCTGCGGTTGCCGAGGCTCGGGCCGCATTCGACAACACGCTGCGCTATGTCCAGGAGCGCAAGGCCTTCAACGCCACGATCGGCTCCTTCCAGAACACGAAGTTCGTCCTGGCGGAAATTGTCACCGAGATCGACATCGCGCAGACCTTCGTGGATCGGTGCGTCGACCTGCTCAATGCCGGAGAACTCGACGTCGCCGACGCGGCCAAGGCCAAGTGGTGGTGCACCGAACTGCAGGGCCGGGTGATCGACCGCTGCCTGCAGCTGCACGGCGGGTACGGCTACATGACCGAGTACCCGGTGTCGCGCGCGTACGCCGACGCCCGAGTGACGCGGATCTACGGGGGCACGACCGAGATCATGAAGGGCGTCGTCTCGAAGTCGCTCGGCCTGTGACGATCCGCTTCGTCCTGGCTTCGGCGTCACCGGCGCGTCGACAGACGCTGATCAACGCCGGCGTCATCCCCGAGGTAATCGTCAGCGGCGTGGACGAGTCGGCGATCACGGCCGAGACCCCGTCCGCGCTTGTGCAGGAACTGGCGAACGCGAAGGCCAATGTGGTGAACAAGCAGTTGCGCGGAGAAGTGCTCGTCCTGGGCTGCGACTCGCTGCTCGAACTCGACGGTGTCGCGGTTGGCAAACCGGGCACGATCGAGGCGGCCATCGATCAGTGGCGGCGAATGCGCGGCAAGTACGGCAGTCTGCACACCGGGCACTGCCTGATCGACCACGCCGCCGGCCGGGTTGCCCTGGCGACGCTTTCGACGGTCGTGGAGTTCGCCGACGTCACTGACGAGGAGATCGAGATCTACTGTCGCAGCGGAGAACCGTCGAACGTGGCCGGCGCGTTCACGATCGACGGCTTCGGCGGTTGGTTCGTCAACGGCGTCAACGGCGATCACCACAACGTTGTCGGGCTGTCGTTGCCGTTGCTGCGTCGGCTGCTGGCCGAACTGAACTTCGGGCTGCCCGACATCGGGTACCCCGCGTTTTGAGCTGCCGCGGCGGCCGGCTCCCCCAGGCCGACCGCCGCGGCCTTGCGTCAGCCGCCGTAGTTGGCGACGCTGCCGAAGCGCGTGTGCACGTTCCGGAACTCGTTGTGCGTCCGACCGATCACGGTGACCGGTCCGGCGGTGAAGATGCCGTAGTGGTTGTTGGAGATGCGGTTGCCGACAATGATGATCTTCAGTCGGCTGACGTCGCCGAGGTAGATGCCGGTTGTCTTGAGATCGGCGAAGTCGGTACGGACGTTGTTCGTCCCGATCTGGTTGAACGCAACCAAGTTGCCACTGAAGTTCAAGTTCGGCGCGTGCGCGTGCAACGCCACCCCACCGTGCCCGTTGCCGTTGAACCGGTTGAAGGCGACCGTGTTGTTGTAGACGCCTCCCGAGCCACCGGCCAGGATGATCCCGCTACCCGACGAGGCGTTGGGCGCCGACGGCGTACCCAGCCCGTTGCGATCGGCCACGTTGCCGATGATCTTGTTACCGAAGATTCCGCTGCCGGTGTGATCGGCGAGCACGAGGCCACAGCCACCCGGGTTGTCATTCGCGAGGTTGTGTCGCACCAGGTTGTACGACGAAGGTGCGCCGAGATCGTTCGCCATGTTGACGCCGATCCCGTTGTGGGAGGCGTTGTTGCCGCTCACCAGCGAGTGCGACGAGCTGTTCACATCGATGCCCGCACCGGCATTGTGGGCGGTGACGTTGTCGAGGATTTTCACGTGGTTGGCGGCCTTAGGCACACCGCGGATGAATCCGGCGGTGATGATGCCGTCGGCCGGACTGTCCGGAGCGTCGGCGTTCATCACCTTCAGGCCGCGCACCGTCGACCAGGACGCGGCGATACCGACACCGTACGGCTGGTGCTTCGCGTCGATGACTGCGCCGTGTCGACCCTCGAGGTCGATGCGCCGGGCGATGGTGACGCCTTCGTGGTACGTGCCGGCGCACACGACGACGGTGCCGCCGGTCCGGACGGCATTCACTGCGGCTTGGACCGAGTGGTAGGCCGCGTGCCGACAGTGCCAGTTGGTGGAGTGGTTGGCGCGCGGAGCCACGTACAGCTTGCTTGGTGACGCTTGGGCCCCACCGGCCGCGGCCATTGCCACGGCGAAGCCGCCGCACGTGGCGGCAACGGTGAGAAGAGACGTGATCGAACGACGCATGTAGAACCCCCGATGAGTACGTCGGATGACGAACGGCGCGACGTTAACATCAATTCCACGGGTGCGAGAAGGGTGTTAACACACGGGTTTGCGGGAGGGTGGCGCGCAATTCCGGCCTTTATGCAACAAAGCGCGCTGGCCGTTGGAAATGAAAAGCGTTGCGGTCTATTTGCACGGAGCGCGCGGGATTTCTGTCGTGGGTGAAAAGCGAAAAATGCGGCGGCGACGGAGGGATTGGGCGGTCGGTCTGGTCCGCACTGCCGGCTCGCGAGTGGGTGCGATCACCTTACGAGATAACGGGAGGTGCTTGTACTGCAAACCGCACATCGCTACCGCAAGGAACCCGCCACCTATCGATCGACCACACCACCGACCCCTGACGGTCAGGGCCGGCTGACCTCGCTCAACTGATCGAGCGGTAGTGGGCCGCGGCTCAGGACGGTGCGAATCGCGAACGTGCTGCGCGCGTCGGTGACCGATCCAATTGCGAGGATCTCGTCGAGCAGCAAGCGCTCGTACGCAGCGAGGTTGGGAACCACGGCTTCGACCAGGAAGTCGGCCTCGCCGGAGACGACGTGACAGGCGATGACCGCGGAGATTGCGGTTAATGCCGTCTCGATGCGCTGCGACGTCTCGCGGGAGTGCTGGTCGACCCGGAGGGTGATGAACACGGTCAGGCCGAGGCCCGAACGCTCGCGGTCAAGTTCGGCGCGATAGCCGGAGATGATGCCGTCGGCCTCCAGCGCCTTGGTGCGACGAAGGCAGGACGAGGGCGACAGGGACACCGCCTCGGCAAGGTCGACATTGGCCATTCGGCCGTCGCGTTGCAGGTGAGCGAGGATGGTTCGATCTGTCTTGTCGTATCCGTTATCTGGCATGATCTGCAGCGTAGCTGGTGATACACCGCACAGCGTTGCACCGTAGGGGCCATACGGAGCAATATTTGCCAGCGCGTGCCAGAGCGATTCCCGCAGGCTTTACGGCATGACGACGACACCGCCACTGTCCACGACCCGGGGCGCCGCGCTCTATATCGGCGCGCTGCTCGGGCCCAGCCTGCTGCTGCTTCCGGGGCTGGCCGCCGCGCTCGCCGGACCGGCTTCGATCGTGGCCTGGCTCGGGCTGTTGATCCTCTCCGGGCTGTTGGCGCGGGTGTTCACCGACCTCGGGACCCGCATCCCGAGCGGCGGCATCGCGGCCTACGCCGCGGCCGGCCTCGGGGTCCGGGCCGGCCGGGCGACCGGCTGGTGCTTCCTGGCCGGCGTCATATGTGGCGCTCCGGTGGTGTGCCTGATCGGCGGTTCGTACGTCGAGGAACTGCTCGGCGGTGGCCGCACCGTGAGCCTGACCGCGGGAGCGTTGCTTCTGACGCTCGTCATCGCACTCACGCTGGGCGGTGCCCGCACGACGACAACGACCCAGCTGGCGCTCGTCGGCGTGCTGGTCACGCTCGTCGTCATCGCGGTCTGCGGGTCACTACCGGTCGCGCGGCTGAGCAACTGGACACCGTTCGCGCCGCACGGCGTGGCGTCGATCGGCAGTGCGGCTTCCGTCCTGGCGCTGTCCTTCGTCGGCTGGGAGGCGATCGCGCCGTTGACGGCCCGCTTGGGTGATCCGCAGCGCCAGCTGCCGCGCGTCATCGGTATCGCCTTCACGGTGACGGCGGTCATCTACCTTGCGCTGGCCGGCGCGACGATCGCCGTCCTCGGCGCTGACGCCGGCAGCGCGGTGCCACTCGCCGCGTTGCTGCAGGTGGCCGTCGGGGCCGCCGGTCCGGCCATCGCAGCCGCGGCCGCGGTCGTGCTAACCCTCGCCGCCACCAACGCGTACCTGTCCGGAGCCGGCGCCCTCGTCGCCGAACTGCGCACGGCGCGAACGGGTACTCCGCCGGCGCGCCGCTCCCTGCTCCTGCAGTTCGCCATCGCGACCAGCGGCGCGGCGGTCTTCGGCGGGGCAGCGACCGGCCTGATCAGCACCGCGCAGCTGGTCATGGTGCCGACGACGTTGTTCCTCACCGTCTATCTCGCCTGCACCGCCGCGGCCGCACGCATCTTCGCGGGCGCGGCCCGCCTGATCGCCGCAATCGCCGGCCTGACCGTGCTGGCCGTCCTCGCCTTCAGCGGTTGGGCCCTGATCGTCGCGATGCTCGTCGTGCTCGCGGCGCTACTCGCGCGTGGACCGGTCACCGAGGGTCGCTCGCACCGCCGCCAGGCGGGCCCGGCGCCACTCGGCGTAGCGATCGGCCGCAACGGTGCGCTCGACCTGCGACAGCACAGCGACCACGGCGGCGAGTTCCTCGGCCGTCGCGTTGCCGCGCACGCGGACGCCCACCGTCATGTCGGGGGCACCCCATGCCGCTTGGCCGCGACGTGCCGGGATTTGCCGACGAGGACGGCATAGCGCCGCACGAGCTCGGCGCGCAGCTCGCTCGGGTCGATGATGGCGTCGAGCACGAGGTCGGAAGCCAGCCGCAACAGGTCGACGTCCTGTTCGTACTCGGCCCGCTTCTCGGCGACGAACGCCTCGCGCTCGCCGGCGTCGGTGATCTGCTCGATCTTGTTGGCGTAGACGGCATTGACCGCTGCGTGCGGCCCCATCACCGCGATCTTCGCCGTTGGCAAGGCGATGCAGGCATCGGGCATGAACCCGGGCCCGGCCATCGCATAAAGCCCAGCCCCGTAAGCCTTGCGGACGATCACCGACACCTGCGGCACCGTCGCCTCGGAGACTGCGGTGATCATCTTGGCGCCGTGCCGGATGATGCCCTGCCGTTCGACGTCGCTGCCGATCATGAATCCCGGCACGTCGGCGAGGTAGAGCAACGGCACGTTGAACGCGTCGCACAGCCAGATGAAGCGCGCAGCCTTGTCGGCCGAGTCGACGAACAGCACCCCGCCACGCACGGCCGAGTTGTTGGCCACGATCCCTACTGGATGCCCGTCGATGCGGCCGAGCCCGGTCACGAGCTCGGCCGCGAACAGGGGCTTGATCTCGAAGAACGAGTCAGCGTCGATGAGGCCGTCGATGATCTCGTGCACGGCGAAGGGGACGGACTCCTCGGCCGGCACCGCGTCGTCGGTCAGTTCGACGGCGGGCGGTGCGCCCAGGGCGTCCGGTGGCTGCTCGCGCCAGCACGTGGGCAGGTAGGCGAAGTACAGCTTGGCCTGCTCGATGGCGTCCTCGTCGTCGACGGCGAGATTGTCTCCACAGCCGGAGACGGTGGCGTGCATTCGGGCGCCGCCCATCTCCTCGAGCGTGACCTTCTCGCCGACGACCATCTCAGCCATGCGCGGCGAACCCAGGTACATCGAGGCGTTGCCCTCGACCATGATCACGATGTCGCAGAACGAAGGGATGTAAGCGCCGCCCGCCGCGGACGGCCCGAACAGGCAGCAGATCTGCGGCACCTTGCCCGACAACGCCACCTGGTTGTGAAAGATGCGGCCGGCGCCGCGGCGGCCCGGAAACAGGGCCACCTGGTCGGTGATCCGGGCGCCGGCCGAGTCGATCAGCCAGAAGATCGGCAGCTCCTCGGCGAGCGCTCGCTCGGTCACCCGGATGATCTTCTCCACCGTTCGGGCGCCCCATGAGCCGGCCTTGACCGTCGGGTCGTTGGCCACGACCAGGGCCGGCCGTCCGTCCACCAGCCCCTGGCCGGTGACCACGCCATCGGCCGGCAGCCCCGTCCCGAGTGCGTTGGCCAACTGCCCGTCCTCGACGAAACTGTCCGTGTCGAAGAGCAGCGCGATGCGGTCCCGGACGTAGCGCTTGTGCTGGGCGGCCAGCTTCGCCGCGGCCTTCTCCGGCGGGGCGAGCGTGGCCGCCCGCGCCGCCACGATCTCCTTCTCGCTCATGTGACGGGCAGACCCAGGCCGCGGGCGATCACCATGCGCTGCACCTCGGAGGTCCCTTCGCCGATCTCGAGGATCTTGGCGTCGCGGTAAAACCGCGCGACCGGGAACTCCTCCATGAAGCCGTTGCCGCCGAACACCTGGGTGGCGACGCGGGTGGCCGCTACCGCCGCTTCGGTGGAGTACAGCTTGGCGATCGCCGCCGCCTGCTTGACCTCAGCCGAGGACCGTCCCGAGTCCTTCAGCCAGGCCGCCTTGTAGGTCAGCAACCGGGCCGCCTCGACCGAGACCGCCACGTCGCTGAGCGAGAATGCGACGGCCTGCCGGGAACCGATCGGCGCACCGAACGTGTGCCGCTCCAACGCGTACTTGCGGGACAGGTCCAGGCACCCCTGGGCCAGGCCGACCGCAAGCGCCGAGATAGCGATGCGGCCGTCGTCGAGCACGGCCAGGAACTGCCGGAAGCCGTGGCCGCGCTGGCCGAGCAGGTTGGCCTCCGGCACCCGACAGTCGTTGAAGCTCAGCCCATGGGTGTCAGAGATGTGCCAACCGAGCTTGTCGTAGGCCGGCTCCACGACGAAGCCGGGCGTGCCCGCCGGAACCATAATGGTCGAGATCTCGTCCGCGCCGGTGCGGGCCGTCACCGTCACCACCGACGTGATCGGCGTGCCCGAGTTGGTGATGAACGCCTTGGCCCCGTTGATCGTCCATTCGCCGTCGGCAAGAGCGGCGCGAGTCTTGGTCGCGCCGGCGTCGGAGCCGGCTTCAGGCTCGGTCAGCCCGAATGCGGCGAGCGTGCGGCCGGCCACGAGGTCGGGCAGCCACTGCTGCTTCTGCGCTTGAGTGCCGTACGTCAGGATCGGGTTGATGCCCAGCCCAACGGCGGCCTCAAGCGTGACGCCGATTGACTGGTCGACCCGGCCGATCTCCTCGATCGCGACGCACAGCGACGTGAAGTCGGCATCGCTGCCGCCGAACTCCTCCGGCACGACCAGGCCGAACAGGCCCAGGTCGCCCATCGCATTGACGATCTCGATCGGCAGGTGATGGTCGCGGTCCCACTGGGCGACGTGGGGCGCGATCTCACCCTCGGCGAAGTCGCGCACGACCTTACGGAAAGTCTCGTGGTCTGCGGACAGTTCGAACGCCATGGGATCCCCTCAGCCGGAGCGACTTGACGTTTACGTCAACGTAAGGCCACGATAGCGCGGTGACGCCAAATGCGGAAGCCGTGCGCACCTGGACGGTGGGCGAGTTGGCAGAGGAACTCGGCGTCACCACCCGCACCCTGCGCTTCTACGAGGCCGAGGGCCTGCTCACGCCGGAGCGCTCGGGTGCCAACCGGGTCTACACCCAGCGCGACCGGGCCCGCCTGCGCCTGATCCTGCGCGGCCGGCGCTTCGGAATGACGTTGTCCGAGTGCCGCGAGATCGTCGATATGTACGACGGGGCGGAGTCCTCCGAGTTGCGCCAACTGCAGACGCTGCTCGCCCGGCTGGACGCGATCGCGGCCGACTTGCGAGCGCGGCGGGCCGACCTCAGCCGCACCCTCGGCGAGGTGTCCGATGTGGCCGCCCAGTGCCGCGCCCGCCTGGCCGAACTCGGACGGACGAGCATTGGCGAATCGTGAACATGGTGTTAAATTGATCTAGATCGGCTACTGGAGCGATCGAGCCAGCGTCGGGGATCCACGGGTGGCACCCTGCATCAGCACGGGCCGTCACGATTGATTGGACGACCCGATGCGGCTTCCTCGCCGGCGCTTCGCGCTCCTCGCCACGCTCACCACGACGTTCGTCGTCGCTGCCTTCGTCGGCGCCGCGGCCACCCACGCGTCCGCCCCGACGGTTCGGCCCGCGGCCGTCGCTGCGCTGGCAACGGGCCCGACCTGCGGAGGCACCGCCATCGCCAAGCCGACCGGCGGCTACTGGGTCTGCTCCTTCGATGATGAGTTCACGACAACGACGCTCGACGCCGGCAAGTGGACGGTGCAGGAGACCGCCACCAGTGGCTACCACTCCGGCCCGGAATGCTTCGTGAACCGTCCGGCCAACGTGTCGGTGGCGGGCGGCGTGCTGAAGCTGACCGCGCGCAAGGAAGCCGCGGCGTTCACGTGCACCGATCCGCTCGGCAACTACCGGAGCCAATACACCAGCGGCACGGTGTCGAGCTACGCGAAGTTCGCGCAGGCATTCGGGCGCTTCGAAGTCCGTGCGAAGCTGCCGCCCGCGAAGATCAAGGGACTGCAGGAGTCGTTCTGGCTCTGGCCGATTGACTCCACCAGGTACGGCGCGGCCTGGCCGGCGTCCGGGGAGATCGACATCGCCGAGATCTACAGCCAGTATCCCGACCGGGCCATCCCGTTCGTCCACTACAACGCGGCGGCCTACGACCCGAACATCACCAACAACTACTGCCTGGTCTCCAACATCGCCGCCTTCCACAACTACACCGTGGAGTGGACGCCCACCGCGATCACCGTGCGCTACGACGGCCACACCTGCCTGGTCGACAGCTGGAACCCGGCCGGGATGGTCAAGCCCGCGCCGTTCGACCAGCCGTTCATGATCGCCCTGACTCAGGCGCTGGGCATCAACACCAACGCGTTCAACCCGGCGAGCACCCCGCTGCCGGCTACGACCCAGGTTGACTACGTCCGGGTCTGGAAGTAGGCCGACCGGCGAAGCCGCGGCCACCGGCCGCGGATCGGCTGCCTTGTAGTCTGCAGACCGGCGCGGCCGCGCGTGTCAGGAGGCAGACCAGTGCAGAAGGTGCTCATCGCCAACCGGGGTGAGATCGCGGTCCGCGTGATCCGCGCCTGCAAGGACGCCGGCTACGCCTCGGTGGCGATCTACGCCGATCCCGACCGCGACGCACTGCACGTGCGCATGGCCGACGAGGCGTTCGCGCTCGGCGGCACCACCCCCGCCGACTCGTACCTGGTGATCGAGAAGGTCGTCGGCGCCGCGACCAAGTCCGGCGCCGACGCCGTCCATCCCGGCTACGGCTTCCTCTCCGAGAACGCCGACTTCGCCCAGGCCGTGCTCGACGCCGGACTGACCTGGATCGGTCCGTCGCCGCAGGCCATCCGGGATCTGGGCGACAAGGTCACCGCCCGCCACATAGCGCTCGCCGCCGGCGCTCCGCTCGTCCCCGGCACGAAGGATCCGGTCGGTGGCGCCGATGACGTGGTGGCGTTCGCCCAGGAACACGGCCTTCCCGTGGCGATCAAGGCCGCGTTCGGCGGAGGCGGGCGAGGCCTCAAGATCGCCCGCACGATGGAAGAGATCCCGGATCTCTACGACAGTGCGGTCCGGGAGGCGATCGCCGCATTCGGTCGCGGCGAGTGCTTCGTCGAGCGCTATCTCGACCGCTCCCGCCACGTCGAGGCGCAGGTGCTGGCCGACCAGCACGGCAACGTCGTCGTCGTCGGCACCCGCGACTGCTCGCTGCAGCGGCGCAACCAGAAACTCGTCGAAGAAGCGCCGGCGCCGTTCCTCACCGACGAGCAACGCGCGCGCATCCATGAGAGCGCCAAGGCGATCTGCCGCGAGGCCGGCTACTCCGGTGCGGGCACGGTCGAGTTCCTCGTCGGCAACGACGGCGTGATCAGCTTCCTCGAGGTCAACACCCGGCTGCAGGTCGAGCACCCGGTCACCGAGGAGACGAGCGGCATCGACCTGGTGCGCGAGCAGTTCCGCGTCGCCGACGGCGAGAAGCTCCGCTTCACCGACGACCCGCCCGCGCGCGGGCACTCCTTCGAGTTCCGGATCAACGGCGAGGATCCCGGCCGGGGCTTCCTGCCTGCGCCCGGCACGGTCACGACGTACCGCGAACCGGCCGGGCCGGGGGTGCGGGTCGACGCCGGCATCGAGGGCAGCTCGGTCATCGGCGGGGCATTCGACTCGCTCCTGGCCAAGCTCATCGTCACCGGCGAGACCCGCCAGCAGGCGTTGGAACGAGCCCGTCGGGCGCTGGACGAGTTCGTCGTCGACGGGATGGCGACGGCGCTGCCGTTCCACCGCGCCGTCGTGCGCGATCCCGCGTTCACGGCCGAACCGTTCACGGTGTTCACCCAGTGGATCGAGACGGAGTTCGTCAACGAGATCGCACCGTTCACCGGTGGGGCGGCCGCCGATGCAGACGATGGCCCGCGCGAGACCGTGGTGGTCGAGGTCGGCGGCAAGCGGCTCGAGGTCAGCCTGCCGGCCGGTTTCGGCGCCGGCGGCGGTGCCGGCCCGAAGAAGGCGGCGCCGAAGCGTTCGGTCGGCAAGAAATCCGGCGCGGCCACGTCCGGCGACACCCTCACCGCGCCGATGCAGGGCACGATCGTGAAGGTGGCGGTGGCGGAGGGCGACGTCGTGGAGGCGGGCCAGCCCGTCGTCGTGCTCGAGGCGATGAAAATGGAGCAACCGCTGAACGCGCACAAGTCCGGAACGATCACCGGGCTCAGCGCGGAGGTCGGCGCCGTCGTCACATCCGGCTCGGCCATCTGCGACATCAAGGACTGACCCCGATTGTGCAACTTCTGGCGGCCTGAGGCCGCCACACGTTGCACGATCGGCGGCTAGTCGGTGCGGCGGGCCGTGATCCGGTCGATGGCGGCGATGCGCTTGCCGGCGATGTCGGCCATCTCCGACGTGCGGCGCTGGACGTCGGCGACGGTGGCGCCGGGCGAGAACACCATCGCCCAGCCACCGGGACTCTCGAGCTCGGGGATGCGTTCGACCATCGTGGCCTTGTCGACGTGGTGGGTTCCGGTGAACACATGCTCGTGGTCGACCAGGGCAATCAGCACATGATCGTTGGGCACGTCGACCAGCGCGGCCACGATCTCCTCGGCGTGCGTAGCGAACACCGCGGCCACCTCGACGGTGCGGCCGGCGCGGGCACGTCCTTCCGGTGACAGGTCAGGCATGGTGTCCTTCCGGCTCAGTCCAGGTCGTCGTGAAGCATCAACCGGCGCGCCGCCTCAGCGACCGAGCCGGACAGCGACGGGTACACCCCGATTGTGGCAGCGACTTCGGCGACGGTGAGCCCGCGCTGCACGGCCAGTGCCAGCGGGAAGATCAGCTCTGACGCGCCGGGGGCCACAATCACGCCCCCGATCACGACCCCGGTTGCGGGACGGCAGTACACCTTCACGAAACCGTCGTCGTGGCCCTGCATCTTCGCGCGCGCGTTGGTGCCGAGCGGCAGGGTGACGGTTCGGGCCGGCACCTCCCCTGACGTGATCGCCTGGTGCCCCATGCCGACCGTCGCGATCTCGGGATGGGTGAACACGTTGGCGGCCACGGTCTTCAGTCGCAGCGGCGCCACCGCCTCACCCAGCGCGTGCCACATCGCGATGCGGCCCTGCATCGCCGCCACTGACGCGAGCAACAGGACGCCGGTGCAGTCTCCGGCGGCGTAGATCGTCGAGACGTTCGTCCGCGACACCCGGTTGACCCCGATGTAGCCGTGGTCGTCCAGCGCCACGCCGACGTTCTCCAGCCCGAGCGCGGACGTGTCCGGCAGCGAGCCGACGCACATCAAGCCGTGCGACCCGGCGACACTGCGACCGTCCTGCAGCTCGACCACGACGCCCTTGCCATCCCGGCGCACCGCCGACGCGCGGGCCCGCTTGACCAGCGTCCCGCCCCGGGAGGTGAAGACCTGCTCGATCACGGCGGCCGCGTCGGGATCTTCGCCCGGCAGCACCCGGTCGCGGCTGGACACCAGGGTGACCGGCACGCCGAGTTCGCTGTAGCCGCTGGCGAACTCCGCCCCGGTGACACCCGAGCCGATGACGACGAGGTGTTCGGGCAGCTCGGTGAGCTCGTAGACGTCGCGCCAGGACAGGATGCGCTCACCGTCGGGCCGGGCCGTATCTAGCACGCGCGGGGTCCCGCCGGTGGCGACCAGGACGATGTCGGCCTCGACCGTCTCCACCACCGCCCCAACTTCGTCGAGCACCTCGACGCGGTGCGCACGAGGCGGCTGGTCGGCGCTGAACCGACCGGCTCCGGGCAACAGCGTCACTCCTTCGTGCAGCAGCCGGTGCTTGATGTCTTCGGACTGCTGGCGGGCCAGCGCCTTGATGCGACCGTTCACGGAGACGAGGTCGACGTGGACCTCGCCGGTGGCGGTGCCGACGCCCACGCGCGGAGCGTCACGGAAGGCCGTGACCCGATCACTCGTGGCGATCAGGGTCTTGCTGGGCACGCAGTCGGTCAGCACGCAGGCACCACCGATGCCGTCGCGGTCGACCAGGGTCACGTCGGCATCGAGGCCCGCCGCCACGAGGGCGGCCTCGTAGCCCGCGGGGCCGCCGCCGAGAATCACGATGCGCGTCACCGTGGCATCATCCCGCGTGGGCCGGCGGGTCCGGCTCGCGGGCGTCGCCGCGGCTGTCCGGTGTCGGTACGCTGCCCTGCGATGCCATCCTCCAGCGGCCTGTACGCGGCGTACGGCTCGAACATGGACCCCGAGCAGATGCTCGAGCGATGCCCGCACTCCCCGGCCGCCGGCACGGGCTGGCTCAGCGGCTGGCGGCTGACGTTCGGCGGGGAGGAGATGGGCTGGGACGGCGCGCTGGCGATGGTCGTCCCGCATCCGGCCAGCCAGGTGTTCGTCGCGCTGTACGACCTCTCGCCCTACGACCTGGCCGTGCTCGATTACTGGGAAGGCGCCGACACCGGCCTGTACAACCGGATCAAACTCCGGATCTCGACCCTCGACGGCGACCTGCTGGCCTGGGTGTACGTGCTCGACGGCTACGAGGGCGGCCTGCCGTCGGCCCGCTATCTCGGGCTGATCGCCGAGGCGGCGCAAGCAGCCGGCGCTCCCGACGAGTACGTCGCCGAACTCCGCTCGCGCCCGTGCCGCTCGCTAGGAGAGTGACCGCTCAGGGCTGCAACGCGGACTGGGCCAGCGCGACCGTGTAGCGCACACCTACCGCGAGCGCGTCCTCGTCGATGTCGAACGTGCCCTGGTGCAGATCGAACGCCGGCGCGCCCGGACGCCGGACGCCGAGCCGGGCCAGCGCGCCCGGAACCGAGTCCAGGTACCAGGCGAAATCCTCGCCGCCCATGCTCTGCGCCGTCTCGGTGAGCGCGGCGGGCCCGAGCCCGGACACCACCGCCGCGCGCTGGAGCGCCACCGCACCTGCGTCGTTGACGACGGGCGGCACACCCCGCACGTAGGACGTCTCGGCCTGGGCGCCGGACGGCGCGACGATCTCGTCGACGAGTGCACGCACCAGCGGCTCCGCGGCATCCCAGGCGTCCCGCTCGAAGACCCGCAGCGTGCCCCGCAGCCGGCCCGACATCGGGATGGCGTTGACCGCGCGCCCGGCCTCGACCGCGCCCCAGACGAGGGACAGCGCCGCCCGCGGGTCGACCCGGCGCGAGAGTAGGCCCGGCAACTCGGTGATCAGCCGGCCGATGGCGTAGACGAGGTCGGCGGTGAGGTGCGGACGGGCGGTGTGACCGCCGGGGCCTGACAGCGCCACCTCGACCTGGTCGCACGCTGCGGTGATCGGTCCGACCCGGGTGCCGACCTGGCCGGTCTCCAGCCGGGGGTCGCAATGCAGGGCAAAGATCCGCTCGACGCCGTCGAGCGCGCCCGCGGCCACGACCGACAGGGCACCGCCGGGCAGGCTCTCCTCGGCCGGTTGGAAGATCAGCCGGATCCGGCCCGGCGCGTCCGTCTGGAACCGCTCGGCCGCAAGCTCGTGTGCAGCCGCCAGCAGGATCGCGGTATGCGCGTCATGCCCGCAGCCATGGCACAGCCCCTCGACGGTCGAGCGGTACGGCACGTCTTTCAGGTCGGCGATCGGCAGGGCGTCGATGTCGGCCCGTAGCGCGACGATAGGGCCGCTGGTGCCGATGTCGCACACAGCTCCGGTGCCGCCGGGCAGCACCTTCGGGGTGAGCCCGGCGCCCTCCAGTCGCTCGACGATTACGTTCGTGGTGCGCTGCTCGGTGAACGCGATCTCGGGGTGGGCATGCAGGTCGCGCCGCAGCGCAACGACGTCCAACGTCACCTCTGCAGGGTAGTGGCTTCCGGATCCTGGCCCTGCGCCGAGCGACCGCCGTCCACCGCGACGACCGCCCCGTTGATTAAGCTGGCGGCGTCGGACAGCAGGAAGGCGATCGCGGAGGCCACCTCGTCGGGGCGCCCGGTCCGACCGAGCGGGTGCAGTTGCCGGATCTGGGCCTCGATCTCGGCCGCCGCCTCCGAAGGGCGCTCGGCCAACAGGGCCTCGTAACGAGGCGTGGTGATCGAGCCCAGCGCAACCGCGTTCGTGCGGATGCCGTGCGGACCGTAGTCGACCGCCAGCGCGCGGGTCAGCCCTTCGATCGCCGCCTTCGCCGTCGCGTACGCGAGTGCGCCCCGGACCGCCCGTTGGGCCTGGTGCGAGGAGACGTTCACGATCGCGCCGGGAGATCCAGCGGCCAGGAAGCGCCGCACTGCCGTGGCCGCCCCAACGACGGCGATGCCGAGGTTCATCGTGATGAGGTTGATGACTTCGTGGGCTGCGACCGAATGCAGCGCCGCGTCCCGAAAGATGGCGGCGTTGTTCACCCAGCCCGCCAGTGTGGCCGCGCCCTCGATCCGATCGGCTGCCTGCGCCACGACGATTTCGTCGGCGGCGTCACCCGCAATCGGGATGAGCCGGGTTGCCGCGGGATGGTCCGGCACCCAAGCCAGCGCCGCCGGGTCGAGTTCGATCACCGCCACGGTGTGGCCGTCAGCGAGCAGCCGCTCCACGACGGCCCGTCCGACACCCTGGCCGCCGCCTGTCACTACGTAGCCGCGAGACACGCAGGCAATGATCTCCTACCCGGCCCGTGTCGGGCGACGACGAAGTGCCAGTCGTCCACCGTCTGTGGACTGCGTTGTGGACGGGCCGGTGGACAACCGGCAATTCTGGTGGATAACCGAGGCCTTGCTGTGGACGAATAGCAATAGAAAAAAGATTCTGGAAATTACCGGGGAATGCCTCTTGTGCGGCCCGTGCATTGGCAGTAGAACTACTGCATCGCAGGCAACGGGCACTGATCCGAAGGAGACTTCGGAAGCCGCGAAGGCCGGGAAACCGGCCATTCGAGGTGGTGTACCGAGCCCGCGTCGGTCCGGCAACGCGCACTCACCGAGAGATCGGTTGAGCGGTGCAGTTGGACCGGTGGGGCCCCTCCATCTCATACATGGAGGGGCCTCACGTCATTGTTACCAAATTTGCACAGCGTCAAATTCGAGCGGCGCGCATTCGACGGTTAGCCGCCGGCGTCAACAGCCTTCACGATCAGCGTCGCCGCCTGGTCCGGCGTCATCTCACCAGCCAGCACGGCCGCCTCGGCCGCCTCAGCCGCCTCGCGGACTCCGGGCCTGCCGAGTCGATCGAGCAGCCGGTCGCGCACCATCGCCCGGGTCCATTCGACGAGCTGGCGGCGGCGCAGGGGCTCGAGCTCGCCCCGCTCGACCAGGCGGTCGCGATGGCGGGTGACGTGCTTCCAGACCCGATCCAGGTTGATGTTGTCGCGACCGCTGCAGGTCAGCACGGGCGTCTGCCACTCGTCCTCGCCGCCGCGCAGGAATCGCAGCGCGCCCGACAGCTCCCGGGCCGCCCGTTCGGCCTCCTGCGCGTGCTCGCCGTCCGCCTTGTTCACCGCAATCACGTCGGCCAGCTCGAGGATCCCCCGCTTCATGCCCTGCAACTGGTCGCCGGTCCGCGCGAGCGTCAGAAACAGAAAGGTGTCGACCATGTCCGCGACGACGTACTCGGACTGGCCGACGCCAACCGTCTCGACCAGCACGATGTCGTAGCCGGCCGCCTCCATCACCAGCATCGTCTCCCGCGTGGCCTTGGCGACGCCACCGAGCGTGCCGGCGCTCGGCGAGGGGCGGACGAACGCGTTCCGGTCGGCGGCCAGCCGCGTCATGCGGGTCTTGTCGCCGAGGATGCTGCCTCCGCTGCGACTCGACGACGGGTCGACGGCGAGCACGGCGACGCGGTGGCCGTCGGCGATCAGGTTCGTGCCGAGGGTGTCGATGAAGGTCGACTTGCCCACTCCGGGCGGGCCGGTGATGCCGACGCGCTGAGCCTTGCCGGTGCGCGGCAACAGTTCGACGAGCAGCTGCTGGGCCTGCTCACGGTGATCGGCCCGGCGCGATTCGACGAGGGTGATCGCGCGCGCGACCGCGGCCCGGTCGCTGCTCAGCACCCCGGCGGTGAGCGACGCACAATCGGGGATCACAGCTGCTCGGTGAGGACGCGAAGCAGGTCCAGGGCGGCCTCGGCGATGACGGTGCCGGGCGGAAAGATCGCGCTGGCCCCGGCCGCGCGCAGCTCGTCGAAGTCCTGCGGCGGGATGACGCCGCCTACGACGATCAGGATGTCGGGCCGGCCCTGAGCCGCGAGTTCGTCGCGCAGCGCCGGCACCAGCGTGAGGTGCCCGGCCGCCAGGGAGTTGACGCCGACGATGTGCACGTCGGCCTCCACCGCCTGGCGGGCGACCTCGGCCGGTGTCTGGAACAGCGGCCCGACGTCGACGTCGAAACCGAGATCGGCGAATGCTGTCGCGATCACCTTCTGCCCGCGGTCGTGGCCGTCCTGACCCATCTTGGCCACCAGGATGCGGGGACGTCGACCCTGCGCACGCTCGAACTCGGCCGTGGCCGCCCGGGTCTCGTCGATCACGCTCACCTGGCCAGCTTCCTCCCGGTAGACCCCGGAGATGGTCCGGATCGTCGCGGCGTGCCGTCCGTACACCTTCTCCAACGCGTCGGAGATCTCGCCGACGGTCGCTTTGGCCCGGGCCGCGTCGATCGCCAGCGCGAGCAGGTTTTGATCCGGCGTACCGGCTCCGCGGGTCAACGCATCCAGCGCGGCCCGGGTGGCCGGCTCGTCGCGCTCCGCGCGCAACCGCCGGAGCTTCTCGGCCTGCTCGACGCGCACCGCGGAGTTGTCCACCTTGAGCACGTCGATCAGCTCGTCGTCGGCGGGACGGTACTTGTTCACCCCGATCACCGGTTGCCGGCCGGAGTCGATGCGGGCCTGCGTGCGGGCGGCCGCTTCCTCGATGCGCAGTTTCGGCAGGCCGGCGTCGATGGCCTTGGCCATCCCACCGGCCTGCTCGACCTCCTGGATGTGACCCCAGGCCCGGCGGGCGAGGTCGTAGGTCAGCTTCTCGACGTACGCCGAGCCGCCCCACGGGTCGATCACCCGCGTGGTGCCGGACTCCTGCTGCAGCACCAACTGGGTGTTGCGGGCGATGCGGGCGGAGAAGTCGGTGGGCAGGGCGAGCGCCTCGTCCAGCGCGTTGGTGTGCAGCGACTGGGTGTGACCCTGAGTTGCGGCCATCGCTTCGATGCAGGTGCGGATGACGTTGTTGAAGACGTCCTGCGCAGTGAGCGACCAGCCCGACGTCTGGCAGTGCGTGCGCAGCGACAGCGATTTGGCGTTCTGCGGCTCGAACTGCCTGACCAGCTTGGCCCACAGCAGCCGGGCCGCGCGGAGCTTGGCCACCTCCATGAAGAAGTTCATGCCGATCGCCCAGAAGAACGACAGCCGCGGCGCGAATGTGTCGATGTCCAGACCCGCTGCGCGCCCGGCCCGCATGTATTCGACGCCGTCGGCCAGCGTGTACGCGAGCTCCAGGTCGGCTGTCGCCCCGGCCTCCTGGATGTGGTAACCGGAGATCGAGATCGAGTTGAACCGCGGCATACGCCGCGACGTGAAGGCGAAGATGTCGCTGATGATTCGCATCGACGGCGCCGGCGGGTAGATGTAGGTATTGCGGACCATGAACTCCTTGAGGATGTCGTTCTGGATCGTCCCGGTGAGCTGTTCGGGTTTGACGCCCTGTTCCTCGGCCGCCACCACGTAGAGCGCCAGCACGGGCAGCACCGCGCCGTTCATCGTCATCGAGACGCTCATCCGGTCGAGCGGGATGCCGTCGAAGAGCTGGCGCATGTCGTAGATCGAGTCGATGGCCACGCCGGCCATGCCGACGTCGCCGACTACCCGCTCGTTGTCGCTGTCGTAGCCGCGGTGGGTGGGCAGGTCAAAGGCGATCGACAGGCCCTTCTGGCCCATCGCGAGGTTGCGCCGGTAGAAGGAGTTCGAGTCCTTGGCCGTGGAGAACCCGGCGTACTGCCTGATCGTCCAGGGCTGGGTGACGTACATCGTCGGGTAGGGCCCGCGCAGGTACGGCGCGATGCCGGGATAGGAGTCGAGGAAATCGAGGCCGGCCAGGTCGGCGGCCGTGTACAACGGCGGGACGGTGATGCCTTCCGGCGTCTCCCACGCGGCGACTGCCTCGTCTTGGCCCCTGAGCAGGGAGTTTTCCGGCGTGTCGCCCGGCTGAGGGGCCAAGCCGGGGCCGAGGGTGGCGTCGCTGAAGTCCGGGATCGCGGCCATCAGGCCACCCCGAGCCGGTCGAGCGTGGTCCGCAGTACGGCCAACGCGTCGCAGCCGGTGAACACGTTGCCGTCGACCCCGGCCACCTCGGGACGGCCGGCCAGCCAGATGTAATGGGCCCCGGCAGCCCGGAGAGCGGCGGCGGCCGGCTCGGCGGCCTCGGCGTAGCGCCGGTCGGATGCGCACAGACAGGCCACGGTCGAGCCGCTGGCCCGGAACGCGGCGACGATGTCATCGATCGTGCCCGCGCCGACGACTGGTGCGATGCCGCCGGCCTGGAACAGGTTGCGCGCGAAAGCCACCCGGGGCGTAGCCGAAGCCAATGGGCCCAGCGCGGCCAGGAAGACCGTAGGACGATCCGGCGCAGCGTCCGCACGGTCGCGCAATGCCTCGAAGTCCGCCGCATACCGGATCCGCGGCAACGGGCCGCCGGTGGCTGCCGCAGGGGCCGGCGGACGCAGGACCGGTGCCTCATCGATATAGGCGAACTCGCTCACGCCGGTGATCGGCGCCCGGCGGTGCGCGATGTTTGCGGCGCGGGCATCCCGGGTGGCACCCAGGCGGTGGCCGACGGTGCCGTCCGCCAACGCGGCCAGCGCTCCGCCCGCGCGTTCCACAGCGGTGAAGGTCGCCCAGGCCTTGTCGGCCAGTTGGTCGGTGAGCGACTCGATGAACCAAGAGCCACCGGCCGCGTCGATGACCCGGGCCAGACTGGCCTCGTCGTGCAGCACCGCGTGGGTGTTGCGGGCGATGCGCCGGGCGAAGTCATCGGATATTCCGATCGCCGCGTCGAAGGGCAGCACCGTGATCGCCTCAGCCCCACCCACTGACGCCGCGAAGCACCCGATGGTGGTGCGCAGCAAGTTCACCCACGGATCGCGCTGGGTCATCATCGCCGCCGACGTCACGGCGTGCTGGCGCTGGCCGCGGCGCCCGGCCCCCGCGCCGCTGAGCTCGGCCACGCGGTCCCACACCTTGCGGGCGGCCCGCAGCTTCGCGATCGAGGGGAACTGATCGGCCGTGACGGCGAACCGGAACTCCAGCGCGTTCAGCGCCTGCTCCACCGTCGAGCCGGCGTCGGTGAGGGCGCGCAGATAGCTGACTCCGACGGCCGTCGCGATCCCGATCTCGTCGGCGTCACTGGCACCGGCACTGTGGTACACCGTCGCGTCGACCGTGGCGACCCGTAGATCGGGGCAGTTGCCGATGCGCTCGGTCAGCTCAGCGAGCAGCGTGAGGTCAGCGGCGATGCCCGTTCGGGCCTGCAGGCCGATCGGATCGGCGCCGAGGGTGCCGGCCAGCGTCCCTGGAGCGATGCCGCGTTGCGCGGCCAACTCGAGCAGGGCGTCGCTCGCCGCCGGCGTTTCGGCTCCGGCATCGAGCGCGATCGGGGCCAGGTCGAGATGGACGCCCGCGAGCGCCGCCGGCAGATCGGCGACGGCCAGGCCCGCGGGGCCAAGCACCAGCCATAGCGAGGTCGCGCCGGTCGTCAAGTCGGCCAGGACGGCCCGGTTGGCATGGTCCGGGTCGCTGTCGCAGTGCCGGGTCCGCACGTCCCAACCGGTGGCGGCCGTGCCCTGCGGAGTCGCGGCCCGGACGAACGGCGGCTGCCCGGGCCGCCCGTCGACCGCTACGCCGTGCGAGTCGGCCGCCGTGTACAGCGGCTTGACCGTGATGCCGTCATAGGTGGTGCTGGCCAGGGCCAGTTCGGGGTCGCCGGCTCCTGATCGGCCCGACCGGGCGAGGACGTCCGCGACCAATGCCCGCCATTGATCGCGGGAAACCGCCGGGAATTCGGCGGCGAGCGCCAGGTGCTCCGGCAGGGCGGCCATGCCCCGAATCGTATGGCGCAGCGGACGTTCCGGGCGCCTCGAGGTGGCCGATCTCTCCTGCTGTGAAAACGCCGTGCCCTGGGAACAGGCCCGTCCCGCCCCCCGTTGGACAGGTATGGACGGCGGGGTCGGCACAGCGACGCGGCGTAGCCATGCGACGGCGTTGCGGGCGACCAGCACGACCGCGATCTGCGCCGCCGTGCTGTGCGTGCTCGCCTTGCTGGCGCCTACTGCCGCCCGGGTGGGTACCGCCCACGTCCCGACCTCGCACCACGGCCTCACCATCGCCGTGGCCATTGCCGCCGATCACGGCCTGCACGGCCTACGGCTCGACCACCCGCAGGTCCTCGGCGGGCCGGGCGTGCCGGGCAACGCCATCGCGTCGGCCGCAACCACAGCCAGATCATCCTCGATCGTCAGTCCGGTCACAGTTGATTCACCGCGGACCCGTGGGCCCCCGGTGGACGGTTGCCTCTGAGCATCCCGTCCGCCGACCGCAAGGAGATCCGCATGAGTTCTTCGACGATGCCGGCCGCACGCGGCACATCGACGTTCACCGATTCCCAACTCGAGTTGTTCCGCGACCTGCTCGAGCAGCAGCGCAGCTTCCGTTGCGACCAACTCGACCAGCTGCGCCGGGCTGCCCTGCGGCCCGGGCGCAGCGCTACCGAAGTGGAGATCAGCGAGTCGCTGATCGCCGGCGGCCGGGCCGCCCTGCGCGAAGTACTGCAGGCCCTGCGCCGCATGAACGAGGGCCGCTATGGCCGCTGCCAGGACTGCGGCGAGCGGCTGCCCATCGAGCGGCTCGAGGTCCTGCCGCAGGTGGCGCAGTGCATGGCCTGCCAGCGCGAGGCTCAGGGCGCCTAGCGCGCCGGTCACGTCCGTCGGGTGGGCACTAGGCTCGGCGGGCGTGACCGGAAGCCAGGCGTTGGACGACCCCTCGACCGTCGCGCGCGCCGCAGCTCAAGCGTTGGCCGAACGCACCGGAGTGCCGCGCCACGACGTGGCCGTCGTCCTGGGCTCGGGCTGGGTGCCGGCCATCGACGCACTAGGCCCGGCGGTCGCCGAGCTCGCCGTCACCGACCTGCCCGGATTCCTGCCGCCCGCAGTCGAAGGACACGCTGGCCGCATCCGGTCCCTGCCGGTCGGCGGCCGGCAGGTTCTCGCGTTCCTCGGCCGGACCCATCTGTATGAAGGCCGCGGCGTCGATCCCGTCGTACATGGGGTGCGGGTGGCCGCGGCCGCGGGGTGCCGCACCATCGTGCTGACCAATGCCTGCGGCGGTCTGCGACCGGGGCTGTCCGTCGGCGATCCGGTGCTGATCAGCGACCACCTCAACCTCACCGCGCGCACGCCATTGGTCGGCGCGCACTTCGTCGACCTCAGCGACCTCTACACCGCCCGGCTGCGGGCCCTCGTCCGCGAGATCGATCCGTCGATCACCGAAGGCGTCTATGCGATGTTCCCCGGCCCGCAGTACGAGACGCCGGCCGAGGTCCGGATGGCCGGTGTGCTCGGTGCCGATCTCGTCGGCATGTCGACGGTGCTGGAGGCGGTCGCGGCCCGGGCCGAGGGCTGCGACGTGCTCGGGCTCTCCTTGGTGACGAACCTTGCCGCGGGTCTGGGCGAACCACTCGACCACGAAGAGGTGCTGGCCGCGGGCAAGGCGGCGGCCACCCGGATGGGCGGACTGCTCGCGCAGGTGATCCCGCGGCTATGACAATGCTTGCCCCCGCATGACCTCTACCGAGCTGCGCGACGCGGTCCAGGCCTGGATCGACGACGAAGTCGATCCAGCCGCCGCGGCCGAGCTGCAGGACCTGCTCGACCGGGATGCGGCAGCCGAACTGGCCGAGCGGTTCCGCGGTCCACTGACGTTCGGCACCGCCGGGTTGCGCGGACCGCTGCGAGCGGGGCCGAACGGGATGAACCGCGCGGTCGTACGGAGGGCCGCCGCGGGCGTGGCTGCCTGGCTCGCGGCCGGCGGCCACACCGGCGCGCCGGTCGTGGTCGGTTACGACGGACGGCACGGCTCGCGCGAGTTCGCGCAGGACTCGGCCGCCATCTTCGCCGCCGCCGGGTTCGACGCGCAGCTGCTCCCGCGATTGCTGCCCACGCCGCTGGTGGCATTCGCGGTGCAACACCTCGGCGCCGCCGCGGGCGTCATGGTGACCGCGTCGCACAACCCGCCCGAGGACAACGGCTACAAGGTCTATGCCGCCGACGGCGCGCAGATCGCGCCGCCGACCGATACCGAGATCGAGGCCGCGATTCACGCCGTCGGCCCGGTCCGGGAGATCCGCCTTGACCCACAAGGGATTTCCGTCCTCGACGAGTCCATCGTCGCCGCGTACGTCAGCGCGGTTGCCGGTCTGATCAGCCCCGGTCCGCGCGCGGCGCGCATCGTGCACACGGCGATGCACGGCGTCGGCACCGAGGTCGTTGGCGCCGTCTTCGCGGCGGCCGGGTTCGCGCCCCTCGTCGCCGTGCCGGAGCAGGAGCAGCCCGACGCCGACTTCCCAACGGTCGCGTTCCCGAACCCGGAGGAGCCCGGAGCGCTCGACCTGGCGGTCGAGCTCGCCCGTACCGAGCGGGCTGACGTGATCATCGCCAACGATCCCGACGCCGACCGGTGCGCCGTCGCCGTCCCCAGGGAACAGCCGGGCGGCGAGTGGCGAATGCTGCGCGGCGACGAGGTCGGCGTACTGCTGGCCGACGCGCTACTGGCCAAGGGCGTGCGCGGCACCTACGCGACCACCATCGTCTCCTCGACGATGCTGAGCGCGCTCGCCGAGCGGCACGGCGTCGGTTACGCCGAAACTCTCACCGGCTTCAAGTGGATCTCGCGAGCGGCGCCCGACCTCGTGTTCGGGTACGAGGAGGCGCTGGGGTATGCGGTCGCCCCGGAGCTGGTGCGGGACAAGGACGGCATCAGCGCCGCCTTGCTCGTCGCCGAACTCGTGGCCGCCCTGAAGGCGAAGGGGTCGTCGCTGCTGCAGCGCCTCGACGAGTTGGCCCGGGAGTACGGCCGCTACGCCACCGACCAGGTCTCCGTCCGGGTCGACGACCTGTCGATCATCACCGACACGATGTCTCGGCTGCGGGCCGATCCACCGGCGACGCTGCTTGGCGAGCCGGTCACCGTCACCGACCTGCAACCCGACGCCGATGTCGTCCGGCTGACCTGGCCGGATGGACGGGTGGTGGTCCGCCCCTCGGGAACGGAGCCGAAGCTCAAGGCCTATCTCGAGGTCGTCGTAGCCGACGGATCAGCGGATACGGCGGCCGAACGACTGGCCCGATTGCGCGAGCAGATCAGCAGTTCGCTCGGTCTCTAACGAGTCGGAACGGCGCCGCCCGTGAGCCACTGCGGCCACGGCACGTTCCAGTCGCCGTAGCCGGCACCAAGTGACATGCTCGGGCCGTTCGCGTTCGGGTACTTGACCACGTCGCCGATCTCGAGCCGGTCGTACAGGGTCTTGGCGTCCCCGGCGCTCAGGTTGGTGCAGCCGTTCGACGAGTCGAACTTCCCCAGGTTGCCAAGATTCCAGGGCGCGGCGTGCAGGTACTCCCCGCCGTAGGTCAATCGCTGCGTCCACTTGACGCCGCATTCGTGGTAACCCGGGCCCGACATGCAGATGCTGGCGCCTTTCTCCATGATCACCTTGACGCCGCGTGCCGTCGGGGTGTTGTTCGCCCCGAGCGACACCGGGTACGTGCCGACCGGCTTGCCGTCGCTGACCAGGCTCAGGGTGTGCGTCGAGTCATCGACGGTGGCGATGTTCGCCGGGCCCGTGGTGAAGTCAAGGGTGAGACTGTCGTCGAAGGCCAAGCCCTTGCCCGCCGAGACGCCGTTGACCGGCAGGTTCATGCTGATCTTCGAATGGGCCGGCCAGTAGTTCTGCGGCCGGTAGTGCGCCTCGAGCGGATAGCCGGGCTGCGCGGCCGACGTCTCGAAGAACCAGGCCCCCGCCGCGGGTTGGCCGTTCACGGTGACCTCGGTCGCCTTCGCGAACGCGCTGCCGTCGGTGATCTTCTTCGACAGGTAGGCGATGATCGGGATCCCGACCCCGAACTGGCTGCCGTCGCTGAACTTCAGCTTGACGTGGACCGGAGCGGCGGTCGGCGTGCTGACCGTGGACTTCGGGGCCGGTTGCACGGGGGCGCCGGAACCCGAGGCGCCGGTGGACGCCGACGTGGCTGGTACCCCGGCGCCGTTGACCTGCCGGGTCGCCGACTGGCGAAAGGCGAACAGTCCGCCGACCACGGCAATGACGGCCGCCGCCGCCGCGAGCGGAGCCAGCCAGCCGAAGTGGCGCCGACCGGAACGGGCGCGGTGGCTGTGCCGAGTCCCGGTGGAGCGAGTGGGGTGGCCCGTGAACGGCGGCGCCGGCCGGTTCTCGGGAACTGCCGAGTACGCCCTCGCCGCGAACGCGTCGGCGAGGCGCCGCTCGACGCTGTCGTCGTGGTTCATGACCGGCCTCCAAGTACCTGCTGCAGCGAAGCCATGCCGCGGCTCGCTGCCGATTTCACCGACCCGGCGGAAATGCCGAGTGTTTGCGCGATCTCGCGCTCGGACAGGCCGGACCAGTACCGCAGAATCAGGACCTCCTGCTGGCGCTGCGGCAGGGCGTGCACGGCGGCCAACGTGGCCCGGTGCTCGTCTCGCAACAGCACGTCGTGGTCGGCGGCTGCGGTCGATTCCGGCTCGGCCACCTTGAGGTGTTTGCGAGCCACCTGTCGCCGGCGCAGTACCGACCGGGACAGATTGACGACCGACGCGCGCAGGTAGGCCAGCGCGGCCGAGGGGTCGCGCAGCGAGTCGACCTTCTTGTGCAACGAGATGAACGCGTCTTGGACGACGTCCTCAGCGCTGGACAGGTCATCGACCAGTAGCACCGCCAGGCGTACCAATGGTCGCCAGTGGGCCTCGTAAAGGGCCGGGACATCGACGCGGTCGACGGTAGCCGGGAAATCGGCCATCGGCCCGCGCACGTCCTTCCCTCGGGTGTCCGTCAATGCCGCTGTCACCTCAAGTAGTCGCGCAACCGGCCCCCGAGGTTGCTAACAGCGTCCCGACATTCCATCACACTGCTGGCGGTGTGTGCGGCGCAGCGGGCGGCTCAACCCTTCCAGGCAGCCGTCACTGCGACCTCGGTCAGCCGCCCGGTGGCCGCCGTGCCGTACTTGACTTTCCACACCGCCCCGCTGGTGTCCAGTCCACCGGCGGCCTTGCCGTCGGGGCACAGCAGGTTGAGCAGCACGGCTCCGACGTTCTGCACGGTGCCGGTGGCGGCGATACAGCGCGCGCCGTTCGCCAACTGCAGCGCCCATGGATTGGCGGCGTGGCCCCGCGAAGTGGTCTCGGGAAGGGGGTGGGTCAGTGTCACCACCCGCGCTGCCAACCACGGCGCGGTGACGCATGCGACCGTGCCGGGGCGGTCCCGGTGCTGCGGGGCGAAGCACGGGTCGGCGATCTCGTTGCCGACCAGGCAGCGGTAAGCGTTCGCGACCGGCACCACGATCGAGCCGGTCCAGCAGTGTCCGGTGGCGTGTGCGGCCACGGGGACGGTGAGCGTGCCGGCGGCCGAGTACGGCGTGAATGTCGTGACGACCGTGGCGCGCCCGGCTGCCGCGGTGGCCGAACCGGCCGGGCTGGAGTGCGGCGAGGATGAATGGCGGCCGGCGGCCGAGGACTTCCCGCAACCGGAGACCGTGGCGCTTAGCAGCGCAACCAGGCCGCAGGCAGCAACGACCCGCAGCACTGTCCTCATCGCGACTCCCCCAAGCCCGCGCATCACTCCTGACTACAAGACGTCCGGAACGCGAAATTCGTTGCCGTTTCCGGGCGGGTCGCGATAACGATCTGGTTACTGGGCCCCGTCAGGGCCGGATGGCCGTCAGGTGTGCGTGCCTTGAATCGCGAACCGCTCGTGCTGGGCGATGTGACCGCCGGTCGACGCGACGATCGTGAGCACGCCGCGGTTCGGGAACGACACGCTCAGCTGCCAGGCGGCGTGCTCACCGCCGGCCGGAATGCTGACGCCGGCGCCGGCGGCGCTGTTCCCAGGCGCTGTCAGCACCGACACGCTGATGTTCTCGTCGACACCCGTGATGTGTCCGCCCACCGTCATCGGTGAGCTGACCTGCGAGGCGTAAGCGGGCCGTTCGAGCGAGAAGTCGGTGTCGTCGCTGCCGACAACCTCCCAGCCGGCGTCCGGTTCGCCCGTCGACTGGCTGTAGCGGATGAGGTGTAGCACGGCGGCCGTGTGAGGACGTCCGTTCGGCGCCCGGTAGCCAACACCGACATGCGCCCCCTGAGCGTCGAACTTCGTGCTGGTCACCATCGTGATGTCGGTGAAACCGAGGTAGTTCCGGGTGAACAGCAGCGCGGTCTGCCCGGCGTCGCGATGCCAGGGTTGCGTTCCGGCTTTCGCGTACGCGGCCCGCCAGGCCTCGGCCGCCGCGTAGCTGACGAACGGCCAGAGCGGCTCGTAGACGGCTCGGGCCGCGCACGTCAGCGGCGGCTCGCACGGTCTTCCGGTGTGCCGGGTAGCCGTAGGCCCGGGCGTCGACGAATGCGTCGGTGGGCTGGTCGGCGCAGCGGTAGACCGAGTCGCAGGCGTGCTGGTCGACAGGCTCGGCACCGCGGTCTGCCCCGGTCGGACGTCGTGCCCCGCATCGGGTTGGCTCACCAGCGCGGCCGTGCCGATCGCGACTGCGACCACAGCGGCGGCTGCGAGCAGCGGCGCCACCCAGCGGGCCCGACGACGTGGACCGCCTGAGCCGGCCGCCGTGGGTGCCGCCTCCGGGCGAAGACTTTGCTCGGTGATCGCGTCACCGGCGGCGGTGAGCGCCGCGCGGATCCGTTCCTCGACCGTGTTCTCGTTCATCGTTGACCTCCGAGCCTCGCCGCGATGGCGTCGCGACCGCGCGATGCGCTCGACTTGACGGCGCCAAGTGAAATGCCGAGCGTCGCCGCGACCTGCGCCTCGGACAGTTCGGCCCAGTAGCGCAGGACGATGACCTCACGCTGGCGTGTGGGCAGCAGGTGCAGCGCGGCCAGCACCTCGCGGTGTTCCTCGGCGAGAAGCAGGTCGCTGTCGGCCGCTTCGGCGATCAGCGTGCTCGCGGCCGGCGGTGGATTGCGGCGGACGGTCCGTCGTCGGCGCAACGCGGAACGCGACCCGTTCACCACCGATGCCCGCAGGTAGCCGAGGGCCGCTTCGTCGGTGGACAGTGCTGTCCAGCGTCGGTGCAGCGCCGCGAACGCGTCCTGCACGACGTCCTCGGCCGTCTCGCGGTCGTCGACGAGCAGCGTGGCCAACCGCACCATCGTCAGGCGATGGGCCCGGAAGAGCTCCTCGATCCGCCGGTCGGCGTCGAAGGACTCGTGCGGCGCCGCCGGTCGCGCCAGCGACCACCTCGGTCCTGCCATCGCTGTCCCCATCGGGCCACCATCCAGTGCCGACCAGTAGACCGCGGATTTCGCGGTTGTACTGGCATAGACGCCTGACCCGCACGATGGTTGCCACCTGGCCGCATCGGCCCTTCGGGCAAAACGGGCAGTGGTGTCCTAGCGCGGTCCGAACTGCCGGTCGCCGGCGTCGCCGAGGCCCGGGACGATGTAGGCGCTGTCGTTAAGACGTTCGTCGATCGCGGCCGTGAACACCCGCACCGGCAGCCCGCTTGCCTCGATCCGGGCCAGGCCTTCCGGGGCGGCGAGTGCGCAGACCACGGTGAGATCCGAGGCGCCGCGCGCCGACAGCAGGTTCAGGCAGTGCAACAGCGAACCGCCGGTCGCCAGCATCGGGTCGAGCACGATGACCGCGCGTCCGGCCAGTGATTCCGGCAACGACGCCATGTACGGCGTCGGCTCGTGGGTCTGCTCGTCGCGGGCCAGCCCGACGAATCCCATCTGCGATTCCGGCAGCAGGTTGAACGCGGCCTCGGCCATGCCCAGTCCGGCCCGCAGTACCGGCACAAGCAGCGGCGGGGCGGCGATGGCCGTGCCGGTGGTGGGCGCGACCGGCGTCGTGATCGGAGCCGGCGTGGTGGGCAGCGAACGGGTCGCCTCGTAGACGAGCAGCGTGGCCAGTTCGCGCAGCGCCGCCCGGAACTCGGCGTTGCTGCTGCGCTCGTCCCGCATCACCGTCAACCGGGCTTGGACGATCGGGTGCTCGACGACGACGGTGTCCACGACAGCGCACCCTATGCGACCGCCCGTCATGTGGTCACGGTCCCCGTTGTCATTGGCCTGGATTCGCGAACCGCCCGCTTCGGACCGGGCGCTCCTAGACTGGTGTGGTGACGACCCTGGAGCGCCCCGACCTGCGCGACGTGACGCGCGACGACGCGTCGCTGCGTCGCTTCCTGCACGGCCTGCCCGGCGTCGACCAGGTGGGCGCCGAGGGCCGCGCCGCGGGCTTGGCCACCCGCAGCATCAAGACCACCGCGAAGGCGTGGGCCATCGACACCGCCATCTCGATGGTCGACCTGACCACGCTCGAAGGGGCCGACACCCCAGGCAAGGTCCGCTCGCTGTGCGCCAAGGCGGCCCGCCCCGACCCGTCCGACAGCACCGTCCCGGCCGTCGCCGCCGTGTGTGTGTACCCCGACCTGGTCGAGACCGCCGTTGCCGCGCTGCGCGGCACTCCGGTCGGGGTGGCCAGTGTGGCGACGGCGTTCCCGTCCGGGCGAGCGTCGCTCGACACCAAACTGCACGACGTGCGCGACGCGGTGGCGGCCGGCGCGACCGAGATCGACATGGTCATCGACCGCGGCGCGTTCCTGGCCGGGCACTACCTGCAGGTCTTCGACGAGATCGTGGCGACGAAGGCAGCGTGTGGTGGCGCACATCTGAAGGTCATCCTCGAGACCGGCGAACTGGCCACCCTCGACAACGCCCGGCGCGCGTCCTGGTTGGCCCTGCTGGCCGGCGGTGACTTCATCAAGACATCCACCGGGAAGGTGACTCCCGCCGCGACTCCCCCGGTGGCGCTGGTGATGCTCGAGGCCGTCCGCGACTTCCACGCGGTGACCGGCGACCGGCGCGGCGTGAAGCTGGCCGGCGGTATTCGGGCATCCAAGGAAGCCGTGCGCTACCTGGTGATGGTGAATGAAGTGGCGGGCGAGGAATGGCTGACGCCGGAGTTGTTCCGACTCGGCGCATCCAGCCTGCTGAACGATTTGTTGCTGCAGCGGCACAAGCTCGCCACCGGAAACTACGACGGCCCTGACTATGTGACGGTGGACTGATGGCCACGTTCGAGTACGCCCCGGCGCCGGAGTCGCGCGACATCGCCCGGCTCAAGCCGAGTTACCAGATCTTCGTCGACGGCCAGTTCCGCGACGGCTCCGGCGAGGCGATCAAGACGATCAACCCGGCCGACGAGCAGCCACTGGCCGAGGTGGCCGAAGCCGGCCCGTCCGACGTGATCGACGCCGTGGCCGCCGCCCGCCGCGCGTTCGACGGTCCGTGGGGATCGATGCCGGGCAAGGAGCGCGGCAAGTACCTGTTCCGCATCGCCCGCGCCATCCAGGAGCGCGGCCGCGAGTTGGCCGTCCTGGAATCGCTCGACAACGGCAAGCCGATCCGCGAGTCGCGCGACGTCGACGTTCCGGTCGCCGCGGCGCACTTCTTCTATCACGCGGGCTGGGCCGACAAGCTCGGTTACGCGGGCTTCGGTCCCGACCCCCGCCCGATCGGCGTGGCCGGCCAGATCATCCCGTGGAACTTCCCGCTGCTGATGGCGGCCTGGAAGATCGCGCCTGCACTGGCGTGCGGCAACACCGTGATTCTCAAGCCGGCGGAGACCACTCCGCTGTCGGCGCTGGTGCTGGCCGAGATCATCGCCGAGGCCGACCTGCCGCCTGGCGTGGTGAACATCCTGGCCGGCGGCCCGGCCATCGGGCAGGCGCTGGTCGAGAACGACGACATCGACAAGATCGCGTTCACTGGTTCGACCGATGTCGGCAAGATCATCCAGCGCTCGCTGGCCGGCACATCGAAGCGGTTGTCGCTCGAGCTCGGGGGCAAGGCGGCCAACATCGTCTTCGACGACGCCCCGCTCGACCAAGCCGTCGAGGGCATCGTCAACGGCATCTTTTTCAACCAGGGCCAGGTCTGTTGCGCCGGCTCGCGACTGCTCGTGCAAGAGTCCGTGGCCGACGAACTGGTCGCCTCGTTGCAGCGGCGGTTGGCGACCTTGCGCGTCGGCGACCCGCTGGACAAGAACACGGATGTGGGTGCGATCAACTCGGCCGCGCAACTGGCCCGCATCCGCGAGCTCACCGAATCCGGCGAGGCCGAAGGCGCGACGCGTTGGTCACCGCCGTGCGAGCTGCCCGACCGCGGCTTCTGGTTCGCGCCTACCGTCTTCACCGGCGTCTCGCAGGCCCACCGCATCGCCCGCGAGGAGATCTTCGGTCCGGTGCTGTCCGTGCTGACCTTCCGCACGCCGGCCGAAGCGGTCGAGAAGGCGAACAACACCCCGTACGGGTTGTCGGCCGGCGTCTGGACGGAGAAGGGCTCGCGCATCCTGTCCATGGCAGCGCAGCTGCGGGCCGGCGTCGTGTGGGCCAACACGTTCAACCGGTTCGACCCCAGCGCGCCGTTCGGCGGCTACAAGGAGTCCGGCTTCGGCCGCGAGGGCGGCCGGCACGGGCTGGAGGCCTACCTTGCCCACTAAGGCGAAGTCGAACGCGTCGGCCAACGGGTCCGAGCGGCTGCGCGTCCGCAAGACCTACAAGCTCTATATCGGCGGCGCGTTCCCGCGCTCGGAGTCCGGCCGTTCGTATCCGGTCCACGCCGCCTCCGGCGAGCTGCTGGCCCAGGCGGCGCAGGCATCGCGCAAGGATCTGCGCGACGCGGTGCTGGCCGCCCGCAAGGCGTTCGCGGGCTGGTCGGGCGCGACGGCCTACAACCGGGGGCAGGTGCTCTACCGCGTGGCCGAGATGCTCGAGGGCCGCCGCGAGCAGTTCGCTGCTGAGGTCGCGGCCACAGAGGGGAGTTCGCCGGCCGCGGCCCTGGCCCAGGTCGACGAGGCGATCGACCGCTGGGTGTACTACGCGGGCTGGGCCGACAAGTACGCCCAGGTGGCGGGCAGCACGAACCCGGTCGCCGGCTCGTACTTCAGCTTCACCCTGCCCGAGCCCACCGGCGTCGTCGGCGTCATCGCCCCGCAGGACTCGAGCCTGCTCGGGCTGGTGTCGGTGCTCGCCCCTGTCGTCGCCACCGGCAACACCGCCGTCGTCATTGCGGCCGAGGAGCGCCCGCTGCCGGCGAGCTCCTTCGCCGAGGTGCTGGCCACGTCCGACCTGCCGGCCGGCGTGGTCAACCTGCTCACCGGGTTCACCGCCGAGCTCGCGCCTTGGCTGGCCGGGCACCGCGACGTGAATGCCCTCGACCTGACCGGCGTTGCCGCTGCCGACCGCAAGGCGCTGCAGGTCAAGGCGGCCGACAACGTGAAGCGGGTCTTCGTCCCGGCGCGGTCCGACTGGTCGGCCGACCCGGGCACGGCCCGCCTGGGCGCCTTCGTCGAGACCAAGACGGTCTGGCATCCGATCGGCGTCTGAGCTGCGGGCGGCGCGGGCCGCGGGCGGAGCTTTGCCGTAAAGATCAGGTCGCGTCGTTCCATCGCTCGTCGGCGTAGTAGTCGTCGAGGTACGGCGGCGGGTACTTGCCACGGCGGTAGTGAGTGAAGAGCGGAACGGTCGGATCCTCGGGCAGCCAGGCGATCCGCCGCCAGCCCCACCAGCCGTCGCGCCCTTCGGCGACAACCGGTGCTATCGGCAGGTGCGCTGGGAACCGCCGCGCAGCCTCGTCCCGCAACCAGTCGTGCTCGTCGTCCATCGACAACGCCCGGCCGAACCGATTGACGGCGACCAAGTAGTAGCCCGTCGCGTTCAGGATCGTCTCAACCGTGCCGAGCCGCGGATTGGGCGTGTGACCCGACTCGATCCGATCGACGGTCGACGCGGGCAGGCAGGTGACTTCAGCCAGTTCGCGCTGGCTCAGTCGGCGCGTCCGGCGAACTGCGCGCACGAGATCGCCGGCTTTCATGCTCGTATCTTCGTCCGACTTAGGTCGGACGGACGACGCCGGAGCAATCTCTGTGGACGAGCAAGTGGCGCTGTGGATGCAGGATGGGCGCGCCGCCCGACGGGGATGGATTCTGCTCCCTTGAGGACTGCCCGCATTTCTGCGGCCCGTCGCTCGGCCCCGGGGTAGGGCACCCTTCGACTCCCTTGAGGACTGCCCGCATTCATGCAACCCGCCAGCCGGTACTGCTGGACTAACACCACAAGAATGCGGGCAGTCCTCAAGAGGTCGAACCCACCACCGTCGGTCCGCCTCGAGCCCCCGCGCCGCGCGCCGCAAGAATGCGGGCAGTCCTCAAAGCAAGTCGAACCCACCACCGTCGGTCCGCCTCGAGCCCCCGCGCCGCCCGCCGCAACACTGCGGGCAGTCCTCAAGCGAACGGAACGCATCACCTACCGGGACCGCCGCGGGCACCCACGCGCCGACGCCCGGTAGGTTCGCGGGCATGACGAGCTCGCTGGACGCCGCGATCATCCCGATCACGCTCACCGTCAACGGCCGCACCGGTCTCACCCTGTGGGCGCCGCCGTGGGAGGACGACGAGGGCGAGGAGTGGCAGGGCTTCCTCGGCGACGGCGCCAAGATCCTGCTCTATCCCAACGCCCGCGACCTCGCCGAATTCATCGCCTCGGGTGAGGAGAACGACCTGTCCGACCATCCCGCCTGGGGTTACATCCAGAAGCTGACGCCCGACCAGCTGCGCCCCGACAGCGAGGACGCCTACAACCTCGACATGGTCTACGAATGGGCGGCCGAGGATCCCGACCCGGTGCACGTCTCGAGCCTGGCCAATGTCGTCGACATGGTCGCCAAGATCGCCGATTGCTGTGACGACGGCGCGCTGCGCCGGCTGGTCGAGAACACGCCTGAGTACGAGGAGCTCGTCGACGAGGACGTCAGCTACCAGGGCAAGGAGGGCCGCAAGCGCTGGAGCGAACTCGGCGACACGATCGCCGATTCGTGGGAACGCGCGATCGGCCGGGTCGAGTCCTGGCTGTCGTGGCAAGGCGACTTCTCCCAGCCGGAACTGGAAGCCGAGAACGTCTGGGACCGCATCGGGGCCGAACCCATCGAGATCGTGCTGCCCGATGCCACCTATCTCACCGTGCGAGCCGAGGTGACCGAGGACGCGGACGGCGACGACACCGACGTCGTCTTCCTCGGCAGCGACGACACGGTCGCCGTGTTCACTGACTCCGCCGGACTCGCCCAGTACTGCCGCGCCGCTGAGGAGCACGAACTGCACAAGCTGGAGTGGTGGGAGGAGCTGGCCGACGTCGAGGACGACGACGTGTTCGCCCCGGCGCCCGGTGCCAGCTACGACCTGCGCAAGCCGTCCGCCCGCGGCGCCGAACTGCTCGGCGAGCTCGCCGTCTTCTGCCGCTTGGACGCCGACACCGGCCTGCTCGACGAACCGATCGACAAGAACACCGACCGCGACGACTGGACCAGCCTCGTCGCCGAGGTCGAGACCTGCCTGCAAGTGCAGGACTGATCAACCGCGTTGAGTGACGTATCGCCATGATCAGAGACGGCGAATTCGCCGTCACTCAATGCCGAGATACGTCACTCAACGCATAGATACGTCACTCAACCGTCACGGCTCACGGGTCGAGGAAGGCGCGGATCTCGGCCGCCGCAGTGCGAACCGCGTCGGCGGCCTCGTCGTCGAAGCGGGCCTGCGACGCGCGCTCGGCTGCGACCCGGTCGACATAGGTATCAACCTCGCGGCTGCACGTCGCCGCGTCCCAGCCGAGGATGTCGCCGATGGCGTCGGCCACGGCCGAAGCGCACGCCACCCCCCGGTGCGGGTACTCGATCGAGATGCGGGTGCGGCGGGTGAGCACGTCTTCCAGGTGCAGCGCCCCTTCGTGTGTCACGGCGTAGCGGATCTCAGCCATCAGGTAGTCCGGGGCGTCGGGAACCGTGGCCAACAGCGCACGATCGAGCAGGCCCGGATCGAGCACGTCGCGGATCATCGAGCCGTACCGGTTCAGGACGTTGCGCACCCGGTGCGGGTGCAGCCCGTACTCGTCGGCCAGCGCGTCCACCTGGTTGCGCATGGCGAAGTAGCCGTCGGCACCGAGCAGCGGCACCCGGTCGGTGCACGACGGCGCGACCCGCCGCGGCAAGTCGTCGATTGCCGCGTCGACCACGTCGGCCGCCATCACCCGGTAGGTCGTGTACTTCCCGCCGGCGATGGAGATGAGTCCGGGCACCACCCGCGCCACCGCGTGTTCGCGCGACAGGGCTGACGTCTCCTCGGACTCCCCCGCCAGCAACGGCCGCAGCCCGGCGTACACGCCGTCGATGTCGTCATGGGTGAGCGGCGAAACCAGCACTTCGTTGACGCAGTCGAGCAGGTAGTCGATGTCGGACTTCGTCGCGGCGGGATGGGACAGGTCGAGGTTCCAGTCGGTGTCGGTGGTGCCGATCAACCAGTGGTTCTTCCACGGGATGACGAGCAGTACGGACGTGAGCGTGCGCAGGATCAAGCCCGCGTCGCCGGTGATCTTCTCGCGCGGCACCACGATGTGGATGCCCTTCGAGGCCCGCACCCGGAACCGGCCGCGGCCACCGGACAGCGCCTGAATCTCGTCGGTCCAAACGCCGGTGCAGTTCAGCACGACGCCGGCCTGCACCGTCGTCTCGCGGCCGTCCTCGGCGTCGCGCACGGTCACCCCGACCACCCGGTCGGTCTCTCGGGCGAAGCCGACCGCCCGCGTGGACGGCCGGACCACCGCGCCATAGCGCGCAGCCGTGCGCGCCACCGTCAGCGTGTGCCGGGCGTCGTCGGCCTGCGCGTCGAAATAGCGCACGGCGCCGACCAACGCATCACGCTTGAGGCCGGGGAACATGCGCAGCGCCGCCCGCCGGCTGAGGTGCTTCTGTCCCGGCAGCGTGCTGTGGCCGCCCATCGTGTCGTAGAGCGCGAGCCCAGTCGCGACGTACGGCCGCTCCCAGACCCGATGCGAGAGCGGATAGAGGAACGGCACCTCCTTGACCAGGTGTGGCGCGATGCGGGTCGTCATCAACTCCCGCTCGCGCAGGGCCTCACGCACCAGCCCGAGCTCGAACTGCTCGAGATAGCGCAGCCCGCCGTGGAACAGCTTGGACGAACGGCTGGAGGTGCCGGCGGCGAAGTCACGGGCTTCGACGAGCGCGACGCTCAGTCCCCGCGTCGCCGCGTCCAGCGCCGCCCCCGCGCCGGTGACCCCACCACCGATCACGACGACGTCGAACTCGTCGCGAGCCAGCCGCAACCAGGCCGCTTCGCGGTAGGCCGCATCCAGCCGCGAGGCCGCGCCGCCCTTCGGGATCGTCGGGCCGGCCGGGTCTGTCTCACTGCGCCGCTCCACCACTGGCAGGCTAGTCGCATGGCTTCCGTCGTCGCGGCGATCGATCAGGGCACGACGTCCACGCGGTGCCTGCTTTTCGACCACGACGCCCGAGTGGTGGCGCTGGAGCAGATCGAACACCGCCAGCACCTGCCCCGCGCGGGGTGGGTCGAGCACGACGCCAACGAGATCTGGTCGAACACCCGCTCGGTGCTCGCGAGTGCCGTCGCGCGGGCCGAACTCGGCTCGGGCGACGTCGCTGCAGTGGGAATCACCAACCAGCGCGAGACCGCGGTCGTGTGGGACCGCACCACTGGCGAGCCGATCGCCCCCGCGATCGTGTGGCAGGACACCCGCACCCAGGCGATCTGCGAGGACCTCGGTGCCTTGGGCGGCGGGACCGACCGCTACCGCGAGCGAACCGGTCTGCCGCTGGCCACGTACTTCGCCGGGCCGAAGGTGCGCTGGCTGCTCGACAACGTCGACGGCGCCCGGGCCCGCGCCGAAGCCGGCGAGCTCGCGTTCGGAACGATCGACAGCTGGCTGATTTGGAACCTCACCGGCGGGGCGGCGGACGGGTTGCACGTCACCGACGTCACCAACGCGTCGCGGACGATGCTGATGGAGCTGGACAGCCTGCAGTGGGCGCCGGACATCGCCGCTGACATGGGCATCCCGACCGCGATGCTGCCCGAGATCCGCTCGTCGTCGGAGGTGTACGCCGACGTACGCGAACGGGGCCCGTTGGCCGGGGTACCGATCGCCGGCATCCTCGGTGACCAGCAGGCGGCCACGTTCGGGCAGGCCTGTCTGGAGGTCGGCGAGGCCAAGAACACGTACGGCACCGGCAACTTCCTGCTGCTCAACACCGGCACCGACCGGGTGGTCAGCGACAACGGGCTGCTGACCACGGTTTGCTACGCGCTCGGCGACGCACCACCGGTCTACGCGCTGGAGGGCTCGATCGCGGTCACCGGCTCGCTGGTGCAGTGGCTGCGCGACAACCTCGGCCTGATCCCCGACGCCGGTCACGTCGAAGCACTCGCCCGCACCGTCGACGACAACGGCGGCGCCTACTTCGTTCCCGCGTTCTCCGGACTGTTCGCGCCGTACTGGCGCCCGGACGCCCGCGGCGCGCTGGTCGGGCTCACCCGGTTCGTCAACCGCGGGCACATCGCGCGCGCAGCCCTGGAAGCGACCGCATTCCAGACCCGCGAAGTCGTCGATGCGATGAATGCCGATTCCGGGGTCGCGCTGAGCGAACTTCGGGTCGACGGCGGCATGGTCGGCAACGAGCTGTTGATGCAGTTCCAGGCCGACATCCTCGACGTGCCGGTCGTGCGTCCGGTGGTGGCCGAGACGACCGCGCTCGGCGCCGCCTACGCAGCCGGCCTCGCGGTCGGCTTCTGGTCGTCCACCGACGAGATCCGGGCAAACTGGACAGCCGACCGGCGCTGGGAGCCGGCGATGGACGCCGGGCAGCGCGCGCAGCTGTACGCCGACTGGAAGAAGGCTGTGACCAAGACGTTCGGCTGGGTGGAACAGTCCGCAACCCGCTGACGTTGGAGATCCACTGTGAGCACCCTGCCGCCCCTGCCGCTGTCCATTCTGGATCTGGCGCCGGTGGGAGAGGGCGCCAGCTCAACCGAGGCCGTGCAGGCGACGATCGAGCTGGCCCGGCGGGCCGACGCGCTCGAGTTCACCCGGTTCTGGCTGGCCGAGCATCACAACATGCCCGGGATCGCCAGCTCGGCCCCTAGCGTGCTCATCGGGGCCGTCGCGGCGGCAACCCAGCGCATCCGGGTCGGGTCCGGCGGCGTGATGTTGCCCAATCACGCTCCGCTGGTCGTCGCCGAGCAGTTCGGCACCCTGGGCGCCCTCTACCCCGGGCGCATCGACCTCGGCATCGGCCGAGCCCCGGGCACCGACCGGATGACCGCCGCCGCGTTGCGCCGCTCAGCCGAGCAGCTCGGCCCGGACGACTTTCCCGAACAGCTGGGCGAACTCGCCTGCTTCCTGGCCGGCGAGTTTCCCGAGGGCCATCCCTACCAGGCAATTCACTCGGTTCCCCATGCCGCCCAGACGCCGCCGATCTGGCTGCTCGGATCCAGCCTCTACAGCGCAGAGCTCGCCGGCATCCTGGGCCTGCCGTTCGCCTTCGCGCACCACTTCAGCGCGACCCACACCCTGCCGGCGCTGGAGCGCTACCGATCGGCGTTCCGCCCGTCCGCGGCGCTCGAGCAGCCGTACGCGATCGTGACCGTGCAGGCGATCTGCGCCGAAGACGACGAGGCGGCCGATCGCATCGCCCTCCCGGCCGCGCTGTCGTTCCTGCGACTGCGGCAGGGCCGGCCCGGGCAGCTGCCGACGCCGGAACAGGCGGCGGCCTACCCGTGGCGTCCCGACGAGCGGGCGTTCGTGGCCCAGCGCCGCGAAGGCCAGGCCATCGGCGGACCCGAGACCGTGCGCACGGCGCTGGCCGAGCTGATCGCCGCGACGGACGCCGACGAGCTGATGCTGAGCACATTGGTGCACTCCCCCGCCGACCGGCTGCGCACGACCGAGCTGGTCCGCGGCCTGTTCGGCGAACTGTCGGCTGGTTTGGCCCAGGCAGTCGCGTTCTAACCGGCGTCCGTCGGCCAGGATGGACCCGTGAAGCGACGGGGCGTCCTACCAGCGTTCGCTTTGCTGTTCGTGGCCGCGGCCTGTACCTCACATCCGTCGACCGGCTCCAGCACGCCAGGCCCGAGCCGGCCGGCCCGGAGCAGCCCACCGGCTCGGCTGAGCTCTGCCTCCACGCCGGTGACGTCGTCCACCCGGCCGGCGCCGACCAGTCTCGCCCGGCGTGTGCTGGCCCGGATGACCGAGGCCGAACGGGTCGGCCAGTTGCTGATGGTCGACTGCCCCAGCACGGGCGCAACTGTGGCGACCTACGTGGCGGTCGGCAATTACCACGTCGGTTCGGTCATCTTGGACGGGACCAGTCAGCTCAGCGTGCAAGAGACGGCAAACGTCGTGGCCCGCGTGCAGGTACGGGTAGGGGGCCAGGCTGAGCTCTTCGTCGCCACCGACCAAGAGGGCGGGCAGGTGCAGCGGCTGCAGGGGCCCGGTTTCTCGGCCATTCCGAGCGCAGTGGTCCAGGGCACGTTCGCCCCGACGGCATTGCAGGCCCAGGCCCAGCAGTGGGGCCGGCAACTGCGGGCCGCCGGCGTGACTGTCGACCTCGCCCCCGTGCTCGACACCGTGCCGCCGAACTTCGGGCCCAACCCGCCGGTGGGCGATCTGCAGCGCGAGTACGGCCGGGACCCGGCCATTGTCAGCAGCCACGGCATTGCGGTGGCACAGGGTCTGCGGAGCGCGGGCGTGGACGCGACGGTCAAGCACTTCCCCGGGCTCGGCCGGGTCAGCGGCAACACCGACTTGACCAGCGGCGTGCTCGACCAGGTCACCACCCGCCGCGACGCCTACGTGGAACCCTTCGCGCTCGCGATCCGCGGCGGCGTGCCGTTCGTGATGGTGTCGACGGCGATCTACACCCGCATCGACCCGAAAAGTCCGGCCGCGTTCTCGCCGACGATCGTCACCGGCATGCTGCGCCACGACCTGGGCTTCCGCGGCGTGATCATCAGCGACGACCTCGGCATCTCCAAGCAGGTCAGCGGCACGTCCGTCGGCGATCGCGCGGTCGACTTCATCGCGGCCGGGGGCGACGTTGTCCTCACCGTCGACGCGACCCAGGCCCCGGCGATGACGGCGGCCCTGCTCGCCCGCGCGAAGAGCGACCGGAAGTTCGCCGCCCAGGTCGATGCGGCGGCGCTGCGGGTGCTGCAAGCCAAGCAGGCGCGCGGGCTGCTGCGCTCCTGACGCCGGCAGTTGCTGATCAGGCCAGCAGCCGGGCGTAGGCCGGTTTGATCTGGCCGTTGATGATCTCCAGCCGGTCGTCGAACGGAATGAACGCGCTCTTCATCGCGTTGAGCGTGAACCATTGCAGGTCGGCCCACCCGTAGCCGAACGCGGCGGTCAGCAACGACATCTCCCGCGTCATCGACGTCCCGCTCATCAGCCGGTTGTCCGTGTTCACGGTGACCCGGAACTGCCGCTTGCGGAGCACACCGATCGGATGCTCGGCGATCGATTCGGCGGCACCGGTTTGCACGTTCGACGACGGGCACATCTCCAGGGGGATGCGCTTGTCGCGCACGTAGGCGGCCAACCGGCCCAGCGTGCCACCGGCGGTGATGTCGTCGACGATGCGCACGCCGTGCCCGAGCCGGTCGGTGCCGCACCACTGGATCGCCTCCCAGATCGAGGGCAGTCCGAACGCCTCGCCGGCGTGGATCGTGAAGTGGAAATTCTCGCGGCGCAGGTACTCGAACGCGTCCAGGTGCCGGGTCGGCGGGAAACCGGCTTCGGCGCCGGCGATGTCGAACCCGACCACGCCGCCGTCGCGGAACTGCACGGCCAGTTCGGCGATCTCGCGAGAGCGGGCGGCGTGGCGCATCGCGGTGAGGATCGCACCGATGCGAATCCGTTGGCCCTTCTCGGTCGCGGCCTGCTCGCCGGCCCGGAAGCCCGCGAGCACCGCCTCGACGACCTGTTCGAGCGTCAGGCCCGAGTCGGTGTGCTGCTCGGGCGCCCACCGGATCTCGGCGTACACGACCCCGTCCGCCGCGAGATCCTCGACGGCCTCGCGAGCGACGCGGCTGAGGTTGGCGGCCGTCTGCATCACCGCGACGGTGTGCGCGAACGTCTCCAGGTACCGCTCGAGCGATCCGGAGTCCGCGGCCGCACGGAACCAGGCGGCGAGTTCCAGCCCGTCGGTCGCCGGCAGCGCCAGGTATCCGATTTCCGCGGCCAGTTCGACGATCGTGGCCGGCCGCAGGCCACCGTCGAGGTGGTCGTGCAACAGCACCTTGGGCGCTTGGCGGATCGCGGAGTCGTCCATCGGAGTTGGCATGTGCTCACGCTATCGATACGCCGGTTCATGCTGGTCTCACCGCTCGCCCGGACACTTCTTATCTGACAGTGGTAGAAAATAGCCGGGACTCCCAAACCGGACATGTCCGACATGCTGATTGACACGGCGGTCCGCGCGGGAAGGGAGGGTGCATGCAGCAGGCAGCGGTGTCGGCCCACGGCCTGACCAAGCGCTTCGGCGAGGTCGAGGCGGTGCGGGGCATCGACCTGGAAATCTCGATCGGCCAAGTCTTCGGCTTCCTCGGTCCCAACGGCGCCGGCAAGTCGACCACGATCAGCATGCTGTGCACCCTGCTCACCCCGACCGGTGGCACGGCCCGGGTCGCCGGATATGACGTGGTGCGCGAACGCGACCTCGTCCGCCGCAACATCGGCCTCGTCTTCCAGGACACCACCCTGGACACCTACCTCAGCGCCGAACGAAACCTGCGGCTGCATGCCGAGCTCTACGGCGTACCTCGGGAGCTCGTCGGCCCACGCATCCGGGACGTGCTCGAGATGGTCGGGCTCTGGGATCGCCGCACCAGCCTGGTCTCGACCTTCTCCGGCGGCATGAAGCGACGGCTCGAGATCGCCCGGGGGCTGCTGCACTCGCCGCGGGTGCTGTTCCTGGACGAGCCGACCGCCGGGCTCGACCCGCAGACCCGGGCCACGATCTGGGCCTACATCAGCCAGTTGCGCGAGTCGGAGGACATCACGATCTTCATGACCACGCACTACATGGACGAGGCCGAGTACTGCGACTACATCGCGATCATGGATCAGGGCCGGATCATCGCCATGGATACGCCGGCTGCGCTCAAAGGCAGCGTCGGCGAAGATCGCATCCAGATCCAGACCGACGACGACGCGGCCGCGCTGCTCGCGCTCAATGAGCTGTTCGGGGTGCAGGCGACGATGGCCGAAGGCGCCGTGACGTTCCGGGTGACCCAGGGCGAGCATTTCGTGCCCAAGCTGTTCGCCGACTTCCCGGTCGCGATCCAGTCGGTCAGCGTGGCCCGGCCGTCGCTGGACGACGTGTTCATGTCCTACACGGGTACGACGATCCGCGACGCCGAAGCGGGCGCGACCGAGCGGATGCGCCACACCGCGCAGATCTTCGGCAGGGGGCGCTGACGATGTCGACGGTGACGGCTCGGACGGTGAGCCTGGGCGCGCCGTCGCGCCGGGCCCGCGGTGAGCTGCGGGCGGTTCGGGTCGTGTGGGAGCGCGAGGTCATGCGCTTCGCCAGCGATCGGCTGCGCATGATCACGTCGCTCATCCAGCCGTTGCTGTTCCTGTTCGTCCTCGGCACCGGGCTGTCGCAGATCGCGAATGCCGGCACGGGCGGGCTGAGCCTGCGCACCTTCCTGTACCCGGGGATCCTGGCGATGGCCGTCATGTTCACGGCGATGTTCTCGGCCGCGTCGATCGTCTGGGACCGTGAATTCGGCTTCCTGCGCGAGATGCTCGTGGCTCCGGTGCGCCGCAGCTCGATCGTAATCGGCAAATGCCTCGGCGGAGCGACCGTGGCCACCTTCCAAGGCGTGCTGGTGATCTGCCTGGCCGGGCTCGTCGGGGTGCCGTACGCGCCGTCGCTCATCCTCAAGGTGTTCGTGCTGCAGGTCCTGCTCGCGTACGCCCTCACCGCGTTCGGGGTGATGGTCGCGGCCCGGATCAGGCAGATCCAGTCGTTCATGGCGCTGACCCAGATGCTGATCATGCCGCTGTTCTTCATCTCCGGCGCGATGTTCCCGGTGACCGGGCTGCCCACCTGGTTGACGGTGCTCAACCGGATCGACCCGCTCACCTACGCGGTCGAGCCGATGCGGCGCGTCGTGTTCGCCCACTTGGACCTGACCCCTGCGATGCGCGAGCGCCTCGCTCCCGAGGTGACGTGGCTGGGCTGGGCCGTCCCGTCGCTCGCCTGCGCGGCCGTCGTCGCCGTGCTGGGCATCGCCATGACGGCGGTCGCCATCGCCGAGTTCAGCCACCACGACTGAGCTTGGCCCGTCGCCGGTTCTATCGCGGCGAGTCGCTCGGCCCCGGGGCCAAGTCGTCAGCCGATCCGGTCGAGCACAAGCGGGGGCGCTGAGAACGCGGTGCCGGCGTCCGTGCTGATGTCGTAGCCGCCGTCGAGCGCCCGCAGCGCCGGCTCGAAGAGCCCCGCGTCGTCGCTGTGCAGTTCGAGCAGCGGCTGGCCGGCCTGCACGGTCTCGCCGGGCCGGGCGAACCACACCACGCCGGCGCCCGCCGACACCCCGTCCTCCTTGCGGGCCCGGCCCGCACCGAGCCGCCACGCGGCCACGCCGACGGCAAGCGCGTCGAGCCGGGTCAGCACGCCGGAGGCCGGGGCGGCCACCACGTGTCGCTCGCGAGCCGTTGGCAGCGGCGCCTCCGGATCGCCGCCCTGCGCCGCGATCATCCGCCGCCAGACGTCCATGGCCCGACCGTCGCGCAGTGCATCGGCCGGCTCGACCTGGTCGAGACCGGCCCCGGCCAGCATTTCGCCGGCCAGCGCAAGCGTCAGCTCGACGACGTCGGCCGGACCGCCACCAGCAAGCACCTCGACCGACTCGGCCACTTCGAGCGCGTTGCCGGCGCTGCGACCCAGCGGCGTGGACATGTCCGTCAGCAGCGCGACCGTGCGCACCCCGTGGGCCGAACCCAGCGAGACCATTGTCGCGGCCAGCTCGCGAGCCGACTCGAGGGATTTCATGAACGCGCCGGTGCCGACCTTGACGTCGAGCACCAGCGCGGCTGACCCCTCGGCGATCTTCTTGCTCATGATCGACGAAGCGATCAGCGGGATCGACTCAACCGTGGCGGTCACGTCCCGCAGCGCGTAGAGCTTGCGGTCAGCCGGCGCGAGTTCGGCGCCGGCCGCACACACCACGGCACCCACCTCGTTGAGCTGGCGCACGAAGTCCGCGGACGGGACGCTCGCCCGCCACCCCGGTATTGCTTCCAGCTTGTCGAGGGTGCCGCCGGTGTGGCCCAGTCCCCGGCCGGACAGCTGGGGCACGGCCGCACCGCACGCTGCCACCAGCGGGGCGAGCGGCAGGGTGATCTTGTCGCCGACGCCGCCGGTGGAGTGCTTGTCCGTGGTCGGGCGGGTCACCGCGGTCAGGTCCAAGCGTTCGCCGGACGCAATCATGGCGGCCGTCCACCGCGCCAGTTCCGACGGGGACAGCCCGCGCAGCAGGACCGCCATCGCCAGTGCGGCCATCTGCTCCTCGGCCACTACTCCCCGGGTGTAGGCCGAGATCACCCAGTCGATCTGCTCGTCGGACAGCACCTGCCCGTCGCGCTTGGTCCGGATGACGTCGACCGCGGCAAACGGTTCAGCCACTGAGGTCCTCGCCGCCGAAGGGCAACGGCAGCAAGTCGATCATCGCCTTCGGCCCCTCGATCGTGTCGACGAGCAGGTCCGGGCCGCCGTGCTCCCACAGCAGTTGCCGGCAGCGTCCGCACGGCATCAGCACCGAGCCGTGGGAGTCGACGCAGGCGAACGCCACCAGCCGTCCGCCTCCGGTGGCGTGCAGCGACGAGACCAGCCCGCATTCGGCGCACAGCGTCAGCCCGTAGGAGGCGTTCTCGACGTTGCAGCCGACAACCACCCGGCCGTCGTCGACGAGCGCGGCCGCGCCCACCGGGAACTGCGAGTAGGGCGCGTACCCGCGACCCATGGCCTCGAGCGCGGCGCGGCGCAGTCCGGGCCAATCCACTGCAGATGTCATCTAGTCAGCCTTTGACGTAGGGCTCGCCGTCCGCGGCCGGTGCCTGCACGCGGCCGACGAGTCCGGCGACGGCGAACAGGGTGGCGAGGTACGGGAGCATCGAGAGGAACGCGGACGGGATCCGGACCGGCGTACCGACCACGGACAACAGCGTCTGCAATCCGTCCGCGAACCCGAACAGTAGCGCAGCCCCGATCGCGCCCCGCGGGCTCCACCGGCCGAAGATGACCGCGGCGAGAGCGATGAACCCTTTTCCGGACGAGATGTTCTTCGTGAACGAGCCGACCGCACCGATGGTCAGGTAGGCGCCGCCCAGCCCGGCCACCATGCCACCCAGGATCACGTTGCGGTACCGGGTGCGTAGCACCTTGATCCCGACCGTGTCGGCCGCCTTCGGGTGCTCGCCCACCGCGCGCGAGCGCAGTCCCCATCGCGTGCGGAACAGCGCGACGTCGATGAGGACGATCAGCGCGTAGGTGAGGTAGACGATCACGTTCGCGTCGAACAGCGCCGGCCCGATGACCGGGATGTCGCCGAGCAGCGGGATCTTCATCGGCGACAGGAAGCCGGGATCGTTGTAACTGGCCGCGTTCGTCTGCATGAGCGCGTCGTAGCCGAAGCCGGTGACACCGAGAGCGAACACGTTGATGACCACGCCGAGCACGACCTGGTTCACCTGGTACTTGATCGCGAAGACGGCGAGAAGCGCCCCGATCAGCCCCCCGGCGACGACTGCGGCCACGATACCGACGCCGAGATTGCCGGCAACCGTCGCTCCAAGCGCGCCGGCGAAGGCCCCGGCCAGGAACTGGCCCTCGATCGCGATGTTGATCACGCCGGTGCGCTCGCAGAGGATGCCGGACAGTGCGCCCAGGATGAGTGGGATGGCGAGGAACAGCGTGTTCTGCAGCAGGCCGAGCAAGTTGACCGGTGCGCCGACGTTCGCGCTACCGGCCCAGCACAGGAACGCCAGCACGAAGCAGGTGACGACGGCGGCCAGCACCCACTTCATGTTCGGCCGGGGGAAGCCGCGCGCGATCTGCCAAACCCCGATCAGGACCACGATGCAGCCGAGCACGAGCCCGGCGATGTCGGGCGGCACCGTGATGTTCGGAATGTGGACCCGGGCGCCGTCGGACAGGGAGAACACGGCGTCGTTCGCCCTCGCACCAACGCCCCAGGCGAAGATGCAGATGAGGCCCGCCACGAGAATGGACAGTCCGGACGTCCAGCGCGCCCGCCGTGACAGCGGCGGGATGACGACCACGGGGGTAATGACGAGTTCATCCTCAGCGGGAACGCTCGTCGCCGGCTGGCTGGTCATCCGTTCCACCCCTTCGCCAAGGACGCGACGCCGCCGCCGCGCGATTCGCGGAGTCGGAAGATGCCGCGGACGAGCGCCGGCGCAGCGATGAACAGCACGATGACCGCTTGCATGACCTGGACGACGTCGATGGGGGTGCCGGTGTCAGCCAGCATCTGCACCGAGCCGGCCCGCAGCGCGCCGAACAGCAATCCGGCCAGCACCGTGCCGCCGGGCGAGGCCCGGCCGAGCAACGCCACCGTGATCGCGTCGAAGCCGTAGCCGGCGTCGATGTCGCCAGTGATCGCGCGGTTCGTACCCAGGATCTGCAGGCAGCCGACGAACCCGGCCAGCGCGCCGGAGATGACCATGACCGTGATGTAGCTGCGCTCGATCTTCATGCCCGCGGTGCGGGCGGCATTCTGGTTGGCCCCGACCGCCCGCAGCGAGAACCCCAGCGTCGAACGGGACAGCAACCACCAGCAGCCGACCGCGGCGAGCACGGCAATGATCAGCCCGGCGTGCAGCCGCAGGTCCGAGCCGAGCAGGTGCGGCAGCCGGGCGGTGCCGTGCACGGTCTTGGAGATGGCCTGGTTTGACCCGGGGGCCTGGAAGCCGGACACGCCGAGCAGGTAGTTGAGCAAGTACAGCGCGACGTAGTTGAGCATGATCGTCGAGATGACCTCGTGGGCACCCGTGGCCGCCTTGAGCCAGCCCGCGAGCCCGCCCCAGATGGCGCCGCCGATCACCCCGGCCAGCAGCGCGGCCAGCACGTGGATCACCGGCGGGAGTTCGAAGGCGAAGCCGATGTAGCCGGCACAGATGGCACCAACGATCAGTTGACCCTGCACGCCGATGTTGAACAGGCCCGCGCGGAAGGCCACCCCGACGGCAAGGCCGCCGAGGATCAGCGGCGCGGCGTTGACGAGCGTTTCCGAGATCGGCCCCAACACCGGCACCCCGCCGTTGGAATACAGCGAGTCGGGGTTGAAGATCGAGCCCTTGAACAACGCGGCGTAACCGGACGAGATGGCGTCCCACCCGCGGCTGAACGTGTCGCCGGGTGCGGAGAAGAAGTAACCCATCGCTTTGCGCGTGGGCGGATCGGCGATGACGATGAGCACCGCGCCGACGACGAAGGCACACACGAAGGCCAGGAACGTGATTACAACCGAGTTGCCGTAACGCACGGCGTCGAGCAGGCGCCGGCCCGGGCCGGAAGCGGTCGGCAGCGCGCTGCCCGTGTCCTCGGCCGGCGAGGCGACATCGGTGCTCACACCGCACCGGCCTTACCGGAACCACCTACGGCGGCCTGGCTCAGCGGCACGGCCGACGTACGGGCCTGCTCCAGCGTCGAACCGGCCATCAGCAAGCCGATCTGCTCCGGCGGCGTGCCGGCCGGAACCTCTCCGGCAATCCGCCCGCGGTACATGACCGCGATGCGGTCGGCCAGGCCGAGGACCTCGTCCAGTTCGGTGGACACCATGACGATCGCAGTGCCCTGGTCGCGCTCGGCGACGATGCGCCGGTGCATGAATTCCATCGAACCCACGTCCAGGCCCCGCGTGGGCTGGGAGATGACCAGCAGCTTCAGCGGGCGCGAGAGTTCGCGCGCCAACACGACCTTCTGCTGGTTGCCGCCCGACAGCGTGGTCGCGGCGTTGGTGGTCGTGGCCGGACGGACGTCGAACTCGGCGACCCGGGCGGTGGCGTTCTCGGCGATCTCGTCCAGGTTGAGGCTGCCGTGCGACCCGAACGGCGGTTTGTCGAATCGGTTCAGCACGAGATTCTCGGCGATGGTGAACGAGCCGACCAGCCCGTCGTGCAGCCGGTCCTCGGGCACATAGCCGACGCCGAGGTCGAGGATCTCGTCGGTCGTCAGGTCCGCGATGGGCGCTCCGGCGACGTCGATGCGCCCACGCGTCGGCCGGACCAGTCCGATCAGCGCCTGGGCGAGTTCGGTCTGGCCGTTGCCCTGCACACCGGCGATCGCGTAGATCTCGCCGGCTCGCACGTCGAGGGATACGTCGTCGACGACGACCACGCCGGCATCGTCGGTGATCGACAGATTGCGGATGTCGACGACGACATCGCCCGGCTCAGCGGGTTCCTTGTCGACGGTGAGCTGCACCGGCCGGCCCACCATCATCGACGCGAGCTCGCTCTCACTCGTCGTCGGCTCGCAGGTGTCGACCACCGCCCCTCGGCGGATCACCGTGATCCTGTCGGCGACCTCGCGGACCTCGTGCAGCTTGTGGCTGATGAACACGATGGACGTGCCGCCCTCGCGCAGCGAACGCATGACCGTGACGAGCTCCTCGGTCTCCTGCGGAGTGAGCACCGCGGTCGGCTCGTCAAGCACCAGCAACTGGGCATCGCGCGAAAGTGCCTTGAGGATCTCGACGCGCTGCTGCACGCCGACCGGCAGATCCGCGACGAGAGCGTCCGGCGGCACCTCGAGGTTGTAGCGGCGGGAGATCTCGGCGACCTCGCGCCGCGCGCGCCTTCGGTCGAGGAATCCGCCCGGGCGGGCGTCCTCGTGGCCAAGCATCACGTTCTCGGTGACCGTGAAGACGGGGATCAGCATGAAGTGCTGGTGGACCATGCCGATGCCGGCCGCCATCGCGTCGCCCGGGCCGTGGAAGGTCACCGGCTTGCCGTCGATCATGATCTCGCCCGCGTCGGGTTGATACAGCCCGTACAGGACGTTCATCAGCGTGGACTTGCCGGCGCCGTTCTCCCCGAGCAGCGCGTGGATCTCGCCGGGTTCGACCACGAGGTCCACGGAGTCGTTCGCCGTGAACGAGCCGAAGCGTTTGGTGATCGCCTTGAGCTCGAGTTTCACTCGTTGACCCTCTCAGATGAACGTCGGCGAGTGGAGCCCTCCGAGGAGGGCCCCACCCGCCGAGCACCGGCTGGCCGAATGACTACTTCGGCTGGCTCGGCGACGTGATCTTGATGCTGCCGTCAGTGATGCCCTTCTTGATCGTGTCGAGCTCATCCTTCAACGACTGCGGCACCTTCGAGTCGAAGTTGTGGAAGTCGGCCAATCCGGTGCCGTCGTTGTCCAGCGTCCCGATGTAGGAGCCGGTCGGGAACGTCCCGTCCGCAGCTTGGGACAGGTACTTCTGCACCGAGTCGGCAAGGTTCTTGGTCACGCTCGTGATCCAGAAGTTGCAGTACTGGGCCGCGGACACGCAGCCGTCGGTGTCGACCCACAGCGCGTTGACCTTGCCGCCCGAGGACTGGGCCGCCGCACCGGCACCGAGCCCGGTGCCGCCGGCGACCGGGAAGATGATGTCGGCGCCCTGCTGGATGAACGTCTGGCTGATCTGCTTGCCCTTGTTCTGGTCGGTGAACGACTGGGCGAACGTGCCACCCTTCTGGTTCTTCTCGTTCCAGCCCAGGACCTGGACGTTCTTGTGCTTCTGCTTGTTGTAGTACTGCACGCCTTCCCAGAAGCCGTCCATGTAGATCGTCACCGGCGGGATGTTCAGGCCGCCGAACGTGGCCACCTTGCCGGACTTGCTCATGCCGGCTGCGAGGTAACCGCCGAGGAAGCCGCCCTGCGCGGTGTTGAACTGCAGGCCGTACACGTTGGGGCCGCTCGAGCCGGAGTCGACCTCCGCGAAGTGCTTGCTCGGGTTCTTCGCGGCAACCGACTTGACCGCGTCGCCCATCAGGCCGCCGACCGCGATGATCGTGTCGCAGCCCTTGGCCACCTCGGCGTTGAGGTTCGGCACGTAATCGTTCTGCGAGTTGCTGGGCACGTAGGAGATCTTGATGTTCGGATTCGCCTTCGCGGCCGCGGTCATGCCGGCGTAGGACGACTGGTTGAACGACTTGTCGTCCACACCGCCGGTGTCGAGCACCATGCACGCCTTGATCGTCTTGCCCCCGCCGGCGCCGCTGGAGCTGCTGCCCCCGCCGCCGCCGCTGTTGCTCGAGCCGCCGGACTTCGCCTTGCTGCCGCAGGCGGCGACAGTCAGGGCCAGAACGGCGAGGCCGACGATGGCCAGCCGAGTTCGCTTTGCGTGCAAAGTCATCATTCCTTCAATCTCCGGTCTGAGCCCGGTGTTCGTGGGTCTGTCGGACACCGTAGCCACGACAGTCGCACCCGCAAGGCCTCGGGCCGATCCGGCTGCAATCTCGTCATCGGATCGTTGCCAATTCGCCAGCCCGATGCAGTCACGCATCCAGCACCGACGTGGCACCGCCGCCGAGCTCGAATTCGGTCCGCCAGCGCCACCGCTGGCCCGGATCACGGGAAAACAGACCGAATCGCCGCACGGAAAAGCGGGCGATGAACCCGGCCAAGCCGTCGTAGGCCAGGTCGAGCGCGCTGTCGTCGATGTCCTGAGCCACGGTGACGTGCGGGTGGTACGGGAACTCGAGGTCACGCTCGAGCGGTCCCTGCCGAATGGCCTTCTCCAGCACCTCGCAATCGGAGACCCCCCGTGAAATCTGGATGAAGACGACCGGGGAGGTGGGCCGGAACGTGCCGGTACCGGCCAGGTGCATGACGAACGGGTGCCCGGCGGCGGCGGTGTCGGTCAGATGCTTCTCGATCTTGTCCATCGCGTCGACCGGGACCGGTGTCGGCGGCAGCAGCGTCACGTGTGGCCAGACGAGGTCCGCGGCCGGATCACCGACGCGGCGGCGCCAGTTGGTGAGAACGGTGGCGTGCGGCTGCGGGATCGCAATCGCGACCCCGACGGTCATCATGTCCGGCACGCCGATCAGCGCCGGGACGCGGGCAGGAAGCCCACGCGTTCGTAGGCGACAGCCAGGGTCGTGGCGGCGACGGCGCCGGCCCGGTCGGCGCCGGCAGCCAGGACCCGGTCGAGCTCGGCCGGGTCGTCGAGCAGGTCCTTGGTGCGTTTGGCGAACGGTTCGGCGAACGCCACCGTGGCATCGGCCACGGCCGCTTTCAGCGTCCCGTAGCCGGCGCCCTCGAACTCGGCCACGACATCGTTGACCGGCCGGCTGGTGACGGCGGCGAGGATGCTCAAGAGATTCGACACGCCGGGTTTGGCAACCGGGTCGAAGCGCACCGAGGTCTCGGTATCGGTGACGGCCCGCTTGATCTTGCGGGCCAACTCCGAAGGCTCGTCGAGAAGGTTGAGCGTGCCGGCCTCGCCCAGGGACTTGCTCATCTTGGCGGTCGGGTCCTGCAGGTCGAGGATCTTCGCGGTCTGCGGTGGGATGAACGGCTCGGGCAAGGTGAACGTCTCGCCGTAGCGGGAGTTGAAGCGCTGGGCCAGATTGCGGGTCAGCTCGATGTGCTGGCGTTGGTCCTCACCGACCGGCACGGCGTCCGCCTGGTAGAGCAGGATGTCGGCCGCCTGCAAGACCGGGTAGGTGAACAGCCCGACGGAATAGCGGTCGGCGCTGCCGCGGGCGGCCTTGTCCTTGAATTGGGTCATCCGGCTGGCTTCGCCGTATCCGGTCAGGCACTCCAGCACCCACGACAGCTGGGTGTGCTCAGGTCGGTGGCTCTGCAGGAACAATGCGCAGCGCAACGGGTCCAGCCCGGCCGCCAACAACTGGGCCGTCGACACCAGCGTTCGCCGGCGCAGATCCTCTGGCGCGGGCGGGTCAACGGTGAGCGCATGCAGGTCGACGACGCAATAGAACGTGTCGTAGGTGTCCTGCAGTGCGACCCACTGCTTCACCGCACCGAGGTAGTTGCCCAGGTGGAACGAGCCCGCGGTCGGCTGGATCCCGGATAGCACCCGGGGGCGCCCGTCGGGATGGTCGTCAGGATTCGGCGCCATGGCTGGCAATTCTGGCATCCGGCTTCGGCGCGCTACCGACGCGGTCCTCCGCTGGCGGCGTCACGCGCACCCGCGCGGCGCGGCGGCCGTCGACCTCGGTGATTTCCAGGCGAAAACCGTCGTGCTCGACCTCATCGCCGGTCTGCGGGAGCCGGCCGAGCACCGCCATCAGGTAACCCCCCACGGTGGCGTAGGGCCCCTCAGGCAACACCAGTCCGGAGAGTTCGGCAATCTCGTCGAGGTTTAGCTTGCCGTCGACCTCGACCGCGCCGCCGACCAGTTGCCGCGATTCGTCACCGAGCGTGTCGTACTCGTCGCGGATGTCGCCGATGACTTCTTCGATGAGGTCCTCGAGCGTGACGATGCCGTCGGTGCCGCCGTACTCGTCGACGACGATGGCGAGGTGGTGGCCCTCGCGGCGCATCTCCGACAGCGCCGCGAGTACATGCTTGGAACCGGGCAGCGCCTTCACCTCGCGGGCCAGGCTGCCAACCGTGCGGTTGCGGTCGGCCCGCACGTCGGAGACGAGCAGGTCGCGGATGTGCACGAAGCCGAGGACGTCGTCCTGACCGCGGCCAACCACCGGATAGCGCGAGTGCGTGGACTCCCCGCAGATCTTCGCGGCCCGGCTCACGGTCATCGCGGCATCCAGGAAGGTCACCTCGGTGCGCGGCACCATGACCTCGCTGATCGATCGCTCGCCGGCGGCGAAGACGTCGTCGATCAGGCGCCGCTCGTCAGACGACAGCGACTCGTGCGCGGCCACCAGGCCACGCAATTCGTCCTGGCCGATCGGTTCCCGCCGCGCGCCGGGATCTCCGCCGAGCAGCCGGACCAACAGGTTCGTCGACTTCGACAGCAACCAGATGACGGGCCGGAAGAAACTGGCCAGGCTGTTCAGCGGCGGTGCGAAGAACGAGGCGGCCGCTTCGGCCCGTTGCAAACCGAGCCGCTTCGGCGCGAGTTCGCCGACGACGAGCGTGACGAACGAGATGATCAAGGTGACGCCGACGATCCCGGTCGCGTTGGCCAGCCCGTCGCTCCACCCGTGGTCGATGAGTGAGTGCTTGGCCTCCTCGGACAAGGTCACAGCGCCGAACGCACTGGAGAGCAGCGCGGTGGACGTGACCCCGATCTGCACGGCGGCCAGGAATCGATTCGGGTCGCTGACCAGCTTGGCCACGGCCGCACCCCGGCGCCCGGTTTCGGCCATGGCCCGCACCTGCCCGTCGCGCAGGGACACCAGCGCGATCTCGGCGGCGACGAAAACGCCCTCGACGGCGATCAGCAACAGCACGATGCCGATGTAGAGCAGCGTTTGACCGGCCACCTTGCCGAGTCTACGAAGTATCCGGGTGTCCTAACGCCAAAACGGCGGTCAGACCATGGCCTTCTGCAGGTTGGCGTCGATCGCGTCGAGGAATTCCTCCGTTGTCAGCCAGGGCGCGTCGGGGCTGATCAGCAGCGCGAGGTCCTTGGTCATCTGTCCGCTTTCGACCGTCTCGACACACACCCGCTCGAGGGTCTCGGCGAAGCGGGTGACCTCCGGCGTGCCGTCGATCTTGCCGCGATATGACAGGCCCTGGGTCCAGGCGAAGATCGAGGCGATCGGGTTGGTCGAGGTCGGCTTGCCCTGCTGGTGCTGGCGGAAGTGGCGGGTCACGGTGCCGTGCGCGGCCTCGGCCTCGACGGTCTTGCCGTCCGGGGTCATCAGCACTGAGGTCATCAGGCCCAGCGAGCCGAAGCCCTGGGCGACCGTGTCGGACTGCACGTCGCCGTCGTAGTTCTTGCAGGCCCAGACGTAGCCGCCCTCCCACTTCAGCGCAGTGGCGACCATGTCGTCGATGAGCCGGTGTTCGTAGGTGAGGCCGGCCGCGTCGAAGTCGGCCTTGAATTCGGTCTCGAACACCTCGGCGAAGATGTCCTTGAACCGCCCGTCGTAGGCCTTGAGGATGGTGTTCTTGGTGGACAGGTACACCGGCAGACCGCGGTCCAGGCCGTAGCGCATCGAGGCCCGCGCGAAGTCGCGGATCGAGGCGTCGAGGTTGTACATGCCGACGGCGACGCCACCGCCCGGGAAGTCGAAGACGTTGAACTCCATCGGCTCACTGCCGTCCTTCGGCGTGAACGTCATCGTCAGCGTGCCCTCGCCAGGCACGACGAAGTCGGTGGCCCGGTACTGGTCGCCGAACGCGTGACGGCCGATGACGATCGGCTTGGTCCAGGTGGGCACCAGTCGCGGCACGTTGCTCATGACGATCGGCTCGCGGAAGATCACGCCGCCGAGGATGTTGCGGATCGTGCCGTTGGGCGACTTCCACATCTTCTTCAGGCCGAACTCCTCGACCCGCGCCTCGTCCGGCGTGATGGTGGCGCACTTGACCCCGACGCCGTGCTGCTTGATCGCGTTGGCGGCATCGACCGTCACCTGGTCGTCGGTGGCGTCGCGGTTCTCGATGCTGAGGTCGTAGTACTCGAGGTTGACGTCAAGGTAGGGATTGATGAGCTTGTCCTTGATGAAATGCCAGATGATGCGCGTCATCTCGTCGCCGTCGAGTTCGACGACGGTCCCCTGCACCTTGACCTTGGCCATCCCTACAACCTCCAGCGCGTCGCGTTCTCTTGATATCAAGATACCTCGCTGCCAGGACCAGTATTCGGGTGGCCCCTCGTGTTGCCTAGTCTGCAAGCCATGACCGGGACCCGCACCGCCACTGAAGTCGACCGCGTCGCCGACGAGTACCTCGACGAATGGGTCGCGCTCGACCCGTTCGTGGCCACGGCACTCGGCATCGGCGGGCACGATGCCGAGGTGCCCGACCTCTCCCCCGACGGGCTGGCCCAACTGTCGGCGCTGCGGCAGCGCACCCTGCGCGCTCTCGCCAGCGCCGAGCCCGTCGACGCCCAGGACCGCATCACGAGTGCCGCGCTGAGTGAGGTGCTCACGGTCGAGGAGGAGCTGCGCGCGGCCGGGGCCGAGGAGTCCAACGTCCGCAACATCGCCTCCCCCGTGCAAGTGGCGCGCGAAAGCTTCGATCTGATGGCCACGGACACCGCCGAGGACTGGTCGGTCGTCGCCGCTCGGATGCGTGGCCTGCCCGACGCGTTGGCCGGCTACACCGCCTCACTTCGCCTCGCCGCCGGACGCGGTGACGTCAGCGCCCGGCGCCAGGTCGAGGCAGCCGCCACTCAGTCATCGCGCAACTGCGGTCCGGACGGCTTCTTCGCCAAGCTCGCCGCCACTGCGCCGGCCGACCTGCCGACGTCCGTGCTTGCCGACCTCGACGCCGGGGTCCGGGCCGCCGGAGATGCCTACGGCGAACTGGCCCGCTTCCTGCGAGACGAACTGCTCACCCGCGCACCGGACGCTGACGCGGTCGGGCGGCAGAAGTACGCGCTGCATTCCCGCTCGTTCCTCGGCACGGCGGTCGACCTGGCGGAGACCTACGAGTGGGGCCAGCACGAACTGGCCCGGCTGACCGCGGAGATGCGCGCGACCGCAGAGCGGATCCGGCCGGGAGACTCCGTGCGCGAGGTGATGGCGCGGCTGGACAAGGACCCGGACCGCATGCTGAGCAGCCGCGCGGCCTTGGTCGAGTGGATGCAGTCCAAGGCCGACGCAGCGGTCGCGGCGCTGGCCGAAACCCATTTCGACATTCCCGAGCCGGTGCGGCGACTCGAGTGCCGGATCGCCGCGGCCGGCACGGGCAGCATCTACTACACCGGCCCCAGCGAGGACTTCACCCGGCCGGGGACCATGTGGTGGGATGTCCCGGACGGCGACGATGAATTCGCCACGTGGCGTGAGCTCACCACCGTCTACCACGAGGGCGTGCCCGGCCATCATCTCCAGATCGCCCAGACCGTCTATCGCAGTGGGCTGCTGAACCGCTGGCGCCGGCTGGCGTCCTGGGTCAGCGGACACGGCGAGGGTTGGGCCCTCTACGCCGAGCGACTGATGGCCGACTTGGGCTTCCTGGACGACCCGGCGGAGTACCTCGGCATGCTCGACGGTCAGTCGACGCGGGCCGCGCGGGTCGTGCTCGACATCGGCATCCACTGCGATTTCGAGGCCCCGACCGAGGCCGGCGGTGGCAAGTGGACCTACGACAAGGCCTGGGACTACTTCGGGGCGCACTGCGCGATGAGCGAGAGCGTGCGCCGCTTCGAGTTGGAGCGTTACCTGGGCTGGCCCGGGCAAGCGCCGGCGTACAAGGTCGGCGAACGGCTCTGGCTGCAACTGCGCGACGACGCCCGCACGAAACAAGGCGACGCGTTCGACCTCAAGACATTCCACCGCTCGGCGCTTGATGTCGGCAGTGTCGGCCTGGACGTGCTGCGGTCGGCGGTGCTCGGCGAGTTCGCCTGATGCTGATCCATCCCTGGGATGCGGACCAATCCGAGCAGGAATGGGTCGGGTTCGTCCGCAGCCACGGGTTCGGCCACCTCATCGCCACCGGTCGCGGCCGGGACGTGCCGGTCGTCGTGCCGACGCAGTTCGCGCTGGTCGCACCCGATCTGGTGCTGCTGCACCTGGCCCGGCCGAACCCGATCTGGACGGCACTTGGCGAGAATCCCGCAGTATTGCTGAGCATTGCCGGCGATTGGGCCTACATCCCAGCGGCGTGGAAGGCCATCGGTGCCGAGGATCCGCGGCTCGGCGTGCCGACGACGTACTACGCCGCAGTGCAGCTGATCGCCACCGCTGAGATCGTCGACGACGCTGAGGGCAAGGCCGAGATCCTGCGCGCCCAGCTCCGTGTCACCGAGCCCGGTAGCGGCGCCGCCGACCCGATCGAGCACGGCCGCCGGCTCAACGGCATCCGAGGATTACGGCTGGCCGTCCGCGAGGTGCGCGCCAAGTTCAAGTACGGCGGAAACGTCGACCACGAACACCGCGCCGCGGTGGCTGAGCACCTGGACGCGCGCGGCGGCCCCGGCGACGAGTCCGCACTGGCGCACCTGCGCCGCCGGACCCCCTCAGCCCGTAGCCCAGCTGCGCCTCGTTCGTCGAGTGGTCACTTGCGTCGCGAGTGGTCACCTATAACTGACCACTCGACGGATAGGTGACCACTCGCGAGTGGACGCGAGCGATCACCCGCGCTGGTTAGAGGTCGGCGATGTCGGCTTGCTTGGCCCGAACCGCCTCGGCGGCCTGCTTCAGCTCGGCCAGTTCGGAGTCGGTCAGATCGCGTTCGACGACTTGCTTGACGCCGCCTGCGCCGATCTCGGCCTCGACGCCCAGGTAGACACCGCTGATGCCGTACTCGCCGTCGACCCAGGCACAGACCGGGATCGTCTCGCCGGCGTCGGTGATCACGGCGCGGGCCATGCGGGCCGCAGCTGCCGACGGCGCGTAGTACGCCGACCCGGTCTTCAGCAGGGCCACCACCTCGGCCCCGCCGTTGCGGGTGCGCGTGACCAACTCCTCGATCGTGGCGGCGTCCATGACGTCGGCAAGCGGCTTGCCGTCGACGAAGCAGGCTGACGGCACCGGCACCATCGTGTCGCCGTGCGAGCCGAGGGTGAGCGTCTGCACGGAGCCGACCGGTACACCCAGCGTGGTGGCCACGTTGTTGGTGAAGCGCGCGGTGTCGAGTACACCGGCCTGCCCGAAGACCCGGTTCTTGGGGAACTGGGACGCGAGCTGGGCCAGCGCGGTCATCTCGTCGAGCGGATTCGACACGACGATGATCACCGCATTCGGCGAGTGCTTGGCGACGTTCTCGGCCACACCCCGCACGATCTTGGCGTTGACTTCGAGCAGATCCATGCGGCTCATGCCGGGCTTGCGCGGCAGGCCGGCGGTGATCACGACGACGTCGGAGTCGGCCGTGGCCTCGTACCCGCCGCCTTCCGGCGTGGTCGTCGCACCCACGACGGTGGTCTCGAATCCCTCGATGGGGCGCGATTGGTTGAGGTCCAGCGCCAGTCCCTCGGGCTTGCCTTCGACGATGTCGCTCAGCACGACCGTCTCGAAGACGTCGTACTCGGCCAGGCGCTGGGCGGTCGTGGACCCGTAGAACCCGGCCCCGACGACCGTGACCTTCCCGTGGCGAGCGGTTGCGGACATGACCTTCACTCCTCTGACTTCGGTGCTTTGCTGGCGAGGCTAGTCGGCGCCCCGGCTAGTGCTGCAGTCGGATAGCGACGATGAGAATGGCCACACCCAGCGCCGCGTAGCAGATGGCGTCCCACCAGCGACCCCGCACGGCCAGCAGGCCGGCGTAGGCCGACGGAAGCAGCAGCCGCAGGAGGAACGCGAGCAGGAAAGCCGCGGCCATCACACTGATGCCGCGCCGCCAGTGTCCGGGCATGACGGTTAGGTACCCGAACGCCACCAGGACGATCGCCAACACCAGAAGGAACGGGGCCTGGGCCCGGACCCGCCGGCGGATGTAGAGCGGCACGGTCAGGGCCGAACCGCTGCGGCCAGTTCGGCCGTCTCGACGACGTTGGTCAGCAACATCGCTCGGGTCATCGGGCCGACCCCGCCCGGATTCGGCGAGAGGTAGCCGGCCACCTCCGCGACGTCGGCAGCGACATCACCGGCGACCTTGCCGTCGACCCGGCTGACGCCCACGTCGAGCACGGCTGCCCCCGGTTTGACCATGTCGGCCGTAACCAGGCCGGGGTTTCCCGCAGCGGCGACGACAATGTCGGCCCGGCGCACATGAGCGGCCAGATCGCGCGTTCCGGTATGGCACAAGGTGACGGTGGCGTTCTCGCTGCGGCGCGTGAGCAGCAGGCCCAGCGGCCGGCCGACGGTGATGCCCCGGCCGATCACGACAACGTCGGCGCCGTCGATCTTGATGTCGTAGCGCCGCAGCAGTTCGACGATTCCGTACGGCGTGCAGGCGATCGGCGCGCGCTCGTTCAGGACCAGCTTGCCGAGGTTCGTCGGATGCAGCCCGTCGACGTCTTTGTCGGGATCGACCCGCGACAGCACCGCGAACTCGTCCAGGCCCTTGGGCAGCGGGAGTTGGACCAGGTAACCGGTGCAGGCGGGATCGGCGTTCAGCTCATCGACAGCGGCCTCGACATCGCGCTGAGTGGCCGTGGCCGGCAGATCGCGCCGGATACTGGCGATTCCGATCTCGGCCGTGTCGCGGTGTTTGGCACCGACGTACCACCGGCTGCCGGGGTCGTCACCGACCAACACCGTCCCGAGCCCGGGCACGATGCCCTGCGCGGCGAGCGCGGCGACCCGCACGGAGAGTTCGGTCTTGATCGTCGCCAGGGTGGCCTTGCCGTCGAGGATCGTCGCGGTCACGAGCAACCATCCTGCCAGCCGGTGCGGCGCAATCGCGGCGCGGCTACTAGGACGCGCACGGTCGGCCGGTCAGTGGGCGAAGTGCCGGGCGCCGGTCAGGTACATCGTGACGCCGGCCGCCTTGGCCGCGTCGATCACCTCGCCGTCGCGAATGGAACCCCCGGGCTGCACGACCGCGCGGACACCGGCGTCGAGCAGCACCTGCAGGCCGTCCGGGAACGGGAAGAACGCGTCGGACGCGGCAACCGAACCGGCCGCGCGCCCGCCGGCCCGCTCGACCGCCAGGCGGCACGAGTCGACCCGGTTCACCTGCCCCATTCCGATGCCGACCGTCGCCCCACCGACGGCGAGCAGGATGGCGTTGGACTTCACCGCCCGCAGGGCCCGCCAGCCGAACACCAGGTCGGCGAGCGTGTCCGCGTCGGCCGGCTCGCCGGTGGCCAGCGTCCACCCGGACGGGTCGTCGCCGGGCGCGTCGAGCCGGTCGGCCGCCTGCAGCAACGTTCCGCCGGAGATCGACCGCGTCTCCACCGCCGGTCCGGACGGTCGGGCCGCGGCCACCAACAGGCGCAGGTTCTTCTTCTTGGTCAGCAGCGCGGCGGCGTCGTCATCGAAGGCCGGCGCGACGATCACCTCGGTGAAGATGTCGGCGAGCTGCTCAGCCATCGCCGCATTCACCGGACCGTTCGTCGCGATCACTCCGCCGTATGCGCTGACCGGATCGCACGCGTGCGCCTTGCGGTGCGCTTCGGCGATATCGGCGCCGATCGCGATCCCGCACGGGTTGGCGTGCTTGATGATGGCCACGCACGCCTCGGTGAAGTCGTACGCGGCGCGGTAGGCGGCGTCGGCGTCGACATAGTTGTTGTAGCTCATCTCTTTGCCCGAGATCTGCTCGGCGTGGGCCACGCCACCGGGGTGGTCCGGGCTGACATACAACGCGGCGCGCTGGTGCGGGTTCTCGCCGTAACGCAGCACGGCCGCGCGTTCGTAACTGGCGGCGATCCAGCCCGGGAACCCGCTCGACCCACCGTCGGCCTCGTCGTCCGGCGCCACCACGCTGCCCAGCCACGACGCCACTGCGATGTCGTACGTCGCCGTGTGCCGGAACGCGTCCAACGCCAGCCGCTGCCGCGCGGCCAGGTCGAACCCGCCGGCTGCCACCGCCGCCAGCACGTCGCCGTACCGGCCCGGGTCGACGACGACGGCCACCGAGCCGTGGTTCTTCGCGCTGGCTCGCACCATCGCCGGCCCGCCGATGTCGATTTGTTCGACGACCTCTCGTGCACTGGCCCCGCTGGCCGCGGTCTCCCGGAACGGGTACAGGTTCGAGACGAGCAGCTGGAACGGCGCGATGCCGTGCTCGTCGATGGTCGCCACGTGGGCCGGGTCGTTCTGGTCAGCGAGCAAGCCGGCGTGCACGCTCGGGTGCAGCGTCTTGACCCGGCCACCGAGAATTTCCGGAAACCCGGTGACGTCCTCGACCGGCGTCACCGGGACACCAAGCTCCCGGATCCGCGCCGCGGTCGAGCCGGTCGAGACGATCTGCACCCCGGCTTCGTGCAACCCGCGCGCGAGCTCGTCGATGCCGGTCTTGTCGTACACGCTGATCAGCGCGCGGCGGATGGCGATGCGGGTCATAGTGCGATCTCCTGGCAGAGCTGGCGGATGGCGTTGACGTAGAAGGGCTTTTCGGCCGCCTGGATACGAGCGGTCAGCGTGGCTTGGTCATCGCCGGCCTCGACCGGCACCTCGAGCTGCGCGATCACCGGGCCGGTGTCGACACCCTCGTCGACCCAGTGCACGGTGACGCCGGTGCGCTCGACGCCCGCAGCAAGGGTGTCGCGCACCGCGTGTGCACCCGGGAAGGACGGCAGCAGCGCCGGATGGGTGTTCACGATCCGGAACCGCCGCACCACGCTCGGTGCGAGGATGCGCATGAAACCCGCGAGGACCACCAAGTCGGGGCGATGGGCAGCGACGGCGTCGGCAAGGGCAGCGTTCCAGGATTCGCGGTCGGCAAAGTCGCGCAGCTCCACCGCAAACGTGGGCACACCGTGTTCCTCGGCGTGGGCCATCGCGGCACAGTCCTTCACGTCGGTGCCAGCCGCGACGATCTGGCCACCGAACCCGGGATCGGCCGTCGCGTCGAGGATCGCCCGCAACGTGCTGCCCCGGCCCGAGGCCAAGGCGACTATCCGAACTGCGCGGGCCGGCACGCGGCGAACCCTACCCGGCGAGCTTGCTCGCCCGATCGGACTTCTCGACCTCGCCCGCAGCCGTCTTGATCAACTGCGGTCGGGCCGGCTGCGGCCGCGACCGGTCACGCAATGCCGCAGTCGCGAACGCGACCGCGACAGCCCCGACGGCGACCGCCCCGACCTCGACCATCGTGAACAGTCCGACCAACCACGGTGATGCACCGACAGTCTTCAGGCCGCCACTACCGATGGCGCCGCCACCCTGCCAGGCCAGCACGAACATGATCAGCCCGACTGCGGCCGCTGCGGCGAAGACGTCGCGCAGCCGGTCCCGCCAGGTGTCGGCGCGTCCGGCCAACCTCGCCACGACCAAGCCGGCGGCAAGCACGGTAGCCACCAGCACGACCCAGACCAGGCCGTTCGCGCCATGCCCGGTCGGCATCGCGCCGAGCAGCGGGAACGCGGGCAGCACGCCGTGCGAAGTGCTCGTCACGCTCGCCGTCGCCCCACCGACCGCGAAACCCGGACCGGCCAGGTACGCCGCACCGGCGATCACCGCATTCGGTGCGGCGAGCACGTCCAGCAGCAGGATCGGCACGCTTGCCCAGCCGCCGCCGAGTTGCCCCGACAAGGACCCGACGCGGCCGGCATGAGCCACGAGCGAACCGGCGACGAGCACGGTGCCCGCGCCCAGATACACGCCCGCGCCAGCGGCGGCGGCCCGCAGCACCGGTGCCGCGGCCGGTGGTAGCCGCTGTGTGATCACTGGCCAGAGCGCGCACGACCGCGCGAAGGCCACGCCACCGGTGACGATGAAGACGAGGAAGGACGCGACGGCGACGCCCACGAAGGGTGCGTGGCTGGTGCCCAACGTCGCGAACGGCACGGCGATCAAGCAGCTCAGCATGAACGCTCCGGCCTGGGCCGCGCCTGCGCGGCCCAGGCGCATCGGATCGCTCTCGCCAAGGGCGTTCGCGGCGTCGGCCAGGCCCGACCCGGCTCGCCAGGCCGTCAGCCCGACGATGATCATCATGCCGAGCGGGAGGAACGCTGCGGCAGTGCCGTCGATCGTGATGCCACCGTGCAGCGCGGCCAGGAACGTCAGCAGGCCGGCATGAATCGCCGACTTGGCGTGCCCCGACGTCCCCGACACCGGCAGCCAGCAGATTGCGATCGCCACGATTGCCGACGTGGCGCAGACAACGGCGGCACCGACACCCGTCCACGCTGCCGCCAACCACAACGAACGACCAGCCGCCTCGGGGACGACGCTGCGCCGGGCGGCCTCGTCCTCGGAGTCCACGGGCACGCTCCCAGGCTGGCAAACCGGGGTGCCGAATTGCTCCAGACACGCCGACGCCGGGCCGGTCAGAACCGTGCCCGGCGTCGCGCGCGACTACTGACCGGGCGGCGGGCCGTACCCGGGGTTGCCCTGCGGCGGAGGTCCGTAGCCCGGCTGAGGAGTCTGGTGCGGTGCTGCCTGAGGCGGCGGACCGTACGTCTGCGGAGGTCCGTAGCCACCGGGCTGAGCCGGCGGCGGCCCCTGCGGCGGACCCTGTGGACCCGGGTAGGGCTGGGGCTGCTGCTGGCCGGGCCATGCCGGGGCGCGATTCGCCGGGACCCGGCCGTTGGCCGTCATCCAGCCGAACACGAGCACGCCCACCTGCAGGATCACGGTGATCAATTCGAGGATGAGCCCGATCGCGATGCCGACCTTCGCACTCCCGTTGCCGCCCGTGTCGACGCTGCCCTTGCCGATGAGGATGCCGATGACAAGCAGCAGACTGGTGACCGAGAAGGCGACGGGTGCCAGCGTCGGCGGCTTCTTGTCCCAGGCCAGGCCGGCGGCGAGCAGGCCGGCCGCGAGGGAGAACCCGATCACGGCCACGCTCGGCGAGTCGACGGCGTAGCCGGCGAGCTGGACCTTGCTGGAACCCTCCCCCTCAGTGATCCACTTGAGGAAGCCCCAAACGAACGAGAGCAGACCCAGCCCACCCGCGATATAGGAAAGCAGCGCTGCACGCTGGGTCGGAGACGCAGACGCTCGCGGCGTCGGGGGCGGGCCATACGCAGTCATGGAAAACCAACCTCTCGAGTTCGTTCATGGGGGTCACGGCGGGCGGTTCGCGACGACCTTATCGCTACCGCCAAAACCGCCAAAAAGGTTGTGCCGGGACGCTCTGGCGTCCCGGCACAACCGGCGTTTCTGGTGGGCTTGCCGCTACGGTGCGGGTGGTCCGTAGCCCTCGCCCGCGGGCGGCGCGCCGTAACCGGGCCCGGCCGCGGGAGGCGGCGTGCCGCCCGGACCGTGGCCACCGATGTTCGGCATCCGGTTGAGCGCGCCGGGCAGCTGGCCGCCGGATTGCTGGAAGCGCATCAGCGAGAGCACCAGGCCCGCGATGATCACGATGAACGTGATCCAGTAACCGATCCCGTGGCCGGCGTCGACCGACGAACTCGGCAGGGAAACTCCGTGGTAGGTCTTCGGGACGATGAACAGGGCCAGAATCATGGACAGCGTCGCCACGGCGTAGCAGCCGAGCGCGACCAAGCGCGCTGGAACCGGCATCTTCACTTGGGGCGCGAACAACGACATCGCCACCAAAGCCGAACCGATGATCGCGAGCAGCACGGCGAACCAACCGAAGAAGCCAGTCCACGCACTGTTGCTCACCGAACCGCACCCGCCGAGTGAGCAGAGGCTCGACTTGGGTTTGAGCGTGTAGAAGCTGATGAACGAGAAGATGAACGCAAGCAGACCCGCGCCGAGGATGCCCCAGTCGAGAGGGTTGATCGTCTTCGGGTCGAAGCCCGAGCCGGGGCTGCCGTAGGGGTTGGCGCCCGGAGGCGGTCCGTATTGTCCGGGCGGTTGTGCCCCGGCCGGCGGCCCGTACTGCCCGGGCGGTTGTGCCCCGGCCGGCGGCCCGTACTGCCCAGGCGGCTGTCCCCCCGGAGGAGGAGGCGGCGGTGGGCTCCCGGGCGGCGGTGGCGGCGGGGGCGGTTGGAACGTCATGGCGTTCTCCTCGTCGGTTTCTTGGGACCGTCTCAGCAAGAAGCTAGCGCTCAGCAAGCGCCTTGCAAACAACAAACAGGCAACTCGATCGGCGAGTCGCGTAATTAGGAGTGATACGTCCCAGCCCCTGATACCGCTGGTGCTAATGGGAAACGCGCCGCCCACCGCCGGCGCTGCGCGAGGCCGAGCTATGACCCGGAAAGGATCTCGCGCATCAGTTGAGCCGTGGCGCTCGGTGTCTTGCCGACCTGTACGCCGGCGGCCTCAAGCGCTTCCTTCTTCGCCTGGGCGGTGCCCGACGAGCCGGACACGATCGCGCCCGCGTGGCCCATGGTCTTGCCTTCGGGAGCGGTGAATCCAGCGACGTAACCGACCACCGGTTTGCCCACGTTCCCCTGGATGAACGCTGCGGCGCGCTCCTCGGCGTCGCCGCCGATCTCGCCGATCATCACGATCGCGTCGGTGTCGGGGTCGGCCTCGAACGCGGCCAGGCAGTCGATGTGGGTTGTGCCGATGATCGGGTCGCCGCCGATGCCGACCGCGGTCGAGAAGCCGAAGTCGCGTAGTTCGAACATCATCTGGTAGGTCAGCGTCCCGGACTTCGACACCAGCCCGACCCGGCCGGCCTTGGTGATGTCGGCCGGGATGATGCCGGCGTTGGACTTGCCCGGGCTGATCAACCCGGGGCAGTTCGGGCCGATGATGCGAGTGGACTTGCCCTGCGCGTGAGCCCAGAACGCCGCGCTGTCGTGGACGGGCACGCCTTCGGTGATCACGACGGCGAGAGGGATCTGCGCGTCGATGGCTTCGATGACCGAGTCCTTGGTGAACGCCGGCGGCACGAAGCCAACCGTGACATTCGCTCCGGTCTCGGCCATCGCTTCGCTGACGGATGCGAAGACCGGCAGCACCGTGCCGTCGAAGTCGACCTTGGTGCCGGCCTTGCGCGCGTTCACGCCACCGACGACCTGCGCGCCCGACGCCAACATCCGCTTGGTGTGCTTGGTGCCCTCGCCGCCGGTGATGCCCTGGACGATGATCTTGGAGTTCTCGTCGAGGAAGATCGCCATCGCTCAGGCCTCCGAGTTGGCAAGTTCGGCGGCCTTGTCGGCCGCGTCGTCCATGGTGTCGACCAGCGTCACCAGCGGGTGCGCGGCTTCGGTGAGGATCCGTCGGCCCTCGATGACGTTGTTGCCGTCAAGGCGGACCACGAGTGGCTTGGCCGCCTCTTCGCCGAGCATGGCCAGCGCGCCAACGATGCCGTTCGCCACCGCGTCGCACGCCGTGATCCCGCCGAACACGTTGACGAACACCGAGCGCACCGACGGGTCGTTGAGGATGATGTCGAGCCCGTCGGCCATCACCTCGGCCGACGCCCCGCCCCCGATGTCGAGGAAGTTGGCCGGCTTGACGTTGCCGTGCTTCTCGCCGGCGTAGGCGACGACGTCCAGCGTCGACATGACCAGGCCGGCGCCGTTGCCGATGATGCCGACCTCGCCGTCGAGCTTGACGTAGTTGAGGTGCTTGTCCTTGGCCTTCTGCTCCAGCGGATCTGTGGCCGCGACGTCCTCGAACGCGGCGTTGTCCGGCTGACGGAAGTTCGCGTTCTCGTCGAGGGTCACCTTGCCGTCGAGGGCGACGACATCACCGGAGGCAACCTTGGCGAGCGGGTTGACCTCGACCAGCGTGGCGTCCGACCCGACGAATGCCGCCCACAGTGGCACCAGCACCTCGGCCACCTTGTCGGCCACCTCGGCCGGGAACTTCGCCGCCGCGACGATCTCGCGGGCCTTGGCCGCATCGACGCCGGCGAGTGCGTCAACCGGCACGCGCGCCAGCGCGTCGGGGCGCTCGACCGCGAGCTGCTCGATCTCCATGCCGCCCTCGTAGGAGGCCATCGCGAGAAACGTCCGGTTGGCCCGGTCGAGCAGGAATGAGACGTAGTACTCCTGCTCGATCTGGGCACCCGGGTCGACCAGCACGCGGTGCACGGTGTGGCCCTTGATGTCCATGCCCAGGATGTCGCGCGCGGCCTGCTCGGCATCGGCCGGCGTCTTGGCCACCTTCACCCCGCCGGCCTTGCCCCGGCCGCCGATCTTGACCTGCGCCTTGACGACGGTCACCCCGCCCAGTCGCTCGGCGATCGCCCTGGCCTCCTCGGGCGTTGTGGCGACCGCACCGAGGCTGACGGGTACGTCGTACTTCTGGAACAGCTGCTTGGCTTGGTACTCGAACAGATCCACGCTGATACGTCCGTCCTAGGGTGCGAGACCGCTCCGGGGAGCCTTTTCGGAGCCTAGTCAAGCGGGCTCGGCGGCTGCATACCCACGGCCTAGGGCTGAGACTGGCCTCACGCCCGCTCTCACTCGGGCAGGGCGGCCCCGACGTTGGCCTGCACCCACTCGACGACCTGGTCCATCGTCGCTCCCGGCGTGAAGATCTTCGCGACGCCGGCTTTCTCCAGTTCGGGTATGTCGGCATCGGGGATGATGCCGCCGCCGAACACGACGACGTCCGTGATGCCGTTCTGCTCCAGCAGCTCGAGCGTCTTCGCGAAAAGCGTCATGTGCGCACCTGACAGCACGGACAGACCCACCGCGTCCGCGTCTTCCTGGATCACGGTCTGCACGATCTGTTCCGGCGTCTGATGCAGACCCGTGTAGACGACCTCCATCCCCGCGTCGCGCAGCGCCCGGGCGATGACCTTGGCGCCGCGGTCGTGGCCGTCCAGGCCGGGCTTGGCGATGACGACTCGGATCCGTTGAGGCACCTGGCGAGCGTATGACCCGCGGTGGCGGAACGGAACCGGCGGGATGGCTCAGAGCTTGTGCAGCGGCGCGTAACGCAGCATCAGCCACTTGAGACCGGCCGTGCCGAAGTCGATCTGGGCCTGAGAGCCGTCGCCTGAACCGCGGGTGGCCACGACCGTGCCCAGCCCCCAGGCGTCGTGGGTGACCCGGTCGCCGAGATCGAGGGCCGGGACGGCGCGGTTGCCGACCCCGCCCCGCATGCCCCCGCTGCTGAGACGCGAGGCGGCGAGTTGCTCCTGGGCCGACTGCCGGCGCGAGCCCGCCCGGTAACCGTGATCGCCGTAGCGCGACGGAGTGTCCTCGTAGCCGCCGACGAACGGCTGCCGGTCAACCTCACCCGTCCATACCGCGAGCTCGCCCGGGATCTCGTCGAGGAAGCGCGACGGCGGGTTCCACGACGGCGCCCCCCAGGCCGATCGCGACAGCGCGCGGGACAGGTAGAGCCGTTCACGCGCCCGGGTGATGCCGACGTAGGCGAGTCGGCGTTCCTCTGCGAGTTCGGCCGGATCGCCGAGCGTGCGCAGGTGCGGGAAGACGCCGTCCTCCAGGCCGGTCAGGAAGACGACCGGGAACTCCAATCCCTTGGCGGTGTGCAGGGTCATCAGCGTGACGACGCCACCGCTGGCGTCCGGGACCGAATCGGCATCGGCGACGAGCGAGACCTGCTCGAGGAACGCGTCGAGGGAGGTCGCCTCGTCGGTGCCGGCCCGCTGCTCCTCGAACTCGCGGGCCACGCTGACGAGTTCGCGCAGGTTGTCCACGCGGCCCTCGTCCTGAGGATCGCGGCTGGCTTCGAGCTCGCGCAGGTAACCGGTCTTGTCGAGGACTGCCTCCAGAATGGAGCTGGGCGTGCCGTCGGGTCCGGCCGCGACTCCGCGCAGGTCGGTGAGCAGGCTGACGAAGTCGCGGATGGCGTTCAGCGAACGGGGCGCGAGTCCTGTCGCCGAGTCGGCCACCTCGAGCGCCGCGCCGAACGACAGCCGCTCGCGCTCGGCCAGGACGTCGACGCAGGCCACCGCTCGGTCGCCGATGCCGCGGCGGGGCGTGTTGAGGATGCGGCGCAGGCTGACGACGTCGTCGGGGTTGGCGATGACCCGCAGGTAGGCCAGCGCGTCGCGGATCTCGCGCCGCTCGTAGAAGCGCACGCCGCCCACGACCTTGTACGGCAGGCCGACTCGGATGAACACCTCTTCGAAGACACGGGACTGCGCATTGGTGCGGTAGAACACGGCGACGTCGGAGGCGACGGCGGTACCGGCGTCGGCGAGCTCGTCGATGCGCTGAGCCACCCACGCGGCCTCGTCGTGCTCGTTCTCGGCCACATAGCCGTTGATCTGCTCGCCGGCGCCGGCCTCGGACCACAGGTTCTTCGGCTTGCGATCAGGATTGCGGGCGATGACGGCATTGGCCGCGGACAGGATCGTCTGGGTCGACCGGTAGTTCTGCTCCAACAGGATCGTGGAGGCATTGGGGTAGTCGCGCTCGAACTCCAGGATGTTGCGGATGGTCGCGCCGCGGAAGGCATAGATCGACTGGTCGGCGTCGCCGACGACCGCCAGTTCGGCCGGCTCGACGTCGCCGGCCGGCTGGGTCAGTTCGCGCACCAGTACGTACTGGGCGTGGTTGGTGTCCTGGTACTCGTCGACCAGCACGTGCCGGAAGCGCCGCCGGTAGTGCTCGGCCACGTCGGGGTGATTCTGCAGCAGGCCCACCGTCGTCATGATCAGGTCGTCGAAGTCGAACGCGTGCGCCTCCATCAACCGGCGTTGGTAGCGGGTGTAGGCCTCGGCCAGCACTTTTTCGTGCGCATTGCTGGCCTGATCGGCCCAGGCCTCGGCCGTCACCAGTTCGTTCTTGAGATTGCTCACCTGGGCCGACAAGGACCGGGCCGGGTAGCGCTTCGGGTCGAGGTCGAGCTCGCGGCCGACCATCGTCATCAAGCGTTTGGAATCGTCGGCGTCGTAGATGGAGAAGGAGGACTTGATTCCGACGGCCTTTGACTCCGAACGCAGGATTCGCACGCACATCGAATGGAACGTGCTGACCCACATCGCCTTCGCCCTTGGCCCGACAAGGGCGGCGACCCGTTCCTTCATCTCGCCCGCGGCCTTGTTGGTGAAGGTGATGGCGAGGATCTCGCCCGGCCGGGCCCCGCGCTCCGCGAGCAGGTAAGCGACGCGGTGGGTGAGCACGCGGGTCTTGCCCGAACCGGCGCCGGCCACGATGAGCAAAGGCCCACCTTGATGAACCACGGCGGCCCGCTGCTGCGGGTTGAGGCCGTCGAGCAGCGTCGCCGGGTCGACAGCCAGCCGGGCGCGCGGGCGTTGCGCCGTGGACTCCGACGGCGGGTCGACCAGCGTGTCGCTGGGCAGCTGCACGTCGTCGCTCATCAGCGCCAGCCTACGGCGGTCCACCGTCACCGCGCCGCTTGCCGACCCCGCTTCGGGCCCGGTCGGCGGCTGTGGCATTGTGCCCGGTTTGCTCAGTTGAGAACCTGGGCACATTGACGAGAACGAAAGGTGGATCATGGTCGCCACAGAAGAGCAGGACGCGCCGAGCGGATCCGAACGCCGCATGCGACGTGACATCGGAACGGTCGGCTTGCTGTTCGCGGGAGTCGGCTCGATCATCGGCTCGGGCTGGCTGTTCGGAGCCCTGAATGCCTCGCAGCTGGCCGGTCCGGCCGCGATCTTCTCCTGGCTGATCGCCGCGGTGATGATCATGCTGATCGGCCTCGTCTACTCCGAACTGGGCACGATGTTCCCGATCTCCGGCGGCGTGGTCCGGTTCCCGCACCTGTCGTTCGGATCGTTCGCCAGCTACACGACCGGCTGGATCACCTGGCTGGCCGCCGCGACCGTGGCCCCGATCGAGGTCGAGGGCGCGCTGCAGTACGCCACCAAGTACGCGCCGTTCACCAAGGCCCACCAGGTCGGCAGCGAGACCGTGCACACGCTCACTGGGCTCGGCTACCTGCTCGCCGTCCTCGGCATGGCCTTCTTCGTGCTGGTCAACTACTTCGGCATCCGCTGGTTCGCCCGCATCAACAACGTCATCGTCTGGTGGAAGCTCGGCATCATCGTGCTGGTGATCGTCGCCTTCGCGGTCACCACGTTCCACACCGCGAACTTCAACAGCCACGGGTTCTCGACCGACGGCATGCACGGTGTCTTCACGGCCATCGCCACGGCCGGCATCACGTTCTCGTTCCTCGGATTCCGCCAGGGTGTCGAACTGGCCGGGGAGACCAGCAACCCGAAGCGCAACGTCCCGATCGCGGTCATCGGTTCGGTGGCCGTCACCGCGGTCATCTACATCCTGTTGCAGATCGCCTTCATCGGCGCCGTCGACCCGAAGGACCTGTCCAAGGGCTGGACCGCACTGTCGTTCACGAACGACTTCGGCCCGCTCGCCGCGATCGCGTCGCTCATCGGGTTGGGCTGGTTGGCGACGCTGCTCTACATCGACGCGGTGGTCTCACCGGCCGACACCGGGCTGATCTACACCACCGTCACCGGCCGGATCTCCTACGCGATGGGCAAGAACGGCAACGCGCCGCGCGCCCTGGCCAGGACCACCCCCCGCGGCGTACCGCTCATCAGCCTGTTCGTCACGTTCGTCGTCGGGCTGATCGTGTTCCTGCCGTTCCCGAGTTGGCAGCAGCTCGTCGGTTTCATCACCTCCGCCACGGTGATGTCCTTCGGCTCCGGCTCGCTCGTGCTCGCCGCCCTGCGCCGCGAGATGCCCGAACACGAGCGACCGTTCAAGCTGCCGTTCGGTGACGTGATCCCGTTCCTGGCCCTGTTCTCCTCGAACCTGATCGTCTACTGGGCCGGTTGGGAGACGGACTGGAAGCTGTTCGTCGCGATCCTGCTCGGGTTCGTGTTGCTGGGCATCTTCCACCTCACCGGCAAGGGCAGCATGCCGCCGATGGACTGGCGCCACGGTGCGCCCTGGCTGGTGCCGTGGCTCGGCGGCCTGTGCCTGATCAGCTACCTGGGCACCTATCCGGAGAAGAGCGAGCACAAGGGCAACCTCGGCATCATCGGGTTCGGCTGGGGCTTCCCGATCATGCTGGCCCTGACCGCGATCGTGTACGGCCTCGCGCTGTGGTCGCGGCTGCCGAAGGAGCGCGTCCAGGAGAACATCGACGAGACGGTGGCCGAGGCCGAGGAGGAGGAGTCCGAGCTCGGGGCGGCGCCGTAGGGCCTAGCGCGATCCCACCAGTCGGGACAACTTGCCGACTGGTGGGAAGGCGTGTCAGGATCGATCCGTGCTAAGCCAGTCGTACGAGTTTTACTACGGGTACCGCGCCTCGGTGCCCGTCGTAGCTGGCTGACCAGTCAACCAATCGACGCCCCGGGCCGCGAGCCCCGGGGCGTTTTGTTGTTCGCGCCCCCGCCCGCGAAAACCAGGCGCCACCGAAAGGGACTTTCGATGACCATGGCCATCACCACCGGAGACGCGGCCGACACCACCGGCGCTGACTCCATCGACACGCTGCGCGGGCAGATCGACGCGCTGGACGAAGCGATCATCCGGCTCGTCGCCGAACGGGCCCGGCTGTCCAGCCGCGTGCAGACCGCCCGCCTCAACGCGGGCGGCGCCCGGGTCGAGCTCGGCCGCGAGCGGATCATCCTCGACGCGTACCGCCGCGGCCTCGGCGCCCACGGCCCGAACCTTGCCGACGCGATCCTTCAGGTGTGCCGCGGCACCCGCTGATCGCGGCTACAACATGCGGCGGTCGGCGGCCCAGCGGGTCAGCTGGTGACGGCTGGACAGCTGCAGCTTGCGCAGCACGTTGGACGCGTGGGTCTCTACGGTCTTGATCGAGATGAACAGCTCGGCCGCGATCTCCTTGTAGGCGTAGCCGCGAGCCAGCAACCGCATGACCTCCCGCTCGCGCGGCGTGAGCTGGTCGAAGTTGGGGTCGACGGACGGCGCCACCGGGGCATCACGGAACGCGTCCAGCACAAAGCCGGCCAGCCGTGGGCTGAAGACCACATCGCCCTCGGCGACCCGGGTGATCGCGGCGGCGAGGTCGTCAGCCGAGATCGTCTTGGTGACGTAGCCGCGGGCACCGGCGCGGATGAGGGCGATGACGTCCTCCGCCGCATCAGAAACCGACAGGGCCAGGAAGTGCACCTCGGGCAGCTCGGTGGCGATCGCCTCGATCACGGCCAGTCCGCCCCCGTCGGGCATGTGCACGTCGAGCAGCACCACGTCGGGCTGGGAGGCCCGGATCGCGGCGATCGCCTCGGCCGGGGTGCCGGCCTCGCCGACCACGTCGACGCGCTCACCGAGTTCGATCCGCACGCCGGACCGGAACATCGCATGGTCGTCTACGAGAAGAACCCGGGTATTCATCGGACGCTCACTCCTTCCGTGCAGAGGTGGCCCGCTGCCCGCTCGTCGAACGCCCGAACGGCATTCGGATCTCGACTTCGGTGCCGCTACCGCCCTGGCTGCGCAGCTTGACTTCGCCGCCGTGGCGCTCGATGCGGCCGATGATGGACCCGCGCACGCCTTGCCGGTCGTCGGCCACCGCATCGAGGTCGAAGCCCACCCCGCGGTCCTTGACGAAGATGCTCAGCGCGTCGGGCTCGACCTCGGCGTACAGCGAGACCTCGGTGACGCCGGCGTGCTTGGCCGCGTTGACCAGCGCTTCGCGGGCCGCGGCTGCTGCGGCGGCCAGGCCCTCGTCCAGCGCCACGTCGCCGACGACCACGGCCTCGACCGAGATGGCGTACGCGTCCTCCACCTCGGCCGCGACGCCGCGCAGCTCGTCGGCCAGCTGGCCGGAGGCCGTCCGCGAGCCGTAGAGCAGGTTGCGCAGGTCGCGCTCCTGCCCGCGCGCGAGCCGGCTCACTTCGCGGGGCGAGCCCGCGTTGCGCTGGATCAGCGCGAGCGTCTGCAGCACCGAGTCGTGCAGATGGGCCGCGATGTCCGCCCGCTCCTGCGACCGGATCCGCTCGCTGCGCTCAGCACTGAGCTGGGTCATCATCCGCATCCACCACGGCCCGGTGAGCAGCGCGATGCCGACGATGCTCACGATCACGGCGAGCAGGCCGTCCCGGATGGCCGACACGTTGGCCCGAGCCAACACGATGACCGCACCGGAGACCACCAGGGCCGCGCCCGCCGCCAATCGGATCCGGCCGATCCGGTCGGTGCCCTGCGCCGACAACGAGTCGCGCGACAGCCGGCGCCAGCGATTGCGGTCTGGCTCGGTCGCCTGGCGCCAGATGAGCGCGCCGCCCAGGCAGGCCAGCAGCGTCGGGCCGAAGACGCTGCCCAGCGGCACCGCGGAGACGACGCTGCCGATCGCGGCGATAGCGGCGATGGCGGCACCGAGATATTCCAGCCAGACCGGGAACCGGCTGCGCGGGGTGTCCGGGGCGGACGGGACGACGATCCAGTACGCGCCGTACAGGGCGATACCCAGGCCGCCGGCCAGGGAGAGGCCGACGAATGCCGCCCGGATGATCAGCGGCCGCACGCCGAGATGCTCGGCGATACCGGACGCCACTCCGCCACGCAGCCAGCGTCCAGGTCGCCGATAGAGGCGACGAGAGCTCGGAGCCATGGCGGTCACAACGTCCATAGTCCCGTGCCGAGGGCGTCCACGGCATCAGGTAGGGCCCTGAGGCGAAGGTTCAGGGTGCGACTCAGGGGCTCACCCGATGCCCCAACGCAATCGAGAGGGGATTCTTGGTCCCATGACCACCACTGACCAGTCCAGCGGCTTCACCGCACCACCACCGCCGCCCACCGCTCCCCTGCCGCCGCACCGGGTGCTGCGTCGCAGCCGCACTGATCGGGTCGGTGCCGGAGTGGCAGGTGGGCTCGGCGAGTACTTCAACGTCGACCCGGTGCTGTTCCGCGTGCTGTTCGCGACATCCGCATTCTTCGGCGGCGCCGGCGTGCTGGCCTACTTGGTGGCCTGGGCCGCGATTCCCGACCAGGGCACGGTACACGCGCCCATCGACGGATTCGTGAGCGAATTGCGCCGCCGCCGGATCCCGGTTTGGCTCGTCGCCATTGTCGCCGGTCTCGCATTGTGGGGCGTGGCGTTCAGCTGGTGGGCACCCGGCCACTTCTTCCCGGTCATCCTGGTGGCGATCGTCCTCGTCGCCATCTTCGCCCGCAAGGGACGGGCCAACCAGCGCGACGACAGCGTCACCTCGTGGCCGCCCCCACCCCCTGGCCCGGTCACCGCGCCGGGCGCGGCCCCGACCGTCGACCTCACCAAAGGCGACGGGGGCGAGACCGCAACCGGCACGCAGCCGATCGCCGGTTATGGCTCACCGACCTGGGTGAGCGAGACTCGGCAGTGGATCACCGAGGCCAAGGCGGCGAGCCGGGAACGGCGGCGGCGGGCGATGCCGGTGCGTTGGGCGACCCTCGGCACCCTGGCCGCCACGCTGCTCGTGCTCGCGCTCGTCGACGCCGCCAGTGGCATCGCGATCCCGATCTACTTCTGGGCCACCCTCGCCATCGTCGGTGCCGGCGTGTTGGCCGGCCTCGTGCTGCGGCGCACACCCTGGAGCGTCGCCCTGCTGCTCGGGCCCACCATCGTCGGGCTCGTCGCGTTCGGCGGGTCACATGCGCGGATGCACGACGGCTTCGGCGAGCGGGAATGGACGCCCACGAGCGCAGCCCAGTTGCAGTCGCACTACCGGCTGGCGTTCGGCCGGGCCACTCTCGACCTGCGCCGCCTCGGTCCGCTCGAGCACGATCGCACCGTCCGGGTCACGCTCGGCGCCGGTCAGACCCAGATCTTCGTCCCGGCCACGATGAACGTTGTCATCGACGACAACGTCCACTTCGGGGACCTGCAGCTCAACGGCGGCGACCTGGTCGACAAGGCCGGGCGCGACCACGGTGGCGTCAACCTCAACAAGACGATCTTCCCGCCCGCCACCGCCAGCGGAGCGACGCTGACGGTCGACGTCCACGTCACCGACGGCCTGATCAGCGTCGATCGAGGCTGACCGCGGTTGCCGGCTCACTTGCCCATGCCGGCGGTGAGGCCGGCCACGATCTGCTTCGTCGCGATCAGGAACAGCACGATCAGCGGCACCGTGGCGATGACCAGACCCGCGAACAGCGCGGACCAGTTCGTCTGGAACTCGCCGAAGAACTGGGTCAGCCCGACCGGCAGCGTGTACTTGCTGGTGGTGCGCAACAGCACGAGCGGGAAGAAGAAGTCGTTCCACAGCGGCACGAAGCGGAACACCACGACGGTGGCGATCGCCGGCTTGACCAGCGGCAGCATGACCCGCAGGAAGATCCGGAACTCACCGGCGCCGTCGATGCGGGCCGCTTCCTCGATCTCGCGCGGCAGGTTGCGGAAGAACGCCGCCATGATGAACACCGAGAACGGGATGCCGCTGGCCGCGTAGACCAGGGCCAGCCCGGCGCGGGAGTCGATCATGCCGAAGGAACCGAGCAGGTAGAAGATCGGCACGATGCCCAGCCGGATGGGCAGCATCAAGCCAGACAGGAAGTACGCGGTCAGCACGCCACTTCCGCGGAACCGGTAGCGGCCCAGTGCATACGCGGCCGGCAGCGACACACAGACGTCCAGCGCGACCGCACCGATCGTCACGAGGGCGGAGTTGCGCAGGTACTCGGCGAAGGACGCCTGCGTCCACGCCGTGACGTAGCTGTGCAGCGTGGGTGACGTCGGAAAGCCGAGGGGATCCGACAGCACCTTCACGTTGGGCCGCAGCGAGTCGAGCGCCATCACCAATAACGGCGCGATCGACAGGGCGGCGTAGCTCCAGAGCAGCAGCACGACCAGCACCCGGATCAGCCGCTCGCGGGGGTCGCGGCGCACCTTGGACCGGCGCCGCCCGACGCTGATCGCGGCCGGCGTCGGCCGGGCCTTGGCTTGGACAGCGGTCATGTCAGCGAAACCTCACGCCGACGCACGTAGCGGTTGGCCGCGACGGCAATGCCGAAGATGAACAGGAACAGCAGCACGGCCAGGGCCGAGGACACGCCGATGGCGTTCACGCCGCCCTCCTGGAAGGCGACGCGGTAGAAGATCAGGCCGAGCAGATCGGTGGCCCCGCCCGGCCCGGTCGGCTGGTTCCCCTGCGCGCCCTCCAGTGAATAGACCAGTTCGAAGGTGTTGAAGCAGCCGATGAACGTCAGGATCGACACGACTCCGATCGCCGGCAATAGCAAGGGCAGCGTGACCCGGAAGAACCGCTGGACGGCGTTGGCTCCGTCTACGCGGGCCGCTTCGCTGTACTCACCGGGGATGCCGGCCAGCGCCGCCCCGAACAGCAGGATCGGGAAACCGATGTAGTGCCAGGCGTTGACGAGGATGACCACCGGCAGGGCGGTCGTCGGGTCACCCAGCCACGGCCGGGCGAACGAGCCCAGCCCGACCGCCTCCAGCGACTTGTTCACCGCCCCGAAGCTCGGGCTCAGCAGCAGGCTCCAGAGATAGCCCACGACCAGGCCACCAACGAGGTAGGGCACGGTGTAGACGGTCTGGAGGAACCGCTTGCCGAATCGGCGTTCGTGCAGCAGCACGGCCACGAGGAGGCCGAATGTGTTCTGCACGATCATCGTCCCGATGAAAAACACGACGGTGTGCCAGAACGCCGGCCACAACTGCCGGTTCAGCGGGAACGTGGTGAACAGACCGGTGAAATTGGCCAGCCCGGCGAACTCACCCCGTGCTGTCCCCTGCCAGCGCCAGAAACTGTCGGCGAGTGCCGACAGCAGCGGGTAGACCACGAAGACGCTGTAGAGCGCGAACGCGGGCAGACAGAAGCACGCCGCGGTGCGCCACTTCATGCGTGGCACCACGCTCGCGGCGGGCGCGGTCCGGCGGGACCGGCGAACGCGCCCGACGCGAGCGGATGTGGATGCTCCCGCCTCTACGGGTTGAACCACTGAGAGATGCCCTTTTGGATGTCACCGGCCACCCGGGCCGCGCTCTGCTTGCCCAGCAGCATGTTCTGCAGACCGGCCGCCTCCAGGTCACTGCCGAGTGGTGTGCCGTAACGGAAGTCGACGAGCATGATGTAGGGCGTCGGGTTGGCCCGGTAGGCCTGCACCATTTGCTTGAGCAGCCCATCGGACGGCTGGACCTGCTTGTTCAACGAGATCTGCTTGAGGTCGTCAGCCACCATCTGACCGAACTCCTTGGACGTCATCCACTGCAGCAGCTCCAGCGCTTGCTTCTGGTGCTTGGACTTGGCATTCAGACCGAACGACGCGTCGACCCAGCCGACCTCGAGCGGGTGGTCGACCGTCGCCCCAGGGGCAGGCGGCGCATTGAAGACACCAAGATTGAGGTTCGAGTTGATCGCCTTCATCGGAGCCAGCGCGAACGAGCCTTCGGGAATCATGGCTGCCTTGCCGGTGGCGAACAGCGTCTGGACATCCGTCTCGGCCAGCCCCATCTGGTCCTTGGGGAAGTACGGCTTGAGCTGGTTCAAGACGTTGAGCGCGTCCACGTAGGCCGGGTCGGTGAACTTGGCCTGACCGCTGAGCACCTTCTTCTCGAAGTCCGGTCCGCCGTAGCGGGTGGCCGCGAACGCGTCGTCGTAGAGCGGAAGCAGCCAGGAATCCTTGCCGGCGGCGGCGAACGGGGTGACGCCGTTCTGCTTGAGCGTCTTGGCCGCCGTGATCATCTGATCCCACGTCGTCGGTGGCGTCAGCTTGTACTTCGAGAACAGGTCCTTGTTGTAGTAGATCTGGAAGGTCGACACCTCGAGCGGCACGCCGTAGACCTTGCTGTCCTTCTTGCCCCGGGCGCCGTCGAGCGACGTCTTGTCGAAGTTGGACAGCCCGGCCACCTTGCCGTCCAACGGCGTCAGGTTCTTGGCGTCGATCAGTGGCTGGACCCCGCCGTAGGTGCGCAGCTGCATCACGTCCGGCCCGCCGGACTGGGTCAGCCCGGTCGAGAGAATCGTGTTGTACTCAGTGGCCTTGTACGGCTTGAAGTCGACGGTGATGTTCGGGTGGGAGTCGTGGAACTTGGCGAAGATCTTGCGGTACGTCGCGGTGTCTTCCGGCCGCCAGGACCACAGCGACAGCTTGACGTTGCTGCCTTTGTTGTCCGACGATCCCGTCGCCGAACAACCGCTCAGCACCACCGTGGCCGCGGCGAGCACGGCGAAGCTCGCGGACATTGTGCGGGTTCTCATGTGTGTGCCCTTTCGTTTCCCGGGACTGGACCGTCAACTGTCGTGGCTGGCAAACCCGCGGTGCCGTGGGCCAGATCGAGCGCACGACGCACCCCTCCGCCCGCGGCTGCGAGCGCCTGCCGGGCCTGCTCGATCGGCAGCCCGGCCAGCAGCGACACGAGCGCGAGGCGGCAGTCACCGCCGGCCTCCTCGGCGGCCCGTGCGCACGTCGTGGCATCGAGGCCGGTCGCCTCGACGAGGATGCGCACCACCCGACCGCGCAGCTTGGCGTTGTTGGCGGTGACCGCGACCATGAGGTTGGAGTAGGTGCGTTCCATCCGCACCATCAGCGCGGTGGAGAACGCATTGAGCAGCAGCTTCTGCGCCGTGCCGGCCTTCATGCGGGTGGAACCGGCGATTACCTCCGGGCCGGTCGCGACCCCCACGTGGACGTCGACGTCGGCACCGGAACTGGCATCCGGATTGGCCGAGATGAGCACGGTGCGGGCGCCGCGCGCACGGGCTTCGCGCAACGCCGCGACCACGAACGGCGTTCGGCCGCTGGCCGTCAGGCCGATCGCGACGTCGCCGGAGCGCACTCCGGCGGCGTCCGCGGCGCCCACCGACTCGTCGTCCTCGAGATCCTCGACCGGCCGTTCAAGGGCCTGCAAACCACCGGCGTGGTGCGCGACGACCCAGCCGGGATCGAGGTCGTAGGTGGGCACGAGCTCGGCCGCGTCGAGCACGGCGATACGCCCGGATGTGCCGGCACCGAAGTAGTGAATGGTGTGCCCGCCGCGCAACGCGTTGGTCGCGAGGTCGACGGCCTGGGCCAAAACGGGGAGGACGGCCCGGACGGCGCCCGGGACTTTCGCGTCTTCGTCGTTGATGAGACGCAGGATCTCGACCGTGCTGCGCAGGTCGATGTCGAGGGTGTCCGGGTTGCGCTCCTCGGTGGGAGCCAGCACCCAACTGGCGCCGTCCGGCTGGATGCTCACCCTCGACCTCGCTTCTCTGCTCGCGGCACGTCAGAAAGTTTCCTTTACCGACCCAGGTGTGTCAATGAGTACCAAGTCGGTTTCGGTGTAGTTTGCCCAGGTGCCCGATCTGGTCGTCGGCGTGGACGCCGGTGCGACGACCACCCGGTGTCTGGTCGTCGCCGACGACGGCACGATCGTCGGACGGGCAACCGCAGCGGGCGCCAACATCCGATCCAGTGCCGGGCGGCCCGAACAGTGGTTCGCGCACGCGCTGGCGGCCGCTCTCGGGTCAGCCCGGCCCGGCGATGTACGGGCCGGTGTGTTCGGCGTCGCCGGGGCCGGCGCGGCCGGCGCGCGGACGGTCGCTGAAGCCGTCGACCGGGCCTGGCGGTCGGTCGGGCTGGGTGGGCAGCCGAAGGTCGTCACCGACCTCGACGTCGCGTTCGCTGCTGGCTCGACGAGCCCTGCTGGGCTGCTCCTGCTCGCCGGCACCGGCGCGGCCGCGGCGGCGTTCGCCGACCGCCGGATTGTCCGGCGCTGCGACGGTTACGGCTGGGTACTCGGCGACGAGGGTTCCGCAGTGTGGCTTGGGCTGCATGGCGTGCGGGCCGCGCTCGCCGCGTGGGACGGACGGGGGGAGGCGACCCGGTTACGCGCTGACATCGCGGCCTACTTCGCCGCCGAGCCCGATGCCGACCTGGCCCAGACCGCGATCAGCCGGGTGCACGCCGACGCCCCTGCCCGCCTCGGCGAGCTCGCGCCGTTGGTGACGCGGGCCGCGATCGCGGGGGACCCAGTCGCCGTCGCCCTGGTCGACGAGGCAGCGGAGCGGCTGGTTGCCGCCGTGCGCACGGTCGCGACCGCCGTGCCGCCCCTCGATGCGGTGGACCTCGTCCTCGCCGGTGCGCTGTTGATCGAGGGGCCGGTACGGGCGGCTGTCATCTCCCGGCTCGACGGCCGACTGCGGGTGCGCGATCCCGGTCCGGGCGCGGCCGGCGCCGCGGCGCTGGCCCTGGCCGAGCTGGGCGGCGGCGCGCTCGACCCGGCGCTGCACGCGGCCGTCCTGCGTGCGGCAGCGCAAACGCCGACCGCCGGGGAGCCTCGCTAGTCACCCGCCTGCGAACGGCCGCGTGCTCGTCCGCCGGACGACCGTCCACGGCGCGGCGGGCGAGGCCCTTAGTTGTCCGAGCGCGATCCGCGCGCATACCGAGCCCTGCTCGCGCAGCGACTGGCCGACGGTGGTCACCCCGAGTTCCGAGGCGACCACGGCGTCGTCCCAGCCGGTTACGGCGACATCGCGCGGGATGGTGAGCCCAGCGGTGCGGATGGCCCGGACCGCGCCGGCGGCTTGTTCGTCGCCCATGGCGGCGATCGCGTCGGGCGGCTGAGGCCCCAACAGCAGCGCTTTCGTCATCTGCTCGGCCTCGGCCCGATCGTTGTGCGAGCACACCGCCACCACGACGTCGCTCCAGGCGATGCCCAAGTCCTCGGCCGCCTGCCGGTATCCGGTCAGTCGCTCGCGGGTCACCGGAAACCGCACGCCCGCTGTCTCGATGCCGCGCTCGATCGTGCTGACCCGGTCCCGCGACAGCGGGAAGCTCAGCACCGCCGGGTGGCGTGCGGCGGTGAACGCGATTGTCCCGATCGCACGGGCAGCCGCGGAGTTGTCGATCCCGACGACGCTCAACCCGGCCACGTCCGGGCCGCCGTGCACCACCGCCGGCCGCCGCACCGCGCGCACGGCCGCCAGCACTGGATCGTCATCTGACGTCGTCCAGACCACGAATCCGTCCACCGCCGCCGTCCGCACTCGAGCCGCGTCGTCGGCAGCCCCGGTGATCGGCAGGATCGTCATGCCGAAGCCCTGCTCGGCGCACACCTCGGCGATGCCGGCCAGGAACGACGCCGCCTGGGGATCGTCAAACGCGTAGCTGAGGTGTTCGCCCAGCACGACGCCGAGCGTGCGGGTGCTGCCCCGGCGCAGCGATTGCGCGCTGGGGTCAGGGCCGCCGTAACCCAGGGCAGCGGCGGCCTCGAGCACCTTGGTCCGCGCGGCAGCGGACACCCGGCCGGGCTGGTTGTAGGCGTACGACGCGGTCATCACCGAAACGCCGGCTTTCCTGGCGACCTGCGCGAGCGTCACGCGCTTGGCTGCGTCCCCGGATGTCACTGGGCCATCCTAATGTGTAGCGTTACACAAATGGTGGCCACTGCGACCGCGTCCCCGCGCAATCTGGTGGTGTCCGCGACCTTGGCCTTCGCCGCCTTCGGCGCCTTCTGGGGCGTTTGGGGCGCCTCCGTCCCGCGGGTGGAAGATCAGGCCGGAGTGAGCGACGGCCAACTCGGGCTCGCCCTGCTGTTCGTCGGCGCCGGCGCGTTGCCGGCCATGCTGCTGGCCGGCCCGGCCCTGGATCGATGGGGGTTACGGGTCGCAGCCCTCGTGCTCGGCGCTCTGGGCGTCCTCGGTGCGGTCTTGGCCGTGTCCGCCGTGAACCTGGTGGCACTGTGCGTCGCGCTGGCTCTCGTCGGGGCCTCGAGCGGGGCGGCCGACGTCGCCATGAACGCCGTCGCCGGGCGGGCGGAGCAACTGACCGCCCGGCCGGTCATCACGCGGGCGCACGGCGTGTTCTCCACCTTCGTGGTGGTCGCGACCCTGGCCACCGGGCTCGCCTCGGCCGGCTCCCTTCCCCTAGCGGTCCCGTTCTTCGCGGTTGCTGCGCTCGCGGTCGCGGCGGGTACGGCGATGGCGGTCAATCTTCCGCCGCGCGACCCCGGTGCAGCCACCGGCGCGAGCCCGCGGGAGCGACTCGCACCGGCCCACCGACCCCGCATGGTCCCGTTGGTGCTCATCGGGATCCTTGGCGCACTGGCGTTCGCGAGCGAAAACGCGCACCAGAGTTGGAGTGCGGTCTTCGCCCACGAGGAACTGCGGTCAGGCGCCGGGCTGGCCTCCGTCGCGCCGGCAGTCTTCGCCGGCACGGTCGCGATCACCCGGTTCGCGATCGGCGGCCTCGCCCCGGTGCACGCCCGGCGGGTTCTGCTCGCCGGCGCGGCCGGCGCTGGAGCCGGTGCGGCCGTCATCGCGGCCGCGCCAACCCTGCTCGTCGCGGCGGCCGGGTTGGCCGTGGCCGCAGCCGGAACGGGCGTGCTCTTCCCGACGCTGGTGGGCATCGTGTCGCGAAACGTGCCGGAGTCACACCGCGGCCGGGCCACGTCCGTGGTCACGACGGTGTCCTATCTGGGCTTCCTCCTAGGCCCGGCCTACGTCGGCGCCTGGGCCGCGACCTTCGGCTTACGGGCCGCGATGATCGCGGTCGCGGCCCTCGCCGTGCTCCTGTATGCGCTGGTGCCGGCGCTGCTTCGGCTCAGCGGCTTCGGCCCGCCCACCCGCTAGGTCAATTCGTGCTTACCGTCCAGCCGCTGGGCTGTAGCAGCGTGGCGTCGGAACGGCGCTCGCCGTCGAAGAGCAGCCCGCGCGGGCCGAACAGGCGTATCGCATCGACGTAGACGCCGCGCCCCTCGTACAAGGCGTCGGTGGTGTAGCGCCAGCGCAGGTGCGTCGTCCCCGCTGTCACGTCAGCCGAGGCGCGCAACCATTGCCGCCCTTCGAAACCGGAGAAGGTGCCGTCGGTCGACCACACGTCGTTGCGCGCTCGTAGGGTCAGCGGCACCTGGTGCCACGTCGTCCCGCCGTCGCTGGATGCCTCCAGCGCCCCGATGTCGGTCTCCTCCGTGTCGTACCAGAGATCGAAGCTCAGCCGGGCGCCGCCGGCTGGTATCGCGACCGGCAGCGTGAGGGTTGCGGTGGTGGCGTCCGTCGTGCCGGAGAACCAGTCGGTGCGGCCCGCAGCCGGACGCACGGGCAGGGCCAGAGCCAGATCCCGCGCGACCGCCCGCCGCGAGGGATTGTTGCTGCCCCAGTTGCGGCTCGGGTGGACCCGGTTGGTCAGCAGGATGACGAACGACTTCGACAGCGGGTCGATGACGATGGACGTGCCCGTGTAGCCGGTGTGGCCCGCCGTCACCGGCGAGTTGAGCGCGTCCATGTACCAGCGCTGGTCCAGCTCGAAGCCGAGACCGTGCGAATCGCTGGGAAAGGCCTGGTTGAAGTTGGTGAACATCTGCCGCACCGACTGCTCGGAGAGGATCCGCACGTGGCCGTAGCGTCCGCCGTTGAGCATGGTCTGGGCCAGGATCGCGATGTCGTGTGCGGTCGAGAAGACTCCAGCGTGGCCGGACACGCCGCCGACGCAGTACGAGTTCTCGTCGTGCACCGTCCCCCAGACGATCCCCCGGTTCGTCGACGGCTGGTACTCCTCGGCCGCGATGCGCGGCTTGAGCGAGGCCGGCGGGTTGAACATCGTGTCGTGCATCTGCAGCGGCCCGGTGATCCGCTGGGCCACGACCTGGTCGAGCGTGCGGCCGGTCACCGCCTCGATCACCTTGCCCATCGTCATCATGTTGATGTCGCTGTAGATGTACGTGGTGTCCGGTGGGGCGGTGGGCTTCACGGCGTACACGGCGGCCCACTGCTCTTCGTGGCTGCCGTAGGTGCACAGCGACGGGCTCGGGTCCGGCGGCAGCCCCGACGTGTGCGTCAGCAGGTTGCGGATCGTGATGTCGCCCTTGCCGTTGGCGGCGAAGGCCGGGATGTAGTGCGCGACCGGCGTGTTCAGCCCGATCCGGCCCTGCTGGATGAGTTGCACGGCCGCGATCGCGGTGAACAGCTTCGTCATCGACGCGAGATCGAAGATCGTGTCGCGGCGCATCGGGATCCGCTGGTCCGGTGGCAGTTCCGTCGGCTTGTCGTCCGCGTAGCGCAGGGCGTAGCCCGCGGCGTCGTGCGCGACGATCACGCCGTTGTGCGCGGCCAGGGCCACCGCGCCGGCGTACTCCGGATACGTCGGTGACGGCTGCAGGTAGGTCGCGATGTCGGTGGCGATCCTGTCGACGTACTGCGGCACGAGGCCGGCCTGTCGAGCGCTGCCGTAGCGCAGCTGGTCGTGACTGAAGCGGATGTCAGCGGCCGTGACGGTCGGCGGTGCGCCGGTCGTCGGGGGTGCGGCGGGCCGGTTCGGGCTGGCGGCGGCCGCGGCCGAGGCGGTCACCAGACCGATCACGCTGACACCGACACCGAACAGCTTGGCCCCGTAGCCGGGTCGGTGTCGGCGTGTCGCCCGGCTGCGGGGCCAAGTCCGAGGGGTTTGCGGGTTCATCGGTGCCCTCCGTGGTCACGGTAGATCAGGTACTTATCGCGCAGCCGGCGGAACGCGCTGAGTTCGGCCTGCCAGCCGGCGACGATCTCATCGGTGCTCTTCCCCGCGTCCACCGCGTGGCGGAGGTAGTCCGAGCCGCTGAGGTTGTCGATCCAGTTGTCGGGGCGCCACGCGAACGCGGCCGGGTACACCTGCTTGGCCGTCACCAGCATGGCGACGGCCGTACGGATCGGGTCGAACACGTCGCGGTCGGTGACGTACAGCTGCACCCCGCCGACGGTCTGGCCGACCCACTTCGAGAACGTCGGCGCGAAGTAGTTCTCGCGGAACTGCGCGCCGGGCAGGTGCAGGGCGGTGAGCGCGTCGCGCCAGCGCCAGTCGCCGTAGGGCGCGCCGATCTCCTCGAACGGGCGGGTCGTGCCGCGGCCTTCCGACAGCGTGGTGCCCTCGAACATGCAGGTGCCGGGATAGACGACGGCGGTGTCGACGGTCGGCATGTTCGGCGACGGCGGCACCCAGGGCAGCCCGGTCTGCTCGTAGTACATGTCCCGCGACCAGCCCTCGACCTCGACGACGGTGAGGTCGACGCGGCGGCCGGCATCGGCGGCGACCCACTCGCCGTTGTAGAGGCGGGCCAGCTCGCCGACGGTCATGCCGTGGGCCTGGGCGATCGGCTTGCGCCCGACGAACGTCTCGTACCCGGCGTGCATCACCGGCCCGAGGGCTTGCCGGCCGGAGATCGCGTTCGGCCGGTCGAGCACCACGAAGCGCTTGCCGGCCATGGCGGCGGCGACCATCGAGTCGTAGAGCGTCCAGATGTAGGTATAGAAGCGGGCGCCGACATCCTGAATGTCGTAGACGACCGTGTCGACGCCGGATTTGGTGATGACGTCGGCGAGCGCCTGCCCGCTCTTGAGGTAGGTGTCATAGACCGGCAGCCCGGTGCGGGGGTCGTTGTAGAAGCCTTCCGAGCCGCCGGCCTGGGCCGTGCCGCGGAAGCCGTGCTCCGGACCGAAGACGGCGACGAGGTTGACCGCGGTGTCGGCGTGCATGACGTCGACCTCGTGCTGCAGGTCGGGCAGGATGCCGGTCGGGTTGGTGACGATGCCGATCTTTTCGCCGCGGACCTCGGCGTAGCGCGACGCGATCAGCCGCTGCACACCGGTGCGCACGGCCTCACCGCGCGGGCGGCGCTGCGGCGCCGTCGCGGGTGCCGACGCGGACGCGGATGCGGTCGGTGGTCCGCTCGCGACGGCCCCTGCGGCGATAGCGGCGGTACCGGCTGCCCCGGTCAGGAATCGGCGGCGGTTGATGGCCATCTGCTGCTCCCTCAGTGGTGGTGGCCGCGGGTCAGCACAAGGCACTAATTAACTAAATGCCATATCGGTTGGAAAGTTACCCACTGGCGCGATGGCATGTCAATCCTTGCCGCGGCCGAGCGGTTGGATGGCGAAGTGGGCCGCCTAATGTGCTGACTGGACACCGGACAACCGATGGGACCGACGTGAGCGTGCTGGACAAGTTCGACCTGAGTGGTCGCACGGCCGTGGTGACCGGGGCGACGCGTGGGCTCGGCCGCGGCTTCGCCCGCGCGCTGGCCGAGGCCGGGGCCGACATCGTGATCGTCGGCCGAGACTCGCGGGCAGCAGCGGACGTCGAAGCGGAATTGTCCGCCCTCGGACGGCGCAGCCTGACGGTGCTGGGCGACATCACCCGGCGCGAGGAAATCGAGCGCATCCGTGATGCGGCGATCGAACGGTTCGGTGCGATCGACATCCTGGTGAACAACGCCGGCGACTGCGTGCACTCGCCGGCGCTGGACGTGACCGACGACCAATGGCGGCAGGTGATGGACGTCAACCTCGACGCGGTGTGGATGTGTTGCCAGGTGTTCGGCCGGCACATGGTTGGGGGCCGGGGCGGCAGCATCGTCAACATCGGCTCGATGTCCGGTCAGATCGTGAACCGGCCGCAATGGCAGCCGGCGTACAACGCGTCCAAGGCGGCGGTGCACCATTTGACCCGCAGTCTGGCCGCCGAGTGGGCTCCGGCCGGCGTTCGGGTCAACGCGCTGGCACCCGGCTACATCAAGACCGATATGTCGCCTGTGGACGACCCCCAATTCCACCGGCACTGGATCGAGGACACGCCGCAGCAGCGCTACGCTACCCCTGACGAACTGGGGCCGGCCATCGTCTACCTGGCCAGTGACGCGTCGAGTTTCGTCACCGGATCTGTGCTGTTCATCGACGGCGGCTACACCGTCTTCTGATCATGGCCCCTCGGCGATCGATGGCAGGCGCGCCGAGGCGCAAATCGATCCCGACGCGTGACGGCCCATCACAGCGGGTCCCTTGCGGCTAACGCTTGTATCACGGCGGTCGCTGCGGGACTCTTCTCTGTGGACGGGCCCGGCCGGTCGGGAGCCGCCGTCCGAGGTCTGGGGTTTGGCTATGAGCGCTTGGTGGGAAAAATCCGAAACGCGTCGGGTGCAGAAGTTTTACGCAGGGTCGGATGAGAAGTTCGAAGCCGTGCGTCCACGGCCGGATCTCCCGCCGGGAGCAGACCTCATGCCGGAGATCGAGAACATCATCGTGCTGATGATGGAGAACCACTCGTTCGACAACTACTTCGGGACGCTTGGCAAGGGCGAGGGGTTGCCGTGCGATCGTGACGGACGCCCGACATCTGCGAACCCCCGTGAAGATGGCAGTTCGGTGGCGTCGTTTGAGCTCGCCGAGACAAAGCAGCTGTCACACTCGCCGACGCAGAGCTGGCACGCCAGCAACATCCAGTACCACGACGGGAAGAACGACGGGTTCGCTAGGAGCATCGCGCTTACCGTCGACGCCCCCACACCGGAACAGATCGACCAACCGATGGGCTACTGGACCGAGCGGCACCTCCCCTTCTACGCGAGCCTCGCGCGTACTTTCCCACTTGCCGATCATTGGTTTGCATCGTGCTTAGGTCCGACCTTCCCGAACCGCCGATTCCTCATCGCCGGTACCGCGAACGGGCTGATCGACGACCTCCCGTTCGGAATGGTCGACTATCCGCACGCTGGCACGATTTTCGATGTGCTGTCCCGCAATCACATCTCGTGGGCGAACTATCACGACGTCTCGTCGTTCGGCATCCACGCGAAACGACTGTTGGGCACTGCTCCTCTGGTGTTCGCGCGGCGGCTGATGGCGTTGATCGGAAAGGTGATCCCGACCGTGCTGCATCGAGCGATCGGGAACCTGCAGTTCACCGCAGATCTGTACCCCCTGGGTTTCGCAAGTGCCCATGGACATCTCAAGAGCTTGCGCCAGTTCTTCCGCGACGTCGACAACGGCACGTTGCCCGCATTTTCCATCGTCGATCCCAGCTTCAGCGAGTTCTCCGAGGAGAACGCGCAAGATGTCCAGTTCGGCGAGGCGTTCGCCGCCGAAGTCATCACGCGAGTGATGACCGGCAAGAACTGGTCGAACACCGTCCTGATCTGGGTCTACGACGAGCCGGGCGGCTACTACGACCACGTGGCACCGCCGGAGGCCGTGCGCCCTGACGAGTTCGACGGCAGCAGTTTGCTGCGGCTGCCCGGCTGGATCAGAGCATTCTTCAAGCCACTGCTTCGCAAGCAGCTCAAGCAGCTCGAACAGATCGACGGCTGCAAGGACCTCCGCTATGACCGGTACGGCTTCCGGGTGCCTGCGGTAGTCGTCTCGCCCTATGCCAGGCCGAACTGCACCGACCCCACCCACTACGACCACACGTCGATCCTGAAGCTCGTCGAAGAGAAGTGGAATCTTCCCGCATTGACGCGGCGCGACGCGAACGCCGTTTCGCCGATGGCTTCGTTGGACCTTGCGCACCAGCACTTCGCTACGCCACCCACGCTGAGCGAATCTGCGCTGCGCTGGACCGGCCATTCCGCCGAGCCAAGGGCGACGACAGATGCCGCGAAGGTCGAGACAAAGGCCGGAGAGCGGGTACCCCGATGAGTGAGCAATCAACGGCCGTCGGCCCTGCGAGCCACTATTCCAGCAACGCGGGCGGATCGGATCACTCGAATGCCGCAGCCGCTGCCCGGCCCGAGCCGGTGGCCGACGAGCACAACGCGCCGAAGTACGACCTGCGCGAACAGGTAGCCCTCGCCGTCCGATTGGGCTGGTACCTGGCCGAGGTCAGGGGCCGCACCTGGTGGAAGGGCAACCGGCCTGCCGCGGAGGGATTGCCGGCCGTGCCGGACCACCCACTGCCACTGCGCCCGCAGCGGACCCTCGCCGAATCACGCCAGCAGGCGTTCGACGCATTGATCTGCCTATCCGTCCAGCTGCAAGTCACCGCCCCGCCGGCCATCGACGGTCCGCCGACCGGCGAGCCGTTCGCGCCCAGGCTCGCGGCGCTGATGGCCCCGCTGAACGCGAATGGCGGTGCGCTGCTCGAGCCGCTCCGGCCGGAGGACACTGCCGGCCGCGACGAGCGCGAAAAGGCGTGGCTGCCGCTCGCCGAGCTCATCCACGACTGGGACGCCGCGATCCAGGACGAGCTCACCGCCCGCGCCGATATCCTGGCCTGTGGCTACCTGCTCGGCCGCGGCCTTGCCGAAATCTACTGGGCGCTGGGTCCTGCCGACGAACAACTGTGCGCCGACGGCAAATCGCCCTCGGCGGGCTCCTGGGGCTTCCTGCTCCACGAGGTCCGCCGGCATGAGCTCAGCCGAATGGTCGGTCGCATCGCGCCGTACGTCGACCCACTCACTCCCGCTGCGGTGTCCGGAAGTCTCGAGGCCTGGGGTTACGTGGCCGCCGAAGCGAAGTGGTGCGGGCGCAACGACGCGCCGACCGAGCTCTACGAACAGCTGCGCCGTTGGTACCAATTGCTGATCCTCGGCCAGGATCCGACCACCCTGGTCAAGCCGTCGATGATTCTGCGCGGCAGGCACACCACGCTGCGGATCTTTCGTGCGTTCTGGCCACAGCTGATCATCGGCGGGCTCAGCCTCGGTGTCGTCGCTGCGCTCGTGATCCTGCTCAGCACCGACCACGGCAGCCCGCTGCTCACGTCGTTGCTCGCCCTCGCCGGAACCATCGGGCTGAGCGCCTCCACGCTTACCGCGAAAGCGAAGAGCGCCACCCAGTCGTTGGTTACCCGACTGCGCCAGAGTGCATACAGCGATCTCGTCGCGATCGCGGTCACCAACGTTCCGCCCTACCCCGACGACGAGCGCAAATCGACTCCGGACAGCAGGTCCACGAGACACCGGATCGTCGAGCAGGCGGTCACCGAGCGCACCATCGCCTGCCCGACTTCGCTCACGCTCTCGGCGCCCTGACCGGGCCGTCAAGCAGATCGAGCAGTGCCTACGCCGGACCGGTCGGCGCTCGGGCCGCCCAACCACCCCGCTGGGTTATGTCGGTGAGTTGGATCGAGTTCCGCGCGGCCAGTAAATCGTCGCGACATCCGCTGGGTCTATTCCCATTCGATGGTGCCGGGGGGTTTGGACGTCACGTCCAGGACGACGCGGTTCACTTCGCGGACTTCGTTGGTGATGCGGGTGGAGATCCGCTCGAGGACGTCGTAGGGCACCCGGGTCCAGTCGGCGGTCATCGCGTCCTCGGATGACACCGGCCGCAGCACGACCGGATGGCCGTAGGTGCGCCCGTCGCCCTGGACGCCGACGGAGCGCACGTCGGCCAACAGGACGACCGGGCACTGCCAGATCTCGCGGTCCAGGCCGGCGGCCGAGAGCTCTGCGCGGGCGATCGCATCGGCCCGGCGCAGCACGTCGAGGCGCTCGGCGGTCACGGCGCCGACGATGCGGATGCCCAGCCCGGGTCCGGGGAACGGCTGGCGCCACACGATCTCCGGGGGCAAACCGAGCTGCTCGCCGACGCGGCGGACCTCGTCCTTGAACAGCGTGCGCAGCGGCTCGACCAGCGCGAACTGCAGATCGTCGGGCAGCCCGCCCACGTTGTGATGGCTCTTGATGTTCGCCGTTCCTGAGCCGCCGCCGGACTCGACCACGTCGGGATAGAGCGTCCCCTGCACGAGGAACTCGACGCTCTCGCCGTGCGCGCCGGCATCAGCGACGACCTCGCGGGCCGCCGCCTCGAACACCCGGATGAACTCGCGGCCGATGATCTTGCGCTTCTCCTCCGGGTCGCTGACCCCGGCCAGCGCGTCGAGAAACTGATCGACGGCGTCGATGACCTTGAGCCGCACTCCGGTAGCCGCGACGAAATCCCGCTCGACCTGCTCGGCCTCGCCCGCGCGCAGCAGTCCGTGGTCGACGAAGACGCACGTCAGCTGATCACCGACCGCGCGCTGCACGAGTGCGGCGGCCACCGCGGAGTCGACGCCTCCGGACAGCCCGCACACCAACCGCTTGTCTCCCACCTGAGCGCGGATGGTGGCGACCTGCTCGTCGATGATGTTGGCCTCGGTCCAGCTCGCGCGGGCGCCGGCGATGTCGTACAGGAAGTGCCGGAGGATCGCCTGGCCGTGCTCGGAGTGCAGCACCTCGGGATGGAACTGCACGCCGGCCAGCCCGCGCGAGACGTCCTCGAACGCGGCAACCGGAGCGCCGATCGTCGACGCCGACACCGTGAACCCGGGCGGAGGAGTGGTCACCGCATCGCCGTGACTCATCCAGACCTGCTGCGCCGCCGGTAGTCCGCGCAGCAGCACGCCCGGCGCGGAGACCGTCAGCGCGGCCCGACCGAACTCCGAGTCGCCGGTGTGCGCGACCTCGCCGCCGAGGGCGTCGGCCATCGCCTGGAAGCCGTAGCAGATCCCGAACACCGGGACCCCGGCCGTGAACAGCGCCGGATCGGTCTGCGGCGCCCCCGGCGTGTAGACGCTCGCCGGGCCGCCGGACAGGATGATCGCCTTGGGCCGGCGGGCGACCAACTCGGTGATCGGTGTCGTGTGCGGAACGATCTCGGAGTAGACGTGGGCCTCGCGGACCCGCCGGGCGATCAGCTGCGCGTACTGGGCGCCATAGTCGACGACCAGCACGAGATCGGCCTGCATGTTCGCAGTCTACGGACCGGCGGCGCCGAGCCAGGTTCTGTGGTGGGATCACAGCGTGGCGCGTTTCGTGGCGTTCCTTCGGGCGGTGAACCTCGGCCAGCGGAGGGTGAAGATGGCCACCGTCCGCGACGTGCTCTCCGGCCTCGGTTTGGACGACGTGGACAGCTTCGCGAACAGCGGCAACCTGCTGTTCTCCGCCACCGGCCGGGCGTCCGACCACCAGGACGCCATCCGCTCGGCGCTGGAGGCCGAGTTCGGGCTGGAGCTCACGACGTTCGTCCGCACCGCCCGGCAGGTGCGGTCGCTGGCAACCGAGAAGCCGTTCGGCCCCATCGCCCGAGGGCACACGCACTTCGCACTGCTCACGTTGGCCCCGCTCACCGCCAAGGAGAGAAAGGCGGTCGCGGCCCTCTCCAACGGGCACGACGAGGTCGTCATCCGCGGCCGGGACGTGCACTGGCTCATCCGCTCGCGCTCACCCGAGACCACGCTCGGAGCGAAGAAGTGGCAGGAGGCGCTGCCGGACAATCCGACGACGGCTCGCAACACGACGATGCTCGAGCGATTGGTGCGAAAACTCTAGGAAGCTGGCCGGGACGGCCTAGTGGCGGCCGGTCACGACGGCCACGGGTAACGCAGCCCGGTGAGGTCCTCGCTGACCTGCCAGAGCCGCCGGGCCAGGCGTTCGTCCTGCGCACACGCTGACAACCGGGCCGGGCCGATGCGTCCGCGGGTTTCGCCGAACCGTTGTGGACCGGTGTAAAAACCGGGCTCGGCCTGCGTGGCCGCATACAGCGTCGGACGGGCGCCGGCCGCCGCCGACTGCGTGAAGACCTTGACCAGCATCGGGGCGACCGTGCGCATCAGCGGCCGAGCACCCATCCCTTGGCGATCGCCAACGAGCCCGGTGGCGCAGAGGCCCGGGTGCGCCGCGACCGAGGTCAGCGCCAGGCCGCGGGTTGTGGCCGTCCGGTGCAGTTCCAGCGCGAACAGCAGGTTGGCCAGCTTTGAATTGGCGTACGCCTGTTGGGGGTGGTAACCGCGGCCGGCGTTGCCGTTCAGGACGTCTGCCGTTCCACCGTAGTGGGCGAGCGACGCGACGGTGACGACCCGGGGTTGCGGGGCTTCGAGCAGAGCCGGCAGCAGCAGGCCGGTGAGTGCGAAATGCCCGAGGTGGTTGGTACCGAACTGCAGCTCGAAACCGTCCTCGGTGGTGGCCGGCTTCGGCGGAGCCATGACTCCCGCGTTGTTGACGAGCACGTCGAGTCGGCCCGTCCAGGCGTCAGCGAACTTGCGGACGGACGCCATCGAGGCCAGGTCGAGCTCGGACACGTCGAGGTCGGCTCCAGGGACCCCCGAGCACACCCGCTGCGCCGCCCGCTTGCCCTTGCCGACGTCGCGGCACGCCAACACGACCCGCGCTCCGGCTGCGGCCAGGCCGCGAACGGTGTACCACCCGATACCGGAGTTGCCGCCGGTTACCACGGCTGTGAGCCCAGTTACGTCTTGTAACCGTTGCGGGGTACGCCTCACGGCCCAAAGCTACGCGCGGATGCGTGTGTTTCCCGTCGAGACCGGCACACTGGACCTATGCCCACCCGCGCAGTGCGTACCCGCGTCTGGCGCAGTGGCACGCTCGAGGCCGAAGACTTTCCGCTGGAGCAGGTCTCGGACTACCTCGAACAACCCGACTGCCTCGTGTGGGCCGACCTCTGCGCGCCCGATCACGATCTGCTGTGCGAGCTCGCCGAAGAGCTCAGCCTCGACCAACACGCGATCGAGGACTCGGTGGCCGAACACGAGCGGCCCAAGGCGACCCGATACGCCACGCACCTGTTCCTGACGACATACGCGATCACCCACGACGCGGCCACGCAGGACATCACCACCAGCCGAATCTCGGCGTTCAGCCTGCGCCGTGGGTTCGTGACCGTGCGACTCGATGACAACTTCGACATGGACGAGGTGGTCACGCGCTGGGACGACAACGCCGACCTGATCAAGTACGGCCCGAAGGCGCTGATCCACGGGCTGCTCGACGTGATCGTCGACGGGTACTTCGAGACCGTCCAATCGATGGACGACGAGATCGAGCACATCGAGGACTTGCTGTTCGACGAGCGGTCCAGCGTGACCCGCGACCTGCAGCGCGGAACGTTCGCGTTGCGCAAGGCGCTCGTGCAAGTTCGGCGCGCCATCCTGCCCATGCGCGAGGTCGTGAACACGGTGATGCGGCGGGTGGCCGAGGATGACCACAACTCCGAACTGGCGCCGTACTACGAGGATCTGTACGACCACGTGCTGCGCGCGGCCGAGTGGACCGAGTCCCTGCGCGACATCATCTCCTCGATCTTCGAGACGAATCTGTCGCTGGCGGACGCGCGGATGAACGCGGTCATGAAGAAGCTGACGTCTTGGGCTGCGATCATCGCGGTTCCCACGGCGGTGACTGGCTACTTCGGGCAGAACATTCCGTTCCCTGGGTTCGGGCACGCCTCGGGGTTCTGGACGAGCGTGGTGGTCATCGTGCTCAGCAGCGTGGCCCTGTACGTCCTGTTCAAACGCAAGGACTGGCTGTAGGACGGCCGGATCACCAAAGCGATGGATTGACTGGAGGCACGTCGTCCAAGAACGCGGTGATCATCGGCTCGAGGGTCGGTACGGCGGCCGGGATCGACGTGTGCGAACTCGCAGGGAGGATGGCGAGCCGGGCTTGCGGGACATCGGTGATCGCTCCCGTCGCCGCCGCCGCCTCGTCGCCGCCACCACGCAGCTTGAACATCGCTATGGCGTGCTCGGGCTTCACCCCATCCGCATCTCCCACGATGACCATTGTCTTGGCTTTGATCGACCGCATCTGCTCGTCGCTGATGTTCTGGTCGTCGAGGCCTAGCACCCTCATCTTCTCGACATAGGCGCCGAACGCTTCGGAATCGGCAGTGTGCTGACGGAATGCCTCGCTGACTGGCGTGCCCGCGAAGAAGTCGGCGGAGAGAGCCTCGAGCCCTTGCCAGATCGAGGGATACCAGCCGTCCCGGCGGTAGGGGGCGCCCAAGGTGATGAGCTTGCTGACCAGCTGCGGGTGACGCAGCGCCAACTGCAACCCGACTGCACCACCCTGCGAGTAGCCCATCACGTCGGCCCGCTCGACCGCCAAGGCGCGCAGCAACGCCGCGGCATCGTCGGCGAACTGCTCGTATGACATCTGCCGTGGCGCATCCGCCGTCCGGCCGTGTCCCTGTTGGTCGAAAACGATGACCGGGCGCGTGGCGACGAAGGCGGCCACCCACTGCGTCATCGCGCTGGTGGACTGAAAGGCACCGGGAATGAGCAGCAACGGCACCCCCTCGGATGCCCCCGGCTCACCATGCGCTTCGTAGTAGAGCTGGAGTCCATTGATCGGAAGATGACCGCTGCGCGCAGGCTTCATGCCGCGACAATATGACCGGCCGTCGCCGGCCGGGGACAAGCCGCTACTCTCCCGCGACGGCAGCCAGGCTGGGGAGTGTGCCGGTGAAGGTGCCGGCGGCGGCCCGGCGTTCGGCGCTGACCGGGCCGTAGAGGGTGTCGCGCTGGCGGGTCGTGCGCCCGGGCAGCCCGCCGACGATCTCGCGCAACTGGGCCACGGTCTTGGCCGAGCCGTGCTGGCTGCCGGCCATCCGGCTGATCGTCTCCTCCATCAGCGTCCCGCCGAGATCGTTGACGCCGCCGGAGAGCATCTGCCGCGAGCCTTCGACGCCGAGCTTGACCCACGAGCACTGGATGTTGTCGATGCGCCCGTGCAGCAGGATCCGGGCCATCGCGTGCACGACGCGGTTCTCGCGCAGCGTGGGTCCGGGCCGGGCCACGCCCGCGAGGTAGATCGGCGCGTTGGTGTGGATGAACGGCAGCCCGACGAACTCGGTGAAACCCCCGGTCTGATCCTGGATCCGGGCCAACACCCGTAGGTGCCCGAGCCAGTGCGCCGGGTTGTCGACGTGGCCGTACATCATCGTCGAGGACGAGCGGATGCCGAGTTCGTGCGCAGTGGTGACGACCTCGATCCAGGTCGCCGCCGGCAGCTTGCCCTTGGTGAGCAGCCAGCGCACGTCGTCGTCGAGAATCTCCGCAGCCGTGCCCGGTATCGTCCCGAGGCCGGCCTCGCGGGCGGCGGCGAGCCAGTCGCGAATGGAAAGCCCGGTGCGCGAGGCGCCGTTGACGACCTCCATCGGACTGAACGCGTGCACGTGCATGTCCGGCGCGCGCCGCTTCACCTCAGCCGCGATGTCGAAGTAGGCCGTGCCCGGTAGGTCAGGGTGGATGCCGCCCTGCATGCACACCTCGGTGGCACCGAGGGCCCAGGCCTCCCCGACCCGGTCGCCGACCTGCTCGAGCGAGAGCGTGTAGGCGTCGGCGTCGGTGCGGCGCTGGGCGAACGCGCAGAACCGGCAGCCGGTGTAGCACACGTTGGTGAAGTTGATGTTGCGGTTGACGACGTAGGTGACCTCGTCGCCGACGGTGTCCTGCCGCAGCCGGTCGGCCAGCGCGGCGATCGCATCCAGCTCCCGGCCGTCGGCGTGGAACAGCGCCAACGCGTCCGCGTCCGACAGCCCGGCCGGGTCGTGCTCGGCGTGGCGCAACGCGGCCAGGACGTCGCTGTCGAACCGCGCCGGAGCTGCGCCGCCGACCCGCACCGCGTCCTCGCGCACCGCATCCCAATCGCCGTACACGTTGTCGAAGTCGTCGCGTCGGTCGCTCGTGCGGCCCTCAGCGTCGATGGCCGTATGCAGGTCGACCCGGCCGTCCGCACTCCAACCGTCGTCAGGCTCCTGCCACGGAAGGCCCGCAGCGACGGCACCGTCACGGGCCACGCCTGTCGCCGGGTCGGCCAGCGCGGTGACGTGGGGCAGCACGCGCGGGTCCAGCCACGGCTCCCCCGCCTGCACGTAGTGCGGGTACACCGTCAGCCGCTCGACCAGCCGGAACCCCGCGTCGGCCGAACGGGCGGCCAACTCCTCGATTTGCGGCCACGGGCGTTCGGGATTGACGTGATCGGGCGTCAGCGGCGAAACGCCGCCCCAGTCGTCGATCCCGGCGCGCAGCAGCAGCGCGAACTCCGCACCGATCAGGTTCGGCGGCGCCTGGATCCGCGCCGACGGTCCGAGCACCAGCCGAGTGACCGCCACCGTCGCGGCCAGGTCGGCGATCTCTGCGTCCGGCATCCGGGCCATCGCGGTGTCGGGTTTGGCCCGGAAGTTCTGCACGATCACTTCCTGCACGCCATTGTAGGCGCGGGCCACGCGGCGAATGGCGAAGATCGAATCGGCCCGTTCGGCCAGCGTCTCGCCGATTCCGATCAGGATGCCGGTGGTGAACGGGACGTTGGAGCGCCCGGCGTCCTCAAGCACCCGCAGCCGTACTGCGGGGTCCTTGTCCGGCGAGCCGAAGTGGGCGCCGTGCGGGTCCTCGAACAGCCGCCGCGACGTCGTCTCCAGCATCATGCCCATCGACGGCGCCACCGGCTTGAGCCGCTGCAATTCGGCCCAGGTCATCACCCCGGGGTTCAGGTGCGGCAGCAGCCCGGTGCGCTCCAGCACCAGGATCGCCATCGCCCGGACGTAGGCCAGCGTGTCGTCGTAGCCGTGCGCGTCGAGCCATTCGCGGGCAGCCGGCCAACGGTCCTCGGGCCGGTCGCCGAGGGTGAACAGCGCTTCCTTGCAACCCATCAGCCGGCCCTGTTCGGCGATGGCCAGCACCTGGTCCGGCGACAAGTAGATCTCGTCGACGCGGTTGGGCGTGGTCGCGAACGTGCAGTAGTGGCAGCGATCGCGGCACAGCCGGGTCAGCGGGATGAACACCTTGCGCGAGTAGGTGACCACGCCCGGACGCCCGGCCGCCGCCAACCCGGAATCGCGCACCCGTGATGCTGACGTGCACAGGTCGACCAGATCGTCGTCGCGGGCCGACAGCAGGATCTCGGCCTCGGTCGCGTCAAGAGTGACCCCATCACGCGCCCTGCGTAGCGCCCTGCGCAGCCCCGAATTCGTCATTTCAACCCCAACCCGTGCCAGGCAGTGGCATTCCCGGTCAGGACGACTCCCGCAATCGCGGCAGGATCTCGTCGCCGTAGAGGCGCAGGAAGCGGTCTTGGTCCGGGCCGGGGGCGTGGAAGACGAGATGGTTGAAGCCCAGGTCGAGGTAGCGGCGGATGGCGGTGACGTGCTCCTCCGGGTCGGTGGACACGATGAACCGGCTGGCCGTGCGCTCGACCGGCAGCTCGTCGGCCAACCGCTGCATCTCGACCGGGTCCTCGACGCCGGCCTTCTGCTCCGGCGTCAGCGCCAGGGCGCCCCAGAAGTGAGTAGCAGCCATCGCGGCGTCGCGGTCGTGGTCGAAGGACACCTTGACCTCGATCATCATGTCCAGGTCACTGACCTTGCGGCCAGCCTTCTCCGCGCCCTCGGCCACCGCGGGCAGCAGAGTGTCGGTGTAGAGCTCCGGCGCCTTGCCGGACGTCGTGATGTACCCATCGCCGGCCCGCCCGGCGTAGCGCGTCGCGGCCGGGCCCGAGCCGGCGAGGTAGATCGGCACCGGCTGGTCGGGCCGGTCGTAGATCGTCGCGTTGTCGGTGCGGTAGTACTCGCCCTCGAACGTGACGCGCTCCTCCGACCACAGCTTGCGGATGAGCGCCACCGCCTCCCGGAAGCGGGCGAAGCGCTCCTTGCCCTCCGGCCAGGTCAGGCCCAGGGCCGACTCATTCAACGATTCGCCCGTGCCCATCCCGAGCACGACCCGGCCCGGGTTCAGGCAGCCGAGCGTGGCGAACGCCTGAGCCACGATCGCCGGGTGATAGCGGAACGTCGGCGTCAGCACACTGGTGCCGATCGTTATTCGTTCGGTGCTCGCACCGAGCGCGCCGAGCCAGGACATCGCGAACGGCGCGTGCCCGCCGTCGTGGCGCCAGGGCTGGAGATGGTCGCTGACGAACACCGAGTCGAAGCCGACCTCCTCGGCCAACACGCCGTAGCCCAGCAACTCGCGCGGGGGGAACTGCTCGTTGGAGGCCTTGTAACCCAATCTTATTTGCGCGCTCACGCGTCTCTCCGTCTCCACCGCTCGCTGGCGCTCGGGTGGATCCGTCGATCCACACACGCCTTCGGCATGTGAGCGCAGTTCTTCGCGCGAGCGCTCATCGCGTTGCCGCCTCCGTAACGATCAGCTCGGCCTTCTGGAACTCCTTGACGGTCGAGTACCCGCACTTGCCCATGACCCTACGGACGGCGCCGAAGAGGTTTCGCTCGCCGCCGGGATCGGACGTGATGGGCCCGACCAGTAGCTCCTCGAGGCCGGGACGGTCCGCGGCGGCGATGCCATGGTCGGTGACCATCGAGCGGGGCACGCGCGGGTGGGCCGCGGTCGCGTCCCAGTAGTGCCCGTCGCCGGGGGCCTCGGCCGCCACCGCCAGCGCGTCGCCGAGCATCACCGCGTCGGCACCGCAGGCGAGAGCCTTGGCGATGTCGCCGCCGGTGGCCAGATCGCCGTACGCGACCAAATGCACGTAGCGCCCACCGGTCTCGTCGAGGTAGTCGCGCCGGGCCGCAGCCGCATCGACGAGCGCGGTGGCCATCGGCACCTCAATGCCGAGCGCGCGATGGGTCGTGGAACCGAGGTGCGCGCCGTAGCCGATGATCACGCCCGCCGCGCCCGTGCGCATCAGGTGCAGGGCGGTCTGGTAGTTGGTGCACCCGCCGACGAGCACCGGCACGTCGAGATCGGCGATGAACGTCTTGAGATTGAGGCCGGGCTGATCGCCCTCGGCCACGTGCTCGGCCGAGATGACCGTGCCCTGGATGACCAGCAGGTCGACGCCCTCGGCCAGGACGTGCGGCGCGAGCTCCGCGGTGTGCTGGGGCGACAACCGCACGGCCACCCGGACCCCGGCCGCTCGCAACTCGGCGACCCGCAGCCGCAGTCGGTCTGGCGAAACCGGCTTGGCGTAGACCCGCTGCAGCGCCGCGGTCGTGCCGTCGAGATCGCGCAGTTCGGCGGCGGCGTCGTCGTAGCGCGTCCAGAGGCCCTCGCCGTCGAGCACGGCCAGGCCACCGAGCCGTTCGATCTCGACCGCGGTAGCCGGCGAGACGACCGCGTCCGACGGTGCCGCTACCAGCGGGAGGGTGAAGGCGTGGGCGTCGATCTGCCAGGCGGTCGACACGACCGCCGACCCGCGCGTCCGCCGGGTGGGCACGAGCGCGATCTCGTCGAGGCGGTAGCCACGACGGGCACTGCGGCCCAGTCCGATCTCGACGGTCTCCGGCATGCCTTCGAGTCTGCCGTACGGCCCAGATCGCCATTGCGCCCCCCGCGTTGTCAGGGGTTGCTGCCACGCTCACCGCGTGGTCACTGCCGATGACGTGCGCCGGATCGCCGCCCCGCTGCCCCGTACCGAAGAAGCGCTCGTCGGCGACCGGGTCAAGTTCCGGGTCGGCCGGCTGGTCTACGTCTCGCTATCGGCCGACGAGACGCTGATGGGCTTCGCCTTCCCCAAGGAAGAACGCTCCGCGCTCATCGCGGCCGAGCCGGAGAAGTTCCTGATGCCGGTCCGCTCCGACGAACGCTACAACTGGCTGCGGGTCAGGCTGGCCGCGATCGACGGGGACGAGCTGGCCGAACTCATCCTGGACGCATGGCAAATGTGCGTGCCGAAACGGGTCGCCGCGGCCCACCTCGGTGGCTGATCACACGGGGACGGGTCGTCTTCGACCAGCGGCCGCAGTCGAATTGCCAGGTCAGCCAAGCGAATCGCCCGCTCAGCCGGAGTAGTTCGGGGCCTCGACGGTCATCTGGATGTCGTGCGGGTGTGATTCCTTCAGCCCGGCCGCGGTGATGCGCACAAACTGGCCGCGTTCCTGCAACTGGGGGATCGTGTGGGCGCCGACGTAGAACATCGACTGATGCAGGCCGCCGACGAGCTGATGGGCAACGGAGGCGAGTGGACCGCGGTAGGGCACCTGGCCCTCGATGCCCTCGGGGACGATGTTGTCGTCGCTGGCGACGTCGGCCTGGAAGTAGCGGTCCTTGGAGTACGAAACCCGCCCGCGGGAGGCCATCGCACCGAGCGAACCCATGCCCCGGTAACGCTTGAATTGCTTGCCGTTGACGAACACGAGATCGCCCGGTGACTCGTCGCAGCCGGCCAGCAGCGAACCGAGCATCACGGTGTCGGCCCCGGCCACCAGCGCCTTCGCGATGTCGCCGGAGTACTGCAGCCCGCCGTCACCGACCACCGGGACTCCAGCGGCCCGGCAGGCCTGAGCCGCGTCGTAGATGGCCGTGATCTGCGGGACGCCGACGCCGGCCACCACCCGAGTGGTGCAGATCGATCCCGGCCCGACGCCGACCTTGACCGCATCGGTGCCCGCGTCGACCAGCGCCTGAGCCCCGGCCCGGGTGGCGACGTTGCCGGCGATGATCTGCACGTGCCGGGTCGCCGGGTCGGACTTCAGGCGCCGGATCAGCTCCAGCATCAACCGGGCCTGCCCGTTGGCAGTGTCCGGTACGAGAACGTCGACACCGGCGTCGACCAGCGTGGTGGCGCGCTGCCAGGCGTCGCCGTAGAACCCGACCGCGGCGGCCACCCGCAGGCGGCCCTCGCCGTCCTTGGTCGCGAGCGGGAACTGCTCGGACTTCACGAAGTCCTTGACCGTGATCAACCCGCAGAGCCGGCCCGCGTCGTCGACCAAGGGGAGTTTCTCCACCTTGTGCTTGGCCAGCAGGGCGGCGGCGTCGTCGCGGCTGATGCCGACCGGACCGGTGACCAGTGGCATGGGCGTCATGAGCTCCCGGACCGTGCGGCGGGCGAAATCGGCCGGGTTCAGAAAGCGCAGGTCGCGGTTGGTGATGATGCCGACGAGCACGCCCTCGGCATCGATGACCGGCACGCCGGAGATGCGGTAGCGCCCGCAGAGGGCGTCGACGTCGGCGATCGTGACATCGGGGCCGACGGTGACCGGATCGCTGACCATGCCCGACTCGGATCGCTTCACCAGATCGGCCTGTCCGGCCTGGTCGTCGATGGACAGGTTGCGGTGCAGGACCCCGATGCCACCCTGCCGGGCCATGGCAATCGCCATGCGGGCCTCGGTGACGGTGTCCATCGCGGCGGAAACCAGCGGGACGGCCACCGAGATCTCGCGAGTCAGGCGGGCGGTGGTGTCCACCTCGGACGGGATCACATCGGTCTCGCCGGGCAGCAGCAGGACGTCGTCGAAGGTGAGGCCAAGGGTGGCGAACTTGGCGGGTACGCCGTCAACCAGAGGTTGGTCGCTCAACGGATTTAGCTCCTTGGTGGGCGCCGGTACCTCATCCTACCGGCGTGCTGACCCCCGAGGCCCCCAGGACAAATGTCAGGGTCGATTCGGGGGGAAACCCAATGGCCCCGAGCCGCGGGCACCGAGACAGTGTTCACATGACTCACACGAACACGCTTCCGCCCGCTGTCTCCTCGCTGGTGGCCGCATCCGCCACCGACGTCGTGAAGCTCTACGGCTCGGGTGACACCGCCGTGCGGGCCCTCGACCATGTGAGCCTCGAGCTGCTGCGCGGTGAGTTCACCGCGATCATGGGCCCGTCCGGATCGGGCAAGTCGACGCTCATGCACTGCCTGGCCGGCCTGGACACCATCACGTCCGGCGCGGTCGCGATCGGTGACGTGGAACTGTCCGGTCTCTCGGACAAGAAGATGACGGCGCTGCGCCGCGACCGGATCGGCTTCGTGTTCCAGTCGTTCAACCTCGTCCCGACGCTCACCGCGTTCGAGAACATCACGCTGCCTATCGCGATCGCCGGTCGCAAGCCGGTGCAGCCCTGGCTCGACATGGTCATCTCGACCCTCGGCCTGACCGACCGCCTGACCCACCGCCCCAGCGAACTGTCCGGCGGCCAGCAACAGCGGGTGGCCGTGGCCCGCGCCCTGGCCAGCCGGCCCGAGATCATCTTCGGCGACGAGCCCACCGGCAACCTCGACTCGCGATCCAGCGGTGAGGTCATGGGCATCCTGCGTCGGTCGGTCGACGACCTTGGCCAGACGGTCGTTATGGTCACGCACGACGCCCGCGCCGCCGGCTATGCCGACCGGGTGCTCTTCCTCGCCGACGGCCGGATCGTCGACGAGATGCGCGCCCCGACCGCCGAGAACGTGCTCGACCGGATGAAGGCGCTGGAGACCCGATGAGCGCCGCAAAGGCCATGCGCCGGGTGTCGATGCGAAACCTGGCCGCACACCGCGTCCGCTTGCTGCTCACCGTCATCTCGGTCCTGCTCGGCACCGCGTTCGTCGCGGGCTCGTTCGTGTTCACCGACACCCTGCAGGGCAGCTTCGACAAGATCTTCAGCACCGCCGACAAGGGCCTCGACGCGCGCGTCCAGCCCAAGCACGACTATGACCCCGGCGTCGCGACGAACGTCGTCTCGAAGGTCCGGGCCGTGCCGGGGGTGCGCACGGTCGAGGCGCACGCGGACGCGTCCGTCGTCTTGATCAACAGCCAGGGCAAGAAAGTGAAATCCGGCGGTGCGCCCAGCGAGGGCGACATGTGGAACGCCCCGGCAAATGCGGTCGGGCCGGTGCCGTCCTTCGTGTCGGGCCGCGCTCCCACCCGTCCCGGCGAAGTCGTGATCAACAACGGCGCGGCCAAGAAGGGGCATCTGCGGACGGGCGATCACGCGAAGGTGGTGCTGCCGAATGCCGGGGTGGCCAACGTGACCGTCGTCGGCATCTACCGCACCGAGGCCGAGACCGGTGGTTACATCGGGGTGCTGTTCAGCCAGCAACAGGCGCTGAACCTGTTCACCGACGGCACGCACGTCGGTTCGCTCGACGTCGCCGCCGACCGGGGCGTGTCGCAGCAGACGGTCACCAAGCGGATCGCCCGTGTGCTGCCGGCCTCGCTCGAGGTGCGCAGCGGTGAGCAGGCTCGCAAGGACGACCAGGACGGCATCCAGGTCGCGCTGTCGTTCATCAACTACCTCCTGCTGGGCTTCGGCTTCATCGCCCTCATCGTCGGCACGTTCATCATCTACAACACGTTCTCGATGATCGTCGCGCAACGGCTGCGCGAACTGGCCCTGCTGCGCGCCATCGGCGCCGGGCGCAAGCAGGTGCGCCGTTCGGTGCTGGTCGAGGCCGCCCTGATCGGCCTGATCGGCAGTGCGCTCGGCCTAGCCGGCGGTGTCGGGCTGGCCTACGGACTGCACGCCCTTCTCGACTCCTTCGACCTGGGCCTGCCTTCGGGTGGCCTGGTCGTGTCGCCGCGCACGGTGATCGCCGCTCTGGTCGTTGGCACCGGCGTGACGCTGCTGTCGGCCAATGCCCCGGCGCGCCGAGCGGGCAAGGTGCCACCGGTGGCGGCAATGCGCGAGGAGTTCGCGTCGACGAGTGCCGGCAGCCTGCGCCGCCGAACTGTCATCGGCGTCGCGCTCACCGCAGCGGGCGCAGTGGCCACGGTCGGCGGTGCGCTCTCGAAGTCCGCTGGTTCCGCGGCCAGCATGATCGGCCTTGGCCTCCTCGGCGTCGCCGCGGGCACGATGATGCTCTCGCCCGTGCTCGCTGCCGCAATCATCACTCCGCTGGGCAAGGTGCTGGGGCGTCCGTTCGGCCAGATCGGTCGGCTGGCCCGCACCAACGCCGTCCGCAATCCGCGCCGCACCGCGGCCACCGCGTTCGCGCTGACGCTCGGGCTGCTGCTCGTGAGCGGCATCGCGGTCGTCGGTGCCTCCGTGAAGGCCAGTCTGAACAAGACCGTCGACAACGGCGTACGGGCCGACTACATCCTGACAACCTCGTCGGATGTCAGCGTGCCGACCCAGGCCTCGGCCGCCGCGGCCCGCGTGCAGGGCGTCGGGTCCGCGACGAGTCTGCACGACCTAGTGACGCTGATCGACGGGAAGAAATCCGTGGGCACCGGAGTCGACGGCCCGCTCCCGCCGGTGCTCAAGGTCGATGTGGAGCACGGTGTGGGACAACCGACGGGGCACAACGTCGTGGTTTGGAAAACCTTCGCCAAAGATCACCACTGGACAATCGGCTCGACGCACACCTTCTCGATCCCGGGCGGCGCCACGGTCCGGGAAACCGTGAGCGGCATCTACACCAGTAACCAGTTGCTGGGGCCCTGGCTCGTGTCCGGCGATGTCTACCGGGCCCTGACGCCCCGGCCAGACTGGTCCGACGAGGTGACCCTGATCAAGGGCGCTCCGGGCACCGACCTGAAGACACTCGGGGCCGACCTTGATCGGGCGACCAACCGCTTCTACGTCGTCAACGTGCAGACCCGAAGCGAGTTCAAGGGTTCGATCGCATCCCAGGTGAACGGCCTGCTCGGCTTGCTCTACGGACTGCTCGGCCTCGCGATCGTCATTGCGATCCTCGGCATCATCAACACCCTGGCCCTGTCGGTGATCGAACGCCGCCGCGAGATCGGGATGCTGCGTGCGGTAGGGATGCAACGCAAGCAGGTGCGCCGCACGATCTACGTCGAGTCGCTGTTGATCGCGGTGTTCGGGGCCCTGCTGGGGCTGAGCCTCGGGCTGGTCTACGGCCCGCTGTTTGTCCGCACGCTGCGCAGCCAGGGTCTCGGCACGGTCAGCGTGCCGTGGGGCCAGGCGTTGGGGTTCCTCGTCCTCGCCGGTGTGGTCGGTGTTCTGGCGGCGCTGTGGCCGGCCCACCGGGCCGCCCGCACCAAGCCCCTGGAAGCGATCGGGGCCGCGTGACGACGATCCGGTTGGCGGTACAGGGTCCCTCGGACATACCCTCATGGCGTGATGCATTGCGAGGAGACCCGGTGAGCCTCGAAGACGGCCCGGTCGACCCCTTCCTGGACGACCCGAGCGACCCGGCCGCATTACTCGACGACCACGAGCCGGCCCAACCGCTCAGCGACGACGAACGCGCCGACGTGCTTGCGGATCTGGCCGAGCTGGCCGAGTTCCGCAGCGCGCTGGATCCGCACGGGATCGAGGGCATCACGATCGAATGCGGCGACTGCGGCGAGCAGCACTTCTTCGGCTGGGACCTGATGGCCGCGAACCTGCGGGCCTTGCTCGGCGAGGGCCGGACGCATGTCCACGAGCCGGCGTTCGCTCCGAATCCCGAGGCCTACGTCACCTGGGACTACGCCCGGGGTTACGCCGACGCCGTCAACGCGCTGACCAAGCGCCGCTAGGCCCGCGCGGATCGGGCTCAGCCCGGTGCTGCCGGCCCAGGCCACGCCTGAACCGGTGGCGCCGCGGCTCGCAATTCGGGTTAACCCGGCCATTCACCTGCGATTGCGCGTACGGATCGCGTTACCTTTACGCCATTCGCTCTTTTAACAAAGCAGACGACCGATTACTTGATTGACGGTCCGGCGCTTTGGAGGGCAAACATGGCGGAAGTGCGACGGCTGCCCGCCCCGCGCCTTGGGGACTGGGATTGGCAGGTGCGAGCCGCCTGCCGGGGGACCGACACCGCGAACTTCTACCACCCGGAAAACGAACGTGGCCCGTCCCGTGCCAAACGCGAGATGCGGGCCAAGGCCGTCTGCGCAGCTTGCCCGGTGATCGAGAGCTGCCGGCGCTGGGCGCTGAGCACCCGCGAACCCTACGGCGTTTGGGGCGGCATGTCGGCGGAGGAACGCGAAGCCATGCTGACCCGCAAACTCGCCTAGTAGCGACCACGCCGGACCGGTCGATCGCCGAACCAGGATCGCGGTCGAACCGTGCGCGAGGCACGCGGTCGCCCAGGTGAAAGCAGTCGGCCCCGCAGCAAACGCTGCGGGGCCGCACTGTAGTCGGAGCTTAGAAGCCCGGACCGTGACTGTGACTGTGGCCGTGGCCGTGGCCGTCGTGGCTGTGACCGTCGGCGTGATCGTGGTCGGGCTCTTCGGGCTTCTCGACGATCAGGCTCTGCGTGCTGAGAAGAAGGGACGCCACCGACGCGGCATTCGCCAGCGCCGCCTTGGTCACCTTGACTGGGTCGACGACACCGGCGCTGAGCAGGTCTCCGTACGCACCGGTCGCGGCGTCGAGGCCGTGATTCTCGGGCAGGTCGCGGACGGTGGCGACCACGACGTAGCCCTCGTAGCCGGCGTTGTCGGCGATCCAGCGCAGCGGCTCGTCCAGCCCGGTGCGGACCACTCGCACGCCCGTCGCCTCGTCGTCGGTCAGGCCGAGGTCGCCGTCGAGCGCCGTGCATGCGTGGACCAGGGCGGCGCCGCCGCCCGCGATGATGCCCTCGTCGACCGCGGCGCGGGTCGCGGCGATGGCGTCCTCGATGCGGTGCTTGCGCTCCTTGAGTTCGACCTCGGTGGCCGCGCCGACCCGGATGACGCCGACGCCGCCGGCCAGTTTGGCCAGCCGCTCCTGCAGCTTCTCGCGGTCCCAGTCGGAGTCGGTCTCCTCGATCTCGCGCCGAATCTGGCCGACGCGGGCGTCGATCTCCTCCTGCGAGGCGGCGCCGTGGGTGACCGTGGTGGTGTCCTTGGTGACCACGACCCGCCCGGCGCGGCCGAGCACGTCCAGGCCGGCCTGGTCGAGCTTGAGGCCGACCTCAGGCGCGATCACCTGGGCGCCGGTGACCACCGCGAGGTCCTGCAGGAAAGCCTTGCGACGGTCGCCGAAGAACGGTGCCTTGACCGCGACGGCGTTGAACGTCTTGCGAATGGCGTTGACCACGAGGGTGCTGAGCGCCTCGCCGTCGACGTCCTCGGCGATGATCACGAGCGGCTTGCCAGCCTGGACGACCTTCTCCAGCAGTGGCAGCAGATCGGCTACGGCCGAGATCTTCTGCGTGGTGATGAGCAGGTAAGGGTCGTCGAGGACGGTCTCGAGCGCTTCGGTGTCGGTGACGAAATACGGGCTGATGTAGCCCTTGTCGAACTGCATGCCCTCGGTGAACTCGAGCTCGGTGGTGAGCGTCTGGCTCTCCTCGACGGTGATGACGCCGTCCTTGCCCACCTTCTCGAACGCCTCGCCGATCAACTCGCCGATCGTGGGGTCCTGGGCTGAAATCGTGGCGACGTGGGCGATGGCCTGCTGGCCCTCGACCGGGATGGCCACCTTGTCCAGGGCCTCGCTGACGGCGGTGACGGCCGCGTCGATGCCACGCTTGAGCGCGGCCGGGTTCGCGCCGGCCGCGACGTTCTTCAGTCCGGCGTTGACCAGCGCCTGAGCGAGCACGGTGGCCGTCGTGGTGCCGTCACCGGCGATGTCGTTCGTCTTGGTGGCGACGGATTTGGCCAGCTGCGCGCCGAGGTTCTCGTACGGGTCGTCGAGCTCGATCTCGCGCGCGATCGTCACTCCGTCGTTGGTGATGACCGGAGCGCCGTAGGACTTGTCGAGCACGACGTTGCGGCCCTTGGGCCCCAGCGTCACCTTGACCGCATTGGCCAGCTTGTCGACACCGCGCTCCAATGCGCGGCGGGCGTCCTCATCGAAGCTGAGGATCTTCGCCATGGTGTTCCCTTCCGTATCGGTGGCACAGCCGAGACGCCCCGGCGCACGCAGGTGCGCACGGCCGGGGCGTCGCCGGTCGGTTGGTTACTTCTGGATGACTGCGAGGACGTCGCGCGCGGACAGGACGAGGTACTCCTCGCCCGCGTACTTGACCTCGGTGCCGCCGTACTTGCTGTAGAGCACAACGTCGCCGACCGACACGTCGATCGGGACGCGGTTGCCGTTGTCGTCGATCCGGCCTGGGCCCACGGCGAGGACGGTGCCCTCCTGCGGCTTCTCTTTGGCCGTCTCGGGAATGACGATGCCTGAAGCGGTCGTGGTCTCGGCCTCGTTGGCCTGGACGACGACGCGGTCTTCGAGCGGCTTGATGCTGACCTTGGTGGCGGTCACAGTGAATCTCCCCTTCTCGGGTTTCATGTGTCGGTATGCGGGGCCGGCTGCCGTCGCGGGGGTCAACCTGGCCTCGTTGGCACTCTAACGCGGGGAGTGCCAACTCTCAACGTCGGGGGGTTGGTGGGTCAGCGGAACGTGTACGACGTCCAGGTCAGGCCGGCATCGTGGGTGGTCCAGATCGTGCGCCCGTCGGTGGCTCGGCCGTCGGTGGCGGACTCGAAACCGATCCAGTTCGCCCCGGCCGGCGCGGTCCCGCCTACTTTGCGCCAGGAATGGCCGCCATCGGTACTGCGGTAGGTCTCGCCGGACAACGCGATCAACGTCGAAGCCGACGCAGCTCCCAACGTGGAGATGGGTGTGGCGCCACGCAGGGCCTGGGCGTTGACGGGGTGGAACGTGCGGCCGCCGTCCGTGGACGTCATCGTGAACTGCGGGATCTCGTCGCCGCGTCCCGTGCACAGGAGCGTTGCCGAGCCGTCCGCGGCGCTCGCAACAGCCGTGCTGTCGACCTCGGCGGTCACCGCCCCGCCGACCTGGGGGCACGGCTCCCCGCGGTTCGTCCAGGAGGCGCCGTCGTTCACGGAGGTGTACAGGACCGACTGCGCGTTCGAGGCGCCGCCGGCGGTGTGGCCGAAGATCTCGATGAAGGCCCGATTCCCGGTCCGCGTCAGCTCGGCGCTGCCGCTCATGTTCGGCTGGGCTCCGGGCAACGCGACGCTGGTCCAGGTTTGCGTGCCGACGGGGGCGATCCGCACGGCGTAGTGGCAGCCGGGCGGCGAACATGGCGGCGCGGCGACCACTCTGATGACGTTGCCGTCGAGGGTCTCCAGCGCGTAGGCCCCGCCACTCTCGTGCCGCCAGCTCGCGCCGCCGTCGACAGTCATGAACAGGGCATCCGGACCGAAGGCGTAACCGATCTGCGGGGTCGCGAATCGGATGCTGCTGACACACGGATCGTCACAGCCGTCCGCCGGGATGTTCGCCGGTGGCGGTTTCGTGCTCGTCCACGTGCGCCCGCCGTCGCTCGTGCGGATCATGGCGATGCAGGACGGGCCGGAACCGTTCAGACAGTTCGCGCGGGCCAGGGCCCAGCCGTCCTGTGTCCCGACAAACGTCACGTCGACGACGTGGACGCCGGTCAGGCCGGGCACGGTCGACGTCGGCGGCGGGGTCGAATGCACTGACGTGCTCGCCCGCGACGTCGCCGTCGGAGCGGTCGTCACCGTGTGCGTCGGCGCCGGGACCGTGCTGATCGGCGCGGCCGGCTTGTGATCGGCCTGGTGGTGGAACTGGTTGACCCCGACGAGGGCGGCGGCCACTGCGGCCACCGAACCTGCTGCCACCAGGGGCAGCGTCCAGGTTCGCCACTGCCGGGAGCGACGGCGCGCAGGCGCCGGTGGCACGCGCTCGACCTCGGCGATGATCTGCTCGGCCAGCACGGCGCCTGCCGGGGCGTGCCGGGAGTGCTCCACCAGGCTGGCCCGCAGCGCGGCCTCGATGCCGGTCTTGTCGCTCATGCGAACCTCCTTGCCGACGGCCACTGTTGCGGCGCCGCGTGCTGTTCGCGCAACGACGTCAGGCCCCGGCTCAACAAGCTGCGGACCGTGCCGACGCGGCAGCCGAGCGCCTGCGCAATCTCGTCATCGGGCAGATCCTCGAAGTACCGCATGACGAGCGCGGCGCGCTGGCGCTGCGGCAGCGTGCCGAGTAGCCCCCAGATCTCGTCGCGGTCGGCGACCTGGGCGTATGCGTCGGCCGTATCGCGCCGCTCGGCCAGCACGTCGAGCCCGAGCTCGCGGCTGGCCGGGCGGCGCTTTTCGTTCAGGAACACGTTGGCCAGCGAGCGTCGGACGTATGCGATCGGAACGTCCGCTGCGCTCACCCGATCCCATTTCGGGTACAGCCGTACGAGTGTGTCCTGGACGAGTTCCTCGGCCGCTACTGCGTTGCCGGTCAGCAGGTAGGCCGTCCGTGACAATGCGGCGGTGTTCGCGCGCACGAACGATACGAAATCCCGCCCCTCGGACACGAATGCCTCCACACAGAAGTAGACACCGCAGCGGGCGGTTCTGTTGCATCCGTTGGCCGGGGTGATCAGCCCAGCCCCCGATTGTGGTCAGTTGGGTGGTTTCAGGGGTTCGTAGCCGGAGCGGTCGTCGGTCAGCTTCCAGACCTTGCGGGCCCGGTTTGGCGTCGGAATGCCGGCCTCGCGCAGCTCGCGCCACACCGGGCGATGCCAGGTGGTCACCGGGATCGACCGCACGACCTGCACGTAGCTCGGACGGTGCTCGGCCGGTAGCCGGGTGAGCGCGCGGTCCAGCTCGCTCGTCGTCAGCTTCTTGCCCTTGCGCACCGTCACGGCCGCCACGAGGGTCTCGGCATTCCCTTCGGGCACGCCGAAGACGACCACGAGATCGACAGCCGGAATCGTTCCCAGCGCCATACGAGCGCCGGCCGGGATGACCACCCCGCGGTCGGTCGTGACCAGGGCGCTGACCGAATCGACGAACCACAGGTCGTTGTGCTCGTCGCGCAGGAACAGGTCGCCCGTGGCCCGCCAGGTGTCGCCCGGGGCGAACACGCCGCGCATCGGCGCGCCGGCGCTGGACTCCCCCGGGTTGATCCGCGCGAGCAACAGCCCGACCTGGTCGGCGGCGCATTCGCGGGCCAGCCCGTCCGGGCCGAGGTCGAGTCTCCGGGCCGTGCGGTCGAACGCGGCGATCTTCACCTCGGCCGAACCGGGCAGCGGCCGGCCGACCGACCCGATCGGCGTCCCCTTGACGTTGGCCAGGATGGCCTCGCCCTCGGCCGAAGCGTAGAACTCGAGCACCCGCGCAGTCGGGAAGCGCTCACCGACCCGTCGCCACAGATTTCGCGGCAGGCCCGAACCCATGAACATTCGGATCGGGTGATGCTGCTCGTTGGGATGCGGCGGCGCCATCGTCACCCCGCGCAGTGACGTCCAGGTGTAGGACACGTGCGTCGCGCCGTAGCGCCGAACCTCGGCCCAGAAGGTATCTGGGTCCTCAGCTGTGCCCATCGCGAAGCGGGCACCGGCGGCGACCGCGCCGCCCACGCTCATGAGCAACGCCGACGAATGATGAATGGGCGTGGTGCTGTACACCGTGTCGCCGGTCTTCAGGGCCGCGGCCGAAGCCGTGCCCAGCGCTGACAGCGCCCAGCGCCGGTTCGTGATCCGAACGGCCTTCGTACCGGAGCCCTCGCCGGTGAACAGCACGAAGGCCAGGTCGCCCGCGCGGAACGGGTTGGCCCGGTACGACGTGGGCAACTCGACGTCGTCCGGGTCGATGCGCTCCAGGTCCAACACCCGCGGGTGCAGCTCGCGCCACTCGGCCCCGCCGCCGAGGACACACCAGGTGACGTCGTCGAGAGCGCTGTCGGGTCGGACGTGTTCCGGATCGGAGATCACCCAGCTCACCTGGCCCAGCCCGGCCTCGCGCTCGAGGTCGCCATCGGGACGCAGCAGCACCGCGGTTGCCCCGAGCCGACTCAGTGCCGCCACCACCGTGAAGGCGCTCGGGCGAGTGGTCATGAGCACGCCGACGCGGTCGCCGGGCCGCACGCCGACCGAGACCAGCCCCTTCACCACACTGTCGACCCGGTGCTTCACGTCGCGCTGGCGGTAGGCCCGGTCGCCGAACAGGAAGCAGACGTCGTTCGGGGCGCGCCGGGCCTGCTCGTCCAACAGCAGACCCAGGGAGATGCGGGTCGCCGGGTCGAGTTGTTCGATGCGGGCCAACCTGGGCAGCTGTGCCGGGGCCTCGGAGACCACGCTGCGCGCGGCCTGGACGAATTGGCGCGCCGTGCCGAGGACGATGCGCGTGGCGCCGATGCCGAACTCGGTGGCCTGGGCCAGGGCGGCCGCACCGGCATTGTGCCGCAACGGGACCGATTCGACGCGCTCGGCCGGCACGATGTCGGCGGGCAGCTCGCCGCGACCGGCACGCCACCGCAGCCACGCGGCCACGGCCGGCCAGGTCACGGTCGTGGCCCGGGAGCCCACGACGAGGCCGAAGTGTCCGCCCGGCAGGCTGAGTTCGTACACCGGGGCCTGCGGGGCGGCCCGGCGAATGGCCCGCACCGAGTCCGGATGGCCGATCGTGTCGGTCGTGCCGACCACCGTCATGATCGGCACGTTGATGTCGGCGAGGGTGACGAGCCGGTCGTCGATGACGAAGCCGCCTTCGAGCATGCGGTTGTGTGCGACGAACTGCTCGAGCAATTCGGCGATCGCCGGCCCGGAGTAGGCCGTCCACCCCTCGGAGTCCAGGAAGCGGCGCTGCCGCTCGCGTGAGAGCAACGCGTCGCGGTCGTGCAGCGCGAGCAGGAACTGCACCCGACCTTTCACCGAGCGGGCGGGCGACAACATCTTGAAACCGATGCGGGTGGCCCAGCGCGGCACCCCGAGCTTGCGCAGGACACCGCTGTCGACCAGTCCCGTAGCCAGGCGGGCGGCCACCTCGGGCGAGATCGGAATCGGCAGCGGTGCGGTGGTGTCGGCCGGCGAACCGAACGTCACGAGCGAGTCGATGTGCTTGCCCCGCCGCAGCGCCGCCGTTTGGTAGGCGAACATGCCGCCCTGCGAATAGCCGGCCAGTGCGACGTCACGACCGGTTGCTTCGTACACGCGCTCGACGGCATCGCTGACGGCGAGGACGTGGTCGCTCAGCGTGCGCTCGAGGCCGCCGGGCTCGTGCCCCGGATCGCCGAAATCCACGACCCAGGGATCGACACCGTCGGCATGCAGGCTCACGACGGCCGACGTACTGGGGGCGACGTCCCACACCTCGGTAGCCATCATCAACGGTGGCACCAGCAGAATCGGCGGGCCGTCGGAGGCGACGTCACCGGCGAAGTAGTGGCGCAAGCGGTAGTTCGACTGTTCGGCCGCCACCGTGAACGGGGCCGGCTGCTCGCCGGTCTGCAGGCCGCCGAAGCGCACCACCTCCGCGGCATTGCGGGCCGTCGCGGCGGCAAGGCGGGCGTAGCGCAGCGCGCCCGCCGGTCGCGGACCGGACGGGCGCGGTTCGTCCGGCGGCGAGACTTCCTCGTTGGTGGCCACGCGAGAACTGTGCTGCCCCGGGGCCCGGCGCCGCAAGCTCAGCGGTCGCGGACGACCGCGTGGAAAGTCCAGGCGTGCGGCGGACGGGCGACGAGGTCGGCCGGCACGTCGGGCAGGCCTTGTTGGGTTGGATCGATGACGACGACTCGCGGCTCGTCACCATCGCTGCGGAATATCTGGGCCGACGGATCGGCATGCGCGCTCACGTATGCGATCAGGTCGTCCAGCCGGCCGTCAGCGGCCCGGGCCTCCCACATCAGCGTCATCGAAACACCCTCCCCTTCAGAGCAGGACGTCAGTGATCGGGAGCGCGGAATCGGCGGGCAGGTCCAGCCGTGACGGCGTGGCGCCGTGTGCGACCAACTGGGCACCGAGCGCGGCCACCATCGCCCCGTTGTCGGTGCACAGCCCGGGTCGCGGCACCCGCAGCCGGATGCCGGCGGCGCTGCAGCGTTCCTCGGCCAACGCGCGCAACCGGGAATTGGCCGCGACGCCGCCGCCGATGATCAGGTGCCCGACGCCCTGGTCCCGGGCCGCCCGCACCGCCTTGGCCGTCAGGACGTCGGCCACCGCCTCCTGGAACGACGCGGCGACGTCGGCAGTGGGTACTGGTTCGCCCGCATGCTGGCGGGCCTCGACCCAGCGGGCGACGGCCGTCTTCAGTCCGGAGAACGAGAACGCGAACGCCGGGTCGTGGGCACCGGTCATGCCGCGGGGGAATGTGATCGCGGCCGGATCGCCCTCAACCGCCAACCGATCGATCGGCGGCCCGCCGGGAAACGGCAAGCCGAGCAGCCGGGCGACCTTGTCGTAGGCCTCGCCTGCGGCGTCGTCGACGGTGGCCCCCAGCTCGGTGACGTCCTCGCCGCCGATCCGCGGCACCATCAGCAGCGACGAGTGGCCGCCCGATACGAGCAGAGCCACGCACGGTTCGGCCAGCGGACCGTGTTCGAGCAGGTCGACGGCTACGTGGGCCGAGAGGTGGTTCACGCCGTACAGCGGCTTGTTCAGCGCCAACGCATACGCCTTGGCCGCCGCTACGCCGACGAGGAGGGCGCCGGCCAAGCCGGGTCCGGCCGTCACGGCAACGGCGTCGACGTCATCGGCCGCGATACCGGCCGTCGCCAGGGCCCGCTCGACCGTCGGGACCATGGCCTGCAGGTGGGCGCGGCTGGCGACCTCCGGCACCACGCCTCCGAAGCGGGCGTGCTCGTCGACGCTGCTGGCAATCGCGTCGGCGAGCAGCGTTGTGCCGCGCACGATCCCGATGCCGGTCTCGTCACACGACGTCTCGATGCCCAGCACCAGCGGTGCGTCAGAGCTCACGGCGCATCACCACCGCATCGACGCGACCGCCGTCGTAATACCCGGGTCGCAGGCCGACGCGCAGGAAGCCTTCGCGCTCGTACAACGCCTGGGCCGCCTCGTTGTCGACGCGAACTTCGAGGAACGCCTCGACCGCGCCACGTCGGCGGACCTCGGTCAGCAGGCCGTCGAGCAGCTGACGGGCGATGCCGCGCCGGCGTCCGGCGGGGATCACCCCGACGGTCAGGATCTCGGCCGAGTCGGCGACGAGCAGGACCCCGCCCCACCCGAGCAGTTCGCCCTGCGCGCTCACGGCGGCGAGGTAGTGGCGCCGCGCAGTGTCGGCGAGTTCGGCCCGGTAGCCATCAGCCGTCCAGGCTTCGGTGCCGAACATGTCGTGCTCGTGGGGCATCAGGGCGGCTATGTGGTCGGCCGTCATCGGCACGATGGCGACCGCCGCGGCCGTCACGGCGTGACCGCCTTCGGTTGACCGGGCGGAACGGCATCCGGCCGGCGCAGGTATAGCGGCGTCAGCGCTTCCGATGGGGCGCCCGCGCGGACCCGATCGGCCGCGACCCGCACCAGGGCCGCCGCGGACGGGTGGTCCGGTCCGACGAGGGGCAGGCCGAGAACGTCGGGGTAGAGCCGCGCGCCGGCACCGGCCATGGCCCGCGCCTCGACCCGGATGTCGGCCGGGGGGGACACGTCCGGCCCGGCGACTCGCGCACCGTCGACGTAGCGGGCCCAGTAGACCTCCTTGCGGCGAGCGTCGGCGGCCACGAGCAGCGGCGACTCGCCCGGCACCGCGCCGGCGATCGCGTCCAGCGAGCAGACGCCGTACGTCGGGATGGCGAGCAGCTCGCCCATGATCGCGGCCGTCACCAGTCCCACTCGCAGTCCGGTGAACGGCCCTGGTCCGGTGCCGGCCACGATCGCACCCAGGTCGCCCGGCCCGGCCCCCAGCTCGGCCAGACAGGCGGCAATGGCCGGCGCGAGGTGCTCACCGTGGCCCCTTGGATTGAGCGTCACCCGCTCGGCGTAGCGACCGCCGGAGTCGGCGCCGTCCGCAGCCACCTCGGTGACCGCCGCGGTGACGGCCGCCGAGGAGGTGTCGATGGCGAGGACGAGCACGATTCGCCAGCCTAGCCGCGCCGTTGCGCCCCAGCTTGGCCCCCGCAGCCGGGCGACACGCCGGGCCACGACCGGCTATGGGGCCAAGCCGGACAGGCGCTCGGCCCAGTCGCCGCCGTGGGGCATCAGCCGCAGCGTGCGCACCTCGGAGTCCGGTGCCCGCGCGAGCGCGATCTCGAGCCGGGCGTCGGTGAGTTGCTCCACCAGCCCGGCGCCCCATTCCACGACGGTGACGGCTTCTGCGGTGTCGACATCGAGGTCCAGGTCGTCGACCTCATCGAGCGAATGCAAGCGGTAGGCGTCGACGTGGACGAGCGGGATGCCACCGGCCCGCAGCGGCGGATGCAGCCGAGCGATCACGAACGTCGGCGAGACCACCGTTCCGCGCACCCCGAGCCCGGCGCCGATGCCCTGCGTCAGTACGGTCTTGCCTGCACCGAGCGGGCCGGTGAGCACGATCAGGTCGCCCGGCCGGAGCACCGGCGCGAGCCGGACCCCGAAGGACCGGGTGTCCTCAGCACCGGCCAGGGTGAGCACCGGGCCGCTGAGTGCAGCGCGCTGCTCGGCGCTCAGCGGGGCCCGCGGTCCGGCCGGCTGGCCCGGACCGTGCAGCGGACCGCTCACTGCGCCTCACCGACATAGCTGCGCGCCACCCGCGGCCCGATGCGCGTGACGATCTCATAGTGGATCGTGCCCACGGCGTCGGCCCAGTCCTGGGCCCGGGGCTCGCCGCGCGTGCCCGGCCCGAACAGCACGGCCTGATCTGTGGTCGCCACGGGCAGATCGCCGACGTCGATCACGATCTGGTCCATGCAGACCCGGCCGCTGATCGTGAACCGGTGGCCGTTGATCGACACCGGGCCGACGTTGCTCGCGTGGCGGGGGATGCCGTCGGCGTAGCCCAGCGGGACGAGGGCGAGCGTCGTCTCCTGGGCGGTCGTGTAGGCGTGGCCGTACGAGACCCCCTCCCCCGCGCGGACGCGTTTGACGGAGGCCAATGCCGACCGCAGGGTCATGGCCGGAACCAGCCCGAAGTCGCCCTGCTGCGGCACCGGCGACAACCCGTACACCGCGATACCCGGTCGGACGAGGTCGAAGTGGGCCTCCGGCAGCGTGAGCGTCGCGGCCGAGTTGGCCAGGTGCCGTACCCGGGGTTCGATCCCGGCCCGGGCCGCGGCCGCCAGCCCGTCGGTGAAGGCCGCGATCTGCTGGCCGATGACCGGGTGCCCCGGCTCGTCGGCGTAGGCGAAGTGGCTCCAGACACCGACGACGTCGATCTCGCCGGCCGCCTGCGCTCCCGCCGTGGCCGCGAGCAGGTCAGGCCAGTCGGCGACGTAGCTGCCGTTGCGGGACAGGCCGGTGTCGATCTTGAGGTGAACGCGGGCGACGACGTCGAGATCCCGTGCGGCGGCCCGCACCGCGTCGAGCTGCCATCCGCTGCTGACCGACAGGTCGACGTCGGTGGCCACGGCGCGGTGCACGGCCTCCTGCTCGCCGGGCGTCCAGAGCCAGGCCAATGCGGGAGCGGTGATGCCGGCGTCACGCAGGGCGAGGGCCTCGTCGATGATCGCGGTGCCGAGCCAGCTCGCCCCGCCGGCCAGCGCTGCGCGGGCCGATGGCAGCAGGCCGTGCCCGTAACCGTCGGCCTTGACGATGGCCATCACTTCGGCCGTCGTCGCGGCCTTGAGCGTGGCGACGTTGGCGCGGATGGCGGCGAGGTCGACGACGGCTTCGGTGCGCAACACGCGGTCAGTGTGTCAAACGAACGGCAACACCAGTTCGCACGGGACCGGTCGCGGATGGGCCGGGTCGAGGGCGTTGAGCACGTCTGCGGCGGCAATCGGGTCGGCCGCGATCTCGAGGTGGTCGCTGTAGTCGAGGCCGCACTGGTCCTGCACGGTGATGTTGCGCGTGCCGGCCTGGATGCCACTGGAGTACGGCACCACGAGCTCGTCGTACTTCGTCACGATGTTGGTGTAGGCGATGCCCTTCACGGCAGGCGTGCCACCGGAACGCAGTTTCGCGTTGAACGCCGAGCCGGCGAGCAACTGCGGGCCGGACGCGAAGTACGGTGCGAACGCGCCGTCGACGACCGGGCTCAGGCCATAGATCTTGGCCAACTGGCTGAGGGTGGCGAGGCCGGCCGGGTTGGTGCCGTGCCAAATGGGCGCCAGCGACACGTACTTGCCGATCTTGGCCGCACCGCCGAGGAACTTCGCGTAGTAGTCGGGCACCACGGTGCCCTCCGAATGGCCGAGGATGTCGACCTTGTGCGCGTGCGTCGTCGCGAGCACGCGGTTGACGAACGCGGCCAGCTCGCGCGCGCTTGCTTCCATCGTCGTGAAGCCACCGAGCTGGTTGAGCGGCAAGGCCGCGCCCGGTGTCACGCCGTAGGTCAGGGCGAATACGCAGTAGCCGTTGTTGGCCAGCAGCGGCGCGAACGTCTGCCAATTGGTGTTCTTGTTGCCGGCCAGCCCGTGCACCAGCACGACCGGATCGGGATGCGCCGTAGCCGGCTGGCACGTCCAGTCGTTCGCACCCGGCGGCTCGGCGTCGGCGTTGGGTGACGCGAGCAGGGCCGACGTCAGGAAGGTATACGGCACCGGGTACTTGTCCGCCGCTGCTCCGGCGGGCCGCCCGCCGACGAAGACGGTACCTAGCGCGACCGCGAGAGCGAACATGGTGACTGCGAGGCCCACGCTGCGGCGTTGAGTACGGCGGACGAAAACCGACATTCCGACAACGTAGGTTGTTGAACGCGAGTCAGCAACTCGGGGCGCCATCCACCGTCCACCCCCCGACGGCATAGTTGTCGAGATGAGCGACGCGGGCGGACGTTGGCTGCGAGCCGGGGACGGCGGCGCCCGGGTCACCAACGTCGAGCTGTTCTTCGACCTGGTGTACGTCTTCGCCGTCACCCAGCTCTCGCACCTGCTCGTCACGCACACGACTGTTGAGGGACTTCTCCACACCCTGTTGTTGCTCGCGATCGTCTGGCAGGCCTGGGTGTACACGACCTGGGTCACCAACTGGCTCGATCCGGACCGGCTGCCGGTCCGGGCCATGCTGATCGTGGTCATGCTGGTGGCCCTGGTGCTGTCGGCGGAACTGCCGCGCGCCTTCGAGGACCGCGGTCTCATCGTGGCCGGCGCGTACGCCCTGCTCCAGGTCGGTCGCTCGATCTTCACACTTGTGGCGCTGCGCGGGCATCGCCTGGAGCGCAACTTCGAACGCATCCTGGTCTGGTGCTCGGTGAGCGGCGCGGCCCTGATCCTCGGTGCGTTCACGCACGGCCACGTCCGCGAGCTGATCTGGGCCGCGGCGATCGGATTCGACTTCCTGGGCGGACGGGCCGGCTTCTGGACGCCCGGGCTGGGCCGCTCGAGCACGGAGGAATGGACGATCGAGGGCAGCCACTTCGCCGAACGTTGCGAAGGGTTCGTCATCATCGCGCTGGGCGAGTCGATTGTCGCGATCGGCTCGACGCTCTCAGGCCTGGCGCACGTCACGCCCGCCGTCATCGCTGCGTTCGCGATCGCCTTCGCGGGCACCGTCGGGCTCTGGTGGGTGTATTTCGACCGCATCGCGGAGCGCGGCTCGCACGCGATCGCGACTTCCGACGATCCCGGGCGGTTGGGCGCCACGGCCTACCACCTCGTGCATCCGATCATCATCGCCGGCATCATCGCGGCCGCCGCGGCCGACGAGTTGCTGCTTGCCGCGCCGCTGCGCCGCGGCCACCTCTGGACGTCGCTGCTGATCGTCGGTGGTACTGCCCTGTTCCTCGGTGGCCACGCCATCTTCAAGGCGTTGATCTTTCGGATCGTGCCGACTCCGCGGCTGGTGGGGGTCGCGGTGCTCGGGCTGTTGCTGCTCGTCGCCCCACACGTCAGCGCGCTCGCACTGGCCATCGCGGCGGTCATCGTCATCGTCGCCGTGGCCCTGACCGACCGCACCCGGCACCGCAGCGCCGCCGAAGTAGCAGCCGAGGACGAAGCCAAGCAGGCTGACGCCAACAGTGTCACCGGCAAAGAGGCGCCCGCGTAGCGCGGCTCAGCCGCCGGCGATCGCGCGGGCAGCGGCCCGCAGTTCGCCCAGCACGTCGGTAGCCGAGATCGGCCCGGCCGCGGCGGCCAGTTGACCGGCCACGCCGTGGACGTACGCGGCACCCGCGGCCGCCAGGGCCGGGGGCAGCCCGGCGGCCAGCAGCGAGCCGAGCAGCCCGCTGAGCACGTCGCCGCTACCAGCGGTCGCCAGCCACGGCGTCCCCGTCGGGTTCACGTAGGCGGCGCCCTCGGGGTCGGCGACCACGGTGGCGTTGCCCTTGAGCAGCACGGTGGCGCCGAGGTCGCGGGCGGCTCGGCGGACGGAGCCGAGCCGGTCGGCCGAGGGCTCACCGGCGATGCGGGCGAACTCGCGATCGTGGGGCGTGAGCACCGTCGGCGCGCTGCGCCCGCGCACCAGTCCGGGTGAACGGGACACCAGCGTGATCGCGTCGGCGTCGATGATCACGGGCACATCGGTGCGCAGCACGTCCGAAAGCAGGCTCATGGCCGTGTCGTCAGTGCCGAGGCCGGGGCCGACCACCCACGCCTGCACCCGCACGTCGTGCGGGCGCGCGTCGGGATGCACCACCACCTCGGGATAGCGGGCCCGGATCTCGTCCGGCGCCAGTCCGACGTAGCGCACCATCCCGGCGCCGCCGTGCACCGCGGCGCCGGTGGCCAGCACGCCCGCACCGGCGTACTGCACCGATCCGGCGGCGACGCCGACGACCCCGCGGGTGTACTTGTCGTCGCGCGCGTGCGGGCGAGGCAGCAAAGCCCGGACGTCGCCGACTTCGAGCAGGTGCGTCGCGGTATCCGGCAGCAGCGGCGCCAGCCCGATGTCGACGAGGCGCACTTCGCCGACGAGTTCGGCACCTGGCCCGACCACCAGTCCGGCCTTCAGGGCGCCGAAGGTGACGGTGACGTCGGCCGCTATGACGTCGTCGCCGGCCCACCCGGTGTCGGCGTCGACTCCCGACGGCACGTCGACGGCGACCGTCAGCACGTCGCGGGCCGCGGCAGCGAGCTCGATCGCGGCACCACGCAGGCCGCCGCGCCCGCCGATGCCGACGATGCCGTCGACGAGCGAGATCGGCCCCGGCGACCGCCGCCGCGTCGGGTCTGGCCGTCGCCCCGCCCGCCCGGTCCAGGGCCAGCAGGCCCTCGGCGTGGGCGTGCTCGGGGTCGAGCAGCAAGGCCGTGACCCGCGCTCCCCGTGCCGCGAGCTCGGCCCCGGCGAACAAGGCGTCGCCGCCGTTGTTGCCGCCGCCGACGAGCAGCACGACCCGAGCGCCGTAGACCTTGGGCAGCAGCCCGGCGCATTCGATCGCAAGTGCGTGCGCGGCCCGCTGCATCAGGGCGCCGTCGGGAAGTGTCGCCAGCAACGTCGCCTCGGCCGAACGGATGTCCTCGACGCGGTAGATGTCCTTCATCTCACGCCTCCGCAATCACGGTCGCCGACGCGATTCCACCGTCGTGGGACAGCGAGACGTGCCAACGAGTGACGCCGAGAGCGGACGCCCGCTCGGCTACCGTCCCCTGGACGGTCAGCGATGGACGGCCGTCGGCGTCGGTGCGCACCTCGGCGTCGGTCCAGGCCATGCCCCCGCCGGCGCCCAGCGCCTTGGCCAAGGCCTCTTTCGCCGCGAACCGCGCGGCCAGCGACTCGGCCGACCTCGGGCCGCCCGCTTCGGTGATCAACTCGCCCGGCGTGAACAACCGGGCCGCGAGCGTGGGGGTACGCGAGAGCGCTTCGGCGAATCGTGCGATTGGCACCACGTCAATTCCGACGCCGACGATCACGCCGTAGGTGAGCCGGTCGTGCCGACGGGTGCGTAGTCGGACAGGTGGCCGGGGAAGGCGGAGACATCGGGGTTCAGGTAGGCAGCGGCGTTGTTGACGGCCGTCGCGACCTCGCCGAAGCCGGTGGCGATCAGCTTGACCTTGCCCTGGTACTCGACGATGTCTCCTGCGGCGTAGATACCGGGCACCGTGGTGCGGCCCATCGTGTCGACCGAGATCTGGCGCTTGCGAATCTCGATGCCCCACTCGAGGAGCGGGCCGAGGTTGGCGGTGAAGCCCAGCGCGGCGACGAGCTTGTCGCACGCCAGTGTCTGGATCGTCTCACCGCCGATCGTCACGTCGACCTCGGTGACGCTCGGGTCGCCGCGCACGGCCGCCACCTGGGCGTCGGTGACGAGCGTGACCGATGACGCCTTGACGAGATCGACCGAATGCGGGTGGGCGCGGAACTCGGCCCGTCGGTGCACCACCGTCACCGTCTTGGCGATCGGCTCGAGCATGAGGGCCCAGTCCAGCGCGGAGTCGCCGCCGCCGACCACGACCACGTTCTGGCCGGTGTAGGCGGACGGGTCGGGCACGAAGTGCACGAGGCCGCGGCCGAGGTACTCCCCGCCAGTGGGCAGCGGACGCGGGGTGAACGTCCCGATGCCGCCGGTGATGACGATCGCCCGGCATTCGATGCGCAGACCCTCGGACGTCGTCACGGCGAACGGGCCGCCAGCTGCGCCGCGTTCGAGTCCGACGGCCTGATGGCCGAGCAGGTAGTCCGGCGAGAACGGCGCGGCCTGAGCCAGCAGTTGCTCGACCAGCTCCCGCCCGCGGATGGCCGGGAAACCGGCGACGTCGAAGATCGCCTTCTCCGGGTACATCGCGGTGATCTGGCCGCCGGGCTCCTCGAGGGAGTCCAGTACAGCGGTCGACAGCTTGCGCACGCCCGAGTAGTAGGCGCCGAACAGGCCGACAGGCCCGGCACCGACGATCAGTAGATCCACCGATTTGGTAGCACCGGTTTCGGTCACGGTGCGAGCCTAACCATTCCCGCGGCTACTCGACGGTGACGGACTTGGCCAGGTTGCGGGGTTTGTCGACGTCGTACCCACGGGCCTGGGCGATCTCGGCGGCCAGCACCTGCAGCGGGACGGTCGTCACGAACGGCGTCAACAGCGTGCCGACGGCAGGCACCTCGATCACGTCGTCGGCGTTGCGGCGAGCCGCCCCGTCGCGGGACTGGGCGATCACGATCGTCCGCGCACCGCGGGCCTTGATCTCGGCGATATTGCTGAGCATCTTCTGGTGCAGCATCGGTCGTCCCTCCGGCGAGGGCATGACGACGACCACCGGCAGGCCGTCCTCGATGAGCGCGATCGGTCCATGCTTGAGTTCACCGGCGGCGAACCCCTCGGCGTGCATGTAGGCCAGTTCCTTGAGCTTCAACGCGCCCTCGAGCGCGACCGGGTACCCAACGTGGCGGCCCACGAACAGGATGGCCTTGGCCGCGGCGATGTCGCGGGCCAACTCCCGGACGGGCTCGATCAGCGCGAGGGTGGCGGCGATCTGGTCGGTGACGGCGCACAGCGCGTTGAACTCGCGGGTGATCTCGTCGCCGTACTTCGTGCCCCGGGCCTGCGCGAGCGCGAGCCCGACCAGTTGCACTGCGGCGACCTGGGCCAGGAATGTCTTGGTCGCGGCGACGCCGATCTCCGGACCGGCGTGGGTGTACAGCACCGCGTCGGACTCGCGCGGGATCTGGGCGCCGTTGGTGTTGCAGATGGCCAGCACCTTCGCCCGCTGGTCCCGGGCGTGGCGCACGGCTTCCAGCGTGTCGGCGGTCTCGCCGGACTGGCTGATCGCGACGACGAGCGTCAGCCGGTCGAGCACAGGGTCGCGGTAGCGGAACTCCGAGGCGAGTTCGACCTCCACCGGAACCCGCGTCCAGTGCTCGATGACCTGCTTGCCGATCAGGCCGGCGTGGTAGGCCGAGCCGCACGCAACGACGAACACCTTGCTGACATCACGGAGCTCCTGGGAGTCCAGGCGCTGTTCGTCCAAGGTGATTTGACCGTTGACGAGATGCCCGAGCAGCGTGTCGCGGACCGCGGCCGGCTGCTCCTCGATCTCCTTGAGCATGAAGTAGTCGAAGCCGCCCTTCTCGGCGGCGGCGAGGTCCCAGCTGATGTGGAACGGCTTGCCTTCGACGGGCGCGCCAGCGAAGTCGGTGATCGTGTAACCGTCCCGGCGGATCTCGACGACCTGGTCCTGGCCGAGTTCCACCGCGTCGCGGGTGAACTCGATGAACGCGGCCACGTCGCTGCCCAGGAACATCTCGCCATCGCCGACTCCGAGCACGAGCGGCGAATTGCGCCGCGCACCGACGACAACGTCGGGCTGCTGGGTGTCGAGCAGAACCAGCGTAAACGCCCCTTCGAGCCGTCGGACGACCGCGCGGGTCGCGTCGGCCAACGTGGCGTCGTGGTCGTTGAGTTCGGCCGCGACGAGATGCGCCACGGTCTCGGTGTCGGTCTCGCTGAGGAACTCGACACCAGCTCGTTCGAGTTCGGCCCGCAGCGCGCCGAAGTTTTCGATGATGCCGTTGTGGACGACGGCCACGCGGCCGCCGGCGTCGGTGTGCGGGTGGGCGTTGACGTCGTTGGGCGCTCCATGGGTGGCCCACCGCGTGTGGCCCATCCCGGTGCGCCCGGTGATCGTCAGTGGCGCCAGTTCCTTGTCGAGGTTCTCGATCCGGCCGGCCTTCTTGGCGACCTGCAACTCAGCGCCGTCGAGAATCGCGACACCGGCGGAGTCGTAGCCGCGGTACTCCAGGCGGCGTAAGCCTTCGACGACGACCTCGAGTGCCGCCCTTGGCCCGACGTAGCCGACGATGCCGCACATGGGCCTCAGGGTACGGGAGGCGGCTGGCGCAGGACGTCCGCCGCTACGGCGGGGGCGAAGTCGTCGGCGTGCCGGAACCGCTGGTCGGCGGGGCGCTGGAGGTGGATGTCTCCGTGCTCGGCGCCGTGGTCGTGCTGGCCGGCGCGGTCTTGGTGACCGTCGGGGTGGTCGTGACCACGCTGGGCGTGACCGTCTCGGTCACCGTCGGCGTCGGCTGCGGGTGGTTGTTGCCCGAGTGGTGAGTCGTGCCGAAGACCGTCGTACCGTGCCCCGACTTGCCGCGTAGCAGGTCGCTGAGCGGACGTCCGGCGGCGAGTTCCACCGTGGTGACCAGCGCGAGCACCGCAGCGAAGAGGCCGACGACCGCGATTGCCAACTGGCGGCGCGACAGCGGCTTGCGGGGCTTCTCGGGCGGCGCGACCTTGGTGTGGTCGGTTGGGTCAGTTGGCTGCGGCGCGGCCCCGGCGTGCCGGCGGACGGCGGTCGGCACCACGGTTCGTACCCGCTCACTGGTGCGGCGCAGCGAGTGGGCATAGATCGCGTTGCCGCTGACCGTGAGCATGCTGGCGACCGCCGCGCCGATCACGGTGCCGGTGACGCCGAGGAACGACGCGGCCACGGTTGCGGTGACCGCCGCGAGGCCGCTCGCGATCAGCTGGGTCGCTGACAACTGCAGGCGCTGCGTGGGCTGGCCCTCCGTCTCGGGTCGTGGGTGGTGCGTCTGCGTCGAAGTCATATGCAAGCAGTGTCCGCTGCTGGGTAGGCGGGGTTGAAATTGGGCTCACGGGGTTCTAAGAGTGGGACTGTGGTTGTCGGGATTAAAAGCGAAAAGCGGCGGCGACGAGGGAGTTGGGTGGTGGGCTGGGTTCGCTATTCGGGCTGCGGCGTCGCGCTGATCACCTTTGTGGATTAAGGGGAAAATGCTTCCGTTGCGTCGGTCTTCCATGCTATAATCGATCGTATGAGCGAAGCTATGGCGGACGGTCCGGAGCCGTACGTGCCCTCGCTCCTGGACGCCGACGTTGCTCCCGACGATGTCGCGGCCTGGGCGGCGACCGTCACGCCCGGCTCTGCTGTGGTCAAGCCGCTCGTGCACGTGAATCGTGCACCGGCTTGTCCTACGCCGGTCGGGTGGATGCGCTGGCGGCGTTGGAGCGGCAGCGGTCCTGGATCGACGCCCAGCAGTTGCGGTTGTTGGCGGTCATGGCCAACGACCCGGTCGAGGCGGGCTCGATCGCGGAGATGGACAAGCAGTGGGTCAAGGAAGACGTCGCCTGCGCCCTGCGGCTGTCGGCGCAGACGGCGGCGGATCGGTTGGAGTTCGCCAAAGCGATGACCCGGCTGCCGGCGACGTTGGATTTGCAGGAGCGCGGAGAGATCACGGTGCACCACTCCCGCCACCTGGCCGAGACCGTCATGACTCTCGATGACCCGACTACGGCACCGCGGTGGAGTCAGCGGTGTTGGCAAGGCGCCCGAGCAGGTGCTCGCGAACTTCAAACGTTCCGTCCGCAAAGCCGTGTTGAGCGTGGCGCCGAAGCCGGCGGAGGAACGCCACGTCGAAGCCGTGAAACAGCGGCGCGTGGTGCGCACGCCGGTCGCTGATGGCATGAGTGAGATCTGGATGCTGCTGCCCGACACCGGGGCGACCACATTCATGACCGCCGTCGACGCCCTCGCCCGCCGCGTCCCCTGTGGTGACGACCGGACCGCGGATCAGCGCCGCGCCGATGCGGTGGTGCAGCTCGCGTTGAACACCCTGCACGGCACCAACTCCGATGAGTTGCCGCGCGAGCACGGCCTACGCCCCTCGATTCAGGTCACCGTCGCGCTGTCGACCCTGCTGGGTCTGGATGAGCAGCCCGGCGAACTCGCCGGCTCCGGCCCGATCCCGGCATCGGTCGCGCGCCGGATCGCCGCGGACGAGACCGGGACCTGGCGCCGTCTCGTGACCGACGAGACCGGTCGGCTGATCGACTACGGCCGAACCACCTACCGTCCACCGAAAGACCTGGCCGAGCATGTGATCGCCAGGGACCGCACCTGCCGCTACCCCAACTGCAACCGCCAAGCCCGACTCTGCGACCTCGAACATCAGATTCCTTGGGAAGAGGGCGGCGAGACCAACGAAGCGAATCTCAACGCCATCTGCAGCCGGCACCATCACGCCAAGCACGAGGCCGGCTGGCAACCCGACCGACAACCCGACGGCACCCTCGAATGGACCAGCCCAACCGGCCACCGATATCGGGAAGCACCCGCGACCTACCCGATCGACCACACAACTGATCCAGCCCGAGAGCGCCCGCCCGACTAGGCCAGCCTCAGATCCTTGGGTGATAGCGAAACCGGGCACTTCCGTTTCAGCGTTACAACCCCTGGCACCGTGCCGTTGTGCACGCTCAGTTCTGTCGACGACGGAACACATAGAGGCCGACGAGATCGCCGTGAAAGGCATGCTCGGCCGCGCCGCCGAGCGTCGCTACCGTGGATTGGCCTCGGACCACATACGTTGTGGAAACGTGCTCCAACGTCCAGCCTTGGGTCTCGATGGGGCCGATGAAGTCTGCAGGATCCGACCGGGCCGTCCGCGTGAACCCGTCGACAGCGTTTACCGCTCCTTGCATCACACTGATCGCGACGTCAATCTGGAACCATTCGTCACCGCGTTCGCGCGCTTCGTACGCCAGCCTTTCAGGTGTCGCAGTTCTCGGATCTGGCATGTAGCTCATACCCCAACGAGCCTGCGCACGCGCCGCATCCGCCGCCGCCCACTTCTCGCGGCGCGACATGTCATCGGACATGATCATCCTCCCGGATCGTTACTTCTCGTCCGCCCATCGTTGACGGGCGCAACGTGCAGCGTCCTCTGCTCAACGTCGTCCAGCGGTCAAGGGAACGTGCTCACCAACCCACGCTGAGAGCGAAATCGACGGCGGGCGCAAAGCAAGCGACGGGCCGTTGGCGTCCGAGCGGCGACCGATGTCGTTCTCGGGCACGGCAGCACGCAGTCCTCGGCCGGCGGTCAGGCGCGCAAAGCGTCGGTGTAGCGGCCGGTCAGTCGGCGTCCGGAAGATCAAGCCACTTATCCCAGGTCAGATCCCGGCCGAGGTAGCGGGCCTGGTGGAACGGCCACACGTCGGCGATCCAGGTCGGAACGAAGCGGTCCAGTTCGGTCTCGATCGGGGTGCCGACCGCATTGTCGACGACCCACCAGCAGATCTCCGCGTCCGCGCCGACCTTCTCCGGCGGGTCGATATAGACGCATCCGACGAGGGCAGTTTCGGCGGCGTCGAACAACGCGTAGTTGAACGACTTGTGCTGCTCCGCCTCGGCCTCGTGGCGGGCCAGATCCTCGCGGTCCTGTTCGAACGTCATCGTCGCGGGTGGCCAGCCCCAGGCGGCACCGAAGATCGACCACAGCCGCGGCTGCGAACCCATGACCGCCGGCATGTCCAAGTCGACGTCGCTGGCCCGGATCGGCCGCAGGTGGTGACCGGTGGGCAGCTCGACCCGGCGAGGATGGTCGAACTCCGGAGGCAGCCACGGCGTGGTCGCGCCGGAGCCCCCACCCGCGTCGCGCGTCGTCATCACGATCTCCTCAGGCCGATGGTGAAGGGGAGCTACCGGTCACATCCTCCCGCGCAGTAATGGTCGGCGCACATACGGTGCAGGGATGGATCGACACGCATGGGAGCAGCCGGGCGCGCATGAGGAAGCGCCCGGCGTCTACCGCATCCCCTTGCCGTTGCCCGGCGACCACCTCAAGGCGGTCAACGTCTACGCGATTGCCGACGGCGACCAGGTCGTCATGATCGACGGCGGCTGGGCCCTCGCCGAGGCCGAGGAGTTGCTCACCAAATCGCTCGCACAGATCGGCTACGGCCTCGGTGACATCCGGGAATTCCTCGTCACGCACATCCATCGCGACCACTACACCCAGGCGATAGCGGTCCGCCGCGCGTTCGGCACGCCGGTCGCGCTCGGCGAAGGCGAGCGGGCCTCGCTCGAGGCAATCCATACGATCACCGTGCACCCGGACGTCGCCAAGCTGTACGCCGCCGGAGCTCTGCAGCTGTCCAAGCAACTGGCCGAATGGCGCCGCGACCCTGAACTCACCAACTGGGAGAACCCCGACCGCTGGCTGACCGACGGCATCGACATCGCGCTGACGACCCGCACGTTGCGAGTGATCGCGACGCCCGGCCACACCCGCGGTCACGTCGTCTTCCACGACGTCGCCGCGAACGCCTTGTTCGCCGGCGACCACGTGCTGCCGAACATCACCCCGTCGATCGGCTTCGAACTCGTCGCGGCGCACTCACCGCTGCGCGACTACCTGACGTCGCTGCAGTTGGTCCGCGCCCTGCCCGACGCTCGGTTGTTGCCGGCGCACGGACCGACGACCGAGTCGACCCACGCCCGCGTCGAGGCATTGCTCGCGCACCACGAGGAGCGTCTGGCCGCGACCGCCGACGCCGTCGCGAACGGCGCGAGCACGGCGTTCGAGATCGCCGACGCATTGACCTGGACCCGCCATCGACGGGCATTCGACGAGCTCGACACGTTCAACCAGATCATGGCCGTCCACGAGACGATGGCCCACCTGGAGGTGCTGGCAGAACGCGGCGGACTCACCCGGGCGGTGGCCGACGGGATCGTGCGGTTCACGCCAGCTTGAGTTAGACGCCCGCAGCGACGACGGTGGCGAGCCGGCTCGCGATCTCGTCGGCCTGACGCTGGGTCAGCGCCTCGACCATGACCCGCACGAGCTGTTCGGTGCCGGAGGGGCGGAGCAGGATACGGCCGTCGTCTCCCAACTCGGACTCCGCCTCGATGAGGGCGGCCTTCACCGCGGTCGACGATGCGATCGCGGTGCGATCGGCCACCTGCACGTTGACCAGCACCTGCGGCAGCCGCTGCACGGCCGACGCCAGGTCCGCGAGCGAGCGCCCGGTCGCGACCATCCGAGCCATGACGTGGACCGCCGTCAGCAACCCGTCGCCGGTCGTCGCCGCATCGGTGAAGACGACGTGCCCGCTCTGTTCGCCGCCGAGGCTGAGATTGCTCTTGCGCAGGGCCTCCAGCACGTACCGGTCCCCCACGGCGGTGGTGACGACCTCGATGCCCCCCGCGCGCATCGCGTGATGGAAGCCGAGGTTGCTCATCACCGTTGCCACCACGGTGTCCTCGCGCAGTGCGCCGGCCTCATGCATGGCCAGCGCGCAAAGGCCGAGGATCTGGTCACCGTCGACGAGCTCGCCCGTGGCGTCGACGGCCAGGCAACGATCGGCGTCGCCGTCGTGGGCGATACCGAGATCCGCGCCTTCGTCGGTGACGGCATTGGCCAGCAAGGCCATGTGGGTGGAACCCACGCCGAGATTGATGTTGACCCCGTCGGGGGCGCAGGCCAGCGCGGTGACGCGGGCCCCCAGCCGGCGATACAGCTCCGGGGCGACGTCGGACGCAGCGCCGTGCGCGCAGTCGACGACGACATGCAGCCCACTGAGCGAACCAGTGGCCGCGGCACACAGATGATCGAGGTACCGCTCGGCCGCGTCGGCCGCCGACCGCACCCGGCCGATGTGCGCGCCGATGGGTCGCGACCAGGCCGGACCGGCGTCGACGACGGCCTCGATCTCGGCCTCGATCTCGTCGGGCAGCTTGTTCCCGCCGCGCGCGAAGAGCTTGATCCCGTTGTCGGGCATCGGGTTGTGGGATGCGGACAGCATCACGCCGATGTCGGCTCCATAGGCGCCGGTGAGGAACGCGACCGCCGGAGTTGGCAGCACGCCGACCAGGACGACGTCGGCGCCGGCCGACGTCAGCCCCGCGACAACGGCGGCCTCGAGCATCTCACCGCTGGCCCGCGGGTCGCGTCCGACGACCGCGACCGGACGGTGCGTCTCATCGTGGGCCGACAAGACCCGGGCTGCCGCAGTAGCGACCGACAACGCCAGCTCCGGCGTCAGGTCGGCGTTCGCCAGCCCACGAACGCCGTCGGTGCCGAACAGGCCCAAGCGCTTAGCGCTTCGAGTACTGGGGAGCCTTGCGGGCCTTCTTCAGGCCGTACTTCTTGCGCTCCTTGGCCCGCGGGTCGCGGGTGAGGAAGCCGGCCTTCTTCAGTGCGGCGCGGTCGTCGGGCACCAACCCGATGAGCGCACGTGAGATGGCCAGCCGCAACGCACCGGCCTGACCGGTGATGCCGCCGCCGACCAGCGTGGCGAGGACGTCGAACTGGCCGTCCTTCTCCAGCGTCACGAACGGCTCGCGGATCAGCTGCTGGTGCACCTTGTTCGGGAAGTAATTCTCGAGGGTGCGGCCGTTCAGCGTGAATACGCCGGTGCCGGGTACGAGCCGGACGCGGACGATGGCCTCTTTGCGACGCCCGACGATCGGGGCGGTTGGACGGGTGGGCGTGGTCACTGGGCTACCTGCTTGATCTCGAACGGCTGGGGTTTCTGCGCGGCATGCGGGTGCTCGGGACCGCCGTAGACCTTGAGCTTCTTCAGCTGGGCGCGGCCGAGGGTCGTCTTCGGCAGCATGCCCTTGACGGCCAGTTCGACGACGCGCTCCGGGCGGGACTCGAGCAGTTCACCGACCGTGCGCTTGGACAGGCCACCCGGGTAGCCGGAGTGGCGGTAGCGGAACTCGTCACGCTTGGCGCCGGAGATGGCGACCTTGGCCGCGTTGATGATGACGACGAAGTCGCCGGTGTCGACGTGCCGCGCGTATTGCGGCTTGTGCTTGCCTCTGAGCAGGCGGGCCGCGCTGCTGGCCAACCGCCCGAGAACGATGTCGTTCGCGTCGATGACGTGCCAGCTGCGCTCGATCTCGCCGGGCTTCGGGGTGTACGTACCCACTCGTCTACTCCTGATCGGTCTTCACGCCGCTGGGCGGCGCCCCCGCGGTCACGGCTCACCGTGGACCCCGAGGCATGGCCTGCGCGCGCAGGGCTCCCTGCGCACCAATCGTCCACCTTACCGGGACGGCCGACCCCCTCCAAATTCCCCGATTGTGCGACTTCTGGCAGGCTGGGGCAGCCAGAAGTTGCACAATCGGGGGCGCAATGAGGGATAGCTCGCGGATTCCGTTTCTGTGCGCTCTTGCCGCGATCATCGCCCTCGCTGGCTCGGCGATCAGCTGGGTCATCTCGCCCAACTGGGGCGGCCAGCACGTCGCCCGGGCCGAGGCCCGCAACATCGGCCAGGTGCCCACGACGGCCGGAATCCCGGTGCCCTACGTCTCGCCCGCTGGCATCGAAATCCCGCGGCTCGGCGCCAAGGCTGCCGTCGCTGCAGTAGGAATCACACCCGACGGCGCACTCGACGTGCCGCTGGATCCCAAGACGGTGGGCTGGTGGAAAGGCGGGGCCAAGCCGGGTGCAAGACAGGGCACCGCGATCCTCGACGGCCACATCAACTACCGCGGCGTCGACGGGGTGCTCGCCCGGATCGGCACGCTCGACCCCGGCGACACCGTGTACATCGACGGCCGGCACGGCAGCAAGCCCACTCGCCTGAAGTTCGCGATCACCGGTGTGCGCAGCTATGAGAAGACGAGCTTGCCGTACCAGGAGATCTTCGACCAGAAGAGCGTCGGCCGGCTGGCGATCGTCACCTGCGGCGGGCCGTTCGACATGCACACCGGCAACTATCTCTACAACATCGTCGTCTTCGCCGTGCCCGCCTGAGCCGACGGCCGATCAGCCGGGACGCACGACCCGAGTCTCCTCGAACATGGGCTCGCTGGACTCGTACACCGCGCCGTCCGCTCCGAACACGAGAAATCGGTCGAACGAGCGGGCGAACCACCGATCGTGGGTAACGGCGAGCACGGTGCCGTCGAACGCCTCCAGTGCCTCCTCCAACGCTTCGGCGCTGAGCACGTCGAGGTTGTCGGTGGGCTCGTCGAGCAATAGCAGCGTCGCGCCGGACAGCTCCAACAACAGGATCTGCAGGCGGGCTTGCTGGCCACCCGACAGCGACCCAAACGTCTGATCCCCCTGCTGGCCGAGCCCGTACCGACCCAGCGCGCCCATCGCCCGCCCGCGGTCGAGACCGGGCCGCCCGCCCTCCCCGGCCCAGAGCAGGTCGACGAGTGTGCGGTCGTGCCACTCGGGGTGAGCGTGGGTCTGGGCGAACAGCCCTGGAACAACCCGGGCACCCAGGCGCCAACTCCCGCGATGGACGACCGGTTCGCCGCCGAGCAGGCGCAGGAAGTGCGACTTGCCGGCACCGTTCGCCCCGAGCACGCCCACCCGTTCGCCGTAGAAGATCTCGGCGTCGAACGGACGCATCAGTCCGGACAGTTCCAGACCGACGCACGTGATGGCACGCACGCCGGTGCGTCCACCGCGCAGCCGCATCGCCACGCGCGACTCCTCGGGCTTGTCGGGCGGTGCAGCCTCCGCCTCGAACTTCGCCAGCCGGGTGACCATCGCTCGGTACCGCGAGGCCATGTCCGGGCTGATCTTGGCTTGTTGCTGCAGCGTTCGGACGAGCTCACGCAGCCGGGCGTGCTCTTCCTCCCAACGTCGCCGCACCTCGGCCATCCGATCGTGCTTGGCCGCGCGCGCCGCGTGGTAGGACGCGAAGCCACCGCCGTGGACCCAGGCCGTGCCGCCCTCAACGGTGACGATGCGGTCGGCGACCCGCGACAGCAGTTCGCGGTCGTGGCTGACGAACAGCACCGTCTTCGGCGTCTCGCGCAGTCGATCCTCGAGCCACCGCTTGCCCGGGACGTCGAGGTAGTTGTCGGGTTCGTCGAGCAGCAAGACCTCGTCCGAGCCGCGCAGTAGCAATTCGAGGGCCAGCCGCTTCTGTTCGCCGCCGGACAGCGTCGTCAGCTCGCGGTACTTGCAGGCGTCGAAAGGCAGCCCAAGCGCAGCGACGGTCACCGTGTCCCACAGGATCTCGACGTCATAGCCTCCGGCGTCGCCCCAATGGCTCAGCGCGTGGGCGTAGTCGAGTTGGGAACGCTCGTCGTCGCGTTCCATCAACACCAGCTCGGCGGCTTCGAGACCGTCCCAAGCGCCCTTCACCGCCGGCGCGGCCAGCTTGACCAGGAATTCCTGAACGGTGGTGGCGTCGCGGACCGAGCCGATGAACTGCCGCATCACGCCGAGGCCACCCGAGCGGCCGACGGCACCCTGTTGGGCCGGCAAGTCACCGGCGATCATCCGCAGCAGCGTCGTCTTGCCGACGCCGTTCGACCCGACCAACGCCGCCTTGCTGCCCTCGCCGACCCGAAAACTGACCCCATCGAGCAATGGCCGGCCATCGGGCAGGGCATGGCTGACCCCGACGACGTCGACGTAGCCCATGACCTGAAGTTTGCGCCACCCGGACAATGGACGCAGCCCAATTTGTTGGGCTAGAGAACAATCGGGCACACTGCCCTTACCGGAAGGAGGGTTGGCACTCGAACCACATGCCGTTTTGACTAGGATGTCTCGGAACGCCGGCGGTCGAGCAGGTGCCATCGGTGGATAGCACGGCAGTCCGGCCCGGACGCTGGCCGGTTGCGAACGCCCTGTCAGGAGGTCGTCAGCCGAATGAGCGGACGACACCGGCCTGACCCCAAGGCGGGCAAGTCTGGCACCCCAACCACCCCGGCGGCAACCTATCTCGACGCCAACGCCCGCCACGCCCGGCCGGCACCCGACCGCGACGCCGCCCGCCGCGGTGCGCCGCGCCGCAGGTGGCGGCGGGGCCGGCTGGCCGTCGCCCTGGGCGCGCTGCTGGCCATCGCGGCTTCCATCGTTGCCGTGACGATCTGGCCCCGCGACAAGGGCAGCAACGCCACCGGGGCCGGTGGTTGCAGCGGTGCCGAGACATTGCGCGTGATCGCAGCACCGGCCATCGCCCCGGCCATCAAGTCGATCGTGGACCGCTGGGAGGCCGGGCATGCCGCCGTCCACGGCATCTGCGTCCCCGTCCAGCTGCGGACGTTGGACTCCAGTCAGGCTGAACAGGAACTCATCACCGCGTCGACCGCGACGCTATGGATCCCGGATTCGACCGTGTGGAGTTCGCGGCTGGCCACCGATTCCCCTGCCCTCGCCGGGCAGCTGTTCCCCGGCCGGTCGGTGGCGACATCTCCGCTCGTCGTGGCTGTCTCACCTTCGCGGGCCGCCGCGCTGGCGGCATCGGCCAAGCAAGGGTTGGCTGCGGCGCTGAGCGGAAAGACACCAGCGGCGTTGCCACTGCCGACCGCGACCACGGAGGGCGCGCTCGCACTGCTGGACATGCAGGCCCAGCTCGGCACATCGGCAACCGCCCAGAACACCTTGGGCAGCGTCTTCCTACACCTCGCCCAGCGGGCGATCCCGAACGTCGCGGCCGGTTTCGCCGACCTGAAGGAGTTTCCCGCGACCGCGCCAGCGTTCGTGGCCAGTGAGCAGGCCGTGCTCAAGACGAACCGGGCGGCCGCCAAGCCGGTGGCGGCCGCGGTCTACCCCTCCGGTCCCAACGCCGCCCTCGATTTCCCGCTCGTCACGATCAATCCGTCGCGGGTGCGGATCTACGGTGAAGCCGTGCAGGCGTTCGCACAGCAACTGACGCAGCCGGCGGGGGTTCGCGCCCTCAACGCGGTCGGCCTGCGCGACGGCTCGGCCGGCCGATTGCAGGGTTCGTTCGCGTCCGACGGAGCGGGCAGCACGCAGGTGACCCTAGGGCGGCCGGCGACCCCGCCGGTGGTCACGAGCGTGCTGCGGCAGTGGGTCGCGGCCGGTGCACCGAACCAATTCCTGGCCGTCATAGACGTGTCCGGCTCCATGGGCGACGACTCCGGAAACGGTCGGAGCAAGATCCAAGTGGCTACCGAGGCAGGCGTGGCTGCCATCAGTCTCATTCCCGGCAACTGGTCGTTCGGCTTGTGGACGTTCTCCGAGAAGCCTGCGCCCGCGAACGACTGGACCCAACTGGTACCGCTCGGCCCCGTCAACTCCAACCGCAAGGCAATCCTGGACGCGGCCCGCAGCCTGCCGAGCTCAGTGGGCGGCAACACCGGCCTGTACAGCACCGCGCTGGGCGCGTTCAAGAATGTCACCGCCCACTACGCCCCGAACAAGGTCAACTCGGTGCTGCTGATGACCGACGGCGCCAACGTCGATCCCACCAACGACAGCCTGTCGGCACTGATCAGCCAGCTGAAGGCTCTCTACGACCCGCATCGGCCCGTACGGATCACGACAATCGCGTTCGGCAAGGACGCCGACGTACAGGCCCTGAAACAGATTTCGGCCGCCACTGGCGGTCATTCCTACGTCGCCCGCGAGCCCCAGGACCTCAGCACCGTGTTCGCTCAAGTGGCCCTCCAAGACAACTAGCGCCATCCGCTTCGGCGCGGGGCACAATCGGACTATGACGCTCGATCTTGCGGCGCTCGCCGCACAGCTGCCCGACGGTGCGCTGGTCACCGACCGCGACGTGATGGCGTCCTACCGGCAGGACTGGGCGCGGGACCCGAACGCGGGCTGGCCGGCCGCGGTCGTGCGGGCCACCTGCACCGAGGACGTCCAGGCAACCGTCCGCTGGGCCGCGGCCGGCCGAGTGCCGATTGTGCCGCGCGGTGCCGGGTCCGGCCTGTCGGGCGGTTCGACCGCGGTCGAAGGCGGGATCGTCCTGTCGCTGGAGAAGATGCGCGACATCGCCGTGGATCCGGTCTCTCGCGTCGCGGTCGTCCAGCCCGGCCTACTTAACGCCGAGGTGAAGCGGGCGGTCGCCGAGCACGGGCTGTGGTACCCGCCGGACCCGTCGTCCTTCGAGATGTGTTCCATCGGGGGCAATGCGGCCACCAACGCCGGCGGGCTGTGCTGCGTGAAGTACGGCGTCACCACCGACTACGTGCTCGGCATGCAGGTCGTGCTCGCCGACGGCACGGCGGTCCGGCTGGGCGGGCCGCGGCTGAAGGACGTCGCGGGGCTGTCCCTGACCAAGCTGTTCGTCGGTTCGGAGGGAACGCTCGGCGTGATCACCGAGCTCACCCTTCGCCTGGTTCCGGCGCAACCGCCCGCCTCCACGCTGGTGGCAACGTTCGGCTCGATCGAGGCGGCGGCCGACGCCGTCCTCGCGATCACGTCCCAGTTGCGCCCGTCGATGTTGGAGTTGATGGACCGGGCGTCGATCAACGCCGTCGAGGATCTCCTGAAGATGGGTCTGGACCGCACGGCCGAGGCTTTGCTCATCGCCCGATCAGACGCACCCGGCGCGGCATCGGCCGAGGAGATCGCGGTCATGGAAACGGCCTGCAGCGCCAACGGCGCGAGTGAGTTGCTGTGCACGGATGATCCAGCCGAGGGAGAGGCATTCGCCGCCGCGCGCCGGGCCGCTTTCCCAGCGCTCGAAAGGCTCGGCAGCCTTCTGCTCGAGGATGTCGGCGTCGCGTTGCCGAACCTGCCGGTGCTCGTACGCGGGGTCGAACAGATCGCGCAGAAGTACGACATCACCATCGCCGTCGTGGCCCACGCCGGCGACGGCAACACCCACCCGCTGGTGGTCTACGACGCCGCCGACGCCGACTGCACGGCCCGCGCCTACTCCGCGTTCGGCGCAGTGATGGACTTGGCGCTCGAACTCGGCGGCACGATCACCGGCGAACACGGGGTGGGCCGGTTGAAGAAGGACTGGCTGCCGACCTACCTCGGCCCGGACGTCATGGCCCTCACCCACCGCATCAAGGACGCCCTCGACCCCGACGGCATCCTGAATCCCGGTGCCGTCCTCTGACCCACCCCGTTGCGTGACGGGCATACTGGCCAGCCGTGACCGTCGCTTTCCTCGTCCTGGCCGGCGTGATGGCCGGCTGCGACTGGTTTGCGGTTGGCCGCTCGCTGCGCCACGTCGAGTACGTGGCCAAGCCGCTCACCGTCGGATTGCTGGTCGTGGCCGCCGGCTTCGGCGATCTCGGATCGGCCAAACCATGGGTGCTCGCCGCGCTCGGGTTCAGCTTGCTCGGCGACGTGGCGTTGTTGTTCGCCGACGAGACTGCGATGCGCGAGGACGCGAACCCTGACACCGCCTTTCTCACCGGCCTGAGCTGCTTTCTGATCGGCCATCTGGCCTACGTTGTCGCGTTTGTCCGGCACGGGCTGCACCCGGTCCAAGTCTTGGCCGGCGTGCTGGTCGTGGCCGCGACCTCGGTCTTGGCGATGCCGAAGGTCTTGCGCGGCGCCGACCGCGACGGCGGTCGCACCCTCGCCGTCGCGGTCGGTGGCTACGCGGGCGCCCTTGGCGCAATGACCGTGCTGGGCTTCGGCACGGCGGCCGTCGCTACCGCCGTTGGCGCCTTGTTGTTCCTCGCGTCTGACACCACGCTGGCCTGGAACCGGTTCGTCCAACCGTTGCGACGCGGCCCGGTGCTCGTCGCCGTCACCTATCACCTGGGCCAGTTGCTGATCCTCGTCGGCCTGCTGAGCTGAGCGGCCGGGCTTACCGCTCGGCGACCGCCTCGAGAACGGGCTTGACGTCCAGGACAGGCGTACCGTCCAGCGCGTCCAGATCGGCGACCTGGACGCGGGTGCCGTCGACCGCCAGGATCCGCACCCGGTGCAGCCCGATGGGGTTCGGCCGGTGTGGTGACCGAGTGCGGAACACGCCCGTCGCCGGGCGGTCGACGTCCCCGCGCGGGTGCACGCTCAGCACGTCGCGACGGGCCCGGTCCAGCCAACTCAGCACGATGACGTCCTGGCCGGGGCGCAGGTCGGCGAGGCCGGCCGCGACTGACTCGTCGAACTCCAGCCACGCGTCCGGCGCGCCTTCGTCGCCCTGCCGCGGAGCCGAGCCGGCATCTGTGAGCGGTGAATTCACGCGCCCGATCGCGCGCACCTCGTAGCGTCCGTCCGGCACCGTGCCTCCCATCGCCTCCCGGTATGCAACCACGCCCGGTGTCGGCGGGTCACGCCCGCGCTCATAGGCTGCGCTGCATGCCCCGCCGCCCCACCCGCACCGCCCCGACCGTCGTCGTGCCCGGCTGGCAGGGTTCGGGAGCTGACCACTGGCAGACCTGGCTGGCCGAGCAGTTGCGCGCAGCCGACCGTGAAGTCCGCTACCCGGAGCTGCCGGACCTGGACAAGCCGACGTTGGACGGCTGGCTCGCGGCCTTGCGGGCCACGCTTACCGGGCTGCCCGACGACGGCTACGACGTGGTCGCGCATTCGCTGGGTGCCGTGCTCTGGCTGCACCACGTCGCGTCGGACCCGCCTCCCCCGCGCCCGGCGCGCGTCGCGCTGATCGCGCCGCCGTCACCGCACACTTCGGTCCCCGAACTCGCGCCGTTCTTCCCGGTGCCACTGGACATCGACGTCGTTCGGCGGGCCGCCGGAGGGACGGTGTTGGTGGGCGGTGACGACGACCCCTACACACCTGAAGGAATCGCGCTGGCGTACGGACGTCCGCTGAAGATGCCGACCACCGTGATCGCCGGCGGCGGCCATCTGAACCCCGACTCGGGCTACGGCCCGTGGCCGGCCATGCTGGACTGGTGCGGACGCGACAATCTCGCGTTCATCGGCTGACGCTGACGCCCGCCTCCGACGCGGGGATGATTGTGCTCGCCTCGCGAGCGGAATCCTCCCGGATCGCCGTCCACCCCGGCGGGGCGAACAGGTAGCCGAGCCGCTCCCGCCAGGTGCGCGCCGCGCGGACATCGCGCAGGATGGCGGCGTACTCGTAGTACTGCAGCCGGAACGGGTTGAAGCTGTCGATGTTCGTCGTCAGCCCGTACGTCGGACGGTGCGTCTCCTCGGCGTAGCTGCCGAACATCCGATCCCAGACGATCAGGATGCCGGCGTAGTTCTTGTCGAGGTAGTCCGGATTGCTCGCGTGGTGTACCCGGTGGTGCGACGGGGTGTTGAACACGAACTCGATCGGCGCCGGCAGGCGGCCGATCCGTTCGGTGTGCACGAAGAACTGGAAGATCAGATTGACCGAGAACGACGTGAAGATCAGCCACGGCGGCAGCCCGAGCAATGGCAGCGGCACCCAGAACAGCAGCTCGAACCACGGGTTCCATTTCTGCCGGACCGCCGTCGAGTAGTTGAACCGCTGGCTGTTGTGGTGCGCCTGGTGGCCGGCCCACATGATCCGCACCCGGTGCGATGCGCGGTGGTAGCTGTACCAGATGAGGTCGACGACGAGCACGGCGAACACCCACGTGTACCACCGGTGGGCGTCCAGCCGCAGCGGGGTGAGTTCGTACAGCGCGGCGTAGCCGATCAACGCGCCGACCCGCGCTAACCCGTTCACAACGAGCGAGCCCAGTCCCATGATCACGTTGGTCCGGCTGTCGCGCGCCTCGTAGCCGACGTACTTGTCGGCTTCGTCGTCATCGAGGAACCGCAGCGACAGCAGCTCGAGCGCCATGAACAGCACGAACGCCGGGATCGCGTAGACGATCGGGTCCTGCAACGAGGCCATGGACACGCTCCGAACTTACCGCAGAGTTAGTTACCGCCTGGTCACTTACCGTAAGGTAATATTCGCCCGGTGTCCAGCGGTGCGGTGGTCGGTACCAAGGGCGTCCCCCGGGCGCAGCGTGAGGGCCAGATCGTGGCCGTCGCCGTCGATGAATTCGCCCTGCGCGGCTACGCCGGCGCGTCGATGGCGGTGATCGCCGCTCGGGCCGGGATCTCCAAACCGCTGATCTACCAGTACTTCGGGTCGAAGGACGGTCTGTATCTCACCTGTCTGCACCACGTGGCCGGTGCCTTGCTGGAACGCCTGGAGCTGGCCCAGCAGCAGGAGGACGACTCGGTGGCCTCGCGCGTGCACACCCTGCAGGCCGTATTCGACGCGCTCGAACCGCAGCGCAGCGCCTGGCAGTTGCTTTATGACACCACGCTTCCGAGCACCGGGGCCATCGCGGACGCCGCCCGTGGCTACCAAGCCCGGACGGCCCGGCTGGCTGAGAGCGGATCGGAACGCTTCTTGCGGTCCAGGGGCCAACGAAGCAAGCTCGACGCGTCGGCGTTGAGCGCGGCCTGGATGGGATTGGTCAACTCGTTGGTCGACTGGTGGATTGCGCACCCGGACGAGTCGGCCGAGGACATGACCCAGCGCTGTTACCGCCTCGTTGCCGCCGTGCTCGACGCCACCGACTGATCGACGGCCCCAGCTGATCTTCCTGCGCTGAGTGGGCCATGACGGCCGTATGCGCAGGAAGATCCGCTGGTCAGGCCCGCCGGGCCCGGGTCAGCCGAATCCGCTCGGCCAGCTGGTCGTCCGGTGGATACCCGACCGCGACGAGCGTGAGCCCGTGCGCCGGCGCGACGCCAACGTCGTCGGAGCGCTTGCCGAAGCTGAGCAGGCCGGCCGGCCAGTCGACCGGACGCCGCCCTTCGCCGACGGCGAGCAGCGCCCCTACGAGCGAACGCACCATCGAACGGCAGAATGCGTCGGCCTGCAGGGTGAAGCTGATGTGCTCACCCTCGCGCCGGACGTCGAACAGCTCGAGCGTCCGCACTGTGGTTGCGTGCGGTCGGCGCCGACAGAATGCGACGAAGTCGTGCAACCCCACGAGCGGCGCGGCGGCCGCCGCCATCGCGGTCACGTCCAGCGGCCGCGGCCAGGCCAGCACCTGGTGTCGCTCGAGCGGCGCAACGCCACCCTCGGCGTCGCAAACTCGATAGACGTAGCGTCGCCACAGCGCACCGAATCGAGCGTCGAATTCGGCCGGCACCGCCGTGGCCGCGGTGACCCGCACGTCGGCGGGCAGAACCCCCGCCAGCTTGTGCACCAGCCGGCCGTGCGTCTCGGCCCATATCGCTTCGGGTACGTCCAGGTGCGCGACCTGACCGGTGGCGTGCACGCCGGCGTCGGTGCGCCCGGCGACGGTCAGCTCGGCCGACGGCAGCCGCAGCACCCGGCAGAGGGCCTCCTGCAGCACACCCTGCACCGTGCGCTGCTCGGGTTGCAGCGCCCACCCGGAGAAGTCCGTGCCGTCATAGGAAATGCCGAGGCGGACCCGCACCAGCGGATCCGCCTCGATCAACGTGCTCAGCGTGCTTACTCGGACTTGGGCGCTTCGCCGTCGGCGTCATCCTCGGCGTCCGGGGTGGCGGCCAACTCGGCGCCGGCCTCGGGCTCCTCCGCGACCTCGGCCGCCTCGTCGACGTCGACGTCCTCGAGCCCGATGGCGGTCAGGTCGCCCGCGTCCTCGCCGGCTTCGTCGGACGCCTCGTCGGCCGCTGCGACCGAAGCCGCCGTGGCCGACTCGGCCGCGGCGTCCTCGGCGATCTCGCGAGTGCGACCGGTAGGTGCCTTCTTCGGGGCCGACTTGGTACCGCGCGCCCGCTCGGCCTCCTTGACCGCCGTGTTGTACGCCTCGACGATCTCGATCACAGCCATCTGGGCGTTGTCGCCCTTGCGCGGCCCGACCTTCACGATCCGCGTGTAGCCACCCGGCCGCTCGGCCAGCTTCGGACCGATCTCGGCGAACAGCTTGTGCACGACATCCTTGTCCCGAATCACGGTCATGACCTGACGACGGGCATGCAGATCACCGCGCTTGGCGAACGTGATCAGCCGCTCAGCCAGGGGGCGCAACCGCTTGGCCTTGGCCTCGGTGGTGGTGATGCGGTCGTGCTCGAACAGCGCCGTCGCGAGGTTCGCGAGCATGAGCCGCTCGTGCGCGGGGCTGCCGCCGAGGCGTGGGCCCTTCGTGGGCGTTGGCATGTCGTGCTCCTCAGGGTCGTCTGGCCGTCTGGCCGGACGGTGGTCGGGTTAGAGCTGCTCGGTCTCGGCGAAGTCGGTGTCGCCGCCGTCGAAGTCGTCGTCACCGTAGGACTCGACCGCGGGTGGCAGTTCGAATCCGGGCGGGCTGTCCTTGAGCGACAGACCCAGGCCGGCCAGCTTGACCTTGACCTCGTCGATCGACTTCGAGCCGAAGTTGCGGATGTCGAGCAGATCGGCCTCGCTGCGCCCGACGAGCTCGCCAACGGTGTGGATGCCTTCGCGCTTGAGGCAGTTGTACGAGCGGACGGTCAGGTCGAGTTCCTCGATCGGCATGGAGAACGCCGCGATGTCGGCGACCTCGGCCGGCGACGGCCCGACGTCGATGCCCTCGGACTCCTCGTTGAGCTCGCGGAACAGCCCGAACAGTTCGACGAGCGTGTGCCCGGCGCTGGCCACCGCGTCGCGCGGCGTGATCGAGTTCTTCGTCTCGACGTCGACCACGAGCCGGTCGAAGTCGGTGCGCTGCTCGACCCGGGTCGCCTCGACGCCGTAGGTCACCTTGAGGACCGGCGAGTAGATCGAGTCGACCGGGATGCGGCCGATCTCCTGGCCGGGCTGCTTGTTCTGCACGGCGGTGACGTAGCCCCGCCCGCGCTCGACGATCAGCTCGATCTCGAGCCGGCCCTTCTTGTTGATCGTGGCGATCTTCAGATCCGGGTTGTGCACGATGACGCCGGCGGGCGGCGCGATGTCGGCCGCCGTCACCTCGCCCGGGCCCTGCTTGCGCAGGTACATCACGACCGGCTCGTCACTCTCGGAGCTGACGACCAGTTCCTTGAGGTTGAGGATGATGTCGGTGACGTCTTCCTTCACGCCTTCGACGGTCGTGAACTCGTGCAGGACACCGTCGATGCGGATGCTCGTGACCGCCGCGCCCGGGATGGACGACAGCAGCGTGCGCCGCAGGGAGTTGCCGAGCGTGTAGCCGAAGCCGGGCTCGAGCGGCTCGATGATGAACCGGGACCGGTTGTCGGCGATCGTCTCTTCGCTGAGCGAAGGACGCTGGGAAATCAGCACAGTTGTGCTCCTTGATGTCGTGGACGACCGCTATATGACGTCCGCGGATTGGGTTTATTCAGTTGTGTTACTTGGAGTACAGCTCGACGATCAGCTGCTCCTGGACCGGGATGTCGATCTGAGCCCGCTCCGGCAGGTGGTGCACCAGCACCCGCATGCGGCTGGGGACGATCTGCAACCAGCCCGGCACCGGCCTGTCGCCCAGCGTCTCGCGGGCGATGAGGAACGGCGTGGTCTCGAGGGACTTCGGCTTGACGTCGATGATGTCGTGCTGGCTGACCCGGAAGCTCGGGATGTCGACCTTCTGGCCGTTGACCAGGAAGTGGCCGTGGCTTACGAGTTGGCGGGCCTGCCGCCGGGTGTGGGCAAGGCCGGCGCGATAGACGACGTTGTCCAGCCGGGACTCGAGGATCTGCAGCAGGTTGTCGCCGGTCTTGCCGTGCCGGCCGACTGCTTCCTCGTAGTAGCGCCGGAACTGCTTCTCGAGCACGCCGTAGCTGTACTTGGCCTTCTGCTTCTCCTGCAGCTGCAGGAGGTATTCGCTTTGCTTGATGCGCGCGCGGCCGTGCTGGCCGGGCGGGTAGGGGCGACGCTCGAATGAGCTGTCGCCGCCGACCAGGTCGACGTTGAGCCGGCGCGAGATCCGCGTGGCCGGTCCGGTATAGCGAGCCACTAGATTCCTCTTTTCGTTCCGCAAGCGTCACTCATCAGACCCGCCGGCGCTTGGGGGGACGGCAGCCGTTGTGCGGCTGCGGAGTGACATCGGAAATGGTGCCGACTTCGAGGCCGGTCGCCTGCAGTGATCGGATCGCGGTCTCGCGGCCCGAGCCCGGGCCCTTGACGAATACGTCGACCTTCTTCAGGCCGTGCTCCTGGGCCTTGCGCGCGGCACTCTCAGCGGCCATCTGCGCCGCGAACGGCGTCGACTTGCGCGAGCCCTTGAAGCCCACGTGGCCGGCCGAGGCCCAGCTGATCACGTTGCCGTTCGGGTCGGTGATCGACACGATCGTGTTGTTGAACGTGCTCTTGATGTGCGCGTGACCGTGGGAGATGTTCTTCTTTTCCTTGCGCCGTACCTTCTTGGCGCCGGCCTTTCTTGCCTGACCAGGCATTACTTCTTACCTGCCTTCTTCTTGCCGGCGATCGTCTTCTTGGGGCCCTTGCGAGTACGGGCGTTGGTCTTGGTGCGCTGGCCGTGCACCGGCAGGCCGCGGCGGTGCCGGATGCCGGCATAGCAGCCGATCTCGACCTTGCGGCGGATGTCGGCGGCAACCTCGCGGCGCAGGTCACCCTCGATCTTGTAGTTGGCGTCGAGGTACTCGCGCAGCCGGAGCACGTCGTCGTCGCTGAGGTCGCGAGCCCGCAGGTCAGGGCTGACGCCCGTCGCTTCGAGGGTCTGCTTGGCGCGGGTACGGCCGACGCCATAGATGTAGGTGAGCGCGATCTCCATCCGCTTCTCGCGGGGGAGGTCTACGCCGGCAAGTCTTGCCATGTGGGCGGTTCTCCTGGTTTCTCTTCGTCGAAGGTTTCCTGCGCACCCGCTCCCACCCGCCCTGGGTCGGCTCCGGCCTTCGCCCGGAGGTAGACCGCGGTTCGGTTCGAACCGCGGCTGGGTTGCGCTTGTGGTGGTGCTTCTAGCCCTGGCGCTGCTTGTGGCGCAGGTTCTCGCAGATGACCATGACCCGACCGTGGCGACGGATCACCTTGCACTTGTCGCAGATCGGCTTGACGCTCGGCTTGACCTTCACGGCCGGGCCTTCCTGTGTGGCAGTGGCAGAGAGCTGGCGGTTACTTGTAGCGGTAGACGATGCGCCCGCGGGTGAGGTCGTACGGCGACAGCTCCACGACGACCCGGTCTTCCGGGAGGATGCGGATGTAGTGCTGGCGCATCTTGCCGCTGATGTGAGCGAGCACCTTGTGTCCGTTGCTCAGTTCCACTCGGAACATCGCGTTGGGCAGCGGCTCGACCACGCGGCCTTCGACCTCGATGGCCCCGTCTTTCTTGGGCATATCCTCCACATTTCGTTGCTACTGAGTACCGAAACCTGGCGCCGCCCTGAGGACCCACTCCCCGCGTCCACGGCCAAAGCGGACATGCGAGAAGGGCGGCAGGCGCCGACGGTCCAGTCTACCCATTCCTATGGACGGATGCCAAAACGCCGTAACCGTCGCGTTCTGGGGCCTGCAGGGGGCGCTGCCCACCGCCAAACCGGCGCCCAGCACTCCCCGTGATCAACTCGCGTTTGCTGCGCGGTTTCGGTCGAAATCGCGCACCAGACGCGAGTTGATCACCGGGGCTGGTGCGGCGGGGACCGGGGCGGGCGGGGACTGGCGCGGCTGGGGTCGGGGCGGGACCGTCAGCTCGCGTCAGCAACGGCGGACAGTTGGACGCCGCGGCGGCCCAACTCGGCCCGGCCGCCGTCGTCGGCGGTGAGCACCCACGGTCCGTCCTCGAGCAGGGCGACCGTGTGCTCCCAGTGCGCGGCCCAGGAACCGTCGGCCGTCGAGACCGTCCAGCCGTCGTCGAGTTCCTGCGTGGCTCGCGACCCGAGCGTGATCATCGGCTCGATGGCCACCGCCATGCCCGGCACCAGCCGCGGGCCCTTGCCGGCGCGGCCGTGGTTGAGGATGTGCGGCGCCATGTGCATCTGCGAGCCGATGCCGTGCCCGCCGTAGCCGGTGACGATCCCGTACCTGCCGGCTTTGCGGACGGACGTCTCGACTGCGTTGGAGATGTCGGTGAGCCGGCCGCCGACCCGCACCGCGGCCAGACCGTCCCACATCGCGGCCTCGCAGGCCTGCGACAGGGCGAGCGCCTGGGGGTCAGCGGCGCCGACCGGCACGGTGATCGCCGAGTCGCCGTGCCAGCCGTCGACGATCGCCCCGAAGTCGATCGAGATGAGGTCGCCGTCGGCCAGCTTGTCCGCCGCACTCGGGATCCCGTGCACGACCCGGTCGTTGCGCGATGCACAGATGACGGCCGGGTAGCCGTGATAGCCGAGGAAGGACGGCTTTGCGCCGGTGTCCTGCAGGACGCCGCGGGCGATCTCGTCCAGGTCCGCGGTCGAGACCCCGGGCGCCACCGCGGCTCGCATCTCCCGCAACGCGCGGGCCACCACGAGGCCGGCCTGGCGCATGAGCGCAATCTGGTCGGTGGTCTTGAGCTCGATTCGCTCGGCGACGGTGCGCATTAGTCGGCGTAGGGCAGGAGCGCTTCGATCGCCCGCTCGGTGACGTCCTCAACCGTGCCCACCGCGCTGATCGTGACCAACTGCAGCCGCTCGTCGTAGAACTGGATCAACGGAGCGGTCTGGTCGGCGTACACCTCCAGGCGGTGCCGCACCGTTTCCGGGCGATCGTCGTCGCGGTGGTAGAGCTCACCGCCGCACTTGTCGCAGACGTCGGCGACCTTCGGCGCGTCGAACTCGACATGCCAGACGTGCCCGCAGCTCTTGCAGGTTCGGCGGCCGGACAAGCGCCGCACGACTTCGTCGTGGTCGACCTCGAGGTCGAGGACCACGCTCAACCTCGAGCCGATGGCGTCGAGGATGCCGTCGAGCACCGCGGCCTGGGCCACGTTGCGGGGGAAGCCGTCGAGCAGAAAGCCGTCGACGGCATCGGGTTGGGCGAGCCGGTCGCGCACCATGTCGTTGGTGATCTCGTCCGGCACGAGATCGCCCGCATCCATGTACTTCTTCGCCGCGCGGCCCAGCTCGGTGCCGCCGGAGACGTTGCCGCGGAAGATGTCCCCGGTCGAGATCTTCGGAATGCGGAAATGTTCGGCGATGAACTCGGCCTGGGTGCCCTTACCGGCGCCAGGCGGTCCAACGAGGATGAGCCTCATGCCAGGTCCCGGCAAACCGATCCGGCATGGGGCAGCCGGGAGTCGCGGACGGTGAACGTGTTCATTTCGTCGACCACTAGCGCAAGCAACCCTTCGTTGATGCGCCGACTCAGCGCAGGAACCCTTCGTAGTTGCGTTGCATCAGCTGGCTCTCGATCTGCTTGACGGTGTCGAGACCGACACCGACCATGATCAGCACGGCGGTGCCACCGAACGGGAAGTTCTGGTTGTTGCCGCTGGTGATCGAGAAGAAGAAGTTCGGCAGGATCGCGACGATGCCCAGGTAGAGCGAACCGGGCAGCGTGATCCGCGACAGAACGAACTGCAGGTACTCGGCGGTTGGGCGCCCGGGGCGAATGCCTGGGATGAAGCCGCCGTACTTCTTCATGTCGTCGGCTCGCTCGACCGGATCGAACGTGATGCCGACGTAGAAGTACGTGAAGAAGATGATCAAACTGAAGTAGACGAGAATGTAGACCCACGACTGCTGGTTGATCAGATAGCTGTTGACGAAACGCTGCAGCGTCCCGGTCTGGGCGGCGTTGCCGGTCAGCTGACTGATCAGCTGCGGTATGTAGAGCAGTGACGAGGCAAAGATGACCGGGATGACGCCGGCCTGGTTCACCTTCAGCGGCAGGTAGGTCGACGTACCGCCGTACTGCCTTCGCCCGACCATCCGTTTCGCGTACTGCACCGGGATACGACGTTGGGCCTGTTCGACGAAGACCACGGCAATGATGATTGCCAGGCCGAGCGCCAGGATCAGGGTGAAGACGAACCCGCCTGCGTTCTGCATGATCGTCTGGCCCTCGTTCGGGATCCGGGCCGCGATGGAGGTGAACATGAGGACGCTCATGCCGTTGCCGACGCCACGGTCGGTGATCATCTCGCCCAGCCACATGATCACCCCGGTGCCTGCGGTCATGCACAGCACCATGGTCGACAGCGTGAAGATGTCCTGCTTGTAGAGGATCGATCCCTGGCACTGGGGGAACAGCTGGCCGGAGCGGGCCAGCGCGATGAATCCCGTCGACTGCAGGATGCCCAGGCCGATGGTCAGGTAGCGGCTGTACTGGGTCAGCTTCTGCTGGCCCGACTGGCCCTCCTGCTTGAGCTGCTCGAAGCGGGGAATGACGACGACCAGCAGTTGAATGATGATGCTGGCCGTGATGTAGGGCATGATGCCGAGCGCGAATGCCGACAGCCGCAGCAGCGCCCCGCCGGAGAACAGGTTGATCAGCGAGTAGACGTTCGCGTTGGCGCCGTTGGCGGCCTGCTTGATACAGCCGTTGATGGCCTTGGTGTTCGTGTTGGGCGTCGGGACGGACGCGCCCAGGCGGTACAGCATGAGCATGGCGAGCGTGAAGAGCAGCTTCTTGCGCAGGTCGGGCGTGCGGAACGCCGAGGCGAATGCGCTGAACACTGATCCTCCTGCTACGGATCGCCGGGTGCGGCTGGCTGGGCCGGACCGATAGCCCCCGGAAAGGGGGCGAACCAACCCAGGCTAACAGCCGCGCGATTGTCAAGTATGCGTCAGCGGGACCGGGCGACGCCCGGCCCCGCCGTTGCGGTGCTGCTTACTGCTCGGTGACCGATCCTCCGGCCGCGAGGATCTTCTCGCGGGCGGAGTCCGAGAACGCGTTTGCGGTGACATTGAGCTTGACGCTGCCCAGGTCCCCGTTGCCCAGGACCTTCACCGGCTCGCCCTTGCGGACGGCTCCGGCGGCCACAAGGTCATCGACCCCGACCGCCCCGCCCTTCGGGAACAGTTCGGCCAGTTTGGCCACGTTGACGACCTGGAACTCGACCCGGAACCGGTTGCGGAAGCCCTTGAGCTTCGGCAACCGCATGTGGATCGGCATCTGGCCACCTTCGAAGCTGGCCGGCACCTGATAGCGCGCCTTGGTGCCCTTGGTGCCGCGCCCGGCAGTCTTACCCTTCGAGCCCTCACCGCGGCCGACCCGGGTCTTCTTGGTGTGCGACCCGGGAGCCGGGCGCAAATGGTGAACCTTCAGTGGTCCGTTCGGCATGCCTTACTCAACCTCCTCGACCGACACGAGGTGCGTGACTGTCGCGACCATGCCCCGAATCTCCGGGCGGTCTTCCTTGACGACGACGTCGCGAATCCGCTTCAGCCCGAGGCTGCGCAGCGTCTCGCGCTGGTTCTGCTTGTTGCCGATCCCCGAGCGCAGCTGGGTGATCTTGAGCCGGGCCATCGGTCAGGCCCCCTTCGCGCGCGCACGCAACAAGCCGGCCGGTGCCACGTCTTCAAGCGGCAGCCCGCGGCGGGCCGCCACTTCCTCGGGGCGGACCAGGTCCTTCAACGCGGCCACGGTGGCGTGGACGATGTTGATGGGGTTGTCCGAGCCGAGTGACTTCGAGAGCACGTCGTGGATGCCCGCGCACTCGAGGACGGCGCGCACCGGGCCGCCGGCGATGACTCCGGTACCGGGGCTGGCCGGCTTGAGCAGCACTACGCCGGCCGCCTTCTCGCCCTGGACCGGGTGCGGGATGGTCTGCTGGATCCGCGGCACCTTGAAGAAGTTCTTCTTGGCCTCCTCGACACCCTTGGCGATGGCGGCCGGGACCTCCTTGGCCTTGCCATAGCCGACGCCGACCGTTCCGTCGCCGTCACCGACCACGACGAGCGCGGTGAAGCTGAACCGGCGGCCACCCTTGACGACCTTGGCCACCCGGTTGATCGCCACGACTCGCTCGAGGTTGGTGCTCTTCTCGGGCGCCTGACGGCCGTCGCGACGGTCGCGGCGTTCGCCCCGCTCGCCACCAGCCCGCTCGGTGCCGCCCGTACGGGCTCCGCGCTGCGGTCCGGGCATCAGACGTTCCCCTCGGTGATTTGGATCTTCGCTGTTTTACTCATTTAGAACTCCAGTCCGGCTTCGCGGGCCGCGTCGGCGAACGCCGCGACCCGGCCGGTATAGGTGTTGCCGGCGCGGTCGAATACGACCTTGCTCACTCCAGCGGCCTTGGCCGCCTCGGCGAGTTGCGTGCCGATCTGCTTGGCTCGTGCGGTCTTGTCGCCGTCGGTGAGCTTGTAGGTCGACGCTGAGGCCAGCGTGACCCCCTTGTTGTCGTCGACGACCTGCGCGTACAAGTGCCGCGCCGACCGGCTGACGACCAGGCGCGGCCGCTCGGCCGAACCGGCGACCTTCTTGCGCAGCCGGAAGTGCCTGCGGGCCTTGCCCACCCGGCGGCCGGCCGATACTCCGGCCGAACGCCGAGCCTGCTTCGCAATCGTTGACGCGCCCATTACTTCTTACCGGCCTTTCCAGCCTTACGGCGAACGACCTCACCCTGGTAGCGCACGCCCTTGCCCTTGTATGGGTCGGGCTTGCGCAACTTGCGGATGTTGGCGGCCACTTCGCCGACCTTCTGCTTGTCGATGCCCTCGACCGTGAAACGGGTCGGGGCCTGCACCCGGAACGTGATGCCGTCCGGCGCGGCCACGTTGACCGGATGCGAGAACCCGAGTGCGAACTCGAGGTCACTTCCACGGGCCTGCACGCGATATCCGGTGCCCACGATCTCGAGCGTCTTGACGTAGCCGTCGGTCACGCCGGTCACCATGTTGGCGATCAGCGTGCGCGATAGCCCGTGCAGCGACTTGGAGATGCGCTCGTCGTCGGGACGTTGCACGGTGACGGTGCCGTCATCCTCGCGGGCAACCGTGATGGGCTCGGCGACCGTGTGGTTGAGCGTGCCCTTGGGGCCCTTCACCGTCACCAACTGACCGTCGATGGAGATGTCGACGCCGCTGGGCACAGGAACCGGCAGCTTGCCGATGCGACTCATAACATTTCTCCGCTCTTCGCGCGAGCGCTCATCGCCGAATGAGCTCCGCTCCTCGCTCGTTCCTCGCTGCGATGCTCACTCATTCCATGGAGCCTTATCACCAGACATAGGCGAGGACTTCCCCGCCTACTCCGCGCTTGGCCGCCTGCTTGTCGGTCAGCAGGCCGGTCGACGTGGAAATGATCGCGGTGCCCAGCCCGCCGAGCACGCGGGGCAGCCCGGTCGACTTGGCGTACACCCGCAGGCCCGGCTTGCTGACCCGGCGCACCCCGGCGATGCTGCGCTCGCGGTTGGGCCCGTACTTGAGGTCGACGGTGAGCACCCGGCCGGGCTGACCCTCGGGGGCGTCGGCCACCGAGAAGCCGGCGATGTAGCCCTGTTGCTTCAGGATCTCGGCGATGTGTCCCTTGAGCTTGGAGTGGGGCATCACAACGGTGTCGTGGTACGCCGAGTTGGCGTTGCGCAGACGGGTGAGCATGTCTGCGATCGGGTCGGTCATGGTCATGAGCGGACCTCAGTCATTGCGCTACTTCTTTCTCGCGACGGTTCCCTTGCGGGCCTGCCGCGAAGTTGGGTGTTACCAGGAAGACTTGGTGACGCCGGGCAGTTCGCCGGCGTGGGCCATCTCGCGCAGGCAGATCCGGCACAGGCGGAACTTCTTGTAGACCGCCTGCGACCGGCCGCACCGCTGGCAGCGGGTGTAGCCGCGCACCTTGAACTTGGGCTTGGCCGCCGCCTTGTTGACGAGCGCTGTCTTTGCCATCTGGTCAGCTTCTCTCTGTGTCGCGGAACGGGAAGCCGAGCGCCCGGAGCAGCACGCGTCCCTCATCGTCGGTCGTGGCGGACGTCACGACGGTGATGTCCATGCCACGGGGCCGGTCAATCGAGTCGGGGTCGATCTCGTGGAACACCGACTGCTCGGTCAGGCCGAACGTGTAGTTGCCGTTGCCGTCGAACTGGCGGTCCGACAGCCCACGGAAGTCGCGGATCCGCGGGAGCGCGAGCGACAGCAGCCGGTCGAGGAACTCCCACATCCGGTCGCCGCGCAGCGTGACCTTCGCCCCGATCGGCATGCCCTCGCGCAGCTTGAACTGGGCGATGGACTTGCGGGCCTTCTGCACCAGCGGCTTCTGACCGGTGATCAGCGTCAGGTCGCGCACCGCGCCGTCCATGAGCTTGCTGTCCTTGGCCGCCTGGCCGACACCCATGTTGACGACGATCTTGACCAGATCCGGCACCTGCATCGGGTTGCTGTACGCGTCGTTCTTACGCAGCTCCGGCACGATCTCGTTGCGGTAGCGCGCCTTGAGACGCGGCACCGAAACTTCAGTCGTCGAAGTCATACTGTGCTCCCTTGCTCTTCGCGCAAGCGCTCATCGCTGCCGTACGTTCCGCTCCTCGGGCCCTGGGGGCCCTGCGATGCTCACTCACGGCAAGTCCTTGCCGGAACGCCGCGACATGCGCACGTTCTTTCCACTCTCGTCGTCGTGCCGGTAGCCGACGCGAGTCGCCTTGCCCTCGCCGTCGATCACCATGACGTTGCTGGCGCTGATCGCGGCTTCGATGTGCTCGATGCCGCCGGCCTTGGCGCCGCGCGCACTGGTGGTCACGCGGGTGTGCTTCTTGACCCGGTTGACGCCTTCGACGACGACCTTGTTGGTGACCGGGTCCGCCGCGATGACCTTGCCCTTGACGCCGCGGTCCTTGCCGGCGATGACGACGACTTCGTCGCCTCTCTTGATCTTCATGGCTTACAGCACCTCGGGTGCGAGAGAAATGATCTTCATGAACCGCTTGTCCCGCAGCTCACGGCCGACCGGGCCGAAGATGCGGGTACCGCGGGGCTCGCCGTCGGCCCGGATGAGCACGGCCGCGTTCTCGTCGAAGCGGATGTAGCTCCCGTCGGGCCGGCGACGCTCCTTGACCGTGCGGACGATGACCGCCTTGACGACATCGCCCTTCTTCACGCCCGCGCCGGGCAGCGCGTCCTTGACGGTCGCCACGATGATGTCGCCGATGCCGGCGTAACGACGACCCGAGCCGCCCATCACCCGGATGCACAAGATCTCCTTGGCACCGGTGTTGTCGGCGACGCGCAGTCGCGACTCCTGCTGAATCACTGGTAGCTCCCGTATCCCGGTATTACTTGGCCCGCTCGAGGACCTCGACCACACGCCAGCGCTTCGTCGCTGACGTCGGCCGGGTCTCCATGATGAGCACTCGGTCGCCGACGCCGACCTGGTTGGTCTCGTCGTGCGCCTTGAGCTTGTTCGTGCGCCGCAGCACCTTGCCGTAGAGCGCGTGCTTGACGCGGTCCTCGACGGCAACCACGACGGTCTTGTCCATCTTGTCGCTGACCACGAGACCCTCACGGGTCTTGCGGAACGACGCCCGGACGGCGTCAGTGCCGCCGGTACTCGTTACGTCGGTCATGACGCTGTACCTCTACTCTTCGCGCGAGCGCTCATCGGGCCATTCGCTCCGCTCCTCGCTCGCTGGGGCTCGCTGCGATGCTCACTCATGTAACTGCCTCCGTCGGAGCGACCGACAGCCCGAGCTCACGCTCGCGCAGGATCGTGTAGATCCGCGCGATGTCGTGACGCACGGTGCGCAGTCGCCGGTTGTTGTCCATCTGGCCGGTAGCCATCTGGAAGCGCAGGTTGAACAGCTCTTCCTTGGCCTCACGCAGCCGGGTCGCGAGCTCGTCGTCGTGCAGCTCACGCATCTCAGCGGTCGTCGTACTCATCAGATCTCACCTGCTTCGCGCTGGATGATGCGGCACTTCATCGGCAGCTTGTGGATGGCCCGGGTCAGCGCCTGACGGGCCACCGTCTCGTTGGGGAACGAGAGCTCGAAGACCACCCGGCCCGGCTTGACGCTCGCGATCCACCATTCCGGCGAGCCCTTGCCCGAACCCATGCGGGTTTCAGCCGGCTTCTTGGTGATCGGACGGTCGGGGTAGATGTTGATCCAGACCTTGCCGCCACGGCGGATGTGCCGGTTGATCGCGATACGCGCCGACTCGATCTGCCGGTTCGTGACGTAAGCACCCTCGAGCGCCTGGATGCCGTACTCGCCGAACACCACTCGGGTGCCGCCGGACGCCTTGCCCGACCTACTCGGGTGGTGCTGCTTGCGGTGTTTGACCCGCCTGGGGATGAGCATGACTCAGCTCTCCGTGCTCTCAGTAATGGCGTCCTCGGTCGTGGTGACCGCGGGCGGCGCGTCGGTGGCGATCTCGGCTGCCGCCTCGGTCTCGGTGGTGATCGGCGAGGTCTGAAGTTCCTCGGCCGCTTCAGTCGCATCAGCCCGCTGGGCCGCGGCCTCGATCACGGCCGACTCGGCAGCCTCGGACACCGGCGCCTCGACTGGGGCCTCGGGCACCGGGGCCTCGGCCACCGGAGCCTCGGCCACGGGCGCCTCACCCGATGCGGCGCGACCAGCGTCGGTGCTGACGCCGGTCGTGCCCTGCGAGCCCGAACGGCGCGGACGAGCCGAGCCGGCCGGCCGGTCGCGGCGCTGGCGCAGCGCCTCGGCCGCGACCGCGGCCTCACGCTCGGCCCGCGAACCGGTGGGCACTTCGCCCTTGTAGATCCAGACCTTCACGCCGATGCGGCCGAACGTCGTGCGGGCCTCATAGAAGCCATAGTCGATGTTGGCCCGCAGCGTGTGCAGCGGCACGCGACCCTCGCGGTAGAACTCCGAGCGCGACATCTCGGCCCCGCCGAGGCGGCCGGAGCACTGCACGCGGATGCCCTTGACCCCCGGGCTCTTCAGGGTCGACTGCATGCTCTTGCGCATCGCGCGCCGGAAGCTCACCCGGTTGGACAGCTGCTCAGCCACGCCCTGGGCCACCAGTTGCGCGTCGCCCTCGGGGTTCTTCACCTCGAGGATGTTCAGCTGCACCTGCTTGTTGGTGAGCTTCTCGAGCTCGCCGCGGATGCGGTCGGCCTCAGCGCCGCGGCGGCCGATGACGATGCCCGGACGGGCGGTATGGATGTCGACGCGGACCCGGTCACGGGTGCGCTCGATCTCGACCTTGGCGATGCCGGCCCGCTCCATGCCCTTGGACATGAGGCGGCGGATCGCCACGTCCTCCTTGACGTATTCGCCGTACTGCTTGTCGGCAAACCAGCGACTCTTCCAGTCGGTGGTAATGCCCAGGCGGAACCCGTTTGGGTTGACCTTCTGACCCATTAGCGAGTCCGTCCCTTCTTGCCGACCGGTGTCTCGATGCTCTCGAGCTCGATCGTGATGTGGCTGGTGCGCTTGAGGATGCGGTAGGCCCGCCCCTGCGCCCGCGGCTGGAAGCGCTTGAGCGTCGGGCCCTCGTCGACATACGCCCGCGAGATGATCAGCGTCTCGGGGTCGAGCGAAAAGTTGTGCTCGGCGTTGGCGATTGCGCTCGCCAGCACCTTGGCCACCGGCTCGCTGGCCGCCTGCGGGGCGAACTTCAGCACCGACAACGCCTGCTGGGCCGGCATGTCACGGATGAGATCAACGACGCGGCGCGCCTTCATGGGCGTCACGCGAACGTGGGTCGCGCGCGCGAACGCGGTGCGAACCTCGTCGGTATTAGGGCTAGTCATGTCCGTATTCCTGTCAGCCGCGCCGGGCGCGTCGGTCGTCGCGGATGTGGCCGCGGAAGGTGCGGGTCGGCGCGAACTCGCCGAGCTTGTGCCCGACCATGCCCTCGGTGACGAACACCGGCACGTGCTTGCGACCGTCGTGCACGGCGATCGTGTGCCCGAGCATGTCCGGGATGATCGTCGAGCGCCGCGACCAGGTCTTGATCACGGCCTTGGTGCCCTTGTCGTTCTGGACGTCGACCTTCTTGAGCAGATGGTCGTCCACGAACGGGCCCTTTTTAAGACTGCGCGGCATGGGTTACTACCTCTTCTTATTCGTACGGCGGCGGCGGACGATCATGGCGTCGCTCGGCTTGTGGCGGCGGGTGCGGCCTTCGGGCTTACCGGCCGGGTTCACCGGGTGCCGGCCACCAGACGTCTTGCCCTCACCACCACCGTGCGGGTGGTCGACCGGGTTCATGGCCACGCCACGCACTGTCGGGCGCTTGCCCTTCCAGCGCATCCGGCCGGCCTTGCCCCAGTTGATGTTCGACTGCTCGGCGTTGCCGACCTCGCCGACCGTGGCCCGGCAGCGCAGGTCGACGTTGCGGATCTCACCGGACGGCATGCGCAGCTGCGCGTACGGGCCGTCCTTGGCCACGAGTTGCACGCTGGCACCGGCCGAGCGGGCGATCTTGGCCCCGCCGCCCGGCCGCAGCTCGATCGCGTGCACGACGGTGCCGACGGGGACGTTGCGCAGCGGCAGGGAGTTGCCGGGCTTGATGTCGGCACTCGGGCCGTTCTCGATGCGGTCGCCCTGCTTGAGCAGCCGCGGCGCGAGGATGTAGCGCTTCTCGCCGTCGGCGTAGTGCAGCAGCGCGATGCGTGCGGTGCGGTTCGGGTCGTACTCGATGTGCGCGACCTTGGCCGGTACGCCGTCCTTGTCGTGGCGCCGGAAGTCGATCACGCGGTAGGCCCGCTTGTGGCCACCGCCCTGGTGCCGGGTCGTGATCTTGCCGGAGTTGTTGCGCCCGCCCTTACCGTGCAGCGGCCGGACGAGCGACTTCTCCGGAGTGTCCCGGGTGATTTCGGCGAAGTCCGCCACCGAGGAGCCACGACGGCCCGGGGTGGTCGGCTTGTACTTACGAATAGGCATTACTCATGCACCAATCTGACCGAACACGTCGATCCGGTCGCCCTCGCGGAGGGTCACCACAGCGCGCTTGATGCTCTTGCGCTGGCCGAATCCGCCGCGGGTCCGCTTGCGCTTGCCTTGCCGGTTGAGTGTGTTCACGTCGGTGACCTTGACGTTGAACACCTTCTCGACCGCGATCTTGATCTGGGTCTTGTTGGCCAGCGGGTGGACGTCGAACGTGTACTTGTTCTCGTCCAGCAGGCCGTAGCTCTTCTCCGAGATCACCGGAGCGAGCAGCACCTCGCGAGGGTCGTCAAACATCAGTTGTCCTCTTCCTTACCGCGCTGCGACGGGGGCAGCTGGAAGCCGGCAGCCTCGGCGGCCTCAGGGGTGCGGAACCAGACCTCGGCGACGGTGCGGTTGTAGAACGCGCTGCCGGGCACGTGATACAGCTTCGAGCTGGCGTTGCCCTTGACCGGGAACCCCTCGGGCTCGGAGCCGTCCTCGAGGGCCAGGTGCGAGTCGGGTCCGAAGTCGCTGGCGTCATCGGCGTCGGCGACGTCCTCACTCGCGACCGGCTCGGCCTTGGCCGCGGCCGCCTTTTTCGCCGGCGCCTTCTTGGCCACCTTGGCCTCCGCGGCTTCGGCCACCTCGACCTCGTCGGCTTCCTCGACCTCGGCGCTGGTGGCGCTCGCCTTGACCGACTTGCCCGTGACCGGTCCGGCCAGGAACGCGTCGAGCGCGCCCTTGGTGAACACGATCTCGTCGCTGATCAGCACGTCGTATGTGTTGAGCTGGCCCGGCTCGAGCAGATGCACGCTCGAGATGTTGCGCAGGCTCTTCCAGGTGAGCACGTCGGAGCGCTCGGCCACCACGAGGACGTTCGTCGCGCTACTGACCTGCGAAAGCGTCGCGGTCGCGGCCTTGGTCGACGGAGCGTCGCCGCTGACAAGTGAGGAGACCACGAACAGCCGGTCGTTGCGGGCCCGGTCGGACAAGGCACCGCGAAGCGCAGCGGCCTTCATCTTCTTGGGGGTTCGCTGGCTGTAGCTGCGCGGCTGCGGGCCGTGCACAACCCCACCACCGGCGAACTGCGGCGCGCGGGTCGAACCCTGGCGGGCCCGGCCGGTGCCCTTCTGGCGGTACGGCTTCTTGCCACCGCCGCGGACCTCGCCTCGCGACTTGGTCGACGAGGTGCCCTGTCGGGCGGCGGCCAGCTGGGCCACAACGACCTGGTGGATCAGCGAGATGTTCGCCGGTACGTCGAAGATCTCGGCCGGCAGCTCGACCTTGCCCGCGCTCTTGGACTTGCTCGCGCCGGTCTCGGCGGGGCTCTGAACGGTGAGAGACAACGTCATGGTCAGGCTCCCTTCGCTGCGCCGCGGACGATGACGAGGCCGCCCTTGGGTCCGGGGATGGCACCCTTGATCAGCAGCAGGCCGCGCTCGGCGTCGACCTTGTGGACGGTGAGGCTCTGGGTGGTTTGGCGTTCGTGACCCATCCGGCCGGCCATTTTCATGCCCTTGAATACCCGGCCCGGCGTCGCGCAGGCTCCGATCGAACCGGGCGAGCGGTGCTTGCGCTGCGTGCCGTGGCCGGCACCCAGGCCGTGGAAGCCGTGGCGCTTCATGACGCCCGCGGTGCCCTTGCCCTTGGTGGTGCCGGTGACGTCGACCGAAGCGCCGTCGGCGAACAGGTCGGCGTTGATCTCATCGCCGACCGTGTAGCCCTCGATGGAGTCGGTGCGGACCTCGACCAGGTGCCGACGCGGCGTGACCTCGACCGCCTTGAAGTGACCGGCCACCGGCTTGGTGACCTTGCGCGGGTCGATCTGGCCGTAGGCGAGCTGGACGGCGGTGTAGCCGTCCTTCTCGTTCGTGCGGATCTGGGTGACGACGCACGGCCCGGCCTTGATCACGGTCACCGGGACGATCCGGTTGTTCGCGTCGAAGACCTGGGTCATGCCGAGCTTCTCGCCCAGGATCCCCCGCTGTCGGGATGAGCTTTCGGTAGCCATTGGTCTCAGATCTCCGCTTACTGAATGTTGACGTCGACGCTTGCCGGCAGGTCGATGCGCATGAGCGCGTCGATCGTCTTCGGCGTCGGGTCGAGGATGTCGATGAGTCGCTTGTGGGTGCGCATCTCGAAGTGCTCGCGGCTGTCCTTGTACTTGTGCGGCGAGCGGATGACGCAGTAGACGTTCTTCTCGGTCGGAAGGGGCACGGGGCCGACGACCCGCGCGCCGGTGCGCGTCACGGTCTCGACGATCTTGCGCGCACTGGCGTCGATGGCCTCATGGTCATAGGCCTTGAGCCTGATGCGGATCTTCTGTCCCGCCATAGTGGCTGACTCACCTTCACTGTGTTCGGTCGTACTGCCAGGAACGAGCTCGCCCGCCGGATCGCCGGCCGAGAGCAGATGGTGCAAACGGGAGCGGCGGCCGGTTGCCCGACCGCCGCCCCGCGTTACTTGACGATCTTGGTGACGCGACCTGCGCCAACGGTGCGGCCACCCTCGCGGATGGCAAAGCGCAGGCCTTCCTCCATGGCGATCGGCTGGATCAGCGCGACCGTCATCTCGGTGTTGTCGCCCGGCATGACCATCTCGGTGCCCTCGGGAAGGGTCACCACACCGGTCACGTCGGTGGTGCGGAAGTAGAACTGCGGACGGTAGTTGTTGAAGAACGGCGTGTGCCGGCCGCCCTCGTCCTTCGAGAGGATGTAGACGTTGGCCTCGAAGTCGGTGTGCGGGGTGGTCGTGCCCGGCTTGATCACGACCTGGCCCCGCTCGACGTCCTCACGCTTGATGCCACGCAGCAGCAGGCCGACGTTCTCACCGGCCTGACCCTCGTCGAGCAGCTTGCGGAACATCTCGATACCGGTAACCGTGGTGGTCTGCTTTTCCGGGTGGATGCCGATGATGTCGACGGTCTCGTTGACCTTCAGCACACCCCGCTCGATACGGCCGGTGACGACCGTGCCGCGCCCGGTGATCGTGAAGACGTCCTCGACGGGCATGAGGAACGGCTTCTCGGTCTCGCGGACCGGCTGCGGGATCGCCTCGTCGACGGCCTGCATCAGCTCGAACACCGACTCGCCCCACTTGGCGTCGCCCTCGAGCGCCTTGAGCGCCGAGACGCGGATGATCGGCGCGTCGTCGCCCGGGAACTCGTACTGCGTGAGCAGCTCGCGCACCTCGAGCTCGACGAGCTCCATGATCTCCTCGTCGTCGACCATGTCGGCCTTGTTGAGCGCGACGACGATGTAGGGAACGCCGACCTGACGAGCGAGCAGCACGTGCTCCTTCGTCTGCGGCATCGGGCCGTCGGTGGCGGCTACGACCAGGATCGCGCCGTCCATCTGGGCCGCGCCGGTAATCATGTTCTTGATGTAGTCGGCGTGACCGGGGCAGTCGACGTGCGCGTAGTGGCGCTTCTCGGTCTGGTACTCGATGTGCGCGATCGAGATCGTGATACCGCGCTGCCGCTCCTCAGGCGCCTTGTCGATCTGGTCGAACGCCTCGGTGTTCGGGTTCATCTCGGGGTACTTGTCGTGCAGCACCCGCGAGATGGCTGCGGTCAGCGTCGTCTTGCCATGGTCGATGTGACCGATGGTGCCGATGTTGACGTGCGGCTTGGTCCGCTCGAACTTCGCCTTCGCCACTGTGGATCCCTTTCCCTCTTGGAAATTGCCGGCCTGCTGTGTCCGGCTAGTTGGACTTTCGAAACTTGAGTTGTGTTACTCGCCGTTCACCTTCGCGATGATCTCCTTGGCCACGTTCGTCGGCACCTCGGCGTAGCTGTCGAACTGCATCGAGTAGCTGGCCCGGCCCTGCGTCTTGGACCGCAGGTCGCCCACGTAGCCGAACATCTCCGACAGCGGCACCAGGGCCTTTACGACCCGCACGCCACTGCGCTCGTCCATGGCCTGGATCTGGCCACGGCGCGAGTTCAGGTCGCCGATCACATCGCCCATGCTGGCCTCGGGCGTGGTGACCTCGACGGCCATCATCGGCTCGAGCAGCGTCGGCTGGGCCTTGCGGGCGGCGGCCTTGAAGATCATCGAACCGGCGATCTTGAACGCCATTTCCGATGAGTCGACGTCGTGGTAGCCGCCGTCGGTGAGGACCATCTTCACACCGACCAGCGGGTAGCCGGCGAGGATGCCGTACTGCATGGCTTCCTGCGCGCCCTGGTCGATCGAGGGGATGAACTCCTTCGGGATGCGGCCACCGGTGACCGCGTTCTCGAATTCGTAGCTTGGGCCGTCGGTCGTGAGCGGCAGCGGCTCGAGCCGGATCTGCACCTTGGCGTACTGCCCGGAGCCGCCGGTCTGCTTCTTGTAGGTGAGATCCTCGCGCTCGACGATCCGCTTGATCGTCTCGCGATAGGCCACCTGCGGCTTGCCGACGTTGGCCTCGACCTTGAACTCGCGGCGCATGCGGTCGACGAGGATCTCCAGGTGGAGCTCGCCCATGCCGGCGATGATCGTCTGTCCGGTGTCGTCGTCGGTGCGGACCTGGAAGGTCGGGTCCTCCTCGGCCAACTTCTGGATCGCGACGCCCAGCTTCTCCTGGTCGCTCTTCGTCTTCGGCTCGATGGCCACGTAGATGACCGGCGCCGGGAACGTCATCGACTCCAGCACGATCGGCTTCTGCGGATCGGACAGCGTGTCGCCAGTGGTCGTCTGCTTCAGACCCGCGACGGCGATGATGTCGCCAGCACCGGCGCGGGGCAGCTCCTCACGCTTGTTCGCGTGCATCTGGTAGATCTTGCCGATGCGCTCCTTGCGGTCCTTGGTGGAGTTCAGGACCTGGCTGCCGTTCTCGAGCACGCCGGAGTAGATGCGCAGATAGGTGAGCTTGCCGAGGTGCTGGTCGGTGGCGATCTTGAACGCCAGCGCCGACAACGGCTCGGACTCGTCGGTCTTGCGCACGGCGACCGTCTCGCCGTCCATCAGCAGGCCTTCGACATGATCGACATCCAGCGGTGAAGGCAGGTAGTCGATGACGGCGTCCAGCATCGGCTGCACGCCCTTGTTCTTGAAGGCAGAGCCGGTGAGCACCGGGTTGACCAGGTCGGCCAGCGTCGCTCGCCGGATCGCGGCCTTGAGCTGCGGCACGGTGAACTCGCCGTCGCCCAGGAAGGTCTCGGCGATCTCGTCGTCGACGTCGGACAGGGTCTCGAGCAGCGTCTCGCGCCACTCGGCGGCCTGCTCGGCCAGCTCGGCCGGGATCGGCTCGATCTCGAACATCGCGCCCAGTTCGGTCTCGCCGCGCCAGGTGAGCGCGTGCATCTCGAGCAGGTCGACGACGCCGATGAAGTCGGCCTCGTTACCGATCGGGATCTGCAGTACCAGCGGGGTGGCGTTGAGCCGGTCCTTCATCATCTGCACGCAGCGGAAGAAGTCCGCGCCGGTGCGGTCGAGCTTGTTGACGAAGCACATGCGCGGCACGCTGTACTTGTCGGCCTGACGCCACACAGTCTCGGTCTGGGGCTCGACGCCCGCGACACCGTCGTAGACCGCGACAGCACCGTCGAGGACACGCAGCGACCGCTCGACCTCGACCGTGAAGTCGACATGGCCGGGCGTGTCGATGATGTTGATCGTGTGGCCCTTCCACGTGCACTTGGTGGCAGCGGAAGTGATCGTGATGCCGCGCTCCTGCTCCTGCTCCATCCAGTCCATCGTGGCTGCGCCGTCGTGGACCTCACCGATCTTGTAGTTGATACCGGTGTAGAAGAGGATGCGCTCGGTCGTCGTGGTTTTGCCCGCGTCGATGTGCGCCATGATCCCGATGTTGCGGGTCGTGGCGAGCTCGGCGTTGTTAGCCATGATTCCTTCTCGTCTTTGTTGCGGCGGGCGGTTGGGTTGGTGCTGGGGTCACCAGCGGTAGTGCGCGAAGGCCTTGTTGGACTCGGCCATCTTGTGGGTGTCCTCGCGGCGCTTCACAGCGGCACCGAGGCCGTTGCTGGCGTCGAGCAGCTCGTTCATCAGGCGCTCGGTCATCGTCTTCTCACGGCGCTGCCGGGAGTAGCCCACCAACCAGCGCAGGGCCAGCGTCGTGCTTCGGCCCGGCTTGACCTCGACGGGCACCTGGTAGGTGGCCCCGCCGACCCGTCGGCTCTTGACCTCGAGGGTCGGCTTGACGTTGTCGAGCGCGCGCTTGAGCGTGATGACCGGGTCGTTGCCGGTCTTGTCCCGGGCACCCTCGAGGGCGCCGTAGACGATGCTCTCGGCTACCGACCGCTTGCCGTGCAGCAGGATCTTGTTGACCAGCTGGGTGACGAGCGGGGAGTTGTAGACCGGGTCGATCACGAGGGGTCGACGCGGGGGCGGGCCCTTGCGCGGCATTAGCTCTTCTCCTTTTTCGCGCCGTAGCGGCTACGCGCCTGCTTGCGGCCGCGGACGCCCTGGGTGTCGAGCGAGCCGCGAATGATCTTGTAGCGCACGCCTGGGAGGTCCTTCACCCGGCCGCCACGGACCAGCACGATGGAGTGCTCCTGCAGGTTGTGACCGACACCCGGGATGTAGGCCGTGACCTCGATGCCGCTGGTGAGCCGCACGCGGGCCACCTTGCGCAGGGCCGAGTTGGGCTTCTTCGGCGTCGTCGTGTAGACGCGGGTGCACACCCCGCGGCGCTGAGGGGAGCCCTTGAGCGCCGGGGTCTTGGTCTTGCTGATCTTGTCCTGCCGGCCCTTGCGGACCAGCTGATTGATCGTAGGCATGCGGCCTGCAATCTCCTCGTCGTCGACGTCGGTGGTGCGCTGCTCGTCAGTCGTGCTCGTTGCCCGGATCAGGACGCTGGCGTCCCCACGATCCCCTGCTGTGCTGTTGTTTCCGCCCCTCACCGGTCCCCGAGGTCGGGCGTGTCGCCACGCTGCCACAGGCCAGCCCGACGAAATCTCGCCGGTCTGCTCCAGTGAGTCCGCGCCCTTGGGCGCCAGCCCCAGCCCCGATGTCCTCGGTGCGTTCGGCCGACAGCACCGCAAGGCACAGATCGGGACCCGGATCGCTCCGGGCACAAGCAACAACCTTACCGGTGCCCCGCGCACACTGCAAAATCCCCCAACCCCAGGGTTTCCGGCACCGGCATGCGCTCGTGCCACGGACAACCGGGTCAGGCGATTCAGAACCTATAACGCCCCGGAGCCGACGGCGATTCCCGCGCCAGGACCGGACTGTCCGCAGGCTCACGAGGCCGACAGGTCGGGCGGCGGGTGGGCCGGGCGTCCCGGGGATTCGGCGCGCCCGGCGACCACGTCGCTAGGTCGTATCGGCAACTGTGCCTTGGGGGTCAGCGATGGTTCCGTCGATCGGGTAGGTCGCGGGTGCTTCCCGATACCGGTGGCCGGTCGGACTCGTCCATTCGATCGAGCCGTCGGGTTGTCGGTCGGGTTGCCAGCCGGCCTCGTGTTTGGCGTGATGGTGCCGGCTGCAGATGGCGTTGAGATTCGCTTCGTTGGTCTCGCCGCCCTCTTCCCAAGGAATCTGATGTTCGAGGTCGCAAAGTCGGGCTTGGCGGTTGCAGTTGGGGTAGCGGCAGGTGCGGTCCCGGGCGATCACATGCTCGGCCAGGTCTTTCGGCGGACGGTAGGTGGTTCGGCCGTAGTCGATCAGCCGACCGGTCTCGTCGGTCACGAGACGGCGCCAGGTGCCGGTCTCGTCCGCGGCGATCCGGCGGGCGACCGATGCCGGGATCGGGCCGGAGCCGGCGAGTTCGCCGGGCTGCTCATCCAGGCCCAGCAGGGTCGACAGCGCGACGGTGACCTGAATCGAGGGGCGTAGGCCGTGCTCACGCGGCAACTCATCGGAGTTGGTGCCGTGCAGGGTGTTCAACGCGAGCTGCACCACCGCATCGGCGCGGCGCTGATCCGCGGTCCGCTCGTCACCACAGGGGACGCGGCGGGCGAGGGCGTCGACGGCGGTCATGAATGTGGTCGCCCCGGTGTCGGGCAGCAGCATCCAGATCTCGACATGCCATCCGCGACCGGGGTGCGCACCACGCGCCGCTGCTTCACGGCTTCGACGTGGCGTTCCTCCGCCGGCTTCGGCGCGACACTCAACACGGCTTTGCGCACGCTGCGTTTGAAGTTCGCCAGCACCTGCTCCGGCGCCTTGCCCAACACCGCTGACTCCACCGCGGTCGTAGTCGGGTCATCGAGAGTCATGACCGTCTCGGCCAAGTGGCGGCAGTGGTGCACGGTGATCTCCCCGCGCTCCTGCAAATCCAACGTCGCCGGCAGCCGGGTCATCGCTTTGGCGAACTCCAACCGATCCGCCGCCGTCTGCGCCGACAGCCGCAGGGCGCAGGCCACGTCTTCCTTGACCCACTGCTTGTCCATCTCGGCGATCGAACCCGCCTCGACCGGGTCGTTAGCCATCACCGCCAACAACCGCAACTGCTGGGCGTCGATCCAGGACCGCTGCCGCTCCAACGCCGCCAACGCATCCACCCGACCCGCATACGACAAGCGGCGAACGTTCACATGAACAAGCGGCTTGACCACAGCAGAGCCGGGCGTGACGGTCGCGGCCCAGGCCGCGACATCATCGGGAGCAACGTCGGCGTCCAGGAGCGAAGGCACGTAGGAGACGGCTCCGGGTCGGAGATCCGCCAATGGCTTCGCTCATACGGTCGATTATAGCACCACCGACCGACGCAACAGAAGCACTTTCCCCTTAATCCATAAGGGCGATTTGCGCGCCGCCGCAGCCCGAGGGCGCGAACCTACCGACCACCCTACTCCCTCGTCGCTGCCCGCTTTTCGCTTTTCAAACGGAGCAAAACCTCAACTGCATCTCAGCGGGATGAAGCCGCGCGCCCACGCCGTTGTGGACGCGCGGCACCCTTCCAACGGACGGCTCTGGGCGTCACCCAGCGCGCAGGATCCCGAGCAGTCCGTGGCTCTCGTCGTGCGGCCCAGCGCTGAACCAGACGGAATCCGACCCGCCGGCGACGGCGTCACCGACCAGCAGTCCCCACAGACCGTCGATGGCGATGGCCTGCCCGTGCTTATTGCGCAGCGTGCCCTCGAGGTGCCCGGTACGCAGGTCGAACGCATGGATGCGCCCGTTACCGAAGTTGCCCACGAGCAGGTCGCCGGCGAACGAGCCGAAGCTGTGCGGCGCGACGGCCATACCCCAGGGCGAGTTGAGCACGCCCCGGCTGGCGAAGCGATGCAGCAGCACCCCGAAGTTGGTGTAGACGTCGATGAAGCCGTTACCCGGCCCGGCCACGTCGTCTTCGCGATCGGCGTCCTGCTTGGCGTAGGTGACGAAGACTCGCTTGCCGATCTCGGTCACGTTGAATGGCGCATATCCGTGCGGCAGCCGCCGGTCGCGGAACAACCCGTTGATCGAAACCCGGTGGAACGCGGAGTTGAAGATGTCGATGCGGTTGGTGCGGAAGTTGGCGGCGAGCAGGAACGGGCCGAATGGGCTGTGGACGAGCGCGAGGCCCTTGTAAACCGCACCCGGAACGTGGCCGACTCTGATGGCCCGGGTCGCCGGTGACACCGACTGGTTCCAGGCCGAGATGTCGCCATGCTCACCGGCGAAGATGAACAGGGCGGCCTTGTCCGTCCCGCGCACCTTGAACCCGGTCGTGTCGTTGAAGACCTGCCCGGTGGGCGCCCCGCCGGGCGTGTGAACCACGAGTGGGAGCGACGACACCGGCATGCCGCCAACTGCGCCCGTGTGCAATGTGCTGACGTCCTTGCCGTTGTCCGAAACCCAGACCGGCGTATTCGCGCCGCGCGACATCCCCCAGGCGTTCACCAGGTTCGGGTTCATCGTTGCGGCTCGGCCCGGCTGATCCGAGACCAGATTGAGCTGCCGGATCGCAGGTCGAGTCGCGTGCCCGCTCGCCTGCGCCGGAACTGCCACGAGCCCGGCGGCCGCGGCCATCGCCGCGATCAGTCCGACGAATCCTCGTTTAGTGCCTGTATGCATGACGGCCCCCTTGCCGCAGTGCCGCCGCGACGATCGCGAACGGCGTCGACCACGAATACGACCTGGTTGCGAACTGGGTTCAACGCTCGATCAACCCATCAGTCCGACTGGTCCGGCATAGGGACACTGGCCCGAATCCAGGCGGGTGACGCGCCATCTGCGCGAGCGGTGCACACAATAGAGAGCAGTGCTCTTGACTTCCCCGTGGTTGTCCGGCACTCTGGATCGGAACAGAGAGCACCGCTCTCTCAATCGACAGGAGCTACGATGACCGCCCAAACTCGCTACCTCGCGCCTGGCTGGTTCACGCGCAACGTCTTCAATCGGACCGTCCGGCGACTGACCCGGCTCGGCATCAGCGTCGCGGGTTCCCGCGAACTGCGGGTGCGCGGTCGCAAGAGCGGAGAATGGCGCTCGACGCCGGTCAACCTGCTCACCGTGGACGGCGTGCGCTATCTCGTCGCGCCCCGTGGCCAGGCCCAGTGGGTCCGCAACATCCGGGTCTCCGGAACCGGCGAACTGCGCGTGGGCCGGCGGACCGAGGCCATTCGGGCCGCCGAGGTCGCCGACGACGCCAAAGCGCCGATCCTGCGCGAATACCTACGCAAGTGGGCCTGGGAGGTAGGCGCCTTCTTCGAGGGTCTCGACAAGCACCCGTCCGCCGAGGAGCTGGCCCGGGTTGCCCCGGGGTTTCCCGTCTTCCGGATCAGCGCGGCCACACCCGATCGCCGAGCCTAGCGACGAGCGATACCGTGCGAGCATGGTGACGCTGGAGGACGCCGCGCGAATGGCCATGGCCCTGCCAGAGGTGACGGAGAGCGAGCGGCACGGTCATCGGACCTGGAACGTCGCCGGCAAGGGCTTCGCGTGGGAGCGGCCATTCAGCAAGGCCGACATCAAGCGGTTCGGCGATACCGAGCCGCCCGACGGGCCGATCATGGCGATTCGAGTGGCCGACCTGGGCGAGAAGGAAGCAGTTCTGGCCGCGAACCCCACCGCGTTCTTCACCATCCCGCACTTCGACGGATACGCGGCCGTCCTGGTCCAACTGGACAGGGTCACCACGAAGGCCTTGAAGGAGTCGCTGGTCGACGGCTGGCTGGCCTTCGCGCCGCCGCAGCTCGCCGAACAGTTTCTCGCCACTTAGATGCAGGCGGTCTGGTTCGACCAGTTCCGGGCGCAGCCTGAGGTGCGGGCGGTGCCGGACCCAGTGTGCCCGCCGGACGGCATGGTCGTGCAGGTCGCGGCCACCGGGCTGTGCCGCAGCGATTGGCACGGCTGGATGGGCCACGACCCGGATGTCCGGCTGCCCCACGTTCCGGGTCACGAATTCGCCGGGACGGTAGTCCAAGTCGGTACCGAGGTGCGCAGGTGGCGCCCGGGCGACCGGGTGACAGCGCCGTTCGTGTGCGCCTGCGGGCGGTGCCCCACCTGTCAACGGGGCGAGCACCAGATCTGCGACGAGCAGCAACAGCCGGGCTTCACGCACTGGGGTTCGTTCGCGGAATTCGTTGTCGTCGACGTCGCCGACGTGAACGGGGTGCGATTGCCCGACGAGCTGGCGTTCGACACCGCCGCCAGCCTCGGCTGTCGTTTCGCCACCGCGTACCGCGCCATCGTCGGCCACGGGCGGGTCGAGCCCGGGACGTGGGTCGCGGTGCACGGCTGCGGCGGGGTCGGGCTGTCCGCGGTCATGATCGCCGTCGCCGAAGGAGCGCGCGTCGTGGCAGTCGACCCGGCTCCCGCAGCCCGGCGGCAGGCCGCCGCGCTGGGCGCGGAAGCTGTGCTCGACCCGACCGCAGGCACCCTGCCGGACAAGGTGCGCGACATCACCGATGGCGGGGCCGCGGTATCCATCGACGCCATCGGCGCCCCGGAATCGCTCGTCAATTCCGTCGCAAGCCTGCGCAAGCGGGGCCGGCACGTCCAGGTCGGCCTGATGGGTGCCGCCGCGACCGTGCCGGCAGAGATCATCGCCCTGACCGTTTCCCGCGAGCTGGAGATCGTCGGCAGCCACGGGATGGCCGCCCACGACTACCCGCCGATGCTGGCCCGCGTGGTATCCGGCGAGTTCGACCTCGACCGGCTCATCGGCCGCCGGATCGGGCTCGTTGCGGGCGCCGTCGCACTGGCCGCACTCGGCACGGCACAGGTGGACGGCCTCACCGTCATCCGGCCTGGCCTGCCCCGGAGCTAGGGCCGGGAGCGCGCTGCGCCGGAATCGGCCTGTGCGTCGTACTCGTCGGGTGGGTGCCCGCCGGGCAGCTGATGCTTGGCGATGCGCTGGGTCGGCGTGCGCGGCAACGCGTCGATCTGCTGCCAGTACCGCGGCACCTTGAATGCGGACAAGCGCTCGGCCGCCCAGGCCCGGAGCGCGGCGAAGTCCGGGGCGGCCTTCGTCACGACAAACACCTTGATCTCGTCCTCCGACAGTTCGGACGGGACCCCGACCACCGCGCAGTCCTCGACGTCGGGGTGCGTCAGGATCGCGGCTTCCACTTCAGCCGGGGCAAGATTCTCGCCCCGGCGGCGCAGGACGTCCTTCTTCCGGGACACGAACGTGTACACGCCTTCGGCGTCGCCCGTAACGAGATCACCGGTGTGCAGCCACCCGTCCTCAGTGATGGTCTCCGCGGTCACGTCGGGCATCCCCCAGTAGCCCGGCGTGACCGCAGGATTGCGCAACAGCAGCTCGCCGACGTCGCCCACCGTGACGTCGCGCCCGTCGTGGCCGACGACGCGGGCTTCGTTGACGACGCCCAGCGTCGGGTGCTGGCGGACTGTGCCCAACGTCCCGTAGAGCCGAGCGCCGTGCGGCCAGATAAGCCCGTACGGACTCTCCGACATCGCGTAGCCGCAGACGATCCGGATGCCGAAGCGCCGTTCGATCTCCAGATGCCGCTCCCGTTCCGGCGCCGGGCCGGTGTAGCACAGCCGCAGCGGGTTGTCGGCGTCGTCGGCCCGTTCGGGCTGGCGCATGAGGATCTCGAGCATCGCCCCGATCGCGTTGAATTCCGTCGCACCATGCCGACGGGCCGCGTCGATGAAGTCCCTCGCCGAGAACCGGGGCAACAGGACCAACCCGGCGCCGCTGCCAAGAGAGCCGAGCACGGAGTAGGCCGGCGCGTTCACATGGAACAGCGGTAGCGAGGTCATCAACCGGTCGTCGGCGGTCAGTTCCATCCAGTACGGGAACCCCTCGCCGGCCATGACGTAGGCCCGATGGGTCTGCATCACCAGCTTGGACTGGCCAGTCGTGCCGGATGTCGGGATGAGCACGGCGATGTCATCGGGCTTGGCCTGCCCGGTGGGCACGTCGCTCGATTCACCGGCGACCAGCTCGTCGACGTCGAGCACGTCCGTTCCATCCGGAAAGGGGACGCCGGGGTCACTGATCACCAGCCGCGGCCCCGTCTGCTCGACCAGTCCGGAGAGTTCGGCCTTCGTTGCAGCCGGGTTCGTCGGGACGGCGATCGCACCGAGCGTCGTGACCGCAAGCCAGGCCAGCAGGTAGTTCGGCGTCGTGCGGGCCGTGAGCATGACCAGGTCGCCGTGGCGGATGCCCCGTGCCCGCAACCGAGCCGCGATCCCACCGACGGCGCCGGCTGCCTCGGCGAAGCTCAGCTCGAGCTCGTCGGTGCGCAACCACGTCCGGTCCGAGGTGCGCTCCCGGGCGTCGACCAGCAGCTGCGCAATCGTCCGATCCACGCCGGTCAGACGTTGGTGCGGTAGATGTCCTCGATGATGCCGTCGACCAGCTTGGTCGACACCGTGTGCTCGAGCTTGTCGTTGTCCCGTAGCTCGAGCACGGCGGGCACCGGATCGGCGTCGGCAAACAGCCGTTGATCGCCGTAGTCAGCCGGCCGGCCAGTCGCGTCGAGCGTCCACCACGAGGCCTCGAGCGCCATTCCGATCGGGTCGCTGAAGTAGATGGAGCGGATGAACCCGTGGTCGATGACGTCGGTGACTTCGCAGTCATGGCTCTTCAGGCGATCGCGCAGCCGCAGCAGCGCCTCTTCGTCCGGCAGGTTCAGCGAAAGGTGGTCGAACTGCGACGCCTTCGGATACGGCACGCCGGCTGGTTTGGCGTAGGTGTCCAACTCCTGGTCGGCGTACTCGAAGAAGGCGACGGTGTTGCCCGCTCCGATGTCGAAGAAGTAGTGCCGGAACGCCGGTGTGCCGATGGTGGCCACCAGCCGTGCACCGAGGACGCCGTGCCAGAACCGCACGGTCGCGTCCATGTCGGGTGTGACGAGAGCGAGGTGGTTGACACCGCGCCAGTGGACCGGATCAGGGGTCGCTGCCATGAATTGACGCTACGCCCGCAGCCCCCGCCGTCGAAAGGTTTAGCGTGCAATCACTTCGGTTCCGCGCCGCCGGCCGACCGTCGGCTCGCCGCGGCCAACTCGGCGGTGTTGCGGGCACGCAGCCGCTTCGGGATGAGATTGACCAGGTCGACGACCGTGACGTCGCGAAGCGCTGATCGCCACGATTCGTGGGCACGGTCCATCACGTTCGAAACGCCGCACGGACGTCGGCAGTCGGCCGCCGGAATTGCCGCGGTACCCTGCTGCCGGATCTCCATGCAGGTGAAGGGCGACGCACTGCCCTCGATGGCTTCGACGATGTCCAGGGCGCTGATCTGCGACTGGTCGCGGGCCAGGCGGAAGCCCCCAGCGGGTCCGGGCGTGGCCACGAGCACACCGGCGCGAACCAATGACTTGAGATGCTTGGCGAGATAGGCCTCGGGCAATCCGTAGTGCTCGGCCATGACCCGGCGGGTGACGGGAGCCCCGGCCGGAGCCAGGGCGATCAACGCGACGCCGTGCAGCATCCACTCGACCCCCTGCGACAGTTTCACGGGATGCAGCCTAGTGACGTAAGTCAATTGTAGCTATCGAACGTCCATGATATTCCTATAACGTGACCACGATCGATCTCTCCGCTCCCGTCACCGATCGCACGTCTCGTGCCGTTCCGGCGGCAGTGCTGGGCGCCCTGCTGACCGGCACGTTCATGGCCGCCTTCGATTTCTTCGTCGTGAACGTCGCCGCGCCGGCTATCCAGCACGATTTGCACGCGAGCCAGGGCGAGCTCGAGTTGGTCGTGGGCGGTTACGCCTTCGCCTATGCGGGCGCCCTTGTGCTCGGGGGGCGGCTAGGCGACCTGTTCGGTCACCGCCGGCTCTTCGCCACCGGGATGGTGGGGTTCGCTGTGACCTCGGCCCTCTGCGGTGTTGCCGTCGGCCCGCAGCAACTGATCGCGGCCAGGCTCGCGCAGGGCGTCACCGCGGCGTTGATGCTGCCTCAGGTGCTTGCGCTGATCTCTGCGGCGTCGGACGGTGCCGGCCGGGCCCGGGCGATGGCCTGGTACGGCGTGGCCGCCGGCGCCGGGTCGATCGCAGGTCAGGTGTTCGGGGGGCTGCTCGTCACCGCCGATGTGGCCGGGCTGGGCTGGCGCTTGATCTTCCTGGTCAACGTGCCGATCGGCGTTGTTGGCGCGGTTGCCGCATTGCGCGTGCTGCCGCATCGAGCAGTCGCCCCGTCCGCACGCCGCGCCGGGCTCGACCCCTTCGGCGCGCTCGGGCTTGCGGCCGGACTCGCGCTGCTGCTGGTCCCGCTGACCGTGGGTCGATCGGCCGGCTGGCCCTGGTGGACCTGGGCCTCGATGCTCGTGGCCGCTCCGGTGCTGGCGGTCACCGTGATGTGGCAGCGGGTGCTGCACGATCGCGGTGGCCAGCCGCTGCTCGACCGGTCGCTGCTGCGGGCCCGATCTTTCCGAACTGGGCTGGTGGCCAACTTCGCCTTCATGTCGTACTTCGCCAGCTACATGTTCACGCTGGCGCTGCTGCTCCAAGCCGGCCTCGGGTTGAGCGCGCTGGGCGCGGGGCTCGCGTTCGCGCCGGCGGGGCTCGCGTTCTCCGGCAGCGCGCTGCTCGCGCCGCGGTTCGCGTCCCGACACGGTGCTGCCGTGATCGTCGGCGGCAGCCTGCTGAGCGCGGCCGGCCTGGCGAGCCTGGCCGTGGTGGCCGCTGCCGGCGGCGATCACGCGTCGATCGCGGCCATTGTGACCATCGCCGCCGTGATCAGCCTCGGCAACGGCCTGGTCCTGCCTTCGCTCGTCGGTGCCGCCTTGCTCGACGTGCCCGCTCGACACGCAGGTGCCGCGGCCGGCGCCTTGACGACCGCGCAGCAGTTCGCAAGCGCGGCCGGAGTGGCCGCACTCGGCACGGTGTTCTTCGCCGCCGCCGGATCCGGCGCGGGTGTCGGCATGGCCTGGTCGGCCGGCGCGGACGCTGCCCTGGTCCTCGCCGTCGCGGCGTCGGTGATCCGTGGCAGCCGTGACCAGACGACGGGATAGCCGCCGTCGAGGAACAGCTGCTGAGCCTGACGGCACCACGGATCGTCTCAGCCGCGCGCCTGTTCCACGCGGCCGGCCAACCGTCAGCTGGTCGTACGCACGGCGCGCACGATCGTGTCGCGGACGACGATCTCCCGGCCTTCGGGATCGGTCGCGGGCCGCGGGCGAGCTTCGGCAACGGCGATCTCCCAACCGTCGCCCAGTGCGTCGACGACCTCCCCTGCCGTCCAGCCCATCTCCGCCAGGTTCGGGCGTGGCATCGTCGTGTGCAGGTCGCTCAGGTCGTGCCCCACGATAAGCAGCGTTCCGCCGGGCGCGACCGCGGCGGCGAGGTGGGCGAAGACGGTCCGACGCGCCTCGCGCGGCATGTGCAGGTAGAACGCCGAGACCAGGTCGTAGCGCTCCGGCGGCGGTTGCTTGCTCAGGTCGAGATGCAGCCACTGGACGGCAAGATCGAGTTGGTCGGCCTGAGCCGCCGCCCGGTCAAGCGCAGTCCGGGAGAATTCGGCGCCGGTGACGCGCCAGCCGCGGCTGGCCAGCCACAGGGCGTCGGCGCCTTCGCCCGAACCGGCATCAAGAGCGGTGCCCGGCGGCAGCGCGGCCACCTCGGCGACGAGCACCGGATTCGGATTGCCGCTCCAGTTCCGGGCGCGAGATCGGTAGCGCTCGTCCCACGCCTGCTCCCCATGGACCGGCTCCTCGTTCCGGTGGGCCTCGACGGCGATGCGGGTGTCCGCCGCGACCAGATCGGCATTGATGGCGGCCCCGGCATTCAATCCGGCGGCAGCTGAGGTGATGACCTGTGCCCGCATGTCAGCGATGTTGCCGGCCACCCACAACCCGGGCACGGCGGTCGCTCCAGTGGCGTCGGCTTCGACCTGGGTCCCCAACAGGAAACCGTCGAGCTGGACCTCGACCGGCTTCAAGCCGAGCGGGGCAAGCAGTTCGGCCCGGGCCGTGAATTGCGGGGCCACCACCAGCACATCGAGTTCGACCTGCGTGCCGTCGGCCAGCCGCACGCCGGTGAGACCGCTCGCGCCGGCGTCGACCTGCTCGACCTCGCCGGCGACCACCGGGACGTGCAGCGCGCGCAGTTGTTCGCGCTGCTCGTCGGTCAAGGCCGGCCCGGTGTGCTGGAGCACGGTCACCTGCGGGCTCAACTGCCGGAACAGCAGCGTCTGGTGCATGAAGGCCGGCCCGGTGGCGAGCACGCCGATACGGCGGTCGCGGACCTCCCAGCCATGGCAGTACGGGCAATGCAGCACGTCGGCGCCCCAGCGCTGTGCCAGGCCGGGAATATCCGGCAGCTCGTCGCGCAGTCCGGTCGCCATCAGAACGCGCCGCGTCGCGACTGTCCGATCGCCGATCTCGATGCGGAAACCCGCTTCAGCGAGCTGGATCGCGGTGACCCGGGCTCGTTCGATCCGCCCGCCGTACCTCCTGACCTCATCGTGACCGTGGGCGTAGATCTCAGCCGGTGGCGCGCCGTCGCGGGTCAGGAAGTTGTGCACGTGATCGGCCGGTGCGTTGCGCGGGTCACCGGCGTCCAGCACGAGCACGGAGCGCCGCGATCTGGCCAATGCCACCGCGCCACTCAGCCCGGCCGCTCCCCCGCCAACCACGACTACGTCATAGGTTTCGTCCATGGCTGGCACGATCCTCCGGGCTCGGCGCGCTTGACAAATATAGTTGCCGTAATAGCAAATGAAGCCATGGACGACGAGGAGGTGCTCGACGCGGTCGGGCCCCGGCTGCGCGCCGTCCGCCAGGAACGCGGCGCGACGCTGGCCCAGCTCTCGGCCGCAACTGGCATTTCCGTGAGCACGCTGTCCCGCCTCGAAGCCGGTCGGCGCCGGCCGACGCTCGAACTGCTGCTGCCTGTGGCCCGCGCCCACCAGGTGCCGCTCGACGAGTTGGTCGGGGCGCCGCCGGCCGGCGATCCGCGGGTCCGACTCCAACCGGTGCACCGCAACGGCCGGACGTTGATCCCGCTGACCTGCGACCCGGGGGGATTCAGGCCTACAAGATGCTCGTGCCGTCCGGCGAACCCGAAGGTGAGTTGCAGAGCCATGACGGCTACGAGTGGATGTACGTGCTCGGCGGCCAGCTTCGGCTGCGGCTCGGTGAGCTCGACCTGGTGATGAAGGCCGGCGAGGTCGCCGAGTTCGACACCCATACGCCGCATTGGTTCGGCAGTGCCGGTTCTCGGACGGTCGAACTGCTCGTGCTGTTCGGTCCCCAGGGCGAGCGGCTGCACGTCCGGGCCCGGCCGCGAACAAGATCCTGAACTGTCGACCGTCGACCGTCGACCCTCGACCGGCGCGGATCGCGGCATCAACCGTGCTGTTGCATGAAGTCGATGAGTTCGGCCTCGTGGGGCAGGCTGGCGCGCGGGCCGACGCCTCGGGTGGCCAGCGCGCCGACTGCCGCAGCCGCCCGTACCCCGCTGTCCAGCCCCTCGCCGTTGGCCAGGCTCCAGGCCAACCCGCCGCAGAACGCGTCTCCCGCCCCGGACGTGTCGATGGCATCGACCGCAAACGCCGGTTGGTGGGCAATTGCGCCGGCGCCGCGGTAGATGTCGGCGCCTCGTGGCCCGGACGTGACCACCACCGCCTGCGGTCCAGCGGCGACCAGCGCCGGGATGTCGACGCCCAGGTGCCCAACCTCGTGTTCGTTGGCGACGAGAACGGCACAACTGGCGACCAACCCGGCCGGCAGGTCCTGCGCCGGTGCGGCATTCAGCACGACCGTGCAGCCGGCTTCGGTAGCGATCTGGGCCGCCGCCGTTGCCGTCCCGAGAGGTATCTCCAGTGACAGGAGCACGACCGCACCGGGGTGCGCGCTCAGCGCCGAGCGCACATGAGCCGCGGTGAGCTCAGCGTTGGCGCCGCGACTGACGATGATGACGTTCTCGCCGTCGTCGGCGATGAGCACCGTCGCCGCGCCGGTCGGCTGGTCACCGACGAGCACGCCGGATTCGTCCACGCCCGCGGCCCGCAGCGCGGCCCGAGCGTCCCGGCCCCCGTCGTCGGCCCCGACACACCCGACCATGATCGCCTCCGCTCCGAGCAACGCAGCCGCGGCGGCCTGGTTCGCCCCTTTCCCGCCCGGGCGAAGTTGTACCGATTGCGCGAGCGCGGTCTCACCGGGACGCGGCAACTCGGTGACCCGGACGAGGCTGTCGATGTTCAAAGAACCGATCACCAGTACCGGCGCGGCCCGCCAGGGCTGGGGGCCGCGGGTCACAATCGGCCGGACGGCAAATCAGGTCCAGACCGGGGCGATGCGCCGGTTGTAGTCGCGTCCGGCGACGCGACTGATGACGAACAGCACCGGCGCCGGGACTTCATGGCGCATCGCGACCGCGACGTCGGGATCGCGGCCGTCCATCAACCAGGCGAAGAAGGTGCCCACACCGCCCTTGTGGGACTTGCGGACGGCCGCTTGGGCGGCCTTCATCTGAGGCGTGGACAGCTGGCTGGCCGCGAAGGGCTCCAGGTCACGTTCTTCGTGGGCAAGATGGCTTTCGACGGTGTCCTTGAGTTCGGCGATCGCGGTGCGAGCCGCCGCAGTGTTGCCGGCCGAAGGGTCGGCGTGAAACGCCGTCATCGTGGTGCTGGCGGCGTCCAACGCGCCCAGCATCCGGGCGTGCTCGCCCCCGAGGTCGCCGACCATCGATTCATCCGCACCGAGTTCGCGCAGGGCGGGCCAGAAGATCGTCTCCTCGTCCTCGTGATGCTTGTGCAGTTGGGCGGCGAAGTTGTCCCAGGCCGTCGACAGCTCATCGGCCCGCTTGCGGGAACCGGCCGGGAAGCTGGACAGGGCTTGGTCGAACCGGGCCAGATCGCGTCGAAACGCGGCATGGATCACGGTGTTCAACGTCTTGTGCTCGGTCATGGTTGCACCTTAGAGCCGCGACGCGGCCGGGTCACGTGCCTATGCTCGTCGGATGGACGAGGCCGCAACCTGGCCCGCGGGCCATCTGGATGCATTGCTGCGGCATTTCCGGGACCTGCGCGACGGTACCCACGACGGCGTAGCGGCGTTCGACGACAAGCAGGCCAGCTTCGCGCGGGCGGTGCCGCTCCTGGCACCGGTCGCCCGGCAGGCGTTGGACGAGATCAACGAGCAACTGTTGGCCAACAGTGGCACGGTCTCCGAGACCGGACTGCAGCGCGGCAGCGGCGGGAGCTGGGCATCGTGGACGCTGTCCTGGCGCAAGCAGCAAGCAGCCGGCCTGCCGCCGATCGAGCTGCGGGCCCATTTCGACGCCGGCTTCCACCATCCTCACCTGCGCGGGGCCACGGTGGGCGAATGGCCGCTCAACGTGTTCAGCGCCGAGGATGCGCAGGCCCAGCTGCCGATATTGCGGGCGATCACCGCGGCCGACCTGCACAACCTCGTTTTCCGCGCCGACTTCCGAATCGTGCCGCAGGTCCTCCGCGAAGTCGGCGGGTCGGAGTAGCCGCAACTGCGTCCCCCGGCAGCCAGCGTCCGCCGAGTGGTCACTTACACGTGCAGTGGTCAGCTATAGGTGACCACTCGATGCGTAAGTGACCACTCGGCGCACCGGGCCAGCTACCGGATACGCGAAGGGCCGGCCTCCCCTGCGGGAGACCGGCCCAACGGCGTAGCTACGGCACTCAGCGGTAGTCGTCGTACCCGAACTCGTCGAGCGGGACGGCCGGACCAATGGCCCCGCCGGCAGCGGCACCGAAACCGTAGTAGTCGTTCTCGTCGTACCCGGCCATCGAGAACGCCGCGGCGCGGGCCTCTTCGGTCGGGTTCACCTCGACGTTGCGGTACCGGGCGATGCCGGTGCCGGCCGGGATGAGCTTGCCGATGATCACGTTCTCCTTCAGGCCCACGAGCGAGTCGCTGCGGGCGGAGATCGCGGCATCGGTGAGCACGCGAGTGGTCTCCTGGAAGGAGGCCGCCGACAGCCACGACTCGGTGGCCAGCGACGCCTTTGTGATACCCATCAGCACCGGGCGACCGGAGGCCGGCTCGTTGCCTTCGGCCACCACGCGACGGTTCTCGGCCTCGAAGATGCTCCGCTCGGCCAGCGAGCCCGGCAGGAACTCCGTCGCGCCCGATTCGATCACCGTGATGCGCTTGAGCATCTGGCGGATGATCACCTCGATGTGCTTGTCGTGAATGGCCACACCCTGGCTGCGGTAGACCTCCTGGACCTCGCGCACCAGGTGCAGTTGCACCTCACGCGGGCCCATGATCCGCAGCACGTCGTGCGGGTTGACCGCACCGGACACGAGCTGCTGCCCGGCCTCGACGGTCTCGCCCTCGTTGACGAGCAGCCGCGCCCGCCGGGTGATCGGGTACTCGCGCTCCTCCGTGCCGTCATCAGGAGTGATGACGACCCGGCGCGTCGAGCCCTTCGTCCCGTCGGACTCCTCGACCCGCACCCGTCCGGACGACTCGGCGATCGGCGCGACACCCTTGGGCACCCGCGCCTCGAAGAGCTCACCCACACGCGGCAGACCGTGCGTGATGTCCTCGCCGGCGATACCGCCGGTGTGGAACGTGCGCATGGTCAGCTGGGTGCCGGGCTCGCCGATCGACTGGGCGGCGATGATGCCGACCGCCTCTCCGACGTCGACGAGCTTGCCCGTCGCCAGCGACCGGCCGTAGCAGGCCGCACAGGTGCCGAGCGCCGACTCACACGTCAGCACGGAGCGCACCCGAACCTCGGTGACACCCGCGTTGACGAGCTCGTCGATCAGCACGTCGCCCAGGTCCGAGCCGGCCAGGGCCAGCTTCTTGCTGCCGACCTTGACGTCCTCGGAGAGCACGCGGGCGTAGACCGACGTCTCGACGTAGGCGTCCTTGACCAAGGTGCCGTCGGCCGCCGGAGCCGCGATCGTCAGCGACACACCGCGATCGGTGCCGCAGTCCTCCTCGCGGATGATCACGTCCTGCGAGACGTCCACCAGGCGCCGGGTCAGGTAACCGGAGTCGGCGGTACGCAACGCCGTGTCGGCCAGACCCTTGCGGGCACCGTGCGTGGAGATGAAGTACTCCAGCACGGACAGGCCTTCGCGGAAGTTGGACTTGATCGGGCGCGGGATGATCTCGCCCTTCGGGTTGGCCACCAGGCCGCGCATACCGGCGATCTGGCGCATCTGCATCATGTTTCCGCGCGCTCCGGAGTTGACCATGATGTAGACCGGATTCGTCTTCGGGAAGTTGAGCTCCATCTCCTTGGCGACCTCGCTGGTCGCCTTGGTCCAGACCTCGACAAGCTCCTGACGACGCTCCTCCTCGGTGATGACACCGCGCAGGTACTGCTTCTCGATCTTCTCCGCGTCCTTCTCGTAGCGGTCGAGGATCTCAGCCTTCTTCGGCGGCGTCACGACGTCGTCAATGGCGATCGTGATGCCCGACCGGGTGGCCCAGTGGAAGCCGGCGGCCTTGAGCGCGTCGAGCGTCTGCGCCACCGTCACCTTCGGGTACCGCTCGGCCAGGTCGTTGACGATCTGACCGAGCTCCTTCTTCGTCACGTCGTAATTGACGAAGCGATAGTCCGTCGGGAGCAGGTCGTTGAACAGGCACCGACCCAGCGACGTCTCCAGCCGCACGGGCGAGTTGGGCTCCCAGTCAGCCGGAGGCTCCCAGGGCGCCTTGCCCGGACCGTTGTCGACCGTGGTCACGCCGTCGACGCGGATCCGGACGCGGTCCTGCAGGTGCAGGTCGCCGCGGTCGAGGGCCATGCGGGCCTCGGCCGGCGTGACGTACATCGGCACGTCCATTGCGTCGCGGGGTTTGCCGCCGCCGTCAACGAGGTTCTCGCGCTCCCGGGTCAGGTGGAACAGGCCCAGGATCATGTCCTGCGTCGGCATCGTGACCGGGCGGCCGTCAGCCGGCTTGAGGATGTTGTTCGTCGACAGCATGAGGATGCGGGCCTCTGCCTGCGCCTCGGCCGACAGCGGCACGTGCACCGCCATCTGGTCGCCGTCGAAGTCGGCGTTGAACGCCGTGCAGACCAGCGGATGGATCTGGATCGCCTTGCCTTCGACGAGCTGTGGTTCGAAGGCCTGGATGCCCAGACGGTGCAGCGTCGGTGCCCGGTTGAGCAGCACCGGGTGCTCCCGGATGACCTCTTCGAGGACGTCCCACACGACCGGCCGAGCCCGCTCCACCATCCGCTTCGCGGACTTGATGTTCTGCGCGTGGCTCAGGTCGACCAGCCGCTTCATGACGAACGGCTTGAACAGCTCCAGCGCCATGCCCTTGGGCAAGCCGCACTGGTGCAGCTTGAGCTGCGGGCCGACGATGATGACCGAGCGGCCGGAGTAGTCGACCCGCTTGCCGAGCAGGTTCTGGCGGAACCGGCCCTGCTTGCCCTTGAGCAGGTCCGACAGCGACTTGAGCGGGCGGTTGCCCGGTCCGGTGACCGGACGGCCGCGGCGGCCGTTGTCGAACAGCGCGTCGACGGACTCCTGCAGCATCCGCTTCTCGTTGTTGACGATGATCTCGGGCGCGCCGAGGTCGATCAGTCGCTTGAGGCGGTTGTTGCGGTTGATCACGCGGCGGTACAGGTCGTTGAGGTCGGACGTCGCGAACCGGCCACCGTCGAGCTGCACCATCGGGCGCAGGTCCGGCGGGATGACCGGCACACAATCGAGCACCATGCCCAGCGGGGAGTTGGTGGTCGCCAGGAACGAGGCGACAACCTTGAGCCGCTTGAGCGCACGCAGCTTCTTCTGCCCCTTGCCGGAGCGAATTGTCTCGCGCAGTGACTCGGCCTCGGCGTCGAGGTCGAAGTTCTTGATGAGCGTCTGGAGTGACTCGGCGCCCATGCTGCCTTCGAAGTACTCGCCGAAGCGGTCGCGCAGCTCGCGGTAGAGCAGCTCGTCGCTGATCAGCTGCTTGACGTCGAGCTTGCGGAACGTGTCCATCACCTCGTCGAGGCGATCGATCTCGCGCTGGGCCCGGTCGCGCAGCTGGCGCATCTCGCGCTCGCCGCCCTCACGGACCTTGCGCCGCACGTCGCTCTTGGCCCCCTCGGCCTCGAGCTCGGCCAGGTCGGTCTCGAGCTTCTTGGCCCGGGCCTCGATGTCGGCGTCGCGCTTCTTCTCCAGCGTCGACTTCTCGGCGCTGACTTCGGCCTCGAGGCTGGGCAGGTCGCGGTGCCGCTCCTCGACGTTGACCTTGGTGATCAAGTACGCCGCGAAGTAGATGATCTTCTCGAGGTCCTTGGGTGCCAGATCGAGCAGGTAGCCCAGACGGGACGGAACGCCCTTGAAGTACCAGATGTGGGTGACCGGCGCGGCCAGTTCGATGTGGCCCATCCGCTCGCGACGCACCTTGGCGCGAGTGACCTCGACGCCACAGCGCTCGCAGATGATGCCCTTGAAGCGCACCCGCTTGTACTTGCCGCAGTAGCACTCCCAGTCCCGCGTGGGACCGAAGATCTTCTCGCAGAACAGGCCATCCTTTTCCGGCTTCAGGGTCCGGTAGTTGATGGTCTCGGGCTTCTTCACCTCGCCGTGGCTCCACTGGCGGATGTCGTCAGCGGTGGCCAGGCCGATACGCAGCTCGTCGAAAACATTGACGTCGAGCAAGGTTCCTACCTTCTTATGGCAAGCGGGTCGTGCGGATTACTGTCTTGGCCGCGCAGCAGGGCGACACGCCGTGTCGGAGCCTGCTGCGGGGCCAACTTCTAAACTTCCTCGACTGAACTCGGCTCGAACCGGCGGGACAGGTCGATCCCCAGTTCCTCGGCCGCGCGGTAGACGTCATCGTCGGTGTCGCGCATCTCGACGGCCACACCGTCGCTGGAGAGCACCTCGACGTTGAGGCACAGCGACTGCAGCTCCTTGAGCAGCACCTTGAACGACTCCGGAATGCCCGGCTCGGGGATGTTCTCGCCCTTGACGATCGCCTCGTACACCTTGACCCGGCCGAGGATGTCGTCGGACTTGATCGTCAGCAGCTCCTGCAGCGCGTACGCGGCGCCGTAGGCCTGCATGGCCCAGCACTCCATCTCGCCGAAGCGCTGGCCACCGAACTGCGCCTTACCGCCCAGCGGCTGCTGAGTGATCATCGAGTACGGCCCGGTGGAGCGAGCGTGGATCTTGTCGTCGACGAGGTGCAGCAACTTGAGGATGTAGACGTAGCCCACCGACACCGGCTCGGGGAACGGGTCGCCGGAGCGGCCGTCCATGAGCTGGGCCTTACCGGTGGAACCGATCAGCTGCTCGCCGTCGCGGGTGCGCAGCGTCGAGTCCAGCAGGCCGGTGATCTCCATCTCGCGGGCACCGTCGAACACCGGGGTGGCGACGTTGGTGCCGGGCGCGCCCTCGCGGGTGTGCTCGGCCAGCCGGTCGGCCCAGTCGGGGTTGCCCTCGATCTTCCAGCCGGTCTTGGCGACCCAGCCGAGGTGCGTCTCGAGCACCTGGCCGACGTTCATCCGGCTCGGCACGCCGAGCGGGTTGAGCACGATGTCGACCGGGGTCCCGTCGGTGAGGAACGGCATGTCCTCAGGCGGCAGGATCTTCGCGATGACGCCCTTGTTGCCGTGCCGGCCGGCGAGCTTGTCGCCGTCCTGGATCTTGCGCTTCTGGGCGATGTAGACCCGGACCAGCTCGTTGACACCTGGCGGCAACTCGTCGCCGTCCTCGCGGCTGAAGACCCGCACGCCGATGACCTTGCCGGCCTCACCATGGGGCACCTTCAGCGACGTGTCACGAACCTCGCGCGCCTTCTCACCGAAGATCGCCCGGAGCAGGCGCTCCTCGGGGGTCAGCTCGGTCTCGCCCTTGGGCGTCACCTTGCCGACCAGGACGTCACCCGGTACGACGTCGGCGCCGATGCGCACGATGCCACGCTCGTCGAGGTCGGCCAGGACCTCTTCGGAGACGTTCGGGATGTCGCGAGTGATCTCCTCGGCACCCAGCTTGGTGTCACGCGCGTCGACCTCGTGCTCCTCGATGTGGATCGACGTGAGCACGTCGTCCTGCACGAGACGCTGGTTGAGGATGATCGCGTCCTCGTAGTTGTGGCCTTCCCATGGCATGAACGCCACGAGCAGGTTCTTGCCCAGCGCCATCTCGGCGTGGTCGGTGGAGGGGCCGTCGGCGATGACCTGGCCGGCCTCGATGCGGTCACCCTCGTCGACGATCGGCTTCTGGTTGAAGCTCGTGCCCTGGTTGGAGCGCGCGAACTTGGCCAGCCGGTAGGTCTGGTGGGTGCCGTCGTCGGCCATCACCGTGATGTAGTCGGCCGAGAGTTCGGTGACGACGCCCGGCTTGTCGGCCGTGACAACGTCAGCGGCGTCGACCGCCGCCCGCAGCTCCATGCCGGTGCCGACGAGCGGGGACTCGCTGCGCAGCAGCGGCACCGCCTGCCGCTGCATGTTGGCGCCCATCAGCGCGCGGTTGGCGTCGTCGTGCTCGAGGAACGGGATCATCGCCGAGGCGACCGACACCATCTGCCGCGGGGAGACGTCCATGTAGTCGACGTCGGACGGATCGATCAGGTCGACCTCGCCGCCCTTCTTGCGGCACAGCACGCGGGCCTCGGTGAAGTTGCCCTGCGCGTCGATGATCGCGTTGGCCTGGGCGATGACGTGCCGGTCCTCTTCGTCAGCCGACAGGTAGTCGACCTGGTCAGTGACGCGACCCTTGGTGACCTTGCGGTACGGGGTCTCGATGAAGCCGAACGCGTTGACCCGGCCGTAGGACGCCAGCGAGCCGATCAGGCCGATGTTCGGGCCTTCCGGCGTCTCGATCGGGCACATGCGGCCGTAGTGCGACGGGTGCACGTCACGCACATCCATGCCGGCGCGGTCACGGGACAGCCCACCCGGGCCCAGGGCGCTCAGGCGGCGCTTGTGGGTCAGGCCCGCGAGCGGGTTGGTCTGGTCCATGAACTGCGACAGCTGGCTGGTGCCGAAGAACTCCTTGATGGAGGCGACGACGGGCCGGATGTTGATCAGCGTCTGCGGCGTGATCGCCTCGACGTCCTGGGTGGTCATGCGCTCGCGGACCACCCGCTCCATGCGGGACAGGCCGACCCGGATCTGGTTCTGGATCAGCTCGCCGACCGTGCGGAGGCGCCGGTTGCCGAAGTGGTCGATGTCATCGACCTCGTAGCCATCTTCGCCGGCGTGCAGCCGGATCAGGTACTCGATCGTGCGGACGATGTCGTCCTCGGTCAGCGTCCCGGTGGAGATCGGGGCGTCGACCCCGAGCTTCTTGTTGGCCTTGTAGCGACCGACCTTGGCCAGGTCGTAGCGCTTCGGGTTGAAGAAGAGGTTCTCGAGCAGCGCCTGCGCGGACTCGCGGGTCGGCGGCTCACCCGGACGCAGCTTGCGGTAGATGTCGAGCAGGGCCTCGTCGGTGGAGCCGATGTGGTCCTTCTCGAGCGTGGCCAGCAGGGTCTCCGACCAGGAGAAGTGCTCACGGATCCGGTCGGCCGACCAGCCCAGCGCCTTGAGCAGCACGGTGACCGGCTGGCGACGCTTGCGGTCGATGCGCACGCCGACGGTCGAGCGCTTGTCGACGTCGAACTCGAGCCACGCGCCACGGCCCGGGATGACCTTGACGCCGTAGACGTCGACGTCAGATGTCTTGTCGAGGGTGCGGTCGAAGTACACGCCGGGCGAGCGGACGAGCTGGCTGACCACGACGCGCTCAGTGCCGTTGATGACGAACGTGCCCTTGCGGGTCATGACCGGGAAGTCGCCCATGAAAACGGTCTGGGACTTGATCTCGCCGGTGGTGTTGTTGGTGAACTCCGCGGTGACGAACAGCGGAGCGGCGTAGGTCATGTCCTTGTCCTTGCACTCCTCGATCGACGCCTTGACGTCCTCGAAGCGCGGGTTGGAGAAGGACAGGCTCATCGAGCCGGAGAAGTCCTCGATCGGGGAAAGCTCGCCCAGGATCTCCTCGAGGCCGGAACGGGCGCTGGCGTCACCCTCGACCCGGGACTTCCAGGCCTCGTTGCCGACCAACCAGTCGAATGATTCGGTCTGGAGCGCGAGGAGGTTCGGCACCTCCAGCGGCTCGCGAATTTTGGCAAAGGATGTTCGGGGCGGAGATCCCGGGATACCGAACGCCTTGTCACTTGCGGAACGTGCCTTACCGGAGCGGGAGACTGCCAAGATGCGTCCTTCCAAGGACTACGACCGAGCCGAACGGCGCACCATCCGCTACTTGGGGCCTGGGCTCAGAGCCGGGCAACACGAAGTAGACCCTTGACGGGCCCCAGGTTGGCAGAGGGCAGCGCAAAGCTACAGTCTAGCCACTTTGGGCATGGCAAGCAAGGCCACCACCCCCGCCCAGCCGTTCGGTCGACCCGCGGTCCCGGCGAGCCGTAGCTCGCCGCCTCCGGCGGGCGCCCGAGCCGAAATTAACCGGCAGCCATAGGCGTGCCCAGAAAGGGTGCCTCGCCGAAGGCCCTACGTCAAGCACTGTCTTGTATTTCCGCCGGGCGCGTCCCGTGGTCTCCCCCGCTCGCTGGCGCTCGGGGGGATCCACCGGGCCGCAACGCGCCTTCGGCGCGTGCGGCGGGCTCTTCGCGCGAGCGCTCATCGCTCGGTTGGTCACCAACCAAATCGGACACCGGCGACCGGCTTTGCAGGGATTGATCGGTTTTCCCGCTGGTGGTCGGTTTGGGGTTAGTGGATGGACGAGACCAGCCACTTATTGCCGACTTTGGTGAGGGTGGCTTCGACGTTGAGGATGTCGAGGCGGGGCGTGCCCTTCGTGGTCGAGTTGGTTACCTGCTGCTGGCCGTAGAGCAGGATGACCCACTGCTTGCCGTCGGGGCTCACCCGCTCGATGCCGGCCTTCGCGATCTGGAACACCTGCACCGTCTTGCTCTGCGGCGCGAGCGTCCTGACGGTGGTCTCCATCGCCCTGGTGTAGTCGGCCTTGAACGCGCCGGTGATGCAGGCCTGCCCGGCCTTCTCCGACACGGCCAGCTTGCGGTAGTCGTAGGAGACGATCGCCGCGACACACGGCTTGGCCGCAGCGAGCACCTCCTGGCGCACCTGATTGCGATTGTCGCGCTGGTGCTTGCCCCACCACACACCGTGGCTCTGCCACACGCACAGCACCAATACCGTCACCGCGACGACGCCCGCCACGATCGCCGGAATCCATCGCAGCCGTTCGATCTCCCGACGCAGCCGCTCAGTGTCGGCCGTAGCGCGGCTCTCGGCGACGGGCGGCTCCGTCGCCACCGGCTCCGTCGCCACCGGGCCCGACGCCCGCGCGGCCCGGCCCGGACGCATCGGGCGGGTCGGGGCCGGACTGTCCGCACCAGTCGACGTCGCCGGCTCTTCAGGGTCTTCGCTGTCACGCGGTGACGGGCGAGGCCCCGGTGACGGGCGTCCGCCGATACGCCGGGCTCGGCTGGCGGCTTGGGCGCCGGCCGAACGTCGTCGAACCGACGGCGCGCCGTCGGCTTGGTACGGGCTGGGCTCCGTCGGCTTGTCGGCGGCCGGCGTCGTCGAATCGCGGCCGTCGGTCATATCAGCCCCACGCTGCTCAGATCGCTGGCCAGCCACTTGCCCTTGACCGACTTCATGGTGATCTCGAACCGGGCCGTGGACGCCAAGGTGCGCTGCTTGCCGCTCGGCAGCTTGTAGCCCTGAGCCGACACGAGGACGAGCGAGGTCTTGTCGCTGACCTGCTCGAACGCCGAGCCGGTGACCGCACCTTGCAGGTCGTACTTGCCCTTGGTCATCTGCGACTTCAGGGTGGCCTTCTGCTTGGCCAGGTCGGCGCGCAACGCTCCCGTCGCTCCGGCCAAGGTGCGGGCGTAGTCCGCGTCGAACGACTTGCGGGAGTAGCTCAGGATGTTGACGACCTGCTTCGCGGCCGCGTCGACGGCCCGCTGCTCCGAGCTGGTGAGGCCGAGCTTCGGCTTCTGCCCGATCTGCCGGTCGTGGGCCGGCCGGATCACGAAGAGCAGGACAGCGGCCAACACGACCGCGACCGCTGCGAGAACGGCCGCGACGAGCCAAGGCTCGCGGCCGCTCGACGGTCGGGTCCCAGTCATGATCTCCCTAGCTGGTTCGGCAGGCGTGCGAAGCCGACGGTTCGGACGCGTGTGATCGCGCGCTCGCGCTCAGTGCAGCCCGTCGGTCAACATCGCGATCCACGATCGATCACCCAGCAGCGGGGCGCTGCCGTTCGTCGTGCCGACTCTGACAGTGTTTCCTGTGGTTACGCGAGGATAGACGGCGTCGTGGCCGGCGGTGCTGATCGGATCGCCACCTGGAGCATTCTGCGCACCACGGACATTCACCGTCGGATCGGGCGGCACGCAATGCGCGGCCGTGTTCGGCGCGGCGGGCGACGTGTCGGACGGAGGGCGTTTGACCGTGCCGCCGTAACCGTCCCGGCCCGAAGCGGGAGAGCCGCAGTCCGGTGGGTCGTTGAAGTTGACCTCGAAGCCGAGAGCGCCGGCGTTCAGCGGATGCTTGGAGTTCGAGCCGAGCACGGTGAAGCTGCCCGCGGCCAATGACGGGTAAAGCTCGAACAGCTCCTCGACCCCGTCGAGATGGCGCACCAACAGTTCACCGGTGGTCGCGAGGTTGGCGAACGTGATGCCGAGGTCGGTGCGGTTGTCGCGCACGAACTTCGACAGCACACCGAAGTCACCCGGACCGTTGTCGAGCAGGCTGCGAATGTCCGGGTCGCTCGCCTTCAGCTGCTGGCTCAGCAGGTTCAGGCTGTGGGCCCAGCTCGCCATCGCCGGCGCCTCGTCGAGCTGAGTCTGCAGGACGCCGTCGGACAGCTTGATCAGGGCCAGCGTTTCGGGTAGCGCCTCCTGGGCGGCGACGAGCAGGTTGTTGGTCGAGTCGAGCAGCGAGCCCAGCGCCGGACCTTGGCCGTTGAACGCCTTGCCCAGCTCGGAAACGGCGATCTGAAGTTTGTCGGTATTGACCGACCGAACCAGATTGTCGAGGTTGGTGAGCAGGACCTGAGTGGCCACCGGCAGCTTGTTGCGGTGCATCGGGATGATCTGTCCGGCCGACAGGTATGGGCCCTTGCCGTTGGGCGGGATCAGGTTGACGTACTGCTCGCCGATCACCGACCGGTTGCTGACCTGCGCCACCGAACTGGCCGGGATCTTGGGGCCGGTGCAGTTCTTCAGTTTGAGCTGGACCCGCACGCCGTTGGGCAGCAAGGACAACTGCCCGACCTTGCCGACCGTCACACCCCGGTAGGTGACCTCGGCATTGGTGAAGATGCCACCCGAGTCGGGGAAGTCCGCGCTGATCGTGCAGCCCTTGGGACCGAACAGGCCCTGCGTCAGCCCGACGTACTTCGCGCTCACGTACGAGACGCCGATAAGCGTCATGACCGCGAAGATGATCACCTGGATCTTGGTCGACCGCTTCAACATGGTCGGATCACCCGCCCGAGCCGGGGATGGTGGGAAGCCCGAGCTTTCCGTTGGACGAGGTGTCCGGGGCGACGTGGGCACCTCTTGTTGTCAGCGGCGTGGTCTTGCCCGACTTGGCCGTCAGGCCGCTGACCGCTTTGCACAGGTCAGTCGCGGTGGGCAGCACGCCGCACAGGTTGTCGGTCAGATTCAGGTCCAGGATCAGGTGCAGGTTCGCGTAGTCGCCCTTGATGAAGTCGGTGGTCTTGTCGAGGGGGAACGGGAACGTGAGCATGATCTTCAGGGCGTTGGGCAGGTCCGAGCCGGCGGCGGTCAGGTTCTCCAAGACCGGCGCGAGGCTCTTGAGCGAGGAGACCAGGTCCGTCTGGGTGGCGTTGATGACGCCGGTGGCCGTGCGGCCCAGCCGGGCCAGGCTCTGCAGCAGCGTCGTCAGCTTGGCACGTTCGTTCTTGAGGATGGTCAACGCCTGGGGGAACCGGTCGAGCGCGTCGATGATGGTCTGTTTCTGTCGGTTCAGGGTGATTGCGAGCTTGTCGATGTTGACGAGCGCGGTGGTGATCGTGTCCTTCTGCTTGTCCAACGTCCCGACGAAGCCGTTGAGCTGGGTGAGCAGGTCCCGAACCGCGCCCTCGTTGCCGTTCAGCGCTTTGTTGAGCTCCGTGGTGATCGTGCGAATCTGCTCCAGCCCGCCGCCGTTGAGGAGCAGGGACAGCGCGCCGAGCACCTCCTCGACCTCTGGGGCGGTGCCGGTGCTGCGCAACGGGATCTTGCCGACGTCCTTCAGCTTGCCCTGCGGTTCGGCCAGCGGCTGTTCGAGATCGACGAACTTCTCGCCGAGCAGCGAAGTCTGCTTCACGGCGGCGCGCGCGTTGCCGGGCAGGTCGACGTTGCCGTTGACCTTGACCTTGACGTTGGCCACCCAGCCCTTCAGCGAGATCGACTGCACTTTGCCGACGGCGACGTCATTGACCTTGACGTTCGATTGCGGAACCAGGTCGAGCACGTCGGCGAACTGGATGGTGACGGTATAGGGGTGGCTGCCGAGGTTGGCGCCACCGGGCAGGCTGGCGCTGTACAGGCCATGGAAGCCGCAGCCGCTCAGCGTCAGCGTGGCTGCGGCCAACGCGGCCGCCAGCGCCTTGGTGCGCGTCATGGACACACCCCCGGGATCGGCGGCAGCACGCCCGGCAGGCAGAGGCCACCGGAGGGCAGCCCAGGAAGCGTCGGCAGGGATCCGCCCGGAATCTTGCTGGCTACGAACAGGCAGGTCTGCACGATTTCGCCGGTGAGGGTGCCCAGGATTTGGCTGCCGGCGGGCAACGTGAGCAGTCCACCGTGCGTTGCCTGGTTGAGCACCGCGCAGATCTGGCCCGCGTCGGCAATGTTGGTCAAGTTGCTCCGCGTACCGAGCGTGCCGGAGCTCTCCTGGTAGCCGTGGGTGAGGTTCGACAAGGCGACGGGCGCGACCGCCAGGATCTCATTGAGCGCCCCCTTCTCCTTGACCAGCACGTTGGTGACGTCCTTGAGACCGACGACGTCGGTGTGGACCTTGCTCGCATTGGCCTTCACGAAGTTCGCGACGTCGTGCAGGGCGATGGTCAGGTTGTGCAGCGCGGCGCCGAGATCGCTGCGTTCGTCGGCGAGGTCGCCGGCCACCTGCGCGAGCTGGTTCTCGAAGTGCCGAACCTGCACGTCGCTCTGGGACAGGGCTTCGGTGAACGACTTGAGGTTCTTGACCGTGCCGAACAAGTCCTGGCGACCGTTGGACAGCGTCAGCGCCGCCTTCGACAGGTTGCGGATGCTCGCGTTCAGGGCCGCGCCGTTGCCGTGGAGGTTGGCGGCCGCGACGTTGACGAGAGTCGACAGGGCGCCCTTCTTGTTCGCGCCGTGCGGACCGAGCGCGACTGAGAGCTGGTTGAGCGCGCCGTAGATGTCGTCGAGCTCAGCCGGGGACGCCGTACGGCTGAGCGGGATGTTGGCGCCGTCGGCCAGCACCGGGCCCTTGCCGCTGTACACCGGCGCCAGCTGGACGTAGCGGTCGCTGACCAGCGAGTTGGCAACGAGGACTGATATTGCACCCGCCGGCACCTTGTATTTGTGGTCATACTTCATCTCGATCTTCACCGAGCCGCCGGCCGGTGACACCTTGGTGACCGAGCCGACCTGGATCCCCAGGATCTTGACCGGTGTCCCGGGATACACGCCGACCCCCGAGGCGAAGTTCGCACTCAGCTTCTTGCTGCTGCTGCCGCCGAATACGTAGATGGCGCCCACCGCGATGACGGCGACGACGACGACCGCGGAGATCACCCGAATCGTCGTTCGGGAAAGTCTGGTCACGGCTGACACCCCGCGTCCTGGGTGCCGACACCGAGATTGCCGGCGATGCCGGCGGCGCTGAGGTTGCAGATGTAATTGTCGAACCACTTGCCGTTACCGAGCGCGTTGGCGAAGACGCGGTAGAACGGTGCCATCAACTGCAGGCTCCGGTCCAGGTTGTCCTGGTTGGCCTGCAGCAGTGCCAGCACCTGGTGCAGGTTGTCGAGCATCGGACCGATCGTCTTCTGATTGTCCGACACCAAGCCCTCGAGCTGTGTGGCCAGCGTGGTGGTGTTGATCAGCAGCGAGTGGATCGCGTCGCGGCGGGCGTTGAGCTCGTCGAGCAGCAGGCCGCCGTCAGCAAGCAACCGTTGCAACTGCACGTCTCGACTGGCCAGCACCCCGGTGACCGCATTGGCCTTCTCGAGCAACGTGCGCAACTTGGCGTCGCGGGAGGCGATCGTGTTCGAGAGTCGGGACAAGCCGGTCAACAGTGGCTTGACCGAGGCCGGCGTGCCCTCGAAGTCTTTGGACAGGACGTCGAAGGACTTGGCCAGCTGATCGGTATCGATGGCATCGACGGTCTTCGTCAAGCCGGTGAAGGCCGGATAGATGTCGAATGGCGAGTGCGTGCGCTGCAAGGGGATCGTTTCACTCGACTTCTGCTTCTTGGCCCCGACCGAGTCGATCGCCAGGTACTTCGCGCCGAGCAGCGTCTTGAGCTTGATATCGACGGTGCTCTGGTCGCCGACGAACGCATGCTTGATCTTGAACTTGACCTTGACCTTGTTGCCGTCGAGCGCGGTCGAGGACACCGTGCCGACCTTGACCCCCGCGATGCGCACGTCGTCGTTCGGGCCGAGCCCCGCGTCCTCGGTGAAGTAGGCGGTGTACGTCGTGCCGCCGCCGATGAGCGGCAGTTTGGACGCGTTGAACGCGGCCCACAGGATGACGAGCAGCAACACGAGCCCGATCGCACCGATCGTCGTCGGGTTGCGGCTGCTGAAGGGCTTGCCCCCAACCTTGCTCTTGCGGGTCTTGACCGGCGCCGTCATCACTTGCACCTCGATGCCGACTGAGCGGTGGGCACCACAGCCGGGTTCAAGGTGACGCCGCCCGGGAAGGTGATCGTGCCGTCAATCGAGCAGAGGTAGAAGTTGAACCAGGAACCGTAGGTGCCGGTACGAGCCAGGGCGGCCACCGTGCCCGGCAACTCCTGCAGGACGGTCTGCACGGTCGCCCTGTTCTTGTTGAGGTTGCCCGTGAGAGCGGTCAGATCGGTGATGTCCTTGGCCAGCGGAGCCCGGATCTGGGTGAGCAAGCCGGCCGTGGACGTCGTCAGCGAATTGATGCTCTCGATCGACGTGCCGATCGTCTTGCGATCGCCGGACAGCCCCGAGATGAATTGCTGCAACTGCAGGAGCAGGTTCGACAGCTCTGCGTCCCGGTCACCGACGACCTTGAGTACGGAACCGAGGTTGTCGATGACGCTGCCGATCACCCGGTCCTTGTCGGCGAGGGAGTTGGTGAGGTCGCCGAGGTTCGTCAGCAGCAGTTCCAGGCTGCCGCCCTCACCCTGCAGGGCCTGAATGATTTCGCCCGACAGCGCATTGATCTGGGTTGCGTTGAGGCCCTTGAACAGCGGTTGGAAGCCCTGGAACAGGGCCGTGAGGTCCAGGGCGTTGAAGGTCTGGGTGAGTGGGATCGTGCCGCCCGACTTGAGGATGTCGTTCGGGTCTCCGGGCCCTTGCTCGATGTCGAGGTAGCGCTGGCCGACCAGGTTCCGATAGCGCAGGTGGGCCTGCGTCGATTTCGGCAGCGACCGGTCCTTGACGACGGTGAAGGACAGCTGGGCGTAGTCGTGCTTGACGATCTTGATCTCTTTGACGGTCCCGACGCGCACCCCGGCGATGCGCACGTCGTCACCGACCGACAGGCCGGCCACGTCGGTGAAGATCGCCTTGTAACTGCGGGTCGCGCCGTAGCTGGTGTTCGCGATCGTGGCACCGAGCACATACGTCGCGAAGGCGGTCACGACCAGGAAGATCGACAGCTTGATCAGCGGCGACAGCAGTCCCCTCATTTGACCGTCACCTGCATCCCCCGTAACGCGGGCGCGCTGAGCACCGTCGCGATCCGCGGCACCTTATTCGGCGCACTGCCGTAGGTGCTGGCGATCACGCTGTTGACCAACGCATTCTCAGCCGGTGAACCGATTGCCTGCTGGTCGAGGGCAGTGGTCTTCGCTGCCTGAGTGCAGGGATCATAGGTGAAACTGGCCTTGTCCTTCAGGCAGCGGTAACTCCCCGGCACCTTGAACGGGATCTCGGGGTTGGGAATGCCGAAGCAGTGCGGCCCTTGGCCGGTGATCAGGATCGGCTCATCGCGGTTGGGCCGGTATCCGTCTGCCGAGCCGTGGGCATCGGTCGGTGGGACGTACAGCTGTGCGGTCAACCGGATCTGGTTGTCGACGATGTTCTTCTCCGCCAGTGCGTTCAGCCTCGTCAGGCCCGTCAACATGCAGCCGTACTCCGGGGTGTACGCGTCGAGCAGCCGGTAAACCTTGTCCGATGTGTCGACGACCCTGATCAGACGCTGCTTGTTCTCGCTGAGAAAGCTTTCGATGATGTCCGACGTGCTGGCCCCGGTCGTCAGCAGCATGTCGAGGGCCGCCTGCTTCTCGATCAGCGTCTTCGCCCCGGTCTGGAGGTTGTCCAGCGTCGCGAGCAGGTCCGGCGCGGCTTGGTTGAACTTGACCGAAACCTGGCCCAGCTTCTTCAGGTCGGTGATCATCTGGGCGACATAGCTCTTGCCCGGCGACGAGTCGGCGTTGAGTTGCTTGAGATAGGCGTCCATGTTGACGAGCGTCTTGCCCAGCTCTTCACCGCGGCCGCGCAGCGCGGTGGCCATCGCGTTGAGCGTGGCGTTGAGTTCCGCGGGCTTGACCGCCTGGAGCAACGGCAGCATGTCGCCGATGACCTTCTGCGATTCCAACGCCACGGCGGAGCGGTCCTGCGAGATGGTGTCCCCGCCCTTGATCGGCGGTCCCTTGCGGTCCGGAACTTGCAGGGACACGTACTGCTCGCCGAACAACGTCTTGGGCAGGATCTGGGCCGAAACGTTGTTGGGGATGAGCTTCGCCCGCGACGGGCTGAGCGCGAGCGTGATGGACGAGCACGTGCCGGTCGGGTCCTGACACTCGCCGTGGGAGTCGACCTTCACCTTGCGCACCCGGCCGACGATGATGCCGCGCTCCTTGACGTCGGAATCGGTCAGCAGCTGGTTGCCGGTGTGGTCGGTCTTCAGCGTGACCGTCACGACCTTGGTGAACGCCTTGTTGTAGAACGCGACGGACAAGGCGACGAGGGCGAGGATCAACGCGATGAATCCGAGCCCAAGCAGTCTCCTGCCGACGATCGTCCCGACGCTCTCCCTGGCCATTGCCGTCAACCCGCCAACCGGACGCTGACGTTGGAACCCCAGATCGCGAGCGACAGGAACAGGTCGAAGACGTTGATGGCCACGATCGCCGTGCGCACGGCCTTGCCGACCGCGATTCCGACCCCGGCCGGGCCGCCCTTGGCCGTGTAGCCGTAGTAGCAGTGCGTCAGGATCACGACGAGGGAGAACACCAGCACCTTGAAGAACGACCAGATGACGTCGCCGGGCGGCAGGAACAGATGGAAGTAGTGCGAATAGGTACCAGGTGAGGCGTGCTCGTAGTACACGACGATGAGATACGTCGAAAGATAGGAAGAGAGGAGCCCGATGACATACAGCGGGATGACGGCAACGAAGCCGGCAATGATCCGGGTGGTGACCAGGAACGGCACGCTCGGTACGGCCATCACCTCGAGCGCGTCGATTTCTTCACTGATCCGCATGGCGCCGAGCTGAGCGGTGAATCCGCACCCCACCGTCGCTGACAGCGCGAGGCCGGCCACGAGCGGCGCGATCTCGCGGGTGTTGAAGAACGCCGAGACGAAGCCACTGATCGGGCCGAGGCCGAGCTGGTTCAATGCGGCGTAGCCCTGCAGGCCGACCTCAGTGCCGGTGAAGAACGACATGAACGCGATCACGCCGACGGTGCCGCCGATTACGGCGAGGGCGCCGCTGCCGAAGGCGACTTCGGAGAGCAGCCGCATCGTCTCCTTCTTGTACCGACGCAGGGTGCGGGGCGTCCAGGCCAGCGCCTTGAGGTAGAACCGCATCTGCTCGCCGAGGTCGTCGAGCACGCCGAGCGGCGCATTGACCGCGCGACGGGCGCTGGCGACGAGGTCGGTGGCCATTAGGACCCCTTCGCCGGAACGACTTGGAAGTACACGGCGGTGACGACGAAGTTGACGAAGAACAGCAGCAGGAAGGTGATGACGACGGACTGGTTCACCGCGTCACCCACGCCCTTGGGACCGCCGCCGGCGTTGAGCCCTTTGTACGAGGCCACCACGGCCGCGATGATGCCGAAGATGAACGCCTTGAGCTCACCGGTGTAGACGTCCGGCAGTTGCGCGAGCGCGGAGAAACTGGCCAGGTACGCGCCGGGTGTGCCGCCCTGAAGCACGACGTTGAAGAAGTACCCACCCGCGACGCCGACGACCGAAACCAGCCCGTTGAGGGCGACAGCGACGAGCGTGCACGCGAACACGCGCGGAACGACCAGTCGCTGCACCGGCGAGATGCCGAGCACCTCCATCGCGTCGATCTCGTCGCGGATCTTGCGGCTGCCCAAGTCGGCGCAGATGGCCGATCCACCCGCGCCGGCGATCAACAGCGCGACCACGATCGGGCTGGCCTCTCGGACGATCGCGAGCACGCTGGCGGCGCCGGTGAACGACTGCGCACCGACCTGCCGGGACAGGCTGCCGATCTGCAGGGCGATGACGGCCCCGAACGGGATCGAGACGAGTGCCGTCGGCACGATCGTGACGCTGGCGATGAACCACGACTGCTGGACGAACTCCCGGAACTGGAAGGGGCGGCGGAACATCAGCCGCGCCACGTCGAGGAACAGGGCGAACAGTCGGCCGGCCTGGCTGATGCCGGCGACGGGCGACAGGGCAGCCATCAGCCTTTCCCGATCGACATGCGTCGGGTCTGGTCGTCCTCGTCGTTGTGACCACGGTTGCCGGCCGCGTCCCGAGCGGCTTCCCGGGCGGCTTCTTCGTCTTGGTATTCCTGGTCGAGCAATTCCTGGATCGCCTTCTGGGCCGATTCCGGCAGCGTGTGCATCATGTCGAGCACGCGCTGTTGGCGCCGTGCGGCCGCTTTGCGCTCGGGCAGCCCGGGCGAGGGCTGAATCTGCAGCGGCACCCCGCCGCCGACGCCGCCTTTGGGCGCGGCCCCGGGGTGGCGCTCCGGCGCGCCGTCGAGGGAGGCGAGTTCGGCCGCGACCTGCGCGGAGTCCTTCTCTTCCGACATCCCGATCGGGCCCTCGCGGCGGCCGTTCAGGAATTGCTTGACGACCGGCTCCTCACTGGTCAGCAGGACCTCGCGAGGGCCGAACATAACCAGCTCGCGACGGAACAGCATCCCGAGGTTGTCGGGCACTGTGCGCGCGGTGCCGATGTCGTGCGTGACGATCAGGAACGTGGCGTCAGTGACCGCGTTCAAGTCGATGATCAGCTGGTTCAGATAGGCGACGCGGACCGGATCGAGTCCGGAGTCCGGTTCGTCGAATAAGATGATCTCGGGCTCGAGGACGAGGGCGCGGGCGAGACCCGCGCGTTTGCGCATACCGCCGGAGATCTCACCGGGCAGCTTCTTGTCGGTGCCCTCGAGGCCGACGAGCTCGAGCTTCTCGCCGACGATCTCGGCGATCTCCTTCTCGCTTTTCTTGGTGTGCTCGCGAAGCGGGAAGGCGATGTTGTCGAACAGGTTCATCGACCCGAACAGGGCGCCGTCCTGGAAGAGCACGCCAAACAGCTTGCGGGTCTCGTAGAGCTTCGCCTCGCTGCAGCGCGCGACGTCGACGTCGCGGATCATGATCGACCCCTTGTCGGGCTTCAACAATCCGATCAGCGTCTTCAGGAACACGGACTTGCCGGTACCAGACGGCCCCAGCATGACGCTGACCTCGCCCGGCGGAAGGGTGAGCGTGACGTCACCCCAGATGGTCTGTTTTCCGAAGGATTTCGTCAGATCGTGGACTGCGACCTCGACACCCACGAACTGTCCCCTTCCCCATATCGGAGTCGGCACAACCCGCGCCGTCGTCCAGTACCACGCATCAATTTAACGAGGCCGCTACCCGTTGGTAACGGCACTGGCGACATAGCGTCGCATATTTTCCTGACCGACGCCCGAGCGGTACCGGACCGTTACCCGCCGCTCGGGGTGATCGTCGGCTCAGCCTGCACCGCGATGGGTATTCTCGCCGAGCCAGGCCCCCGCGCTTCGGACGAAGCACTCGAATGCCGTAACGCGACCCCGGGAGGTGCCGATGGCCGACGTCGATCAGGCGCTGCGCACGTTGCTCGGAGCCGAACCTCCCGCCTCCGTGCTTGCGCTCGACGACGCCGCGCGGACCGAGCTCGCCGACATCATCGTCGCCGCCCGGCGCCAGCAGGCCCGCAGCCTGGCCGACGCGTTCGACGCCACGCTCAAGCACGTCCCGTTTCCTTTGCGTGTGATTGTGAAGCGGGTTCTCGGCGGATGAGCGCTCCCAGCGAGTCAGCGGCCGAGATCGCGAAGTTGGCGCACACTCTCGGCGTCGCCCCCGCGCGGCTCGGCCGGCTGGCCGACCTCCCACCCGCGGACCTGCGGACGTTGCGGTCCCAGATCGCGACGGCGCTGTTCGAAGCCGACAAGCCGCACTTCAGCAAGATGGCGGCCCTGTCGAAGGCGGTGCCGGTTGCCGTGGCGGCCAAGATCACGGAGCATGTTCTGCCGCCGTTGCTGGCCGCACGTACCGCCGAGCTCATCGAACCCTCCCGGGCCGTCGACATGGTCGCGCGAATTTCGGACGGCTACCTGGCCGACGTGTCCGCGGCGATGGAACCCAGCCGCGCGCCCGAGGTCATCGCGCAGTTGCCTCCGGAGCGGGTCGCCAAGGTCGGTGGCGAACTCGCGCGGCGGGAGGAATGGGTGGTCATCGGCGGTTTCGTCTCCCACGTGAGCGACGCCGCTCTGGCGGCGACCGTGCGCGAGCTGACCGGCCGACAACTACTGCGAATCGGCTTCGTGCTCGATGACAAGGCGCGCCTCGATGACATCTCTCAGCTCGTGACGGAGGACCAGATCGACGAGCTGTTGGCGGCGGCTAGCGACGGGCTATGGGCTGAGCTGGATGATCTGCTCGCGCAGTTGCGGCCCGACCGAGCCGCCCGAATGGCGGCGCGCTTCGCCGCGGCGCCGGGTCAGGTCGGCGCCACAATCCGCGCCGCCGCCGCGGCGGGGCAGGTGAGCGCCGCCAGCATGACCAAGCTGGATGGCTAAGCCCGTCCCGCCGGCGGTTGAGTCCCCCGGCAATGCCAGGCCGGCAAGATCGCGAATGGGCGGCCCGCCGAAGCGGGCCGCCCATTCGAGGTAACGCGGCTGAGCGGAACTACTTGACGCTGACCGTCGCGCCGGCCGCCTCGAGGGCAGCCTTGGCCTTGTCGGCGGCTTCCTTGTTGACCCTTTCCAGGACCGGCTTGGGTGCGCCGTCGACGAGGTCCTTGGCTTCCTTGAGACCGAGGCTCGTCAGTGTGCGCACCTCCTTGATGACCTGGATCTTCTTGTCGCCGGCGGCCTCGAGGGTGACGTCGAACTCGTCCTTCTCCTCCTCGGCCTCTGCGGGAGCGGCCGGCCCGCCGCCACCACCAGCGGCAGCGACCGCGACGGGAGCGGCCGCGGTGACATCGAAGGTCTCTTCGAACTGCTTCACGAAGTCAGAGAGCTCGAGCAGGGTCATTTCCTTGAAAGCGTCGAGCAACTCGTCGGTACCGAGCTTCGCCATGTTGGCTTCCTTCTTTCATTCTTTGTTGCGGATGTCGGCCGGAGCCGGCTTTCGGGTGGGTGTTACTCCGCCGGCTCGGCGGGGGCTTGCGCTGGTGCGCTCGCTTCGGCCGGGGGTTCAGCTGGTGCACTCGCTTCCGCGGGCGTCTCAGCTGGTGGGCCCGCCTCAGCTGGCTTCTTGTCTTCCAGTGCCTTGGCCAAGCGCGCCATTTGCGACAGCGGCGCCTGGAACAGGCCAGCCGCCCGCGTGGGCAGCGCCTTCAACGCACCGGCCATCTTGGCCAGCAGCACCTCGCGCGACTCCAGGTCGGCAATGCGGTTGATCTCCGCCGGGGACAAAGACTTGCCGTCGAGCACGCCACCCTTGATGACGAGCATCGGGTTGGTCCGGGCGAAATCGCGCAGGCCCTTGGCCGCCTCGACCGGATCTCCGGTCACGAACGCGATCGCGGTGGGTCCGATCAGCAGGCTGTCGTCGATGGTCACGCCGGCATCGGCCGCGGCCCGCTTGGTGAGGGTGTTCTTCACGACCGCGTAGGTCGTGTCGCCGCCCAGCGAGCGGCGCAGGTCAGTGACCTGCTTGACCGTCAGTCCGCGGTATTCGGTGATGACGGCCGCCGACGAGTTGGTGAATTGCTCGGCGATCTCGGCCACCGCGCCAATCTTGGCTGCGTTCGGCGACGGGCGGGAATGGGAATTGGTCGCCATGTGCTACCTCCTCTCGTTCGGTCGGGCTGGCCGGGCTTGGTTCGCCTCGGGCTAGAGAACGAGAAACGCCCCGGCGCAGGGCGCACGGGGCGGCAAGGAAGCCGAACCGTCCAACCTGCGCGGGCCGCTCCGGCGCTCCGGATGCGTTCGGTCACGTGTGCGCACGTGACGACCAGCGGTCTTCGGTGGATCGATTGCCAGGTTACGCGACGCCGCCGCGGGCGGCCAAATCGCTCAATGGTCGATCTCCAGATCGGTGCCGACCGTAGCGACCGGCGCCGGGGTGGCCAGCGTTCCGAGCGCCAGGTACAGCGCCGCCCAGCCCTGGTCGGCCGGCAGCGCGGCGAGGCTGCACCCGGACGTACCCGCCGTCGGGCAGGCGGCATGTTCGGTGAGGGCGCCGGCAAAACTGATGTGCTTGCCGCCGGTCGCGTCGATGCCGGCCCACTGGACCGCCTGCAGCGGCAGGTAGATCTGCGGAAGGGCCTGGATGTGCGTGGGGTTCGTGCCTCCGGCCAGGGAGTAGTACTGCGCCTGGGTCCATCCGAACGAGCACGCCTTGCCGACCGCGCCGAATGTGGTCGGGCAGCCATCGGCCGAACCGACGAAGATCAGCTTCTTGGTCGTGGCGGCGCTCAGGTACGCCGTCTCCCACGCCTGGGCTTGGGCTTCGGTGCTGAAGAAGGCGCCCTCGATGTCGTCGGCACCGACGACGGTCACGCCGGTTTGCGGGTGGAGCTGGTCGACCACCTGGTTGGCCCAGTCGTTGCCTCTCGTTCCCGCCGGGTAGTGCGTCCAGTCATTGGCGTCGTTGTTGGTCGCGACCGCGATCGTGACGCCCGAAGCCGCGCCGAATCCGTCCAGGTAGCCCTGTAACGCCATCACGAGGTGGGCGTAGGTGATCGTGGTCGTGGTCGCACTCAGCTGGACCCCGGTCCGGTTGTTCAACTGCGCCCCGATGTCGAGTACGACGAGCTTCGCTCCAGCGCCCGCGTCGGTGGCTCCCTCGCTCTGCATCGTCGTCACGTCCGCGCCAGCACCGGTGAGATTGCGGACATAGCGGCTCGGGGACGTCGCGGGGAGGTGCAGGTCGGACTTGAGGTAGTAGCCGGAAACGTCGATCACCAGGTGCAACGCCCCGCCAGAACGGTTGACCACGGTGATCTTGCCGGTGGCTGTCACCGGCACGATGGCGAGATCCGAGACCTGCTCGCCCGCCCCGAACTGCAGATTGGTCACCGGCGGTGCCGCACCGGCGTCCCAGGCGGTGACGACTCCGGCAGCGGCCGGCGTCACCGAGCTGATCGTCACGGCGACCGCGCTTACACCGCTTCTCGGGACACCGCCGTTGCCACCGACCTGCACACCGATGCTGGTGTTGGCCGGTATCGCGCCCTTGCGATTGCCGGCCGCGCCGTTGCGGGTGTCCAGCACCCGGGACGGGGAGAGCGAGTCCAGCGTGCCCGCGGTGGTCGGCACGCCGCCAACGAAGTAACCAAAGACGTCGACGACGATGTGCACCGTGCCGCTCGAACGGTTGGACAGATCCACCCGGCCGCTGGCCGACACCGGCACCACCGCGAGGTTGGAGGCGGGCCGACCCTTGCTGAACTGGACATTGATCGCGGCCGGGCGCGGAGTGTCGTCCGCCCACGCGACGAGGCCTCCGGTCTGGGACGGGGTCACCGCGGTGATCGTCACGACCACGGCCGACACGCCTGAGGTCGGCACGTCCGCTCGCCCGCCGATCCCGGCGCGGAACGTGGCATCCGCGCCGAGCGCCCCTTTGCGGTTACCGCCCGCACCGGTGCGGGTATCGACGGCCCGCTGCGGCGCTACGGGGACGAACGAACTCGATGCCGTCGAGGAACCGCCGACGAAGTAGCCGGAGACGTCGACCACGAGGTGGACCCGACCAGACGAGCGGTTGGTCAGTTTGATCGCACCACCAGACGACACCGGCACTACTGCGAGCGTGGACACCTGCTGGCCCTTGGCGAACTGCACGTTGGCCGTGGGCGGCGGTTGATCCTGGTCGGCGGCCCACGCGACGATCACCCCGGCCTCGGTCGGCGTCACCGTCGAGATCGTCACCGCTACCGCCGACACGTTCGTCGATGGCACGCTCGCCTTCCCGCCGATCTGGGCGGTGATCGTGGCGTTCGGACCCACTGCACCCTTGGGGTTGCCGGCGATGCCGCTGCGGGTGTCGACCACGCGAGTCGGCGCAACCGCGACGAACGAGCCGGCCTGGGGGGCGGCAGCCGCAGCCGGTCGCGCCGCCGGCAACGCGGGGAGGACCGCGGCTCCGAGCGCGGCAGCCAGCAGCAACGCAGCGGGGCGCAACACGGATCGCACGAGTGGTCCTTCCCGCCCGTCCGGACGGATGGGACGACGCGAAATTCTAGGCGACCGCGGACGCGGCTAGACGCACCAGGATGCGCCGAAGCAGACGAAGGGGGCCGCGGCGCCGTCGATGGCGTTCGTCGCCTCGGCCAGCGCCGCGGCGGAGTCATGTCCGGCTGCCAACCGCTGGTGGTAGGCGATCATCGTTCGGGCCGCCACCTCGTCCTCGACCCGGGCCACCCCCGCAACCACGCTCTGCGTGCCCAGGCGCAGCAGCACGCTGGTCAATCCGAGACCCTCGTCGCCCGGGCGGATCGTCGCCAGGCCAAGTTCGCACGCGGACAGCACGACGTGCTGCGGTGTCCGCGCGGCCTGGTCCAGTTCGTGGGCGAACATGACGCCGTCGGCCAGGCGCAGCGAGGAGAACAGCGGGTTTTCGGTCTGGTGGATGCCATGTGCCGCCACGTGGACGACGTCGGCGCGAGCCAGCGCCCGGGTCAGTATCGGTCCGGTGGCGTCGGCACCCACGTGGCGGGCACCACTGCGCCACGCCGCCGCGACGCCCGCGGCTTCCTCCTCGGCCCGCATCAGGTTCGGCCCGGCAAACGCGGCGACGTCGGGGCGTCGGCGGCGCACCGACCCGGCCCTGGCGCTCAGCCAGGCCGTGGCAGACGGGGCGACCACGACCGGGACGCCGCGCAGCGGTGGCAGCAGCCCCCACGGCAGTTGCCCGAGGATGCCGGTCGAGACGATCACCAACCGCCGGCCGTCGACCTGCAGTGGGGCGACCAGCCGGGCGGCCAACCCAGCGACCGAGCGATCGAACGAGGCCCGGACCGCAGCTCGCAGCCCACCCGGCAGCCGGGATTGGGCCAGCACATCCAAGTCGGCGCGGACGCGGCGCACCTGCTCGGTGATCTCGGCCGAGCCACCGAGTTGATGCAGCCGCAGCCGCCCGTCATCGATCACGACGGCGTGCAGCGCCGCGTCGACCTCGACGAAGACGACCATGGTCACGTCGGCATCGCTCGTCGCCGCGCGAATCTCGGCCACCCGCGCAGGTGGACGGACCGCTCGGCCGCCCGCCAGCGTCCAGCGGCGCGACGTGATCGCGCGCTCGAGCTCCCGACGCTGCCGCAGCAGCGACGCCGACGCATCCTGCATGCCCCCACGCAGGGATTCCACGGTGCGACGCAATTCGGCCAGCAGTTCCGCTGACTGCGGGTCGTCAGGTGGCCGCACCAACGGCAGCCGCGTCGAGACCGCCCGCGCCCGCTCGGCCGCAACCAGGACGCCGGCCGCCCGTCGATCCCGCACGGCCAGGGACAGGCTGAATTCGGCCAGTCGACGGCCATGGATGGCCGACGCAGTTTGCAGATCGATGCTGCCGAAGCGCGCTTGGTACTCGGCGAGTTCGCGCAGGCCGGCGCGGACCTGGCGCGCTGCCGTGGCCGACTCTCCGCGCGCGACGTCGAGCCGGGCTCGGACGTAGCGCGTGTGCAGGCGTCCGGTGATCGGATCACCGCGGCGGGGGGCCCCGAGCTCTTCGACGACGGCAGCGGCCGCCGCCACGTCACCCGAGGCCAGGTAGGCCTCGCCGGCAATCAGCCCCGCGGTTCGCGCCAGCAGCTGAGGCCCCTCGTCGGCCAACTCGGCCCGCAATCTAAGCGCAGGCCCGACGAGTCGGCTCGGCGGCCGACCGGCGGCCAGGTCGCCCTGAAGCAACACGAGTTCGGCCGCCCGGCGCCATCGGTTGTTGCCGCGGCGCCGGAACCGGCCGCGAGCGCGCGCGGCCAGCCTCCGCGCTTCGCCGAGTTCCCCGGCAAGCAGCGCGCACTCCGCTCGAGCCAGCTCGGTCTCGGCCAAGTCCTGGGCCATCCTGTCGCGGCGGAAGATGTCGGCGGCCTGCGCGAGCACGTCGTCGGCCTCGCGGGTCAAACCGGCCTCGACGAGCAAGCGCGCCCGGTCGAGCAACGACACGCCCATCGGGATGCCGGCCTCCGGACGGGCCGCCGCCTGCATTGCATCGAGTCCTTCGACGATGTTGCCGGCCAAGAACTCGAGGTAGCCGACGTTGTGCTCGGCCATCACCTCGAGCAGGTCCAGTTGGGCCTCGGCCGCGAGCTTCGCGCACCGGGTGAGGTCGGTCCGTGCCGCCGTGAGGTCACCCTGGTTCAGCTGCACGACGCCACGATTGAGCAGCACGTTGCAGCGGTCCAATGGTGTCGCGTCCCCGAAGCCACTTTCGGCGGCGCGGAATCCGGCCAGGGCGCCGGTCATGTCGCCGGCCCGCAGCAGAAGCAAACCGCGCTGGTTGTTGATCGAAACGGCGACGGACAGGTCTCCGCGTCGCTCGGCAATGCGGGCGGCTTGGTCAAGGACCTGGAGACCACCGGCCACACTGCGCAGTTCTGCCTCTGCCTTGGCGTCGGTGATCAGGATGCGAACGACGAGACCAACCGCGTCGGCGGCAAGGTCACCGACCAGCTCCTCGAGGGGCCGGTCGTCCGAGCCGACGAGCAGCGCCAGCGCGCGTTGGAGCAGGGCGTGCGCCACGGCCGGGCGGGCGGCGGAATTCGCGGCAATCGCGCGAGCGTGCAGGGCCTGGGCGCGGGCCAGGCGCGCCGGTTCGGCCGACCCCGCCATTGGTCGCAGACTCCGGGGCCTCAGAGTTCGATCGATGGGGTGATGACCGCGTGCTGCGCGGTGCCCGACGGCGGCCGCAGCACAAATTGGGCCAGCCCACGCGGCACGTCCTCGAACACGAAGCGCCCGTCGGCATCGGCGGTCGTCGTCAGGTTGTCGCCGGAGACGCGCAGGTCCACGACCACGCCACCACCTGGGGCGGCCCAACCGTCGAGACGCACCCGGTCGGCCGAGATCGGCGTGATCGTCACCATCGTGGTCAGGCTCGCGCTCGTGAAGGTGACCGTCTGCGCAGCCGCGGCCGCGTCAGTGCGGACGCCGGCGAGATCACCGTCGCGCTGCAATTGCGCGATTTCGGCCTGGAGGGCGTCGAGGGTGATGCCGAACTGGATGCGTTCCACCAGGCCATGGGGCACCGGGTCGATGGCGTCGTAGACAGCGGCGACCTGGCGCAGGAGTCGATCGTCCTCGACGTCGAGCGGCCCTTCGGCCAGCTCGGCGAGGTTCGGGCGGCGGGACTGGGGGGTCATCAGATCTCCCATGCGGGGTCGTTGGCGATGTGCATTCGCAGCTTGGCCAAGCACCGGCCGCGGGTCGGCCCGATGCTGCCGACCGGCATGCCGAGCGACCTCGCTACCGCGGCGTAGTCCGGGCGGTCGGCAAACGCGATGACCCGCAGCAAGGACTGGCAGCGCTCCGGCAGTTCGTTGATGTGCCGCCAGAGCCGGCGTTCCACGTCACTGCGCAGCACTAGGTCTTCGGGCCGGTCTTCGGCCGGGACGACGACGTCGTCGGGTTGGAACTCTCTCGGCTCACTGCGCTCGTCACGCTTGACGACGCGCCAGGCCTCCCGCCGGGCGCTGACGATCAACCACTGCAGCACGGCCTGCGGATCATTGATCGAGCTTGCGGCGCGCACGAGCGCGAGCCACGACGTCTGCAGTACGTCCTCTGCCGATGCGTGATCGACGCGCTGGCCCCGCACGGTGTGCCAGAGGATCGGGGTGAGCAGGGCAACCAACTCACCCATCTTCGCCTGGTCGCCGGCGCGATAGGCACTGAAGAGCTCTGCCGCCCGCGACGCGAGCGTCTCTGGCACTGGTTCGGCATCGATCACGGACGGATCACCCCGAGTCGCTCAGCGATCGCCTTCCAGGCGCGGCTGACCGTATCGCCGGGGCCAGGGGCATCCAGCGGACCGCACCTCCCGTCGAGCAGGCACTGGGCGAGCTCACCAGCCAGGATCGGCGCCGCGAAGGAGGTGCCGCTCCACGTACCGAAGCCGCTGTGGAAGTTGTCGGGGTCGATGGTTTCCCGCCACCCGTCGCCCGGTACACGCACGCGGTAGCTCGGCTCGGCCGCAGCGTCGAACGTCACCGGGAAAGTGCTGACGAGCGCCGCGCCCGGCCGATGGCAGGTGACCCAAGGGCCCGCGTTGCTGAACAGAGCGATGCTGCGGTCGGGGTTGAGCGCACCGACGCTGATGATGGGTACGCAGTCGCCTTCGTAAGCGCGGATCGGCCCAGCGGGGTACGGCGTGAAGGCCGCCGGGTACATGGGCCGGGCGGTTGAATCGTTGCCGGCGGAGGCGACCACGGCGACGCCGGCTTGGCTGAGGCTCCGCAGCGGCTCCAACAACTGCGGATCGAAGCTGACGTCGTCGGGTTGTTCGTGGTAGTACCCCAGCGAGAGGGACACCACGTCGATGAGACTGCTCAGATCGCCGTCGGCCTGGGCCAGGTTCTGGCGAATGACCAGCAGCTTCAGGGCGTTGAGCAGGTCGCTCTCGGCGACCGCCCCGTCGCTGGGCATGATCCGAATCGCCAAGATGTCGGCGTCCGGGCAGATCTGACGGATCAGCCCGGCGATAAACGTGCCGTGGCCGGAGTCGGAATCGAGGACACCCTCGTACGGGTCGTCGACGACGCCGGTGACCTCTGGATCGGTCAGCGGGTCCTGGTTGCCGATGGGGACGCCGAGGACCGAAGCGTCGCGGCGCACGATGTCGGCCGGCAACCAGGGGTGGCTGCCCACCCCGGTGTCGAGGACGGCCACGACCGGGCGGCGGCCACGGATTTCGGCGTCGGCTCGCCGGTGCGGTGGCGCCCCCATCCATTCGACCGGCGCGCGCCCGCCCCAGCCCGGCGCCCAGTACTGCCCCACCGGGCTGCCGTTGACCATCGGGCTGCCGTTGACCATCGGGCTGCCGTTGACCATCGGGCTGCCATTGACCATCGGGCTGCCGTTGACCATCGGGCTGCCGGTGATGTTCGGGCCCGTGGTCGCAGTCATCAGATGGTCGAGCGCGACATGTTGTTGGCTGGCGTCCTCGCGACCGACGAGCGTGCGGAACGTCTGCAGCACGGCCCAGGCATCCGGCGGTGCAGCGGGCCCAGATCCCGCGGGCACGAGCTGGACGGACTTCGAGAACAGCATGCTGGTGTCGTGCGCGCCGGTGTCCCGGGCCAGTTTCGCGACGTGGGCGTGGCCGCTGGTGCCGTCGTCGACGACCTGTAAGCCGTTGCGCTCGGCCGCCTCGTCGAGCGTGCTCACTGCTTCGACGGTGGCCGCACCACTGACGATGAGCCGGTCGCCGATGTACACAGTCGGTCGGATCGGCGGCTGACCCTTCACGCGCAGGGCAGTCGCAGGATCGAGAACGCGCGCGTTGTAGCGCGCAAGCACATGGGTAGGCGGCAGCCGCAACGGCCGGCGGCTCGACCCGGTCGGCCGCGAAGCGCTCCGTGCACCGCCGGCGCCGTTGGCTTGGCCGGATTCAGCTGGCCGGTTCATGGCTACCTCGATTTCGGTGGAGGGGCGAGCCCTGGGGCGAGCGTAGGGCGCGACAACCGGGCTGCACTAGATCACCGAGGTATCGCGTCTGCAGGCACAGGAGCCGTGAGCGGCCGTTCTGATACGTCGCCGGATCGATGTATCAGCAGGGGCGCTCGGGACTCCTGAGTCTGCGTCGGAGGTGAGCTATGACGACCGAGCACCATGCGGGAGCGTCCCCCGCTGATCGGCACGTCGCGACCGCTTTGGCCGGGGGGCAGGGCGGCGCGGGCTCATCGACGGGGCGCGGCGGTCCGGCCGGGTGCGATGGGCGCCCGAACGAATGGACGGCCGCGCAGGCTGGACGCCGGGGGCCGGTCGCAGCACAGGACTCGGGAGACGTGCCGGTAACGGCACCCGATGCTGCGACCGATCCCTGGCCCGGCTGGGCCCGGCCTCAGTTGCTCGCCGCCGTATCGCTGGCAACGCACGTCCGCAACCAGGCGAGGGGGACCGCGAACGGGACCGCCCTGGCGGGCGAGCTCTACCGCGGGTGGTACAACCCGCCGTTCGCAGCGGCGGCCAGGTGCTGGCGCCCGGACCGCCCGCTCGCCGGTACCTACCGTGCGGCGCACGCCGGCAGCGGCACCCGCATCCTTGCTGACGGAGTCGCGATCGTCGATCGGCACGACGCGGTCGGCCGGGACGGCTGGTGGCGCACGTGGGGGGATGCGTGGACCCCGAGCGACAGCCGGCGCCAGAGCGTGCGCCTGCTCCTGTCGCCGAATCCGCGCCGGCTCGCTGAGTTCGTCACGGAGGTCACGGCGGCACTACTGCAGATGCCGGCGGCGTGGCTGCTCGCGTGCACAACCGACGCCCGGCGGTTGAACCGCAGCAGCAGCGCAGTGCTCTACATCGCGGGCCTGGACGTGCTGCCGGACGAGCTACTGGGCCGGCTGGCACCGCTGCTGCAGCCGATCGCACCGCCGCTGTGCCTGCCGCTGTCTCCGGGCGCCGCGCTGGCCGAGTTTCCCGGCAACGGCGGCAGCTTCGGCGCCCGCCGCTGCCATCTCGTCGCGCTCGCGCTCAAGCGACCGTCGGCCCGGATCAAGCCGCTGGAGGCCATCGCCGACGTCTTCGCGACACATGGCATTGACCCGGCGGCGCCGTACCGCGCCACCCGCACCTGATTGCGCCGCAACGGCCTGGCGGCCCTGGTGGGGCTGCCAGGCCCGGCGTGCCGTCGTGCGCGGCGTCAGTTCTGGTTGGCGTCCTCGAGCAGGTTGCGCGTGCGGTTCGAGTCGACCGGAATGCCCGGGCCCATGGTCGTGCTGAACGTGACCTTGCGCAGGTACTTGCCCTTGGACGACGACGGCTTGGCCCGCAGCACCTCGTCGAGGGCGGCGCCGTAGTTCTCCACCAGGTGCTCGACACTGAAGGACGCCTTGCCGATCACCAGGTGCAGGTTGGACTGCTTGTCGACGCGGAACGCGATCTTGCCGCCCTTGATGTCGGCGACGGCCTTGGCTACGTCCGGCGTGACCGTGCCCGTCTTCGGGTTGGGCATGAGCCCGCGGGGGCCGAGCACCCGGGCGATGCGGCCGACCTTGGCCATCTGGTCGGGCGTGGCGATCGCGGCGTCGAAGTCAAGGAACCCGTCGCTGATCTCAGCGATCAGATCGTCGCTGCCGACCCTGTCGGCGCCGGCGGCGCGGGCTTCCTCCGCTTTGTCACCGGTGGCGAAGACGATGACGCGGGCAGTCTTGCCGGTGCCGTGGGGCAGGCTGACCGTGCCGCGCACGATCTGGTCGGCCTTGCGCGGGTCGACGCCGAGGCGCATCGCGACCTCGACGGTGGAGTCGAACTTGGTGGGCGTCGCCTGCTTGGCGATGTTGGCCGCCTCGAGCGGTGAATAGATCTTCTCCGGCTCGATGAGGTCGGCGACGGCCCGGTAGGCCTTGCTGCGCTTCATTGCATTCTCTTCTCTCCCGCGGCGGACCGCGGATCAGTGGTCATCGGGCGCCGACCCTCGGCGTCCTCCCACGCGTCCTGCACCCGATTGTGCAACTGCTGGCGCCCTGGGGCTGCCACAAGTTGCACGATCGGGGGTGAATCAGCTTTCGACGGTGATGCCCATCGAGCGGGCGGTGCCGGCGATGATCTTGGCGGCCTGGTCGATGTCGGTGGCGTTGAGATCTTCCATCTTGGTCTCGGCGATCTCGCGGACCTGCTGCATCGAGACCTTGGCGACCTTGGTCTTGTGCGGCTCGCCGCTGCCCTTCTCGACACCCGCCGCCTTGAGCAGCAGCCGGGCGGCTGGTGGCGTCTTGGTGACGAAGGTGAACGAGCGGTCCTCGTAGACCGAGATCTCGACCGGGACGATCTGACCGCGTTGCGCCTCGGTGGCCGCGTTGTAGGCGCGGCAGAACTCCATGATGTTGACACCGTGCTGGCCGAGCGCCGGGCCGACAGGCGGCGCCGGGTTCGCGGCGCCGGCCTGGATCTGCAACTTGATCACCGCGGCGAGCTTCTTCTTGGGAGGCATGACTTCTCTTCTTCTCGACTTCTTCTAGGGGATGCTCTGCGGGGCTAGAGCTTGGAAACCTGACTGAACGACAGCTCGACGGGTGTCTCGCGGCCGAAGATCGACACGAGCACGTGCAGCTTCTGGTGGACGGGATCGATCTCGCTGATCGTGGCCGGCAACGTGGCGAACGGGCCGTCCATGACCGTGACCGACTCGCCGACCTCGTATTCGACGAGGGCGACCTGAGGCTTGTCGGCGGCAACTGCGCCACCGCGGCCCGCGGCAACCGACGCGGCCTTCTGCGTGGCCGGAGCCAGGATCTTGACGACCTCGTCCAGGGTCAACGGCGACGGCCGGGAGGTGGCGCCGACGAAGCCGGTGACACCGGGAGTGTTACGGACCGCGCCCCACGACTCGTCGTTGAGGTCCATCCGCACGAGAATGTAGCCCGGGAAGACCTTGCGCTGGACCTGCTGACGCTTGCCGTTCTTGATCTCGACGACCTCTTCGGTCGGTACCTCGACCTGGAAGATGTAGTCCTCCATGTCCAGCGACTGGATCCGGCTCTCGAGGTTGGTCTTCACCTTGTTCTCGTAGCCGGCGTAGGAGTGCACCACGTACCAATCACCGAACGCGGTGCGCAATTCCCGCCGCAAGGCCTCGACCGGGTCCTCGTCCTCGGCCTCAGCCGGCTCGCCGTCAGCAGTGTCTTCGGCGACGGCTTCGTCGGTGGCGGCAGTGTCGGTGCCGGCAGTGTCGGTGCCGGCAGTGTCGGTGCCGGCAGTGTCGGCTACCTCGGCGGGCTCGCTCGCCTCCTCGGCCAGGCCGAGCACGGACGGATCGAGTTCGTCGTTGTCGGCGGCCGTGGACACCGGCTCGCCCTCGTCTGCGCCCAGCAGCCGGGCAGCCGCCGCGAGGTCGGCCGGGCCGTCGTCGGCCGATTCGGCGGACTCGCTGCGGGCGCTGCCGAACGGGTCGCCGAGCTCAGGGTGCTCGTCGCCGGGAGCGGCGACGTCGTCGTACTCGGACACTGTCTCTCTTCTCTTGCTCGATGGCGGATTCTCGCCGGGCACCGTTCGGCGCCCTGGGCGCTAGCCGAAGACCAGCAACACCAGCTTGGCGAATCCGATGTCCAGCCCGGCAACGATCGCCACCATGATCACCACGAAGATGATCACCACGATGGAATACGTCACCAGTTCCTGGCGCGAAGGCCACAAGACCTTGCGCATCTCCGAGATGCTCTCGCGAACGAAGCGCGCTGGAGCCCAGCTGCGGCCGCCTGACGGGCGGGACGCGGTGGACTCGGTGCGAGTCGCGGTCACGAGCTCTCCTCTCGAACGCTTTTACGGTGCTGCGCAGGGGCGGCAGGACTCGAACCTGCAACCGCCGGTTTTGGAGACCGGTGCTCTACCAATTGAGCCACGCCCCTCCGAGGACTGGCCAAGCCTGACAGAGCCTGCACCTACCCGCCAATGAGCATGCTGACGCACGGCCACAGCGGACCCCGCGGGCAAGTCTACTGCACTTATTCTGCGCTGGCCGTGTCGCTCCGTCTCCCCCGCTCGCAGGCTCCCGGGGGGATCCCTCGCGCCACCACACGCGTCCGGCGGGTGAGCGCGCTCTTCGCGCTGGGGGTCCCCCCGCTTGCGGGGGAGCTCATCGCGTGGTGGCCCGTCTCCCCCTCCGGGACGAGCTGATCGCGTTATGGAGCATCTGGAACGATAGAGGCTATGGGAGCTCGGGTATCGGACCGTATTGCCGCCATCGCTGAATCGGCGACCCTTGCCGTCGACGCCAAGGCCAAGGCGCTTAAGGCAGCGGGGCGGCCGGTCATCGGGTTCGGGGCGGGGGAACCCGACTTCCCGACGCCTGACTACATCGTCGAGGCGGCGATAGCGGCTTGCGGCGACCCCAAGTACCACCACTACACACCGGTGGCGGGCTTGCCGGAGCTGCGGGCCGCTGTGGCGGCCAAGACGTTGCGGGACACGAACTACCAGGTCGAGGCCGGCCAGGTCCTGATCACCAATGGCGGCAAGCAGGCCGTCTACAACGCTTTCGCGACGCTCTTGGACCCGGGGGACGAGGTGCTCGTCATCGCCCCGTACTGGACCACCTACCCGGAGGCGATCAAGCTGGCCGGCGGGGTGCCCGTCGACGTGGTCACCGACGAGACCACCGACTACCTGGCGAGTGTCGAGCAGCTCGACGCCGCCCGCACCGAACGCACCAAGGTTCTACTGTTCGTGTCTCCCTCGAACCCCACCGGCGCGGTGTACCCGCCCGAGCAGGTGGCGGCGATCGGCAAATGGGCGGCCGAGCACGACTTGTGGGTCGTCACCGACGAAATCTATGAACATCTTGTCTACGGCGACGCGAAGAACGTCTCCATTGCCACCGTCGCCCCCGAACTCGCAGACCGGGTCGTGATCCTCAACGGGGTGGCCAAGACGTACGCCATGACCGGCTGGCGGGTCGGCTGGCTCATCGGTCCGGCGGACGTCGTCAAGGCGGCGACCAACCTGCAGTCGCACTCCACCTCGAACGTCTCCAACGTTGCCCAGGTCGCGGCGCTGGCGGCGGTCAGCGGGGACCTGTCGGCAGTGGCGGCGATGCGGGCCGCGTTCGATCGTCGCCGGAAACTGATCGTCGGGCTGCTCAGCGACATCCCCGGGTTCGTCTGCCCGGAACCGCAGGGCGCGTTCTACGCCTACCCGTCGGTCAAGGGCCTGCTCGACCAGCCGCTGCGGGGCAAGGTGTCGGCCACCTCGGCCGAATTGGCCAACGTCATCCTCGAGGAGGCCGAGGTCGCCGTCGTCCCCGGCGAGGCGTTCGGCACGCCCGGCTACCTGCGGCTGTCCTACGCCCTCGGCGACGACGACCTGGCCGAAGGCATCGCCCGAATCGCGAAGCTCGTCGCCGACTAACGGCCTCCGGGGCTTGTTTTCCCCGCTGGTGACCGGGGCACTGCTTGATTTCCCCGGTGGTGACCGGTTCACCGCCCCAAAACCGGTACCAGCGGGGCAAAGCCGGGCAACACCGACCACCAGCGGGGAAAAGTGGGAGCGGCCTGTTTTCCCCGCTGGTGACCGGGGCACTGCTTGATTTCCCCGCAGGCGGCCGGTTCACCGCCCCAAAAACGGTCACCAGCGGGGAAAAGCCGGGCCGCACCGGTCACCAGCGGGGAAAACAGCGTCAGGGCCGGCCGAAGTCAGTGGAGCGCTCCGGCCTGCTTCAGGATCGCTACCGATTTCGGCAGGTGCTTGAGGGCAGCGGCTAGATCGGGCGGGTTGGCGATGCGCCAGGCGTTGGCGTTGATGTAGCAACGCAGGGCCGCATCCCACGCGGCCGGGCCGGCCTGGGCGCGGGCGGCCTCCAGTGCGGCGGCGCCCTTGTCGTAGGTGACGAAGTAGTAGTCGTCGACGGCGTCGCCGTAGGACTCGGTGGACTTGTCGACGGTGCCGGGCGACTCCAGCGTTCCGGGCCGTTCGGATTCGCCATCGACCAAGTGTTGGGCATAGACCGCGAACGCCTCGTCCAACCAGGGATGCCGGGCCTGCGAGTCACCGACCATCGCGTAGAACCACTGGTGAGCCGTCTCGTGCACGGCCACCAACCGCGACCCGTCCAGCATCAAGATCGAACTCGGGTACTCGATTCCGCCGCCCTCGGCCGGCAACCGGGCTACCGACAGTGACGGGAACGGGAACGGGCCGAACCGCGCGGCCAGCGCCGTGATCGCCCGCACGAACTCCGGAACCAGCTGATCGCGCAGCTCGCGGGAGTAGGCGCCCACGCGCAGGCGCACGCCGTGCACCACCTGATCGGTGACCGAGAACGGACCGACGGAGACGCTGACATCGCGAGCCGTGGCCACGTGCGAGCGCCAGACTCGGTTGCCGGCCGACGCGGCGGCCGGGTTAGTCGGATCCCCCGACATGATGACGGTGTCCTCGGCCGGCGCGGCGACGGTGAGCGAGGTATCCATCGCTTCGCTGGTGGCACTTTCGGCCGTGAATTGGAGGAGATCCTCGTCGTGCCAGCCGAACCCGCGTTCCCAGGCGAGCAGCGGCTGACCGGATCCGATCCAGGCGAAACGCTTGCCGGCCGAGCCGACCCGGCCGAACCGGTCGAACGACTGGGCGCCGAGCGTGATCGTGAACGCGAGGTCGGCGTGGACCGTCGTGCCAGCCGGGATCTGCTCTGCGAACGGGATGTGCAGCAGGCCGCCCTGGGTATTCGGTGCCGCGCCGGCCCGGGTGTAGCGGGCTCGGCCGCCGCCATGATCGGCGTGGGCCGCTGTCACCACTATCTTGTTGCCGGCCCGCACCGTCGGCGCGGTGTTGGCGGTCAGCCGAAAGATCAGCTCGGCGATCGGCTTGTCCGGCGTGAACGTGAGGTGCTCAGTGCCCCGGACGGTGGTGAGGTCTTTGCTGAACGTGAAGCTCAGCACCGCCCGCGGCCGCTTGGAGTCCGGCGACGCGTAAGTCGTCGGGCAACCGGTCGGCCCGGGGGCAGCTGAGCTGCTTTTCGGGGCGGATGACGAAGGGAAGTCCGCCGGAGACGACGGCGCGTTCGCGCGAGAGGCCGGAGTTCCGTTGGTGACGGCCGTGCACGCCGCCAGCGGCACCAGCCCGGTGGCCACGACGACGATCGCCGCCGTGCGCCGGCGTCGACACCGCCGAAGCGTCACCCCGACCCCCCAGGCGGGCGCACGACCGCACGCGCCTTCGCCAGCACGGTCTGACCATCCACCGTGGCGTTCAGATCGACCTCGACCAGGCCGTCCTCGCGCACTGCCCGCACCTTGCCCTCGACGTGCAGCGTCGTGCCGTCGGGATCCGGGACCACGACCGGACGGGTGAACCGCACGCTGTACTCGACGACGGCTCCGGGATCGCCGGCCCAGTCGGTGACCACGCGGATGGCCGACGCCATCGTGAACATGCCGTGGGCGATCACGTCCGGCAGCCCGACCGACTTGGCGAAGCGCTCGTTCCAGTGGATCGGGTTGAAGTCCCTCGACGCGCCAGCATAGCGGACGAGGTCGGCCCGCACGATTGGAAAATCCTGCGCCGGCAGCGTGTCGCCGATTCCTACTGTGCTCATCGTCCTTCTCCCCGCGCGACGAGCGTGCCGAATGCGGTGAGCACGGCCTCGCCGTCGAGCGTCGTCACATCGGCGCGGGTCGTGACCAGGTCGTTGCCGGCAGCGGCCCGGATGTCGTGAATCGTCACCGCCACCTGCAGCACGTCCCCGGCGCGGACCGGCCGGGCGTGCACGAAACGCTGTTCGCCGTGGACGACCCGGGAGTAGTCGATCCCGAGGTCGGGGTCGTCAATGACCTGGTGCCCGGCCGGCAGCGTCAGGACGATCGCGAAGGTCGGCGGGGCGATCACGTCGGCGTGCCCGAGCGCCTGGGCCGCAGCGCGATCCCGGTACGCCGGATTGGGGTCGTTGACGGCGTCGGCGAACTCCCGGATCTTCTCTCGACCGACTTCGTAGGGCGCGGTCGGCGGGTAGGTGCGCCCGATGAGGGACGGATCGATGGGCATGATGCAGACGCTAACCGACAGCGCCCCGGATCAGGTCCTACCCCGGCGTGCGGGCGAACGCCTCGACCGGCAGCGGGTCATCGAAACCCAGGGTGACGTCATTGGCGCGGACGATGCCCTCCAGCAGGTACCAGACGCCCTGACTGACGAACTCGATGAGGGTGTCGCGTGACATCGCGGGCCGGGACAGCCACCATGCCCCGCTCGACTCGACGAAGCCGACGATGCCGAACGCGCTCGCCTCTGCCTCGGCGGCGTCGATGCCGAAGGGCGTCAGCACCGTCGTGAGCAGGGCGCCCACGCGGTCGGCCACCCCGTTCTCGACCACCGCCAACGCAGCGCCGTTACGTCGGTCGCGCAGGAAGTAATAGCGGTTGGGATGCCGGTCCAGCCACCCCACGATCACGCCGACGGTCGAGGTGATGATCCGGCGGGGAGTCGCTCCCTCGGTCAGCTGCAGGTGCGGCAGCACGCCGGCGACGACGGTGGCGGCGGCTTCGTCGGCAATCGCTTGGCGGAGGTCTTCCCGGTCACGGAAGTAGCGGTAGAGCACGGTACGGCTGACGCCGGCCGCTGCAGCGATCTGCTCGGCGCTGGCGTCCGGACCGTGGACGTCGATAGCGACTCCGCCTGCGGCCACAAAGGCGGCCCGGCGCCGGGCGCGATGCTCGGCCCACCGCAATCGGCGGCCGTCCGGCGGTCGGTCGGCAGGCGGGGATGGGATCTTCAGCTCGCCTGCAGCCTCGCCTGCCATCGCGTCCCCCCGGTCGACGGCTGTGGCGAAGATCTTAATCCCGATCGCCCTAGGCGGGACGGCCTGTCGCATCAAGATGACAAAAAAGAGCCCCGCCCGGCACAGCGGGCCGGGCGAGGCTCTCGAGGTGACGCGGGCTCAGCGGGTCTCGCGGTGCTCGGTGTGCTTGCCGCAGTTGGGGCAGAACTTGTTCATCGCCAGCCGGTCGGGGTCGTTGCGACGGTTCTTCTTGGTGATGTAGTTGCGGTGCTTGCACACCTGACACGCCAAGGTGATCTTCGGACGTACGTCAGTGGCTGCCACGGTCGTGCCTTTCGGTTGGTACTTCAGACCAGTCGGCCGATGCCGACCGGTTGTAGCGAGGGCCGGACTTGAACCGGCGACACAGCGATTATGAGCCGCTTGCTCTACCAGACTGAGCTACCCCGCCCCGGCCGCCGCGGGCTTGATCGCTCGGGGCTGCCAGAGCCCCCTTACGGAATCGAACCGTAGACCTTCTCCTTACCATGGAGACGCTCTGCCGACTGAGCTAAGGGGGCAGTCGCTCACGCCGGTGCGGTGCCGGCGAGACCGGTTTCGCGCGGCGCTCACGCCAGCGCACGAGTTTACACGACCGGCCCGGGCAAGATTTCCCGCCAGGACGGGTACCTGGTGGCGAGATCACCAGCCGGTTACGTCACGATTGCTTGGCAACACCGTCGCGTTCGGAAAGACTTGAATGCGAGATCTGACAGGAGCCGACATGCCCGTTACCTCTGGATTCACCCGCCGTGAGCGCGCACTCGACGAACTGCACCAGGGTGCCCAGTTGATCGTCGTCCACTGTGGCGGGAGGCGGTGACCCGCGCGGGCACCCTGCGCTCAGGCGTCGGGACCGAGGGTCGCGCCAGCATCGCCGCACGCACCCTGCGCACCGACCGGTGGTGGCAGGCGCCGCTGACGACGTTCGCACTCCTGTCGCTGTGGGTCCTCTACGCCGTGGTCCGCACGGCAAGCCAGCGGGCCTACTTCGTGGACCAGTACCACTACCTGTCGCCGTTCTTCTCCCCTTGCGTGACCGCGTCGTGCGACCCCGGTGCGCGGGACTTCGGCACGTGGTTCGGGCACTTCCCGCCGTTCATCCCCTTCGCGATCCTGGTGCTGCCGTTCCTGCTCGGTTTCCGGCTGACCTGCTACTACTACCGCAAGGCGTACTACCGGGCCTTCTGGCAGTCCCCGCCGGCGTGCGCCGTGGCCGAGCCCCATGGCAAGTACACCGGCGAGACCCGCTTCCCGCTGATCGGGCAGAACGCACACCGGTACTTCTTCTACGCGGCGGTCGTGATCTCGGTGGTGAACACCTTCGACCTGATCCGGGCGTTCCGCGGCGGCGACGGCGGGTTCGGCATCGGTCTCGGCACGTTGATCATGCTGGTGAACGTCGTCCTGCTGTGGACGTACACGGCCTCGTGCCATTCCTGCCGGCACCTCATGGGCGGCCGGCTGCGGCACTTCTCCGCCCACCCCGTGCGTTACCGGGCCTGGACGTTCGTCACCAAGCTCAACACCCGGCATATGGAGCTGGCCTGGACCACGCTCGGCACGCTCATGCTCACCGACGGTTACATCGCGCTGGTGGCCTCCGGTGCTTTCGGCGACCCCCGCATCATCAACTAAGAGGAACCCTTGCCCGACATCGAGAAGCACAACTACGACGTCCTGATCATCGGCGCGGGCGGCGCCGGCCTCCGGGCCGCGATCGCTGCGCGCGAGGCCGGGCTGCGAGTGGCGGTCATCTGCAAGTCGCTGTTCGGCAAGGCCCACACCGTGATGGCCGAGGGTGGCATCGCGGCGTCGATGGGCAACGTCAACAAGAACGACAACTGGCAGGTGCACTTCCGCGACACGATGCGCGGCGGCAAGTTCCTCAACTCCTGGCGGATGGCCGAACTGCACGCCAAGGAGGCGCCGGACCGCGTCTGGGAGCTCGAGACCTACGGCGCGCTGTTCGATCGCACCAGCGAGGGCAAGATCAGCCAGCGCAACTTCGGCGGGCACGAGTACCCGCGGCTGGCCCACGTCGGCGACCGCACCGGGCTGGAACTCATCCGCACGATGCAGCAGAAGATCGTGTCGCTGCAGCAGGACGACGCGGCCGAGAAGGGCCAGCGCGGAGCCGACGACGCCTACCTGAAGGTGTTCGCCGAGTGCACGATCACGGAGTTGCTCAAGTCCGACGACGGCAAGATCGCCGGTGCATTCGGCTACCGGCGCGAGACCGGCCGCTTCATCACCTTCAATGCGCCGGCGGTCGTGCTGGCTACCGGCGGCATCGGCAAGTCGTTCAAGGTCACGTCCAACTCGTGGGAGTACACCGGCGACGGCCACGCACTGGCGCTGCGGGCCGGTTCGACGCTGGTGAACATGGAGTTCGTCCAGTTCCACCCGACGGGCATGGTCTGGCCGCCGTCGGTGAAGGGCATTCTCGTCACCGAATCCGTCCGCGGCGACGGCGGCGTACTGCGCAACTCCGAGGGCAAGCGGTTCATGTTCGACTACGTCCCCCCAGTGTTTCGAGGCCAGTACGCCGAGACCGAGGAAGAGGGCGACCGCTGGTACACCGACCCCGACAACAACAAGCGGCCGCCGGAGTTGCTGCCCCGTGACGAAGTGGCGCGCGCCATCAACTCCGAGGTCAAGGCCGGCCGAGGTTCACCGCACGGCGGGGTGTTCCTCGACATTGCCAGCCGGCGACCGGCCGAGGAGATCCTGCGGCGGCTGCCGTCGATGTATCACCAGTTCAAGGAGCTCGCCGACGTCGACATCACGGCCGAGCCGATGGAGGTCGGGCCGACCTGCCATTACGTGATGGGCGGGGTCGAGGTCGATCCCGACACGGCTGCGGCGGCGCGGGTCCCCGGACTGTTCGCCGCCGGCGAGGTCGCGGGTGGCATGCACGGCTCGAACCGCCTCGGCGGCAACTCGCTGTCGGACCTGCTGGTGTTCGGGCGTCGGGCCGGGGTCGGTGCGGCCGAGTACGTGGCCACGCTGGGCGGAAAGTATCCCGCGGCGAAGGCCGGCTCCCTCGACGCTGCCCAGCGAGTGGCGATCAGACCGTTCGAACCGCCCGACGCCGACAGCATCGAGAACCCCTACACGTTGCATCAGGAACTACAGCAGACGATGAACGACCTCGTCGGCATCATTCGTACGGCCGAGGAGATCGAGGTCGCGCTGGGCAAGCTGGCCCTGCTCAAGCAGCGGGTGCGCAACGTCGGCGCCAGCGCGGACCGCCGATTCAATCCGGGCTGGCACTTGGCTCTCGACTTGCGCAACCTGCTGGCCGTCAGCGAGTGCGTGGCCCGGGCCGCGCTGTTGCGGCAGGAGTCGCGCGGCGGGCACACCCGCGACGACTACCCGAAGATGGAAGCCGAATGGCGGCAGAAGAACTTGATCTGCGCGGCTAAGGGTGACCAGATCGACGTCGTCGAACAGCCGCTGACGCCGATGCGCGAGGACCTGTTGAAGCTGTTCGAGCGCGACGAGCTGGCGAAGTACCTCACTGAGGCCGAGCTCAAGCAGTTCGACGAACTTGCAGTTGAGGAGACCTCATGAGTTACGACGCCAAGTTCCGCGTGTGGCGGGGCGACGCCGACGGTGGCGCGCTCACCGACTACACCGTCGAGGTGAACGAGGGCGAGGTCGTGCTCGACGTCATCCATCGACTCCAGGCGACGCAGGCCGGCGACCTGGCCGTGCGGTGGAACTGCAAGGCCGGCAAGTGCGGCTCGTGCAGTGCCGAGATCAACGGCCGGCCGCGGCTGCTCTGCATGACGCGGATGTCGACGTTCACCGAGACCGAAACGATCACCGTTACGCCCTTGCGCACCTTCCCGGTGACGAAGGACCTCGTCACGGACGTCTCGTTCAACTACCGGAAGGCTCAGGAAGTCCCGGCGTTCGCGCCGCCGAAGGGTGTGGCGGCGGGTGACTACCGCATGTCGCAGGTCGACGTCGAGCGCTCGCAGGAGTTCCGCAAGTGCATCGAGTGCTTCCTCTGTCAGGACGTTTGCCACGTCATCCGCGACCACGAGGACAACAAGGAGGCGTTCGCCGGTCCACGCTTCCTGATTCGCGCGGCCGAGCTGGACATGCACCCACTGGACGAGCGCACCGACCGGGCTCAGCTGGCCAGGAGTGAGCAGGGCATCGGGCTGTGCAACATCACCAAGTGCTGCACCGAGGTGTGCCCTGAGCACATCAAGATCACCGACAACGCGATCATCCCGATGAAAGAGCGCGTGGTCGACCGCAAGTACGACCCGCTGGTCTGGCTGGGCAGCAAGATCGGACGCCGCAGCTCGTAGGCGGCAGTCAGGCGGCGGCGGTCAGGCGGCGGCCGCGAGGATGGCGCACACGTCGACCATGTTGTACGCCGCGGAAAAGTCTGCTGCCTGGAAGCCGAGCGTAAGCGGGCCGCGCCGCTCGACTCCAGGGATCAAGCAGGCCAACTCCGTCATGACGGGACGCAGGACGTCGACCTCAAGATCGACCGTTCCGGCGAACGTCGGAGGGCGCACTTCGGCGCGCTTCGCCAGCGCGCTCTTCGCCGCGGCCTCGATGCGATTGCAGGATTCCTCCGGATGCAAGCTCTCGGCGGCCCGATTGCCGAGTGCGCGTTTCACCGCGACAGTCGTGATGCCAGGTGCGACCGATGCGGCTTCTCGAACGAGCGTGTCGTCGCCGGTGGCGAGGACGGGCACGGCGCCGTAGTGGGCGGCGAGAGCCGCGTTCAGGCCGAACTCACCGAGCTCCTGGCCGTTGCAGCGCACCTGCGCGATCGTGCCACCACTCACGGTGTGCGCGAGCACTGATTGCGCCGTACCCGCGCGCCCGTGGTAGCCGACGAGGCATACAGCATCGACACCGTCGTCGACGCCAGTCATCATCCCGTGAATCCGTGGCGTCCCGCGCAGCAGCGTGCAACCTCGAACAAGCCGGTGCGGCAGGATGTTGCGGAACCCGGCATGCGCGTCGCACACCACGATCGACGCATCTGGTTCACAGGCGAGGATTCCCCGCACGGCGGCACTGGCTTCGTCCGTCATGTACGTGCGATTGCGTTCGTACTCGGAATGGCCGGGACTGATGTCGTCAGGAGCGACGACGCCGGCCACGCCTTCCATGTCGACGGAAAGGAGTACGCGCATGACCCTCCTCACGATCAGGACCGTCCAAACCTACTGATGGCATTTTGGGCGAACGCTCGCGGCTGGTCGTCTTAGAGTTGTGGCGCGGTTTGGCTGCCGTTGCGGATCATGTTTTCCCCGCTCGCGCTCGGTTTCCGGCCCGCTAACCGGTCATCAGCGGGGAAATCAGATCAGGTGCAGAGGAGGAAGTTGTGGCGCGGTTCGTGCAGTGGACGCTCGACGTTCAGGACGTCGAATTGATGGGGCGGTTCTGGGGGCAGGCGCTCGGCTTTCGGCTCGACATGGGCAATGACGGCTGCGCCAAGCTGTACCCGCCGGCCGACGCCGGGGCTGACGTCCCCACCGTGTGGTTGCAGCACACCACGGAAGGCAAGCGAGTCAAGAACCGCTGGCATCCGGACCTGAGACCGGAAGACGGGAACGTCGAAGCGGAGGTCGAGCGGCTCATTGGGCTCGGGGCAGGGCATGTCGACGTCGGCCAGACCGATGACGACCCGTTCGTCTTGCTTGCCGACCCGGAGGGCAACGAGTTCTGCGTGCTGCGTCGCGAGCCCCGCGCGGTCTGAGCAATCACACCGCCCGACTAACGTGGATAGCGACCGCGACCGACCCGACGGAGGGCAGCTATGAAGATCGGCTTGCACATCACAGATTTCACGTGGCCGGACGGGACGCCGCAGCTGGCTTCGAGCCTGGGTCGGATCGCGACGACGGCCGAGGACGCCGGGTTCGCGCGGATCAGCGTGATGGACCACGTGTGGCAGATCGGCGTCTACGGGCCACCGGAGCACGAGATGCTCGAGGCGTATACGACGCTGGGTTATCTCGCCGCTCGCACGTCGCGCGTCGAACTGCTGGCGTGGGTGACCGCGGTCGTTTACCGCGAGCCGGGACTGCTGGCCAAGATGGTCACCACGCTCGACGTGCTATCCGAGGGCCGCGCCATGCTCGGCATCGGCGCGGCGTGGAACGAGCCGGAGTCGCGCGGCTTGGGGTTGCCGTTCCCGCCGACGGCCGAGCGTTTCGAGCGCTTGGAGGAAGCACTGCAGATCTGCCTGCAGATGTGGAGCGACGACGACGGCCCGTACGACGGCAAGCACTACCAGCTGGAGCGCACGCTGAACTCGCCGCAGCCGCTGACTCGGCCGCATCCGCCGATCTTGATCGGGGGTGGAGGCGAGAAGAAGACGCTGCGGCTCGTCGCCCAGTACGCGCAGGCCTGCAACCTGTTCGCCGGCCCGGAACTGCCGCACAAACTCGACGTGCTGCGCCAGCACTGTGCGGACCTCGGCCGTGACTACAACGAGATCGAGAAGACGGTCATGATGCGGTTCCAACCGGGTCCAGGCGGCGAGAACATCGACTCGATGCTCGAGCAGCTGCGTGAACTGGCCGACCTGGGCGTCTCGGAAGTGCACGGCGCTGTCGAGCACGTTTCGCAGATCACGCCACTGGAGCTGATGAGCGAGCGCGTCATCCCCGTGGTCGCCGGCTGGTGACCGCGGGCTTCTGAACCATGCTGGTGATGCGACGCATGGACGGGCTGGATCATCCCGGCCCAGGCGGCTTCCCGACCCGAGCCGCGGCTTCGGCTCGGTCTCTCACCTGGAGCTTGGTCAGGATCGCCGAGACGTAGTTGCTTGTGGTCTTACGCGAAAGCCCGAGCTGGCTCGCGATCTGCGCGTTCGTGTGTTTCTGTGCGATCAGATGCAGGACGTCACGCTCTCTGTTGGTGAGCATCGGGAACGCATCGGGAGCGATTGAGGGGTGCGGGCGGGCAAAGTAGTCGAGCACTCGAGTGGCGATGGTCGGGCTGAATATCGCCTCGCCGTTGGCGACGGCACGGATCGCCCGCAACAGGTCGTCGCGCGCCGAGTCCTTCAAGACGTACCCACGAGCCCCGGCACGCAGCGCGGCGAACACGGAGGCGTCATCCGCGAACATCGTGAGCATCAGCACGGCCACCTCGGGCGCGTCTGCGGCGATCCGGCTTGCCGTGTCGATGCCGTTGAGCCCGGGCATGTTTACGTCGAGCAGCGCTACATCGACGCTATTGCCCGCCAGTGCGAGCAACGCCTCCTCTCCGTCTTGCGCCTCAGCTGCGAGCTGCAGGTCGTCAGTGGCTTCGAGCATCGTGCGCAATCCGTCGCGGTAGAGCGGATGGTCGTCGGCGACGAGCACCCGGATGGGAGTCATTTCACTCCTTCGGGCGACATGCTGAACGGCAGCCAAGTGGAGACTCGAGTTCCGCCGGCCGCCGGTTCGTCGAGGGTGCAGCGGCCACCCAGCTCCGCGGCGCGTTCGCGCATCGACGCCAGCCCGACGCCGCCTGGATTGCGATTTCGCAACCCATTCCCGTGGTCCTCGACCACCAGGCTGAGCCCGTCGTCGATTGCGACGGTGACCAGTGCGTGCTTGGTGCCGGAGTGCTTGAGCACATTCATCAGCGCCTCCTGACATATTCGGTAGGCAGCTACCTCAACCGCGGCGGGCAGCGTTGGCAACTCCTCCGGGCCTCGAACCTCGATGTCGACGGTGTGGCCCAGCTCCGAGATCCGCTCCCGCAACGCCTGCATCAGGCCGAGCTCGTCGAGGGCCGGCGGTCTGAGCTCCTCGACTATTGCCCGGATGTCTCCGACGGCCGCGCGCAGAGTGCGCTGGAGGTCGCCCAGCAGGCGCCCGGACCGGGCCGGATCCCGGTCGACCAGGTCGGCCGCGGTCGCAGCGGTCAGTCCGGCGGCGGCGAGCGTCGGCGCCAGACCGTCGTGCAGGTCCCGTCGCAGCCGCCGGCGCGACTCCTCCCGAGCGAACACGAGTTGCTCGCGCGCCAGTTGCAACTGGGCCGCGCTGCGACGAAGGCTCACCGTCAGCTGGACGGCGTGGACGGCTCCTCCCGCCTGACCGGCCAAGTCGACCAGCAGCGACCGGTCGGCGGACGAAAGACGGTGCCGGTCGTCGTAGCCGACCATCAGCGTCCCCACCTGCTCGCCACCGTGCAGCAGCGGCAACGTGAGGAGATTGGCGGTCGGGACTCCGGTCTGTGCCGCGAGAGGCAATCCGGTCTCATCGGCCACGGCAACGGCAACGTACGGCGCGCGAAGGGAACGGCGGATGGTCGCCACCAGACGAGTGGGGACGTCGTCTTCTGGGGTCGAGGCGGCGAGTTGCCTGCCCAGGTCGGTGAGCGCGGCGTACGGCTCAGCCCGAAGGCCATAGACGAGCCGGCGCACCCGGACCTGCAGCCACGACCGCAACGGGCCGAACACCAGAGCGATGATGGTCGCCGCGACGAGTGGAGCCAGGTGGGAGCCGTGCCGCCCAGCGAGCACCCCGATCGTCGCGACTACACCCAGGTATCCCGCCGCCACAGCCACCGATAGCGCCGCGAAGACGAGTGTTCGGGAAATGACCACGTCAACGTCGAAGAGGTTGCCGACAAGCATCGCGATGCTGATGCAAATGGGCACGACGAGCAGAGCCAAGAAGCTCACCACGCTCTGGAAGGTGTCGTACGACGACCCGGCGGCGACCAGATCCGGGAACCTGCCCGGGGCGAAGTACGGGAGCGAGACTGCCAACTCCGCAGCGAGGAACGTGCAGATCCCGTAGACGACCCACTTGGTTCGAGCCCGCAATTCAGGGTCGGACTCCCGCCGAAAGCGCCTGACCTGGGCGGCAACCGGAACCCCGAAGCCGACGAAGTACACGACACCACCCAGTACGTCGGGGAGGGTGCCCGGCGCAACGGCGGCGACAACGATCTGCCACCCGGCGAATCCGACGCAGATGGCTTTCAGCCACGCCGGCACGAAGTGGCCGTCGGGAAACGCGGACAGCGTCACCACGCTGAGCGTCAGTGATAACGCGACCAGGCTCCGCCCGAGGGCTGCGTCTGAGGTACCGATAGTGGCATCGGAGACGGGTGTCGCCACCCCGTTCGCCAGCAGCATGCTCGCGACCAACGTGCCCATCCTCGTGGGCGCGCCCCGAAGCAACAGGAGCGTGCCCGAGCCGATCCAAACTGCGGCCCAGACGAGATCCAGGATCTCCGGGCGGACGCCGGGCGGGTGCTCGAGCACCGCGAGCACGGCGACCGCCGCGGTCAAGACGACCGCGGCGGTCCAGCCGGCCCCGCTCAATGCCCTCGCCCCCCAGCGAGAAAGTGCCCGCGTGGGGTGATCAAGCTCCATGGGCACCAGCATCGGTCACAGAGTCGCCGATGTCGCCGGATGGGACCGGCTTACCGGTGCGACCGCGTCCGATCCGGCCGCCCTGTCCCACATTGTCGCCCGGATCATGGCCAGGCCGGACACGCCCATCAACAGGTAGTTCGGCGCCGGGGACCGCAATGCGTCGGCCAAGGGTCCGACGAGCCCGTCGGCCGCAGCCACGACGACGCTCGCGACGAGCGCCCACGCCGCCCATCGCGGGTAGGTGTTCGAGCGCCACGTCGCCACCGCGAGCACGATCAGGCCAACGGGCACCAGCATCAGCCCGAAGAAGGCCAGCGTTCCCCACACCCCGGCGTGATAGGCGTCGAGGTCGTAGAGGCTGCTCGGGGAGAACGCCCCCAGGACGAGGTGGGGGATCTCGAGCAAGGCCAGGCCAAGGCAGAGGATCGATGTGCCGATCCAGCCGTTCACAGCAGCGCGCGACGACTGCCCTCGTTGATAGGCGACCAGTCCGGCAAGCCCCAGCGAGATACCGACCAAGCCGAGCGAGGCCGCCGGTCGGATCATGGAGCTGCGAGCCGAAGAAGGATAGATCAGGTAGGCGACGGTCAGGCACAGACCGCCAGTGAGCAGGACAGCGCCCCATCGGCGCATGGTGTGAGTTGTCATGCCGCAACTCCACCGCAGCCTGCACCCACGCGGCAGAGTCACCGATCCCGGAAACTTGGGAAGTTCCTGAACCCAGTCAGCCGAATCGAGTTCTGGCTACCGATGAGAGCGACGAGGGTGTAGGGCTGCTTTGAGCGGTCGGGCGACGCTAGCGGGCACAGCGCCACAGGAGAACAGTGATCATCGGCGTGGGCGAATCGACGCGCCGCAGGGTCCGACGATCATCGAGCGTTCGTTGCGGATAGGAGTACGGCATGCGCGCCACGCGAGTCTTCGCCAACCTTCGAGTGACTGACATTGAGGCAGCGAAGGGTTTCTACACCGAGTACCTCGGGCTGAGTACCGAAGAGTTCAACATGGGATGGGTCGCCCGCTACAGCTCTCCCGACGGCCGGGCGAACGTCCAGCTGGTAACCCGCGACGCAACCGCGCCTGAAGACTCCGTCATTTCCGTACCCACGGACGACGTCGAGGGTGCCTACGAAGAAGCGCAAAGACTCGGCTACGAGATCGTGCACCCGATAACCACCGAGCCATGGGGTGTGCGCCGGTTCTTCGTCCGAGCACCCGACGGCAACGTGATCAACATCGTGGACCACCGCGACTGACACAACGGGCTTGAGGCCTATGCCGGCGCAGCCACTGGGTCTAGTAGTCGTAGCGCACGATCGCGCGCCGCAGCGATGGCGTGTGCACGATCCGGAATCCGGCAGCCAGGAACGCGCTGAGCGCTCCGACATGCATCTCGCCCCAGCTGACCTCCTTGCCCGGCGCCGGCTTCATCGGGTAGGCCTCGACGGCGCGGGCGCCATGGTCGCGGGGCAGGTCGATTGTGCCGCCGACGAGCGCACGGCTCACGCCCTGGTGACGGAAGCCGGGTCGGGTCACGAAACAGGTGACGGCCCAGACGCTCGCGTCGTCCTTGTCCTCGTTGCGGTCCTTCCATGTCGGCTGGCGTAGGTAGCTGTAGTCGCAGCGCGGTGCGATCGAGCACCAACCAACCGGCTCGCCGTCGAGATAGGCCACGAGTCCGTGCCCCTCGATCACTTGGTCGCGGAGCAGTTCGCGGCGGCCCTGGACGTCGTCGGAATTCCGCGCGTACCAGCCCATGCGATAGCCCTGGCACTGGCAGCGCGCGGGCTGACCCCTGGTGCCGAAGATCGTTTGGACATCGTCGAACCGCGACTCGTTGACGGGCTGGACGGAAATCGTCATGAGCACATCGTGGGCCATCGCGACGCAAACGCAATATGCCGCCCGTCGCGGTTCCAAGACGGTCAGGTCCTGGGCACCGCTCATGCCGTGAGCGAGAGCAGTCGAGCCGGCGGTCAGATGATGATGCCTCGCACATCCAGCAGTGGCCGGCACAGCTCTGAAGGGCCGTCGAAAACCACGCCATCCGACGGCACGGCTCCCCCGGTCAGCCACCGCCAACCTGCGTCGGTTGTAAACGCCGCCTGGGCGTCCGGCGCCTCGACCACGCCCTCAGCGAGCGCCCACCGTGCCGACCTGTCGCTGACCAAGTGCCAAGTACCACCGACCGCCAGGTCGACCTGCACCGTCGTGCCCGCCGAGGCAGCCACGCGGTACTGGTGCGGCAGAGCCCAGACGAAGGTACGCAGCACGACGGGCAGGTAACGCTCGGCGTAGTCGTCGACCCGGCCAACGGCCTCGCGCATCTGCATCTGATGCACCCACCGCTCGGTCAGGTCCTGCGCAATGTCGAACCAGACCGGGACCGGGCCGTCACTGGCCCAACTGACCCGTCCGTCGCCCAGCAAATCCATGGACGCGTAGGAGGAATCCACCTGCTGACCCGACCACTCGAGCAGCTCGGCAATCACCCGCCCGCTCAGTCCCTTAGCGCCGTCGATCCACCGCTGGTTCTTCGCCGCCAATTCAGCCACGAAGGATTCGTGGTCGTTCATGGCCAGCAGTCCGGTCAGGTCCCCGTCACGGTCGCGGGAGAGCCAACCGAGGTCATCGTCGAGTAGATGCAACGCCAGGTCCTTGACCGTCCATCCGGGAGCCGCGCTTGGCGTTGCCCAATCCTGGGGCGAGAGGGACCGTAACAAGTGCAGAAGGTCCTGACGCTCGTTGCGCAAGAGCGGCCGTACGTCCGTGACCGCAACGCCGAACAAGTCCATGCGGGCATCATGCCTTTGGCGCCAGACATCGCGCGATTTGCCGGCCGGGAATTATTTGGAGCACCCAGTCGAGCCGGTCGCTCGGTCGTTGATCATCTCGCGTCTAGTGCGCGAAATTGCCGCCATTCGAACACCAAACGCGAGTTGATCAGCGATTGGGCGGTGCGACAGATCTGCCCACTCGCGGTCGACCCGGATTTACCACCACGGCGCGCCGGACGAGATCGCTCAACGCGCTACTCGTCGGCGGAACCGTACCGTCAGTTCGAGCCCGAGGAGCACCAGGAGGGCGCCCAGGACGATCAATCCGGAGACATGGGTCCCGGTGTTGGCCAGCGTTCCCGGCGACCCGGCCGATGCCGGCGCACCCGGCGCCGCAGCGATCGTAAAGGTGTAGCTCAGGACCGCGCTCCCGGCGGCATCCGACACCACGATGGTGTGTGCCCCGGCGGCCAGGCCGCTCGGCACCGTCAGCTGGAAGGTCGCGGCGCCGTCCGCGTCTGTAGTGACCGAGCCGAGCGTTACCGGTGTGGAATGCAGCGTCAGCGAGTACGCACTGTCAGGCACGAAGTAGGACAGCTGCAGCGTGATTCGCGCGCCGGCCGCGAGCGTGGGATCGGCGCCGAGGGCATTTGCCTCGCTGTCGCTCGCCGTGACCGATGGAGCGGGCACCGTGAGCGTCGCGGCGTCGGTGTCGACCACGCCCACGCCGTTGGTGAAGCGGGCCAGGTACTGCGTGGCGTCGTCCGCGCCGGTGAGTGTGCCGGTCGTATAGGTGGTCGTAGTCGCGCCGGCGATGGCGACGAAGGTGGTCCCGCCGTCGGTCGACCTCAGCCACTGTACGGTCGGCGTCGGTTTCGCCGTGGCGTCAGCGGTGAAGGTCGCTGTGCCGCCGCCCGGCCGGGTCTGGTCGAGCGGTTGGGTCGTGATCGTGGCGGCGGAGCCGACGGTCAGGGCGGCCGGGTCCGTGGTGGCCGACCCGCTGCCGTTGGTGAACACGGCGTCGTAGACGTTGCCGTCGTCCTGGTCGGTGAGCACGGGCGTCGTGTAACTCGCCGAGGTAGCGCCCACGATCGGAGTGAAGGTCGTGCCACCGTCCAGCGACAGTTGCCATTGCACGGTGGGGGTCGGCGTTCCGGAGGCGGTGGCGCTGAAGGTCACCGTGCCGCCGGCGTTCGCACCGCCGTCGCTGGGCTGGGTCCCGATGACGGGGGCATAGTCGACGGTCAGCGTTGCTGCAGCGGTGGTGGCGCTGTCGGTGTCATTGGTGAACACGGCCTGGTACTGGTTGCCGTCGTCGGCCGAGGTCAGCGTCGGCGTGGTGTAGGACGTGGCCGTCTCACCGCTGATGTCGGCGAAGCTCTGCCCGCCGTCGGTCGAGAGCTGCCACTGCACGGTTGGGGCGGGATTTCCGCTCGCCGCCGCACTGAACGACGCGGTATCGCCGACTGCGACAGTCTGCGACGCCGGGTCGATCGTGACGGTCGGGGCGGAGGTGACCGTGATCGTCGCGGCGGCCGTGGTTGCATCATCGGTGCTGTTCGTGAAGATCGCCTGGTACTGATTGCCGTCGTCTGCGGCGGTCAGCGCCGGAGTCGTATACGAGGCGGACGTCGCGTTGAGGATGTCGGCGAAGCTCGTCCCGCCATCGGTCGAGCGCTGCCACTGCACGCTCGGCACCGGCTCACCGGACGCCGAAGCGGTGAGGGTGACCGTCGTGCCCGCAGCCGCCGTCTGGGTCGTCGGCGAGCTCGTGATGACCGGGGCGTAGTCCACGGTCAGCGTCACCGCCGTGGTCGTGGCCGTGCCGGCGCTGTTGGTGAACACGGCCTGGTACTGAATACCGTTGTCAGCCGCCGTCAGCGTCGGGGTCTGATAGGACGTCGACGTCTCGCCGCTGATGTCGGCGAAGCTCGCCCCGCCATCGGTCGAGCGCTGCCACTGCACGCTCGGGGCCGGGTTGCCGCTCGCGGCCACCATAAACATTACGGAGTCGCCGGCCGCCACCGTTACCGACGTCGGAAGATCCGTCGTGACGGTCGGGGCGTAGGTGACGGTGATCGTCGCGGCCGATGTCGCAGTGCTGTTGACCGAGTTGGTGAACACCGCCTGGTACTGGTTGCCGTCGTCGGAGCGGGTCATTGCCGGTGTCACGTAAGACGTCGACGTCGCACCGACGATGTCGGTGAACAGCGATCCGCCGTCAGTCGACAGTTGCCACCGCACGCTCGGCGCCGGCTCACCGGACGCCACGGCGGTCAGTGTCGCTGTCGCACCGACGCCGACGCTTTGACTCGACGGTGAGGTCGTGATCAGCGGGGCGTATTCGACGGTCAGCGTCGCTATAGCGGTCGTGGCGCTGTCGGCACTGTTGGTGAACACGGCCTGGTATTGGTTGCCGTTGTCGGACGGGCTGAGCGTGGGCGTGGTGTAGGACGTTGAGGTCGCGCCGCCGATGTCGGCGAAGCTTCCCCCACCGTCGGTCGAGACCTGCCACTGGATTTCAGGAGAGGGGTAGCCGGTGGCCGCGGCGGTGAACGTCACGGTCGAGCCGGCGGCCGCGGTCTGCGTCGTCGGCGAGGTGGTGACGACCGGCACCGACGTCGGGTTCACGGCATTGGACGGCGCGGAGCTGGCGCTGTCCGGAGTCGAGTTGGCGACGACGGCGAAGGTGTAGCTGTCACCTGGCGTAAGTCCAAGCACGGTGCAGCTCGTGCTGGCGCCCGTGCAGGTCTGGCCGCCGTTGAGGGCGTTGGTGCTGTCGGTCGCGGTCACGGTGTAGCCGCTGATCCCGAAGCCCCAGTCGTAGGCCGAGTCGGTCCAGCTGACGTCGGCCCGGCCGATGCCGGCGGTGGCCGTCGCGCCGGTCGGCGCGTCCGGCGCGGTGGCGGTGAACGTCAGCGTGAGGCTGGCCGGCGTGTTGATCGCGGGGCCGGTCGTGCCGCCGAGCGGGACGAAGGACGAACCGCCGCCGCCACCACCACCTGCGAGGCCCGCGCTACCCGTTCCGCCTGATCCCCCGCCGTAGTAGCCGGCCCCGCCGCCACCGCCGAAAATATATGCGAAGGAATTGCCGCCGCCATAGCCCAATGAACCGTCCATTCCCGGGTTGCCGTTGTCGGACGTGCCACCCGCACCTCCGGCGACCTGGGTGCCGGCGCCGCCGCCGTGGGCATTTCCAGAGCTGGTGCCGTCCGCACCAGCCGCGCCGCCGGCCGGGCCGAATATCCCGCCGCCACCGCCACCGGCCGCGACCAACAGGCGACTGGCCAGCGACCCGTCCGTTCGCACGTCCGATGCGCCGCCGCCACCACCACCACCGTCGAAGCCGCCGACGCCGCCGCCGTTGTATCCGCCGGAGCCGCCGTTGGAGTCGGGTCCGCCACCGTTGCCCCCAACAAAGACGAGGAGGCTCGCAGCGCCCGAGACGTCGACCACACCACTGGCGTAACCACCCGCTCCGCCGCCGGTCTGGTTGAAGTAGTCGACTCCGCCGGACGCACCCCACGCGTCCACCTGGGCGGTCGTCACGCCCGCCGGCATCGGCAGGGTGTACTGCCCCGCGTCCAGGTACGTGCACGTGACGCTCTGGCCGGACACCCCGCAGTTGCCCGGTGCGGTCGCGGTGGCGGCCGCCGCTTGAGTCGCGGTGACGAACATGACGCCGCCGGCCGCGGCAGCAAGCGCAAACGCGAGGGTGCCGCGGAGACCGGCCCCCGTTGCACCTGGGCGCACGGGCAGGCGTGAGATTTTGGGTCGCGACGAAAGCATTGGGTGTCCTCCGGGTGGCCGAGACGTAGCCACCCCCGCGGACTGACCTCAGCATCCACTGAATACGGCGATTCAGCTAATCCGGCTACGACAAATCGCGCATTGCTGTCGATCTTGATACGCCGCAGACGTCAGCACTCAACTAGCCCGGCCCGGTATCCCGTCCGAGTGCTCTCGGCGGCCCGCGATCGATCGCTCCTTGACAGGTTCACAATTTGACTCCATAGTCATGGAATCAATCCAGTAAACTGGATCAATAAGACGTCGCGCAGAGTGCGCCAGCATCGGCGCCCGCGTCATGATCGGAGAGGAAGAGCGTCATGAATCATGCTCACCAGCACACCATTGCGGCCGCGGCGATCGGCCTAGCCGGCTGCCTAGCACTTGCTGGGTGCGGCGGCGGCAGTCCGTCGAGCAAAGGCCCGGCACCAGCTAGCCATGCGCCAAGCGGCGCCACGAGCGCCGCGGCCGCCGCGCCCGCAAGCACCGGCGCCGCGTCGGGCAGCGCGAGCGCTCCAGCGGTCGCCGCCGGGGCCAGCACGGCCTGCGCGCTGGTCACCGAAAACGACGCAGCCACCGCGTTGGGCGCCGACCCCGGGCCGGGGAGCAAGTTCGAAAGCCATGGTTCGACGCAATGCCAGTACGGGGACGCTCAAACGATCATGGTGCTGGTGAATCTCACGCCAGCGCACGGCAAGCTCGCGTACGACCGCATGCACGGAGGCCCGACTCCCGACAAGCGTGTCACCGTTGCCGACGTGGCCGGCGTGGGCGATCGGGCGTTCGCAATCACGGGTCCGCATACCGCTGGCATCTACTTCAACAGCGGCGACTCGCTGGTACTCGTCTCCGTCATGGGCCGTACCGCAACCGCGCCCGAGCCGCAGGCCGTCGCCATGGCCAAGACAGCGGCAGGTCGGATCTGACAGCGCGCATGATGTGCACGTCGAGCAGGTCGTACGCGGCGATTCGACGAGGGTTCGCTTGACGGCAGGGCGGCCCGGTCAGATGCGGCCAACCAGCAGGGACGCTTCGACCTGCTCGACGAGTGGTGCGGTGTCGTGTGGCGCAAGCGCGGCACGCAGACCACGTTCGAACTGCAGTCGATCCGCGGCAGGAATCTGATCTTGCGATATCGCCGAGTAGAGGTTGCCGATCACGTAGTCCAGGTCGATATCGATCCGGTCGTGGTAGTCGAACGTTTCGACTTGCCGGTAACCGGCTTTCACCATCAACGCGCGACGTTCGGCCAACGTCTGTCGGTCGGTGCCGCACGTCGACGTCAGCGGGCCGAGCCAGCTCGTCAGGTAGCGGTTCAGGGCGTGGGACCAGGCGCTGTCCTGAAGCCACAGCGGGAGGCCCTGCGTGATGACCGCGACGCCTCCGCCGGCGCGGAGCAGGTTACGGCTGGTTGCGAACACCTGCTCTGCATTCATCCAGTGCAGTGCGGTGGCAACGGTGACCGCAGCGATCGGTTCGGTTTCGCCTGCCGACAGCAAAGCCGCAAGGTCACTGTCGGCGCCAAGAACCGCCAACACGTTCTCAACGCCCTGGTCCTGCGTTCGCGCGTCGAGTTGCGCCAGCATGTCCGGCTCGGGATCAACCGCGATCACCGAGCCAACCCGGGCCGCGAGCGGCACTGCGACCTGACCGGTGCCACAGCCCAGATCAAGCACGGAATCGGCGTGCGTCAGCTCTAGCACTTCACACAGTTGCACCAGCACCGCGCCGGGAACGTCACGCCGAAAGCGCCGGTAGTGGCGAGCCGTCGAGCCAGCGAAGTCGGAGACCACAACCCCACTATGCCGCCAAGGCATCACGGCCCGTACGACCCCCGGCACCGCAGCCGTCCTCGCGATCTGGTGCCCCAAGCGATCGGTAGGCTCAATTCCGGTCGTTCTGCTTCCGGTTACGGGGGACTTTGTGAAGCACGAGGCAAGCCCGACGGCCCGGGCGCTGTTAACGCTCGAACTTGTCCAGGGCAACCCCGGGATCACAGCGGACCGGCTCGGCGACAAGCTCGGGATCTCGGAACGGGCCGCCCGGCGCTACGTCGGCATGCTCCGGGAAGCGGGCATCCCGATCGAGTCGGCGCGCGGGCGTTACGGCGGCTACCGGGTCGGCCGGGGTCTTCGGCTGCCGCCGCTGATGTTCAGTGCCGCTGAGGCGATCGCTCTGGTCATGGCCGTCCTCGATGGCCACCACGATGCCAGCGATCCGACCAACCCCGTCGGCAGCGCGCTCGGCAAGCTCGTGCGCGCGCTCCCGGAATCGGTGGCGGCCCAGGCCGAGACCATGCGCCGAACCATCGCACCCGTCCCCGACCGTTCCGCGGCCAGGCCCGACCCCGCAACCGCGACCGTCCTCGTGGAGGCTTGCGCGAGCAATCGCCGGGTTCGACTCGGCTACCGCTCCGAGGCGGGGTCGGAGTGGTCGATGGAGGTCGACCCTTGGGCCGTCGTCGTGCGTCACGGACGGTGGTATCTGCTGTGCGAGTCGGACCCGAAGGGCGAGCGGCGGGCCTACCGGATTGATCGGGTGCGCGCGGTCGAGATGCTCGACGCGACCTTCAGCCCACTGCCTGACCTGAACCCGGTCGCGATGCTCGAGGAGCACCTGGCCGTGGGCTGGGAGTACGACGTCGAGGTCGTCATCGATGCGCCGTACGAAACGCTGGCCGGGCGCGTCCCCCGCGGCCTCGGCGTGCTCAGCCCGCTCGCTGCCGAGTCGACCCGCCTGGTCGGCAGCACCAGCAACCCGGGCTGGTATGTGGAGCAACTCGCCATGATCCCGGTGCCCTACCGCATCATCGACTCCCCTGAGGTGCAGCAGGCCGCCCGAGTGCTGGCCAAGCGGCTGCAGGCGGCGGCGGGGGATCCGCGTCTCTAAACCGTTCTACTCGTTCAAGCGATCGTCAATCCGAACGCGCTCGCGAAGTTGGGGGCGCTACATCCGCTGCGGATGCAGGGTGCGTGGCCGACCCGGGTGAGCAATGTGGTCAACGAGTAGTGAGTCAGGGCCGTGCTGACAACACGAGCGTGCTGCGACGGGTGGATGACAGTCGTCAGTACGAGGTTGCCCTGGTTGTGGCCGTCCTCGTCGGCGGTGACGACGATCGCCAAGTGTCCGGACTTCCAGTCCGGCGAGGCGTAGATGAGCGTCAGCCAACTCTTGAGCCAGGCGTCGGCTGCAGCCAACGTGCCGTCGTGGGCATCGTGATCGAGATTGGGCGTGACCTCTCCGACGTTGGGCAACGTCCCGGCCACGATGGCACTGCGCAGGGCGCCCGAGCTGGTCGTGCCCGAGGGTAGGTCGCCCGTGAGGCACTTGCTGCGCTCGCCGCCGACGTAAGCCCACGGATTGTGGCGAACGGCGTAGCGACCGGTGTCGGCCGTCCGGCAGTTGGAGGTCATCGACTCCTGGTAGGCGTTAGCTGTCCGGCCGGAGCCGACGGCGAAGACCGACGGGGCCGCGATTGCGTGCGCACCCGGCCACTTGTCGTCGGCAATGCCGAACGTCGAGCCCGAACTGATGGCCAGATAGTTCGGCAGCGAAGGGTGGGTGATGGCCTTGTAGTTGCTCGCGTAGCCGTACTTGGTGGCCTGCGAGTAGAGGTACGGCATGCCCGACTTCATCTGGCTCAACGAATGGTTCTCCTCGATGAACACGAGCACCTTGTTCACTGAGCCCGCGGGAAGCGCCGCCGCCGCCGAGGGTATTGACGCGATGCCGGTGGCCAGGCCGGCACTGAGAAGCAGTACCGCCGCGATTGGAAGGGCTCGTTTCATCAGCATTCTCGATTCAGCTCGCCGATGGGCTGGACTCTACTTCTTCGGCGACGGGGCGCACGTCGTCGTGGGCGATGTGTCGCAGTTGCTTCCAGATGAGGATGAGGAACAGCCCCGAGCCGGCGAAGGCGAACCAGAACGGGGCGGTCAGCGCGACGTGCTGGGCCAGCAAGCCGCCGATGCCCGACCCGATGACCAGCCCTCCGAAGACGCCTACGGTGTTGACGCTCCCGACGCGTCCCTGCAAGGCCGTGGGCACCGCCCGCTGGCGCACGGTGATCGACGTGGTGCCCCAGATGAAGGCGTGGGCCCCGAAGATGAAGAAGATCGGCATGGCGATCCACGGCGAGGTGGTGAGAGCCAGACCAAGATGGGTCAGCGTCTCGATGATCAGTCCGACCCGCATGATGTTGCCCAGACTGACCCGTCGGATGATCCATCCGTACGACAGGGTGCCCAGCAGCCCGCCGATGGCTGACACCGTCGTGATCAGCCCGAAGCCGACCGAGCCGAGGTCCAAGCGCCGAGTCGCGTACAGGACGAGTACCGACCAGGCGGCGCCGAACGTGATGTTGAACGTGAAGATCGTCAGCACCAGGGTGCGGACCGCGGGATGGTGCCGGACCCAGCGGACACCCTCCGCGATGTCGTGCCAGACAGCCGGCGTTACGGAGTCGTCCCGTACGCGTGCGGGCAATGCGATCCGTGACACGAGTATCGCGCCGAGGCCGACGAATACGGCTTGAGCGGCGAACGGCGATGCCATGCCGGCGGCGAACAGTGCGGCCCCGATGGGCGGCCCGGCTAGCTGGTTCACGGTGATGAAGCCGACCTGGAGCCGGGCGTTGGCGATGGCCAGGTCGTCGCGGTGGACCAGCATCGGCAGCAGCGTGCTGCTCGTGTTGTCGGCGAAGACTTCGGCAGTGCCGAGCGCGAACAGCGTCCCGAGGACCAGCGCAATCGACACCGCGCCCGTGACGATCGTCAGGCTCAGCATGATGAGCATGCCCGCGCGGAGCAGATCGGCGCTGATCACAATGAGCTTGCGGTTGACCCGGTCGGACAACGCTCCGGCCCACAAGCCGAACAACAGCGGCGGCAGCCATTGCAGCAGCGCGGCGGACGCGATCAGGAACGCGTTGCCGGTCAGCGACGCGACGAGCAGCGGACCGGCTGCGATTGCGATTCCGTCGCCGGTGTTGCTGAGCCACGACGACGCGAGCAGCCACCTGAATCCGTGGCCGAAACGCGTTGGCGCGACGGCCTCAACCAGGGTGCCCACAGTGGGCTGAGGCTATCGGCCCCGGCAACCCCGATTGTGCAACTTCTGGGTGCCTCAGGCCGCCAGAAGCTGCACAATCGGGGGGAACAACCAACCGCGGTCAGCCAGTCACCTGGAACGTCCGCTCCAGCGACGCAGCCGACGAGTCGCCGGCGTACAACTCGATCTGGCCGGGCTCGACGACGAAGCGCCCACGATTGTCGTAGAAGCCGAAGTCCGATCGGTCGATACGGAACGTCACCGTCTTGGATGCTCCCGGCGCCAGCGTCACCCGCTCGAACCCGCGCAGCCGGCGCACGGGCTGGGAGATGCTCGCAACCGGATCGTGCAGGTAGAGCTGAGCCACATCGGTGCCGGCCACGTGCCCGGTGTTGGTGACGGTCACCGACGCCTTGACGCTGCCCCGCCCGCTGACGCTGGCTCGGTCGAGGTGGAAGTTGCCGACTGAGAACGTGGTGTAGCTCAGCCCATACCCGAACGCGTACAGCGGATCGCACGAGCGCAGGTCGCGGTAGCGCGACGTGTACTTCTGGGTCACGTCACACGGACGGCCGGTCGGTTCGTGGTTGTAGTAGATCGGCACCTGCCCCAAGGTCTGCGGGAACGAGACCGGCAGCTTGCCGCTCGGGTTGACCTTCCCGAACAGGACGTCGGCCGTAGCGTTGCCGCCTTCGACGCCCGGGAACCAGGCCTCGAGGATGGCCGGCGAACTGGCGGCGACATTGCTCAGCGTGAGCGGTCGGCCGTTGAACAGCACGACCACGAACGGCTTGCCGGTGGCCTTGATCCGGTCGACGAGTTCCTGCTGCTTGCCCGGCAGGTCGATCTCCGAACGAGCCGCGGCCTCGCCGCTCATCCCGCGCGACTCGCCGAGCGCGAGCACGACCTGCTGGGCGTGGCTGGCCGCCGTCACCGCCGCGGCGAACCCGGCGTCGGAACCGCACTCGTCGGCCGGTGTGTTGTTCGGCGGGTCGACGTCGTTGATCGTGCAGCCCTGGGTGAACGTGGTGTTCGAGTCCTGGGCCTTGATGCCGGAGTAGACGCTCACCGCGTCGGCGTCCCGGCCCTGGCCCCACCACGGGCCGAGCATGTCGTGCTGGTCGTTGCCGAGCGGGCCGATCACGGCCGTCGACTTGGTCGGGTCCAGCGGCAGCGTCGCGCCCGAGTTCTTGAGCAGCACCATCGACTCGCCGGCCGCCTTGCGGGCTGCGGCGCGGTCGCTGGCAGTCAGGAAGCTCGTCGGACTGGCGGCCCTGGTCTGGTCGACGTACGGGTGGTCGAACAGCCCGGCGCGGAACTTGACCCGCAGGATGCGGCGCACGGCGTCGTCAAGCCGCGTCATCGAGATCCGGTGCTGGCTGAGCAGTTCCTTGCCGTAGTCGCGGATGTTCGTGCTCACCATCTCCGAGTCGGTGCCGGCCATCAAGGCGTTCGCGCCAGCTGACGGTCCGTCCGCCGCTGTACCGTGGCCACACGGGCCGCCCGTCGGCCGGACGCCGGGGCAGGCGCGGGTCTCGGACACTGCGGTGTAGTCGCTCTCGATGAACCCGTCGAAGCCCCATTCCTTCTTCAGGATGTCGGTCTCGGTGTAGCGGTTCGCGCAGCCGGGCACGCCGTTGATCGCATTGAACGAACACATCACCGTTGCCGCACCGGCATCGACAGCCGCCTTGAACGGTGGGAGATAGAGGTTGCGCAGCCGCTGCTCCGACATGTCCGTGGTGTTGTAGTCGCGGCCGCCCTCGGGCTGACCATAGGCGACGTAGTGCTTGACGCTGGCGACGACCTTGTTGGCCGCGGCGTAGTTGCGGCCCTGGTCTCCCTGCACGCGCGCGACTGCCAGCTCTGAACCGAGGTAGGGGTCTTCCCCGTTGCCTTCGACGATCCGGCCCCACCGCGGGTCGTGCGATACGTCGAGCATCGGGCTGTAGACCTGCTTGATGCCGACGGTGGCTGATTCGCGGCCCCCGATGGTCGCGTCGGCGCGGGCGACGTCGGGGTCGAAGGAACTGGCCGCGCCCAGCGGCACGGGGAAGATCGTGCGGTACCCGTGGATGGTGTCGTAGGCGAAGAGGATGGGGATGTGCAGCCGGGATTGCTCAACCGCGACGTGCTGGTAGTGGTTGATCTTGGCCGGATCGGTCAGGCTGAAGACCCCACCCACGCCGGCTTTGGCGTCGGCGTCGGTGATCTGCCCGTCGGAGAGCAACTGCACCTGCTGCAGCTTCTCTGCCGTGGTCATCCGGGCCAGCAGCGCATTGATCTTGTGCTCGGTCACCCGATCAGCTCTTGCGGCGCTGCTCAACGCGACGCCCCGGGTGGGATGGGGCTCGGCGGTGGCCGCGACCCCGATTCCGGCCAGCGTCGCGGCCGTGGTCACTGCCGTCGCGACGATCACGATCGTGCTTCGCTTCATCGGTTCTCCCCAGTCGATCCCGCGTCCAACTGCCGGTTTCTTCCGGTATGACGCGGCGTGCCAAGCATGTTGCTCGACCGGACAAATCGGCGCAACGGCCGGCTCGCTCCAACCTCTGAATTTCCTCTCAAATCCGGATCGGGGTGAGAACCCTGGGCCGCAGGGGTATCGACCGGACACCGGTAGGAGGCGCAGCGTCACAAGTCGCATGGGCAACGAACGCCGGCACCGAGCGGGGAGGTCACGGACATGTCGGAACAGGGTGCACCGAAGCCCAATGCACTGTCGCGCCGCGATGCCCTGAAACTGGGGTCGGCCGCGGCCGGCGGTGTGCTACTTGCTGGTGTCGCGTCGCCAGGCCAGCCCGCCCGTGCCGCAGCCGCGACGGCGAGTGGCGAGACGCCGAACCGGCTCCCGGTCGCCGCCATCGAGAAGATCATCGGCGCCGAGGGCATGGTCAGCGACGGAGTGCTGAGTATCGAGGTGGACCGCGACGACATCGGGACGGTCCGCAATTCTCACGGCGTCCCGATCAAGCCCTCGTTCGAAGTCAACGGCACCCTCGTGTTCCAGAGCCTGGGTGACCATGACCACGATGGCGACGATCGTTATGGCGCAGCGATGTTGAACGGCGACCTCCCGTTCCTTCCACATGAACTGCAACCAGCCCTCGATCAGATGCAGGCCCACGGTCTGACGTTCCAGGCGATGCACCAGCATTTCTACGACTGGAATCCGATGGTGTGGTTCATGCACTTCCGTGGGCACGGCGACCCGCGCCGGCTCGCCAGCGGCGTTGCGGCCATGTTGAGCGTCACCGCCACTCCGCTCCCGCAAACCTCGCCGAGCCATCCCACCACCCCGCTGGACACCAAGCGGCTGGCGAAGATCATCGGCGCTTCGCCGACGGTGGGCGCGGACGGCGTCGTCACGTTTGACATCCCGAGGAAGGAGAAGCTGCGACTCGGCGGCGTCACCATCAACCCCTTCCTCAATGTGGCCACGACCGTCGGCTTCGAACCCTTGGCTTCGACGACTGCCGTTGTCGTCGACTTCGGAATGACTGCGGACGAGATCCAACCGCTCACCAAACTGATGCGCTCGCTCGGATGGCAGGTTGGCTGCCTCTACAACCAGGAAACCGATGAGTCCCCCCAGCTGTACTTCAGCCATCAGTTCAAGGCCGGCGACCCGTACCGGCTCGCCGGCGAGATCCGCCGCGGCCTGAACCAGATGAACGTCAAACTCAGCTAACCCGCCACGGTCACGACGCGGGCACGTCGCGCGACCCGAGCGACGTCGCGCTCCGCCGTGGTCAGATATCCAGCTCAGCGGCGACCGGCAGGGCCGTGAGGCCGTTGGCGTGCTGGCGCTCAAGCCAGGAGCCAAAGGCGGCCGCCGTGACCGGTCGGCTGATGTAGTAGCCCTGCATCTGGTCACAACCCATCGCGGCAAGCATGTCCTGGGTCGCGGCGTCCTCGACGCCCTCCGCGACGACGTGCAGCCCGAGGTTGTGGCCGAGGTCGACCGCTGACTGCACGAGAACGACGTCACTGGGTTCGGTCGTCAGCCCCAGCACGAAGGAGCGGTCGATTTTCAGTTCCCGCACGGGCAGCCGCTTGAGGTAGGCCATCGATGAATACCCCGTGCCGAAATCATCGATGCTCAGCGAGATGCCCATGCCTTGAAGCGCCTGCAGCACGGTCAGGGCCCGACGGGGATCGGTCATGATCGAGCTCTCGGTCAGCTCCAGACTGAGCAGCGAGCCGGCAACGCCGGCCTCCTTCAGCTGCGCTTGCACCTCGGCCGGGAAGCCGAGGTCGTGTAAAGACCGGGCCGAGATGTTGACCGCGACGGGAATGTTCCAGCCTCGGTCGGCCCAAGTGCGCGCCTGGCGCAGCGCCTGGCGCAACACGTTTTCGGTAAGCGGATGGATCACCGCCGTGCTCTCGGCGATAGGAATGAAGGTGTCGGGAGCGAGAAGTCCGCGGGTGGGGTGGAGCCAGCGCACCAGTGCCTCGACGCTGTGCAGTTCGCCCGTGGTCGCGCTGACCTTCGGCTGGTAGTGCAGCACCAACTCACCGCGGGCGATGCCACGCCTGAGGTCGCCGAGCAACGCCAAGCGGGCGAGGGTGTGGTCGTCGCGGGTCAATTCGTAGATCGCGTAGCTCGTGTGCTGGCTCTTGGCCTCGTACATTGCCACGTCGGCGTGGCGCAGCACCGTCTCGACGTCGGTATCCGGGCCGGCCATCGCGATACCGATGCTGGCCTCGACATCGAGCATGATGTCGCGAACGTCGAACGGCTTCTGAAGGGCGCTGGTGAGACGATTGGCAGCGGCGATGGCCTGGTCGCGACTGGTGGCGCCCAGAAGCACCGCAAACTCGTCCCCTCCCAGCCGCGCGACGGAGTCTCCCGCCCTGAGTGTTGCGATGAAGCGCTCTGCCACCTGGGCGAGCAGCAGGTCGCCGTAGTGGTGTCCGAGGGTGTCGTTGACGTCTTTGAACCGGTTGAGGTCGACGAACATCACGGCGACCTGCTGACCGGCGCGCCGGGCCGCGGCGAGCGCGTGCTGCGTGCGGTCCTGGAACAGTGCGCGATTCGGCAGCCCGGTCAGGCTGTCGTGCAACGCGAGGTGCTGGTTGGTGTCGCGCTGCGTGCGGAGGCGTCGGTGTGACCGGTTCAACGCCAGTCCACCCAAGACGACGAGACCGACTCCCGCCAGGAGTGTCGCGATGTCGAGCACCAGCACGACCCGGCCCGCATTGCGGGAGCTGGCGACCTGGCGCAGGGCAACCGTTTCGTGGCGGGCGGCAGCAGCGTAGATCTCGGTCTGCATCGCGCCGAACACCGGATCGACGAGCACCTTGTCGACGTGGTTGACAGCTGCAGTGGGCTCATGGCGATCCACGGCGGCGAAGAGGGCGCGCGCGCCGAGGACGTATTGGGCGTGTTCGGTCTCGACACGGCTCACCAAGCGCCGGTCCTGCGCTGTGCCTTGTCGCCGAATTTGGGCCAGCGCCCCGACTACCTGTCGCCGGGCTGCACGATGGCTGGCGAGCGGCACCGGACCTGGTTCCAAGCGGTACTTGCGTTCCAGCGACTCCTCAGCCGCCACGCCGGACGCCGCGTGCTGATACGCCGTGTTCAACACCACCGCCTGCTGCGTTCGGACTGCGCCGGAGTCGATCACGAAGGATCCAACGATGACGACTCCGATGAGACTGAGGAACGTCGCGGCGATCGCCATCATCGCCACGCGGCGATCTCGCCAAACCTGCACAATTCGCGACCTCAACACGGTCGATCCTGCGCTTGGCCCCGCCGGACAACGGCAAACCGCTTCATGCCGTCCCTATCGTCCAGGTCGCGCCGCTCTTAAGTGCTTACGGGTGCGGAACTGCAAACAAGGCTGGATGGGGTTTCGGCTTCCGCGGTAACGGGCCGAAGATCGGCTGCTAATCTGACGCACGCTGAACACCAGGACGCAGGTGGGGGCCTTTCGTGGTATTGCTCGAGTTGATCTTTGTGTTGCTCGTTGTGCTCACTGTGGGCATCGGGCTACTCGCGTATCGCGGCCATTGGGGCGCTCGCATCGGGCCCAGCGCGGTGGCGCACCGGACTGCCGAACGATTGGGCTCGACGCCGGCGGCGGCGCTGTTCCTTGTGGTGGGAGCCGCGGTGACCTTTGTGGTGAGCCTGGGGCTTGGATTCATCGCCAAGGCGTTGGAGGCATCCGTCGATCATCCCGTGTACAACTGGGTCACGCCGCGGATTCACAAAGCCGCGCCATTCACCAAAGCCAACCTGAAGTTGACCAATATCGGATTGAACTCGAACGTTCAACTCGTCGTCCTCTTCGCCGTCATCGGCTTGGCGTTCGCCTACAAGCGCCGTTGGTGGATTTCGCCGGTGCTGGTGATCGGGATGTTCTACCTGGAGCGGTATTGGCAGCGGTGGCTGGCCAAGATCGTTGATCGCGGACATCCGCCGACCACGCTCGGCACGTTTCCGTCCGGTGGAGTGGGTCGCATCCTCTCGGTCTACGGGATCATCATCGTCTTGGTCATCTGCCTGTTCCCGAGCATGTCGCGCGCCTGGCGAGCAGGCTTCTGGACGGTGCTGGCCACGGCCGCGGTGGTCGAGGCGTTCACCCGTGTCTACCTGTCTCTGCACTGGTTCACCGACGCATTGTTCGCCCTTCCCTTCGGTGCACTGCTCTGCGTGACCGGCATCCTTACTGTCACGGCCCTCACGCACAGCAGCGCGGCCAGGCCGGCGGGTCGACACAACTCATCCGCCGTAACTTCAGCATCGCCGGTGTGACGTCCGCTGTCGGCCTGCGTTGACGGCACAGGTGCGGGTTGCGTCGTTCAATATCCGTACTTCGCGTGGGCACGACGGACGCCATCGGTGGCGCCACCGCCGGGAGTCCTGCCTGGCCGCTATCCGCGGGTTCGCCGCTGACGTCGTCGGTCTGCAGGAGGTCCGCCCGGACCAACTCGAAGACTTGGGGCGGGCATTTGCGGCCGCGACCGTCGTTGGGGCCGGCCGCGACGAGGACGGCGGCGGCGAGCACGCGAGCGTCCTGGTCTCGCCGGGCAACTGGACGGTGGAGTCGAGCGAGACGCGCTGGCTGTCCACGACGCCGGCTCGGCCCGGCTCCAGAGGTTGGGACGCTGAACTTCCCCGCGTCGTCACTATCGTGCGGTTGCGCCGAGGCGTGGTCCGGCTCGGCGTCGCCAACACCCACTTCGACCACCGGGGCGCGATTGCGCGAGCCCGCAGTGCCGCCCTCATCGCCGAGTGGCTCGACCAGGAACGCGACCGGCCCTGGGTTGTACTCGGCGATCTCAACACCGTCCCGGACTCGCAGCCGCTGCGTCTGCTCGCCGAGGCCGGCTACACCGACGTGCTCCCCGCGGATGCCGGCGGCACCGAGCACGCGTTCACCGGAGCCACCGACCGCACCCGGATCGACTACATCCTCACCGGCCCCGGCGTCGACGCTTCGGCCGCCTGGACCGGTCACGACCGGCCGGGCGGCCGGTTGCCCAGTGATCACTGGCCGGTGCTGGCCGACCTGATCGTCGCCTGACAACCCGTGGTTGGCGGCGAACCTCGTTCAGCCCGCGGCCACGGACTTCCGCGACCAGCCGGGGGCATCCAGCGATACCGGACAGGCGACCCGGTGCCCCGGCCCGGCATCCTCGAGCGGCACGTCGTCGATCGAGCACCGCGGAATCGCCATCGGGCAGCGGGGGTGAAAATTGCACCCCGACGGCGGATCCGCCGGGCTCGGCGGTTCGCCGGGTATCGGGGCCACCCGCGGGCGCCGCGGATCGGGTATGGAGGCCGCGCCGAGCAGCGCGCGGGTGTACGGGTGCTTCGGCTCGCGATAGATGGTCGCCCGGTCGGCGATCTCGACGATGCGGCCGAGGTACATCACGGCGACCATGTCGCTGATCTGCCCGACCAGTCCCAGGTCGTGGCTGATGAAGAGGTAAGACAGGTCCTGTTCCCGCTGCAGGCGGCGCAGCAGGTTGAGGATCTGGCCACGCAGTGAGACGTCGAGCGCCGATGTCGGCTCGTCGGCGATGATCACCTGTGGCTCGTTGGCCAGCGCTCGCGCGACATTGACCCGCTGGCGCTGACCGCCGGACAGTTGCAACGGTCGCCGCCCGGCCAGGTCGGGCGAGAGGCCAACCGTGTCCAGTAGTTCCGCCACCCGCGCGCGCACCTGGTTGCGCGGGCGTAGGTGATGGATCTGGATCGGTTCGGCCAAGGTCGATCCGATGCTGCGCTGCGGATTCAGCGAGTTCAACGAGTCCTGAAAGATCATCTGTATCTGACGCGGCCGCGCGCGTGAGCCGGTGTTGACGACCGCATCGGCTGGGTCGGCCAGGACCGGCGCCGCACCCGGGTCAGCGACTGTGATGCCGCCTGAGCGCAGCCGCTCCAGCCCGACGATCGCACGGGCGAGGGTCGACTTGCCGCTGCCGGATTCGCCAACGATGCCGAGCGTCGAGCCGCGCGGCAAATCCAGGCTGACCCCGTCGAGGGCGCGGATCACCGAACGCCGCCCGATCGCGCCGCGTCCGCGGAACGTCACCACGGCGTCGCGCACCTGCAGCACCGATTCGCTCATCGCGCCACCTCGAACTGGGTGAACCGTTCCGGCACGGGGTACCAGCACGCCTCCTGCCGCTCCGGCCGGTCACCGTCGAGCGGAGGTCGCTCGACGCGGCAGCGGTCCTGCGCACGCGGGCAGCGCGGCGCGAACGAGCAACCCGACGGCAGCCGGCGCAGGTCGGGTGGCGCTCCGGGGATCGTGGGCAGGTCGGCGTCGGAAGCAAGTCCCTCTGCCCCGGCGATGCTGTCCAGCAACGCAGCGCTGTACGGATGACGGGGCGAGTCGAACAACGCGATCGTCGGTGCCTGCTCGACGATCCGCCCGGCGTACATGACCGCCACACGGTTGGTCACACTCGACACGACGCTGAGGTCGTGGCTGACCAGGACGAGCGCGATGTCGAGTTCCCGCGTCAGCTCGGCCAGTAGGTCGAGTACCTGGGCCTGCACGCTGACGTCCAACGCCGTGGTCGGCTCGTCGGCCAGCAGCAGCGGCGGTCGGCAGGCAACCGCCATCGCGATGACGATGCGCTGCCGCATGCCACCGCTGAATTCGTGCGGGTAGGCCCGCAACTGCCGGCGCGGGTTGTAGATGCCGACCCGCGCCAGCAACTCGGCCGCCTGCTCGTTGGCCTGCTTGCGGTTCAGCCCCTGGTGCAGCATCAGCGGCTCGCGCAACTGCGAGCCGACACTGCGCACCGGGTTCAACGCGGCCATCGGATCCTGGTAGACCAACCCGATCTTCCGCCCCCGCACTTCGCGGAGCGAACGGTCGTCCAGCCCGGCGAGGTCGCGGCCTTCGAAGAGCACCTGGCCGCCGATCTCGGTTCCCTTCGGATGCAAACCGAGGATCGCCAGACAGGTTGCGCTCTTGCCCGAGCCGGACTCGCCGACGATGCCGACGGACTCGCCCGGACGTACCGTGAGGTCGACGCCGTTCACCGCCGACAGCGTCCCGCCGGGCACGGCGAAGCGGACACTGAGTTGCCGCAGCTCGAGCAGCGGCGCGGTGGGGACGTCAGTCATGATCAGCCGGCCGGTTTGAGTTCGTTGCGGTAGACGGTGCCTTCTTTGGCCACCAAAGTGACGTTGCGCGTGGCGGTGATGTCAGTCGTGGGGTCGCCGTCGAGCACGACGAGGTCAGCGAGCTTGCCGACTTCCAGGGTCCCGATGTCGTGCAGCAGGTCGAGGTTCTCGGCGGCGTTGCGAGTCGCTGCGACGAGCGCGTCCGTGGCGGACAGGCCGAATTCGACCATCAACTCGAGCTCAGTGGGCAGTTCGCCGTGGGGGTTGAACGGCGTGCCCGCGTCCGTCCCGGCGGCGATCTTCATGCCCGAGCGCACGGCGGCCACGAAGCTGTCGCGGTGGTGGCCGGATTCGGATTCCGCCTTCTCCACGACCCAGCTCGGGATCTCGTCCGGATGCTCGACGATGCGGTTGACGGCGATCAGGGTCGGGACCAGGAACGTGCCTTGATTCACGGCGGCTTCGAGTGACTCGTCGTCGAGGTAGAAGCCGTGTTCGATCGAGTCGATGCCGGCTGCGATCGCGTTCTTGATGCCCTGGCCACCGATGGCGTGGCTGGCCACCCGCTTGCCGGCGTTGTGGGCCTCGCGGGCAACAGCGGCGAGCTCGTCGGGCTGCAGTGCGGTTTGGTTCGGGTGGACGCCCTTGGTCAACACGCCGCCGGTCGCCATCACCTTGATGAAGTGTGCACCGCCGGCAATCTCGGCCCGCGTTGCCTGCGCCGTGCCCACTGGGCCGTCGGCCTGCCGCCCGATGAAGTGTCCGTGCCCGCCGGTCATGGTGATCACTCGTCCGGCGGCCCGGATCCGCGGGCCCGGCAACATGCCGTCTTCTATCGCCTTGCTGAGTTCGATGGCAATGTCGTTCGGCGCGCCGCAGTCGCGCACGGTCGTCACGCCAGAATCCAGCGCAACGGCAAGGTTCTTGACGCCCCGCACGGTCGAGATCGGGACGCTGTCGCTCTGCACCTGCGCGAACAGGTCGCCGTAGCCGTCGTTGCAGACGTGCACGTGGCAGTTGATCAGGCCGGGGATGACCGTGCCGCCACCGCCGTCGTAGGTGCGTTGGGCCGCGAACGACGGGGCATCGGACTGGGGGCCGATCCAGCTGATGCGGCGTCCTTCGACGACGATCGCCTGCCCGGGCACGGGCCGGGAGCCAGTGCCGTCGAAGACGGAGATGCCGGTGATCAGAAACGGTTCGCTATCGGTCATCGTCGATCTCTCCTAGCGGTAGCTCTGCGGGGATCGGTGGAACTGCTTGGCCTGCGCGGGGTCGTGGCCGAACAACAGGATCGCGTTTTCTTCCTCGGCGATGCGCTTCAACTTGGCCCCGGACTGGGCCGCGGTTTCCGGGTCGGCCTGGCCGCCCCACGAGTCATGGTCCAGGTTGTCCTTGGTGTAGACGGCGTCACCGCAGACCACCATGTTGCCGCTCTCGGGCAACCGCACCATCGCAGACTGGTGCGCCGGTGCGTGTCCAGGGGTCAGCAGCACTTCCAGTCCCGGGAACAGCTCCATCTCGCCGTCGAGGAGTTCGTACTTCAGCTTGGGCAGGTTCCAGTACTGGTTGGGGAAGATCGGGTTGTCGAGGGCGGCGTCGTAGTGTTCGCGCTGCACGAAGAACGTGGCCCGCTCGAACAGGTCGTTGTTTCCGGCGTGGTCGAAGTGCAAATGCGTGTTGACGACGTAGTCGATGTCCTTGGGCCGGACGTCAAGCTCGCCGAGGCGCAGCTCTAGGTCGTCCTCCGGCGCCATCTCCGGCACCAGGATGTCGATCATCTCGGTGCCGCGCCACGTCGCGCCCGGGTCAGTGATGTGCAGCCGGCTCATGCCGGTGTCGATCAGCAGGTTCTTGCCGTCATCGAGCTTGATGAGGTATGACGGCACCGGCAGCTTGACGATGTTGCCGTCGCTAACTCCGGGTGCCACCGTCTCGTATGGGCAGTTGCACGTGCCCAGCGGAATGATGTACATCTCCACGGCGATTACTCCTTCTCTGCTGTTGACGCGTTGGTTCCTCGGCCGAAGCGGCGCCGTCGAGTGTCGCCACCGCCGGCGGCAGCCAGTCGCCCGCCGAGGTAGTCCCCGACGACGTTGGCCACGAGGATCGTGATCGTGATCGCGATGCCGGGCGCGGTGGAGATCCACCATGCCTGCGAGATGTAGCTGACGCCGAGGCTCAGGTCCGCGCCCCACTCCGCTGCGGGCGGTCGCACGCCGAAGCCGAGGAAGTTCAGCGTCGCCGAGAGCAACGTGGTCCAGCCGATGGCACTGCTGATGACGACGATGAGTTCGGGCAGGATCACCGGGAAGACGTGGCGGGTGAGTATCCGCCAGCGGCTGCAACCGACCACGCGGGCGGCGGCTATGTACTCCTGGGCCCGGACCCGCTGGGTTGAGCCGTAGAGGACGCGAGCGAAGACCGGCGCGAACGAGATTGCCACCGCGGCCACCACGGTCACCGTGCCCGGGCCGCGGATGGTGACGATCACAAGTGCGAGCAGGAGGCCGGGGAAGGCCAGGAAGACGTCCATGACCCGCATGACTACGGCGGCGGGCCAGCGCCCGAGATAGCCGGCAATCATGCCGATCGGCACGCCGATGAGGGCGGCGAAGAACGTGCTCAACACGGCGATGGTTAGCGTCTCCCGGCCGCCGAAGATGCAGCGGCTGAGTACATCGCGGCCCAGTCCGTCGATGCCGAACCAGTGTGCGGCGCTGGGGTGCGCGCGCGCCGGTCCGACGATCGCCGTCGGATCGTTCGGCGCGATCAGCGGCGCGAATACCGCGACGGCGAGCAGCAGCAAGCCGGCCACGCATCCGAGCAGGCCGAAGACGTCCCGACCGCGTTGTCGCGCCGCGCGTCCGGGCACCTCGACCGTGGTGGGAGCGGCCACGCCCTCGACGACGGTCATCGCGACCATCCTCTGCGCACGCGCGGGTCGAGCAACCCGTGCGCGACGTCGACGATCAGGTTGACCGCGATGTAGACCACCGCGACGAACAGGACGACGCCTTGGATGGCCGGGATGTCCTTCTGCTGGATGCTCGAGACGAGGTACTGGCCGAGACCCGGTCGTCCGAAGATGATCTCGATGGCGACTGCCCCGCCGAACAGGTTGCCGATCTGCAGACCGATGACGGTGATCACGGAGCCGATGGCATTACGCATCGCGTGCCGCAGCAGCAGCCGTGTGGGGGCCAGACCCTTGGCCCGAGCGACCAGCAGGTACGGCTGCTGGTAGACCTCGATCAGGCTCGAACGCAGCAGCCTCGTGATGATCGCGGCGAAGCCGAGCCCGAGCGCGAGCGCCGGCAAGATCATGGCCTTGGGCGACCCGACCCCGAGCGCGGGCAGCCAGCGCAGGTGCACGGCGAAGACCAGCACCAGTAGCTGGGCCAACCAGAAGTACGGGACGGCCAGGCCCAATACCGAGCCGGTCGTGGCGATGCGATCAACCAGCGAACCGGGCCGAAGGCCGGCGGCAATGCCGGTAACGAACCCGAGCACCACGGCCACCCCGAGCGCGGCGAGAGCCAGGTTCACCGTGTACGTAAGCCGCACGTCGATTTCGCTGAGCACCGAGCTGTTGGTGACGTAGCTGTAGCCGAGATCCCCACGCAGTAGCCGTTGCAGGTACAGCCAGTACTGCGCGACCGGCGACTGGTCCAGGCCGAGTTGATGACGCAGCGCCGCGACCCGACCCGGTGTCGGGTTCGACCCGAACAGCAGGATCTGGGCCGGGTCACCCGGGATCAGACGCAGGATCGCGAAGACCAGCAGGCTCACGCCGACCAGCAGCGGCAGTGCGACGACCAGCCGACGGAAAGCGAAAGCCAGCATCTGGTTCGGTTACCGGGTTGTGGCGGTGAAGTACGGCTGACCGGTTGGACCGAACACGATGCCCTTGACCTTCGCCGTGACCAGAATCGTCTTCGTGTCGTATATCGGCAGGAACGACGCGCTGTCGTTGAGCTTGGTCACGATCTGCTGGTATGCCGCGACGCGGGCCTTGTTGTCGACGGTGGCATTGGCGGCATCGATCGCCGCGTCGACACTCTTGTCGCAGTAGTGGGCCCAGTTGAAACCGCTCTTCACCTGGTTGCACTTGAAGACGGTGCTCAGCGTGAACGGGTCGACGTCGTAGTAGAACCAGTTCGCGAAGTTGGATTTGGACTGGTTGTAGGTGGTAGCCACAGCCGGGAAGCCCTGGTCGGAGATCGTCACGCTCATGCCGAGCTTCTTCAACTGCGCCTGCAGCAGCGTCGAGATGTTGTCGAACCCGAACGCCGTGATGTTGATCAAGGTGAGACGCAGCGGGGTCCCGTTCTTGCTGCGCACTCCGTTGGAACCCTTCGTCCAACCGGCTTGGTCGAGGATCTGCGCCGCCTTCTTCGGGTCGTAGCTGTACGAATCCTTGACGAAGCCCGGCGTCGTCGCGGTGAGGACGCTGTCGGCCGGGTCAAACTGGTTCTCGAACAAGGAGTTCAAGATTGATTTGGTGTCGACCGCGTATTCGATGGCTTGGCGCACCGCGAGTTCGTTTGTCGGGGCCTTCGCCACATCGATCAGGTAGCCGTACGGCATCCCGGTCGACGACGCCGTCGACTTGGTCATCCCGCTGCCAACCGCGCTCTGCACGTCCTGTGGGGTGAGGTTGCCGGCTACCTGCACTTCGTTGGTGGTCAGCGCGTTCCGCTGCGCCGATGAGTCCGGGAGAATCCGGAAGGTGATCTCGGAAAGCTTGGCCGGGCCGCTACCCAGCGGGGCCGGCCCCCAGCGGTAGTCAGCGTTGCGGGTGACGGTGACCTGCTGCCCGTTCTGGAAACTCTTGAAGGTGAACGGCCCGGTGCCGACCGGGTGGTTGCCATACTTGCTGCCGTACTTCTTCAAGGCGGTCGGTGACGACATACCGAACGTCGGCTCCGACATCTCGTTGCGGAAGGCCAGGTTCGGCGCCTTGAACACGACCCTGGCCTCGTAGTCGTTGACGACCTGAGTCTCCTGGTAGGGACCGAGGGCGCCGATCGCGGACTTCGACTTGGTGGCTGGATCGGCGATGTGGTCGAAGTTCGCCTTCACGGCCTGCGCGTTGAACGGCGTGCCGTCCTGGAACTTGACATCCTTGCGCAGCTTGAACGTGTAGGTCTTGCCGTCGGCCGAGATCTGGTAACTGCTCGCGAGCCCGGGATAGATCTTGGGATCGTTGGCGAAGTGATACACGAGCGTGTCGAAAATCGACGCATCGATCTGGGCGACACTCACCAATCCCGTCACGCCGGGGTCCAGCGAGTCGGGGTTCTGCAGCACGGCCACGGTCAGGTTCTTGCCGGTGCCGCCCTTGGGGTTGTCCACCGGACCGCTCTTGCTCGCCGTGCAGCCGGCGATCGACAGCGCGGCGACGACCAGCATCAGCGGCGCGACCAGCACGCGCGGTCGGCGGGAACGGCGAGCAGACCCTGTGGTGATCGACATGTGGGGGCTCCTTCGACCGCTCCCCGGCCGAGGTTCGCGACGGGGCTTTCCGGATGTTGATCTCGACGGTGCCGAGGGCCCGGGTTGACCCAACGACGCCCAAAAGTTCCTTTGACTCAGATGACAGTGGACGGTAGCAGTGGGAGCGTCACATGACTAGATATTGCCCGGCGTAAGCTTTCTATTGGGTTGCCGTAGCCGGGGTGAGTGTTACGTTTGCATCTCCAGGCCTCGTTCGGTCGGATCGTCCGGAGACCCTAGGACGCCCGGGGACAGCAGGGTGGTCGCGAGATCCTTGCCGGTCAGCTCGGCCAGCGGCAGGAACGTCTCCGTGCGCTGCACACCCTGAACCTGCCAGGCCCGTTCGAGCAGGAAGCGACGCAGATGTGCGTGGTCGCGGACCCGGACCCGGATCAGCATGTCCAACGATCCGGTGATGACATTGACGTCCTCCACTTCAGGAAGGGCGTGCAGGGCGGACATCACCTCGCTCTGATCGGCGCCTGGCCTAGCACTTACCGCGAGGTGGCAGGTCAGGTAACCGAGCACGGCCCAGTCGACCGAGACGCGGTAACCGCGGATGACGCCCGCGCGTTCGAGGCGGCCAAGGCGTTCTCCGACCGCGGGCGGCGACAAGCCGAGGTCTCGGGCCAGCCGGCGTTGCGAGACGCGGGCGTCTTCGGAGACCCGTGCGAGTAGTCGGCGGTCCATGGCGTCCAACTCCACCGCCGCAGTGGCCGGCAGGGCGACGTCGGCCAAGCCGGACAGGGGTGGGTGCGGGCTTTGCATGAGGAAGGTGGACCCCCTGCTCTTCTTGTCATGCATCGTCTTTTGACGCACGCTACCTCACAATTGACGTCCAGCGGTCAGTCGGTTGATGTCAATTGACGCTCATCGAGCTGGGCCGCCCGGGACAACGGCGGCGCACTGGTCAGGATCGAAGAAGCTCACGAAGGGCCGGCACTCCTACGCTCCCCATGGCAGGTGCGGCCAGGACTCACGCCAGTTCGAGGCGTCGTGGCTGCGAATCAGATTCCACAAGAGGAGCCAGACCAATGAAGACCATGACGTGCAAGCAACTCGGTGGACCATGCGATTTCCAGCACCGTGGCAACACTGGCGACGAGGTCATCAAGGCGCAGGATGCCCATCTGAAAGACGTCGTTGGCAAGGGCGACGCATCGCACCAAGCTGCCTTGAACGATATGAAGGGCAGGTGGAAGCATCCGATTTCCGGGATGGGGTGGTACAAGGCCGCCAAGCGCGATTTCGCTGCTCTGCCCGACGACTGATCGTCCAACACAATCGGGTGCCGTATGCGTTCAACACGGAATTGGGGCGCGGACACAGCCGGCGATGCTGCCCTGGCAAGGTTGAGTCGGCCCGGCCGGTCAATCGGGGGATATCCGGCCGGGCCTAGCGGAGCGCGGCCCGCGGGCGGCGCGCGAACGCCTGCTGACAACGTGCCGGTAATTCGGCGTTTGGTCAAATCAAGGCGGCACCGCACCGCGGCCGACCCTTTCGCAGCCGTCCAAATTGGTTCGCCGTATTCGGGCATTTCGTGTTTGTTGCTATTGGCGTTCGTTGAGCGCACACTCTGCCGACTGCCTGAATCCCCAGCCAGCCAATTCGGGAGGGTCAGGCATGCGCGGCTGTACGCGTGGACGTTCGGTGGTGCGACCTGTGTTGGTCGCCGCGACCGTCGTGATTGCTGCGCTGAGCGCGACGCCGGTCGCGACTGCGGTCCCGGCGGATCCGGCGGCCACGCTTGTCGCGAGCATTACGTCGACCTTCGATCCCGCTTCTCCGGACGGTAAGCAGGGTTCGTGGTACGCCGGAAATTCCAGCACCGGCGCACCGATCCTGACCACGGCCCACCTGCGAGTGGGGGCATCGGGCGGACCGGCCGCGAACGGCTTCTCCCTCGACCTGTATCCGCCGGCCGGCCAAGGCTTGCACGCTGGCTACTACGCCGCGGTGCAGACCGGCTGGGGTGGCCAGAGCGGGCACGCGAACGTGGCCTTCAGCTACGGGGGCGCCATCGAGAATTACCTCGGTGATGTGGAGATCCGTGACTTTGCCGCGACTGCAGACGGAACTGTCACCCGCTTCGCCTTGCTGTTTCATCTGCGCACGGACGCGGTGGCCAACAACCTGTTCGGCGAAATCCGTCTCGGCGAATCGGAGCCGTCCGGCCATGTTCTGTCCGCGCGTGCGGTGGACTGGCCCAGGATGCCGGTTGGGTCCCCGCCGGCGTGGAGCACCGAATGGCTGCACAACGACAGCGATCATCGTGAAGCGATCGGGCAGGCGACGTTTAGAGGCGGTAGTACGGGCGATTTCCGCCTCGCCGACGACACTTGTAGCGGCACAACCTTGGCGGGGGGTAGCTCCTGCAGCTTGCGCATCGGCTTCACGCCACGGCGCGCTGGCCCTCGCGGCTCAATTCTCACGTTTCCCATCGACGGCCTAGTCGACACGGTGCAGTTGACCGGGTCGGCCCTAGCGGGTTCCAGCAGCTTGGTCACGTTCGGACCGGACTACATCGACTCGAACCAACGGTGGCGCTACGTCGACGGTCCCGACCAGATCAGCGCAGGCTTTCACCCAGGGTTTTTAGGCTTCGGCGAGTCGCGGATCTACGACCCCGGCTTCGACGGCCAAATCATGTGGCTTACCGTGCCGCGCGGTCATACGTTCACGCTAGGCACCCACCTAACGCGCTCTGCCAACGACTTGAACAGATACGGACTGTCGGTCTACGGGCACGGCCGCGGATGCGGGTCTTACAGCGGCAAGATTGACATCAAACAGTTGCTGGTCGCCTCCGACGGCAACCCGATCCGAGCCGATATCACCTTCACCCAGATCTGCGACGAAGCTCCGGCCGTCCACATGACCGGGGAACTGCGGTGGCACCTCGCCCCGGACATAACTCCGCCGCCGCCGATAACCCAGCTGCGGGTTACCTCCCCTCGGACCGTCACCTGGACCGCCCCACGCGTGGCGGATTTCTCCTACACGCGGGTCCGGGTCACCACGGGGTCCGTCGACCCGCGAGCGGTGGCAGCTGCTGGCTACCTCGTCTACATCGGCCCCGGACAATCCGCCCAGCTGCCGGCCCTGACCCCTGGCCTGCGCTACGTCCTCTCGGCCCGAACAGTCGACACCACCGGCAACCTCAGCGCGGCCAGCTGGACGACGTTTACCGGATAACCGTCCATGGGAATCTCCACGCGAATTCCCTGCTATCGGGCATTTCTCACCCTATGCGCTATATAACTCGATCAATTGTGTGATGTGGACGCCGTGCGTTATTTTCGATCTGGGCGCGCCTCTTGGGCAGCAGTCCGGCGAACTTGGGGGCGCAACGGTGACGATCAAGCGGATTGGACTCGTAGCCGTAGTTGGATTCGCGACACTGATCGCGGCAGCGGTACCGGCGAATGGAACGTCGGCGGCGACATCGTGCCCACTGTCAAGCTCTCGCAGCCGATGTTCACGCAATACACGCCCGAGTTTGATGAGATGGCTTCAACTATTGGTTGGTCTTCTTCACTTTGCACTGGACCGTGAACGCCCCGGCGGGCGTCTGCTCGCAGACGTTCACCTACTCGGGCTACGACGCGCTCGGCGGTGACGAAGACCCGATCCTGCACGGTCCGAGCGAGACGTTCACGGTGTCCAAGACGGCCCGCTCGTACAGCACGGGCATGGATGCCGGAACCATGGACAAGGGCGGATACAGCGCAGTGGTCCGGGTCAAGGACTGCAAGGGCAAGACCGTCGCCAGCAACCCGGTGCACGTCGTGATCGCACCTGGAGAGGACGTCGACCCGGGCGTCACCTACTCCGGCGCCTGGTCGCTCAGCAACTGCACCTGCTGGTCCGACGGGACGACGCACTGGACGACCGCCAAGAACGCCAGCGCCAGTTTCCGAACCGCGCGACCGCTCGATGCCAGCGGTGTCAGCCTGGCCCTGATCATGGCAAAGGCAAGTAACCGTGGCTCGGCGGCGGTATACATCGACGGCGTCAAGAAGGCGACCGTCAACACGTACTCCAAGACCACGGCCAACCGCCAGATCGTCTACCAGGTGGTGCTGCCGGGAACCGCCACCCACGTGGTGAAGATCGTCAACCTGGCCACGGCCGGCCATCCCCGGATCGACTTCGACGCCTCGATCAACGGCGTCGGGTGACGCATCTCCAAGATCAGAGACGGTGATTTTGCCGTCTCTGATCAAGGAAGTACGTCACTCAACTGAGCAGTTGGCGCGTCCATCAGCGGCATGACCGCGCGAGCGCGTATTCCGGTGCGCCACCCACCGGAGCCGAGAGCGCGACCCGTCGAACTACGGACGCGACCGCGAGCACGGTACTGCCGTCCGATTGGAATGGTGTTAGCCTGCGCTGGATTGTTGGCCTGATGTCCCGGAGGGAAGTCCATGCGGAGCTGGCAGAGAAATCGCGCGTTGGTTGGAGGCGTCGGGGCCGCCGTGTTGGCAGCGCTCGCAGTCGGACTGGCTACTCCCGCGTCCGCGGCTGTGGCCACTCCACCGGCCACGAGCGGTTCGGTTGCGTACAGCGTTCCGCAGACCACCGTCACCTGCACCGGCAGCGCGCCGACTGCGGCTACCTTCCGCTTCGCGTACAACGCCACGCATCTGCACACCAGTTACAACGTCACGGTGGCCGCCATCGTCGTCGCCAGCGACGGCACCACCGAGGGGGCAGCGCTGGGGACGGCGACGGTCCCGATCGTCGCCGGCCAGTCCACCACCGTTGAACAGACATTTCCGATTTCGACTACGCCGAGTGCTGGATCTCGAGTCTCTGCATCGGCTCGGTACCCCACGAGCCAATACCGATTCGTGGCTGCCAATGCGGCCCTCACCTGCCCGAGCACGGACATGACCCCCCTCGTGGCGCCGAGGGTCTCGCTCAGCAAGGTCGACTGCAATCACCACGCGACGGTCACCTTTGATGGCGCGTCGTCGAACGCGACGTTCACTTGGGTCATTTTCCCGACGACGGGCGGCTCCGAGGTCAACGCCGGGCAGGCCGTCGCGCCGGGGAAGATCGTGCACCATGCTGAGACGAACGCCCGCGCCGGCGAGATCATCGAGGTGCGCTTCGGCACCGCGCTCGGCGGGATCGACGTCGGCAAGTACACGTTCCCGTCCGGTTGTTCAGACACCGTTAGCAACATCAGCGTGACGCAAGGAAACAAGTACCGGGGCGGCAAGTCCGTGCTCGGCGGCGTCGCCTACAAAGTTGCGGTCACGGTGGCCAAGAACCCGGCCGGCCGGATCGTCAACGTGCGCGGAACTGCCTCCATCACCAAGCGCACGAAGGTCACCGCCGTTCAGGTCGACCGAGTCACGCTCGGCACTTCCACCGCGGCCGTCGAGACGAACCCCACGCCGGAGAACTCCGGCACGGCACCCTCAGCGAGCAGCGGCACGAACTGGCATGCGGTTGCCGCCGGCACGTGCAGGGGCTATCGGGTGCGGGCTAACTACTCCATCCGCTGGAGCGATGGCGCGCTGAGCCACTTCTCGATTCTGACCGCGATGCCTCGCGTCTGCGGGTAGCGGCGCGGCCACCGTGTAGTCGGCGTCCGGGCGCTGGGCCATGAGGGCTCGTGACGAGGCGACGACAGTCCGGGCCGTCCCGACCGCCTTCGCCTGTCACGTCCCGGTCGTTCCGAGCCGAGTCTGGGCGGCACTCACCGATGCCACCCAGACCGCGGCGTACTTGTACGGTCTGGCCCTTCACTCGACGTGGGCGCCCGAGGCACCGATCGATGCCAGGTTCGAGGACCGCCCCGCCCTGTGTGGACGAGTGATCTGCTCCCGTCCCGAGGAGCGGCTGTCGTATGTGCTGTACGCCGAACCGGATGACCCGCCGGTGTACCTGACCTGGCTGCTCAGGCCCAATCCGAGCGGATGCACACTCCGGCTCCAGATCGATGAGATCGATTGCGCTGACACCGCGGACGAGGCAGAGAACACCTGGTTGCCGGTGCTCGCTGCCTTGCAGCGGCTACTGGACCCGCGCTAGCGGGGTTTCCTGTCCGAGGGGTGCTGCGGGGACCTGCGGGCCCGGATTGGCGCGGTCTTCAGCCACTCGTGCTCGTCCTTCTCGGCTCGCAGTTGAGTGTTCTCGGCCTCCAGGTCCAGGACCATGCCGATACCGGCGAGGTTCAGCCCGGCCCCCAACAGGTCGCCAATGCGGCGGAGCCGGTCGAGGTCTTCGGCGCTGTAGCGGCGGGTTCCGCCCTCGGTGCGCTGGGGTTCGAGCAGCCCGCGGGACTCGTAGAGCCGGAGGGTCTGCACGCCCATGCCCACGAGTTCCGCTGCGACCGAGATGCCGTACACACCACGCCCGCTGTCGGGTTGGGGAACATCCATCGCGGCCCTCCTTCCTCCATCCCAACTTTCTCGATATGCCTCTTGCCGTCAGCTTGCCACGGGTGCTATAAGAAATCTATAGCGCATACCACAGATCATAATGGATCAGTGGTTCCCCATAGGAGCATCAACAGACAGGAGCTACGGAGGTGGACAAGATGCTGATGCGCACCGACCCATTCCGTGAACTGGACCGACTCACCCAGCAGGTCTTCGGGGCCAACGGCACGCTCGCCCGTCCCTCGGTGATGCCGATGGACGCATGGCGTGACGGTGACACCTTCCACGTCGAGTTCGATCTGCCGGGTGTCAACCCGGACTCGATCGATCTGGACGTCGAACGCAACGTGGTCACGGTCAAGGCCGAACGCCCGAACCGGGCCAGCGACGCCGAGTTGATCGCCGCCGAGCGCCCGCGCGGGGTGTTCAGCCGGCAGCTGATCCTCGGCGACAACCTCGACACCGAGAACATCGCCGCCAGCTACGACTCCGGCGTGCTCAGCCTGCAGATTCCAGTCGCCGAGCAGGCCAAGCCCCGCAAGATCTCGATCAGCAGCAAGGGCGAAGACCGCCACGCCATCAACGCCTGACGGCGGCACGGTCAGCACAACGTGGTCCCGGCCGCTACGGCGGCCGGGACCACGGCCACCGCAGCGAACGAGCCATGAAGGCAACAGAGCCCGACCTTTACGCCGTCTTAGGACTCACCCAGCACGCCTCCCGGGACGACATCAACCACGCTTACCGGGTGCTGCTTCGTCGACACCATCCGGACACCCGCGCATCAGCTGGTCGGACAACCGGCGCGGAATCCGACGCCGCCCTCCAACGAATCCTCGCCGCTTACTCGGTGCTCGGCGACCCCGCTCTCCGCGCCGAGTACGATCGCCAATCCGAGATCCGGTCCGCTCGACCCGCAGCACAGTCACAACAGCTGTCGCGCCGCCGTGCTTCGCTAGGGCAACCGCCCATTCAGGCCGGCCCGGTCCGCTGGCATCCCAGCCCCTGGCGATGACCGCGCTGCAGGTGCGGCGCACCCGGCGACACCGGCCACCCCGGCTCAACCAATTGCGAGAGAGAACAGCCAGCTGATGCGAGTGTTGAGCCTGAACGTTTGGGGCGGCGCGCTGCATGCCGACCTGCTCGACTACCTGGTCGCCGCGGACGCCGATGTCTACTGCCTTCAAGAGGTACCGCGCGCGCCGGGGACGCAGTCGCAGTGGTCGACCTACGTTGATGGCGACGTCCGCCTCGAGCAACGCACGGACCTCTACGGCGAGTTGCGCGCCGCGTTGCCCGAGCACGACGGCTTCTTCTGCCCGACAGCACGCGGCCAGCTGATGGACGGCGCGGTGCCCCGCTGGCAGGAATTCGGGCTGGCGACTTTCGTGCGTTCCACGACCCCGGTCATCGGCGCGGCGCTCGACTTCGTGCACGGCGCGTTCCAGCCGCACGAGTTCGGCCCGCACCCGCGTCCGCGCAACGCGCATGCAATCCGGCTGTACGACTATCAGCGCGACCGAGCGACCACCGTCGCGCAGATGCACGGCCTGCGCGTCGAGACCGGAAAGGGCGACAATCCCGCCCGCAGCGCCCAGGCGCGCGCGTTCGTCGACCTGATTGCACGCGTGCGGCGTCCGGCCGAGCCATTGATCGTCTGCGGGGACTTCAACGTACTGCCCGAAAGCCGCCTCTTCGACGCCCTCGCCGGGCTCGGTGTCAAGGACTTGGTCACGTCGCGCGGATTCCAGGACACCCGCACGTCGCACTACGCCAAGCCCGTCCGCTACGCCGACTACCTGCTCGTCTCGGACGAGGTCGCGGTGCTCTCGTTCGACGTCGTCGACTCACCCGAGGTATCCGACCACCGACCCCTGCTGTTGACGACCGGTTGACGAACCGTCCCACAAGAGCGGCTGACGATCCCCAGGAGGAATCATGCCCCCGTCTGGACCACGGGTTTGGTTCGTGACCGGTGCCGGCAGCGGCTTCGGCCGGGCGATCACTGGGGCGGCTCTCGCCGCTGGTGATTTGGTCGTCGCCGGGGTCCGCAAGCCTGAGGCGGCCGCCGATCTCATTGCGTCGGCCCCCGATCGGGTGACTACGGTGTCGATCGACCTCACGGATCCGGAATCGATCCGGGCGGCGGCTGCGGGCGCACTGGATTGGCAAGGACGCGTCGACGTCCTTGTGAACAACGCGGGCCGTGGGCTCGTGGGCGCCGCGGAGGATACGAGCGACCACGTGCTGCGGCAATTGATGGAACTGCATTTCTTCGGTCCAGTCGCCGTCACCAGGGAATTGCTGCCGCACATGCGCAGCCGCAGGTCGGGGACGATCGTGCAGATGAGCAGCATGGGCGGCCGGATGTCCTTCGCAGGCGTCAGCGGGTATTCCGCGACCAAGTTCGCACTCGAAGGCTGGTCAGAGGCACTCGCGGCCGAGGTGGCGCCCTTCGGCATCCGGGTCCTGATCGTCGAGCCCGGGGCCTTCCGAACCTCGTTCAACCGGCCTGGGGCGCTGGAAGTCGTAGCCGGCAGCTCGGCCTACGAGGACCAAATCGAGCCGGTCCGGCAGAACATGGCCGAAGGCGACGGGAAGCAGCCCGGCGATCCGGCTAAGGCGGCCGACGCGGTTCTGACCGCCGTCGCGGCCGAGAACGCGCCGCTCCGCCTCCCGCTCGGCAACGACGCGGCCGACGCGATCGCGGAGAGCCTGCGCCGTTCGGCAGCTGACCTCAGGGCGTGGGAGCCGACGAGCCGCGGTACCGACTTCGACTCCTGAACCGGACGGTGCTGGCACGATGATGCGATGAGCACCGACGAGGTACGCGAAGGCGTCGAGCTCACCAACCTCGACCAGCAGTTGTTCGATGGAGCGGGCGCCAGCAAACGCGACCTCGTCGACTATCTCGACGCCATCGGCGAGCGACTGATCGGCCAGTTGCGGGACCGGCCGTTGTCGGTGATCCGGGTACTGCGCGGGCAAGCGCCGTTCATGCAGAAGAACGTTCCGAAATACACGCCGGACTGGGTGCGCACCGTGCCGGTGTGGGCCGCGGCCTCGAAGCGCCAGATCTCGTACGCGTTGTGCAACGACATCAGAACGCTGCTCTGGTTCGCCAACCAGCGCGCGGTCGAGTACCACCCGACGCTGTTTGTCGCCGGTCACTGGGACCGGCCGACCTACCTCGTACTCGATATCGATCCGCCGGTCGCTGATGCCTTCGGACTCGCGGTCGCCGCGGCCCGGCTGGCGCAGCAGGCCCTCACCGACGCCGGGCTGGCGAGCGCGGTCAAGACCAGCGGCGCGAAAGGGCTGCATGTCTTCGTGCCGCTGGCGTCGGGGACGGCCGAGGATGTCGCAGCGGCGACGCGCGCCCTCGCCGCCCGAGCCGCGCGCCTGGATCCCGCGATCGCCACGACGGCATTCGTTCGAGAGGACCGCGAGGGCAAGGTGTTCCTCGACTCGACCCGCGCCGGCGGCGCCACGGTGGTGTCGGCGTACAGCCCGCGGCTTCGCCCAGGCGTGCCGGTCTCGTATCCGCTGCCCTGGGACGAGCTCGACGGGGTCTCCCCCGGCGATTTCACGCTGCACACCGCGGCGGCGAAGTTGTCCGGTCAGGACCGCTGGGCCGAGCTGATGCCGCAGCCCCAGGTGCTGAGCACCGAACTCATCGAAGAGGGCCGGCTGATCCCGATCGCCCGCGTCCAGGCGATGCACGAGGGCAAACGGCGGATCCGCGCTAACCGCGCGTCTCGCGAGACCGGTGAGAGCGACGCGGATTGACCAGGCCGCTGTCGAAGGCGACGACGACAGCGGCGGCGCGGTCGCGCAGGTCGAGCTTGGTGAAGACGTGATTGACGTGGGTCTTGACGGTGCCCTCGCCGAGCACGAGGTCCGCTGCGATCTCGGCGTTGGACATCCCCTGCCCGACGAGGGCGAGCACTTCGCGCTCGCGGGCCGTCAGGACGTCGAGCCGCTCGTCAGTGGCGGCTGCGGTCGGAGCGGCGCGGTAGGTGCTGAGCACCCGGCCGGTCACGGCCGGATCCAGCCACGCTCCGCCGTCGGCGACGGTGCGAACCGCACGTTGCAGGTCCTCGGCCGGCACACCTTTGAGCAGGAATCCGGACGCACCCGCGCGCAGTGCGGCCGCGAGGATCTCGTCGTCGTCGAAGGTCGTGAGCACGAGCACGGGCGGCGCGTCGGCGAGCCGGCGGACGGCTTCGGTTGCGGCGACGCCGTCGACGACCGGCATCCGGACATCCATGAGGACGATGTCGGGCCGCAACCGCTGCACGCTGGCGGCGACATCGGATCCGTCGGGACACTCGCCGACAATGTCGAAGCCGTAACGCTCGCGCAGGATGCCGCGCAGACCGGCGCGCACCAGTTCCTGGTCGTCAACGACGAGAACGCGGATCACGTCGGCACCCCGTGCTTCGCGTGCAGCGGGAGGCTGGCGTGGACCAGCCAGCCGCTGCCACCCGGACCCGCCTCGCAGTGGCCGCAGAGCGCATCGGCGCGCTCACGCATGCCGAGCAGCCCGAGCCCCGATCCGGCGGTGGGGGCGCCGGAACTGTCGACGGTCACCTGGACGTCATCGTCCGAGACAGCGACGTGCACGGTACAGATGGCGCGCGGAGCGTGTTTGGCGACGTTCGTCAGGCTCTCCTGCACGATGCGGTAGGCCGCGAGCCCGGTGGTGGCCGGCACCGCGCCGAGGACACCGTCGACGTACGCCGTGACTGCTACGCCGGCGGCGCGGAACTGCTCGACCAGTTCGGGGATCTCGCTCCCGCCGGGGAGCGGTTTCATCGGGTCGGCCGACTCGCGCACCAGGCCAACCGCCTGACGCACCTCGTCGAGGCTCGCGCGGCCCAGCCGCTCGGCCTCGAGCAGGGCCCGTTCCGCCTCGGCCGGGTCGTCGGCGAGGGCGAGCCGGGCAGCGGACACGTGCAGCAATGAAACGGTAAGGCTGTGCGCGATCACGTCGTGCATCTCGCGGGCGATCCGGTTGCGCTCCTCGGCCTGCACCTTCTGGGCCAGACCGGCCTGAGCCGCACTCAGCTGGATGACCAGGTCGCGCTGGCGACGCCCGAAGGTGCACCCGATGACCGCGAAGGCCGTGCCGCCCATCCAGCTGAACCAGCCGGGGTCGGCTTGCGTGAAGAGGTACTCACCGGACAGCAGCAGGATCGTCCCGACCCCAAGGACGGCGGTGACGGGCAACGGTGCGCACAGCGCCGCCCACGCGACCAGCACGACCACCGCGAACCAACCGAGGTTGGACGGTTCGCCGTTGCACACCACGGCGATGGCGGCGCTCGCACCGATGGCCGCCGCCGCCAGCCAGCGCCGAGGGGCGAAGAACACCGCCGTTCCGAGCGCCAGACCGAGCGCACCCAGCGCGACGGCGACGACCGGCCGGTCGCCGGCCCGCCGGATCGTCCCGACGACGACGAGGACGGCGAACGCGCCGAAGATCGCCCACCTCGCAGTGCGAGGCAGCGGCTCGGGCCCGCGCGTCAGTTCCGACATTGCCCTTACTTCTACAGGGCGGCGCGGCGAGCCGCGACCGCCGTCGCGATTACGGCGAGGGCGACTACAGCGATCAATGCCGGCGTCGCCGTGCCGATGCCGAGCCAGGGCTCCCGGATCGACTTGGTCACCCACGTCAACGGCAGCACGTCGCCGACGTGTCGCAACACCGAGCCCATCACGTGCGGCGGCGGCCCGCCGGCGCCCAGCAGGAACGACGGGAAGAAGAGCATCAGGCCGACGGCCTGCGCCGCCCGGGCGCTCGGCAGCAACGAACCCAGCAGTACGCCGATGCTCACGAAGCCGATCGCGCCGAACACGAGGCCGGCGAGCACTCGGCCGAGGTCGTGCACGGGTGGGATTCCGTAGACCGGCGCGGCCACGGCGAGCAGGACGGCGCCGGCCACTGCGATCGTGGCCAGGCCGATGACCATCTCAGCCAGCGCGAACGACCAGCGCGGGAAGCCCGCAGCGGCGAAGCGGCGGAGCACGCCGCGTTCGCGGTACGCCGCGAGGTGGACCGGCAGCATCACCAGGCCCGTCGACGCGATCACGACGGTGAAGTAGGACGCCACGTACCACTGCGACGGGTTCTGCCCGGCGAACGCCGGGTCAGGGTCGGTACCGAACGCGCCGCCGATGATCAGCATGGTCACGATCGGGAAGACCAGGACGAAGGTGAGCACGAGTGGGTCACGGCGGACCAGTCGGAGCTCGGTGCGGATGAGGCGCAGTGCGGCGGGTTGGACGGTGCGCGGGGCGTTCACGGCAGTCAGGGCAGTCATCAGACAGTCACCATCTCTCGGGAAGTCGGTTCGGCGCTGCCCTCCAGCAGGTGCAGGATGGCGGCTTCCAGATCGGGCATTTCCACGGCCAGGTCCGGTGGGATCCGGCCGGAGCGGAGCAGTTCGGCGCTGACGTGGGCGATCGACTCGCGGCCGCCGTGTACGGCTATCCGGCCGCGCTCGGCCACGACGTCGCGGACGCCCGGCAGGTTCGCGAAATTGTGCGGCCCGTCCCAGCTGAACCGCGTCGTGGCCCAGCCGGCGTTGCGGTCGACGAGATCAGCGGGAGTGCCCTGGTCGAGGACCCGCCCGTCGCGCATCGCGATCACCCGGCCGCACAGCACCTCCGCCTCGTCGAGTTCGTGGGTGACCAACAGGACCGTGGTGCCCTCGTCGCGCAGTTGCCCGACCGCCCGCCACACTTCCCGGCGCGCAGCCGGGTCCAGGCCCTGGGTGAGTTCGTCGAGAATCACCAACTTCGGGCGGTTCAGCAGCGCGAGCACGAGAAACAGACGCTGCCGCTCGCCTCCGGACATCCCGGCGAAAGCCGAGTTGCGCCGCGCGGCCAGTCCGAAGCGCTCGAGCAGTTCGTCCCCGTCGCGGGCCCGTTCGGTGGCGAACAACGCGACGGCTTCATGGACCCGCAGCCGGTCGGGCAGGGCGGAATCCTGCAACTGGCTGCCAAGCATGGAACGCAGTCGCTCGGCGTCGCGCAGCGGATCACAGCCCAGCACGCGCAGGACGCCGGAGTCGGGCCGGCGCAGCCCTTGGATGCATTCGACGGTCGTGGTCTTGCCCGCGCCATTCGCGCCGATCAGGCCGACCACCTCGCCGGCGCGCACGTCTAGATCGAGGGAGTCGACCACGACCCGCTCGCCATAGGACTTGCGGAGCCCGCGGACGGTGACGATGTCGGAAGTTGTCATACGACGATCATTCGCACTGCGACCGGCCACCACATCTCACTGCGGGTGGATTTCGCCGTCTACCCCTGGTCACAGACCGGCGAGACTCCTGCGCCCTGCGTCGACAGCTGGGCGCGCAGCCAAGCCGCGGTCAAGGCGAAATTGGCGGGTCGGTCGAATTCCGGGCCCTCGTGGCCGGCGCCGGCGGAGCTGTCTTCGTGCCGGTCGAGCGGGTCGTCCTCGGACTTCACCCACCCACCTTGCCGATACCGTTCCAGGCGGCGTAGCTCTGCGCCACGAAGTGTGCGACATCGCTGGCCTGAGCCGCGGCCAGAAGATGGTCCGTCCCTTCCGTGCGCAGGCGGATCGTGGGGGCGAAACCAGCGGTCCATGTGTTTGAAATTGAGTTTGCCGGCATGCAGCGGCGAGATCGCCGACATCTCGTGGACGATTGTCTCCGGTCGGGCTGCACTGACTGCTTTGTCGACCGATGCCGCGTCCAAACCGTCCATAGCCACCGCCCGGGCGCCGGTGTTCCGCACGATGGCCAGCTTGTCCGGGCTGGTCGTCGTCGCGGTGACGTCGTGGCCGCGGGCCACCAGCTGCTCAACCACCCGCCGCCCGAGAACACCGGTTCCTCCTGCTACGAAGACCCCCACACCAATCATCTCTCCATTGCCTGTCGCAGTCTCTGTTCACGAGACGAGACACAAGCGCTGGTTGTGACGTCGCGGCCCGGACGACGCGTCCCGACATTCCCGGTGTCACAGCGGGGCAGGGCACCTCGTCATATCAAGACAAGGGCGCCGGATCACGACCGCTAGCGTCCGGACCCAGACCCCGCCCGCCTGATTGAGGAGATGCCGTGAGCGCCCGAATCGACGCACCCACGTTCGATCGGTTGGCGATCGCAGCCATGCGCACCCGCTTGGCCGCACTGACTGTGGACGATCTGGACCGGCCCAGCGCCTGTGCGGGTTGGAGCATTCGTAAGCTGCTGGCCCATCTCGTCGGCGGCAACCTTCGGTTCGCGCTCGCGCTGAACGGACAGGCGGCGGACTGGGCGAGTCGCGACGAGGAGTCGATCAGCTCGCCGCTACGGGAGTTCGACGAGTCGGCGGCTCACATGACGGCCGCGGTCGAGAGCATTGCCGACCCGGAGCGGCCGGTGCTCCTGCCCGCAGGTGAGCCGCCCGCTTCGTTCGCCGTGGGTGTGCATGCCGCCGACATGCTGACCCACGTCTGGGACGTTGCTGTGGCCACCGGCCAAGACGCCACGCTCGACCCAACGCTGTGCCGCGCCGCGACTGCGGTGATCGAGAAGTACCCGCCGTCGTTCTGGGGCGATGGGCGCTTCTTCGCCGAACGTATCGAGACCGCGTCGAGCGATCCCCAGACGCGTCTGCTCGCACTCACCGGCCGAGACCCGGGCGCGCGCGAGTGACGGAGCGACCCCACCTCACGCGAACTCCTGTAGAAAGCCCTGCCGCCACGAGGGATAGCGTGGCTGCCAGCCGAGTTCCCGCTTGGCCTTGGCGCTGGAGAAGCCACGTCCCTCGGTCATCATGCCGACGACCATGTCGCCGGCCAGCAACCGGGCCAGCCAGGCGGGGAGCCGCCTCGGCGGCTTCGCGCTGATAGAAGCGTGTCGGACCATCGATTCGACGGTCAGCGTCGCCCACCGGGGTTGGATACCCGGCGGCCGCCGAGGCCAATATAGTAGGCCGAGAGTGCACAAGCCTCAACCGCGCGAAGCCGTCAAGGTCGACGTCGAACACGCAGGCCCGCCAGTCGCCACCACGGGTTTGCTTGCCCGGAAGCTATCCGCGGCAATGACTTATGACCGTGACACCGACGATATCGAGACCATGACCGCTTCTCCCGAGAACGCTCCTCTCCCCGCCGACAAGCTCGACCTGTCAATATCGCATTCCCCGCAGCACACGATGTACCTGCGGCTCTCGGACGCGGTCGCGAGCCGGCGTCGCGATCCGCGACGCCGGCTCATTGTCGCCTCTGCCGAACAGGCGGCGGCCCTCCGACCGCTGCAGATATCCCGCGCGCATGGGTACGTGCCCGATGCGGTGGTGCCGATCGTGGACCGAACAGATATCACCGTTGGAGAGCAGATCGCCGCACTGCACGACTATCCCGAGCAGACCTTTACTGACGATCTGGAGTTCATCGGTACGCACAACGCCGCTTGGGCCACCGTTGCCGACGACCCGCGGCGCTGGTTGCGGGCGTACGCCGAGACGATTCGAATGTACTGGCAACGCCTCGAACCACGCTGGCGGTCAGCCCAGCACCTGATCGATCGGGAGGTCGAGCGCATCGGCGTCGCCTCCGTGCGTGGGGGCCTCGATGCGGCGTTGAACACGCTGAGTCCCCGCCTCCGGTTCACCGGTGACCGCTTCACCTTCGCCGGCCATTGCGACATTTCGGTTCGAGGGCGACGCGTGATTCTCGTACCAAGCTTCATCGCGCCCGCCGCCACGCTCATTCACGAGAATCAACCGGGCGTGGTGAGCATCGCCTATTCAGTGCCCGGTCAGGGCGCGCAGTCCGACAGGTCCGCTGCGAGTGGTGACGATCGGCTCGCTGTCGTTGTCGGAGCCCCCCGCGCCGCGATCCTCCGCGGCCTGCGGACACCCATGACGATGGGTGAGATGGCCCGCCACATCGACCTGACACCGGCCGCCACCACGCGACACTGTGATCGACTCGAACGAGCAGGCCTGATCGTGCGCGAGCGTCGTGGCCAATCCGTTCGGGTCAGCGTGTCGGCCCGCGGTGAAGCTCTGCGCGATTTGTTGACCTGACACGCCGCTCTGTCGCGCAGCGATGCACGCATTCTTGCCAACAACGCCCGATTGGCGGGTCCCGATTAGCCCGACCGTGTTGCGACATTCTTGCCGCTCGGAAGACTCAGCTCAGTCCATCAATGGGCGTTGTGGTCATGGTCGGGGCGGCCAGCCCGGGAGCCAAACTTGGGTGAACGGCAATGCCGATGCCGTAGAGGACCGCGCAGAAACCGAGCACGATGCTGATCGATCGATGGTTGCCTCGTCGCTCGAGCAGTAATGCTGCGGCGATAACGGCCATAGCAGCGAGCTGCATGATGCCGAGCGCTAGCAGGAGCGTCATGACGCTCCATGAAGTGCCGAGGCAGCGAGTTCCGCAGTGTGCCCCTTTCCGGTAGGCCTTGGTGAGTGGTGCACGTGGCGTGGTAGGCGAGGCGCAGGCGTGGAGGAAGCGCGACTTCCAGCTCGTCGTCTGGTAGGCGGCGCAAATTGCGAAGATTGCCACGGCGACGCCGATGGCGACGTGGTGGTGATGCTCGGCAAGCGTCTCGGTGCCGAGACTGGCGCAGTAGAACAGGCTGCCCGCGAGGCCCCAGATGGTGAGGTACCCAGCGGTGAACGGCGCGCTGGCTCGAACATCGGACGGCCGGCCGCTACCCACGATCTTCAGGGCGCTGAGCGTCGGCAGCATCATGGCCGCCATCATCGTGATCCAGAAACCGAGGAACGAGACAAGGTTTAAGCCCATCGGGCCGGGCCCGTTCCCCATATGGTGGGCCCAACGGATCGTGGCGATCCATCCGGCGGCGCTGAGGAGTAAGAGCAGCGCCAGCGGGAGCCACGAACGGTGTGTTCGGCTCAGTTCAGGTGCGCTGATAACCATGGTGGTCGACTCATCCCGTTCGCTGGTTGGTGCGCAATTCATGAGTAACGGTGCTTGGGTCCTTCGGTGCCTCGGCCATCGGGCGTGCAGTCGAAGATGCCCCACATCGGCCACATGAAGTCGACATGTCGCGTCTCCCCGCCGTCCGAATTTGGGACGTAGAACAATTCGCTCGACCACAGATGATGAATCCGCCCGCCGCGGCGCACGAACACCGTCGCCATCGGGAACTGTGACCCATCGTCGGCTTCAGCCAAGTAGTCCCGGTTGTAGGTAGAGCCACCGGCCGACAGCAGGCGCACGGGCGGCCATCCTCTGGCCTCGGCCAGCGCGCGAAAATTTTGTATCGGCGCTTTGGCCGAAACCGCGAAGTTTATCCGCTGTTCCAGATGACGGGCTTCGGCTGCGACCGAATCAATGATCGACGTGCACGACGGGCAAGGAGTTCCGACCGGATTTCCAGACCCGTCTGGAATGAACATGAAGCTGTAGAGGAACAGCGTGTCCTTGCCGGCGGTGAATAGGTCCGAGAGGTGCACGTCGCGCGGCGTCTCGACAGCCTCGTCCCACTCCTGGAAGGCGTAGTCCTCCGAAACTGCGCCACCGAGCGGCAAGCCACGGCGCAGGGCGCCCACGCGAGCGAGTTGCTGCCGCAACGTCAGCTCCTCCCGCAGCACCGCGTCGCGAGCGATTCGATAGGCAGGCGACTCGTTCGGCAACCGCATCGCGTGCAGCGGCTCGCCACTACTCGTCATTGCTCAGCCCCTTCATACGGCGTCAAGCGCCAGATCAAGTGTCACGCGGACGCGGCACCAGCCCGGCCGGTATTCGTCGGTCAGGGCCTGGCGTTCCCGAGTTCGTCGGAGCGGCCAGCCTGCAGACGCGGCCACTGGGCGATAGGGCGTCCGTTCATGCGCCATATCTCGCGACTCATCGGCCATTGCTGTGGCCATCCAGCCGGGGAGTCCTCCCAGGGTTCCTGACGGCCGTAAACCGTCAGGTCGAGTAGGCCCAACGTATTGTCCATTGCCTCGACCCCGCGGCCTGTGGTCCAGTAGGTCTCGAATACGGCATCACCGCGGCGCAGATAGCTAACCAAGTGGAAGAGCCCGATTTGGCGCCCGACCAGCAGCGTTTCGAGGGACGGTTGGGCCGAGTACCACGGCATGGACCAATCCATGAACTCGTGATAGCGGACGCTCTCGTCGTAGGGGCCCTGACAGAGCACGGCGAAGGTGACGTCGCGGGCGTTCAGGGAGGACAGGTCGCCGACCTGGTTGGTGAAGAATGTGCATCCTTCGCACTGCTCGGGCGCCGGGCGTCCCGGATACCACATGAAGTAGTAAGCCAGGAGCTCCCGACGGCCCTCGAATACGTCAAGCAGGGTGACCGGGCCGCGCGGGCCGATCACCTCGGCCCTGGAGTCAACCTCCACCATCGGGAGCCTGCGTCGGGCCGCGGCCACTGCATCCCCCGCACGAGAGTGCGCCTTCTCGCGGACCCGAAGCGCATCCAATTGTTGTTGGAACGTATCTCGATCAGCCACATCAGGCGATGCCGCCGCGTCGCTGACGCGGCGACCGAAGAAGCCAGCAGTGTCAACCGTTTCGGACATGATCACCTTTCCTTAGCCACCGGTGGGACTTGCGCGCAGCCACGATGGACCTGTCAGGGTGGGAGCTCACCACACTCCAGCAGGATGGCGGCCCGAGTCAGAGCCGCGCCAACATTTCACCAAAAAGGCAATTGTCTTGGCACCCGACGAATCCAGGTATAAAGCAATTGTGTCAGGCATCGACAACTCGCGGATCGAGGCGGCGTTGATTTCGGCTGACGGCGAGGAAATGCGTCGGCGCACACTTGTCTCGTCAATACTGCCGTGCCGGAGTCGCAAGATAGGCGGATGTTGCGCTGCCGACGGCGGCGACGCCGGTGATCGCTCCATGGTCGTTGATGTCGCCTGCGTTTACGAGCAGTGGGTGGCTGTCGGGGTGTTCCACGCGACGCCCCCGAGGTTTCCCAGTTTGTGCCGTACGCCGCGGGCATCCCACAGCACGGCGTTTCGGGCGCTCACGCTGCCGACGGCTTGACCGCAGTCGCCCGATATCCCGACGGCTTCGCCCTTGTCGTTGATCGCGGTCGCGGCGCTCGTCGAATCGCCGGGCAGCGGTGCACGTTCCCGCGGTACGTAGTGCGGGCCAGCCCACACCACGGCACGGAACTGCCGCACTTGGGTGCCGGTGCACGTCGGATCGGCAACGCGATTCTCCGCCCAGCCGACGACCTGACGACGGCGATTTCGAACCGGCGGCGAAACCGTTGTGGCCGCCGAGTGTCGCGAGTGGAGGCGCAGGCGGATCATGGCTGGGCCGCCGTGGATCCGCTCGACAGCGGCCACACGCAGGCGTGCACGCAGACCCAGTCGCCGTCGCGGCGCTGATAGGTATCGAGATAGCGGTTGTGTCGATCCGGCGTATCGGCATTGGTTGTCCGCGCCGACACTGTGGCGGTATCGCCGGCCACGTGAATCGCCAGCTCGTCGACGGTGAGCGTCGGTGCCGGGTTCGCACCGAGATCCGCCACGTACCGCGCCTCCTCCCACACCTCGCCTGTGCGGCCGTCGAGATAGCAGAACTCGTCGGCGAGGATCTCGCGCAGCAGGTCCCACGACCCCGCCCGGCACGCGTCGATGAATTGCCGGTTGCGGGCGGACAGCGCTTCAACATCGTTCACCAGAGCACCGTGCCCTGTGGACTCACGGGGCATACAACGATTCGACCACGGCCGAATCGAGCAATTACTGGTGCGGGCGACCTGAACATGTTGCGATTCGCCCAGCTGGGTGCGACGGAGAACAAGCCTTTGACGAATGAATCAAAAGGCATGTCGTGCCCCATCGCCCATCGGTAACGTCCCGCTTTCGGCGGATGGAGGCATTACACGTGTTACTCAACAAGGACTGGTGACCTTGGCACCGTCTCGGGCGATGGAAGCAGTCGTGAATGTTGGCGAACAAAGACATCTTCCCGACAGAAACACTGTCACACGCTGTCAGCGTTCACCAGCAGGATGACCCCTATGGACTTTGACTTCTTGCGTGGCCCTTTCGACGTGACGGGTCAGCGGCGACGAGACGCGCTGGCCCCGGATTCGGGTTGGGAGGACGTGGCGGTGACGTCGTCAGCAGTCGTTCTGCTTGGGGGCGCGGTGAGCATCGATGAGATGTGGTTCCCGAAGGAGCAGAGCTTCGGCATGTCGCTGCGGCTCTACGATTCGGACTCGCAGTCGTGGAGTGTGCGCTGGCTGGATGGCTGCGGCCTGCAGCCGCCCGTATTCGGCCGGTGGCAGGGTGGGTCGTGTTGGCTCTCGGGTCCGGACGAGTACCGCGGCCGGCCGATATGGGCGAGCTACAGCTGGTCAGACGTCACTGACTCGGGCGCCCGCTGGGAACAGTGCTTCTCCATCGACGACGGGCGGACGTGGCTGGCGAACTGGCGGATGCAATTCGTCCGTCGTAACGCGCCGGTCGAGCATCCGCGGGGCACTGGCGACTTCGACTTCCTCACCGGCAACTGGGTCGTGCACCATCGTCGTCTGGTCGATCCGGTCCGCCATGCCCTCGGTGGGGCGAGCGGTGTCGCCGAATGGGAGGGCACGCATACCGGGCGTACCTACTTCGGAGGAGCGGTCAGCGTCGACGAGATTGCCCTCGCCGAACCCGACCAAGCTGGCCTCACGTTCCGTGTCTACGACGCAAAGTCCGGGCAGTGGTCGATCTATTGGGTGAACAGCCGGGTGGGGCGGCTAGAGCCTCCAGTCCACGGCGCATTCCGCGACGGCGTCGGCATCTTCCACGGTCGCGAAGAACTCGCCGGCCACGAGGTGCAGGTGCGATTCGTGTGGTCTGACATCACGCCGACGAGTGCGCACTGGCGGCAGGCGTTCCGAGTCGACGACCGCGACTGGGACGAGAACTGGGAGATGTGTTTCACGCGACCGGCAACGGCGGTGCCGCAGTGACGCCGGTCGTGGACCTGCGCCAGTACACGGTTGTGCCCGGCCAGCGGGACACCCTCATTGACCTGTTCGATGGGCATTTCGTGATGGGGCAGGAGGAGGCGGGCATCCACGTGGTTGGCCAATATCGCGACCTCGATGACCCTGACCGGTTCGTCTGGCTGCGCGCTTTCGAGTCGATGGCGGTGCGCGGTGAGGCGCTGGCTCGCTTCTACTACGGCCCGGTTTGGCAACAGCACCGCGACCGCGCGAACGCCACGATGATCGACTCCGACAACGCGTTGTTGCTCGAACCACTTTATCTCGGCCCCGGCTACCCGAAGCCGAGGTCGCGCGTCGCGGCCGGCCCAGCCGCGAGCACCGTCGCGATCACGGTCGCATACCTCGCCGGTCCGATCACCGTAGCCGACCACACCCTCGCCGGGCAGGGCCGGACCGCACTGGCAACGGCCGGCGCCGAGGTGGTCGCGGTGCTCGCCAGCCACGCGGCCGAGAACAACTTCCCGGCCCTCCCGTTGCGCGAGGAAAGCGTCCTCGTCTGGGTCACCCGCTTCGTCGGCGACGCCAGCTACGCGCGGCACGCCGAGCGGCTCGCGTCTTCCGCCGCATGGGCGGACCTCTGCGCGCAACTGAGCTCCCGGTGTAGCCAACTGCCGATGCAGCGGCTGCGGTTGCGTCCTACTCCGCGCTCACTAGTGCGGTGACGTCACATCGCGGATCCGAACTGAACACATGTCCGAGCGACCTCCGACGAACAACGGGCACTTGACCGCATCGTCGAAGTATCCGACAAGCCAGCGATCTGGTGACGAGCCTCCGCCTTATGTGGTTGCGACGGCTTCGGCGCTCAATACACCCTGACCCGTGCTGTGAAATGGAGAGACCGCATGACTGCGCAAGAGAAGACCGTCCTCGTCACCGGTGCAACCGGGAACCAGGGTGGGGCCACGGCCCGCCACCTGCTCGCGAGAGGATGGCGGGTCCGCGCCCTTGTCCGGGACGGCCGGGCCCCGGTGGCTGGCGCGCTCGCGGCCGCCGGCGCTGAGCTCGTCCGCGCTGACCTTGACGATCGCGCCTCCCTCGACGCGGCGGTCCGCGGCGCTTACGGCGTGTACAGCGTCCAGCCGGCGAGCGACAACGAAATCACCCAGGGTCGGAATATCGCGGACGCTGCCGACGCGGCGGGCGTCGAGCATCTTGTTTACTCATCAGTCGGTGGCGTTGAGAGCCAGAACCGGTTTTACGTCGAACACGGTTGGGGGCCGATCGACAAGTGGCAAATCGAGGAACATATCCGCGCGCTGGGTGTGCCCGCGACGATCTTTCGCCCCGCCGGGTTCATGAAGGACTTCATCAGCCCGGCACGGTTCTTCCAGAACGGCTCGCTGAACGTGCCCTGGCATGACAAGTTGGTCATGCAACTAATCGCCATCGACGACATAGGCGCCTTCGCAGCCCTGGCCTTCGAGGAACCGGGACGCTATCTCGGCAGGACCATGGAGATCACCGGCGACCGGATGACCACCCCACAAATCGCCGCCGCACTCAGCGCAGCGGCCGACCGGCCGATTCCGCACATGCAGATTCCGCTCGGGATTCTCTGGGAGCAAAACCCGGAGGCCGCGAAAGTGTTCACCTGGGCGAACGAGAGCTACTACGACACCAACCTCGCACCCTTGAAATCGGCACACGGCTCCGTCATGGACTTCAGCACGTGGCTCGATAGATCGGGCAAGGCGCAGCTCCTGGCTCACCTGAACTCGACCGAACCTTAGAGGCATCCGAGGTGAGGTCACTCGAGCAGTAGTCAGCATCCACGCGCCGACGGAGCGGTTGCTAGTGGCAAAGATAGCCCCCGTCAGACAAGGACATTCGACCGGGCGACCCAGCGTTCGCAAGATCGAACCGCTGAACGTGGGACGAGAAGGAGGTTATCGATGGACGGCACGGACCGGGATCCGGGCGATCAGCCGCTGGGGCCGAACGCCCCGGCTTTACTCGGCACTGAGCATTGGGGCCTTATAGCGGAACGGTCCCTGGTCTGGAACGAGGCGCAAAGCCGCGCTGCGGTGTTCTTGACCGTGCTGTCAGCCGCCGGCGTGGCCCTGGCACTGGTTGCCAACAATTCCGGGTTCGGCTCCCAGACCTCCACAGTGGCACTGGTGCTCTTGCCAGTCGTGTTACTGCTCGGCGTCGCCGCCTATATCCGCCTGGTGCAGCTCAACGCCGCGGAGTTTCTGCTAGTGCTAGCGATAAACCGGCTACGGCGCGCCTATCTGACCTTGGAGCCCGGTATGGAGCGCTACCTCAGCACCGGCTCGCACGACGACGAGCGTGGGCTATTCATCACCTACATGGCGAATCAACCGTCGCAGCGGCAGAAGCACCTGATCCTGTTGGTCAGCACACCGACGGTCGTCGCGACGATCGATGCGGCACTGGCCGCGGCGACGGTCGTGCTCGGCGTGCACGCCAGCGACGGGCCGGTAACCGCGGGAGCGGTCGGCGGGGCGGCGGCGTTCGTGCTGGTCTGGGCGGCGCTGTTTTTGATTCAGCAGCAAGCTCAGCGTCCGCTGCGCGACCGTGCGCCCCGATTCCCCACCCCGCCGGATGACTCCTGATCGCCGGCAGCCGGCGTTTGCCGAATTTGAGCTACCACTTAAGGCCTGCTCCGGACGCCCGTTGGCTTCGGGCCAGCCAAGACTCCTTTCGAGCCGGTCGCGTGGTTCGGTTAGCCGGCGAACGTCGTCCGCTAGCTCGGCAGGATGCGCCCGCAACGTCGCCTCAGGATCCGCGCCCGCTGGCGCAATAGTCAGGAACTGATGCAGACTCAGCCGTGCCCGGCGCAGCGCCATTGCCCGGTGCAGGCGTGTGATTTCAAGAGTGGAGATCCTTGCGGCACGGCACGGCCGAGCGCCAGCAGCGCCGACATCGACTAATGGCAGTGGCGAGGGGTGAGCGTTGTCGAGGTACGAACGGTTCCGAGGTCGTCGGAGCGTCCGGCTGCTAGTCGTGGCCACTGGGCGATGGGACGTCCGCTCGGCCATTCTGACACCGGTCGCCAATCGGGTGCGCCGTCGCTGGTCCGCACGTTGGTGCACTCTTGTGGCCACCGTGCGGGCGAGTCCTCCCAGGCCTCTTGGCGTCCGTACACGGTGAGGTCCATCAGCGCGTAGCTGTTGTCCATTGCCTCTACGCCGCGGCGTTTCGTCCAATAGGTTTCGAAGACACGGTCTCCGTCGCGTAGATAGCACACGAGGTGGAACAAGCCAAGTTCGCGATCGACGAGCAGCGCGTTCAGGGAGGGCTGCGCGGAGTACCACGGCATGTCCCAGTCCATGAAGTCGCGATAGCGCACGCTCTCGTTGTAAGACGCCATAGGCTCGACGGGGTCGACGGCCACATTGCGCCCCTGGCAGAAGACCGCGTACGTGATGTCGCGAGAGTGCAGGTAGGACAGCTCCCCGACCTGGCTGGTGTAGAAGGTGCAGCCCTCGCACTGCTCAGGCGCGGGTCGGACGGGGTTCCACATGAAGTAGTAGGCAATGAGCTGTCGGCGACCTTCGAAGGCGTCGAGCAAAGTGAGCGGGCCGTCTGGCCCGATCAGTTCCAGGGTGGCGTCCATCTCGACCATGGATAGGCGTCGTCGCGCCGCGGCGATCGCGTCGCCTTCGCGCGTGTGCGCCTTTTCCCGTACGCGGAGGTCGTCCAGTTGACGTTGGAACACGTCCCGATCGACGACCGCGGGGGCATCGACCGGATGGTTGATGTCATCGTTCGGCGGTCCGGCGCTGCGTGGATTCTCCGACATAGCTACCTCCAATGGCGTGAATTTCGGACAAGGTGTTCCTGCTCGATGATCGGGGCAGGAGCGATGCGCTCGTGCCCGCGCCCCGCTCGGTCACACCGGTTCCGGCACGCGCGCCGGTACAGGCTCGAGCTGTACGTCGGGCGTTCTTACCGAACGGCTAGTCGCCGCGAGTGCGGCGGCCGCTGCCGCGACGACGAGCGCAGTTAGCGCGACCGAACGAGTGTCGACCAGATCGATCGTTACCCCGCCTGCCACCGACCCGCAGGCGATGCCGGCATTCGCCGCAGACGCCGGCAGCGATGAGGCGAGCGCCCCGCCCGGTCCGGCCAGCGTTCCGATCGGCCCGCCCGCAGCTGAGGACACGGCGAAGCCGGACAGCACGATCGACATTGCCCGCCCTGCATGCTTTGCGGGGACGACCGACGGCCCGATGAGGAACGCCGAGGCGATGAACAAACCCTGGAGGGCGCCCGTGATGACCCGAGCGACGACGAAAATCCCAAGGTCGGGTAGCAGTAGCGGCACTGCGGTGAACACGATGAAGGTGCCCAGCGAGCTGAGTAGCACCGTGCGCCGATCGATCCGAATCGTGAGGGCGGTCAGGATCGGACCGCCGCTCGACGTGTTCATCTCGTCCTCCTCGTTGGCGTCGGCTCCCCGCGGGTGACCACGACATTGACGATTCAATGGTTGACAAAGGCCCGGGCCCGGACAACAAACTTTGCCAAAAATGCAAATATGGCCCCATGCAAGAGGAGGTTGCAGCGATCGTCGAAGGCATCGGACCGCGGCTGCGGGCAAGCAAGTGCTCGCACCGTGCGAACCGCGACTGGTCGCGCACCCCATCTCGACCGGGTGGCGTCAACGCCCTGACCCGCGGCTGCGGAACCCCGCGATGTGGGCGTCCAGAGACAGCGAGGTCCCCGGGCATCCGGGAACCTCGACGCGGCTGTGGCGGGTGTTGGGTTTGAACCAACGTAGGCTGAGCCGGCGGTTTTACAGACCGCTCCCTTTGACCACTCGGGCAACCCGCCGTGTGCGGCCGGATCTCTCCCGGCAACGGCTCGACAGCTTACCGGACTCCGCGCGGAGCCGGCCGAGTGCTCCGATACGGTCGACGGGTGGATCCATGGCGCGGTCCACGCGAGCTCGCAGCAAGGAGGTAGCCCGACATGGCTGATCCGTCGTTCGACGTCGTGAGCAAGATCGACCGGCAGGAGGTCGACAACGCGCTCAACCAGGCGGCCAAGGAAGTCGGGCAACGCTTCGACTTCCGCGGCACGAACGCCACGATCGAATGGTCCGGCGAGCTCGGCGTGACGATCAAGGCCGATACCGAGGAACGGGCCAAGGCGGCTCTGGACGTGTTCAAGGAGAAGCTGGTCCGCCGCTCAATCTCGCTGAAGTCACTCGATGCCGGCGAGCCGAGCCAGTCGGGCAAGCAATACGTCATCGCGAGCACCCTCAAGCAGGGCATCAGCCAGGAAGACGCGAAGAAGATCGCCAAGAAGATCCGCGACGAGGGCCCGCGCGGCGTCCAGGCCCAGATCCAGGGCGACCAGCTGCGGGTCTCGGGAAAGAAGCGAGACGACCTGCAGGCCGTCATCGCCATGCTCAAGGGCGCGGACCTCGGCGTCGCCTTGCAATTCGACAACTACCGATGACCCGGACGCCCTGATGAAGGGCATCATCCTGGCCGGCGGCGCCGGCACCCGGCTGCACCCGATCACCCGTGCAGTGAGCAAGCAACTGCTGCCGGTCTACGACAAGCCGATGATCTACTACCCCATGTCGACGCTCATGCTCGCCGGCCTCCGCGACATCCTCATCATCACCACGCCACACGAACAGGACCAGTTCGTCCGGCTCCTCGGCGACGGCAGCGAGCTCGGCATCAACCTCAGCTACGCCACCCAGCCGGAACCGAACGGCCTGGCCGAGGCCTTCCGGATCGGGGCCGACCACATCGGATCCGACACCGCGGCGCTGGTGCTCGGCGACAACATCTTCTACGGCCACGGGCTCGGAGGGAAGTTGACCGCCGCGGCTGCGCTCGACAAGGGCTGCATCCTGTTCGGCTACCAGGTCAGGGATCCGGAACGGTACGGCGTCGCCGAGGCCACGGCCGACGGCACCTTGCTGTCGATCGAGGAGAAACCAGTGCGCCCGCGGTCCAACCTCGCCGTCACCGGTCTGTACTTCTACGACAACGACGTGGTGAGCATCGCGCGCGGGCTGCAGCCCTCGCCGCGGGGCGAATTGGAGATCACCGACCTGAACAATGCCTATGTCGAGCGCGGCACTGCCAACCTCGTCGACCTGGGTCGGGGCACCGCCTGGCTCGACACCGGCACGCACGATTCGCTCCTTGAGGCCGGCCAGTTCGTGCAGGTGCTCGAGCACCGCCAGGGCGTGCGAATCGCCTGCCTGGAGGAGATCGCGCTGCGCCAGGGGTTCATCGACGCCAACCAGGCCTATCGGCTGGGAGCCGCCCTGGCCAAGTCAGGCTACGGCGCGTACGTCATGGACGTGGCCCGGGCGGCCGGCGCCACCGCGGTCGCGGGCTGAGGCTCAGCGCCAGAATCGCGGGTCGGCCTTGGCCATCTGCTGCAGGCGGGCGATGCGCTGCTCCATGGGCGGGTGCGTGGAGAACAGCCGCCCGGCTCCGCGCCCGCTGAACGGGTTGGCGATCATCAGGTGGCTCGTGGTCACCAGGGATGGCTCCTGCGGCAACGGCCGGGTCGCGACGGCCGCCTCGATGCGCTGCAATGCCGACGCGAGCGCCAGCGGATCGTTGGACAGTTCGGCGCCCGACGCGTCGGCCTGATACTCCCGCGAGCGGCTGATGGCCAGCTGGATGAGGGCTGCGGCCAGCGGGCCGAGGAACAACATCAACAACCCAGCCAGCGGGTTGTTGTTGCGGTCGCGGCCGCCGCCGAAGAACAGCGCGAAATTGGCGATGTAGGTGATTGCCGCGGCCAGCGCGCCGGCGACCGACGAGAGCAGGATGTCGCGGTTGTAGACGTGGCTGAGTTCGTGGCCGAGGACGGCCCGAAGCTCGCGCTCGCTGACGATGTGCAAGATTCCTTCGGTGACACACACGGCCGCGTGCCGGGGGCTGCGCCCGGTTGCGAACGCATTCGGCTGGGCGATGGGGGCCACGTACAGGCGCGGCATTGGCTGCTGAGCGCTGGTCGCGAGGTCGCGCACGATGCGGTACAGGCCGGGCTGCTCCGCCTCGCTGACCGGTCGGGCATGCATGGCTGCGAGCGCGATCTTGTCGGAATTGAAGTAACTGAACGCGTTGATCCCCAGGGCCAGCACCAGCCCGATCAGCAGGCCAGTGCGGCCCGCGATCGCCCCGCCTGCCAGCACCAGGATCGCGCCCAGCACCCCGAACAGGACCGCTGTCTTCAGTCCGTTGGTCGTTCTGTGCACGTAAGAACAACGATTACCGGCCCGGCAAACGTTCCCGGGGCCCGTGCGGTACAGGGCCCGGTTGGCCGAGCCGGGCGATCTGGTTCACTGCACGCATGTCGGCGATCGACCACCTCATCCAGGCCAATGCGTCCTACGCCGCCCGCTTCCCCGGCCCCCGCCCGCTGCGGCCCAAGCTCCGCATGACGATCATCGCGTGCATGGACGCGCGGCTGGACCTGTTCGGCGCGCTCGGGCTCGACATCGGCGACGCCCACCTGATCCGCAACGCCGGCGGCGTCGTGACCGACGACGTGTTGCGCTCGCTGGCGCTGAGCCAGCGGTCGATGGGCACCCGCGAGGTCGTCGTCATCCATCACACCGAATGCGGCATGTTGGGCCTGGACGACGACGCCTTCCGGGCTGAACTCGCGCGCGAATCAGGGGTGCAGCCGCCCTGGCGGGTGCCGGGATTCGTCGACCTGCCCGCCGATGTCCGAAAGTCGGTCAATGCGGTGCGCAGCTGTGCGTGGCTGCCGCACCGCGACGATGTCCGCGGCTTCGTGTTCGACGTCGAAACGGCCGAGCTGCACGAGGTCAGCTGACGAACTGGCCGGGTGGCGTCCCGCCCGGCGCAGTAGGCAGCCCCCGCGCCGCCCAGGCCAGGAAACCACCGACGATGTCGGTCGCGGGCACGCCGATCGAGTTGAGCACGGCGGCGGCGAGGGACGACGTGTACCCCTCGGAGCACACGACGATCCACCGCTGACCGGCGACCGCCGCGGGCACCCGCGCATCCGAAGCGGGGTGCAGGCGCCACTCCAAGTGGTTGCGCTCGATGACCAGCGCACCGGGAATCTCGCCCTCGTCGCCGCGCTGGGCCTGCGGTCGGATGTCGACGATCAGCGCACCATTTTCGGCGGCGGCGGCAGCCTGGTCCGGCTCCAGCCGGTCGAGACCGGCCCGGGCGTCGGCGAGCAGTTCGTCGACCGTGGCGTAGCGGGTCTGGCGCTCGGCCACGCTCACGAGGCCGCTCGGACGTCGAACGCGGGCTCGGGATCGTCGGTGGCCAGCGTGGCGATCCGATCGAGCTGACCGTCCTGGAGTTCGTAGTAGTTCATCGCGGTGAGCGGTCGCGAGTAGGAATGGACGCTGACCGCGGGTAGCTCACTGAGGTTGCGGACATCGTGCACGTACCGGGGGTCGAAGCCGACACTCGTGCCAGCCGGGCGCACCCGCTCGTGCAGCTCGCCGTACTCGTCACCCTCGCCAACGTAGACCGCCTCGGCCAGTTCGCCAGAGACAACGGTGAATGCTCCACCTGAGCCGCCGTGGTCATGCAGCTGCGTGCCCTGGGTCGGCAGCCAGCTGATCAGCCAGGTGTCGACCGACCGGTCGCGGTAGATCCGTTGATGCCAACGTGCATCGGGATCGAAGTCAATGAAGGGGTACTTCCCGCTCCGCACCTCGTGGGCGATGCTGCGGGTGTAGTCGATGAGTTCCAGCGGATTGAGAACTCGGGGCGAACGATGGTGCGAAGGAAAGGGGTCGCGGCGCGACATGGGCACTCCGGCCGAACGAAGGGTCAGGGCGGCGAATTCAGCCGCACTGACATCTCTCGTCGAACTGCTCGGCCCGTCGGTCGTTCCAGAACACGTCGAGTCCAGCACCCGTGGCGGACGCCTGCTCGATGCGGATCACGGCACCAGGCTACTGGGCTCGCTCCGTATTGTCTACTAGTTCGATAGAAATCGTAGAGCGGGTCAGGCTGCCCAGCGGAAGGACTTCATCAACGATTCGATGCGGTCGACGACTTCGTCGTCGGCGCCGTCGGGCATGCTGAACTCGGCCAAGAGCGCGAGCTGGCCGTCCGGCGCGGCCAGGACGTATTGCAGCGCGTCCGACGGCTCGTCATCGATCAGTTCCTCGGCGACGCAGCCGGTGGCGACGGGGCGCGTAGACGGGATTTCCTCATCGAGCAGGCCGATCGTGACCACGCCACTGGCCTCGCGGACGGTGTCATCGCCGATGACGAGCGTGCTGAGGACCACGAGCAGAGGGGCGCCGGCGACTTCGTCGGGCAGACCGGCCTCTGCAGGAGTCACGACCAGCCAGTCGCGGCAATCCATCTCGAACGCCGGCAGAACCAGATCTTGCATTGACGCCTCCTTCTGCTCTCCAACGACTGGACCAGCCGATCGGGTGTGCAGAGACCATTGGTTGATACCCAGTGATGTGGTGCCGATCACCTGCGGTGACCGATCCGCTCGTACAAGCCGGGATGAAAAGGATTTCGTAGACACCCCGTTGTGCCTCTGGTCGCCCAAGAGACTAGCGAGGCTACGGCTATCTGTTACTGGCAGTTCGTGGCGCGGGCACAAGTTGCCAGTAAGTGAGCCACACCATGAGCGCTCCCCGCCGTCGCTACCTAGAATGAGAGGGTTGCCAAAGGGCCCGCGGCGCGGCTACGCGGTGCTGAAGTGCCATTGATGCCGGGAGGCCATCGCCCGCATGTCCAAGACAGTTCAACAGCTAGACCGCGTCGTGATCCGGATCGCCGGGGACTCCGGTGACGGAATGCAGCTGACCGGCGACCGCTTCACCGCGGAGACCGCGCTGTTTGGCAACGATCTGTCCACGCTGCCCAACTTCCCGGCTGAGATCCGCGCCCCTCAAGGCACGCTCGCTGGAGTGTCGTCGTTCCAGCTGCACTTCGCTGACCACGACATCCTGACCCCGGGCGACCGGCCCGATGTGCTTGTCGCCATGAACCCGGCCGCCCTGAAGGCCAATCTCGGCGACCTGCCCAAGGGCGCCACCTTGATCGTCGACACCCATGACTTCACGGCTCGGGCGCTGGCCCGAATCGGCTGGTCGTCGAACCCGCTCGAGGACGGCACGCTGGACGGCTTCGTCGTGCACGGCTTCGAGCTCACCCAGCTCACCCTCGACGCCCTGGCCGGCACCGAGCTGTCCCGCAAGGATGCCGGCCGCAGCAAGAACATGTTCGCTTTGGGCCTGTTGTCGTGGATGTACTCGCGCCCGACCGAGAACACGATCGAATTCGTGCGGCAGAAGTTCGCGAGCAAGCCCGACATCGCCGAGGCCAACATCATCGCGTTCAAGGCCGGCTGGAACTTCGGCGAGACCACCGAGGCGTTCGCCGTCCACTACGAGATCAAGCCGGCCGAACAGGCCAGCGGCACGTACCGCAACATCAGCGGCAACCTCGCGCTCGCATACGGCCTGATCGCCGCCGCCCGGCGCTCGAACCTGCCGATGTTCCTCGGGGCTTACCCGATCACGCCGGCCAGCGACATCCTGCACGAGCTGAGCAAGCACAAGCGCTTCGGCATCCGCACCTTCCAGGCCGAGGACGAGATCGCCGGAATCGGCGCCACGCTGGGTGCGGCCTTCGGCGGGGCACTCGGCGTGACCACGTCGTCCGGCCCCGGTATTGCGCTCAAGGGCGAGGCCATCGGACTCGCGGTCTCGCTCGAACTGCCCTTGATCGTCTGCGATATCCAGCGCGGCGGCCCGTCCACCGGTCTGCCGACCAAGACCGAGCAGTCCGACCTGCTCCAGGCGATGTACGGCCGCAACGGCGAGGCCCCGGTGCCGGTCATCGCACCGCGGTCCCCGGGCGACTGCTTCGACGCCGCGCTCGAGGCCGCCCGGATCGCGCTCACCTACCGCACGCCCGTCTTTCTGCTGTCCGACGGTTACCTGGCCAACGGCTCGGAGCCGTGGCTGGTCCCGTCCGTCGCCGACCTTCCCGACCTCACCGTCGAGTACGCCACCGAGCCGAACGGCCCGGACGGGACGTTCCTGCCCTACCTGCGCGATCCCGAGACGCTGGCCCGGCCGTGGGCGGTGCCGGGCACGCCGGGCCTGGAGCACCGCGTCGGCGGAATCGAGAAGGCCGACCGCACGGGCAACATCAGCTACGACCCCGACAACCACGACTTCATGGTCCGCACCCGCCAGGCCAAGGTCGACGGCATCGCCCGCAGCCTCCCGCCGATGGAGGTCGACGATCCGAACGGCGACGCTCGCGTGCTCGTGCTCGGCTGGGGCTCGACCTACGGCCCGATCGGCGCGGCCTGCCGACAGATCCGCGCGGCGGGCGCGTCGATTGCGCAGGCGCATCTGCGGCACCTGAACCCGTTCCCGAACGACCTGGGCGACATCCTGGCCCGGTACGAGAAGGTCGTCATCCCCGAGATGAACCTGGGCCAGTTGGCACTACTGATCCGGGCCAAGTACCTCGTGGACACGATCAGCGTGACCCAGGTGCGTGGGCTGCCGTTCAAGGCCGACGAGCTGGCTGAGATGTTGCAAGGAGTGATCGGGCATGACTGAGACCCCAGCGACCCCCGAAGGCGGCGGACTCGGCCTGAAGGCCAAGGACTTCAAGACCGACCAGGAAGTGCGCTGGTGCCCGGGCTGCGGCGACTACGCCATCTTGGCCGCAGTGCAGGGCTTCATGCCCGAACTCGGCATTGCCCGCGAGAACATCGTCTTCGTCTCCGGCATCGGCTGCTCGAGCCGCTTCCCGTATTACATGAACACGTACGGCATGCATTCGATCCACGGCCGCGCGCCGGCCATCGCCACCGGGCTGTCCGCCTCGCGCCCCGACCTGTCCGTCTGGGTCGTGACCGGTGACGGTGACGCGCTCTCGATCGGCGGCAACCACCTCATCCACGCGCTGCGCCGCAATGTCAACCTCAAGATCCTGCTGTTCAACAACCGGATCTACGGGCTGACGAAGGGCCAGTACTCGCCCACGTCCGAGGTCGGCAAGATCACCAAGTCGACGCCGATGGGATCACTGGACAATCCGTTCAACCCGGTGTCGGTGGCGCTCGGGGCCGAGGCCACATTCGTCGCGCGCACGCTGGATTCCGACCGCAAGCACCTCACGTCGGTGCTGCGCGCGGCGGCCGACCATCAAGGCACCGCACTGGTCGAGATCTACCAGAACTGCAACATCTTCAACGACGGCGCCTTCGACATCCTGAAGGACTCCGACACCCGCGACGACTGGCTGATCCGAATGGAGCACGGCCAACCGCTGCGCTTCGGCCCCGACGGATCGCGGGCGGTCGTCCGCGGCGCGAACGGCGCGCTGACGATCGAGGACGGTGTCGCCGACGACGATCCCCGTGTGGTCGTGCACGACGCACACAACCCCGATTCGTCGTATGCGTTTGCGTTGTCCCGACTGTCGTCCCACGACAGCCGCTATTCGCCGATGGGCGTCTTCCGGTCCGTCGAGCGCCCGACATACGACGCGATGATGGCGGCCCAGCTAGATCAGGCCAAGGCGAAGGCACCCGGCGATGACGCCGCCCTCGACGCGCTGCTCCACGGCTCCGACACGTGGACCATCCAGTGAGCATCGCCTGACGATGGACCGGTCGCCGCGCCGGCCGGTACGGCACCACGCGGGTGCGGTGCTGGGTGGGGTCGGAGTGGTCCTGCTCCTTGTCGGCACCTTCCTTCCGTGGCTGCGCTCGGGCCGATCAGATCGCAACAGCTACGAGACAGGCGGCGCGCTGCGGCGCCTGTTGGGACTGCACGGTGCATTGGACGCGGCTGTGTCGGCCTGGCCGTTTGTCGGTCTGCTGTGTGCGGCGGTGGTCGCAATCTTCGCGCTCGGCCTGCGCCGGTCGGCCGCGGGGCTCGCACTGCTCACCGCGGCCGCGGCGGCCGCCGTGGCGATCACGGCCCTGGAGGTCGACGGGAATTCCTTCGCCAGCCCGCTAATGCTGGGCCCGTCGGTGACGATCTTGGGAGCGACGGTAGTCGCAATCGCGGCTACCCTCTTGCTCGCGTCGTCTTGACGTAGGGGTAGACCACATAGGAGCCAGTCATGACGCAGCCCCCGCCCGGATGGCCGAGCGGACCGCCGCACGACCCGCAGCCCGGCGGTTGGCAACCACCGCAGCCCGGGCCGGCTCCGCAGCAGCCCGCCGCTGGCGGCTGGCCGGCTCCGCAGCAGGCTGGTGCTCCCGGCTGGCCGGCTCCGCAGCAGCCCGGTGCTCCGGGCGGCTGGCCTCAGCAACCCCAGCAGAGCCAGCCGCCGCAGCACGAGCCGGTGTGGGTGCCGATGCAGCCGCCGATATCGCGCGGCCGCGGCAAGCTCATCGCCAGCGCGGCGGTCGTCGTGGCGCTCGTCGCCGGTGGAGCCGTCACCTACGTCGCGCTCTCGGATTCGAACTCCACGGGCGCGGGCTCCCCGAAGGCCGCCGTGCAGTCCGTCATCACCGATTTGAACAAGTCCGACCTGGTCGGCGTGCTCGACGACCTCGCACCGGGCGAGCGCGCTGCGCTGGCCAACCCGGCGCTCGACGAGATCAGCCAGCTCAAGCGGCTCAAGGTGCTGCAGCCGAGCGCTGACCCGAAGAACGTCAGCGGCGTCACCTTCGCGGCCAAAGACCTCACGTTCAATGACACGACCGTCACGATCAACGACCACGTGCGGATCGTCCAGCTCACCGGCGGAACGCTCGATGTCGGCGGCGACGCCACCAAGGTGCCGTTCACGAAGGACTTCCTCGACGCGGCATTCCCGCACGGCTTGCCGCCCCAGAGCAACGGATCGACGCACCTCGACATCGCCAAGGAGATCCGCGCGAACGGACAAGGACCGATCCGCATCGCCACGCAGAAGGTGGGCGGCAAGTGGTACCCGAGCATCTTCTACACGGCCGCGGATGCCGCGGCCAAGAAGGCCCGGCCGACCGCAGCCGACGCCATCCCGGCAGCCGGCGCGTCCTCCCCTCAAGCAGCCGTGACCGGCATGGTCAGGGCGCTCATGCAGGCCGACCCCCGCAGCGCCATCGCCCTGCTCTCGCCGGACGAGGACGCGGTCATGCACGACTACGGTGGCCTGTTCCTGAAGCGAGGTGGCAACTACGACCGTCCAAATTTCACGATCAAGGAGCTCAAGACCACGACCCACCAGGTCTCCGGCGGGGCCACTCGAGTCCTGCTGAGCAGCATCAGCGTGGCAAGTAGCACCGGTGAAGAGACCACGCTGCGAGTCGATGGCAGTTGTGTCGAGGTCACCACGAAGGGCGAGCACAAGCGGATGTGCACGTCGGACTTCGTCACCCAGATCATCAACTCCGTGGCGGGGTTCGGTGTCCCGGTCCACGTCACCACTGCGCAACGGCAAGCGCTCGCCGATCTGTTGGACGGCCTGACCAAGATCGGCATCGACACCACCCAGTCGGGCGGGCAGTGGTACGTGAACCCCATGCGCAGCTACCTCGACGTCACCGGGTCAATTCTGTCCGGCCTCAAGGACAACGATCTGCTGGAGCTGATCCGCTTCTTCTCCAGTATCGGTTCGCACTGACCGACCCGGACGAATACGCCTTGCCGGGCCAGGCAGCATGACCGGCATGGCTTACGAACTCGTGCGCCCGGACGGTTTGATCCTCTCCGACGACCCGCGCCGGCTTGATCTGGGCCGGATTCGCAGGTGGCTGGCTGAGTCGTACTGGGCAAGCGATCGGACGCCGGAATCGATCGAGCGCTCGATCCAGCACTCGCGGCCATACGGCGTGTACACCCCGGCCGGCGAGCAGGTGGCGCTGGCCCGGGCGACGACCGACCTGGCCTCGTTCGCGTGGCTGGGCGACGTGGTCGTCGACGAGGCATACCGCGGCCGGGGCGTCGGCCGGTGGCTCGTCGGCAGCGTTGTCGAGCACCTGCGCGGTTTCGGTGTGCCCCGGTTCGTGCTCACGACGCGTGACGCGCACGGTGTCTACAGCGCCCTCGGCTTCGAGCCACTGCGCGTGCCGCGCACGTGGATGGAGATCGACACCCGCTCCACGCGCCCCGATGTGGGCGACGTCACCTGACGATCCGACCAGCGTGGGCTGATTGGCCGGGTTAACGGCTGGGCCGCTTCCGTAGCCTGATCCATATGGCCCAGGACAAGGACGCGCGCAACGGTCTTGTCTTCGGCGCATCGGCGTACCTGCTGTGGGGCGTGTTCCCGCTGTACTTCCCGTTGCTCGAGCCCGCGGGGACGGCCGAGATCCTGGCGCAGCGGATGGCCTGGTCGCTGGTCGTCATGCTGATCATCCTGCGGTTCACCCGTGGCTACGGCCGGGTCCGCACCGTGCTGGCCAATCCCCGCCAACGGCGCCTGCTGGTGGCCGCCGCGCTCGTCGTGACGATGAACTGGGGCACCTACATCTACGGGGTGAATTCCGGCCACGTCGTCGAGACGAGCCTGGGCTACTTCATCAATCCGCTCTTCACCATTTTGCTCGGCGTGTTCGTCCTCGGTGAGCGATTGCGCCCGATGCAATGGACGGCGGTCGGGATCGGCACGGTCGCGATCCTGGTGATCGCCGTCGACTACGGCCGGCCGCCGTGGATCGCGTTGATCCTCGCCACTTCCTTCGGTCTGTACGGGTTCTTCAAGAAGCGCGCCGCGGTAGGTGCCGCCGAGTCGATGACGATCGAGACGGGTGCCCTGTTCGTGCCAGCGCTGATCACGCTCGGCGTCGTCGCGGCAAACGGCGATCTCGTGTTCGGCACGCACGGTGTCGGCACCACGCTGTTACTTGCCACGACCGGCATCGTCACCGCGGTGCCGCTGTTGTTGTTCGCCGCCAGCACGCGGCGGCTGCCGCTCAGCATCGTCGGGTTGCTGCAGTACCTCGCGCCTGTGCTTCAGTTCGCGGTCGGCGTAGGCATCCGGCACGAGCCACTGCCCACCGCCGAGTTGATCGGCTTCGCACTGGTGTGGGTGGCCTTGATCGTGCTCACCGTAGACGGCCTGCGCGCCCAGCGCCGCCCGTCTCCCGTGGCGGACTCCGCGGAGGCGATCGCGGCCTGAGGGTGCGGCCCTTCGTCGCCACCGGCCCGTACAGCAAGCGCAGTAGCCGCGGATGGGCCGCACGGGTGACGACGCGCCTCCCGGAGATGGCCTACCGTGCGAACGTGGGCAGCAGCGACGAACCGAAGCGGCTGCGTTGGGGCTGGCCGGCTGAGATCGCGATGGTCGTGGTCATCGGCGTGGGCCAGATACTCGCGACCTCGCTGTTCGCCAGGCATCACGGCGGCGACTCCAGAAACCTGAACGCTCTGGGCTACGTCATGCTCGGCGCCACCGCCGCCATCCTGCCGCTGCGCAGGCGCTGGCCCGTCCAGACACTCGTGTTCGTCTTTTCGGTCACCCTGGGCTACGCGCTGCTGGACTATCCGGGCGGCCCGGTGTGGGCGCCGTTGATCATCACGTTCGGCACGGCGTTGGTCGTCGGCCGTCGACTGGCGGCGTATGTGACCCTGGCCGCGGGGTACGCGGCCTTCATGTGGCTCCCGAATGCGGTCAACGACCGTTCTCCGCCGGACCTGTCGAGTGTGATCGGGCTGGCGGCCTGGTTGCTGGCGCTTGCGGCGATCAGCGAGTTGGTGCGCAACCGGCGCACCGTGCAGCAGGCTCGCCGGGACCGCGCCCTCGAGGCGCAGCACTCCCGCGACGAACAGATCCGGCGGCAGGCCAGCGAGGAACGGCTGCGCATCGCGCGCGAGTTGCACGACGTCCTGGCCCACAGCATTTCCATGATCAACGTGCAGGCCGGGGTGGGCCTGGAGTTGCTCGACGCGCGGCCCGAGCAGGCCCGCAGCGCCTTGGGCGCGATCAAGGAGGCGAGCAAGGACGCGCTGGTGGAGGTGCAGGCGGTGCTCGGCTCCTTGCGTCAGGCCGGTGAGCACGAGCCACGGACACCCGTGCCGCGGCTCACCGACGTCGCCAACCTGGCGCGTGGTGCCGAGGCGGCCGGGCTCACCGTCCGGGTGCACACCGTCGGGCAACCGGTGCAGCTACCCGCGGGCGTAGACCTGGCCGGGTACCGGATCGTCCAGGAGGCGCTGACCAACGTGGTCCGGCACGCCGGCGCCACCACCGCCACGGTGCGGTTGGACTACCGCCCCGGCGAGCTCGGAGTCCAGGTCGACGACGACGGGCGCGGCACTGCCGACGTTGCCTCGGCGAACGGCGGTAACGGGATCGCCGGCATGCGGGAGCGGGCCGACGCGCTCGGTGGCCGCCTGAGGGCGGGCGCAAACCCGGACGGCGGGTTCCGGGTGAGCGCCACCCTTCCGATCGCCGACCAGTCGGACGGCACGCCATGATCAGGGTGGTGCTCGCGGACGACCAGGCCCTGGTGCGGGCCGGCTTCGCCGCGCTGCTCGATGCCCAGGACGACATGGTGGTGCTCGGCCAGGCCGGCGACGGCGCCGAAGCGGTGCAGCTGACCCGGGCCGAGGTGCCCGACGTCGTGCTCATGGACATCCGGATGCCGGTGCTGGACGGTCTCGAGGCCACCCGGCAGATCGCCGCCGACCCGCGGCTCGCCGACGTTCGGGTGATCATCCTGACCACGTTCGAACTCGACGAGTACGTCTTCGAGGCACTGCGTGCGGGTGCCTCCGGCTTCCTGGTCAAGCACACCGAGCCGGTCGAACTGATCCGGGCGGTGCGCGTGGTCGCCGCCGGCGAGGCCCTGCTCTCCCCGAGCGTCACCAAGCGGCTGATCGCCGAGTTCGCCGACCGGGCCAAACCGGCTCCGTCGAACATGGCGTTGACCGCGCTCACCGACCGGGAACGCGAACTCACGGCGCTCGCGGCCGCCGGGATGTCCAACGACGAGATCGCCGGGCAACTGTTCTTGTCTGCGGCGACCGTGAAGACGCACCTGAACCGCGCGATGGCCAAACTCGGGGCCCGGGACCGCGCGCAGTTGGTTGTCTTCGCCTACGAGACCGGCCTGGTACGGCCCGGTTGGACCACCTGATACCGCAGCCGCGGTAGCGCGAAGTCCCGCGCTGGGCTGACGACCCGAGGCCGGTCAAACCCGACGATCAATGCCATGACTACTACGGCATTGACTACCACAGCAGGCGTGCGCGCTGAGCATGCGACCAAGATCTACGGCATCGGCGAGACTGCGGTCACGGCGCTGGACGACGTGAGTTTCACCTTTCCGGATCGGCAGTTCACCGCGATCATGGGTCCGTCCGGATCGGGCAAGTCGACGCTGATGCACTGCTTGGCCGGGCTGGACACGCTCAGCTCCGGGCACGTGTTCCTCGGCGACGTCGAGCTCGGCTCGCTGACCGAGCGCCAGCTCACCCAGCTGCGCCGCGACCGAATCGGCTTCGTGTTCCAGGCGTTCAACCTGGTCCCGACGCTGTCCGCCGGCGAGAACATCCGGCTACCGCTGTCGCTCGCGGGCACGACACCGGATGCCGACTGGCTCGAAGCGATCATCGAGACCGTCGGATTGGCCGATCGGCTGTCCCATCGGCCGTCGGAACTGTCCGGTGGCCAGCAGCAACGGGTGGCAGTGGCGCGCGCCCTGGCGAGCCGTCCGCAGATCGTGTTCGCCGACGAGCCGACCGGCAACCTCGACTCACGCAGCAGCGCCGAGGTCCTCGGCCTGCTGCGCCGCGCCACGCAGGAGTTCGAGCAGACGATCGTCATGGTCACCCACGACCCCCTCGCCGCGAGCTATGCCGACACCGCGGTCTTCCTCGGCGACGGCCGGGTGGTCAGCGCGTTGACCCACCCCACCGCGGCGACCGTGCTCGACGAACTGAAGAACCTGGAGGGCTGAGCGGCCATGTTGAGCATCGCCATCAAGAGTCTCTGGGCCCACAAGCGCCGTCTGGTCGCGACCACGTTCTCCGTCGTGCTCGGCGTGGCTTTCCTGGCCGGCACCCTGCTGCTGGGTGACACGCTGCGCGCCAACTTCGACAAGCTGTTCACCCAGGCCGACGGCACCACCGACGTGGTGGTCCGCAGCTCCACCGCGTTGGGCTCCGGCCCGGGGAGCTCACGCACCAGCGTCGACGCGAGCCTGCTGCCGACCGTGCGCAGCGTGCCCGGCGTTGCTGACGCGGCCGGCTACATCGAGGGCTCGGCGCGGCTGCTCGGCGACAACGGCAAGGCGATCGGCGGCAACGGTCCGCCGACCACCGCCGCCAACTGGATCGGCGACCCGCGCCTCAACGCCTACCGCTTGGTGCGGGGGCACGTGCCGCGTGCCGACGACGAGGTCGTGATCAACCGCGGCGCGGCCAAGAGCGGCCAGCTGGCCATCGGGGACACCACCACGCTGCTGACTCCCGCGCCGCTGCGGGTGCACATCGTGGGCATCGCGACGTTCGGCACCGCGGATGGTTTCGGGTCGGGGACGTTCACCGGCATGACGTTGCATGCCGCGCAGACCGAGCTGACTCGCAACCCGACGCAGATCAGCCAGATCATGGTCAGCGCCGCGCCGGGGGTCGCCGCATCCGAGCTGGCCGGCCGGGTGCAGACCGTGCTGCCGTCCACCGTCCAGGCGGTCACCGGCAAGGAACTCGCGGCGGAGAACTTCAGCGACATCAACAGCGGATTCCTCGGCTTCGTGCGCACCGGGCTGACGGTGTTCGCCGTCATCGCCCTGCTCGTCGCCGGCTTCAGCATCTACAACACGTTCTCGATCCTCGCGGCCCAGCGCGGTCGGGAGTCCGCCCTGCTGCGCGCACTGGGCGCCAGCCGCCGTCAGGTGCTCGGCACGAGCATCGCGGAGACGGCGATGGTCGGGCTGATCGGTTCGCTGATCGGGTGGACCGGCGGCATCGGGATCGCGGCCCTGCTCAAGGGCGTCTTCGACGGCTTCGGCTTCGCGCTGCCCGCTGGTGGGTTGGTGTTCCGGCCGGCCAGCGCGCTGATCGCGATCGTGAGCGGCCTCGTCGCCACGGTGCTTGCCGGGGTGCTGCCGGCAGTTCGCGCGAGCCGGATCGCTCCGCTCGCCGCACTGCGTGACACGGCGGCGGAAGCGCCGACGATCTCCGGGCGTCGGATCGCGGCCGGCATTGCGCTCACCGCGGCCGGGGCAGCGACCACGTTCGCTGCGGTCGGCGTCGGGCAGGCCGGGCTGACCGGTCTCGGCGCCGTGCTGCTCATCGCGGGCATGGTGGTGCTCGGGCCGGCTGCCGCACGCGCCGCGACGTCGGTACTCGGCGCTCCGGTCGCAGCTCTGCGCGGGATCACCGGATCACTGGCGCGGCAGAACGCCGGGCGCAATCCGCGGCGCACCGCGGCTACCGCATCGGCGCTGATGATCGGTGTCACCGTGGTCGCACTGTTCACCGTCGTCGGATCGTCGCTCAAGGCGTCGGCCGCGCACGGCGTGAACCGCACCCTGCGGGCGGATCTGATCGTCGACATCGGCGGCTACGGCGGCGCGTCCGGCAACAGCGGGCTGAGTCCGCAACTGGGCGCGGCGCTGGCCCGGTTGCCCGAGGTGCGCACGGCCGCGCCGATCGCCAAGGGCACCGTGCTGCTCGCCGGGCACGCGCACACCGTCGCCATCGGAGACGGGGCGCAACTGGTGCGGGTGCTCGACTTCGGCTCGACCAGTGGTTCGGTCGCCGGTCTGGACGCGGGCTCGCTGGCGGTGTCACGGACCAAGGCGGACGACAATCACTGGCAGGTCGGCACGATCGTGCCCGTCACCTATCCCGACGGCGCGACCGGACGGCTGCGGCTCGCTGCGATCTATGACCACGCCGACATCACGGGCGACTACCTGCTCAGCCGGATGGACTGGGTATCGCACGCGCGGCAGACGATGGACTCCCAGATCCTGCTCGAATTGCGCCCCGGCGCCGACCTGCGCCAGGCCGAGGCCGCAGCAATGGCGGCGGCGGCGAGCTATGGCAAGCCGCGAGTGCAGGACCTTGCGGAATACCGTGCCAGCGTCACCAGCGGCGTGAACACCATCCTCGGGCTGGTCTACGTGATGCTCGCACTGGCCATCATCATCGCGCTGATGGGTATCGCCAACACGCTGACGCTGTCCATCCACGAGCGGACCCGCGAACTCGGGCTGCTGCGGGCGGTCGGCCAGAGCCGCCGGCAGACCCGGGCGATGATCCGTTGGGAGTCCGTGCTCATCGCGGTCTTCGGCACGGTCGGCGGTGCGCTGCTCGGGCTGTTCCTGGGCTGGGCGCTGGTCGCCGCGTCGTCCACGTCCGCGCTCGAGGTGTTCTCCGCTCCGCCGGTGCAGTTGGCGACCTTCCTCGTCGTGGGAGCGATCGCGGGCGTGCTCGCCGGGATCCGGCCGGCTCGTCGGGCCGCGCGCCAGGGCATCCTGACCGCCCTGGCCGCGGATTGACGGGTAGCGGAATCCGTCGGAGGCTCATTTGAGACGATCAGGACATGACTGCCCCCACCGCGGCCCTGACCGCCCTGCATCGCTCCACCTCCGACTTGGTGCACGGGATAGCGACCGAGCAGTGGACCGACGCCGATGTTCGGCAGCCCTCCCTGCTGCCGAACTGGACGCGCGGGCACGTTCTGACGCACGTCGCCCGCAACGCCGAGAGCATCACTCGGGCGATTTCCGGCGCGCTGCGCGGCGAGGTGGTCCCCCGCTACCCCGGCGGCCGGGCCGGACGAGACGCCGATATCGAAGCTGGGGCCACGCGCGGTGTGCATGAACTCGCCGCCGATGTGCGCGACTCGGCGCAGCGGCTGGACCAGGTGTTCGAGGCGGTCGGGGCCGCTGCCGGCTGGGAGTTACCCACCGAAGACCTTTCGGTCGGCGAGTACGTTTTCGCTCGGTGGCGCGAGGTCGAGATCCATCGGGTCGACCTCGCCGGCGCGTACACCGCCGACAAGTGGCCGGCCGACTTCGTTGCCTACTTGCTCCCCGAAGCTGCGGCGAGACAGTGCGCCCAAGCGACAACTCCGATGCAGATCACGGTGACGGCCGAACGATCGCTGGTGCCGGCCCTCGCCGGCCAGGGCTGGACGGTGGGCGACGGCGATCGGGTCGAGGTGGCCGGCCCGGACTGGGCGCTGCTGGCCTGGCTGATCGGTCGCCCAGAAGCAACCGCGGCGGTCCTTACCGCGACGCCCGAAGTCCCACACTGGCGCTGATCGTCCGATGATAGTTGCCGAGGACACTACTTCCTTGGCACTACATCGACGACCATTACGGGCACCGGCACGCATGTCCTGATATCGCATCTGCACTCACGTGCCCACGACTGGACACCGACTCCGGCTTGCCTGAGCATTCCCCCTGCGTACCGGTCGGGAGCCGGAGCGCTCCGGTTCGCCCGGAGCGTGCGCGTTGCCGGAATTCGGGGGGACCGGATGAGCAGACCCGCCATGCGCCGCGTGATCGACTCGGTCCCGCCGATCTTGGCCCAGCCAATCTTGGGCAGGCCGGACTCGTGCTCAGGCGCGCATTTCAGCCGGCGGTCGATTGGTTAGCCGGGCGCGAACCTCGGCACGTCCGCACCACCATCGCTCCACGGTTCACCGGCTGCGCTCATCAGGGTGCAGCTACCAGCACAGCAAAATCGGGGGAAATCATGTACGCACGTCTTCGTGAAGCCCGGAAGAACGAATCCGGATTCACTCTCATCGAGCTTTTGATCGTCATCGTCATCCTCGGCGTTCTCGCCGGCATCGTCGTCTTCGCAGTCGGCGGCATCAACGACAGCAGCAAGCAGTCGGCCTGCAAGTCCGACGTGAAGAACGTCGAGATCGCGACCGAGGCTTTCTACGCGAACGCCACTCCGCACGTATACCCGGGCAGCGTCGCCGCTCTGGTGGCGGCCAACTTGTTGCGTGAGGCGCCTGACGCGGGCGAAGTCATTGCCACGTCTGGTGGCGTGGTCACCCACACCTGCACCTTCACGTAGCCAACCGGGGAGGGCCGATGACATCCGGCCCTCCCCTTCGCTACCTCAAACGTCAACGTATTAGCCGTCCGGGGGGAAGGCACATGAACCAGCACGTGATCGGTGAACGGATCGACCGGCTGCTCGCGACCCTGTGGGCGGTCAAGGGCACCGACCTGTTGCTGACGGTCGGTATGCCGCCGCAGTTGCGGGTCGACGGTTCGCTCGGACCCATTGTCGATTACCCGACCCTGACGCCCGAGGACACCGATGCGTTGCTCGACGAGTTGCTCACCGACGACCAGGCGGCCATCTGGAAGAGCCAGTGGGAGTACGACTTCTCGTTCAGCTGGCACGAGAACGCCCGCGTCCGCGGCAACGCGTTCACCCAGCGCGGCGTCACGGCGATCGCCCTGCGCATGATCCCGCGGGACATCCCGACGATGGACATGCTCGGCCTGCCGCCGATAGTGGGCACCCTGGCGCGTCAACACCAGGGCCTGATCTTGATGACCGGGCCGACCGGCTCGGGCAAGTCGACGAGCCTCGCCTCTGTCGTCGACATGATCAACACCGAGCGCGCCTGCCACATCATCACAGTCGAGGACCCGATCGAGTACGTCCATGCGCACAAGCGTTCGGCCGTGAATCAGCGCGAGGTCGGTACCGATACCGCGTCGTTCCCGGACGCGCTGCGTTCGGTGCTGCGTGAGGATCCCGACGTCCTGCTGGTCGGCGAGATGCGCGACCTTGACTCGATCCGATTCGCGCTCACCGTTGCCGAGACCGGCCACCTCGTCTTCGCCACCCTGCACACCAACGACACCGCGCAATCGCTCGCCCGCATGATCGACGTGTTTCCGGCCGAGCAGCAGGCGCAGATCCGCGTGCAACTCGCCGCGTCGCTGAGCTGCGTGATCTACCAGCGATTGATCCCGCGCATCGCAGGCGGAATGGTCGCCGCGTATGAAGTACTGGTCGCAAACTCCGCGGTCCGCAACCTCATCAAGGAAGGCAAGACGCACCAACTGCGCAACGCGCTGGTCACCGGGGCGCAGGATGGCATGCTCACCTTCGAGCAGTCGCTGTCCGGGCTCGTCCAGGCGGGCGTGGTGACGTATGACGATGCGGTGGCGCGCAGCCTGTACCCGAAAGACATCGAGGCGCGACCACGCCTTCACGCAAGCGCATCAGCATGAAGCTGAGTCGAGCCGGGCGACACGGCAACGACAGCACCGATCCGGCCATCGCTGCGAGCCAGCTCATCCACCTCGCCGACGCCGCTCGCGACACGAGCAACGAGCTGGCGGCGCGGCTGCTGGACTTCGGTCTGATCAGCCTGGCCCAGCTCGAAGAGGCTGAGACGCAGGCCAACGTCGACGGCACCAAGCCGCTGACCCGGATCCTCGTCGATCGGGGCGCGGTGTCGGAAGCTGACCTCGCCGGCGCGCTCGCGGCGCAGCACTGTCTGCAGGTTGTCGACTTCCGCACTGTCTCGCCGACACCGGAAGCGGTAGCCCTCATCAACGAGACGACCGCGCGAACGCTCGGTGTCGTGCCATTCGCGATCCACGGCGGCTCGGTGCACATCGCCGTGGCCGACCCGAGCGAAGCCGCGCTGGCTCGACTGGCCACGGTGATCGGCCGGCCGGTCGTCGCGGCCGTGGCCAGTCCACCGGACATCATGCGGGCGATCGCCACCAGTTACCGGGCCTTGACCAACGTCGACTCTCAGGTGCAGGCGTTTGAGAGTCGCGACTCCCTGCGGCGCGACACCGCGCGGCTGGAGACGGTCACCGTCAACGACGAGGCACCGGTCGTCCAGGTGGTGCAGTTGCTGATCACCCAAGGGCTACGCGACCGGGCGTCGGACATCCACATCGAACCGACCGACGAGCGCATCCGGGTCCGCTACCGGGTCGACGGTGCGCTGCACGAGGTTGCATCGCTGCCGGCGTCGATCGGCCCGGCCGTCGTGAGCCGGATCAAGATCATGGCCGGCATGAACATCGTCGAACGGCGGCGGCCGCAGGATGGCCAGATCGGCATGCAGGTCGAGGACCGCGACGTTGATATCCGGGTTTCCACCACCGCCGTTGTCGGCGGCGAGAAAGTCGTGATGCGGCTGCTGGACAAGAGCCGGCCGCTGTTCAAGCTCGCCCAGTTGGGCATGCCCGCTGACGTCGCTGTCCGGTACGAGGCCCTGCTGCGCTCGCCGTACGGCATGGTCATCTGCGCCGGCCCGACCGGCGGTGGCAAGACGACGACGCTGTACGCCTCGCTCGCCGAGATCAACACACCCGAGCGCAACATCATGACCATCGAAGACCCGGTCGAGTACACGTTCCCGACCATCAATCAGATCCAGATCAACGAGCAGGCTGGCATCACGTTCGCCAACGGATTGCGCTCGATCCTGCGGCAGGACCCGGACATCATCCTGGTCGGCGAGGTTCGCGACGTTGACACCGCCCGCATCGCCGTTCAGTCGGCCCTGACCGGGCACTTCGTACTTTCCTCACTCCACGCCACCGACGCGATCGCGGCGCTGTACCGGCTGCTGGACATGGGTATCGAGTCTTTCCTCGTTGCCTCGTCCGTCACTGCAGTCGTCGCGCAGCGCCTGGTCCGCCGGATCTGCACCTACTGCACCGAGCCCTACCAACCCTCGATCGAAGAGCTCGCCTTCCTAAAGACGTTCGGCGGGACGCCCCCGGCTGGTGGCTTTGTCCACGGCGCCGGCTGCAACTTCTGTTCACACACCGGCTACCTGGAGCGGATCGGCGTCTACGAGCTGATGGCGATCACCGACGAGGTCCGGGAATTGATCCTGGAGCGGGGCTCACATGACGAGCTGCGCAAGCTGTGCCGGATGCAGGGCATGCGCACGCTGCAGGAGGAGTCGGTGCGGCTGGTCGAAAGCGGCATCACCACCCTTGCCGAGGTTGTCCGCTCGATCTACGTGGTTGGGGTCTGAGATGCCGAAATTCGCTTACGTCGCGGTTGGGCCGGACGGTCAGCAGAGCAAGGGCGTCGAGAAGTCCGACAGCCGAAACACCGTCGAACTCGCGCTCTACGATCGCCAATTACGCGACATCCGGGTCACCGAGAAGAAGAGCTTCCTGCAGGCCGAACTTTCCGGACCGCGGGTCAAGCGCGACGATCTGATGCACCTGTCCCGGCAACTGGCCGCATTTGTGCGGGCTGGCCTGCCCATCCTCGACGCCGTGCACACGATCGGCGTTGAATCCGAGAACTCTTCGGTCCGCCGCGTGATGAACGACATCGAGGACGGCTTACGCTCGGGCGAGCGCTTCTCGGACTGCCTGGATCGGCATGCGAAGGTCTTCCCCGACTTCTACCGCGGCATCGTCCACTCAGCCGAACTAACCGGTGAGCTCGACACGGTGCTCACCCGCCTGGCGGTGTACATCGAGCGCGACCTGGACGCCCGCCGCAAGATCAAGGCCGCGACGATCTACCCCGCAATTATCATGGTGATGTCGGTGGTAACGGTCATCGTGCTCGCCTCGTTCGTGCTGCCGAAGTTCAAGGTCTTTTTCAAGAGTCTCGACGCCAAGCTGCCGCTGCCCACTCGCATGCTCCTCGCGATGACCGATTTCCTCACGACGTGGTGGTGGGCGCTCGCGATCGGATTCACCGCCATCGTGGTGATACTCGCCGGCATTCTTCAGACCGAACGCGGCCGCTACGCCAAGGACCGCCTGCTACTGGGTATTCCCGTCATGGGCAGCACCATCCAATACGCGTTGGTCGAACGGTTCTGCCGGATCCTCGCGTCGATGGTGACCGCGGGCGTGACGTTGCCCGAGGCGCTACGGGTGGCCACCGATTCATTGCGCAACCGGGTGTACATCAGGTCGCTCTCCGGCGTCAACGAGGCGATGCTCGAAGGCCAGGGCATCGCCACGCCACTCGCCAAGACCTTGCTGTTCCCTGCCACTGCCGTCCAGATGCTTCGCGTCGGCGAGGAAACCGGCACGCTCGACAACCAACTCGAAGTCACGGCGCAGTACTACGAGACCGAGCTGGACTACAAGATCAAGAAGCTGACGTCTCTGTTCGAGCCGGCCGTCATCATCGTCATGGGACTGATCGTCGGTTTCGTCGCCATCGCGCTCGTCTCAGCGATGTACGGCGTATTCAGGCAGGTCAAGGTCTGATGCGTGCGGGCCGCCAGGTGCGAAACGAGCGGGGCGAGACCTTGCTCGAGCTAATCGTCGCACTGGGCATTCTCGGCGTTGCCGTTGTCGCGATTGCCTCGGGGATCGCGGTGAGCGTCGTGGCCTCGAGAAGCCATCGCGATCAGGCCAATGCCGGCAGCTACCTGCACAATTACGCGGAACAGGTGGCAGCCAGCTACACCGGCTGCGGCGCGTCGGCACCGGCGTTGGCGACCCAGACCGGTTTCCAGGCGCCTTCATTGAGCATCAAGTACTGGACCGGCGCCGCGTTCGGGTCGGCGACGTGCACGACCGATCCCGGCCTCCAGCAAGTCACGATCAGTCTGACGTCGTCGGACACTCGGGTCAGCCAGTCCCTCATCGTGATCGTGCGCAAGCCATGAAGCGCTGGCTGCGCGACCGGAGGCTTCGTTCCGACGTTGGGTTCACGCTGATCGAGTTGCTCATCACGACGGTGATCCTCGGCGTCATCACCATCCCGCTGGCCAACTTGGTGATCAGCTACTTCACGACGAGCACGGTGACGACCGGACGGATTAGCGAATCTCATGACCAGCAGATCGCAGCCGCGTATTTCGCGCAGGACGTCGCGAGTGTCGGCACCCGGAGCTCGACGACTCCGTACGGCGCTACTCAGTCGATCTGGACCTCCGGTTTCCCGGCTGGGTCGTGCGGGCTGGCCGGCGGTGGTACGCCCCTCATTCTGATCAAGTGGGACGACAAAGCATGGAACGCCACGACTCAGAGCGAGTCAGTCAGCGTGAACTCGGCTGGCTACTTCATCCGGGCGGTCTCGGGTCAGAACCAATTACACCGGGTCTATTGCCCGGGCGCGGCTCAACCGTCCGACGTTGTTCTTGCACATGACGTCAATACGGTCGGCCCAAATCAGGTCACCTGCTCGTCGACATGCAGTGCGGCGACGCTGCCGGCAACGGTCACCCTGCAACTGGCCATCAAGGATCCCGCGGGCAAAGGGCAGGCATACACCTTGACCCTCAACGGGCAACGGAGGCAAGCACCATGATCAACCGGCGCCGTACGACAGGTGACGACGGAGCGACGTTGGTCATCGTCCTCATCCTGGTCACCGTCATCGCAGTCGTGCTGGGCACCATTCTCGCCGAGGCCGACACCGGCGCGCGGTCAACAGTCGCGCTCGGCGATCAGGCCGCGAGTCAGTACGCGACTGACGGGGCCGGTCAGGCTGCCGTCTCCCAACTGAGCCAGGGCACATTTCCCGCCAACTGCGCCACGCCCACAGGCACCTCGGAGAATCTCGGCAGCGCCGGTTCACCGTTCTACGTCGTTCCCGGGTCGGGCAGCACGTCGTACAACGCCACGGTGAAATGCGCCCCGGATACCGGAAGCGGTGCGGGCGTGACGATCACCGATGCGAACCGGCCGAAGTACGCGCTGCTCACCCGAAGCACCGCGGCCTCGCCCGACGGGCAGACGTTCGGGCAGGCGAACAAGGACATCTACGTCACCGGCGGCGATGTCGTGTCCAAATCGAAGATCAACAGTAACAAGGCAACACTGAACGTCGACTCGACTTCCGCGATCCGCACCGTGCTGGGCTGCACCGGCACCTTCTCTAAGCCCTGCACCACCGTGACTGCCGCCAGCATCACCGACACCGTGTACACCCCGCCGACAACGACGGTCGCGACCGCGCCCGCGCCCGTCTGCAACACGGTCGGGGGCAAGACCATCGCCGCGTTCCGCCCCGGGCTCTACAACAGCGTCGCCATTCTGAACTCGCCGTGTGCGAGCGTTGATCTGGAGTGGTTCAGTCCGGGTACGTATTACTTCGACTTCAAAAACCCCGGCCAGCACGCCTGGGACATTCCGGCCGAAGTCTTCGGCGGCACTCCGATGAACAATGCGTCGCCGAGCCGGGTGATCACGCAGGCTGATCCGGCCAACGCCGCGAGCCTGAGCGCCCTCAGCCAGTTGCACAGCATGCCGGGGGAATGTGGCGACCCCCGCAGCGTTCCCCTCCCTGGGGTCGAATTCGTGTTCGGTGGCGACAGCACCGTCGGCCTTTCGTCGAACTCGATGGAACTGTGCGCGACCTACTCGGCGACCAGAACGCCGATCGCGATGTACGGCCTCGCCAGTGCGTTGACCGGCCAAGGACTCACAGTGGCTGCCCAATCCGGGTGCATCGTCGCGGCCGACCCGTGTTCGATGATCACCACACCCTCGAACGGCCACCCGGAGTTTCACCTCAACGGCTTGTTCTATGCGCCGGTGGCCAGCCTCGACATCACCTTCAAGAACTCACCGGGTCAGACCTTCAACTGGGGTCTCATCGCCTGGACCTTCTCCGTGGATACCGTGGGAACGACGATTCAGAATCCGCTTGTCGAATTACCCGGGGGCGGAGGAGTAGCGACGTCATTCTCAGTGATGTACGTATCTGTGTGGCTGTGTGCTGCGTCCGCTACGCCGTGTCCGACCACGGATGCCGGAGGCAATCCACTACCCGCTCAGCTTCGCGCCAAGGTTCAGGTCACTGGTACGGGTCAACCCGCCACGGTGAAGGTATTGAGCTGGAACGAGATCCGCTAAGGGCACAATGGCGAGCATGATCGCCAACGCGGTGTGGGCCGTGCTCGCCGGGTTGTTGGGATTGGCGGTCGGATCGTTCCTCAATGTGGTGATCTACCGGGTGCCGGCGGGCGAATCGGTGGTGCGGCCGGCGTCGCGGTGCCCGCAGTGCAAGAGCGAGATCCGTACCCGGCACAACATCCCGGTCCTGGGCTGGTTCATGCTGCGGGGAAAGTGCTTCGACTGCCAGGCCCCGATCAGCCCGCGCTATCCCATCGTCGAGGCAGTCACCGGCGCCCTGTTCGCCGCCGTGACGGTACGAATCCTGGATCTGCACCTGGGCCCGGCCCTGCCCGCGTACTTGTACTTCGTCGCCGCGGCCATCGCGTTGGCGGTGATCGACTTCGAACACAAACGATTGCCCGACAAGGTCACCTTGCCGTCCTATCCCGTGCTCGCGATTCTGCTCGCGGTGGCGGCCGCGACGCAGCACGATTGGTGGTCACTGGCCCGAGCGGCTATCGGGTCGGCTGCGCTCTATGCGTTCTACTACACAATCAGGATCGCCTATCCCGCCGGCATGGGCTTCGGCGACGTCAAGCTCGCCGGCCTGCTCGGTGGCGTGCTGGCCTACCTTTCCTGGTCGGCGCTGGCCGTAGGCGCGTTCCTTGGATTTCTGCTCGGTTCCCTTGGCGGTATCGCCCTGATGGTGAGCGGCAAGGGTGGCCGCAAGACGGCGATACCGTTCGGCCCGTTCATGATCGGGGGAACGCTGCTGGCCCTGTTCGTGGCTCGCTCGGTCGCCGACGTGTATGTCCGGCTCGTGCAGGGTGGTTGAAGCGCTCACCCGGAGTATCGGGCCAGCGCCGCTTGTACCTCGGCGTCGGAGAGCTGGTCGAAGTCGGCATAGAACGAGCCGACCGACCGGAACCGTTGCGCGGCAATGAGAACGGCCACGTCATCGGCGACGGCGGCGAGCTCCCGGACCACGCGTGCCGGGGCCACCGGTGCGGCAACGACGACGGCGGCGGGCGTTTCGGCCCGCGCCGCGGCAATGGCCGCGCGCACGGTGGCGCCAGTGGCGATGCCGTCGTCGACGAGGATCACCACCCGCCCGTTGAGCGGTAACCGAGGTCGAGCGCCCCGGTAGGCCCGCTCGCGCCGCGTGACCTCCGCCCTCGCCTCGTCGGTCAGCCGCTCGATCGTCTGCGCATCAACCCGGGCCGTCGCGACGACGTCTGGGTTGAGTACTCGAACTCCGCCGCCGGCGACTGCGCCGAATGCCAGTTCCGGCTGATCGGGCACGCCCAACTTCCGGACGACGAACACGTCAAGTTCGGCGCCCCAGGTGCGGGCCACTTCGGCGGCGACGGGCACGCCGCCTCGAGGCAGGCCGAGCACCACGGCGGATGCGTACTCCGGCCGGGACAGACTCGCGCCGAGCAGCGCGCCCGCCTCTGTACGGTCAGCAAAGCGGTCATTCACACGACACATTTTCCTCACCATTGACGGACCTGCGGAGGTGGCAGTCAATGGCGGATCGATATCGGGTTTAACGGCTATGCCGGATATTCTCCTGCGATTCTCTGCCACCCGCTTTGCCTATTTTCTCTTCCTAGTCAAGTATCAGTGATGCGTACAGCGGCTGGGGGGGTCGAGCGCGCGACCTCGGTCACGCGTTACGCAAGGGCTGATCTTCGGGGGCAGATCGAATGGCCGACGTACACAGAGCGGTGCGCGCTAACAGTCGCGCCCTGCACATTGAGCAGGCGGGGCGCAGCAGCCTACCTCCCCCCACTGCGTCCCGCCGCCCAACGACCATTGCTGTGTCGTTGGCAGAACACCCGGAAGTGCACAGCCGGGGATCCGCGTCGCACCGGACACCGCGGAGGAACCGCGTTGCCCGAACTCACGTGTTGAACCGCATTCGCTCGCACGCCAGCCGGGAATCCGGCTTCAGTCTGATCGAGGTGTCGTTGGTCAGCGTGACCCTCAGCAGCCTTGCGGCGATTGCCGTCTTCTCCGTCCATGGCGGCTCGCACAAAGCCGAAGGCGTTGCCTGCACCGCGGACGTCCGCAATGTGCGGGTAGCCGAGATGGCCTACTTCGAGCAGACCAGCGAGTATGCGCCAACAACCGCGGTGCTGATGACGGCCGGGCTGCTCAAGACGGAGCCACCGCAAGGCGAGGTCCTGATCGCGATGGTCAACGGGACAGCGTCCGTCACCGGGTCGAGCACCAGCCACTGCGCAGGCTTCAGCAGCGGCTAAGCGGTCCGTGGCCAAGCACCGATTGGCCCATAACCTCAGCCGGTGCGCTCGATGACGACGTCGGTGAGAGTTCGGAGTGCGTCGCGCGCCGGCAATTCCGGAAGGTCGGTGAGCAGGCTACGGGCAGTCTGCGCGTAGCTCTTCAACGTCGCCCGAGACTCGGCCAACGCATCCGACGAACGCAGCAGGCTGAGGGCTTCGGCGTGTTCGTCGTCGTCCACCAGCGGCCCGGACAGTAGTGACCGCAGGCGCGCTCCCGCGGGCTCGCCTGAACGCAGCGCGTACAACGCCGGCAAGGTCGCGACCCCTTCCCGCAGATCCGTACCCGGCGTCTTGCCGGACTCGATGGAATCCGAGGCAATGTCGAGGATGTCGTCACTGATTTGAAACGCGACGCCGATCTGTTGGCCGAAGCTGCGCAGCTTGTCCACCACGCCCTGGTCTACGCCCGCATAGTGCGCCCCGAATTCAGCCGCAGTGGCAATCAGCGAGCCGGTCTTGTCGGCCAGAACTGCGAGGTAGTGCTCGATCGGGTCGACACCGGCACGCGGTCCCACCGTCTCGCGGATCTGCCCGATGACCAGCCGTTCGAAGGTCTGCGCCTGCAGTCGCACTGCGTACGGACCGAGGTCGGCAAGCAGATTGGACGCTCGCGAGAACAGGAAGTCGCCAGTCAGGATGGCGATGGTGTTGTCCCAGCGGGCGTTGGCCGATGCTGCCCCCCGTCGTACAGCCGCTTCGTCCATCACGTCGTCGTGATAGAGCGTGGCGAGGTGGGTGAGTTCGACCACGATCGCCGCCGGCACCAACTCCGACCGCGACGGGTCGCCGAAGTGCGCGGCCAAGACGCTCACCAACGGCCGGAACCGCTTGCCGCCGGCGTCGACGAGATATCCCGCCGCGCCGGCCACGAACTCGTCGTCGGAGTGCACGGCCTGTCGCAGCCCGGTCTCGATTTCGTCGAGCGCAGCGCGCACCGACGCCTCGAGCGCGGCGTCGGTGAACTCGACGCCGAGCAGAGTGTGCGTCACCCGACCAGTGTCGCGGCCTTCGCCGCCAGGTCGAGGATGGGCTGCGGAAAGACGCCCAGCACGACCGTGGCGACCACGCCGAACGTCAGCGCAACCGTGGTCGACCAGCCCGGGATCGCGACGGTCGGACCCCCTTCCGGGGGCTCGGCGAAGAACATGAGCACCACGATACGGAGGTAGTAGAACGCGGCCACGGCCGAGAACACGAGTGCCATCACCACGAGCGGCGCGGCGACGTGGTACGCCGCGCGGAATACGTAGAACTTGCCGACGAAACCAGCCGTCAACGGGATGCCGGCCATCGACATGAGCAACACGGTCATCACGATGGCCACGAACGGGCTCTTGCGGGCCAACCCCGACCACTGCGACAGATGCGTCGCCTCCCCGTCGGCATCGCGCACCAGCATCAGCACGCCGAACGCGGCCATGGTCGAGAACCCGTATGTGAGCGAGTAGAACAGCACGCTGGCGATGCCGTCCTTGTTCAACGCCACGAGCCCCACGAGGATGAAGCCGGCGTGCGCGATCGAGGAGTAGGCGAGGATGCGCTTCACGTCGGTCTGGGTCAGTCCGAAGATGCCACCGACCGCCATCGACGCGATGGCGACGGCCCACAGGATCGGACGCCAGTTCCAAGCGGTCGCGTTGAAGCCGACGTAGAGCACCCGCAGGATCGCTCCGAACGCAGCGATCTTGGTGCACGAGGCCATGAACGCGGTCACGGGCGTTGGCGAGCCCTGATAGACGTCCGGCGTCCAGCTGTGGAACGGCGCGATGCCGGCCTTGAACAGCAGCCCGACCAGCAGTAGGGCCAGTCCGACATAGAGCAGGACGTCAGACTTGGCCGAACTCCGCGACGCACTGAGGATCACCGGCAGGTCGACGGAGTTGGCGTAGCCGTAGAGCAGCGCCAGCCCGTAGAGGAAGAAGGCCGAGGCGAACGCGCCGAGCAGGAAGTACTTCAGCGCCGCTTCTTGCGACAGCAGCCGCCGCCGGCGCGACAGCCCGGCCATCAGGTACAACGGCAGCGACAGCACCTCGAGCGCCACGAACATCAGCAGCAGGTTGTTCGAGATCGGGAAGATGAGCATGCCCGACACCGCGAACAGCAGCAGCGGAAAGATCTCGGTCTGCACGTGGCCGGCCCGGTCGAGGCGGCGGTCGGTCGGCGAGCCTACGACCACCGCGGCCGAGGCGACCACCGAACTGCCCACGTCGATGCTGCGCTCGCCGATCAGCAGCACGGACATGATGGCCAGCAGGAGAACGGAGCCTTGGATGAACAGGCCGGTGCCGTCGACGGCGAGCGCTCCGGCCACCGTCGTCTCGGACGTGCCGTGCAGCACGCCGACCATCACCAGGGCGGCGGCCAATCCGGCGACGGCGATGCCCAACTGGATGGGGAATCGATCGGCGCGCGGGACGACGGCCTCGGCCAGCACGCCGACCATGGCGGCGCCGAGCACGATCAGGATCGGAGCCAGTGCGTGGTAGGAGACCGACGGGGCGGTGACGTGCGCCGGTGCGGCGGCAGCCAGCAGGGTGGGCGTCACTTCAGTCCTCCGACAGCAGTGCCCAGCTGCGGAGCCGGGTCGGTCTTGTGCACGTCGTGCAACGTGGCCCGCACTGCGGGGTTGATGACGTCGAGGACCGGCTTCGGGTAGATGCCGAGAAAAACGATCAACGCGATCAACGGTGCGACCGCGAGGACTTCTCGCGGGTTGAGGTCACGGAACTTCGACGTCCGTTCGCTGAGCGGTCCCTGGAAGGTGCGCTGGTACAGGTAGAGCACGTAGATCGCGGCCAGCACGATGCCGGTGGTGGCCAGCACCGCGAGGCCCTTGTGCCGGGTGAACGTCCCGACCAGCACGAGGAACTCGCTGATGAATGTGCTCATGCCGGGCAACGCCAGCGCCGACAGCCCGGCCAGCAGGAACAGCCCGGCCAGGATCGGGGTCACCTTCGCCGCGCCGCCGTAGTCGTCGACGTTGCGGCTCTTGCCCCGTGCGATCAGCAAACCGACGACGATGAACAGCGCACCCGTCGACAGGCCGTGGTTCACCATGTACAGCACGGCGCCGCTGCCACCTTGGGTGGTGAACGCGAAGATGCCCAGCCCGATGAAGCCGAAGTGAGCGACGGACGTGTAGGCGACCAGCCGCTTCATGTCCCGCTGACCGATGGCGAGGAACGCCGCGTACAGGATGCCGATCACCGACAAGATGAGGATCGTCGGCGCGAAGTAGCGTGACGCGCCCGGGAACAGGGGCAGGCAGTACCGCAGGAAGCCGAACGTGCCGACCTTGTCCAGCACCCCGACCAGCAACGCGGCACCTCCGGCCGGGGCTTCGGCGCCGGCGTCGGGCAGCCAGGTGTGGAACGGCACGAGCGGAGCCTTGATGGCGAAGGCGATGAAGAAGCCGAGGAACAGCCACTTCTGCGTGGCGCCGTCGGGAACCTGGCCGATCAGCTCCGTGATCGAGAACGACCGCGAACCGGTGGTTACGTACAGTCCGATGACCGAGGCCAGCATCAGCAGTCCGCCGACGAGGGAGTACAGGAAGAACTTCATGGCCGCGTACTGCCGGCGCGGGCCACCGAAGCTGCCGATGATGAAGTACATCGGGACCAGCATCGCCTCGAAGAAGACGTAGAACAGAAAGACATCAGTGGCGGTGAAGACGCCGATCATGAAGAACTCGAGCAGCAGCAGCAAGCCGAGATAGTTGCGCACGCTGCGCTGCTTCGCGCCGGGCGCGGCGACCTCTTCAGCCCCGGACTTGCTGTCGAAGGTGTTCCACGAGGCGAGGATCACGGCTGGGATGAGCACGACCGACATGCCGACCAGGACGAGCGCGATGCCGTCGACACCGAAGGCGATCTGCACGTTGAACGCCTTGATCCAGGTCCAGGCGCCGCGGAACTGGAACCGATCGGCGCCCGCGCCGGTGTCGAACCGGAAACCGACGACCGCGGTGTAGACGACGACGATGAGCGAGACCGCGAGACTGAGTTGCTTGGCCAGCTTCACCTGGTCCTTGGGCAACGAGAAGACGACCAAAGACCCGGCCAGCGGGATCAGCACCAGAACGAGCAGCGCAACGTTGTGCATTACTGGAACCTCACCGCGAGCAGGACCGCTACCACGGCGACGGTGCCACCGAGCATGGAGAGCGCATAGCTGCGGACGAACCCGGTCTGCACCCGCTTGAGCCGGGCCGATCCGCCGCCGAAGCCGGCTGCCAGCCCGGTGACCGCTCCGTCGACGCCGCGGTTGTCGAAATAGACCAACGCTCGGCTCAGCCATTGGCCCGGCCGCTGCAGGACAACTTCGTTGAACGCGTCGGCGTAGATGTTGCGGCGGGCTGCAGTGGTGACCGGCGAGACCCCGACCGGCTGGCTCACCGGGATCGGCTTGCGCCCGAACGCCACCCAGCCACCGAGGACACCGAGTGCCACGACGACCAGCGTGATCGCCGTGAGCACGACCTTGGAAACCGTGTGCGCGCCCTCTTCGACGCTAGGCCCGACCGAAGGCGTGAGCCAGTGCTGGAAGCCGCCGCCGAAGATCAGCAAGTACCCACCAACCAGTGAGAGGATGCCGAGCACGATCATCGGGTAGGTCATGTTGCGCGACGCCTCATGCGGATGGACGTCGTCCTCCCACCGCCGTTCGCCGTGGAACGTCATCACCAGCGCGCGAGTCATGTAGAACGCGGTGATCCCGGCGCCGGCGAGCGCGACCAGGCCCAGCACCCAGCCGGACGTGCCGCCCTTGTCCAGCGCCGCCTCGATGATCTTGTCCTTCGTCCAGAAGCCGGTCGCGAACGGGAAGCCGATGATCGCGAGGAAGCCGCACACGAACACGCCATAGGTGATCGGCATGACCCGCCACAAGCCGCCGAACCGCCGCATGTCGATTCGGTCGTTCATGGCGTGCATGACCGAACCGGCCGAAAGGAACAGCGCGGCCTTGAAGAAGCCGTGGCCGATCAGGTGCATGATGCCGATCGCATACACGCCGGGCCCGAGGCCGACAGCCAGGAACATGTAGCCGATCTGGCTGACCGTCGAATAGGCCAGCACCCGTTTCAGGTCGTCCTGGCCGCAGCCGCAGATGCAGCCGTAGAGCAGGGTGATGGCGCCGACGATCACCACGGCGGTGCGTGCGGCCTGCGAGGCGTCGAAGACCGGGGCCGAGCGGGCGATCAGGTACACCCCGGCGGTGACCATGGTTGCGGCATGTATCAGCGCCGACACGGGCGTCGGGCCTTCCATGGCGTCAGGCAGCCAGGTCTGCAGCGGGAACTGGCCGGACTTGCCGCAGGCGCCGAGCAGGAGCATGAAGCCGATGGCGGCGGCCACACCGTTGGTCAGTTTGGTGTCGCCGTAGAGGACGTCGGCGTAGGACGTGCTGCCGACGTAGGCGAACATGACCATGATCGCGATCGAAAGCCCGACGTCACCCACCCGGTTGGCGAAGAACGCCTTGTTGCCGGCAGTTGCCGCGATGGGGCGGTCGAAGTAGTAGGAGATCAGCAGGTAGGACGCGAGGCCGACGCCCTCCCAGCCGACGTAGAGCGCCAGGTAGTTGTTGGCCAGAACCAGCAACAACATGACAGCGACGAAGAAGTTGAAGTACCCGAAGAAGCGACGCCGGCCCGGATCGCCAGCCATGTAGCCCACGGCATAGATATGGATCAGTGAACCGACACCGGTGATCAGCAGTACGAACACCATCGACAGCGGGTCGATCAGCATGCCCGCGTCGACCCGGAAGCCGGCGACCGGGATCCACGAGTACAGGTGCAGGTTGATCTCGCGGTTGCTCTCACCCTTGACCGAGAAGAACAGCGCCACCGCGTAGACGAAAAGCACGACCGGGACGCCGGCGCCGACGAAGTGCGCCCACTTGTCGGCCCGCCGGCCGGCGAGCAGCAGCACGGCCGACGAGAACAGCGGTAGGGCGACAAGCAGCCAGGCGGCAGACTGCATCCCTTCGGCGGTATTCACAGCCGGCCTCTCAGTACTTCAGGAGGTTGGCGTCGTCAACCGACGCCGACCTCCGGGTTCGGAAGATGGACATGATGATGGCCAGTCCGACCACAACCTCGGCGGCCGCGACGACCATGACGAAGAAAGCCATGATCTGGCCGTCGAGGCTGCCGTTGATGCGCGAGAACGTCACGAGACTGAGATTGACGGCGTTGAACATCAGCTCGACGCACATGAAGACGACGATCGCATTGCGCCGCACCAACACACCGACGGCGCCGATGGTGAACAGCGCCGCACTCAGGACAAGGTAGTAGGTCGGGGTCACCGGTCACCGCCTTCGTTGTTCTCGATGGCCGACAGCGGGCGCCGGGGCAGCTCACGGGCCGGCGCGGACGCCATCACCGACTCCTCCGACACCGAGCCGTCCGGCAGGAGCGCCGGCGTGCCGATCGCGTTCGCGTTGGCGAACACACCCGGGCCGGGCAGCGGCTGAGGACGTCCGCTGCGGATCCGCTCGCGGGCGATCGACTTCTGCGTGCGCCGCGGCCCCTCACGCTCGACGTGAGCGAGGACCATGGCGCCCACGGCGGCCACGATCAGCAGCGCCGAAGTGAGCTCGAACGCGAACAGGTACTTGGTGAACAGCAGCCGGGCGATCGACTGGACGTTGCCGCCCGCCGCGTTGGGGCCGTCGAGGTTGACCGGTTTCGAGCCCTTGAACGCGCGGCCGATCGAGATGGCGACGAGCAGAGCGAAGCCGATGCCGAACAGCGCGGCCGCCCACCGCTGGCCGCGCAGCGTCTCGACGATCGAGTCCGACGCGTCGCGGCCGACCAGCATCAGCACGAACAGGAACAAGATCATGATCGCGCCGGTGTAGACGATGATCTGAACCAGGCCGAGGAACGGCCCTTGCTCGATCAGGTAGAACATGCCGAGCGACATCATCGTCGCCACCAGCGAGAGCGCCGAGTGGATGGCGTTGCGCAACAACACCATCCCGATCGCACCCGCCAGCGACACCGGCCCGAGCACCCAGAACGCAACCGCCTCCCCAAGAGGCACCTGTCCATTGGTCAATTCGCCAGCACTTATTAATGCGCTCAACGTGTCCCCCCGTCTGCACCGCTCGCTGGCGCTCGGGTGCATCCGGCGGGCCACCCAGGCCTGCGGCCTGTGAGCGCGCTCTTCGCGCGAGCGCTCATCGCCTGGTGGTCACCCACAAACAATCCCGGCGCCCTAACCATGGTGGCGTCCGACTTCTATGGCGGTGCCGGTGATGGGGCGGCCGGCGACGTTGGCGGTGCTCTGGTCGGCCCCGTGCTGCAGCGGTTCCTGCGACACGACGGTGTAGTAGTCCTTCTCGTCGTCGCCGAGGCGCATCGGGTGGGGCGGGGCCTCCATGCCGGGCAGCAGCGGAGCCATCAACTGCTCCTTGGTGTAGATCAGCTCCTGGCGGCTGTCGAGAGCGAGCTCGTATTCGTTGCTCATCGTGAGCGAACGGGTCGGGCACGCTTCGACGCACAACCCGCAGAAAATGCAGCGCAGGTAGTTGATCTGGTACACCGCGCCGTAGCGCTCACCCGGCGAATAGCGGGCCTCGTCGGTGTTGTCGGCGCCCTCGACGTAGATCGCGTCGGCCGGGCAGGCCCAAGCACACAGTTCGCACCCGACGCACTTCTCCAGTCCGTCGGGGTGCCGGTTGAGCACGTGCCGACCGTGATACCGCGGCGCCGTCGGATAGAAGTCGAACGGGTACTGCTGCGTGTAGACCTTCTTGAACATCGTGGCGAAGGTCAGCCCGAAGCCCTTGGCAAAACCGCCGATGCTGCCGGTGGGCTCGGGCTCGGACGTGGGTGTCTCAGCCATCAGGGTCGTCTTCTCCGTCCGCAATCGCGGGTGTGGGACGCGACACCGACGCCAGCCGCTGCGGCTTCGGTACCACGAGATCCATCGGTGGTGTGGGGAACGTCGGCGCGAGTTCGGCCTCGTCGGCGTCGTCGGCCTCGCGGGTGGCCGTGCGGCGCGCGATGGCACCTTCCCACATCATCAGGCCGGGCACGACGACGAGCAGCAGCACGAGGGCCAACGGAACGCCGGTGGCCTTCCAGGCCGGCCAGTCGCGGTCGCGCAGCACGTGGATGCTGGTAACGGCGAGGATCCATACCAGGTTGATCGGGATGAGCACCTTCCAACCGAGGTGCATGAACTGGTCGTAGCGCAGCCGGGGCAGCGTCCCCCGCAGCCACACGAACACGAAGATGATCACGACGATCTTGATGACGAACCAGATGACCGGGAACCAGCCCGAGTTCGCCCCGCTCCACAGCGCGTGCACGCCCCACGGCGCATGCCAACCGCCGAGGAACAACGTCGTCGCCAGCGCGGAAACCGTCACCATGTTGATGTACTCGGCCAGGTAGAACATGGCGAACTTGAACGACGAGTACTCGGTGTGAAAGCCGCCGACGAGTTCCGACTCGGCTTCGGCCAGGTCGAACGGCGCGCGGTTGGTCTCACCGACCACGGACACCGCGTAGATCGCGAACGAGACGAACAGCGGGAATACGTTCCAGGTGTGGTATTGCGAGGCGACGATTCCCGACGTCGACATCGTCCCCGCGAAGAGGAACACCGCCACCATCGACAGGCCCATCGCGACCTCGTACGAGATCATCTGCGCGGCCGAACGCAGGCCGCCGAGCAGGGGGTAGGTCGAGCCGGATGCCCAGCCGGACAGCACGATGCCGTACACGCCCAGCGACGAGCAGGCGAAGACGACCAGGACGCCGACCGGCAGGTCGGTGAGTTGCAGGGCGGTGTGATGGCCGAAGATCGAGACCTCCGGGCCGAACGGGATGACCGAGAAGGCCAGGAACGCCGGCACGGCGGACAGGATCGGGGCCAGGAAGTACACCGGCTTGTCGGCCAGCGCGGGGATGACCTCTTCCTTGAACGCGAGCTTCACGCCATCGGCCAGTGACTGCAGCGTGCCCCACGGGCCGGTGCGGTTCGGACCGATGCGGTTCTGCATCCGGCCCACGACCTTGCGCTCGAAGACGATCGAGAACAGCGTCATGACCACGAGGAAGACGAAGACGGCGAGGACCTTGATCAGCACCAGCCAGATCGGCTGGTCGCCGAAACCGGGGAGATTCTGCGAGCTTGCGAGCAGAACATCGGTGGAGTGCGAGCTTGCGAGCAGAACATCGGTGGAGTGCGAGCTTGCGAGCAGAACATCGGTGGAGTGTGACGCCGCGAGCACGTTGGCGCTCATGAGACACCTCCAGCGGCGGCCTCGGGATCGGCGCCCACCACGGGCGGAGCGGCGGGCCGGCCGAGCGTCACGATGTCGCCTGACGTGGCGCCCAGTGTCGTGCGCACCGCGCAGCCGCGAGCGTTGGTCGGCAGCCACACGACGCGGTCGGGCAGCGCGTCGATGACCACTGGCAGCACCAGCGTCCCGCGGTCCGTCGCCACACTCACCGAGTCGCCGTCGGCAACTCCGACCTCGGCGGCGGTGGCCGCGTTGAGCACGGCCCGGGCCGGCTTGGCCGTGCCCGCGAGGTGCTCGTCGCCGTCCTGCATGCGGCCGGCGTCGATCAGCTCGGGCCAGGTGGCCAGCAGCGCTTCGCCGTTGCCGGGCTCGGCCGGCGCAATGGGTGCAACGCTCGGCGCCGACGGCCGGTGGATGCCCGTGGCCAGCTGCAGCAGCTCCGCGCGGGCGGCGGCGACAGTCGGCAATCCGAACGCGACGTCGAGCTCCTCGGCCAGGGCGTGCAGCACCCGGCCGTCGGACATCGCTCCGGTGTTGGTGATGGTCAGGTCGAAGGGGCGGCGCCGGCCCTCCCACGTGACGTAACGGCCGGCCTTCTCGGCCGGCGGCGCAACGGGCAGCACGACGTCGGCCGCGGCGGTGACGGCGCTGGTCCGGATCTCGAGGCTGACGATGAACCCGGCCCGCTCGAGCGCCTCGGCCGCCAGCGCCGGGTCGGCCAGGTCGCCGGGATCCACTCCGCCAATAACGAGCGCCGCCAGCGAACCGTCGACGGCTGCCCGGAGGATCGCGTCGGTGTCGCGACCCGTCTCGGCCGGCACACTGCTACCCCAAGCCCGCTCGACCTCCGCCCGGGCCGCGGCGTCGTCGACCGGACGCCCGCCCGGCAGCAGGGTCGGCAGCGCACCGGCATCGACCGCGCCCCGCTCGCCGGCCCGGCGCGGCACCCAGGCCAGCCCGGCGCCGGTCGAGGCGGCCAGCCCAGCCGCGGCACTCAACGCGCCGGGCGAAGTGGCCAGCCGTTCTCCGACCAGGATCAGCGCGCCATCGACGGACAGCGCCTCGGTGACGTCGCCGCCAAGGGCGCCGATCGCGGCCGCCTCGGCGCCCGGCCGCGTCGGCAGCAGCCGGCCGTCGAGCTTGCTCAGCCCCCGCGATGCGAACGGAGCGATCGACCAGACGGCCGTCTCGCCGTGGCGGGTCGACTTGCGCAGCCGTAGGAAGACGATCGGCGATTCCTCCTCGGGCTCGAGCCCGACGAGCAGAACCGCAGGCGCCGCCTCGAGCGAGGCGTACGAGACGTGCTGCGGAGTCATCCCAGCCACATGCGAGCCCAGGAACGCCAGCTCCTCGGCGCTGCCCGGTCGAGCCCGGGAATCAATGTCGTTGGTGGCCAAGGCCACGCGAGCGAACTTCGCGTAGGCGTAGGCGTCCTCTTCGGTCAGCCGTCCACCCGGCAGTACCCCTACGCCGCCACGGTCGACGGCCTCGCGCAATCCGGCCGCGGCGCGTTCGAGTGCTTCGGTCCAGCTGGTCTCGACCAGCGCGCCGGACTCGTTGCGCACCATCGGAGCGAGCAGCCGGTCGGCCTGGATCGCGTAGTTGAACGACCACCGGCCCTTGTCGCAGTTCCACTCCTCGTTGACGTCCTCGTCGGGCGAGGCCAGGCGGCGAGTGACCTTGCTCCGCCGCCAGTCGGTGCGCAGCGCACAGCCCGAAGAGCAGTGCTCGCAGACGGTCTCGGTCGACATCAAGTCGAACGGACGGGCCCGGAACCGGTACGACGCACCGGTGAGCGCACCGACCGGGCAGATCTGCACCGTGTTGCCGGAGAAGTACGACTGGAACGGCTCCTCTGACGACGTCCCGATCTGCTCGAGTGCGCCCCGTTCGAGCAGGTCGATGAACGGGTCGCCGGCGATCTGCTCGGAGAAGCGGGTGCAGCGCTGACAGAGCACACAGCGCTCGCGGTCGAGCAGCACGTTGGACGAGATGGCGATCGGCTTGGCGAACGTGCGCTTGACGTCGCGGAAGCGAGAGTCGGCCCGGCCGTTGCTCATGGCCTGGTTCTGCAGGGGGCACTCGCCGCCCTTGTCGCAGATCGGGCAGTCCAGCGGGTGATTGATGAGCAGCAGCTCCATCACGCCCTGCTGGGCCTTGTCGGCCACGACCGAGGTGAGCTGGGTCTTGACAACCATGCCGGGCATGACCGTGGTGGTGCACGAGGCGGCCGGCTTGGGCATGCCGCGTCCGTTGCCCATGTCGGTGACCTCGACCAGGCACTGCCGGCAGGCCCCGGCCGGGTCGAGCAACGGGTGGTCGCAGAACCGCGGGATCGCGATACCGAGTTCCTCGGCCGCCCGGATCAGCAACGTCCCCTTGGGCACCGAGATCTCGATGCCGTCGATGGTGACGGTGACGAGATCGGCCTTAGCTTCGACGGCGGTCATCTAGTGGGCTCCAACCAGGGTGCGCGCGCCTGGGAACGGGCAGCCGTCGCCCTCGATGTGGGCGAGGTACTCGTCCCGGAAGTACTTGATGGACGACGTGACCGGGCTGACCGCGCCGTCACCGAGCGCGCAGAACGCCCGGCCCAGGATGTTGTCGGAGAGGTCGAGCAAGGTGTCGATGTCCTCCTCGGTGCCGCCGCCGTTCTCGAGCCGCTCGTAGATGCCCACGTACCAGTACGTTCCTTCGCGGCAGGGCGTGCACTTGCCGCAAGACTCGTGCAGGTAGAAGTCCGACCACTTCTTCACGGCCCGGACCACACAGTCGTCCTCGTCGAAGATCATCAATGCAGAGGTCCCGTTCATCGACCCGGCCTGGACGGCCGAATCGAAGTCCAGCGGGGTGTCGAGGTGCTCGCGGGTGAACATCGGCGTCGACGAGCCGCCGGGGGTCCAGAACTTGAGCTCCTTGTCACGGCTCATCCCGCCGGCCAGTTCGAGCAGTTCGCGCAGTGTGGTGCCCATCGGCGCCTCGTACTGGCCGGGGTTCTTGACCCGTCCCGACAATGAGTACATCGACGGTCCGGGCGAGCCCTCGGGGCCCATCTCCTTGAACCAGTCGGCCCCGCCCAACACGATGTAGGGCACGCTGGCCAGCGTGCCGACGTTGTTGACGACCGTCGGCGCGTCGTAGAGGCCGTTGGTCGCGGGGAACGGCGGCTTGAGCCGGGGCTGGCCGCGCTTGCCTTCGAGCGAGTCCAGCAGGGCGGTCTCCTCGCCGCAGATGTAGGCACCCGCGCCGGCGTGGATGGTGATGTCGCAGTCGAAACCCGATCCCAGGATGTCGAGACCGAGGTAGCCCTTGGCGCGGGCCTGGTCGACGGCGGCGGTGACCCGCCGGATCGCGTGCACGGCTTCGCCCCGGATGTAGATGAACGCCCGTTCGGCCCGCACCGCGTAGCAGGCGATGATGATGCCTTCGATCATCGCGTGCGGGTCGTTCATCATCAGCGGCAGGTCGCGGCAGGTGCCCGGCTCGCCTTCGTCGGCGTTGATCACGACGTAGTGCGGCTTGGCCGGCTCGCCCGGCTTCGGCTGCGGGATGAACTGCCACTTCATGCCGGCCGGGAAGCCGGCGCCACCGCGGCCGCGCAGGTTCGAGTCCTTGACCAGCGCGATGAGTTCGTCGGGCGCCATTGTCAACGCCTTGCGCAAGCCCGCGTACCCGTCGAGCCGTTCGTAGTTGTCGATCTTCCATGGCTGGTCGGTGCCGAACCGCTTGGTCAGTACCGGAGTCAGTGGCATGTCACTGCTTCCCCTCTGTACCGGCCGAGCCCGGCTCGGATCCCGCGTCGCCCTCGGGGGCATGCGTATGGGCGTCGTCGGACTGTGACGTCTGCAGCGGCGCGTCGTGGGAACTGGTCGGCTGGGCCGAGGGCTTGTCCCGGCCGGGGCGATCGGAGTCGGATCCTCCGCGCCCGGCGGCGTAGGACGGAGCCGTGTCGCCACGCTCGATGGCCAGCCGCACGCCGATCTCGGTCGGCTCCCCGCTGCTGATCGAGTCCTGGGCCAACGTCTCGGCGTCGAAGAAGCCGGCGATCTGCCGCTCGATCTGCTTGAACGAGCACAGCGGCGCACCTCGGCTGGGCAGCGGGCGCTGACCGGCCCGCAGGCTGCCGACCAGTGACTGGGCCGAATCGACCGTCTGGTTGTCGAAGTACTCGTAGTTCACGGTGACAACCGGCGCGTAGTCGCACGCGGCCAGGCACTCGGCGTGCTCGAGGGTGATCAAGTTGTCGTCGGTGGTGGCTCCGTCGCGCTCGACGCCAAGGGTTTCGCGCAAGCCGGCCAGGATCTCGTCGCCGCCGAGCATCCCGCAGAGGGTGTTCGTGCAGACGCTGACGAGGTACTCACCAGTCGGGTGGCGCTTGTACATCGTGTAGAAGGTGACGACCGCAGACACCTGGGCCTTGGTGATGTTGAGGACGTCGGCGCAGAATGCGATCCCGTCGGCGGTGACGTAACCCTGCTCGGACTGGACGAGATGCAGCAACGGCAGCAGGGCCGAACGCGACTGCCCCGGCGGATAGCGCCCGATGATCTGCGCGGCCTCGGCCCGGGTTTGCGGCCCGAACACCGACGGGTCGCCGGGCCGGTCGAGCTGGATGACCGAGGTGCGGAAGTTCTCCCGCCCGGCATCAGCGTTGGTTGGAAGGCTCACCGATCACAACCTCCCATCACTGGATCGATGGACGCGACGGAGGCGATGACGTCGGCGACCATGCCGCCAATGGCCATCGTGGCCGTGCCCTGCAGGTTGATGAACGACGGCTCGCGGAAGTGAATGCGGTACGGACGGGTGCCGCCGTCGCTGACGACGTGCGCGCCGAGCTCCCCGCGCGGCGACTCGACCGCGGTGTAGACCTGACCCGGCGGCACCCGGAAGCCTTCGGTGACGAGCTTGAAGTGGTGGATCAGCGACTCCATCGAGCTGCCCATGATGTGCTGGATGTGTTCGAGCGAGTTGCCGAGGCCGTCTGGCCCCAGCGCGAGCTTGGCCGGCCAGGCGATCTTGGGGTCGTCGATCATCGTCGGTCCGGGCTCGAGCCGGTCGAGCACCTGCTCGACGATCTTCAACGACTCCCACATCTCAGCGACCCGCACGATGAACCGCGACCAGGAATCGCCCCGGTCGTCGGTCGGCACGTCGAAGTCGAACGTCTCGTAGCCGAGGTACGGCTCGGTCTTGCGCAGGTCCCACGGCAGCCCGGCGGCGCGCAGGATGGGCCCGGTGATGCCGAGTGCGATGCATCCCTCGACGCCGATCCAGCCGACGTCCTTGAGCCGGTTGACCCAGATCGGCTGGCCCCGTAGCAGGCTGTCGATGCCCTTGAGCTCGACCTTCATCGCTTTGATCCAGTCGCGGATGAGTTCGTCGTAGTCGGGCGGCAGATCCTGGGCCACCCCGCCGGGCCGGACGTAGGCCGAGTTCATCCGCAGGCCGGTGATGCGCTCGAACACGTCGAGGCAGCGCTCCCGAGCGCGGAAGCCGTTCGTCATCGCGGTCAGCGCGCCGAGTTCCATGCCGCCGGTGGCCAGCCAGACCCAGTGCGACGACAGTCGGTTGATCTCCATCATCAGGACGCGGATGAGCTGGGCGCGCGACGGCGCCTCGACACCGAGCAGCCGCTCGACGCTGAGGCAGTACACGGTCTCGTTGAAGAAGTTGGACAGGTAGTCGGCGCGGGTCAGGAAGGAAACGGCCTGGGTCCAGGTGCGGTACTCGGTGTTCTTCTCGATGCCGGTGTGCAGGTAGCCGACCACTACGCGGGCGTCGGTGACCGTTTCGCCGTCGAGCTCGAGTGCCAGCCGCAGCACGCCGTGGGTGGACGGGTGCTGCGGGCCCATGTTGAGCACCAGCCGCTCGTCTTCGATCGGATCAGTTCCGACAACCTGGTCCCAGTCGCCGCCGGAGAGGTTGTAGACGCGTCCTTCGGTGGTGCGGCGCGACGGCGCGTACGTCCCGTCAGTCATCGCTGGCCTCGCTCATAGCTGGTTGCGCATTGTGGAAAGTCATCCGTAGGACCTCCGCTCGTCCGGAGGCGGGATGGTGGCGCCCTTGTACTGCACCGGAACTCCGCCGAGCGGGTAGTCCTTGCGCTGCGGGTGACCGACCCAGTCGTCCGGCATCATGATCCGAGTCAGGGCCGGGTGGCCGTCATAGACGATGCCGAACAGGTCGTAGGTCTCGCGTTCCTGCCAGTCGGCCGTCGGGTACAGCCCGGTCAGCGACGGGACGTGCGGGTCGGCCACGCTGACCGCGACCTCGAGCCGCAGCCGACGGCGGTAGGTCATTGACGTCAGGTGATAGACCGAATGCAGGCGGTCGACGGCGCCCAGATAGTCGACGCCCGACACGCTCGAGCACAGCTCGAAGCGCAGCGCAGGATCGTTGCGCAAGGCTGTGGCGATCCCGATGAGGTGCGCGCGGTCGAGATGCAGGGTGAGCTCGCCGCGGTCGACCACGATCTTGCGGACGGCCTGGTCGAAGTCGCGGTACGCCGCCTGCAGGGCGTCGACCAACTCGTCGAAGTAGCTGCCGTAGGGGCGCTCTGCCGCGGGCGCGACCCACGGCTCGCGGACCAGGCCGCCGTACCCGCTTGTGTCGCCACCGGCCGTGACCCCGAACATCCCTCGCCGCGGCTGGCCGAACGGCGCATCCGGGTCGGAACCGGCGCTGACCGAAACTGCCTGCGCGTGCGCGGCCGACTGGTCGGGTGCGGAGTCGGCCGGGACGGGACGCTCGCCGGTGCCCTCGGTCATCGCCCGTACCTGATGCTCGAAGGGACGAGTTCGACCTTCTGATCAGCCAGCTTCGCCGCCCGCTTCGGGCCGAGCGGCTCGTTCATGATCTTGTGGTGCAGCTTGAGGATGGCATCGATGAGCATCTCCGGACGCGGCGGGCAGCCGGGCAGGTACATGTCCACCGGCACGATGTGGTCGACGCCCTGCACCACCGCGTAGTTGTTGAACATCCCGCCGGAACTGGCGCAGACACCCATGGCCAGGACCCACCGTGGTTCGGGCATCTGGTCGTAGATCTGGCGCAGCACCGGGCCCATCTTCTGGCTCACCCGGCCGGCCACGATCATCAGGTCGGCCTGCCGCGGCGAGGCCCGGAACACCTCCATGCCGAAGCGCGCGGAGTCGAACCGCGGCGCGCCGAACGTCATCATCTCGATCGCGCAGCACGCCAGCCCGAACGTGGCCGGCCATAGCGACGACTTGCGGGTCCAGTTGACGAGCTTTTCGACGCTGGCCAGCAGGACGCCGTCAGGCAGCTTCTCCTCTAACCCCATGGCTTAGTCCCAATCCAATCCGCCGCGGCGCCACACATAGGCGTAGGCGACGAACACCGTGACGATGAACAGGATGATCTCGACCAACCCGAACAGGCCGAGCGCGCGATTCGCCACGGCGTAGGGGTAAAGGAAGATCGTTTCAATGTCGAAGACGATGAACAGCATCGCCGTGAGGAAGTACTTGATCGGGAACCGGTGCGGGCCGAGCGGCTGTGGCGTCGGCTCGATGCCGCACTCGTAGAAGTCCAGCTTGGCCTTGTTGTAGCGGCGCGGCCCGACGAACGGCGCGATAACCACCGAGAAGGTTGCGAAGGCGAGCGCCAGCGCGAACAGCAGCACGATCGGCAGATAGGGCGCGAACACGGCGGCTACTCCTCTCTCGAGTGGAAGTCGATGGTGGCGGGCCGGACAAAGGCGGCACGCGCTGAAAAGGCTAGACGGTGCGCCATGGTCAGCGGACTGCCGGGGTGAGGCGGGTCAGGACGTTGATGACCCGGTCGGAAACGTCGCCGTCGTGCGGGTCGGTGAGGTTGGCCAGCAGCTTGAGCACGAAGCGCATCAGCGCAGGGTGGGGCAGGCCGTGCCGGGTGCAGGCCTGCATCACTTTCGGGTTCCCGATGAGCTTCACGAACACGCCACCCAGGCGGTAATACGCGCCCCATTCCTGCTGCATGCGCTTGGGATACGCGCTCAGCGCACGTTCCCGACTCGGCCCTTCGGGACGCGCCAGTGCCTGCACCACCGCTTCGGCGGCGAACTTCCCCGATTCCATGGCGTAGGGGATGCCCTCGCCGTTGAACGGGTTAACCGAGCCGCCGGAATCGCCGACCAACAGCAATCCCCGTATGTAGTGCGGGGTGCGGTTGAAGCCCATGGGCAGGGCGGCGCCTCGGGTCGGGCAGGTTGCGTTCTGCTCGCGCAGGCCCCATTCCTCGGGTGTGTTGTCGAGCCAGGACTTCAGCATCGCGCGGTAATCGCTCTTGCCGAACCCGGCGCTGGTGCTCAACACGCCCAGCCCGGCGTTGACCGTGCCGTCCCCCATGCCGAAGATCCACCCGTAACCCGGCAGCAGGTCGGACTCGTTGGGCTTGCCGTCCCAGAGTTCCAGCCACGATTCCAGGTAGTCGTCGTGCGTCTTGGGGCTGGTGTAGTAGCGACGCACGGCCACGCCCAGTGGGCGCTTGTCGTTGCGATGCACGCCCAGGCGCTGGGCCAGCCTGCCCGACACGCCTTCGCAGGTGAGCACCAGCGGCGCCCGGTACTCCACCGGCGCCTTGTCGGCCGTGTGGCCGGACACCCCGACGACCCGTCCGGTGTGATCGAGGACGGGCTCGGTGACTGTCGTCTGCTCGTGCAGGCGGGCGCCGGCCTTCACCGCCTGGTTGGCCAGCAATGCGTCGAGGTCGGCCCGTGGGCGTACCAGCCCGTACGCGGGGAAGCTGGTGAGTTCCGGCCACTGCAGGTGCAGCCGCTGGCCGCCGCCGATCACCCGCAGCCCGCGGTTGTGCAGCCAGCCCGCCTCCTGGCTGACGTCGATGCCCATGTCGATGAGCGCCCGGGTGCCGCGAGGCGTGAGGCCGTCGCCGCACACCTTCTCGCGGGGGAAGGTGGTCTTCTCGAGGATTACGACGTCGAGGCCGGCCGAGGCCAGCCAGTACGCGGCGCTACTGCCCGAGGGGCCGGCACCCACCACGATGACGTCGGCGGTGTGGTGGGGGCCGGTGACGGGCTCGGGCTGGGGGCGGGCGACGGTTGCGGGCACGGTCATCCGACCCTCCCGTCTCGTACGCTGCAGTAGGCGCTGTGAGACTTTGTGAACGTCTTCACGAGCTGCACGTAACGAGTCTATTCTCGGCATCCACGGGCCCGCACGTGGGCCTGCCGCCCGTCAGTGGGTCGCGACGGCGGGCTCCTCTCGGGGCGCCGCGGCGGCAGCTTTCTGGGCCGCAGTGGGCCGGACCAGGGCCAGCACCGCCAGCCCACCGACGATGCCGATCAGCCCGGCGACCAGGAACGCGGCCTGCACGCCCGCGACGGACGCGGCGTGCAGCGCATCGTCGAGTGACCGTTGCGCCGCGGCCGGGGCGCGATGCAGCAGCGCCGGTGCCTGCCCGCCCGCCAGTGCCTTCGCGACGCGACCCGCTTGGGGGACGCTGTGTGAAGTCAGCTCGCTCTGACCTCGGGCCGCGAACACGCTGCCGAGCGCGGCGATGCCGAACGCGAAGCCGAGCTGACGGGTGGTGTTCACCGCGCCGGCGGCCATGCCACCGCGTTGGGGATCGACGGCGGCCATCGCGGCCGAGCCCAGCGTGGGCGTGGCCAGCCCGACACCCAGGCCGATGACCACGAAGCACGGGATCAACTGCGGCCAGCTCGCCGACCCGTGCACGAGCAGCGCACCGAGCAGGCCGCCCGCACCGATCAGCAACAGCCCGCCCCCGATGATCGGGCCGGGGTGCGAGTGGTGCAGGAAGCGCCCGATGATCGCCGATACCGCGAATGCGGCGATGGAGAGCGGCAAGCCGGTGAACCCAGCCTGGATCGGGCTCAGTCCGAGCACGGACTGCAGCCAGATCGAGGTGTAGGTGAAGGAAGAGAACGCGGCGAAGGTCAGCAACAAGCCGCCGATGAGGATGCCCACGAACGACCGGTTATGCAGCAGCGCCAGGTCGAGCATCGGGTGAGAAGACTGCCTCTCGACGACGACGAAGACCGCCAGTGCGACCGCCGAGGCGAGCAGCGTCCCCCAGGCGCCGGTCGAGGCCCAGCCGTGTTCGTTGGCACGGATCAAGCCGTAAGTGGCGGCGGCTGCGGCCGCGGTGAACGTCAGCATGCCGAGCACGTCGACCTTGCTCTGTACCGGCGCGTGCGCGTCGCGCAGGACCAGCACGCACAGGCCGATGGCGAGCGCGCTGATGGGCAGGTTCACGAAGAAGATCCAGCGCCAGGACAGGCCTTCGGTGAGTACGCCGCCGATGATCGGTCCGACGGCGGCCGCGGCGCCGGACACCGCCCCCCACATGCCGTAGGCGGTGCCGCGGTCACGCCCGGAATAGGAGCTGTTCAGCAACGCGAAGGTGGTTGCGAACATGGCGGCCGCCCCCACGCCCTGGACGGCGCGTGCGGCAATCAAGGCGGCGGCGTTCGGAGCGACCCCGCAGGCAAGGGAGGACGCTGCGAACAGCGCGAGCCCGGCGACATAGGCGCGGCGATGCCCGACCAGGTCGGCGATCGAACCGGTACCGAGCACCAGCGCGGCCAGCGTCAGTGCATACGCGTCGACAACCCATTGCAACGAGCCGAATGACGTCTTGAGTTCCTTGGCCATGTCGGGGAGGGCGACGTTCACGATCGTGACGTCGATCAACAACATGAACGTGCCCAGACACACCGTGATCAGCGGTAACCACTTGCGCATGTCGTCTCCCAGGTCGGCGGTTCTTCCCGCTCAGTTTCGTCCCAACCTCTGACCGAAGACGCCAAGATATGGCGTGGGCGTAGATTTCCTCCTGTGTCCGCGCAGCTCGTGTTGGATTCCGCCGCTATCGACGGCCTGGATCGGCAATTGATCCGCGCATTGCAGCTGGCGCCGCGGGGCGCGTTCAGCGCCATCGCAGCCGAGTTGGGCGTGTCCGAGCAGACGGTGGCCCGTCGCTACCGGCGACTGCGGCGCAGCGGCGTGCTGCGGGTGACCGGCGTGGTCGACCCGCGTGCGTTGGGTCAGAACGACTGGTTGTTGCGCGTGCGCTGCCGCCCGGGCGGCGCGAGCCAGCTGGGCGTGGCGCTCGCGCGGCGCGACGACGTCGCCTGGGTGACGATCAGCGCTGGCGGGTCCGAGGTGGTTTGTGCGCTGCGGTCCCGCTCCCAGGCCGAGCGCGACGATCTGCTCGTGGAGCGGCTGCCGCAGACGACGGCGGTACTGGGAATCGCTGCGAGCGTGATCCTGCACCGCTTCGTGGGTGGCAAGGCCTCCGATTGGGCCGGGCTGCGCGACGCCCTGAGCGCACGACAAGCCCGGCGCCTTTCGGCCACCCCAGCCTCCCCCGCCGGCGAAATCGCCACCCTTGAGCCGTCCGATCAAGTCCTGCTCGATCTGCTCGGTCGCGATGGCCGCACGAGCTACGCCGTACTCGCGCGAGCCGCTGGAATGAGTGAGGGCCGGGTCATCCGGCGGCTGGAGGTTTTGCAGTCCAGCGGCGCCTTGTACTTCGACGTCGATCTCGCCGCCAGCGCGCTCGGCAATCCGACGTCCGCCTACCTCTGGCTAACCGTCGCCCCCGGGCACCTCGAGGCGGCCGGCAAAGCTCTGGCCGATCACCACGAGGTGCCTTTTGCCGCGGCGATCTCCGGCTCGGCGAACCTCGTCGCGTCGGTGACGTGCCGGAGCTTGGAGCACCTATATACCTACGTGACCACCAACCTCGGTCCGCTGACCGGCGTGCAGGCGGTCGAAATCTCACCCGTGCTCCGGAGGGTCAAACAAGCCGGCGCGTTGGTCGACGGCGACCGGTTGGCGCACCCCGAGCCACCGCGGCGACCGAAACCTACTTGACGTCGAGCAGGTCGATCACGAAGACGAGGGTGCGGCCCGACAACCGGTGGCCGGCGTCGGCCGGGCCGTAGGCCTTCTCCGGCGGGATGGTGAGCTGCCGCCGGCCGCCGACCTTCATGCCCGGTATGCCCTCCTGCCAGCCCTGGATCAGGCCTTGTAGGGGGAACTCGATCGACTCGCCCCGGTCCCAGGACGCGTCGAACTGCTTGCCCGAGCGGAACTCGACGCCGACGTAGTGCACCTCGACCGTGTCGCCGACCTTCGCCTCCGCGCCGACGCCGACGACAAGGTCCTCGATCACGAGATCGGTCGGCGGCTCACCGTTCTGCTGTTCGATCACTGGTTTGGTCATTCGCCCATCCAACACGACGTGGCATTGTCGGCTGCGTGCCTGCCCCCGAGATCGCCGTGCGCGATGCCGCGCTGGACGAGCTGGACCCCGCCACGCTGTACCGGATTCTCGCGCTACGGGTCGATGTCTTCGTCGTCGAGCAGAACTGCCCGTACCCGGAGCTGGACGGGCGCGATCTCGAGGCGGCGGCCCGCCTGGTGTGGGCCGAGCGGGACGGCCAGGTGGTGGGCACGCTGCGGCTGCTGGTCGACGCCGACGGCAGCGCCCGGATCGGGCGCGTGGCGACGGCGGGGCACGCCCGTGGATCGGGACTGGCGGCGCTCATGATGACCCGCGCACTTGACCTGGCCGCTGGCCGGCCGGTCGTGCTCGACGCCCAATCTCACCTGGCCGACTGGTACGCGCGGTTCGGCTTCGTCCGCACCGGCGCGGACTTCGACGAGGACGGGATCAGGCACACCCCGATGCGCCGACCGGCCTGACTGGGCTCTCTCACGGACGCAGCGCGAGTGCAGAGCGTCGAGCCCTCGGATTTGATCGACCATCGCAAGCCACTGGTAGCCATGGGCGAAGCTTGCCGCATCGACGTGCGGCGTCGCCGACGGGAACGGTTGAACGGTGCGGCTACGCCGCGGGGTTGCGCCGGGTCGTACCGCGGGCGACATCGCGTCTGATTACCCCGCGCGCCCGCTGGCGGGCTTGGCTGAAATAGCCTTTGGGGTCGCGCACCATCTCGGCGGCTCGATTGTCGCGGTCGCGGGACACAATCGTGTACCTGATGACCTTCGGGGTCGTCATGGAGCACCTCCTGCGTCTGCGACAGTCTACGGCCAACATCAAGTCGTTGCCCACTGATCGCCACAAACACGGTCAGTAAGCAAGTGCGTCGGCCAGGAGCCCGGCCAACAGCCGCACCATCGCGACGTGATGTTCCCCCAGGTCGCCGACACGAAGCGAGTCCACCGTTAGCATCCCGTAAGCCGTTGTTCCGGCAACAATCGGGACGGACACGAACGTCACGTAGTCATAGCCCTCGCGCGGCCGCCAACCCGGGGGTGGTTCCCTGGCCACATCCGGATAGAACATGTCCGAGTTGGACTCGATCATCGCGAATGCGGCGTCGCCTTCCGGAGTGCCTTCGACGAAGTAGGTGTTCGGCGCATCCGACCGGCCAACGTGCAACTTCGGACGCAACTCGCGCGGGGGCCCCGGATGCAAGTCGAACCAGCAGGCCCGGACTCGGTCGTGGCCGACGAGTTCAGCTGCGGAATTGAGCACCATCGGCCCGATCTGCTCGCGGATAGCGTCGCCGTCGACCGGCCCGGCGGTGGCCAACCGGCCGATCTGGCGCACGATCGGATCGAGCGAGTCGTTCATGGCCGTCATCAGGGCGATGCCGAGATCCTCGGTGGCCGCACCCTCGCGGGACACCTTGCGGCGGTCGAATGCGGGGACGCCGAAGGCCAAGCAGGCGGAAAAGCAGGCGGTGACGATCCACCAGGCGCGCGCGCTGCCGTGGGTGCTTCCACTGAGGATGCCGGCGAGCGTGGCCATGACCACCGCGACAGCCGCGACGGCATATGTGGCCAGCGTTGCCCAGCGGATCGACATCTTACCCACAGTAGTGCGAGGATCGGACGCTTCGCCCAAAGCGGACACGAAACGGAACCAAACCGTATCGCGGCGGTGCGACATTTTGCCGGCGTCGGGCTGCTGGTGAGCATGGTCCCCGAACCAGTGTCACGCTGTAACGGCACTGGGGCGAATGCCGTCGCGGGGTCGGTCAACCGTTTGGGGTGCTGTGGCGTCAGTTAGATCATGAGCGCTTCCGTGCCAGCCGTCGTGTCTCAGGGAGGCGACGCTGCCGATGACCGCCAAGGTCCAGTGACCGTGGGCGAGGGCCCGCTTGAGGCCGCCTATCGCGCGGCGCGGCCCCGGCTCATCCAGTTGGCGGTGCTGCTGGTCGATGATCAAGGCACGGCCGAGGACGTCGTACAGGACGTGTTCGCTCGACTCCAGCGCCGTGGCTACCCAGAGGTTGACTCGATCGACGCGTATCTGACGACCGCGGTGCTCAACACCGCCCGGTCAATGCTCCGCCGGCGCGGCGTAGCGGCTCGCGGGTTGGTGCAACTCGGGTCGCGCGCGCGCCTTCGGCACGACCCGGATGTGGCCGAAATGAGCGCTGAGCACGCCCGGGTTTGGCAGGCCATCACCCGGTTGCCGACGCGACAGCGTGAGGTCGTCGTCTGCCGCTATTACCTCGACCTGTCCGAGCGAGAGACCGCACGCAGCCTCAGGGTGTCAGCCGGCACCGTCAAGACCTGCGCCGCACGAGCACTGAAGACACTGGCGAGATCTTTGGGAGACCCGGATGACTGACCTTGCCGAGCTTGAGAACTCAATTCGCGAGACGCTGCACGCGCGGGTCAGTCACTTGGGCCCTGAGCGCCTGGCCGCGACCGACGTTGCCGCGCCGGTGGTTGCCACGCCGGTGCGCGACCAGCGGCGACACTCGACCCGCAGGCTCCTGCTACCGGTTGCCGCTGCGGCTGCCGTCGTCGCCGTCGCGGTTGGAGTGGTCGCAGGTACGTCCGACGACAACAGCCGACACCACAGCACACCACCAGCCAGCGGCCAGCGCGGACGCGCCGGTTTGGCCGGCACCGAATGGCGATTGGAGTCGATCTCGCATGCCGACGCCGTGCAACGACCACCCGCCGGCGTTACCGCCACAATTGGCTTCGACTCCATCGGCGGGACGTACGGCAACGACGGTTGCAACTATTACGGCGGCCCGGTCACCGTTGGGGTCAGCACCATCGAATTCGGCCTGCTCGGCACAACGGACATCGCCTGCCGCGGCCCAAACGGCGCGCTGTCAACAGCCGTCGACCACCTTTTGGAGCGGGCCAACGGCTGGGCAAGAACCGCATCAGCGCTCAACCTCACCACCCCAGACGGCTACATCCTGGCCTTCCGCCGACTTCCCAAGGGCACCATCTCTTGGCCAGGAAAGGTCCCGTGATGGGTTGATCGATCACTAGCTGTCGTGCGTTCTGCGGAGGGCAAGGACGGCGATGTCATCGTTAGTGGGATCGCTGCCGATCAGGGTGTGCATGATTTCGCGGCAGACGGTCTCTGGTTTTTCCGCGTACGCCGTCCGGCACAGGAGATCGAGTTGTTCGTCGAGCGAGCGGTCGCGGCGTTCGACCAGACCGTCGGTGTAGAGGACCATGACGGCCCCATGCGCAATCTCGACGCTGGCTGATTTGCGCGCGACGTTCGGTTCGACGCCCAACGGGGGTCCGACCGGCAGTTCCAGCAGCGAGCCGACCTCACCCGGGACGGCCAGCACCGGAGGCAGGTGACCTGCGGAGCAGATGTCGAATCGGTCATACGGTGGGTCGGCGGTCGCGCAGACGACGGTCACCATGGAGCCGATCTCGAAGTGCTGAACCTTCGTGTCGGTGAGGCGCACGACCTCGGCAACGGGCGCGGCGGTGAGAGCGTAGGACCGCAAGGCGCTCTTGACCCGTCCCATGATCACTGCGGCGTCCAGTCCGTGCCCGGCCACATCGCCCGTGACGAGCCATAGCTGACCCGACGGCAGAACGAACGCGTCATACCAATCCCCACCGATGCTCCGGCTTTCCGCGGGCACGTACCGCGACGCCAACTCGATACCGGCAACGTGCGGGAGCCGAGTGGGCCGGAGCCCACGTTCGAGCATCTGAGCGGCAGCCGATTGAACGGCGAGTTCCGTGGCCTGCAGTGCGCCGGTCACCCGGTCTGCAGCCACCTGCAGCAGTTCTGCATCGTGCGCGTTGAACGGGCGTGGCTCGAGACGCCCGACGTGGAGCACACCAGCGACCCGGTCATGGCTCAGCATGGGGACCCCGAGCATGGTACGAATACCCTTTTCCCACAGGATGGGATTAGTGACGGTGGTGGCGTCGACGCGGTCGAGAATCACCGCTCTCCTACGGGCCGCGATCGAACCCGCAAACCCGACGCCGACCGGCACTTTGACGCCCTGCCGCACTTCCTCCTCCAGTCCTCGCGCGGCGCGGGCGGTGAGGTAGTCCGAGCCATCCTCGATCAGCAGAACGGCGGCTGTGTCAGCGTCGAGGATCATCCGCACCCGCTCGAGCAACTCGGTGAGAAGATCGTCCACGTCCAACCGCGACAGGGCCGTATCGGTCACAGCCGCCAACGCCTCTAGCCGCTCGGCTGCCTGCTGATCGGACACGCCGCGATCGTAGACGCATCACCGCCCGGCGGTACGCCGATTCCCCCGTCCAGGGCCGAGGTTCTATCCTCCGCCCGTGGACGTGGACATCAACCGCGACGGTCAGACGTCGGTCATCGCGGTTTCCGGCGAGCTCGATCTGTCGACTGCCGCGGCCCTGTCAGACGCTGCGGTGAATGCGTTGACCGAGGCAGGCTGCCGCCGACTCGCACTCGACCTGTCGGGCCTCCGGTTCATCGACTCCAGTGGCATCAACGCCCTGATCGAGATTCGCGCCGCAAGCCATAAGGCCCAGGCCGCGCTGCAGATCACTCGGCTGTCCCCACGAGTCGCCGAAGTACTGCGACTGACGGCGGTAGACCAGCTGTTCGACATCGCGGATGCGTGATGGTCAGCCGGCATTCCGCGTGCCCTCAGCCAGGTGACACTGGACCGCGTCGGTGACGCAGCCACGCGTGTCGCTCATCCAGTATGAGCCGGAGCTGTCCAACGTCGCCAGAGCTCGCGCGTGGGCCGCTGATCAGCTTCGCGATCACGCGCAGGCCCAGGATGGACTCGTCGCCGACGTCGAACTCGTCCTGTCCGAACTGATGACCAACGCAATAACGGCCGGTGCCAGCCAGGTTTTCCTCGAACTTCGCGCTCACCCGGAGTGGGTCCTGGTCAGCGTCGAGGACGACGCCGGCGGCCAATTGGTCGTCCGGCCCCCGAGCCCAGCCGGCCTCGGCGGCCGAGGTTTGCCGATCGTCGCGGCTCTGAGCACCCACTGGGGGGTTGAAGCCAGATCTCCTGGAAAGCGGGTATGGGCATCCGTGGCCACCGACGCGCCGCTTCAAGATCTCACGTGACGAAGTAGCCGCGCAGGTCAACCACGGCGTCTCCAGCCGTGGTGCTGTAGATACTGATCATCCCGTCGGATCCGGTGGCGGCTGGCGCGAGATTGTTGACGCTGTAGCCCCGCGTAGTGCTCAGGTCAGAGGTATGGGGCAGGGTCGTTCCGGACGGAAACACAATCCAGTAGCCGCTTGGGCTGGTGGGCAGGATGGAGCTGACGGTGAGCATCGCCGCAACCACATTCGCGGGCTTGTTCGCGGGCAGGGTGAACCTGTTGGTGGCATCTGCCCTCGTGTTCCAGCTGGCCTGAGACATGCCCCCGGGCCGCGAGTCGACGAGGCGCTTGATCGAGTCAGGGTTGACCTCATTCGGCGTGCCGACCGCGGCAAAGAAGGCGCCGGAAGCGTCGGGGCCGCTGGTGAAGTAGCCGACGACATCCACCACGATGTCGACCGAGGCGGAGGCGTTATAGATGTCGATCGCGCCGGCAGTGCCGAGTGGGACGATGAGCCGGTTGGCTTGATTGTGGTTCCTCAACACGTTGAGGCTGGTCACACGAGGCCGGGTTGCGCCGGCCGGGTAGCCGATCAGGTAGCTGGCGTTGGACGGGTCTACCGCCGTCAGGTTCACCACGACCGACTGGACGCCGGTCGCGGGAACCCCGGCATGTCCGGCGACCGCGATCGCGCGGGTCTGCCCGGCGGACAGCCTGCTGCCGGGATGGGAGCGGGTATCGGCCAGCCGCGTCGGGGTCAGGGTCCGATACAAGCCACCGGCGGTCGTGTTCGTGTCGCTGGTGAAATAGCCGACCACGTCGATCACCCACGTGACCGGCGTCGTTGCGCCCAGTACCACCGGAGCGGCCGTCCCCGGGACGTTGTCATTACCGCAGAACACATTCGTATCGATATCGGTGGCGGTCTCGGTCTGTCCCTTCGCGAATGTCATGAACCCCGGCCCGAGCCCGCCGCCGACGTTTACCTCGTCGCTGAGATTGCCTGCCTTTGCGGGATTCAGCACGCTCACCGAGAACACGATCGCGCTCACCGGCGACGGAGCGTTCGGATTCACGCCGCACGGAACACCCGCCGCCTGCAACTTCGCTAGTGAAATGTTCGGGTAATCGTTCGGAGCCGATCCCCGGGTATCGAGCAGCCGGGAGGCCGCCACCGGAACGTACGTGCCCCCCGGCGCCGGCGCTGCGTCAGCCGGTACGGCTAGCGCGAACCCGGTCGTAAGCATCAAGAGAGCTATACCAAGGACCGGCGCGATTCTGGGCATTAGCAGCTCCGAAGATCAAATCGGTGAGGGCCGAACGTATCGGAGCTATCCCGGCCGTTGCAAGGCAAAGCGCTCTGCCTCGATCGGTAACACTCCGGCCGCGTGGGCTTGTTCGATGTGCAGCTGTTCGGCGACGCGTTGGGCTCTGAGCAGGATCGCATCGGCAGCCCGCCGCTCATCGCCGTGAACTTGTTCGGCGACGAGTCGGGCTTCGACGAGCATCGCTTCGGCAGCGCGCTGCTCATCGGCGTGCAGTCGTGCGGCAACTTGCCGTGCCTCGACAACAGCCGCTCGACTTCGTCCGCGGTCTCGGCTCGAGCTTGGGCTGCGCGCGCCTTGTCTCGGCGGTCGCCAGCCACAGCTTCGGAGTCTTCGCACGGTGCGTGCGGCGTGGCGCCGTCTGGAGGCGGCGTTCGATCAGATACGAACTCGTCCACGACGGGCGACACGATGACCACGGGGGCTAGTTGATCGGGTCCCGCTGCTGCCGAAGATTCTGCAATCGGATCGGCTAGGAGTTCTGATACCACCTCGACGGTGGGCGGCGGGTTCGAGCTCGTGGAGCAAGGGGAGGCCCAGCAGCGCACGAGGCTGACCAACGCAGTGATCGCCGCCTCCTATCGCGAGGCCGTGCGCGCGTTGGCAGATCTGGATCGCCCGAACGGCCTGATTTCCCAAGCCGCCCGGTTAACGTCGACCCTACATCCTGCGTGAGTTGATCGGTGTTGAGTGGTGGCGGCCCGTTCGCGGGAGGTCAGGCCGGTGACATGGCGCGCGCGTCTTCGATCCGGTCGCGCGTCGCCAGGACAGCGCCCACGAGCGTGGGCATCTCTCGCCGGTAGGCCGTTAACACCTGGTCGATGACTCGCGGCGGCACGGTGGGGAACTCAGCGGCGAGCCGCGCCCTCGCGGACTGCGCGGACAGGCGCCTGAACTGACTGAAAGGGTGCATTACCGCCTCCGTCGTGGTGACCCAGCCGACGGGATCGGCGAAGCGGTGTCACCCTCGCGATACTTACCCATAATTGACCGTCCGTAATCCTTAACTACCACTATCTAACGTGGAACCCACGTACTACCTCTGCGCCTCGCACGGCCAGCGATGATCCAGCAGCCGTACCTGGCTGGTACGACTCAGCGTGGTGGCGTTGAGGAACTGTGGTGCAAACCAGCGAGCGACTCGGCGGAGTCGTCGATCGGATCGGCATGGCGATGCACGATCTTCCACTCGTCGTTCTCACGCCGGAAGATCGTGGTACTGCGGAGCATGTACGGCGTCGGTTCGAGGCCTCCGACCGACGCGGTTGTCCGTTCGATCGCTAGCAGGTAGCCGAAATCTTCACCCACGTCGGCGGCAACCACCTCCCACTCACACGAGCTGCAGTTCGAAAAGCGCGAGGCCAGCTTCTCGAACATGGGACCGACCTCGGCCCATCCGATCGGACTGAAAGCAGCGCCGAAGACGGTGACCGGATCGGTGTGCGACCACATCTCGTAGCGCGGACCGGCGTCGCCGTTGTGCAACGCCGTCTCGGCCTCGTGGATGCGCGGCATCACCGCGTCGAGGAACTGCTTGGTGTCGCTCATCGGACCTCCTCGGTGATCGTCGGCCGGCGGCCCAGCCTGTGCAGCAGCTGATCTTGTGGTGAGGCGTCAGGCGCAACGTCGGCGTCCGCCCGCGCGAACGCCCGTTGCTGCGGGCCGGGATCCAGGCCGGCCGTATTCGCAAGGAGGAAGGCCACGACATCGACATCGAGGGCGTCGTCTGCCCCGATCGCGCGGGCGAGATCCCAGCCGTGGATCGCGGCGTCGAGAATCCGCATCGACAACAGTTCGCGCGCACACGTCCCAGTCAGAGCACGGCGTCGGTCGCCGCCAGTCGTCGGGTCCCACGAGTCGCAGCCGCCGCGCGAACTCGCCGTTGGCGACCGCTAGTAGGTCGATGCAGTCGGTGTACGCGGTCACCCGCGCATCGTCGCGCCACGCTCGCCAACCCGACCAGGATGCCAACCCTACTTCTTTCGGGGGTGCTGGCACGGCAGCGATACCCGGCCAGCAGACTTGATCGGTTTCGCCACCATCCCGCTCATCGCCGACCGGCCTTCAAATTCGATGTCTGCGCCCAGGCGGGCGGTCTGCCGTCGGCGACGTAGCTGGCAATGACGACCCTCACGACGGTGCTGTCTCGAGGTGAGCTGAAACGACGAGGTTGCTGAGGTAGTTGTGCGCCGTGCGGTCGAATTCGCCGGTGCAGCTGATTAGCCGAAGCTGCGGATTCGGCGTCGGGCCATACACGATCTCGGTGGGAAAGTCGTCTTTCGGAAAACTCTCCAATTGGTCGACGAGAAAGGACAGCACGGTACCGTTCTGCTCGGTTACCGAGATTCTTGCACCGGCCCGGAGAGTGTGCAGACGGTAGAACACCGCAGGTCCGCTGGTTGAATCGATATGGCCCGCGATCACGGCCGGCCCTACCGCGCCGGGTAGCACGCCGCCTGCATACCAACCGGGAACATTCCAGTGGGTAGGCGTTTGCAGACTCCCGTCGGCCAGCAGTTTGAGGGCTTGCAGGCCGGAATTCACTCCGATGGAGGGGATGGCGAGGTGGACTGGTGGGGTTATGGCGCTCGCGCGGGGAGCACGCGTAACGGGGACAGCACCAGCAAGGTGGGACGGTGCCGACGGTGCAGCCGCCGACGTGCGTTGTGCGGCTGGCCTCGTGGCGCTGTCGGAGGTTCGGAGCCGGATGAAGATCGCCACTGCGAGCAGGCATAGGGCGATCGCAATATGGACGATTGGCAGCCGATCGCGGGACCGGCGATGACGGCCGGTAGCGCTCACGCGCGGATTGCGCGACGCCGACGTAAGCGGCTGAACCCAGCGAGCAGCACAATGGCTGCGCAGGCTAAGGCGCCCCAGCTGATTACGACCTCGAGGCCCGAAACCGTCTTTGGCGCCGTGCCACCACCGCCGGCCGGGACTGATCCGGTTGGCATCTTCGCCGCGCCGGCTGCGTCCAGCACTGTGCGTAGCAGCAAGCCGCCGCTGCGTCCGTCCAACAGGACGACAGAGGTGATGGTAGCGCTCGCGATGGACACTGAGGCGCCCCCCGAGAGTGCGGGTCGCGTGCTCGATTGCGCCCGCAGAGTCCACCGACCGCTCGGCACGGCGACGTACTTGGTGGTTGATCCGAATGCGGTGTCAGGGGTGAGCACGGGGCCGTGCACTGCTTGCACGGCGACATGTCCAGCTCGACTCGAGGCCTGAATGATCCGAACCAGCCCGGTTCCTGCTGCCGGCCGATTGAGGGTGTCGGCAAGGATGATGCCGTGCAGTTGGGCACTCATGCCGATGGCGGCGGCGGTATAGGCCGACCCGGGCCGAAGATCGGCCGTCCAAGTCAGGGCCGGTGGACTGGAGGCGGCCGCTCCATGCGGGCGCATCGAAACGGCGTAGGAACCCGGGGGGAATTCGCGGTAGGCACTCACGTCCCCGTAGCCGACGTTGGACAACCACAACCTGCTGGTACCCCCGCTGAACGCGGTGAGATAGACGTCGACACCCGCCGTGTCGGGTGAGAAGTGCGCGGCCCGTACAAACGCACCTTTGTCAGTCGGCGGGGCGGTCGCTCCAGCTGCGGTCGCACCGGCGACGGCTGCGGCGCTCGATGCGAAGAGCGTAACCAGTACGGCTCCAAGAAACCGGGTCGTACGACTCATCTTGCTCTCCCTTATTGAACCGCCATTGATCACTTCAAAATCGTGGGCAGGTCGAGATCAATCGGCCACACGAGGTGATCCGCACCGTTCGGGCGGCGGATATCCGCGCTTGGCGCGTACGACGGCGGCAGGCCGGCCAGGATTGCCTCCACGGCCGCTTCTGCGTCGGTGCGCACGTCCATGCTTCGGGCTGGCAATCCCGCCGCATGTTCGGGCAGGCTGACATCAATGCTGAGAATGGAAACGTGGGCCGAGCCGGCCATCAAGGCGAGCACCGTTGCCGCGCGGAAGTCCAGGTCACCCGACCGCAGCACCGTACGAGCGGCTCCGACCGCGTGCAGGGCAGGATTCGCAAGCAGTTGGCGACCTGCGCTACGGCGGATCGCCGCACTCGCGCGGCTGGACTGCGCGCGGTGAATCGAGCCAGAACGCACCTGCCGGACAACGACTTGTTGTTTCCCCCCACCGAAAACGGCAATTGGCACCGAGGAGTTCAGCGCCCGAGCTACCGCGCGGTCGGATCGAGCCGCTGTGCGCAATGCGGGCGTAGCGAGCACGTAGTCGAAGGAGAGCGTGGCGCCACCGCCCTTGGTGCCACCGGCGGTGGCGGAGCCGACGACATTGGCGAATCCTTTGGCCGCTAGTACCGCGCGTGCCTTGGAGTCCGCCAGGATGGGTGCTCGGTGCGCCAGCTCGCGGGCCGCCCACCTAGAGGCGGCGGCGACTTGCGCCGAGGTGGGTCTTGCCGTGATCGCACGGTCGTGCGATGTGTGATGTGATTTCACGAAGGCGACCGCGCCTACGACGAGACCGATGGCGACCGCAACGGCACCCAGTGCCACCAAGTAATGCCGTCGAGTACGGTGCGCCGGACCAGCCGCACTGGCCGCGGCAAAGTCCTGCAAGGCCTTTAATGCTGGGTCGATCCCGAGGTGAACCGGGTTCTTTAGCAGCCACTCCAACTCGGCATCGCGGTCGTGGGTTATCGCAGCATCAGGCACGACGCCAGGTGATCGCGGGTCCGTAACTGATGCTGGCGCGTCCGGGGCGACAGGCTGCTCGTGTCCGGGCGGTTCAAGCTCAGCCGCCGACGCTGCCATGGGCGTCGGCGCTTCTTCGTGAATAGCGGGCTCGAAGGGTTGGCCGGCTCTCTTTCGAGCGACGCGTGACTCGGTTTCCATCGCGACTCAGCGGCCGTCCCGCAACACAGGCGGCGACGATCGCGCTCGGTCAACGGCGCGTGCGGATGATGCTGGTTGCATAGATCCCCCGGTGCCACGACGCGTAGTGCCAATCAAGATACTTTCCTCCGAAAGTAGCTCGCGATCGGCGAATTGCGCGTGAGAACCCGGATACGTATCGGAGTCGAATACCGACAGGTAGTAATGTGAATCGCAAGCAAATTCCTATTTACGTCTTTTGTCCAATGTGTTTGCGCACGATTGCCATTCGACCAACTGCCACGATCCGTGCTGCACAAGACACGGTGCAGCGGCGAAGGGATCTGTCACCCATCAGCCGAAGTAACACACGATCTCGGAGCCGCCTCGGAGAATCGAACTCCGGACAACCTCATTACGAGTGAGGTGCTCTACCAACTGAGCTAAGGCGGCGCACGGGGCGGCCCCGCGACTGGCCGAGTCTATCGGGTGGGCAGGGCAGGCCCGACCGGGGTTTGCCGCGACCGAGCGGCGGCCGGTCAGCTCTCCCGAGAGTCGTAGGCCTTGCGCGACGAGCAGACCGACGCCAGCGCGCACCGGCTGGTGCTGCCGTCGGCCGCCATCCGCACGACGACGGTCTCGCTGGGCACGTTATGACCGACAACCGTGCCATCGCCGTCTGGGGTCTCGACGCTTTCGCCGACCGCGGGGGCCTGCTCGGCAAAGTCCTGATACAGCGGATGTTCGTACTTCAAGCAGCACATGAGCCGTCCGCACGCGCCGGAGATGCGCAGCGGATTCATCGGCAGGTCCTGGTCCTTCGCCATTCGGACCGACACCGGCTCGAAGTCCACGAGGAACGTCGAGCAGCACAGCTCCCGCCCGCACGAGCCGATACCGCCGGTGAGGCGGGCCTCGTCACGGGCGGAGAGTTGGCGCAATTGCACCCGGCCCTTCAGGGTCGCCGCGAGGTCGCGGACGAGCGACCGGAAATCGACGCGGTGCGGCGCGGTGAAGTAGATCGTCGTCTCTTCGTTGGCGGCGACGTAGTCCACGCCGCTGAGCTTCATGGGCAGCCCGTGCTCACGGATCAGACGCTTGGCCGCCACGCGGGCGGCGGCGCGCTTCTTGCGAGAACGGCCAGCTGCGTCGAGATCCTCAGGGGCGGCCGTCCCGAGCAGGACAGGCAACCCGCCGATGTCTTCACTTACCCATTGCGGCGCCCACATCACTTCGGCGACCTCTGGACCGGCGTCGGTCGGATAGAGCACGTGTTCCCCGACGCTCGGGGTCAGCTCCCCGGGGTCGGCGTAATACAGCCGACCCTGACGCTGGAAGACCACGGCGCACACCATGCCCACGGCGGTCACCCTAAACCTTGCCGCCGTCCGTCGAGTGGGCAGTTACACGTCGAGTGGTCAGCTACAGGTGACCACTCGACGCGTAAGTGACCACTCGAAGGGCGACCCACCCGTCCGAACCCCCGCAGGACAGCTCAGGGCAAGCGCAGGGCGGCGGTCATCGCCTCGACGGCGATCCGGGGTTTGACGTTGAGCTCGAGCGCCTGGCGGCAGGCCAGGACGGCGTCGAGTCGCTGCAGCACTCCGGCTGCGTCGACGCGGAGCGCGACGGCCCGCACGTCGTCAGCGAAGTCCGGATGGGCGGGCGCGACGTGGGAGCGGGAATGCACGAGTAAGACGTCGCGGTAGAACGCGGCCAGGTCGACCAGCGCGCGGTCGAGCGCATCGCGTTGAGTACGGGTGGCGCGAGACTTCTGCCGCCGCTCGAGGTCCTTGATCGCGCCGGCCATCCCCCGAGCCATCGTGGCCGTGCCCTTGCCGGTACCCCCGGCGCCGAGGGCAATTTGCAGCGCGTCGCTCTCGTCGGAGTCCAGCTCACCCGACATTGCCGCCGCCTCGGCCTCGGCCGCGCCGACGAGGTGGTCGGCGGCGGCCAGGCACGCTCGCAGCGAGGTCAGCGATGCCGGGATCGCCAGCACTTCGGCCCGGCGCTCGCGGGCGTCGGGATCGCGGACCAAGCGCCGGGACCGGCCGATGTGGCCCTGGCCCGCGGCCGCGGCCCAGTCGGCGGTGGCGGCGTCGAGACCGTCGCGCTGCAAAACGTCGGCCACGGCCGCCGACGGCGGGGTCCGCAATGCGACCAATCGACAGCGCGACCGGATCGTGACCGACACGTCGTCCGGGTGCGACGACGGCGCGCACAGCAGGAAGACGGTGCGCTCGGCCGGTTCTTCGACCGCCTTGAGCAGGGCATTGGAGGCTCGTTCGGTGAGCCGATCGGCGTCCTCGATGACGACGACCTGCCATCGGCCCAGGGCCGGTCGGCGCGCCGATGCCCCCACGACTGCGCGCATCTCGTCGACCGAAATGGACAGGCCCTCTGGAACGACCGCCCGCACGTCGGGATGGCTGCCCGCGCGGACCGTGCGGCAGGCCCCGCACTCTCCGCAGCCGATGTCGTCGTCGCGTTCGCACTGCAGCGCGGCGGCGAAGGCTTGGGCGGCGATGGAACGACCCGAGCCGGGCGGCCCGATGAACAGCCAGGCGTGGGTCATGGCACCCGCGCTGCCCGGTCGGTCGTGCGTCTGGTCCGCCGCCGCTTGGGCCGCGGCGCGCAATACGGCAACCGCCTCGTCCTGTCCGACCAGGGCGTCCCACACACTCATGGCCGGGCCGTCACTCTGTCGTGCCGCAGGATCGGCCGGTGGTGGTGGCTGAACAGGGCGGCGACTGCGCTTCGAACTTCAACGGCGATATCGTCCGGCGGACGCGTGGCGTCGATGACCAGGTAGCGGCTGGGCTCGGAGTCGGCCAGATGCCGAAAGGACTCGCGCACCCGCTCGTGGAAGGCCAGCGGCTCGGCTTCGAGCCGGTCGGCGGCCTCGCGCCCGTGCGCGCGGGCCAGCCCGACAGCGGCCGGGATGTCGAGCAGCACGGTGAGGTCGGGCCGCAGCCCGCCGGTGGCCCAGCGCGACACGCGGCGGACGTCCTCGACCGTCAGTTCCCGACCGCCGCCCTGGTAGGCCAGCGAGGAGTCGACGAACCGGTCGGTGAGCACGATCCCACCGGCCGTGAGGGCCGGCCGGATGACGGTGTCGACGTGCAGCGCGCGGTCGGCGGCGAACAGCAGCGCCTCGGCCCTGGGCGTCAGCCGCTCGTTACCGTGCAGCAGCAGGTGCCGGATCTCCGCCCCGACCGGTGTTCCGCCGGGTTCGTGGGTGACTGTGACGTCGCGGCCGGCCGCACGCAGGGCATCGGCCAGCAGCTCGATCTGGGTCGACTTGCCCGAGCCCTCGCCGCCTTCGAACGCGATGAAGACGCCGCCGGCGCCCAGCCGGTGTCGGGCCGCTGCGCCGCCGCGAATCGCCATCTTGAGGTCGACCCAGACGCCCACCGACTGCCGGTCGTCCATCTTGCGGTAGGCGAGCAGCCCGGCGAACAAGGCGAGCAGCCCTCCGACGATGAGCACGATCCGGGTGCCGTCGACGGTGGCATGGATGCCGGCCCAGGAGACGTGCCGTCGACCGACGAGCCCGACGACGGACGGTACGGCCGCGAGACCGACCAGCAGCACGACCCGGATCAACGACTGCAACAGCGCAAACACCCGGCCCCGCATGACGTCGTCGACGTCGGTGCCCAGCAGGGTGGCGCCGGCGAGGTAGGCCACGCCGGCGCCGAAGCCGACGCCGATGACGAAGATCATCGCCAGGGCGACTTGCGGCATGAGCGCTGTGAGGATGAGGCACAGGGCCGAGAAGACGATGGCCAGACCGAACAGCCGGCGACGGGACAGTTCGCGGGTGATCAACGGCCCAAAGGCCATTCCGGACCCGAGACCAACGAACACCGACCCGAAGAGCACGCCGTAAGCGGCGTTGCCACCGCCGAGACTGGTGACGAAGGTCTTGCCGGCGCCGATGACCGCACCGCCGGCCGCAAATGCACCGACCAGGCCGATGATCAACCCGCCGATCAACCGTGATGACCGGATGAACGACGCGCCCTCGCGCAGCATGTAGAGCAGCCCGGGCTGTTCTTCGCGACGTTTGCCTTCGCGGTTGCCGCTGATCTCCTTGATGAAATAGACGATGATCGCGCCGAACAGGAAGGTGCCTGCGTTCAGATACAGGGCCAGGTTGACCGGCTGCGCCTGGAAGAAGTCCAGGTGCCGTCCCAGCACCTTGGTGATCAACGACAGCAGCGAGAACAGTGCCGCGCCGAGCACGGGCGTCAAACCGTAGGTGGTGATCAAGCTGACCTGGTTGGCGGCCTCGACCTGGTCGCGCCGAACCAGGTTGGGCACCGACGCGTCCTTCGCCGGCATCCAGAACAGGCTCAGGCACTGGATGATGAAGTTCGCGACGTACAGCCAGGCCAGCGTCTGCCGGGAGTCGACGACGAGGTGGGCCAGCGGGATCGTCAGGAAGAGGGCGAATCGCAGCGCGTCGGTGATGACCATGGTGCGCCGGCGGTCGAAGCGATCGGCGAACGCCCCCGCGAACGGGCCGAGCACCATCGCCGGAAGTAGTTGGACGACCAGCACACCGCTCAGCGCGTAGTTCTTCTGGGCGTAGCCGTGCACGAGCGACGAGGCCAGGGCGGTCAGGGCCAGCAGTCCGAGCCAGTCACCGAGGCTGGACAGCGCGGTGCAGTACCACAGCCGCCGAAACGCCGTCACCCGCAGCACGCCGCGGATGGCCGCGATATTCGAAACGCCGGGAGGCGACGCCGCGTTCGACGTCGCCTCGTTCGCGGCGCTGTCGGCGCTGATGAGACCCCCTCAGGGCGTGATGACGGCACCAGCCTAACTGCGGGCACCGACCGGGACCGAACATTTCCAATGGGTCCGCTGTGCGCTTCCTCAGCTAGTCGGAGCCCTGGAATCTGCGGCCAACAACAGCTCGCGCAGCGCTTCGACGAGGGCGTCGCGCCTCGGCGGGGGCAGTCGGCCGAGAAGATCATGTTCGGTATCCAGCAGCGCCGCGAAGGTGTCGTCGATGCGGCGGTGTCCGGTTGGGGTGAGCCGCACCCGGACCAACCGTCCATCGGTCGGGTCGGGGTGCCGCGAGACGAACTTGCGGGCGCTGAGCCGGTCAAGCCGACTGGTCATCGTGCCGGACGTGACGTGGGTGAGGGCGCACAGCTCGCCGGCAGTCAGCTCGAACGGATCACCGCTGCGACGCAATGCGGCCAGGACGTCGAACTCGTGAGCCTGCAGTCCGTGCTCCACGAAGGCGTCGGCGCGACGCTCGTCGAGGACGGCGGCCAACCGACTTACCCGCGAAAGCACCTCGAGCGGGGCGACGTCGAGGTCTGGCCGTTCGCGGCGCCAGGCCGCGACGATCTCGTCCACCTCGTCCTGCATGGGTCCATGGTGCCATATCTCTTGACTTCAAGATATATTCCTTGACGTCGAGAGGATCGGTCATGCGATGGGATCCGGCCCAATACGCCCGCTACGACAACGAACGCGGGCGCCCGTTCATCGATCTGCTGGCCCGCATCGACCATCCCGCCCCGCGGCGTGTCGTCGACCTGGGCTGTGGGCCGGGCAACCTCACGGCCTTGCTCGCGGCCCGCTGGCCGGAGGCCGTCATCGAAGGCATTGACTCGTCCCCCGAGATGATCGCGCAAGCGGCCGGAGTCGAGGGCGCCGCGTTTCGGGTCGAGGACGTCACCGCGTGGCGGCCACCGCCGGATGCCGACGTCGTCATCAGCAACGCCACGCTGCAATGGGTGCCCACGCACCGGGAGTTGCTGCGAGTGTGGGCGGCGGCGCTGCCCTCGGACGGCTGGCTCGCGTTCCAGGTGCCGGGCAACTTCGACGCGCCGTCGCACACGCTGATGCGGGCACTGGCTGCTTCGCCACGCTGGGCCCCGCTCGTGGCTGACGTATTGCGTCATCACGACGCGGTGAGCTCGCCCGCCGACTACGCCAACCTGCTGCTCGACGCCGGGCTGAGGGTGGACGTCTGGGAGACCACCTACCTGCACCTGCTCACCGGCCCCGATCCGGTGCTGGACTGGGTGCGGGGCACCGGGCTACGGCCGATCCTCGCCGCCCTGGCCGGCAAGAGCAGTCCGGACGCTGGCGATTCCCGGGCCGCCCCTGACGTTTTCGAGGCCGAATACGGGGCTGCGCTGCGTGCGGCCTACCCCGCCACTGCGCACGGCACGCTGTTCCCGTTCCGTCGCATCTTCGCGGTCGGCCACAAGCCGTGACCATCGTCGGTTACGACCACGTGCAGGTTGCGCTGCCCGCAGGTGGCGAGGCCGCGGCCCGCAACTTCTACGGCGGCGTGCTGGGCATGACGGAGGTGCCGAAGCCGGCTGCGCTCGCCGTCCGCGGCGGGTGCTGGTTCACCGCGGGCGCTGCGGTGCTGCACCTCGGCGTCGAAGAACCGTTCAGTCCTGCCCGGAAGGCCCATCCGGCGTTCCTGGTTGACGATCTCGACGCGCTGGCGGACCGGCTCGCGGCGGCCGGTGCCCCCTGCACGCCGGCCGATGAGATCCCAGGCGTGCGGCGCTTCCACACCACCGACCCGTTCGGCAACCGCCTGGAGTTCCAGCAGGCCTGACCTGGCGTGGTGTGGGGGCGGCCGCGACATTTCCCCGCTGGTGACCGGTCGGCGGCCGCTTGGCGCGCCGGCGACCGGTTGGCCGGCCGCATTTCCCCGCTGGTGACCGGTTGGCGGCGCGCGTTTGGCGGGCCGCATTTCCCGCTGCTGACCGGTTGCCGGCGCATTTCCCCGCTGGTGACCGGTTGGCGGCCACTCTTCCCCGTTGGTGACCGGTTGTTGGTGCCAAAACCGGTCACCAGCGGGGAAATCAGTCCGCGCCCGACCCACAGCCGATCACCAGCGGGGAAAACAGTCCGCACCCGACCCGCAGCCGGTCACCAGCGGGGAAAACAGCAGCCGGCTACGTTTCCGCAGCCACCTTCTTGGCGGGCCGCACTCGGCGGGCGCTCTTCCCGGGCGCCGACCGGTTGGCGGCCGATTTCCCGGCCGGTGACCGGTTGGCGGCGCATTTCCCCGCTGGTGACCGGTTGGCCGGCCGCATTTCCCCGCTGGTGACCGGTTGGCGACCACTCTTCCCCGCTGGTGACCGGTTGTTGGTGCCAAAACCGGTCATCAGCGGGGAAAACAGTCCGCGCCCGACCCAAAACCGGTCACCAGCGGGGAAAACAGCAGCCGGCTAGGTTTCCGCAGCCACCTTCTTGGCGGCCTTCTTCGCGCCGCCTTCTTCGCGCCGCCTTCTTGGCCGGGGCCTTCTTGGCAGGGGACTTACGGGCCGCCTTCTTGGCAACCTTCTTCGCCGGACCCCGGGCCCGGCGCTCGGCCAGCAGTTCGGCGGCGCGGTCGACGGTGATCTCCTCGACCGAGTCGCCACGGCGCAGCGACGCGTTGGTCTCGCCGTCGGTGACGTACGGGCCGAAGCGGCCGTCCTTGACCACGATCGGCTTGCCGGACACCGGGTCGGCGCCGACCTCTCGCAATGGCGGCGCGGCCGCCGCCTGCCGGCCCCGGAGCTTCGGTTGGGCGAACAGGGCCTTGGCCTCGTCCAGGGTGACCGTGAACAGCTGCTCCTCGGTCGCGAGCGAGCGCGAGTCGGTGCCCTTCTTGACGTACGGCCCGTAGCGGCCGTTCTGAGCGGTGACGTCCTCGCCGTCGAGCTCGCCCAGGCTGCGCGGCAGCGTCAGCAACCGAACCGCGTCGTCCTGGGTGATCGTGTCCAGCGACATCGACTTGAACAGCGACGCCGACTTCTCGCCGTCGGTGACGTACGGCCCGTACCGCCCGGACTTGGCCGTCACCACGCGGCCGTCGGGGGTGCTGCCGAGCTCGCGGTCGCCCGACGGCGCGGACAGCAACTCCTCGACCTTCTCCGGCGTGAGTTCGTCCGGCGCGAGATCGTCAGGGATGGAGGCCCGGTCGCTGGCCTCGGTCGAGTCACCGCGCTGCAGGTACGGCCCGTAGCGGCCGACCCGCACGATCACACCGGTGTCACCGAGCGGGATGGTGTTCACCCCGCGGGCGTCGATCTGCTCGAGCCGGTCGGCGATCAACCGCTTCAACCCGCCCTGCGCCGAGATCCGCTGCGAGTCCTTCGCACCCTCGGCCCCGAAGTAGAACCGCCGCAGCCAGTCGATGCGCGACAGTTCCCCCGCCGCGATGTCGTCGAGGTCGTTCTCGACCGAGGCGGTGAAGCCGTAGTCGACGAGCCGGGCGAAGTACGACTCGAGCAGGCCGATCACCGCGAACGCCGTCCACGACGGAACGAGCGCTGGGCCCTTCTTCCAGACGTAGCCGCGGTCCTGGATGGTCTGCATGATCGAGGAGTAGGTCGACGGACGGCCGACTCCCAATTCCTCGAGCGCCTTGACCAGCGACGGTTCGGTATAGCGGGCCGGCGGCGACGTCGAGTGCCCGCCCGGCTCGAACCCGCGCGCTTCGAGCGCATCGCGAGCGACGAGTTGGGGCAGCCGCTTCTCGGCGTCGTCCTTCTCGGCCTGCTCGTCGGTGTCTTCGACGTAGGCGCGCAGGAAGCCGGGAAAAGTGATCGTGCGGCCGGACGTGCTGAACTCGGCCCGCTCCTGCGCCACGGACTCCCCCGCGATGCGCACGGTCACCGTCGTACCGACGGCATCGGCCATCTGCGACGCGAGCGTGCGCTGCCAGATGAGCTCGTAGAGGCGGAACTCGTCTGACGACAGTTGGTTGGCGACCTGGCCGGGCGTGCGGAACGTGTCGCCGGCCGGCCGGATCGCCTCGTGCGCCTCTTGCGCGTTCTTGACCTTGCGGGTGTACGTGCGGGCCTCGGCCGGCACGTAGGCGTCGCCGTACAACTCCCGCGCCTGCGACCGAGCCGCGGACAGCGCCGTCTCCGACAGGTTGGTGGAGTCGGTGCGCATATAGGTGATGAAGCCGTTCTCGTACAACCGCTGGGCCACCCGCATCACCACGGCGGATGACCAGCGCAGTTTGCGGCCGGCTTCCTGCTGCAGTGTCGAGGTCATGAACGGCGGGTAGGGCCGGCGGCGGTAGGGCTTCTCGTCCACCCGGCGCACTTCGAACGGACGGCCCTCGAGCCGGGCGGCCAGGCCGCGGGCCCCGGCCTCGTCCAGGTGCAGCACATCGCCACTCGCACGGCCGGTGGCCGGATCGAAGTCACGCCCGGTGGCGATGCGGATGTCGTCCATCGCGACGAGCGTGGCCGTGAACGTCTCCGGGTCGCCGGGCTTCGGGTCGGCCGGGGCAAACGTGGCCTCGACGTCCCAGTACTCGGCGCTGTGGAAGGCCATCCGTGCCCGCTCGCGCTCAACCACGATGCGCGTGGCCACCGACTGCACCCGACCGGCCGACAGCTTGGGCAGCACCTTCTTCCACAGCACCGGGCTGACCTCGTACCCGTAGAGGCGGTCGAGGATGCGGCGAGTCTCCTGCGCGTCGACCAGGTGGTCATCGATGTCGCGCGGCGACTCAACGGCAGCGGCGATAGCAGCGGGCGTGATTTCGTGGAACACCATCCGCCGCACGGGGATCTTCGGGTCGAGCGTCTGGACCAGATGCCACGCGATCGCCTCACCCTCGCGGTCCTCGTCAGTGGCGAGATAGAGCTCGTCCGCGCCCTTCATCAGTCCTTTGAGCTTGCTGACCTGGGCCTTGCGGTCCGGGCTGATGACGTACAGCGGCTCGAAGTCGTGGTCGGTGTCGACGCCGAGGCGAGCCCACGGCTCACCCTTGTACTTCGCCGGAACGTCAGCTGCATTGCGGGGGAGGTCGCGGATGTGGCCGATCGAAGCCTCGACGACGTAGCCGGCACCGAGGTAGCCGCCGATCGTCTTCGCTTTCGCCGGCGACTCGACGATCACCAGTTTGGTGCCCGTCTTCGCGCCCTTGCTCGCCACATCAACTCCAACTCTGGTCGTGCCTGCGGTCTTCCATCGTGGATGCCGTCGTCGCGGACCGTACTCCACTGCACCCATGCGGCAGCTCAGCGTGCCAGCGGCCACATCTGTTCTGCACCGGCCGGCGCCTCACCGAGTAGCTCGACCAATCGCCGGATCCGCTTGAGCGAAGTGATGCGCCAACCGGGTCCGCCACGCGCGGAAATCGATACCGCCGCCAACCCCAACCGGGACAGTTGCGCGCCGCCCGCAAGGTGGACCGCATCGTCCGGTTCGGCGGTTGCCAGCAGGTAACCGACCTCATCAGGATGCCCTGCGGTGATCGCCCACAGCCGCAACCCGCCCGGGGTCAGCACGAATCCCGGGGGCGGACCTTCGATGGCACCGCGCGTCCATTGTCCGGCGACCGCGACGAGATCCGGCGAGAAGCCAGTCCGGGCGGCGAATCCGCCCTCGGCCGCGATCACCGCGTCCGGGCCGCTCACGCCGCGGGCCGCGTAAGCCGCAGCCAGCGCGTCGGCCCGCCATCGGTCGGCCACCACTACCGACAGTCGCGCCCCCGACGGGGAGCGGACCCAGTGCCCGCCGCCGAGCAGCACGCCGCCGAGATCGTCGAGCACGGGCTCGGCGACGGCTGCCCCGAAGAGCGAGAACTGGGTCATGGCCCTCCTGCGTCAACGAAGCGCAACGGGCGGTCCTCGCCGAAGCCAGGACCGCCCGTCAACCGCTTGGCCTCAGGCTGCGTTGGCCTCCACCGCTTCGCGGTCGACCGGGCTGGCGCCCATCGACACCCTGCGCCGCTTGGAGACGATGACCGCTGCGGCAATGATCGCGAACGCCACCACACCGGCCAGAATGCGCAGCCCGGTCGAGGAGTTCTCGCCGATCGTGAGTTTCACCACGGCGGGTGCGATCAATACCGAAACCAGGTTCATCACCTTGATCAACGGGTTGATCGACGGCCCGGCAGTGTCCTTGAACGGATCACCGACGGTGTCACCGATGACGGTGGCCGCATGCGCATCGCTGCCCTTGCCACCGTGCACGCCGTCCTCGACCATCTTCTTCGCGTTGTCCCAGGCCCCACCGGAGTTCGCGAGGAAGATCGCCATCAGTACGCCGGCGCCGATTGCACCAGTGAGGTAACCGGCCAGCGGGCCGATACCGAGCAGGAAGCCCACCGAGATCGGCGCGAAGATCGCCAGCAATCCCGGCGTCGCGAGCTCCCGCAGCGAGTCCTTGGTGCAGATGTCGACGACCTTGCTGTAGTCGGGCTTCTCAGTGAAGTCCATGATCCCGGGCTTGGTCCGGAACTGCTCGCGCACCTCGTACACGACCCGGCCCGCGGCCCGGCCCACGGCGCTGATGGCCAGTGCGCTGAACAGGAACACCACCGCGGCGCCGACGATGACGCCGAACAGGTTGTTCGGCTGCGACAGGTCGAGGCTGAACGAGAGCCGGGTCAACTTGCCGGCGCCGTCGAGCGCGCCGCTGCCGTTCTTGAGCGAGTCGATCGCGTCCTGCCAGGCCTGGTTGAACGAGCCGAACAGTGCGGTCGCGGCTAAGACGGCCGTGGCGATCGCGATGCCCTTGGTGATCGCCTTGGTCGTGTTGCCGACGGCGTCAAGATCGGTCAGGACACGGGCGCCCTGCTCGTCGATGTCACCACTCATCTCGGCGATGCCCTGCGCGTTGTCGCTGACCGGGCCGAAGGTGTCCATCGCCACGATGACGCCGGCCGTGGTGAGCAGGCCACAGCCCGCGAGCGCAACGGCATACAGCGCGACGAACGTGCTGCCGCCGCCGAGCAGGAATGCCCCGAACACCGCGGCGCCGATGAGCACCGCGGAGTAGACGGCCGACTCCAGGCCGAGCGAGATACCGGCCAGGATGACCGTGGCCGCGCCGGTGAGAGAGGTGTCGGCGACGTCCTTGACCGGCCGGCGGACGGTGTCGGTGAAGTAGCCGGTGAGCTGCTGGATCAGGACCGCGAGCACGACGCCGATGACCACGGCCCCGATGGCGATAACGCGCGGGTTACCCGTCGCGCCGTCGACGTGACCCGTGAGATCGCTGAACGAGCCGGGCAAAAAGATGAACGAGGCAATGATCACCAGGGCCACCGATGCGCCGGCGGTGAGGAAGAAGCCGCGGTTGATCGGCACCAGTCCGTTGCGGTCGCTCGTGCGCAGCTTGGTCGTGAGGATGCCGACGACCGAGCTGAAGATGCCGATGGCGCCGATGATCAGCGGCAGCAGGAGGCCCTTGGCGCCGAAGGCCGTCTGGCCCAGGATCAGGGCGGCGACCAGGGTGACGGCGTAGGACTCGAAGAGGTCGGCGGCCATTCCGGCGCAGTCGCCCACGTTGTCGCCCACGTTGTCGGCGATGGTCGCGGCGTTGCGCGGGTCGTCCTCGGGGATACCGGCCTCGACCTTGCCGACGAGGTCAGCGCCGACGTCGGCTGCCTTGGTGAAGATGCCGCCGCCGACACGCATGAACATGGCCAACAGGGCGCCACCGAAGCCGAAGCCCTCCAGCACGGTCGGAGCGTTCTGGTTGTAGGCGAAGAGAACGACGCTGGCGCCGAGCAGACCGAGGCCGACGGTGAGCATGCCGACGATGCCACCGGTGCGGAAGGCGACGTGGAAGCCACGCTCGCGTCCACCGCCGCGAGCGGCCGCCGCGACCCGGACGTTGGCGCGGGTGGCGAGCGTCATGCCGATGTAGCCGACGCTGGCCGAGAACACGGCGCCGACGATGAAGAACAGCGCCCGTCCGAACTGCACCGAAAAACCGCCGTGGTTCACGGGCAGGAAGAGCAGCAGGATGAACACGATCACCGAGAAGACGGCCAGAGTGCGGAATTGCCGGTTCAGGTAGGCGGCAGCGCCTTCCTGGACGGCCTTCGCGATCTCTTGCATCTTCACCGTGCCCTGGTCGGCTTTGAGGACCTCTTTCACGAGGCTCCCGGCGAAGGCCAGCGCGAGCAGGGCGATGACGCCGATGACGACGACCAGGCCCCTTTCACCGCTGGAGATCGCGGGTGCGGCGATCACATCGTGCGCGGCCATGCAACTCCCCTATGTCTGCTGCGTCGGATCGCTGAGTACTGAGCAACTCGGCGGCGTCGAAATGCGCGCGCCACGGGTATTCGCGCGCGCATAATTTGCCGGAGTCTAACCCGATTCTCAGAAGCCGCCGCGACCCGGGTGCCGGGTGAACCGAGCCGGTGCTTGGTCAGGCCGAGTCGGGCGAGACGGGCAGGCTTTGCACGGCGGCGTCGACGCTCGGGTGGATGTCGAAGACGTTGTCGAGGCCGGTGATCCGGAACAGCTTGAGAATGCGACCGTCGTCACAGGCGATGGGCAGCGCGCGGCCGGCCTCGACGGCGGCGTTGCGAGCCCCGACCAGCACGCCGAGTCCGGTGGAGTCGAGAAAGGTGACGTCGGTCAGATCGACCACGACCGCCGAGACTTGCGATTCGACGAGCCCGTTCAGCTCGTCGCGCAGGACGTCCGCGGAAGAGATGTCGGCCTCTCCGCGGACGCTGAGGACGGCATACCCGCCGACTGTCTGCTGCGACGTCGAGAAGTCCACGTGCGTCCAGCCCTTCATGCTCGTCGAGTCGGCTCAGGGATTATGCACAGCTGGACCGACGCGGCAATCGTCCCACAACGCTGGGAGAGGAGGGACGGGCCTTGCGCGAACTACTCGATCGCCTGCTCGCCGGGACTGCGCCGGGCACCGAGCCGCTCAGGCACGTCGAGGAACTGCCGCCGCGCGTCGCGGCGACGGCCGAGTGGCCCGCGTGGGTCCCCGAAGCGCTGCGTTCCCGGCTGGCCGCCACGGGGATCGACACTCCGTGGGCCCACCAGGTCGCCGCGGCCGAAACCGCCTTCGCCGGGCAGTGTGTCGTCGTCGCGACGGGGACGGCGTCGGGCAAGTCGCTCGCCTACCAGCTACCCGCGCTCACCGGCCTGCTCGCCGACGACCGCAACCGGGTGCTCTACGTGTCGCCCACGAAGGCCCTGGCCGGGGACCAACTGCGCGCGCTGACTGCGCTGGCAGTGCCCGGCGTGCGGGCCGCCACCTACGACGGCGACACCCCGATCGACGAGCGGGACTGGGTACGCGCCCACGCCAACTGGGTGCTGACCAACCCCGACATGCTCCACCGCGGGATGCTGCCCGGCCACGCCCGGTGGGCGCCGTTCTTCCGGCGGCTGCGCTATGTCGTCGTCGACGAGTGCCATCACTACCGCGGTGTGTTCGGCTCGCACGTGGCCCAGATCCTGCGGCGACTGCGACGAATCTGCGCGGCCTACGGCTCCGCGCCCACGTTCGTCCTCGCGTCGGCGACCGTCGCCTCCCCTGCAGAGTCGGCAACCCGGCTCGTCGGGCTGCCGGTTACCGCCGTCACCGCCGACGGCTCGCCGCACGGAGCGACGGTCTTCGGCCTGTGGGAGCCGCCGCTGACAGCCCTGCGCGGTGAGAACGACGCGCCGATCCGGCGCTCGGCCGGCGCCGAAGCCGGGAGACTGCTGGCCGATCTCGTCGTCGAGGGCGCACGGACGCTGGCCTTCGTCCGATCCCGACGAGGGGCGGAGCAGACGGCGCTCACGGCGCAGCGGCTGTTGGCCAACGCGGGTCTGACCGAGCTGGTGTCGCGCGTCGCGGCCTATCGCGCCGGCTATCTCCCCGAGGAACGTCGAGCCCTAGAAGCCGCAATCACATCGGGCCGGCTGCTGGGCGTTGCGGCGACAAACGCGCTGGAGCTCGGTCTTGATATCAGCGGCCTGGACGCGGTCGTCCTGGCCGGGTTTCCCGGCACGTTGGCGTCGCTGTGGCAGCAGGCTGGCCGAGCCGGGCGTGCCGGGTCGGCGTCACTCGTCGTATTCGTGGCACGCGACGATCCGCTGGACACCTATCTCGCCCATCACCCGGAAGCCGTTTTCGGCCGGCCCGTAGAGGCGACGGTCTTCGACCCCCTGAACCCGTATGTGCTCGGTCCCCAGCTGTGCTGCGCGGCCGCCGAATTGCCGCTGCGGCCGGCCGATCTCGAGACGTTCGGCGGGCCGGCCGCCGAAGCCGTCGTTGCCGACCTGGTCGCGCGGGGCCAGCTGCGCAGCCGGCCGAGCGGCTGGTACTGGACGGCGCGCGAACGGCCGAGCGCCGACATCCGCGGCTCGGGCGGGCCGCCGGTGGCCATCATCGAGGCGGCGACCGGTTCGCTGATCGGGACCGTCGACGCTGGGGCGGCCCATTCAACCGTGCACGCCGGGGCGGTGTACCTGCACCAGGGCCAGACGTTCGTGGTCGACGAACTCGACCTGGACCACAGCGCCGCGCTGGTCCACCCCGAGGATCCCGACTGGACGACATCGGCCCGCGATGTAACGGACATCGCTGTGGTGCGGACGGACGTGTCGCGGCGGTACGGGCCGGTGAGCGTCAACTTCGGCACCGTCGACGTCAGCAACCAGGTCGTCAGTTACGTCCGGCGGCAGATGAACACGGGCGAGATCCTGGACGAACTCCCGCTCGAGCTGCCGGCGCGCGACCTGCGCACTCGCGCCGTTTGGTACACCGTCGCCAATGACGCCCTGGCCGCCGCCGGAATCAACTCGGCCGACGTGCCCGGGGCGGCCCACGCCGCCGAACACGCCGCGATTGGGCTGCTGCCACTGTTCGCCACCTGTGACCGCTGGGACATCGGCGGTGTCTCGACCGCCCTACATCCCGACACCGGCGAGGCAACCGTGTTTGTGTACGACGGACACGCCGGTGGTGCCGGCTTCGCCGAGCGCGGACACCGCACGATCGCCGAGTGGTTGGCGGCAACGCGGACAGCGATTGCGTCGTGCGAATGCCTGACCGGCTGCCCGTCGTGCGTGCAATCGCCGAAGTGCGGTAACGGCAACGATCCGCTCGACAAGGCCGGCGCGGTGCGGTTGCTCGACCTGGTGCTGGCCGAGCTGCGCGGGTAGCGCTGCCGGGCGGACGAGGCGCTATCGGCCGGACGAAGCGCTACCGGGCGACGGCCTGGCGCCCCGCCCGGGCGCTGGCAACCACCTCCCGTACCCCGATGACGGGCAGCCGGACCGCCAAGCCGAGCTGGACGGTCACGGTGCCACTGCGCGCAGAAGCGCTCAACGCGGGCTGGCATCGGCGCACGGTCGCCCCATTGGCGACCGCGATACGCGCGACCGCTTGACACACCCCGTCCGTGACGCCGATCTGACCGGCACCGGCTAGCGCCGCGAGGTCAGCTACCGATTCCGCCCGGTGCCGGGCGAGGACAGCCGACGCGCGCAGCGTGCACGCGAAGGAGACGACGAGCAGGAGCGCACAACAACCGATGACCCACACGCTGGCCGAACCGCGCTCGCGACTCGGCCGCCTCATGGGGGCACCGACGGCTCGACCGCAGCAACGGCCTGCTCGCTGACGGTGAGGCTCGGCAACCACCCCGCCAGCGGATGCGCGACCACGCGCGCGGTTGCCACGACCTCGTCGCCGGCGGTGCTGATCGCCACGGAGACACCGGGCGCCGCCCGCTGTGCGAGCCGCCGCGCTTGATCGGGATCACCCCGTGCGGCTGCTCGGGCGGCCTCGCGCGCGGCGTCTTGGGCGCGCACCCGCACGCCCGCCACCGACACCGCACTTATCGCCACCGCGAGGACCAGAACGAGCACTGGCAAGCAGGCGGCCAGCTCAGCGGTGACCATGCCGCACTCACCTCGCGGGCTAGATCGCATGCAGCGCCGACTGCACGATCGAGCTGAGGGCGGACGAGACGGCCGGGCTGCGCACCACCTTGTAGAGCACGACCGCGAATGCCACGGCCGCGACAGTTCCGACCGCGTATTCCGCCGTCGTCATGCCGGCGTCGGCCGAGGCCCGGATTCCCTTTGCCCGCTGGGCTATTCGCTTGAAGAGGTTCATGGCGACGAGCCAAGCGCGTCGGGATGTCATTAGTCAGCCGTCCGGGTGGATCTGTGGACGACACGCCACCCTGTGGACAAGTCGGGTGTCAGGCCCGGCCCCTATGTTCGCGGCATGACTACCTTCGCGCTGACCTTGGTGCACGGGCGGGCGTGGGATGACGAGCGTCCGATCCGCAGACAGGACGCTTGGTCTGAGCACGCCGCGTTCATGGATGCGCTGGTCGATGAAGGGCTGATCCTCGTGGGCGGCCCGCTCGACGAGGGTGACAGCACGCTGCACCTCGTCGAGGCCCCGGACGAGACGCACATCAGAACCCGGCTCGGCGAGGATCCGTGGGCGGCAATGGGGTTGCTCGAGATCGGCTCGATCCAGCGGTGGCAATTGTGGCTCGACGGCCGACCGGGACGTCACCGATGACAAGCTCGATCCTGGCAATGGCAAGGTTGCGGCATGGCTGACATGGACCCGAAGGCGACCCTGCACCGTTACCTCCAGGCCGGCCGCGACGCCTTGCTGTGGAAGCTGGACGGGCTCTCGGAGTACGACATCCGACGGCCGCTGACGCCGACGGGCACCAACCTGCTCGGCCTGGTCAAGCACGTCGCCAGTGTCGAGTTCGACTACTTCGGCCCCACGTTCGACCGGCCGCACAACGAACCGCTGCCCTGGTTCGCCGACGATGCCGAAGCGAACGCCGACATGTGGGCCACGATCGACCAGTCGCGGGAGCAGATCGTCGCCCTCTACCACCGCGCATGGGCGCACGCGGACGCCACGATCGAAGCCCTGCCGATTGACGCGATCGGGCACGTGCCGTGGTGGCCGCCTGAACGCAGCGAGGTGACGCTGCATCTCGTACTGACCCACGTGATTGCCGAGACGAACCGGCACGCCGGCCACGCCGACATCGTGCGAGAACTTATCGACGGGGCGGCGGGCCTGCGGGAGGGCAACGACAACATGGTGCCCGGAGACGAGGCGTGGTGGGAGAACTACCGACGCCAACTGGAAAGCGTGGCCCGCAAGGCGGGCGAGCGCTGAGCGGGCCCACCCGACTTATTCGGGGCACCACGTCCGGATGCGGCCCGGTCGGACCCGGCCAAACCGCAGCTCCGGGAAATGCGCACCGACGCCAATGGTGTGCCCATCTTCGAGTTCGCGCCACAGGCGGTCTCGGGTCCGGTTGGCCAGTGTCGGGTCGACGTCGCCCATGGAGTGCCAGGTCGGTTCCTCGATCTGGACGGGACAGGTGATGGCGTCGCCGACGAGCACCAGCCGCCGTTCGCCCCGAGACACCGCGACGCAGATGTGGCCGGGCGTGTGCCCGGGCGCGGGCAGCGCGGTGACGCCGGGTGCGACAGCGGTGTCGACGTCGATCGGCCGCAAGCGCTCGGCATTCGCGCGGTCGCGGAAGCCGGCTCGAATATGCGCGACCATCTCCCCGGAACCGGTGACGAAATGGTCCCAGTCGCCGACGCCGAACCAAATGGTTGCCTCCGGGAAGACCGCCTTGGCGTCGAGATCGAAGAGCCAGCCGACGTGGTCGGCGTGCAGGTGGGAGCAGACCACATCGGTTATCTCCGTAGGCGCGACACCGAGCGCGCGCAAGCCGGTGGGCAGTTGACCGCCGACGAGTTGCATGCCGCCGGTCATTTCCTCGCGCTCGGGCCCGAGACCGGCGTCGACGAGCACCACGCGGCCATCGATGCGGATGAGGAAGCACCCGATCGGTAACCACGCCGCTTGGTCGCGGTTGAACACGTCGGGCCGCGCCGTCGGCGCCACCTGGCTGCCGAAGTAGCTCGGCCGGGCGACGAAAGTGCCGTCGGATATCGCGTCCAGTTGAATGTCGCCGATTCGCACAGGTCCATGCTGCCGCAGAGCCGGATCCGTCCCGGCCCCACATCGAGTGGTCACTTATGCGGCGAGTGGCCACCTATAAGCGACCACTCGCCGCATAAGTGACCACTCGCGCACCCTCAAGCGGCGGGATCCCGGGCCGATTGGATCAGTGACGCATCCAGCGACTCGGCCGCTCAGATGCAGCCGTGACGAGGAGGGAGATTGGATACGTGTCCGATCCGGTCACCGTCCTCGTTCTCACCCCGAGCATCGGGGGGTTCTACTTCGGCGAACTCATCGCCGGCATCAACCGCGAGGTCACCGGCGCAGGTGGACGCATCGTGCTCGTGCAAACCCGATGCGGCGTCCCTCGTGGCAACGAGGCGAGCGCGCCCGGGGAACTCGCTGCGCACGTTGCATGGGACGAGGTGGCCGGGGTCGTCTCCGTCACCGCCGCGGTGCAGACGAGTTACCTGCGGCAACTGCGCGACGCCGGCAAGCCCGTGGTACTCGTCAGCAGCCGGGAGCGCGACTTCGACGCACCAGTCGCCCTCCCCGACAATCACGCAGGCACGTTCGCCGCGGTCGAACACCTCATCGGGCACGGGCACACCCGGATCGGCTTCGTCGGCGACCTGGCTCAGCCGGACATGCGCGACCGTTGCGCGGCCTACCACCAAGCACTGGAGGCCAACGGGATCGAGTCGGATCCGGCGCTGGTGTTCACGGCACCCGATGCAGACTGGTCAGGCGGCGCCCTGGCCGCGCGCGACGTGTTGGCCTGCGCCGATCGGCCCACCGCGTTGATGGTGGCCACCGACCGCAACGCAATCACCCTGATGCGAACCCTGAGCGACGCGGGGGTGGTGGTCCCGCGCGACATCGCCGTGATCGGATTCGACAACATCGAGGCCGCCGCGTTCAGCACACCCACGCTGTCCAGCGTCACCCAACGATTCGGTGAGGTCGGCGCCCTTGCCGCCCGGATGGTGCTCGCTCAGATGCGTGGCGGCACGGCGCCCCTTGCGCAGCAGGTGCCGGCGAGCGCCTTGATCGAACTCCGGGACTCGTGTGGCTGTATTACCGGCGCGCTCGGTACGCGCATCGTCGAGCAGGACGGCCCGCCCAGTCGTGACCAGCTGGAAGAGACGATCGGCCGGGCCCTGGGGCGCGGACCTAGCACGGTCGACGGCCCGACCCGCTCAGAGGTGGCCGCGGTCGTGGTCGAGACGAACCGCTTGATCGATCGCGGCAGCGATGCCACCGCGGTCGAGATCAAGTCGCTGACGGCGTGGCTGCACCGGCTCACGTCGCGACCCGACGTCCTGCGCCGTATTACCGGCGCGATGATCGAATACATTCAGCGCTACGCGGCGGCCGACTCCGAGGGCGCCCGCGCGCCGGTTCCGGTGGGCGGCGAGCAACTGACGACCGCCCTCTGGCAGGTGCAGGCCGGCACGTTCCTCCGGCAGACCGAAACGACCCACGCCGCGCTCGAGGAGCAGTACGTGGTCGACGCCGGGATGCTCGACGTCGGCCGGTCCGACCCGCGCTCTCTCGACTGGCTGGCCGGTACGCACGTGCGAGCCGGGGCGCTGGCGCTGTGGGCCGACGGCGCCCGATCCGACCGGCTGCAGATAGCCGGCACGTACGACCCGGGCGGCCTGCTCCCCGATCTGCTCGGCGCGGCCACGATGCCCGAGTCCTTCCCGCCCGCGGACTTCATCGACGCCGCCCAAGCCGTCGATCGCGGCGTGTGCATCGTCGTGCCGGTATCCACCAAGGACCACGAATGGGGTCTGCTGGCCGTCGTCGGCGAGATCAACACGACATCGACGCTCGACACCTACCGCCATTGGGCGACCCAGCTGTGCACCCGGTTCGAGCAGCAGAAGCTGCAGGAAGCGGTGCGCGCCAGCGAAGAGCGCTATGCCCTCGCCGCCCGGGCATCGCACGACGGACTGTGGGAGTGGGATCTGGCCAGCGAGGTCTACATGTCCGACCGTTGCTGCGCCATCCTCGGTTTCGAGCCTGACGACGGCGCGGATCGACTGGCTCGGTGGTACGCGCTGGTGCACCCGGACGACCTCGCGGAGATGGGGCGCAGCGTGCGCAGCGTCGCCGACGGCGAGCAGGAGATGATCAGCACCGAATATCGCCTACGCGGCGCGGACGACAGCTACCGGTGGGTCCTCGCCCGCGCGCTGGGCGTGCGCTCGGCGGACGGCTCGATCGAGCGGGTGATCGGCTCGCTGTCCGACGTCCACGAGCGGCGATCGCTCGAGGACCAATTGCGAGAGAACGCGTTGTACGACGCACTGACCGGGCTGCCCAACCGGCGGCTGTTCCTCAGCCAGCTCGACTTCGCCATCGAACTGTGGCAACGCTCGCAGACCCCGTTTGCCGTGATCTTTCTTGACCTTGACGGGTTCAAGGCCATCAACGACTCACTCGGACACCAGATGGGCGACCGGGTGCTGACAGAGATCGGCAGCCGAATTCGGCGGGAGTTGCGAGGCGTCGACACCGGTTCGCGCTTCGGCGGGGACGAGTTCGCGATCCTGCTCCACGACGTAGCGGCGGACGGCGTCCTGAAGGTGGCCCGGCGCGTGCAGAAGGGTCTGGCCGAGGTCATCCGCCTGGACAATCACGAATTCACGATCGGGGCCAGTCTCGGCGTTGCCACCACCGCGGTCGAATATGCCTCTGCCGAGGACGTCCTGCGCGACGCCGACACGGCGATGTACCACGCCAAGGACACCGAGCGCGGCACGGTCTCGTTCTTCGATGCAGCTATGCACGCGCTGGCAGTGCGCGAGCTCGGGCTCAATGCGGAGATCCGGCGTGGGCTCGAGGAGCACCAGTTCGAGATGCGCTACCAGCCGATCGTCGACCTCGTCACCGGCCGCGCTGATCGGTTCGAGGCCCTCGTGCGGTGGCGCCATCCCGAACGCGGCCTGCTCCTTCCGGAAGAGTTCCTGCCGTTGATGGGCGAGACCGGGCTGATCATCGGGCTCAGCCAATGGATCCTCAACGAAGTCTGCCGCCAGCTCGCCGCTTGGGGACCGGGCGTGGCCAACGTGGCCGTGAACGTCTCCGATGGCGAGTTCTGGCACAGCGACCTGCTGGCTACCGTCCTGGACGGGCTCGACCGCCATGGCCTGACCGCCGATCGACTCACACTCGAGATCACGGAAGGCATCATCATGCGCCGGCCCGAGGCCGCGCTGCGGCTGATGCAGAGCATGCGCGCGGCCGGCCTGGAATTGCATGTCGACGACTTCGGCACCGGTTACTCCTCTTTGGAGACGCTGAACCGGTTCCCGGTAGGTGCGTTCAAGATCGATCGGTCGTTCATCGCCAACCTCGCGCCCGGCGAGCCCACCGCCGAACTGGTTCGCGCAATCATCGATCTGGGCAAGGCCCTTGGCCTGTCCGTCGTGGCCGAAGGCGTCGAGACCAGGGAGCAACTGGAGGCCCTGCAGCAGATGGGCTGCGTCACCGGGCAAGGGTTCCTGTTCATGCCGGCGGTATCCGGCGAGCATGTCGCTGGCCTGCTCGGTCGCGTGCTGAGTCCGCAACGTCCCGAGGTCGAGGCGCTGCCTACAGTGAGCCGCGCGACAGCTCTGTGACGATGTGCTCGGCCTGGCGCATGGCCAGCGCCACGATCGTGAGCGTCGGGTTGGCCGCCGCTCCGGTCGTCATCACCGAGCCGTCGGTGACGAACAGGTTGGGCGCGTCGTGGGCGCGGCCCCACGCGTTCAACACGCCGTCGGCCGGGTCGGCGCTCATCCGGCAGGTGCCGAGATTGTGCGTCGACGGGTACGGCGGGGTGTGGTGCACCCCGATCGCGTCGACGCTGCCGTAGATCCGGTCGGCCGCGCTGTACCCGTGCTCGCGCATGGCGACGTCGTTCGGGTGGTCGTCGTAGTGCACCTGCGGCACGGGCAGGCCCAGCTCGTCCTTGACGTCGGGGCTGAGCGTGACTCGGTTGCTCTCCTGCGGCATGTCCTCGCCGACGATCCACATGCCCGCGGTGCGGTCGTAGGCATCCATCAGCTCGGTGAACTCGCGGCCCCAGGACCCCGGCTCGATGAAACTGGCCAGGAACGCCGGGCCGAGCGCGAGCGTCTCCATGTAGTAGCCACCGCAGAACCCGCGCGACGGGTCGTGCTTGGCCTCGTCGCCGATGATGCCGGCCATCGTCTCGCCGCGGTACATGTGCACTGGCCGCTCGAAGCGGGCGTAGGCCGAGCCGGTGGTGTGCCGCATGTAGTTGCGTCCGACCTGGCCCGACGAGTTGGCCAGCCCGTCGGGGTGCAGCGACGACGCGCTCATCAGCAGCAGGCGAGGTGTCTCGATCGAGTTACCGGCCACGCACACCACCCGGGCCGCCTGCTTGTGCAGGTTGCCCTCGCCGTCGACATATTCGACGGCATCGACCTTGCCGGCCGGGTCATGCGTGATGCGCACCGCCTGGCACTGCGGGCGCAGGTCGAGCTTGCCGGTCTCGAGCGCTCGCGGGATCTCGCGCACGAGCGTCGACCACTTGGAACCGTTCTTGTCGCCCTGGAAGTTGAAGCCGTCCTGGATCGAGCCCGGCCTGCCGTCATAGGGCTCGGCGTTGGTCGCGTAGGGCCCGGTGGCGTAGTACCGGTAGCCCGCGCGTTCGGCGCCATTGGCGAAGACCTTGTAGTTGTTGTTCGCGGGCAGCGGCGGGCGGCCGTGGCGGTGGGTCGAGCCCATGGCCTGTTCGGCGCGGTCGTACCACGGCGCCAGGTCGTCCAGGCTGATCGGCCAGTCGAGCAGGTTGGCGCCGTCCAAGCCGCCGTACGTGCTCTTGATGCGGAACTCGTGGGCCATGAACCGCGGCGTGGCTCCGGCCCAGTGCGTAGTCGTGCCGCCGACGGCCTTGACGATCCAGGTCGGCAGGTTCGGGAAGTCGGTGGCGACGCGCCATGATCCGGACGTGGTGCGGTTGTCGAGCCAGGCCATCTGGCTGAAGGCGGGCCACTCGTCGTTGACCCAGTCGTCCCGGGTCAAGTAGGGGCCGGCTTCGAGGACGACGACGGGCACCCCCTTCGCGGTGAGCTCGTGCGCCATCGTGCCGCCACCAGCGCCGGATCCGATGACGACGACCGCGGGTTCGTTGCGGTCGATCGGCGTTCCGAGCGTCGCGGCGCTCATGCCCGGCTCGCGTCGTCGCGGGTCAACTCGGGGCGGGGTTCGTCCAGTTCGGTGATCCGCGGATCCGGCAGCCAGTCGAGGTCGTCGAAGCCCCGCGTGACATAGCCGCCCTTGTCGAACGACGAGCCCTCGTAGCCGAGCAAGTCCCAGACCTCGCGGTCGTCATAGAGCGCCACGACCGTCGTGGCGTGGATCTGGCGGAAGAACGGCTGCTGGTCGATCCGGCGCAGCGCGGCTGTCGCCGCGTCCTCATCCAGGTTCAGGAAGTCGGCGTCGGCGAGCGCATCCAGGGCTTCGGCCAGCGCGGCGAGATCGGCTTCCGAAGCGGCGGCCGCGGCCTCCTCGACCTGCTTGGCCGTCCTCTCGTACGGGGAATCCGGGAACCGGTCGTGCGGATAGGCCACCCTCAGCAACCGGAACAAGACCTGCCGCTGTCGATCGGTCAGGCCCTTGGCCGTCCCGTTCGCAGCGGACGCGCTGTCCGTGGTGTCCTGCTGGATCTCTTCCGGGGCTTGCGCGGATTCCCTTGCCTGGGCCGTGCCTCGTTCTGCCATGGCTCCCCCTCAGCGCCGCTGCCGCACTGGATGCCATCACCCTACGGTCGACGACCTGGTCTTGCGAGAGTCGGATTGGCCGGATGGAATCCTCAGCGAGGTAGCGCCGTCCAGCCTCATCACTCATGGGAGATGCCATGTACCTGATCGTGGTCAAGTTCAAGACCAAGCCGGAATGGACCGACCGATGGCTGGATCTGGTCGACGAGTTCACGAAAGCCACCCGCGCCGAACCGGGCAACTTGTGGTTCGAGTGGAACCGATCGGTCGAGGAGCCCGACACGTTCACACTCGTCGAAGCGTTCACCGACGACGGTGCTGGCCCGCATGTGAACAGCGACCATTTCGCCAAGGCCATGAGCGACGTGCGCCCGGCCTTGGCGCGGACCCCCGCCATCGTCAGCCGTCAGGTCGACGGGTCGGGATGGGACGAGATGGGCGAGCTGCAAATCGACTGAGGGTCGGCCAAGCGGGGACCCGCTGTCCGGATACGCCGCACTGGCACGAAGCCCGGTTGCCTGAACAGTGAAGTGAGGTGCCCGGAGAAGATCTCCGGGCACCCCACACTTGAGACGGACCTAGCTCCAACGCGCGCTGCTCGGGAACTCTGACATCCGACTCACCCCCTATTTCTTCCATTTGTGCTGCGGACGGGCTCCACTGCAGGGATGGAAGCTGTGGCGTCGCCGGCGAGGATGTGGCGCCATCGCCGAGCCAGCACGGTGGCGAGCAGGCAGGCGAGCGCGCCGGCGATCGCGACCGCGGAAGCGGGGCTGAGCACGCTCGCCACGATTCCGCCGATGAGGATGCCGATGCCCTGCACCGCAAGCAGTCCGGAAGCCGCGACTCCGATCGCCTGGCCCCGTCGCTCCTTCGGCGTGGCGACGACGTACTCCGGCATCACTTGCACGAGGTAGGCACCGGACATCCCCGCAAGAGCCCAGAGCACGAGCGAAAGCGGCAACGGTGGGTGGGCGACGCACGCGATGAGCGGCACTCCGCCGGCTGCGGCCAACACGCCGATCATCCGAACCCGACGAAGCTCGGGGATCAGTTTGATGAACAGGAAGGCCCCGAGCGCAGTGCCAGCCGGCCCAGCGGCGAGCAGCAGCCCGATGCCGAGCGTGCCGGTGTGAATCGATGCGGCGTACGGCGCGGCCAGGCCTTCCGGGATGACGAACAATCCCATCAACCAGGCGAATCCCAGCAGGACCCGCAGCTTCGGCGTCGCCGCCACGATTTTTGTCCCGACGATCATCGAGGCGACGTAGCGCTCTGGCTCGGCGTCGGCCGCCAACGGGGCCGGCCGCAGGCGCACCGCGGCTCGCACCAGCACCGCCGCCACGACGAACGTGAGCGCGTCGATGGCCAAGGCCGAGCGCGGGCTCAGCGCGATCAGCAGCAGGCCGCCGCTCGCGAAGCCCAAAAGCTGCGACACCTGGTGCGTGATCGAGCGCAGCGAGGCGGCGAGCGTGTAGTCCTCGCCGTCGAAGATGTCGGCCAGCATCGCCGAGTTGGCCGAGTCGAACGGGGCGGCGAACAGCGTGGACGCGATGACCAGCAGGACCAGAACGGCGATCGGCACACCTGGAACCACCATCGCCGCGACCAAGCCGGCCCGCGCGAGATTGCAGCGGACAAGCGTGGAGCGGTGTGGAAAGCGGTCGGCCAACCCGCCGAGTAGCACCCCGCTGAACAGCGCGGGCAGGAACGTGACGGCGTAGATCAACGCAGTTAGGAACGGCGAGTTGGTCCGCTGGAACACCAGCACGGCCAGTGCCGTGCGCGAGAGCTGATCACCTAAGGACGACTGCGCGTCGGCCAGCCAGACCGCGCGGAACTCGCGATTGCGGAGCACTCCGAGGAAGCTCGGCCGGCTCGCGTTCTCGGCTACCGACTGCCGACCCGTTCGGACGCGGCGGTGTCGTGCCGCCTGTGTACTCGTCCCACTCATGCTGACTCCTCCCACACCTAGCCCCCCGGATTGGCGTACTGGGTCCGGGGTTATGCCTGGCGCGGGACGTTCGCCGTCGGCGTTTCGATCGAAGGAACGGCCGCGAACAGCTGCTTGATGCGGGCGGCAAGGCGCTCTGTTGCAAGGCCGTCATGACGCGTTGCGGACTCGCAGTGACCGATGTCAAGGGTCGCGAATCCACGCGCTGGTTGGTCACGCCAAGTAATCGACATCTCTAGTTTCTCACTCTCTGTATTCATTTATCTTCTTGAGACGCATCTTCCGTAGAAGTATTTGGACAAGAAAATAACACCAACGTGAAGTGTCCGCAAGGGGCGCCAGAAAATTGCACGGCGATCGGGCGCGCGACCGCTGAGTCCGGCCGGCGGTCGATGGTTGGAGCACTCGAGACGACTACTGCACGCTTACGGTCAGCTCAATGCGCCCCTGCTTCACTTGGCGCCAGAGTCCATCCGCCGACTACTGCAAACAGGACCGAGCTGTGCGTGCCGTTGTGCTCAGTGGCCACCGCGAATTTCGCGACCCGTGGCACGACTTGGCCGCAACCTCCGACCAGCTCGCCGACATCCTGAAGCGTGACGGTTTCCTGGTCGAGATCAGAGACGACGTCGCGGACACCCTCGCGCGGGTTCCGGTGACCGACCTCTTGGTCGTCAACTGCTCCGGCCCGGCTGCGAGTGAAGAAACCGCGGCGGAGCTCGCCTCCGACGCCGTCCTCGGCTTGCGCGGTTACCTGTCCTCGGGCCGAGGGCTATTGGCCATGCACTCGACCGTCATGGCCTTTCCGGACTGGCCGGGCTGGGGCGAGTTGCTGGGGGCGCGTTGGCGGGCGCCGGAATCGATGCACCCGCCCAGGGGACCCGCCTACATCCGGGTGCGCGCTGGTGCGCACCCGATCGTCGAGGGCATCAGCCACTTCGTCGCCGATGACGAGCGCTACAGCCACCTCGAGCTGTGTGCGCCGTTCGTCACGCTGGCCGAGCATCGGCACGCCGAACGGATCCATCCGCTCATCTGGGCGCGCACGGAAGGCCCGGCCCGCGTGGTCTACGACGGCCTCGGCCACGACGTGACCGCCTACGCCAACCCGGTACACCGCGAACTGGTCCGGCGCGCCGCTCGGTGGGTCGCTGGCCGTTGAGTGACGTACTTCCGTGATCAGAGACGGCGTATTCGCCGTCTCTGATCATGCGGATACGTCACTCAAGTCATTCGGCGAAGGTGGACAGCGCCCGCAGCGACAGCGCGGTCAGTACGACGCCGGTGAGGGCGATCGTGAGCACGCAGGCACCGAGCGAGCCCCAATGGATCCGAGGCTCCAGGACAAGGTCGCGCAGTCCGGTGATGACGTAGCTGACCGGATTGAACCGGGCGATCGCCTTCAGCGGGCCGGCCAACAGGTCGAACGGAACGAAGTTGGGCGTCAGGAACAGCAGCGGGAAGAAGATCAGGAAGGACGCGTTCGTCGTCTGCACGTTCTTCGTCTTCAGCGCGATCGCGATGGCGATTCCGGCGTAGGCGACGCCCCACAGCGCCGACAGCGCGATCAGCAGCACCACACCGACGACGCCGGTCTTCACGCGCGCGCCGAACGCGAAGCCGACGGCGAGCACCAGGATCGACACCGCCACCCCACGCACCAGGTCGGCTGCGAGCCGGCCCCACACGATGGCGGTGCGCTGGATCGGGGCTGCGAGCAGCTTGTCGAGGTAGCCGATGTCGATGTCGGTCACCATCGCCAGGCCCGAAGTCGCGGAGCTGACCGCGAACACGAGCGACACCGGAATCTGGAAGGCGACGTAGTGCTGTCCGTGCAGGAACGGCGTCGACGGCGGGAAGACCTTGTTGACCTGGCCCAGGTTGACGACCAGGAAGAAGATCGGGATGAACAGCGCCGGAATCGTCGCGGCGGGAATCCGCCAGACCTCGCGGACGGCCCGACGGGCCAGCAACATCGTCTCGTTCATGAGGCCAGCTCCGGGACGCCGCCTTCGATGCGTCGCCCGGTCGAGGCCAGGAACACGTCGTCGAGGCTCGGGCGCGACAACGAGATGGTCCGCGGGCGGATGCCGGCATCGTTGAGCAGGCTGACCACGTTGGCGACCGCCGCCGCGCCGTCGTCGACGTAGAGGGCCAGTCCTTCGGCGGCGTCGGTGGCATGGTCGAGACCGGCCAGCTCGGCCAGCGCGGCTTGGGCGCCGGCATGCTCGCTGGGATCGAGCCCGATGGTGAGGACGTCGTGGCCGAGCTCGGCCTTCAATGCGGCGGGTGTGCCCTCGGCGACGATCGTGCCGTCGTCGATGATCGCGACGCGGTCGCAGAGCTGGTCGGCCTCTTCGAGGTACTGCGTCGTGAGGAACACCGTCGTACCCAGTGCGTTGATGCGGGTTACCTCCTGCCACACGGTGATGCGGCTGGCCGGGTCGAGGCCGGTCGTCGGCTCGTCCAGGAAGAGCACATCGGGGCTGTGCACGAGTGCCGTGGCTAGGTCGAGCCGGCGCTTCATGCCGCCGGAGTAGGTGTCGATCAACCGGTCGGCGGCGTCGGCGAGCCCGACCAGACGTAGCAGTTCCTCGCTGCGGGCCGGCGGATCAGGGATGCCGTAGAGCCCGCACTGCAGTTCGAGCAGTTCCCGGCCGCTCTGCCGCCCGTCGAGACCGACCTCCTGCAGCGCCACTCCGATTCGGCGTCGGACCTCGGCCGGGTCGCTGCTCACGCCGACGCCCGCGACGGTGGCGTAGCCGGCGCTGATCGGCAGCAACGTGCACAGCATCCGCACCGTGGTCGTCTTGCCCGCACCGTTAGGACCGAGGAAGCCGAAGACCTCGCCACGGTGCACGGTGAGATCGATGCCGCGCACGGCTGTGAGGTCGTCCTGGCCCTTCTTACCGCGGTAACTCTTGACGAGTCCGCGGACTTCGATGGCGGGCTCGTCGGAGCCTGGGCTGGTCACGGTGGCCTCCTGAGTCGTCAAGCGAACTGGGCTCGGGTGAGCACCCTAGGCCCGGCGTACGACGACGAGCGCTCAACTAGTCGGCTCAGTCTCAGCGGTTGGCCGATTCACCGCGACTGCGGTGGCGGGCCGGTCAGGTGGGGCGAGGCGAGCGGCCATCCGCCGGCGGCGAGGTGCGCGCTGACACGGGCGATGTCGGCGTCGATCGGTGTCTCGTGGGTGACGGCGGTGATCGCCGCCCGGATCGCCGCGCCTGATGCCGGATCACCACTGGTCGCGAGTTCGTCGGCAACCTGGGCAACCTCGTCCTCACTCAGCTGCCGCCTGAGCAATGCCAGCAGCGGAATGTAGTCCTGCGGCGGGACACCCTCGGGGTAGCCCGCGCGCAGGAAGTTGACCACTGAGCCGAGGAACGGGGGCAGCGCCATGAACAAATCCTCCGATCGTTAGTGGGTCAACTGCCTGCGACGATCAGGTAGATGCCCCACCCGATGGCGGCGGCGACGACCGCGAAGCATAGTCCGGCGACGGCGGTAGCCAGTGCGCTGCCGCCAACAATGCGGTCGCTGTCGGCGCGGACCGGCCCGGTGGCATGCGAGCCGGGCAGGCTCAGGGCCCGGAGCCCGACCGCGAACAGGGCTGGCAGCCCCGCCCCGCAGACGACGCCGAGCGCGATGATCTGCGACAGGGCGTGCAGGTCGATCCACTTGTCCACGATCGCGCCGATCTGCTCAGGCCGCCGCAACGGCGGGGCTGCGAGCGGGGGTCACCTTGCCGGTCCACTCGTCGTTGACATTGCCGGGGTGCACCGCGGTCTTGCGGGACAGCCCGTACAGCGTCGAAGCGAAGGCGACGAGGGCCACAAACATCACGATCACGCCTGCGGTGCCACCGATCCACTGGGCGGTCGCGTACGCCCCGGCGCCGAACAGCCCGGCGATGGGCAGGGTCACCAGCCAGGCCAGCACCATGCGACCGGCCACGCCCCAGCGGACCTCGGCGCCCGCGCGCCCGAGCCCGGTGCCGAGGATGGAACCGGTCGCAACGTGCGTCGTCGACAGGGAGTAGCCGAAGTGGCTCGACAGCAAGATCGTGGCCGCGGCGCCTGATTCGGCCGCCATCCCCTGCGGCGAGTCGATCTCGACCAGGCCCTTGCCCAGCGTTCGGATGACCCGCCAGCCACCGACATAGGTGCCCAGGCTGATCGCGACGGCGCACGATGCGATTACCCAGAACGGCGCCCCGGCGCCGTCAGCCAGGGTGCCATTGGCGATCAACGCCAGCGTAATGATGCCCATCGTCTTCTGGGCGTCGTTCGTACCGTGCGCCAGCGACACCATCGAGGCCGACCCGATCTGGCCGATGCGGAACCCGTGCGAGCGAGCCCGGGCGCCGACGTTTCGGCTGATGCGGTAGACCAAGTAGGTACCGAGCGTGGCGATCGCGCCGGCGATGATCGGCGAGAGCCCGGCCGGGATGATCACCTTCGAGAACAAGCCCTGCCATTTGATCGCGTGCCCGCCGGCGGCGGCGATGGCCGCGCCGACGACGCCGCCGATGAGCGAGTGCGACGAACTGGACGGGATGCCGAGGAACCAGGTCAGTAGGTTCCAGCTGATGCCTCCGGCCAGTCCGCCGAAGACGACGGTGAGCGTTACGAGGTGCGACTCGACGAGCCCATTGGCGATGGTCGCGGCGACGCTGAGGGACAGGAACGCGCCAACCAGGTTCAACACTCCTGAGAGCGCGACCGCCACCCGCGGCGGCAGTGCCCCCGTCGCGATCGACGTGGCCATCGCGTTCGCCGTGTCGTGGAACCCGTTCGTGAAGTCGAACCCGAGCGCCGTCACCACGACGATTACGAGAAGTACATCGTTGCCCACGGCGTTGTTCTACCTGAGCGAAACGGTCGATAGGCCGGCTCAGCGAGATCGTCAAATGCCCTTCGCATGCGCCTCAACTGCCGTTCACCGGACGGTCACCCGGTGAACCGGATCCGAAACTCAGCCCCAGATGTAGCGATCGAGAAAGTCGTTGCGGAAACGCCCTTCGGGGTCCCAGCTCTCGGCAAGGTCGCGGAATCGCGGCAACTGCGGATAGACCTCCGCGAGCCGGGCCGCGTCGCTGCGAAACAGCTTTCCCCAGTGCGGGCGGGCTTCGAACGGCGCCAGCGCACGTTCGACCGCCAGCAACGCGGCTTCGACGTCGGCCTGCCGCGGCATCCAGGTGAAGTGGAGGCCGACCGTTTCCCGCCCGCCGCTCGGACTAAGCCACAGTTCGTCGCTCGCCACCGTGCGGATCTCTGCTATCTGGATGAGCGGGGCGAGTTGCGCTCTGATGGCCCGGATCGCTCGAACGGCCGAGACGGCATGGCGACGATCGAGCAGGTACTCGCTCTGGATCTCGTTGCCGTTGCTCGGGGTGAACCCGATCCGGAAGTGCGGCAGCCGGTCGTGCGGAGGGCCCGGCCGGCCGAACTGCTCAGTGGCGTTGACGGCGTCCACGCCCGGGATCGGGTGCGCTCGAGTAGTCGCCGGCCGGGCCCCGAAGACGTCAGGCGGCGGCGCGGCGGAGTCGACCCGGCTCTTCACCCAGACCTGCCCGATTCCGCGGTCGGCGTAGTCGGTGAACATGCTGACGCTGTAGCCCAGGGCGGTGATCTCGTCGAAGTGCTCGTCGAACGCCGCCCAGGTGAGGCCCTCGTAGACGTCTTGCCGCACCTCGAATGCCGGGACCACCTCGAGTTCAACCTGGGTGACGACGCCCAATGCGCCCAGGCTCACTACGACGCCAGAGAAGTCGTCACCCAGGGTGGCGGGTGAACAGTGCCGCAGTTCGCCGGAGGCCAGCACCACGTCCAGCGCAAGGACATCGGCCGCCAAACCGCCGTTGCGGTCGCCCGATCCGTGCGTTCCGGTGGCGATTGCGCCGGCGACCGAGATATGCGGCAGTGACGCGAAGTTACGCAGAGTGAGCCCCTGGTCGGCCAGGAAGACACCGACGCTGCCGTAGCGCACACCGCCGCCGACGGTGACGCTGCGCCGGTCCGCGGCCACGTCCAACTGCGGCGGAATGCGTTCCAGTCCGATCAGTGCGAACCGCGAATCGGCCAGGTCGGTGAACGAATGCCGGCTGCCCAATGCCCGCAGATGGGGCTGGCGGGCGACGATATCCTGGACTTCTTCGACCGACTCCGGCTCGTACAGGGTGGGCGCCCGGTAGGTGTAATTGCCGGCCCAGTTGTGACCGCCGCTCACCCGGCCACCGATCCGGGCGCGAGCGGAGAGACTGCCGTAGTCACCGAGTCAACGTAGCTGCTTACCCACCGTGACGAACCACCAGCCTGAGTCGACTCATCTACGCCGAACGCGACTAGGCCGCGGCCTGTCGGGTCTGCAACTATGGCCAAATGGCGGCCGAGGTCACAATGCGCGCCACTGACGGCGGGCCGGAGTCATACCGCCCTGCCCCCAGCGGCTCCGGCATGCCGCCTCGCCCGGAACAGCCGCCGGTGCCGTATGCCGCGGCGCCACCGTCGCCCTACGCCGCGCCGCCACAGTATTCCGCTCCGGCGGACGATTTGGCGGAACCGGCGTACGACGCGCCGGCGCCTCACGAGCCGCCGTCGGCTCACGACGCGCCACCTTCCTACCAGTCGCCGAGCTCCTACGACGCCTACGCGGCGCCGACGCCGCGCGCGGACGAGCCAGCGGCGACCGGACCGCGGTCCGGCCCCTACGACGAGGCGCTTACTGGCCTGTTCGGATCCGCCAACGCCGCTGCCATCGACGATGCGCTGCTGGCTGCCCGGACCAAGCTGACCGTCGCCGAGAGCCGACTGGCCGAGTCGCACGACGAAGCGCAGTCGATCATTCGGGACGCCGTCGAGCAGGCGACGCTCATCGCCGACAACGCCGAGCAGGCGGCCGAGCAACTACTGACCGAGGCCCGCCGAGAGGCCGAGGAGTTGACCGCAGCGGCGCAGGCGGCGGCCGAGCAGCTTCGTCGCGAGGCCAGCGAGACGATGACGGCCGCACAGAGCAGCAGCCGGCAACTGCACGAGCGAATGACCGCCGATCTTGGGCAACAGCTGTTCCAGCACGAACAGGAACTCGACGGCCGCCGGCAAGCTCATGAGGCCGAGTTGGCCGGGCTGGCCGCCGCCGCGCAAGAGCGCATTTCCCAACAGCAGGTCGAGGCCGATGCCGCCGCCGCGGCCGTGCGCCAGTCCGCGGCCCGCGAGCTGGAGAACGCCCGGCTGGACGCCGTCACGGTCCGCACCGACGCCGTGGCCGAGGCAAAGGCGGTGCTCGAGTCGGCGCGGGCCGAGGCCGGCCGAGAGTTGGCCGCCGCCGCCGAGCAGCTCGCCTGGACGGAGCAGATCGTCCGCGGGTTGCGCGAAGCGGCCGACCTCGATGCGCGCCATATCCGCAAGACGGCGCACGTCGACGCCGAAGCCGCGATCCGGCGCACCCACGCTCGCTTGGGCAGCGTGCTCGCCGCCGCCCGTCGCCGGGCGAGCGAGCGGCTGGCGGCAGCCGAGGAGGAAGCCGACGCGAAAGCCCGGCAGGCTCAAGTCGTGCTCGACCGGGCCGGGTCGGACGCGATCCAGCTGCGTGAGGAAGCACGCACTGACGCGCTCCGGATCGTCGCCGAGGCTGAGGACACCGCCGCAGCCCACGTTGCCCGGGCTGATCGCCGACTCGCCGAGGCTGAGTCGGGCGCTCGTTCGGTTCGTGAACAGGTCGCCGCGGACGTCACCCGCAGCCAGCGCGAGATCCAGGAACTGCGCCGTAGCGCCCGGGCCGAGGAGCACCGCATCATCGCCGCAGCCCGCGCCGAGGCCGACTCGGTCCGAGCGGCCGCGCACCAACTACTTGCCGATGCGCGGGCCGAAGTCGCCACGCTGAGCGCCCAGCGTGACGCGATCGCCAACGAACTGACCAACCTGTCCGGCGTTATTCAAGCGCTGGCGGTCCCCGACGCCCCGCCATCGCCCACACCAGAGGAGACAGACCCGCCGTCTTCCCCCTCCCAACCGAGCGAATCACCCAGTACCCTGGCCGATCCCGCCAAACCCGCGCGGACCCCCCGGTCGGACCACGACGCCCATGAAGCTCCCGACGACCGTCCGCAACCCACCCCCACGTCCCTACTCGACGAGATGATGAGATCCGAATGAGCGACATCGCCCCACCACCGTTCCGAACCACCATGCGCGGCTACGAGCCGGCCGCCGTCGATCAACGCATCGGCGAACTCAATGCCGCGCTGAGCGCCGCGCACGAGCACGCCGCCCAACTGGCCGAGCGCGTCGAACGACTGACCTCATTCGTCGATGAGTCGCGCCGGCAGTCCGAGCGCGAACCGGCCGCGGCGACGTTCGCCGATTTCGGCGAGCGCATCGGCAAGATCCTCACCCTCGCGGAGCAGGAGGCCGAACATATCCGTTCCACGGCCGACAGCGAGATCGAGCAGAAGCTCGCCGCCATCGAGGCGACCAACGGCAAGCTGCGCAGCGACGCCGACCGCTACGCCGCCGAGACCCGCGCCGCCGCGCAGCGCGAAGCCGGTCGCATCGTCGAGGAGGCCAAGCGCACGGCCGACCAACTGCTCGACGACGCCGAGCGCCAGGCAACAGCGCGGGGTGAGGAAGCCGAGGCGATCTACGAGCACCAGCGAGCCCAGGCCGCCAAGGCCGCAGCCGATTTCGAGCAGACGCTCGCGGCCCGTCGCGAGATGGCCGAGAAGGTCTTCCAGGAGCGGACGGCGCTGGCCGAGCAGCAGTTGGCCTCGGCGCAGGAGCACGCTGCCCAGCTCCGGGCCGAGACCGAGCAGATGACCAGCGAGGCGAGCAAGAAAGCGGCGCGAATCACGGCCGAGTCCGAAGCCGCCGCGGAGCAGATCATCGCCGAGGCCACGACCCGGGCCGAACGCATCCGGGCCGAGTCCGAGCGGGAACTCGTCGCCGCGACCCAGCGCCGCGACAGCATCAACGCGCAACTCAGCAATGTCCGGCAGATGCTGACGACCCTGTCGGGCGCCGGCCCGGGCCGGAATGTCGAGGATCCCTTCGGCGGTGAGGCGTCGACGGCTCCGCAAGCCGCTGACGCGCCGCAAGCCACTGAGGCGGCAGCCGAGGGCCGAGAGGAAAACGCCGCAGCCGCCGACGCCGAGGCCAGTGCCGACGGTGCGAGCGCACCGGCCGGTCGCAGCTAGCGGCTGCGCTTGCCGAGGCGAGGCGCCTGACCGCGAGCTGCGGTCAGGCGCCTCCTTCGTTCAGGAGTCGGTCGCCCGCGTCACCGTGAACATGAAGCAGCCGTAGGCGACGTTGCGGCTGTGCACCTGCACCACCTGCGGGTCCGCGAGCGCCGCCGCGATCGCCGCTTCCGGATCCCGGCCATCGTGCACGTCGGCGTAGGCGATCCACCCACGTGCGTCGTAGCCGCGGAGTACCTGAGGACGCTCGCGCCACTCGGCCGGGTACCGGTCGCGGTCGTCGGGACCGCCGCACGGCTTCGCGTGCCCGTAGATGGCACCGATCTCGCGGTACGGGCTGGCCGGTAGCGGTGGCTCGTAGCCGAACAGGATGAGCTCCTCACGCGCCTCCGCATTGCGCAGGCAGCACCGCACCGGCTCGCCACCGGTAGCGACCACTTGCGCGACGGGGTTTCCCGAGACGTCCCGGCCGGCGCTGCGCATCTGCGCGAACACCTCGGGCGGTACGGGATGGATCCGGAAAGCAGTCGTCGTCGTCGTTGTCATGCCTCGATCATCGCCGGATTCGACCGCGGTCGCTGGCGGAAATCGGACGGCGCGATCAGGCCATCGCGGGCTCGGGCGCAGCGGCCGGAACAACTGGCGCGGCGGCCTCGGCGCGGTGCGGCAGCACGAGCCACGCGGCGTACGTCAGCACCATCGCCCCGACTGCTACGAGCGCTCCGGTCAGCCCCAGCGCCTCGATCAGCGGAGCAGCGACGCCCGCACCGATGACGATGCCGGCGATCGAGGCCGGGAACGCGAAGCCGTACGCGCGGGCGAACACCGACTCGTCGAGCCCGCGCTGCAGCGTCGTCTCGGTCAGGATCTCCACGATCATCGACCCGGCACCGCCGAGCGCGGCCCACAGCAGCGCGGCCGCCAGAACCGGTGTCACCGCGAGAAGCGGCACGGGCACCGCGACCGCGGTCAGGGCGAGAGCGATCACGCGGCGCGGCCGGGCACTGCGTGCCGCCCGAGTGGCCACCATCGAACCGAGGATCCCGCCCGCTCCGATCGCCGCGACCAGGTAGCCGTATCCATTGGCGGCCAGCCCGAGCCGGGCGCTGACCAGCAGCAGCGCCACGGTCTGTACGCCGTAGACGAAGCTGCACAGCAAGTCGGCGGTGACCAGCCGCAACGCGGGGCGGTGCGCCAGGAGCGCAGCGGCGCCTTCGCCGATCTCGCGCACCATCCGCACTCGCTCCACCGGGCGCGCCGGCGGGCGGAATGCCGCACCGGCCGGGATGGACGCCACCGCGAGTGCTGAGACGAGGAAGGTGCCGGCGTTGACTGCGAAGGCCACATTGGCGGACGTGACTGCCAGCAGCAGCGCACCCAATGCCGGGCCCGCGACGATGCATACCGGCCCGACAATCGCCCGGGCGGCGTTGGCACCGGGCAGGTCCTCGTCGGGAACCAGGCGCGGCGTGGTCGCGGCGGCGCACGCCGGGTACGGGGAGCCGGCGGCCGTGGCCAGGGCGGCGAGGGCCGGCGCGACGATGATCGGCAGCTGCAACACCGCCGCCGCCAGCAGCGCGACCATGAGGCCGGCCCGCACGAGGTCGCAGGCGATCATCAGGCGACGGCGGTCGACGCGTTCGGCCAGCATCCCGCCGATCGGGCCGAGCAGGACGACCGGCAGGACACGGGCGGCGGTGGTGGCGCTGAGCCACATGGCCGAGTGAGTGCGCTCGAACACCAGGCTGAGCAGCGCGACGTTGTACAGCCAGTCGCCGGCCTGCGATGCGGCCAGGCCAGCCAGGAGTCGGCGGAACGAGCGGTGGCGCAGAGCCGAACGCATCGATCCGACGGGGGCGGTCATGAGTGGCTCCGCAGCGATCCGGTGCCGATGCGGCCCTTGCAGATCCAGTCCTGGCTGTTCGTCATCTCAGTTCCCCGTCTGTTCGCGTCCCGGTTGGGCACGTTCCAGAGTCGGGCTAAGCCGTCGCCCAGGGATCGGGCGATCGACCGATTTCGAGGCGGCGCGCGGCTTAGTTCCGCGACGAGGGTGCTTAGGCGGCTTACCGGCTCAAGCCGTCTCGGCGCTGGCGGGTTCGTCGGCCAGGCCGAGCCGGTGGGCCAACGTGGCCGCCTCGACCCGGCCGCCGACACCCAGTTTGGCCAGGATGTTCGACACGTGGACGCTGGCAGTCTTCGGGCTGATGAACAGCGCCTTGGCGATCTCGGGGTTCGATCTCCCGGTGGCGAGCATGCTGAGCACTTCTCGTTCCCGTTGCGTCAGGCCGAAGCGGGCGACCTCGTCGGCGGCCGCGTCATCCACCGGCGACCGCGGTGCGGCCGCTGATTCCAGGCTGAGCCGGGCCTGGCGGGCCAGCTGCTCGGCCTCGGCGACCAGCGGAGCCGCGCCCAGCTGGGTCGCGAGGGTGTGCGCCTCGGCCAAGGCCCGGCCGGCGGGGTCGGGCGCGCCGGACAGCGCGTGCACCTCGGCCAGCCGCAACAGGCAGTAAGCCAGCTCGTACGGCCGTTCGACCCCACGCCAGGCGAGGACCGCGGTGTGCCAGGGCTCGAGAGCTTGGTCTCCGGCGTACCGGGTGCGCTCGGCCAGCGCCATCAGCCGGAATGCGGTCGCCGGCGGGTTCGCGACCTGCAGGCGCTCGATCGCGTCCTCGAACACTGGGTCGAGCGGATCAACCGGGGCGCGCCGATCGCGAGCCCGAATCGCGAGATCGGCCTGGATGCGCAGGCCCAGCCAGACCAACGGCCAGGTGTAGCGCGCGGTGTAGGGCAACGGAGCGCTGTCGCGGACGCTCTCGCGCAGCAGTTCGAGTGCACCGGAGAGGTCGCCCCCGACGCGGGCGACTTCGGCCAGCGTGTATGCGAATGGCGTGTCGAACTGAGCCTCGGTGTTCTCGCCCAGGAAGCGCCGAGCCCGCAGGACGCACTCGGTGGCTTCGTCGTAGCGGCCCACCATTGCCGCCAGTTGGCCGGCGATCTCCAAGACCGTGGCCGCAAACACCCCCTCGGGCTCCGCGGCCAGGGTGGTGGCTAGGAGCGCCTCGGCCTCTGCCCACCGGCCAAGCCGGACGAGGGATTCGACCAGGTTCCCGGTCAGGAACGTTCCGACGCTGCGGGCGAGTCCGACCCGTTGGGCCAGGGCGATCCCTTCCCTGGCCACGGCCACGGCCTCGTCGCCGCGGCCCATCGCCTCGAGGACGTCGGTCAGGTTGATGTAACCGCGCAGCGCCGTCGCCGTGTGGCCGCCGTCGAGTGCTCGATCGATTCCGACGCGGCCGGCGGCCAGGCCGGCGTCGTAGTCACCTTGGCTGGCCATGACGAAGCCCAGCGTGATCTGCGCGTCGGCCTCCTGCTGCTCGGCTCCGGACACCCGCGCCGCCGCAACGGCCCGCTCGGCGGTCGTCACTGCGGCGTCCGCGTCGTTGATCCGCAAGTACGCAGTCGCCAACGAGGCCAGCGCCATCGCGTGCGCGACGGTCACCTCCTCGGCCGGTAGGCAATCGAGCGCCTCCTTGAGCAGGGCGATGGCGAGAGTGGTGCCGAGGGTCTGGGCCTTGCGCTCCAACAAGATCGCGCGCCGCATCGCATCCCCGGCATCGCCCACTTCGGCGAGCGCCTGGTCCAGCAGGGCCCGGGCTCGGTCGACCGCGCCGGACGCGTACGCCGCGTGGGCCGCGAGCCGAAGTACCTCGACCTGGTCCATCCCCACGGCGGCTTTGGCGTCGGCGACCTGCGGCCAGAGCTGCAGGGCCCGCTCGAGGTGCTGGAGCGCCTCGGCCGGCGCGTAGCGCTGCGACGCGCCTTGGGCGGCCTCGACCGACGCGGCGAGGGCTCGGGGCAGATCAAGGGCGGCGTACCAGTGGTGGGCAAGGTCGGCGACGAGCGCACCGCGGTCGTCGCCGGCAAACTCCGGGTGAGTGCTCAGGACCTCGCCGTAGGCCGCATGCAGCCGGCTGCGTTCGCCGGGCAGCATGTCGTCATAGACCGCATCGCGGGCGAGGGCATGCCGGAACGAGTAGCCGCGGCCGGTGCCGTCGACCACGAGCAGGTGGTTCTCGACCGCTTCGTGCAGCGCCGCGAAGGCCTCGGCTTCGTCCAGGCCGGACACGGCGAGCAGCAGCTGCTCGGGCACCCACCGGCCGCCAACGGCAGCAGTGCGCATCAGCCGTTGCGCCTCGGGCCCGAGCCCGTCGAAGCGGGCGAGCAGCACGTCACGCAAGGACGGCGGCAGCCCGGTCGGGTCGCCGCCCGCGCTGACGACGCCGAGCAGCTCCTCGACGAGGAACGCGTTGCCCTCCGAGCGTTCGAACACCGTGTCTAGCAGGGTCGGCTCCGGGTCGCGGCCCAAAATCGCGGCCAGTTGCCTGGCGACCTCGGCCCGATTGAACCGGACCAGCTCGACCCGCTCGACCGCGCGGGATCGATCCCACGACGTCAGTAGCGCGCGCAGCGGGTGCGAGCGGTGCAGTTCGTCGGAACGGAATGTACCGATCACCGCCACTGGCGACCCGCGCAGCGCCCGGACGAAGTACGCGACCAGTTCCAGCGTCGATTGGTCAGCCCAATGCAGGTCCTCGATGACGATCAGCACGGGGCTGGCGGCGGCGAGTCGCTCGACAAGTCCGAGAACCAGCTCGAGCAGCTGTGGGCCTTGCACCTCGGGCTCGTCGGGGCCGCGAACGACTGGATCCAGGTTCGGCAGCAGCCGCAGCAGGGGCCGGCGGGCCGGGCCGAGCAGCCGGTCGAACTCCTCGCGCGGCATCGACCGCGACAGCAGGCGAAGGGCGTCGACCAAAGGCGCGAACGGCAGTCCCTGCGACCCGAGCTGGACGCAGTTGCCGAACAGCACCCGCATGCCGAGGTCGGTGCCGGCGTCGACCAGTTCGCTGATCAGGCGCGACTTGCCGACGCCGGCCTCGCCGCCGATGATCGCCACGCCTGGAGTGCCGTCGACGGCCGCCTGCAATTGATCGGTGAGGCGTGCGAGTTCGTCGCGACGGCCCACGAACAGCGGGCTGACCATTCCAGTCATCGCGTCCGCACCGCCTCAGCGCCGAGCCCTGGACGCATCTACCGTGACCGACGACGCGGTCACCGACAGTTACCGATTACCCACACGGTCCCGATCGCCGGCGTCCGCAGCGAAGATAGCAGCCAGTTCCACCGCCGGGCAGATCTCACGTGACGCCACCGCCTACTTCGGCTGGTGGACCTTGGCGTCGTGCTGCGAACCCGGTATGACGGCGGTGCTTTCCGCTGCTGCCTTGGCCTTGGCTTTCTTGTCCTGCTTGGGCTTGCGGATCTCTCGGCCGCCCTTGTTCTTGCCAGCCATGATCACTCCACGGACGTTGGGATATGGGCCTGTGGTGCCCCTGCGCCTCAGTCTCGGGTGCCTAGAGCGTACGCCGGACCGGCGCCAGGCGGCCGCTGCGACTCACGGCAACCCGCCGAACGCGTCCCGGGCGATGCCGACGACGACCGGCACCACTCCTAGGCAGACGAAAGCGGGCAGGAAACACAGGCCCAACGGGGCAATCGCCCATACGCCGGCGCGATGGGCCCGCGCCTGGGCGGCAGCCCGGACCTGCGCCCGGACGTCGGCGGCAGCTTGCTCGAAGCCGCGGGCCAGCCGGATCCCGCTGTCGGCGCTGCGACACGCCGCCTGGGCAACCGGGGCAAGTACGTCGTCGTCGGTGAGCTCCCGCCAGGCCTCGGCCGGATCAGCGCCGAGTCGCAACAGCCCGGCAACGTGCGAGAGCTTCGCGGCCGCGGCCGGTTGCGCGACCGGAGCGGCGAGTACCAGCGCCGACGGCAACGGCTGCCCGCTGGTTAGCGCAGCCGCGACCAGATCCAGGCACAGGGCCAGGTCTCGCTTCGGTGGTGCGCGGACCTTCCGTTCGTCGAGGCGGCGCACGAGGTAAGCGACGGCCGGCCCGACCACGCACGCGCTCAAGCCGCCGCGGCGCAGCCCGAGCGCAGCGACACAGGCGGTCACGCCCGCGATGCCGGCCGCCACCCGCAGCGTCTGCATCGACGTCGGATGAGCGCGGGCACGCGGTTGCGGCACTTGAGCGATCCGACGGCATGGGGCCGAAAGCCACACTGCACCGGCGAGCAGGAGCCAGATGGCGGCGGTCATTCGCGCTGCGCCCGGGACATGAGCCGCTGCGTCCAGAAGACGCCCGCTGCGTCAAGGACGACCCCGAGGCAGCAGAGCAACCGGCCACCCGGATCACCGAGCAGGAACGGAGCGGGCCGAGCGCCCATCGCCGCTCCGAGCGCCAGACCCACTACCGGCAAGCCGGCCAGGAGTGCGGCAGTGGAACGGGGGCCGGCCAGCACGACCGTGACGGCGGACCGCTGCGCCTCTTGGTCGGCCAGGTCGGCGGCCACCCGGGCAAGTACGTCGGCGATAGGCGCGCCGCAGCGCGTGCCGACCCGCCAGGCGTGGGCGAGCGGCACCAGTTCAGCCCCACCGCCGGACAGGAACGCCGCAGTGGGGTCACCGCCGGACTCAGCCACGGCAGCCGCTCGCGTGAGCGCCGACGCATACCGCGGCGCGCTGACGGACCCGGCCCGCAGCGCCGCGGGCGGCGGGCTACCGGCCTCAAGTTCGGCCACGATCAGCCGGACGGCGGCCAACAACTCCCGCTGGCACCGTGCATCCCGGCGCCGAGCTGTTGCCGCGGCTGTCAGCGCTGCGACAGTCAGAGCCACTACACCAACCGCGACGGCGAGCGCCGGACCGGCAACAAGTCCCACTGCCACAGCCGCGCTCACGCCACCGGCCAGCGCAACGATCGACACCGGCGTCCGCGGCCGCGGCGGCGGCAGACGGCGCGACGATGGCGCGGCGAGCGCCAGTCGGCCCCGACGGACGAGCCCGCCGACGCGGCTATCCACGGTGACCGGACGCGGCATCAGCAGCACAGCCACCGCTAGGGCCAGCCAGGGCACGGGACTCATCGCAACAGTCCGGGAACAACCTGAGCCCGTTCAGCTAGCCGGGCCGCCAGCCGAGGCGCTGCATTCCCAAGCCCGGCGCTCAACGACCACACCAGCGCGACCGTCAACTCGTCGCCGCTGCGATCGAACAGACCGATCTCGTCGACGAAGCGGCGGCCGTCACGGCCTCGACGCAGATGCACAACGACGTCGACGGCGCTCGCGACGAGCGGGGTGACTGCCGCACTCGGCAGCCCCGCCAGACCGCCGAGTGCGGCGAAGCGAGCCGGGACGTCACGGGCGGAATTCGCATGCAAGGTGCCCGCCCCGCCGTCGTGGCCGGTGTTCAACGCAACGAGCAGGTCGACCATCTCCGCCCCGCGGAACTCACCGACCACGAGCCGATCGGGACGCATCCGCAGGGCCAGCCGCACCAGGTCGCGCAGCCCGACCGCGCCCATCCCTTCGACATTGGCGGTACGGGTGACCAGTCGGACGAGATGCGGGTGCTCGACGACGAGTTCCGCGGCGTCCTCGATCACCACCAACCGCTCGTTGCCGGGCGCGAGTCCGAGCAGGGCGCCGAGCAAGGTGGTCTTGCCGCAACCTGCGCCGCCGCTGACGACGAAGGCCAGCCGCGCACCGACGATCGCGCGGAGCAGGTCGGCAACCGGACCGGGCATCGTGCCTCGGCGCACCAGGTCCGCGAGGTCGTGCCGCTCGCGAGCCAGCACCCGCAACGACAGCGTGGTGCACGCCGTCAGCGGCGCGAGCACGGCGTGCAGTCGGGTCCCGTCGGGCAGGGCGGCGTCGACATACGGGGTTGCGTCGTCAAGGCGGCGGCCGGCCGCGCACGCCAGCCGCTGGGCCAGGCGCCGGACGGCCGCGTCGTCGGCGAAGCGCACCGGTGTTCGCTCCATGCCGCAGCCGCGGTCGATCCACACCTCGTGGGGGCCGTTGACCAGCACGTCGGTCACGCCGCCGAGCGCGAGGAGCGGCTCCAGCGGGCCAACGCCGGTCAGTTCGGCTTCGACGTCGCGGCGCAGCGCGGCGAACTCCGCGTCGTCGGCGATGACGTCGACCTCGTCGCGGACCACGTGGTCGAGGTCGAGGTGGGGGGCGAACTCCGCGACGTCAGTGGCCAGGCGGCGTCGGACCCGCGAGACGAGATCGGTCATGTCGACGCTCCGGCGAACTCGACGGGCTCGGCGATTGCGGCCACGCCGGCGAGCACCCCCGACGCCAGTCGTGCCAGTGCACGTGGCGGCCGACGCGCGTCGAGCACTCGTTCGTAGCCGGGCGACAGGGACGGGGCGACGCCGACGAGCCGGACACCCGTGAGGGCGGCCGCCTCATCGGGTGTCACCGTGCCGTGGCGGACCACCAGCCCGACCGGGACATCGGACAGGCCGGCCGCGACGGCACGCGCGGCGCTGAGTCCCCGCACCTCTGCCGCGGCGAGCAGCAGGACCAGCGCACACCGCGACACCGCGACGCCACGGGGGCCAACAGAGGTCCGACCGAGGTCGACGACGACCGGCCCGAGCTCAGCCGCGGCGTCGAGGACCTGGCGTACGGCGCCGACCGTCGGCTCGATGTCGGCGGCGAGCACCGACACCGGTCCCCAGCGCGGCAGTCCCTCGCACAGCAGTGCCGGCTCCAGCCGCCCGCCGCCCAAGCGAAGGCCCGACCAGCGCGCGCCGGCAACGTCCTCGATGCCCAGCAGGACGTCGATGCCGCCGCCGGTCACGTCAATGTCGACGAGCGTCGAGCGTCCGGCAGTAGCGGCCAGCACCGCCGCGAACGTCGACGCGCCCACGCCACCGCTGCCACCCACGACGCCCAGTACCGGTCCGGTCATGCCGTCGATCGAACCGGCTTGAACCCGGGCCGGCCAACCGGTCGGGCCAAGTTGTGGACAAGTGCCCGCCTGTGGACGACGGATTTGACACCGAGGCGCCTGCGCAACCTGGATGGGGTCGGTCCGTATCCTCGGCAACGTGGTCCCCGCACCGGCGCAGCCCGAACGGCCGACTGCGGCGTTCTTCGATCTCGACAAGACGATCATCGCCAAGTCGAGCGTCCTCGCCTTCGGAAAGCCCTTCTACCAAAGTGGATTGCTGAACCGCCGGGCCGTCCTGCGCAGCGCGTACGCGCAGTTCGTGTTCGCGCTGGCCGGCGCCGACGAGGATCAGATCGAACGGATGCGGGCGTACCTCACCGCGATGTGCACCGGGTGGGACGTTTCCCAAGTGCGCGAAATAGTCTCCGAGACGCTGCACGAAATCATCGATCCGATCGTCTACGACGAAGCGGTCGAACTGATCAGCGAGCACAAGGCCGCCGGACGCGATGTCGTCATCGTCTCCTCATCCGGCGAGGAGGTCGTCGCGCCAATCGGGGCCATGCTCGGCGCCGACCACGTGGTGGCCACCCAGATGCACGTGGCCGACGGCCGCTATACCGGCGAGATCGGCCGCTATGCCTACGGCCCGGAGAAGGCAGTCGCCATCCTCGCGCTCGCCGAGGAACGCGGGTATGACCTTGCCGGCAGTTACGCGTACTCCGATTCGGTCACGGACGTACCCATGCTGGAGGCGGTCGGGCATCCCTTCGCCGTCAACCCCGATCGCGCCCTGCGCCGGATCGCGGCCGAACGCGGCTGGCCCACGTTGGTCTTCTCCAACGCGGTGCCGCTTCGGCGACGGATCTCGGGCCTGCGCCCGGAGCACCCCACCGCAACGGTCACGCTGGCGGCGGCCGGCATGGCCGCGGTGGCGTTGGTTTGGTACGCGTCGCGGCGGCGGGCGAACCGGGCCTGACGTCGCGTGCCGACTCGCCGTTCAGGGGTTGCGTTCCGCTCGGTCGCGGCGTCAAATATGGACTACGGATGAGGCTTCGTCTATGGCGGTCCAGCCCCCAGCGCAGCCTCGCCCCGCACGGCTGAATACGGGCACCCACGCGGCGAACCCACCTCGCAACAGGTGAGTCGGCGCGGACCGAGAGCTGTCGGCCCGCGCCCGACGTACACGCAAGGGCACGCTTGGTAACCCGGTCGTCCGTGCTTGGCGGCGCCATGGCTGCCCGAGCGGCGGCCGTGGCGCCGTCACCATGTCGGCGGCTCGGCTTTGGCGCCGTCACCATGTCGGCGGCTCGGCTTTGGCGCCGTCACCATGTCGGCGGCTCGGCTGGGGCGCCGTCACCATGCCGGCGGCTCCATTCAGCCGCGGGCCATCGACTCGCAGATCGCGGTCGACTCCCGCGCGCCGGCGACGACGGCACCCGCGCAATGGGTCAGCCACCGGGCGACCCCGTCAGCTGTGCCGCCGCGGTAAGCGGCGAGCGCGGATTCGTAGTCGGCCCGCAGTTCACGATGCCCGGCTTCGACAACGACCAGCGACTTCGGATCCAGGCCCCGCTCGATCAGGGTGAGGCGCACCGCCGCCCGCGCGACTACGCCCGACGCGGGTGCGAACGCGTCAAGGGCGAGCAGCTCCCCGTGGACGATGCCGGCTACGACGACGGCCGGCGCGGAGGTCGCGGCCATCGTCCGGGCCAGCGTGTCGAGCCGCGCCGCCACTTCGCCCGACGCGGCTGGACGACCGAGTGCGGCCGGATCGGCGACCAGGTCGGCCGCGGCGAGCACGTGCAGGCGGGCCAGTACTTGCCGTGGTGCTCGCGTCCACGTATCGGCAAGCGATGGGATAGCCGCCTGGGCCCGCAGTGCGCCCTGCACGACCGGGTTGGCAGCGGCTACACCTGACCGCACGTCGTCGAGCGGCACCTCTGTTCCGGCCAGCCAGGCCGACGCCCACGCCCCGCGCAGCGAGGATTCGGCCGAGACGTCCGCCGAGCGCCGGCGCAAGGTTCGGTTGGTGAGCAGCGCGTCGACGGCGGTGCGAGCCGCAGTGACGCCGTCCGCGACGCCCGGAAGCTCGAGCAAGGGCGCAAGGCGATCGGCGGTCACAACGCGGAAGGCTAACCGCCGCCCTCGGCGCCTCCGGTTTTCCCCGCTGGTGGTCGGTGCCGCGCCAGTTTTCCCCGCTGGTGGTCGGTGCCGCGCCGGTCTTCCCCGCTGGTGGTCGGTGGCGCCATTCCTCCCCGCCGGTGGTCGCTGCCGCGCGCTGCCGCCGGTACCCCGCGGGAAGGCCGATGCCGCGCCGGACACCAGCGGGGAAAAGCGGCGCCCACCCGGCCACCAGCGGGGAAAAGCCGACCCCACCCGGACACCAGCGGGGAAAAGCGGCGGGTCGGCCAGCCACAGTTGGCTGGTTGCCAGCCGCCGCCTGACGGGTAAACCTGTCGGCATGGACCCGAGTCAGCAGATACCGGACCTGCGCCCCCTTGCCGGCAGCGAACGCGGCCCCGTCCCCGAGGTAGCGCCGGCGCCCGAACCGCTCGCACCACAGGCCCGCGTCGAGGCCACCCTGATGTTGCGGCGCGCCGTCGACGGTGTGATCGGCGCCGACGCCGGCGACCTGGACACGGTCGTGCGCACGCTCACCGGTCTCGGGCTCGAGATCGTCTCCGCCGATGCCCGCTCCCGCCTGGTCCGGATCGCCGGGCCGGCCGAGTTGCTGGGCCGCGTCTTCGGCACCGAGTTGCAGCAGGTGACGAGCCGAGCCCACGACGGCAGCGCCGTCGTCCACCGCTATCGCACCGGCGGGCTCAGCGTCCCCGCCCCGCTCGACGGCATCGTCACGGCCGTCCTCGGCCTGGACGACCGCCCGCAGGCCCGTGCCCAATTCCGGATCGCAGCGACGCACGCCGTCGCGACCAGCTACACGCCGCCACAGCTGGGCGACATCTACCACTTCCCGCCCGGTACCGACGGCACCGGACAGACGATCGCGATCATCGAGTTGGGCGGCGGCTTCGCCCAGGCCGAGCTCGACACCTACTTCGCCGGGCTCGGCGTCAAGAGCCCCACGGTGACGGCGGTCGGGATCGACGGCGCGGCCAACCAGCCCGGCCAGGATCCCCAGGGAGCCGACGGCGAGGTGCTGCTCGACATCGAGGTGGCCGGCGCGTTGGCACCGGGCGCCGACATCGTCGTGTACTTCGCGCCGAACTCCGACTCCGGCTTTGTCGACGCCGTTGCCGCTGCGGTGCACGCCAGCCCCGCCCCCGTCGCGATCAGCATCAGTTGGGGCCAGAGCGAGGACGCCTGGACCGCCCAGGCCCGCGATGCGCTCGACAGCGTCTTCGCCGACGCCGCCATCCTCGGCCCGACCGTGACGGCGGCCGCCGGTGACAGCGGCAGCACGGACGGTGCGAGTGATGGCCGCGATCACGCCGACTTCCCCGCGTCCAGCCCACACGTCCTCGCCTGCGGTGGTACCTCGCTGCAGGCCGATCCGGCCACGGGCACGGTGTCGGCCGAGACGGTATGGAACGGCGGCGCGCAGGGCGGCGCCACGGGTGGCGGCGTCAGCGATGTCTTCCCCCAGCCCGCGTGGCAGGCCACGGCCGGCGTTCCGGCCAAGCCCAACGGCGGCCGGGGCGTTCCCGACGTCTCCGCCAACGCCGACCCCGCCACCGGCTACCAGGTGCTCGTCGACGGATCAACCCTGGTCTACGGCGGCACGAGCGCCGTGGCGCCGTTGTGGGCCGCCCTTATCGCCCGTCTCGTCCAGGCCACCGGGCGTCCGTTGGGTCTGCTCACCGCGGCGTTGTACCGAGGTACGACACCGGGGCAGCCGGCACCGGGGTTCCATGACGTGACGACCGGTGACAACGGCACCTACGCTGCTGGGCCAGGATGGGACGCCTGCACCGGCTTGGGCTCGCCCGACGGTACGGCCCTGCTCGCGGTGCTGCAGGGGTAATCGAGCCCACCACATGCGCATCGCTGGCACCAACTGCAATGATCCGAGTTCACTACCGCCATCAATCACGAAGGAGCCGACGTGACGGTGACAGCACAGCCGAACGGTGACGCCCGCCGTCGCGCGGCAGAGGAAACCAGCGTCGGGCAACTCGTCGCCGACGCGTCGAAGCAGTTCTCCACCCTGCTGCACAGCGAGATCGAACTGGCCAAGCTCGAGCTGAAGGTGTCGGTCAAGAACGCCGGCGTGGGTGTCGGCTTCTTCGGTGCGGCGCTCGTGCTGCTGGCCTTCTCGATGACGTTCGGGCTGATCGCGCTGGCCGAAGGCATCCACGCCGCCGGGCTGTGGCGCTGGCTGTCATACCTGATCGTCTTCGGGTTCCTGCTCATCGTCGTCGGCCTGCTGGTCTTCATGGGGGTCCGGAAGGTCAAGCGGGTGCGGGTACCGGAACGCACGATCGCGACAAGCAAGGACACCGTGGCCTACCTCAAGGCCAATTCGAAGCGGGGTTAGCCAGCGTATGGGTCTCGGCCCGCAGCCCGGCGCTCCGGACAGTTCGATCGTCCTCGTCGACGGTCCCTGGACGCATCGCACGGTGCGGGCCAACGGGATCGCCGTGCACGTCGCCGAGGCGGGTGCCGGCCCCCTCGTCCTGCTGCTGCACGGCTTCCCGCAGTTCTGGTGGGCCTGGCGCCAACAGTTGACCGATCTGGCCGGGGCGGGGTTCCGCGCTGTCGCGGTCGACCTTCGCGGCTACGGCGCCACCGACAAGCCTCCGCGCGGTTACGACGCCCCCAACCTGGCCGCGGACATGGCTCAGCTGGTCACCGCCTTGGGCGAGAGCGACGCGATGGTCGTCGGGAGCGACTTCGGTGGGCTGCTGGCCTGGACGATGGCCGCTCGCCATCCGCGCGTGGTGCGCAGTCTGGCCGTCGTCGCCGCGGCCCACCCGCTGCGGCTGCGCAGCACGATGGCCACTCGCGACGGCGGGCAGCGCCGCGCTTCGGCCTACGCGCTGCGTACGTTCCAGGTGCCGCGGCGTCCGGAGCTGTTGCTCGCCCGCGACTCGCGCTACGTGCGCCAACTGTTCGACACCTGGACCGGACCGCGCTGGCGCGGCACACCCCGCTACGTCGCCGAGGTCGAGCGCTATGCCGAAGCAATGCGGATCCATCCAGTCGCCTACTGCGCGGCTGAGTACTTCCGCTGGTTGGTGCGTTCGCTGGTCCGTCCCGACGGCCGGCGCTTTGCCGAGTCGCTGCGGGCCCCCATCACCGCCCCGGTGCTGCAACTGCACGGCGACCTCGACAGCTGCGTGCTTCCCTCCACCGCGCAAGGATCCGGGCAGTACGTCACCGGCGACTACGAGTACCGCGTGTTGGACGGGGTGGGCCATTTCCCGCACAACGAGGTTCCCGACGCGGTCAGCGGTGAACTCGTGCGCTGGGCAAAATTGCACTGAGCGCTATTCCGGGGTGCAGCCGCCCGTGCCCACCGGTGCACTCGCCGCGCTGCCCCGGTTGACGTCACCGGCGATCTCACCGTCGGTGAGCGCGTAACCGGTATTGCTCGACTCGAGGGCGGTGGCGAAGACGACGCCCAGCACCGTGCCATTGGCCGCGAGCAGCGGGCCACCGGAGTTGCCACTGCGCACCACCGCATAGATCGAGTAGATGTCGCGGCGCACGTTGCCGTCGCCGTAGATGTCGTTGCCGGACACCGACTGCCGCGAGCGCACCCGCGCTGAGCGCACGTCGAACGGTCCGTCCTCGGGGTAGCCCAGCACGACAGCCGGGTCGCCGGTGTTCGCAGCTCTTGACGAAAACGTCAGCGCCGGCGCATCGAGGCCCGGCACCGACAGGACGGCGACGTCGCGCTCGGGGTCGTAGAGCACGACCTGGGCCGGCAACGTCTGGCTGGTGCTCACCTGGACACTCACGTGCGTCGTGCCGGCGACGACGTGGGCGTTCGTGATCATCCGTTGCGGTGCGTACACGAAGCCGGTGCCCTCGATGCCACGGTTACACGACGGCGCCTCACCGTAGATCTTGAAGACCGACGCCTGGGCCGCCCGCACCCGCGCCGCGACGGCCGGCGACAATCGCGCATCCGGTGGTGCGACCTTGACGATGTGCGTCTGCGGCAGGTCCCCGAAGACCGGTGGGAACCCGCTCTGGTTGAGAAACGACCTCAGCGACGAGTACAGCGTCCGGACGTCCTTGGGCATGACGTCGTCGACCCCGCGCACGATGCGGGAGTTGACCGCCGCTGACGACAGCGACGGGTACGGCGACGATGCGAGTGGCACCGCCACCATCCAAGCGACCAGCAGCACCGATAACACGCCCAGCGCCGCGCCGATGGCCGAGTCGATGGTCTTACCGCTGTCGTTGACGATCCGGGTCCGGACGTGCCCGGCCGCCCACACGCCGAGAAGCTGGCCGAGCATCGCCACCAGCAGTACACACGTGATCGCGATCGGGATCTGAGCCCGGCCGTCGGCCAGGCGGGAGCCGAGCGGTTCGGCAATCTGGGCGCCGATCACCGCGCCACCGAAGAAGCCGACCATAGAGAACAGACCGACGACCGCCCCATTGCGAAAACCGCCTACTCCATAGGCGATTCCGGCCAGGATGACGACGACGTCGAGGATGTTCACGGCGCCTCAGCGTGGCAGGACGACGAGCTTGCCCGTCTGCCCCTGCTTGACGTGAATCGTGCACACGAAGCGGTACGTGCCCGGCGCGGGCGCGGTGAACGTGACGGTCCGCGATTGCCCGGCCGCGGCCAGCGGCGTGGCGACCCCGGGCAGGCCGCTCAACGTCCAGTTGTGCGGCGCCCCCTTGCCGTCGTTGACCAGGAGGACGGTTATCCGCCCGGGGTGCACCGTGATCGTGGCCGGCTCGAAGCGGTACGTGTCGCCCGCCTTGATAGTGATCTCCTGAATGCCATTGATGACCGACGCCGTGCCCGATCCACCTTGCGGGCGGCGGTTTACCGACGGCTCGGTGTTGGAGCAGCCGACGAGCGCGATGAGGGTGGCGGCCAGCGCCGCGACGGATCCGGCAACGGCGCGTGAGCCACTGCGGGACATCGGCGACATGCCGAGGACGGTACCGGCGCGGGCTAAGAGCCAGCGCGCCCGGCCGGCGGCGAGAGAGGTCGCCCGCCAGAATGGCGCGTAGGCAGCGGACGTTGCTGGGTCTCGTCCCACGGCCGGGCCCAGCCACCGAGCACCAGCATCCGGTCGAGCAGGCCGGCGGTGAAGCCCCACACGAACAGTCCCGCCGCGGCGAATCCCGGGCCGAGCCAGCCGGACGGGTGCACCACCCGGAACCGGTTCACCGGGTCGGCCAGCTCGGCGATCGGAACCACGGCAACGCCAGCGACTTCGGCCGGATCGACCGCTGTCACCGGGTGCGGGTCGGACCACCAGGCCAGCACGGGTGTGACGACGAAGCCCGACGGGGGCAGGAAGATCTCGGGGAGTTCGGCCACGACGTGCACGCTGGCCGGGTCGAGTCCGACCTCCTCTTCGGCCTCGCGCAGCGCAGTGGCGACGCGGTGCGGATCATTCGGGTCGGCCGCCCCGCCCGGAAAGGCGACCTGCCCGGCGTGGGTGCGCATGTCGGCGGCTCGCTCGATCAGCAGTACGCCCGGTCCGTCGGGAGTTTCGGTCAGCGCCATCAGCACGGCCGACGCCCGGCCGCTGCCGTCGTCGGGTGGCAGGAACGGCGAGAGGTCGCCCGGCTTCAGGCTGCGCGACGCCGTGGCCAGCTGACGCAGCCAGACCGGCAGCTCGGCGACGTCGGATTCGGGCAGCTCATTCACACGGCCGATTCCATCATCTGGGCTTCACTGCGAACCAGTTTGGCTGCGGCGGCCGGGTCGGTAGGACCCTCGCCGTAGGACGGACACAGCCGGGCGATCGGGCAAGCGCCACAGGCCGGTTTGCGGGAGTGGCAGATTCGCCGTCCGTGCCAGATCACGCGGTGCGACAGGATCGTCCAGTCCTTCTTGGGGATCAGTTTGCCGACCGCGTGCTCAACCTTGACCGGGTCGGTTTCGCCCGTCCAGGCCCAGCGCCGGACCAGCCGGCCGAAATGGGTGTCGACGGTGATCCCGGGGATCCCGAACGCGTTGCCCAGGACGACGTTGGCGGTCTTGCGCCCGAACCCGGGCAGCGTGACCAGCTCGGCGATGGTGTGCGGCACTTCGCCGTCGAAGCGTTCGACGAGCGTCTGACCGAGCTTGATCAGCGACGTGGTCTTGTTCCGGAAGAACCCGGTGGAGTGGATCATCTCCTCGAGTTCGGCCCGGTCGGCGGCGGCATAGTCGGCCGCAGTGGGGTAGCGCCGGAACAGGGCCGGAGTGACCTCGTTGACCCGTACGTCCGTGGTCTGCGCCGACAGGATCGTCGCCACCGCGAGTTCAAGGGGGCTCGTGAAATCGAGCTCGGTGTGCGCGTCGGGATAGACGTCAGCGAGTTCGCGGTTGATCCGGCGAGCGCGACGGGTGAGGGCGAGCGGGCTTTCTTCGGCGAGCGGCACGCCCGTCAGCCTACGAGCGCGTGCTGACGACGACGCTGGGGCACAATAGGGGCACCATGATCGGCTTCCTGTTTCTCCTGTTCCCCTTCCTGCTGCTTGGTTTCATGCTGTTGATGGGGCGGGTCGAAGAGCCACTCAGCCAGATCGCCGTGGAACGCGACATCGAACAGTTCCTGGACGACGCCAGCCGAGAGGAACTCAATGCGTTCGTCCGCGAAGGCACCGATTCCGCGCTCAAGCGGTTCCGGCAGCGCCTCGGGTTCGGTCGGTTGCGGCGCAACCGTTCGTCCTGATCTTCGACGGCGTGCGGCGGTGGCCTAGACTCGCCCGAGACTGTGACCGGGCTCGCAGAGCTCACGAGGACCGTGCTGGGCCGGGTCACCGACGGACAGGAGCGGACGTGGACGACATCCTGCGTAGAGCCGGGCTGTTCCAGGGAGTCGACCCGGACGCCGTCGAGGCGCTGGCCAGCGAATTCGAGATCTTCGACGCCGCCCGCGGCGAAACCCTGTTCACCGAGGGTGAGACCGGCGAGAGCCTCTACATCGTCCTGGCCGGCAAGGTGAAGCTGGGCCGCCGATCGCCGGACGGTCGCGAGAACCTCGTCGCCGTGATGGGACCGTCCGACCAGTTCGGGGAGCTGTCGCTGTTCGACCCCGGTCCGCGCACGGCCACGGCCACGGTCGTCACCGACGCCCGGCTGGCGCGGTTGCCGAAGGCGGCGCTGCAGAAGTGGGTGCAGGACCGTCCGCAGATCGCCATGCAGTTGCTGCGGGTCGTCGCCCGGCGGCTGCGGCGGACCAACACGATGCTGGCCGACCTGATCTTCGTCGATGTGCCCGGCCGCGTCGCCAAGCAGTTGCTGCAGCTGGCGCAGCGCTTCGGGTCGGTCGAGGGTGGGCAGCTTCGAGTGACACACGACCTGACCCAGGAGGAGCTTGCCCAGCTCGTCGGGGCCTCCCGCGAGACCGTGAACAAGGCGCTGGCCGATTTCGCTTCGCGCGGCTGGCTACGGCTCGAGGGCAAGAGCGTCGTCATCCTCGACCGCGAGCGCCTGGCCCGCCGAGCCCGCTGAACCGCTGGGGACCGCGCGCTCGGCGACCGGTTGGCGGCGACTTTTCCCCGCAGGTGACCGGTCGGCCGCGACGTTTCCCCGCAGGTGACCGGTCGGCGGCGACCTTTCCCCGCAGGTGACCGGTCGGCCGCGACTCTTCCCCGCAGGTGACCGGTCGGCCGCGACTCTTCCCCGCAGGTGACCGGTCGGCCGGCGACTTTTCCCCGCAGGTGACCGGTTGGCGGTCCCAAAACCGAGCACCAGCGGGGAAAACAAGCCCCCGCCGAACAGCAGCGGGGAAATCAAGCCCTCACAGCGGGAACCCGGTCAGCGATTGCTTGGAGCGGGGACCAGGACGCCGCGCGCTTGCCTGACGACTAGGTCCGTGCTGGCCGCCGGGCCGGTGACGGTGTCGGGGATGTCCTGCCATGGGCCGCCGTCGACGCGATAACGGCCCGACCAGGTGACGGTCGCGCTGACCCGCATCGAACCGGTGCTGCGGTAGACGTGTCCCCAGTAGCCGGCGCACATAACAGTGCGGCAGCCGTCGGCTGGGTTGTACTTCGGTTCCGGACTGTCGGTGGTGTCGGTGCTCCCGTCGCCGAAGTCCCAGTCCACGCGCACGACCCGCACGCGCAAGGCGACATCGTGGCCGAGCAATCTCACCGCGCCCAACGACTGCTCCGGTGCGGTCTCGGCCCACAGCAGGGTTTGGATGTTGACCAAGGTCGCACCACCGGGCGGGGCAATACCGATCGCAGGATGCGGAACCAACTTGCGGACCTGCTGCATCACCAGCAATGCCGTGACGCGTGGTCGTGCGCTCCGGACGAGGCAGTCGGTCCCGATCAGCTGCCAAGTGCCGTCGGGATTGCGTTGTTCGGTCGCCGTGGTCGTGATCCTGGGATCGGTGGGCAGTTGCTTGGCGGTAGCGGCGTCACAGACGTTGCGCACCTGACCGCAAACGGCCCCAGGACCCGGCCGCACCTCCCCCGCCACCTGCGGCGGCCCGCAATCCACCGTCCGCGTCACAACCACCGGCCCGCGTGAATCACCTGCCGCTCCGGCGACCCGGCGTGGCAAGTCTTATTGCATGTATCCGATGACATCCGCCGTCCCCGGCGCGTGCGCACCGTTGCCGCTGTCGTGGCAGCCAGGCGTGAGCAGTGCTGCAGGAAGACGCATGATGCGGCCCTGATGAGACTGAATGTCGCCAGCGCCGAAGGCAATGGACGACCAGCCAGGCACGGATAGTCGCCGTCACGACGGCGCGCCTTCCTCGACTACGAGCCACCGGCTGGCGACCCAAGAAACGAAGACTAGGTGACTGTCATGAGGTTCGCGGCGGGAGCTGCCGTGGATGGCGCAGACGCTAGGGCGGATCATGAAGACTGCGTCTGTCGTCGGGTGACGAACTCGACGACGAAATCCGACTCGACTTTGAACGTGCCCGTCACGAGCTTGCTCGAGAGGACGGTGATGCGACTACCGGTCTAGCCGCTCCCTGTCCGCGAAGACGCGGCAATGCGTGCGACATCGCGCACGACATGCGGTGCATGACTTGGCGAAGCTGATCTGCTTCGATCAAGTAGGCGTCGTTTGTGGCGAAGCTCCAGTCAAGAGCCTGGACGTAGTACGTGGCGAAGGCGAGGGCGCCGGCGGGTGTGTGTTGCTTGGCATCCGCGCTCAGTACGGGCGGCTTCTCGCCGGGAAGGACCCCGGGGCCCGTCGTCAACGGGCCGGTCGGCGACGGCGTCCCCGTGGCAGGCGCGCTTGAACCGCTCGCCGTCGGCGCCACGCCAGAAGACTTCGCCGTATGTCCGCCGCCACCACCGCACGCGGCGCCGAAGACCGCCAGAACCGCCACGATCGCCGCAAAACGGATGCGCACGTCGGGAATCGTGCCAGATCAACCAGCGGTCGGGTACTGGCTCAAGTGACGTTGTGGACAACAACCCGCCGCATCCCCGCTCTTCCCCGCATATGACCGGTTGCCGAGCCCAAAACTGAGCACCAGCGGGGAAAACAAGCCGTCCCCCGAACAGCAGCGGGGAAAACAAGCCCCCACCCCGAACAGCAGCGGGGAAAACAAGCCCCCACCCCGAACACCAGCGGGGAAAACATGCCGCTAGCCGTGGTCGCGGAGGTAGGCCAGCTGTGCCCGCACCGAGAGTTCAGCCGCCCACCAGACGGCCTGGTCCACGTCGGCATATACCTGCTCGACGATGGCTCGCGCTGACGCGTCCGGCCCGAGTTCGGCCAGCGCGGCCCGGACCTGATTCAGCCGCTGCTCCCGATGCGCCAAGTAGGCGTCGGCGGCGGCGCCCGCGGCCGGTAGCTCGGGCCCATGCCCAGTGAGCACGGTCGCGTCGCCGAGCTCGCGCAACCGCCGCAACGACGCCAGGTACTGCCCCAAGTCACCGTCGGGGTAGGCGACCACAGTCGTCCCCTGTCCGAGGATCGTGTCACCGGTGAGTACGGCCGCGGCCGTGCGGTCGCGGGGATCGAGCAAGAACGACAGGGAGTCCGACGAATGTCCTGGCGTCGCCCACACCCGCAGCTCGATACCGCCACTCGCGACGACGTCGCCCTCGACCAGGCCTTCCTCGCCCAGCCGGTGCGCCGGGTCGAGCGCGCGCACGGGCGCCCCGGTCAGCTCGTGCAATCGCCGGGCACCGTCGCTGTGGTCGGGATGGCCGTGGGTCAGCAGGATCGTCGCCACCCGCCCCGCCGCCGTCGCAACCGCGGACAGATGGGTGACGTCGTCCGGCCCGGGGTCGACCACGACGGCGTCCGGGGCGTCCGCAGCGCGCAGCAGCCAGGTGTTCGTGCCGGTGAGTGTCATCGGGCTCGGGTTGGCGGCGAGCACCACGGACGCCAGGGGGGTCACGGCCCGCAGCGTCTCGTACGCGGGCTCGCTCACCGGACCATCGACCGCGGCAATGGCAGCGACGTGCCGTCGGGCAGGTCGGCAAAGACGTCGCCGTTGTCGTTGACGCGGATGTGTGGGCGCACCGGGTCGAGCGAGCGCGTGTCCGCCGCGACGATGACCTCGGCCACGCTGGGAAAGGGCACCAGCGAGGCCAGCGTCGACCGGGTCGGCGGCAACATCATCCGCTCACCGCGCTGGACCTGCTCCAACGCGGCGCCGACCCCGATCCACGCTGCCTCGGACGACTCGCTGGTGACGTCCATGGCCTCGGATCCCGCCGGCACCGCGCCGACGAAGAACCGGGTGTCGTAGCGGCGCGCTTCCCCGGCCGGCGTCACCCACCGGGCCCAGGGCCGCAGCCCTTCCGCGTCGACGCTGAGACCGTGCTCGTGCAACAGGGCCCCGAACGCGATCCCACCGTTTTCGACGTCGGCCCGCAGTTCGGAGAGATCGGCGGCCGGGGCGGTCAGCAGGATGCCGGTCTCCTCGAACGTCTCGCGCACCGCCGCGCCGAGCAAGGCCCGCGCCAGCGTCTCGTCGCAACCGAAGCGCACCGCCACGTCGCGACCGGCCGAGCCGGCGAAGGGCAGGTCGGCGTCGGCCGGATCGACGCGCCCGCCCGGGAACACCGTCATGTTGGCCGCGAAGGCCATCTGGCTGACCCGGGTCAACAACCACGCCTCCAACCCGGCGCCGGCGTACCCGTCCCGCAAGAGCACGACCGTGGCCGCGTCGCGGACTGGCACCTCAGTCATCGGACCTCGACAACGAGTTCGACCTCGACCGGAGCATCGAGCGGCAGGGACGCCACGCCCACGGCCGAACGTGCGTGCGCACCGGCGGCGCCGAAGATCTCCCCCAGCAGTTCGCTGGCGCCATTGACGACTGCGGGCTGCCCGGTGAACTCCGGCGTCGAGGCGACGTAGCCAACGACTTTCACCACCCGCACGACGGAATCCAGGCCGACGAGCGCGTCGATGGCGGCGAGCGCGTTGAGGGCGCAGGTGCGTGCGAGGGCCTGGGCCTCCTCGGGAGTGACCGCACCCCCGACCTTGCCGGTGACCGCGAGTCGGCCGTCGGTCATCGGCACCTGGCCGGATGTGAAGACCAAGGAACCGGTACGAACGGCCGGCACATAGGCGGCCAGCGGGGCGACGACCGAGGGCAGCGTGAGATCCAGCTCGGCCAGTCGCGCTAGCGGGGTGCTCATGTCAGTGACGGTATCGGCTGGCTGTGATCTGGGTCAGTGCACCGCCCTCTGCGCGGCGACGCCAGAAGCGGTCTCCTACTGTGGCGGGATGGCCGCCCCTACGTCCGTCGCCCGCCGTGCGACGGCGGAGCTCGTCCCGGGCCTCCCGGCTGAGGCTCGGCTGCACATCGTCACCGGCAAGGGCGGCACCGGCAAGACGACGGTCGCCGCCGCCCTGGGCCTGGCACTCGCGTCGACCGGACGCAAAGTACTGCTGGTCGAGGTGGAGGGACGCCAGGCGATCGCCCAGCTCTTCGACGTGCCCGCGCTGTCGTACGCCGAGCACCGCCTCACCACCGTGCACGAGCGGGGGCAACTCTGGGGCCTGGCGATCGACGCCGAAGACGCGATGATCGAATACCTCGACATGTTCTACGGCCTCAAGCGTTCGGCGCGGGGCCTAAAGAAGATGGGTGCGATCGACTTCGTCACGACGTTGGCTCCCGGTCTTCGCGATGTGTTGCTCACTGGGAAGGTGCGCGAGGCCGTCACCCGCACGAACCCCGACGGACACCTTGCCTACGACGCAGTCGTGCTCGACGCTCCCCCGACCGGCCGCATCCGGCGCTTCCTCGACGCCACCCGCGAGGTGGCGAACTTGACCAAGTTCGGGCCGATCAGCCGCCAGAGCGGGCTCGTCATCGAGTTGCTGCACAGCCCGCGCACGGCCGTGCACCTGGTGACCTTGCTCGAAGAGATGCCGGTGCAAGAGACGATCGACGCGGCCGAGGAGTTGAGCGCCGCGAAGTTCCAGCTCGGCGCCGTGATCGTCAACCGGGCCCGGCCCGCGCTCATCTCCGGCGAGCAACTCACAGCCGACGGCGCTGTCGACAGCAAGGCATTGGCGGCGGGCCTGCGCAAGGCCAACGTCGCCGTGGCCCACGCGGACGCGCTGGCCCGCGAGATGGTCGAGTACAACGAGCGCCAGCAGATCCAGGCCGAGAATGAGGCTCGTCTCGACGCTGTCGCTGCGCCGCGTCTGGACCTGCCCGATCTCAACCCCCCGGTCGAGCTGGGCGAACTGCAGGAGCTGGCCGACCACTTCTTCGTGACGTCGGCATGAGTCGCAGCCGCAAGCAACTCGACCTGGCCGCGCTGGTGCGTGACCCGGCGACGCGCGTGATCGTGACGTGCGGCAGCGGCGGCGTGGGCAAGACCACGACCGCGGCGGCGATGGCTGTGCTGGGCGCCGAGGCCGGGCGGCGCACGGTGGTGCTGACCATCGACCCGGCCCGCCGTCTCGCCCAGTCGATGGGACTGACGGAACTGGACAACACCCCACGCGAAGTCAAGGGCGTCGAGAACGGCCAGCTCTTCGCGATGATGCTCGACATGAAGCGCACGTTCGACGACGTGGTCACCGAGCACTCCACGCCGGAGCGGGCCGAGGCGATCTTCGAAAATCCCTTCTACCAATCACTGTCGTCGTCCTTCGCCGGGACGCAGGAGTACATGGCGATGGAGAAGCTCGGCCAGCTGGTCGCCGCGCATGAATGGGACCTGATCGTCGTCGACACCCCTCCGTCGCGTTCGGCGTTGGACTTCCTGGACGCACCGAACCGGCTGGGACGTTTCCTCGACGGCAAGATGATCCGGTTGCTGACGATGCCGGCCCGCGCCGGCGGCAAGGCCTACCTGAAGGTGGTCAGCGCGTCGGTTGGGGTCTTCACCAAGGTGTTCACCCGGGTCCTGGGCACCGACCTCATCCGCGACCTGTCCTCTTTCGTCGCCGCGCTCGAGACCATGTTCGGCGGCTTCCGCGAGCGGGCTCAGCAGACGTTCGAGCTGCTCAAGACCCGCGGCACCGCGTTCGTGGTCGTGGCCGCGCCGGAACCCGACGCCCTTCGGGAGGCCTCCTACTTCGTGGAGCGGCTGTCGTCCGAGCGGATGCCGCTCGCCGGTCTGGTCATCAACCGGGTGCACCGCACCCAGACCTCCGCGGCGCCCACGCTGACGGCGGCCCGGGCCGAAGCCGCGGCAGACGCGCTCGCGGCCAAAACGGCCAGCGATTCCGGCTCGCTCGCCGAAGCCGCACTGCGGGTGCACGTGGAGATGGCGACCGTCGCCGAACACGACGCGCGGATGACCAGACGGTTCTGCGCCGCCCACCCCGAGGTGGCGGTGGTCGAGGTGCCGGCCCTCCCGGTGGACATCCACGATTTGGACGGCCTCCGCACCGTCGGAGAGCTGCTCGCCGGCAGTTGACCGCACTCGCACGGATTTCACTCCGTTGAGGCATTCCCGAGGACGGTAAGGCGCCAGGTCCCCCGCCCCGTACCCTGTTAACTCGTGGCAGCTGTTTCCGGACCCCCCAATCCCTGGCCGACGATCGGCAAGCTCGTCGGCGCGCTGGTGGCCACCGGTATTCTCGCCGCCGGGCTATTGCTGCCGTATGTGGGTGGCCTCGGTCTGGCCGCTCGCCACGAAGCGGTCAAGTTCCTCGGCACGCCGTGCAACCTGCAGGAGTCCCAGCCGCCGCAGAAGACGACGCTGCTCGCCAACGACGGCAAGACCCTGATCGCGACGCTGTTCAGCCAGGATCGCCAGCCCATCCCGTTGTCGCAGATCCCCAAGCAGTTGCAGCAGGCTCTGGTCGCCACCGAGGATCGTCGGTTCTACAGCCACCACGGCGTCGACATGCGCGGTCTGTTGCGCTCGGCCGTCAGTACCAGCAGCGGTGACACGCAGGGCGGCTCGACGCTGACCATGCAGTACGTCAAGCAGATGCGCTACTACCAGGCCGGCCAGAACGTCAAGGCTCAGCAGGCCGCGATCGACCAGAACCTCAATCGCAAGATCGAGGACGCCAAGTGCGCGATCTACATCGAGAACACCGAGCACGAGTCGAAAGATCAGATCCTCGACAACTACCTCAACATCGCGTTCTTCGGTGAGAACTCCTACGGCATCGAGACGGCCGCCCAGACCTACTTCAACAAGCCGGCCCAAAGGCTCACCCTGCCCGAGTCGGCCATGCTCGTCGGACTGTTGCGCGCGCCGACCGAGTACGACCCCTTCGTCCACCCGGAGGCGGCCAAGAAGCGCCGCAACGAGGTGTTGCAGAACCTCGTGGCGATGCACCACATCACTCAGGCCGACGCCGACAGGTTCAAGACCAAGCCGGTCAGTCTCGCCACTACCGCGCCGCCAGTAGTGAAAGAGGGCTGCGCCAACGCGAACAGTTCGGTGCGCAACGTCGGCTTCTTCTGTGACTACGCCGTCAACTGGCTTGAGACAACGGGCGGAATCTCCGACAAGCAGCTGACAACGGGCGGTCTCAAGATCGTCACCACGCTTGACCCGCACTTGCAGAACAGCATGCAGGACCGCTTGAACGCCGCCATGCCCGCGACGTCACCGATGACGGCAGTGCTGCCCGCGGTCGACCCGCGCAACGGCGACGTCCTGGCGATGGCGACGAGTAAGCGGTACGGCAGCACCACGTCGAAGAAGGACAACACGCACACGTCGCTGCCGATTTTCACCGAGTACTCGGGGCAGGGCGCGTCGACGTACAAGCTGTTCCCGCTGTTGACCGCGCTCGAGACGGGCGTACCGAACAGTTGGCCGCTCGCGACGCCGCCCAACAACGGCGCTTATCACCCGTTGAACTGCGCCACCGCCGACGGGGTGACGAACGGTGACGCCCAGGAGAGCTACAACGCGAACGAAACGCTTGCCACCGCGACTGCGAAGTCGTCCAACACCTATTTCGTCGGACTGGCCGACCAGTTGCTCAACTGCCACCTGGCGCCGATCGTCGACATGGCCAGGCGTCTGGGCATGAAGTCGCTCGCCCAGCCGAGCGGCGACGGTCGGCAGACGGTCCAGCAGACCATCGTCAACTACCAGCGGCCCGGAGAGCTCGTGCTGGGCGACGTCGGCACCAGCCCGCTCGAACTGGCCGGCGCGTACGCCGCGGTCGCGAACAACGGCAAGTTCAACGCACCGGCGCCGATCGCTTCCATCACGGACGGCAAGGGCAAGCCGATCTCGGTGAAGCGTTCGCCCGGCGTGCAGGTAGTCAGCCCTCAGGTCGCACTGCAGGCCATCGACATCCTCTCTGGCGACACGAGGTTCCCCGGCACGTCGACCTCGCAATTCCAGCCCTGGTACCAGCAGGGCTTGAGCGTCGTGGCCGGCAAGACCGGGACGAGCGTCGCGGTCGATGCGCGCACCCACCAAGACACCACCAAGAATGCCTCGCTGTGGTTCGTCGGCATGACGCCCAACCTGGTTGCGACGAGTGCGATCGTGAACTTCGACCATCCGAACGCACCGGCAGCGGGTTTGCCCAACGTGGCCGATCCGGCGACGACCGCGTACGGCGCCTACGCCGCCGGGGTGTGGCTCAACGCGCTCCAACCGTCGTTGGCGGGCCAACGCTGGTCGTGGACGCCTCCCACCGCGGCGCCGGGTGAACCGGTGCCGTCCGTCGTCGGGCTGAGCCCCGCTGCGGCCAAGCAGAAGCTCGCTGCGGCCGGGTACCGGATGGCCACACTCGGCCACGACCCGGCCGACCCGGTGCAGTGCGCCAGTCAGCTGCCGATGAACATGATCGCGTTCGCCGGCCCGCAGCTCGCGCCGAAGGGTGCGACGATCACCGTCTGCCCGAGCAGCGGGGTGCGCCAGACGGTGTACCAACCGCCGCCGCCAAAGCCGACGCCCACGAAGCCCAGGCCGGGTGGGGCCACTCGGCCCGGTGGTGGGGGCGGCGGCAACAGCCATGGCCCCGGCGGCGGCGGAGGCGGCCGCGGTGGTGGCGGGGGCGGCGGCGGTCACGGCGGGATCGGCCCCGGAGGCTAGCTCGGCGCCCCAGTTCCGCCGTCGCGCCTGCTGCTGTCGGCGTGTTAGCTGAGCGCGGCCAGTTGCCGGCGGACCTCGTCACTGATGCGCTTGCCGTCGGCGCGACCGGCAACCCGCGGTTGGACGAGCTTCATCACCGCTCCCATCTGCTGCGGACCGCTCGCGCCGGACTCGGCGACGGCCGCGACGACCAGGTCAGTCAGCTCGTCGTCGCCCAACTGTTTCGGCAGGTAAGCGTCGAGCACCGATCCCTCCGCTCGTTCGCGGGCGGCCAGTTCAGCCCGGCCGGCGGCATCGAAGGCCTCCGCGGCCTCCCGGCGCTTCTTGGCCTCGCGAGCCACGACCCGCAGGACTTCGTCGTCGGTCAACTCCCGCGATTGTTTGCCGGAGACCTCTTCGGTGCTGACGGCGGTGAGTGTCATCCGCAGCGTGGCCGTGGTCAATTCGTCGCGCGCCTTCATCGCGGTGTTGAGGTCAGCGCGTAGGCGGGACTTGAGCTCGGGCATGCCTAAACCGTACCGATCCGGTCCCCTCGTCGGGGTCGACCGGCCGGCGTCGGGCCGCGAGATGGCGGGCATGCGGCCCACAGGTCGTTAGGGTGAACGCGTGATCAGCGTGCCCCGCGCCGCAGCGCTCACCGCCGCGACCGGGGCGGCGGCGCTGGCCTACGGCGGATTCATCGAACGCAACGCGTTTACCCTGCGCCGATTCGAAATACCGGTGCTGGCACCCGACGCCCGACCGATCAGGGTGCTGCACGTCTCCGACCTGCACATCGTCGAAGGCCAGCGCCGCAAGATCGATTGGATTCGGGCCCTGGCCCGTCTCGAGCCGGACTTCGTGGTCAATACCGGCGACACGATTTCGGACCCGGACGGCATACCGGCCGTGATGCGTGCGCTCGACCCACTGTTCGAGTTCCCCGGCGCATTCGTACCGGGCAACAACGACTACTACGCCCCAGTGCCGAAGAACCCGCTGCGCTACTTCTTTCCGGAAGGCCCGCGTAGGCATGGCAAGCCGCTGCCGTGGCCCGAAACCGCGGCAGCCATGGCCGACAAGGGCTGGTTCGATCTCACCCACGTCCGCACCCGACTGGAGACGAACGACGGGCACGTGGCGCTGGCCGGGACGGACGACCCGCATCTTCGCCGGGCCCGCTATCACCGCATCGGCGGAGCCGCCGACCCCACGGCCATCGTGCGGATCGGCGTCACGCACTCACCGGAGCCCTGGCTGCTGTCAGCGTTCGCGGGCGACAAGTACGACCTCGTGCTCGCCGGTCACACGCATGGCGGCCAGGTGCGGGTGCCGTTCGGCCCGGCCATTGTGACCAACTGCGGGATCGACGTGCACCGGGCTCGCTGGCTGCACGAGTGGGACGAGCACATGTACTTTCACGTCTGCGCCGGCCTGGGCACGAACCCATACGCGCCGGTGCGTTTCGCCTGCCGGCCGGAGGCTTCGCTGCTCACGCTGGTGCCGCGCAGCCGCTGAGCCACGGGCGAATCGCGCCGATGCACCCGGTATGCTGGCGCGGTTGCCACGGGGTGTGGCGCAGCTTGGTAGCGCGCTTCGTTCGGGACGAAGAGGCCGTGGGTTCGAATCCCGCCACCCCGACCAATAAATCCGGGGCCGCCAGCAAAATGAATCGGCCGCGCGACGGCAAGTACAGCAGCGGAGTACAGCAGTAGGTGTCACGTAAGGGCCTCCCCTAGCTTGCGAAGCGCTTCGCGAGTCGATGCGGAGCTGGCCTTGGCGTAGATCTGACGTGCCCACGCATTGCCGGAACCGCCCGATAAGCCGTGGTCAGGTCATGGCCTGCGTGGGGGCGAACGGACGCGATCCGTCGATCTGCGTGCCTGGAGCCGGCGGTCGTGCGCGCGCATATGAATCTGTCAGGCACGCACGCTTATCGCCGAAGTAGCTGCGCTTGGCTGCGCGTGAGCTCTGCGCTCTGGACCGTCAGGTTGTCGATAGCGCATGAGCGTCGAGGGCGCCGCGCCCAGTGGGGCCGAGGCGTTCGCGGCTGCGTCAGGTGCGTCCGGGTTCGATGGTCCCGGACTCGTAGGCGAACACGACGGCCTGCACGCGATCGCGCAGGTCGAGTTTGGCGAGGATGCGTGTCACGTGGGTCTTCACTGTGGACTCGCCGACGAAGAGGTGTTCGGCGATTTCGTGGTTGGACAGGCCGCGGGCCATCAGCTCGAACACCTCAGCTTCGCGTGTGCTGAGCCGGTCGAGTTGTGGGGTGGGTAGGTGAGCACGCGGTGTGGCGAATTCCTCGATCAGTTTTCGCGTGATCGACGGCGCGAGGAGGGCGTCGCCGGCGGCGACGGTCAGCACGGCGGTGGCGAGTTGCTCGGGTGGGACGTCCTTGAGCAGGAAACCACTGGCTCCGGCCTGCAGCGCGTCGTAGACGTACTCGTCGAGGTCGAAGGTGGTGAGGATGACGACGCGGACGTCGCGGGTGCGCTCGTCGGAGAGGATGCGGCGGGTGGCCTCGATGCCGTCGATGCCGGGCATGCGGATGTCCATCAGTACGACGTCGGGGATGGTTGCGGTCGTGATGTCGACGGCCTCGTCTCCGGTGGCTGCCTCGCCGACGATCTCGATCCCGGTGTGTGTCGCGAGAATCATCCGGAACCCGGCGCGCACGAGGTGCTGGTCGTCGGCGATGACGACGCGGGTCACGACGGCACCGCGGCGATGACATTAGGCGTAGCCGGGTGCTGCCACGGGTCCAACGACGGTTCGCGGGGTGCCGGGTCGAACCGGTTGCGCAGCACTCCAAGCATCTGCCGCAACTGCGTGAGCGCCTCGCGTCCGGTTCGCTCGATAGCGGTGACGGCTTGGACGGCGGCGATCGGATCGGTGCCGAGCAGTTCGTCAACCGCCTCGGCTTGCACGACCATTGTCGTGACCATGCGTGCGACGATGGTGTGTAGATCTCGCGCGATCCGGATGCGTTCCCCTTCGAGGGCCACGATCGCGAGTGCGTCACGTTCGGCGGCCAGTGCGGCCGTGGCCGCGCGCAATTGCGCCATGAGTTCGCGCTGGTCGCGGACGACGCGTCCGCCGATCCACACCACACACGCGGCGAGGCTGGCGCCGAACGCGACGCCGGCGGCCTGGTGCTGCGCGGTGACGACGACGATCGTGCCGGCGGTCAGGACCGCAAGGCCGGCCAGTGCCCGGGGCAAAACGGAGTACGCGGCAACCGCGAACGCGCTGACGAACAGTGCGGGGGCGGCGATCGTGCTCGCGCGGTGTGAGGAGGGTGTGCCTGCGGCGACGGCGATCGCGAGCAATCCGACCACGACGACGAGTACGAGCGGCCAGTTGCGCCAGAGCAGGCCACGTCGGCGCGGAGCAGCGGTCACGGTGCCGGCGCTTGCGGCCATGGGGACAGGCGGTGCGGCGAGCGGTAGTCGCGCATGCACGGCATAACCACCAGCCGACGTCGGGCCGGCCTCGACGTGGCCGCCGTGTAACGCTGCCCGTTCGCGCATCCCCACGAGCCCATGCCCGGAGCCAGCGACTTGGGCGGTCCTGGCCGGTCCGGTGTCTTCGACGTCGATCTGGACCTCGTCCGCAGCGACGGACACCGAGATCGTGACGGCGGCGTCCGGGGCGTGTTTGCGCACGTTGGTCAGTGCCTCTTGAACGATGCGGAACGCGGCGAGGTCCAGGTCGGCGCGCAAGGTTGCGCTGACGTCAAGATGCAGTTGGCCGACGTTGCCCGCCTGACGCGTGCGCTCGACGAGTTGCGGCACTTGGGCGAGGCCGGGCGTCGCGGCGTCCACCTCGTCGCCGTCGTGGCGGCGCACACCGACGACGCGACGTAGATCGGTGAGCGCATCCCGCCCTGATGACGCCACGACGCGCATGGCCCCGCGCGCAGTTGTCACGTCCGACGTGGCAAGCAGCCTTGTCGCACCGGCTTGTATCACCATCACGCTGACGCAATGCGCCACGACGTCGTGCAGTTCGCGCGCGACCCGACTGCGTTCCTCGGCGACCGCGCGTTCCTTCGCCAGATCGCGCTCGCCGCGCATGCGTGCCCGAGCGTCGGCGAGTTCGCGCGCCAACGCGTCGCGCCGCGCGACGAAGACACCAGCGGCAATGGGTACCACCGTAAGCGGTATCCAGGTGAGCAGATCGCCGCCGACCGAGAACCCGCCGTCGATCTCGACCACGGTGACGGCGGCAAGCGCATACCCGGCTGCGATGGCGAGTTGTCGTCGACTGCTCGCCGCCCGGCCGGCTAGGTAGCACGTGAGCACGATCGCGACTGTCACAAAGGCGCCCTGGGTGTCGTGACCCGAGACCTGGTAGGCCGCCACCGCGGTCAATGCCGTCAGCGCCGCCGGCAGCGGCGCGAACCTGCGCCACGCCACCGCGCTCGTGCAGAGCACGGCCGATACCAGCGTGATGGCCACGGTCGAGTCATGGCGAAGAGTGATCACCGCCGATACCGCCCCGACGGTGAGCGCCGCCGCGACGATGCCGTCCACCGCGACCGCGGGGCGCCGGCGTACCTGCCGACTCCCGGCGAGGAGCCCACCGATGGCGCTCATAGTGGCGAGCGTAGCTCCAGCAAATCCGTCGCGACGTCCATCGAGAGGTGGAATCGGGTCCTACTCAGGTGCGACGCGCAATCACCGCACCGGTGACGGCGAATCGGTCGTGCGGTCGATGCGGCGCAGGAGCCTGCGATGCCAACCTCGAGGCGACAGCTCATCGTCCAGAGAGGAATCCGACATGACATCGACTGCCAGCGCCCAACGGCGCACCTCCGTCGCGCCGCGACGTAGTCCGCGTGAAGCGTGGACCGGACTGGCGTTCCCCGTGCTGTTCGTTGCCAGCGTTGCGATCAGCAACCCGCCCGCCGATAAAGCCTCGAACACACGCTGGATCGCCAACTACACCGGATCATCGGAGCAAACCAGACACCTTACGACCGGCGTGCTACTCATCCTCGCCGGACTCTGCCTAGCGGCATTCTTCACCGCGTTATGGCGGCGCATCCGCGACGTCACACCCTCGCTCAGCCCGCTGCCACTCGTCGCGGCAGCATCGTCGGCGGCATGCATCGCCGCAGGCGGCGTGGTGATGGCGTTCGTCTCGGGCGGTGAACTGCTCGGCAAATACCCGCTGCCGAGCGCGGCGGTGCTTCGACTCAGCAACGACCTCGGCTTCGCGCTGGTCGGTGTCGCCGGCATGCTCGCCGCCTCGCTCGCCGTTGCCTGCCTCAGCGTCCAGGCCAGCACAGCAGGCGTCATCGGCCGCAAGACCTACGCCTTCGGCGTCATCGTCGCCGTCGCGCTGCTGTTCGGCATGCTGTTCGTCCCCGTCATCGCCCTGCTCGTCTGGGCGCCGCTCGTCGCGATCCAGTGGCTGCGCCGCGGCCGCTGATCCTTCCAGGCCCTTGGGCGTCGACGATGCGGATGTTGGCTTCAGTGAATCCCACGATGCCGAAGATCTCCTCGGGACGGTGATCACCTAGCGTGTGACCGGCGACGTCGCCGCGACGTGCATCAATGAGGCCGGACACCCGCCCGATCGGGTGGCACTCAACTCCATCCTCGCGACCGCCGACGGATCCGTCGGGTTTCATCGTCGGATGATCGTTGGTTCGGCGGCAGACTGTAGCGGGCGGCGTCAACGTTGAGCATCCTGGACGCGGCCTGTCGGACGTCGCGTCGCGGCCTTGCCGGAAGCAGCTCTCTGGTTGCGGTGACGCCGCTCGGTCTGATCGGCGAGCAGGTCGAGGAGCGCCTGGGCGGCACCGGTGCGCACGGTGGTTGGAACGACTGCGCAGATATCGCGGCGCAGCGATGGTGAGATTGCCAGGGTGGTGATGGTATTGCCGAAGGCGCGCACGCTCATCGGCGGCACGATTGCCAGTCCGAGGCCTTGTGCGACGAGCTCGCTGAGGTACTGCATGTTCTGGGCTTCGCAGATGCTTCGGCGCGCGAGTCCGGCGTTTGTGCATGCGACGTCGATTTGGGCCTGAAGTGCAGAGTCGGCGCGGTAGTCGACGAAGGCGCGCTCCCGCAATTCGGGTTCGTCGAGTCGGATGCGCTCTCGGTTTGCCAGCGAGTCGTTGCGCGGAACCGCGAGGATTAGCTCGTCGGACCCGATCTCGACTCGGGTGACTCGGCGAGGATCGGTGGGTCCGTCGATGAACGCGATGTCAAGGTGCGCGTCGGCGACTGCACGGGCAAGTGCGGGGGCGCCGTCGTGGCTGAGCCGGATCGTCACCTGCGGATGCGCCTGGCAAACGGCGGTGAGCAGTGCGGGCAGATCGATCACGCCGAGAGTCTGGATAGCGCCAACGTGTAGTACGCCGCGCAATACGCCGCTGACGCCTGCGACGGCATCGCGGGCGTCGTCGGCGGCGGTGAGGGCACGATGGGCCGCCGGCAGCAGGGCCACTCCGGACGGAGTGAGTCGGACATGTCGGCTGTCGCGAACGAACAACGGCGCGCCCACGTCGTGCTCGAGGCTGCGGATCGATGCGCTCAGGCTGGATTGGGCCACGTGGACTCGAGCCGCGGCGCGGGTGAAGTGCAGTTCCTCGGCCACCGCGACGAAATGGGCGAGTTGCCGTAGCTCCATCGATCGATTCTATCGATGCTAACGAGGGGATGTACCTGTTGGACCGATGAACCGTCGGCACGGACACTGGTCAGCGACACTCCCGTGGAACCGAGGAGACCCTCATGCCCGTGTCAGCCCTGCACCGGTACCCGCCGGTACTGATCCGCGCCGACGAAGCAGAACGCCTGGATTCGATCGGACACGTCCTGCTGGCCGACAGCACCAGCACCGATGGCGCACTCACGAGTCACCGCGTCGCCCTTGCCCGCGGCGCGGATGGCGCGATGCCGCATCGGCACGACGAACGCTCAGAGCTGTTCTACATCCTCGACGGCGCGTTCGACCTTCTAATCGGGAACGACGTGCTCGTCGCCCGAACCGGTGACCTGCTCATCGTCCCGCCCCGCATGGCCCACGCCTTCGCCGCGCACCACGGCTGTTGCGCCGAGGCACTGGTCATAGCCACGCCCGGCATCGAACGCTTCGACTACTTCCGACACGTCGTACGACTCCGCGCCGGCGCTGAGCCGCCGCAGGTTCTGCAGGACCTCGAAGATCAGTTCGACACCCACTTTCTAGCCAGCCCCGCATGGCAGCACGCCCGGAGCAGCGTCGTCCGGAGTACAGGAGAGTCGCATGATCACTGATATCGGCTACGCGCTCGCCGCAATCATCGGCATGTTCAGCTTGTTACTCAGCGCACGTGCCCTGTTTCAACCACGGCCCGCGGCGGTCGGCTTCGGGGTCACGCCCGTGGCGGGCTTCGCGCCCTTCATGGCAGTCAAGGGCAGCCGCGACCTCGCCGTCGGCGTCTTAGTTCTCGTCCTGCTCGCGACTGCGAACCTCCACATCGTCGGCACCGCGATATTCGCCGCCACCCTCATCCCTGTTGTTGACGGCACCATCGTGCTTCGCACCGGAGGACCCAGAGCCACGGCCTACGGCGTGCACTTCACCACTGCGTTGGTCATGCTGTTCGCCAGCGTGCTGCTCCTCGCCAGCTGATGCGACCAACTCGACCGTCGATCGCGCCGAGTCGACCTCTCTCTTGAATCAGCAGCTGAAGGCATTCACACGATGATGAGCAATTCCGGGATGACTCCCGTCGTCGATGCGGCGCTGCGCGAGTTCGACATGCGTGCTGACGCTGCGCACGAGCTCGCCGAGTCGTTCAACACTCTCCTCACCGTAGTCAGCGGTCAGCGCCGGTATGTGCTGAGAGTCGGTCCCGCCATGAGCATTCACGAACACGAGGGCGGGCTGGGCGAAGCGGCTTGGACCGACCGACTGGCGGCCGCCGGACTCGCCGTGCCTCGCCTGCTTCGCACCCGCGACGGTCGCTCCACGGTGACCGTCGCCACCACCGACGGGGCTCGGCACTGCACCCTGTTGACGTGGATCGAGGGGCAGACCTTGTCCCGGCCGATGTCCGCGATGGACGCCAGCGAGCTCGGCGAGTTAGCCGCTCGCCTGCACGCCGCCTCACCACCGATGCCCCAGCGGCCTACAGGAGCGTTGGACGGCGGTCGTGTGCTGCTGTTTCGTCTGCCGAACCTGCTGCCACGCGCGGCCGATGCCGACATCTTTTCCGCCGCGCTCGCCCGCGCGCAAGTCGCGGCCGACTGGCTGCGGGCCCGGCCGGACCCGCCAAGGCCTGTGCACGGTGACCTAACTGCTGGCAACGTCGTCCGCACTCCTGACGGGCTGGTGCCGATCGACTTCCAGGACATGTTCTGGGGCCACCGCGAACAGGACATCGCGCACAGCTTGTTCAGCTACCTGCGGCACGACTACCGGACACTCGCCCGTGCCTTCCGCCGCGGGTACGAGCAGCGCCTTCCGTGGCCGGAGTTCATCGACGTCAGCCTCGAGGACCTGTTCGCCGCCCGGCGATTGATGATGGCCAATCTGGCCCTCGCACTCGACCGACCCGGGGTTGCCGAATACGTGGCGATGCATGCGGCCGCCCTGCGGACCTACCTCGCACGGCAGCCAGCATAGTTCGGAGTCCCATCATGTCCGCTGTGTCCGTGCGCGCCGTCCTATGGGACGCCGATGGCGTCCTGCAGACCACGCCGACCCATGCCGGGGACCCGGCGGTCCAGGTCGCCGCACAGTTCCCCAGCGCGATGACCGGCGCACCCATCGACGAGCAGCGCATCCGCACGGTCGCCCACGAGCTCGGCCTCAGCGACCGCGTCGGACGTTTGGGTGGTTCAGCCGATGGATACCCGCAGACTCGTTCTGGATGAGCGTGCCGACCCGCTCGCGGTCCTGGGGGTTGGCCGCGAACGACTGGGCCGCCGCGTTGTCTGAGTCGACCCCTCCGTCGGCTCGGTGGGCGATGCCTACGACAACGCGCTCGCCGAGTCCCAGATCGGGCTCTACAAGACGAACTCATCCGACCCAGAGGGACCCGAGCGCGACGCCACCCCCGCCTGCAATCCTCGCGACGCACGTGCTTGCAACCCGCCCATCGCTTGGGGCGGGGCTGCCATTATTGGCCGGTTTCGGCCACGTCTGGTCGGCATCGACCCAAGGCCTGATTCGGTTCAGCCTCGCCGGCTCGGCACAGAAATTCCTCGGCAAACCGGTCAAAGACATCGCGCTGTCCGCACACGCCGTCGTCGTTCTACTCGAAAATAGTTCTCAGTTGCTGACCTTGGATCCAACGACGCTGCAGGTGACCCACCAGTGGGTACTGCCCGGAGCCGGCCTTTCGATCACCGCGACCGGAGACGTCGCCTACGTCGTGCAGGGATCCGCTCCGGAAGGCATCACCCGAATCAACCTGACGTCGGGAGTGTCGAGCACCCGAGCCCTGCCAGCGGACGCGACTCCCGCATCCGATCGCAGCATCGCCTTCGGCGATGGCTCGGTGTGGGTGGCGACCTCATCCCTGATCTACCAGCTCAACCCACTCGGGCTAACAACCACGCGATCGATCGCCAGCACGATCCCCATTTCAAGCGTCTGGTTCGGTGACAACGCCGTCTGGGGTTCCAGCGAGAACTCTGGCGTTGGTGTGTTTCGCCTGGACCCCAAGAACGGCGCAATCACCGTTACGCGAGGCACCGACGCCATCCAGATAGCGTTCGCCCCCCGACGTGTGTGGCTCGCGGCAGCCGTCGGCGCCACGGCCCTGGACCCAGCAACAGGCCATCTCGTGGGCACCATCCCGACCAGTGACGTCCCCGACGACGGCACCGCAGGAATAGCCGTGGTCGGGTCAAACCTATGGGTCGCGAACTACAACCAGGTCACCATCCAGTTCCTGCAGATCGAAGCCGACTGAAGACCCCGGTCAATTCCTAGCTGGATAGATCAAAGAAGCGCTGCCCGGGCACTCAGCGCCGCGCGATCGTCGGACGCTTGCCGCCGTCAGGTGCTCCACATTGGCCCCTCATCTACCGTGAGGGGCGGGTAGCAGGCGCTCAATATCGGTCTTGCCTGCTCGATGCGTGCCTGGCGGTCGGGAGGTCGAGATGGCGGAGTGGGACTTCGGTGCTGACTTGGAAGCGCTGCTCGCGTTGACCAGAGAAGCTGAGGGGCCGCGCACAATGTCAGGCATGGTCCAGGCGGCGACCTCACTGGTACAACGGAGCCGAAGCGAGGATCCTGAGGGCCTCCGACACTGGTTCGAAGAGAACGCCGAGGTGTTGGTCTGCCAGCAGCTACTCGTGGCCAACGTGCACTCGCAACCTTCCCCGCGAACAGATCTGCCACGAGCGTTGCGGCAGTGGGCTGCACAATCAGAAGACCAGAGTGCGGCCGCCGCGGTCGCATGGCTCAAGGAGGAGAACCCCGCTCTGCTCCGAGCGTGGCTACTTGGCAGAGTCGAGGACCTGGTCGCCGACGAGTTGACTCGAACCTGATCATCGACGCAGGGTATGAACCGGGCAGGCCAGTGCGGGTGCTAACTGGGCTTTCGTCTGTGTCCACAGAACGGTTCTTGGGCTAGCGTCCTGCCATGTGGTTCGGGGTCTTGGGCCGGCTGGAGGTCCGGCGATCGGACGGCGCATCCGTGCTGATCTCTGGGCCTGCCCGCCGTCAGCTGCTGGCCGCGCTGCTCTGCCGGGCGGGTTCGACGGTGACCGCGTCGACCCTGATCGAGGACCTCTGGGGGACGGCGGCACCCCGCACCGCGTTGAACACCATGCGTACTCACGTCGTGCGGCTCCGCGATGATCTCGGTCGGGGCGAGTCGGACACACTCATCCGCACGGAGGGCGACGGCTACCGCTTAGCCATCACCGGCGACGATCTCGACGCGACGATCTTCGAGCGCCTGGTTGCCGAGTCGTCGACGCTCGCGGATCCTGTTGCCGCGATCCGCACCTACGACCGGGCTCTCGCGCTGTGGCGCGAGGATGCCTACGCCGAATTCGGGGATGCTCCTTTTGCGGTCGGTGAGCGAATCAGGCTTGCCGAGCTGCGCGGGCTTGCCCGGGAGCGACGGACCGACCTTGCCCTGGCGACCGGGATGTCTGCGGACCTGATCGGCGATCTCGAGCAGCGCGTCCGCACCGAGCCGTACCGAGAGCGCGGGTGGGAGCAGCTGGCACTGGCGCTGTATCGAGCCGGGCGACAGGCCGACGCGCTCGGCGCGTGCCGGCGCGCACGTCGGGTGCTGGCGGAGGGTCTCGGCGTCGATCCTGGCCCGGGTCTGCGGGACCTCGAGGCCGGGTTGCTGCGCCAGGAGCCACGACTGCTGACCGTCACGCCGCAACAGGTGATCCCGGCTCCGAAGATCGACCGATGTCCCTACCTGGGGTTGGCCGGGTATGAGGAGCACGACGCGGTCCTGTTCGTCGGTCGCGAGCGACTCACATCGGTGCTGGCCAGCCGTCTGGGCGATCAGTCGGTCGTCGTGGTGACCGGCGCGAGCGGCGTCGGCAAGTCCTCCCTCGTTCGCGCCGGTCTGCTGCCGGCGCTGCGTTCCGGTGCCCTCCCGGGTTCGGCGGCCTGGCGTATCCACGTGGGCACGCCGGCGGACGGCATCCGTGTGCTGGACGGCGCGCGGAGTCCCGACTTGTTCGTACTCGACCAGGCCGAGACGCTCTTCACGGCCTTCGACGCCGAGGCACGGGACGCGCTGGTCGGCGGCCTTGTCGATTACCTCAGGAAGAGCGACGGACGGTTGCTGCTGGTGCTGCGCAGCGACTTCTTCGGCCACCTCGCCGACGTCGATGCGCTGACGCCGTTCGCCGAGAAGGCCGCCGTCCTCGTCGGGCCGATGCGGACCGACGAGCTGCGCCGCGCTCTGGTCGAACCAGCCGCGAACGCCGGGTTGCGCCTTGAACCCGACCTCCTCGAAACGATCATGGAAGACGTGGCTGGGCAGGCGGCGCCGTTGCCGCTGCTGTCCGAGGCGATGCTTCGGACCTGGCAGCGCCTTGACCGTGACACGCTGACGCTGGAGGGTTACCGGCTTGCGGGTGAACTCGGTGGCGCGCTCGAGGCTGCGGCCGAGGAGTGCTATTCCCAGCTGGGGGATGCCGGGCGCCGCGCCGCCCGCCACCTGCTCGTCCGGATGGCGACCCGCACCGCGAGCGGCTGGGCAGGACGGCCCATCGCCCGAGTCGGCGCAGGACGCGAGGCCGAACAGCAGGCGCTCACCGCGCTGATCACCGCCCGGCTCGTCGTGGCCTCGAACGAGCACCTCGAGGTGACCCACGACGCCTTGTTCGCCTACTGGCCCCGGCTGCGCGACTGGCTCGCGGAACGCAGTCTGGCCGTCGATCTGCTGCAGCATTTGGATCACGCTGCGGCGGCCTGGCTGAGCACTGGCCGGCGGGATGCCGATGTGTACCGCGGTCCGCGCCTTGCTGCGGCCATGGACTGGCGCGCGGAGCACCCGGAGGACGTGTCGTCCGTCGAGGAAGAGTTCCTCGACGCGTCCGCACGAGCGGCCGACGCCGAGCTCGAGGCTTCGCGCGCGCAGACCGCACGGGAGGCGCGCGGCCGCAGGAACCTGCGGCGTGTCGCCCTAGGACTGGCCGCCACGGTCGTGCTTGCGCTTGCCGGCGGCGCCGTGGCGCTGTCGGAGCGCGGTTCCGCGCAGACAGCGGCCACGCGCGCTCAGCGGGCCGCGCTGGCCGCCGATGCCCGTCGATTGGCAGCGCTGTCCGTCAGCGCCCCGGACATCGCGACCTCCAGCCTGCTCGCCGTCGCCGGCTACCGGCTGCAGGACTCCCCCGACACCCGAAGCGCGCTCCTGGCGGCGGTGGAACGCAACCAATCGGCGCTCTGGCGGATCCCGACACCCCAGCGGCCGCAGCGCGTGCTCGCGACACCTGACGGTTCCCGGCTCGCGACGATCGACAACCGACGCGACGTGCAGGTCTTCGACGTATCCAGCCGTAAGCAGATCGCGCGGTTCTACGCCGCCGGCTACCAGATCGAAGGAATGACCCCAGACGATCATGAGATCGTCGTATTCGGGCCGGCCAACAACGAGGACAACGACATCGGGCGGTTGTCGGTCGTCGACATCGACACCGGCAAGCGCACGCGCGTCCTGACAACCGCGGGCGACCGGTCCGGCACCGAACCGGTAATGACCACAGGCGGGCGTTGGCTCGCGATGGTGACCGACGAACACCATCGCAACGGGGTGGTCATGGACGTTTTCGACACCAAGAACTGGTCGGCGCCGCCCCGTCGGTTCGTCGAACAGGGCACTCCGGTGAACCTGGCTGCAGGGCGTGCCTCGGTCGGAATCGAGCGCGCGGACGGGTCGGTGGAGGTCCGCGCCCTGCCGTCGCTGCGGATCACGGGCGGCCTCGGTGCAGTCCGAGGGACCGTCTTGCAACCGGGTGATCCGCTTGCACTCTCCCCGGACGGCTCGCACGTCGCGAGGGTCCAGCCCGCCGATCCACGCTCGGTCGCGATATATGCCACCGCGACATCCCGCGTTGGCGGCACGGCACTGCCGACCCAGACGCAGGGGGTATCCCGCTTGTCGTTCTCGCCCGACGGAACCGACCTTGCCGTCGGCACTCTCGGCGGGGCCGTAGCTATCTATCGGAGCACTGATGCGACGCTGGCGGAGTCGCTGGCCGGGCACACCGGCGCAGTGCTCGGGCTCGCGTGGACTGGGGGCAGGATTCCGACCGGCCTGTACACGGCAGGCTTGGACGGCCAACTGGTCTCCTGGAGCGTGAGCGCGACACCGGGCGCGGTGACCGAATCAGGTTCCGACGTCGCAGCGGCGGACCGCGGCGAGACGTTCGGACACTTCGTGCTCGGCCTGACGCCGACACAGGGCGGCGTGCCGGAGTCACACGAGAGCGCCTACCTCGTGGACCTCGACACCGGCCGTCGCTCGTTCTGGCCGCTCGGGCTGGGCGATGGCGACTATGTCAACCAGGCCGTGGCGAGCTTTGACGGCAAGCGCGCCCTGATCTCGGTTGAGACGAAAGCCGGCCTGAACCGGATCGAAGTCTGGGACCTGACCCGACACGTCCGCGTAGGGCTCTTGGGCTTACCGGCAGGCACCGCGCAGTTCCCGAACGGACTGAACGCCGCGATCAGCCCCGATGGCACGACGGCCTACAGTTCTCTCGGCGCCGCCCGAGTGGGCGTGTTCGACCTGCCGTCGGGTCGGTACCTGCGCAGCGTCACGGTGCGTTTCGCGCAGCCCGACTCCGCCCGCATCTCTGCCATTCCGTGGATGTTCGACCCGCACGGCCGGCTGCTCGTCAGCGGCTTCGACCCCAACCCGACCAGTGGGGCCACCCCAGCGTCACCCGGCCGCGTCGACTCTCGGCCGCCCAACCAGCGCCTGGGGATTCTCGACGTCGGAACCCACAGGCTCGTCGCGCAGACCGATCTCGGCGATATCGATTTCCCGACGGCGCTCGCATGGTCACGCGACGGCACCCGGCTCGCGGTCGGGACCTATGCCGGGACCCTCGCGCTCTACAACGCGGCAACGTTGTCACTGCAGGTGAATGCCGGAGTCGTCGACCCCGGCTCGGTCAAGACCGAATCCTTCGCACCCGACGATCGGACCCTCCTGACCGCAGGGACGAGTGGCGGGATCAACTTCTACACCGTGCCAGACCTGCGTCGGCTGGGTGAGCAGTTGATTATCGGCAACGGCGCCAACAACGGCGGCGCCTTCGCCTGGTTCGGCGATCGCGGCCAGGTCGAGGGATACGCCCCGGACCCGACGAAGCCGACAACAGACCAGCAGCGCTGGTTCGTGTTCCACGCCGATCCTGTGTCCCTGGTGTCGATCGCATGTCGCTTGGCGGGAGCCGACATGACCCGTCCGCAGTGGCAGCGTTTCGTTGGCGCCCGCCCCTACGAGCACGTCTGTCCTGCGTCGCACTAGCGCACGTGGTGTTCTGCGCCCGGTATCGGCCGGTGCGCGCCCGGGATATCCCGATATGTCCTTCTCGGCAGCGGGCTTCAATCGGGCTTCAATCGCGATCAGCCACTGTGCCGACGACGAACCAGGCGTGCGCCGCTACCACAGCGTCGACCCTGACCACGGAACCAGCTGCCCAGCAGGGGTGAAGGAGACGTCATGCACACCTCGATGTTGACCAGGCTCGCAATCACCGTCGCGTGTGGTACGGCGGTCCTTACCGGTCCGATCGCGACGGCCAACGCCACCTATCCGGGAGCCAACGGCCGGATCGCGTTCGGAATGCTCGACAGCACGGGCCGGCACGTTTACAGCGTCCGACCGGACGGAGGGGGGCTGCACCAGCTCACGGCCGGCCCGTTCGTCGACCTATGTCCGGCCTACTCGGCCACTGGCAAGAACCTCGCCTTCTGCAGCAACCGCAGCGGCAGCTTTGAGATCTGGACGATGACGGCCAACGGTCACCACCTGCGGCAGCTCACGAACATCGTCTTCGCGTCGTTCCCCGACTATTCGCCGCACGGGGGTCGGATCGCCTTCGACGGTCAGGTAGCCGGTGACCCGAACGACGAGGTGTTCGTCATGAACGCCGACGGCTCCCACCTTCGCCAGCTCACATCCGGTGGCGGCAACAACGACTGGCCGGCCTGGTCACCCGACGGCCGCAGGCTCGCATTCATCAGCGACCGCACCGGTTTCGAGCAGGTTTACACGATGCGCGCCGACGGGGCGCGTCAGACCGAGCTGACCTTCCAGCCTGTCGCGCACGATCAGGTGCCGGACTGGCGCCCGGACGGACGGCAGATCGCCTACACCCAGGGCGACATCGGCGTGAACGAGAGGATCTGGGTCATGAACGCCGACGGGTCGGCGCAGCACCAGGTCTCCACCGGCACCGCAGACGATTTCGGGCCGGCCTGGTCGCCGGACGGACGACAGATCGCGTTCGTGCGGGACTTCCTCAACGGCGACCGCCCGGTCATGGTCATGCATGCCGACGGCGGCAACGCCCATGCGGTGTACGACCCGACCGCAACCGTGACCCAGAACGTTCCCGCCTGGCAGCCCGCCGACCGCGACCGCCACTGACCTCGAGACGAGCGACCATGGGAAGGGAGATGGGTCACCGATGACCGCCACACTGTATACATCGCCACGGACACGGAAAGTGCTCGCGATCAGTGCCGCGCTGGCCGCGCTGATATTGAGTGCCACCCTGCCGCCGGTATTCGCGTCGACGCCGACGCATCGGACCCCGATCCGTTCCGCCGACCGGGCGACCTTCGGCTGGCGGTCGGCGCTGCACCCATCCCGCGGTACGGCCGCCCAGTACGCTGCCGCGTCCTCGCCCGGCACCGTATCGATCGCGCTTGCGGTCGACGGGGTGAATGACTTCCCGACGACAGAGTTCGCTGCGTTCGGCGAGGTGTGGGTTCTCACGCAAGGCAATGTCAGCACGCTGCAACGCGTCGATCCGAGGACGAACCGGGTCACCGGATCGGTTGCGCTGGGATACGGCGACACCAGCGGCAACGACTCGGGGGAGGGCGCCATCGCGGCTGCCGACGGATCGCTCTGGGTGGCCGAATACTTCTACAACACCGTCCTACGCATCGACCCGGCGCGGCTCGCGGTTACCCGCACGATCAAGGTCGGCCGCTCGCCCAGCGGTGTGGTGGCAGCCGACGGCGCGGTCTTCGTCTCCGATTCCCACGCCAGCGCGATCTCGCGGATCGATCCGCGCCGCGACCGGGTGGTTGCCACCATTCCCGTCGGCGATCCGAGCGACTTCAACGGCGGCCCGTCCTACCTCACCTATGCGGCCGGTCGTGTGTGGACGATCGTCCCCGCCCAACAGCGACTGTTCGCCATCAACCCGAACACCGACCGCGTCGTGGCCAGCCCGAGCGTCGCCCCCGCGTTCGCGTGCGGGCGGCTCGACCCGGTACCCGGAGCCATCTGGATCGACGACCAGAACTGCTCGAACACGTTCAGCCGCTACGACCTCGCCACCGGCCACGTCACCCAGATACGAGAGCCGCTGACGACGTGCCTACTCGGCATCGCCGTGCTGCACGGTCGCCTTTACAGCGACGACATGAGCTTCGACCCGTCAACCGGCTGCGGCCCGGGCTCGCTCGTCCCCCGCGACCCGGTCACCGGCGCCGTACTCGGCGCCGGAACTCGCGTCGGAGTGGTCGGCTTCGAAATCGTCGGGCTCGACGGCAGCTTGTGGACCAACGACTTCACGACCGGCACCAATGTTCTGCGCGTTACCCCAGGAGGGACGTCATGAGGACCACAACGCTGTGCATCCTGGCCGTGTGCGCGGCGCTCCTCACGGGACGGGCCGCAACCCAGGCGACTGCCACGGCCCTGCCGGCGCCGTCGATGGTCGCCCAGCTCTCTGTGCCGGGCAACGACGCCTACGACCTTGCCGGAGGGCTGGGATCGGTGTGGCTGCTCAACCCGGACGAGTCACAGTACTCGACACTGCGTCGGATCGATCCCGTGACGAACCGCGTCACCGCGAGCTACCAGCTCGACTCCTCGGCCGGCGGCTTCGCGGTCGGCGACGGCTCGATCTGGGTGGCGATGTACTTCGACAACACCGTCGAGCGCCTGGACGCGCACGGGCACGTTCTCGCCCACATCGCCGTCGGTCTGCAGCCGCAGTGGATCTACCTTGCCTTCGGCTCGGTGTGGGTTTCCAACCACCATGGCCGCTCGGTGACCAGGATCGACCCGCGCACCAACCGCATCGTCGCGACCCTGCCCGCCGGGGACCAGCACATGTTCCGCGACGGCCCGCAGGCGATGACCGACGACGGCCGCTATCTCTACCTGTACTCCAGCAACGGCACCGAACCCTTCGAGCGGATCGACCCGCGCACCGACGCTGTCACGACCCGTGCCGCGCCGGTCAACTGCGGCGACATCGTCGCCATCACCGGATCGGTGTGGACAACCGACTGCACCGACACGATCACCCTCAAGCAGCTCGACCCCGCCACCGGCGCGACCCGCCACACCATCACCCCCACCGCCGCACCGGTCCCGCCGTCCATGACAGCTCTTCGCCACGCCCTATGGGTCGCCTTCGACACCTCGTACGACGGCCAGACCGGAGCCGCGTCTGGCGGCACCGTCGAGGAGCTGAATCCGCCTACCGGCGTCGTCCAGCAGCAGTTGGCGGTCGGAGGCGACGCATCAGTCATCCGACATGCAGCAGGTGACCTTTGGGTCCTCGATCAGACCAACGGCGTGATCACGCGACTGCATCCTGGCCGCCGCACCTGACGTTGCCAGGTCAGAACGATTCGCCAGCTTCGTTGCGGCTCTACCGGCTTTGCCGCGCAGCGGCTCTACGGCTCTTTGCCGCTGTTGTCGACGCCGGCGGCAATCAGCGGCAACTCACGGTCTGCAACGGTTGATTGCCCTCGCCACCAGAGATGAATCTTGATCAGCTCGATCGCCGCGGGTATCGACATTGGCCTCCTTGGCTGCATCGGCGCCCTGCGGCACCAGGCCCCCGGATTTTGGGCGCCATGTCATTGATGGGCATCCAGAGACAGCGAGGTCCCCCGGCCGCCGGGGGATCTCGACGCAGCTGTGGCGGGTGTTGGGTTGAACCAACGTAGGCTGAGACGGCGGTCTTACAGGCCGCCATCGTCCGCCGCAGGCCCGGCGAGGTCATCCGTAGTGTCCGAATAGTTGGCTTGCCCGATCCGAGTGTCTGTCTGAGTGACAACGCACCCGAATCAGCCCGGACTTCGACGAACCTATGGGGATCTCTTCGCCAACGGTCGTGGGGCGCGAGCTTCTGGTTGCGGCGGTCCGGTCTGCTTCGGGACGAAGAGGCCGTGGGTTCGAATCCCGCCACCCCGACCAAACAGGCCCGGGATTCCGGGTCTCGCAGCCACGGCGCTGGAGTCGGTGCGTGGTCGAACCCCGGAATTGCAAACATGATTGCAAACATGGAGCCTCAGAACTCATCTCGCGAGGGGTCGAGGTTCAGGTCTGAGCTCACTGGGTTCACCCGAATGTGCGGACGCTGTTCGCGCTCTTGCCGTCAGCCTCCTGCGCCCGCCCGCCGGCCACGACGCGCGTCGGTCCGATGGAGAGTTCGTGTGCCTTTAGATGGAGCCCCGCTACCTCCGCACCCGCGACTTCTGACCGCCGTACGCCCGGTGTGGCGAACAGCGGCCACATCGCGTACAGGCGGTCGCTCGGGCATACGCGGAGGAACGCCGTCAGGTCAGCGGGCTTCCATGGGTCTGCTGCGCGTCTGGTTGACATCTCTTACGAGGGACGAGGTTCCTCGGAAAGGATGTCGTTATGCCGAAGAGGTATCCACCGGAGTTCAAGCGTGATGTGGTGACAGTTGCCCGTCGTGGTGATCTGTCAGTCAACGAGGTTGCCGTCGATTTCGATATCGCGCCGGAGTCGGTGCGCCGTTGGGTGCGCCAGGCCGACATCGACGACGGGGTCAAAGAGGGGTTGACCTCGGCTGAGCAGTCCGAGTTGGTGACACTGCGCCGGCGGGCTCGCCGGTTGGAGATGGAAAACGAGATCCTGCGTCGGGCGGCGGCGTACTTCGCCAAGGACGCGCTCCCAAAATGAGCTACCCGCTGGTCCGCGAGTTGGCTGCCGAAGGTGTTCCGGTGCGGCTGACCTGCGGGGTGCTCGGCTTCTCGCCGCAGGCCTACTACGCCTGGCGCGCCTCGCCGGTGACCGATCGGGACTGGGCTGATGCGCACGTGACCAACGAGCTGGTCGACTTACACGCCGAGACCCGGAGTTCGGCTATCGGTTCCTGGCCGACGAGCTCGAACACGCCGGCCACGACGTTGGTGAGCGTCGTGTCTGGCGGCTGTGTTCGGCTCAGAGACTGTGGTCGACCACGACTCGGCAGGGCCGCCGGGGCAAGGGCGGGCGGCCCGGGGTCGCGGTGCACGACGACCTGCTCGAGCGCCAGTTCAGCACCACCGCGCCGGATCTGGTCTGGGTCACCGACATCACCGAGCATCCGACACTGGAAGGCAAGCTCTACTGCTGCGCGATCAAGGACCTGTTCGGCAACCGCATCGTCGGCTACGCGCTCAACGATCGGATGACCGCGCAACTGGCCACCAGCGCGCTGCGCTCGGCGATCGCCAGGCGCCGACCCACCGCCACCGTGGTCGTTCACTCCGACAGAGGCTCGCAATTTCGCGCCAGGGCCTTCCGAGCCACGCTGACCGCGGCCGGGTTGACCGGGTCGATGGGCCGAGTCGCCTCCGCGGGCGACAACGCCGCGATGGAATCGTTCTGGGCGCTGCTGCAGAAGAACGTCCTCAACACCCGACGCTGGCGCACCCGCGCCGAACTGCACTACGCGATCGTCTACTGGATCGAACACACCTATAACCGCCGTCGACGCCAACGTGCCCTCGGCAAGCTCACCCCGGTCGAGTTCGAGCTAGCCTTCGCGAACACGGCTCAGGCAGCATGATCACCAATAACCGCCGTCAACCGAAGTTGCAGCAGACCCCGACGTCCGCGTAGCTCGCCTCTACCCGCGCGGACAGAGTGCGCCACGGTCGAGCCTTCACAGCGGGGACAACGTGGCGGTCGGCCAGGACACGGAGTTCTTGTCCGACCAGGTAGCTGACACGTGCCCGCTCCGTAGCCGCCCCTCGAGGGCTCGCACACAATGGCAACCCGCACTGGCAACCTAGGATCCGCCACTGCTGGGATCCATGGCGACGAACTCAACCGGCCAAGAGGGCCCGCAACCCGAATCGGCTGCGGGCCCCTTCGACCGGAAGGTGGTCAACCGGTCTTGGCCTTCTTGACGAACTCGTCGGTGTACGTCTTGTTCACGTCGATCTGCTTGCCCTTGACCTTCGGGTTGAACGACGAGAGCACCGATAGGCAGGTCTGCGGGCCACCCTTCGGCATGATTCCCGTCGGGTTGTAGATGCCCTTTTCACTGTCCAAGGCCTTCGCATACGCCGCCTTGCCCACGCCGCTGTAATAGTCGGCCGGCATCTCGGCGGTGATCTGGTCTGCGGTGTGCGACTGGATCCACTTGAGCGTCTTGACGTAGGCGTTGACGAGTTTTTGCACGATCGCCGGGTGCGCCTGGACGTAGGACGTCTGCATGTACAGCGACGTCGCTGGGTATTCACCACCGAACGCTGCTTGCGCTCCGGCGGCGGTCCGGGTGTCGTAGATGATGTAGGCCGCGTGGGTGTCCAGCAGTTTCGAGACGGTCGGTTCGGTCGTCATCCCGCAGTCGATCGACTTGTGCTGCATCGCGCCGATGAACGTCGGACCCGCCTGCACGCCGATGCGGTGTGTGCTCTTCGGGTCCACGCCGTTCTTCTGCGCGAGGAATTCCGTGAGGAAGTCAGTCGACGACCCGACGTCGGTGATGCCCAGGTTGCGGCCCTTCCAATCGGCCGCTGATTTGACCTTGCCCTTCAGATCGCTGCGGCACAGTTCGACCTCCCCCGGGACCTGCAACATCGAGACGACCGACTCGGCCGACTTGCCGATGCCCTGCAATGCGATCGTGTGGTCGTAGAAGCCACCCACGCCGTCCACCTTGTTAGCCAGCATCGCCGTCGTGGCGTCGATGCCTGCGGGCTCGTCCGACAGCTTGATGTTGAGGCCTTCGGAGGAGTAGTAGCCCAACCGTTGGGCGAGCATGAATGGCAGGTAGATCTGCTTGTTCAAACCGCCGACCATGATGCTGACCTTGTCGCCGTTCGTGGTCCCGGCGTGCTGTTGTGCAGTGGTGTGGCTGGCCTTGGAACTACAGCCGGCGAGCGCCACCGCCGCTGCGACGAACGCGGCGGTCATCACTCTGATCGGTCTGGACACGTGTCCTCCTAGAGATGGGTGGTGCGGGAGATCCGGGACGGTCACAACTCGAATCCGATGAGCTGGCTCGGGCGCCAGCGCAACAACGCGTTCTCCAGCCGGGTGATGAGGAACTCCGCGACGAGCGCGACGACGGCCATGATGAACATCGCGGCCCAAACCCCGTTGGCGTCGAAGGAGCCCTGAGCGTTCCTGATCAGCAGGCCCAGTCCCTGCGCGGCGCCGAGGTACTCACCGACGATGGCGCCGATGAGCGCGAAACCGAAGCTGACATGCAAGCTGGCCAGGATCCACGTGAAGGCTGACGGCAACACGACCTGCCGGGTGACCTGCCACTTCGACGCGCCCAGGATCATCGCGTTGGCGATGAAGTTGCGATCAACCTCGCGAGTGCCTTGGAACGCGTTGAAGAACACCCCGAAGAACACCAGCACGATGACGAGCAGGACCTTTGACTCCAGCCCCAGACCGAACATCAGGATGAAGATCGAGCCCAGGACGATGCGCGGGATTGAATTGAGCACCTTGATGAACGGGCCGAAGACGTCGGACAGGAAGCGCACCCGGCCGAGGGCAACGCCGCAGACGACACCGAGCGCGACGCCGATCACGAATCCGAGAAGCGCCTCTTCGAGAGTCACCTTGATCTGATTGCCCAGAGACCCGATCGCGGTGCCGTCGCGGATCCAGGTGCGCAAGCTGGTCACGACTCCGGACGGCTTGCCGAACAATGCCGGATCGAGGTGACCCGTGCTCGCCAGCCACTGCCACCCACCGAAGACGATCACCAGAACAGCGACCTGAGTGAGGTGCACAAGCACCTTCCGGCGCAGACGCGCCCGCCCGTACGCACTCGGTGTCGGTGCACTCGGCGCCGCGCCCGTACCCGTGTCCGGTTCAGCGCCGGTCATCATGTCGCTCATCGCCGGCCCCCTTCCACCGACTCGACCGGTCCGCCAGTCGTCTGCGCATAGGCAATGTCAACCTCGGAACGCAGCGCCTCCCAGATCTGGTGGTAGATGTCGACGAACCGCTGCTCGAAGCGGATTTCCTGCACGACCCGGGGGCGGGGCAGGTCGATCGGGAAGACAGCCTTGACTGTGCCGGCCGGTCCCGCAGTGAGGACGACGACCTTGTCGGCCAAGGCAATGGCTTCCTCGAGGTCGTGGGTGACGAACACGACCGACGGCTTGCTCAGATCCCACAACGACAGCAGTTCGTTGGACATCAGCGAGCGGGTCTGAACGTCCAGCGCGCTGAACGGCTCATCCATCAGCAGGACGCGCGGCTCGTTGATCAGATTCTGGGCCAGCGCGACGCGCTTGCGCATCCCGCCGGACAGCTGGTGCGGGTAGCGGTCCTCGAAGCCGGCCAGGCCGACGCGCCGCATCCAGTCGCGGGCGTCGTTGAGCGCCGTCTTCTTGGGGATGCCGCGAAAGCGCGGGCCGGCCGACACGTTGTCGAGTGCCGTCTTCCAGGGCAGGATCGCATCGCTCTGGAACATGAAGCCGACACCGGGCGTGACCCCCGTGACCGGCTCGCCATGTACGCGGACGGTGCCCGCGGTGGCGCGCTCCAGGCCGGATATGAGCGTCAGCGCCGTCGACTTGCCGCACCCCGTCGGGCCGACGACGGCACAGAACTCTCCGGGCTCGACGGACAGGTCGAGATCCTGCAGGGCCGTATACGAACCATTCGAAGTGGCGAAGGTCTTCGTGACGCCGGACAGTTCGATCGTCCCGGACCTACGGCTGGGCTCCGTCGAGGTCATCGGGGTTTCCTCCCTGCGCACGTGGATGTGGTGTCAGGGACCGTAGGCAACGGCACGTCGGCGCAGGAAGCGTTCCGGGCGTTGTGCAAGTTACCCGTGTTAACTCGACTTTCGTGCGTTCTGCTCACCGCGGGTTGGCCGGCCGGACTCGGTGTGTTCTGATGCTGCGGTTGGCGGCGCCGATTCGAGGACGCAGGGCCGCGAAGCCGGGCCGTCACGGAAGGTCGGTCAGTCATGTGGCGCCAACGCACTCTCGCGTCCCAGATCCTGTTGGGCGTACTTGCGATCCTCGCGGTCACAATGTCGATCGGCGGGGCGCTGTTCGTGGTGTACAGCCGACGCAATCTCGACCGCCAGTACGAGCAGCGGGCCGTTGACGTCGCCAATTCCGTCGCCCAGATTCCTGACATTCGCGCCGCGCTACCGGCCGGCGACCCGGGGCACAAGATCGCCGGCCTCGCGGCTCAGGTCCGCGTGGCCACCGGCGCGGACTACGTCGTGGTGGCCGACCGCACCGGACTGCGGTACTCGCACCCGAACACGAGCCTCATCGGTCAGCGACTGGAAGAGCCGGTGATCGTGCTCGACGGGCACGACCACGTCGGCATCGACCACGGCAGCCTCGGTCGCTCCGCGAACGGCAAGGCGCCGGTGCGAGGTGCCGACGGCTCGATCATCGGGGAGGTGTCAGTCGGCATCCTGGAAAAGGAGGTGTCCAGCCAACTCCGCCACGAGATCCCCGCCATCGCGCTGTACGCCGGGTTCGCCTTCGGGATCGGCGGGCTCGCTTCCTGGTTGCTCTCGCGCTTGATCAAACGGGCAACATTCGGTCTCGAACTGTCCGAGATCACGTCGCTCCTGCAAGAGCGGGAGGCAATGCTGCACGGGATTCGCGAAGGCGTCATCGGTTTCGACTCCCGCGGCCGCATCAACGTCATCAACAACGAGGCCCGCCGCCTGCTGCACATCACCGAGACGGGCACGGGACGTCATCTCGACGAGGTCGTGCCGGCCGGGCGGTTGCACGATCTGCTCGCCGGAGACTTGGCCGGCACTGATCAGGTCGCCCTCACCGACGACTCGCTGCTCGTCGTCAACCGCATGCCGGTTATCCTCGGCGGCCGCGACGCCGGCTCTGTCGTCACGTTGCGCGACCGCACCGAGCTCGAGGCGTTGATGCGTGAGCTCAACGCGGTCACCGGGCTGACGACGGCCTTGCGCGCCCAGGAGCACGAGTTCACCAACCGGTTGCACGTGATGTCCGGACTGCTCGAACTCGGCGCACACGACGAGGCGGCCAGCTACCTCGCCGAGATCTCGTCGGGGTCCATCACGGCTGGCGAGGCGTTGCGATCCCGTATCGCGCCTCCAGTGGTAGCCGCCCTGCTGCTCGCCAAGGTTTCGATCGCAACCGAGCAGGACGTGAAGCTGCTCGTCACCGAGGATTCTCATCTCGACGCCGCCGCTGACGAGGCGCAGACCGTCCTGACCGTCCTCGGCAATCTCATCGACAACGCGTTCGAGGCCCTAGCCGGCCGGCCCGATCCGCGTCGGGTGACCGTCGCGCTGTCCGACACCAACGGCCTGAGCATCACTGTTTCCGACACTGGTCCCGGCGTGGAGGCCGACGTGGTCGGCGAGATCTTCCAGGACGGCTACTCGACAAAAGCCCCGCGGGCGGAACTGCGGCGAGGTCTCGGTCTCGCTCTGGTGCACCGGCTGGTGCATCGCGCCGGCGGCACGATTTCGGTGACGACCGGACCGGGGGCGCGATTCGAGGTCTGGCTCCCGCGACGTGCGCGCAGGGCGCCGGTCGACGCGCCGGCCGGCGCAGCAGGCTCAGCGGGGCAAACATGATCCGCACACTCGTCGTCGATGACGACTACCGCGTCGCGCGCATCCACGCTGCGAGCGTGAACCGGGTGCCCGGCTTCGAGTGCGTCGGCGAGGCGCACACCGCCGGCCAGGCTCTCGAATTCATCGCCGCGGTCGACCCGGATCTGTTGCTGCTTGACCTGTACCTGCCTGACCAGGACGGCCTGACGGTCATGCGCGCCCTCACTGCTTCTGCGGGCCGAGTCCCGGACTGCATCGTGGTCACGGCCGCGCGAGACATCGAGGCAGTACGCACCGCGATGCAGCTCGGCGCGGTGTACTACCTCGTCAAGCCGTTCGGCTTCGCCGCTCTGCGCGACCAGCTCGAAACGTACCGGCGTTGGCGCGAGCAGCTGGAACGCACCGGCGAGGCCGACCAAGCCGCGGTCGACAACTTGTATGACCTGCGGCGTGCGCCCAAGTCGCCCACGACTCACGCGCAGCAGTTGCCGCCGACGATGGCCAAGGTGCTCGACGCGGTCCGCACGGGTCCGAAGTCGGTGTCTGCGCTGGATGTCGCGGACGCTGTCGGCGTCAGCCGCCCCACCGCGCAACGTCATCTCAACGATCTCGTTCGGCGCGGGCTGATCCAACTCGATCTCGCATATGGCTCGACGGGCCGTCCGATGCATTTGTACCACTCGGTGCGCGAGGAACGTTGACTCTCGTTTCGGACCTGTCCGGCTAATCTCGGTGCCTCTCGCGGCTCCCAGCGGCAGATCCTTCGGCGCTCTAGCTCGCTCGTTCTTGCTATCACCGCGCTGCTCGTGCTGATCGCCGCAAACTCGGATGTTCTGCCCGCGATTCGGGGCGAGTCACGTAGCCCGTCGTTTCTTGCGGGCTGTGGAGCGCCGCTTCGCGGACCTGCGTGCGGCGTCCAGGTGTTCGGACATGACCGCATGGTGGGCCAACACCGCGGCGTACGCGGCGTCAGCGTCCCGCTCGATGACAGCCCGGGCGATCGGCTCGTGCAATGCCTGCTGACCTCCCGGCGTCATGTCGTGCAGCCAGGCGGGTACGGATTCGGTCTCGACCCAGTTCCTGTACTCGTAAGACAGAATTGCGGTGTGCACGCTTTCGTAGAGTGCCGCCAGGTATGGGTTCCCAGCACTCCGGACGACGGTGGCGTGAAAGACGGTGTCCTCGGCAATCCACTGCGACGGATTGCCGGCCGATGACGTCAGTCGCTCGAGCGCGGTGAGCACGGCAGTGGTCTCCGCAGCCGTCAGTGCCGGTTTCCGGGCGGCGGCATGTTGCACACCGAGGGTCTCCAGCCAGAGCCGCAGCTGCATCAATTGGGTGACCGACTGCTCGTCGAGCTCCAGCATCAGGTTCACTGATGCGGTCACCATGGTTTCCGGCCGACGCAGCACGTATGCCCCCGATCCCCTGCGGATCTCGACCAGACCCATCAGCGACAGGGTGCGCAGCGCTTGGCTGACCGTCGGCCGGCTGGCGCCGAACCGCTCGGCGAGGTCTCGTTCGGAAGGCAGCCGGGATCCGGCGATGATGTTCTCGCTGATGATCAGCCGTCGGATCTCGTCGGCCACGTCGTCAGAAAGGCGGGTAACCGTCAGCGGCGCGATACCCGGGAGCTCGACGACTGCCTGACGGGCCGGCCGCGCCGAGGTCACGGTCGCTCCTGGTCGGAGGCGGCCGCATCAAGCCCGGCAACTCGAGCTTGCTGGTCGTACAGCGAAAGGAAGTCCTGGTCACCCCGTCCGACGGCCATCGCGGATTGGATCAGTTGATATACCGCGGATCCGATCGGCATGGGCACCTCGAGCGCGCGGGCTGAGCCCAGTGCGAGGTCGAAGTCCTTGCGCAGCAACTCGGTGGTGAAGGTTGGTGTCCAGTCTCGCTTGACCAGGTCGGGTGTGCGCCGACGGACCCATTCCGACGTCAACACCGTGGCGTTCAGAAAGTCCAGGAACGCCGCCCGGTCGGTGCCGCCCTTCTCGGCCAGGCTGGTTACCTCAACGAGCGCCTGCACCATCATGCCGAGATAGAGGTTCGTGCACAGCTTGACCAGCCGGCTCTGCTCCCCTTCCCCTGCGTAGACCGCAACCTTGGCGATCTGCTCCAGGAACGGTTTGACCACGTCGAACGCCGCGACCGGTCCGGAGGCGACTATGCAGGCCCCACCTGCGGCCACGACGTGCGGGTTGCCACTGACCGGTGCGGCGATGAAGGCGACACCCGCCGCCGTCGCCGCGGCCCGGATCTCCGCCGAGGAGTCGAGCGAGACTGTGGAACAGTCCACGATGACCGCGGGCTTGGTGGACGCGGTCAACAGCCCGTCCTCTCCAGTGACGACTTCTTCCAGGTCCGCCGGGGTGGACACCATGATGAACACGATGTCGCGGGCCGCGAGGTCATGGATCGTCGCTACCGCACTCGCGCCACGTGCGACCAACGTGGTCGTCTTGGAGCTGGTGCGATTCCACACCGCAACGTCGTTGCCGGCATCGACCAACCGTCCGGCCATGGCTGCGCCCATCCGGCCGGTACCAAGCCAGCCAACAGTCGCGCGGGTCGGGGTCATAGGTGCTCCTCGGAAAGACAGTGGCGTCAGACGGGCGAGTATTCGCCGCTCTCGGCGACGGACACCGGGGCGCTCGGCGGCGTCCCCGGCTGCCCGAGTGTGGACCAGGCGGTGTCGATCAGGTGTTGGGTCGACAGGCCGTACTTGTCGAACAGATACGGGGCGGTGAGGGCTCCTTCGGCGAAGGTGTCCTGGAGGCCGACCCGCCGAAGCGGTCGTCCGAGCCCGGCCTCGGCGATCGTCTCCGCGATTGCGGAGCCCAAACCGCCTATGACCGAATGGTTTTCGGCCGCGATCACGATTCGTGCGTCAGCGGTCACACTCTGCACCGTGGCGGTGTCCAGTGGCTTGATCACCGGCACGTTGACGACCGACACCGACACGCCGCTCGCTTCGAGGACGCGCGCGGCGGCGAGCCCGGCGGCGAGCATCATGCCGCTTGCGAACAAGGCCACGTCGGTGCCCTGAGTCAGCACAGCCGCCTTAATCAGCGACAGCCGGTGCTCGTCGTCGAAGATCGCCGGGATCTCGCCGCGCTTGAGCCGGACGTACACCGGCCCGGGCAGGTCCACGATCGCCGACGGCACCTGGGACATCTCGACCGCGTCGGCGACGTCGACGACCGTCATGTTCGGGAGGGCCCGCATCAAGGCCATGTCATCGATCGCTTGATGCGACGGACCGCCAGGGGTGGAGACGCCCGGCATGAAGCCGACGATCCGCACCGGCAGGGCGGGATAGGCGATCGCGTTGGCGATTTGGTCATACGGTCGACGGGTCGCGAAGACGCCGAAGGTATGGACGAACGGGATGTGCCCGCACCGGGCCAGCGCGCCGGCCATGCCCATCATATTGGCCTCCGCCATCCCGCCGTGGATGAATCGTTGCGGGATTTCGTCCTGGAACAGGTCGATCTCGCACTGGCGGGTGAGGTCACCGCTGAGACACAGGATCTCCTCGCGGCTGCGGGCTAGCGCCAGTAGCGCCCGGCCGTACGGCTTCAAACGCGTGGTGTACGGCGGCTCATACACGGCCGGCGTCCAGTCTGGCGGTGAGTTCCTCGACCGCGGCCGCGGCCAACTCCGGTGTCAGCTTGATGAAATGACCGTCCGAGTCCGGTGGCAGGCAGTCCAGGCCGTGGGCGGTCGAGGTCCGGCAGACCAACACGCTCGGCCGGTGGGTTTCCGCCTCAGCCTTGGCCAGTGCGGCTTGTAGGGCATCGATGTTGTGCCCGTCCAGGTCGGTGACGTGCCAGCCGAACGCCGCGAATTTGTCGGCTATTGGTTCCAGGGTGGTGATCGTGTCGACCGGGCCGTCGACCTGGGAATTGTTCGCGTCGAGCACCACGGTCAGGTGCGAGAGCCGGTGGTGTCCGGCGAAAAGCGCCGCCTCCCAGACCTGCCCCTCTTGCAGCTCCCCGTCACTGACCATCGCGAAGGTCCGTGCGGCACGTTCACGCAGTCGATCCGACAGCGCGAACCCAATGGCTGCCGACAGACCCTGACCGAGCGAACCACAGGTGTAGTCGAAAATCGGTGACCGCTCCGTTCCGATAGCCTCTATCGGCGAGCCGTTCTGGCCGTACGTTTCCATCGCCGCCTCCTGGAGCAAGCCGAGTTCCACCGCCGCCGCGAACGGTGCGATGACGTAGTGCCCCGGCGAGCACACCAGCCGGTCGACACCAGGACGAGCCACGGCAAAAATCGCGGCGACCTGCTCGGCCGACGACAGCGCCTGCCCGAGATAGCCGAAGCCCTGCGGGGCCACCATCCGGACGGCGCGCAGTCGGATCTGAGTCGCTAACCTGGCGGGGTCAGCGACGGTCCAGTGGGTTCCGGGATCAGAGACGTGCACCGTGCTAGCCATGAACCACCTTCCTGCTCTGGACCGACGTGGATGGGTGTCGCACGCTCATCGCTCCGAGTCGAAGTTGTTCTTCCGGCCGTCCCTGACGTAGTCCACGACACCGGAGATGTGGTCCTTGCCGTGGATGGATTGTTGCTTGGCGAGGTGACCGAACATCTGGATTCCGAACCCGCCGTCGAGGTCGTCGACGATGCGACGCTTCCAAGGACGACGAACGATCTGCGTCGTCAAGCGACGGGAGATGCGCGGCTGCGACATGATGTGGTCGGCGATCCGGTAGGCCCGAGCCGTGAGTTCGTCGCGCGGCACCACTTCGTTCACGAGGCCGTACTCCAGCGCCTGCCGGGCAGTGATCGCCTCGCCCGTAAGCAGGGCGTAGGCCGCTCGCTTCGTGCCGAGCAGTTCTTGGAACGCGTTGTGGATGCCGTCGGCCGGCACCGACCCGATGTCGAAGTGCAGGTCGAAAATCGTTGATTCCTCGGCGGCGATCGTGATGTCACACATCAGGACGATCTCGGTGTGGAACCCGGGCCCATTCAACAGGCCGATGGTCGGTATCTCGAGGTCGTTGACCAGAGCACTGACGTTGGTCCGGCCGTCCTTGTAGGCGTACTCGTACGCCCAATGCGGCATGTCCTCTTCCTCGAGACGGAAGCCTTCGGGGTCGGAATCCATCATGAATTCGTCGCCGGATCCGGTCAGGATCAGAAGTTCGTTCTCAGGATCGGCTCCGATCGTCTTGAGCAATTGACCGAGTGCCCGATGGTTCTGCACGCTGAGCTGGATCGGCCCACCCAAGGTGTGGGCCTCCGCCAGCATGACCCCGTCCGCTCGACGACTGAGCGTGAAGAAGTCCTTGAACTGGGCCTGGTAGTCGGGGAATTTCGGCGTCGGGACGAACTCCTGGAGCGACACGGCTGGTCCCTTCCGTAGCGTTGCGGCTGCCACGAAAACCAACTGGCAAAGTGGCTAGGCCAATTCGCTGCACGCTAGCAGTGCCACTACGCCGCGCAATATTCGGGCGCTTCACCGGCGGTGCGGCTGACGTCAGGCCAGTATCTGCAGCGGATGCTCGACGAGGGAGACGAAGGCCTGCATCCATTCGGCCGCGATCGAACCGTCCACTGGCCGATGATCTACAGACAGCGTCACCCGCATGACCGAGCCGACCTTGACCTTGCCGTTCTTGGCCACCGGTTCTTGGACGGCCGCCCCCACCGCGAGGATCGCTGCGTGGGGCGGGTTGATGACGGCCGCGAATTCCCTCGTGCCGAACATGCCCAGGTTCGTCACCGTGATCGATCCGCCCTCGAGTTCGTGCTGGTGCAGTCGGCCGGTACGAGCGCGCTCGGCGTAGTCCTTCGTTGCCAACGCGACCGCTGTGAGGCTCAGCGATTGCACGTCGCGCACCACCGGTGTGACCAATCCAACCTCGGTCGCCACTGCGACTGCCACGTCGACAGTGCTGAACGAACGGACGGCGTCCGGACTCCAGATGACATTCATGGCCGGCACCAGTTGATGAGCGCACGCAACAGCCTTGACGACCAGGTCGTTGACCGATACCCGCACAGCCGCGTTTTCGTTCACCTCCGCACGCAGCTTCAGCAGCCGGTCGACGCGCGGTGCGCCTGAGAGGTAGAAGTGCGGGGCGGTCTGCACGCTTTCGGTGAGGCGGGCAGCGATGGCGCGGCGCAGCCGGCTGTGCGGAACGTCCTGGAACACTGCCGACGTCGCTGGGCCCGCGGCGCGCGATGCCGGCCCGGTTTGCGTTTCCGGCTCGGGTGCGGTGGTCGGCCGGGTCTCGGCTCGTCTGGCGATGGCGGCTTCGACGTCGCGCCGGATGATGCGGTCGTTAGGACCGGTTCCGGCGATGTCGGCGACGCCGAGACCGGCGTCGCGGGCAAGCCTGCGAGCCAGCGGGCTGATGAAGATGCGCTCGCCGTCGCCGTTGCTGGTCGCCGCGACCGGGGGCGCCGGCGCCGGGCCGGGACCGGTGCGGGTGTGGGCCTCGATAACAGTGTCTGGCGGCACCGCGTCGTCGGATGCCCCGTTGTCGACACCGGGTTCATTCAGTCCGTCTTCCGCCCCGGATGGTCCGACGCCGAGCGCAACCAGTACCAAGTCGAGGTCCTCGATCGCCTCGCCGGGCGTGCCGATCACGGCGATGGCTTCACCGACCTTCACGTCCGTACCGTCGGCAATGAGGGTCTTGAAGATGACTCCGTCGGACTCGGCTTCGACCTCGACGACCGCCTTCGCGGTCTCAACCGTGGCGATGGCATCAGCCGCGGAGTAGGGCACGTTTTCCGCGACTGTCCACGAGACCAACGTCGCCTCAGGCGTGTTGGCGGCTATCTCAGGCATGCGCAGCAATGACGGCATGGTCATGGCCTCACGATGTCGACCAGCGCCGAAAGGACCTCGGCGTCCTTGGCAATCGCGGCCCGCTCCAAGACCCGGCTGATGCTCGGGGACGCCTCGCCGCCGGTGACCCGCTGCACGGGCTGATCCAGGTAATCGAAGAACCGGCGCTGGATCTCGTCGGCCAGCCAGCCGCCGTAAGACGTGCCCAACGCGCCCTGCTCCGCGATGAGGACGTTGTTGGTCTTCTTGATGCTGGCGCCGATCGTCTCCCAGTCAATGCTGGCGCGGTCCAGCCATCGGAGATCGATCACTTCGGCGTCTACGGATTCAGCGTCCTCCACCGCTTGCAGAACGTAGTTGGTCATGGCGAGATACGTCAGCACAGTCAGCTGGGATCCGGAACGGCGCACCGCCGCCTTGCCCACCGGCAAGACGTAGTCGAAGTCGTCAGTCGGGCCTTCGCCGGTCGACGCGTAAAGGTCGACGTGTTCGAGCACGACCACCGGGTCCTTGCAGAGCAAGGCGGCATTCATCAGTCCGACGTAGTCGAATGGGGTCGACGGTGCGACGACGCGCCAGCCGACACTGGTCGCAAACACACCGGCCGGGTCCATCGAGTGCTGCGAGCCGTAGCCGGTGCCCATCGCGACCTTGCTGCGCAGCACGAGCGGCACGTCATCGTTGCCGCCGAACATGTGCCTGGCCTTGCCGATCTGGTTGAACAACTGGTCGGCGGCCACCCACATGAAGTCGGCGTACATGAACTCGACGACAGGTTTGAACCGGCCGTCCAGAGCGATGCCGCCGCCGAGCCCGGCGAACGCGTTCTCACTGATCGGGGTACCGAGCACCCGGTCCGGGAACGCCTCCTTCAGGCCACGCGTAGCACCGTTCGTGCCGCCGTTGAGGCGGTGCACGTCCTCGCCCATCACCACGATGGAATCGTCGGTCGCCATCCGCCGCGCCATGACACCGGCGACGGCGTCGATGAATTTCATTTCGGAGATGTCGCCGGTGAAACCGTCGCGGTCGAACAACGGGGCCGAGGCGAACTCGCTCAGGTCGCCACGGATGCCCACATCGGCAAACGTCGGATCCGGCCACTCGGACGCTTTGATCTGCTGCTGTCCCGGCTTGCCCCCCGTCCGCGGTTCGAGCAGCACCGCGCCGACGTCTGCCAGTAGTTGTTTCGCCTGCTCGATCGCCGCATCCGTCTCGGCGCCACTCAGGATGCCGCGGCGGTGCAGGTGCGCGACGACCTGCTTGATCGGGTCCCGCGCGCGCCAGGCCTGCTCCTCCTCCTTGGTGCGGTAGCGAAAGGCGCTTCCCGGAAAGGAGCCGTTCTGGTGGAAGTAGCGGTAGAGGTCGGCTTCGATGAGCGTTGGCCCGTCGCCGGCCCGCATGTGTTGCAGCGCTTCCTGCATGGTCAGGTACACGGCCAGCGGGTTCATGCCGTCGACCCGGAACGACGTGATGCCGAAGCCCGGCCCTCGGGCGGACAGTCGCGGCTCCCCCGTCGCCTCGGTCACCGATGTCGAGACCGCATACTGGTTGTTCTCGATGAAAAAGCAGATTGGCAACTTCCAGGCCGCGGCCAGGTTGAAGGTCTCCAACGTAGAGCCGATGTTGGCGGCGCCGTCGCCGAAGTAAGTCACGGCGACGGCATCGGTTCTCGCGTGCTGGTGCGCCCACGCCGAACCGGCCGCCTGGGGCACGCCGCCGCCGACGATGGCGTTTGTGCCGATGGCGCCGGCCTCTTTCCACTTCAGGTGCATCGACCCACCCCGGCCGTGCGAAAACCCCCGGTCGAGGCCGCAGATTTCGGCCAGGGTGCGGAGCACGACGGCGCGGACGTCCTCGGAATACGGCCGAGTCGGATCAATGCCCTTCGGTTCGACGTGGCCGAGCACTTTCGCGAGAAACTGGTGGTGGCCCCGATGTGAACCGTTGACCGTGTCCTGGGTGCTCAGCGCAAGCACCGAGCCGACCGCCCCGCCCTCCTGGCCGATGCTCGAGTGCGCCGGGCCATTGACCAAACCTTCGTTGGCCAGTTCCAGGACGTATTCCTCGAACGTGCGGATCAGCACGAGCTGGCCGAACATCGAGGTCAGCAGATCGGGTTCGGCGGCGTCCCAGTCAGCATCGGTCGCGGCAATCTCCACCCACGGGACCGCAGCGTCGAGGTGATTGTGGACGGTCATGAGCGATCTCCCTTGGCCCGGTCTGACGAGCCCAAGCCTGACACACAGTGGATCCATTTCCAAGCTAAGGTCACGTGGAGGTAGACCAAACCAGCACGCGCAAGTTAGTTTTGGATCCATTATGTTTCTTGGAGGCACATAGTGCATGCCGGACTGCCCGGGTTGTCCCGGCTCGATCACATCGGATTCACGGTTCCCGACCTGGACCAGGCCCACAACTTCCTTGTCGACGTGTTGGGCTGCGAGTACATGTACACACTCGGGCCGTACCGCTCCGACGACAGCGACTGGATGAGCGAACACCTCAACGTTCATCCCCGCGCCGTCATGCAGAAGCTGCACTTCTACCGGGTCGGTGGCCAAGCCGTCTTCGAGGTTTTTCAGTACTCCGCGCCCGACCGGCACGTCGACCAACCCCGCAACTCCGACGTCGGTGGCCACCACGTGGCGTTCTACGTCGACGACCTCGACACGGCGGTGGCCTATCTGCGCGACCGCGGGGTGCAGGTCTGCGGCGAACCGACTGCCAGTTCCGGACCGTCGCGAAGGCCAGCGGTGGATCTACTTCCTCGCACCCTGGGGAATGCAGTTCGAGCTGGTGTCCTACCCCGACGGCAAGGCGTTCGATCGGATGGCCCAAGCATCGGGCGACGGTTCCGGATGACCACGGCTGATGTAGAGCCGCGCACGGGCACGCCCACAGCCACCAGTTCGCGGATCGCGGCCTACCTGCGCCAGCAGATCTTGACCGGAGCCATCGGTCCGGGCGAACGGATCCGCCAGGAGGACATCGCCGAGCGGCTCGGCGCCAGTCGGCTGCCGGTGAGAGAAGCGCTGCGCATGCTCGAAGCCGAAGGCCTCACCGAGCTGGAGATGAACAAGGGCGCCCGCGTGCCCGCACTCGACATGCACGAGGTCGACGTGATGTACCAGATGCGCGAACGCCTGGAGCCCCTAGCCATCACGGAGAGCCTTCCGCATCTGACAGAGGACCACCTCGCCGAGCTCGCCGATATCCAGGTTCGCATCGAGTCCAACAGCGACATCGGCGCCTTCCTGGACCTGGACCGGCAGTTCCACCTGCTCAGCTACTCCGGTTGCGCCATCGAGCAATTGCTGTCCAGCGTGACCCGCTTGTGGAACTCCACACAGCACTACCGTCGCGCCTTCATGATGATCAGCGGCCCCGGTCGTCGTTGGATCGTCAACGCCGAGCACCGCTTGGTGCTCGACGCGATCCACCGCCGGGACGCGGTCGACGCCGATCGCTACCTGTCCGGCCACATTCGTCGTACACGCATCGAGCTTTCCAAACACCCTGAGGTGTTCAGGCGGCCTTAGGTTCTTGGCCGAGGCAGCCTCGGCCCGGTACCAGTCATCGCCGGCTGTCCAGGGCCGCCTGTAAGGATTGGGCGTACGCGCCGCTGGTGTACGTAGCGCCGCTCACCGTGTCGATGTCGGCCGTACCCGCCGCAATTGCCTCCCGACGCAGGATCGGCACGGACATGGCGCTGAGTTGGCGGGAGCGGGCGTTCACGTTGGGCAACATGAGCGGCCGGACATCGACGAGCCGCCCGTCGCGCAGCACCGCCTCGACCTGCACGTTGCTGTAGAGGGTGCGCTGGACGCTTCCGACGATTGTCACGACGTTGGGCGTCCGCGCGTCGCTGCCTCCCGCACCGGCTTCGACCGAGACCGCTCGGGGCGCCTGAACGCCGCTCGCTGCCGACGGACTACGACCAGCTGGTTCGACGAAATTTGTTCGCAGCCCCAACGCTGTTCCCAGACCCAGCGCGACCATCGACGCCGCGACGACTTGACGGCCGACGCCCGAGGCGGGGGCGGCGAGATCGAACGATTCCCAGTGGATATTGCGCGCGGGCACGTTAACTGATCGCAGGGTGCTCGTCACCGTCGCGGCCATAGCCGGCGGGGCACACAAGAAGACGTCGTGCGCGGCGAGGTCCGGCAGGAGAGTGAGGAGCGCGGCCGCACCGAGCGGATCCCCGAGGTCTTGGCTGCGTCCGACCAGATAATTGATGGACGCCCCCCGCTCCAGCGCGAGGGCGTCGAGTTCAGTCCGGAATATCAGCTCCCGTTGGGTCCGGCAGCGATAGATCAAGGTGAGTTCACCCGGGCCCGTCGGCATCGACTCGAACAAGGCCCGTAGTGGGGCGATTCCGATACCGCCCGCGATGAGCAACACCTTGCGTTGGCGTCGTCGGGCGGCGGTGAGGGTGCCGAACGGGCCTTCCGCGACGACGCGGGTCCCGGGCGCGAGATCACGCAGCGCACGAGTGTGGTCGCCCAACGGCTTGACGGTAAATCGCAGGCCGTCGGCGTGCGGCGGGGCAGAAAGGGAAAAAGGATGACTCTGGTACCACCTTCGCGCGGTCAGGAATCGCAGCCGGAAGAACTGCCCCGACTCCGCACCCAGCCGGGCCAGATCCGCACCATGCACGGCGACGGAGATCGCGCCGCCGGGTTCACCGACGACCCGACCCACCGTCAGACGCCGCCGCATCCCCTGCAGAGCCGGTCGGGCGAATCGGTAGTAGCAGACGGCCACGCCCACCGCGACGTACAGCGCGCTCCATGCGACGCGAGCGGCCGTGTCACGAACGAAGTCCGCGCCGTTCGCGAACTGGTGACTGAATGCGAGTGCGACGGCGACGTAGGTGAGCAGGTGCAGGTAGTACCAGACCTCATACCCGAGCCGCTGCCGGGCGGTGCGCGCAGAAGCGATACCGACCAAAATGAGGAGGGCGGCACCGACGGCCGCAAGCAGCACATCCGGATACTCCCGGAGCAGGATCGACGCCTGGTCGGGCACAGAGACCCGCGCCGAGCGGGCGTAACCCCAGATGACGCTGACGATATGGATCAGCACCAACAGGAGCGTGTAGCGACCAGCGCGCGCGTGCCAACGGGCCAACCGATCCGCCCCGACCAGCCGTTCGAGCGGTGGGATGCGGGCCATCAGGGCAATCAACATGATGATCGCGTAGCCGGCCATCAGGCCGCTCAGCCGGGCGACGGCCAGGACGTAGTCGTTCGCGCTACTCAGGCCGTGCGGCGTGTGCGCGAACCACATCACCGCGACTGCCGCTGCGCCTGCTCCGACGGCGCAGAGGATAAGCCGGGGCCCGGTCAGGGGGATCGCACCGGCCACGCCGCGGACTCGCTCCACGCTGCCTACAATACAATCGTTTGTACTATCTCGGTCCGGAGGCCATCTCTTGTCAACGCACGCGCCCTCGGCCATCCCCCTGATTGGCCTCAACAACGGTGTCGCCATACCGCAGTTGGGATGCGGAGTATTCCGCGTCGTTGACGCGGAACCGGTCGTCTCGGCTGCCCTGCAGGCCGGTTACCGGTTGATCGATACCGCTGCGTCGTACAACAACGAAACCAGCGTCGGCCGGGCCGTCCGCACGGCCGACGTGGATCGCGACGCCCTGTTCATCACGACCAAACTCGCCAATTCGGATCAGGGTTACGATGCCAGTCTTAGGGCGTTCGACGCGAGCCTGAAGCGACTGGACCTGGAGGTTGTCGACCTCTACCTGGTGCACTGGCCGATGCCGGCCAAAGGCCGCTATCTCGACACCTGGCGCGCCTTCGAGCAGATCTACGCATCGGGCCGGGCCCGCGCGGTAGGCGTATGCAACTTCACCGAGGAACACTTGCGCCGACTGGCCGAGAACAGCGATCTGGTGCCGGCGGTCAACCAGATCGAGCTTCATCCCGGTTACCCGCAGGCCGCACTGCGCGCGGCCAACGCCTCACTCGGCGTGATCACCGAAGCATGGAGTCCGCTTGGCCGAGGAGCGGCGCTGTTGGACCGGCCCGAGGTGGTGTCGATAGCCGTGGCACACGGGCGGACCCCGGCCCAGGTGGTGTTGCGATGGCATCTCGACGAGGGGCATGCCGTCGTAGCCAAGTCGGCCGATCCACTGCGACTGCGGAGCAATCTCAATGTGTTCGACTTCGCGCTGAGCGAGCACGAGCAGTCGGTGCTGGCCAACCTGCCGGGGCCGGGACGGGTCGGCCCGGACCCGCTGACCTTCGACGAGCACTGATCGGCACGGCCTGACGTCACACAGCCAGGATGAACTTTCCGACCGCGGCTCTGCTCTCGAACGCCCGGTGCGCCTCCGCCGCCCGCGCAAGCGGCAGTACCGCCGTCACATCGATGTCCACCGCGCCGCTGACGACGAGTTCGGCGGCACGTTCCAGACCTTCGCGAACCAACTGAGGCGCACGAGCCGAGAGCTGACCGTTCGACAGCCCGACGTAGCCGATGCAATGAGCGCGCATCCACTCCGCGTCCGGGAGGGTCTGCGCCTCACGCGAGATATTGCTGTAGGAAACGAGCCGTCCGAACGGCGCGAGGATCTCGAGCGACCGAGCCTGTACCTGCCCACCGATCGGGTCGAGCACGACGTCCACCCCCGCCCCATCGGTCAGTTTGGGTACGCGCTTGTCGAAGTCGGAATAGGTCATCACCTCGAGGTAGCCGTGTCGGCGCGCAAAATCCGCCTTGGCGAGGTCACCGACAGTGCCGAACAGCCTGACGCCCGGCACCGCACTCAGCAGCTGCCCGACGACGGCGCCAACGCCACCGGCAGCCGCGTGCAGCAGCACGGTCTCGCCAGGAAGCACACGCGCCGCCCGCTCAATGAGATTGACAGCGAGGGGCACGGTCACGAGCATCCCGCCGGCTTGCGGCTTGCCGGCGAAGCTGTCCGGCAGCCCCACGGTGAATTCCTCCGCCGCGACGGCCACCTCGGCATAGGCGTGGCCGCGAGTGAAGGCGGCGACTCGCTGGCCCACCGCGAATCGGTGGGCACCAGGGCCAGTTCGGCGCACGGTCCCACTGACCTCGACGCCAGGGATGAACGGCACGACCCCAAGACCGTCCCCTACCCGGTTGCGCACGTCGGTGTAGTTCACACCGACGAACTCGACCGTGATGGACAGCTCCCCAGCTCCAGGCTCGGGCTCCGCGACATCCTCGATCTGCAACACGTCCGGGCCGCCCAGACGATGTACGACGACCGCCTTCATGCGCCAACTCCTTCGGCAATCTGCTCGTGCACACCGTGGAAAACGTCCGCCTGGCAGTCTTGTCTGCAATCGGTTGCTGTGCAACAGTGACAACCAACGCCCGGCGCGGAAATTTCCTCGCCCAGGGCTCTCTACGTCGAAAGCGGATCGTGCATGAATTTCGACATCGTGGTTGCCGGAGCGGGACATAACAGCCTTATTGCGGCGTGCTATCTGGCCAAGGCCGGATATCGGTGCCAGGTGTTGGATGCACGGCACATACCTGGCGGCGGAGCAGCAACGGAAGAGATACTGGAACCCGGGTTCTTCATCGACAGCTGCTCGACCGGACACACGCTGATACGCGCGAATCCGCTTCTGGTCGACGACGAACTCGGCCTCGTGCGTGACTTCGGGCTGAGCTATCTCGAGCCCGATCCCGTCGCCCACGTCGGTTTTCCCGACGGCGAACAGCTCACCATGTATCTCGACTTCGAGCGCACCGTCGAACAGATTGCGCGATTCAGCCGGGCGGACGCCGACGCGTACCGACGGATGGCGCACGAGTACGACGCCGTCAAAGCGCTGTTCACGGAAGCCCAGTTCACCCCTATCGGCTTCGGCCCGTCACTGGATCAGCGGCTGGCCGCGCACCCGGCGGGCAAGACCTGGGCCCGGCGCCGTGCGATGAGCGCATGGGACGTTATTCGTTACGAGTTCAGCGACCGCCACGTGCAGTCGTTCATGCTCTGGATGGCGTTCCAGACGTTCGTCCTCTACGACATGCCTGGCACGGGCATGCTGGCCTATTCCATATTCGCTCGGCAGGCCCGGAGCTGGTCGATCCCCGTCGGCGGTTCGGGTCAGCTCACCGGCGCACTCGTCCGCTACCTCGAAGCGCACGGCGGCGAGGTGCTGTGCGACAAGCAGGTGAGCCGGTTGATCGTCGAGGACGGTCGTTGCGCCGGGGTGGAGACCGACGGACGGCGCGCAGTACCGCGCCGAGCGGGCCGTGCTCTCGACGATCCACGTCAAGCACTTGATCGACATGGCACCTGGATCAGCCTGGCCAGAGGAATTTCGCTACGGCGTGGACACCTATCAGGTCGGGATACCCGGCTTCGCGGCCTACTTCGCCACCACAGTGCCGCCGGTCTTCGAGACTCCAGAGGGCGGCGTGTCGGCCGTGTCCGCGGGCATCGTCGGCTGGCCGGAGGATCTCATCGCGCTCAGCGCCGACATCCGGCTGGAGCGCTACATCGATACGGTGCCGTGGTTGCTGGTGGCAACGCCCAGCCTCGTGGATCCGTCGCGCGCCCCTGAAGGCATGCACACCGTCAAGCTGCTGAGCCCTCAGGCCTATCGCCTGCCCGAGGGCGCACAGTCGTGGGACATCGTGAAAGAGCAGGTCGCACGGCGGCAGCTCGAGCGACTGCGCGAGTTCGCGCCGACGTTCACCGATGACGCAATCGTCAGCCACCTCGTCAAGGCGCCACCCGACATCGAACGATCCAACATCCACATGGTGCATGGCGCTTTCCACGGCGGCGACCGCGGCCCGGCGTTCAGCGGACCACTGCGCCCGGCTCCGGGTTGGGCCGCGCACCGGATGCCGATCCCCGGGCTCTACCAGACGGGCGGGACAACACACCCCGGCGGCTCGATCACCGGCGCCCCCGGCCGAAACGCGGCGATCGTGCTGCTGCAGGATCTCGGCCTGGAACTGGCTGACGTCGTTGCCGCCCCGGAGGGCACTGTCGGCGTACCGTCCGGCGTTGCCTGAGCGCTGGCCGCACGCTTGGGGCTACGCCGGCGCCGAGGTCGGCGAGGATCAGGTCCGGTCGAGGTCGACGAGGCCGGCTGCTCGCAGATCGGCGGTGAGTTCTTGTAGCTCGGCTGTGGTCAGCTGGCTCAGCGGGGCTCGGACCGCGCCTCCTGACAGGCCGAGCAACCCGGCCCACCCCTTGATGTAGGGCACCGGGTTGACCCGATCGCGGGCCCAGCGACCGTGCAGCCATTTGGTCGCGAGCTCGCGCACCGGCGCGAGCGTTGCCGAGACCTCCGCGGCCTTGTCGAACTCACCCGAAAGCGCCAGCTCGGTGTACTCGCGCATCGGCTGCCAATCCGCGGTCTGGTACAGGAACGGCGCGGCAGAGGACATGAAGACCCGCTGGTTGTGATCACGCATGTTTTCCAGCCACGCAGTTTCGTTCGGCTCACAGACCATGATCCGGTCGCCGACCAGCGCGAGTATCTCCAAATAGTGGGCGTGATCATGCCCGACCTTGATCCCGCAGACGTTCTCAACGTCGGCGAGCCGGTCGATCAGATCCAGTGGCAGGGACACCCCCGAGTAGCTGGTGTCGAACAGCCACACGCCGATGTCGACCGCGTTCAGCACCTCGGCGAACCAGGCCGCCAAACCGTCTTCGGATCCCACTGGGTAGTAGGGATTGATGACGACGGCGAAGTCGGCGCCGGCCTCCGTCGCATGTCTGGTCAGCTCGATCGTGTCGCGGGCGCTGTGGTGGCCGGTATGCGCGAGCACCGGACAGCGCCCACGGCACGCCGCCACGATCAGCTCCACCACTCGGCGTCGTTCCGGCATGCTCAACGACCAGAACTCTCCCATCACGCCGGTGCAGAAAATTCCGTCGACACTGAGCTGGCCGGTCAACCGCTCGATGTCGCGGCCGAGTGCGTCCTCGTCGACATCGCCCGACGCCGCAAAAGGCGTGGTGATGGCGGCCCACAGTCCGCTGAACGACTCGCGGGCCGCCCGCTTGGCATCCGCCCTCACGTAGTCCATCTGTCGCCCCTCATAGCGTTTGCGCCAGCCAGTCGCCCACCATTGGGCGAGCCTTGAACCAGACGTTGTTGAGAATGTGGACGCCGTCGGGGTAAATCACCGTCGTCGTGGCGCCCGGCAGCTCCGCGGCGATCTTTTCCGCGTTCGAAGGCGGCGACATCGCGTCGAGTTCCCCGTAGACCTGCAGGACTGGCACGGACACCCCGTCGAGCACACCCTGCAGGGTGATCGACTCCATCAACGCGGCGGGGTCTGCTCCGAGATATTGGTACTGGCCCAACTGGGTCAGCGGCTCCATGGTCGCGAAGCGCCCGGCCGGCGTGTACCAGCTGGAGATCGACACGACCGCGCGGATTCGACTGTCGGTCGCGGCGGCCCGCAGGGCGAATAGACCCCCGTATGAGATCCCAGCGGCGGCGATGCGTTCTGCGTCGATGTCGGATCGGGCCGCGAGCGAATCAAGCATCGCGACGACGGCCAGCTCGTAGTCCGGGCGCATCTTCATCTCGAGACTCACCAGGCCCTGGCCCGGCCCGTCGAAGGCGGCAACCGCGACGCCACGACGCAGGATGTGCTGCGCGAGATCGAAAAGTTCCTCCTTGGTCGAGTCCGCGCCGGGTAACAGCAGGACCAACGGCGGGCGAGTCACGCCAGGCGGCAGCTGCAGATAACCGGGCAGGCTGACTCCGTCGAATTCGACGGACAGCAGTTCCATTTTCGGTGTGACGAGGGGTGCGGCCTTTTCCCATGCGGCGGCCATGTTCTGCAGCGCAGCGCGGAACTGCTGTTGATCGTGGGTGAACATGAAGCTGGCCCAGTGGTAGAACAATCCTGCCTTGATATAAGCCTCGCCGGCGCTCAGCGAACGCTGCTGCTCGGCGGCCTGGTCGCCACGTGCGACGTGTTCGGCGGCACGGGCGCTCCACTGCCCGCACCACTGCTCGTAGTCCACGATGCTCCCGCGCAGCTGCTCGAACTCCCATGGCGCGACGAAGTTCGACAGGATTCGCCAGGTGAACCGGCGATACATCGATTCGAGTCGGTCGTCCGTCGTGGTCACACCGGCACGCCCGGCATCGGTGTGCGGTCGCGGACCACGGCGTCAGTGCCGCGGTGCTTGGCGCGTTCACGCATGCGGGTCTCGGCTTGCTCGGTGCCGATCTTCATGGTCATCAGCGCGGTCGTCCCGTTTCCGTGAGTCAGCGTGAGCGCGTCGCGAACCAGCTTCTCGATCGGGAAGTCACCCATGATGCCGCGGCCGCCGAAAAGAAACATGGCCTTCTGGGTGATTTCGATCGCGACGTCGGCGGCGAACACCCGGATCTGCCAGGAGCGCTGCGGCTCGAAGCCGGCCTTGTGGGAGAACTCCCAGGCGACCGACAGCAGATGGCTGCGCGCGGCGTCGAGCAGCATCCGCATCCGTCCGAGGTCATGCGCCACCAACTGGTGTTGATGAATCGCAACGCCGCCCTGCACCCGATCGATCGACCAGTCCAGGGCCGCCTCGTAGGCCGAACGCGCGACGCCAAGACACATGGCCGCATTGGTGATGTTGGCAGCTGTCAGCCCGCGCGCACTGGCCGCGTAACCGGCGCCGATCTCGGTGACCGCGTAATCGTCCGGGATCCGGCAATCGACGAATTCGATGTCGGCTTGTGGCGATCCGCGTTGTCCGAGCTTGCGATAAAGCGGCCCGACGCCAACGCCTGGCGTGGCGGCCGGCACCGCGAACATCGTCGCCCCGCTACGAATACCGACGCTCGGGTCGGTGCGCCCGAGCACGAAATACAGCGAGGCGATGCCCCCATTCGTGATCATCAATTTTCGCCCGTTGAGCAACCAACCGCCGTCGTGGCGCTCAGCGGACAGCATTGCACCGAATCCCGGCGCATCGTGAGGCAGCGCGTTGTCGCTGCCCGCAGCCGGCTCGGTGCTGGCACTGGCCGGCACGAACCGTTCGTCGTCGGCGATGCCATGAATAACCATGTCCCGGACCCGTTTCGGCATCCGCGGCACGAGCCGGGCGAAGCGCCAGTAGTGCCGGAAGAAGTAGCCGACCGAGATGTCGCCGGCGGCCAACTCCTCCACGGCGAGACACTGCGTCACCATGTCCGCGGCGCGCCCGCCGAGCTCACGCGGTAACGGCAGCGCCTTCAGGCCCAGCGCCGAGCCTTCCCGCATGAGGTCGAACGGAAAGTCCTCGGCCCGTTCTAGCGCTTCGAGCCGAGCCGCCGCGGGCCGCACGACCCGTACGGCGTATTCCCGGGTCGCCTCGACGAGATCCTGCTGCTCGGACGTCAGCTCGAGGTCCACCACGCACCGCCACCGCGTAGGAGGACCCGGACGAGCACTGTCATGCCTGGGACACTGCCGGGCCGGGCATCGATGCTTCGCTCTCGGCGATGCTCCCGCCGAGGTAGAGCGCCCGCATCTGGGGATTGGCCAGAATCTCCGCACCGGTGCCCTGCAGCCGCACGCGGCCGGCTTCCATCACTACGCCCTGGGTGGCCAACTCCAGACCGGCACGTACGTTCTGCTCTACGAGCAGGATGGTCCGCCCGTTCTCCTGCATGCGGCGAACATAGGCATACATCGCCCGGGCCGATTTGGGTTCCAGACCCATCGACGGCTCGTCCAGCACGACCAGAGCTGGATCGAGCATGAGGGCTCGCGCGAACTCGACCATCCGCTGTTGTCCGCCGGACAATGCACCGGCCCGATCACCGAGTCGCTCCCGTACCACCGGGAACTGCTCGATCACTTCCGCCATCCGCTCGCGAACGACGTTCTTGTCGCGGACCAGGAAGGCTCCCAGTTCGACGTTGTCCTTGACGGTGAGATCGGGAAACAGGCTGCGCGACTGCATCACTTGGACGATCCCGCTGCGCAGAATGTGTTGCGGCGACTTGCCACCGATCTGCTCGCCCAGGAATGTCACGGTGCCCAGGCGGGGCCGAAGTAACCCGCTGACCACCTTCAGCAACGTGGACTTCCCCGCGCCGTTCGGACCGACTACGCACGTGATCGAGCCCTTCTCGACGGTCAGATCCACGCCACGCAACACATCGCCGCCGCCGTAGCCGGCGAACACTCCAGCCAGAGTCAGCACGTCACTCCGCCTCCGCCTCGACCAGGTCGCCGCCCAGGTAAGCATCCAGCACGGCCGGATCGGCGCGCACCTGCTCCGGAGGGCCCTCGGTCAACGCGCGGCCGGTGTGCATGACCGAGACGCGATCGCACAAGCCCATCACGAACTCCATGTCGTGTTCGACGATGATGAACGTGACCCCCTCGGCGTTGAGTGCTTTGATCCGACCGGCTAGATGATTGAGCAGCGTCGGATTGACGCCGCCCGCCGGTTCGTCCAGCAGCATGATCGACGGCTGGGCCACCATGATGAAGGCGAACTCCAGCAGCTTCTGCTGTCCGTAGGACAAGCTCCCGGCCGGTTCACGGGCTAGCCGGGTCAGTCCAACGAAGTCCAGCGCTTCCAGTGCTCGCTCGTGTTCGGTGCCACTGGTCCACCGGCGCAACTGGCCCATGAACCCGCGGCGCTGGGCCGCGACGTGCACGTTCTCCAGCACGGTGAGCTGGGTGAAGATGCGGGTCAACTGAAAGGTCCGCCCGATTCCCGCGGCGAACACCTTGTCCGGCTTCGCCCCGGTGAGATCCACACCCCGCAACATGACCCGTCCGGAATCAGGCCGCTCGTAGCCAGTGATCACGTTGAACAGCGTGGTCTTGCCCGAGCCGTTGGGACCGATCAATCCGTTGATCGCGCCCTCGGTGAAGGTCATCGTGCAACCCTGCAGCGCCTGCACCCCGCCGTAACTCTTGGAGATGTTCTCGACCGTGAGCAGCGTCATCGTGTCGCACCACCTGGGTTGGCCGAGAGTCCCACCCGCGGTTCTCGGCCGGGTGGGGGCGCCGGAGGCGGCTGACTTCGCGCCCTTTCGCGGTACACCACCCACTGTCGCCAGCGCTGCGCGATGCTCGGCACCACGCCGCTGGGCAGCAGCCTGAGGATGAGCACGAACAGCAGCCCGTAGACGATCAGGAACGTGTTCGCCCCCCCGAACTGCAGCAGGAAGTACTGCTGGGCCGATCCGATGACGAGCGCCCCGAGGGCCGGCCCGACCAACGTGCCCAAACCACCGGTGAAGGCCATCACGGCAAGCGCCAGGTCGAAGGAAGGGTCGAATGCGAATTGCGGAAATACCGATCCGACGAACGGTGCATAGATGGCGCCGGCTGCGCCGACAAAGACGGCCGAGATCACAAAGGCGATGAGCTTGGTCCGGGTGGTGTGTACGCCGAGACTGCGGGCCCGGTCCTCGTCGTCACGGATCGCCAACAGTCCGAGGCCGAACTTCGACCGACGGACCCACCACGAGGTGACGAGCGCGACCGCCGACGCACCCAGCCCCACGTAGTAGAACGGCTCGTTGAAGAAACTGCCCTGCCAAGTCGGGAACGGCATCTGCATTCCTTGCGAGCCACCGGTCCAGGACCGCAGATTGAACGCGAAAAGTTGAAAAATGAACATCACTGCAATCGTGAGCACGATGAAGGTGTGTTTGCGCACCCGAAGCAAGATGAAGCCGATCGGGATCGCCGCCACCCCGGCCAACGCCCCCGCCACCGGCAGCAGCGCGAAGGAATCCCATCCGGGCGGAATCTTGAAATGATTGGTCAGCATCGCCGACGAGTACTGCCCGATCCCGAAGAACACCGCGTGTCCGAGGGCGATGTAGCCGGAGTAGCCGGAGAAGATGTTCCAGCCGGACACTGACAGCAGGTAGATCATTGCGAACACGCCGACCGACGTGACTGCCGGATTCGGGAAGACGACTGGAAAGAGCACCAGCGCGGCCGTCACGAGGGCGAGCGCGGCCAGCCGTACCGACTTCGGTAGGTCGTAGGTCGCCGGTGTCGGGGCGGTCCGGGTTGGCGCGAGTGTCGCGGTCACTGCGCCCGCACCCCCTGCCTGCCGAAGAGTCCCTGCGGTCGCACGAGCAATACGACGACCAGTACGAAGTAGAAGACGGTCTGCCCCCATACGGGTGACCAGGTCACCGCGACTACGTCCTGGATGACCAGCATGAAGACGGCCGCGACCAGCGCGCCGCCCACGCTGCCGAAACCTCCGAGGATCACGATCACGAGCAGGCGCGAGATCAGGTCATAAGAGCTTGCGGCGTTGAATGCGTTGGTTGTTCCGAAGATCATCCCGCCAGCTGCGGCCAACCCGATACCGATGCCGAGCGTCACCGCCGACACGCGGTCGGTGTTGATGCCAACCAGTCGGGCCGCAACCGGGTTCTGCATCGAGGCGCGCAGGCTGCGACCGAACGGGGTGCGATAGATCAGGGCGTAGAGGCCGGCGAGAAGCACGACGCTGAGCAGGAACGCGTAAACGTAGATGGCGGGAAAGTTGAGCTTGCCGAGTTGATAGGACTTGTTGATGTAGGACGCGTGGATCTGTACCAGGTTGCTCTTGAAGAAGAAGTCCAGAATGCCCTCGATGAGCGTGGCTACCGCGAACATGACCAGCAGCGACATCACCACACGGTCTCGTTTGATCGGTTTGATCAACACCCAGTAGATCGCGACACCGAGCAACCCGGTGGCGGGCACCGTGATGAACAGCGACAGGAACGGGTCTATGTGCAGGTGGACCGACAGGGCGTAACTCAGGTAGGCGCCCAACACCACCAATGCGCCCTGCGCGAAGTTCACGATGTCCATCACGCCGAACACGAGGGTCAGACCGGCCGCCATCAGGGCATAGAACCCGCCGACGAGGATCCCGTCGATCACGGCTTGGGTGATCAGCAAAGTGGTCCGTCCCCTGACGTGAGTGGTTGCTACGAGCCGCTGGCGGTGCCCCAGTCGGGGCGGTTCGTCTCGATCGGTTTGACGTCCGAGCCGCCGGTGGGCAGTACGACGACAGGCTTGCCCTTCTGCCATTGGAAGATGTACGGCGTGGCGCCGGCGTTCTCGCCGTCCGAGGCGAACTTGACCGGTCCCTGGACGCTCTGGAACGTAACGTTGGAGTGCAGGTAGGACTGCAGCGTCTTGTTGCTGAGCGACTTGTTGTGGGTCAGGGCCTGGGCCAGGACCTGCCCCGCGGAGAACGCCTCCGCGACATCAGCGCTGATGTTTTCGGCCTTGCCGCCGAACATCTTCAGATTCTGCGCGACCATGCCAGTGTTCTGGTAGAACGTCGAACCTGGGTACCAGGTGTTCGGCACCATGATGGCTTCGGTGTTCTTCGCGCCGACGCTCTTGACGAATTGGGCGCCCTGGTCGGGGCCGGATGCTTCCACGAGCATCTTGGGGTTGTACTTGTTCTGGATGAAGTCCTGGATGAACGCGTAGCCATCCGGAGGCATGGTGCCCAGCACGACGATCTTGGCGTGAGTGGCGACGATTGCCGACGCGATCGGGGTGAAGTCGGTGGTCTCCAACGGGTAGACCTTGTACACGGCGCTCTTGAAGCCGTGCTGGGTGAGGTAGTTGCGCGCGCCGTCGGTCGTCGGCTTGATGAACGGGTCGTCCATCGTCGCGTACGCCACTGGCTGGGGCGACTGGGTCGCGGCGAGCCACTTTGCGAAAGTAATCAATTGGTACGTCGCCGATGCGCTGACGTCGAAGACGTTCTTCAGCCCGGCCTGGAACACCGATGGGCCGCCGCCGATCCCTTCGAGCATCACGTAGCCGTACCGGTTGGCGATGACCGACGAGGGCCGGGTCAGCAGCGTCGAGTACGGCCCGAGGACGAAGTCGACCTTGTCCACGGTGATGAGCTTCTGGTAGTTGGTCACCACCTGCGTCGGACTGGAGCCGTCCGAGACGAACTTCATGGCGATCTTGTGTCCGAGGATGCCGCCGTGAGCGTTTTGGAACGCCGCCCACGTTTGGTAGCCCTGTTTCGTCGCCAGCCCGTCCCCGGAGAAGTCACCGGACAGCGACACCGAGACGCCGATCGTGATCGGTTTGGATGTGTCGCCGGCGCCCTTCTGGTTGCCGGAACCGGAGCCACTGCTGCACGCGGCTGTCGCCATCATCACCACTGCGGCTGCGCCGCCCCACCGGACGGCCCGACCGCGATGGGTGCTGCGACGATTGACGCCGGTGCGGTACTGGGCAAGCTTCACGGTCGACCTCCTGCTGGCTTCCACCTGGTCAAGCTGAAATACGGTCGCAATAAACAATCGTTTGCAGAAACGTAGGAGCCAACGCCGTTGTTGTCAACGATTCGGCGTAACGAGTCGGTACCAGCACCGGGTCACACCCTCAGCTCCGCGGGGTCCGGCGACGGCCCGGTGCGCAATACGCCCAGTTCGTCCAGACCTTGCGCCAGCCGATCGGTGGCGGCGCTGTCGAGATTGCGCAACGGCAACCGCACCCCGCCGACCGGGCGGCCGAGCAGCGCCAGCGCCGCCTTCACCGAGGCCGGGTAGCCGCAGTCGCGCAGCAAGTGCCACAGCGCCGACGCCCGGTACTGCAACTCCCGTGCTCGGTCCAGATCGCCCACTCGGCAGGCGTTGTACAGCTCGAGCACCAACTCCGGGGCAATGCACGCCGCCGGCGAGAAGCAGCCAGCGCCACCGAGCGGCATGGACGGCAGCAGGTACTCGACACCAGTGAGCATCGCGAAGCCGGGACGTCGGGCAGCCGACCGCCGGCAGGCTTCGGTGAAAGACTGCATGTCGTAACTCGCGTCCTTGACTCCGATGAAGTTCGGCGCCGTGTCGAGCAGTTCTTCGATGATGTCCGGAGTCACGCTGACGCCGAGTCGCGACGGGAAGTTGTAGGCCAGTACTCCAATCGACACCGCCGCGGCCACAGCCTGGAAATGCTCGATCAGACCCTGGCGTGGAGGCCGCCAGTGGTACGGCGTCACGCTGATGACAGCCTCGGCTCCGGCCTGCTCGGCATGACGCGCGAGCTCCACAGTCTCATTCGTGCCGGGCATGCTGACGTGTACCAGCACCGGCACCCGGGCGTCGACGGCGGCGACCGCTCGTTCCACCGCCAAGCGCCGTTCGGCCATCGTCAGGTTGAGCGATTCGCCAGTGTGCAAGGGCAGTGCCACCCCGTGTACGCCGCTTGCGACCAGGTAATCGCAGAGCGACTCGAGAGCGTCGGTGTCCAACCGGTCGTCAGGCGTGAACGGCGTTACGGGCGCTCCGATCACCCCTGCGACCGCATAGTTCCCGGCCAATTCAGATCAACACGATCGGACGGATGACCGCGCGGCTCTGCAGCGCGGCGAATGCCTCGCCCACGTCCTCGAGCGGGTACTGGTGCGTCGTCAACGGCTCCGTCCGGATGATCCCGGCAGCGATCAACGCGATCGTGGCTGGGTACGCGTTCGGGCTGGAACGGATGCCCAGTACGTCGAGCTCGTCCAAGGCGAGCAGATCAACCGGTAGTTGTGCGGTCGCCCCGCCGGTGAGGCCGAGCAGCGCGACAGTGCCGCCGCGCCGCACCGAGCGCAACAACTGCTCGACGACGGCCGGGTTGCCCGAGCAGTCGAACACGTAGTCCACCCCGCGGCCGCCAGTCAGCTCCCGGATGTCGGCCACCGGATCGGAGGTCTCGTAGTCGACGGTGGACGTGCTGCCCAACTCTCGGGCCGTCTGCAGTCGGGCCCCGCGGCCCACCGTGATCACCTGCGTGGCCCCCGAGGCGCGCGCGACCTGCAACATGAGGAGGCCGAGCAATCCCGGCCCGAAGACCGCGACGCTGGAGCCGGCGCGGATATTGGCGCGCCGGGCGGCGTGCACGGTCAACGCGGCCTGATTGACCAGCGCACCCGCGACGTCGCTCACGCTGTCGGGCAGTTTGTGGGTCGCCACGGCCGGGCGCGCGGCGAACTGCGCGAGCGCGCCGGGAGCGGTGTGACCGTAGAGCTTGAACCCGGGTTCGCGCACCCGCTCGCACAGGTTGTAGCGGCCTGCGCGGCACATCGGGCAGGCGCCGCAGCCGGCATGGTTCTCGGCGACCACGCGGTCACCCACCGCCAGTCCGCTGCGCTCGGTGCCGGGGCCCATTGCAGCGATCACCCCGGACCATTCATGGCCGATGATGAACGGAAGTGAGGGCGGCCAGGTGCCCCTGAAGCCACCGCTCACGATCTTGAGGTCGGTGCCGCACATCCCGCAGGCGCGCACCCGGCACAGCACTTCGCCGTGACTGGGTTCGGGTACCGGCACGTTGGCCAGCGTGAGTTCGCCGAAGTCGGCCAAAACGGCGGCCCGCATTGTCTGCTCGCCGGCGACCGCGGTCATCGAGGCACTCCGAGCGTCGTGGTGTCGAGTTCGCCGCTGCCCGCAGCACTATCGACGTGCGGCGCTGCGTTGTGGCCATTCAAGGCCGACCACACTTCGTGGGTTCGTCGCACGATGTGATCGGCGACCTCTTCGGCGATCTCCTCGGAGCGGCCCACCTCGGCCCGCTCGGGATGCCCGTACCAGCCGGTCGGAGCGACGTCGTGGAAGTCGACCATGATCGGATACACATCCGGGCGCCGGAACAGCGCGTGCGCCGCCTCACCGGAGGTGCGATCACTGGCCTGGGCGGCCTGATCCAGGCGGACCAGGCTCGGGTCGTAAGCGAGAACCGCAGAGGTCTCCATCGCTCCGGCGTGGGTGAACTCCATTTCCTCCGGATGGAGGGAATTGGTGATCACGTGCGACTCTGCCACCACGATCTGCACGTCATGGGTCCGCTGAGCTTTGTCGGCCGCCAGCCTGAGCGTCGCGGAATTGCCCTCGTGCCAGTTGACCACCACGATCCGCCGCGCGCCGCCGGCCCGCAGACCGCCACAGATGTCGACGAAAACGGCGGTCAGGGTTTCCGGCGACAAGGTCAACGACCCGGCCCAACCTTGGTGATAATGCGCGACCCCGACCGAGCCCAGCGTGGCGACCACGGTGTCCAGGCGGTGTGCCACCCGCTCGGCGATCGACAGCGCGGCGAATGCGTCGGTGCCGAGCGGCAGGTGACTGCCGTGTTGCTCGATGCTGCCGGCCGCGAGCACGGCGATACCGCTCGTGGCCAGGTACGTCGCAGCGACGGGCTGCGTCATCCGCTCGAGCAGACGATCAGGGTGACGTGGCATGTGGTCGATCAGCCTCCATATCCAGTTGTGGCGCCGTGGTCGACCGCGCGCCGATGGCCGGCCACCGGCGTCGCCCACGTTTCGGTGAGCAGGTCCAGCAGGCTGGGACGTTCGTTACTGAGCGCGTCGACCAGGGCGGTGCGTAGTTCGGCCGGTTCGACCACCCGCTGGGCGTGCCAGCCGTAGGCCTGGGCCACCGCACTGAAGTTCACGTCGCCGAAGTCGTTGTCCTGCCACTCGGTGCCGAACGTGATCCGTCGGTACCACCTGATCCAGCCCAGCGAGGCGTTGTTCAGCACGAGCACGGTGATGGGCAGTCGCTGTTCGACGATGGTCGCAAACTCGCCCACGGCGTAGCCCAGCGCACCGTCGCCGGTGAGCACCACGGTGCGGCGACCGCGGTCGGCCGTGGCCACCCCGATCGCGGCCGGCAGCGCGAAGCCCAAGCCGGCTAATCCGCGGGGCATGAGGATCCGGCGGCCTGGAGCGTTCTGTTCGAGGTAGACGCCGCCCCAACCGCTGGACAAGCTGGCGTCGCAGATGAGGATGTCATCGGGGCTCAGCGCGCGTTGGAGCTCACCGACGACACGCTGCGGCAACATCGGTTGGGCCTCGTTGTTCCGCTCGGCCTCGCGGTCGGCACGCCAGTCGCCCATGTGCTCGCCCAGTTGGTTTCGCCAGCCCGATCCGGTCGGGTGCTTGCGACGTTCGGGCCCCGAGCACGTCGATCAAGGCCTGCAGGCCGGCCCGCGCATCCGCGAGGATCGCCGCCGCGAGCGGGAACACCCGTCCGAGTTCGGCCGGGTCGATGTCCAGTTGGACGATGATCTGGTCGGGTCGGGGCCGGGTCCAGCTGAACGTCGGTCCGCTGCCCGCTTTGGTCCCGACGAGAAGGACCACATCGGCTTCATCCATTGCTGCGGTCGCCGCCGGGTTTCCCATCGAACCGATGACGCCCATCGCGAGTGGATGCTCTTCGGAGACGGAGCCCTTGCCGGACAGGGATGTCGCCACTGCTGCCGACAGGAGCTCGGCGCAGCGGGCCAGTTCGGCCTCGGCGCCGGAGATGAGTACGCCGCCCCCAGCGAGGATCATCGGCTTGCGAGCCCGCGTCAGCACGTCAGCCGCCATCGCGACGTCGGCGGGGTCAGGTGCCGGGCGGAACGCGGGAAACGTGCCGAATCGTGCGCGGGTTCCGGTGGCGGTTGCCGGCTGTCGGCCCATCGTCGCGGCCAGCTCAGGCGGCAACGGTGCGTCGAGCACATCCTGCGGCAGGAACAACGCGGTCGGTCCGGGCCGTCCGGTGGACGCTTCGCGGAACGCCTGACGGACCAGGGCCGGCATGGTTTGCAGGTCCGGCACCGTCGCCAGCCACTTCGTGACCGGGCCGAGCAGGGTCACCTGGTCCAGCGCTTGCGAGGCGGCGCTGCGGTAGCGGTGCGGAGCTAACCGGGCCGGCAACTCGCTGACGAGCGCCACCACCGGGATCGACGCCCCTAGCGCCTCCCCCAAGCCGGACGGCAGCTTCGCGGTTCCGGGTCCGACGGTGGCATCGCAGACTCCGACCTGTCCCGTGACGCGCGCGTAGGCATCCGCGGCGTAGGCGGCGGAGCGCTCGTCACGTACGAGGACGTGCTGGATGTGCTCGCCACAACGGCTGATGCCGTCGTAGAGCGCGAGCGTCTGGCCGCCCGGCAGCCCGAATACATGCTCGACGCCGTGCTCGACCAGCAACGAGGTGAGCAGGTCGCCACCGTGTGCAGTGAGAGCGGCGGAGGTGTTCAGTTCGGCTGTTGCCGCCGCGTCCAGTCCCCCGGCATCGAGTTCGGGCTGAGGTACGGACTTCGTCACCGAATCACTCCAGACCTTCTCTGCAACCGATTGCATTTCCAATGTAGTCGCTCGCTCCGGTCACTTGTCAAGGACGGCTCGAACGTAGCTCTTCGCGCGGATCGACCGATCTGCTCAGCGCGGGGGTGCGGTGGAGCCGCGCACGACGAGGCTCACGGGGACGACGATGCGAGCCGGAGGCAAGCCACGATCAGCAATCAAGCCGAGCAGGCATTCGGCGGCAAGCCGGCCGAGTTCCTGCTCGGGCACCGCGACGGTGGTCAGCGGCGGTTGCAGTCGATTGGCCAGCGGCATGTCGTTGAAGCCGACGACCGACAGATCCGTGGGACAGCGCAAGCCGGCGTCCGCGGCCGCGTCGATGACGCCGAGAGCGAGCAGATCATTGCCGGCGACGATGGCGGTCATGCTCGGATGTTCGCTGATGAGATCCTGCGCGGCGCGGTAACCCGACTTTTCGTCGAACGCGGTTGCCTCAACGATGTGGCCCTCTAGACCGAGCCGTTGGATGGTCCGCCGAAATGCACGCCGGCGTCGGTCACCGTTGGATGTGAACAGCGGTCCGACAACCAGACCGATGCGCTTGTGGCCGAGCTCGTAGAGGTGCGTGACCGCCAGTCTCGCACCGAGGGCGTCGTCGGGTACGACGGAGGACAATCCGTCACCGTCGACGGTCCGGTTGAACAGAACGGTAGGAATGCCGCTGGCGCGCACCTTGTCGACGAGCGGGTCTCGCCGCTGCACCATGGCCAGCAGGAGGCCGTCGACGCGTGCCTCGATCATCGTGCCGAGTTGGCGTTGCCCCTTGTCGACGTCGTTGTCGGTGCTGGACAGGAGCAACGAGAAGCCGGCCTCGGCCAAGGCCTGCTCGGCCCCACGAACAGCGGGCGGGAAAAATGGGTTGGTGATATCCGGCACGACCATGCCGATCGACATCGACCGCTGGGTCTTCAGCGCCCGCGCCATCCCGTTGACCTGGTAGCCCAACTCGGCGGCGGCCAGCCGGACTCGTTCCTGGGTATCCCACTGCACCATCGCGGCGGTCTCCGGGTTCAGCGCCCGCGACGCGGTCGACACGTGCACCCCCGCTGCCTTGGCGACATCCTTCAGGCGGGGGGACCGGCCGCTGCGGACCGGGACGGCAACGTCAGTTGAACTCCGGGGCCGCCGTCGCGGTGCGTTGTCTCGTACGGCCATGGCCCGGCCGGGTGAGGCGGCCGGTACCGAGCGAGCCGAGGTTCTGCGCGCCAAATCGCACCCGCATCCTTGTGTGAGGTCGCGCGAAGGGTACCTCAGCCTGGGCGCATCCTCGTCTCGCCGACCTTGACAGCACGTTGCGCTGCACGCATCCTGGCTCCGCGTCGACTACAACCGATTGCAGCGATGCGCGCACCGAGTGGCTCAATTCTGTGCCGCCGCTTCCGCTGGAGGACCACCGACGAGCAGGAGGATCCGTGCCCGACGCAGACGTTGAATCGGCGGTAGCGCACTGGGCGCCCAGGTTCACAACGCAAGGCGTCGACCCCAACGATTTCCGCCGGGTGACGAGTTCCGTCGAGCATTGGTCGCAATGGCTGGATGCCTGGTGCGCGAACGGGGACATGCATGCCGACCTGGCCAGGGAGGCGGAGTCCAGAGGGCGCACGCTGACGGCCGGGCAGGCGTGGCTACGCGCCGCGCTGAGCTACCACTTCGCCAAGTTCGTCTGGGTCCTGGACATGCAACGTCACCGGGCAGCGACGACCAAGTCAGTCGCCGCCCTCCGTCGCGCCCATCAAGCCCTCGACCCAACGGCCGAGCGAGTCGAGATCGCATTCGGCGACGCACAACTCGTCGGCAATTTCCGCCGGCCGGCCGCGGTCGAGTTCCCCGGCCTGGTGCTCTTGCTGCCGGGCCTGGACTCGGCCAAAGAGGAGTTCTTCAACTGGGAGAACGTCTTTCTCGACCGCGGGATGGCTACCTTCTCGTTGGATGGGCCGGGCCAGGGCGAGACCGGTTACCACCTACCGTTGCGCCCTGACTACGAAGTGGCGACCTCGGCCGCCGTCGACGCCCTCTCGCGCCGTCACGACGTCGACCTCGATCGTCTCGGCGTTGTCGGCGTCAGCATGGGCGGTTACTACGCGGCGCGGTCAGCCGCATTCGATCACCGCATCCGCGCGGTGGTCACCGTTGGCGGACCGTACGAGTCAGGCAGTCGGTTCGACAGCCGCCCACAGATCAGTCGTAGCGCATTCATCGAGTACTCCCACGCCGAGACCCAGGAACAGGCCCGCGAGATCGCGGAGCGGATGACGCTGGAAGGCATCTTGGGTGATCTCATTCAACCCATGCTGGTGATCTTCGGCCGTCTCGATCGCCTGGTCCCGTACCAACAGGCCGAACGGGTTGCGCGCGAGGCTGCGAACGCGCAGCTGGTCATGTTCGAGGAAGGCAACCACGTCTGCAACAACCTGCCGTACCAGTACCAACCACTGGCCGGCGATTGGATGGTCGAGCAATTGCAAACTGGTTCCGGCTGATCGGCCGCACACTGCCCCGCATTGCTACAATCGATTGCCAGCTGATCGGCCCGTCGACTTTCGGCGGCGCACCATCGTCCGGCCGGAAGCCACGAAGGACTGTTGCCCTATGACCTCGACCCCGACCCCGCGCGCCGTCGGCTGGATCGGTACCGGCCGAATGGGGGCGCCGCTGGCAACCCGTCTGGCGCGCGCCGGATACGACGTCACCGCCTGGAATCGGACCAGGGCCAAAGCTGAGGCCCTGCAGCCGGCCGGCGTCAAAGTCGCGCAGGAGATCAGCGACCTCGCCGGCTGCGATGCGGTATTCACGATGGTCTCGACGTCACACGATCTCGAGGCTGTTGTCGGGGAGTTGCTCGCGGGCGAACGGCGCCCGGCGTACCTCGTCGACTGCTCTACCGTCTCGATCGAAGGATCAGAACAGGTGCGCAAGATCGCCGACGCCGCCGGGGTGCAGTTCCTGGCCTCGCCGGTCAGCGGAAACGGCAAGGTGGTGAAGGCGGGTCGGCTCAGCCTGGTCTGCTCCGGGCCGAAAGCGGCTTACGACGCTCTGCAGCCGCTGCTCGACACCCTGGGCCAGCACGTCACTTACGTCGGCGAGGGCGAACGCGCGCGGCTGGTGAAGATCTGTCACAACCTGATGCTGGGCGTGGTTTCCCAGAACCTCGCCGAGATCACCATCCTCGCCGAGAAGGGCGGCGTTTCCCGAGCGGCGTTCCTGGAATTCCTGAACAACAGCGTCATGGGTTCGATGTTCACGCGGTACAAGACACCCGCCTTCGTCAATCTCGATTTCGCGCCGACGTTCACGCCGACGCTCCTGCGCAAAGACTTCGACCTCGGTCTCGCGTTGGCCGGCGAACTCGGGGTGCCGATGCCTGTTGTCGCCGCCGCCCGGGAGCCGGTGCAGTCCAGTCTGGCTCTCGGCCACGCTGCGGAGGACTTCGCCGTGTTGCTCCTGGTGCAGGCTCTGGTGTCGGGCGTCGAACTGGTGGCTGAGAATGTTGACGTCGACGACGGCCTGAGCGCTGCGGAGTAGCGAGTCAGGAATGCCGGAGGACTTCACGCTGTCGGTGAACGGCCGCGATCATTACGTCCGATGCGACCGGGAGACACCGCTGCTGTACGTGCTGCGCAACGACCTGAACCTGGTCGGCACACGCTTCGGCTGTGGCCTGGGTCTGTGCGGCGCCTGCAACGTCCTGCTGGATGAGCGCCCGGTCCATGCCTGCGACACCCCGATGTGGGCGGTCGGCAATTCCACCGTGACGACCGTCGAGGCTCTCGGCTCGCAGCGGCAACCGGGCACGCTGCAGCAGTGCTTCATCGACCACCAGGCCGCGCAGTGCGGATTCTGCATTTCCGGCATTCTTATCTCCGCAACGGCGCTGCTACGGCGTCAGCCCGACGCCGACGAGGACGCGGTCCGCGCCGCACTCGATGACAACCTGTGCCGCTGCGGCAGCCACAATCGGATCGTGCGCGCAATCTTGGCTGCCCGGACGACAGTGCCTGCGCAGCCACCCGGCGACGGTGACCGGTGATGACCGACCCACTTGCGCCGTCCAGCGCCGCGGCCCGGTCGGCGTCCCTGGTCGACAATCCACGCCTGTCGCGGTGGCTCAGCTTTCAGCCCGATGGATGTGTCACCGTGCACACCGGGAAAGTCGAGTTGGGCCAAGGCATCCTCACCGCGCTCGTACAGGTAGTCGCCGACGAGCTGGAGGTATCGCCCCACCGCATCCGGGTCGCGGCCGCCAACACCTCCACGGCGCCCGACGAGGGATACACGGCCGGGAGCCTGTCGGTACAGCACTCCGGCGCCGCTCTGCGGCAGGTGTGCGCGGAAGCCCGGGCCGCGTGCCGGGCTGCCGCAGCAGCAGCATTGGGAACGGACGAGGACGAGGTGCGCCTCGTCGACGGGGCATTCTGTGCCGCCGGACGAAACGTCAGCTACTGGGAACTGCCAACGGCGCAGCTGCTGGACCGCGATGTCGACGGGCTGGCACGGCCGAAGGCGTCAGCTGACTACCGCCACGTCGGGCGGTCCCTACCTCGCGTCGATCTCACGGCCAAGCTCACCGGCGCGCCCTGCTACCTCGGTGATCTCGTCCTGCCTGGACAGTTGCATGCACGGATCGTTCGGCCGCCGTCGCGCGGAGCCCGGCTCCGCGCCGCGCCATCGTCGCGCGCCGCGGCTCTTGCCGGCGTGCACAAAATTGTCGTGCTCGAGGATTTCCTTGCCGTGCTGGCCGAGCGGGAAGAAACGGCGATACGGGCAGCCGAATTGCTCGCTGCCGACGCTCAGTGGGACGAACACGACACCCTGCCCGACGACACCGCACTGGCCGCTTTCCTTGCCACAGCGCCGGCGGACACGGAGATCCTGTTCCACCGTGACGATGATCCGACCGAAGTCCCCGCCCCTCGGACGCTGACGGGGACCTTCACCCGTCCCTATCTCGCTCACGGTTCGATTGCGACATCCACCGCGATGGCGCTGTGGGCCGACGGCGTACTGCAGGTGTGGACGAGCTCCCAAGGCATATACAACCTGCGAGCGGCGATCGGAACTGCGCTGGGCCTGCCGTCGGCTGCGATCGTCATACAGCACCTGGAGAACGCGGGCTGCTACGGACACAACGGTGCCGATGATGCCGCCTATGACGCCGCCCTGCTCGCCCAGCACGCCCCGGGACGACCGGTGCGCGTCGTGTGGTCACGCCCCGACGAGCTGGCCTGGTCACCGCTCGGTCCGGCGATGCGGGTGTCGCTCACGGCGGAGGTGGATCAGGCCGGTTACGTGCGTAGTTGGCGCCACGAGAGCTGGTCGAACGGCCACACGTCGCGGCCGGGCCCGGGCCGGCCGCCGTCGCTGTTGGCCTACGCCCATCAGCATCCGGAGGAGAGCCCGCGGCTCGCGTCGGACCCGCCGTTGCAGCGGGGCGGGGGCTCGGGCCGCAACGCCGTCGCGGGCTACGACTTCCCCAGGCAGTCGGTGCGATCTCACCTTCTGAGCGTGATGCCGCTGCGGACATCGGCCATGCGGGCGCTGGGCGCACACCTGAACGTCTTCGCCATCGAATCGCTGATGGACGAGCTCGCGGCCGACGCCGGCCATGACCCGTTGGAGTACCGGCTGTCGCAGCTGAGTGATCCGCGCGGACGAAGAGTGCTCGAGGTCGCGGCCGAACAGGCCGGCTGGGGCAACGCCCTCGTCCGGGCGGGCGCGAGTCGTGGGATCGGGTATGCCCGCTACAAAGGCGTAGGCGCTTACTGCGCGGTCGTCGCTGAAGTCGAGGCCGTGAGCTCGGTGCGGGTGCGCCGCTTGACGTTGGCCGTCGACGTCGGCACTGCGGTCAATCCGGACGGCGTCGCCAACCAGATAGAGGGCGGCGCGATCCAGTCACTGAGCTGGACACTGCGGGAACGGCTCCGCTTCGACCGCCGCCGCGTCACGAGCGGCACTTGGGAGTCCTATCCCATCGTCAAGTTCAGCGACATACCCGCCGTCGATGTACACGTGCTGCCGTCGCACGAGCAGTCGGTCGGCGCGGGCGAGGCGTCAATCGGCCCTACAGCCGCGGCCCTCGGCAACGCCATTTCGGCCGCCATTGGGGTACGCGTGCGCCACCTGCCTCTCACCAGCGAGGCCATCGTGGCGGCGATCGAGGCCGGGTGAGGTAGCCGGCTCACCACTGAACGGCGATGTACTTGCTCTCCATGAATTCGAGCAGCCCGTCGTGGCCGCCCTCGCGTCCCAGGCCGGACTGCTTGACGCCGCCGAAAGGTGCGGCCGGGTCCGAGACGATCGGACGGTTCAGGCCGACCATCCCGGTTTCCAGAGCGTCCGCCACCTTGAGTCCCGCGGCCAGGTCTCCGCTGTAGACGTAGGAAACCAGGCCGTATTCGGTGGCGTTGGCGTGCTCGATCATTTCCGGTACCGAACCGCAGGCCACCACCGGCGCGACGGGTCCGAAGATCTCCTGAGTCAGGATCGTCGCGTCAGCCGGAACCTCCGAAAGCACCGTCGGAGGGTAGAAGTAGCCGGCCCCGCTCGGCACCTTTCCACCGGTGAGCGTCCGGGCCCCCGCGTCTACCGCGGAAATCACGAGCTCGTCGACCTTCTCGCGCGCGTCGGCGTTGATCAATGGCCCGAGCTCCACGTCGCGGTCCAGGCCCGACCCCGTCCGCAGGCCGGACATGCGGACGGCCAGCCGATCCGAGAATTCTTCGGCGACCTGGGCATCGACGTAGAACCGGTTGGCCGCGGTGCAGGCCTCTCCTCCGTTGCGCATCTTCGCGACCATCGCGCCGCTGACGGCCTCGTCGATATCGGCGTCGGCGAGGACGAGGAACGGGGCGTTGCCGCCGAGTTCCATCGAGCAGCTCACGATATTGGCTGCGGCCTCGGTCAACAGCGTGCGGCCGACCTCGGTGGATCCGGTGAACGACAGCTTGCGCACGCGGCCATCAGTGAGCAGCGCGTGGGCCAGTTCGCCTGAACGTCGCGACGGGAGCACATTGATCACGCCGTCGGGCACGCCGGCCTCGCCCAGTAACGCACCGATGGCCAGCGCCGTCAGCGGCGTATCCGACGCCGGCTTGAGGATCATGGTGCAGCCGGCCGCGAGTGCCGGGCCGATCTTGCGGGTGGCCATTGCCGCGGGGAAGTTCCACGGCGTGATGAGCAGCGACACGCCGATCGGTTCTCGGCTGACCATGATCCGGTTACTGCCACTGGGAGCCATCTGTAACGCGCCGTCTGCCCGCACCGCTTCCTCGGCGTACCAGCGGAAGAACTCGGCGGCGTACGCCACCTCCGAACGAGCATCCGGCAGGGCCTTGCCGTTCTCGATGACGATGAGCCGAGCCAGGTCGTCCTGCCGCTCGATCATGAGCTGCCAGGCTCGGCGCAGGATCTCGGCCCGGTCGCGCGGCGCGGTCGAACGCCAACTCACCAACGCCTGTTCCGCCGCATCGACGGCGGCGAGCCCATCGGCAACGGTCGCGGAAGACACGGCCGTGAGCGTCTCCCCCGACGCGGGGTCGATCACCGGGAACGCCGCCGCATCGGAGGCGGCCGTCCATTCGCCGCCGATCAGCAACCCGGTCGGCACGGCGGATACGAGGCGAGCGACCTCGGACAGCACGGGGGTGGTTGTCATCGGCAAACCTCAGTCCGTGGTTGGGTTGGCGTGCTGCGGTCAGTACGCGTTGGCAATGAACAGTTCCTGGGACGGGAACAGGGTGAGGATCCGGGCGCCGTCGGTCGCGACCACGACCTCCTCCTCGATGCGAGCAGCGGAGAATCCGTCCGTCGCGGGGCAGTACGTCTCCAGGGCAAACACCATGCCGGTCTGGATCTCGACCGGATCGTCCAGCGAGTTCAAACGGCTGATGATCGGTCGCTCGTGCAGACCGAGTCCCAGACCGTGCCCGAACTGCAGTCCGAAGCAGGCCATCTCGTTGTCGAAACCGAACTCCTGCGCCGTGGGCCAGGCCTTCGCGATTGTGTCCGTGCCGACGCCGGGGCGCACGAGCGTGATCGCGGCATCCATCCATTCCCGGGCCTTGGTATAGGCGTCGCGTTGAGCCGGCGTCGACGAACCGACGTTGAGGGTGCGGTAGTAGCAGGTCCGATAGCCGTTGTAGGAGTGGATGATGTCGAAGAAGCAGGTATCACCGGGACGGATGATCCGATCCGAGAAGTTGTGCGGGTGGGGGTTGCAACGCTCGCCCGACACCGCGTTGATCGCCTCGACCTGGTCCGAACCCATCTCGTAGAGCCGCTTGTTGGCCAGGGCAACGATTTCATTTTCGCGAATGCCGGGTTTGAGGGCGTCGGCAATGTCCTGGTAGACGCCGTCCACCATCGCCGCGGCTTGCGAAAGCAGCATGATCTCGTCGATGGACTTGATCTGGCGTGCGTCCAGCATCTGTTGCTGGACGTCGACGACCCGCAGGCCCTGCTGTTGCATCTCGAACAGGAACGCCGGTTCGACGATGTCCACGCCGACCGGCATGTCGCTCAGGCCCTGCTCGGCGAGCATGCCCTTGATCTCGCGCACTGCGGAGCGCATGAGACCGGCGTCCGGCGCGATCGCGCCGCGCAGTCCCAACATGCCGGCACGGCAGTTCTCGGGCGCGAGCCACGGCGCGTAGAGCTGGTGATGCCGCGCGGCCGAACCGAAGTCCCACAGCACCGGCTCGGCGTCGCGGGCGAGCAGGGCGTAGCGGGTCATCTTGTCGCCAAGGGCCCCGCCGATCCAGGTCTGGGTGACGTAGCGGATGTTGTAGAAGTCGAAGAGCAGGAAGGAACCGCACTCGCTGGCGTCGAGGGACTGCCGGGCTCGCGAGAGTCGGTAGTCGCGGAGCCGGTCCATGTTCACGCGGGTCTCGTAATCGACCGCGGCGTGGCCCGGTGCCGGAACCATGGGCGTTGCGAAAACGGCAGCGTCGGATTCCGAGCGGTGTGCCGGCGTCATGGGCGCTTGGCTCGCTGTCATGGGCTATCCGTTCTTGTAGCATGTGGACCGTGACTGCAAACGATTGCGATTGCTGCGAATCGTACCGTGCCCGCAGTACACGTCAACAGCGACCAGCGCCCATCGGGCGGACCGGCCTGTGACCGAATGGCCGGTGCGGCCGCTCGCCATGTTGGTGGCCGGCACGTTGTTCATGCAGAACCTGGACGGCACCATCATCGCCACGGCGGCTCCGAGCATGGCTCGGTCGTTCCACGTCGGATCCGCGCAGATCGGCGTCTGCGTCACCGCGTACCTTGTGACGGTCGCTGCGCTGATCCCGGTAAGCGCGTGGGTGGCCGACAAATGGGGGGCCCGGAGCGCGTTCCTCGTCGCGATCGCGGTGTTCACCGGCGCTTCCTTCCTCTGCGCGATCAGCACCAACCTCGTCGAGTTGTCCGTGATGCGCGTCCTGCAGGGAGGCGGGGGCGCGATGATGGTGCCGATCGGCCGCCTCGTCGTGCTGAACTCGACCGACAAGCAGCACATCATTCGGGCGATCGCGTATCTGACTTGGCCCGGACTGCTCGCGCCGGTGATCGCGCCGGCGGCGGGTGGGCTGTTGACGACCTACGCGTCCTGGCACTGGATATTTCTCATCAACGTCCCGTTGGGCGTGACGGCACTGCTCGTCGCGCTGCGCATGATGCCGCGCCTGTCTCGCGCCCGGCCCGCGCCGTTGGATTGGACCGGATTCGTTGGGACGGCCATCGCCCTCGGTTCCTTGATCAGCGTCGCGGCACTGCTCGGTGAGCCGTCCGTGCGCTGGCCGGCCGTAACAGTTCTTGCGGGTATCAGCGCGAGTTCCGGCGTTCTGGCTACTCGCCACCTTCTGCGCGCGAAGGCGCCATTGGTGCGACTGGACGCCCTTCGGGTCAGGACGTTCCGCTCCGCTCAACGCAGTGGTGGGCTGTTCCGCATCGGGATCAACGCCGTCCCGTTCTTGGTCCCGTTGCTGTTCGAAGACCGATTCGGCTGGAGCCCGGCGCGGGCCGGCACGGTGCTGCTGTTCTTGTTCGTCGGCAACGTCGCGGTCAAGCCGCTGACGACGCCGTTGTTGAGGGCATTTTCATTTCGGACAGTCATGATCGCGGCGACCTCGGCCGCGGCCCTCAGCATCGGCGCCTGTGCGCTGTTGAGGGCAACGACGCCGTTGCCGGTAATCGCGGCGATCTTGCTTGTGGGTGGCGTCTTTCGTTCGATCGGGTACACGTGTTACAACACGATCGCGTTCGCCGACATCGAGCAACCTGCGATGAATCAGGCGAACACGCTGGCCAGCACCATTCAACAGTTGACCCAGGCCCTCGGCATTGCCCTGGCGGTGATTTCGCTCAAGGTCGCTGGACCCCTGGTGGGCGAACACGCCTCGTACGTCTTCGCCTTCCTCGTCTTGGCCGTCGTCATCGCGCTGGCCGCGGTTGGCGCGTTGCGCCTTCCGCGCTCGGCCGGCGAGTCGTTGCGCAACAGCCCGTCGCGATGATCCGTCGCCAAACTGCCGACCGCGGGCCGTCCAGCTATGGTTCTGCAAACGATTGAAGGGATCGCTCCATGATCGAGGATCCGCTGCCGGGTGCCGTGAAGTCTGACGTCCGCGACGGCATGCGCATTGACTGGGACGTGCCAATCACGATGAATGACGGCCTGGTTGTACGCGCCGACGTATACCGGCCGGTCGCCCTGGGCCGGTACCCGGTGATCGCCAGCTACGGCCCCTACGCCAAGGGCCTCACGTTCGAAGCGGGATACCCGCGGCAGTGGGCGCGACTCATCCAGGAGTACCCCGATGCGTTGCAAGGCAGCTCCGGCGCCTACTCGGCGTGGGAACTGGTCGACCCGCAACAGTGGACGCCCCACGGCTACGCGATCGTGCGGGTGGACTCGCGCGGAGCCGGGCGCTCCCCCGGGTTCATCGATGTCTGGGGCCCCCGTGAGGCGCGCGACTTCTACGACTGTATCGAGTGGATTGCCGCCCAGGCGTGGTCCAACGGCAAAGTCGGCCTGGCCGGGATCTCGTACTACGCGAAGAACCAGTGGCAGGTCGCGGCGCTGCGCCCGCCGCATCTGGCCGCCATCTGCCCGTGGGAAGGCGCCAACGACTACTACCGCGAGATGACGCATCACGGCGGCATCCACAACGCGTTCCTGCCCGCTTGGTACCGCCGCATGTCGACGATTCAGCACGGGCTCGGCTCCCGCGGGTTCCGAAATCCGGTGAGCGGACTGCTGGCCGCCGGGGATGAGGACCTCTCCGACGCCGAACTGAGCGCCAACCGCTGCGATCTCGCGGCTGAGATCCTGGCCCACCGCTTCGACGATCAGTGGCACGCCGAGCATTCCAGTACGCCGGAGACCATCACCGTTCCAGTGCTGTCCGCAGCGAACTGGGGCGGCCTGGGCAATCATCAACGCGGCAACTTCACCGCCTGGCGGCGAGCCGGGTCTACGCAGAAGTGGCTCGAGGTACACGGCGGCACGCACTGGGCCAGCTTTTACACCGCCTACGGCCGGGACCTGCAACGCCGCTTCTTCGACTACTTCCTCAAGGCCGAGGGTGACTGGGCGAGCCAGCCGCCGGTGTCATTGCAGGTTCGCCACGCTGACGGATCGTTCACGCCACGCTCCGAACAGGACTGGCCTCTACCACGAACCCGATGGGCGACCAAGTACCTGGACCTCGACGCGGGCAGTCTGGCCGACGAGGCACTGCCCGCACCAGCGCAGCGCGAATACCAGGCGCTCGGCGACGGAATGACCCTCAGCACCCCACCCCTGGAGGTCGAGACCGAGATCACCGGCCCGCTGGCCGCGAAACTTTGGATCTCGTCTTCGACGACGGATGCAGACCTGTTCGTGGTGCTTCGCGCCTTCGACGCCGAGAGCCGCGAGGTGCTCTTCCAAGGGGCCAACGATCCGCGCACCCCGTTGTCCCAGGGCTGGCTGAGGGCCTCACATCGCCAGGTCGATCCCGCACTATCGCAGACGTGGGCGCCTTGGCATCCGCACCAGAGCGCCGAGCCTCTCGTCCCGGGAGAGATCTATGAAGTAGACATCGAAATCTGGGCCACCTGCGTCGTGCTACCTGCCGGATTCCGGCTGGCCCTGAGCATTCTCGGCCGCGATTTCGATCATGGGCTGGAGCCGGTCGATCACGGCGGCGACCTGATGCGGGGCAGCGGTCCGTTCCACCACGATCATCCCGAGGACCGTCCCCCGGGCACCTTCGACAACGCGGTGACGATCTATGCCGGGGGTGGCCGGCCGTCCGCACTGCTTGTGCCGTTCATCGACCGACAGCAGTGAGCCAGCGAGCTAGCCGGCGACCAGTCCCGACCCCCAATCGAGTGCCGCCGCGAGCACGTCGACGCCGCCCACCACGGTGGGCCGGTACCTGCGACGCAGCTCGACCACCGTTGTCAGGGCATCCCGGTCCACCACCGCGTCGCGGACCAACCCTTCGCGCGCGTCTTGGAGCCGCGCGACATGCCGCGCGGCGAGTGCCGGTCCGAGGTCCAGGGCGCTGGCAGCCTCGTCGGCCGTCTCGTCATCCAGCCGCCCGGAACAGATTTCTTCCGCCGTCTCTTGCAGCGCGGCGGCCAGCTGTTGGGCCGCCTGTAGGTTGTCCGCGCCCGCAACTGCCAGCACCGTGCCGAGGTAGGGCGCACACACATCCGCAGCCCGCACCAAAGCGGAGCACCCGGCCTGCTCCGCGAGGAGTTCATTGCCGGCGTTGAGCATCGTGGCGTCACACTCGCCGGCGAGCAGGGCAGTGAGGCGTTTCGGCGTCGACCCGAGCGTCACCGTGTCGTAGTCGTCCCGGCTCAGGCCGACCGATTCCGCGGCCGCGTACATCACGAACGCGAAACCCGAAGTCGGGACGTCGACTCCCCACGCGGCTCCGCGCAGCTGATCGGCCGTGGTGCCCTTCCTTGCGTAGAGGCCCAGACCAAGGCCGCGATCGACGGCTGCGACGATCTTGACGTCCGCGGTCACGCTTAGTGGGTTGTCCGGGCAGAACCGGTAGGCCACCACGTTGTCGGGGTTGGTGAAGACGACATCGAGCTCGCCGTCGAGCAGCGAGCGGAACTGCTCGGGCGACGACATGACCGCACGCTCGTCGACGTCCAGTCCGTGTGCGTCGAGGCGCCCGATGCGGTGCGCCACCCTGAGCAGGACCGAGGGCGTGAACGCTCCGACCAGCAGCTTGCGGCTCAAGAGGACTCCTTTCGTGACGGCATCGCAGTTATGCGATTCGACCCAGTCCGCGGGGAAAGCTGTGCAGCCGCTCGGCTCCGTCGGCGGTGATGTGCAGCAACTCGCCGGTCTGCACGCCCAGGGTGTGGTCCGGCGTGACGACGTTCGGCTGGACGACGACCGTCATGCCCTCTTCGAGCGGAGATTCCGGTACGGGGGCGAGCTGGCGGCTGGCTGAGCCGATCACCGGCGGAAGGTAGCCGCCGCCGAATCCGTGCACCAGGTCGTCCAGGACGGTGAAACCGGCCGATTCGATGACCCGTGCCGCCTCGATCAGCTCCGCCGGCAACACACCGGGCCGCAGCAGGGCCTGGACCGCGTCGAACGCTGCGGTGGCCACGTCGTGTAGCTCACGAACGAGCGGCGTCGGGCCAGCCGCGACGGTGAACGTCCGCAGCAATTGCCCGGCATAGTCCGGGGCCGACGTCGCCGACAGTTCGAAGCTAAGCAGGTCGCCCTTGCCAAGCACCCGATCAGTCGGCCACTGCCGGGGTACGCATCGGTCTGGCGCACTCATCGACGTGAGCGAGAGATAGTGGATGTGGTGACCACCGCCGCATGAGACATAGGCCCGCTCCAGCTCGGCGCACAGCTCATACTCAGTCAGGCCGACGTTGTCGGGCGCGGTCAACGCGCAAGCGGCCACGTCGGTGAGGGCCGCGGCATTGCGCAGCGCAGTGACTTCCTCGGCGGATTTGCGCAGCCGCAGTTGCACGAAGGCCCGGTTCAGGTCATGGACGGTGACGCGTTCGGCTAACCGGCCCACCTGCTCGGCGCCCAACGCGCCGATGTAGCCAACAGACGCGGCGCCACGGTGCCGAAGCAACTCCGACAGTGAGGCCATCGGATCGGAGCCGGCCCAACGGACGTCGGCATCAGCGGCCAGCTCGCGGGCGTTTGGCACGTGGTTGTAATAGGCAACCAGCAGCACGTCCTTCTCACCGGGGCTGACCAGGACATAGGCCTGCGCGGTCACCGGCCAGCCGGTGAGCCAGGGGACGGCGGAGCCGCTGCGGTTGGCGCCGAAAAGCACGCAGTGCTCGACGCCGTTGGCCTGCATCGTCGCATGCAGGGCGCGACGCCGGCGGGCGAATTCCGCGATCGAGAACCGGTAGGGAGCAGCGCGGCCCGGCCCATTAGTCATGTGAAGGCCTCCTTCCTCGGTCCGACGGGCCTTACGATGACGCAACGGAGCACGCAATATTGCAGATAGGGGCGCCCGATGGTTGAGCCGGAATATCGTGGCCAAGGGTGGCCTCGTACGCCGCGCCCAGATTCGGTGAATCGAGCCCCGTCGCGTCGCGCCGAGCGGCCGCCGTCAGCAACTGGTGAGCCTGGGCATAGTTCTGAGGTCACAGCGGCTCGCCGGTCGAGACTGCGGAGCATATGGCGCCGGATCCGCTCGAAGGATCCGAACTCCGACCGCCGTCGTTGACCGTCACGCGATTTGGTCGGCGACCCAGTCCGCCGTGAGGTAGCGATGCAGCGGAGCGACATTCGCGCAGCCGTGATTGCCGGTCTCGAGCACATGTAGCCGCGCGCCCGGAACCTCGTCGGCCAGCCGCTGGCCGTCCTCCCACGGGATCAGGCGATCCCGCTTGCCGACCACGACGAGCAGCGGGCACCTGATGGAGTCGGTGCGCCCGCCCAGCCCGAGCTCAAGTGCGGCCCGGCGGGCGTCGTCGGCGTTTGCGGTTGCGCTGCGGACCCGGAAGGTCTCACGGGTCAGCTCGGGCAGGCCGTCCCAGACCGCGCCGAAGTTGTACGGGCCGCACAGTGCGACGCAGGCCCGAACCCGGTCGTCGCCACTCGCGATCCGAGGCGCGTAGTAGCCGCCGAGGCTGACCCCCCACACCGCGATCCGATCCGACGCGATGTCCGGGTGTGCGCTCATCCAGTCCAGCAGGACCGATCCGGGCACCTCCCAGTCACCGCGGATGGGCAGGTCGTACTCGGCCTCGCCCTGGCCGGGACCGTCGACGGACAGCGTCGCCAGGCCGCGCTCGAGGAAGAGTTGCTCGGTCGATCGCAGTTCCTCCTTGGTCGAGTCGAGACCGGACACCATCAGCACCGTCGGGTGCGGGCCCGGACCGTCGGGTCGACGTAGGACGCCGACCAAGCGGCTGCCGTCGAACGGAATCTGCACGCGCTCGCCCGGCGGGTCCAGATACGGCAGGGCGTCATTGAGGCAGCGCACCGCGGACATATGGGCGGCGCGCATCTGGTCCAAATCTTCAACGAAGACGAACTTCGCGAAGTGGTAGTACACCGCGGCCTGAGCGAGATGGGCGCCGGCAGAGCGGGTGTGCTTGTCCGCAAGCTCCTGCCGACCGAGCTCCTCGTAGCCGACTGCGGTGGCGCTCCACGCCGTGCACCATTCCGACCAGCGTGCGAGTCCGGCGGTAATGGCCTCGAAGTCACCGACCGTCACCCCGTTGGTGGTGAACCGCGGCGCCCAGTGCGAGATCGCCGATGCGAGCTTGTCATCCATGCGGGCTCCTTCTGTGCAGCCAGGACTGCAATCGACTGCACTCTGCCCCGCCTGCCTTGGCCCGTCAATCCCGAACCGCGGCGCCCGGGTCGGCTAGTCTCGTGCGGTGCCGCAGCTGAAGGTCACCCTTCGCGACGTCGCTGCGCGTGCCGGCGTCCATCCGGCGACGGTGTCACGCGCGTTGGCCGAAGCTACTCGTCACAAGGTCAACGCCGAGACTGCGCGCCGCGTCATCGTCGCCGCTCGCGAGCTGGATTACGAACCGCATCTCACCGCCCGAACATTGCGCACTGGCCGTACCGCGACGGCCGGGGTCCTGATCCCGGATCTGACCAACCCGTTGTTCCCACCGATCCTGCGCGGTATCGAAGACAGCCTGGCCGAGCGCGACTTCACCGCGCTGATCGCCAACACCGACAACGACAGCGAACGGGAACGACGCGCGCTGCGAGCGCTGCGGGCGCGCAATGTCGACGGATTCATCCTGTTGACTGCGCACCGCAACGACCAGACCCTTGCGTCGCTGATCGAAAACGAGATCCCGGTGGTGACGGTGAACCGGGTGGCCTCCGGGCCTGATGTGTCCTCGGTCAGCGCGGACGACTTCGCCGGAATTGCCGCGGTGGTCGAGCATCTCGTCGGGCTGGGGCATACCCGCATCGCGGCAATCGCCGGTCCGCGCAGCTTGAGTACCGGCCGCGGACGACTGAAGGCGCTCGGCGCTGCCCTGCGACGCCACCGCATGACGCTCGACCCCACCCGGGTCGTCTACGCCCGCGCCTTCTCCGGCGCCGAGGGCCAGCGATGCATGGCCGAGCTGCTCGCGGGTACCGATGCCACCGCTGTTGTCGCTGCGAACGACACGCTGGCGGTGGGCTGTCTCGATGCATTGCGAAGTGCCGGTCTGCGCTGCCCTGCCGACATGTCGGTCACCGGGTACAACGACATGCTGTTCATGGACAAGCTCGATCCGCCGCTCACGACCGTGCGCATTCCGCAGGTACAGATGGGCATTGAAGCCGGTCGGATTCTGCTCGACCGTCTGCTGGGCCGCACCAACGCGACCCAGCATCTGGTGCTCCCGGTGCAATTGGTAGTCCGGCAGTCGACTGCGGCCGCACGGACCTGAACCACGCGCCCGGCGCCGCAGCGACCCGGGAAGCACGTTGACACCGTCGCAGCGCGTGGTTACGTTTTTCCCTTAGCGAACGATTGCAGCATTTCCGTTGCTTCGGCCGAAGGGGGGCGCAATGTCCGCGGCCACCGGGTCTTCGCTCGGCTTCGCCGCCCTCGCCCACCATGATCTCGGCGGTCGCTCCGACGGCATGCAGGTTGTGCGCGCCGGTGACGTTCTGTTCGTCGGGCATACCGGCACAACCGGCGCCGGCACGACAATCCTCGACGTCGCCGACCCCCGTGCGCCGAAGGTCATTGCACAGTGGGACGCCCCGCCGAACTCGCACACTCATAAGGTCCAAGTCGCCGACGGTCTGCTGCTGGTCAATCACGAGAAGTTCCCCTACCGCTCGCAGCCGAGCGGGCCGGTCTCAGCGGGCCTTGCCATCTACCGGCTCGACGACCCCGCCGTGCCGGAGCAGGTCGGGTTCTGGCCGTGCGGTGGGTCAGGTGTGCATCGCATCGTCTGGACCGGCGGCCGCTACGCCCACATGTCCGCGACGCCCGAGGGCTTTCGCGACCGCATCTGGATCGTGCTCGATCTCGCCCACCCCGAACACCCGGTGGAAGTCGCCCGCTGGTGGTGGCCGGGCCAGCGCATGGACGAACAGCCCGACTGGCCGAACGGCAAACGCTACGCAGCCCACCACGCCCTGATCGACGGTGAGCGGGCCTACCTCGGGTACGACGATGCCGGCATGGTCGTGCTGGACGTCACCGACTTCACCGCGCCGTCTTTCGTTGCCCGCCTCGATTGGGGCGGCGGAGCGACCCATACCTGCCTGCCGCTGCCCGGACGGCACCTGGTCGTGGTGACCGACGAGCAGCAACACGACGGACCGCACGCACCTGAGCGCACAATCCGGCTCGTCGATGTCTCCGGACCACCTGAGGTCGTCAGCACGGTGCCTGCACCGCGGGGCACGTACGCCGAACTGCCGCTGCGCTTCGGCGCCCACAACCTGCACGAGAATCGGTTCGGGTCCTACCGCAGCGACCGCATCGTGTTCGCGACTTACTTCAGTGCCGGCCTGCGTGTGTATGACGTCAGCGACGCCGGTGCCCCGACCGAGATCGCACATTGGGTCGGCCCGGCACCGGTTGGCCAGCCCGTACCGCAGGCCAACGACCTTTGGGTCGACGCCGACTTGCTCGTGTGGGTCACCGACCGGATCGCCGGCGGTCTCACCGTGCTGGCGCCCGAGCCGTGGCTGCGGGGACGGATGGAGGAGGGGACGGCAGCGTGAGCACGGACGCGGAGCCGACATCCACGCGCCACCGAGTACGTGTCGTGTCGGGCTACGCCGGTGGCCTCGCGCTCGGCGCCGTCGTATGGCAGTTGGTCGGGCTGCACTCGAGCAGCGAGGTCTTCGTGACGTTGACCGACACGCTGAAGCGACTCGGGAACATCATCTCGGACGGGACGCTACCCAAGGCCCTAGAGATCTCGTTCAAGGCGTATTTCGTGGGAATGTTTTTCGCGTTGGTACTCGGCGGATTTGGTGGCCTGCTGCTGGCCCGCCGGCCCTTGCTCCGCACCGCTTTCGAGCCGTATGTGCTCGCGCTCTACGCCACGCCGATGGTGGCGCTCATACCGTTCCTGCTCGCGCTGCTCGGTTTCGGCTTTTGGCCGAAGGTCATCGTCATCATCCTGTTCGCGTTCTTCCCCATCCTGCTGAACACTCAGCGCGGGGCCCAGAGCATCTCGCCCGAACTGCTCGACGTCGCCCGTTGCTACCGCACGCGCGAGCGCGACGTGTGGCGCCACGTGGTCGTTCCTTACACCGTGCCATTTATGATGACCGGCGTTCGTCAGTCGCTCGCTCGCGGCCTGGTCGGGATGATCGCCGGCGACTTCTTCCTCAGCTCCGACGGCCTGGGCAGCTTGCTGATCATCGCCTCGGAGCGTTTCGACACCGCGCAGATGTTGGCCGTCACCTTGACGATCACTGTCATCGGGCTGGTGTTGATGGCCATCGGCCGGGCGGCCGAACGGTACTTCGCGCGCTGGCGGGTCGGCGGATGAGACCGCGTGCCGACCTGACGACCGAGGCGCCGATCGACACCCAGCCCAGCAAGCTGGCTGGGCCGGCCAACGGAGCGCCGGCAATGGACGGCCTGCGGCGGCCACGGCGCCGCTTGCGCGCGTTCGCCCTGCGCGTGGCCGCGGGGCTGGGGATCCTCGCAGCGTGGCAGATCGGCGTTGCGGCCTTCGCGCCGAGCTACATCGCAGCGCCCGTCGAGACGGCCAAGCGCATCCCAGCGGTGTTCGGCGACAGCCAGTTCACGTCCGACGTGCAGACGACGTTGACCGCCGTCGTCGAAGGGCTGCTCATAGCCATCGTGGTCGGAACGATCATCGGCCTGGCCATGGGCCGGCTTCCCGATCTCAATCGGGTCTTGGGCATGTACGTCGGCGCGTTCTACGCCGCGCCGTTGATCGCCGTCGTGCCGTTGGTCACCGTTTGGTTCGGTTACACCTCCAAGGCGCGGCTGGTCGTGATCGTCCTAGAAGCGGTGCTGCCGATCATCTACAACGTCGCCGAAGGCGCTCGGCTGGTTCCCTCGACATTCCTCGACGTCACCCGCATTCACCGCACCCCATGGTGGCGCGTCTGGGCCGGAGTAGTTCTACCGAACGCGGTTCCCTACGCGCTTGCCGGGCTCGACCTGGCGATCGGACGGGCCCTGATCGGGGCGATCGTGGCCGAATTCGTTACGGCGATCAACGGGCTCGGCTACTACATCCTGTTCAACGTCAGGTCCTTCCACGAGAACGAGGCGATGGTCGCCCTGCTCGTCCTCGTGGTGTTCGCATTGCTCGTCCGGGCACTCGTCAACCTGGCCGTGACCCGCGGCCTTCCGTGGTACCGCCCAGCCCAGCAGTCGGAGGAGAACGCGTGACTTCGAATCAGACCGATACCACGATCCGCATCGATCACCTCACCAAGCGGTACGGCAAGCGCGTCGTGCTGTCCGACGTCAGTTTCGAGGTCAACGGCGGCGAGATCGTCTCGATCGTCGGGCCGTCGGGATGCGGCAAGACGACGCTGTTGCGCTGCGCCGTTGGTCTGATGAAGGCGAGCGAGGGAACGGTCTACATCTCCGGCAAGCCGGTCGTCGAACCGCCCGAGGGCGTAGCCATGGTGTTCCAGCACTTCGGGCTGTTCCCCTGGAAGACCGTGACCGCCAACGTCGCATATGGGCTCACCGTCCAAGGCGTGTCGAAGAAGGACGCCACGCCGCGGGTGCGGGAGTTGCTCGAACTCGTCGGGCTGCAGGGCTTCGAAAAGTCCTATCCTTATCAGCTTTCCGGCGGTATGCAGCAGCGGGCCGGGCTGGCCCGCGCGCTGGCGATCGAGCCGAACGTGCTCGTCATGGACGAGCCGTTCGCCGCACTTGACGCGCAGACCCGCGACGTTCTCCAACTCGAGCTACTGCGCATCTGGGACACCCGTCGGGCGGCAATGATGTTCGTGACCCACTCGATCGACGAAGCGGTCCTGATGGGCGATCGGGTAGTCATCCTGCGCGGCAGCCCGGCCACGATCTTCGACATCGTCGACGTCGCAATCCCGCGGCCGCGCGGTCGCGAAGCGGTCGACAGCGAGCGATTCCGCACCGTCCGCGACTACGTCTGGCGTGCGGTCATGAGCGACAGCACGAACGACGCCCCACGGACCGCGTCCCCGGACGCCGTCCAGATCGAGCTCTGAACCCCTACTCACGGATGGACGTGCACATGCGACGACACTCGACCTCACGGCGATTGCTGGCGGTGGCCTGCGCAACGGCTATGGCGGCGCTGGTGGCCGCTGGCTGCAGTTCCAGCAAGTCTTCGGGCGGGGGCGGTTCGGATTCGCTGACGCTGGGCTCGCCCGGCATCCCGCCGGTCATCTCAGGGCTGCTGCCCTACATCGCCGAGAGGCAGGGCTTCTACAAGAAGTACGGCGTGAATGTGTCGATCAAGAACTTCCAGACCGGAACCGACGCCACGCGCGCCGTGACCACCGGCCAGATCGACGTGGCGATCATGCCGCCGGCGCAACTCGTCCAGCTCGCGGCCCAGGGCAAGCCGCTTGTCGCCTTGCAGGGCCAGGAGTTCCCCGACTGGGTCGTCGTCTCGACTGAATCAGGCGTCAGGACCTGCCAATCCCTGAAAGGCAAAAGCATTGGCGTCGACGCGATCGGCGGCATCCGCTACATCGCGCTGCTGCAGATGTTGCGGACCTGCGGGATGAGCATCAGTGACGTCCACCCGCTCCCCTTTCCCGGCAACGCGAACCCGCAAGCTCTCGTCGCCGGCCAGCTCAAGGAGTCGGTGCTGCACCTGAACGAATTCGTAGACGTCCAGTCGCAGGGCAAGAAGCTGACGACGGTGCTCAAGATGAGCCAGGCCGTGCCCGACACGATGTACGAGATGTACGGCACGACCAAGAGTGAACTGGCCAAAAAGCGTCCGACGTTTGTCAAACTCATCGCGGCTCAGATTGCGACGATTGCCTGGATGAACGACCCGAAGAACGCCGACGCTGTCGCGCAGTACGCGACCGTTACGGGCGACAAGAAGAAGGACCTGCTCTCGGCCATGGCGCAGTACCGCGCCATCAATTTCTGGAGCAGCACGGACGCGGCAATGCCCCAGAAAAACGTGACGAACAGCATCCAGGGTCAGGTCGCTGCCGGGAACGTCAAGGCCGCCAAGGCGCCCAAGTACAGCGACATCGTCAATCTGTCGGTATACGCCGACGCCCGCAAACTCGTCTCGAAGACGGGGTGACGACGTGAGCTCCGAGCCGAACATCAGCTACGTGCCGCTCGAGGCCATGGACGAGCGGATGCAGGCCGAGATCCACCGCTGCGCGCGCGAGGGCACGCCGAGACCCGAGAGTTCGGCGGTGCGAGCTCATGCCCCGAACGCCTTCTGGGCCTTCGCCGACGCGTGGCGCGACACGTTCCGCAACGGCGTCTGTGACCACCCGATCAAGGATCTGTGCCGTGTTTACATTTCACGAACAGTCAAGTGTGAGTTCTGTGGCAATCAGCGCTCGACCCAAGCCCGGTCCGCCGGCCTGCAGGAGCAGCAGTACGACGAGCTGCTCAACTTCGAGTCCTCGGATCGCTATGACGAACGCCAGAAGGCGGCGCTTGCCTACGCCGAAGCGATCGCGTGGGGATTGAATTCCGCGGAACTGTGGACGAGGTTGCACCGACACTTCAGCGAGCCGGAACTGGTCGAGCTCGGCTGCTTCATCGGGCTGACTTTTGGGCAGCAGAGCTGGATCCGACTGCTCGGCATCGACCATCACCAGTACCTGCCTGGCACCAAGGCCTCGCTGGCACCGGGCTTTGAAACGGCGGAAGAACTCGCTGCCAGCAAGGCCGCTGCGGATTACTGGGCCCGCTGAACCCGCCTGCAGGGCACCCGAGGGCGCCGTCGACGGAACAGGCGGCCTTGCCGATTTTTCGGTGATCGCGTGGGCTCAGCACCTTCGGCCGGGCGAGAGTCCTTCGCGACGCCAATCGGCAGGAGGCAGTTCGTGGCGGTGTAGTCGACGTGGAAGGGCCAGATCGACAGAGGCTCGAGTCACCGGAGGACCGAGCGCTCGCCCTCACCTGAGCCCGCGCCTCCCATCCGAGTCGTCAGCCGTTTCTAGCCGCAGGCGGCTGGGTAAGGCCCAGTCATGACGGACCTTCTCGATCCCTTCGTGCGGGTTCGGGGAGCCAACGATCACAACCTGCGCAACGTCGACGTCGACATTCCGCGCGATGCCTTCGTCGCCTTCACCGGCGTCTCCGGCTCGGGGAAGTCGTCGTTGGCCTTCGGCACGCTCTACGCCGAGGCGCAGCGGCGCTACTTCGAGTCGGTGGCGCCGTACGCGCGACGGTTGCTGCAACAGGTGGGCGCGCCGCACGTGCAGGACATCACCGGCCTGCCGCCGGCCGTCGCACTGCAGCAGCGCCGCGGCACACCGACTCCACGCTCGACGGTCGGCACCATCACCACGCTGTCCAACCTGTTGCGGATGCTGTACTCACGAGCCGGGACGTACCCGCGCGGCGCCGAGAGGCTCGAGGCAGAGGCGTTCTCGCGCAACACGGTGGCCGGCGCCTGCCCGCGATGCTCGGGACTTGGGCGTCGTCCACGACGTCACCGAGGAGCTGCTGGTCCCGGACCCGTCGCTGAGCATCCGCGACGGTGCCATCGCGGCGTGGCCGGGCGCCTGGCAGGGCGCGAACCTGCGCAGCATCGTCGCCGGATTGGGCATCGACATCGACAGGCCGTGGCGCAAGTTGCGCAAGAAGGACCGCGACTGGTTGCTGTGGACCGACGAGCAGCCTTCGGTTCTCATCGAGCCGGAGCGCGACCGGATCGACTACGGCTACTACGGGACGTTCTGGAGCGCCCGCAAGCACGTGCTGCACGTGCTCGCCGACTCGAAGAGCGAGCAGATGCGCGCGCGGGCCATGCGCTTCGTGCGCAGCGTGCCGTGCCCCGACTGCGGCGGCAGCGGGCTGCGCCGCGAGGCCCTCGCCGTCACGTTCGCCGGACGCTCGATCGCCGAGGTCAACGCGCTGCCGCTGAGCGCTGTCGTCGACGTGCTGCGGCCGACGGCCGAGCTGCTCGAGCCCGGATCAGCGACGTCGAGCGCGGCGTCCGGCGAGACCACCGAGGTCGCGGTGCGCATCTGCGCCGACCTCGTTGCCCGCATCGAGGTCCTGCTCGATCTCGGCCTGGGCTACCTGAGCCTGGATCGAGCGTCCACCACGCTGTCGCCGGGTGAGCTGCAGCGGCTGCGGATCGCGACGCAGCTGCGCTCCGGGCTGTTCGGCGTCGTCTACGTCCTCGACGAGCCCTCCGCCGGCCTGCATCCAGCGGACGCCGAGCCGCTGCTCGACGTCCTGCAGCGACTCAAGACATCGGGCAACTCGTTGTTCGTGGTGGAGCACGACATGGACGTCGTGCGCCGGGCGGACTGGGTCGTCGACATCGGGCCCGGCGCGGGCGAGGCCGGCGGCCGGGTGCTGTACAGCGGGCCGGTAGCCGGTCTCGAGGACGTCGAGTCGGCGACGGCCGATCATCTGTTCGGCCGGGCGGCGCCGGTGGCGCACGAGCCGCGGAACCCGCACGGATGGTTGCGTCTGCGTGGCGTCACCCGGCACAACCTGCGCGACGTCTCGGTCGACGTACCGCTGTGCGTGCTGACCGCGGTCACCGGGGTTTCCGGCTCGGGCAAGTCGACGTTGGTGACGCAGGTCCTCGCCGAGGTGGTGCGAAGCCACCTCGGCCTGGCCGGGGACGACGAGTTGGACGAGGCCGAGCTCGAGGTCGACGTGCAGGACGCGTCAGGGGTCGAGTCCTTCGATCGGCTGGTCCGCGTCGATCAACGCCCCATCGGCCGCACCCCTCGGTCGAACCTGGCGACCTACACCGGGATGTTCGACGCGGTGCGCAAGCTGTACGCGGCGACCGATGAAGCGCGAGCGCGCGGGTACACCGCCGGCCGGTTCTCCTTCAATGTGCCCGACGGACGATGCGAGACATGCCAGGGCGAGGGCTTCGTCGCCGTCGAGTTGCTATTCCTGCCCGGCAGCTACGGGCCGTGCCCGACGTGTCACGGTGCGCGCTACAACGCCGAGACGCTCGAGGTGACCTACCGCGGCCAGACCATCGGCGACGTCCTGGCGATGACGGTGGACGAGGCCGCGAAGTTCCTGGCCGACGTCCCTGCGGCCTCTCGCAGCCTGGAGACCTTGCGCGACGTGGGACTGGGTTATCTCCGCCTCGGCCAGCCGGCGACCGAACTGAGCGGCGGCGAGGCGCAGCGCATCAAGCTCGCGACCGAGATGCAGCGCTCGCGTCGGGGGCATGCGTTGTACCTGCTCGACGAGCCGACCTCCGGGTTGCATCCGGCCGACATCGCGCTGTTACTGCGCCAGCTGCACCGCCTCGTCGACGCCGGCAACACCGTCGTGCTCGTGGAGCACGACCTCGACGTCATCGTCGACGCCGACTGGGTGATCGATCTCGGTCCCGGCGGTGGCGACGCCGGTGGCAGGGTCATCGCCACAGGGCGCCCCGCCGAGATCGTCAGAGCGAACGACAGCGCAACCGCGCCCTACCTCGCCCAGCGGTTAGCGCGTTCCTGAGCCGGCGCCGCTTGGCGATGGACTCCAGCAGCGCTGCTGCGGCGGCAGCCGACTAGCCCGGGAGCTTGTCCGCGATTACGTCGATCTTCTCGATCTGGGGCTCGGAGAAAAGCACGCCGGTGTTGGGTCCGAGCGCCTGGCCCACGCCGCCGGCCAGGTGAGCGTCCCGCGCTTCGTCGTCGGGGAACACGTCGTAGACGCCGAAGGTGGAGGGGCCGAATTGAATAGCGAACCAGGCGATGGTGCCCGGCTCTTCCATCACGATCGACCGCGCTCCGGTGAGGAAGTCTGCGAGTTCGGCCTCCTTGCCAGGCAGGGCCTCGAGACGGACCAGAAGAGCTTTGGTGACCATGATGGGGCTCCTTCATGTGCGCGGATGCACGACTGCGAGTCCGCAGCGGGCCAGCAGTCTCCCGACGTCCGTCCGGGAATCCAGCCCGTATCCAGTCCAGCGAAGGAATGTTCTTCGCCTGTTACGCCGGGTATCTGCCGCATCGGATGCTAGTGCTGTGCGGATCGACGAGCAATGCCGCACGACGGCGACGGCGCATGCTCGCCGGATTGCTGGACGCCGCCCCGACCGGCCTGCCGGATCTGGCTCCCCTCTGTGTCAAGACGCAGCGAGAAGGTGGGTTCTAAGGCTTGCGCTCGGCGGGTCCGGGAAGTGACTGATCCGAAGTGTCGATGTCGGGGTGGGAAGTCGGCCACGCTGGATTGAAGAGTCGTCCCCGGGTGTCCTCCCGGGGACGCCGAGCAGGGTCGACTGCGCTCGGGCGTCGTCGTGCATGCGGGTTGGTAGACGATGTCGGAGAGCCGGCGTTTGAGGCAGCGCATGCGCTTCCATGTTCGTCCCCACGTGCACTCCCTCGTCCCGTACCGGCAGTTGTCGACGAGGAGGGCAGCGCTACTTCGAGCCGGGCAGACCCCTCTTGAGCCTCTCCACGCCACGGTGACCGGCAGGACGCATGCCAGATGAGAGTCTCGCGATCTTGCCACGGACAGCCGCGCAGAGAACGACCCTGCCGATCACCTCGACCGAGCCTTGGCCAGGCACCGATCGTCGGTCAATCAAACAAGTAGCCGCACAGCGGCCTTTCCGGCATGGGCGCCAGAGGTCGCGGTTCGGGACGCGAGCGGACGCTCGCGCGACACGCGACGACCGGGTTCGTAGGTGAAACCACCGGGTTGTGCGGCGATACCTGCTGAGCGACGCTGTAAAGATGGGATGGCGACGCCGTGATCGCAGTCGACAGGCCCGCAGCGTGGACGACATTCTCCTGAGCAGTTGGGCCGCTCTGGCCGAGCTGATCGTCGCGGCGCACAATGCAGAGCGGCTTCGGTTCGCCGCGGCGATGTCTGCACTCGCGCGTGACCGACAGCAGACAGCAGGAGCAACTCTTCTTCTCACGCACTGTCTGACCGCTCGGCTCGCTGCGCATGTTGGTCGGCGACCGGACTCGGAAGATCTTGCGGCAGTGGCGTGGGAGTTGACTCCTGCGGTTCTGCGCACACTCCCCGATACCACCGCCGACTGGTGCGCGAGACCCTGAGCCGACCGTACTCACATCAACCCATGCGATCCGCGCTCGAGGTCGTCAGTTTCATTGGGCACGGCACGTGCGCCGTCGCCGCGATGTCAGCCGGCTCAGCTGACCCATTGCTGGACCTCCAGCCATCGGGCGCCGTGAAGTGGGCATCCGGACGGCCCGACTTCGCCGAGGCGCTGCTTGCCCTCGCCCCGGCGCCAGACGTCGACCCGTCCATCGGCCAGGAATCTGTTACCTGACGGCCGGCGAGGCCCTCGCCGAAGCGCCTGCATGACATCGACAGGTGTGCGACAAGGGCACAGTCATATCGGATGCGATAGTTCGCCCGCACGGTGGCCGTGCCGCGTGCGCGCACTCTGCTGGTGGTTTGTGTTGGCGTATTCGGCGAGCCAACGAGACGACATCCACCGGTCGCGCTCGTACTCCTGAACGACAGGAGCACGCCGTTCAGAAATCGTTGAAGTGGTCGATGATCTTGACGAGTGCTGTCTGCAGGTGCTTCCGCTCAGCGGACGCGAGTGTTGCGGTCGCTCGCTTCGCCAACGCTGCGCGTGCAGCCGGCCTCGTCATCCGACGCTCCGACCCATCCGACGCGCGCCTGGTACGTCTCTACTTGACACCCCACGCCGAAGCGGTCGAACGACCGGTGCGCGCCGTGCCAGCAAACTCCTGCGACAGCAGACCGATGAGGCGATGGCGCGGCGGGCGGCCGTCGGGCAACACCTCGTCCTGGCTCAGCTGTGGGAACAGGACGGGCTGACTGTCGGCGAGATCGCCAAACAACTCGGCGAGAACACATTCCGCATACGGCGAGATGCCCTCGGCTGACCGACGTGCCCGGCGTGGCGCACCCGCCGCGCGGCAGATCCGAACCGGACGCCAGCGCCTTGCGGGTCCCGAATCCGCCCACGCGATCGGTCATCTGTCCGGCCGATCGCGAGTGCGCCGGAACTGTCCGGGCCTGGCGCCAGTTGCGAGCCGAAAGGAGCGGCTGAACGCGGACTCGGACTGGTAGCCGACGTGTGCCGCAATGGTCGCGACGGTGAGGTCAGTCGTCTGGAGCCGGCTTCGGCGGCTGTCATCAGTCGGACTTGGGTGACCAAGGCGCCGACGGTCATTCCGGTGGTCCGGCTGAAATGCCGGATGAACGTCGCTCGCGACATCGCCGCGGCCCGGCTCAGCCGCTCGAACGACCATTCGCCCTGGAGTCTCAGGACCTGCTCGATGACCGCGGCGATCCGATCATCGCCTGGTGGCTGTCCAGAACGTCGTGTCGGTGGCCGATCCCGTGATGTCCGCGCAACAACGTCAACAGCGCCGTGCACAAAGCGGACAATATCGCCGCTGTCCCGTCGCCTTCCTGCTGCGCTTCGCTGCGCATCGGGTGCTCAGCATGCGCAGAACCTCTCGCTGTCCCGACCCGGCCGAACGACACGTGCACTGGATCGGGCAGGTTCGAAACAGCATCGCGCCGGCGCCCGCGCCGGACGTGTAGTGCCCGCAGAAGAGGTCGAGCACGGCCTGGCCGCCGGGTGCGCTGCGCGTCGTCGTGAAGCGGCTCCCCCCGTCTCGGCGATACCATGAAGGCGTCCTCGGGCGCAGTGGGAACGGTGGGGCCCGCCGCTCGGGATCACCACAAGTCCCCGGCGCGAGCGTGAGCAAGCGGGGCCCGACCTGAAGCTGGCAGCTGCCGTCCAGCAGCACATGGAACGGTGCTTCCCGGTCGCCGTGAGCGGCCACGTCCATGCGGGTCGAGGCGCCCAGCAGGCAGCGCTTGTCCAGTCTCGCGTTTAGTTGCGCCAGCGGATGATATGACTGACAGCGTCCATGTGAGACCTTTCAGCCGGAAACCGAAACGCATAAGCCTATTCGGTCGAGCTAGCTCTCAAGACTGGGCCATGGACCACAACTACCACCCTCAGCGCGGACGTTCTCGTCATCGGTTTCGGCAAGGGCGGCAAGACCGCCGCACACGTGCTCACTCATGCTGGGAAGCGCTGATCCTCGTCGAGCGGTCGGAGAACATGTACGGCGGCACCTGCCCGAACATGGGCTGTGTCCCGACCAAGATGCTGGTCCACTATTCGAACGCGAAACGGCGGAGGATGACGCCCAGGAGTTTTTCGCCAACTCCGTGGCCGGTGTACGGCGCTGACCAGCGCTTTCCGGGCCGGCAATTTCGCCCGTCTGGACGGCAAGGACACCGCTATCGTCATTACCGGCGCGGTCCGCTTTCTCGACGCCCACACCGTCGCCGTCGGCGACGGATAAGACGGGTAACCGTCACCGCGCCGATCATTCTGATCAACACCGGTTCGGAGCCGGTGATCCCGGACATCCCCGGGTTCGCGAACACACGCACGGGTCAGCAGCACCGACCTGATCCAGAAGGACCAACTTCCGGCCCGCCTCGTCATCCTCGGCGGCGGCTACCTCGGCCTGGAATTCGCCGCGATCTACCAGAGCTTCGGCGCGGAGGTAACCGTGCTCGAGACCGCCCAGCGCCTGCTCGCGGGTGAAGACGAGGACATCGCGCAGGAGCCACCGGCATCCTCGCCGGGACGGGATCGAGCTCATCACTGCGGCCAGGGCGTCGGCGTCCTGACAACGACACGACCTCGACCATAGCTACGAGAAGGACGGGCAGACCCTGTTCGGTCGAGGCGGAAGCTCTGCTGGCCGCGACCGGCGACGACCGGCCATCTCGAACTCGACCTCGGCGCCGCCGGCGTCCGCCACCGCATCGAGGAGCGATAGAGGTCGACGAGCTTCTGCGTACCACCCAGCCACACATTTTCGCCCTTGGCGATGTCAACGGTGGACCGCAGTTCACCTATGTCTCTCTCGACGACGCGCGCATCGTTCTCGACCAGTTGCTCGGCGATGGCAAGCGCACCACCACCGACCGAGTTGCCGTTCCGCGGACCCTGTTCATAATATCCCCGTTGGCAACCGCGGGCCTCACCGAGAAGGAGGCCCGTGCCCAGGGCCGCACGATCAAGGTATCTCGCGAGAACGTCGCCGACATCGTCGCGATGCCC